>NZ_JANADP010000001.1:4800000-8570000 GCF_024199945.1 Bradyrhizobium sp. CCGUVB4N | reverse complement strand
TGCCCACCCTACGATAGCTGTATCAGCCGCTTGAACCTGCCTAAAACAAAAAGCCCCGGAGACACCTCCGGGGCTTTCGTCGTTTCCGCCCTTCCTGGCCGATCAACGCCTCATGTCTTGGTCCGCATCCGCGCCATGAAGCTGTCGTAGCTCAGCTCGGCGACTTGCGTCCAAGGCAGCGAGTCGTTCTTGTAGGCCATCATGCTCGCATGCATCTTGCCGAAATGCGGATTGGTCTTGGAGAGGTCGGCGTAGATCTCGTTGGCGGTGGTGTAGCAGGCCTCCAGCACCTCCTGCGGAAAGCCCTTGAGGATCGCACCGTTGACGATCAGCCGCTTCAGCGCCGGCGCGTTCACCGCGTCGTACTTGCCGGTGATCCAGGTGAAGGTGTCCCGCGACGCCGAATCGACCGCCGCCTGATAGTGCTTGGGCAGCGCGTTCCACTTGTCGATGTTGATGATGTTGTGGCCCTGGCTCGTGCCTTCCCACCAGCCGGGATAGTAGTAATACTTCGCGACCTTGGCGAAGCCGAGCTTCTCGTCGTCATAGGGGCCGACCCATTCGGCCGCGTCGATCGTGCCCTTTTCGAGCGCCGGATAGATGTCGCCGCCGGCGAGCTGCTGCGGCACGCAGCCGAGCTTGGCGAGAATGGTGCCGGCAAAACCGCCGATGCGCATCTTCAGGCCCTTGAGGTCCTCGGTGCTCTTGATCTCCTTTCTGAACCAGCCGCCCATCTGCGCGCCGGTCGACCCGGTCGGAATGCCGTAGACATTGTGCTCCTTCAACAGATCATTGACGAGATCCTGTCCGCCGCCCCACAGCAACCACGAGATCTGCTGGCGCGTGTTCAGCCCGAACGGAAGGGCCGTTGCGAACGTGAAGGCCGGGTTCTTGCCCCAATAATAATAGAGCGCGGTATTGCCGATCTCGACGGTGCCGTTGGAGACGGCATCCAGCACCTGCAAGCCCGGAACGATCTCGCCTGCAGCGAAGGGCTGGATCTGGAATTTGTTGTCGGTGATGTCGGCGACCTTCTTGCAGAAATATTCGCAGCCGCCATAGAGCGTATCGAGCGCCTTCGGCCAGCTCGTGGCGTAACGCCACCTGACTTCGGGCGAGGACTGTGCGATCGCGGGCGCGGCGACCGCTGTGCTCGCAGCCAGGCCGACGCCCGTGACTTTCAGGAATTCACGACGTTGCATGCGTACCCTCCGTGATGCCGATGCTTCGACCAGGGAACGATCTTGTTGTCGTTTATCTTCGCCGAGCCCGACGTTGTTTGTTTGAGACTTGTGAGCGCTTCCGAAATGGCCCCGCTGGGGGCTCTTGTTGTTGGAATTCCGATCATTGCGGTTCCCGAGGCGAGGATGACCGGCCGCCCGGCGATAATCAAGCCTCATGCCTCGCTCGCATCTGCGAACACGGGCCTGACGCAAGTCGCAGCCTGGAGCGTCTGCTACGCGAACAGGCAATAACAGGGGAGAACGAGCATGGCGGGCAAGAAAGTCGTGGTCGCCGGCGCAACGGGTCTCGTCGGCAACGCCGCCTTGCGACACTTCGGCACAGCCGAGCCTTGCGAGCTCGTTGCCTTGTCGCGGCGCAAGCCGCGCGATCTCTACGGTGCGCGCCACGTGCCCGTCGATCTGACCAGCGAAGCCGACTGCCGGCGTGCCGCAGCCGAGCTGCGAGGCGCCACCCATCTCGTCTATGCCGCGCTTCACGAGGCGCCGCAGCTCGTCGACGGCTGGCGCGATCCGGAGCAGATCCGAACCAACGATCTGATGCTGCGCAACCTGATGGGCGCGCTCGAACCGGTCGCGCCTGATCTCAGGCACGTTGCCCTGTTGCAGGGCACCAAGGCCTATGGCGTCCATGTCCGTCCCCTGACAGTGCCGGCCCGCGAAGGCCGCTCGGAAATGTACGAGCAGCCGAATTTTTATTGGGCGCAGGAAAGCTTTCTGCGCGAGCTCCAAATGGGCAAGGCTCAAAAGGCGAAGGCCTGGCACTGGAGCATCTTGCGCCCCGTCCTGATCGTCGGCCTCGCCATGGGCGGCGCCATGGATCTGATCCCGCCGCTCGGCGTCTACGCGGCGATGCTGCGCGAGCAGGGCAGGCCGCTCGATTTCCCCGGCGGCGCCGCGCGGGTGTCGCAGGCCGTTGACGTCGATCTTCTCGCACGCGCAATCGCATGGTCCGGCGAGGCGAGGTCGGCGCGGAACGAAGCCTTCAACGTCACCAATGGCGACGTCTTCACCTGGGAGAACATCTGGCCCGCGGTCGCCGACGCGCTGGAGATGAAACCCGGCAGGCCGGTGCCGCTGTCGATGGCGAAAGAGTTTCCGAATTGGCTCGCGCCGTGGGACGCGCTCAGGCGCCAGCACAATCTTGTGTCGCCAGGCCTTGCCGAATTCGTCGGCCTCTCGTTCCAGTATGCCGATTACAGCCTGCGCTACGGCCAGACCGCGTCAGGCCCGCCTTCGATCGTCTCGACCGTCAAGATCAACCGCGCCGGCTTCACCGAGATGATGGATACGGAAGACATGTTCCGGAAGTGGTTCAGGCAGGCGAGGCAGGAGCGGCTGTTGCCGTGAGTGACGTTCGAGCGATCGCCGCGAAGGTGGTGCGCTCTCTCCACCCACGCGCTTACGGGCGGGCGCCCCCCAAATCAGACACTTTGTGATGGCCGTCACATACAGATGAGAGCGGTGATGCCTAATGTGGTCGCATCGGTGTCGGACAATCGCGCCAACTCAAGGAGACGTGTGATGACTGATGCAATCAAGATGACTGATCAGATCAATGCGCAGAGCGACGTTCTTGGCGAGCGCGAGCTCGACTGCGTGAGCGGCGGGATCAAGGGCGCACTCGAGGCCGTGTGCAGAAACGACAGAGCACAAAGCGACCAGGCCCAAATGTTCCAACAGATCCTGCAGCAATTGACCCAAGGGCAGTGAGCCCACCGGGGGCAGGCCGAATTGGCGTGTAACGCAGCCTTCAACGTCACCAATCGCGATGTCGGCCTTACCGATTTCGTCGACCTCTCGTTCTTGTTGCGCTGCAGGATCGGTTGATGCCGCTGCCGGCCTGCGCTGCTCTGGCTGCCCAGGGCCCAAATTGAAAAAATCCAATGCCCGGGGCATGCTCGGCCCATGATTTCAATTTTGATCCTTGTGGCGGCCATCGCCGCGATTGCCCTGATGGAACGGAGCGTTGAGCATCTGCCGTTTGCCGTCGTCGCACTTCTCCTCAATGCTGCCCTGCTGCTGGTGTTTCTTGCCGATCTCGATCGAGCGATCCTGCTGTCCGGCATGCTGGCGGTGGCGATCGCCGGCATCTCCATCGTCAAATTCAATCACAGCGCGCTCAAGCTGACCGTCTCCGATCTGCCGCTGGCGTTTGCCGGCACAGTCCCATTCTTCGTGCTGCAATATCCACGCATGATGCTGGGTGTTGTGGCGGGAAGCGCGTTGTTCGCCTTTGCTGCGAGCGCGGTTCTGCTCTATGCGGCTGGATCTCCCGTGTCGATCGCGTTTCGAATTCTCTTGTTCGCCTTGGCGCTGGTTGGCTTTGCAATGGCTTCCGTGTCGAAGGGCGCCACCCTTTTGCGGCAGACGCTGACGCAAGGGCGGTGCTTCTACGCGACCTTCATGGCCTCGCTGGTTGATCCCGCTTGCTGGCGACAGTTCGGCGGGTTGGCTCTGAGCGATATCGCCAACGAACCGTTGCCATTGAGGGAGGCCACGCCCGCGCGCTCGGCCTGTTCTCCCGACATCATCGTCATCCAGCACGAGTCCGTGTTCGACCCGCGCATTTTCGGGTTGCCGGTCGAGCCGGCCGTCGAAGCCTTCCTGTCTCCGCCAGATGGCGAGTTTGGGCGCCTGAATGTCGACATCTTTGGCGGAGGTTCGTGGCAATCCGAATTCAGCCTGCTCACCGGTCTTTCAAGTGCGAGCTTCGGCTCGAGCGCCTACTACCTCTTCAAGAAGGGGGCCGGCCGCTTTCACAGCAGCCTGCCGCGTTCGTTGGCGTCGCTCGGCTACAAGACAACCCTCATATCCAGCTGTCGCCGCGGGTTTCTCAGTTACGACAAATTCTACGGCTCGATCGGTATCGACGAGCGTATCTTCGTCGACGAGCTTCCGCCGCCGTTCGATGCCGGGCGCTTCGAGGCAACAAATTCCGATGCGATGTTCCTGGATGCGGTCATCGATGCGCATGCCAGGGGGATCGCCAGCGATCCGACACCGAGATTTCTTTATGCGCTGACCAACTTCAATCACGGTCCGCACGATCGGCAGCTCGTGCCATCGGGTCAGTTCGAGAGGGAGCGCGCCTTTGCCATGGCGAGCCTCCCCGATGCCGGATACGTCGAGTACTACACGCGACTGGCGGAGACCGCGTCTGCCTGGCAAAGGCTCAGAGCGAAGCTCGCAAGCAGCTTCCCTGAACGACCTGTTCTCATCGTGCATTACGGGGACCATCAACCCGTGTTGACGAAGCAGATCGATCGACACCTGAAACGACCGTGTGACGGGCGGCGCCCGTTTGGCACGTTCTATGCGATAGAAGCCCTGAACATCCCCCATTTCAGCCCCGGACGGGGCGCGGACCTCGACATCGCCTTTCTCGGAACTGTCGCCTTGCAACGGGCGGGTATTGCGCTCGACCCGATATTCGCCACGCGCGCGAGCCTGCTTGATGATTGCAGGGAAGCCTATTTCGCGTCGTCCTCCGAACGGAAACGTCGCTTCCATCGCACGCTGGTGGATCTCGGCCTGATCGACCTGATGCCCAGTGTCAGGCAGGCGCGCTAGCTCGGAGCACCCGGTCGCGACCCGGAAATAGCATGGGGCCCGCAATCGGCGAGCCCCGCCGTGCTCTCTGCAATGTCAGCCCTTGTGATGGACAGTCTGCAGGCCGTAGACCGGCGTCGGGATGCTCTCTTGGCGCGCCTTCAGCTGCAGGGCAAGGAATTGCGAGTAATGTCGCGACTGATGCAGGTTGCCGCCGTGGAACCACAGGCCTTCCTGCTGCGTCGGCTTCCACATGTTACGCTGCTCACCTTCCCATGGGCCGGGGTCCTTCGTCGTATTGGAGCCGAGGCCCCAGACTTTGCCAACCTTGTCGGCCGTCTCCTGACTGACGAGATCGGCGACAAAGCCGTTCATCGAACTATAGCCGGTGGCATAGACGATCACGTCCGCCGGCAATTCCTTGCCGCTGTCGAGCCTGACGCCGTTGGGCGTGATTTCCTCGACCTGTCCTGCGAACAGTTTGATTTTGCCGTCGATGATCAGCTGTGAGGCGCCGACGTCGATGTAATAGCCCGAGCCGCGGCGCAGATACTTCATGAACAGCCCGGATTCGTCGTCACCGAAGTCGAGCCTGAAGCCGGCCTTTTCCAGCCCGGCATAGAAAGCCGCGTCATCCTGGCGGATCTTGTCGTAGACCGGCTTCTGAAATTGATTCAGGATCCGGTAGGGCAGTGAAGCGAAGATCAGATCGGCCTTTGCCGTTGTCATTCCGCCGCGGACGGCACGTTCGGAATAGAGGTCACCGAGGGTCGCCATCAGCGAGTCCGAGCGCACAATGTGCGTGGTTGAGCGCTGTACCATCGTGACGTCGACGCCGGCCTCGTACAGCGCCGCGCAGATGTCGTGGGCCGAATTGTTCGAGCCGATCACCACCACCTTCTTGCCTTTGTAGCCGCCGGAGCCGGGATGGCGGGAGGAATGGTGCTGGTCGCCCTTGAACGATTCCATGCCTTTGATCTTCGGCATGTTCGGCTTGGCCGACATGCCGGTCGCGAAGACAAGCTGCTTGGGGTGCAGAGTGAGCTCCTTGCCGTCGCGTTCGACGACGACGGTCCATTCCTTCTTGCTGTTGTCCCAATTGGCGCTTTTGGCCGTGGTGTTGGTCCAGTAGTTCAGCTCCATGACCTTGGTGTACATTTCGAGCCAGTCGCCGATCTTGTCCTTGGGCGAAAACACCGGCCAGTTCTTCGGGAAATCGATGTAGGGCAAGTGATCGTACCAGACGGGGTCGTGCAGGCAGAGCGACTTGTAGCGGTTGCGCCAGGAATCGCCGGCGCGTGCGTTCTTTTCGACGATGATCGAGGGTACGCCGAGCTGGCGCAGCCGCGCCCCGAGCGCGATGCCGCCCTGTCCGCCGCCAATGACAAGCACGTAGGGCTGGGTCTTGAATCCGAGCTCTTCGACTTCCTCGTCGCGCAGCTCCTTCCAGCTCTTGGAGCCGGGATTGACGCCGTGCCTGGCGCCAAGCGGCCGGGTGAAACCCGCCTTTTCCTCATGGCCCTTGAGTTCGACGATCGTGGTCAAAAGCGTCCAGATCTGGCCGTTCTGCAAGCGGACGAGTCCGTACCCACGCGCGACCTCAGTCTCGAATGAGATCCAGGACTCCGTCACGCCGTCAGCCTCGGTCGGCGTTTCACCTTCGGCGATTTTCCAATTGTGCGGCTTCACATGTGCGAGGCAATGCGCAAGCATGTCGCGAACCTGATCGCGGCCTTCCATGGTTTTGATGTTCCAGGTGAAGGCAACGAGGTCGCGCCAGAAGCATTCCGGCGCGAACATTCCGACGGCGGCGTCGAGATCGCCCGCCGCAAGCGCGGCATCAAACTTGTCGAGGAAAGCCTGGACGCGCGCGCTTAGGGTGGTGTCGAGCATTACGTCCTCCCAAATGTCGTTTTGCAATTTTTCTGCGCAGGCAACGTAAGCTTATCCCAACCATCGCGGGAATCCAGACTTGCACGGCAGGGTTCCCGGCCGGGCTTCAGCGCCTCTCGGCTCTCACCTGCAACAACGCCGCTTTGCCCATCGGTGAGGTGGGTCTGCCGAGCGTTCTATTTGCTGCGCTGCATGCGTCTGGAGGTGGTCCTGAACGGACCTGCTGCCATGTCCGGTTTGAGTCCGCGAAGCACCGGGCGCTATCGCATTTGAGAGTGATTTCCCTGCGGCCATCCTTCGAGACGCCCGCTTTGGGCGTGCTCCTCAGGATGAGGACGGAGCGCGCGGCAACTATTTCGAAGGCCTCCGGTGCCGATGAGCCTCACCCTGAGGAGACCGCCACCGGGTCCGCGCAAAGCGCGACCCGATGACAGGCTCCACGGTCGTCTCGAAGGGCGAGGCGCGCACCGATGTGATGTTCCTGGATGCGGTCATCGATGCGCATGCCAGGGGGATCGCCAGCGATCCGACACCGAGATTTCTTTATGCGCTGACCAACTTCAATCACGGTCCCCATGATCGGCAGCTCGTGCCATCAGGTCACTTTGGGATCGCGAGCTTCCCCGATGCTGGATACGTTGAGTACTACACAAGACTGGCGGAGACCGCGTCTGTCTGGCAAAGGCTCAGAGCGAAGCTCGCAAGCAGCTTCCCTGGACGGCCCGTTCTCATCGTGCATCACGGGGACCATCAACCCGTGTTGACGAAGTAGATCGATCGACACCTGAAACGACCGTGCGATGGGCGGCGCCCGTTTGGCACGTTCTATGCGATCGAAGCCCTGAATATCCCCCATTTCGGCCCCCGGGAGGGGCACCGACCTCGACATCGCCTCGCCTTGCAACGGGCGGGCATTGCGCTCGACCCGATATTCGCCACGCGCGCGAGCCTGCTTGATGATTGGAGGGAAGCCTATTTCGCGTCGTCTTCCGAACGGAAACGTCGCTTCCATCGCATGCTTGTGGATCTAGGCCTGATCGACCTGACGCCCAGTGCCAGGCAGGCGCACTAGCTCGGAGCACCTCTGCCGCGACATGGACTCCTCTCAATCCACCTCCGCTCGCAGGTCAACATTCAAAGGAAGAGCGGACACGCTTTGCTCAATGAGGGGCGTTTTCGGTTTGATCTGGATGCGACGTTTCTAGGGGGGCACTGACGGGGTTGCTGTCGTGCTCGCGACTAGGTCAATGGTTGAGACCTGTCGCGAAGAACTCCGTGACAAAAACTGCGGGAGTGGTATGTTATCTCACACCCTCTCGTTGTGGGGGGATTGAGGGCTCAAGCGCAAAGTTCATGGGCGCAATCCTACAGCAGTTCTTTCAACGTGATGTGAATCAAGTTCGAGCCTCGACGCAGCCTCGAAGTCATAAGACGATTTTCTACTGATGACGCGGTGCGTCCCAGCAGAGGGCGAACTGGAGAACGAATGATGACTTGAACTGGATTGATGTTTACGTTTCTAGTGTGGCTGGTCGCGACTAGCTGCGCTCTATCAGCGGCTCTACAAACGCATACGGTTTGTACAAGCAACGAGGTTCTCGAGTGACCTTGGTAATCGCGTTCTCCAAAAGGCTGATGACTCGTTCTCTGGGGTCTGCGATGGCCGCGATGATCGGCGGGAGTCTCTTTTTAGCTCCGCTCGGCAACGTTAGCGCTCAGGATGCGAATTCTGCCGCACGGACCGTGGTGAGCGAAGCAAGGTCCCAGATCCAAAACATGGTCATATCGATGAGCGAGGGTTGCTCAGGTGGCGCGCACGGTGTGCCTCCTGTTAGCTGGGCGCAATTGCAGCCCCACGCTAACTCAGCGGTGAATGCACTCGACGCCGCAGTATCGGCTTTGTCACAAGACCAGAAGCCGGATGCTCTGCAACAGATCAGCATTGCTGAGGGTGAATTGGACGCATTACTCAACGGTGTGCACGGCAATTGTTCTGGAGGCGCACATGGGGAAGATCCCGTTGGTATGAGCGGATATCTGAAGATCAAGGCTTCAGTGCAGGGACGATTAGATACTGTGAAGATCTTTTTGGGAGGTTAGGTTAAGCTCCGGGGCGAGGCACGCACGGGTCCGTGTGCGAAACAAATTGGACTGCGCCCGTGATGACTTGGCCCCAGATCGCTTGATAGGCCCTTGATTGGTCTGACCCTGGTTGAAGGACAGGCCGCCGGATTGCCGGGAGCCGAGCGTCATGAACGTGCAATCGCAACCGCCTTCGCCCAGGGTTACGCCTCCAGCCATGGATCCCCCCGGCTCCGCGATTCTGCAGGAAAACGAAGACGCGCGCGAGCCCGACGCCCCCACCAAGGTCGCTTACTCAGACGAACTGCCGGATTTCGCCAAAAAGGCCGACGACCTCGAAGCGATTAAGCAGGCGGTCGACGATGCGGCGTCCGTAAGTGGCGGCCTCTGGCTCTCCTATCTCTTCGTTCTCTTCTATCTCGCGGTCGCCGCGGGGGCGGTGACCCACGCCGACCTCTTCTTCGAAAAAGCGGTCAAACTGCCGTTCCTCGGGATCGACCTGCCGTTGGTCGCGTTCTTCCTGCTGGCGCCGATCCTATTCCTGATCGTTCACGCCTACACGCTCGTACATCTCGTCATGTTGACGGACAAGGCGAAGCGTTATCATCAGGCGCTCTATACGCAGATCGAGGACGTGAACGGAGGGGAGACAGAACGGCGCAAGGCGACGCGCGACAAACTCAGGCGGCAGCTGCCGAGCAACATCTTCATCCAATTCCTCGCGGGCCCGTCCGATTTGCGCGAGAGCTCATTTGGATTGCTCCTGCGCGGGATAGCCTGGATCACGCTCGTCGTGGCGCCTGTGCTGCTGCTTCTGGTGATCCAGATTCAATTCCTGCCCTATCACGATGTCCGCGTCGCGTGGACGCAGCGGATCGCGCTGCTCTTTGATCTCGCACTCGTTTGGTGGCTGTGGCGAAAAGTCCTCTCAGGGGGCGAGAGCGATGCGACGGCCCCGAGGACCTCATTGGTCGCGGTTGGGATAGGGCTGTTCTTCAGTTTCCTTGCCATTGCGTTCTCTTGGGCGATTGCGACCTTTCCTGGCGAGTGGCAGGAAAAGCTGCTGGCGAAGTGGGACCAACGAATGTGGGTCGTCACGGTGCACAATACGCTCTTCAGTGCCGAACCGAACAATGTCACTCACCGCCGATTCCCATTCTCGAACACGCTCGTCCTGCCCGGCCTCAACGTCTACGAGGGCCTCAGCATCGACGATCCCACGAAGGCGAATTGGCGGGACTTCGTTTTCCGCCCCTTCGGGCGCGATCTGAGGGGAGCGATATTCACCTTCGCCAGTTTGCCAAGAGTCGATTTCGCTGACGCCGACCTTCAGGGAGCCCGGCTCACTAAAGCGCAGCTTCAGGGCGCTTCGCTCGACCACGCTCATCTCCAGGGGGCGTCGCTCGACCACGCGCATCTCCAGGGCGCGTCATTCGACTCGGCGGGGCTTCAGGGCGCGTTGCTCGACGGGGCGCAGCTTCAGGGCGCGTCGCTTCAGTCGGCGCAGCTTCAGGGCGCGTCGCTGACCGAAGCGTATCTTCAGGGGGCGAACCTCTCTGGCGCGCGACTTCAGGGCGCGTCGCTCGACCAAGCGCATCTCGAGGGCGCGTTGTTCAATAACGCGCAGCTTCAAGGGGCGTCCTTCTCGGGCGCGAATCTGAAGGCGACTGACCTTAGTGGCACCTATCTCTGGCGGAGCAATCAGGCACGCTTTCCCGCGGTGTTCTCGGCGATCCCTATGGTGGAGGATAACAAGACAAAGACCTGGCAACCACGGTGGCAGGAGTTGGAGAAGCAAGAGGATCGAGCGTGGGACGACAAGGATAAGGCCTACGAGGAGCTGCGTACAAGCCTGCGATCGCTCCCGTCTGGGCCCGTGCGCGAGGCCGCGCTGGAAAGAATCTTGGTCCTCGACTGCTCAAGTCCTGACAAGACACTCCAATCTTGCGATCCCACCTCGGCACCGCCACCTGCAGCTGACGAGTGGAGAAAAGCTATCGTGACGCACATGGTTGGCGTTAGGTCAAATCGCGCTGCGCTCGCGGAATCCTTAAGCGCGCTCTTTTGTCCAGGGGACGAAAACGAGGCATTGGTTGTACGCGCCGTCGCGAAGTTCGGCCAGCTCCAGAATGCTGGTCCCGCCGCGCGCGACTTAATTTCAGAGCTTCTGAACAAGAACAGTAGTGTCTGCCCTGTTGCAGCGTCTCTGACCGACGCGGATCGGACGACGCTTCTCAGCATTAGACAGGAAATCAAGTTGCTCGAAGAGTCGAGTTCAACAAATCCGAGGTGCTACCCGTGCGGTGGTTGACGTCCAGAGAACCGCCTACGCCACAATACG
Source organism: Bradyrhizobium sp. CCGUVB4N (assembly GCF_024199945.1). Classification (GTDB taxonomy): domain Bacteria; phylum Pseudomonadota; class Alphaproteobacteria; order Rhizobiales; family Xanthobacteraceae; genus Bradyrhizobium. The sequence goes on along the minus strand of NZ_JANADP010000001.1, from coordinate 8,558,891 downwards.
CCGGAGGCTGTTGTCTTATCTTGCCGCCTTAATTCAGTGCTGATCAGCGCGCCCAACCCGCAAATGCTTATTGCGTACACAAAGCCAGTCCGGGCGACGTCAACGAGGTTGTCTGCATGCAATGGAACGTCGCAACATATCACCGGCGAACTGCGGTACTTTCGCTGTTGGGCCCAATTCGGACCTCCAACGAGGTCCGCTTAGGCACCGCTTTTGAGGCAGTAGCCGACATCAGGCCTCGGCCGATCCGCAGCGTCACGAATTCCGGGTGTCTGTTCGCTATTTCGTGAACGCCGTCTCCATCGCCTTCCTTGTCTTGATCGTCTCGTTGCTGGCATCGAACTCGACATCGCTCCAGCGCACGATCTCGCCGTGCGCGACGTCGTGCTTCAGCTTGAGGCGATGGGCGAGGCCGATCGGCAGGGCGCCGGCCTTGAGGCTCGCGTCCGCCGGCACCAGCTTGCCCCACACGGTGTAGCCGCCTTCGCCGTCCAACATCTCGCCGGCGCGCAAATTGCGCTTGGCGACGGATGCGACGTCGCCGCGGAAGCCGTAAGGCTGCCCGGTCGGTTCGCCCCGCAGCGCGGCCGACAGCACCGAGATGTTCAGTTCGAGCCCGATCAGGTGATACGGCTTGTACATCGCGGCGAAACGTCCGCTGGCATCGGTCTTCAAACCGTATTGTTTGAAGCAATCCGCGGCATAGTCGTTCGGCGCCTCCAGCACGACATAGACGCCCCAGCGCAGATCGCGAAACACCGGCCGGCCATCGCGCTCGAGCGACGAGACGACTTCGACGACGCCCGACCGCTCCAGCACGCCGCCCTTGTCGCTGGGCCGCATGATGTGCGGGAGATCGTCGACGCCGCAGGGCGGAAACAGCAGGCCGCCCTTGGGCACGTCGAGCCCGCAGGCGTTCGCGATCGCGGCCATCTCGATCGCCGACTTGGTGCCGTCGAGGAAGGAGTTGAACATTTGCGGATTCATGCCGGCCGACTGCGCTTCGCCGGCGGTCAGACCATAGTGCTGCCAGACGCCATCCGGCGTCACGTCGTGGTAGGCCGGCAGATATTTTGTGCCCTTGCCGGCGGCGACGACGCGGAAGCCGGTGGCGCGAGCCCAGTCGACCATTTCGGCGGTCAGCGCCGGCTGGTCGCCATAGGCGAGCGAATAGACCACGCCTGCCTTGCGCGCTTCCTCGGCGAGCAGGGGGCCGGCGAGCACGTCGGCTTCGACATTCACCATCACGACATGCTTGCCCGCCGCGATCGCGGCGCGCGCGTGCTTGATGCCGACGGCGGGATTGCCGGTCGCCTCCACCACCACATCCATCGCACCGCCGGCGATGGCGCGTGCGCCGTCATCGGTGAACACGGTGGCAGCAATCCGCTCGGCGCTCCAGCCGACGGTGCGGCAGGCCTCGCGTGCGCGATCGCGGTCGATGTCGACGATAACAGGCACTTCCAGCCCCGGTGTGTGCGGCACCTGCGCCAGAAACATCGAGCCGAATTTACCGGCGCCGATCAGCGCGACACGAACAGGCATTCCGGCGGACGCGCGGGCCTGGAGGATGCGGAAGAGGTTCATGGGAATTCCGATGTTCAGCGTTGCTGATGCAGCTGCGCTCAGTTCACCTCTCCCCGGAGGGGAGAGGTCGGTTTGTGCAGCAAACCGGGTGAGGGGCCGCAGCTCCGACGAGAGGCCTTAACCCCTCACCCGGCGCTTCGCGCCGACCTCTCCCAAAGGGAGAGGTGAATCTCGCCCGTGGCTCCGACCTTACTCCGCCGGCTGCCGCGGTGCCCGCGCCAGCCGCACCAGCACGTCGTCATCCACCGTCTTGATCGGCGTGAAATCGCGATGCGCGATGTAGTCCGCCCGCGTCGGGGTGCGGATGTAGTTCGAGACCGCGTTCAAGGTTAGATACACGATCTTGCGCGGATAGGGCGTGATGTTGCCGCTCGAGCCGTGCACGAGATTGCCGTGGAACATCAGCATGCCGCCGGGCTTGCCGGTCGGCGCCACGATGCCGCCCTGCTTGACCAGCCGCGTCACCGTGTCTTCGTCCAGCGTCCACAACGGATACGACGTGGTGGAGAGATCATGCGAGGCCTGCAGATCGCCGGCATTCTGGCTGCGTGGCACCAGCATCAAGGGGCCGTTGATCGGCATCACCTCGTCGAGGAAGATCGCGATGTTCATCGCGCGCGGCTCCGGCATGCCGTCGTCGCGCTTCCAGGTGCCGTAATCCTGGTGCCATTGCCAGACGTCGCCGGTGAAGGCCGATTTCGCGTTGATCTTGAACTGGTGCATGTAAACCGGCTCGCCGAACACCTGCTCGACCGGATCGATCATGCGCGGATGCGCGCCCAGAACGCGGAAAGCCTCGTTGTAGAGATGCGCGGCAAAGGCGGTCCGCGGTGCGCCGCTCTTCTCGCGCCAGACCTCCGGCCGGTTGGCGTCGTAAATGCCGACCGCCTCGCGCGCGAGAAGATCGGACTCTTCCTGGTTGAACAGCTCGGGCAGGAACAGCCAACCCTCGCGGTGGAAGAACTCCAATTGCTCCTGAGACAGTTTCATGGGTCGTCCTCCTTGGTTTTGTTTGTTGTTCTCTCTCGTCATGCCCGGGCTTGCCCCGGGCATCCACGTTCTCCGAGCGTGAAGCAAAGGCGTGGATGGCCGGGTCAAGCTCGGCCATGACGGCGCAGGCGTTTGCAGCTACGCCGCCACCTCGTCCGTCGCCTTCAATCTCTCCTCGGTCATCCGTCCGGCCGTCTGCGCATGCGCCAGCGCCGCGCGTTCGGCCGCCTTCGCGTCACCTGCGAGAATGTGCTTGGCGATATCGGCATGCTCGGCCCAGGCGCTGCCGCGATAATCGAGCTCGGAGAGCACGGTCGCCATCGAGCGGCGCATATGCGGCCATTGCGGCGTGATCGTCTCCTCGATCACGGGATTGCCGGCGAGCTGGTAGATGGCGCGATGAAATTCGACGTCGAGCGCGATCAGCTCGGCGAGCACAGTCTTGCGATCGATGCGACGTCCCGCGGCAAGCGCTGTCTCGAGCCGCGCGCGCCCGGCTGCATCGGTTGCGGCACGCTGGGCGGCAAGCCGGGCGGCGAGCGCGTCGATGGCGCCGCGCACTTCGTAGAGCTGACGAATGCGGGCGGGATCGAGCTGGGTGACTTCAAAGCCGCGCTTGCCGCTTTCGGCGACGAGACCCTGACGGTGCAACAGATGCAGCGCATGCGACACCGGCTGGCGCGAGACGCCGAGCTTGTCGGCGAGCTCGTTCTGCCGGATGCGCTGGCCGGGCTGCAGAGTGCGATCGGAGATCGCCTCCAGGATCCGGGCATAGACCTGGTCGATCAGGTTCGGGAGCGGGTCGAGAGGGATCACGCCGGCGGCTCCGAAAAGGGAATACGGAATTCCGTATTCGAAGTTACGGCTCCGTGCCGGGGGCGTCAAGCGCTACCTGAATACCGTCGCGGCGCGACGGTTCAAACCGCCTAAGCTATTGATATTGCTTGGGTCGGCTACTGTGCATGGGGTTGTTTTCGCGAGAATGACCCGCTTCAGCCCTCCAGCACCTCGACGTCCAGCGCCGCGACCAGCTCCGCATCGGCCATGGCGTCGATCCCGGCGATGCGATTGCCGCTGAAGGTGATGCGCAGCGCGATGCGCAATTGTCCGCCGAGGATGACGGCGACACCCATCTCGCCATCGACCAGCGCCGGGCGTGCCGCCTGGGCGCGGCCCTTGTAGAGCTGCGCGACCGCATCCGCGCCGCGGATCTCCGGCAGCGTGCCGAGCCGCACCGCGGCATCGTCGGCGCGGAACACGACGTCGGGATCGAGCACCGCGAGCAGCCCCTCGAAATTGCCCTCGCGAGACGCCTTGAGGAACGCATCGACGATCGCGCGCTGGCGCGACAGATCCGCTTCCGGCACCGGCGCGCCCTGCACGCGCCGCCGCGCGCGGCTCGCAAGTTGTCGCGAGGCATCGACCGTGCGGCCGACGATCGGCGCGATCTCCTCGAACGGCACTGCGAACATATCGTGCAGCACGAAGGCGAGCCGCTCCGCCGGCTGCAAGGTCTCGAGCACGATCAGCAGCGCCGCCCCGACGGAATCGGCCATCTCCGCCTCGCGCTCCCGCGTCTCGTCGACCGGCTCGGGCACGTGTGGGCCCATCGGGTCTTCCTTGCGCGATTTCCGCGCGCGCAGCATGTCGAGGCAGATCCGCGCGACCACGGTGGTCAGCCAGCCCCGCAGGTTCGCCACGTCGGACGTGTCGCTCCGGCTCAGCCGCAGCCAGGCCTCCTGCACGGCATCGTCGACCTCGCCGCTCGCGCCCAGCATCCGGTAGGCGACGGCGCGCAAATGGTCCCGGTTGGCCTCGAACTGCCGGCTCAGAAAATTTTCTTCGAAGTTTTCTTGGGTCATCGGTCACATTCCCTCGTCGCGATCCGTCATGCCCATGACGAAGCCAATCCGGCCGATGTGACCGGAACCTTCGAAATTCGATAGATGGAGACGCAAATGATGCACGCCCGCATGAATCACCCGGTGATGGTCCTGCCCGAGGCCATGAACCACCTTCAAGCCCTCGCCAGCCTGACCAAGCAGGGCCTGCCGGAAAAGCTCCTGGAACTGGTGCACCTGCGCGCCAGCCAGATCAACGGCTGCAGCGTCTGTGTCGACATGCATCCGAAAATCGCCCGCAAGCTGGGCGAGACCGACGAGCGCCTGTTCGCCGTGTCCGCCTGGCGCGAGGCGCCCTATTTCACCGACGCCGAGCGCGCCGCGCTGGCGCTGACCGAAGCCGTCACGCGCGTTGCCGATCGCGAAGACCCGGTGCCGGATGCAATCTGGAACGAGGCCGCCAAGCACTTCGACGAGCGCGAGCTCGCAACCCTGATCCTCTCGATCGCAACGATCAACGTCTGGAACCGGCTGAACGCGACGATCAAGATGCCGGTCGGCGTGTGGAAGGTGTGAGACCTTCTTTCTCTCTCCCCGTCAGCGGGGAGAGAGCTACTCCGCCAAAAATCTGTTCACGACCTCGCTGTACTCCAGCGGCGCCTGTTCGAACATCCAGTGGCCGGCGTTCGGGATCACCGCCGTCTTGCTGCCCGCAATGTGCTCAGCCAGCACGCGCCACATCACCGACAGGCTGCCGGTGGTGGCGCTGCCGCCGATCAGCAGCGTCGGCGTCTTGATCGCCTGCGCATCCGCCAGCGTATAGGGCCTGCGCTGCTCGTTGATCTGGCCGAGGAAGGTCAGCGTGTTGTCGCGCAGCTGTTGCTTGGCAGCCGCCGGCACGCGCCGCCACGAGCCGTCACCCTCGATGCCCTCGTAGAAATTCTGCAGCGCGCCCTCGATGTCGCCGGCGCGGATCATCTCGACCGAGCGTATCGTCTTCGCGGCGAGCGGCGGATGCGCCGGCGTGCCTTCGGGCACCGGCAGGCTGGCGTCGAGATCGCCGCCGGGCTCGGCCAGCACCAGCTTGCGCAGCAGATCAGGCCGTGCCTGCGCGACGCGAAACGCGATGTGGCCGCCGCGCGAATGGCCCATGAGATCGACCGGGCCGGGCTTGATCTGCTCGATGAAAGCGATCGTGTCGGCGACGTGCTGCGCCATCTTGTAGTCGTCGCCGACGGCGTCCCAATGCTCGGGAAAGAAGTGCCGCAGGCTGACCGAGATCACGCGATGATTCCTCGACAGCGGCCCGAGCACCGAATACCAGGTACGGAAATCCCCGAGCGTGCCGTGCACGCAGACGAGCGGATGGCCCTGTCCGACTTCGAGATAGGCCATGTCATAACCGTTGACGCGAAAGCTCTGCATGATCAGCTCGCCAGAAAATCCAGGACCACTTCGGAGTATTTTTGCGGCGCTTGCTCGAACATCGGATGCGTCGCGTTCGGGATGATCGCCGTCTTGGAGTAGGGCACGTGAGCGGCGAGCGCATGCAGCACCTTCGGCAGCAGGCCCTTGGTCTGTGCGCCCAGGATGAACAGCGTCGGCATCTTGATCGCTTCCGCATCCGCTTTCGAGAACGGCGGGCGGTTGTCGCGGACCTGGCCGATCAGGGTAGTGGCGTTGTCGCGAAGGTTCTGCTTCACCATTGCCGGCAGCCGCGGCCAGGTGCCGGCGCCTTCCAGCGTGTCGACGAAGACGGCAAGGCCACCATCGACATCGCCGTCCGCGATCTTCTCGGCCGAGGCCGTGAACCGTGCCAGCAACGGCGAGGGGCCGCCGGCGTACTCGGGATCGAGACTCGCATCGAGCTCGCCGCCGGGCTCGGCCAGCACCAGCCGTCGCAGCAGATCCGGCCGCTGCTGCGCCGCGCGGAAGCAGATGTGGCCGCCGCGGGAATGGCCCATCAGATCGACCGGGCCGAGGTCGAGCTTCTCGATGAAGGCGATGACGTCGCTGACATGCTGCGCGATCGAATAGGTATCGCCGACGCCGTCCCATTTTTCCGGGAAGAAATGCCGGAGGCTCGGAACGATCATCCGGTGCCGCTGCGTCAGCGGCCCGAGCACGCAGCCCCAGACGCGGAAGTCGGAGAGCGAGCCGTGCACGCAGACCAGCGGCGGCCTGTCCCTGTCGTTGCCCACGTCGAGATAGGGCATGTCGTATCCGTTGACGTGGAGGCTTTGCATTCAGGACTCGCGGAAAGGGGCGTGGAACTCCTGTGCAAGATTCCCGGAAACCGGGTGGATCGCAACTATTTCCAAGCCTAGATTTAGGCCGAGATGACAATGGGGGCATGCGAGAAGGACGCGAGCTCAGGAACCAAGCCATGACCGACCAGCATTTTGCCCTGTTTGACACCAAGATCGGCCTTTGTGCCATCGCGTGGGGCCCGCGTGGCATCAACGGCACCCAGCTGCCGATGGGCGGCGAGCAGAAGATCCGCACCCGCATCGCTCAGCGCCACGCTGATGCCACCGAAGCCGAACCGACCCCTGAGGTGCAGCAGGTGATCGACCGCATCGTCAAGCTGCTCGCCGGCGGGCACGACGACCTCACCGATATCCCGCTCGATCTCGACGGCGTGCCCGACTTCAACCGCGGCGTCTATGAGATCGCCCGCGCCATCCCGCCCGGCAAGACCATGACCTATGGCGACATCGCCAAGCGCCTCGGTGGCGTTCAGCTCTCGCGCGATGTCGGCCAGGCGCTTGGGCACAACCCGTGCCCGATCGTCGTGCCCTGCCACCGCGTGCTCGCGGCCGGCAACAAGCCCGGCGGCTTCTCGGCGAATGGCGGCGTCGTGACCAAGCTGAAGATGCTGGAAATCGAAGGCGCGCTGGTGAACCACACGCCGAGTTTGTTTGATTGAGGGAGCTTGCCCCGGCGTCGTAGGGTGGGCAAAGCGAGGCGTGCCCACCATCTCTCTACAACAATGCAGGAAGACGTGGGCACGGCGCTTTGCGCCTTTGCCCACCCTACGAGACCGTCCGCTAAATCTTCGCCGCGGTCTTCGGCCAATACCGGTCGCGCAGATGCCGCTTCACCAGCTTTCCCGTCGGTGTGCGCGGTAGCTCAGCTTCGAAGTCAATCGAGCGTGGGCATTTGATCGCCGACAGACGCGTCTTGCAGTAGGCGATCAGGTCCGCCTCGAGCGCCTTGCCGGCACGCGTCATGTCGTGCGGCTGCACCACCGCCTTGACCTCTTCGCCCATCTCCTCGTTCGGAACGCCGAACACCGCGACGTCGGCGATCTCCGGATGGGTGATCAGCACGTCCTCGGTCTCTTGCGGATAGATGTTCACCCCGCCCGAGATGATCATGTAGGACTTGCGGTCGGTGAGGAAGAGAAAGCCGTCCTTGTCGAGATAGCCGACGTCGCCGAGCGTCGACCAACCCTTGGCGTTGTAGGCCTTCTTCGTCTTATCGGGATCGTTGTGATAGGTGAACGCCGGCGCATCGGCGAAATAGACCGTGCCGATCTCGCCAACCGGCTGCTCCTCGTCGTTCTCGTCCAGAATCTTGATCTTGCCGACCACGGCGCGGCCGACGCTGCCGCGATGCTCCAGCCATTGCTGCGAGTTGCAGACGGTGACGCCGTTGCCTTCCGAGCCCGCGTAATACTCGATCAGGATCGGCCCCCACCACTCGATCATCTTTGCCTTGACGTCGACCGGACAGGGCGCGGCGGCGTGGATCGCGCCTTTCAGTGTCGAGACGTTGTACTTGGTGCGGACCTCATCCGGCAGCTTGAGCATGCGCACGAACATGGTCGGCACGAGCTGCGATTGCGTGACCTTGTACTTCTCGACCAGCTTCAGAAAGTCCTCGGCGTCAAAATGCTCCATGATGATCGAGGTGCCGCCGAGCACGATCGCCATCATGTTGAAGCGCAGCGGGGCCGCATGATAGAGCGGCGCCGGCGAGAGATAAGTACTTTCGGCATTCATGCCGCACATGTCGGCGCAGAGCACGCGCAGGAAGGCATTCGGCACATCGATGGCGTTGCCCTCGAACGCCTTCTTGATGCCCTTCGGTCGGCCGGTGGTGCCTGAGGAATACAGCATGTCGTAGCCGGCGACTTGGTCCGCGATCGGCGTTGTCGGCTGCGCGGCTGCTTCCTTGTCGTAGGAGCGGAAGCCGGGCAGGGGCTCATCCACCATGTAGAAGATCGGCTCGCCGGCGGTGCCCTTGACCAGGTCCTTGATCTGGTCGGCGCATTTCGGCGTGGTGATCACGACCTTGGCGCCGCAATCGCCGATGATGTAGTCGATCTCGTCCTGCTTCAGGTAGCGGCTGATCGCGGTGTAATAGAGCCCGCTGCGTTGCGCCGCCCAGCAGATCTCCATGAAGGCGAGGCGGTTTTCCATCAGCAGCGCGATGTGGTCGCCGGCCTTCAGACCGAGGGAGCGGAACAGGTTTGCGCCCTGGTTCGAGAGCTCGTCGAGCTCGCGATAGGTGATCGCCTTGCCGGTCCCGGCCATCTGATAGGCGATCTTGTCGGGTGTGGTCTTCGCGTAAATGGACGGGTGGGTCATGGCGGAGATCTCGCAACAAAGAAGGTGTCATCCCGGCGAAGGCCGGGATCCATAACCACCGATTCAGATCGTTGAAACGAGATGTCGCCCCAGCGCGGCCTAACCACGTTCGCCTGTGGTTATGGGTCCCGGCTTTCGCCGGGACGACACCTATAATGTGGTGGCCGATGTGGCCACAACGACGGCTTACAGCCGCTCGACGATCGTCACGTTGGCCATGCCGCCGCCTTCGCACATGGTCTGCAGGCCGTAGCGCTTGCCGCGCTGGTGCAGGGCGTGGACCAGCGTCGTCATCAGCTTGGTGCCGGAGCCGCCGAGGGGATGGCCGAGCGCGATGGCGCCGCCGTTGACGTTAAGACGTGCCGGATCAGCGCCGGTGGTCTTCAGCCAGCCGGTCGGCACCGAAGCAAAAGCCTCGTTGACCTCGAACAGGTCGATGTCGTCGACCTTCATGCCGGCCTTCTCCAGCGCCTTCTTGGTGGCGTGCAGGGGGGCGTCGAGCATGATGACGGGATCGCCGCCGGTCATGGTCATGTGGTGGATGCGGGCCAGCGGTGTGAGACCGAGCTGCTTGAGGCCGCGCTCGTTCACGACCATCACGCCGGACGCGCCGTCGCAGATCTGGCTGGCGCTCGCCGCAGTCAGCTTGCCGTTCTCTGCGATCAGCTTGACGCCCTTGATGCCATCGAGCGTGGCGTCGAAGCGGATGCCTTCGTCGATGTGATGCGTGTCCTTGGACCCGTCCGCGCGGGTGATTTCGAGCGGCACGATCTCCTTCTTGAAATGACCGGCCTGCGTCGCCGCGATCGCGCGCTGATGGCTGTTGTAGGAATATTCGTCGAGATCATCCTTCGACAGGCCGTACTTCTCGGCCATCATCTCGGCGCCGGTGAATTGGCTGAACACGATGTTTGGGTACTTCGCCTCGATGCCCGGGCTCTTGTAGTGACCAAAGCCATTCTTGGCGGCGAGCTGCGAGGACAAGCCCATCGGCACGCGCGTCATCGATTCCACGCCGGCCGCGATCACCACGTCCATCGTGCCGGACATCACGGCCTGTGCCGCGAAGTGCAGCGCCTGCTGCGAGGAACCACACTGGCGGTCGATCGAGGTGCCCGGCACGCTCTCCGGCAGCTTCGAGGCCATGATCGCGTTGCGTGCGACGTTGTTGGACTGCTCACCGACCTGCATCACGCAGCCCATGATCACGTCCTCGACCAGCGCCGGATCGATCTTGGTGCGATCGACCAGCTCGTCCAGCACTTTTGCGGAGAGATCAGCCGGATGCCAGCCGGCGAGGCGGCCCCCCTTGCGCCCGCCCGCGGTACGCGCAGCGGCGACGATATAAGCCTCGGCCATTTCGGTCTCTCCCTGGATTGTTCTGAACTGGGTTGTCGGGGTTTTAAGGGGCGGGATATCGTTTAGTCAATCGATCAATTAACTCTTGTGGGGAGGCGCTGCTTGGGTTTATCTGCGGCCCGCTCCAGCGCCGAGAACAAGGGATCTCCGTGACTACCAGCGTACCGAACAGGCTTCCGAGCGGGAAGAATTCCACGGCAGAGAAATTGCTCGTGGCCGCGAGCGAGCTGATGATCGAACGCTCATCGATCGAGATCTCGCTCTCGGACATCGCCCAGAAGTCCGGCGCCAACGCCGCGCTGGTCAAATATCATTTCGGCAACAAGGACGGGCTGCTGCTGGCGCTGCTCGCGCGCGACGCAGCGACCGAGATGTCGAACCTCGAATATCTGCTGGCGCAGCCGATCAATTCGACCGCGAAGCTGAAGCTGCATATCGCCGGCATCATCCGCGCCTATCACCGGTTCCCCTACATGAACCGGCTGATCCACTATCTCCTGCACGAGAGCGTTGCCGGCTCGGCGGATGAAGTCTCGAAATTCTTCGTCGCGCCGCTGCTCGACTTTCATCGCCGCCTGCTCGCCGAGGGCGTCAGCCGCGGCGAGTTCCGCCAAACCGATCCGGTGCTGTTCTACACCAGCCTAATCGGCGCCTGCGATCACCTGTTCTTCGGCCGGCACGCGATGTCTCGCGCGACCGGCGTCGGTCCGGTCACCGATGACGTTTGCCGGCAATACATCAAGCACATGGAAACGCTGATCTGCGGCGGCATCCTCACGCAAGCCGAGGAAGCTGCCGCTGCCGGATAATCCGGCCGAGACGTTCAAGTCTAGAGAAGAAACGCCCAAGGAAAGGTAGCCTGTCATGGAATTGAAAGACGTAGCCGTTCTCATCACTGGTGGTGGTTCGGGTCTTGGTGAAGCGACTGCGCGCGCCATGGCCGCCAAGGGCGCCAAGATCGGCGTGATCGATCAGAACAAGGACAATGCCGAGAAGGTCGCCGCCGAAGTGAAGGGCGTCGCGCTCCATGCCGACGTCACCAGCGAAGAGCAGATCAAGGCGGCGATCGCCAAGGCGGAAGCCGCGCATGGCGTTGCCCGCGTGCTGATGAACTGCGCCGGCATCGGTGGCTCGCAGCGTATTGTCGGCCGCGACGGCGTCTATCCGCTGGAAAAGTTCGCGCGCATCATCAACGTCAACCTGATCGGCACGTTCAACTGCCTGCGTCTGTTCGCCGAGCGTCTCGTCACGATCGAGCCGATCGGTGAAGAGCGCGGCGTCATCATCAACACCGCCTCGGTCGCTGCTTACGAAGGCCAGATCGGCCAGATCGCCTACTCGGCGTCGAAGGGTGGCGTCGTCGGTTTGACTTTGCCTGCCGCGCGCGATCTCGCGAGCCAGAAAATCCGCGTCAACACCATTGCGCCCGGTCTGTTCTTCACGCCGCTGCTGATGGGTCTCAACGAGGAAGCGCGCAAGAGCCTGGGCGCCCAGGTGCCGCATCCCTCGCGTCTCGGCGATGCCAAGGAATACGGCGCGCTCGCCGTGCACATGGTCGAGAACCCGATGCTCAACGGCGAGACCATTCGTCTCGACGGTGCCATTCGCATGGCTCCGCGGTAGGGCACTTCTTCCCTTCTCCCCCTGTGGGAGAAGGTGGCGCGAAGCGCCGGATGAGGGGTTTGCGTCCGCGGAGACAGACCCCTCACCCAAGCGAATTTTGGGCTCACAGCGACTTGCCCTCTCACACAAGGGGAGAGGGCGCAGCAATTGGCACCGCAATCAGCGGTATGCACGAGGCCCCATGTCCCAACCGCTGCTGATCGAGCACGATGACGGCGTCGACCGGGTGACGCTCAATCGTCCGGAGAGCCTCAACGCGCTCGATCCCGCGCTGATTGACGCGCTCAACGTCTATTTCCAGGGCCTGCAGCGCAATCGCGACACGCGCGTCGTCGTGCTGCGCGGCGCCGGCAAGAACTTTTGTGCTGGCCTCGACCTCAAGGCCGCGATGGCGCGCAGGGCCGGGCAGCAGGAGCCGCCCGGAGTGACCGAGTCGCTCGACTCGCAACGCCGCATCGCTGACATCGTGATGCTGATGCGCCGCTGTCCGCAACCCATCCTCTCTCTGGTGCAGGGCGCCGCGGCCGGCGGCGGGTTTGCGCTGGCGCTGGCTTCCGACATCCGCATCGCGACGAAGTCGGCGCGCATGAACTGCGCTTTCATCAAGCTTGGCCTTGGCGGTTGCGACATCGGAACCAGCTACTTTCTGCCGCGCCTCGTCGGCGTCTCCGTCGCCTCCGAGCTGATCCTGACCGGGCGCTTCATCGGCGCCGAGCGCGCGCTTGCGGTTGGGCTTGTCTCCGAGGTCGTGGACGAGGACAAGCTCGATGCGGCGGCCGAGCCTTATGTCGATGCAATGATGACGGCCTCGCCCGTTGGGCTGCGCCTGTCAAAGGAATGTCTCAACATGAGCGTCGATGCCGGATCGCTGGAAGCTGCGATCGCGATGGAGGACCGCAACCAGGTCCTCTGCAGCCGCTCCGAGGAATTTTCGGAAGGCATCAGGGCCTTCCTTGAGAAGCGAAAGCCTGTCTATATCAAGCGCTGAAACAACGAAGATCCGCAAAGGACAATAATTCCGGGAGACGCAAAATGAGTGGAAGCGCGGCGGCGGTGATGGCAAAGCCCGCCTTTCGCAAGGTCGAGTGGCTCGCGCGCGACATCGATGTCGAGCGGCGTACTGACGGTACGGTGGTGCTGAAGTCGCGCATTCCGCTGCAGGCCTACGAAAAGCATCTTCCGGCCTCGCTGGCGAAATGGGCCAAGGAAGCACCCGAGCGCATCTGGCTCGCGCAACGCGGCGGTCCGAACCGCGAATGGCGCAAGGTGTCCTATGGTGAAGCTAAGCGTACCGTCGACGCGCTGACGCAGGCGCTGCTTAATCTGAAGCTCGATGGACGTCCGGTGACGATCCTCTCCGGCAATTCGATCGAGCATGCGCTGATGACGCAGGCCGCGATGCAGGCGCGCGTCCCGGCAGCGCCGGTGTCGCCGGCCTACTCGCTGATGAGCCATGATCACGTCAAGCTGAAGTACCTGTTCGATCTGATCAAGCCGGCCGTGGTGATGGTGCAGGACGGCCCGACCTTCGAGAAGGCACTGAAGGCGCTCGACCTCTCGGGCGTCACCGTTGTTCACGTCGCGCGGCCCTGCGAGGGCGTGAAGAGTGTCAGCTTTGCCGAGCTCGCCGCAACGCCGGTGACGGCGGATGTGGACGCATCGATCGCAAAGATCACGCCTGACACGGTCGGCAAGCTGCTGTTCACGTCAGGTTCGACCGGCATGCCCAAGGCCGTCATCAACACGCAGGAGATGATGTGCGCCAATGCGGCGATGATGATGCAGGTGCGGCCGCGCACGCCGGGCGGCCCGCTCGCCACAGTGCTCGACTGGATGCCCTGGAATCACACCATGGGCGGCAATGCCGCGTTCCATCCGGTGCTGGTCGACGGCGGCACGCTCTATATCGACGATGGCCGGCCGATGCCGGGCCAGCTCGAAGAAACCATCAGGAACCTCCGCGAGATCTCGCCGACCTATTACGCTAACGTGCCTGCCGGTTATGCCGCGCTCGCCGCGGCGATGGAGAAGGACGATGCGCTGTGCCGTTCCTTCTTCAAGAATCTCTCGATCATGGCCTATGGCGGCGCGCGGTTGCCTGATGATCTCTACGACCGCATGCAGGCTCTCGCCGTGAAGACCACCGGCGAACGCATCGTGTTCTATACCGGCTGGGGTTCGACCGAGACCGCACCGACCTCGACGGGCACCTATTGGGATACTGAGCGCGTCGGCCTGATCGGCCTGCCGTTCCCCGGCGTCGAATTGAAGATGGTGCCGTGCGGCTCGAAATACGAGCTGCGCCTGCGCGGCGTCAACGTCACGCCCGGTTACTTCGGTCAGCCGGACCTGACCAAGAAGATGTTCGACGAAGAGGGTTTTTATTGCATCGGCGATGCCGGCATTTTCGTTGACGATGCAGATCCGGTGAAAGGCATCATCTTCGCGGGGCGTGTGGTGGAAGACTTCAAGCTCACCACCGGTACCTTCGTGCATGTCGGCTCGCTCCGCACCGATGCGATCGCGGCTGCGACGCCCGTCGTGCATGACGCGCTGGTTGCGGGACAGGATCTTCCGTTCATCGGGCTCCTCGCCTGGCCGAACCTGCATGCGTGCCGCCAGCTCGTTGGCAATCCTGATCTCAGCTTCGAGGACGCGGTGAAGAACCCCGAGGTGATCGCCTGCTTCAAGCGCGGGCTCGAGGCGCACAACAGGGAATGCGAAGGCGCCAGCAGTCGCATCATCGCGCGCGCCATGCTGATGGCCGAGCCGCCCTCGATCGACGGCAACGAGCTCACCGACAAGGGCTACATCAACCAGCGCGCAGGCCTCGAGCGCCGCGCGGTGCTGGTGGAGCGGCTTTATGCCGACAAGCCGGACCAGGACGTGATCGTGCTGAGATGAAGATCGTAGGATGGGTAGAGCGCAGCGAAACCCATCGCCTCTCGTCAGATAATTGATGGGTATCGCTTCGCTCCACCCATCCTACAGAACAGCAATAACAGGGTAGCCCGCCATGAACTTCGATTTCTCCGACGACCAGAAGCAGCTCCGCGACCAGGCGCGCAAATTCCTCGCCGAGAAATGTTCGCCGAAGGCGGTGCGCGTCGTGCTCGACGGCAAGGCGCCGTATGACAAGGAGCTGTGGAAGGGCCTCGCCGAGATGGGTTTTCTCGGCGTTGCGATCCCGGAGGAGTTTGGCGGCGCCGGTGCTGGTCATCTCGAGCTCTGCGTGATCGCCGAGGAGATGGGCCGGGCCAACGCGCCGGTGCCGTTCTCTTCGACCGTGTATCTCGCGGCCGAAGCGCTGCTGATCGCCGGAAGCG
Source organism: Bradyrhizobium sp. CCGUVB4N (assembly GCF_024199945.1). Classification (GTDB taxonomy): domain Bacteria; phylum Pseudomonadota; class Alphaproteobacteria; order Rhizobiales; family Xanthobacteraceae; genus Bradyrhizobium. Next base: position 8,543,570 of record NZ_JANADP010000001.1, on the reverse strand, counting down.
ACGCGCAGAAGAAGAAGTGGCTCCCCGCGATCGCCTCGGGCGAGGCGATCGGCACGCTGGCTCTGTTCGAGGGCAAGGGCAATCCGGCGCCGAAGAACGTCAAGCTCGCGGCTGCGAACGGCGTGCTCAACGGCGTCAAGAAGCCGGTGGCGGATGGTGCGATCGCCGACTTCGCGGTGGTTGCGGCGCGCACGGGCTCGAGCGGGCGCGATGGCGACATCTCGCTGTTTCTGGTCGATCTCAAGGCGGGTGGTGTCGAGGTGAAGAGCCTCACCAATCTGGATCCGACCCGTGGTCAGGCCGAGATCACGTTCAAGGACTGCAAGGCGGAGCCGCTTGGGGCCGCCGGCGACGGCTGGAGCATCTTGACCCAAGTGCTCGACCGCGCTGCGGTGCTTTGCGCCTTCGAGCAGGTCGGTGGCTCCGACCGCGCGCTGGAGATGGGCCGCGACTACGCGCTCGACCGCATTGCGTTCGGCCGCCAGATCGGCTCGTTCCAGGCGGTCAAGCACATGCTCGCTGACATGTATGTCTCGGCGACGCTGGCGCGCTCCAACAGCTATTACGGCGCCTGGGCGCTCTCGACCAACGCGGCTGAGCTGCCGGAAGCCGCCGCTGCTGCGCGCATCAGCGCGACGCAGGCATTCCAGCACTGCGCCAAGAACAACATCCAGGTCCACGGCGGCATGGGTTTCACCTGGGAGTTCGACTGCCACATGTACTACCGCCGCGCCAACGCCATGGCGCTCGGCCTCGGCAGCCTGTCCTACTGGGAAGACCAGCTGATCGACCGCATGCGCAAGAAGAACGCGGCGTAAGCGAAGGGCACGAATATGAACTTCGACGACACCCCGCAGGAAGCCGAATTCCGCAACCTAGCGCGCGCCTGGATCGGTGCCAACGCGCCCAAGCAGTACGAGGACGAGCTGCGAAAGTCTTCGCTCGGCCGCACCGTGCTCAGGAACGCCAACATCCTCGACGTCGCAAAAGCCTGGCAGAAGAAGAAGGCGGATGCCGGCTGGGCCTGCCTGCACTGGCCGAAGGAGTATGGCGGCCGCGGCTCGTCGCCGATTGAGCGCGTGATCTGGCAGCAGGAGGAGGGGCCGTTCGGCCAGCTCTCCCGCATGTTCATCATCGGCCACGGCATGTGCGGGCCGACCATGATGGCATTCGCGCGCGAGGAGCATAAGCGCACCTACCTGCCGCCGCTCGCATCAGGCGAAAAGATCTGGTGCCAGCTGTTCTCCGAACCCGCCGGCGGCTCCGACGTTGCAGGATTGCGCACCCGCGCGGAGAAGGACGGCGACGACTGGGTCATCAACGGCCAGAAGATCTGGACCTCGGGCGCGCATTATTCCGACTATGGCATCCTGCTCACCCGCACCGATCCGACCGTGCCCAAGCACAAGGGCCTCACCATGTTCTTCCTGGACATGAAGAGCCCTGGTGTCGAGGTGCGGCCGATCAAGCAGGCGAGCGGCGCCTCCGATTTCAACGAGGTCTATTTCACCAATGTCCGCATTCCCGATCATCAGCGCCTCGGCGAGGTCGGCGACGGCTGGAACGTCTCGCTGACCACGCTGATGAACGAGCGCAGCGCGATCGGCGCGGCCGTCTCGACCGGCTTTCCGGAGCTGTTCGAATATTGCTCCAGCCTCATGCTCGATGACGGTCCGGCGATCGAGGATCGCGCGGTGCGTTCGAAGCTGGCCAATTGGGCGGTGAAGGCGAGCGGGCTGAAATACACCAGCATGCGGGCGATCTCCGCGCTGTCGAAGGGTGAGCGGCCAGGACCGGAGAATTCCATCGGCAAGCTGGTGGCGGGCTCGATGATCCAGGACGTCGCGACCTACGCGCTGGATCTGCAGGGCGCGAGCGGCGTGGTCAGCGGCGAGGATGCCGAGCTCGCCGGCCGTTTCCAGGCGATGCTGCTGCGTGCGCCCGGCACGCGCGTCGAAGGCGGCACCGACGAGATCATGCGCAACATTATCGCGGAGCGGGTCTTGGGCCTGCCCGGCGATATCCGTGTCGACAAGGACGTACCGTTCAACAAGATCCCGACCAAGGGAAGATGAGTTCGTGTCCCGGACGCGATGCAGCACGTAGTGCTGCTTCGCAGAGCCGGGACCCAGAAAGCCGGAATGGGCCCCGGCTCTGCAGCGCACCGCTTCGCGCTGCGCAGCGTCCGGGGCGAGAGAGAGGAGAGTTCGGAGATGAATTTCGACGACACCCCGCAGGAAGCCGCGTTCCGCGAGACCGCACGCCAATGGGTCGCCGCCAACGCGCCGAAGGAGTTCGAGCAGGAGCTGTCAAAATCCTCGCTCGGCCGTATCAGGCTGGCCAAGCACGACATGGTCGAGGTCGGCAAGGCCTGGCAGAAGAAGAAGGCGGAGGGCGGCTGGGCCTGTCTGCACTGGCCGAAGGAATATGGCGGCCGCGGCGCCACGCCGATCGAGCGCGTGATCTGGCAGCAGGAGGAGGGCGTCTACGGCAAGCTGACGCAGCCGTTCCAGATCGGCGAGGGCATGTGCGGCCCGACCGTGATGGCGTGGGGCAGCGAGGATGCCAAGCGTCGTTATCTGCCGAAGCTCGCCGCGGGCGAGGAGATCTGGTGCCAGCTGTTCTCCGAGCCGTCGGCCGGCTCCGACGTCGCGGGCTTGCGTACGCGCGCGGAGAAGAAGGGCGACAATTGGGTCGTCAACGGCCAAAAGATCTGGACCTCGGGCGCGCATTACTCCGACTACGGCTTGTTGATCGCGCGCACCGATCCGAATGTGCCCAAGCACAAGGGCCTCACCATGTTCTTCCTGGACATGAAGAGCCCGGGCGTCGAGGTGCGGCCGATCAAGCAGGCCAACGGCATGCAGGAGTTCAACGAGGTCTATTTCACCGACGTCGTAATCCCTGACAGCCAGCGGCTCGGCGCGGTCGGCGAGGGCTGGAGCGTGTCGCTGACCACGCTGATGAACGAGCGCATGTCGATCGGGGCGCGTCTTGCGACCGGCGTGCCCGAACTATTTGAGTTCTGTTCGAACCTAATGCTGCAGGAAGGGCTCGCCATCGACGATCCCGCCGTGCGTTCGAAGCTCGCGAGCTGGGCGGTGAAGTCGAGCGGGTTGAAATACACCAGCTACCGCGCGATCTCGGCGCTGTCGAAGGGCGAGCGGCCGGGACCGGAGAATTCGATCGGCAAGCTGGTGTCGGGCATGATGCTGCAGGACATCGCGACCTACGCGATGGACCTCCAGGGCGCGGCCGGTGTTCTCACCGGCAGCGATGAGGAGACGGTGCACGGCCAATTCCAGCAGATGCTGCTGTCCTCGCCTTCGATGCGCATCGCCGGCGGCACCGACGAGATCCTGCGCAACATCATCGCCGAGCGGGTGCTGGGGCTGCCCGGCGACATCCGCGTCGACAAGGACGTGCCGTATAACAAGATCCCGACCAAGGGGCGGTGATCTCGCTTCCCGCGGTATCTCGTAGGGTGGGCAAAGCGAAGCGTGCCCACCATGTCTCAAGATCGGGGAAAGTTAGTGGGCACGGCGCTACGCGCCTTCGCCCACCCTACAAGAGAAGAATTCATGGACGCAAAAGTGAGCCAGACCCAAGACCGCATCGGCGTGCTCGAAGAGCTCCTCAACGAGCGCTACTCGGTCCGCGCCTTCCTGCCGAAGGAGGTCGACCGCGCCACCATCGAGCATGTGCTGACGACGGCGCAACGCACCGCGTCCTGGTGCAACAGCCAGCCCTGGCAGGTCATCATCGCCAGCGGCGAGGCCAAGGAGCGCTTCCGCCAACTGATCTACAAGGAGGCCTCGGGCGGGCTCGGCGACGATTACGACTTCACCCCGCCGCGCGAATATGTCGGCGTCTATCTCGAACGCCGCCGCGAGAGCGGCTTTCAGCTCTACAACACGCTCGGCATCCCGCGCGGCGACAGAAGCGGCTACGCCAAGCAGGCGCTGGAGAATTACAATTTCTTCGGCGCGCCGCATGTCGCGATCATTCACACCAATGAGCCGCTCGGCATCTACGGTGCGATCGATTGCGGGGCCTATGTGTCGAATTTCATGCTCGCAGCACAAGCGCTCGGGCTCGGCACGATTCCGCAGGCGGCACTTGCGCGCCATTCGGGCCTGATCCGCCGCCACTTCAATCTGCCTGAAGACCGTCGCGTCGTCTGCGGCATCTCGTTCGGCTATGCCGACAACGCGCACAAGGTCAACAGCTACCGCACCTCGCGCGCAACCGTCGCGGACACCGTGACGTTCGTCGAGAAGTAGCCGAGCGGAAATACGCTGCTGACACGCATGCGAAGACGGCCGCGCAAGACGGCCGCCTTCACCGTTGTCGCCTGAGGTCGATTGACGCGCTAACCGCCGCTGCCGCCGATCACGGCGCGCACGGTCTCGTCGGGTCCGAAGTCCTCGGCGCCGTCGACATAGAGCAGCGCAGCGAGCTTCGAGCGTGCGCGGTTGACGCGGCTCTTGATGGTGCCGACCGCACAGCCGCAGATCGAGGCCGCATCCTCATAGGAGAAGCCGGAGGCGCCGACCAGAATCAGCGCTTCGCGCTGGTCCTGCGGAAGCTTCTCGAGCGCGCCGCGGAACTCCTCGAACTCGAGATGGGCGTTCTGCGAGGGCTGCGTCTTCAGCGTCTTGGCATAGTTGCCCTCAGCGTCCTCAACCTCGCGCCGCCGCTTGCGATAGTCGGAGCGGAACAGGTTGCGCAGGATCGTGAACAGCCATGCCGGCAGGTTGGAGCCGGGCTGGAACGAGTCGATGTTGGCAAGTGCACGCAACAGCGTCTCTTGCACCAGATCGTCGGCGCGGTCGGCATTGCCGCTGAGCGAGATCGCGAACGCGCGAAGGCTCGGCACGGCCGCGAGGATGTCGTCACGCAGGGAGTTCGTGAGAGGCATTAATCCCTCCCATTGTTGTCGTTGGAGCCCCCAGCCCCATTCTCGTTCTGGGATCCTCCCGGCGCATCAAGCTTTTTGATGAGCTCCGCGAACCGGTCCGGAACCCCTTGCCGCACGACGTCGTCGTACATGGCGCGCAGTTGATGGCCGATCCGGGATTGGATCTCCGGAGTTAGGCCTCCCTTGCCGGGGGTCGTGCTTTTGCTGGCTTGAGACTTGAGATCTTTCATGACCTGTTCCACGTTTCCCCGAGTTAAGTGACTGCAAAATCGAGAAGTTTTCTCAACCGGGAGCCGTTCCCTGGATGAGTTCAATTCCAGGTTCGGCAAAAAGTTCCCAAGCCGTGGGAACTTTTCTTATCCTGAAGCGTAATCAGCCCCAGTAGGGGAACCCGGGCCTCCCCTCGCAGTTCCCTATTTTTAAGGTTGGCCCGAAATGAATGGAGTGGGGATGTCCCGTTCGCAGCTTGTTGCTGAGCACTTGCCCTTGTTGCGCCGGTATGCGCGCGCCCTGACGGGCAGCCAGGCCTCCGGTGACGCCTATGTCGCAGCCATGTTGGAAGCCATGCTGGGTGATCCGTCGGTGCTCGACGAGAGCCACGGGCCGCGCGCCGGCCTGTTCCGGCTGTTCACCCAGATCTGGAATTCGGTCTCGGTCAATGACGACGCCGAGGTAGCGACGCTGCCGATGCCGCCGGAGCGGCGGCTGTCCAACATCACACCGCTGCCGCGGCAGGCGTTTCTGCTGCTCTCGCTCGAGGGATTTTCGGAAGAGGAAGTCGCCTTTGTTCTCGCGACCGACGTCGCCGAGACGCGCCGGCTGGCTGATGCCGCCGGCCGCGAGATGGCGGCCGAGATCGCGACCGACGTCCTGATCATCGAGGACGAGACCTTCATCGCCATGGACCTCGAAAGCCTGGTGAAGAATCTCGGCCACAACGTCGTCGGCGTCGCGCGCACCCACGCCGATGCGGTGGCGCTGGCCAAGAACAAGCGGCCGGGCCTCATCCTCGCCGACATCCAGCTCGCCGACGGCTCGTCGGGCCTGGATGCCGTCAACGAATTGCTCCGCACCTTCGAGGTGCCGGTGGTGTTCATCACCGCCTATCCGGAGCGCTTCCTCACCGGCGAGCGTCCGGAGCCGGCGTTCCTGATCTCAAAACCGTTCCAGCCCGCGATGGTGTCGGCGGTGGCGAGCCAGGCGCTGTTCTTCCAGCGCAACTCGCGCAACCGCGCGCCGAAGGCGCCGGCGGCCTGATAAGATTCGCATCGAATGAGCAAACGGCGCGTCGCAGGGCGCGCCGTTTTTGCATTTGGGGCTTTGCTCCGACTCAGCAGCCGCGGCAAATGCTGCGAAGCATCGAGTTCAGCTTGGTATCGCTCGGCCCGGGCGATTTCGTATTCAGCTTAGCCTGGTCCGCGATCCAGGATTGGAGCAATTTTTCTCGCTCCGGCGACGGCCCCGGGTTTTGCTGGGTCCCATCGAAAGCCATGAGGACGGTGACACTCAGCAGATCATCCTTTGCCACCTCGGGTGGCTTCGGGAACGGCGCGGATCGCTCGACCATGGCGAGGGCTGCGGCATCCAGCGGTGCGGAGCCGGTGCTTTCCACCAGAGCGTTCGAGATTAGTTTGCCGGAACGGTCGACCACGAATGTTACGCCAGCATTGGCCTTTTGTCCGACCGCCTCCGGAGGAAACGCCCTGTTGTGCCAGACATGGTCGGTAACTGCCTTGCGCCAAGCGACCATCGGATCGGATTCCGTGAGATTGGGGTCCGGCTTGTTCACCAGGAGCGCGAACGGCGGCACGTGAAATTGCCGACCGGCGAAGTTAATCGGCACGGAGAACGAGAACGACTCGTCCCCTAATTCCGAAGGCGGGACCGGAAAAGGTTCGGCGCGAGCGATAATCATGAGTGCTGCATCGTCGAGCGCCTGCGAGCCAGTGCTCTCAGTCAGCGCCCGCGAGATCAATTTGCCGGACCGGTCGAAGGTGAATGCGACCTTGGCATGGCCGGTTTGCCCTAGTCCGTTAGCTGGAAAATATTTGTTGCTGGCGATATGCGCCGCGATCCTTGCCCTCCAGGCTCTGACGTTCTCGGTCGGCGTATCAGTCTGCGCAAGCGCAGGAAAAGCCGACAGCAATCCGAGGAGTGCAGCTGACAAACGTACTTTGATCTGCATGGGGAGGGGGCTTTGTATGCAATGGCAGGGAGGATTCAACAGCCGCGGCAGATGCTATGTATATTTGCGCCTGCATCAGGCCGCCCTTGGTCTGGGGTCGATGGAGCCGCCTTCCGGTCCGACAAGAGTGGGACTTTCGACCCTCGCTGGGTAAAGGTGACAGGCACGGTGAAATTCAGGATATCGCCTTCCATCTCGGACGGAGGCTTTGGGAACGGCGCGGCCTTCCTGAGCATCGCCAGAGCCGCGTCATCGAAATCTTTAGAGCCGGAGCTCTCCGCCAGGGTCGCGGAAATGACCTTGCCCGTGCGATCGATAGCGACGGCAACCTTTACCGTATGGCTCTGACGAGGTCCCTCCTGCTGAGCTTGTCGAGAATTTGAGCTGGTCTGCCGCGCAGATACCAGCGGCGACGGGATCAATAGCAATCCGAAAAACGCGGCCAGCAAAGGGAATCTCATCTGCATCGGTGCAGATACTAATCGCGTTACGGTTGATTGCAAGCCATGGCGCTCGTATTGCGTTCTCGTCATTGTGGGCTATTCGAGCTATCGCGAAACATCACCGCTTGACGGCAATCTTCTTGCCCCCTTGGTATCTCACCGCGATGACACTCATCGCCACTTCAAGCCACCGGAGACGTGCCCATGGACCAGCAACTGCTCGACCGTCTCGCCATCCGCGACCTCGTCGAAAACTGGGCGGTGTGGCGCGACGCCGGTGACTGGGAGCGGTTTGCCACCGTCTGGCATGAAGAGGGCTGGATGTCCGCGACCTGGTTTCAGGGACCGGCGCGGGATTTCATGCGCGTCAGCCAGGAGGGCTTTGCCAAGGGCGTGCGCATCCTGCATTTCCTCGGCGGCACCAGCATCGACCTTGCGGGCGAGCGGGCCATTGCGCAAACCAAGATGACGATCTCGCAGCGGGCTCCGGTCCACGACGTACTGTGCGACGTCGTCTGCACCGGGCGGTTCTACGATTTCCTGGAGAACCGGCAAGGCAAGTGGGGCATCGTCCGCCGCCAACCGATCTACGAAAAGGATCGGATCGACCCGGTCGATCCTGCCGCGATGCTTCGCCTCGACCAGCAGGCGCTCGCCGCGCTGCCCGAAGGCTACCGTCACCTCGCCTACATGCAGGAGTTGATTGGCTACAAGGTCAAGCGCGACATGCCCGGCCTGATCGGCCCCGAGGTCGAGAAGCTCTATGGCGAGGGGCGGGACTGGCTTGCGGGGAAGGCCAAATAGACTGCGGGCAAGCGAACGCGAGAAAAAAGTAAGGCGCGACTGGCATCACCACAGTCGCGCCCTACGTCGCCGGCTTATGGGGCAGGGGGGAATAGCCGGCTGTTGAGACGACTCCCAGGCGCGGGAGTCGTTCCAGGCGGCTGCAAAATTTTTTGTGCGGCCTGGCGTGAATTTGGCACACGGTTAAGTGATCTTAACCTCTGGGAAACTCCTGTCCTCTCCTCGCGTTGTTCCCGTGATCGCCATGGGGCGAGGGACCGACAGCCATGCCACAGATTCAAAAGGTATTTTTGGGTGCCGTCGCCATCGCCGCGACGCTTTGCGCCGTTCAGGTCGGCGCCGTTCAGCTTGCCTCTGGCCACGATCTGGCCGAACGCTGGCAGGCTCTCGCCGAGCAGCCGGGCCAGACCTCGGGTCGGAATGTCGCAAGTCATGACGTCAATCGCGCCAGCAAGTCCGATCGGCTCGCCGACCTCAAGCCGGCGGCCGCTCCGACCCGCACCGTCTCGATGCGGCTGAACGATCTGGCCGACACGTCCGTGCTGATCCGGGTCCCCGCGGTGGTCGAGACCGGCAACGCCAAGCCCTCAACCATGCTGTTGAAGCCGGGCCGCAAGCCGACCATCGCGTGTGAGCCGATGGTGAGCTCCCTGACCGAGGTCGCCAAGCTGCTGCAGCCCGGCCGCTGCGTGACCTGATCGGGCCCGTCCCTACCTGCCAAACCGCCCCTCCGCCTGGGGGGGCGGCTTTGCACGTCCACTTGATCCCCTATCCCATCGCGTTATATCCCGGGTTTCTCCAACTCCGATTGACCGGGTAAACGCATGACGACGTCCGATACGGCCACGCATACGCAGCCTTTCCAGGCCGAGGTTTCCGAGCTGCTGCACCTGATGGTGCACTCCGTCTATTCGGAGACCGACATCTTCCTGCGCGAGCTGGTCTCCAACGCCTCGGATGCCTGCGACAAGTTGCGCTATGAGGCGATCGCCAATCCGGCCCTGCTGGGTGAGGGCGACGCGCCCAAGATTCGGATCATCCCGAACAAGACGGCAGGGACGCTGACGATCGCCGACAACGGTATCGGCATGGAGCGGCAGGAGCTGATCGATCATCTCGGCACCATCGCCCGCTCCGGCACCAAGGCCTTCGTGTCGAAGCTGAAGGAGGCCAAGGACGGCCTCGGCCTGATCGGCCAGTTCGGCGTCGGCTTCTATTCCGCCTTCATGGTCGCCGACAAGATCGTCGTCGTCAGCCGCCGTGCCGGCGAGAGCGACGTCTGGACCTGGACGTCGTCAGGCGGCTCCGGCTTCGAGATCGCTCGCGCGAGTGACGAGGAGGCGGCGCGTGTGGCGCGCGGCACCGAGATCGTCCTGCACCTGAAGGACGACGCGAAGAAATATCTCGAGACCTACGAGATCGAGCGCATCGTCGGGGCCTATTCCGACAACATCCTCTTCCCGATCGAGCTGGTGCCGGAAGAAGGTGAACCACGCCAGATCAATTCGGCGAGCGCGCTGTGGCAGCGTTCGAAATCCGAGCTTTCGACGGAAGACTACAAGAAGGCCTACCAGCAGATCGCGTCCGCCTTCGACGATCCCGCGATGACGCTGCATTATCGCGCCGAGGGCCGCTACTCCTATGCCGTGCTGCTGTTCGCGCCGTCGACCAAGCCGTTCGATCTGTTCGAGCCGAACCGCAAGGGCCGCGTCAAGCTCTATGTCCGCCGCGTCTTCATCACCGACGATGCGGATCTCCTGCCGGGCTATCTCCGCTTCATCCGCGGCGTCGTCGACAGCGAGGATCTCCCGCTCAACATCTCGCGCGAGATGCTCCAGAACAACCCGCAGCTGGCGCAGATCCGCAAGGCCGTGGCGACCCGCGTCGTCAACGAGCTCGAAAGCCTCGCCGAGAAGGACGCCGAGAATTTCGCAAAGATCTGGGACGCTTTCGGCGCGGTGCTGAAAGAGGGCATCTACGAGGATTTCGAGCGCCGCGAAAAGCTGCTCGCGCTGTCTCGCTTCACCACCACGACCGGCGAGAAACGCGCACTCAAGGACATCGTCGCCGATTTCAAGCCGAACCAGACCGAGATCTACTATCTCGTCGGCGACAGCATCGAGCGGCTGAAGTCCAGTCCGCGGCTGGAAGCTGCGACCGCGCGCGGCATCGAGGTGCTGCTGCTGTCCGATCCGGTCGATGCCTTCTGGACCTCGATGCCGACGGAGTTCGAGGGCAAGCCGCTGAAGTCGCTGAGCCAGGGTGATCTCAATCTCGACCTGATCCCGCGCGTCGACGACACGGACGAGACGAAGAAGGACGAGCCCGAGGCCGACGAGGCCGCCACCATCGCGGTGATCAAGGCGGCGCTTGGCGAGCGCGTCAGCGACGTCAAGGCCTCGACCCGCCTCACCAGCTCCGCTTCCTGCCTCGTCGCCGACAGCCAGGGCCCAAGCCGCGAGCTCGAGCGCCTGCTGGCGCAGCAGAACCGCGGCATGCGCACCAAGCCGATCCTGGAGATCAATCTGCGCCACCCCATGGTCACGGCGATCACCAAGGCCCAAGCCGGCTCGAACACGGTCGATGACCTCAGCCTGCTCCTGCTCGAACAGGCGCAGATTCTGGATGGCGAGCTGCCGGAAGATCCGGCCGCGTTTGCGGCAAGGCTGAATCGTCTCGTGCTGCAGGGGCTGGGCGGGTAGCGCGCGGCGCTCACCTTGCCGTCATTGTCCCCAGGAACAGTCGCCTCGGGCGTAGCGTTGTGTCATAGGAGGCCGTCGGCATCAGATCCGTCGACGCCACCTATTCGAGGAAATGTCCGATGCGCCTCCCTGTCCTGACCCTCACCGCCATCGCAGCGCTTTTCGTCGCGACTTCCGCCAGCGCCCAGCGTTACGACCCGCGTTATCCGGTGTGCATGCACATCTGGTCGGGCGGCCCTCACGGCGGCGCCAGCGACTGGTACGATTGCTCGTTTACATCAATTGAGCAGTGCCGCGCGACGGCATCGGGCCTTTCCGCGATGTGTGACGTCAATCCCTATTACGCCTTCGATCGGCAGCAGCCTCCGGCGCGCAAGCGTCACAAGACGGTGTACTGACGGGCTGTGGGTGCGATGTCCGGCGGATTGTTCGACCAAGCAATCAATCCGCCTGACGCGTGGAAGAAGGCTATTCCTTCCGGATCCCCGACAACTCCACCACCTTGCGCCAGCGCTCGGTCTCGGCGGTCAGCATGCCGCCGAACTCGCCTGCATTGCCGTGTAGCGGGATCGCGCCGAGCTCGGCGATGCGTACCTTGATCTCGGCGTCGGACAGCGCCGTGTCGACCTCGCGATTGAGCAGGTCGACGATCTCGCGCGGCGTGTCGTAGGGGGCGCCGACGCCGTAGAACGAGGATGTCTCGTAGCCGGGAAGCGTGCCGGCGATCGATGGTACCTCAGGCAAAATCTCCGAGCGCTCGCGCGTGGTGATGCCGAGCGCGCGCAGCTTGCCGGCGCGCACCAGCTCGAAGGACGAGGTGACGTTGTCGAACATGCCCTGGATTTGCCCGCTCATCACGTCGGTCAGGCCCGGCGCGGAACCGCGATAGGGCACGTGGGTGAACTGCACGCCGGCCATCGACTTGAACAGCTCGCCGGAGAGATGCAGCGAGGTGCCGATGCCGGACGAGGCGATCGACATCTTGCCGGGATTGGCCTTGGCGTAGGCAATGAAGTCGGCAACGCTCTTGACCGGCAAGTCGTTGTTGACGACCAGCACCAGCGGAATCCGCGCAACGCCGGCGACCGGCGCGATGCCCTTGGCGAAATCATAGGGCAACGCCGGATCGAACGAGGCGTTGATCGCATTCGCAGTCGAGGTCAGCAGCAGCGTGTAGCCGTCTGGCGCCGACGTGATCACCGCCTGCGTGCCGATATTGCTGCCGGCACCAGGCTTGTTCTCGACCACGAAGGTCTGGCCGAGCCGGTCGGACAGGCGCTGGCAGATCAGACGTGACAGCACGTCGGTGGCGCCGCCCGGTGCATAGGGCACCACCCATTTCACGCTGCGCGAGGGATAGGACGGGTTGCCGATCGCAAAGGCGCGCGGAGCCACGAGCGTGGCTGCGGCGCAGGCCGCGGTCTGAAGGAAATGTCGCCTGGTGATCATCATGGCCTCCAGTTCATCTCTCGCGGGGCGAGGGGACGCGCGCAGCACGCTCGAATGACTGGCGTTGCTATCGCAAGAATCGCGTCGGGCCGCACGACGTTCCCGTCGGCTTGGTAAAGGATGATCGCAGTTAATCGAGAGCTAACCGAGTTTTACCTTGTCTCTTAACACCTGGGCAGGGGGCGCGCGCTAAGCTGCCGGGAACAAGCAGATACCGCCCGAAAGAATGAACGGCATGACCACCGGCGTCATCGAGCAAACGAAAGCCGCGCGCGCGCCTTCGGCTTCAAAGATCTGGCTGAAGGCGATCGAGCTGACGGCGCGGATCGAGACGCTGCCGGGCCGGCTGTTCGCCGACGTCGTCGATGATTGGGCGCGTCGCCAGCCCGACCGTGTCGCGCTGGTCACGGACGACGCAAGCCTCGACTATGACGGCCTGTCGAAGCGCATCAATCGCTATGCGCGCTGGGCACTCTCGGTCGGCGTCGCCAAAGGGGATACTGTCGGCCTGATCATGCCGAACGGCATCGATTATGTCGCGGCCTGGCTCGGCATCAGCCGTGTTGGCGGCGTGGTGGCGCTGATCAACACCAGGCTCGTCGGGCAATCTCTCGCGCATTGCATCGATGTCGCAAAGCCCTCGCACATCATCGTCGCGCATGACCTCTCGGAGACGCTGGAGAGCGCGGCGCCGCACCTGAAGACCGAGGCCAAGGTCTGGACCCATGGCGATGCCCGCAGCGAGCGTGCGATCGATGTTGCGCTCGCCGCGCTCGACGACGAGGCGTTGCTGCCGGAGGAGCACGGCGACGTCACCATCGATGACCGCGCGCTGCTGATCTATACCTCCGGCACCACCGGCCTGCCGAAGGCTGCCAGCATCAGCCATCGCCGCATCCTCAACTGGGGTTTTTGGTTCGCCGGCCTCACCGGCGCGACACCGCAGGACCGTCTCTACGATTGCCTGCCGCTGTTTCACTCGGTCGGCGGCATCGTCGCGCCGTGCAGCATGCTCGCGGCTGGTGGTTCGGTGGTGGTCGCCGAAAAATTCTCGGCGTCGAACTTCTGGCCTGACATCGTGCGGCACGACTGCACCCTGTTTCAGTATATCGGCGAGCTCTGCCGCTATCTGCTCAAGGCGCCGCCGTCGGAATACGAAAACCGCCATCGCCTGCGGCTCGTCTGCGGCAATGGCCTGCGCGGCGATATCTGGGAGGATTTCCAGGGCCGTTTCGCCATTCCCCGCATCCTCGAATTCTACGCCGCGACCGAAGGCAATTTCTCGCTGTTCAACGTCGAGGGGCAGCCGGGCGCCATCGGCCGTATCCCGCCGCTGCTCGCGCATCGCTTTCCCGCCGGTCTCGTCAAGCTCGATCCCGACAGCGGCGCGCCGCTGCGCAATGAGGAAGGCTTTTGCTTGGCCTGTGCCCGCGGTGAGCCGGGCGAGGCCATCGGTCGCATCGGCAGGGCGGACGAGGGCGGTGGTCGTTTCGAGGGCTATACCGACGCGGGTGAGACCGAGAAGAAGATTTTGCGCAACGTCTTTGCCAAGGGCGATGCCTGGTTCCGTACCGGCGATCTGATGCGGCTTGACGACAAGGGCTTCTTTCATTTCGTCGATCGTATCGGCGATACCTTCCGGTGGAAGGGCGAGAACGTCGCGACCTCCGAGGTCAACGACGCCGTGCGCGATTTCACCGGCGTGGTCGATGCCACCACCTATGGCGTCAGCATTCCCGGTGCCGATGGCCGCGCCGGCATGAGCGCGATCGTCGTGAACGAGGGCTTTGACATCGCCGCGCTGTCTGCGCATCTCGCGCAGCGGCTGCCGGCCTATGCCCGCCCGGTCTTCATCCGCATCTCGCGCGAGCTCGATGCGACCGAGACATTCAAGCAGAAGAAGGGGGAGCTCGCGCGCGAGGGCTTTGATCCAGGCGCGGTGACGGATCCGATGTTCATGCTCGAGCCGAAATCCGGCGCTTATGTTGCGCTGGATGGGAAGACGTATGCGCAGGTCGTGGACGGTACGATCCGGCTGTAACGGAAGCAAAATCGCGAGATAGGTCCAATTTTATCTGAATTGTCCAAGAGGCCATTTACTTCTGTCCGGTAAACCCACGGGCAAGGGGAGGCGGTCATCGAGAGCCGCCGCAAGAAACACGATCGATTAACTAAAGTCAGAGGCGAGCCAGCCATGTCGGTACGATCCAAGGTCATTGAAGCGATCCAGCAGATCGCAAAAGAGCAGCACGTCACGCTTCCCGCACTTTCGGACGATCTGTCCCTGCACGAGACGGGCTTTGACTCGCTCGCTTTCGCGATCCTGGTCGCGCGTCTCGAGGACGAGACCGGCGTCGATCCCTTCACCATTTCCGAGGACGCAGCGTTCCCCGCCACCGTGGGTGATTTCGTGCGGGCCTACGAAAATGTCCCCGCGTGAGATCTTCGCGCTCCGTGATCATCTCGGCGCGGAGCTGAAAGGGCGGACACTGTCGGATGCGCACGATGTCGTGTCGCTGACCGACATCCTGTCGCAGACGGTCCTCGGTGGCCGCCTGCGCGAGCTGTCCGGCCGCGCGGTCCTCCTGAAACTGTCGGACCAGCTCCGCTCGGGCCTCGCCATGATCGAGCTCGACGGCATCGCCCGTCGCATGCTGCTATGCCCGCCGGATCTCAATCCTGCGCATCTGGACGCGCTCATCGCCGATGCCGGGATCGATGCCGTCGTCACCGACGAGCCCGATCGCTGGGCCGCGACCGGCGTGTCGCTGGTCGTTACCGCACGATTGCCGCTTCAAGCCACGGCGCCTGCGCAGACCGAGCGCGCGACCGAATGGCTGATGCTGACCTCAGGCACATCGGGCGTGCCCAAAATCGTCGGCCACACGCTGGAAGCGCTCACCGGCGCCATCGTCGCCGAAGGCCCCGCCAAGGGCCCGGCGCCGGTCTGGGCCACCTTCTACGACATCCGCCGCTATGGCGGCCTGCAGATCTTCCTCCGCGCCGTCCTCTCCGGCGGCTCGATGGTGCTGTCGGATCCGCACGAGGCGCTCGCCGATCACGTTGCGCGGCTGAACGCGCGCGGGGTCTCGCACATCTCCGGCACGCCCTCGCACTGGCGCAAGCTTCTGATGAGCGGCTCGGCCGCGCAGTTCGCGCCCGGCTATGTCCGCCTCTCCGGCGAGATCGCCGACCAGGCGGTGCTCGACGGCCTCACGGCGGCATTCCCCAATTCCTCCGTCGGTCATGCCTATGCCTCGACCGAAGCCGGCGTCGGCTTCGCCGTCAATGACGGGCTCGAGGGTTTTCCGGCGAACTATCTCGGCAACCGTAACGGCGTCGAGATGAAGGTCGTCGACGGCTCGCTGCGCATCCGCTCGACGCGGACGGCACACGCTTACATTGGCCGCAACGCGGCTGCGCTCACCGATGGCGACGGTTTCGTCGACAGTGGCGATATCGTCGAATTGCGTGGCGACCGCTATTATTTCGTCGGCCGCCGCGGCGGCATCATCAATATCGGCGGGCTGAAGGTTCATCCCGAGGAGATCGAGGCGGCCATCAACCGTCATCCCGACGTGCGGATGTCGCGGGCGAAGTCGCGGCGCAGCCCGATCACGGGCGGCATCGTCGTCGCCGACGTGATCCTTGCCGACGGGACCGACCAGGCGCGCGCGAAGGACATTCGCGACCAGATCCTGGATCAGTGCCGCGCGCAGCTGGCGTCCCACAAGGTGCCGGCGGTGATCCGCTTCGTCGAGGCGCTCGACGTCACCCCGGCCGGCAAATTGGCGCGCACCGATGCATAATGTTCTCGTCACCGGCGGCAGCCGCGGCATTGGCCTTTCGATCGGCAAGCGGCTGGTCAGCGCCGGCTACAATGTGATCGCGGCCGCGCGACGTGAGAGCGATGAGCTCAAGGCCGCGATCGCTGCCTCCGAGGGCCGCCTGCATTTCCGCGCCTGCGACCTCGCCGTAATCGATGCGATTCCGGCCTTTGCAAAACTGGTGCGCGACGAGTTCGGCCCGACCTACGGCCTCGTCAACAATGCCGGCCTCGGCACCGAGGGCCTGCTCGCAACCATGCACAATTCGGAGATCGAGTCGCTGGTACAGCTCAACGTGCTGTCGCCGATCATCCTCACCAAATATGTCGCGCGCCAGATGATGGCGGACGGCGCCGGCCGCATCATCAACATCTCCTCGATCATCGCGACGACCGGTTACAACGGCTTGTCCGTTTACGGCGCGACCAAGGCCGCCGCGACCGGGTTCACCCGCTCGCTCGCGCGCGAGGTCGGAAAGCTCGGCATCACCGTGAATGCGATCGCGCCCGGCTTCATCGATACCGAGCTGACGCACAATCTCTCCGACGAAAGCCGCAAACGCATCGCCGGCCGCAGCGCACTGCGCCGCCTGCCGGAGACCGACGACGTCGCGCGCATGGTGGAATATCTGCTCGGTGAGGGCGGCCGCAACGTCACCGGCACCGTGTTCACGATCGACGCAGGGAATACGGCCTGACACGGAACTCCGCCGTCGCAATCGGGTTGATCCGGCGCAATGACATTGAGCCGGATTTAGTCGTAAGATGCCTCGTGCTCGATTGGGTTACGTCAATCGAACTGCCCTAAACGACAGGGAGCAGTCCATGGTCACGCCAACCGTTGCGAGTCACGGTCAAACGCCTGCAGAGCCATCGCCCGCGAAGCTGGACGATACCCGCTGCCCGCCGATGTCGCATCAAAACTCCGGCAGCCACGGCTACGAAATGTATCCGCAGCAATTCGTGCGGCTGATCGGCTGTCATGACGTGCCGGCATCGGCCCTGCGCAAGCGCCAGGACGAGAAGCTGCATTAGCGCGCGTCGGCGCTCACGTCTGATGTTTCGGTAGATCAATCCGCGCGTGCGAGAATTCCGGCGGCCCTTCGGTCAGGCGGCGAATGCGGCGCTCGCGTTCGTCCGCGGGCAGAGCGGGATCGAGCAGGCTCTCGATCTCGTTTACCGCGATTTCCTCGATTCTCGTCGCATCCGACGTGATCGTGTGCGCCGATGACGGCGCCGCGGGCGCAATCCTGAGACCGAAATTGACCAGCTTGCAGATCGCTTCCGAGCGCGACAGGTGATGGTCCCGCGCCCAGGCATCCACGGCCGCGGTGAGCCATTCCGGCAGTTTGACCGCACTGATGATGTCGGACACCTCGATGATCCCGTGCAAGCTTCTGGGGCGGTCCGACCGTAGCGTCATCCCCGGCCGGCTGTTTGATGCCGATCAATGACGACGGGCGGCATTGCGGCGCGGAGCGAGCTTGTTGTCCGGCGCCATTTCGGCCAATGATCGGGGCATCGAAGGGGGCGCGAACCCCGATCGATCCTGCCACGTATCTCGTTCGGACGCTTCCCAACCATCCGGCATCATCCGATGATCCCAGGCGACTCCTTTTACGGCAGCATCCCTGTCTTCCGCGGCTTCACCAGCCTGATGGAGCCAAAGCTCTATTCGCCGCTGCCGGAGGACTGGAGCATCGGCGTCGCCGACATCGTCGATTCCACCAAGGCGATTGCGGCGCAGCGCTACAAGGCGGTCAACATGGCTGGCGCTGCCGTGATCGCTGCGGTGACGAATGCGCTGGAGGGACGCGAATTTCCCTTCGTGTTCGGCGGCGACGGCGCCAGTTTTGCAGTCGCGCCGGGCGATCTCGATGCGGCCCGCGAAGCCTTGGCTGCGACGGCGACCTGGGTGCGGGAAGACCTCGATCTCAAGATGCGTGTGGCGCTCGTGCCGGTGAGCGCCATCCGTGCGAAGGGTCTCGACGTGCGCGTCGCGCGCTTCGGTCCGTCGGCCAATCTGTCCTATGCAATGTTCTCCGGCGGCGGGCTCGCCTTCGCCGACGCCGCGATGAAGCGCGGCGAGTTCGCCGTCGCCGAGGCGCCCGCAGGCACGCAGCCCGATCTCTCCGGCCTGTCCTGCCGCTTCGAGGTGATACCAGCCTCGCGCGGGCTGATCCTGTCGGTGCTGGTGATGCCGGCTGCTGGCGTCGACCCGCAGGCCTTCCGCAAGGTGATCGAGGACATCATCCATCTCGTCGAGCGTAGTCCGGAGTCCGGGCGTCCCGTGCCGCCGCAGGGGCCACCGCTGAAATGGCCGCCGCAGGGCCTGGATTACGAGGCGCGGGCGATCCGCGGCGGGTCATTGCTCAAGCGTCGCGCCGGCCTGCTCGCCTACACGTTTTTCGCTTATGTCCTGATGCGCTTCGACATCAAGGTCGGCGGCTTCCTGCCGAAGGTCTACAAGCGCCAGGTGGTCGAGAATTCCGACTTCCGCAAATATGACGACGGACTGCGCATGATCCTCGACTGCACGCCGGAGCTTGAGCGGGCCCTGAGCGATCGCCTCGCGATCGCCGCGCGCGACGGCGTCGTGCGCTACGGCCTCTACCAGCAGGATGCCGCGATGATGACCTGCTTCACACCCTCGGCGCTGCGCAGCGACCACGTCCACTTCATCGACGGCGCGCGGGGCGGCTACGCCTCGGCGGCGACGGCGCTGAAGGCGATGGTGGCGGCTGCGACCTAGCGACCTGCTCGCGTCCAGGTTTCGCCGCCGCAGAGCGCGCCGACGCAGCCTTCGACGCGCAGCGTCTCTGCGCCCGTCACGGAGACGCTGCTCGCATAGGTGCTGCCGTCATCGGCATTGTAGATCTGGCCCGACCATTTGTTCGGACCGGACGGCTGCATGCCGGCGAACAGCGGCAGTCCGATCATCGGGCGCCTGGCGAGTGCGGGATTGGGATTCTTGCTGTCGGTCGCGGGCTGGCCGGTCGCGGTGTCGGTGGGCTCGCGCAGCCAGACGATGACGCCGCAGATGCCGCCGGCGCATTTGCTGATTTTGACGCGCGCATCGCCGGCCTGGGTGAGCCAGGTCCCGCTCGCGTCCGCGCTCTGCGCATGCGCAGCCGTTGCGCCGGACAGCGCAGCGAGGAGGACGGTGAGGATGGCGAATCTGCGGGACATGGGAAGGCCTCGGAATGGAGGGCGTCTCCATAGCAGCAAATCAGAATCGTGCAACGCCTGATGGAATCACATTGCTGCGTTCATTTGCCCCAGAGAGCGTCTCACCAGGGCAGGCCGCAGAGGTCAATGGTGCCGAGCGTCGGTGCACGGACGATGTTGAACACATAGGGCGCCGTATGCGTGAAGCGGATCCGCCCCTCCGGCTGCTCGCAATAGACCTCGCCCTTGAAGGACAGCCAGCTGCGCGCCTCGTAGAACGCGGCATTGTGCGGCTCGCAGAACAGGATCGCGAAGCGCACCGCCTCGTTGGCACGCATCGTATGCACTGCCGCGTCGATTGCCATGGTGGCATAGCCGCGGCCCCGGCGATCCTCGCGCGTGCAGACGCCGCCGATGCCGCCGACATGCACCTTCTGTCCATTCCAGGTGACGGTGCGGAAATAGATGCCGACATGGCAGACGAGGCCGTCCTCGGGAGTCTCGATCAGCACGCGGAGATCGGGATTCGCCCATTTGATATGGCCCCAAGGCAGCTTCTCCACCACCTCGCGCGGATAGACTGCCTTGAAAAGCGGCTCGGCGATCGGCCACGCGGCGTCGCCGTTCAAAATGTCGATTTCGATGCTCATGGCTTTCGCAGCTCTGCTCCGTGACGCATTCGTTCTGCCATAAGCGCTTCAAAGGCAATGATATTTTTCTGGGATCTGAAAGCTGTGCAATCGGGCCATGCCGTCGCAATCGCGCCTTTTCGCAAATTGGCGGTATTTAACGGCGCAGGAACCTTCTATAAGGGGTGACCGTTAGAACACGTTCCCCACCCAGTTGCGGACAAGAACCCATGACATTCACGCTGCCCCCACTCCCTTACGCCTATGACGCCCTCGGCCAGTTCATGTCGAAGGAGACGCTGGAATTCCACCACGACAAGCATCATCAGGCCTACGTCACCAACGGCAACAACGCGCTCAAGGGCACCGAATGGGAAGGCAAGTCCCTTGAAGAGATCGTCAAGGGCTCGTTCGGCAAGAACCCCGCGG
The DNA here is from genome assembly GCF_024199945.1 of Bradyrhizobium sp. CCGUVB4N. Taxonomy (GTDB): domain Bacteria; phylum Pseudomonadota; class Alphaproteobacteria; order Rhizobiales; family Xanthobacteraceae; genus Bradyrhizobium. Next base: position 8,523,014 of record NZ_JANADP010000001.1, on the reverse strand, counting down.
TGTTCAACAACGCCGGCCAGCACTACAACCACATCCACTTCTGGAGCTGGATGAAGCCCAATGGCGGCGGTACCAAGCTGCCGGGCAAGCTCGAGAAGAAGATCAACGAGGATCTCGGCGGCTTCGAGAAGTTCAAGACCGACTTCCAGGCGGCTGGCGTCGGCCAGTTCGGCTCCGGCTGGGCTTGGCTCCAGGTCAAGAACGGCAAGCTCGAAATCGCCAAGACCCCGAACGGCGAGAATCCGTTGGTGCACGGCGCGACCCCGATCCTCGGCGTCGACGTCTGGGAGCACTCCTACTACATCGACTATCGCAACCGCCGTCCCGACTATCTCAAGGCATTCGTCGAGAACCTCGTGAACTGGGAATACGTCGAGTCCCTGTTTGACAAGGCGTAAGTCTTACACCGTCAGAAACGAAAGGCGGTCGCTCACGCGGCCGCCTTTTTGCTGTGCGGAATTGACAGATTGAGCCAGTCCTGCGCGGTGCGCGCACGGGTCTGTCATCGTTCCGTTTGCATCGCCTCGACGGCGCCCTTAATCAGGAGAGGCATCACCCTCGAGCCGACCCAGCCCGTTGTCAGATTCTTCCCCGAAAAGTCCTGCGCCTGCCGAGGACGCGGACTCCGAGCCGCGCCCCGGGCGCATCCGCAAGCCGATCGGCTGGTCGACGATCATCATTGCGGCGCTGGTGGCGGTGAGCGCCGGACTGGTCTGGCGCCGTGACGGCACCGATGGCGTTCTCGACATTCTCACTCACGACCTCTCGCTGTTCGGCGGCATCCTGCCGCGCGTACTGGCGGGCTGCCTGCTCGGCGCCTTCATCTCGGAAATCCTGCCGCACGAAAAAGTCTCGCGCTCGCTTGGGCCTAAATCCGGCCTGATGGGCCTTCTGATCGGCACCGCCTTCGGTGCGATCCTGCCCGGCGGTCCCTTCACCGCCTATCCCGTGGCGAGCGCGCTGCTCGCGGTCGGCGCCGATTTCGGCGCCACCATCGCCATGGTCGTGAGCTGGACCTTGATCGGCTACGGCCGCGCAGTCGCCTGGGAAATCCCGATCATGGGCACCGACTTCACGCTGTGGCGGATCCTGATCTCGCTGCCGCTGCCGGTGCTCGCCGGCGCGCTTGGCCGCTTCGTCTACGTCCGGGTCTATCCGAAGCGCGACAGCGACGAGGAGGCGGCGTGAGCGCGGCGCTCCTCATCGATATCCTGCTGTGGGGCTCGGTGTTCGGCGTCGGCCTGATCGCCTTCCGTCGCGGCCCTCCGGTGTTCAAGGCCTCGCTGCGCGAGGGCTCGATGGATTTCATCAACATCGTGCCGCGGATCGCGCTCGGGGTGATCGGCTCCGGCTATATCGCCGCCATCATCCCGCAGGAGGTGATCACCGGCTGGCTCGGGCCGGACAGCGGCTGGCTCGGGGTTGCGACCGCAGTGGTCGCCGGCGCCGCCACGCCTGGCGGCCCCGTGATCGGCTTTTCGATTGGCACGGTGGCGCTGAAGTCGGGCGGCGGGGTGCCCCAGGTGGTCGCCTATGTCGTGGCCTGGGCCCTGTTCGCCTTCCAGCGGGTGATTTTGTGGGAAATCCCGTTCATGCCGGCCCGTTTCGTCTGGTTCCGCTGCGCGGTCTCGGTGCCGTTCCCGTTCGTGGCGGCCGCCATCGCGATGGTGATCGGCAAGCCGTGACCGGGCGTGGACAGGGGTAATGTTATAATATAACGTCCTGGGCATGGTTCCCGCCGCGTCCCACGCCCATCATCACGACCATGCCCACGGTCATTCGCCTGGCCACTCCCACGGCCATTCCCATGACGATGACCACGGGCATTCGCATGGGCACGACCACACCCACGCCCATGTCCATGACGCGGCCTCGCCGCACCCGGCCCAGGAGGCGCCCTGGTCGATCCTGCGCATGACCATGGCCGGCCGCCTGTCGGCCGCCGTCGCCGTCTGCGCCGTGCTCTGGGGCGTCGTCTTTCTGGCGATGAGGTGACCATGGCGGCCATACACTTTCACAACGTGACGCTCGGCTACGACCGCCATCCGGCCGTGCACCATCTCAACGGCGAGGTCGCGCCCGGCGCGCTGGTCGCCGTGATCGGTCCCAACGGCGCCGGCAAGTCGACGCTGCTGCGCGGCATCGTCGGCATCCTCCGGCCGCTCGACGGCAGCATCCATCTCGGCGGCCTCGATAGCCGCGACATCGCCTATCTGCCGCAGAGCGCGGACATCGATCGCAGCTTTCCGATCTCGGTGTTCGATTTCGTCGGCACCGGGCTGTGGCGCGGGACGGGCCTGTTCGGCGGCATCGGCAAGGCCGCGCGCGAAAAGATTCTTCGCGCGATTGCGTCGGTGGGGCTCAACGGCTTCGAGAACCGTCCGATCGGCACGCTCTCGGGCGGGCAGATGCAGCGCGTGCTGTTCGCGCGCGTGCTGCTCCAGAATGCGCGCCTGATCGTTCTCGACGAACCCTTCAACGCCATCGACAGCAAGACTACGGTCGACCTGCTGGCGCTGGTGAAGCACTGGCATGGCGAGGGCCGCACCGTGCTCGCCGCGCTGCACGACATGGAGATGGTGCGCACCCATTTCAGCGAGACGCTGGTGCTGGCCCGCGGCCCCGTGGCCTGGGGGCCGACGGCGGAGGTGCTGACGCCGGAAAACCTGCTGATTGCGATGCGGATGTGCGAAGCCTTCGACGACAGCGCCACCGCCTGTGCCGAGGACGGGCGCTCGCGGGCGGCGTGATAGCAGATGATTTATGACGCGCTGATCGGCCCATTCACCGAGTTTGAATTCATGCGGCGGGCGCTTGCCGCGGTGATCGCGCTCTCGCTGGCGGGCGCCCCGATCGGCGTGTTCCTGATGTTGCGGCGGATGAGCCTCGTCGGTGACGCCATGGCGCACGCAATTCTGCCGGGCGCCGCCGTCGGCTTCCTGCTGTCCGGCCTCAATCTGTTCGCGATGACGGCCGGCGGGTTGATCGCCGGCTTTGCGGTCGCGATTCTCGCCGGCGTGGTCGCGCGCTCGACCGGGTTGAAGGAGGATGCCTCGCTTGCGACCTTCTATCTGGCCTCGCTGGCGCTCGGCGTCACCATCGTCTCGATCAAGGGCACCAATATCGATCTCTTGCATGTGCTGTTCGGCAACATCCTTGCGATGGACGATCAGACGCTGCTGGTGGTCGCCTTCAACGCCACGGTGACGCTGCTGGTGCTCGCGGTGATCTACCGGCCGCTGGTGATCGAGAGCGTCGATCCCTTGTTCTTGCGCACGGTGAGCCGCGCCGGCGGCCCCGCGCATCTCGCCTTCCTCGCGCTCGTCGTCATCAACCTCGTCAACGGCTTTCAGGCGCTCGGCACTCTGCTCGCGGTGGGATTGATGATCCTGCCGGCCGGTATCGCGCGGTTCTGGTCGCGCGATCTGACGGTGATGATCTGCATCGCGGTCGTCGCTGCCGCCGTCTCGGGCTATGCCGGCCTCGTGCTGTCATTCCAGACCCGCGTGCCCTCGGGTCCTGCGATCATTCTCGTGGCGACGGTGTTCTACATCGTCTCCGTCTTGTTCGGCCGCGTCGGCGGCATCGTCCGGCAGCTGTTTCCCGGCCGGCATCTGGAAGCATGACGATGCGCTTCCTTCTGCTTTTTGCGCTGCTGCTGATCGCCTCGCCGCTGCATGCCGCCGAGCGGCTCAATGTCGTTGCGAGCTTCTCGATCCTCGGCGATTTCGTCCGCGCTATCGGCGGCGACCGGGTCAACGTGACCACGCTGGTCGGTCCCGACAGCGACGTCCATGTCTACACGCCGGCCCCGAGCGATGCGAAGCGGATCGCGGACGCAAAACTTGTCATCGTCAACGGGCTCGGCCTCGAGGGCTGGCTGCCGCGGCTGGTTCAGTCCGCAGGCAGCAGAGCGACGATCGTGACCGCGAGCGCCGGCATCGCGCCTTTGAAGCTCGGCTCGGCCGCAGACCCCCATGCCTGGCAATCCGTGCCCAACGCCAAGGTCTATGTGACCGACATCGCCAACGCGCTGGTCGCGGCCGACCCCGACGATGCCGAGCTCTTCCGCACGCAGGCAAAGGCCTATCTGGACAAGCTCGAAGCGCTCGACCGGGAGGTCCGCGAGGCCGTGGCCAAAATCCCACCCGAGCGGCGCAAGATCATCTCGACCCACGATGCCTTCGGCTATTTCGCCGCCGAATATGGCGTCCAGTTCGTGGCCCCCCTCGGCGTATCCACCGAAACCGAGCCCAGTGCGCGGGACATCGCCGCCATCATCGGCCAGGTCAAGGCCGCGAGGATCCCGGCGGTTTTCCTGGAAAATATCAGCGACGACCGCCTGATCCGGCGGATCGCAGCCGAGACCGGCGCAAAGGTCGGCGGGACCCTGATTTCGGACGGTTTGACCGGCGAAAAGGGGCCTGCACCCACTTACATTGACATGGTCAGGCACAATATAAAGACCCTGACCAGCGCGCTTGACCATTAGGGCAGGGGGCCACCCCGTCGCCTCGCGTCGCGCGGCAAGCCGACCCCGGAGTTCTTATGTCTGAAGCGACCGCGTCCAAAATTCCCGTGACCGTCCTGACCGGCTATCTCGGTGCCGGCAAGACCACGCTGTTGAACCGCATCCTGTCGGAAAACCACGGCAAGAAATACGCCGTCATCGTCAACGAATTCGGCGAGATCGGCATCGACAACGACCTCATCATCGGCGCCGATGAGGAAGTGTTCGAGATGAACAACGGCTGCATCTGCTGCACCGTGCGCGGCGACCTCGTCCGCATCATGGACGGTCTGATGAAGCGCAAGGGCAAGTTCGACGCCATCATCGTCGAGACCACCGGCCTTGCCGATCCGGCGCCGGTCGCCCAGACCTTCTTCGTCGACGAGGACGTGCAGAAGAACGCGCGGCTCGACGCGGTGGTCACGGTTGCCGACGCCAAATGGCTGGCCGACCGGCTCAAGGATGCGCCCGAAGCCAAGAACCAGATCGCCTTCGCCGACGTCATCGTGCTGAACAAGACCGATCTCGTCACCAAGCCCGAGCTTGCCGAGGTCGAAGCCCGCATCCGTGGCATCAATCCCTATGCCAAGCTGCATCGCACCGAGCGCTGCTCGGTTGCCCTGGCCGACGTGCTCGATCGCGGCGCGTTCGACCTCGACCGCATCCTCGACATCGAGCCTGATTTCCTCGAGGTCGACGATCATGATCACGACCATGACCACCATCACGGCCACGACCATCATCACCACCATGATCACGGCCACGGCCTGAAGCACTATCACGACGAGGACATGCAATCGCTGTCGCTCAAGACCGACAAGCCGCTCGATCCGAACGTGTTCATGCCCTGGCTCCAGAACCTGGTGCAGGTCGAAGGCGGCAAGATCCTGCGCTCCAAGGGCATCCTCGCCTTCCACGACGACGATGACCGCTACGTGTTCCAGGGCGTTCACATGATGCTGGAGGGCAACCACCAGCGGAAATGGAAGGACGGCGAGCCGCGCGAGAGCCGCCTCGTCTTCATCGGCCGCGAATTGCCGGAAAAGGCCATTCGCGAGGGCTTCGAGAGCTGCATCGTCTCGTGATGAAAGAGTTTACGCCGGCCCCCGATTCCGCCTCGATCGTCTCCGTCACCGATCGCGTCAAGCCCGTGACGCTTGGCATCGGCGTGACCTCGGTGCATTTCCTTGGCCCCCGCGCCGCCTTCGTCGCCGGTGAGGAAAACGTCGCATTCGTCGATGCCAAGGGCGAGATCACGACGGTTGCCGTGCATAGTGGCGGCATTCTCTCGACCGCCTCGGACGGCAAGCGCCTCGTGATGGGCGGCGATGACGGCAAGGTCGTCTCGCTCGATGCCAAGGGCGAGGTGACGCTGCTCGCCACCGATCCGAAGCGGCGCTGGATCGACGCGGTGGCGGTGCATCCGGATGGCGCCTACGCCTGGTCGGCCGGCAAGACCGCGACCGTCAAGAGCGGCAAGGCCGAGGAAAAATCGCTCGAGGTGCCCTCGACCGTCGGCGGGCTCGCGTTCGCACCGAAGGGCCTGCGGCTCGCGATCGCGCATTACAACGGCGCGACGCTGTGGTTTCCCAATATGGAAGGGTCGGCCGAATTCCTGCCCTGGGCCGGCTCGCATCTCGGCGTCACCTTCAGCCCGGACAACAAATTCCTGGTCACCACCATGCACGAGGCGGCCCTGCACGGCTGGCGGCTCGCCGACAACAGGCACATGCGCATGACCGGCTATCCCGGCCGTGTCCGCTCGATGTCCTGGAGCGTGGGCGGCAAGGGCTTGGCGACCTCGGGTGCCGATACCGTCATCATCTGGCCGTTCGCCAGCAAGGACGGCCCGATGGGCAAGGAGCCCGCGATGCTCGCGCCCCTGCAGGCGCGCGTGTCGGTCGTCGCCTGCCACCCGAAGAACGACATCCTCGCCGCCGGCTACAGTGACGGCACCGTGCTGATGGTGCGGCTGGAGGACGGCGCGGAGATCCTGGTCCGCCGCAACGGCACCCCGCCGGTGGCCGGGCTCGCCTGGAACGCCAAGGGCACGCTGCTGGCCTTCGCCGACGAAAATGGGGACGGCGGTCTGCTGGAGCTTTGATCTGTCATGGTTCCGGCCGTATAGGGGACCATGCGATTTCTCACGACCTTCCAGCTTGCCGACTTCGCCGACACGCTGATCAGCCTGTTCACGGCCTTCGTGCTGGGCACGCTGATCGGCGCCGAGCGGCAATATCGTCAGCGCACCGCCGGCCTGCGCACCAACGTGCTGGTCGCGGTTGGTGCTGCCGCCTTCGTCGATCTCGCCATGCATCTGGACGGCGCTGATGGCGCGGTGCGGGTGATCGCCTATGTCGTCTCGGGCATCGGCTTCCTGGGCGCCGGCGTCATCATGAAGCAGGGCATGGACGTGCGCGGCCTCAATACCGCGGCGACGCTGTGGTCCTCGGCCGCCGTCGGCTCCTGCGCCGGGGCCGATATGGTCGCGCAGGCGGCCGCGCTGACCGTGTTCGTCATTGCCGGCAACACCATGCTGCGCCCGCTAGTTAATGCCATCAACCGCATTCCGCTGAACGAGAAGGCGCTGGAGGCGACCTATTACTTCAAGCTCGCAGTCACGATTGACGCCTTGCCAGACATGCGCGATCGTCTCGTCGACAAGCTGGAGGCCGCGAAATATCCGGTGGCCGATGTCGATGTGGTCGAGATCGGAGACGACGATCTGCTGGAGATCGTCGCCAAGCTGGTCGCGACCGCGGTCGATCCGAACGAGCTGAACGCGGTGGCGACCGACCTCCAGCATCTGCCCGGCGTGCGCCATGCCACCTGGGAAGTCAGCACTACGGAGTAGGCGCGGCCTGTTGGCGTGCAAGCGAGCGGTTCCCGCCCGGCTGGGCACGGAACCGCAGCCGGGCCATTTCGTTGATCCCGCGGACAAAGGCGGTGATCGACATGCCCGGCCAAGATGACAAGCGCAGATTGAAGCTCGATTTGACGATTGCCTGCTCGCTATTCGCAGCAGGCGTCGTGGTGTCAGTGATGTCACTCGCCCAAATCCGCGCACAGAGCCGGATGGAGTTGGCCCAGGCGACGCAGCCGCTTCAGGGCACGCCGTCCAACGATCAGAACAAGTTGCCGGCCGAGGCCAAACCCGGCGGCGATCGGCCGACCACGCCGGCGCCGGAGCCCGCGCGCCCCGATCCGCAGACGCAAGGTGCGGCGGGAGCCGCCAAACCGGCATTGCCGCCGGCTCCGGCCGAGAAGGTCGCGCCGCCGCTTGAGAAGAAATAGCCTCCACGGCCGCGCGTCTTGACGCGTATTTGACTGCCGATGCCACTTCATCGATCTCGCCTCGGCGTGCAGGGCGCCCCATAATCCGTCGAACCAACGACAGATGGGGCCTTCCATGAAGATCGAGGACGTCCGCCGTACCGCTTACTCGATGCCGCTCACCAACCCGTCATTCCCGCCGGGGCCATATCGCTTTTTCAACCGCGAATATTTCATCATCACCTACAGGACCGATCCCGACGCCCTTGCCGCCATCGTGCCCGAGCCGCTCGAGGTGGCGGAGCCGGTGGTGAAATACGAATTCATCCGCATGCCCGACTCCACCGGCTTCGGTGACTACACCGAGACCGGGCAGGTGATCCCGGTCCGCTTCAAGGGTGAGCTGGGCGCTTACACCCACGCGATGTATCTCGACGACGAAGGTCCGATCGCCGGCGGCCGCGAGCTGTGGGGCTTTCCGAAGAAGCTGGCCCGGCCGAAGATCGAGGTCGAGAGCGACGTGCTGGTCGGCTCGCTGCATTATGGTTCGGTGCTCTGCGCCTCAGCGACCATGGGCTACAAGCACCGCAAGGTCGACCTTGACGAGGTGCTGCAGCCGATGAAGGCACCGAACTTCATCCTGAAGATCATCCCGCATGTCGACGGTAGCCCTCGGATCTGCGAGCTGGTGCGCTTCCATCTCGAGGACATCACGCTGAAGGAAGCCTGGACCGGTCCCGCCGCACTCGGCCTGTTTCCTCACGCGCTCTGCGACGTCGCCCGCCTGCCGGTGCGCGAAGTGATGTCGGCGTTGCACTTCAAGGCGGACCTGACGCTCGGGCTCGGCAGCGTGGCGTTCGATTACATGGCCAAGTAACCTGGCGAAGTAACCTGGCGAAGTAACGAGGCGAGACCGGTCGCGAAACGAAAATGCCCGGCGCGAAGCCGGGCATCATGATCGATCAGGCCTCGTGCGCGATCACCGCACCAGAATATTCCGGAATTGCCAGGGATCGCTGGTGTCGATGTCTTCCGGGAACAGTCCCGGACGATCCGTCAGCGGCGTCCAGTCGGTGTAGAAACCCTTCACCGGGCCGAGATACGGCAGCTGGATTTCCAGCAAGCGATCGAAATCCATCTCGTCGGCTTCGACGATGCCTTCCCTGGGGTTTTCCAGCGCCCACACCATGCCGCCGAGCACGGCGGAGGTCACCTGCAGGCCGGTCGCGTTCTGATAGGGCGCGAGCGCGCGGGTCTCTTCGATCGAGAGCTGCGAGCCGTACCAATAGGCATTGTTGTCGTGGCCGAACAGCAGCACGCCGAGCTCGTCGATGCCGTCGACGATCTCGTTCTCGTCGAGGATGTGGTGCTTCTCCTGCATCTTCGCGGCGCGGCCGAACATTTCGTGCAGCGACAGCACGGCGTCGTCGGCCGGGTGATAGGCATAGTGGCAGGTCGGCCGATAGATCGCCTTGCCCGATGCGTCACGCACCGTGAAGTAATCGGAGATCGAGATCGACTCGTTGTGGGTGACGAGGAAGCCGTATTGCGCGCCGCGGGTCGGGCACCAGGTGCGCACGCGCGTGTTGGCGCCGGGCTGCATCAGATAGATGGCCGCGCCGCAGCCGGCTTCGTGGGTGCGCGCATTCTCGGGCATCCATTTCTCGTGGGTGCCCCAGCCGAGCTCGGACGGCTGCACGCCTTCGGAGAGGAAACCTTCCACCGACCAGGTGTTGACGAAGACATCCGGCTCCTTCGGTGTCTTGGAGCGCTGGGTGTCGCGTTCGGCGATGTGGATACCCTTGATACCGGCCTGCCGCATCAGGTCAGCCCATTCGGCCTTGGTCTTCGGCTTGGGGGCATTGAGCTTCAGGTCGGCCGCGACGTTGAGCAGCGCCTGCTTGACGAAGAAGGAGACCATGCCGGGATTGGCGCCGCAGCAGGACACGGCCGTGGTCGAGCCCGCCGGGCGCGCCTTCTTGGCGGCCAGCGTCACTTCGCGAAGTGCATAATTGGAGCGCGCTTCCGGGCCCTTGGTCGAATCGAAATAGAAGCCGAGCCAGGGCTCGTTGACGGTGTCGATATAGAGCGCGCCGAGCTCGTTGCAGAGCTCCATGATGTCGGTCGAGCCGGTGTCGACCGAGAGATTGACGCAAAAGCCCTGGCCGCCGCCTTCGGTCAGCAGCGGGGTCAGCAATTCGCGGTAATTGTCCCTGGTCACGGCCTTCTGGATGAAGCGCACATTCTGCTTCTCGCAATGCGCCTTGCGGCCCTCGTCCTTGGGATCGATCACGGTGACGCGGGACTTGTCGTAATCGAGATGCCGCTCGATCATCGGCAGCGTGCCTTTGCCGATGGAGCCGAAGCCGACCATGACGATGGGACCGGTGATCTTTGCGTAGATCTGCGAGGGGTGGCTCATGGGCTGGGTTCTCCGGAACGTGCTGGCGGACAAAGGGTGAGGCAAAGGGTGAGGAATGGATCAGGCGCTGCGGCGCTTGGCGGTGACTTCGATCTCGACCTTCATCTCGGGCTTGGCGAGGGCGCTGACGACCAGCAAGGTCGCAGCCGGTCTGATGTCACCAAGAACCTCGCCGCAGACGGCGAAGTGGGCGTCGATGTAGCTGGCGTCGGTGACGTAGTAGGTCGCACGGACGATATCGGCCATCTCGAATCCGCCCTCCCGCAGGGCGGCCTCGATGGTCTTGAAGCAGTTGCGTGACTGGCTCGTGACATCGGCGGGCATCGTCATCGTCGTGTAGTCATAGCCGGTGGTTCCCGCGACGAAGGCGAAGTCGCCGTCGATCACGGCGCGGCTGTAGCCGACGCTCTTCTCGAGGGGGGAGCCGGTGGAAATCAGGCGACGGGACATGGGTTCGGCCTCGGCTGAAGGAGGATTTCGTGGGGTTTACGGGCAATTTGCGGGCCGGCGCAACCCCAAAGCAATGGAGCTGAACGGAGGCGCAGCCGGACGAAGCCGCTCAACGCGGCTTGGTCCGTCGCCATCATGGCGATGTCTTAGGCCGCGTGCGCCTGGAGAGGGCGAACTACCCTCCGTTTGGGCAGGGCCGCGCCGGTCGGGACGATCATCCCCTCGGCGCCATCCAGCGCACCGGCCTCGAATTCGATCGCCAGCAGGCGCTCGCGCTCGAACGGGCCGGGCAGCATCAGCGCGCCGGTCTTCTCGGCCGAGAAGCCGAAACGGGCATAGTAGGGCGCATCGCCGAGCAAGATGACGGCGGTATGCCCGCGCGCCCGGGCGGCGGCCAGCGCTTGTTGCATCAGCGCGGCGCCGATCCCGAGCTCGCGGCAGGCAGGGTCCACCGCCAGCGGTCCGAGGACCAGAGCGGGCCTGCCTCCGGCGCTGACGTGCCACAGCCGCACGGTTCCCACGAGTGTCCCCTCGCGCACAGCCGACAGGGCAAGGCCTGCGGCAGGTGCACGTCCGTCGCGCAGGCGCTGGCAGGTGCGGTCATGGCGGTCTTCGCCAAAACTGGCATCCAGCAGCGCTTCACGGGCGGCGACGTCGACAGTACGTTCCGCACGGATCGCGAACGGAGCGGCTTTCGAAGTGAGGGCGACTTGTGGCTTCCGAAAAGCAGTCATGGCGCGTCAGTCCCCGCTTGAGCCGACGTGCGCGCAGCACGCCGGTCCAAGGCGTCGTCAGAATCAAAGATGTCAGGGAGGAGCCGGCAAGCCGGCTCCCGGGTTCGTCAGGCCTCGGACAAGAGAGGCAGCTTAGATGTGGTAGGTCCGCAGCGGCGGGATGCCGTTGAATGCCACCGCCGAGTAGGTCGACGTATAGGCCCCGGTGCCTTCGATCAGCAGCTTGTCGCCGATCTCGAGCGTCACCGGAAGCGGATACGGGGTCTTCTCGTACAGCACGTCGGCGCTGTCGCAGGTCGGGCCTGCGAGCACGCACGGGGTCATGTCCGCGCCGTCATGCGGGGTGCGGATGGCGTAGCGGATCGACTCGTCCATGGTCTCGGCGAGACCGCCGAACTTGCCGATGTCCAGGTACACCCAGCGCACCTCGTCCTCGTCGCTCTTCTTCGAGATGAGCACGACCTCGGATTCGATGATGCCGGCGTTGCCCACCATGCCGCGACCCGGCTCGATGATGGTCTCCGGAATCTGGTTGCCGAAGTGCTTGCGCAGCGCGCGGAAGATCGAACGGCCGTAGGTCACCACCGGCGGCACGTCCTTGAGGTACTTGGTCGGGAAGCCGCCGCCCATGTTGACCATGGTCAGGTTGATGCCGCGCTCGGCGCAGTCGCGGAACACCTGCGAGGCCATCGCCAGCGCACGGTCCCACGCCTTCACCTTGCGCTGCTGCGAGCCGACATGGAAGGAGATGCCGCACGGCTCCAGGCCCAGGCGCTTGGCGACGTCGAGCACCTCGACGGCCATTTCCGGGTCGCAGCCGAACTTGCGCGACAGCGGCCATTCGGCGCCGGCGCAGTCATAGAGGATGCGGCAGAACACCTTCGCGCCGGGAGCGGCGCGGGCGACCTTCTCGACCTCGGGGACGCAATCGACCGCGAACAGGCGAATGCCGAGCGCGAAGGCACGCGCGATGTCGCGCTCCTTCTTGATCGTGTTGCCGAAGGAGATGCGGTCGGGCGTCGCACCGGCGGCCAGCGCCATCTCGATCTCGGCGACGGTCGCGGTGTCGAAGCAGGAGCCCATGGAGGCCAGCAGTGCCAGCACTTCCGGCGCCGGGTTCGCCTTGACGGCATAGAACACGCGGCTGTCGGGCAGCGCCTTGGCGAAGGTCTGGTAATTGTCGCGCACGACCTCGAGGTCGACGACGAGGCACGGCTCGGTGTCGAGACCTTCCTTGCGGCGGTTGCGCAGGAATTCCTGGATACGTTCGGTCATGGCACTCTCCAACGGCCCCAGCGACGGGGTCCGCATCAACGTGACGTCGGATAAGAGTGCTCCGGCCACACCGCGCGATGGAGGCGCGTTGAGACCAAAAGACTCAAACCAGACTGTGCTGCCGTGGATTGGTTGGGAGAGTTTCCCGCCCGCACACCTGGCAATGAAGGACAAGCCTTTTCAGTAGCCCGCGCCGGCGTTGGAATGCCGGTAGAGACCAAAAAAGCCCGATCCGTCGTTGCTTTAAGTCGCGTCCCCCGTTGAGAGCGGGGTGCGCCGGTTCGCCTCCGGCTGCCAGTCACGGTTGCAAAAAGTGAAGTCACCTTCGACTAGGCATCTCTTTGAGAGAGATGCTGGGCGCTCCGGGTTTGCTGTCCGTCTTCAACCCCTGGAGGTTTCCGACTTCCGCACTTCCGAAGAGCCCCTCGGCTTCTTCACCCCTTGGCGGCTGTCCGGCCTCTTGTCCGGATACCTACCGACTGACACACGACCACAGGCACGTGCGAAATTGGGCAAGAGCGCACATAAGCGTTTTGACTCGGCTTCGCAAGAATTTTTTTAGGCTGAAGACAGGATTGCCTAACATCTGCTTGCGCGGTGTTGCGCGAGCGACGCGGAAGATGAATGCGCGTTAAGTTTTCTGTGTCGTGCGCGTGACTCAGACGCGCGCGCGGAGCGTCAGCCGCGCTTGAAGAACGGCTCGACGCGCTGAGCGGCGCGGATGAAGGCGGTCATCACCAGCACGCCGAGTGCGAACAGCACGGCCTGGAGGATGTGCGCGCCCTGGTCGCCGAGTCCGAACAGAATCGCGAGCGCCCAGCCGCCGGCAAACGCCGCGCCGAACACCTCGGCGCCGATCAGGATGGCGGCGCTGATGACGGTGATGACGCTCGGCCAGACGATCTGACGGGAAGATGAGGAGGGCGCGTTCATGGGCATAGGGGTCCGTGGCTTCGAGGGCCGCAATCTCCCCGAAAAGGCGGGCGGGAGCAAGGCCAAATGGCCCAAAAAAGCCCCATGGCGTGCTAAGCTGGACCCAACAAATCGGCTCAAAAAACGGACTTGCGATGTCAGATCCCCGCCAAACCACGGACTCCGAGACCAACCCGCTGCTGAAGGCCTGGGTGACGCCGTTTGCGACCCCACCTTTCGACGAGATCACGCCGGAGCACTTCCTGCCCGCCTTCGAGCAGGCCTTTGCCGATCACTCCGCCGAGATCGCGGCGATCACCAACGATCCGGCCACGGCCGACTTCGCCAACACCATCACGGCGCTGGAGCGCTCCGGCAAGCTGCTCAGCAAGGTCGCCTCCGTGTTCTACGACCTGGTCTCGGCGCATTCCAACCCGACCATCCTGGACATCGACAAGGAGGTCTCCTTGCGGATGGCGCGGCACTGGAATCCGATCATGATGAACGCCGTGCTGTTTGGCCGCATCGCCCAGCTGCACGAGAACCGCGCCAATCTCGGCCTCAACCCGGAGCAGCTCCGCCTGCTGGAGCGCACCTACACCCGCTTCCACCGCGCCGGCGCTGGCCTCTCCGACGAGGCCAAGACGCGCATGGCCGAGATCAACGAGAAGCTGGCCCAGCTCGCGACCGGCTTCAGCCATCATCTGCTCGGCGACGAGCAGGACTGGTTCATGGAGTTGGGGGAGGCCGACCGCCAGGGCCTGCCGGAGAGCTTTGTGGCCGCCGCCAGGGCTGCGGCAGAAGATCGCGGCATGGAGGGCAAGGCCATCGTGACGCTGTCACGCTCCTCGACCGAGCCGTTCCTGAAGAGCTCGGCCCGGCGCGACCTGCGCGAGAAGGTCTACAAGGCCTTCACCGCGCGCGGCGACAACGGCAATGGCAACGACAACAACACGACCATCGGCGAGATCCTGAAGCTGCGCGAGGAGAGTGCCAAACTGTTGGGCTACCCGACCTTCGCCGCCTACCGTCTCGAAGACTCCATGGCCAAGACGCCGGATGCGGTTCGCGGCCTGCTCGAGCGGGTCTGGAAGCCGGCCCGGGCGCGGGCGCTCGCCGACCGCGACGAGATGCAGGCGCTGATCACGGAGGAGGGCGGCAATTTCAAGCTCGCGCCCTGGGACTGGCGCTTCTACGCCGAAAAGCTCCGCCTGCAGCGCGCCAATTTCGACGACGCCGCGATCAAGCCCTATCTGACGCTCGACCACATGATCGCCGCCGCCTTCGACTGCGCCACCCGCCTGTTCGGCATCACTTTCGCCGAGCGCAAGGACGTGCCGGTCTGGCACCCGGATGTCCGGGTCTGGGAGGTGAAGGGCCCCGACGGCAAGCACAAGGCGCTGTTCTACGGCGACTACTACGCTCGGCCGTCAAAGCGCTCCGGCGCCTGGATGACCTCGCTGCGCGACCAGCAGAAACTCGACGGCGAGATCGCGCCGCTCGTCATCAATGTCTGCAATTTTGCCAAGGGCACGGGCGCCGAGCCCTCGCTGCTGTCGCCTGACGATGCCCGCACCCTGTTCCACGAGTTCGGCCACGGCCTGCACGGCATGCTCTCCAACGTGACCTACCCGTCGCTGTCGGGCACCTCGGTGTTCACCGATTTCGTCGAGCTGCCCTCGCAGCTCTACGAGCACTGGCAGGAGCGGCCCGAGGTGCTGCAGCAGTTCGCCCGCCACTACCAGACCGGCGAGCCGCTGCCGGACGATCTGCTCAAGCGCTTCCTTGCCGCGCGCAAGTTCAACCAGGGCTTTGCCACCGTCGAGTTCGTCTCCTCGGCGCTGGTGGATCTCGAATTCCACTCCCAGCCTGCCGCGGCCGTGCAGGATGTCCGCGCCTTCGAGAAGAAGGAGCTCGAGAAGATCGGCATGCCCGAGGAAATCTCGATGCGGCACCGGCCCACGCAATTCGGCCACATCTTCTCCGGCGATCACTATGCCGCGGGCTACTACAGCTACATGTGGTCGGAGGTGATGGATGCCGACGCCTTCGGCGCCTTCGAGGAGGCCGGCAACATCTTCGATCCCGCGGTCGCAAAACGCCTGCACGACGACATCTATTCGAGCGGCGGCTCGGTCGATCCGGAAGCGGCCTACGAGGCCTTCCGCGGCCGCCCGCCCGAGCCCGACGCGCTGCTCCGTCGTCGCGGCCTGCTCGACGACGCCAAGGCGGCCTGACCGGCATGCGCCGCCTGTTCGGATGGCTGCTCGCCGCTGCAATCACGTTCGCCGCGCCTGCGGCGAGCGCGCATCCGCATGTCTGGATCACGGCGACCAGCGAACTGCTCTATGCCGAGGACGGCTCGATTACCGGCGTCCGCCACGCCTGGACCTTCGACGACATGTTCTCGGCCTATGCAGTGCAGGGGCTCGAAGCCAAGAAAAAGGGCGCCTACACCCGCGAGGAGCTGGGACCGCTGGCGCAGACCAATGTCGAGTCGCTGAAGGAATATGCCTACTTCACCTTTGCGCGAGCCGACGGCAAGAAAGAGCGCTTTAACGAGCCGGTCGACTATTATCTCGACTACAAGGATACGGTGCTGACCCTGCACTTCACCTTGCCGCTGAAGACGCCGCTCAAGCCGAAGCAACTGATGCTGGAA
The DNA here is from genome assembly GCF_024199945.1 of Bradyrhizobium sp. CCGUVB4N. Taxonomy (GTDB): domain Bacteria; phylum Pseudomonadota; class Alphaproteobacteria; order Rhizobiales; family Xanthobacteraceae; genus Bradyrhizobium. Next base: position 8,506,776 of record NZ_JANADP010000001.1, on the reverse strand, counting down.
GTGTTCGACCGCTCCTTCTTCATCGATTTCCAGATGGCCAAGGACAATCCGGTCAAGCTTGTCGGCGCGCCGGCCGGCTGCCAGATGAAGCTCGATCGTCCCAGCGACGGCACAGCGACCGCGCAGAAGCTCAACGAGCAGACCTTCATGGACGGCCCGAATGCCAATTTCGGCATGATGTTCGCCAACAAGATCACGGTGGATTGCCCTTGAAGCCGCATCTCTCGCCGCTCATGCGCGGGCTCCTCGCCTGTGCCGCTGTTCTCCTCGTCGTCGGTCTGGCCGATGCCACGACCCACGATGTCTTGGCGCAAAACCCGTTCGGCGCGCCGAAACAGGCGCCTGCCGCCGAGCCGGAGGCCAGCGGCCTGATCGGCTGGCTCTTGGCAAAGCAGTCGGAATTCTATCGTCAGATGTCGTCGACCATCCGCGCTGCCAAGACAGACGGCTCGGCCGTGTGGACGCTGATCTTCATCTCGTTTGCCTACGGCATCTTCCATGCCGCCGGTCCCGGCCACGGCAAGGCGGTGATCGCCTCCTATCTCGTCGCCAACCGCGAGACCGCGCGGCGCGGCATCGCGCTGTCCTTTGCCTCGGCGCTGATGCAGTCGTTGGTGGCGATCCTGATCGTCGGCATCTCGGCCTGGATCCTGAATGCGACGGCCAAGACCATGTGCAAGGCGGAGGGCGCGATCGAGATCGCAAGCTACGGCCTGATCGCCCTGTTCGGTCTGCGGCTGGTCTGGGTCAAGGGCCGCACCTTCATCCGCGCGCTCCAGGCGACGCAGCCGGTGCCGGCGATCGCCGGCGTGCCGCATGACCATCACGATCACGGCCATCACCATCATCATGATGCGCATGATCATCATCACCACGATCACGACCATGATCACCATGACCATGGTCACGCCCATGCGCATCACGCTCATGACCACGTCCACGACGAGCACTGCGGCCATTCCCATGGCCCCACGCCGAGCGAGCTCGCGGGCCCCGGCGGCTGGCGGCGCGGTTTTGCCGCGATCCTGACCGTCGGCATCCGCCCCTGCTCCGGTGCGATCCTGGTGCTGGTGTTCGCGCTCGCCCAGGGCCTGTTCTGGGCCGGCATCGCCGCGACCTTCCTGATGGGGCTCGGCACTGCGATTACGGTTGCGGCCATCGCCGTGATTGCTGTCTCCGCGAAGGACATCGCCGGCCGCCTGAGCGGAGCCCGCGACGGCGGCGGCGCGCTGTTCATGCGCGGCATCGAATTCGCCGCTGCCGCCCTCGTGCTGCTGTTTGGCGCAGGCCTGTTGCTTGGCTATGTCGCGGCCGAGCGGACGACGTGTTTCTAGGCAAAACTCTCGTGCCCCGGACGCAACGCAGCGCGTAGCGGTGCGCTGCTGAGCCGGGGCCCATCTCTCCGCTCGGCAAGCTATAGCCTTCTGGGTCCCGGCTCTGCGGAGCAGCGCAAGAGCGCTGCACCGCGTCCGGGACACGGAGGTTCACACCGGCAAAAGCCGCTTCAGCAGCGGCATGAAGAAAATCCCGAGATTGATCGCAAAGCCGATGCTCCAGAGGATCGAGCGGAGCGTCGGGCGGTTGCCGAGATAGGTCAACACATAGGCGATCCGCACGATCAGGAACAGCACCGCGAGCTCGTCGATCAGGCGCTGCGGCGAGTCCCGGAATTCGGCGAGCAGCACGGCAAAGGCAAAGAACGGAAACGTCTCGATCCCGTTCTGATGCGCGCCGAGCGCGCGCTGCGCGATCGCGTCCTGATAGAACGCGGGATCGCGCGGCCGGGAATTGTCGAAGCCGCGAAACCGGATCCATTTGATCGAGACGATCGTCAAGAGATAGAGCAGCAGCGCTCCAAATATGCACCATTCCGCGAGTGTCATCTTCCCTCCCCCGCTTGGGCGCGACCCTAGCGAAACCGGGCTCATCTTGACAAGTTCGGGGCAACGCGCGACCCAACGGATCATGACGACCGTCACCCCCATCCAGGCCACGAAACCGGCTGTGCCGTCAGCCCAGCCGCGCGTCGGCGTACTGCTGGTCAATCTCGGTACGCCCGACACCGCCGACGCCCCGGGCGTGCGGGTCTATCTCAAGGAATTCCTGTCGGATGCCCGCGTCATCGAGGACCAGGGCCTGATCTGGCAGCTGGTGCTGAACGGCATCATCCTGCGCAGCCGTCCCCGCACCAAGGCGCTCGACTACCGGAAGATCTGGAACAACGAGCGAAACGAGTCGCCGCTGAAGACCATCACGCGCTCGCAGAGCGACAAGCTCGCCGCCGCGCTGTCGGACCGCGTCCATGTCGTGGTGGATTGGGCGATGCGCTATGGCAATCCCTCGATCAAGGCGGGTATCGATGCACTCATCGCCAAGGGCTGCGACCGGATCCTCGCCGTGCCCCTCTATCCGCAATATTCCGCCTCGACCTCGGCGACCGTCTGCGACGAGGTGTTCCGCGTGCTCGCCCGCCTGCGCAATCAGCCGACGCTGCGGGTGACGCCGCCTTATTACGCGGACGACGCCTATATCGAGGCGCTCGCGGTCTCGATCGAGACGCATCTGGCGACGCTGCCGTTCAGGCCCGAGCTGATCGTCGCCTCCTTCCACGGCATGCCGAAATCCTATGTCGACAAGGGCGATCCCTATCAGAGCCACTGCATCGCCACGACCGAAGCGCTGCGCCGCCGGCTCGGCATGGACGACACCAAGCTGCTCCTGACCTTCCAGTCGCGCTTCGGCAATGACGAGTGGCTGCAGCCTTACACCGACAAGACGATGGAGCGTCTCGCCAGGGAAGGCGTGCGCCGCATCGCGGTGGTGACGCCGGGCTTCTCCGCCGACTGCCTGGAAACGCTGGAGGAGATCGCGCAGGAGAACGCCGAGATCTTCAAGCACAATGGCGGCGAGCAGTTTTCCGCGATCCCCTGCCTCAACGACAGCGATCCCGGCATGGACGTGATCCGGACGCTGGTGCTGCGCGAACTTCAGGGCTGGATCTGATGATGTCTCCCATGAACCGCCGCGACTGTCTGGCGCTTCTTGGGACACTTGCGGCATGGCCGGCTTCGGTGCTGGCGCAGCAGCCGAATGCACCGCGCCGGCTGGGCGTGCTCTCGGTCACGGCCGACGACGTGATCGGGCAGGCCCGCCTCGCCGAGGCGCTCGCCGCCCACGGCTGGAAGGAGCAAGACAATATCAAGGTCGACTGGCGCAGCGGGGCCGGCGATCGTGCCCCCATCGCTCCGCTTGCAGACGAGCTGATCGCGCTGAAGCCCGATGTCCTGCTCGCGATCGGCACGCCCTCGGTGGAAGAGCTGCGCCAGCGCACGACGACGATTCCCATCGTGTTCGCCGTCGTCACCGATCCCGTCAGCCAGGGCTTTGTGCAAAATCTCGCTCATCCCGGCGGCAACATCACCGGCTTCACCGACTATGACGGCCCGCTCGCCGGAAAATGGCTGGAGATGCTGACGCAGGTCACGCCAAAAGTGTCCCGCGTTTTCGTCGTCTACAATCCCGCCACCGCCCCGTTCGCGCCCCTGATGCTGCGCACGCTCGAGGATGCCGCGCGCACGCTTCATGTCACGGTCGAGCCCGCGCCGGTGCACGATGCCGCCTCGATCGCGGCGCTGGCCTCGCGCAGGGACGGCGCGCTCCTGGTGCTGCCCGACTTCTTCACCATGGCCAATCGTGCGCAGCTGCTGGCGGCAATCAATGAGGCACGCGCGCCGGCGGTTTTCTGGAGCCGCGTCTTCGTCGACGAGGGCGGGCTGATGTCCTACAGCACGGACAGCGCCGAGCAGTTGCGGCGCGCCGCCTCCTATATCGATCGCATCCTGAAAGGCGCGATGCCCGCGGACCTGCCGGTCCAGAATCCCACCAAGTTCGAGCTCGCCGTCAACCTGAAAACGGCCAAGGCGCTCGGCGTCATGCTTTCTCCAGGCCTGCTCGCAATCGCGAACGACGTCATCGAATAGCGACGCAATCGTTAACCTTTGCCGCTAGGTCTGCGTCTGGACGCTTTCAAGGGCCCTTCGTAAATACATAATCGTGAGCGTTCCCTCTCGTCGCGTCTTGTGCAGAATGGTGTGGATGCCGACCTGAAAAGCGACCGCTGAACCGGTAGGGTCCTGGTCCCGACCAATGGCAGCGCGGGAAGGGTCTGGTCCCGCCTTGGAGGAAATATGAGCGGTTTCGATATTTTCGCGATTGTTCTGGTGTTGCTCGTCATCGTCACGCTGATTGCCGGCGTGAAAACAGTGCCGCAGGGCTATGACTGGACCATCGAACGGTTCGGCAAATACACCCAGACGCTGAGCCCCGGGCTCAATCTGATCGTGCCTTATTTCGATCGCGTCGGGCGCAAGATCAACATGATGGAGCAGGTGATCGACATTCCCGAGCAGGAGGTCATCACCAAGGACAACGCCACCGTGACGGTGGACGGCGTCGCCTTCTTCCAGGTGTTCGATGCGGCGAAGGCGAGCTACGAGGTCGCCAATCTGACGCAGGCGATCACGGTTTTGACCATGACCAACATCCGCTCGGTGATGGGTTCGATGGATCTCGACCAGGTGCTGTCGCACCGCGACGAGATCAACGAGCGCCTGCTGCGCGTGGTCGATGCCGCGGTCTCGTCCTGGGGCGTCAAGGTCAACCGCATCGAGATCAAGGACATCGTGCCGCCGGCCGATCTCGTCGAAGCGATGGGCCGGCAGATGAAGGCCGAGCGCGTCAAGCGTGCCGATATTCTCGCCGCCGAAGGTCAGCGCCAGTCCGAGATCCTGCGCGCCGAAGGCGCCAAGCAGGGCCAGATCCTTCAGGCCGAAGGCCGTCGCGAAGCCGCCTTCCGCGACGCCGAGGCACGCGAGCGACTGGCCGAAGCCGAAGCCAAGGCGACGCTGGCGGTGTCGGACGCGATCGGCAAGGGCGACGTCGCTGCACTGAACTATTTCATCGCCGACAAGTATATCAAGGCGTTCGGCCAGTTCGCGGACGCGCCGAACCAGAAGATCATCATGCTGCCGATGGAAGCAACCTCCATGCTCGGCTCGCTCGCCGGCATCGGCGAGATCGCGAAGGCGACGTTCGGCGAAAGCGCAGCATCTGCCGCCGCCGCCGCGCGCCGTACCAGCTCGGTACCGCCGACCGGCGGCACGACACCGCCGGCGGTCCCGCCGCGGCAGGGGTAAGGAACGGCGCATGATCTAAGGTCATGCGCTAATATAAAGAGGTCGTGTCATGACCGACATGTTCGTATCGCTCGGCACCTGGAACTGGCTGATCTTCGGCTTCATCCTGATGGCGCTGGAGGTGATTGCGCCGGGCGTGTTCCTGTTCTGGCTCGGGCTGGCCGCGTTGCTGGTCGGCCTGATCTCGTTCGCTATGCTCATATCCTGGCAGATCCAGCTCGTGATGTTCGCGGTGTTCGCTGCCGCCGCCGTTCCGGTGTGGCGCCGGCTCGCCCGGCCGAAGCCGGATGCCAGCGCCAGCCCCTTCCTCAACAGGCGCACCGAGGCGCTGCTCGGCCGCGAGTTCACGCTGGAGAAGCCGATCATCGACGGCAACGGCACCGTCCGCATCGGCGACACGGTCTGGCGCGTGGCCGGCCCGGACACGCCGGCGGGAACGCGGGTGAAGGTGGTCCAGGTGGACGGCGTCAATCTGACGGTGGCCGCGGCGTAGTTCGATTCTTACCCTCCCCCTGCAGGGGAGGGTCAGCAAGGGCTCTACTTCTTCCACCTCTCCGCAAACCTGTGCAGCGGCATGAAGGTCTCGCACAGCTCTCGCCCCAGCGGCGTCAGCCCATAGCCGCCGCCGTCGCCGAGCTCCACAAAGCCGGCCTCGCGCAGCTCCGTCAGCCGCGCCTGCAGCACTGTCGGCGAAGCCTCGTCGCAGGCCGTGCGCAGTGCGCGGGAGGTGAGGGGGGCGTCGCGCAATTCCCAGAGGATGCGAAGGGTCCAGCGCTGTCCGAGGAGGTCGAGCAGCGCCATGATCGGCCGTCCGCTGCGCGAGCCGCGCACGCTGCGTGTTTTGGAGCTGGCCTGCTTTGCCATTGAAGCTCTCCTGGAAGCCCTCTTGCGCATTGCTACAGAAAGTGTAGCGTATTGCTACGATAAATGTAGCAAGGGAAGGCGCCCGATGTCCCAGCCGACGCCGCGTATCGCTCCGCTCGATCAGCCTTATCCCCCGGATATCCAGGCGCAGTTCGACCGCATCATGCGCGGCGCGCCGCCGCTGGTGCTGTTCCGGGTGATGGCCGGCCACACCCGCGCCTGGGACAAGTTTCGCGCCGGCGGGCTTCTTGATCCGGGTCCACTCTCCCTGCGCCAGCGCGAGATCGTCATCGACCGCACCTGCGCGTTGAACAATTGCGAATATGAATGGGGCGTGCATGTCGCGATCTTCGCGGGCCCGGCGGGCCTTACCGAGGAAGACGTGCGGGCGACTGTCGAGGGCGATGCGAGTTCATCCTGCTGGTCGACGGCCGAGCAGGCCCTGATCGCGGCAGTGGACGCACTGCACACCAGAGCGACCTTCACCGACGCTGAGTTTTCCGCGCTGGCGGCGCATTACGACGCGGCGCAGATTCTGGAGGTCATGCTGCTGTGCGGCTTCTATCGCACGGTATCGTATCTCGCGAACGGCTTACGGCTGCCGCTGGAGGAGAAGGCGGCGCGGTTTCCGACGTAGACTCCCTCGCCCCGCTTGCGGGGAGAGGGTTGGGGTGAGGGGGAGTCTCCGCGGGGGAGGTGATAGTTGGACTCGTGGAGAGTCCCCCTCACCCGGAATACCCGCGTGCCGCGCGTATTCCGGCCTCTCCCCGCAGGCGGGGAGAGGCGAAGAAACTACGCCACGCCCGCCCGCAGCAGATCGTGCAGATGCACGATGCCAACCACCTTGTCCGCCTCGGTCACGACCAGCGTCGTGATCTTACGGGTGTTCAGCACCTCGATCATCTCGCTGGCGAGCATCGTGGGCGGTACAGTCTTCGGCTGCCGCGTCATGATGTCGTCGACCGACACCGTCAGCAGGTCCGGCCGCATGTGGCGGCGCAAATCGCCGTCGGTGATGATGCCCACGGCCTCGTTCGCGGCATTGACGATGCAGACGCAGCCAAGCCCCTTGGCCGACATCTCCATCACCGCGTCCGACATCTTGGTGCCTTCAGGCTTGACCGGGATCTCCGCGCCGGTGCGCATATAATCGCGAACGAATTTCAGCATCGCGCCCAGCTTGCCGCCGGGGTGGAAGTGCGCGAACTCCAGCGCGGTGAAGCCGCGGCCTTCGAGCAGCGCAATCGCGATGGCATCGCCGATCGCGACCTGCATCATGGTCGAAGTGGTCGGTGCCAGATTGTGCGGGCAGGCCTCGCGCGCCTTCGGCAGCTCGAGCACGATGTCGGCGGCCTGTCCCAGCGAGGACGCCGCATTCGACGTCACCGCGATCATGGGGATGGCAAAGCGGGCGGAATAGTTCACCAGCGTCTTCATCTCCGGCTGCTCGCCGGACCAGGACAGCGCCATGATGACGTCGTCGGTGGTGATCATGCCGAGGTCGCCATGGGCGGCTTCAGCGGTGTGAACGAAGAAGGCCGGCGTGCCGGTCGAGGCGAGGGTCGCGGCGATCTTGCGCGCCATGTGGCCGGACTTGCCGAGCCCGGTGACGATGACGCGGCCCTCGGCGTTGCGGATCAGGTCGACCGCCTTGGCGAAGGCTTCGCCGAGCGGGCCGCGCAGGGCGGCCGCGAGCGCATTGATGCCGCCGCTCTCGGTCTCCAGTGTGCGGAGAGCGGATTCGACGCTGGCGGGGGCGGATGATGGGGTCATCAGCGGTTTCGAACTCGGCATGTTCTGGTCCAGGGAGGAGGGGCGTCGGCCCGTTGGCGCCTGCTTAGCACGCCCCGGCCCGTGAGGCGACGCGGGCTCCACAACCCTCAACCGGTCATTAACCATAATTGTTTTAACTCCATTAACGATGGTTCCCGCGAGCCGGTGGGAGGTCATCGTGAAAGTATTTGATTTCGTTGGAGTTATTCCATCGTGGGGTCGCCTCCAGGTAGGGGCCGGAGCAGGTGCGCGCACGTCTTTCGCGCCGCTTTGCCGTGCCTGCTGCTGACCGCGCTGGAAAGCGCGCCGGCGGCCGCCCAGAGCGTCACGCCCGACCTGTTCAATCCCACCCGCGGTGGCTTTGCCGCGCCTGACACGCTGCCGACGCGGCGTACGGCCGGTGTGCCGCAGGCGCCGTCGGATGCGATCCCGGCACCGCCGGATCCCAACGACGATCCGCGCAAGAAAAGCGATGCACCCGCGACCTCGCGCGTCGGCCAGGTCCCGACCTATGGCCTGCCCGCAGCGAACGGCGCGAGCAGCTCCGGCTACGACTCGCTCAATCGCAAGCGCCAGCAGCCAAAGCTCTATCCGGGCCAGCCGAAGCCGAAGAAGCCCGTAGGTCCGGGCTCGCCGGTGCCGTCCGCAACACCGACGCTGTCGCCTCTCGGTGCGCCGCGCATTGCGCCGCCGCCGTCGGAGACCGCGAACAAGGCGCCGTTGCCGCCGGCGATGGCAGGCACCGTGCCCGGCCAGCCGCAGCGCCGTCGCCTCAAGATCGATGACGACGCGTTCGGCGCGGTCGGTGATTACGCCGGCAGTTTTCTGATCAAGGGCGGGCTCGAACTCTCTACCGGGTACGACACCAATCCAGCGCGCCTGCAGAAGCCGGTTGGTTCGCCGGTCTATGTCGTCGCGCCGGATCTGCTCGTCATGTCCGACTGGGAGCGCCACGCGCTGGTCGCTGACTTGCGCGGCTCGTTCTCCGGCTACACCAACAACATGCCGGCGACGATCGACGGCCTTGCCTCGCCGTCGCCGGTCGAGATCAACCGTCCCGATTTCACCGGCCATGTCGACGGCCGCTTCGACGTCGATCGCGATCTCAAGCTGACCTCGCAATTCCGTCTGCGGCTCGCCACCGACAATCCCGGCAGCCCGAACGTGCAGGCCGGCCTGCAGAAATATCCGGTCTACGCCACCTATGGCGGCACCTTCGGCTTCGACCAGACCTTCAATCGCTTCCAGGTCGCGGCCGGCGCCACCATCGATCGCACGGCCTATACGGATTCAAAACTCACCGACGGTTCGACCTTCAGCAACGACGATCGTGACTTCAACCAGTATGGCGGCGTCGGGCGCTTCTCCTACGAGCTGAAGCCGGGCCTCAAGCCCTTCGTCGAGATCGAGGGCGACAACCGGGTCCACGACCAGGCCGCCGATCGCAATGGCTATTTCCGCGATTCAACCGGCGGCTACGCCAAGGTCGGCTCGTCCTTCGAGTTCTCGCGCATCCTCACCGGCGAAATCTCGGTCGGCTACTCCGCGCGCAACTATGTCGACCCGCGGCTGAGCCAGCTCTCGGGCTTCCTGACCTCGGGCTCGCTGATCTGGAACGCGAGCGGGCTGACGACGGTGAAATTCAACACCGACACCCAGATCGCGGAAACCACGATCCCCGGCTCCTCGGGCGTGCTGGTGCACACCTATGCCGCCGAAGTCGACCACGACTTCCGCCGTTGGCTCACCGCGATCGGCAAGTTCACCTACGGCACCTACGACTACCAGGGCCAGAATCGCAACGACAAGACCTACTCGATCGAAGGCAATCTGATCTACAAGCTCAACCGCAATGTCTGGATCAAGGGCACGCTGCGCCACGACATCCTGGATTCGAACCAGCCGGGCTCGAGCTCGCAGGGGACGGTGGTGATGCTGGGGGTGAGGTTGCAGAATTAAGGGGCGGCGAGGGCGTTGCCACTCACTCCGCTGTCGTGCCCCGGCTTGACCGGGGCATCCAGTACGCCGCGGCCCATCCGCATACGTTTGACGTCTCTGGAATACTGGATCGCCCGGTCAAGCCGGGCGATGACACCGTTTGCCAATTTGGCGGCCGAGCAAAAAAACTCAGCGCGGCAGATCCGTCTTCCCCATCAGGAACGTATCGATCGAGCGGGCGCACAGCCGGCCTTCGCGGATAGCCCAGACCACCAGCGACTGGCCGCGGCGCATGTCGCCGGCGGAGAAGACGTTCGGGCGCGAGGTCTGGTAGTCCAGAGTGTTGGCCTTGACGTTGCCGCGCGGGTCGAGGTCGACCGCGAGCTGCTTCAGCAGGCCCTCGTGCACGGGATGGACGAAGCCCATCGCGAGCAGGACCAGCTCGGCGTCGAGCTCGAACTCGGTGCCTTCGATCGGCTTGAACTTGTCGTCGACGCGCACGCAGTGCAGCTTCTTGACCTTGCCGTTCTCGGCGGTGAACTTTTGCGTCAGCACCGCGTATTCGCGGATCGCGCCTTCGGCCTGGCTCGACGACGTCCGCATCTTGAGAGGCCAGTTCGGCCAGGTCAGGCCCTTGTTCTCGCGCTCGGGCGGGGCGGGCATGATCTCGAGCTGGGTCACCGAGAGCGCGCCCTGGCGCAGCGAGGTGCCGATGCAGTCGCTTCCGGTGTCGCCGCCGCCGATGACGACGACATGCTTGCCGCCGGCCAAAATCTCGGTGACGCCGTTGAGCGGCTCGCTGGAGACGCGGCGGTTCTGCTGCGGCAGGAAGTCCATCGCGTAGTGGATGCCGTCGAACTCGCGGCCGGGGATCGGCAGGTCGCGCGGGGCTTCCGCGCCGCCGGTCAGTGCGATCGCGTCGTACTGGTTGAGCATCTCGCGCGGATCGACATTGCCGTCGACGCCGACATGGCTGTTGTAGTGGAAGGTGACGCCTTCGCCTTCCATCTGCTTGACGCGGCGGTCGATGACGCCCTTCTCCATCTTGAAGTCGGGAATGCCATAACGCAGCAGGCCGCCGGCCTTGGCGAACTTCTCGAACAGGTGCACGTCGTGGCCGGCGCGCGCGAGCTGTTGCGCGCAGGCCATGCCGGCCGGACCCGAGCCGATCACGGCGACCTTCTTGCCGGTCTTGACGGCTGCCACTTCAGGCTTCAGCCAGCCATTGTCCCAGGCGCGGTCGACGATTGCGCATTCGATGGTCTTGATGGTGACCGGGTTGTCGTCGATGTTGAGCGTGCAGGACGCTTCGCACGGCGCCGGGCAGATGCGGCCGGTGAACTCCGGGAAATTGTTGGTCGAGTGCAGGTTGCGCGAGGCTTCTTCCCAATTGCCCTGATAGACGAGGTCGTTGAAGTCAGGGATCTGGTTGTTGACCGGACAGCCGGGCGTGCCCGGCGCGACCGAGCCGGTGCCATGGCAATAGGGAATGCCGCAGTTCATGCAGCGCGCGGCCTGGTCGCGCGTTTCCTTTTCGGTCAAGGGAACGACGAACTCGTTGTAATGCTTCACGCGCTCGGCGACCGGGGTGTACTTGCGGTCATGCCGTTCGATTTCAAGAAAACCCGTGATCTTGCCCATTAAACCCGAAGTCCCTGCCGCTTGGTCGTTTGGTCTCTAGCTAGACCCTCATCCTGAGGAGCGCGGAACGCGCGTCTCGAAGGATGAAGGCCCGGCTGGTGGTCTCATGGTTCGAGACGGCGCTTTCGCACCTCCTCACCGTGAGGCTCTTGTATTTACGCCCCGATCGCGATTTTCGGCTCGGCGTCCGCGTTGGCGGCCATCTCGCGCAGCGCGCGCCGGTACTCGACCGGCATCACCTTGCGGAATTTGGGCAGCCAGTCCTTCCAATTGGCAAGGATGTCGGCGGCGCGCTTGGAGCCGGTCGCCTTGGCGTGGCGCGAGATCAGGACGTGCAGCCGCTCGACGTCGGAATCGAGCAGGTTCTTGAACACGTCGACCCGGCCGTGCGCCTCGAGGTCACCGGAGTGGTGATAGGTGCCGGCGTTGATCAGCTCTTCCGACAGCACCGGCTCGAGCTCGACCATCGCCATGTTGCACAGCTTGTCGAAGTCGCCGGTCTCGTCGAGCACATAGGCGATGCCGCCCGACATGCCGGCTGCGAAGTTGCGTCCGGTCTTGCCGAGCACGACGACGATGCCGCCGGTCATGTATTCGCAGCAATGATCGCCCGCGCCTTCGACGACGGCGACCGCGCCCGAGTTGCGCACGGCGAAACGTTCGCCGGCGACGCCGCGGAAGTAGCACTCGCCCTGGATCGCGCCGTACATCACGGTGTTGCCGACGATGATGCTCTCTTCGGGCACGATGCCGCTGTTGGCCGGCGGCTTGACGATGATCTTGCCGCCCGAGAGGCCCTTGCCGACATAGTCGTTGCCTTCACCTTCGAGCTCGAAGGTGACGCCGTTGGCGAGCCACGCGCCGAAGGCCTGGCCGGCCGTGCCCTTGAGGCTGACGTGGATGGTGTCCTGCGGCAGGCCGGCATGGCCGTAGATCTTGGCGACCGCGCCGGACAGCATCGCACCCGCGGAGCGGTTGGTGCTGTTGATCGTGGCCTCGATCTTCACCGGTGCGCCGCGATCGAGCGAGGGCTGTGCCTTCTCGATCAGCGAGCGGTCGAGCACCGCCTCCAGATGATGGTTCTGGCGCTCGGAGTGATAGATCTTCTGGCCCTTCTCTTCCTTCTGCTTGACGAACAGCTTCGAGAAGTCGAGGCCCTTGGCCTTCCAGTGCGCCACCAGCCTGGTCTGGTCGAGCAGCTGAACCTGGCCGATCATCTCGTTGAAGGTGCGGAAGCCGAGCGAGGCCATGATCTCGCGGACTTCTTCCGCGACGAAGAAGAAGTAGTTGATCACGTGCTCGGGCTGGCCGGTGAAGCGCTTGCGCAGGACGGGGTCTTGCGTGGCGACGCCGACCGGGCAGGTGTTGAGATGGCACTTGCGCATCATGATGCAGCCCGCCGCGATCAGCGGCGCGGTGGCAAAGCCGAACTCGTCGGCACCGAGCAGCGCGCCGATCACGACGTCACGGCCGGTGCGGAAGCCGCCGTCGACCTGGACCACGATGCGGCTGCGCAGCCGCTCGCGCACCAGCGTCTGGTGGGTCTCGGCAAGGCCGATTTCCCACGGCGAGCCGGCATGCTTGATCGAGGTTAGCGGCGAAGCGCCGGTGCCGCCCTCGAAGCCCGCGATGGTGACATGGTCGGCGCGCGCCTTGGCGACGCCCGCGGCCACCGTGCCGACGCCGATCTCGGAGACGAGCTTGACCGAAACGTCGCCCGTCGGGTTGACGTTCTTGAGGTCGTAGATCAGCTGCGCCAGATCCTCGATCGAGTAGATGTCGTGGTGCGGCGGCGGCGAGATCAGGCCGACGCCCGGGGTCGAGTGACGCACCTTGGCGATGGTCGCGTCGACCTTGTGGCCGGGCAGTTGGCCGCCTTCGCCGGGCTTGGCGCCCTGCGCCATCTTGATCTGCATCATGTCGGAGTTGACGAGATACTCCGTGGTGACGCCGAAGCGGCCCGAGGCGACCTGCTTGATCGCCGAACGCATGCTGTCGCCGTTCGGCATCGGCTTGAAGCGGTCGGCTTCCTCGCCGCCTTCACCGGTGTTCGACTTGCCGCCGATCCGGTTCATGGCGATCGCCAATGTCGTGTGCGCCTCGCGCGAGATCGAGCCGAAGCTCATCGCGCCGGTGGCGAAACGCTTGACGATGTCCTTGGCCGGCTCGACCTGGTCGAGCGGGATGGGCTTGCGCTTCTCTTCGTCGGCGTTCTTGATCCGGAACAGGCCGCGCAGCGTCAAGAGACGCTCCGACTGCTCGTTGAGGATCTTTGCGAAGGCGCGATAGCGCTCCAGCGAATTGCCGCGGGCGGCATGCTGAAGCAGCCCGACCGATTCCGCGGTCCAGGCATGATCCTCGCCGCGGCTGCGATAGGCGTATTCACCGCCGACATCGAGCGCGGTCTTGTAGACCAGCGCCTCGCCGAACGCGTCGGCATGACGTCGCACCGCTTCTTCGGCGATCTCGGCAAGGCCCACGCCCTCGACGCGGGTGTGCGTGCCGGCGAAGAACTTTGCGACGAAGTCCGCCTTGAGGCCGACCGCGTCGAAGATCTGCGCGCCGCAATAGGACTGGTAGGTCGAGATGCCCATCTTGGACATCACCTTGAGCAGGCCCTTGCCGATCGACTTGATGTAGCGCTTGACGATCTCGTAGTCGTCGAGCGAGCCGGGCAGGCGGTCCTTCATCGCGACGATGGTTTCGAACGCCAGATAAGGATTGATCGCTTCGGCGCCGTAACCGGCCAAGCAGGCGAAGTGATGCACTTCGCGCGGCTCGCCGGATTCGACGACGAGACCGACCGAGGTGCGCAGGCCGGTGCGGATCAGATGGTGATGCACCGAGGCGCAGGCCAGCAGCGACGGGATCGGCACGCGGTCCGTGCCGACCATGCGGTCGGACAGGATGATGATGTTGACGCCCTCGCGCACCGCACTCTCGGCACGCGCGCAGAGCTCGTCGAGCACCTGGTCCATGCCGGCCGCGCCGAGACCGGCGTGGAAGGTCGTGTCCAGCGTGCGCGACTTGAAGTGCGACTCGGCCACCTCCGAGATCGAGCGGATCTTTTCGAGATCGGCATCGGTCAGGATCGGCTGACGCGCTTCCAGACGCTTGGTGGTGGCGAGGCCCTGCAGGTCGAACAGGTTCGGCCGCGGTCCGATGATGGAGACGAGGCTCATCACCAGCTCTTCGCGGATCGGATCGATCGGCGGGTTGGTGACCTGCGCGAAGTTCTGCTTGAAGTAGGTGAACAGCGGCTTGGCCTTGTCCGACAGCGCCGAGATCGGCGTGTCGTTGCCCATCGAGCCCGCGGCTTCCTCGCCGATAGCCGCCATCGGCGTCATCAGGATCGCGATGTCTTCCTGGCTGTAGCCGAATGCCTGCTGGCGATCCAAAAGCGACAGGTTCGAGCGCACCCCGGTGGTCGGCACCTTCGGCAGCTCTTCCAGCACGATCTGGGTCCGCTCCAGCCACTCCTTGTAGGGATGGCTCCGGGCGAGCTCGGCCTTGATCTCGTCGTCGGGGATCAGGCGGCCCTGCTCGAGGTCGACCAGCAGCATCTTGCCGGGCTGCAGGCGCCACTTGGTGATGATCTGGTCCTCGGGGATGGTCAGCACGCCCATTTCGGACGCCATCACGATGCGGTCGTCCTTGGTCACGAGATAGCGCGCCGGCCGCAGGCCGTTGCGGTCGAGCGTGGCGCCGATCTGGCGGCCGTCGGTGAACGCGATCGCGGCCGGGCCGTCCCACGGCTCCATCAGGGCGGCGTGATATTCGTAGAAGGCGCGGCGCTTCTCATCCATCAGGGGATTGCCGGCCCACGCCTCCGGAATCATCATCATGACGGCGTGCGGCAGCGAGTATCCGCCCTGCACCAGGAACTCGAGCGCGTTGTCGAAGCAGGCGGTGTCCGACTGGCCTTCATAGGAAATGGGCCAGAGCCGGTTGATGTCCTTGCCGTACAGCTCGGAACTCACCGAGGCCTGGCGCGCCGCCATCCAGTTGGTGTTGCCGCGCAGCGTGTTGATCTCGCCGTTGTGCGCGATCATGCGGTAGGGATGCGCCAGCGACCACGCCGGGAAGGTGTTGGTCGAGAAGCGCTGGTGAACGAGCGCGAGCGCGCTCTCGAAATCCTTCTCGTGCAGATCGGGATAATACTTGCCGAGCTGGTCGGCGAGGAACATGCCCTTGTAGATCACCGTGCGGCAGGACATCGAGCACGGGTAATAGCCCGCAAGCCCGCGGTCGCGGCGCTGGTAGATCGCCTGCGAGATCGACTTGCGCAGGATGTAGAGCCGGCGCTCGAACTCGTCCTCGGTCTTGGCCACCCCGTTGCGGCCGATGAACACCTGCATGCAGGCGGGCTCGGTCGGCTTCACGGTGACGCCGAGCGAGGAATTGTCGGTCGGCACGTCGCGCCAGCCGAGCAGGGTCAGGCCCTCTTCCTTGATCTGGTCGGCGATGATGCTCTTGATGACGTTGCGCCAGGCGGTGTCGCGCGGCATGAACAGCGCGCCGATGGCGTATTCGCCGGGCGCGGGCAGCGCGAAGCCGAGCTCCTTGGCCTTGCGGCTGAAGAAGGCGTGCGGGATCTGCACCAGGATGCCGGCGCCGTCACCGGCGCGCGGGTCGGCGCCGACGGCGCCGCGATGCTCGAGATTGCAGAGGATGTTGAGCGCGTCCGAGACGATCTCGTGGGACTTCTTGCCCTTGATGTTGGCGATGAAGCCGACGCCGCAGGAGTCTTTCTCCAGGCTCGGATCGTAGAGGCCTTCGGCGGGCGGGCGCGAATTGTGTTCCTGAATCGGATCGGTCGTTTTCGAGGCGACCGTCGCCGACAGCTCTTCTGCCACGATGTTTGCGCGCTCGAATTGCGACCCGTTCATTGTTCCAATCCTCTCCATGCGGCAAGCTGCCTCACCGCTATCTTCGGCGCACCTTGGGCGTTCCGCGGCACCCGCCTCTGGGTCACCGCTCGTCCGTTGCGAGCCGCATTTTCTTAAATTCAGGCCTAGGCGTTCTTCGTCCCCGAGAACGGCTTTGCCTGGTACCTTGCCGGCGCTCGAAAGTGCCGGTTTTCGCTGCAATCCCTGTGCCGGAATCGCGAGCAAAATTGAGACAGTCTTCCTGTCCTAACCATCACCTTGCCAAATTTTTGTCTATCACACAAGCGCGTGGAAGTCCCGATTCCCGATATGTCAATCAATCGCTTTCCGAAAGTTGCGCGGCCCCGGTTTTGAAGCAAACGCGCCCTGTTCCGGCCCAAGCGCCGCCGAAATCCCGGATGAAGCTTCACCTCAGCCCTTCGAAAGGCGCGCCACGCCGCAAGAAGCGAAAGAGCGCGACCCTCCGAACGGCCTGACAGGAGCGTGTCGACCATGAAGTTTTTCACAGGATGTGTGGCCGCGGCCACGCTGGCGCTGGCTGCAACCGCTGTTCAGGCCCAGGTTCCGGCGAGCGGTATGTCCGGCGGGACCATGATCGCGGTGTCGGATTTCGAGGGACCCTACGGGCCGCCGGTCGTCGTGCCCCCGCCACCGCCGCGTTACGGCCAAGGCTACGGTTACGGCTATGGCTATGAGGAGCGCGGCCCGGCACCGGCGCTGCTGCCGGCCACCGAGGTCTATGCGGTGCTGCGCGAGAACGGCTTCTCGCCGCTCGGCATCCCGCGCCTGCGCGGCGCCGTCTACACCATCGCGGTGATCGACCGTCGCGGCGACGACGGCCGGCTCGTGATCGATGCCCGCGACGGAAGAATTTTGCGCTTCATGCCGGCCGCTGATGCCTATGGCATGGCGCCGGCCTATGAGGAGCCTTCGGTTGCACCTTACCGGCCGCAAAGCGCGCTGCCGCCGCCGACCATGGTCCGTGGCGGCCCGCCGCGCCCGCCGGCGTCGATCCCGCATGTCGCCAGCCGCACCGTCCCGTTGCCGAAGGCGGCTCCGCCGCGCGCCGAGACCCCGGTGGCTGCCGCGAAGCCCGTCGAGCAGGCGGCGCAGCCTGCCCAGGCGCCGCAAGCGCAGCCTACGCAGCAGACGGCCGCCGCGCAGCCCAAGCCCGCCGAGGCCGCGCCGCAGGCAACCGTCGGTCAGGCCAAGCAGCCAGCAACGATCCAGCCGACGCAGGAGATGCCCGCGGCACAGGGGCTGGATTGATCTGCTGCGGTTAGTGAGACGCGAGCTGGCGCAACACCCTCAGTGTCGTCCTGGCGAAAGCCAGGACCCATACCGCGAGGTCTATCGATTTCGGCTGGTGTGAGTCCCGAACTGCGAGTCTTCGCCAAACTTTTGCCTGGGGTAATGGGTCCTGGCTTTCGCCAGGACGACACCGGAACAAAACAAGAGGCGCCTGAGCATTCAGGCGCCTCCTGCGTTTCAGCGATCGCCGCTCAGCTGCGCGGATACCCCGCGGCCTCCAGGATCAGATTCGCCACCTCCTTCGGATGCGACACCAGCGAGAGGTGGCCGGCGTCGAGCTCGATCGTGGTCGCATTCATGCGCTTGGCGAGGAAGCGCTCGAAATCGGGGTTGATGGTGCCGTCGTTCTTCGACACCGCGTACCAGCTCGGCTTCGAATGCCAGGCGGCTTCAGTGGTGCGGCCGGCGAAGATCGAGGCGGCCGTCGGCCATTGCACCGCGTAGAGCTCCTTCGCGCGCTCCGGCGCGACGCCGTTGGCGAAATATTTCAGGAACGCGTCTTCGGAGAGCTTGGTGTAGCCGTCGCGCTCGACGATGCCGGCGCGCGCGGGTCCCGTGGGAAACTGCTTCGACAGTGCGACGAAATCCTCGTTGGCATCGGGAGCGCGCGCGGCGATGTAGACGAGGCCGGTCACCTTCGGATCCGTACCGACCTGGCTGATCACGGTGCCGCCCCAGGAATGCGCGACCAGCACGGTCGGACCGTCCTGTTCGGCCAGCACGCGCTTGGTCGCCTCGACCGACTCGGCGAGCGATCCCAGCGGATTCTGCACGGCGGTGACATTGAGGCCTGCGGCTTGAAGGATCGGAATCACCTCCGACCAGCTCGAGCCATCGGCCCAGGCGCCATGCACCAGCACGACGTTCTTCGCCTTCACCGTCTGCGGGGTCTGCGCATGGGCAAGGCTGATGGGGGCCGCCAGCAGGCTCGCGGCGACGAAAAGGCTGCGCCAGAAAGTCACGATCGTTCTCCGTCTTGTTTTGGGTTCGATGTCCAAAGGACGGAGCGTGAGGGGGCGGCGTTACGCGCTCACCGTTCTGTGATGCGGTGCAAAAAGGCTAATCAAACAACCGGTGTCGTCCCGGCGCAGGCCGGGACGATGATGGGGAGAGAGACGACATCAACAACGAAAAACGCCCCGGGGCACCGGGGCGTTCTCGTAACCTGGAAGTTGCTGCGTGCTTAGGCGGCGACCGAGCTCTCGATCACCTGCGCCTTGGCTGCGCCGCTGTTGATCGCGATCTGGCGCGGCTTCTTGGCTTCGGGAATCTCGCGCACGAGCTCGACATGGAGCAGGCCGTTCTCGAGCGAGGCGTCCTTCACCTGCACGAAATCGGCAAGCTGGAAGGCGCGCTCGAAGGCTCGCGCAGCGATACCGCGGTAGAGCACTTCGGACTTCGAGTTCTCGTTGGCGACTTTCTCGCCCTTGATCGTCAGCGTGTTTTCCTTCGCGACGATGGAGAGCTCATCCTTGGCGAAGCCGGACACCGCAACGGTGATGCGGTAGGCGTTCTCGCCGGTGCGCTCGATGTTGTAGGGGGGATAACCGGGGCTGCCGTCCGAGCTCGTCTGGTCGAGCAGGTTAAAGAGACGGTCGAAGCCGACGGTGGAACGATAGAACGGGGTGAGATCGTAGGTACGCATGGTCTAGTCCTCCATTGAGCGACTGTTTTCGGTAACCCGCCCGCCAATCGGGCCGGGCTTTAGTCTGTGTGCAGCCTGATGTTCCGGTTCCGAAACACTGGTAGCGGCCTGCACCAAGGTGATATGGGTGAGTCCAGACAGCGTTCAAGAGGGCGGCACTGGCGCCTTTTCGGCGCTCCCGCCCCTTGATTTGCAGCACTTGAGTTACAGCACTTGGCGCCCACGCACTCCCGATCATGACGCTGGTCTCGATTCCGTCCAATCCCGTTCCCGAAGACGTCGTCAGCGGCACCATCAAGACGCCCGACGGCGTCGAGCTGCGCTTTGCGCGCTGGGCGCCGCCGGCGAACCGCAAGGGCACCGTCTGCGTCTTCACCGGGCGCAGCGAGCAGATCGAGAAATATTTCGAGACCGTACGCGATTTGCGCGACCGCGGCTTTGCGGTGGCGACGTTCGACTGGCGCGGGCAGGGACACTCCTCGCGCCGCCTTCGCGATCCGCGCAAGGGTTATGTACGTAACTTCGCCGACTACGAGATCGACGTGGAGACTTTCGTGCAGCAGGTGGTGCTGCCGGATTGTCCGCCGCCGTTCTTCGCGCTGGCCCATTCGATGGGGGGCGCCGTGCTGCTGCGGCTGGCGCATGCGCAAAAGCGCTGGTTCGACCGCATGGTGTTGTCGGCGCCGATGATCGACCTGCCCGGCCGCTCCACCTCGTTTCCGGTGCGGACCTTGTTGAGGACGATGCGGATGCTGGGGCGGGGCGGCGGTTATGTTCCCGGCGGCAGCGACCACCTCACCGGGCTGTCCCCCTTCATCAACAATCCGCTGACCAGCGATCCCGTGCGCTATGCGCGCAACGCCGCGATCCTGGAGGAGGACCCCACGCTCGGCCTGGCGTCACCGACGGTTGCCTGGGCCGATTCCGCGTTCCGTGCGATGAACACCTTCAAGGGCATGACCTATCCGTCCGAAATCCGGCAGCCGATCCTGATGCTGGCGGCCTCCAACGACACGGTCGTCTCAACGGCTGCGATCGAGGAGTTCGCCTACCATTTGCGCGCCGGCTCCCATCTCGTGATCGCCGGCTCGAAGCACGAGATCCTGCAGGAGCAGGACCGCTACCGCTCCCAGTTCTGGGCCGCGTTTGATGCGTTCGTGCCGGGCACGCCGCTGTTCAAGTGAGATGCATCCGCGAAGGCGGTGTGCTCCCTCGCCCCGTTCTTACGGGGAGAGGGTTGGGGTGAGGGGCTTCTCTCCACACGCGCGATCGTCGTGAGACCTGTACCCCCTCACCCGGAATCCGCGCTGCGCGCGAATTCCGACCTCTCCCCGCAAGCGGGGAGAGGTGAAGCGCAGCTCAAAGCGTCTTCAGATACTCGATCAAATCGTAGCGCTCTTGCTCTTTGAGCACGCGGCCGATGGTCCCGTCCTTGCCGGGGCCCGGCGTGCCATCGAAGGAGTGGCCGGCATTGCTGTTGCCGAACATCTCGGTGCCATCCGACGCGCGCGTCGAGAAGCGCGACTGCCCGGTCTTGCAGCTCTCGCCATCGGCGACGGCGAAGCCGACCTGCTTCGGATCGTAGTCGCGACCACCGCCCATGCAGAACGATTTGGGGCGCTCGGCGGCAGGGCTCAGCATCCACCAGAGCGAGGGCACCGATCCATTGTGCAGGTAAGGCGCGGTGGCCCAGACGCCGTTGAGCGGACGCGCGCGATACCACGGCCCGGGCTCGTTCTTCTCGGCCGGCTGCGGACCGGAATTCGGGCAGTTCTTGCGCGCACCCCACCAGGCGTCCTGAACCTTCGGGGGAATCTTCGCATCGTCCATCGCCTTGCGGCTGACGATGTCGACGAGCACCATCAGGCCGACCGAGTACGGCATGTCGGTCGACGAAATATCCGGCAGATTGCAACGCCACCAGGCATTGAGGTTTTGCGTGGGATCGAGCTTGAGGAAGCCCGGCACCTGCACCGTCCGGGTCGCCAGCACGCTGGCCTGAGAGGGATCGGTCCCCATGCCTTTGACGCTTTTCTGGACCTCGTTCAGGAATTTCTCATTGCCGATGGTCTCCCACCGTGACGAAGACCAGATGCTCTGGTCGGGAAATTCGCTGTCGAACACGGGATCGTTGACCGGGCCAAGATGGCATTCGACGCAGATCTCCGCATAGAGCTTGCGGCCGCGCTTGACGCGCTCGCCGTCGATCTTCCAGGCGGCATCGCCGAAGATGTCCGAAGGCCATTTCGGTGATGTCAGTCCGGAGAGCTGCTTCTTCGGATAGGGCGCCGACCCCTTCAGCAGATCCTCGATCCAGTTCAGGTTCTTGATGTCCATCGACGAGCGGAACAGCGCGTCCTTGGGCGTATTGTCGGACAGGTTGAGCAGCGCGGTCACGCCCAGGGCTTCGCCGGCGTTGCGGATCAGCGGTTGCTCGATGGACGCGTCATATTGCGCGTATTTGAGCCAAGGCACGGTCCAGATCGGCGGGAAGCTGACCGGCGCGTCCTTGGCATGCAGATTCTTCTCGAAGCCGCTGAGGCCGCTCAGCGTCATGTCCTGGGAGAACACCTGGTTGCCGATGCGGTTGAGTGCGTCGAGGCGGCCGTAGCCTTCCTCGGTGTCCTGCTGCTGCTCGTCCCGCTTCGTCTTCTCGTTGAACCGCGTTTTGCCTTCGATGGTCTTGCTGTAGGTCGTTTCCCAGTCTTTCAGGAACGTGCCGATCGCGCTCAGCTTCTGCTTCAGCGCATCGCGATCCGCATCGCTGGCGGAGGGGCCGAGCACGCGGTCGGCGAAGCGCGTGAAGCGCCCCGGCACGAAGAGCGTGTAGGCGATCGACAGGCCGGTCGTGATCTCGAGCTTCCGTAGGTCGGTCATCGCCGGGCCGCCGTCGAAGCGGATGTCGATGCCCTTGTAGTGGATCTGGCCGGTGTGGCAGGCGGCGCAGGTCAGGCCGATCCGGTCCTCGCCGACCTTGCCGGTCGCTGGATCCGGCACGCCGGTCATGCGCGCAAAGCCGACGGGCAGGCCGTCGACGTTTTCGGCCTGAGCGCCCCAGTCGACCGGCGGATCCCAAAGCCGCGCCGGCACCGGCTTCGTCTTGTCGTAGACGTTGGCATAGCCGAACCGGCGCAAGGTGGCGTCGTCGGTGTTGATCGTCTGCGGGCTGGGGATGAAGCCGAAGCGCTGCAGGTGTTCGCTGTCATGGAGCATCCCGGGCTTTGCGAAGAAATGCAGCCGCGGCTGCTCGAGCGCCATGAACCAGCTATAGGGCACCGGGAAGGTCGCGGTGCCCTGGCTCGCGTGATGAAACCAGTGCCGGTCCTCCAGCGCCCAGTTTTGCTCGAGCCAGTAGGCGGCGTGGGGCTCGACCAGCTTCGGCAATGGCGGGGCCACGAGTTGTCCGACGACGTTGGGCAGCATCGGCTGGAATTGATCGGGAAAGCGCAGCGCGACGATGCCAAAGAGGACGAGCGCAGCGACCAATCCGCCGGCCGCGCGCAGGATCAGCGAGGGCGGCTTGACCGGCTGGCTGACGACCCGCTGGGTGATCCTGTCGGGGAATTTGCGCTCGTTGAACAATGTCCTCACCTCGGCCACGCTGAGATAGCGGTCATCACCCTGACCCTTGCCCATGATCTTGAGCAGGACCGGCCATTCGAACTTCATCAGGATCCGGTAGTACCAGCGCGCCTGATTGCCGGCGCGTTTGAGATTGTCGTTCATGAAGGTCTGGATTTGCGAGGCGTTGAGCCCGGTCTCGGTGCCGCCATCGGGATCGGTGTAGGTGCCGCCGAAACTGGCGAGCCGCGCAATCTCGTCCTCGTTGACGCGCCCGTCGACGCCGAGGATGCGCGAGCCGGCACCGAGCTTGTCGAGCGGGCCGCCGCGCAGGCCATTGAGTTGCGCGCCCCAGAAGATGCTTTGCAGGATGTGACAGGCGCCATTGGCGATCAGCGCAACGCCGCGGACCTGGACACGGGCCGAGACCTTGTTCAGCCCGGTCTCGCCGCTTGCATTTGCGATGGTCTGCGACAGCGTTCGGAGCGGGACGGTCCCGCCGTCGACAAAACCCTCGCCGACGAGGCCGCGCAGGAACGGGCAGGGATTGTTCGGCGAAACCTGGATCGAGGGGTTGAAGGGGGGCTTCGAGACGGAATCGTTCATGGCCCAAAAATCCTGAAAACAGCGAATCGTGAAATGCAGACGCGCCGATCAAGCGCGGAAAGTCCTAACAAACCGACAGCAACCTATACTACTTCAGCGTGTGGCGAAGTGTGGCTGAATTCACTGTCGTGTCAATAAAACTGGGCGAGAGATCGCCTCCCGACGGCCGTTGCCTTCACGACTCGGCGGCGCGTTTGACGTCGCTTTGGACTAGCGTGAGCTTGCTGGCCGGGACGCCCGCCTTCAGGAGCCCGTCGCGGTAATGCGCGATGTCCTCGGGCCGCTTCCAGTGAAAATTCCGCAAATGGCGGTCGACGTTCAGGGTCGGGTAATTGCCCATCAGCACGCCGGTCGCTTCCGTCGCCTCGTCGGTCCGGCCCAATTGCGCCAGCGCCGCAGCGCGGATCGCCAGCGCCTGCATATGGTTGGGGTTGATGTAGAGCTGCTCGCGCGCCCATGACAGCGTCGCGTCATATTGCCTGAGCAGATAATGGCTGAAGGCGTTCAGCGCGGCCCATTGATAGCGCGGGTCGCCGTTGTCGCGCTGGGCGGCCATCGAGAACAGCTCGATCGCCTGGCGGTGCTCGCCGATGACGAAATGGCAGATGCCGAGCACGCCGCGTGCGCCCACGTCGTAGGGGTTGAGCGCGACGGCGCGCTTGGCCGCGTCCATCGCGGCCTCGTCATGGCCTTCCATCGCGTGCGCCCAGGACAGGATGGAGAACGCAAAGGAGGAGCGCGGGTCGAGTCGGACGCTGGTCTCGGCCAGCTGCATCGCCTCAGTCCACATCTCGCGCGTGCCCTTGACCCAGCCGAACTGGATGCTCTGGATCTGGATCGTGGCGAGATAGGCATGCGCGATCGACAGTTTGGGGTCGAGCGCGATCGCCTCCCGGAACAGGGCGACGGCAATGCCCATATCTTCCTTCGTGTGCCGATAATAGTGCGACAGGCCTTTCAGGAAGCGGTCCCAGGCGGTGATGTCGGTGGTGGGGCGCGCGGGCGCGGAGGCCTCGGCGCGGACGATCTCGGTGGCGATCGCCGCAGACAGATTGGTCGTGATCTCGTCCTGCATCGCGAAGAGATCGCCGATGTCGCGGTCGTAACGGCCGGTCCAGAGCTGCTCGCCGGTCTCCGGCGCGATCAGCTCGGCAGTGACGCGGATCTTGGCGCCGGCGCGCCGCACCGAGCCCTGGATCAGATAGGTGGCGTCGATCTCGCGCGCGATCACGCGGGTGCTGACAGTCTTGCCCTTGAAGGGGAAGGTCGAGTTGCGGCTCAGCACGCGGTAGAATGATTGCAGCGACAGCGCGTGGATCAGATCCTCGGTCAGGCCGTCGGAGAAATATTCATCCTGCGCGTCGCTGAGATTGGCAAACGGCAGCACGCCGACGATGGCTGTGCGGTATTGCTGCGAGAGTGCGGACCCTTCCTTCAGCTCGGGTGCGAGTGCAGTCGCGCCGTCGGGCGTCCAGGTCCAGACCCCGACCGGATCCTTGATGTTTTTGAAACGGT
Source organism: Bradyrhizobium sp. CCGUVB4N (assembly GCF_024199945.1). GTDB lineage: Bacteria > Pseudomonadota > Alphaproteobacteria > Rhizobiales > Xanthobacteraceae > Bradyrhizobium. The sequence goes on along the minus strand of NZ_JANADP010000001.1, from coordinate 8,481,838 downwards.
GGTTGCCGCCATCGACCAGCGGCACGGTGAGATGCTTGCTGGCCTCGCGATAGGCCTTGGCCGAGATCGCGAACCCGCCGGGGCTCGACACCGACTCGAGCCGGACGGCGATGTTGACATCGTCGCCGAACACCTCGTCCTCGTCGGCGATGACGTCACCCATATGGATGCCGAGCCGGAATTGCATGGTGCGTTCGGCAGGCAGATGGTGATTGCGCTCCGCCATCAGCACCTGCATCGCGATCGCGGCCTCGGCGGCGCCGACGATGGAGGGGAATTCCAGCAGGAAGCCGTCGCCGGTGTTTTTGACGACACGGCCGCCGTGATTGAGGATGATCGGATGGATCGCGCTGCGATGGGCCTTGAAGGCGGCATGGGTGCCGGCCTCGTCATGGCCCATCATCCGCGAATAGCCGGCGACATCGGCGCAGACGATGGCGGCCAGACGTCTTTCCATATCCTCGGAGCTCCAACGGAGAGGGGATAGCCACCGCGTGGCAGGCGCCTCGAATCCCGCGTGTCAAAACCCTGCCTTTATAGAGCAGATGGCGCCGAGCGAAAGTGTGATCCGCATTGCAAATTCGAGGTAAATTCTCCGCAATCGCGGCAGTGGACGGCGGGGCGCGAACCGACTAAGGGCAGCTCTTGAGACGAACCGTCGCAGCGTCGGGGCACCTCGCATGCTGGGTATTCACGAAATCTGGCTCTTCGTCCTGTCGGGCGTGCTGCTCAACATCACGCCGGGGCCGGATTCGGTCTATGTGATCGGCCGCAGCATGCAGATGGGCTGGCGCGGCGGGGCGGCGGCCGCCTTCGGCATCAGTTGCGGCTGCTTTTTCCATGTGGCGGGCGCCGCAATCGGCCTTTCGGCGCTTCTGATGGCCTCATCCACCGCATTTTCGATCCTGAAGCTGGTCGGTGCGGCCTATCTGGTCCTGACCGGGCTCCAGATGCTGTGGTCGCGCCCGGCGCTGGTGGCGGTTAAGGACGAGGCCGAGCGGAACTCGCTGCGGCGGGTTTTCCTCCAGGGCGTCTTCACCAACGCGCTCAATCCCAAGGTCGCGCTGTTCTTCCTGGCCTTCCTGCCTCAATTCGTCGCAGCCGATGCGCCCCACAAGCCGCTCGCCTTCCTGACGCTCGGCCTGATCTTCATCTGCACGGGCACGCTGTGGTGCCTGGTGCTGGCGGCGTTCGCGGCCAACGCCGCCAACCGGCTGCGGCAGTCCGAAGGCGTGATCGCCTGGGTCAATCGGACGCTGGGCGGCCTCTTCATCTATCTCGGCATCCGCGTCGCCATGCTGGAGACGCGGTAGCTCGTCCGAACGGATGATGCAGGCTTCGTAGGGTGGGCAAAGGCGCACTTGCGCCGTGCCCACCACCTCTCTCGGTTACAAAAAATGCGTGGGCACGCTTCGCTTTGCCCACCCGACAATTCTTCCTTACGCAAATTCCTTCAGCAGCGCGCTGCCGGCCAGATAGACGCCGAGCAAGATCATCGCGACCAGGAACCAGCGGCGGAATGCCTCCGCCGGCATTTTCGCCCGCACCGACTGGCCGACGAACATGCCGGCAAAGGCCATGGCCATGGCAACAGTGCCCGGTACGGCATTGGCTGGCGTCAGCAGGCCGCCGGCGGTGAGATTGAAGGCGAGCGCCAGCGTTGCGGTGGTGAAGAACACGCCGAGCGCCTGCACCAGCTCGTCCTTCTCCATGCCGATCGCCTGCATGAACGGCATCGAGGGGATCACCTGCACGCCGGTCGAGGCCGAGATCACACCGGTGATCACGCCGACCACGCCGCCGACCCATTTCTCGTTCTGCGGTGCCACGTGGAAGTTGAATTTGCTGAGGCCGATGATGGCGTAGATCACCAGCAGGATGCCGAGCACGACGGTGCCGTAGCGGGCATAGGGCCCGGTCAGCGCGCCGGCATTGAGCCAGCATCCGACCACGGTGCCGATCATCAGCGGCCACAGCCGCCTCAGGATGTCGCGCAGATGAGGGCCGACGAAGGTCTGCCAGATGTTGGTGACGATGGCGGGCACGATCACGATGGCGATCGCGCGGCTCGGCGCCATGTTCACCGCGAGCAGGCCCATGGACACCGTCGGCAGGCCGAGCCCGACGACGCCCTTGACGAAGCCGGCGACCAGGAAGACGGCGGCGATCAGAATGAGAAGCGGATCAATCATGCGAGCCACATTGACCGAAGCCGCGCCCAGGCACAATCTGGAGGTTACGGAGACAGCCTTCGATGATAGCGAAGGCTCATTTTGGAGGAAGCAAAAGTGCGCTTCGATCTCGTCGATCTCCAGCTGTTCATTGCGGTCGCCGACCAGCGCAGCATCACCCGCGGCGCGGAGCGGTCGCATTTGGCGCTGGCCTCCGCCAGCGCACGGATCAAGGGGCTCGAGGATGCGCTTGGCGTCGCGCTGCTCAAGCGCGGGCGCCGCGGCGTCGAATTGACCGCGGCCGGCGAGAGCCTGCTGGATCACGCGCGGCTCGTGATTCACCAGATCGACGCCATGCGCGGCGATCTCGCGGGCTTTGCCAGCGGCGTGCGCGCCAGCGTGCATTTCCTCGCCAACACCTCGGGCCTGTCGGAGCATCTGCCGAAGGCGCTAGCCGGCTTCCTGCGCGAGCATCGCGACGTCGCCATCGACATCGAGGAGCGCGAGAGCACCGACATCGCGGCCGCGATCACCGCGGGCGCCGCCGACCTTGGCTTCGCCGCCGAGCACGCGCTGCCCGATCATGTCGAGCGTTTCGTGTTCAGCGAGGATCGTCTGACGCTGGTGACCTCGAAACGAGGCCCGTTCGCCGGCCGCCGCCAGATCGATTTCCAGGAGGCCAACGCCTGCGAGTTTGTCGGCCTGACCAGCGCCACCGCGCTCCAGATGCATATTTCAAAGCACGCCGCGCGGCTCGGCATGCGCCCGCATTTCCGCGCGCGCCTGCGCGACTTCGATGCGATCTGCCAGCTGGTCTCGGCCGACGTCGGCGTGGCCTTGGTGCCGGAATCCGCCGCCCGCCGCTGCGCCAAGCTGATGCCGCTCGCCATGGTCCGCCTGCGCGACGCCTGGGCCAATCGCCGCCTCGTGATCTGCGCGCGCAGCTTCAAGGCATTGCCAAAGCCGGCCAAGATGCTGGTGGAGCATTTGAGGGCGGCTGCGGTGTGAGATGACTCTTACCCTCCCCTGGAGGGGTCCGAGACGAGCGTAGCTCGCTCGTGGGTCGTTCGCGCGAAGCGCGAGCGGGGTGGGGTGATCTCTCCACTCGGGCACTGTTGGAGCTGGAGAGACCGTCACCCCACCCCGGCTCACTTTTCGCTGCGCTCAATGTGAGCCGACCCACGAGCGAGCTACGCTCGTCTCGGACCCCTCCAGGGGGGTAAGAAAGAGCGCGCTACTTCGCCGTCTCCACACCGGCGTCCTTGATTACCGTCGCCCATTTCGCGGTCTCATCCGCGATGAACTTTCGAAAATGCTCCGGCTCGTCGCCGACAAGCGTTGCACCCTGCTGCGCGAGCTTGTCCTTCACCGCGGGATCCGCCATCGCCTTGGTCGCGAGGTCATGCAGCGCGGTGACGATCTCCTTCGGCGTGCCCTTGGGCGCGACCATGCCGTACCAGTTCTCGATGCGCAGATCGGGGAAACCCGCTTCCTTCGTCGTCGGCACGTCGGGGGCGGTCGGGGCGCGTTCAGCCGAGCCGACCGCGATCGGCTTGAGGGCGCCGGCCTTGACCTGCGGCAGCAGCACCGGGAGGTCGAGGAATGTCATCTGCACCTGCTGGCCCAAGAGATCGTTCACCGCCGGCGCGGCGCCGCGATAGGGCACGTGCACGATGTCGATCTTGGCCGTCAGCTTGAACAATTCGCCGGCGAGATGCGGCAGGCTGCCGGGGCCGGAGGAGGCGAAATTGAGCTTTCCGGGCTGCGCTTTCGCGAGCGCGATCAGTTCGCCGATGTCCTTGGCGGGCACGTTGGTGGCCACGACCAGCATTTCCGGCACGGTCGCAACCAGCGTCACCGGTGTCAGATCGGCAAGCGTGTCGTAGGCGACCTTCTCCATGCTCGGGCTGATCGCGAGCGCGCCGGCGGAGGAGATCGCGATGGTGTAGCCATCGGGCGGGCTCTTTGCGACCGCGTCGGTGCCGAGCACGCCGCCCTGGCCGCCGCGATTGTCGATCAGCACCGGCTGTCCTGCCAGTTCCGACATGCGCTGGCCGATGACACGGGCGATGATGTCGTTGGGGCCGCCGGCCGGGAACGGCACGATCAGCTTGATCGGTTTTGCCGGAAAATTCTGGGCGGCCGCCATGCACGGCAGCAGCAGCAGTAACAATCCAACAAGAAGCCTGCGTGAGATGGTCATGCAAGCCTCCTGCTGGCGCTTGTTACTGGTTGAGCAGTTTCAGTGCTTCTTCGTGAACCCTGGCGTCGCCGGCCGCGACGATGCGGCCGCCGCCCTGGGCCGGCTTGCCTTCCCATGTGGTGACGACGCCGCCGGCGCCGGTCACGATCGGGATCAGGGCTGCGATGTCGTACGGCTTCAGCTCGGTCTCGACCACGAGGTCGACATGGCCGGCCGCCAGCATGCAATAGGAGTAGCAATCGCCGCCATAGCGCGACAGCCGCGCGCCCTGCTCGATCCGGCCGAAAATGGCGCGGTCGCGCTCGTTCATCAGCAAGGGAGAGGTGGTGTAGGTCGTCGCCTCCGACAGTGAAGCACAGCGGCGGACCTGGAGCCGGCGCTCGCCCGAGGGGCCTTTATAAATGGCTGAGCCATTATCGCCGGAAAAGCGCTCGCCGATGAAGGGCTGGTGCATCATGCCGTAGACCGGCGTGCCCTTGTGCAGCAGCGCGATCAGCGTTCCCCAGATCGGAAAGCCGCCGATGAACGACTTCGTCCCGTCGATGGGGTCGAGCACCCAGACATAATCGGCGTCCTCGCGCTCATTGCCGAATTCCTCGCCGACGATGCCGTGCTGGGGAAAGCTCGCCTTGATCAGCCGCCGCATCACCGCTTCGGCGGCGCGGTCGGCTTCCGTCACCGGATCGAAATCCTTGGTCTTGCTCTTGTCGTCGATCGACAGCGAGGTCCGGAAGAACGGCAGGATGGTTTCGCCGGAGGCGGTGGCAAGCCGTCCGATGAAGGCTGAGAAGTCGATCACCGTCACGGCGCATCCTCAAAACGAAAGTCGGGTGAAGCTTTCATCTGCCTAGCTCAATTCGCCTCTCGCGTGCAGCGCTGTCTTGATTTGCACCCTGGTATTTTGGATGCGGATACCGGCGGCCCAGGCGAGCTATATGCTGGCCAAATATCGATCACAGTGTTGAGAACTTAGTTCCGCGTATGCCTCGTTCGTATGCAAATGACTATCAACCCATTGAAATTCCTTATCAAAGAAACTGAATCTGGATTTCGCTGGAAGCAAATGAGCCATGTGTTTTTGCATGGGAAACGGCTCAAAAGCCCTTGCACTTTGTGCGGCGCGGCCGCATATTGTTGCGGTGCGGTAGCGCTCTGCGTTACCGCTGCCCTCCTTGGGCGTTTCCTCCCTAGACTTGGGCCGCTTCTTCATTAGAAGCGGCCCTTTTTTCTTGGGTCTCTGTTTTCAGTTTAGCGCGCATACGCTTGCGAAGCGAAAACGCATTCGCACTTCTCGCAGCGAGCACGATCGTTCGAGCAAAATCGTTCGAGAATAGTTCGCGTCTATTCCGCCGCGGCCTGGAACGGGCCGAGATCGCCGAATGGGATCGTGGTCGCCAGCACATCGGCGAGAATGCCGAAGTCGCTTGCCACCTGCGCAAAGCGCGGACCGCGCTCGCGGCGGCGTTCGTCCATGTAGATCGCGCGGTTGAGCTCGAGCTGCACCGCGTGCAGGCCGCTCGCCGGGTTGCCGTAATGCTCGGTGATGAAGCCGCCGGCATAGGGCTTGTTGCGGCCGATCGAATAGCCGAGGCCGGTCATGGTTTCCTCGACGCGGTCGGGCAGCAGCGGCGTGCAGCTGGTGCCGTAGCGGTCGCCGATCACGATATCGGGCCGGCGCGGCTCGTCTCTGCTGACCCCGACCGACGGCATCGAATGACAGTCGACCAGCACCACGGTGCCGAACATCTGGTGCACCTTGTTGATCAGCCGGCGCAGCGCGCGATGGTAGGGCTTGTACAGCGTCTCGATCCGCGCCAGCGCGTCGTCGACCAGGATGCGGTCGCGATAGATCTCCTGGCCGTCCCCGACCACGCGGGGAATCGTGCCCAGGCCGCCTGCGACCCGCATCGAGCGCGTGTTGGCAAAGCTCGGCAGCCGGCCGGTGAACATGCGGGGGTCGAGCTCATAGGGCTCGCGATTGACGTCGACATAGGAGCGGGGAAAGTTCACCCGCACGGTCGGAAAGCCGCGATCGCTCAAATGGCCGATCAGCTCGTCCATGAAGGAATCTTCGGATCGCCGCAGTTGCGGAAGGTCGATCCGCGATGCCGCGAGGAATTCGTCCGGATAGGTCGAGCCGGAATGCGGAGAGTTGAAGATAACAGGCGCGCGCCACTCGGCGGGCTCCACGATCTCGAAGGCTGGCGACGCGTCGCCGTCAAACCGGGTCATCTTCTCAGGCTTCGTCCCTTCACGCCGCACGATCCGGCCAAAATCCAGCAAGCCCCAGATCGAATGATTCGGCCGATCGAGCGGCTCTTATGTGTCGTCATTGTCCGGAATCGCAACCATTCTGCCAAGCGAAAAGATGTGATTGGCGCATGGAACATGTCTTAACCGTGCGGGCAGGGAGGCGGGGATGCGCCGGCGCGACGAGATTGATTCGCAGCCCGTTCGGGTTCACAAGGGGCCGCGCCGGTCGGGCCCAGGGTAAAGATTTTCACCCGAAATTTACCCTCTGTCGGGCTTACTGACCTCTGCATATCCTTTGGGGATTCGACGTTCCTGCCATGCCAAAAATCCTGCTCGCCGAAGACGACAACGACATGCGCCGTTTCCTGGTCAAGGCGCTGGAAAACGCCGGTTTTCAGGTTTCGTCCCATGACAACGGCATGGCCGCCTATCAGCGGTTGCGGGAAGAGCCGTTCGAGATGCTCCTGACCGACATCGTGATGCCGGAGATGGACGGTATCGAGCTCGCCCGCCGGGCCTCGGAACTCGACCCCGACATCAAGATCATGTTCATCACCGGCTTCGCCGCGGTCGCCCTGAACTCGGATTCGGACGCCCCCAAGAACGCCAAGGTGCTGTCGAAGCCCGTTCACCTGCGCGAATTGGTGAGCGAAGTGAACAAGATGCTGGCGGCCTAAATTGGCCCCCTTCCGTCCTTGCACCGGCTCCCACGAGCCGTTATAGGGACCCCACCCGACGTAAGTGGACTATTAGGGCACGTAGCTCAGCGGGAGAGCACTACCTTGACATGGTAGGGGTCACAGGTTCGATCCCTGTCGTGCCCACCACGCTTCGCCAAAAGGCTTCGCGTGGCACAGCCACGCCCATAGATGGCGAAGCGTGTCCGGCGTAGCTCGAAGAGCGAAGACGAACTGGAACGTCATTCTCAGCTCCCTTGGAACACGCCTCCGCACCCGGCATTGTTCCGCCATGCCCAAGGCCTCAACCAAGCCCTTCAAGCGCGGCGATCACGTCAGCTGGAATTCCGAGGCCGGCCGCGTCCGCGGCCATATCCTGCGCGTGCACATCAAGGACGTCGACTACAAGGGCTACGTCCACCACGCGACGGCGGACGATCCGCAGTACGAGATCAAGAGCGACAAGACCGATCACGTCGCCTTGCACAAGGGCAAGGCTCTACGGCGGCTGCGCTCCTGATCTCAACTCGCCTCAAGCCCTCTCAGCTCAGCGGCAACAAATGCTCCGGGATCGGCACTGGGGCTGCCGGCACCAGCGAGGCGACGGAGACGTGCGGCCAGGTCAGGCCGTTGAAATCCAGCATCACCCTCTGCGAGTACTGGATCTGCGTCGTCGCCACCTTCACACGGCCGCCGGCAAATCCCTTGCCCGGCACCAACGGAAGTGAGGCGACGAAGCTCGGCACCAGCGGTACCGTGCTCTTCTGCACCGGCTGCAGGATGATCGGCGGCTCGCCCGATGCGATGTGCGGCACGTCGATGTCGTAGATGACGGTCTCGATCCAGAACACGGCATCCATCTGGAAGGCGTTGGCGTTGGCGCCATTGCCGCCGGGCGGCGGTGCCGGCACGCCCTGCAGGAACGCGATGTTCGCGGTGCCGCCGGCGAAGTTCGGCGCCTGCGGATGCGGGCCCGGTGAAACGACGGCCGGCAACGGACCGCCCGACAGCGGCGTGCCGGGCTTGGTCGAAGTCTCGATGATGATGGTCTGATGGATGGTCTGATGCGCGATCTGATGGCGCAGCACCGTGTTCGGATCGGTGATCATGGCCTGGGTGAGCTTGCCCGAGGCGATCAGCGCGGTGAGGTCCTGCGGCAACCTGCGTGTCGTCTTGTTGGCCGCGGTTTGATTCTGGAACGTGAACTTGTTGGCCGGATTGCCGCCGAAGAACGGCGTGATGTCGATCGGCGCGATGGTCGGCTTGCCGGCGACGGCCGGCAACGCGGCGCCTTGCGCGGTGATCGTCGTTCCGTGCGGAATCGAGGCCATGCGCGCGAGGGTGAACGGTTCGTTCGGATTCGTGCTGGACGGCACCGCGAGCCAGATGCCGGGTTCGAAGTGAATGCCGACGGGCGTCCCGGTGGTCACGTCGTTGATGGTCTGCAGATAGGGCACGCCGTTCAGGAAGGCATCCGCCTGCGGCCCCGAGCCACGATTGGGAATCGAGCCGAGACTGTTCGAGAACGACATCGTCTCGTCAGTGAGGTTCAACTCCAGCACGTTGTCGGGCGGGTCGGTGGTGTTGATCGGCCCCGGCATCTGGGTCGGCGTCGTCGCACTGTCGGGCCGGAAGATGGTGTTGAAACCCTGTCCCGTGAACGTGCCGGCGAAGGCCGACAGCGGCCCGAGCGTCGGCGGCAGGACGAGCGGCAGCGCAGCAGGCGCGACGGCGGCATGCGCGGCAGCCCTGAACACGCTATCGACCTGGTGGATGGAAAAGTTTGCTGTTCTGTTGAAGGCGCTGGTAAGCGGCTTGGGTTCGTCCATAGGGCGTTCCTTTCGATGGCTGCAAGCGCGACTGTCGATGCCGGCACTCTCCCGGGCCGGCGTTCCGGGCTGATCGATGGTCTCCCTGTGTCAGGCCGCGCCACGCGCACGCGCGGGATGTCGCATCGCCTGGCTCGGCGAGACGTCGGAATTTTTTGAAACCGATCGCGATCTTCTGGCGCGTCGTCCGTCGCGGGGATCGTCGGTGTCACCCTGCGCGAAACGACGCTTTGTCAGGGGTGTTCAAAAATGGAATGATCGAAACATACGGGGTCGCACGCCCCGTTCGCCTTGGTTACATCTCGATTATGATACAACCTAAGAGGTGCTTCAAGTGTGTTCCATTTCACAAGCGAAAGAGTCGCAGTCACGCCCACGATCGGCGTGAGGCCCGCGCCAGATCTGGTTCTCATCGAAGCACCGAAGACGAGCAGGCGACCCCATGAGCATATCCGTCATCGAACAGGCAAAGATCCAGGCGCAGGTGCTGGTGCCGCTGGTCAAGGCGCTGCAGGCCGAACTCGGCGAGGCGCGCGCGAATGCGCTGGTGCGCAAAACGCTCGGCGATCTCTATCGCGGCTTCGGCGAGGCCTTTTGGACGGCGAAGAACGAGGCCAATCTCGGTCAGGCCGTCGCCTCCGCCTTCAAGACCTACGCGCGGGACGACGCGCTCGCCTATGACGTGATCGAGCAGACGCAGGACGCATTCGCGTTCGACGTGAAGCGATGCGCCTATGCCGAGTTCTACAAGGCGCTCGGCGAGCCGGAGCTCGGCTTCCTCATGGTCTGCACCGCCGATTTTGCGACAGCCGAAGGGTTCGGCCCCGACGTCAGGCTCACGCGGACGCAGACCATCATGCAAGGCGCCGATCATTGCGACTTCCGCTACCGGCGCGTTGCGGACGGATCGAAGGGAAGGGACAGTGAATGATGCGGACGATTTGTCTTGGGACTTGTTTTGGGATTTGTCTTGCCGTGACGGCTCTCGCGCTGACGGCCTCGAGCGCCAATGCGGCGATCATCGATTGGCAGGCCGAGATGCAGCGCTGCCGCGCGGTGCGCGAGAGCGTGGCGCCGCTGCTTCAGGCCGGCGAGGGCATATCCGCCGTCGGCCGTTCCAACAGATCCGTCCGTCGCTGCATCTGGATCCAGCGTATGGCGGTCCGCAAGAAAATCCCCGGCGCGGAGACATGGTAGGAGGTTGGCTCGTTGCGAGAACAGTGCGGATGTGACCGCGTCTGCCTGATCGTCACCCTGAGGTGGCCGCTTCTTCAGCGGCCCTCGAAGGGCGACAGCCCGGCTGCCGCATCGGGCCGCTCATCCTTCGAGGCTCCCGGCGCGATTGCTTCGCACCGCGCCACTCGCACCTCAGGATGACGGGGTTGGGAGTTTCGCCGCTGTGCCATCCCTGGCTGCGAGCAGCAGGTCTTTGAGTCCGCCCGGATAGAGGCTCGGTCCGTCAGGCACGTCGAGATCGGCGAGGTCGAACCAGCGGGCGACGATCTCCTCGCCATTATCCTCGCGGAAGTCGATGCGGTCCTGGCCGGCGAACGCGTGCTGCGGAAACGCGACCTCGGCGATGAACATCACCTCGTGCCCGGTCGCGCCCTCGTGGACATAGATGTTCTCCATCATCAGCGGTTCGCCTGTGATGGTGATGTCGATGCCGAGCTCTTCGTTGAACTCGCGCGCGAGCGCAGTCCGCCAGCTTTCGCCGAACTCGATCTCGCCGCCGAGCGGGCGCACGCCCTTGATCCGGCCCGAATCGTCGCGCACCTCAGCCGCAAGCAGCCGCCCGTCCCGCCAGTGCAGGCCGATCGCGACGACGCGGATATGGGGATGAGGGCGCCATGTGGTCATGGGCCATCGATAGTCGGTGCCACATGCTTTCGCAACGAGGGAGGAGGCGCAAATGTCTCCCCGTCATCGGTACCTAGGCCTCGCCCCGCCAGAACGCCGTCTGCAGCGGCAGCTGCTGCCGGATCATCGCCACGCCGTCGACGACCTTCAGCCCACGCGCCGCGCAGGCTTCCATGAAGCCGGTTCGCCGGCCGGCGATGATGTCGAATACGGCGCAATCCTTCGGCAGTTTTGCCGGGTCCATCGGCAAGGCATCGGTCGCCTTCAGGCCGAGCGAGGTCGCATTGACGCAAAGACCGGCATCGTCGAAGCGCGTCTCGAGGTCGATATCGAGACCGGGAAATTGGCCGCGGAGCTTTGCCGCAAGCGTCTCGACCGGGCCGGGCACCTCGTTGAGAATGCGCAACCGCCTCACACCTCCCGCCGCCAGCCCATGGCAGATCGCGCGGCCGGCGCCGCCTGCGCCGATCACCACGATGCGGCGGTCGGGGTCGAAAATGCCGGCCTCGCGTGCGGCATTCAGGAAGCCTTCGCCGTCGTAGGACTCGCCGACGAGTTTTCCGCTCGCCTCGATGCGGATCGTGTTGACCACGCCCTCGAAGCTTGCTGCGGGCCCGACCTCGTCGCAGAGCTCGAACGCGGCCGGCTTGTGCGGGATGGTGATGTTGAAGCCGGCGGTGCTCGGCGATTTGGCCAAGGTTCGGATGGTCTCGACGAGATGCTTCGGCGCCACGTCCATCACCACCATGTGCCAGTCGAGGCCCTGCTCTTCGAAATAGGGCGTGTAGTAGCGCGGCGCGGCGACATGGCTGGAGGGGTGGGCGAGGATGAAAACGGTGCGCGAGGCGCCGGTCGGATATTTCATGAGGTCAGCCTTTGACGGCACCAGCCGTGAGCCCGGAGACGAGATAGCGGCGCACCGCGAGCGAGAAGATCAGAACCGGCGCCATCACCAGCGAGCCGCCGGCGGCGATCTTACCCCATTCCCAGCCCTCGTAATTCATGAAGTTGACGACGGCGACCGGCGCGGTACGCGCATTGGTGCGGGTCAGGATCAGCGCGAAGAAGAAGTCGTTCCAGGCGTAGAGGAAGCACAGGATCGCGGTCGCGGCGATGCCGGGCGTCACCATCGGCAGCACGATCTTGGTGAACACCGTGCGCGTCCGCGCGCCGTCGACCAGCGCCGCTTCCTCCAGCGAGACCGGGATGGTGTCGAAGAACGGCTGCATCATCCAGATCACCAGCGGCAGGTTGAAGCTGGTGTAGACCAGCACGAGGCCGGTGATGGTGTCGAGCAAGCCGATCCAGCGATAGAACAGAAAGAAGGGAATCGTGAACGCGATCGGCGGCGCCATGCGTGTCACCAGGATCGCAAAGGAGAGCGCATGCTTGCCGCGCCCGGCCCAGCGCGACAGCGCGTAGGCCGCGGGCACGCCGAACAGTAGCGCGAGCGCGGTCGAGAGTGATGCGCTCAACAGGCTGTTGACGAACGAGGCCGAGAACGCGCTGTGCCAGAGCGAGATGTAATTCTGCAGCGTCGGCGTGAAGATCAGCGGCGGCGGGAACTGCAGGATCTCGTCGTTGGTCTTGAAACTCATCTGCAGCAGCCACAGGAACGGCGACAGCAGAATGAGGAGCGTGACGGTGATCGCGACCAACCGGCCCGGCGTTGCCTTGCGCAGTGACGACTCGCTCATGCCAGTGCTTCCTTGCGCCGGCCCATCCAGACCAGCCCCAGGCTGATGCCGCAGACCAGCAGCAGCATCACCACGGTGACCGCGCTGGAATAGCCGATCTCGTTGGTGTCGAAGGCGAGGAGATAAGCATAGTAGTTCGTGACTTCCGTCACCGTGCCGGGGCCGCCGCCGGTCAACAGGAAGATCAGCGGAAACGCTTTCACGCTGTCGATCAGGCGGAACATGCCGGAGATCACCAGGATCGGCGTGATGAAGGGCAGCGTGACGTACCAGAAGATCTGCAGCTTGTTGGCGCCGTCGACGAGAGCGGCTTCCGAATATTCGTCGGGAATGGTCTGCAGCGCGGCCAGCACCATCAGGAAGGTGAAGGGCGTCCATTCCCAGGTGTCGGCGATGACGATCGCGGTCAGCGCGAAGTCGACGCTCGATGTCAGCGCCGGCAGCGTGACGTGCAGCGCTTGAGCCGCGTAGTAGAGCGGGCTGATGTCGGGCGCGTAGATCAGCTTCCAGATCACCGCGACCACGATCGGCGGCAGCACCATCGGGATGAGGAAGAAGGTGCGCGCGAATTCGACAAAGCGTGAAGGCACGTTCAGCAGCAGCGCCAGCAGCATGCCGAGCAGCACCTGGAACAGCACGCTCGCGACCGACAGCTTGGCCTGCACCGCCAGCGAGTTGACGAAGCGGGGATCGCCCGGCAGCAGGCCATAATTGCGGAACGGCTCGCTGAAATCGGTGGCCGAGCCCGGCGTCGTCAGCTGGAACGGCGTCAGACTCGTCACGATCAGATAGATCGCCGGCAGCACCGCCACCGCGAACAGCACGATCAGGCTCGGGGTGAGCGCGAAGGCGATGAACCTTCGGCGCTCCAAGTCAATTCCGCTCTCGGTCAATTCCGCTCTCGCTCAAAGCTTCGTCCCGGCGCGGCGGAGTGCGGCGATGGCCTGGTCCTGGGCCGCGTTCATGGCGTCCTTGGCCGGCAGTTGCCCGGTGGCGACCTGCTCGAACGCCTTGTTGAGGACGTCGCCGACGATCGGAAATTCCTTCGACGTCCGATAGGCCATGTAGTTCTCGCCCTTGCCGGGCTGCTCCAGCACCTCGAGATAGAGCGCGCCGAGGTCCTGGCCGTTCACCGTGTTGAGCTTGCGATAGTCGTCGCTGGTGATGATCGAGCGGCGGCAGACCGAGGAATGGCCGTGCTCCCGCACGAGCTTCATCGAGATCTCCGGCGAGAGCGCCCATTTGATGAATTCCCACGCGGCTTTCTGGTTCTTGGCGTTCTTGGGAATGCCGAGGCCCTGGCTGTTCGAGGCCGGATAATCGTGCACGGGACCTGCGGGCGAACGCACCACGCGCGAGGTCTCCTTCACCTTGCTCTCGTCGGAGAGCAGGATCGGCGTCACCCAGGCGCTGGAGTGGATGAAGATGTTGGCACGGCCGGTCAGCATCGCTTGCCGTGCCTGATCCTCGGTGTAGGTCAGAACGCCCGTAGGCGCGTTCTTCAGCAGCTTCGCATAGAACTCGACGCCCTGGATCGCCTCGGGCGTGTTCAGCGCCGGCATGACGTCGCCGGGCGGATTCCTGAAGATGTTGCCGCCAAAACCCTGGATGTAGGGCGGCAGATTCCAGTTGTGCAGGAACCACGACACCAGGCCGCTGACGCCATCGGTGCCGTTGATCTCGGCGCAGACCTGCTGCAGTTCGGCGAAGGTCTTGGGGATCTTCAGCCCCTTCTTCTCCATCAGGTCCATCCGCGACAGACCCATCAGCATCGCGCCGCCTTCCCAGGAATAGCCGTAGGTCGCGCCCTTCGCGTCGCGATAGGGCACCTGTGCACCGTCGACGAAGTCCTTCGGATTCCACTCGGCCGGCGTCAGGTTGGCGTCGCCCGTGAACTCGTCGAGATTGGCGAGCAGGCCTGCTGCGATCCAGCGGGTCGCGAGCGTGAAGGTGACGTTGACGAAATCATAGGCCGAGCCGCCCGAGGACAGTTCGAGATTGGCCTGCTGGTTGTAGACGGGCAGGGCCGAGAGCTGGAGGTCGACCTTCATGCCGGTCTTGTCCTCGAACTCGGGAATGTATTTCGCCAGCAGCGTGAAGAAGCGGTGCTGGAACGAGGCGCCGTGCAGGGTGACACCGGCAAACGGCTTCGTCTGCGCGATCAGCGGCGCGGGGAATGCGGCCAGCGCGGCGCCGGCAGCGCTCGCTTTCAGCAGTTTGCGGCGGGTGATCGAGCTCGCGCGCGGTGCGTTTGTCATGACGTTCTCCCTCATTACTATTTTTGTCGGCTTCAACGCGTCCGCTTGGTGCGGACGGTCTCGTCCTCGGCGTCCTTTTTCTTCTGACGCGACATGGCCGTGACGATGTTCTGTTCGGTGAGATCCATCAGCTTGTGCATGGCCTGGCGTGCGCCGTCGGCGTTGCGTGCCCAGATCTCGTCGAGCACGGCGCGGTGATACGGCAGGCTTTTCCGCGGGGCGCCCGGATTGGTGCTCGACAAATCGAACGACATCCGCAAGGCGGCTGCGACCGTCGCGCCGAAGGCGATCAGGAAATCGTTGCCGGTGGCGATGAGAATGCCGCGGTGGAATTGCAGGTCGGGCTCGGCATAGGCGACACGGTCCATGCCGGCCGCATCCATGCCGCGATAGGCGCGCTCGATCCGGGCAAAATCCTCGTCGGTGCCGCGCACGGCGCAGATGGCGCAGGCTTCGGGCTCGACGATCCGGCGAACCTCCAGAATCTGCTTGGCGAACTCCTGCGTCGGCAGCGCCGACAGCGTCCAGTTCAGCAACTCCTCGTCGAGCATGTTCCAGTCGAACCGCGCCCGCACATGGGTGCCGGCCTTCTGCTTCGAGGCGATCAGTCCTTTCGCTTTAAGCAGCGACAGCGCTTCGCGGATCGAGGCGCGGCTGACATCGAAGCGGGACGCCAGCTCGATCTCGCGCGGCAGCGTGGTGCCCTCGCGCCAGACCCCGGTCAGGATCATCCGCGCCACTTCGCGGGCGACCTGGGTGCTCGATTGCGGGCTGTCCTTGTGAGGAGATTTTGCCACGGTGATCCCGGATTCGTGGAATAAAATGTCTGATTTATTACGTGTGACAGAGGAGAAGCGCGCCAAATCGTGCGTCCTGTCGCAGATAATCAAACCAGGGCTGGTTTGACAAGAATTATTATGTCAGACATATTTTCCATTGACTCATCGCCGCGCAGGACAAAGCAATCGTGACAAAGCCCCACATCATCCTGGTCATGACCGACCAGCAGCGCTTCGACACGATCGCCGCGACGGGCCATCCCTACATGAAGACGCCGAATCTCGACCGCCTGGTGCGCGAAGGCGTCTATTTCGACAATTGCTTCATCAATGCGCCGAGCTGCGTGCCGTCGCGCGCGGCGCTGTTCTCCGGACTCTATCCGCACGCCTCGGGCGTGCTGAAGAACGGGCAGCACTGGCAGAAGACCTGGGTGAGCAAGCTCGGCGAGGTCGGCTATCACTGCGTCAATGTCGGCAAGATGCACACCATCCCCTACGACGCGAAGGCCGGCTTCCACGAGCGTTTCGTGGTCGAGAACAAGGACCGCTTCTTCGAGGGCCGCTGGTTCGCCGACGAGCTCGACAAGGCCTTTGCCGCGCACAAGCTGACCAAGCCCTCGCGCGCCGGCTATCGCAGCCTGCCTGATTATGGCGACCGCATGGGCGCCTTCACCTGGGAGATGCCGAAATCGCTGCATCCGGACATCTTCGTCGCCGAAACCGCGATGTGGTGGCTGGAGACGCGCCCCAGGCCGGAGGCGCTGTTCATGCAGATCGGCCTGCCCGGCCCGCATCCGCCCTATGACCCGCTGCCGGAATATCTGGAGCACTATCTCGCCCGCAACGACCTTCCGGTGCCGCAGCCGACCGAGGCCGAGATTGAGGGCCTGCCGGCCTATCTGAAGGAGAAGCGCCGCCACGACACGGAAGTGGACCACGACGCCGTGTCATGGAAGCTCGCGCCCACGCATGAAGAGATGCGCCGCCTGCGCGCGCACTACTATGCCAACGTCACCATGATCGACGAGCAGATCGGCCGCCTGATCGAGATGCTCGACACCAAGGGCTATCTCGACAATTGCGTCGTCATCTTCATGTCCGACCATGGCGACAATCTCGGCGAGCACGGGCTGAGCCAGAAATGGTCGATGTACGAGCCGGTGACGCGCATCCCTCTGCTGTTCTGGTCGCCGAGCCTGTTTTCCGACGGCCGCCGCATCCGCGAGAAGTGCCAGCTGTTCGATCTCGCGCCCACCATTCTCGATCTCGCCGGCGCAGAGCATCCAAAGCCGTTCCAGGCGCGCAGCCTGCTGCCGGCGCTGAAGGGCGAGGACTGGACCGGCCGCGACTTCGTCTTCTCGGAGCAGGCCGGCGACGTCGCCATGACCGGCGCAAGGCTGATCACGATGGTGCGCGACGACCGCTGGAAGGTCGTGTTCATCCACGGCGCCGAGGACGGGCAATTGTTCGATCTCGCCAGCGACCCGCTCGAGCAGCACAATCTCTGGGGCGTGGGCGAGCATGCCAGTGAGATTAGCCGCCTCAAGGATGCCTTCATCGACTGGCGCCAGAACAGCCTGCTCGAGACGATGGACCTGAACGCCGCAGCGCGGTGAGATTTCACCGCATCATCCGTCCTGTCATTCCGAGCGCATTCCTCGCAATGAGGGCGATGAGACGGCGATGCGCGCAAGTCTTGATCCGCTACCGGCCGCCTGCCATTGTCCGCTCATCCACCACGGCCATGAGCCTTGGGAGGTCGATGTTGCGGCGTTCGTCGAGAAGTGTCGCGCCGCCGGATGTGAAAAAGAGGGTGGGTTATTGACATGAGCAGCGTGAACAAACCTGGCGGAAACTACTTGCCGGTGATCATTCATGGCGGGCTTGCGTATGTCAGTGGTCAGCTGCCGCGTCGCGGCGAAGATCTGCTGTACGCGGGCAAGGTCGGCGCAGGTGTCGATATCGGGGCCGCACAGGAGGCCGCAGCCCTCTGTGCCGATCTCTGCATTGCGGCCATCAGCCACGCAACGGGCGGAGAGGACAGGATCGTCCAGGTCCTGCAGCTCGTCGGATACGTCGCTTCAGCGCCTGGATTTACCCAGCAGTCGCAAGTCATGAACGGAGCCTCCGACCGGCTGATCGAGCGCCTCGGCGATCGCGGTCGTCACACGCGCACATCCGTCGGCGTCGCCGAGCTGCCGCGGGGTGCTCCGGTCGAGCTGAGCATGATTGCCGCCGTTCGGTCGTAGCAGGCTGCCTTATGCGACGAGATATTTTGCAACCGCCGCCTCGTCCCACGCAATCCCGTTGCCGGGCTCCTCGCTCGGCAGCGCAAACCCGTCTTTGATTGTCAACCGCGTCGAAAGCACCGCGTCGGCCCAGTCGACATATTCCAGCCAATGCGCAGTCGGTGTCACGCACAGCAGATGCGCGCTGACCTCCGAGAACAGATGTGTCGACATCTCGATGCCGGCGGCATGCGCCAGTGACGCGGCGCGTAGCCAGCCGGTGACACCGCCGATGCGCTGCACGTCGGGCATCACGTAGTCGCAGGCCTCGGCCGACAGCGCAGCCTGCATCGAAAATGCGCTGTCAAAGTTCTCGCCGATCTGGACCGGCGTGCGCAGCGCGTCCGCAATGCGGGCGTTGCCCTCGTAATCATCGTGACGGATCGGCTCCTCGATCCAGGTCAGGCCTTCGTCGTCGAGCATCTCGCCGCGCCGGATCGCTTCGGTCACCGTCAGCGCCTGATTGTAGTCGCACATCAGCGTCACCTCGTCGCCGACGGCCTTGCGCACCGCGCGCACCACGGCGAGATCGTCGCGCGCATCGGGCCGGCCGACGCGGATCTTCGCGGCGTGAAAGCCCTCGGCCAGCAGCTTGTGGGCTTCCTCGACCGCGGCGCCCGCCGGCATGATGCCGAGCCCCTTCGAATTGTAGGCTTTCACCGGCTTCGGCGCGCCCCCAAGCAGCCGCGCCAATGGCAGTCCACGGGCGCGGGCCAACGCGTCCCACGCCGCCATGTCGATGCCGGATTGCGCCAGCCGTTGCAGGCCGGCGAGCCCGAGCAGGGTGAAGCGCTGGGTCAGCTTGCGCTCGATCTCGAACGGCAGCAACTCGTCGCCGGCGAGCAGCTCCGACATTTCCGTGACCATCGCGGTCAGCGGCTTCAGTGCCGACGGCGTGATCGAGAACAGATAGGCGTGCCCGATCGCACCCTGGTCGGTTTCGCAATCGATCAGCACCAGCGGCGCTTTCGCCACCGCGCCGGTCGAGGTCAGAAGCGGCAAGTTCATCGGCACGATCACGGGGCGCGCGTTGAAGCGCTTGATGCGGATGGTTTCGGTCATGGGATCTCCCGGCGGCATGAATGCAGGTTCATGCCCGATCTTAAACATTCGTCATGAAACGAAAAGGTGCCTGGCCCGACCACCATAAAATGGGGTTGCGCGGGCGCGCGTTTATGGGCTCTGTGCAGGCCGCATGCTGTGCCGCAAATCCCGGGGATTCGCGACAAGAACGCACACAACGGAGCCATCAAGTGAAACAAGAGATCTCCGAAGAGCAGCGCAAGCACGGCATCCTCATTGGAGCCGTGGTCGCCTTCCTTCTGCTCGCGCTGCCGCTGGCCGTGTGGCTGGACCTGACGGAGCTGAACAAGACCGCGCTTCGCCGGCAAACCGCCGATCTCAATTCGGTCATATCGAGCGTGCGCAGCTACTATGCGTCCAACGTGGTCGGGCGCGTGCTGGCGAACCCGAACGGTTCGACCAAGGTCGTTCACAACTACGAATCCGTCCCCGGTGCGATCCCGATCCCGGCGACGCTGTCGCTCGAGCTCGGCCGTGTCATCGGCGCGCAGCAGGAGAACATCACCTACCGCTTCGTCTCGGACTTCCCGTTCCAGAACCGCGCCCCGCACCAGCTCGACAAGTTCGAGAAGGATGCGCTGGCCGCGCTGCGCGCCGATCCCGAGCAGAAGATCGTCGACACCGAAACCTCGCTCTTCTCCGACAAGGTCCGCCTGGTCGCGCCCGTCATCATGGGCCCGGCCTGCGTCAGCTGCCACAACAGCCACCCCGAAAGCCCGAAGAAGGACTGGAAGGTGGGCGACGTCCGCGGCATCCAGGAAGTCATCATCGCCCAGCCGATCGCCGCCAACATCTTCTCGTTCAAGTTTCTGCTGGCCTATTTCCTGATCGCCGCCGGCAGCGGACTTTCCTTCCTGTCGTTGCAGCGCCGTCAGGCACGCCGCATCAAGGGCATGAACAAGGAGCTCGAATCCGCCAACGACTTCCTCGCCTCGCTGTCGATGAAGATCTCGCGCTACATCCCGCCGCAGGTCTACAAGAGCATTTTCTCGGGCCAGAAGGACGTCACCATCCACACCGAGCGCAAGAAGCTCACGATCTTCTTCTCCGACATCCAGAACTTCACCGCTACCACCGAGCGGCTGCAGCCGGAATTGCTGACCCAGCTGCTCAACGAATATTTCACGGAGATGTCGGCGATCGCGCATGAACATGGCGGCACCGTCGACAAGTTCATCGGTGACGCCATGCTGATCTTCTTCGGCGATCCCGAGACCAAGGGCGACCGCGCCGACGCGCAGGCCTGCCTGCAGATGGCCTGGCGCATGCAGCAGCGTCTCACCGAGCTCAATGCGAAGTGGCGCGCCTCCGGCATCGAGCAGCCGTTCCGCTCGCGCATGGGCATCAATTCCGGTTATTGCAATGTCGGCAATTTCGGCAGCAGCGACCGCATGGACTACACCATCATCGGCGCAGAGGCGAACCTCGCCGCCCGGCTGCAGTCGATCGCCGAGCCCGGCGGCATCGTGCTGAGCTATGAGAGTTTTGCGCTGGTCAGCGACATCGTCCGCGCCCACGCGCTGCCCGCGATTACCATGAAGGGCATCAGCCGCGAGGTGATTCCCTATTCGGTCGATGCGCTCAACGATGCGGCGACCGAGCGGAGCGGGGTGATCACCGAGCGAGCGCCCGGGCTCGAGCTCTATCTCGATCCGGTCGTGGTGAAGTCCGGCGATGCCGCGCGCGTGCGCTCGCTGCTGGAGAGTGCGCTGGCCGCGTTGAAGCCGGCGTGAGGATGCGTCGTTCTATTGAGAGAGTCCCTGTGTGGTACCCCTCTCCCTAACCCTCCCCCGCAAGGGGGGAGGGAACATAGCTTCCTTGTGGCGGATGACTCGATTCATTAGGGCGCTTGCGATGAGCACAGTGTCGCCGCGCACTCCGCTGCGCTCCCTCCCCCCTTGCGGGGGAGGGCGGGGAGAGGGGTGGCTCAGCAAAAGGTGCGCGCGGAAATCCTCACCTTGCCGCGCCTTCCGTGAACGCCGTCTCGATCACCGCCCCAAATGGCTGCCACGACCGCCCGTCGAACTGCACCAGTCGCATCTGCTTGATCGGCAGGTAGCTGTCGGGCGAGGTGTTCATCCTGATGTTGGGCAGCGCGACGGAGGGGTGGTAATCCCGCAGCGACGCCGCCTGGCGCATGATGTTCTCGCGCGACAGGTCGTCGCCGCATTGCCTCAGCACCTTGGTCAGCGCTTCTGCCGCCGCATAGCCATAGAGCGCCGCGCTGTTGTTGGTGCTTTCGATCTGATGATACTTGTCCATGAAGGCGAACCAGTCCTTCATGGCGGGGTCGTCTTTCCAGGCGGGATCGCTCGGATCCTTCAGGAACGCCGCCGAGATCACGCCGGCCGAATTCTCCAGGCCCGCGGGCGCCATCGCATTGGCGATCGAGGCGGAAGCATCGTTGACGATGACGACCGGGTGCCAGTTCAGCGACGCCGCCAGCTGGATCACCTTGGCCGCGGTCGACGGTACGCCGAGAAACACGAAGATGTCGGCGCCTGCGCGCTTGAGGATCGAGACGTGCCCTTCGAGATGCTCGTCGGAGATGTCGAAGGCGACGTCGACGAGGACCTGACGGTTGAGGTCGCCCAGTCCTTCCTGGATGCCCTTGTAGAGCATGCGGCCGAACTGGTCGTTCTGCCAGAGCACCACGATCTTCTTCCGCGGATAATAGGCCTGGATGTAGTTGGCGTAGATGCGTCCCTCGGAGCGGAATGGCGGCTGCCAGCCCATGGTCCAGGGAAACGCCTTGGCCTGGCTCAGCTCCTCGTCGCCGGAAGCGACGAACAGCTGCGGGATTTTCTTCTCGTTGAGATACCAGCGCGTGGCGATATTGCCGGGCGTGCCGAACGATCCGAACATCAGCTGCACGTCGTCCTTCTCGACGAGATCGCGGGTCAGGTCCAGCGCGGCCGCGGGATCGGAATTGTCGTCGCGGGTGATGAAGCGGACCTTGCGGCCGTTGATGCCGCCGCGATCGTTGACCATGTCGAAATAGGCGGCCTCCGCCTTGCCGATCGCGCCGAATTCCGAGAGCGGCCCGGAATAGGGCACGATGTTGCCGATGCGGATTTCCTTGTCGGGACTGGAGTCGGAATTGGGTTGATCCGAGCGCTGCTGCGACATCGCCCCGAGCGAGGCGAGAGCGGCAATCAAGACGAACAGCAGTCTGCCGGTGACGCGCATGCTCGACACCTTGTCGTTGTTGGCCCCAACGAAGTCGGCTCGTTCCGCACCCAGTGGAGTTGATCTACGTCAAGCGTTTGGCAATCCTGTGGCACCCGAGCGAAGCGGCAGCCGTGTTGACGCGCTCTCGACTGAGAGAGTCTCCGTGCGGTACCCCTCTCCCCCGGGGAAGGGAGGGAGAGGGGCTCAGCAAATCGTGAGAGTGGCCGCCCGCCACGTTCCTAGTCTCCGAACCAGGTCGCGAGCGCTTCCACGAGTCCTTCGCTGTCGCCGGTGCCGACCCAGGCGACATGCCCGTCGGGCCGGACGAGCACGGCGGCAGGGGGCGGAACGACGCCGATCACCGGCATCTCGCAGGCGCCCGTGCACGTCGCACTGACCTGCCTGACGCGTTCGTCCCATCGCGCCGGGACGACGCACGCCGGCGCGCCGAGAGTCAGGAAGAGCGGCCGCGCATCACGCATCAGCTCGAACACGCGGGTCGGGCCATCTGCGGTGACGAGGTCGAGGTCGGGCATGCGCCTGCCGAGCAAGGGATGGCAACCCTCCTCACCGTAGCGGATGTCGAGGCCGGACACCTTGGCGGAATACCATCTTCTCGGCTCGTCCATCTTCATGGTCGTGGCGAGGAGCCCCCGGAGGGCCGTGGTGTGTTCGTCGCCGCGGTTGAGAGCCGTGAGCGCCAACGTCAGCTCGAGCAGCGCGGCCCCGACCGGGTGCCGCTCCCTGTGATAGGTGTCCAGCAGGGCGTCGGGTGAGATCCCCTTCACCACCTGGGCCAGCTTCCACCCGAGATTCACGGCGTCCTGCAGTCCGACATTCAGGCCCTGTCCTCCAACCGGGGAATGGATGTGCGCGGCATCCCCGGCGAGCAGGATGCGGTTCTTCCGGTACGCCTCCGCCTGCCGCGCCGCGTCCGTGAACCGCGACATCCACGTGACCTCGCGGATGCCCAGATCCGATCCGTAGGCAGCCCTGAGCGCCGCCCTGAGATCCGCTTCCGTCGGGCGTTCGCCCCGTTCGATCCGCTGCTCCGTCACGATGCCACGCACGCGCGGGCCGCCGTCGAGCCATCCCAGGGCATACAGCCCGCGGTCCCCATAGCGGATGCCAAGTGGCGGCTCATCCGCGATGTCGGCCTCGAAGATGAGGTAGCTCGCCTGTGGCTCCGATCCGGGAAACCCGATCGACGCGGTCTTGCGCACGAGGCTGCGGCCGCCGTCGCAGCCGGCGAGGTAGCTTGAACCAAGCCTGCGCCCGTCCGTCAGCTGAACCTCCACGCGCTCCCCGGTGTCGACAAAGCTCGCCATCTCGCAGCCTCGATAGAGCGTCACGGCGAGTTCCGAGATCCAGTCGGCGAGACCGCGTTCGATCTTTTCCTGCCAGAGCCCGAGCGTGTAGTTGTGACGGGTCGGTCGGTCGCGAGCCTCGAGGACCATGCCCGCGAGCGCGACGGCGTAGTGCTTGTTTCCCAGCGGGAGGAACCTGTCGGCTATGCCGCGCTGATCGAGAAGCTCGATCGCCCGTGGATGGAGACCGCTTGCGCGCGAGCCCGCCACGTCCTGGTTCGGACGCCTCTCGACGATCGCGACGTCCACGCCGGCCAGCGCCAGCTCCCCGGCCAGCATCAATCCAGTCGGGCCGCCGCCGACGATGATCACGTCATGTTCAGTCATTTGCCGCCTCGGTTTGGTAGGGGGCCTGACTTCTACGGCGGAGGCGGGGTCTTGAAGCAAGAGCCTTGCGCTCCACATATATGATCTGGAGGGAGGCGCTCGACGTGACGCGCACCTCCGCCCTCTCCGACCGCTTCGATGTCCTGCGATGATCCTGATGCGGGCCCGCAAGCCTCTCGCGTCCGGGAGCGAGTTTCCCTGCGGCCATCCTTCGAGACGCCCGCCTTTGGCGGGCCCTCAGTCTCAGGATGAGGAATGGTGCTGAAACGCTACTTTGTCGATTGAGAGAGTCCCCGTGTGGCACCCCTCTCCCTAACCCTCCCCCACAAGGGGGGAGGGAACAGACCTTTCCTATTGCGCGTGACTCGATCCAAAGTGCGCGAGCGGTGAACGCGCAGCGCAGCCACACGCGCCATTGCGCTCCCTCCCCCCTTGTGGGGGAGGGCGGGGGAGAGGGGTAGCCCAGCAAATGGTGTGAGTGGTGAGTCGCGCGCCGCCCTTACGGCAGCCCGCGCGCTTCCAGCTGATGCACCAGCAGCAGCGTCGGCTCGGCGAGACTGTCGCCCGAACCATCCAGCCCGAACGCTGCGGCGATGCCGTCGCGGCTGCGCAGCACCGTGGTGCGTGGGCAGTGGCCGGCGCCGCAGAGCGTCTTCTTCAGGGTCTCGCCCTGCGCGATGAGGCTCGCGGGATCGTTCGCGGCCCAGGCCAGCACGATCGGCGCGTCGACATTGAGGATGCCGGGAAACACCGAGCGCTTGTCATATTGAGCGGCATCCGTGCCGAGATACGCCTTCTCATTGTCACTGGCGTCCTTGCCGGCGCGGTAGATGCCGGACACCAGCACCACGGCGGCGACATCGGCGCGGTCGGCCTGGAGCTCGGGATGCGCCAGCAGGGTGGCGACATGGAAGGCGCCGGCGCCATAGCCGACCGCGACGATCTCGCGCGCGTCGCCGTTGAACAGGTCGATATTGCCGTGGATCCAGGACAGCGCCGCCGCCACATCGGTCGCGCCCATCGGCCAGGTCGCGGCCGGAGCGAGCCGATAATTCACGCGCACCCCGATCATGCCGTTGCGCGCGGCGAAGCACATGGCCTCGTCCTGGATGTCGCGGGACAGGTCCGGCGCGCCGCGGTCGCCGGTAAAGGTGTCGCCCGCCACGAACAGCAGCACCGGCCGGGGCGTGTCCGCCTTGGTGGTGTCGCTGACCGCGACGTCGAGCACATTGGCCTCGCTGTCGCCATAGCGCAGGCCGCGCGAAAAAGTGACCTGCTCGCACAGCCGCGCGACGCCGCCGGCGGTCGTGTCGTTATCAGTGAGGCCGACCCGGACGAGATCCGATGGCGCGATGCGGCTCGCCGGAAGCGGGCCATGTGCAGAGGCCGCCGTCACGGTCAGAACAAGAAAAAACGCGAGACAATTCTTCATCATCTTGGTGCCGGCCCTTGCGCGCTTCATATTGGTGCGCCGGTTTGGCCTGTCTTTTCAATTCGCCTTATTAGTTCGGCTTCTTGATTCGTGTTGTTGGTTCTTCTTGCGGCGATTTCACGGCACCCTTGGTCCGCGCTCTCATCGCCGGGGTTCAATCTGCCGGCTGGAAGGTGCAATCCGCCCCGCTGCCGTCCTTCTGCCTGATGGCATTGGGGTCGATCGTGCAGCTCAGCTTGCTCAGGCTCTCGAAATTCGATCCTGCCGCGCCATCGGGCGGAATGCCGGCCAGCGCCTCGGTCGCGAAGATCTCGTTGGCCGTGGATCCGTTCACGTTCCTGACCTTCTTGCCGAAGGTGACCTCGCAGTTGCGCAAGGTGATGTCGACATTGCTGGTGCGGCAGACAATCCTGTCCGCGGTCACCACGATCGGCTTCTTGTAGGGGATGTCGGCATTGGCGGCGAACAGCATCGCCACCGCCTTCTTCTCGGCGCCCGACAGGAGCGGCGACAGCGGCGCGATCACGCCGGCCAGCGCCAGCGCCGTGGAGCCCGAGACTTTGGAGGGTGCGGCGCCGGCGCCGTTAGCGGTGGCGACATGGGCGGTGCCAACGACAAGGACGGCACAGGCGAGGCAGGCCGGCATCGTAATTTTCATTGACGTTTCTCCTAGAAGGCCACGGCTTTGCCGCCACATGACAGTCGGAGCCTATGACAGATTTCCCATGAGGGGGAGGGCTATAGTCATGGGCCGGGGAGAGTTGAACGCGACGAAGTCACTTGACGAACAAGAACGTGTACTCATGAGGGGCCGGACGGAAGTCTGCTTCCGAGAGCGCAGCGGACCAATTGAGCTCGAAGTGAATGCTTCGGCCTTTGACCCTGAGCGGACATCGCTTGGCGGCATCCAGTTTTCGCCGGAGCCCTTTCAATTGGGCGAGAGGTCCGGCGATCTGCGCTTCTGGCGATAGATGCGCCTTCGCTGGCTATTCCAATGTGCTATTCTCATCGCATTGGCCATAGGTATCCCATGACAGGTACTGCAGAGTGGCTCGCATCGATCGGGTTGGGTGAGTACGCCCAGCGTTTCGCCGAGAATGCCATCGACCTTTCCGTCATTGGCGACCTCACGGAGCAGGACCTTAAGGACCTCGGCGTCCTGCTCGGGCACCGGCGTAAGCTGCTGCGCGTGATCGCAGACCTCAAGGGTGACCTCGTATCGGCTCAAGCGGCCGCCAGACCGGCGCCGCGGGACAGCGCCGAGCGGCGCCAGCTCACGGTCATGTTTTGCGATCTGGTGGGCTCGTCGGCACTTTCGGCCCGACTTGATCCGGAGGATCTGCGCGCGGTCATCCGCGCCTATCATGCCTGCATCGCGGAGATCATCGCGCGGAGCCAAGGCATCATCGCGCGGTACATGGGGGATGGCGTGCTCGCCTATTTCGGTTATCCCCAGGCCCACGAGGACGATGCCGAGCAGGCAACACGCGCCGGGCTCGCGCTGGTCGATGCCGTCGCCAACCTCGAGACGGACATCGGCACCCAGCTGCAGGTCCGCATCGGCATCGCCACCGGTATGGTCGTTGTCGGCGACCTGATCGGCGAAGGCGCCGCCAAGGAGCAGGCGGTGATTGGCGAGACACCGAACCTCGCCGCTCGCCTGCAGCAGTTTGCCGAGCCCGGCACGGTGCTGATCTCCGAGAGCACGCATCAGCTCACGGATGGATATTTTGAGTATCTCGATCTCGGGCCTGTCACGCTCAAAGGATGGTCGGAGCCTGCCTCTGCCTGGCAGGTGCTCGGGATCAGTGGCGTGGAAAGCCGCTTCGAGGCGCAGCACAAGACCAGACTAACACCACCGATCGGGCGTGATGAGGAGATCGAGCTGCTGTTGCGGCGCTGGCAGCATGCCGTGTCGGGCGAAGGCTGCGTCGTGCTTCTCACCGGCGAGCCAGGCATCGGCAAGTCGCACATAGCACTGGCGCTGCAGGAGCGGCTGCAGGCGGAACGGCACATCACGGTGCGCCATTTCTGCTCGGCGCATCACACCAACAGTGCGCTGCATCCTTTCATTGCCAACCTCGAACGCGCCGCCCGGTTCGAGCGAGGCGAGACGCCGACGGAGAAGTTCGCCAAGCTCGAGGCTCTGCTGCTGCGCTCTGGCGGCGACGCCGACCGCGTCGTGCCGCCCCTGGCCAATCTTCTGTCGCTGCCGGTCAGCAACCGCTACCGGCTGCCCGAGCTCAGTCCACAGAACCGCAAGGACATGACGCTGGCGGCGTTGTTCGACCAGCTCGACGCATTGGCGGCGCGGCAACCTGTGTTCGTCATCTTCGAGGATGCCCATTGGGCGGACCCGACTTCGCTGGAGCTGCTCACGGTCACACTGGAAAAGGTGCCGCGGCTTCGCGTGCTGCTGCTGATCACCGCAAGACCGGAGTTCACGCCGCCCTGGCCCGGCCATGCACATGTGACGACGCTCTCGCTTACACGGCTGAATCGTCGCAACGGTGCCGCACTGGTCGAGCGCGTCACGGCGGGCAAGACGCTGCCCGAGGAGGTCATGGACCAGATCCTCGCCCGTACCGATGGCGTGCCCTTGTTCGTCGAGGAACTGACGAAGACCGTGCTCGAGACTGGGCTGCTGCAAGAGCAGGGCGACCATTACGCGCTCAGCCGTCCGCTTCCCCCGATGGCGATTCCGTCGACATTGAGCGCATCGCTGATGGCGAGACTGGACAGGCTGGCCCCGGTGAAGGACGTGGCCCAGATCGGCGCCGTCGTCGGGCGCGAATTCTCTTACGAACTGCTGAGCGCCGTTGCGGGGCTGCCGGCGCAGAGGCTCGAGGAGGCGCTTGCCCAGCTGGTTAGGGCGGAGCTGATATTCTGCCGCGGCGAGATCCCCCGGGCCGTCTATACCTTCAAGCACGCGCTGGTGCGGGACGCCGCCGAAGCGGGACTTCTGAAGAGCCGGCGCGCGGCGCTGCATGCCACCATCGCGGACGCTTTCGAGCAACGGTTTCCGGAAGTCGTGGAGGCGCAACCCGAGACGATCGCGCTCCACCTGACGGAGGCCGGACTGTTCGACAAGGCCAGGGGCTACTGGCTCCAGGCGGGCAGGAAGGCGGCCATGCGCTCCGCCAACCTCGAAGCCATTGCACACCTGCGCAAAGGCATCGAGGTCTCCGCCCATCTGGCTGACGGCGCGGTGAAGGACAGGCTGGAGCTTGATTTTCAGTTCGAGCTGGGACCATGCCTGATCGCCACCCTGGGGCCGGCCTCGCCCCAGGCAGTGGCGACCTTCGCGCGTGCGCGCGAGCTGTGCCAGCGCCTCACCGATCCCCCTGAGCAACTGCAGATCATGTTCTGGTTGACCACAGCGAGCGTCATTCGCGGTGAGCTGCCGGTCGCCGAGGAAATGATCTCGGCGCTGCTCGATCTCGCCGAAGCGCACCACGATCGACCGACGCTGCTCAACGCGATGCGTGGCCAAGGCATGATCCGCCTCTTCATGGGACATCTTACCGGCGCGCGCGAAGTGATCGAACGGGCCTTCGAGACGTTCGAGACGAGCAGCGAGCAGGACAGATTGGCGGCGCGGGCCGCCGGGCAGGATGCGGGCGTGGCCGACCTTGCCCTGATGTCATGGGCGCTGCTGCTGCTGGGCTACCCCGATATGGCACTTGCACGTGTGAATGCCGCCATCCAGCGCGCCGACGCCATCAATCATCCCCATTCCCAGGCCTATGCGACCTACTATGCGTCCATTGTCCACGCGCTTCGGGGCGAGTTCCTGACGGCGCACCGCTACGCCGATCGTTGTCTCGGTCTGTCGGAAGAGCATGGATTCAGGCAGTGGCGAGGATTGTCGCGCGCCGTCCGGGGGATAAGCGCCACCTTTCTCGATTCGTCATCCGCTGCGCTCGAGGAAGTCCAGGCTGCGATGAACGAATATCGCGGCGCGGGCTATCAGCTCGGCATCACGGCACTGTACGTGCTCCTGGGGCCGGCCTTGTTGTCGAGCCATCAATACGAACCTACGCTGGAGCTGATAGAACAGGGCCTCGCCACGACCGGCCGCAACAGCGAGCGCATATTCGAGGCCGAGCTGTGCCGGCTGAAAGCGCGCGTGTTGCTCGTCCGTGCCGGATCGGAAGCCGGCAGCGAGCCGCAACTACTGCTCGATCGCGCATTGACAATCGCAAGAAGCCAGTACGCCAAGGCCCTCGAGCTTCGAGCTGCAACAGACCTCGCTGCCTTGTGGGTCGATCAGGGCAAGCGCGCGCAAGCGCTCGACTTGCTCGCACCCATCTACGCCTGGTTCACCGAGGGTTCTGAAACGAGGGACCTCAAGCAAGCGAAGGCGTTGCTCGACCGGCTGCGGTAGTTGCTTTCGCTAAAGATAGAGCGGCCTGGCTCAACAGTTGCAAAGCCACTTCGCCACGGCGTCAAGCATCGAACTCCTGGCGACAGTCCTGATAGGTACCTTGCACCTCTCGCCATTCCTGCGCATGCTCTTTCGCGGGATCCTCGTTGATGAAATGCGGCCCGGGATGCGGCGGACGATTTTGGTGGTCGTAGTATGCGGCGATCGCTTGTTCCGCGGCGGCTTTCCCCAACTTGCGTCCGCCGCGCAGGTTGCTGTGATTCCATTTGAAATTGATGTGCCCCGGCACATGAATCTCCACGACGGTGCCTTGCCACCGACTGTCCTTTTTCGCGTCGCACCGGACGTGGTATTTGAAGAGCTTGACGTCGTCTTCGCCAACGGTCGCTGCGAACAATTGGCAGAGATTTGCCAAGCCATCATGAAGGTTTTTCGGTTTGCGGACTTGCTTCGCATCGACGATCCGGCTCACCCATATTTCGTCGAGTTCATCGCCCGGCTTATGGTGCTCCTGGATCAGGCTCTCGAAGTTGACCGTGTCGATCAGCGCTCCCTCGCAGTATGTAACCTTGTCGATCTCTACCGTTTCTTCGACGAAGGGAAGGGCTGAACATGCGCACAAACTGGATGCAGTGATAGGCACGTTGTACTCAATGTGCTTCGCCTTCTGAGTCTGAGCAAAGTCGCGGTTGGAAAACAGCGCGAGCTTGTGAGCATCAAGATTCCAGGCGTTATGAAATATGAATGGCTTTTCGGGCTTGCTCAGCTCGTTGAACCTTATGCTCTTCATGAACTGGCTGTCTGGATAATTGATCCTGGAGAGGCCAGTGACATGGGACAGATACATCATCGACGTGACGTAGCGAACGAACGGATTGGGTGCCAGCACCTGATTGAGAATCCATCTATTTCTGTCGCCCTCGTCCGGGATCGTGAACCTCCCGCCGCAGCTCGTGTTAGAGTGTTGAGGGAACCAGAGCGACATGGTTTCTTCGACGGCACTCGTGATCGCCTGCGGATCCCACAAATGCTTGTAGGTATCGGCATCCGTGACGAAGTCGACCATAGCTTTGCTGATGTTTCCCCAATCCGCGCCGAACACCATGTTGATGGGAAAGCGCTTGTAGCTTTCGTCGTCGCGAAATACGCCATCCCTGAAGAATTCATAGGTCTTTTGCGCCCTGTATTTATTCGCAACGACTTTATCATCGAACTGGTTATAGACGATCCCGACCCAGGCGCCGATGCAGGACAATGCCCACACGTCGAAGGTTATTCCCGCGTTGGCGAGAGCTTCCAAAACACCGATATGCAGCCCTGCTGCGGGGCCCCCGCCGCCAAGCGTGATCGCTCTCTTCACCATCGGATCCTCCATCTGATTTGTCGTGTGGCTTATTCTCCAATCAACTTTCTGAATTGCGCGAGGAGGTTGGTCGTTCTTGAGCTTTGCCAGTTCATAGAGCCAGCATTGCGAAGCACGATACGCGCGGCGGAGCGGTATATGTCGATTTTCGATTTCGAATCTGCTGATCCTACTGGCGCACGACGGCCAAGAGCCCGGTTAGCGTATCGCGGTCTCGACCGTCCATTTGTGAACCACTTCACGTACGATATTTATCGCCAACCATGACAGCGGACTTGTCGTCCGATCGCGACTTCCGCTTTTGGCCCGCAACAGGCCTCCCAGCATGTCCGCTATTGCGCCGCTGTTGGAGGACAAGCGGACACCCACAGTGATCTGAGCCGGTTGCGTTCGATTTTTCACTTCTATTCTGGCGCCGCCGAGACGCGACCGGTCGCGTCGGTCGGACGCGGCCGGCTGTTATGTCTCGCACAGGCGGACGATTGCCCGCCTGTGTGAGCGCGGATCGGCTAGCTGGTCGGGCCGCCCTGCAACGCGGCGAGGAGCTTGCCGCCATCCGGCACGCCCCAGCCGGTACAGGCATCCCATCCCGGCCCTGCCTTGAATTGTCCGCCGAGCAGACCGTCGGTGTCATTGTTGCCGACGGTGATGTCGCGCAGCACGCCGGCCGGACCGAATTTGGAATAGAGCAGGGCATTGAAGTTGCCGGAGCGTGCACCATTGGCGGCGTTGATCCGGGCGATCAGGCTCGCCCAGAGCGGCGCGGACGCGCTGGTGCCGCCGACGATGCCGAGCTTGCCGCCCGACATCGTCAGATAGCCGGTCGCCGGATCGGCATTGGCCGCTACATCCGGGATCGCGCGTCCGGCAAAGTGCCCGGGATTGATCGACTTCGGCACGATGCCTTTCTGCCAGCTCGGAGCCGGCGTGATGTCGCTGACGCCACCGCCGGTGCCGCTTCCCGGCCCGTCGTTCCAGACGGTCTCGGTGATCTGCACCTGCTTCTTCGCGTTCGCGCGCGCGTGCAGGGACGTTCCGCCCACCGCCAGCACGTAGGGGCTGGTTGCGGGGAAGTTCACATGGGCACGGCCGTCCTGCATCTGCGCTTCCGAGCCGTCGTCGCCGGTGGAGACGCAGAACGTGATGCCGAGATGGGCCGCGGCCAGGAAGCTGTGGTTGCAATGGTCGATCGCCGCAGGTGACCAGATCACGCCGGCATTGTTGAAGGACTGGTTCTCGTCCCAGCCCCAGCTGATCGAGACGACAGAGGGATCGTTGTCGGAGTCACTGACGACCTTGGCGAGGCAATCGACCAGACCCTTTTCGTCGAAGGTCGAGAAATAGGTCGCGATCTTGGCGCCGCCGCCGAGTGCGCCGGCGACATCGACGTCCAGCATCACTTCACCGGTCGAATCCGGATCGCCGGCCGGATCGGTCGAGACGCCGTCGACCGCGATGACCGCGACGGATGGCGCGGGAACGCCGATCTTGGCGAAATAGGCTGCGACATCGGGGGTCTCCACGCCGCCGCCGAATGCGAGCAGGCCGATGCATTGCTTGCTGGCGTCGACCTGGGGGAATTTGTAGATGGCGCCGAGCTCGGTCGGAACGAACCAGTGTCGCACCGAGCTTGCGAAGTCCGGCTTCGCGCTCTGTGCCGAATGGCGCGAGCGCCTGAGCACACGGTGGTTGTTCAACCCGAACACGCCGGTGATGGCATCGCCGACTTCGGTCGGGACGTGCACCGGGCCGGTGCGGGCGTGGAAGTCGCCGAGATGCGGATGCGAATAGTCGAACAGCGTGACGCCGAAGGCGTCGCTGACGTCGTCGACCGTGCCGGCGATGCCGAGCCGTGCGGCGGCGGGCTCGTTGCGGGTGACGACGAGCTTGTGCGCCTTGGCAAAATCCTCGATCGACTTGATGGCCTTGGGATCGGAGCCGTATCTGCTCTCGAGCTGGTCGCGCGTCATGTATTTGCGCGCCTTGGGGAGCTTGTTGTCCAGATCGGACAGGTCGGGCAGATCGGCGGAGCGCTTCACGCCGAGCGTCAGCTCGATCCAGCGCTGGCCGTTGGTTCGGCGCATCGCCTTCGAGCCTGTCGGCAGTTGATGGACGGAGTTGGGAAGTTCGACCATGTGGGGTGTTGCACTAGGGGACATAGTATTTCCTCCTTGTACGAGGTGGCGCGCTGGAAAACCGGGATTGCGAACGCAGGTCCTGTTCGTTCGAAAGGGTTCTGGTGTTCGAAAATGAATCGTCGTGCGGCGGCGAGAAAATCGCCGGCGCGTCAGGTGACCAAACCTAAAATAGCAAACTGAAGTAATGCATCCTAACAGCGGGATGCCGGTGCGGCAAAGCCGAACGCGCCGCGCGCGCCTCACAATCGCGTCAATGTATCGCAGGCACGCAGCATCGATGTGCCAAGCGATCTGACGCAGTCGGCGATCTCACGCAGTTGAATTGTCACAATCGCCGTGCGTGCGCGAGGGCGCGATGCACGCCGGCTGATGTGCCGGGCTTGCGGACAGGTGTCCCGATGTCTCGGCTATGTCTTGATGACTTGGCCGGCCTACTTCCGCGAAGCGGATGTCTTCTTCCTGGCGGTCTTCTTGGTGGTCTTCTTGGTCTTCTTCTTCTTCGCCGCCTTCTGCGCGCTCAGATACGCCTCGACCTTCTTCGAAGAATGGCCCGCGGCTGCGACGGCCGCCTTCAGCCTGGCCGGCGTGATCTTGAACTTCTTCGACCAGTAGCGGACCTCATAGGCTTCGCCGAGGGCAATCCGGCTCTTGTCGGCGGCGCGGTGCTTCTGGAGCTTGATGTACTCTTCTACCTTTCTCGCGGAGTGGCCGACCTTCTTGACCGCGTATTTCAGCTTGGCCGGCGTCACCTTGAATTTCTTCGACCAATAGGCGACTTCGTATTTTTCGGTGAGCGCAATCAGCTTGCGGTCCGCTCCGCCCCGCTTGGTCTTGTCGTCGGCCATGCTTCTCTCCCGCCCTGTCACGTGCCTTGGATCGCGTGCATCCAGTCTAGCATGCAATCGGATTTTGCAGCGCAAGATACGGCACGCATGGCGATTTGCGCGGCGCGGCGGTTTTGGCTCGACGGGTCAAATGGTTGGGACGCGCGACCCCGTCTCAGGGCGGCAAGGTCGTTCTACTTTGCATGGGGTTGTTTTCGACTTTTTCGCCATTCGCGCGTCCGTGATGGAACCTAATGGCGGCTGGTGCGACTTATCCATGACACGGGGAAACACGTGCGAGGCAGTCATGGCAGAGAAGCATACCGCCGATCCGGCAGAGATCATGCGGGCGACCGGTCATCCTGAGCTGGAATATGTCGCCGGCTGGACCATCGCTGGTCTCGTCACCATCGGCACCATCGTCGCCGCCTGGGTGTTCGCGATCTAGGCCGCAGGGAATTGCAGCTCGAAGGCCACGCCGTCGGCGGTCGGCTTGAGCCTGATCGAGCCGCCATGGCTCGCCATCACCGCCCGCGCGATCGCGAGCCCCATACCGGTGCCGCCCTGGTCGCGGCGGGTCGTGAAGAACGCGTCAAAGATCCTGTCGCGGTTCGGCGCCGAGATCGGCTCGCCGTCATTGCTCACAGTCAGTCGCAGCGTCGTCCGCTCGTCGACCGCCTCCAGCCTGATTATCCCAGCCTTGTGCCGGATCGCGTTGTCGGCGAGATGCGACAGCACGATCAGCGCCTTCTCGCCGGACATGCCGATCGGCCGCTCGAGGCTGCCGCTGGCCTCGATCGCGCTTGCCGGAAACCGGCTCCGGAGGTCCGCGATCACGGGTGCCAGCTCCGTCCGCTCGTTCTGCGGCAGGCTTTCGGCCCGCGCGAGCTCGCGCAGCCGCTGCGCCATCGCCTCCAGCCGCTGGGTGTCGGACAGGATGTTGGCGATGAAGGTTCGCTGCTCGGCCGGTGTGAGGCCTTCGGGCTTGCCCTGAAATGAATCCTGCAACAGCTCGGCCGCGCCCTTGATCGAGGTCAGCGGCGATTTCAGCTCGTGGGTGAGATGGGCCGAGAACGTCGCGATATAGTCGGAGCGCCGCGCCAGCTGCTCGGCCATGCCAAGAAAGCTGTGCGAGAGCTGGGCAAACTCGCGTGTGCCGTAGTGCCGGAGCGGCTGGAACGCCTCGCGGTCGCCACGGCCGATTCTGACGGCGCGGTCGATCAGCTCGCGCATCGGCAGCGTGATGGTGCGCGAGAACACCAGCCCAATCGCGATCGTGCCGAGGATCACGGCGAGCCCCGCCAGCACGAATTTGGCGCGCTCCTGATAGAGATGATCGAAAATGTTGCTCGGCGTCCGCGTGGTATAGATCACCCCGGCAACGCGGTTGTTGACGATCACGGGCATCGCCGAGAACACATGCACGCCAAGTCCACGGCTGAAGGAATAGATCGGCGGCGGCGGTTTGTCCGGCACGCGGTTGCGCAAGGTGGCGCGGTACTGGCCGTGCAGTGCGTCGGAGACCTCCTCGATATGGGCGAGCGACTGCCCGACCTCCTGCCGCCCGGCGATCACCACGCCCTGCGGATCGAGGATGCGAAAGCCGGCCAGCGTCACCTTCTGCGTCTCGCGGATGATCGGCGTCAGCTTGGCGCCGATCTCGACGTAAGCCGGCTGCGGCGGCCGCGCAGCCGCTTGCGCGTCGGGCCGTCGCCGCAACAGATCGTTGGCGGTGAGATCGAGTGCGGGCCGGATCGGCGTGAACTGGTCGCCGGGATCGGGCAGCACGTCCGGCGCTACCTCGGGGCCGAGGGTCAGGCCGCTGCCGAGCCGGGCCTCGACCTCCTGCGCATAGATCGTCGCGAGCACGCGGCTCTGCGCGATCAGCTCCGCCTGGGTCTGGCGGATCAGCTGGTTGTCGTAGAGGCGGAAGAAGAACAGGCCGACCAGCGGCAGCACGGCAACAGTCGCCAGCACCGCGAAGATCACGAGCCCGAGCGACGGCCGCCATTTGTCGGGGGCCGTACTCATGCCTCTGTCTCACAGCGGCCGAGCTTGAAGCCGACGCCGTGGATGGTCTCGATCACGTTGTCGCAGGAAGCCGCTGCGAGCTTGGCGCGGATGTTGCGGATGTGGCTGTCGATGGTGCGGTCGGAGACCTGGATGTTGAGCTGATAGGCCGCGCGCATCAGCTGTTCGCGGTTGAACACCGAGGTCGGTCGGGTCAGGAACGCGCGCAGAATGCCGAACTCGATGGCGGTCAGCTTCAGCGGTGTGCCGGCGAAGGTTGCGACATGCTGCTCGGGATCGATCAGCAGGCCGCCTTGCGACAAGGCGGCGGGGCCGGACTTGGCCTCGCCGTTGCGGGGCGTGAGGCGGCGCAGGATGACGTTGACCCGCGCCACCAGCTCGCGCGGGCTGAACGGCTTTGTCACGTAGTCGTCGCCGCCGATTTCGAGGCCGAGCACGCGATCGATCTCCTCGTCGCGCGCCGACAGGAACAGGATCGGCACGTCGGACGTCTTGCGAACCTCGCGGCAGACATCGAGACCGTCGAACTCCGGCATGCCGATGTCGAGCACGATCAGATCGGGCTTGTCGGCGGCAAAGCGGAGAAGTCCCTCCTTGCCGTCGCGTGCTTCGATCACGTCCATGCCGGCCTTCCTCAAGGCGACGCGGATGACCTCGCGGATGTGGCCCTCGTCGTCGACGATGAGAATGCGATGCGCCAAGGGCTTCTCCGCTCAACCCGCAGGCTGACCATTGTTGGTCGAGCTCTTGGCCTGCGCATCCAGCCAGCGTTGCAGACGCCAACTGCGAAGACCCCAGGCCCGCCAGGCCAAGTCCAGGCGCTGTGCTTCTACAAGCCGGTCCTGGCATCCGACAAGAGTATAATCGGAGCGAAACGGCAATAGCTTCGCGATCGCGGGTAAGGCTTGTGGTCCAAGTTGTGAAAGATAGTTGACGTCGATCGACATGCCTCTGCCCGAAACTTCCCGGCTGTGCGCAACATTGTAGTCGGCGATGAACGCATCGAAGTTCACCAGCGAACAGCTATACAACACGATCGTTAACGCGATCAGGTTGGCGCCGACAAGCCATCGGTTGGACCTGTCGAGTGCGATCCGCGCCACGATCAGGATCAGCCCCAGCGCCACCAGCCCCATCCAGATGAAGGCCGCGATGCGCCAGTAAGTCAGCATGTAGATATCAACATAAAGGTCGAGGCGGAGGATGGAGGAGGCTACCAGAAGGACGTTCTGCCCGACCCAGAGATAAACCAGCGGACGGATCACCGTCGACTTTTCAGCGGGTCCGCCCGGACGCATTGCGACCAGCACGAAGGCGGCGGCGAGCAATGCGGTCGCGATCAGCGGATAGGCGCCGCGATGGGCGTAGGCCGCGTAGGTCATGTCGGCGGGCAAGGCCACGTGACCCCAGAGATAGAGGCCATCGAGAATCGATTGCGCCGCAAATAGCAGATTGAACAGGATCAGCGAGCGCAGGATCGTGGAGGGGCCGAGGAATTCGGCCGAGACTACGGGCGGCAGTGGCGGTGGCATGGGAGCATCGTCGACGTCGGTGGTGGCGACCTTTCTGCGCCGCCAGCGGACGTGGATGAACGGCCAGACCAACGCCAGCATCATGATCCAGAACAGCACGCGCGGGATGCTGACATAGTCGAGGATGATCTTTGGATTGAGCAGGGACACCCACTGCTCGATCACCGGATTGGCCGCGGCGAACAGGGCGACGAAGACGGTGCCGAGCGCCGCCGGCAGCAACCAGAGTGCGATGCCGCGCGTGAACGCCGACATGTTGAAGACCTGAAGGACATCGGGGAAGAACCTGAATGGGCCAAGCAGGACGAAGTTGCGCAGCGCACGGGCGCGCTCGGTGAGCCCGGTCGTCTCCGGATTGGTCGCGAGCAGAAGCGACATGAGCAATGCAGCGACAAGGATCAGGGACGACAGCGGGTTGAGCTCCTCGACGGCCGGCACGAGGCCTGCGACGAAAATCGCTGCGCCTGTTAAAGCGCGACGCAGGTCCAGCGTGTCGTGATTGAACAGCATCGACACCACGGCGATTACGATCGCAAAGAGTGAGAGCGACAGGCCGATCCGCTCGCCATAAAACAGCCAGTCCGCGAGCGCGGCCAGCGCCAGCGCCAGGCCGACCTTGGCCGGAATGGCGGAATGCCTGATTGGCTGGATGTCGGCGGCGATTGTCGAAGCCAGGCTCGTCATGTGCAGATGACCTTTCGTGATGGGTGGCATCACGAAATCTGCACGGCCCTTGTGCAGAAGCCGGGATCAACGTCTGCACGGTTTCAGGAGTCTTTTGCAGATTTCGTGCAGGCGCGCTTTTGCCTCTCGCCGAGCGCAAATCGCTTTGATAGGTGCGAAGCATTCGCCACTCCCCGGACGTGACGCTTCATGCAATTCCTCCGTCGTATCGGCCTCATCCTGCTCTGGTTTGGGGCGCCTCTCGTCGCGTTCGCGGCTGCGAACAAGAACGATCCCTATCTGCTTCCGCTGCGCGGCGTCGGAAACATCGCGCTTGTCCTTGCTAGCATCACGATCGCCATCCTGTTGCTTCGCCGCGGGCGCTGGCACAGCCTGGCCGGCAAGCTCCTTGTCATGCTCTGGTGTCTGCCGCCGATGCTGATGGCGGTGGCGCATCTCAGCTTCGAGCTGCGCAAGCACGATGTGCTCAGCGCCGGCGCGA
This sequence comes from Bradyrhizobium sp. CCGUVB4N, assembly GCF_024199945.1. Classification (GTDB taxonomy): domain Bacteria; phylum Pseudomonadota; class Alphaproteobacteria; order Rhizobiales; family Xanthobacteraceae; genus Bradyrhizobium. Next base: position 8,443,003 of record NZ_JANADP010000001.1, on the reverse strand, counting down.
CCGAGGCGCGTCAGCTCGGCCTCCATTTTATGGTCGGCTATTCCTCCTTTCCCGAGGTCGCGCGCCTCGCCGAGCAGGGGCTGATTGGCGGCGTCTACGTCACCCGGCACAACATCCGTGGCCGATCGGTCGATGCGTTGCGTGCCGAGATCGCTGCGCTTCAGGGCAAGCGCCGTGCAGCCGGCCTGCCACCGCTGATCGTCGCCGCGGATCAGGAGGGCGGCATCGTCGGACATCTCGCGCCTCCGCTGACCAAGGTGCCGGCGCTGGCGACGCTCGCCGGGCTTGCTCCTGACGACCAGCAGAGCAAAGCGGAAGAGTTTGGCCGGATCCACGGCCGCGAACTCGCCGGCCTTGGCGTCAACCTCAATCTCGCGCCGGTGCTCGATCTCAAGCCGCCCGTTCGGCGCAATCGCCTTGATTTCCATACGTTGATCGGCCAGCGCGCGATTGCCACCGACCCCGTTGTCGTCAGCACGATCGCGAGCGCTTATGTGAACGGACTGGAGGCCTCCGGCGTCGGCGCGACACTGAAGCATTTTCCAGGCATCGGCCGTGTGCGTACGGACACGCATCATTTCAGCGCCAACCTCGATACGCCGGTCAGGGAGCTGGAGGCCACGGATTGGCTGCCATTCCGCGAGGTGCTGTCGCACTCGCACAGCGCGCTCATGGTCGGCCACATCACGCTCACTGCCGTCGATCCCGACCATGCTGCTTCGCATTCGAAGCGCCTCGTCGATGGAATCATCCGCGACAAATGGGGCTACCAGGGCCTGGTGATGACCGACGATCTCGTGATGGGCGCGATCTATCAGCACGACGTCTGCAAGGCCGTGGTCGAGGCGATCAACGCCGGCGTCGATCTGCTGCTCGTCGCCTATGACGGCGCGCAGTTCTACCGGATCTTTGGATGTGCACTCGACGGATCGCGGCAGGGCAAGCTTGATGCAGCGATGCTCCGCGCAAGCAAGGCACGGCTGGAGCGGGCCTTTCCGATCGAGCTGGCGCGCGCGGCTTCAGCCGTTCGCATGGTCGAGAAGAATTAGCGTAGGCAAGCTGGCACGCCTTGTCCCGACAAGTATGGCGCCATTCCCGCTGTGGCGCGTTGGCCACATATCAATGCAAATCACAACTTTGATGGTGTGTCAGGCTGTCGCAACAACCCGTTTCCTGCAACAAGAACACCGTTACTTTTGGAATTGGCAGGGGCCGGGAATGCGTCGTCTTGTTGCGGTTGGCGTTGGTTTGATTTCGATTATGGGATTTGCAAGCGCGGCAATCGCCGCTGATCTCGCGGTCAAGGCTCCGATAGCGGCCCAGCCATTCAGCTGGACCGGCTGTTTCGCCGGTGTGCATGCGGGAGGCGACTTCAGCTATGACAAAATCAGAAGCTCGGGCGATTTCACCTCCACGGGTTTCATCGGCGGCGGACAGATCGGCTGCGATTATCAGTTTGCATCGGCCTGGGTCGTCGGCGTCGAAGGCCGAGCCGCTTGGTCGAGCCTGACCAGCAAGACGCCGGGCATCGGTACTTCCGGCGGCCTGCTGTTCCCGACGCAATTCACCGTCGGCAACGACTTCCTCGCATCGGCGACAGCGCGCCTCGGCTATACTTTCGCCGGCAGCTGGCTCGCCTATGCCCGCGGCGGTGCCGCCTGGACGCGAGAAAAGGCAGACATCGTTTTCACGCCGCCTGTCCTGGGATTTCCGATTGATCCAAAGGGGACCATGACGCGTAGCGGGTGGACGGCCGGCGTCGGTCTCGATTGGGCATTCGCGCAGCACTGGTCTGCGAACGTCGAGTACAATTACTACGATTTCGGCGCCAACGATTTCGTTCTGGTCGACTCGATCGGACGCACCTTCTCGGGAAACCTGAAGGACAGAATTCATACCGTGACGGTCGGCGTGAATTATCGTTTCTGACGCCGCTGGGTTGCTACGGCGTCACCGCTCCGCGTGGCACCGCGCGCGGGGCGGTCAGCTCTTTCCACGTTGAATTGGCGACGTGCACCGGCGAGAAGGCCGGCCGCTCGACATAATGTCCGTCGCCCGCTTCGGCACGCAGACCGCCATCCTTCCACACGATGCGACCGCGCGAGAGCGTCGCGGCCGGCCCGCCGGTGCAGGCAAAGCCTTCGAACACGTTGTAGTCGATCCGGCTCATCTGCCGTTTCGCGCTGATGGTCTTCGTCGCATTTGGATCCCAAACCACGATGTCGGCATCCGAGCCGACGGCGACCGCGCCCTTGCGCGGATAGATATTGAGGATGCGGGCGATGTTCGCCGAAGTCACCGCGACGAATTCCTCCTTTGTCAGCCGCCCGGTGGCGACGCCCGCGGTCCACAGCAGCGCGAGACGATCTTCCAGGCCGCCGGTACCGTTCGGGATTTTTCTGAAGTCGCCGAGCCCGAACCGCTTCTGCTCGGTGGTGAAGGCGCAGTGATCAGTCGCGACCACTTGAAGCGAGCCGGACTGCAGGCCGGCCCAAAGACTGTCCTGATGCGACTTGTCGCGGAACGGGGGCGACATCACGCGCTGTGCGGAATGATTCCAGTCCTTGTTCTGATATTCGCGCTCATCGAGCAACAGATGCTGGATCAGCGGTTCGCCATAGACGCGTTTTCCCGCGGCCCGTGCCCGCGCGATCGCCTCGTGCGCCTCGCGGCAGCTGGTGTGAACGATATAGACCGGCGTTCCCGTCATATCAGCGATCATGATGGCGCGGTTGGTGGCTTCGCCCTCGACTTCCGGCGGTCGCGAATAGGCGTGGCCCTCGGGGCCGGTGACGCCGCGTGCGATCAGAGCCTCCTGCATCAGGGCGACGACGTCGCCGTTCTCCGCGTGCACGACAGGCATGGCGCCGAGATGGGCGCAGCGCGCGAACGAGTTATAGAGCTCGTCGTCGTTCACCATCAGCGCGCCCTTGTAGGCCATGAAGTGCTTGAAGGTGTTGATGCCGTAGGTTTTGACCACGGTCTCCATCTCGTCATAGATCTGCTTCGACCATGACGTCACCGCCATGTGGAAGCCGTAGTCGGTGGCCGCCTTCTCGGATTTGTGGCGCCATTCCTGGTAGGCCGCGAGCATGGACTGGCCGGGATCCGGCAGGCAGAAATCGACCACCATGGTGGTGCCCCCGGTCAGCGCCGCCTTGGTGCCGGACTCGAAATCGTCCGCCGTGACCGTGCCCATGAAAGGCATTTCGAGATGGGTGTGCGGATCGATGCCGCCCGGAATGATATAGGCGCCACCCGCATCGACGATCTCCGCGCCGGTCGGCGCCGTGATGGCTGCGCCGACCGCGACGATGCTGTCGCCTTCGATCAGCACGTCCGCACGGCGCGAATGATCATGATTGACGACGGTGCCGCCGCGGATGAGGAGGGACATGGGAACTCCGGGAAGAGCAGGGAGGACGGGACGCGGCGAAAGCTAAGCGTGTCGGCTGCGATGCGACAGGCGAAAGTTTAGTCAGGCTTTGCGGCTGGCTCGCGCGCGATCAAGCCGTCGATCATCGCCTGCACCAGGCCTGCGATCTCCTTGCGGAGCGCCGGCAGGGGAACGGCGACCAGCCTTTGCTCCAGTCCTAGTGCCACCATGCCATGCACGGCCGAGAACAGGCTGCGTGCGGTGATGCCGAGCTCCTCCGCATTTCGCTTTGGTAACAACGCAGCAAGCGGCTGGTAGATGTGGCGAAACAACTGCAACTGGTCATCGACCGACCAGTCGGGCAGGGCCTTCTCGATCTCCATCCGGTGCTCGAACAGGGCGCGCCAGAGCTGGAGATTGTCTGCGGCGAAATCGCAATAGGCAATCGCGATGCGGACCAGCGTCTCCTTTGGCGATGGATTGCCTGCGCGCACCGCCGCGCTGAGCGCCTCGTCGAGCCGGAGCAGCGTGCGCGAGCCGACGCGCAGGACCAGCTCGTCCACATCGGCAACGAGATTGTAGACCGCACCATTGGCGCAGCCGATCTCACGGGCAAGATCGCGGGTTTTCAGCCCGGCCAATCCCCGCTCGGCGATCATCCGCTCAGCCGCCTGGATCAGGTCGGTTCGCAATTTCTCTCGACGCTCCAAGGTTTTAGTCATTCTTAACCAATTTCTTGAGCGCCGCTCAAATATTTATTGAACGATGTTCAAAGTCGATGCTACAAAGGATCTGTGAGCAACGCTCATAACAGGGAGCTGCAGATGTTCAAGACCGTAGTGACACTTTTCCGCGGCAGCGTGGCCGCAGCCGGCGAGGAGCTGGAAGACCGGACGGCTCTTCTGATCCTCGACCAGCAGATGCGCGATGCGGCTGCTGCCGTCGAGCGCGGCAAGCGGACGCTGGCGCTGGCGATCGCCCAGGACCAGCAGGAAGGCGGCAAGCTCGAGGCGACCGTCGCCCGAATCGCCGATCTCGAGACCCGCGCGGTCGCAGCGCTCGATGGCGGCCGCGAGGATCTCGCCAAGGAGGCGGCCGATGCCATCGCCGGCCTCGAGGCCGACCGCGACGCGGCGCTGACCGCGCGCGCGTTGTTCGCGGCCGAGATCGCCCGGCTGAAGCGGCATGTCGCAAATGCGCAGGCCCGCATCACCGAGCTCGATCGCGGCCGCCGTGTCGCCCGCGCCTCGGAAGCGGTGCGCTCGCTTCGCCGCAGCGGCATCGAGGCGGCACGCCCTTACGAATCCACGCTGCCGGAAGCGGAGAGCACCTTGAGGCGCCTGCGCGAGCGACAGATGGAGGCCCAGGCCGCCGATGACGCGCTGGTCGAGCTCGATGCGGCCACCGGTCCGCTCGCCACCGCCGAGAAACTCGCCGAGCAGGGCTTTGGTCCCCGGCTCAAGACGACCGCGGACGATGTGCTGGCGCGGTTGAAGTCCAAGCGCATGCCGACTGCCTGATCTCAAGCTCAATCATCATTCGAATCAACAGGAGATAATCATGAACCAGAACGGCCAACCCCACAGCGGCGCCTGGGTGACCTTTACCTACGTGTCCTTTGCAGCGTCCGCCTTTCTCGTCGCGATCGGCATCTTCTTCCTGCCGATCGATCTCTGGATGAAAGGCTATCTCACGATGGGTATCGTGATGCTGATCCAGACCTGTATCACTCTGACCAAGACCGTGCGTGACAACCATGAGAGCAGCCGGCTGGTGAACCGCATCGAAGATGCCAAGGCCGAGCGCCTGCTGATGGAAGTCTCCAAGGCGGCTTGATAGGCATAGACAAGACGCGAGGATGCAGCGGAGCAATCCACTCCGCTGCTTCGGCGCCGGCGTGCATTCCGCCAAACCTCGTATCGCGCCTGCGAAATGCAACCGAGCCATGACGGATCGCGCAGGTCTGCGCCCTTGCGCGTCGGCACCTGCCGGAGCACTCTGCCGAGGCGGCGCGGGAAACGAACGCCGCCAATAAAGATTGCCCGAGGAAGCATCCATGGCGGTGACGCGGATCGACTGCGACATCCACCCGGCGGTTGGTGGCACGCGCACGACGCTGCTTCCTTATCTCAGCGATCACTGGAAGGAGCAGGTGGTGAGCCGCGCGATCGACGGCCTCGACCTCACCTCCTATCCGCCAAGCATGCCGTTTTCCGGCCGCGCCGACTGGCGGCCGGCCAACGGTGCCAAGCCCGGCTCTGATCTGGCGATGGTGCAGAAGGGCGCCTTCGACCAACTGGGCGCGAGCCACGCGATCCTCAACGTGCTCTATGGCGCGCAGGCCGTGTTCGATTCCTACATGGCGGCGGACTTCTGCAAGGCGATCAACGACTGGATTGCGGCCGAATGGCTCTCGCGCGATCCGCGCCTGCGTGCCTCCATCGTGGTGCCGATGCAGGCGCCGGATCTCGCCATCGAAGAGATCGAGCGTCGCGCCGGCGACAATCGCTTCGTCTCCATCCTGGTGCTGGCGCAGGGCGAGACGCTGCTGGGCCGGCGGCATTTCTGGCCGGTCTACCAGCTTGCTGAAAAGTACAGGCTGCCGCTCGCGATCCACGCCGGCACGCAATATCGGCAGGCACCGAGCTCGGCCGGCTGGCCGTCGCACCGCTACGAATATTACTTCGTCGAGGCGCAGGCGTTTCAGGCGCAGATCCTGAGCTTGATCTACGAGGGTGTGTTCGGAAAGTTTCCGAACCTGAACGTCGTGCTGATGGAGTCCGGCGTCAGCTGGCTGCCGGCCTTCATGTGGCGGGCCAACAAGACCTGGCGCGGCGTGCGCGTCGAGGTGCCCTGGGTCGAGCGCGAGCCGGCCGCGATCATCCGCGACAATTTCCGCGTCACCATGCAGCCGTTCGATGCGCCGGGCGATGCCAAAAGCGTCTTGGAGATCATCGACCAGATCGGCTCCGACAAGATGTTCCTGTTTGCGTCCGACTATCCGCACTGGCAGTTCGACGGCGACGATCCGATCCCGCCGCATCTGCCGAAGAGCATCATCGACAAGATGTGCGTCGACAATCCGCTGGAGACGTTTCCGCGGCTGTCGCTCGTCAACTGATCCAGGAGGTTCGCATGAGTGAAGTCATCGACCGCCCGCTGCGCGACGATGAGAAGCCTGCCGCTTCGCGCTTGCGCATCGTCGATTGCGACGTGCATCCGAGCCTGCATTCGCACGACGATCTCAACGAGTTCCTGCCGAAGCGCTGGCAGCAGCATCTGAAGGAATACGGCAGCCATCTGCGCACGCCCTATCTCTTCACCACGCCCTATCCGCGCTCATCGCCGCTGATCGCGCGGCGTGACGCCTGGCCGCCGACCGGCGGGCCGCCCGGTTCAGACCTCGCCTTCATGCAGAAGCAGCATCTCGATCCGCTCGATGTCGAGTTCGGGATCCTGCAGGTGCTCGATCTCTTCATCTTCTCGCAGCAGAATCTCGAATTCGGCGCGGCGATCCAGCGCGCCATCAACGAGTGGCAGCTGGCGTTCTGGTCGCACCGCGATCCGCGCCTGAAGGCCTCGATCCTGGTTGGGCAGGACGGTGTGGATCTTGCCATCGCCGAGATCGAGCGCTGCGCGAAAGTCGGTGAATACATCCAGATCAACGTCTCGCCGCGTGCCAACGAGCCGCTCGGTCGCCGCCGCTACTGGCCGATCTACGAGCGCGCGCAGGCGCTGGACCTGCCGCTCGGGATCCATGTCGGCGGCTATGGCGGCCACGCGCCGACCGGCGGCGGCTGGCCGTCTTATTATGTCGAAGAGCACCAATCCAACGCCCACACCATCGCGGCGCAGCTTGCCAGCCTCGTGATTGAGGGCGTGCCGGAACGGTTTCCCAAACTGAAGATCGTCTTCATCGAGGGCGGCTTCGGCTGGATCCCGTCGGCGATGTGGCGGATGGACCAGCATTTCGAGCGGTTCCGTAGCGAGGTGCCGCATCTCAAGCGCAAGCCGTCGGAATATGTCCGCGAAAGCTTCTGGTTCACGACCCAGCCGATTGACGAGCCTGACGAGGCGCGGCATCTGCGCGCGCTGATCGAATGGGTCGGCGTCGATCGCCTGCTGTTCTCGTCGGACTATCCGCACTGGGATTTCGACGATCCGCGCTTTGCCTTCAAGACGCCGCTCACCGAGGCCGAGCGCAGGAAGATTTTCAGCACCAATGCCCGTGCGGTCTACAAGTTCTGAGTCCCATGGCCCGTCACATCGTTGCATCCACCTCGGAGATCCCGCCCGGCGGCAACAAGGTCGTCGACGTCGCGGGCCGCGATATCGTCGTGTTCCATGTCAATGGCGAGTTCTTTGCGCTCCTGAACCGCTGCCCGCATGAAGGCGCGCCGCTGGAGAAGGCGGCCTGCGTGGCGCGGCTGACCTCGCCCGAGCCGGGCGTCTACGAGCGCTCGCGCGTCGGAGAGATGCTGCGCTGTCCCTGGCACGGCTGGGAATTCGACATGCGCAACGGCCAGTCCTGGTTCGATCCCAAGCGCTTCAAGATCCGGTCATATCCGGTTGCGGTGGAACGCGGTGACGAGTTGCAGAAAGGCCCGTATGTGGCCGAAACGTTTCCGGTGCATGTCGAAGACAGTTATGTGATTGTCGAGGTCTGAGCCGGCATTGCCGATTGAGATTCGTACGCAAGTGCGATATGGCTCTCGCGCTTTCAGAGGCGGAGACCAGCTTTGTCGAAACAATCCCTGCGTGAAGAGGCCGAGCGCCTGATCCGCGAATCGATGGAAAAGAAGACCATCGTCGTGAAGCAGGGCTCGACCCGCATCGAGGCCGTCTGCGGCAAGTGCGGCGCGCCAAACCGGGTCCAGGCGGAAAAAGGCCAGAGCCGCGTCAAGTTCGCCTGCAAGAATTGCGGGCACCAGCAAGAGACGCTGTAACGCTCAGGCCGACCGGCGCCGACTTGTGCGTCCGGTCGCCCTCAGGATCGCCGTCCCTGCCTTCAGGCCGGATTGCAACGCGCCTTCCATGTAGCCGTAATAGGCAAAGCAGGTGTGCTCGCCGGCAAAATACATGCGCTTGTGAAATGCGCTGTTGAGCAGCGGGCCGGCTCGCGTGACTTCGCCGGGCGCGGGGCAGGAATAGCCGGCGCCGGTCCAGGGATCTGCAGGCCACGCGATGAAGTCCGGCGGCTGGGACAGATTGTCCTGATAGCCGCGATAGACCTGGCCGATCCGTGAGGCGTAGAAGGCATCGACCGCGGTCTTGCCGCCGCGTTCCCATTGTCGAATAGCCAGCTGCGCCGGTCGGCTGCCGGCGAACAGGCTGAGCTCGACCTCGCGGCCGCGCGGCGCGATCTGGTTGTCGGTGCCTTCCCATGTGACGCCGAAGCGGCTCGAAGTCGCGGCCGGCGCCAGCCCATGGTCGATCCAGAAGCGGCGCTTGACCGGGCTGAGGTATTTCACGGCCGTCCCCATCGAGATGTAATGGTCGGGCGTGAGCTGCGGCGTGATCTCGATCTTGGCGAAGCGTCCGCCCGGCCACAGGCTCGGCGGTATCGCAAGCACGACATAGTCGGCGAGATGGGAAGCTGCCCCCTCGGGCGTGATCGTCACGCCCTCCTTGTCGATGTCTACAGCGACGACGGGTGTGGACAGATGCACCACCCCTCCGACCTTCCTGATCTCCTCGGCAAGATGCTCGGCCAGCGATTGATTGCCCTCCGAGCAGCGCAGCGTCTCGGTCTGGGTGAAGAAGGCGGCCGGATGTCCCTTCAATGCGCCGCCATGCACCACCGCGAAATTGGCGAGCAGGCTCTGCCGTTCGACCGGCTGCCCTGCGTCGTTGCTGAACTGCTCCTTTATCGCGAGCTTGGCGAGACGCGAACAATGTTCGCCCCGAATCCAGTCCGCCATGGATTGCTGGTCCAGCGCGTCGGCATCCGACGTGAGCCAGGGTGCGTGCTTGTGCACGTGCCGCGCGCGCCTTGCCATCCGCCCGAAGGCCGCCTCCATCTGCTCGAACAGGGTCTTGAGCGCGAACGGGTTCGAGATCTTTCGACCGTCGAGATAGATCGGCATATCGAGATCGAGCGCGTCGAAATTGGAGTCCAGCGTGAACAGCGAGAGTCCCAGCCGGAATTGGCGCGCCAGGGCCAACCACAGCGGGTGATTGTAGCCGATCAGCTCGCCACCCGCTTCGACCACGCCGCTCGACTTGTTCTTGCTCCAGACGCGACCGCCGACGCGCTCGCGCGCCTCGAAGATCGTCACGTCGCAGCAATGCGCGAGAGTGTAGCCGGCCATCAGGCCGCCGAGTCCCGCGCCGACGATCGTGACGCGCGGCCGTGGCGCCGCCCGCGCCGGGCGTGGCATGTCGCGAGGAGGTGTGGCCGCAGTGACGACCATTGCGTTGGCAAGGGTCGAGCTGACGAGCTTCTGGCGGTCGAAGCCGATGAACTTCCTGCCGTAGCGGCGATTGAGACGTGCGAAAATCGAGCGCATGATTGAAATCCTCAGGTCGAAATCAAAATCGAAAAATCAGAACCGTCGAGGGCCGGTCGGAAACGCGCGGCGGAAAGTGCCGGGCGGGCCTCAGATTTGACGGGTCCGGGGATCGACGATAACCTGCAACCTTTGGTCGTGTCGAGAGCGGGGGCTCGGATATGGCATCAAAGGCTAAGGCGCGTACCGGCCGCCGGTCGGCCGCACATCGCAAGGTCGCAAAGCGAGACGACAAGGCCGGATCGGCAGGTGCGGTAACGCGCCCTGTTGTCGTGTCCGGCAGTGCGCGCCCGCCGACTGCGGGGGCCAGGCGTCTGCGCGACGAGAATCCGCGTCAGCACGTCGAGATCACGCTGACATTGCGTGGACCGAAATTGCCGGATGGCGACAAGCTCGGACGTCGAGCGTTGTCGCGGGCCCAGTTCAGGGCAAGATACAGTGCCTCGAAGAGCGACGCCGACAAGGTGTCACAGGTTCTGCGCAAATTCGGCCTCAAGGTCGAGGAGGTCTCGCTTGAGACGCGCAGCATGCGCGTGAGCGGGACCGTCGCGGAGATGGAGAAGGCGTTTCAGCCCCGCCTCGGCGTTTATTGGAGCGAGGATCAGGGGCAATTCCGCGATCGAGAGGACGACTACAAGATTCCTGCTTCGCTGAAGAAGATCGTCACCGCGTTGATCGGATTCGGCCAGCGGCGTGTGATGTGGCGGAGCAGGGCGAGAATCGGCGCTGGTTTGACGCCGCTCAGCCCGTCGTCGCTGGAGGCGCTGTATCATTTTCCGCCCGGGGATGCCGCCGGCCAGAAGATCGCAATCGCAGAGTTCGGTGGCGGCTATTTTGCCGAGGACCTCGCGCTCCATTGCAGGACATTCGGTCGCAAGAGGCCCAAGGTCGAGATCGTCTCGATCAATTGGCCGGTGCGCAACCGCAGGCAAATCGAGCGATTGCCAAAGGACGATCGTCAGGACGCGCTCGACGATACCGGCGAGGTGATGATGGACGTCGAGGTGGCTGCGGGCCTGGCTCCCGGTGCCGAGCTGTCCGTCTATTTTGCGACGTTCGATCAGAAGGGCTGGGTCGATTTACTGAATCGCGTCATCAAGGACAGGCCGGTCGCACTGTCGATAAGCTGGGGGTCTGCAGAGGATTCCAGTGATTGGTCGCCGGCGGCACGTACGGCCATCAACGAGCGGCTCCAGGCAGCTGCCGCGCTGGGCATCACGATCTGCGGCGCCTCCGGCGACGATGGCGCGGGCGACGAGGAGACCGACGGCGCCGCTCATGTCGATTTTCCGAGTTGCAGCCCGTTCGTTCTCGCGGTCGGTGGCACGATGATTACGCGTCTTGGCGGCGAGGTCACGGAGCAAGTGTGGTGGGAGACGCCGGGGCGGCGCATGAAGGCGGGAGGCGGGGCGACAGGTGGAGGAGTCAGCGAGGTCTTTCGGCGTCCTGCGTGGCAGCGCGGACTCGATATTGCGTCGCTAAACGGTTCCGGTCGGTGGGGGCGCATCGTGCCCGACATCGCGGCGCTTGCCGGCCCGCCCGGCTACGCGATGATCTTCCGCGGCAAGGCGGATTACGGCGGTGGAACCAGCGCGTCTGCGCCGCTCCTGGCTGCGCTCATCGCGCGCGTGAATGCGCTCCTGCCGCCGGAGAAACGGCAGCGCTTCCTCGCGCCGTTGCTCTATCGCAAATCGTCGCTCGGCCGGCCGACAGGAGATCTCGTCTGCTACGACATCACCATCGGCCACAACGTATCCAGGCCGAAGCCCGGCGTCGGATACGAAGCGAGGCGTGGGTTCGATGCGGTGTCCGGCTGGGGCGTGCCGATCGGCACCGCGCTTCTGCTGGCGCTGAGCTGATCGCCCGGGCTAACTCCGGTCGACGAAGTTCTTGAACGCATCCGCGTAATCCGGATGCCAGCGCGACAGCGGCGGACGGTTCTCGACGATGTCGCCGGCGGCCCAAAGCATGCGCTTCTCGTCGAGCGCGCGGGGTACATCGTTATCCGGGCAGAGGATGTAGAAATCGCCGGCCTCGAGCCGCGCGATCATGAAATCGACGGTCTGCTCCGGCGTCCACGCGCCGGCCGGCTTCTCGGTGCGGCCCTTGGCGGTGAGGTTGGTGAACACGAAGCCGGGGATCAGCAGATGCGCGGTGATGTGGCAGTCTTTCGTGTTGCGCAGCTCGTGCTGCAGCGCTTCCGTAAACGCCTTCACGCCGGCCTTGGAGACGTTGTAGGCGGGATCGCCGGGCGGGGTGGTGATGCCCTGCTTGGAGCCGGTGTTGATGATCAGGCCGGCCTTGCCGCGCGCGATCATGTTGGGCGCGAAGATGCGCGCGCCGTTGATGATGCCCCACATGTTGACGCCGATGATGCGCTGCCAATTGTCGGGTTCGCCGAACATTGTGCTGCCCGGCTGGATGCCGGCATTGTTCATCAGCAGATCGGTGCCGCCGAAATGCGCGCCCACGGCGCGTTCCAGTTCCGTCACGCTTTCGACCCGGCTGACGTCGATCGCGGACGTCATCACATTCGCTGCACCCGCAATCGATGACAGTTTTGTTGCGGCCTCGGCCAGCCGGCCCGCATCGACATCGGCGATGCACACCTTCATCCCGGCGCGCGCAAACGCCATGGCGGCGGCGAGACCGATGCCGGATGCACCCCCGGTAATCACGGCAACATTGCCCTTGGTGATGACAGGATGCGGCATGGCTATTCTCCGGGACATGGCGTTGCGTTCGGTCGAGCTATAACATGGCACGCGCACGAGCCTGTACAAGTCGGCATGGGAGATCTTCGTTCCGCGCCGCCTTTACGCTCATCCGGCACCGCTGTATTCTGCGCGACCTAACGATCGAGCCAGATCGAATCCAATCAATGAGCTAACCTAGGGAGTGCAGCCATGGCTGTGTCGCAGGCTATTCCGATCACGCGTCATCCGTTCGCCAACGGCTCCTACAAGCAGATGCTGATCGACGGGAAGTGGGTCGATGCCGCTTCCGGCAAGCGCTTCGAGACCCATAACCCCGCCACCGGCGAGTTGCTCGCAACCGTGGCTGAGGGCGACAAGGAAGACATCGACCGCGCGGTCGCCGCCGCCCGCCGTGCCTTCGAAGGACCCTGGAGCAAGGTCAAGCCGTTCGAGCGGCAGAATCTGCTGCTGAGGCTCGCCGACCTCGTCGAGAAGAATTTCGACGAATTGTCGCAGCTCGACACGCTCGACATGGGCGCGCCGCTCAGCCGCACCCGCGCCTATCGCCTCCGCGCCGTCGGCATGCTCCGCTACTATGCCGGCCAGACCACCGCGATCCACGGCGAGACCATCGAGAACTCGCTGCCTGGCGAAATCTTCTCCTATACGCTGAAGGAGCCCGTCGGTGTCGTCGGCGCCATCATTCCCTGGAACGGCCCGCTCACCGCGACGCTCTGGAAAATCGGACCTGCAATCGCGACCGGCTGCACCGTGGTGCTCAAGCCCGCCGAAGAGGCGCCGCTGACCTCGCTGCGCATCGCCGAGCTCGCGATGGAAGCCGGCATTCCGCCCGGCGTCGTCAACGTCGTGCCGGGCTACGGCGAGACCGCCGGTGCCGCGCTCGCCTCGCACCATGACGTCGATAAGGTCGCCTTCACCGGCTCGCACATCACGGGCCAGTCGATCATCCGTGCCTCGGCCGGGAACCTCAAGCGCGTCTCGCTCGAGCTCGGCGGCAAGTCGCCGGACATCGTGTTCGCGGATGCGGATCTCGATGCCGCCGTGCCGGGCGCGGCCATGGCGGTGTTCGCCAATTCGGGGCAGATCTGCAGCGCCGGCACGCGCCTGTTCGTCGAGCAGTCGGTCTATGAAGAGTTCGTCGGCCGCGTTGCCGAGTTCGGCAAGAAGCTGCAGGTCGGCAACGGCCTCGATCCCAATGTGCAGATTGGCCCGCTCGTGTCCGAGGAGCAACTCAAGCGCGTCACCGGCTATCTCGACATCGGCCAGAAGGAAGGTGCGCGGGCGCTTGCCGGCGGCGGCCGCGTCACGGAAGGCGCGCTTGCCAAGGGCTTCTTCGTCTCGCCGACCGTGTTCGCCGGCGTCCAGGACAACATGCGCATCGCGCAGGAAGAGATCTTCGGTCCCGTCATCTCCGCGATCGCGTTCAAGGACATGGACGAACTGGTCAAGCGCGCCAACAACACCACCTTCGGCCTCGGCTCCGGCCTGTGGACGCGTGATGTCACCAAGGCGCATGCGGTTGCGAAGCGTCTGCGTGCCGGCTCGGTGTGGGTGAATTGCTATCAGGCCATGGACCCCGCAGTGCCCTTCGGCGGCTACAAGATGAGCGGCTACGGCCGCGAGTCCGGGAAGCAGCACGTCGAGGAATATCTCAACGTCAAGGCCGTCTGGGTCAAGACGGCGTAAGGCCTGTTCTCTGCCGCGTTCCGCGCGAGGGAATATCTGCTTTTGTGAGGGGCGGCGCCTTTTCCGGTGGCCGCCCCTCGCTATATGATCCGCATCCTTTCAAAGACATCCGGGGCCCCCATGAAATTCAAGGCGTTGTTCCAACCGTTGCAGGTCGGTCCGTACAAGCTCGCGCATCGCGTCGCGATGGCGCCGCTGACGCGCATGCGCGCGGAGCGCGAGAGCTTTTCGCCGCGGCCGCTCAACGCCGAATATTACGGTCAGCGCGCTACGCCTGGCGGCCTGCTGATTGCCGAAGCCTCTCCGGTGCTGTCGCAAGGCCGCGGCAACCCGGCAACCCCCGGTATCTATTCGGAGGCGCAGATCGCCGGCTGGCGCAGGGTGGTCGACGCCGTGCATGCCAAGGGCGGCATCATCTTCCTCCAGCTCTGGCATGTCGGCCGCGTCTCGCATTCCTCGTTCCATGGTGGTGAGCTGCCGGTGTCCGCTTCGGCGATCCCGATCAAGGCCGAAGGCATGCGGGCGATGACCGCCGACGGCAAGATCGCCGAATACGAGACGCCGCGCGCGCTGGAGACGGACGAGGTCAAGGGCATCGTCGAGGCTTTCCGGCAGGGCGCGAAGAATGCGCTCGCCGCCGGTTTCGACGGCGTCGAGATCCACGGCGCCAACGGCTATCTGCTCGAGCAGTTCCTGCAATCGCGCAGCAACCAGCGCACCGATCAATATGGCGGCTCGATCGAGAACCGAACCCGTCTGCTGCTCGAAGTGACCCAGGCCGCGATCGACGTCTGGGGCGCGAACCGCGTCGGCGTGCGGCTGTCGCCTCACGGTATCGCCAACGATTCCGCCGATCCCGACCCGATGCCGCTCTACACCCATGTGGTGAAGGCGCTCGACAAGCTCGGCCTCGCCTATCTGCACTTGATCGAGCCGCGCTCCAGCGGCGCCGGCCGTGCCGACGTCCACTGGGAGAACGTGCCGTCGGCCATGGTGCTGTTCCGTCCGCACTACAGCGGCGTGCTGATGACCGCGGGTGGTTTCACCGGCGAGACGGCGAATGCCGCGATCGCAGACGGCCACGCCGACATCATCGCCTTCGGCCGCATCTTCATCTCCAACCCCGATCTGCCGCGTCGGCTTGAGCACGATTACCCGATCACGCCGTATAACCGTGCGACGTTCTATGGTGGCGAGGAGAAGGGGTATACGGATTATCCGGGGTATGACGAACTGACGCCGGCCTGATCTCTCTCCTGTCATTCCGGGGCGGCGCGTAGCGCCGAGCCCGGAATCCATTCCTCTGCCTGAACCTGAGGTTCGATGGATTCTCCGATGCGCAATTGCGCATCATAGCTCGCGACTTCGTCGCGCCCCGGAATGACGATCGTGTATTGTCGCGCGCCATGACGATGAGGAGAGACCATGGCCAAAGCCGCAGTCGCCGCAGGAACTGCCACCGGCCAGTGCCTCTGCGGCAAGGTCACCTTCGAGATCGACATCCCCGCGCGCTGGGCCTGGCATGATCACTCCGCGGCCAGCCGCCGTGCTCATGGCGCGGCCTACGCCACCTATGTCGGCAGCTGGAAGAAGCGTTTTCGTATCACCTCCGGCAAGACCATGCTGACACGTTATGAAGACAAGGCGACCAAGACCGCGCGCAGCTTCTGCGCCCATTGCGGCACGCCGATCGCCTATGAGCGTCCGCGCGGTCCGCACATGGTCAACATCCCCCGCGCCCTGTTCAAGGAGCGCACCGGTCGCCAGCCGCTCTATCACATCGCGATCGAGGAGCTGCAGGAATGGGCCTATACCGGCGAGCCGCTGGTGCCGTTGAAGGGCTTTCCGGGCGTGGTCTGGCAGCGCTCGAAAAAGAAGAAGCGCGCTAGCGGCGAGGATCCTTTCGAGCTGGGTCGGGAGGAAATGTAGCCGCCGCGTACATGGCTCTCGTGCCCCGGACGCAGCGCAGCACCTCTTCGGTGATGCGCTGCTGAGCCGGGGCCCATCTCGCCGTATGGTGCCGTGTCGCCTCTTGGGTCCCGGCTCTGCGCAGCAACGCTGCGCGTTGCAGCGCGTCCGGGACACGAGAGTCGCGTTCGGCGCGCCCGCGCAAGGCAGCCATGACCACGCTTCCTTGCGCGCCTCCTGAACTTTCGGCCATCATGCTTTCAGTCCTTGCGGCAACGTCCGCTCCTTGGAGGAAACATGAAGAACAAGATCACCGGCCGTTCCGCCTTTCTCGCGCTGCTCAAGGACGAGGGCATCACGCATCTGTTCGGCAACCCCGGTACCACCGAGCTGCCGATCATGCATGCGCTGAAGGACCACCCCGATCTCACCTATGTGATGGCGATGCAGGAGAGCCTGGTGGTGGCGATCGCGGATGGCTACAGCCGCGCCTCCGGCAAGCTCGTCGCCTGCAACGTCCATGTTGCGCCGGGACTCGGCAACGCCATGGGCTCGCTCTACAACGCCCAGTTCACGGGCACGCCGATGATCCTGACCGCGGGCCAGCAGGAGCAGGGCCACGGGCTGATGGAGCCGGTGCTCTATGGCCCGCTGGTGCGGATGGCCGAGCCGCTGGTGAAATGGGCGGTCGAGGTGACGCGTCTGGAAGACCTGCCGCGCATCGTGCGCCGCGCCGCCAAGGTTGCGATGACGCCGCCGACCGGGCCGGTGTTCATCTCGCTGCCGGGCGACATCCTCAACAGCGAGGCTGGTATCGATCTCGGCCGCTCCACCCGCATCGACGCGCGCGTCAAGCCGTCGGATGAAGCGCTCAGGGCTTTTGCCGCGCGGCTACTTAAGGCCGAGCGTCCGGTGATCGTGACCATGGACGAGGTGGTCAAGAGCGATGCGCTGAAGGAGGCCGCTGAACTCGCCGAGCTGCTCGGGGCTGCCGCCTACCAATCCTCCACGCCGTATGGCTCGCACTTCCTGTCGGAGAGTCCAAGCTTTGTCGGCACGCTGGCGCGCGTGCAGAAGGTCGCGCGCGATACGCTTGCGCCCTACGACCTGCTGATCGCGCTCGGCGGCGATCCGTTGCGGATGTCCGTCTATAGCGAGGTCGATGCACTTCCCGACGGGCTCGGTATCGTTCAGATCGGCCTCGTCGATTGGGAGATCGCCAAGAATTACGGCGCCGAGATTGCGCTGAAGGCGGATGTGAAGGAAACGCTGCGCGCGCTGATCCCGGTGCTGAAGGAGATGGGCGGCGTATCGCTGGCGCAGCGTGCGAAACAGCGTCTCGCCGAGCTCGCGCCGAAGAACTGGACCGCGCGGCGTACCGTGCTGGTCGAGCAGATCGGCAAGACCGCGGGACGCAGCCCCATCGATCCCGACTATCTCGTGCTGCAAATGGTCGAGGCGATGCCCGATCATGCGATCCTCGTCGACGAAGGGCTCACGTCCAGCCGTCAGATCACTAACTTGCGTCCGCACCGCGACCGCTATGGCTATCACGGCCTTGCCTCTGGCGGCATCGGCTGGGGCTTGCCCGCCTCGGTCGGCGCCAGCATCGCCAGTCCGGATCGGCCCGTCGTGTGCTTCTCAGGCGACGGCAGCGCGATGTATTCGATTCAGTCGCTGTGGACGGCCGCGCACCACAAGCTGCCGCTCAACGTCGTCATCGCCAACAATGGCGGCTACCGCATCATCAAGCAGCGCCTGCTCGCCTTCCATGGCGATGACAATTACGTCGGCATGGATTTTGCCGATCCGCCCGTGGATTTCGCCGGCGTGGCGAAGGCGCTTGGCTGCGAGGCGATCAAGATCAGCGATCCCCGTGAGCTGAAGGCAACGCTGGCGTCGGCGTTCAACCGGCCGGGGACCAAGCTGATCGAGGTGATGGTGGACGGGAAGGTGTAGGCGCCGCGTGCTCCGCTCTGCTCCCTCCCCCGCAAGGGGGGAGGGAACGCAGTGGTGATTGCGGATGTAGTTCGGCTGAACGCGTAGCTGGGGCCTACCCCTTCTTCCCCACCCGATACCCAGCCGCCGGATGCGGCGCGTCGAGCCGGGCGCGGCCGTCGCCGAACAGTTTCTCGCGCAATGTCCCCTTCGCATACTCGGACTTGTAGCGCCCGCGCTTGGTCAGCTCCGGCACCAGCATGTCGGCGATGTTCTCGAAATCGCCGGGCGAGATCGCAAACGCGACGTTGAGACCGTCGACGTCGGTCTTCTCGAACCAATCCTCGATCTTGTCGGCGACGCTTTCCGGCGTACCCACCACGACCGGGCCGGCGCCGCCGATGCCGACATGTTCGATGACGTCGCGCACGGTCCAGACGCGGTCGGGGTCGCCGCGGGTGACGTTGTCGAGTGCGCTGCGGCCGGCATCGTTCTGGACGTGGCGGACCTGCTGGTCGAGCTCGTAGCCGGAGAAATCGATGCCGGTCCATCCCGACATCAAGGCAAGCGCGCCTTCCGGATTGATGTGCGACCGGTAGTCGGCATATTTCGCCGCAGCTTCCGCTTCGGTGTTGCCGAGGATGATCGTCATCATGTTGAACATCAGGATCTCGGCCGGGTTGCGGCCGAACTTGGCGGCTTCCTCGCGGATCGCGGAGACCCGCGGCGCAATGATCTTGGCCGACGGGCCCGACATGAACACGCATTCGGCGTGCTTGGCGGCGAACTGCCGCCCGCGCGGCGACGTCCCGGCCTGGTACAGCACCGGCGTCCGCTGCGGCGATGGCTCGCTGAGATGGATGGTGTTGTTGATGCGGTAATTCGCGCTCTCATGATTGACGCGATGAACCTTGCCGGGATCGGTGAAGATGCCGCGCTTGCGGTCGCGCAGCACCGCGTCGTCCTCCCAGCTTCCTTCCCAGAGCTTGTAGACCACCTCCATATATTCGTCGGCGATGTCGTAGCGGTCGTCATGCCCGGTCTGCTTGTCCTTGCCGGCGCCGCGTGCGGCGCTGTCGAGATAGCCGGTAACGACGTTCCAGCCGATCCGCCCCTCGGTCAGGTGGTCGAGCGTCGACATCCGCCGTGCGAACGGGTAGGGCGGTTCGAACGAAAGGTTGCTGGTGACGCCGAAGCCGAGGTTCTTGGTGACCGCGGCCATCGCCGAGAGCAGAAGGAGCGGCTCGTTCGACGGTGTCTGTGCTGCATTGCGCAAGGCTGCGTCAGGGCTATTGCCATAGACGTCGTAGACGCCGAGCACGTCGGCGAGGAACAATCCGTCGAAACGACCGCGTTCCAGTGTCTTGGCGAGATCGATCCAGTAAGGCAGGCGGTTATATTCGGCGGTGCGGTCGCGTGGATGGGTCCACAGGCCCGGTGATTGATGCGCGACGCAATTCATCGCGAATGCGTTGAGCCTGATCTGCTTGGCCATGCTGGTCCCCTGGCGCCCTGTACTGAGCGCTCTTCGAATGATAGATGTGCGCCCCAACTTGGCGACGTTCTTGCATATGCTTGGGCATTGGCAAGGCCAAAATCAGCGGTACTCCAGCCCTTGGCAAGCCAATCTCAAGAGCGCAAGAACGAAATCGCAAGATCGACCCAAGAACTATCCAGTCCCCGCCACTTTCGAGGCCCAGTGTAGCCCGCTACGCTCTCCCGCTTCGAAACCTTGAAAACGAAAGCAATGACCAGAGCCGACGCCATCGCCCGCGCCCGGGACGACTTCCAATCCGGTGCGTTCCTCGCTGAACTCGACCGCCGCGTCGCGTATCGGACCGAAAGCCAGAATCCGTCGCGCGGTGCCGAGCTGCGCAGCTATCTGGAACAGGAGATGGTGCCGGCTTTTGCCGCGCTCGATTTTACCAGCCGTCTGGTCGAATCCCCGAGCGGCAAGTCGCCATTCCTGTTCGCCGAGCACCATGAGAGTGAGTCTGCACCAACCGTGCTGATCTATGGCCATGGCGACGTCGTCGACGGCATGGAAGGCGAATGGCGCGATGGGCGCGATCCCTGGCGCACGACGGCGGCAGGCATTCGTCTCTATGGCCGCGGCACGGCCGACAACAAGGGCCAGCACAGCATCAACATGGCCGCGCTCCGCGCGGTGCGCGCGGCCCGCGGCGGCAAGCTCGGCTTCAATGCAAAATTCATCGTCGAGATGGGCGAGGAGATCGGCTCGCCTGATCTCGGCAAGGTCTGCGACCTCAACCGCGACGCGCTCAAGGCCGATCTGTTCATGGCCTCCGACGGGCCGCGGCTGTCGGCCGATCGGCCGACGCTGTTCCTCGGCTGCCGTGGCGGCATCCGCATCCATCTCGACGTGGCCTTGCGCGACGGCGGCCATCATTCCGGCAATTGGGGCGGCGTGCTCGCCAACCCCGCGACCATCCTGGTCAACGCGATTTCGACGCTGGTCGACGGCCACGGCCGGCTTCAGCTCGATGCCCTCAAGCCGCCGCGGCTCACCAACCAGATCCGCAGCTATCTTGCCGATGTGCAGGTGGTGCCGACCGAGGACGAGCCGGCGCTTGCGGAGAATTGGGGCGAGGACGGTCTGTCCGCGGCCGAGCGGCTCTATGCCTGGAACACGCTGGAGGTTCTGGCGATGTCGTCGGGCAATATCGGGAAGCCGGCGAACGCCATTCCCGGTCACGCCAATGCCGTGCTGCAACTGCGCTTCGTGGTCGGCACCAAGGTTGATGGCCTGATCGATGCCGTCCGCGCCCATCTGGTCGCAAAGGGCTTTCCGATGGTCGAGGTGCGGGCGGCGCAGAGCTTTGCGGCCTCGCGCACCGATTTCGACAGTCCCTGGATCAAATGGGCCGCGGATTCAGTCCAAAACACCACCGGCAAGGCGCCGGCGGTGCTGCCGAACTTCGGCGGCTCGCTGCCGAACGACGTGTTTTCCGAGATCCTGGGCCTGCCGACGATCTGGGTCCCGCACTCCTACCCCGGCTGTTCCCAGCATGCGCCCAATGAGCACATCCTGCTGCCATTGACCGAAGAGGCCTTGACGGTGATGGCCGGGCTGTTCTGGGATCTCGGCGAATTGCCCAAGCCACTCGCCTGAGCCCGTTAACCTGAGCCGGCATCCAGCCGAAAGTCACATTCTAATCCGGGCCCAGATGTGCTTGCATCCGGCCGCATCATCCTGAAAGGGGAGAAAAAGTGAAACATTTCCGTCACATCGGCCTTGCGCTCGCCGCGACCTTTGTCGTCAGCCAGGCCGGCGCCGAAGAGCTGACCGGCACGCTGAAGAACATCAAGGACACCGGCGCGATCACGCTGGGCTTCCGCGATTCCTCGATCCCGTTCTCCTATCTCGACGACAACCAGAAGCCCGTCGGGTTCGCGATGGACATCTGCTACAAGATCGTCGACGCCGTGAAGAAGGAGCTCAAGCTCGACAAGCTCGAGGTGAAGCTCAATCCGGTGACCTCGGCGACCCGTATCCCGCTGATGGCGAATGGCACCATCGACCTCGAATGCGGCTCGACCACCAACAACGCCGACCGCCAGAAGCAGGTCGCCTTCACCAACACCCACTATCTGACCGCCAGCCGCTACGTCTTCAAGAAGTCGAGCGGGCTGAAGTCGATCGACGATCTCAAGGGCAAGACGGTGGTCTCCACCGCCGGCACAACCAACATCAAGCAGCTCACCGAGGCCAATGTCGCCAAGAGCCTGGGTGCCAATATCATCCCGGCCAAGGACCACGCCGAAGCCTTCCTGATGGTCGAGACCGACCGCGCAGTCGCCTTCGTGATGGATGACGTTCTGCTCGCGAGCCTGGTTGCCGGCTCGAAGACGCCGGACGACTACGTCATCTCCAAGGACGCGTTCTCCAAGCCTGAGCCCTACGGCATCATGCTGCGCAAGGACGACGCTGCCTTCAAGAAGGTGGTCGATGCGGCGACCGCTGCGCTCTATACCTCCGGCGAAGGCCAGAAGATCTACGACAAGTGGTTCACCGCCAAGATCCCGCCGAAGGGCCTGAACCTCAACACGCCGATTTCGGCCGAACTGAAGAACGAGTTCGCAAAACCTTCGGACTCGCCGAACCCGGACGACTATAAGTAAGATATACCTCGATCCCTCGGGATCGGGATCATGTCCGGCCACTCTTGACACCAGAGTGGCCGGACATTTGCATAGGCGCCCAGAACTTCTTTCGAGCCAATTTTGATTGGCGCGTTCGCGCGGGGGACACGTGAACTACCACTGGAACTGGGGAATTTTCTTCGAGCCGAACCCGATGGGGACCGGCACCTATCTCGACATGCTGCTGTCGGGGCTGGTGCTGACCCTGAAGACGGCGGTGCTCGCCTGGATCATCGCGCTGATCTTCGGCTCGATCGTCGGCGTGATGCGGACGCTGCCTTCCAAGGCCGCCGGCTGGTTCGGCTTCTGCTGGGTCGAGTTCTTCCGCAACATGCCGCTGCTGGTGCAGCTGTTCCTGTGGTTCTTCGTGCTGCCGGAATTGCTGCCGAAGGCCGCCGGTCTGTGGCTGAAGCAATTGCCGAACGCGCCGTTCTGGACGGCGGCGATCGGCATCGGTTTCTTCATGTCGGCGCGCGTCGCGGTGCAATTGCAGGCCGGCATCTCCTCGCTGCCGCGCGGGCAGAAGATGGCCGCGACGGCGCTTGGTCTGACCACGGTGCAGGGCTATCGCTACGTGCTGCTGCCGATGGCGTTCCGCATCATCCTGCCGCCGCTGACCTCGGAGTTCCTCAACACCATCAAGAACACCGCGGTCGCCATCACCATCGGCCTGATCGAATTGACCGGACAGGCCCGCTCGATGCAGGAATTCTCGTTCCAGGTGTTCGAAGCCTTTACGGCTGCGACCATCCTCTATCTCCTCGTCAACGCCGTCGTCGTGACCGCGATGCGCTATCTCGAGCGCTACGTCGCGATCCCCGGCTACATCACGGGGAAATAGCACCATGTTCAGCAATTTTGATTTTGGCGTCATCATCCGCGCGCTGCCCTATCTGTTCTATGAGGGCATGACGTTCACGCTGATGCTGACAGGGCTCGCGGCGCTCGGCGGCCTCGTGTTCGGCACCGCCATCGCCCTGATGCGGCTGTCCGGCTACAAGACGCTCGGCCGCATCGCCGGCCTCTATGTCGACTTCATGCGCTCGCTGCCGCTGGTGCTCGTGATCTTCTGGTTCTACTTCCTGGTGCCCTATATCGGACAATGGGTGACCGGTGCCTCGCGGCCGATCAGCGTCGGCGCGTTCGCCTCCTCGCTCATCACCTTCATCATGTTCGAGGCGGCCTACTTCTCCGAGATCATGCGCGCCGGCATCCAGTCGATCTCGCGGGGGCAGCCGGCCGCGGCCAGCGCGCTCGGCCTGACCTATGCGCAGACCATGCGCTACGTCGTGCTGCCGCAGGCGTTCCGCAACATGCTGCCGGTGCTGATCACGCAGACCATCGTGTTGTTCCAGGACACCTCGCTGGTCTACGTGCTGTCGATTACGGACTTCCTCGGGGCCGCCAGCAAGGTCGCGCAGCGCGACGGCCGTCTGGTCGAGATGTATCTGTTCGCCGCAATCGTCTATTTCACCATTTCCTGTATCGCGTCCTTCGGCGTCCGCCGCCTCCAGACGCGCATCGCCATCATCCGCTAGAGCAAGTCGGTCATGATCGAAATCAGCCACGTCAACAAATGGTACAGCCCGACCTTCCAGGTGCTGACCGACTGCACCACCAGCGTCACCAAGGGCGAGGTCGTCGTGGTCTGCGGCCCTTCGGGCTCGGGCAAGTCGACCCTGATCAAATGCGTCAACGCGCTGGAGCCGTTCCAGAGCGGCGACATCTCGGTCGACGGCACCAAGGTCAACGATCCCAAGACCGACCTGCCGAAGCTGCGCTCACGCGTCGGCATGGTGTTCCAGCATTTTGAGCTGTTCCCGCATCTGAAGATCATCGACAATCTCTGCCTCGCTCAGCAGAAGGTGCTGGGCCGGTCGTCCGACAAGGCCGTGGCGAAGGGCATGCAACTGCTCGAGCGCGTCGGCCTGAAGGAACAGGCCCAGAAGTTTCCGGCACAGCTTTCCGGTGGCCAGCAGCAGCGTGTCGCGATCGCGCGCGCGCTCGCCATGGATCCGATCGTGATGCTGTTCGACGAGCCGACCTCGGCGCTCGACCCCGAAATGGTGAGCGAGGTGCTCGACGTCATGGTCGACCTCGCCCATGACGGCATGACCATGATGGTCGTGACCCACGAAATGGGCTTTGCCCGCAAGGTCGCCAACCGGGTGATCTTCATGGACCGCGGCGAGATCGTCGAGGACGCGCCGAAGGACGATTTCTTCGGCAAGCCCCGCAGCGACCGCGCGCAGAAGTTCTTGTCGAAGATCTTGTCGCACTAGCCACTTCCTCCGTCATTCCGGGGCGCGCGTCGCGCGAGCCCGGAATCCATAACCACCAGCTGAGGTTATGGATTCCGGGCTCATTCGCTTTGCGAATGCCCCGGAATGACGGATCGAGGGTTTATCGCGCGCTTCAAATCCCCTATACCGGTCGATAAATCCCCCTTTTTCTGGAGACCAGCCTTGGATTCGACCGCCTACGTCAATGGCTCATTCGTCCCGCTCTCGGACGCGAAGGTCTCGGTGCTCGACCGCGGCTTCCTCTTCGCCGACGGCATCTACGAGGTCTCGGCTGTGCTCGACGGCAAGCTGGTCGACAATGCCTCGCATCTGGCGCGGCTGGAGCGCTCGGTCGGCGAGATCAAGCTGAAGCTTCCGGAGACGGTCGAGCGCATCACCGAGATCCAGAAGGAGCTCATCGCCCGCAACAAGGTGGTGAACGGCCTGGTTTATCTCCAGGTCACACGCGGTGCCGACAAGGGCCGCGACTTCGCGTTCCCCAAGGGCGAGATCAAGTCGAGCCTGGTGATGTTCACCTCCGAAAAGGACATCATCAATGCAGAGGCTGCCAAGACCGGCATCAACGTAATCACAGTGCCCGACATCCGCTGGGAGCGGCGTGATATCAAGAGCGTCGCGCTGCTGGCGCAGGTGCTGGCAAAGCAGGCGGCTGCGGAAGCCGGCGCCGGCGAGGCCTGGATGCTGCAGGACGGCTACGTCACCGAAGGTGGCTCGTCGTCGGCATTCATTCTCACCAAGGACGACGTCATCGTCACCCGCAAGAATTCAAACGCGATCCTGCCGGGCTGCACCCGCAAGGCCGTGGTCGCGCTCGCCGAAGAGCGCCAGCTCCGCGTCGAGGAGCGGTCCTTCACGGTGGAAGAGGCGCTCGCCGCCAAGGAGGCCTTTGCGACATCGGCCTCGCTGTTCGTCCAGCCGGTGGTGGCGATCGACGGCAAGAAGGTCGGCGACGGCAAGCCCGGTCCACTCGCAACGCGGCTGCGTGAGATCTATGTGGAGTTCGCAAAGGCGACGGCGGTTTAGGCTCGGAGCCATCCGCCATACACTGCGCTGTCATCGCCCGGCTCGACCGGGCGATCCAGTATTCCAGAGACGGTTGTGATTGAATCGATGGGCTGCGGCGTACTGGATGCCCCGGTCAAGCCGGGGCATGACAGTTCGCGTGATAGCACCTACGCCACCGACGCCTTCACCTTCACCGGATGAACCGCGCGGAATGCGATCGCCAGCCTGTTCCAGGCGTTGATGGCGCCGATCAGCATGGTCAGGTTCACCGTCTCCGCATCGGAGAATCGTCCGCGGACCTCTTCGTAAACGTCGTCCGGCGCGTGCGTTTCCGCGATCAGCGTCACCGACTCGGTCCAGGCCAGCGCGGCGCGCTCGCGGTCGGTATAGAGCGGGGATTCACGCCAGGCGTTGAGCAGATAGATACGCTGCTCGGTCTCGCCGCGTTTGCGCGCATCCTCGGTGTGCATGTTGATGCAGAAGGCGCAGCCGTTGATCTGCGAGGCCCGGATCTTGACGAGCTCGATCAGCGATTTCTCGAGTCCGGTGGACTGGATCTGCTCTTCCAGCGCCATCAGCGCCTTCATCGTCTCGGGGGCGGCCTGGTAGAAATTCATGCGGGGTTTCATGGTCGTTCTCCTTGCTTGAGTTGGTCTCTTGGGTTGAGGTCAGTGGGCCCCGCCGGCCGAGACATGGCCGGGCTTCTTCAGGAAGAGGACGGCGATCAGGGCCACGATCAGCGCCATGCCGAGCAGATAGAAGGTGTCGCTGAAGGCGAAGATGTAAGCCTGCTTCTGCACGATATGGCCGATCGCGACATAGGCGCGATGCGACGCGTCCGCACGGTCGGGCACACCGTGATTGATGAAGTACTGCGTGAGCTGCTCCAGCCGCGTGCGGGTGGCCTGTTCGAACACCGAGACCGACTGCATCAGCACGTTGGAGTGATACTGCTCGCGCTTGGTCAGCACGGTCTGCAGCAGCGCGATGCCGACGGCGCCGCCGAGGTTGCGCATCATGTTGAACAGGCCGGAGGCCGAGCCGGCATTCTCCGGCTCGATGCCGGCGGTTGCCACCGCAGACAGCGGCGCCAGAACCAGCGCCTGGCCGATGGCACGGACGATGTTGGGCCACAACAGCTGGTCGGAACCGTAGTCGTTGGTCATGTAGATGTTCATGAAATTGGAGCCTGCGAACAGGACGAAGCCGATGCCGATGATGATCCGCGCGTCGAACTTCTGCATCAGGCGCGGCACCAGCGGGATCAGCACGAGCTGCGGCAGGCCAGTCCACGCCAGCACCATGCCGATCTGCTCGGCATTGTAGCCCTGGATGCGCGCCAGATATTGCGGCAGGATGAACACCGAGCCGTAGAGCGCGACGCCGAGCAGGAAGTTGGCGAGCATGCCGAAGCCGAAATTGCGGCGGACCAGCAGGCGCAGGTTCAACAGCGGCTTCTTCACCGTCAGCTCGATGATCAGGAAGGCTGCGAGCGCGACCGCCGCAATGACGCTGAGCTTGACGATGAAGGGCGAGCCGAACCAATCGTCCTTGTTGCCTTCCTCCAGCACGGTCTGCAGCGCGGAAAGGCCGATCGCCATGGTGATGATGCCGGCCCAGTCACCATCGCGCAGCAGCGACAGCTGCATCGGCTTGGCGTCGAGCGCATACCAGAGCATGCCGACCATGATCGCGCCGGGCACGAGGTTGACGTAGAAGATGTACTGCCAGCCGAGATTCTCGGTCAGATAGCCGCCGATGGTCGGGCCGATCGCAGGCGCAAACGTCGCCGACAGCGCGAACAGCGCAAGGCCGACCGGCTGTTTTCCACGCGGCAGCAGCGTGATGATGAGCGTGAAGGCCATCGGGATCAGCACGCCGCCGGTAAAACCCTGCACGGCGCGCAACACGATCATCTGCGGGAGGTCCTGCGCCAGCGCGCAGGCCGCGGAGAGAAGAAGGAACAGGATCGCGTTGGTGAGCAGATAGATCCGGATCGAGAACACTTGCGCGAGCCAGCCGGAGAGCGGGATCACCACGATCTCGGCGATCAGGTAGGAGGTCGAGATCCAGCCGCCGTCATCGATGCCGGCGCCGATCGCGCCCTGGATGTCGGCGAGCGAGGCGTTGACGATCTGGATGTTCAGCACCGCCATGAAGGCGCCGAGCGTGGCGCCGATCACGGCGATCCAGGTTTTGGCGGAGACGGCCGGCGTTGCGGGAGCCGCGGCGGGGGCGGGGAGATTGGCGGCGGAAGCGGTGTCGAGGGTCGATTGAAGCGTGCTCATGGAAGCCTCCTCTCGGTTACAGAGACAGGATGCATTAGGCGGATGGTTTCGATAATCGTGGAAGTCCGGGAAGGATCATCCGGCGGGACTTGATAATCCTTGCCGGGATCCCCCTGAGCGTCAGCCGCCGGTGCCGCGCGGCGCGTTGTCGGCGATGCGCTTGGTCGTCTCGCGCTCGGCCACCACGGTTGCCTTGGTGTCGACGGTCGGCACCGCCGACATACCGGGCCGCAGCAGGCCGGTGAGGCTGTGATCGTCGAGCACGATCTTCACCGGGACGCGCTGCACGATCTTGGTGAAGTTGCCTGTTGCGTTGTCGGGAGGCAGCAGCGCGAATTCAAGCCCGCTCGCCGGCGAAAGGCTGTCGACATGACCGTGCAGCGTGCGATTCCGAAAACTGTCGACGATCAGCTCGACCGGCTGGCCGGCGCGCACATGCGTGAGCTGGGTCTCCTTGAAATTCGCGACCACATAGACCGCGTCGAGGGGCACCACCGCCATCAACTGCGTGCCGGCCTGCACGTACTGGCCGACGCGCAATGAGCGGGCGCCGACCGTGCCCTCAACCGGCGCGGTGATCTCGGTGTAGGACAGGTTCAGCTCAGCCTGATCCGCGACTGCGCGGGCGTGATCGAGCTGCGCCGTGGCCTGGGCACGCTGGGTGGTCAGAACGTCGACCTTGCGCTGCGCGGCGACCAGGCCCGACCTGGCGTGCTGCAATTGCGCGTTGCTGGCGCGGAGCGCCGCATCGGTCTGCTGCGCGCGCTGGATCGTGCCCGAGCCCGACTTCATGAGGTCGTCGTAGCGGGCGCGCTCTTCCTGCGCGAATTTCAGATTGGCGTCGGCAGCCGTGACGTCGGCGGTGCTCTGCTCGATGATCGGCTGTTGCAGTTCGAGCTGGGCATCGAG
This sequence comes from Bradyrhizobium sp. CCGUVB4N, assembly GCF_024199945.1. Lineage (GTDB taxonomy): Bacteria > Pseudomonadota > Alphaproteobacteria > Rhizobiales > Xanthobacteraceae > Bradyrhizobium. Next base: position 8,414,200 of record NZ_JANADP010000001.1, on the reverse strand, counting down.
GTTGCGAACCGAGGCTTCGGCCGCGGCCACATCCGCGCGAGCCTGGCCCAGTGCCGCCTTGAAGTCGCGGTCGTCGATCTTGGCCAGGAGCTGGCCGGCTTTGACCTTCTCGTTGTCGCCGACCAGCACCTGGGCGATGTAGCCCGACACTTTGGGAGCGATGATCGTGGAATCGGCCTTCACATAGGCGTCGTCGGTTGTTTCCAGGTAGCGGCCGGTCGTCAGGTAGTCGTAGCCAAAGTCACCGGCCGCGGCGACGCCGAGCACCAGTGCCAGCGCGAGGGCTGCCCGCTTGATCGCCTTGCGGGATGGCTTGAGGCTGATTTTGTCAGTTGTTTCAGTGGTATAAGTGGCGTTCGACATGGCACCCTCGGAATTTCCATGCGCCTGTTTCAGACCAGTGCGCTCTTGATGGCTGCAAGATGCGTTGTCCCGGCCGTTGTGATAATCCCGGAATTGATGGAAGCATTATCCAGCCATGGCGGATAATCGGAGCCTCAACGCATGGACCGCTTCACCAGCCTGACCGCCTTCGTCCGCGTGGTCGAAAACGGCGGTTTTTCCGCCGCCGCCCGCCGCCTCAACATGTCGACCACCATGGTGAGCAATCACGTCCAGGCGCTGGAAGACCGGCTCGGCGTGCGGCTGCTCAACCGCACCACGCGTAAAGTGAGCCTCACCGAAATCGGCAAGGCCTATTACGACCGCTCGACCCAGATCCTCGCCGATCTCGAACAGGCCGACGACATCGCCGGCGCGCTGCAATCGGCTCCGCGCGGCACGCTGCGCATCCACACCGCCACCCACATGGTGCCGTTCGTCGCGCCCGTGATGGTCGAGTTCCTCGCGACTTATCCGGAGGTCAAGGTCGACCTGCGCATGGGCGAGACCAATGTCGACCTGGTCGAGGAAGGCTTTGATCTCGCATTGCGCATGATCGCGCCGCCCGACTCCAGCCTGATCGTGCGGAGCCTTGCGACCTGGCGGCACGTGCTGTGCTGCTCGCATTCCTATATCGAGGCGCATGGACGCGTGCAGACGCTCGAGGAACTTGCCGAACATAATTGCGTGCGCCACATCAATTACCCCTTCGATGAATGGCGCTTCTTCGATCGCAAGGGCACGCCGGCCTCGGTGCGCGTATCAGGCAATCTGATCACCAACAGCGGCGAAGCCCTGCGTGAAGCGGCGTTGCAGGGGGCAGGCGTCAGCCTCGCGGCCGGATTCCTGGTCGGCGACGATCTCGACGCCGGCCGGCTGGTGCGCCTGTTGCCGGAATATCGGCCGGTCGAGATGTCGATGAATGCGGTCTATCCGCATCGCCATCATCTGTCGGCGAAGGTCCGGACTTTCATCGACATGCTCGTGCATCATAGCGCCGAGCAGCAGAAGCTGATCAATCCGTATTCGTGAAGCCAAGTTGACGGTGCCGCAGGGCGGGCAAAGGCGCAACGCGCCGTGCCCACGGCCTCTCCGTCATTGCGAGCGTAGCGAAGCAAACCAGAATCCCTCCGCAGAGAGATACTGGATGCTTCGTCGCAAGTGCTCCTCGCAATGACGGAGAGGTCGTGGGCACGCTTTCGCTTTGCCCACCCTCCAGGTGCATCAACGCGGCGCGGGCAGCCGTCCGAACACGGCATCAAGCGCGACGCCGATCCCAAGCAGCCGTTCGTCGCTTCCCGCGGGGCCGTCCAATTCAAGCCCGATCGGCAATTTGCTGGTCTCGCCCAGCGCGATCGGAATCTGGATGCCGGGAATGCCGGCATTGCTGCCGGGATCGGTGTTCTGGATGAACAGTCCGAAATTCTCCAGACTGCTGGACTCCGGATTGGACGCGATCGCAACTTGCGGCGTGGTGGGAAAGGCGATGGCGTCCAGCCCGTTGTTTGCAAAGGTCTGCTGATAGAGCGCCTGAAGCGCCGGCCTCGCGATAGTGATGGCGTGGTCATAAAGCGGCTTTGCATCAACGAAGCTGCCGTCGGGCGCCGGCAATTTGCGCGGCAGCACCAGCCCTTCATAGGTGCCCTTGACGTCGGCGCTCGCGATCTGTGCGACCATTGCCTCGATGGTTATGCCTGTGCCGGTGCGCTTGAGGTAGGCGACCATGTCGTCATAGGCCTCGTAGAGCGCGACCGGAAATCCGACCTGGCCGTTAAGCGCGGCAAGCCCCGGCATCTCGACGTTGACGAAAGTCACGTCCAGCGACTCCAGCCTGTCGATCGCATCCCAAAACGCCGCCTCGGTATCCCCGTCGAGATTGACGTGCATGCTCTTGATGAGACCGATGCGCACCCGTGTGAGATCGGCCGGCGCAACCGCATCGCCGCCGGCAATGACGCGATCGAGCAGCGCAACGTCCGCCATGGTGGCCGCCATCGGGCCTGCGGTGTCGCGGGTGTGCGAGATCGGCGCGATGCCGGCTTGCGGATAACGGCCGACGGTCGGCCGCAGCGAGGCGCAACCGTTCAGTGCACCCGGCACGCGCACGGAGCCACCGGTGTCGGTGCCAAGCCCGCCCGCCACGATCCGCGCGCCGATTGCCGCGCCGGTTCCGGAAGACGAGCCACCGGCGATCAGCGCGCGGTCATAGGCGTTGCGGACGCCGTATTCGGCGCCGGTCTTGAACGCCGTGTTGTAGCCGGAGATGCCGAAAGCAAGCTCGTGCATGTTGGTCTTGCCGATGATGACGGCGCCCGCGGCCCGCAACTTCGCCACGACCGGCGCGTCAGCGCCTGGAATGAAGCTCTTCAGCCCCGGCGTTCCGGCGGTGCACGGCAGTCCGGCCACCTCGATGTTGTCCTTGATCACGATGGGGACGCCGCCGAGCGGTCTGTTTCCGGCGCCCGCGCCTTGCGTGTCGAACGCGACGGCGGCCTTGAGGGCACCTTCCTCATCCAGAGTGACGAAGGCGTTCAAATCGGCGTTGGCCTTGGCACGGGCTAGCGCCTCGGAGGTGAGCGCGTGGCTGGTGATTTTCCCCGCGGCGAGCTCGGCCGCAGCCTGGGTCAGGGTCAACTGGTCGTATTCCATGATGCGCCACCTGATTGCAGGACTCCATGAGGGAGCCTCTTCAATCCGGGAGGCTGAAGCCTCGGTTGCGTCACGTCAACCGGTGGCACGCATCTTTGCCGATGAAGATTTCGCCAGAGCGGCGAGCAGCCGCTCGACCTCGGGCTTCACCTTGGCGATCGCGACGTCCTTCACGGGGCCGTAGCCGCGGATCTCCATCGGCGTTTTCGCGATGGCGACGAGATCGGGCAGACCCGCCGTTGCGAGCCGGTTCAGAATTTGCGCGACGACGTCCTCATACCAGCCGATCAGCTCCCGCTCGGTCCGCCGTTCGGCGGTGTATCCGAACGGATCGAACGGCGTCCCGCGCAATCCCTTCAGCCGCGCCAGCATGGTGAGCGGCCTTTGGATCCACTGGCCGAAGGCGCGTTTGCGCGGGCGGCCGCGCGCGTCGCGGTCGGACGGCAGGAAGGGCGGAGCCATGTGATATCTGACGCTGAAGCCATCCTCGAATTCGCGCTTCAGCTCGTCAAGGAAGCCGCTTTGCATGTGCAGGCGCGCGACCTCGTATTCGTCCTTGTAGGCCATCAGCTTGAACAAGGCGCGGGCGACGGCCTCGGTCAGTGCTTCGCTGTTGAGCGGAGCCTCGGCACTGCGGACTTCTGCCACGAGCGCTCGATAGCGCCCTGCGTAGGCTTCGTTCTGGTAGGCCGTGAGGAAATCGGCGCGCCTGGCGATGAGCTGGTCGAGCGTCTCGGCCTCGGGCCGCTCGTTCGCCTTCGGCAAAAAGTCCGGATCGGCTGCGGCGATCCGGCCCCAGGCAAAAGCCTGCTTGTTGCGTGCGACCGCAACACCATTGAGCTCGATCGCGCGCAGCAGCGCCGATAGCGAAACCGGCACCAGTCCGCGCTGCCAGGCAAAGCCAAGCATGATGATGTTGGCATAGACGGCGTCGCCCAGCAGCCGCTCGGCCAGGGCATTGGCATTGATGCAGTCGAGATTGTCGCTGCCGACGACCTGCCGGATCGCGCGCAGGCGGGCGGGGGACGCGAGATCGGCGTCGCGGAAACGGACGACGTCGCCGGTCGGCATTTCCGCGGTGTTGATTGCAGCGCGCGTGCCGTGGCGATAGGTGCCGGATGCCTTCGGCGAGGAACTGACGACGAGGTCGCAGCCGATCAGCGCATCGGCCGCGCCCTGATCGATGCGGACCTGGTGTAGCGCCTCCGGACTCGCGGCGAGGCGGATGTAGCTCAGCACAGGCCCGAACTTCTGCGCAAAGCCGGTAAAGTCCAGCACCGAGACGCCGCTTCGTTCCAGATGCGCGGCCATGCCGATCAGCGCGCCGACGGTGATCACGCCGGTGCCGCCGACGCCGGTCACGAGCAGATCGTAGGGGTGATCGAGCGTGACGGGGGCGGGCAGGGGAAGCGTGGCCGCGCGGCCGATCGCATCGATCTGGCTTGCGCTCTTCTTCCGGCGCGTCGCGCCTTCGACGGTGACGAAGCTCGGGCAAAATCCATTGAGGCAGGAAAAATCCTTGTTGCAGGCCGACAGATTGATCTGCCGCTTGCGGCCGAATGGCGTCTCCTTCGGCTCGACGCTGAGGCAATTGGATTCGACCGAGCAGTCGCCGCAGCCCTCGCAGACGAGATCGTTGATGTAGGCAAAGCGCTTGGGATCGGCCATCTGTCCGCGCTTGCGCCGGCGCCGCTTCTCGGTGGCGCAGGTCTGCTGATAGATCAGCACCGAGACGCCATTGACGTCGCGCAGTTCGCGCTGCACAGCGTCCATCTCCTCGCGCGGATGGATGGTGACGCCGAGCGGCAGGTCGGCGGGCGAAAACTGCGCGGGATCGTCCGATACCAGCGCGATGCGGTCCACGCCCTCGGCGCGGACGCTGTGCGCAATGGCATGCACGCTGACGGGGCCATCGACCGGCTGGCCGCCGGTCATGGCGACGGCATCGTTGAACAGGATCTTGTAGGTGATGTTGGCCTTGGCGGCGATCGCCTGCCGGATCGCCATCGAACCGGAATGGTAGTAGGTGCCTTCGCCGAGATTCTGGAAGATGTGCTTGTGGCCGGTAAATCGCGACGACGCCGCCCAGTTCACGCCTTCGCCGCCCATCTGGATCAGCGAGGAGGTCTCACGTTCCATCCAGCTCGCCATGAAATGGCAGCCGATGCCCGCCAATGCCTTCGATCCTTCGGGCACTTTGGTTGAAGTGTTGTGCGGGCAGCCGGAGCAGAAATACGGCGTACGCGTCGCGCCTGCGACGTTGATCGTGCGCTCGGCCTCCGGCGACAGCGCCGCCGCCCGCGCGGCAAGATTGAGGCCCGGAAACATCGGATCGAGCCGGCGGGCGAGCACGGAGGCCAGCGCGCGCGGCGACAATTCGCCGATCCAGGAGATCAGCCGCGCGCCGGTTTCGTCGTGCTTGCCGACCATCCGCTCGGGCTTCGCGCCGGGATAGTCGTAGAAATATTCCTTGAACTGGCTCTCGATGATGCCGCGCTTCTCCTCGACCACGAGGATCTCGCGCTTGCCCTTCACGAAATCCATGGCGTCATGCAGCGCCAGCGGCCAGACCATGCCGACCTTGTAGATGTCGATGCCGATGCTGCGGCAAGCGGCCTCGTCGAGGCCCATCAGTCGCAGTGCTTCCATCAGATCGAGATGCGCCTTGCCCGTGGTGACGATGCCGTAGGTGGCGTTGGGAATGTCGTAGATGTGGCGATCGATCGGATTGGCTTTGGCGAAAGCGTAGACCGCGTGCTTCTTGGCCTCCAGCCGCTCCTCGATCTGCGGGCCCGGCAGATCGGGCCAGCGATAGTGCAGTCCGCCCGGCGGCGGGGTGAAGTCGGGCGTGCGGAAGATGCGCGGCCGGCGCAGCGCGACGGATGCGCCCGACTCGACGATCTCCGAGATCGCCTTGAAGCCGACCCACATGCCGGAGAAGCGGCTCAGCGCGTAGCCATATTCGCCGAATTCGAGATATTCGCTGACGCTCGCGGGATGCAGCGTCGGCATGAACCAGCTCATGAAGGCGACGTCGGACTGGTGCGGCATCGAGGACGACACGCAGCCATGGTCGTCGCCGGCGACCACCAGCACGCCGCCATGCGGTGACGAGCCGTAGGCATTGCCGTGCTTGAGCGCATCGCCGGAGCGATCGACGCCGGGACCCTTGCCGTACCAGAGCCCGAACACGCCATCGACCTCGCGATCGGTTTGGGTCTCGACCTGCTGCGAGCCGAGCACAGCGGTCGCCGCGAGGTCCTCATTCACGGCGGGGAGGAATTCGATGCGGTCCTGCTTCAATCGCTGCTGGATGCGCCAAAGTTCGAGATCGATGCCGCCGAGCGGGGAGCCGCGATAGCCGGAGATGAATCCGGCGGTGTTGAGCCCCGCGGCGCGATCGCGCCTGACCTGGTCGAGCGCAATGCGGACGATGGCCTGCGTGCCCGTGAGGAAGACGCGGCCGTCCTCGCGGTCGTAGCGGTCGGAGAGTTCGTAGACGTCGAGTGACGGAATGGCGTCCATGGCGGACCTCGCGCGGCATTCTGCCGAATAGGCAAAGGGTAGGCCCGGCGGGCTGGTAGGTCCTACCTATTTTTCCCGTTGGTGGTGCGAATTCGGTATAATTTTGCGTGATTGCCTAGAATTTGGTAGAATTAATCGATTTGAGGGTTCTCGATGATTGAAGACCAGGACACGCGGATTCTCGCCCACCTCCAGAAGGACGGCCGCGCCACCAACCAGCAGCTCGCCGACGAGGTCGGTATGTCGACCTCGGCCTGCTGGCGCCGGGTGCGCGCGCTCGAGGACAGCGGCGTCATTCGCGGTTATGCGGCGCTGGTCGCGCGCGAGCAGGCGGGGTTCGCGATGTCCGCCATCCTCCACGTCTCGCTGGAGCGGCACGACGCCAAATTCGTCGACGAGTTCGTCTCCCGCGTCACCACGCGTCGCGAGGTGCTGGAGTGTTTTGCGACGACCGGCGACGCGGATTACCATCTGCGCGTCGTCGTGCAGGACATGGCGGCCTATAACCGCTTCCTCGACGAGTTCATGTTCCGCATCCCCGGCATCCGCTACGTCCGCAGCAACGTGGTGCTGAAGGAGATCAAGACGAGCGTGGCGCTGCCGTTTTGAACGCACGGGAGGTGCTGCAGGGTGGACAAAGGCGCATAACGCCGTGCCCAGGATCTCTTTATGATCGGGAGAGGCCGTGGGAACGCTTCCGCCTTCACTCTTCGAGCTACGGCGGACGAGTCGCTTTGCCCACCCTACGGCACTGCCCTTTTGAGAGGACGCTATTCGCGTGCCCGTTGGTGCGGCGTATCACGACGCCTGTTCTTGCGACGCCGGCCTGAGCAGGAGCATGAAGACAAGCACGTGGCTGACCAGCAGCAACGGCACGTAAAGCGCCGGGATATAGATGCCTGCGCCGAACAGGCCGGGACTCTGGATCTTCGTCGCACCCATATAGTACGCGTTCAGAAGATCGAGCGTGCCCCAGGCGTTGAAGATCCAGACCATCGGAATGGCGATCGGCCATCGCCAGGACAACGCCGCCATCGAAGCAAGCGCGAGAGTGGCGGCGATGAGATCGCCCCAGCCGACTTCGCTGGCGAAATCCGCGCTCAACTCCGCGGACACAAATCCGGCAACCATAAAGTTCATTCCCAGGAAGCGGAACGCATGGAAAGCTGCGAGAAGTCGAAGCGCGTCATGGCGGGGCATTGCGCGAATAAACGGCCAGACATAGAGGGAGGCCACCACCGCTGATGTCAGCAAGGCGCCGGCGACGCTGAGAACGAATGGAAGGTTGAAGCTCGGGGGCACGTTCGGATGTCCTTCACGTGAGGTTTCGATGCCGGTCGATCGCCGGCGAGTGCTCAGGGCTTGGTCATCAGCAGGCGGAGGGGCATCAGCGGGCCGACCGCGATGTATTCGTGGTCGATGAGATTCTGCTTCGCGAGCGGCAGGGCATCCATGATCGCGTGCGCTTCGGCGACATCCCCGGCATCGAGCAGGAAGACCGCGCCGCGCCCATCGGACCGCGAATACCATTCACGGACTTTCCCAGTGAGATAGAGCTGGACCGTCTGCCTGACTTCATCGGGCATGACGGCCATCACCTGTTCACGCGTGATACCCGCCTTCACGGTCAGGATTACCAACACGCCCGTGGTCGCGGGTGACTGCGCCTGTGTCTGGGCAAGGGATGGATCGGTCATGGCGGGAACACCTGTCAGTGAGAGGGCGAGTGCCAGGGCGGCGTTGCGGATTGCCTTCATCGGTTTCGCTGCTCCGGTGCGGGTCATTTGCAATCCCGATGTAGGGCAGCTTTCCGCGGGCGACTATTCGCGATAATGTTGACGGGCTATGAAGCAGAACTTCACAGTCCGGCAGGGAGCGCTCGACGGCGTCGAGGCGTTTCTCAGCGTCGCCCAACACCGCAGTTTTCGCCGGGCAGCCAGCGAACTCGGGGTGACGCCATCGGCAATCAGCCAGGCGGTGCGAGCACTCGAGGCGCGCGTCGGCGCCGCGCTGTTCATTCGCACCACCCGCAGCGTCGGCCTGACGGAAGCGGGCGAACGATTCCTGGCGCGCGCCAGGCCTGCCTTCGAGGAGCTTGTCGCTGCAAGCGGAGCAGCCCGTGAACTCGGTCAGCGACCGGCCGGGCTGCTGCGTCTCACCGTGCCACGCTCGGTCGTGCCGATCCTGCTCGAGCCGCTGATCGCCTCGTTCTGCCAGGCCTATCCCGAGATCGAGGTGGAGCTGGCCGCAAGCGAAGAGATGGTCGACTTGGCGGCCGGAGGTTTCGATGCCGGCATCAGGATGGGCCAGTTCATCACGCCCGACATGATCGCAGTGCGGCTCACGAGGCCGCTTCCCCTCATTGTCATCGGAAGCCCCGACTATTTCGCCCGCGCCGGCCGGCCCGCGCATCCGGACGATCTACGTGGGCACGCCTGCCTGAGGATGCGACGATCGAATGGGGCGCTTGCATCGTGGTCGTTCATCGACGGTGGCCGATCCATCGAGATCGCGGTCTCAGGACCTTTCATCGCCTATGACTTCCCGACGATGCTCGGTGCTGCGCTCGAAGGCGTGGGTCTTGCGCAAGTGCCTGCGCCGTTGGCCACGGGCGCCATCGCATCGGGAAGGCTGGTCCGTGTGATGGAGAAATTCTCGCCCATGACGCCGGGTGTATTCCTGTACTATCCGGGTCATCGGCAGATCCTGCCGAAGCTGCGCGCCTTCATCGATCATGTGAAAGGCAGCGCGGCGGCAGGCTGATCACCGCCCCTCCCGCACAAACCTGTTCCGCAAGGTGCCGACGCCGGTGATGTCGATCTCCACGACGTCACCGTGCTTGATGTCAGGCGAAGCGCCATCCGTGCCCATCCAGATCACGTCACCCGGCCATAGCGTAAAATACTTCGTCAGCTCGACCAGGAACGCCACGACGCCAAAGATCATGTCGTTGGTATGGAAGCGGTTGGTCTCTTGGCCGTTGACGCGAACGATCGTTTCCATCGTCGCAAGATCGGCCTCGGTCTCGATCCACGGACCCATCGGCTTGAACGTGTCGGCGTTCTTCGAGCGCCACAGGCTGCGGTCGGCCTTCTGCCAGGAGCGTTCGCTGACGTCGTTGCCGATGGTGTAGCCGAACACGCAGTCCATCGCGTTATCGGCCGTCAAATGCTTCACCTTCTTGCCGATGACGACCGCGAGCTCGCCCTCGTAATGGATCTTCTCCGTCGCGAAGGGCGGGATCACGACGTCCTCGTCATGCGCAATCAGCGCGTTCTGCGCGCGGTAGCCGATTTCGGGCCGTTCAGGGACGGCCGGTACCGTGCCGGCCTTGTCGGCGGCTTCCTTGAGATGCTTCAGGTAGTTCAGGCCGACGCAATAGAAGGTGCGCGGGATCAGCGGCAGCTCGATCTTCACGTGCGAAAGCGGATGCTTGCGCGACGTGCGTTGCCATTCACCGAACGGATCGCCGTCGATCGCGATCACCTGGTCGCCCTCAACCAGGCCCCAGGAGGTTTTGCCGGAGCTGGTGAATTTCAGCCAGCGCATGTCGTGTCCTCGTTGTTATTCCGCGGCGTCGCGCGGCTGAACTTTCCAGGCGCCGGCGGCCGGCCGCTTCAGCCCGAGATTCTCCCGCAACGTCTTGCCGCGATAATCCTTCTGGAACAGGCCGCGCCGCTGCAATTCCGGCACGATGTGCTGCACGAAGTCCGCGTAGGAGCCGGGCACATAGGTCGCGGCGATGACAAAGCCGTCGCAGCCGCGCTCGACGAACATTTCTTCCAGCTTGTCCGCGATTTCCCTGGGGCCGCCGACCATGGCGTCATGCACCTGGCCGCGGCCGGAGAAGGTGACGAAGTCGCGCGCGCTCGGATTGCTCTTGCCTGATGTCTTCAACACGCCGTCGCGGATGCCCAGAATGCCCTGCATGCTCTTCAACTCGTCGGTCGTCAGCGGCGCGTCGAGGTCCTTGGAGGCGAAGTCGTAATTGAGCGCTTCGGCGAGCAGCGACAGCGCGTCGATCTCCAGCGGCAGCTTGTTGATCAGCGCCATCTTGTCTTCGGCTTCAGCCTTGGTCGCGGCGCAGACCGGTGTCGTCAGATTGCAGAGGAACACCTGCTCCGGATCCCGGCCGGCTTTGGCGGCCTCGTTACGCACGGCGGCGTAGCCGTCCTTGGCGCCCTGGAGATTGCGTGCGGCCGTAAAAATCACCTCGCCCCAACGCCCCGCAAAGCGCTGGCCGCGGCCGGATGCGCCGGCCTGGATGATCACGGGGTGACCCTGGTCCGAGCGCGGCACGGTGAACGGCCCGCGCGACTTGAAGGCCGCTCCCTTGTGATCGAGCCGCTTCACCTTGGTCGGATCGGCGAAGCGGCCGCTCGTCTTGTCCATGATGAGCGCACCGTCTTCCCAGGTGTCCCAATGGCCGAGCACGACCTCCATGAATTCGTCGGCCTTGTCGTAGCGCGAGTCATGTTCGGGATGGAAGTCGCGCCCCATGTTCAGCGCTTCACCGTCATTGAGCGAGGTCACGACGTTCCAGCCGGCGCGGCCGCCCGACATCAGGTCGAGCGTGGCAAAGCGACGTGCGACGTCGAAGGGCTCGTAATAGGTGGTCGAGCAAGTCGCGCCCAGCCCGAGCTTGTCGGTGACCATGCCCATCGTCGTCAGCACGATCAGCGGATCCATCTTCACGCAGCGGATGCCGTATTCGACGGTGTGGGCGTGGTCGTTGCCGTAGCGGTCCGGCATCGCCAGGCGATCGTCGAAGAATGCCATGTGGAATTTTCCGGCTTCGAGAATCCGCGCGATCTCCTGGTAATAGTCCGCCGACATCGAATCGCTGCGCGACTCCGGATGCCGCCACGAGCTCGGCAGGTTCGTGCAATTCTGCGCCTGAAGGAAGCCGACCAGGACCATCTGCCGATTCATGCTGCTGTTCTCCGGATTGCCTCAGGCCAGATCGAGGACAGTGTCGAGCCTGTAGTCGCGCGCCAGCGCGCGCAGCTTCTCCCAGGTCGCGTCCTCGACCTCGATGCCGTCACGCAAACGCTGCTGCTCGCGCACGCCTTCGATCTCGCCGGGATAGTAGACGCCTCGGCTACCCTCGGACGGCGGCGTCGATTTCAAATAGCGCGCGAACTCGGCGACCTCGCGCTTGAACTCCTTCAGCGGCCGGAACGCAGCGACGTTGAACACCGCCATGAAGCACCCGTCATTGTGCCGCCCGGTCGGCTCGACGCCGAATCCCAATCCGGTGAGCAGGCCGCACAACACCTCGACCATGGCCGCGAGACCGCTGCCTTTGTAACCTTCGGTGCCGCCGAGCGGCAGCAGCGCGCCGCCCTTGCGGTATTGGGTGGGATCGGTGGTGTGCCGTCCCTCGGCATCGATGATCCACCCCGTCGGGATCTCCTCGCCGCGCGCGACCGCGAGCTGGATCTTGCCGGCGGCAACGGCTGATGTCGCCATGTCCAGGTAGAACGGCGCCTCGAGATCGGACGGTACGGCGATCGAGATCGGGTTGGTGCCGAGCCGCGCCTCCTTGCCGCCGAACGGCGCGACGTGTTTTGGCGAGCGGCCGGAATCGGCGGTGGCAATCCCGATCATGCCTTCGCGCATCGCCATCAGCGGATAGGCGGCGAGGCGACCGACATGGCTCTGCCGGAACACGGTGCAGGCGGCGACGTTCGCCGTCTTCGCCTTTTCGATCGTCAGCGCCATCGCCTTGGCGTTGACGTGGAAACCGAAGCCCCAATGGCCGTCGATCACGGTCGTGGTGGGCGATTCCTGGACGATGGTCCATTTGGCGCCGGGCACGATGTGTCCGGCCTTGATGCGATCGATATAGGTCGGAACCGCGATCACGCCGTGCGAGTCATGGCCGGCGAGGTTGGCGTTGACGCAGCCGACGGCGACGGCGTCGGCTTCTTCCTCGGAGGCTCCGGCGGCATGGAGCAGCGCAGCGCTGACGCGCGTGAGGCGGTCGGCCTTGACGACGGGCATGGCGTTCCCTCGGCTTTGGTGCCCTTAACGGACCTGCTTGTTGGACGCCATCGTCTCAAAGCGGAGCTGCGATATCAATCTCCCGTAAACCAATACAGGGCTGCAAATTCGTAAAGAGAACGCGCCTTTCGTCGAAGATTCCTCCCGCGCGGCGGTATTCCCGGACATTTCTTGCCGGTCATTCGCTGCTCGTTCACTCTGATTGGTGGTTTCCCTGCTGCAATAACGACCACTTAGGCGATCCCCGGTCATAACCCACCCGGGAGAAATAGGCAGAAATGCCCGGGAGTTAAGATCGTGCCGTCGACACTCGCGCGCACCTTTGCGGCGTTGAGCGCCATCAATGAAGCGATCCTCTACGCGAAATCGCCGGACGAGCTGTACCAGATGGTCTGCGACGCCGGGTTTTCGAGCGGGGACTTCATGGCCGTTGCCGTGTTCCTGGTGGAGCCGGATGGCCAGCACTTGCGCTTTGCCGCAGGGCGCGGTGACGACGTGGCGCGTCTGCGCGCGATCAAAATCACCACCGAAGCCGGCGCGCCCGAGGGGTCGGGTGTCGGCGGCGAGGCGTTTCGCAGCCAGAAGCTCTGCATCAGCAACGACTATCTGAACGATCCGCGCTCGCTGGCATGGCGTGAAGGCGCGGCCAGGGCGAATATCGGCGCCGCGGCGGCGCTGCCGCTGCTGTGCAACGGCAAGAGCGTCGGTGTGCTGTTCGTGACCCGCAGCGAGGCCGGCTCGCTGAGCGAGCAGATGGTGTCGCTGTTCGAGCGCATGTCGGCCAACATTTCCTATGCGCTGGAGAATTTTTCGCGCGAGACCGCGCGGCAGACCAGCGAGCGGGCGACGCGGCGGCTCAACCGCATGTTCGGCGCCCTTAGCGCGACCAACGAAGCCATCCTGCGCGCCGAAACCGAGCAGGAGCTGTACCAGCTCGTCTGTGACGCGTCGGTGCATGGCGGCAAGTCGCTGGCGACCTTTGTCCTGCTCAAGGAGCAGGATTCGCATTGGCTCAAGCCTGTTGCCGGTACCGGCGAGAACGTGGAGATCGTCGCCCAGGCGAGCTATTCGGTCGATCCCGAAAATCCCTACGGCCGCGGCATTTCCGGCGAGGTGTTTCGCTCGCAAAAACCCATCGTCGAGCGCGATCTCGCGCGTCGCACCAGGGGGACGCCGTGGGAGCGGGCCAACGTCAACACCGGCGTCGCCGCAGTTGTCGCGGCGCCCTTGATCAAGCATGGCCAAAGCATCGGCGTGATCCTGTCCTTCCTCAGCCAGTCCTGGGCCAAGGACGAGGAGGTCGTCGCGCTCATGCTGCGCATCGCCGAGAACGTCTGCTTTGCCCTCGACAACTTCGGCCGCGAAGCCGAGAAGACACGGATCGCGGCCGAGGAGGAGCGCCTCGCCCGCATGTATGCGGCGCTCAGCGCCACTAATGAAGCGATTCTGCGCGCGCGATCGCGCGCCGAACTGTTCGATCTGGTCTGCAAGGCGACGGTACAAGGTGCAAAATTCGCGTCGAGCACAATCTTCCTGGCCGATCGTGAAGCCGAGTTGCTCCGTGTCGTGTCGAGCTATGGGCCGCATGCGGAAGACTTGCGCAACTACACTTTCGCCCTCACTGATGCAGTGCCGGAGGGACGAGGGCTGACCGGAACCGCCTTCCGGACCTGCCAGACCTATATCAGCAACGACATCCTGGCCGACGAGCGCATCAAGCCATGGCACGATAGCGCGCGCCGCGCCGGTATACATTCTTCAGCCGCCTTGCCGTTGTTCAACGGCAGCCGGATCGATGGTGTCTTCCTCTTCAATGCCGTCGAGCGCGACACATTCACTCCCGAGTTCGTCGAATTGCTCCAGCGATTGCAGGCCAACGTCGCCTTCGCGCTGGAAAACTTCGATCGTGCGGAAGAGAAGGCGCGGGCCGATAAGCAGCGCGGCCGGCTGAGCAGCATGTTCGAGGCGCTGAGCGCGACCAATGAAGCCATCATGCGTGCCAAGTCGCGCGAGGAACTGTTCGAGGTCGCGTGCCAGGCGGCGGTGTTGGGCGATGTGTTCGAATCGGCCACGATTGGCATCCTTGACGAGAAGTGCGAGCTTATTCGCGTCGTTGCGGTGAAGGGGCGCCTCCAGGATCGGATGATCGGGCGCACCGCCGTTGTCTCTGCTGACCATCCGGAGGGACAGGGGATCATCGGCACGTCGCTGCGCACCCGCCGTCCCTGCGTCATGAACGACTACATGAACGACCCGCGATCGGCATATTGGCGCTCCAAGGCGACCGAGGATGGAACGCGTGCGGCGGCGAGTTTCCCGCTTCTGCGCGTGGGCCAGGAGCCGATCGGTATCCTGCTTTTCCTCGCACCGGAGGAGAATACGTTCACGCCTGATCTAGTCGAGCTGCTCGGACGCCTCGCCGAAAACGTCTCCTTCGCCCTCGACAATTTCGATCGCGCCGTGGAAAAGGCCCGCACCGAGGCGCAAAAGGAGCGCCTGACCCGCATGTTCGCGGCGCTGAGCGCCACCAACGAGGCGATCGTGCGCGCCAAGTCGCGCACCGAGTTGTTCGAGCTCGTGTGTCAGGCCGCGTCGACCGGCGGCAAATTCACCTCGACGACCATTGCGCTCGCCCAGGCCGACAGCGACCGGCTGGCGATCGTCGCGGCCGCGGGGCCGTCGGCCGAGACCACGCGGAACGTTCGTCTTTCCATCGATGCCGACCGGCCCGAGGGGCGCGGCATGAGCGGCACGGCGTTCCGCACACGGCAGCCCTGTGTCAGCAACGACTATGTCAACGACAACCGTGTCAGCGCCTTCCATGCCGTGCTGCAGGGCGACGGCGCGCGCTCCGGCGCCGCGTTCCCGCTGATCACCCACGACAGGCCTGTCGGCGTCATGATCTACATGTCGATCGAGCAGGAAACCTTCACCACCGAATTCGTTGAGCTGTTGCAGCGTCTTGCCGACAACGTCTCCTTTGCGATGGAGAATTTCGATCGCGCCGACGAGAAGAACGAGGCGGACGAGCGCATCGAATATCTCGCCTCGCATGACAGCCTGACCGACCTGCCGAACCGCGAGACTTTCAACGGGCTGCTGCGCGAGGCGATCGACGCGGCGCAACGCCACGATCACCGTTTCGCGGTGCTGTTCATCGACCTCGACCGCTTCAAGGTCATCAACGATTCGCTGGGCCATGAGGCCGGCGATTTGCTCCTGCTCGAGGTGGCGAACCGTTTGCGCGGCGCGCTGCGGGTAAGCGACGTCGTGGCGCGTCTCGGCGGCGACGAGTTCGTGGTGATCCTCGATCAGTGCGGCGAGATCGACGACGTCCAGCACATTGCCACCGGTCTGTTGACGGCGCTCGCCGAGCCCATGGAGCTCGCCGGCCATGAATGCCACACCACGGCCTCGATCGGCATCGCGATGTATCCGGCCAACGGCGCCGACGCGCAGACGCTGACCAAGAACGCCGACATGGCGATGTATCTCGCCAAGGAAGACGGCAAGAACGGCTATCGCTTCTTCTCCAAGGAAGTGAAGACGCAGTCGATCGAACGGCTGTCGCTCGAAAGCGCGCTGCGCCGGGCGCTGGAGCGCGAGCAGTTCTCGCTGAACTACCAGCCCAAGGTCGACATGGAGACCGGCCAGATCACCGGCGTGGAAGCGCTGTTGCGCTGGAACCATCCCGATCTCGGCAACGTCTCGCCGGCCCAGTTCATTCCGCTTGCGGAGGAGACCGGCCTGATCGTGCCGATCGGCCGCTGGGTGTTGAACGAGGCCTGCGCGCAGGCCATGGCGTGGCAGCGCCGCGGCCTGCTGCCGCTGTCGATGGCGGTCAACCTGTCGCCGCGGCAGTTTGCCGACGAACATCTGCTGCAGGACGTCGACGAGGCTCTGGCGGCCTCCGGCATGTCGCCGGTGCTGCTCCAGCTCGAGGTCACCGAGAGCATGATGATGCGCAACGTCGGTCGTGCGCTGAAGGTGCTCGACGCCATTCAGAGCCGCGGTATCCGGCTCGCCATCGACGATTTCGGCACCGGCTATTCGTCGATGTCGCTGATGAAGCACTTCCCGATCGACACCATCAAGATCGACCGCTCCTTCGTGCGTGACTTGCCGCAGGATTCGGAAGACCAGGCGATCGCACAGGCGATCATCAGCATGGGCAAGGCGCTCGGCATGACCGTGGTCGCCGAGGGCGTCGAGAACGCCGAGCAGGAGGCCTTCCTGCGCACCCATGGCTGCGACGAGATGCAGGGCTTCCTGATCGCGAAGCCGCTGCCCGCGAAGCAGATGGCCGAATTGCTGCGGCCGGTGGAGCTGGCCGTCGCGCCGCCGCTCCAGCCGGAGACGGATCCGGCCGTGACCGAAGCTGCGGCGCTAAGGCTGAAACGCGCTGTCGTCTGACGGCAGCGGCTGCAATTCACGGATGTCGTGATCGGCGGCCTCCGCCTTGCTCGGAAAATCCTGAGGTCCCGTCAGCGACGTCTGTTCGACGAACAGTGAGACGATCCTGCCCGCGCCGTCGGCGAAGCTAGCGCCTTCACCCAGGCCCAGCGCGCTGCGCCATGTCTCGCTCAACGGCTCGTGGTCGTCGACCACCGCCATGGCGGGCCCCCACCACCAGGCGGGCGCGGGGGAGCGTTCGCCCTCGGGCACGACATGCCAGCGAACGAACTCATCCATCACGCGCTCGAACTCCAGGCGTGCAGCCTGATGCATACGCAGGTACTCCTTGAATCCGCGTCTGATCGCAGGCCGGCACGCGGATCTGATCGTGGCCTTGACGTTTGGAAAAAATCGGCTCGCGCAGTTGGCGGAGCCATGCACGCCGACATCATCGTCGGCCATGCCCAAAAGTGCGGCCGTCGGCAAAGCGTCCACGGCGGCAGCGAGTGGCCATTCTAGCCGCTCAAGGGTGCGGCCGGCAAGATACGGGTGTTACGGTTGCTTAACGGCCCTTGAGCGGATGCGCCGTCTGGTGCCAGGTCCAGGCGGTGCGGATCACGGTCGACAGGTCGGAATGACGCGGCACGAAGTCCAGCACCTTTCTCGCGGCCGAGGGGTCGGCGACGAGATAGGTGGGATCGCCGGCGCGGCGTGGCTTGACGGTGTGCGGCACCTCGCGCCCGGTCTCCTGCTTGATGGCAGTGAGGATCTCGCGCACCGAGAAGCCCGAGCCGGTGCCGAGATTGAAGCTGCCGCCGGCATGTCCGGTTTCCAGCAGCTTCAACGCCGCAACATGCGCGGCAGCGAGATCGGTGACGTGGATGTAGTCGCGGATCGCGGTGCCGTCGGGCGTATCGTAATCGTCGCCGAACACGGCGAAGTCGACATGCCCCTGCAACGCCATCATGGCGCGCGGGATGAGATGCGTCTCATTGTCACGCAGTTCGCCGATGCCGCCGGCCGGATCGGCGCCGCTGGCGTTGAAATAGCGCAGGCAGAACGCGCCGAAGCCGTAAGCGGCGCGGTAGTCGGCGAGCATGCGCTCGATCATCCACTTCGATGCGCCGTAGGGGTTGATCGGCGCACAGGGAAAGTCCTCCGGCAATTCCTTGGAATCGGCGTTGCCATAGACCGCGCCGGTCGAGGAGAACACGATGCGGTGGCAGCCGGCGTTGCGCATCGCCTGGAGCAGCGACAACGTGCCCTGGACGTTGTTGATGTAGTATTTCTGCGGGTCGGTCATGGACTCGCCGACCAGGCTCGCCGCCGCGAAATGCATCACCGCCGTGACCTTGTGGTCGGCAAAGGCGCGCGCCAGCGTCGCGCCATCGAGCAGATCGCCGGTCACCAGCTCTCCGGCCACGAAGCTGCGATGACCTGTGGTGAGATTGTCATACACGACGGGCCGATAGCCGGCAGCGGCAAGGGCGCGGCAGGCATGTGAGCCAATATAGCCCGCGCCTCCTGTGACGAGGATCGTCGGCCGGTCACTCATGGCGTGCTACCTTCTCAGCGATTGAAGGGCCGGTTGCGGCTGAAGAGAAGATAGATCGCGCGGGGGTTGGTGGTCAAATAGCGCCAGAACAGGCGGCGCGGCTCGAGCCAGGTTCGCCAGGCCCATTCGAGCCCGATCCGCTGCATCCATTGCGGCGCACGCGAGCGGCTGCCCGACAGGAAATTGAACAGGCCGCCCGACGTCTTGATGACGCCGACATTGGTCATCAGCGGCATGTATTCCTCGACGAAGGCCTGTTCGGAAGGGACGCCGAGCGCGACCCACAGGCAATCCGGTGCGAGCGCGTTGATCTCCTCGACCTTGGCCCGCAACGCGTCGCCGCGGAGATAGCCGTGGCTGTGCCCGACGATCTTCAGCTTCGGATACATGTTCTGGACCCGCCGGACCGCCGCGGCGTTTTCTTCTTCGCTTGCGCCGAGCATGTAGAAGCTGCGGCCGGCGACTTCCGCCTTGCGTGCGACGACATGGAACAGGTCCGTGGTGGCAACGCGCTCCGGCAACGGAAACCAGGACTGCAGCCGCGAGGCCGCCACCAGCGGCTGGCCGTCGGCATTGATCAGGTCGGCGGCGCGGAACAGGCGTTCGGTCTGCGGCTCGGTCGAGCAGCGCGCCAGCACCTCGCCATTGGCCGACGTCAGATACAGCGGACGGCCGATGCGATGGCGCGGATCGGTCGCCTCGATCATGAAATCTGCGGTGGCTTCCAGGTCGAGTGCGGCCATGCGAAGGCCGCCGACGGTGATCCGTGGCACCTCTGCAGTCGCAGCCCTGCCGTCCAGATTGATGCGGCGCTCAAGCATATTGTTTGCCTCGCTGGCGCGTTTCGGTTGCGGGAGCGAGCTCGTCGAGCACCACGCCGACGAGCTTGCGCTGGGCGCCGCCGAGTGCGGCCAGAATCTCTTCCATGCTGTCATTGATGTCGAGGCTGGTCGGCAGCACCGCCACCAGCGCGTCCGCGTCGTCGAGCAGCTTGCGACCTGCGGCCGAGAGCGGCATCGCGGGGCCGTCGAGGATGACGAGGTCATAGCCGCCGGCCGAACGCGCCTGTGCGATTGCCTTGCGGATGGCCTCAGCGGCCTTGCCGGCATCGCTCTCGGTCGCCGGCAGCACCGAAATGCCGTTGACGGTCTTGATCTCGCGCGCGGCCTTGCTGCCGATCGAGAGCCAGCCAAGCTTGCTCGGCTCGCTCTTGCCGGGACGATCGATCCTGCGCGAGAGCGTGTGGGCCTGATGGTCGGCATCGATCATCAGCACGCGGCTGCCGTCGCGCGCGGCTGCGAGCGTGAAATTCAGTGCGGTCACGCTGCGTCCCGTGGTGGCGCCGGCGCCGACCAGCGCCATCACCGGCATGGACTTGCCGCCGGAACGACGTGCCATCGCCGCCCGCATGTCGCGCAAGGCGTTGAGCAGCGTCGTCAGCGGAAATCCGGGGCGCAGCGTCGGCCAGCCGACGCGGGTCAGATCGACGCCGTTGCCGGTTGCGAGAATGGCGCCGAGCGTGCGGATCACGTCGGCTTCCTGCAGGCGGGCGATCAGCGGTTTCTCGACCAGCGCAAGCGCGGGTGGGGGCGCTGCGGCTTCCACGGGGGGCCTCGGAACGTCCGGCGCAGGCGTGCGTCCGCGGCGGGTCGGTTGCGGAGCGCTCGCGCCGTCGAACAGGTACTCGGCCGCGACGAACCAGGAGGCGGCGGCAAGCGCGCCGAACATGAAGCCGATCATCGCGAACAGGCTCATCGCCGGCGGGAACGAGCGCCGCTGCGGCACCGTGGCCTCGCCGATGACGCGGGCAGCCGACGTGTTCAGGGTCTCCTGCTCCTCGGTCTCGCGCGAGCGCTTCAGGAAGGATTGATAGACCTCGCGGCTGGCTTCAGCCTCGCGCTCGAGCTCGCGCAGGCGCACGGCGGCCTGGCTGAGCTGCACGCTCTGCCGCTTCTGCACTTCCAGCGCCCGGTTGAGTGACGCCTCGTAGTCGCGGGCGCGGGTCAGATCGTTCTTGGCGGACAGTGCGAAGCGCTCGATCTCCTCGCTGATGGTGCGCTTGAGATCCTCGACCTGCTTTTCGGTCTGGCGCAGGGCCGGGTGGCGCGGGCCGAGCTCGGCGGTCTGCTCCGCATATTTCTTGCGGGCGTCGGCATATTGCGCGCGCAGGTTTGCGATCGTCGGCGATTGCAGCGCTTCCGGAATTGCACCTGCATCCGCAGCGGTCCGCTTGTTGGCCTCGATCTGGTCCAGCCGCGCCTGAGCGTCCATCGTCGCCGCGCGGGCCGCGGACAGCCGCTGGTTGCTGGAGGAGAGCTGCTGATCGGAGATCAGCGAGTCCTGGGTGCCGACGAAATTGTTCTGCGCCTTGTAGGTGGCAAGCGCGGTCTCGGCGTTGCGCAGCCGCTCGCGCAGCTCCTTCAGCCGGCCGGACAATTCGCTGGTGGCGCGCCGCGCGGCCAGCGCCTGCGAATTGCGCGAGTCCGTCAGAAAGGTGTTGGTCAGCGCGTTGGCGAGCATCGCCGCCTTCGCCGGATCGGTCGACCAGACCTCGATGTCGACGATGAAGCTCTTCTCGGTCTTTCGGATCGTGATGTGCTTGTTCAGCGCCTCGAGTGCCGCGAGCTGCACGTCCTTGATGTCGGCAGCAGAGGGCGCGCGGGGCTGGAGGCCGATCAGGCCCAGCAGCGACGTCATCAGGCCCCTGCCGTCACTGCCGCCGAACTCGGGATCCTTGTCGAGATTGGCTTGCTGGATCAGCTGCAGCAGCACGCTGTTGGAGGTGATCAGGCGTGCCTGGCTCTCCACCACCATGGACATCCCGGAGACGTCCTGCGCGCGCGGCGTGAGCTCGCGATCGACGAGCTGAAGCTCGCGTGGGTCGACATAAAGCTGGGCGGTCGCGGTGTAGCGGGGTGTCAGGCTCTTGCCGACGGTGACGGCGAGGCACGCGCCGATCAACGCGGCGGAGGCGATCGCAATCTTGCGCCGCCATAGCAGGCTGACGAGCTCCAGCACCTTGAAGCTGGCCTCGGGTGTCCGTTGCGGGGCCTCCGATCTCGCTGGATCTCCGGCCCGGTCTATCGGCTGGCTATAGTCAAGCATAGTCCCCAGCTTTCATTCCAACGACCGCGGGCTGAGGGGTTACTCTTCGCTTTACGCCCCGCACCGGGGATATAGGTGCGCAATCAACGCAACAGGGAAAATTAACCATACTCATTGAGGGACTATTCACCGAAATGGCAAACAAAGCGTTTAAGCGCAGGCCGCCATTTGCCGCGTCGTTGTGCCGCTTTGGTGTCATCACGATCCCCAGTGCTTAACGGTCCGTTACCATGCGTGCCGGCGCTGCGCGGGCCCGGCGTTCGTGCCTGCCTATTCGTCGTCGCGGAACGTCTTGACGACAGCCGCCGGATTGCCGGCGACGACCACGCGCGGGGCGACGTCCTCACGCACCACCGTTCCGGCGCCCACGACTGAGTGGTCGCCGATCGTCACTCCCTTGAGCACGATCGCGCGCGCGCCAACCCACACGTTGTCCCCGATGTGTACCGGTGCGACGGCCCGGGCAACTGCAGGCTCGTGCCGTAGCCGCGGGGGAAGGTTGTGAAAGTCCGTGTCGACGATGTCGCAGTCGCTGATCAAGCAGGACGACCCGATGTCGACCTTCTGCTCGCACCCGATCCAGCAGCCGTTGAGCAGGGTGTCATTGCCGACCGTCACCTGGCCGCGCCCGGTGATGAGCACGCGCTTGCCAATCCGGCAGTTCGCACCGATCGAGACCCGGACCCCGCGACCGAGCACCAGCCGACCCTTGAACATGATCCCGGGTCCGAGCTGGAGCCGGCGCCCGTACCGCACCGTCAGCCAGGCGCGCTGACAGGCGAAGAACAGGAGCGCGCCGGCCCGCAGCACCGGGTTCTCGATCTTGGGCACCACGTTCGTTCCTGACCCTCGCTATGACCGCGCTTGTTCGATTCAAATTTACAGGAAAAATCTCTCATGCCCGAAGAGCAAATCCGATGCCGCGGGCCTTCACCGACCGCGGTGCTTACGGCCGGGTTAATTCGAACACGCGTTAACTACGGCATTGCCCATGTTGTGCCGTCGGAGGGTGATGGACTGCAAATTGCAGGACCACGCGTGCAGGAATTTGCAGGGAAAACACGCGAAAGGGGTCAAGCGGTTGATAGGGCGCGTCATAGCGAGGACATCAGCGTCGCGGTGCAGTTCGCGCGCCGAAGCAGGCCGTTCATTTTGGGACGGATCTGTCCCGCGCGGACGTGTCGCCCTGGGACAATGGGCGCAAGGCTTTTTCAATATGTCTCAGCCATCTAGTAGCGCGCGATGACGCTGATCCCGACAGACTTGTCCGCCAGCCGGATCTCGGATGCCGTGCGCGATCCCAACCGGGAGATCGCGGCGAGCTCGCGCGTCATTGATCTCTCGGTCGGCATCGTCGTCTGCATTCCCTGCTTCCGCCGCCCCGACCATCTGCGGTTGACACTGGATTCGCTGGTCAGCCAGCGCACCCCGCGCTCCTTTGCGGTGGTCATGGTCGAGAACGATGCGGCCGGGCGCGCGAGTGCGCCGGTCGCTGCGGAATATCTCGCGTCCGGCAAACTTCAGGGCATCTGTCTGGTCGAGAAGCGGCAGGGCAATTGCCAGGCGATCAACGCCGCGTTCGAGACGGCGCAGGCAGTGTTTCCCGCCGCGACCCGCTTCCTGATGATCGACGACGACGAGATCGCTTCGCCCGATTGGCTCGAATTGATGGTTCGCACCGCGGAGGCGACCGGTGCCGACATCGTCGGCGGGCCGGTGCTGCCGGTGTTCGACGACGACAGCCAGCCCTGGCTCGCGCGTCATCCCGTCTTCTGCCCCGCCTACGACTACACCGGTGCCGTGCCGCTGATCTATGGCTGCGGCAATTGCCTGATCACGCGCGCCACGTTCGATCGGCTCGGCAGTCCGGCCTTCGATCCGCGCTTCAATTTTCTTGGCGGCGGGGATTGCGATTTCTTCAACCGCGGTCGCGACGCCGGCCTGAATTTCCACTGGACGGCGGAAGCCGTCATCACCGAGACCGTGCCGCAAAGCCGCAGCAATCCCGCCTGGATCGCAAAGCGCAGCCTGCGCATCGGCGTGATCAACTACAATGTGCAGGTCAAGGCTGCGGGAAGCGCGGCGGCGCGGATGCGCCTGTTTGCACAGGCATTGGGACGGTTGCCGTTGTCGCTGCCGCGCTCGGCTCGCCTGCTGACGTCTTCGAAGGCGGTCGTCGCGATGCACCCCGTGCTGATGGCCGTCGGATCGATGCTTGCGGCGTTCGGTTACGATCCGAAGCCCTATGAGGCCTCGAAGATCGTTTCCTGACGCGTTAGAAGCTAGATTCCAAAATAGGACAAAGCGATCTTGGCTGCAGCTCGCGGCATCGCCTTGGGCGAGCGCCGGCCGACCATGCCGAGATAATCGAGCGCCTGGCGATATCTCCCGAAGCGGACGGCCTGGGTCGCCGCATAGGTCACCAGATGAATTTCGGCGGCCTGCCGCAGCCGGGGCGCCGCGTCGGACGGCAGCTTGCCGAGGATCAATTCATCGTCGAACACCCGCGCGACCGCCGGGAAGAAATCCTGCGGCGTCCGCACCGCGGCGTTCATCGTATTGGCCGTGTGCAGGCGGTAGTCGAGCAGAAGCTTTGGTACATAAGCGAACTCGCCGAGCGCGGCGAGACGGCACCAGCAATGCCAGTCCTCGCAATAGCGCAGCGAGATGTCGAAGCCGCCGGTGGCGCGGAAGGCATCACTGCGGACCAACATGATGCCGCCATTGACGATGAAATTGCCGGCGGCGAGCCGCTCCAGCACGTTGCCGGACGGCTTTTGGCGACCCTTCAGCAGGTCGCGGCGGCCGATCGACCGTCCCGCGCTGTCGATCGTGTTGTAGTCGCCATAGACCAGCACCGCGCGCGGCGCAGTCGTCGCCGCCGTCAGCAGCGTCGTCACCGCATCGGGGCGCAGGCGATCATCGGCATCGAGGAACATCAGCCAGTCGCCGCGCGCGCCTCGTGCGCCGAGGTTGCGCGCAGCCGACACGCCGCTGGCGTCGTTCTTGATCAGGCGCAGCCGCGGATCGCGAATGGCCTGGACGATCGCCACAGTGTCATCGGTCGAGCCGTCATCGACGACGATCACCTCGGCGACGTCGGCTTGCGCCAGCGCGCTTGCGATGGTTTCGCCGATATAGGCCGCGGCATTCTTCGCGGGGATCACGACCGAGACCACAGCCGTCGGCGCGCGCGCGCCCGTTATCGCGGGCGCGGCGGTGGGCGCATCGAGCGTGGCATCGGCGAGGGTCAAGTGAGGCTCGTCGTGTTTAACGATTCTTTAACCAGGCCGCTTCGTGCGGCCGTCGTGGATCATACTCACATAACGATCAAATCGTTGTTGCGAAGGCCGTCTCGTCGTCGGTTTCGTAGATTAGCGTTAAACCTGTGGCGTTAAGTCTGTCACTGCTTTCGAGAGATGCGACGGCCGGTCTCATGCGAGAATGCAGGCCTGATTGCCCCGGATGGACCCTGTGCCCGCAAAGACATTCGACTACGATCCCGACGACATGATCCTCAACCTGTTCTACGAGGACAAGGACGATCGCTGGTTTCCCGGCGACCGTCATCTGCGTCGCATGGCGCGCAAGATGCTGTTCGGCGAGCCGCGGATGAGCGGGCAGCTGCGCGTGTTCCTCAATCTCTGTGCAGGGCTCGACCGGCTCGGCATCCGCTATCGCGTCAACGACTACGGCTACATCGCGCAGCATCCCGAGGAAGTCGCCTGCATCATCGGCCGCGCCTTCCTGCTCGACAAGTTCGCATGGAAGAACCCGATCCTGCTTGGCGTTTGTGCCTATAATCATCCGTTGGACGATCCCGACCTGTTCAAGCGGCTTCCGGTCAAGAAATTCCTGGTGCCCGGCGACTGGTATGCCGACATGTACCGGCCCCATTGGCCTGAGACCGAAGCCTGGCCCGTCGGCATCGATACCGAACTCTGGGCGCCGTCGCGCCCGCGCGAGAAGACCGTCGATATCCTGCTCTACGACAAGGTCAGCCTGAACCGCGAGCGCTACGTGCCGGAGCTGGTCGAGCCGGTCCGCGCCCGGCTCAGGAGTGAAGGCCGAACGTTCACCGAGCTGCGCTACGGCAGCTACAAGGAGGAAGATTATCAGGCCGCGCTGGCGCGTTCGCGCGCGATGATCTTCCTGTGCCAGAACGAGAGCCAGGGCATCGCCTATCAGCAGGCGCTGTCCTGCGGCGTGCCGGTGTTCGCCTGGGATCCCGGCGGTCCATGGCGGGATCCCGACTATTATCCGCACCGGGTCCAGTTCGGACCGGTGTCGTCGGTGCCCTATTGGGACGATCGCTGCGGGCTCAAATTCGCCGACCCCGCCGGCTTCGAGGACAGCTGGACCGATTTCTGGGCTGGCTGCACCGCGGGCAAGTTTGATCCGCGCGGCTACATCATGGACAACCTGACCCTGGAGCAGCGCGCGCTGCAATATTACGAGATCGCGCGCAGCGTCGCACAGCAGAGCCGGGTTCCTGCCGCTGCCGATGTGCTGGTTGACGGATGGTTAACGGGGATGGGCTAGACCTCGGAGGTCCCCCATCGTCCTGTCAGGCCTTGAGGCATGGATCGCAGCGCCGCAGACATGACTGACGTCGAGGCCCGCTCGCTCGGCCACGCGCTGCACGGCGTGCTTGCGAGGCTCGACGTCGTCACCGTGGCGCGCTGTCTCGTCGCCGTCGCGGCCCTGCTGCTGGTTCTGATCACGCTCGATCCGTTTCAGGACTTGAGCAACCCCGACATTGCCACCGTCGTCGGCGGACGATTGGCGACGACCTACATCTCGTTCGGATTGCTGGCCGCGGTCGCGGTGCTGCTCACCATCACCACCGATGCGCCCGCGCTTCGAAGCCTGGTCACGCCGCTGCATCTCTGCCTGATCGGCTGGATGCTGATTAATCTCGCATTCTCCGGGAGCCGCGACGTCTCGATCCAGCGCTTCGTGCTTGCGGCCAGCGCGACCACGCTTGCGGTCCTGCTACCGCTGCTGCCGCCGACACCGCGGAGCTTCAATCTGTGCCTCGGCGGCGCCGCGCTGGTGTTGCTGGTGGTGTGCTATCTCGGAATCTTCTTTGCCCCGCAATATGCGATCCACAGCGCGCTCGACATCACCGAGCCGCAGCTTGCCGGCGACTGGCGTGGCAGCTTCGACCACAAGAACATCGCCTCGCCGGTGATGAGCATCCTGGTCTATGTCGGTATTTACCTGTCAGCCGTGGGCTCCTTCGTGATGGGGCCGGCAATCGCATTGCTGGCCGGCATCTTCCTGATCTTCACCGGCGGCAAGACCTCGTCGGTGCTGTGCCTTGCGATCTATGCCCTGGCGTCGCTGGTCTACGCCACGCGCAGCCTGTGGCTGAAGCGGGTCATCTGCTTCGCGCCGCTGATCGTGATGAACCTGCTGACGGTCGGCAGCGTCATGAGCCCGGTACTCGGCAGCATCACGCGGGCGCTTCCGGTCGATCCCACCTTCACCGGTCGTGCCGAGGTCTGGGAGTTTGCGCTCACGGCCGTCGCGGAAAAGCCGATCACCGGTCATGGCTATGCGGCGTTCTGGGACGGCGCGGCGGAGGGGAAGACCACCCAGGGCTCGGAATGGGCCGTGGCCGCAGCGCACAGCCACAACAGCTATCTCGATCTCGCAGTCACCATCGGCCTGCCGGGCCTGCTGCTGGTCATCCTCATTTTCGTCTGGACGCCGTTGCGCAATTTCCAGCAGGTCCAGGCCCACAACCGTAGCAACGCGCTGGGCAAGCTGTTCCTGACGATCTGGCTGTTCGGCCTGTATTTCGGGACGACCGAGACCTTCCTGCTCGAGCGGCAGAACCCGGTGTGGTTCATGTTCGCGCTTGCGGTCGCCGGATTGCATTTCCTCGCAAGGTTCCAATGCGTCGCGCAAATGGAACCCGCGCGCTGACAACTTGTCGCAGCGCGCGTTTCATATCGGGACACGAGGACATTGGGTCAGCCGCGACGGTATCCGCTTAACGATAAGCAGCGACGTAACTTGTGGTGTGCGACAAAACATAATCTATCTGGACACGTATTGTAACTGTATGCCCCGCACATGGCGTTTCTCAGCGTCGAACAACTAGACGGTCGGGTGTCCAGCACGTCGGGAATCTCGGTTGATTTCCTGCGTGACTGGCGAGCGGCCGCATTGCGCCTGAATGCGGGTCATCGCACGGCATTCCAGCATGGTTACTGGTTAGGTGCCTGGTACAACGCCTTTCATGGCGTAGCCCCCTTGATCGCTGTTATCACCGATACGGCGACCGGCAAGGACATCGCGATGGTGCCGATGTTCAGCCACGTCAGACGCGGCATCCGCGTCGTCGAATTTGCCGATCTCGGCGTCTCCGACAACAACGCGCCGATCCTGGCATGCGATGCAACCTTCGATGCTGCCGGCGCGCAGGCCATCGGCACGGCGCTGGTGAATGCTTTGCGCGCCTTGCCTGATGGCCTGGACTTGCTGCGCCTGAAGAAGTTGCCGACCTATGTCGGCACCAAGCCGAACCCTTTGGTGTCGCTCGGCCGGCTCGGCTCCTGTTCGCTCAACGCGAACCTCGTGCTGACCGGCGACGACTATGCGGACTATCAGGCCTCGATCAGGCGCATGCAGATGCCGCGCTGCTGGCGCGTGTTCAGCCGCCATGCCGGCGCGCGGTTCGAGATCGCGACCGATGTTGCGCGGGCGCATGAGCTTCTCGACGTGTTGGACGCCCAGCAGCAGGAGCGCATGCGGAAGCTCGGCTCGCGGTTCGTCCTCAACGACGAAGCGCATGCCGCCTTCTATCGCGAGGTGGCGCGGCAGGGGGTTGCGGAAGGCTATGCGGTGATCTCGGCGCTCGTCTGCGACGAGGGGATCGTCGCGACCACGCTCGGCGTCAGATACGGCGCGACCTATTATCTGCTGCGCATCGGCCATGCCGGCAAGAAATGGGCGAATTGCTCGCCGGGGCTGCTCGTCACCGAGCGCACCATGGCGGCCCTGCATGCGCAGGGCGCGCGCCGGTTCGATCTCAGCATCGGCAATCACGACTACAAGCGCCGCTTCGGCGCCGAACAGGTCGCCCTGACCGATGTCACCGTCGCGCTATCCTGGCGCGGGCTGCCTTATGTGCTTCGCGATCATACGGCTCAGGGCCTGCGCCGCCATCCGAAGCTTGCGGCCCTTGCGGCGCGGGCGCTTGGCAAAGGTACGCGTTAGGCGGCGCTCCCTCGCGGGTTGCAGGGTCACTCGAATATCGCAATCGTTGTGCTATCGTCCTCGCCGCAACCCGGAGGCGACATGGACGATCGTTCGGCCAAATATCGCGCATTCTATGCGCAGTTGATCTGCGCTGCGGCCAAGGCAACAGACCCCCGTCTCGAGCAGGCTTTTCGCACCGTGAGGCGCGAACCTTTCGCCGGCCCCGGCCCGTGGTCGATTTCGTTCGGCGGCCATCCCTATGTCGTGACGCCTGATGACGATCCAGCCTTTCTCTATCAAAACGCGCTGCTGGCACTCGATCCCGCGCGCGGTGTCAATATCGGCATGCCGGGTGCACACGCTTACTGGCTCAGTGGCACCGGCGTCAGGGAAGGCGAGACCGTGCTGCAGATCGGCGCGGGCACCGGTTACTATACCGCCATTCTCGCCGAGCTCGTCGGCCGCAATGGCCGCGTCTATGCCTATGAGATCGACGAACGCCTGGCGGCGCTTGCGCGCGAGAATCTGAAAGACATCGCCACGGTCGAATTGCGCGAGCGCTCGGGCATTGCGTCCGATCTGCCCGATGTCGACGTGATTTATGTCTGCGCGGGCGCGGCGCAGCCGGCCACGGAATGGCTCGCGGCGTTGCGTCCCGGAGGCCGGCTGGTGTTTCCGCTGGCGCCGGAGGGCATGCTCGGCGGCATGTTGATGATCACGCGCCCGGAGCAGGGGGGCGCCTGGCCCGCCAAGTTCCTGAGCCGCGCGCAGTTCATCGGTTGCGCCGGACTTCAGGATGCGGATGCCGGCAAGCGATTGGCCGCGGCGTTCGCCAGGGGATGGGAGAGCGTGCAGTCGTTTCGGCGAGCGGACACGCCCGACGAGACCTGCTGGTTTGCCGGCGACGGCTGGTGGCTCTCAACGGCGCTCGCTGCTGCGCCAACCGTCAGCATCCCGGCGCACGGCGACATCACGCAGGCGTGACGGTCAGGATCCCTTGCACTCGGCGCAGTGAAACCGGCCGCGCGAGGCGCGGAACAGGCTGCGGCAATACCAGCGGCGCGCAAACGCCTGGGCCGGCCTGCGGATCATCTGTGCAATCAAGAGAAGTTCGAAAGCCATTCGTCTCAGAAGTCCTGCGTCTCGGAAGTCCTGCGTCTCGTAAGCATCGTTTCTACGGACATAGATGGGGCGGCATTCCCTTGAGAGAATGCCGCCCCGGTCGCATCAGCCATGCAGCTGTTGTGAACCCCAGGCTTAACCGTGCAGCTTCTTGGCGGTCTCCGCGATCTGGCGTCCCTGATAACGCGCGCCGGCCAGCTCGTTGGCGCTGGGCTGGCGGCTGCCGTCGCCGCCGGTGATCGTGGTGGCGCCATAGGGCGCACCGCCGGTGACCTCATCGAGCTTCATCTGGCCGGCAAAGCCGTAGTTCAGGCCGACCACGGTCATGCCGAAATGCAGGAGGTTGGTGATGATCGAGAACAGCGTCGTCTCCTGGCCGCCGTGCTGCGTCGCGGTTGCGGTGAAGGCGCCACCGACCTTGCCGTGCAACGCGCCCTTGGCCCAGAGCCCGCCGGCCTGGTCGAGGAAGTTCGCCATCTGCGAGGCCATGCGGCCGAAGCGGGTGCCGGTGCCGACGATGATCGCGTCGTAATTGGCGAGGTCTTCAATCTTGGCGATCGGTGCGGCCTGATCGACCTTGTAATAGGAAGCCTTTGCGACCTCGGCCGGCACCAGTTCGGGCACGCGCTTGATGTCGACGGTGGCGCCGGCTTCGCGCGCGCCTTCGGCAACGGCATTGGCCATCGTTTCGATGTGGCCGTAGGCGGAATAATACAGGACGAGAACTTTGGTCATGGTGGTCTCCGTTGAATTGGGTGAGATGATTGATTGCTTGAAGGGTTACGCGGCGTCGACGAGCACGAGCTCGGAGTCTTCGAGCGCGGTGATCTTCAGCCTGGCCTCGTCGCGGATCGCGGCGCCGTCGCGGGCGTTGACGCGCACACCGTTGATCTCGACCGCGCCGGCCGCCGGCACCAGATAGAGGTGACGTGACCTCTCGGGTTCGTACTCCGCGCTCTCGCCGGCCTTCAGCGTGGTGGCGAGCACCCGCGCATCGGCGCGGATCGGCAGTGCGTCGGTGTCGCCTTCGATGCCGCTCGCAATGGTGACGAGCTTGCCGGAGCGATCCGACTTCGGAAACGGTTTTGAGCCCCAGGTCGGCTGACCGCCGCGCGCGGTCGGTTCGATCCAGATCTGGAAGATGCGCGTCTGTGTCGGCTCCAGATTGTACTCGGAGTGGCGGATGCCGCTGCCGGCACTCATCACCTGCACGTCGCCCGCCTCGGTGCGTCCTTCGTTGCCGAGGCTGTCCTGATGGGTGATCGCGCCTTCGCGCACATAGGTGATGATTTCCATGTTGGCGTGGGGATGGGCGGGGAAGCCGGTGTTCGGTGCGATCTCGTCATCGTTCCACACCCGCAAGGCGCCGTGGCCCATGTTGTTCGGGTCGTAATGGCTTGCGAACGAGAAATGATGCTTTGCTTTCAGCCAGCCGTGATCGGCGCCGCCAAGTTTGTTGAAAGGTCTGAGTTCGATCATCTGCGTAGTCCTTGTGTGAGTGGGTTGGTGCCTTGTTCAGGCGCCAAACCCGCCGTCGACGTTGAGCACGGTGCCGGTGACGAAGGAGGCTTCGGGGCTGGCGAGGAAGACCACGCCGGCAGCGACTTCCTCGGGTCGGCCGAAGCGCTGCAGCGCGTGCTGCTTGCGCTGGGTCTCGGCGAACTCGCCGCCGTCCTTCGGATTCATGTCGGTGTCGATCGAGCCGGGTTGCACCACGTTGACGGTGATGCCGCGCGGGCCGAGGTCGCGTGCCGCGCCCTTGGTGTAGCCGACCACTGCCGACTTGGTGGCGACGTAGTCGGCAAGGCCCGGGAACGAGGCGCGGTCGGCGAGCATCGAGCCGACGGTGACGATGCGGCCGCCTTCTCCCATCAATTGCGAGGCGGCGCGGATCGCCGCGATCACGCCATGGACGTTGACCTGGTCTTGCCGCTCCAGCGCGGTCGTGTCGGCATTGGCGTCGTCGATCGCACCGCCATTGGCGACGCCGGCGTTGTTGACGAGGATGTCGAGATGGCCGAATTCCTTGGCGACGTCGTTGACGAGCTTCGTCACGTCCTTGGCGGAGGCCTGATCCGCCCTGAAAGCGCGGGCCTTGACGCCCTTGGCCTTCAATTCGGTGACGACGGCCTCGGCCTTTTCGGGTGAGGCGACGTAGCTGATCGCGACGTTTGCGCCTTCATCGGCGAGAGCGCGGGCCGAGGCCGCGCCGATGCCGCGCGAGCCGCCGGTGACGAGGGCAACCTTGCCTGAGAGCTTCTTGGTCATTGGATTTCTCCATTCCTGAATTTCTGATGACCCTTGGATAAGCCTCCGCCTGTGGTATAGAAATAGAAACTGTTGAAACGTATTGTTTCCTTAAATATCCCGATTGGACCGCTGCCATGGCAAAACTCCCCGATTTCGAGGCGCTCGCGATTTTCGCAAAAGTCGTGGAATTACGGTCGTTTGCGGGAGCCGCGAGCGAGCTGGCGATGTCCAAGGCGACGGTGTCGAAGGCGGTCACGCGCCTGGAGGAACGGCTCGGCGCCCGCCTGTTCAACCGCACCTCGCGCCGGCTGGCGCTGACCGATGCCGGGCACAAGCTCGCCGACCGCGCGACGCGCCTGCTCGCCGACGGCGAGGCGGCCGAGAACGAGGCGCTGGCGCAATCGGTGGCGCCGCGCGGCCTGGTGCGGCTCGCGGTGCCCATGACGTTCGGCATCAAGGCGGTGGCGCCGCTGCTGCCGGAGTTCTTCGCGGCCTATCCGGAAGTCTCCGTCGATCTGCATCTGAGCGATGCGACCGTCGATCTCATCGGCGAAGGCTTTGACATGGCGGTGCGGATCGCGCGGCTGCCGGATTCGTCACTGATCGCGCGCCGGCTCTTCACCATGCCGCGCTTCACGGTCGCTGCGCCGTCTTATCTGAAGAAGCATGGCCGGCCGACGCATCCGATGCATCTCGCCGAACACAAATGCTTCGCTTACGCCTATCTCTCGACGCCGAACGTCTGGCACTACACCAACTCCGCCGGCGAGCAGGCAAGCGTCCGCCCCGGCGGCCTGCTTCGCGTCAACAACGGCGAAGCCGTGATGCCGTCGCTGATCGCCGGCCTCGGCATCGCCGAGCTGCCCGAGTTCATCGTCGGCGAGGCGATTTCGTCCGGTGAGGTTGAAGTGATCCTGAAGGACTGGAAGCAGGCCGAAGGCGCCGTGCACCTCGTGACCCCACCCGGCGGCCCGCGCCCCGCACGCGTCGAAGCGCTCGGCGATTTCCTCGCAGCGAAGCTGCCGGGCACCTGCAAGCGGAAGCCAAAGAAAGGTGGGAAGGCGGGATAGATCGCGTGGGCACGGCGCTTTGCGCCTTTGCCCACCACCTCTCGCTACGTCACCTTGACCCCATCGATCGCGACGATGCGCAAGCTCGGCTTCACCGTCTTCTCCAGCTCCAGCTTCAATTCATGAACACGTGGGTCGGTCGAGCGTGCCGCGCACACCGCGTATTGATGGACCGATTGCACCAGGGCGCGGCGCGCTTCCGGCGTTCGCGTTACCCCGGGCTTTGAAAGCCGCAGGACGATCGCCGCCAGGTTCACCAGCATCTCGTCCAGCGCCAAGTCGATGGTCGCGAGCTTTCCCATGACACACTCCCTCGGCATCCTCCCCGGCAAGACCCTCTGAAGGCAACGGAGGGTGGAGGGATGCGTTCCGGAGCGGGGCGAACATGGATAACGCTTCGTAAACGGCTTGTTCTTGCCGGTCGCCACGCTAGGCTGGCGCCGAAACAAGAAAATAAGGGAGGGGGCTGCCATGGACCGACGTGACGTCTTGCGCGCCGTTGCGGCATTGCCGTTGATGCGGGCCACGTTACCGGACCAGGCCTTCGCGCAAGCCTATCCGGTGCGCAACATCACCATGATCGTGCCGTTCCCGGCCGGCGGCCAGGCCGATCTGGCGGCGCGTCCCGTCGCGCAGGCGCTGGAGCGCATTCTCGGCAAGTCCGTCATCGTCGACAACCGCGCCGGCGGCGCCGGCGGATCGGTCGGCAATGCCGCGGCCGCGCGCGCCGAGCCCGACGGCTACACGCTGCTGATGACGCTGTCCTCGCTCGCGGTGCTGCCCGAGGCTGACCGGTTGTTCGATCGCCCCGTCGCCTATGAAGTGTCGCAGTTCATGCCGATCGCGCGCGTGCTGGCCGATCCCACGCTGCTTGCGGTGCCGAGTTCGGCGCCATGGAAGACGGCGCAGGAATTCGTCGAGGATGCGAAGAAGCGCCCGGGCCAGATCACCTATGGGTCATCCGGGCCTTACGGCACGCTGCATGTGGCCATGGAGATGTTTGCCAACAGCGCCGACATCAAGCTGCTGCACGTGCCGTTCCGCGGCGCAGGGCCGGCGTTGACCGCGCTGCTCAGCGGCACCGTGCAGGCCATCGCCGCCGCGCCCGGCACGCTGAAGCCGCAGGTCGACGACGGCAAGCTGCGGGTGCTCGGCAATTGCGGCGCGCAGCGCGTCGCGAGCTTCCCCGACGTGCCGACCTTCCAGGAGCTCGGCTACAAGGATGTCGAGATGTACATCTGGGCCGGACTGTTCGCGCAGAGCTCTCTTCCGGCGCCGATCGCGAGCCGCCTGCGCGAGGCGATGGCGCAGGTGATGACGAGCCCGGACGTGCTCAGGACATTCGATGCCTCGGGCAGCCTCGTCGCCTATCAGGATGCGCCGGCATTCTCCGACTTCGTCGCGACCGACAGCGCGCGGCTGATTGCGGCGGTCAAAAAGATCGGCAAGGTCGAGTAGGTTCCCACTGCGCTTTCACGTTTTGTTGTTGGTCCAGAACCTGACCGCGTCTCATTGATTGAAGACAAATCGAGAGACCCGAGAAGGAATTGGGACCATGCGAACAAAGCGAATTGCGCTGGGTGTGGCGCTTGTCATCGGCGGCTTGGCTACGCAGGGCGCCGCGTTCGCGCAGGAGCATCGCGGCACCCTGGAACAGCAGATGGCCTGTACGCCCGATGTGTGGCGCCTGTGCAGTGATCAGATTCCCGACGAGAACCGCATTGTGGCCTGCCTGCAAGCGAACACGCCGCAGCTCTCGAGCGCATGCCGTGCGGTGTTCCAGTCCAACAATCAGATGCCGCAGCAGAGCCAGGTTCCGCGCGGTCGAGGCGTGCCGCCGCGCTACAACAATGCGCCGCTTCCGCCGCCGCAGGCGCAGCCGCGGCCCTATGACGATGACGACGATTAGCGCCGGTGAGGGCACGATCCGGAGTGGCAGGGGCAGGCGCGAAGGTGCGGTCGCGCCGCCGCGTTCAGCGCTCTTCCCTGCTGTCCGACTCAGGTCGATGTCCGAGCGCTGTCCGCATGAGGACACCGAAGAATATTGCTGCGACTGGCCAATGAAACCAGATCCTGTGCGGGTTGGTGAAAAGATTGATCAGAATCAGAAAGCCCGAGATCGTAAGGGCCGCTGCAACCGGGCGGGGCAGCTTGGCCAGCCAATTCGAGACGGCACCCATCCATGAGGATGGATCGCGCCTGTCGCCCGTCTGCAGGGGACCTGCTTGCTCCCGGCGAGGTGGGCTTTCGTTGACCGCAAAGCTTCCTTGCCCGCTGGTCCGGCCACTCATGGTCACCCGATAGCTGGTCTGGGGCGCAATGTTCTTCATCGGGCGCTGGCCGAGGCAATCGAAGCCGACCGACAGCTTGTTGTGGACCTGATCGTAGACTGAGCTCGAGATCACGACGCCGCCGGGGTCGGCGAGCTCTTGCAGGCGTGATGCGATATTGACGCCGTCACCATAGATATTGGTGCCGTCCACCATGACATCGCCGAGGTTGATGCCAATGCGGAATCGCATCGGGTTCAGTTGGGGCGGGGCCGACTCCTGATTGGAAACTTCCTGCTGGATTTCGATCGCGCATTGCACGGCCTCGACGACGCTGGCGAATTCGGCGATCACGGCATCGCCCCAGGTATTGACGATGCGGCCATCATGCCGCTCGACCAATCGCGCCATAGTAGCGAAGTAGCGGCGGAGCGTCTCCAGCGTTCCGGTCTCGTCGGCTTCCATGAGACGAGAATAGCTGTGCACGTCGGCGCACAGCACGGTGGTCAGTCGTCGTTTCACCTTGTCGTCGGTCATGGTCCCTACACTAGCCTCCCTGACCGGCAAATGCATCAGCCATCACATCCGGCGCCATCGCGGTTCAGCGACCGGCCGTCCTGCCCCGAAATCGTCATAAGGGTGCAACGAATTGCGGTCAGCCAGGTTGATTGCGGTCGGACGTTGCGGATCGGAGGAATGGCATGTCCATGACCAAAATGCCTGCGACGCTTATCGTAATCAGCGCGATGTTGCTCGGCGCACCAGCAATGGCCGCCCCGGTCACTCCCTTATCCGGAGCCGCCAGGCCGATGGTGCAGGAGAGCGACCTCGCGCAAGCCCGTTTCGGCTGGTGGCACCGGGGCTTCGGCCATTGGCATTTCGGGCATAGCGTACGCTATCGCTGTCGTCCCTATTGTGGCTGGGGCGGATAGAAGCCCGCGTTACGGCCTGTGCTCGCAAACGTCGACCCATTCGGCGCTGACCAACTCGGCTAACCGGTCCGGCGTGATGCGCACGGCGCTGTGGGTCGAGCCTGCAGCCGGCACGACCACGTCGAACGCTTTCAGCGACACGTCGCAATAAACCGGCAGCGGTGCCTTCAGCCCGAACGGGCAGACGCCGCCGACCTCGTGGCCGGTGATCTCGGCGACCTCTTCCAGTCCCAGCATCTTCGGCTTGCCGCCGAACTGCGCCTTGACCTTCTTGTTGTCCATGCGCGAGGTGCCGGCCGCGACGATCAGGATCACGCGCTCGCCGACACGCAAGGACAGCGTCTTGGCGATCATGCCGGGCTCGACGCCATAGGCTTCGGCAGCCAGCGGCACGGTCGCCGAGCTGATCGGGGATTCCATGACTGTGATGTCGGGGGCTTTCTCGGCGAAGAAGGCGCGAACGGATTCCAGGCTCATTCCAGTCAGCTCATCGAGGACTTGCGGGCGGGCGGCGATAGTCAGACGATCTTTGCCAGCTCCGAGAGCGAATGGACACGATGATCCGGCGCAAAGCCGAGCTCGTCCATCTGGGTGCGGATCGCCTTGAACATCGTTAGCGGTGCCACGAGTTCGTTCTCGACGCAAGCCAGCGCCATGGCCTCCGGCGTCACCCGTTCGATCCAGGCAACTTTCAGCCCGAACGACTTGGCGCCGGCGACGTCCCAGGGATTGGAGGAGACGAACAGGACCTCGTCCGGTTTCGTGCCGAGCACCTCGCCGATCAGCTCATAGGCCTGCGGGCTCGGCTTGAAGATCTTCTTGGCATCGACGCTGATGGTGGCATCGAGCAGGCGGTCGAGCTTGGTGTTGCACACAAGCCCGTTCAGCATATCCGGGCTGCCATTGGAGAGGATGGCGAGCTTTCGCGGCTTCAAGGCCGCAAGGGCTGTCGTCGCATCCGAATAGAGATCGAGATGCAGATATTTGTCGACGACGCGCTCGAACGCCTCGTTCTCATAGGCAAGCCCCAGCACGCGCAGCGTATAGGCCAGCGAGTCGCGCGTGACGGCGGCAAAATCCTGGTAACGCCGCATCAGCGAGCGCAACCAGGTATATTCGAGCTGCTTGATGCGCCA
This sequence comes from Bradyrhizobium sp. CCGUVB4N, assembly GCF_024199945.1. GTDB lineage: Bacteria > Pseudomonadota > Alphaproteobacteria > Rhizobiales > Xanthobacteraceae > Bradyrhizobium. The sequence continues at coordinate 8,376,592 of NZ_JANADP010000001.1, read as the reverse complement.
GACCTGCGTGATGATCTCGCCATAGCCCGGAAACGCGTCCTCGGTGATCTCCGCGACCGACTGGATGTCGTAGAGCGTCCCGTAGGCGTCGAAGACGACGGCTTTGATGCTCATGGGCTGTCCTTCCAAGTAAGGGAGTGCGCGCGATCGTCAGCTTATCAAGGCGTAGCGGAGGTGCACCACTGCAAGCGTGATCGGCGGCTCGTGACCGAAGCGGATTTTCCCGCGATTTGGCTTCCTTCACTTCTTCTTCCTGCGGACGTGCGCCGTGGTGCGAGATGCGCCAGCGAAAGACTTGAACGCCTCGGTCACGGTCCGAACCGTGGGTGCGTCGATCATGCCGCGCCGCGCCACCATCCCGATCCTCCGATGGACCGGTGGGACGAACGAAATCGATCTGACATTGTCGGCCGATCCGAAGGAAAACAAGCCGACGGGGATGACTGCGACCCCAAGCTTCAATTTGACCATCCTGACCATCGTCTCGATGCTGTCGAATTCCATAAAGTCGTTCACCGGAATGCGACGCTCGCGCAAGGTTGCATCGATGATCCTGCCAACACCCATCGCCGGGTCGAAGCGAATAAACGGATGAGCCCGCAAGAGATCTGCGATCGAGCCGCGGGCCAGATCCTTATGGATAACGACCTTCAACTCCTCTTCGGAAATCGGTTCGAAAACGATTGCCGGATCGAGCCTTTCCAGTTCCGTGATAATGGCGACGTCCAAAGTATTGCTTTCGACCTTGAATGCAAGCTCGGGCGAAAGTCCGCTCTGCACCTGGATACGCAAGCTCGCGTGGTCGGCCCGCAGTCTGGACAAGGTCTGAGGCAGCAAGTGCGTCGCTACTGAAGGGATCACCCCCAGCCGCACAGATCCAGTCAGGCCGGTCGTCGAGGCCGAAGCGAGCAGCCGAAGCGCATCGTACCGCTCAATGATCTGGCGCGCCTCGTCGACCAGCCTCCAGCCGTTGGCGTTCAGCACGGGAGGACGGCTGGCGCGGTCGAACAGTTTCGCTCTCATCTCGGCTTCGAGAGCCTTCATCTGCATGCTGACTGCGGATTGGGTGATGAACAGGCGCTGCGCGGCGGCGTTGAAGCTGCCTCGGTCGGCGATGGCTACGAGTGTCCGGAGTTGTCTGATGCTCATCACTTGACTTAACATTTTTTGAAGTCGGGCCCATAAAATATTCGTTTGATCTTCGATGGGTTTCCGAGCGAATTGCGGGGATGTCCGTTGCCGGAAAGGGTCCCGACCATGCAGATGAAATTGTCGCCCGAACACGCGAAGCTCCGGGCCACCGCGCGAGAGTTGGCTGAATCCGAGTTCGCAACCAGGGCGGCGGAGGTCGATAGGACCGAATCTTATCCTTTCGACAACGTGGCCGGGCTGAAGCAGGCCGGCTTCATGGGATATACGATTCCGAAAGAGTATGGCGGTCGCGGCGGGAGCTTCTTCGAGGCCACGCTCATCATCGAAGAGATGGCCCGCGTGTGCGGTGCGACGGGGCGGATCGCCGTCGAAGCGAATATGGGCGCCATTTCGGCGGTCATGCAGTACGGGACCGAGAAGCAGAAGCGCATGTCGGCCGAACTGGTCCTCGGCGGCGACAAGCCTGCCATCTGCATCACCGAGCCGGAGGCCGGGTCGGCCGCGACCGACATGACGACACGCGCGGACAAGCGTGGCGGGGCTTATGTCATCAACGGCAAAAAGCATTGGATTACCGGCGGCGGTGTCTCGAAGCTCCATTTGATCTTCGCGCGCGTTTTCGATCAGAGCGGCGTCGAGCAGGGCATCGGCGGCTTCCTCGCCGTGGCGGGGACCCCAGGACTTGTCGTCGGCAAGCGAGAGCCCGCCATGGGGCTGCGCGGGATCCCCGAGACGGAAATCATCTTCAAGGATCTCGAGATCCCGGAAGACATGCTCGTCCTGCCGCCGCGCGGTCTGCGTCGCGGCTTTGCGGATCTGATCAACGCTTACAATAGCCAACGCGTTGGTGCAGGCACCGTCGCACTCGGGATCGCCCAAGGCGCGTTCGAGAGGGCGGTGGCCTTCGCGAAGGAGCGCGAGCAGTTCGGACGGCCGATCGCCGAATTTCAAGGCCTTCAATGGATGGTGGCCGATATGGCCATCGCGCTCAACGCGGCGCGGCTTTCTCTTCACCAGGCGGCGTTGAGCGCCGATCCGTTCCCGGACCCGCTATTGGCGGCCCAAGCGAAGATCATCGCCTCGGAGACCGCTAACGCAGTCACCAATCAGGCGCTCCAACTCTTCGGGGCGCGTGGTTACTCCAGGGATTATCCGATGGAGCGCGCCGTCAGGGACGCGCGCATGTTCACGATCGCCGGCGGTACCGCGCAGGTCCTGAGGACGTTGGTCGCCTCTCGGGTGCTCGGCATGAAGGCCCCGCAAACGCGAGACGGCTACAAACCGACCGCCGCGCTTCGCGATGCGGCCGAATAGGTCAGGCCGTCGCTCGTTTTTGGCGACGAGCCGCGACCGACAGTGCCGGCGAGCACGCTCGACGCTGCTCCAGCCGATCCGCGATCGCTCCTCGCTAAGCCCGACGGAACGGAGATCCCATGTTTGACGATCGAAATCTGGAGCTGAGTTCCAGGAACGAGGACGCTGTTACCGCTTACAACCAGGCGGTCGGGAGTTTCCTCGAGTACCGCACGACGGCGATGACATTGGCGAAGCGGGCGACGGACCTGGATCCGGAGTTCTGCATGGCGCACTGCCTGCGCGGCTACTTCTTCATGATCTTCGGAACGCTCGCGGTTCTCGACAAGGCCAGGGCGTCGCTTGCGCAAGCCCTGCTCACATCCGAAGGAGCGACGGATCGCGAAAGGCGGCACGTCGAAGCGCTGCGTCTTTGGATCGACGGCGATCTACTGGCTGCGAACGCGTGCTGGGAGCGCATTCTCTACGACCATCCGCACGATCTTCTGGCCCTGCGCCTCCATCACTTCAACAGCTTCTGGACGGGACAAACCCGTGCGCTGAGGTCGGTGCCCGCATCGGTGCTGGCCGATTGGCGAAAGGACGTCCCCGGATATGGCAATCTTCTCGGCATGCTCGCTTTCGGATGCGAGGAGAACGGTGACTACGTCAACGCCGAGCGTTATGGACGTGAAGCTTCCGAAGTGAGTCCGGACGACCTCTGGGCGCTGCATGCCGTCGCGCACGTGTTAGAGATGCAAGGGCGGCACGACGACGGCCTGAAGTGGCTCGACCATCCGCTCGATATCTGGAACGACCGGAATCCGTTCCGTCGGCACCTTTGGTGGCACAAGGCGCTATTCAACATCGATGCGGGCCGGCTCGATGGCGCTTTGGATCTCTACGATGTGGCCGTGATGGGCGAGAAATCGGATTTCTATTTGGACATCCAAAATGCGGCGTCGCTGTTGACGCGACTGGAATTCCGCGGCGTTGACGTCGGTGCCCGTTGGGCGAAGCTGGCGGACTACGCCGAAAACCACATCGACGATCATGCTTTGATCTTCACCGACATTCATTTCGTCATGTCGTTGGCGCGTGACGGCCGGTTCGACTCAGCCAGACGATTGATCGATTCCATGAGATCTTATTCTCGCGACGAGACGAAGTACGTCAGCAGCGTCATCCGGAATCTCGGCGTTCCGCTTTGCGAGAGCATCGTCGCCTTCGAGCAGAAGCGATATGACGACGTCATCGACGGAATCTTACCGTTGCGTCACGTGACCGGTCCGGTCGGCGCGAGCCATGCCCAGCGGGACATCTTCGACCAGTATCTTCTCGAAGCCGCTCTACGCGCTGACAAGACATCCCTGGCTGAGAAGCTGATTCAAGAACGTCGATTCACCCGCGGCGGCACTTCCTTGTAGTCGGTCCGCTTCACGAGACCGTCGGCCTCCAGTTCCTTAAGCTGCTGGATCAGCATCTTGTCGCTGACGTCGCGTATGGCGCGCCGGAGTTCGCCATAGCGGGTCGGACCGCCCTGGGCGAGGAAGTACAGGATCAGGCGCCTCCATTTTGCCTCAGGCGCGTGGCGTAGCTCGGCCTGCACACGCGGGTCCAGCCGACACCCCAGGGGGAATTGAGACATGACGTACGCAATTTCTACAAGGCCGGCATCTTCATTGATCGGCCTTGCGACTGCGTCGTTGCTCATTTTGAGCGGGTCGGTGCCGGCTTTTGCCCAGGATGCCGTTGTCGCAACGCTTCCTCAGGACATTCAGTTCAAGGGATCCGAAGGGGCGGTGGGAATCGCTGTGCTGTATGGCGACCCGAAAAAAGCAGAAGTGTTTTCGGAACGAGTGAGGATCCCGGCTGGCTTCAAGATCATGCCGCATTGGCACGGAGAGACACGAACCGCCGTCGTCTTGTCCGGCACATTTTACTACGCGAACGGCGACCAGTGGGATGAAAGTAAACTCAAGGCATACCCGCCCGGCTCGTTCCTGATCGAGCCGGCGAGAATCTCTCATTACGCGATGGCAAAGGACGGCGAGGTGGTTCTTCAAGCGATGGCTGTCGGCCCGGCCAGCACGACCAGGATTGAACAAGCCAGGAAGTAGATAGCGGCGTCGCACACGCCTCAGCTGTCATCAGCGCAGCTTCATGATCGGCGACGAAGTTTTCGTCGACGGAGGCCTGGCGCAGGTCCGAGGTCTTGAGCGTGAGGGTGCGACGGCTTCGGTCAACGAAACCCTCGGTGCTCCGCTAGATCTCGCAATCCAGCAAAATCCCTGTTCGCGGCAACACAACCGTGAATTCCGCGAATTCGCCGGGCTCGGTCTCGACCTCGATGGTGCCGCCATGTTGCTTGACGATGATGTCGTGACTCATGGAAAGCCCGAGCCCCGTACCTTCGCCCGCCGGTTTGGTCGTGAAGAACGGATTGAATATTTTCGCCTTGATGTCGTGCGCAATGCCGATGCCGTTGTCACGTATGGCGATCTCGACATGCTCGCCGCGGCTGCGGGTCCTGGCGCTCAGCAACGGCTCGAAATTTTCGCCATATTGTCGCCTGCGCTCGGTCGCCGCGTAGAGCCCATTCAGCGCCAGATTGAGGATCGCGCGCATGATGTCCTGCGGGAATGCGTCAATCATGCCGGCTTCGGGGTCGAGATCGCGCTTCACCGTGACGTTGAACGACGGGTTCTTGGTGCGCGCTTCACGCCAGGCAAGATTGAGGCCCTCGTTGACCAATGCGTTGACGTCGGCGGGCCGCCGTTCCTGGCTGCCTTCGCGGGAGTGCAACAACATGTTCTTGATGATGGAGTCGGCGCGTTTGCCGTGGTGAACGATCCTTTGCAAATTCGTCTTCAATAGATCGGTCAGCTCCTTGATCTCTCCGCGCGTCTTGTCGGCAATCTCTGCCGACGTGAAGAGATCGTCGAGTTCATCGGTCAATTCCGTCGAGATCGACGCAAAGTTGTTGATGAAGTTGAGGGGGTTCTCGAGTTCGTGGGCGATGCCGGCCGTCAGTTGACCGAGTGACGCCAGCTTTTCCCGCTGAATGAGCCGGTCCTGCATGGTTCGGAGATCTTCGAGCGAACGTGTCAGCTCACGGGTACGAGTCTGCAATTCGTTGAACAGACGCTTGCGTTCGGTGATCTCTTCGGCCGCGACATTGATCGCCACGATCTCACCGTCTGGCGCGCGCAGCGGATACCAATGCGTCATCCAGAAGCGTTCGCCGAACTGATCGGCGCGCTGACCGGAAACCTCGATATCCACGATCGGTTCACCCGTCGCCATGATCGACGCGACGATCTGCTCGACGGAGGCGGCAAGCGCCGGCACGCAATCCCGGACTGAGCGTCCCAGATGGTCTTCGACGGATATCCCGCATATCCCGGTGAGCCGCTCATTGATCTGCAGATACCGACAATCCGGCGACAAGCATGCGAGCCCGATCGGCGCGGTGTCGTAGATGAGCTGCAGCGCTGGCTGCGGGAACAGCAGGATCGCCGCAGATCGCGGCGATTCGGTTCCTGGTGTCTTGATGGCCATGTTCACGATCGCCTCCTTGCGCGATGGCGGCGAGCCAGGGCCTGAGCGGTCCTTGGCTGGCCCGGAACGGCGGGGTTGGCGAGCCGAAAGCGTCGCGCCTTCGGCTCGCCGACCTCAAGTGCGATGGGCAATAGTCCGGGAAGACCTGGGTGCGCCCGTCGATGGCGAACTCGGGCGGAGGCGGTCTAGGCAACCTTCTTGATGACCGGTGGCTTCCAGGACTCGTTGAGGATTCCCTCTTTGCCCCAGTAGGCGCGGAGATAAAGCGAGAAGCGTCCGCCCGGCGCAGGCAGCCAATTCGCCTCCTTGTCTCCACCCGGCGATTTTACGCCGGCGTAGAGCGTAAGCGATCCATCCGCGTTGCGCTTGAGATTCTTATTCTTGGTGCCGAGCGAGTAGCGCTTGAGGTCGTTCGGGTTGAAGAGATGCTTGTCGTTGTACAGCGTCAGTGACCAGAAACCGTTGACCGGCGGCTCCTCGCCCTTCGCGAAGGTGATTTCGTAGCTGCCGCCGCCGCTGAGCTCACTGCCGGCGCCATCATTGTCGGTGTAGAAATACTGCGTCTCGGTGGGCCTGTTATCGAACATGTTCGATTTCGCGGTCCCGGTCCGATTGAAATAGTCGAGCCCGAACCGCGCGTTGTTCGTCGAGCGGTTCCAGCCATTGCCGGCCGGACGGCCGTTGTGCTTCCACTGAAAAAACGGCTTGATGACCTTGTCTTCCGCGTCGACGGCGGCCGCGACCAGCACTTTCTTCAATTCGGGGTCCTTGGCCGCGGCGTCGAGCAGCAGCCGAAATTGGCCGTACAGTGCTTCCTCGCCCGGCAGGGGATCGGCGAGCTCGAGCGCCTGGCCGAACTGGTCGAAAAATTTCTCCGGCACCACCCACTTGGTCTCTTCACCGTCCGATTTCGGACCTTGGATGTCCGGCACCTTCGCCCATTCGATCGTCTTCATCTTGCCGGTGAAGTCCTTCAGCGGATAGGCGACGATCTGGTTGATCACGGGCTGGATCGCCTTCTTGTCCTCGGGCGTGTCGTCCTGGAATACGCGCGGGATAGCATTGGCAAGCGACGTCGAGCAGCGGATAACCTCGGTGATGCCGGCCGGCTTGAGACTCTTCCAGTTCGGGCCGGCGAGCAGGTAGAACCCCGGCCTGGTGCCGTACGGCTTGCCTACCTCGCCGAACTGGTCAGTGCGCGCATCGTATAATGCATAGACCCAGAAGCGGTCGCCGAAGTCCGGCACCTGGATAACCACCGGCTCCTCGTCGAGCGCAAAGAAGCCGAGTCCGTAGACGACATCCTGGTTAGGGCAGGTGACGAAGGTCTCGGACGGCTCGATGTAGTCGGCCAGCATCGCGATCTGGCCGCGCGGCGCGGCCGGCAGCACGCCATTGAGGTGACCAGGTTGTGGCGCTTGCGTGATCGCCGCCCGCCGGTTGATCATGTTCACGATAGGCCAGCCCCAGACATAAGCCATCTGCGCGATGGTCCTGGCGTAGTCGGGCTGCATGATGATGCCAGTCGCCGGTTCCGTGATCTCCGGAGCCGCGGGCTGGGGCATGCGTTGCGCCTGCGCGGGGCCGGTCGAGACTGCGACCGTTGCGGTCGCGACCGCGGCGGGAACGGTGCCGCCCAATGCCGCCAGCGATGCCGCTCCTATGCTGCTCTTGATCGCCTCGCGCCGGCTGGTTCCGAATCGATTGATCGATGTCGGCTTCATAGCAGTCTCCGATTCAGTTTGATGGCTGATTTGGATCGTGTTCGGATGCGACTTGATCTCACTTGACCTTTACGACGTCGTCGGGCTTCCAGGTCTGGTCGAAGAACTCGACGCCTGTACCGTAGAGACGCACTGCGGCGAGGAAGTTTCGTCCGTTGACTGTTTGGATGAAATTCGTGTCGGCCGCTTCGGCGGGCTTTGCCGGACCGAACCAGATATCGATGGATCCGTCGCCGTTCGTCGCGACCTTGCCGAGACTGTTGATCGACGGCAGCAATTGCGGCGTCTCGACCATCGTCCCGTCGGTGATGTTGTAGGCGGTGACCGCCCAGAACAATGCAGCTGGCGGATTAGGCGGCAGGTGCAGCTTGTAAGTGCTCGCGCCGTTGAGGAAGTCCCCGTTGGCGTCTCGCACCGCGAACGGATATTTCGACCCGGCGCCGATGGTCCTCATGACCATCGCGGATGCGGTCGAGAAGGCAATCTGGAAATAGCTGGCACGTTGATTGACGTCGAGATACCCGTCCTGGAGCCATTCCGACGTGCCGGCGGCCCATGTGTTCAGGTATTGCCGGTCCGTGTAGTAGCGGTCTCGCTGGTCGGGCCTGCCGAGCTGGCGCATGGCAAGGATCATCTTGGGCGCGGTCTCGACCGCCTTCTGCAACAGCTCCTTCTGCTTCTGACTCGGATTGAAAGGCTGGCCCTTGACCATGCCGATCGAGGCGAGAACGCCGCGAAGCTCCGGGTCGATGGCCGACGACGGCTCGTAGTCGATGAAGGCCTTGAGCTTGGTCCAGAATTTGTTATCGACGGGATACATCATGTCGATGCGTTTGCCGCTCGCGTTCGGAAACTGCATCGGCTTGACGTCCTTCTCCGGAGTCCAGAGCGGATAGACTCGCGTCTGTTCCGCCGCCGCCACGGCCGCCTTCGGATCGGGCGCGCTTTCGCCCTTCTTCATAACCGTCCGGAAGAAGAGCAGGACGTTGTAGGTCTGCGATTTGAACGCGAAGTAGCCCTGCGGGATATCGCCGCTATAGTCCGGTGGCAGCAGCAGATAGAGCCCGCCGCGTGCGCGATCCGGTCCGATCAGGCCGACGTCGGTGATCGTGCGCTGGAAGAAGTCGGTGAACATGCCGATGACGTTCGCCGGCGCAGCGACGACGAGCGGACCGGTTTCCTTGAGATCCAGGTAATTCATCGAATAGATGACGTCCGCGTTGGGCGTCGGCACCCAGGTGCGGGCGTCCATCCGGTCTTTCCAGATCGGCAGGATGTTGTAGCCCTTTCCGAATGTGGCCTCCGAACCATCGCGCATGCCGATCGTGTTCAGCACGGGTAGCATCGTCATGTAGGAGTGGACTGCGCGCTGATAGAACAACTCATCGCGAAGGTCTTCCGCTTCTTTCTGGGGAAGCCAGTTTCCGTTGTTGAGCTGTTTGACCAAAGGAGGTGCGTCGGCTTGTTGAGCACGAACAGATGGAGGCAATCCGACGAGGCCAATGAACGTCGACAGAACGACAGGCGCAACGCTAATCGCTTTCCACATCTCACATCCTCCATGATCGCCGATTTTTTCTGCTCATCCGCTCGATAAGCGAGTTCTTAATGGCGTTGCGAGGAAGGTAGCGCGAAGGAGGAAACGGTCTACGTAGTTCGTGCCAATCATCTACGTAGTTCGTGCCAATCGTCTATGCAGTTTGTGCCAAAGCTAGCTCACACCGATGTGTCGTCACATTGCAGCGCGCGGGCGAGCGCAAGTGTCGAGCTTGGATATTCTCCGAACAAATCCCGATAGTTCTTGGACAGGCGCCCCAGATCGCCGGCCATCCCCCAATTTTGCGCGGCGAGCGACACCGTCATCGTATCGCTCGAAAGCAGCTCTCGTCTGATCCGGTGCAGCCGCAAGCGACGAACGTAGTCACGCGGCGTGTCGCCCAGCACGTCCGAAAATGCTCGATAGAGGCTGCGCGGCGACGTTTGGGTGGCAGTCGAGAGGTCATCGACCGATATCGCCGACGTGAGATGCTGCCTGATGTATTCACGGGCCTCATGAATGATCTTCGCCTGCCCAATGTGCCGGGCGCGGCCGTCTCCGTGCGCAGGCAGACGCGCGTAGTGGCAGACCAGCGCGCGGAGCATCCGCCTTCCAATGCCAAGTTTCCTGTATCGGGCACTACTGGGCGCGTGGATGCTTTCGGTCTGCTTTCTCAGCGCGATCAACGCATCATTCTGGATCGGTCGGGTGTGAAGACCGGTCCTGCTGGTCAGGCTGCGATGGAGAACGAGTCCCTCTCGCTCGACTTCGATTTTCAACTGTTTTGCCGTGAGGGTTGCAGTCACGTAAAGCGAGGTACCTCTCAGCAGCGCATCGCATTCGTCGCCGGGCAGGACCACCATTGCATCGCCCGAGATCACGGGTTTGAGCCAAAGCAGTGAGCCGGCACCAATCGTGAAGCCGATTCCCACCGTGATCGCATCTCGCGAAAGAGGGCCGGCAATTGCCGCGTTACCGTGGATCAACCCACTGCTGAACACGATGCCGTCTCGTGCCGCAAACGCGAGGCTGCCGCGAACGCGCGCGCCTGGCATCTGGATGGCCTCGAGCCCGGCGTCGAACACCGCGTTCCTGAGATCATCCACGTGACCAATGTCGAAGCGGTGCCAGGTTTCGAGAGCGACAGCCGACAAATCCTGATCCTCCAGCGACTTAGCCGAAGGATAGGAGGATGACAGATGATTTCTACGTGGTTCGTGCCAATTTTCTGACAGATGCCCTCAAGCCGGCAACCGTATCGCGCGGCCGTTCTCCGAATAGCTCACGGTACCAGCCAGACATCCGCCCGAGATCGCTTATGCCCCATTGGACGGCGATCAGCGCGATCGTGCAGGCTTTCTCGGCTTCGCTGGCCAGATCATGCCGGATACGATGGAGGCGCAGCCTCCGAACGTAGTTTTGAGGGGTGTCGTCGAGAATATCCGCAAAGGCGCGAAACAGCGTCCGTCGCGACGCGTACGCGGCAGTTGCGATCTCGTCGATGGATAAGGGCTCGGAGAGATGGTCGTGAATGTAGGCACGTGCCCGCTCGACGATCTTGCCGTGCAGATCGGGATGACGCCCCCTGTTTTGCCGGCGCGGAGGGCGCGCCAGATGGGCGATAAGTGCCGTCAAAAGGTGTTTGGTAAGAGCCTGATGACCGACGCCATCGGAGCCTGAATGAACGCACTCAAAGGCCCGCTGCAGCCCCGCCAAGATTTCCGGAGCCATGCAACGTGCGTGAATACCTGATCCACCTAGACTGTGTCTGTCGAGGACAAGGTTTTCCTCGGCCGCTTCCTGCTCCAGCTTCTCCGCGGACAAGGTCACGGCAGCATAAAGCGATCCGGGCGTATAAAGCGCGTCGTGTTCGTCGCCCGGCAGGAAGACGCCGACGCTGCCTGTCTCGATCTCGTTCAGCCAGTGACGCGCGCCGCTTCCTATCCTTAGGGCAACGCCGGTGGTGATCCAGTTGCTCGACAGCGGCCCGAACAGCGAGACACGCCCCTCGATCAGCCCACTGCTGCACACGATCCCGTCGTCTTCGCTGAACGCGAGACCACCGGACAAGCGCCCGGCGGACATTTGCGTTGCTTCGAGGCCGGCCCCCCGCACGGCGTCGCTCAGGTCCTCGATGCCCGATATCGGAACGCGCGACCAGGCTTTGGCGGGGTGGTCGATCTGCATTCGACGCGTCTTTTTCTTGAAGCAGAAAACGAACGTGCAGCGTCTGACCGGCCCAGAGTAACGCGGTGAAATGGCAATGTCTACGGAGGGTCAATCCCAAGTTGACGCAGGCGTGAGCGGACCGGAGCGCACATCGCCGAGCTTTGTGATGACGCGCCCTAGATCCCCAATATCTTCCGCGCGTTGGCCTTCAACACTTTCGGCCGGATCTCGTCGCGGATGTCGAGCTTGGCGAAGTCGGCCAGCCAGCGGTCCGGCGTGATCACCGGCCAGTCCGAGCCGAACAGCATCTTGTCCTGCAGGATCGAGTTGATGTAGCGCACCAGGATCGGCGGGAAGTATTTCGGCGACCAGCCGGACAGGTCGATGTAGACGTTCGGCTTGTGGGTCGCGACCGACAGCGCCTCTTCCTGCCAGGGGAAGGAGGGATGGGCGAGGATGATCTTGAGGTCGGGAAAATCGGCCGCGACGTCGTCCATGTACATCGGGTTGGAATATTTCAGCCGCATCCCCATGCCGCCGGGCATGCCCGAGCCGACGCCGGTCTGGCCGGTGTGGAACAGCGCGATCGCGCCGCCATTGTTGATCTCTTCGTAGAGCGGATAGGCCATGCGGTCGTTGGCGTAGAAGCCCTGCATGGTCGGATGGAATTTGAAACCGCGCACGCCGTATTCCTCGATCAGCTTGCGCGCCTCGCGGGCGCCGAGCTTGCCCTTGTGCGGGTCGATCGAGACGAAGGGGATGAGGACGTCGAGATGGTCGGAGGCGGCCTCGATCATCTCGTAATTGTTGTAGCGGCGGAAGCCGGTCTCGCGTTCGGCGTCGACCGGGAAGATCACCGCGGCGATGTTCTTGGAGCGGTAGTAGGCCGCGGTCTCCGGCACGGTCGGCGGATGCTTGTGCGGCGACTTGAAGTAGTCGGCCATCTGCGCCTGGAAATCGTCATAGCCGTCGTCGCCATGCATGCCGCACGGCTCCTCGGCATGGGTGTGGATGTCGATCGCGACGACGTCGTCGATGTTCGGCAGCTTCAGCTTCGGCATGGGTGTCCTCCCGACAGTTGCCGAATTGATTATATGATATAACGAATTTGGCAAGGCGTTGCTGGGGCTCAAACCGCAGTCCGCAAAAGTCTTGCCGGGTTCGGTCGCGAAGGGGTGGAATCGGCCCGATCCGGCCGTTTCTACTGTGCATGGGGTTGTTTTCGCGAATTTGGCGGTTCGGAACCGGGCAGTTAACATTGACATGACCTCCCGCCATGCCTTAAGAACCGCCCCGTCCCGGGCGGTCGGTCCGCCAGCGGGAAAGATCTCATTTTGCCACATTCGCGCGTGCCGAAACGGTAGTGCCGAACACGGCCTTTCGAACGTTCAGGATTCTGCCATGAAGGTCCGTAACTCGTTGAAGTCGCTGCGCGGTCGCCATCGCGCCAACCGCCTGGTCCGCCGCAAGGGCCGGGTCTATGTCATCAACAAGGTGCAGCGCCGCTTCAAGGCTCGCCAGGGCTGATATCAGCAAGGCTGATATTGCCCTGCCGGACGCCTTTCGCGCGCTCCCGCAAGACCACGGTCTCACACGAGTTTGACGCCGCCTTTGCTTGGCAAGGGCGGCTTTACGCGTTTAGACTTTCGCCCATGGCAGTGAGATTCCCTCATCTACGCACGCTGTGTCTGGCCCTGGTTCTCGGAACGGCCGGCCTGGCGCCGGCGCTGGCGCAGGATGATCCGGCACCGCCGGCGAAACAGCAGAAGAAGCTGCCGGAAGCGCCGGCCAAGCTGCCCAAGGCCGAGCGCACCAAGAACCTCGATTTCCTGTTCGGCGCGCTGAAGGCCGCCCCCGACGACGCCAGCGCCAAGCATGTCGAGGCGCGGATCTGGGCGATCTGGCTGCAGACCCCGAGCGACACGGCGGCATTGTTGATGGCCCGGGCCAAGGCGGCCGTCGATGCGCAGAAGATCGAGGTCGCGATCAAGCTGCTGGATTCGGTCATCAAGCTCCGGCCCGATTACATCGAAGCCTGGAATCGCCGCGCCACGCTCTATTACATGCAGAACGATTACGCCCGCTCGCTCTCGGACATCCGCGAGGTGCTGATCCGCGAGCCCCGCCATTTCGGCGCGCTCGCCGGGCTCGGCATGATCATGCAGGACGTCGGCGACGAGAAGCGCGCGCTTGAGGCCTATCGCAAGGCGCTCGCCGTCAATCCGCACCTCGAGAAGATCCCCGATCAGGTGAAGGCTTTGACCGAGAAGGTCGAGGGCCGCGACATCTAGCCGATAACTCGATCATTTCTTGAGCGGTTGTGGCGCCCGCCGATTAACCACGATCGGAGGCGCAATGTCGCAAGGACTATTGTCGGCGCCGCCGCAGGTCTACCTGCATGGCAGGAGCAAAAGCCATGAAGCGTCTGATCCTTGCTTGTAGCTTGCTGTTGGCGTCGGGAACGATGAGCCTCGCCGACGGACTGTTCTGGGTGGTCGGCAATCGCGCCACCGGCAAATGCAACATCGTGACCCGCAATCCGGTCATCGACGGCGACATCTGGTTCGGCGACGGCCCTTACAAATCCAAGGGCGATGCCAAGCTGGCACGCTCGACCATCCGCGCCTGTCCCGCGCTCACCCCCGATGAGCAAAAGGCCGAGGACGGCGCGGGCTGAGTCTGCTCAGGCTGCGGCCGTCGGACGCTCCTTGGTCCAATAGCTCGCCGGCGAGGGCGCAGCTGGAATCAGTCTCGCGCCGGGCTTGCCCGCCATCTGCGTCGTGATCTCGCAAATATCCTGCACCGAGCGCTGCATGGAGAGCCGTGGATAGGTCTCGGCGAGTGTCGCGGCAGTCGCCGCCTGCGCCGCCTCGGGATCATCGAGCACGGCCTCGACGGCTGCGGCAATGCTCTCGGCATCGTGGCCGAAGCCGAAGCGGGAGAGACGCGGGAAATTCGCCTGCGAAAAGCTGTTGGCATCGAAGATCGGCACGGTCGAGGCGCCGAGCGCGAAGAACACGCGATCATGCACCGAGAGATCGACATTGGGGTTGAGCGAGGCCGCGCCGAGATAGGTTCCGAGCGTTTCGCGCAGCGTGTCGAACGGCATGGCGCCGAGGAAACGGGCGTGATGCGTCTCCGCACTGAAATCCTCCCAGCCGCCGCCGATGAAATCCACCGGGTATTTTGACAGCACCGCGCCCACCTCACGGGTGCGTGCCGCCCGCGTGTAATTGTCGAGGCGGGTCAGGAGCGCGTTGAAGACATCGCCGCCGGGCGTGAGATGGACGAGATGCTCGGCAGCCACGTCGCAGATGATCTCGGGAAAGGCCGAGCAGGTCTTGCCACGCGCAGCGGCGATCGCATCGAACAGGATGGCGAACAGTTTTGGTGGCAACGCCGTGCGCCAGGAGGGCTCCAGCTTGGCCGGATTCCAGTCGGACTTGGCGAAGACGATCCGGCCGTTGCGCCGCTCGGCCGGCTGTGCACCGAAGAAGCCGGGATCGGGAATGCCGATATGGGCCCCGAACGCCGCGCCATTGGCATGCAGATGGTCACGGTTGAATACGGCATGATCCGGAAACACGTAGCCGTGCACGACGTAGGGACTGTCAAGCCGGTGGCGGCGCATGAAATAGGAAGGGTGATCGCAGTTCCAGTTGAACACGGGAATCTGCGCCGCGTCCCAGAGCAGCTTGCCCTCGTTGGCGTAGATCTCGAGGCCGATCCCGGACATCACCAGCGCCATCATCTCGTCGCGCCGCGGCATCAGGGCTTCCATCCGCGCCGGCGTGTCGGGCGCCTCCAGATCGAGGATCTTCACCTCATGGCCGAGCCGGTCGAGCTCGGCACCCGCCATCAGGAGGATGCCGCGAACCGATTGATAGGCGCTGTTGGTCGCAGACAGGATGCAGATCAAAGCCATGGTCGACGGTCTCCGAAGCCGATGGCGTCGCGCGGCCTGCCGATCGCACCGCCGTCGCGCCCCCGACTGTTGAACGATCCAGGGCGGCCGTTCCGGGCTCACGAATTGTTGGCACGTCGCGCAATTATTCCGCCTGAGCCGGCGTCCCTCGCCGTTGAAGCCTCATCGGCCGTGGATGTGTGCGCGTGCGACGCCGACAGGGTAGGGAACGCATGCAGCTTGATGGCTTCGATGTCGTGGTTGTGGGCGCCGGATTCTTCGGCATGACCATCGCCGAGCGGGTCGCAAACGAGCTCGGGCGGAAGGTCTGCGTGCTCGACCGGCGCGCCCATATCGGCGGCAACGCCTATTCCGAGATCGATCCCGACAGCGGCATCGAGGTGCATCGCTACGGCACGCACATCTTTCACACCAACTCGGAAACGGTCTGGCGCTACCTTCAGCGCTTCACCGAATTCACCAGCTACCGACATCGCGTCTTCACGGTGGCGCGCGGGCGGCTCTATTCCATGCCGATCAATCTCGCGACCATCTCGGCCGCGTTTGGCCGTGCGATGACGCCGCAAGAGGCGAGGCTCCTGATTGCGGCCGAGGCCGACGCTCACGTTCACGCCTGTGGCGCGAGCGCCGCGCAAAACCTGGAGGACAAGGCGATCGCCTCCGTCGGCCGTACGCTCTACGAGCTTCTCATCCGCGGCTATACGCAGAAACAGTGGCAGACCGAGCCGAGCGAGCTCTCGGCCGACATCATCGGCCGCCTGCCGGTGCGGCTCAATTTCGATGACCGCTACTTCGCCGACCGCTACGAAGGCATGCCGGTCGACGGCTACACCGCGATCTTCCAGCGCATGCTCAACTCAGCGAATATCGAGCTTCATCTCGGCGTCGATTATTTCGATATTGAGGACCAGATCCGCCCCGACCAGCTCGTGATCTATACCGGGCCGATCGACCGCTTCTTCCGCTATCGCTGCGGCGAGCTCGGTTGGCGCACCGTCGACTTCGCGCGCGAGGTGCATGACGTCGCCGACTTCCAGGGCACTTCGGTGATCAACTACGCCGACGCGGACGTGCCGTTCACCCGGATCCACGAATTCAGGCATCTGCATCCCGAGCGCGACTATCGGGAGCCGAAGACCACGATCTATCGCGAATATTCCCGCTTCGCCGGCCGCGACGACGAGCCCTACTACCCGATCAACACCGCCGCCGACCGGGCCATCCTGTCCGGCTACCGCATGATGATGGAGAAGCGTCCGAACATCATCTTCGGCGGCCGGCTCGGCTCCTACAAATATCTCGATATGCACCAAGCCATCGGCGCAGCGCTCAAGACCTTCGGGAACGAGGTCACGGCGTTCCTGGTGGGGCAACAGATGCCGTCACCTGCGGCGATGGCGGGCTGAGCGCAGCGGCGTTACGCGGGACGGCGCTCATCCTGTGAACGGAGGCCGGTTGCGGCCTAGTGCAGGACGCTGGTACCGCGCTCCGCGAGGCCGCGATCGGCGGCTGCGGCATACGCCTTTGCGAGCTCCATTTCGAGATGCTCGTTGATCAGGAGCAGCGCCCGCACGGCACCGCGCAGGTCGCCGTTGCAGCTCGCGACGATCTCGTCGATTGCGGTATCGTTCGATCTCAGGCTCATCGAAAATCCTCCGGTTCAAACCAGGACAATCCTGCCGGTCTTTCCCGCATCCTCTGGGGCTGCGAGGAGGGATCGGCGCCCATCCGCGTCTAGATGGCGGAACCGACCGTGGCGATTATAAGGAAGCTGCGATGACGACTACATGAAGCTGGTCCGGAGCTTACGGGGTACCACCCATAACGATTGATTCCATTGAGGTTTTTGGCTCCGCAATTATGCACATATCCACAGGGCGGCATTTCCGGTGGAAGCGCTGCGCCTCCTTGAGCGAAACTGCCGACTGTCTAACCCCGTAACTGCGATGTGCCCTGGATTGCCCGGACTCTCTTCATGATTGTGATGTCAGCCGTGACGGCGCTGGTGCTGCTGGCGCTGGTCACGCAGGCCGGCGTCGTGGCCGTGCAGCGCGCCTTTCCACCGCAGGGCCGGATGATCGAAGTCGAAGGTGCCGTGCTCCACGTCGTCGACATCGGCCCGCGCGATGGCGGCCTGCCGATCGTGATGCTGCATGGCGCGAGCTCCAATCTCGAAGTGATGCGGCATCCGCTCGGCGACCTCCTGGCGAAGCAGCATCGCGTCATCCTGATCGACCGCCCCGGCCATGGCTGGAGCACGCGCGCACGGCTGGAGGATTCCACGCCCGCGATTCAGGCGCGGATGATTGATGAGGCCCTGGCCAAACTCGGCGTCGATCGTGCCGTCTTCGTCGTGCACTCCTGGAGCGGCGCGCTCGGCGCACGGCTGGCGCTCGATCATTCGAGCCGCGTTGCCGGCCTCGTGATGCTGGCGCCGGTGACCCATCCCTGGCGCGGCGGCGTCGGCCGCTACAACGAGATCATCGCAACGCCGGTGATCGGTCCGCTGCTCGCCTACACCATCACGCTGCCGCTCGGCTATTTCGTCGCCGACTCCGGCGCGCGCAATGTCTTCCTGCCGCAGACGATGCCGGATGGCTTTATGAAGGAGTCGGCGACGCCGCTGCTGCTGCGTCCGCGCGAATTCATCGCCAATGCCTATGATCTGGTGACGCTGAAGCAGGCCGTCGCCGCACAAGTCGCCCGCTACGGCGAGATCCGTGTGCCGGTTACGATCATCGCCGGCGAGCCCGACAAGACGGTGAAGACTGACATCCACGCCCGCCCGTTCGCGGCGACGGTGTCAAATGCAAAGCTGATCGTGCTGCCCGATCTCGGCCACATGGTGCAGAACGCGGTACCGGATCTCGTGAAGACGGAGATCGAGACCATGATCGGGAAGATCGTCCCCGCGCAGGCGGCGGCAGACTAAAGCATTTTCGAGCGAAGAAGTTGATACCGGTTCGCTTGAAGAAAGCGCATCCAAACAAGACGTGAGAACTTCAGTTCTGATTCAAAACCGAAGTTCTCACGGCCGCCGCTTTTTCGCTTACTGCTTGATCTTCCCGTCCTTGTCGAACTGCGACACATAGGTCCAGAGATTGTTGATCTCGGTCTCGTTCTTGATGCCGGCGAACGCCATCTTGGTGCCGGGGATCTTCGCCTTCGGATCCTTGATGTATTCCTTGAACTGCGCCTCGTTCCAGGTGATGCCGGAATTCTTGTTCGCATCCGAGTAATTGTAGTCGGGCGCGGTGCCGGACTTGCGGCCGTCGAGACCGTTGAGCTCGGGGCCGACCTTGTTCTTGGCGCCTTCGCCGATCGCGTGGCAGGCCAGGCACTTGTTGAACGACGATTTGCCGGCCGCAGCGTCCTGCGCCATCGCGCTGGTGGCCGTGGCAGTGACGGTGAGGATCATCAGCGCGCCAAAAGTCAGTTTTTTCATAGGGTGCTCTTCGTCTCTTTCCCGGTGGGGTCTTATTTGGTCGGCGGTCGTCGAACCCTGCCGGTTTTGGCACGGCCCGCTCGGCTTGGACAAGCCACGAAACCATGACAGGTTTCATGGCTGCCTACTTGTCCCAGAGCGAACTCGCCGCGGATCGTGGCTCCGACTTTCGGACGGCCTACCCAAACCGCCGCGGACGTGGTTGATTTGTCGTGATAAATTGACGTGCGGAAGGATATGCCATGAAGGGTTTGATATGGCCATCATGATGCCTGCGAGCGACCAGGCGGTGCTCGCGCGCCGCGCGGAGATCGTTGCTGCATTGCGCGCAATCGTGCCGGGCGAGGGTGTGATCGATACGCCTGCCGAGATGCGGGCCTATGAATCGGATGGGCTGACCGCCTATCGGCAACCACCGATGGTCGTGGTGCTGCCCGACACCACCGAGCAGGTCTCGCTCGTCCTGAAATATTGTGCCGCCCAGGGCATCAAGGTGGTGCCACGCGGCTCCGGCACCTCGCTATCCGGCGGCGCGCTGCCGCTGGAGGACGGCGTGCTGCTGGGCCTCGGCAAGTTCAAGCGCATCCGAGAGATCGATTTCGAGAACCGCGTCGTCGTCACCGAGCCCGGCGTCACCAATCTCGCGATCAGCCAGGCGGTCGCGCATGAGGGCTTCTATTACGCGCCCGACCCGTCCTCGCAGATCGCCTGCTCGATTGGCGGCAATGTCGCGGAGAATTCCGGCGGGGTGCATTGCCTGAAATACGGCATGACCACCAACAACGTGCTCGGTTGCGAGATTGTCCTGATGAGCGGCGAGATTTTGCGCATCGGCGGCAAGGGGTGCGAGAACTCGGGTTACGATCTCATGGGCGTCATCACGGGCTCCGAGGGACTGCTCGGCGTCATCACCGAGATCACGGTGCGCATCCTGCAGAAGCCGGAGACGGCGCGCGCGCTGATGGTGGGCTTCGCAGAGGTCGAGGCAGCCGGCGAATGCGTGGCGCGCATCATCGGGGCCGGCATCATTCCCGGCGGGATGGAGATGATGGACAAGCCGGCGATCCACGCCGCTGAGGCCTTCGTCCATGCGGGCTATCCGCTCGACGTCGAAGCGCTGCTCATCATCGAGCTCGACGGTCCCAAGATCGAGGTCGACGAGCTGATCACGCGCGTCGAGACCATCGCCAACGGCTGCGGCTCCACCAGCTGCCAGATCTCGACCTCGGAGGCCGAGCGCAATCTGTTCTGGGCCGGCCGCAAGGCCGCGTTCCCCGCAGTGGGTCGCATTTCGCCCGACTATCTCTGCATGGACGGCACCATCCCGCGCGGCGCGCTGCCGAAGGCGCTCGCCCGAATTCGCGAGCTCTCGGAAAAATACCAGCTCGGCTGCGCCAACGTGTTCCACGCCGGTGACGGCAATCTGCATCCGCTCATCCTTTACGATGCCAACAAGCCCGGCGAGATCGAGCGCGCCGAAGCCTTCGGCGCCGACATCCTGCGCGCCTGCGTCGAATTTGGCGGCGTGCTCACCGGTGAGCACGGCGTCGGCATCGAGAAGCGCGATCTGATGCCGGACATGTTCACCGAGATCGACCTCAACCAGCAGCAGCGATTGAAATGCGCCTTCGACTCGCAGGGCCTGCTCAATCCCGGAAAGGTGTTTCCGACCCTGCACCGCTGCGCCGAGCTGGGCCGCATGCATGTGCACGCCGGCAAGGTGGCGTTCCCGGATATTCCGCGGTTCTGACGGCCGAAGATCCGGCGCGGTGGCGGCATGGCCGACGTTCTCATGGGGGCTACGGAAGAAGCTCCGGCCAGGCCGGCGGTGACATCGCGCCTTCTGTTCATCGACAACATCCGCTGGTCGATGATCATTCTCGTGCTGAGCATGCATGCGGCCGACACCTACAGCCCATTCGGCAATTGGTACTATGTCGATCGGAAGGAGACCGGCTTCGGCACGGCGCTGTTCTTCGGTATCTATCAGAGCTTCCTTCAGGCCTTCTTCATGGCGGCGCTGTTCTTCATCGCCGGTTATTTCGCCGCCGGTGCCTTCGATCGGAAGGGGTTCTCCAGATTTGCGCGTGACCGGCTGATCAGGCTCGGCCTGCCGACCTTGCTCTACATGTTGGTGATCGGTCCGCTGACGCAGTATTTCCTGTCCTGGACCTGGGGCAAGGGCGGCTTCGGGCATCAATGGCTGATCCATCTGAAAGATGGCGAGTGGCTCTCCGAGACGGGACCGATGTGGTTCTGCGCGGTGCTGCTGCTGGTCTCGCTGCTCTACGGCCTGATCCGCCGGGCCGGATGGCGCGAACCGCAACTGGCGCTGCGCGGCTGGGGAATCGTCCTGTTCGTTGCGGCTATGGCGGCGACCACCTTCGCCATCCGCATTGCGATCCGCGCCGATGCCTCCGTGCTCAACGTTCACCCCGGCGACATCCCGCAATATGTGCTCATGTTCGCGGCCGGCAGCCTCGGCTATCGCGGCAATTGGATGCTGGGCGTCGCCGAACGCTCCTGCATCCGCTGGGGACTGCTCGCGCTATCTCTTTCCGCACCGTTGTTCGCGGCGCTTGTGCTGTTCGGTGGCGGCCTGCACGGCGACACGGCGCTCTATGGCGGTGGCTTCAACCTTGTCAGTGCCGGGAAGTGCCTGTGGGAGGCGCTGGTCTGCGTCGGCATGGGGCTGTTGATGCTGGCCGTCTATCGCCGCCGTTTCGACGCGCAGGGCCCGGTCGCGAGATGGCTCTCGGACAACGCCTTCGGCGTCTATCTGATCCACCCGCCGATCCTGATCGGCTTCGCCCTGCTCCTGCACGCGCTGCCGCTGTTCGCACTCACGAAGGCGCTGCTGCTGACGATGCTGGCGGGGATCGGCAGCCTCGCCGTCTCGGGGTTGATCCTGCGGAAATCGCCGCTGCGCGCGATCATCTAGTCGTGCGACGCCGCGGTCCGGATCGAACCGCGGCGCCCAGGCGCGTTCCTACATGAGCGTGTATTGCGCCCGCTCGCGCTTCGCCAGCAGCGGCAGCGCTTCGCCGGCGATGTAGGTCTTGAAATGCGCGCTCTCCTGATGCGCCTTGAATGCCGCCTCGTCGCGGAACAGTTCGTAGAACAGGAACTGCGCCGGATTATCCTTGCCGCGCGAGATCAGGAACAGTTTGACACCGTCTTCGCGCTGCGCCTCCGGTAGGAAGCGGTCGAGGATGGCGGCAATCCTGTCCGCCTCGCCCGGTTTCGCCTCCCATTGCGCGACCACGAGCAGGCCGCCGCCGTCGACGGCGTCGCTGATCGATTTCTGTGTGGCATAGTGGTTCATTGTCTTTGCTCCTTGCTCTTGTGCCTGAGATGGCGCCGCCGTCCAGGGCGAGAGATAGATTGCCAGGACGGTGCCGCAGGCGCGGATCACTGACCTACGGCTGAACGCTTCACGTGCGCGCGGCGCTGGCCGCGCATGTCTCGATCGCTCCATCTGTGTCTCCATTGCTTCGTCTCGATCGCGATCGCTGCGACCATGTCGCGACGGCTTGCCGGTTGGGTTCGCCGGTGATCGAAGTGTCGATGTCGTGAACATTTCGATCATGATCGAAACGTTGCGGCGATATCCCGTGCCAGAAGCAGAATGGGTTTCGTCACAAGCCGGAGCCGGCCATGCCGACCATCGCACGTGAACTTGCTGACCTCGCAGCCCTGATCGCCGATCCCGGCCGCGCCCTGATCCTGTCGCGACTGATGGATGGACGCCCGCAAACCGCGGGTGAGCTGGCGCTGGTCGCCGGCGTCACGCCGCAGACGGCGAGCTGGCATCTCGGCCGGCTGGTGCAGCACGCGCTTCTGAAAGTCGAGCGGCGGGGGCCGCGGCGGTTTTACCGGCTCGCCACGCCGCTGGTCGCGCAGATCCTGGAGGGCATGATGACGGTCGCTGCGGCCGGTCCGCCAGGTTCACAGCCACCGGCACGGATCGATGCCGCGATGCGGCGAGCCCGGACTTGCTACGATCACCTCGCGGGCGAGCTCGGTGTCGCCCTCGCAGACGCGCTGCGGGAGCGCGACTATCTGGTGCTCGACCAGGAGGTCGGCGAGCTGACGGCAGCGGGCACGGCGTTCCTCGGCAGTTTCGGTCTCGATCTCCGCCCGTCGGCGCGGCACCGGCGGGTGCTGTGCCGGCCCTGTCTCGACTGGAGCGAACGCCGGCCGCATCTGGCCGGACGGGCAGGGGCGGCACTTGCCGAGCTGGCGTTCCAGCGCGACTGGATCCGCCGCAGGCCGCAAGGGCGCTCCGTCGAGATCACCGATAGCGGGCTCGACGCATTCCGCTCCCTGTTCGGCATCCGCATTTGATTTTGGGACCAAATTTCGTTACCCGCTAGAGGCGTGGATACGCTCAGGGTCAGAGACGCCAAAGACGTCGAAGAGGTGGTGCGCGCGGCGATTGCCAATGAGCAGCCGCTCGAGATCATCGGTCATGGCAGCAAGCGCAGCATCGGGCATGCCATGGCGACCAACGCCGTGCTCGACGTCTCCGCGCTGAATGCGGTCACCTCCTACGAGCCCAACGAGTTGATCGTGACGCTCCAGGCCGGCGCGCCGCTGGCCGACGTGCTGTCGCTGATCGATGCCAAGAACCAGCAATTCGCCTTCGAGCCGGTCAACACCGCGCCGCTGCTCGGCACACCGGCGCTCGGCACCATCGGCGGCATGATCGCGGCCGGGCTGGCCGGCCCGCGCCGGATCAAGGCCGGCGGGGCGCGCGACCATCTCCTGGGGGCGCATGCCGTCTCCGGTTTCGGTGACAGCTTCAAGACCGGCGGCAAGGTGGTGAAGAACGTCACCGGCTACGACCTCTGCAAGCTTCTCGCGGGCTCCTGGGGCACGCTGTCGGTGATGACGGAAGTGACGCTGAAGGTGATGCCGAAGCCCGAAGCCGAGCGGACGCTGCTGCTGCGCGGGCTGGACGACGCCGTCGCCAACAAGGCGATGACCGCGGCGCTCGGCTCGCCCTTCGACGTCTCCGCCGCCGCGCATCTGCCGAAATCGGCCTTCCGCGCCAGGACCGACGGGCTTGGCGATATCGCCAGCCAGAGCGAGGCGCTGACGGTGCTGCGGCTCGAGGGCATCACGGCTTCCGCCGCCCATCGCGCCGGTTCGCTGCGCGAATTGCTGGCCCCGTTCGGAACCGCCACGCTGGTCGAGGACGCCGCCTCGTCGACACTGTGGGCAACCATCCGCGACGTGCTGCCGTTCGCGGCCAGCGGCGCGCTTGGCGGCTGGCCGGTGTGGCGGATCGTCTGCCCGCCGGCGTCGGGCGCGGCGCTCGGCACGCAATTGGCGCGCGAGGCCGGCGGCGACGTCATCTACGATTGGGGCGGCGGGCTGATCTGGGCGGCGCTGCCGCCGAAGGCCGACGCGCATGCCCCGGCCGTGCGCCAGCGCGCCGATGCATTCGGCGGGCACGCCACGCTGATCCGGGCGGCCGAGGACGTCAGGCGCGGCGTCGACGTGTTCCATCCGCAAGCGCCGGGTGTCGCGGCCCTGAGCGAACGGGTCCGCGCCAGTTTCGATCCGAAGTCCATTCTGAACCGGGGACGGCTGACGCGGGGCGCTGCGGCATGAAGACCGAATTCTCACTCGCACAGCTCGCCGACCCCGACATCGCGGAAGCCGACAAGATCCTGCGCGCCTGCGTCCATTGCGGCTTCTGCACCGCGACCTGTCCGACCTACGTGCTGCTCGGCGACGAGCTCGATAGCCCGCGCGGCCGCATCTATCTGATCAAGGAGATGCTGGAGAAGGACCAGGCGCCGACGGCCGAGGTGGTCAAGCATGTCGACCGCTGCCTGTCGTGCCTTGCCTGCATGACGACCTGCCCCTCCGGGGTGAACTACATGCACCTCGTCGACCAGGCCCGTGTCAGGATCGAGCAGCGCTATCAGCGGCCGCTCGCCGAGCGGCTGCTGCGCCAGGTGCTGGCCTACGTCCTGCCGGACCCGCAGCGGTTTCGCATCAGCATGCAGCTGGCGCGGCTGGCCCGGCCCTTCGCCGTCTTCCTGCCGACCCCGCGGCCCTCGGCCACGCCCGGCCTGATCCAGCGCCTCAAGGCGATGCTGGCGCTGGCCCCCGGCCAGCTGCCGGCGCCGGGCGCGCTTCCCGGCAGCGTGTTCGCAGCGCTCGGCAAGAAGCGCGGCCGGGTCGCGCTGCTGCAGGGCTGCGCCCAGCAGGTGCTGGCGCCGCGCATCAACCAGGCTGCCATCAGCCTGCTGACCCGTCACGGGATCGAGGTCGTCCTGGTCAGGGACGAGCAATGCTGCGGCGCGCTCACCCATCATCTCGGTCACGACGACGATGCGCTGGCCAGGGCCCGCGCCAACGTCACGGCGTGGCAGAAGGAGGCCGCCGGCGAGGGGCTCGATGCCATCCTGGTGACGGCGTCCGGCTGCGGCACGGTGATCAAGGACTACGGCTATCTGCTGCGCGAGGACGGCGCGTTCGCCGCCGATGCGGCGAAGGTGTCCGCGCTTGCGAAGGACATCACTGAGTACATCGCCGGTCTTGGACTCGAACCCACCGCGCGACAGGACAACATCGTCGTCGCCTATCACTCAGCGTGTTCGTTGCAGCATGGGCAGAAAATCACGGGCCTTCCGAAAGAATTGCTTTCCAAGAATGGATTCGTGGTGAAAGATGTCCCGGAGAGCCATTTGTGTTGCGGTTCGGCGGGGACCTACAACATTCTCCAGCCTGAGCTTGCGGGCCGGTTGCGCGATCGCAAGGTCGCCAACATCGCGAGCGTCAAGCCGGACATGATTGCCGCAGGCAATATCGGCTGCATGGTGCAGATTGCCAGTGGCACGTCAGTTCCGGTCGTACACACGATTGAGCTTCTCGATTGGGCTACGGGCGGGGCGCGGCCGGCACTCAATGCGTCGCGCTGAGCTTTCGTCCGGAGGTGACGGTTGAAGGGCGCCCGATCGACCATTGTTCGGCGGCAACAGGAGGACCACGATGGCGAAAGCGAGTAAGAAAAAAAGCAAGAAGGCCAAAAAGGCCAAGAAGGTTGTAGCGGCGAAGAAGGCGACGAAGAAGAAGGCGGCCAAGAAGTCCGCCAAGAAGGCAGCGAAGAAATCGGCCAAGAAGGCTGCGCCGAAGAAGGCCGCCAAGAAGACGGCAAAGAAGGCTGCGGCCAAGAAGGCCGTGAAGAAGGCCGCGCCGAAGAAGGCAGCCAAGAAAGCAGCCAAGGCAGCAGCACCGAAGAAGGCGAAGGCAGCTCCCGCGCCGAAGCCCGCAGCTCCCGTGGCAGCGCCGGCCCCAGAGCCCGCCGCCGAGACGAGCTGGGCGATGCCTTCGTCTTCTGCGGAGCCCACGCCGGCGGAAGGGCAGGGTTAGGTTCAAGGGGCTGGGCGCCAAGCCCAGGCTTGAGGCCCGGTCCATCTCCCCGACCACGATCGATAACAGAAAGGCCGCAGCGGTGACGCTGCGGCCTTTTTGCATCGCGGCTCCGGCGGCGGGAGGCTGCCCTTTTTTGAGTCAGCTGATTCGTAGCGCGCGCGCCACGGCGCCGGCGGCCTACGTAGTATCCCGGACGCCTCTGTGCACTTTGGAGTGAAAATAATGTGATCGAGAAGCAACACCAACCGACAACCTTTCGTGGAATCGTCAGAACGCCCAAAAAGTCGGCAGATGCTCTTGTTTTTTGCTTCTCGCTTTACGTCCCTCCCTCCAGATTGCGGCGGTAACGAAATTTGCAATCAGGTCGGGTGCCCCGGGGGGCTTTCCGGAGCTCGACCGGGGTCTAGAACTGGTGATGGGGATCGAAATGAAGAAAGTGACTTTGTTGGCAACGGCGCTGGCAATGGTGACGGGCTCGGCTTTCGCGGCGGACATGCCTATGAAGGCTCTGAAGGCTCCTCCCGCGCCCGCTTTCGATCCCTGGGATATCGCCTTCGGCGGCGCGATCATGAGCGACTACATCTTCCGCGGCGTGACCCAGTCGAACCACAAGCCGTCGGTCGCCGCCTATTTCGAGCCGCGCTACAACGTCACCAAGGACCTGCAGCTGTACGCCGGCGTGTCCGCGGAGAGCATCTCCTTCGCCAACCGCGCCGCGGCTGAAGTCGACGTCTACGGCGGTATCCGTCCGACCTTCGGCGCCTTCGCCTTCGATATCGGCGTCTGGGGCTACCTGTATCCGGGCGGAAGCTGCGCCGACAACGTGCTCACGGGTGGCGTTCCCGGCGGCGGCGTTTGCCCCGTCAGCACCACGACCATCTTCCTTGCCGACGGCAATGTCATGAAGAAGGACGTCAGCTTCTTCGAAGTCTACGGCAAGCTGAACTACACCATCAACGACAACTGGGCCGTCGGCGTAAACGAGTACTACTCGCCGAACTTCCTCAACTCGGGCGCCTGGGGCAACTACTCCTCGCTGACCGCGAAGTGGACTGCGCCGAGCACCACCTTCGGTGCCTCGGGCGTCGGCATGTACGTGTCGGGTGAGTTCGGCCGGCAGTGGCTCGGCACCTCGGACGCCTTCTACGGCATCCCCGGAACGATCTATGCCAACGGCATTCCCTACAAGAGCTACAACACCTGGAACGTCGGCGTCGGCTTCACCTACAAGGTGTTCACGCTGGACCTGCGTTACTCCGGCACCGACCTGAACAAGGGTGATTGCAACGCCTTCACCAGCGCCTTCAACGCCACCGGCACCACCAACGTCACCGCGATCAACCCGGGCGGCGCCGGCTCCAACTGGTGCGGTTCGGCCGGTATCGCCAAGCTGTCCTTCGACCTGACGGCGATGAGCAACCTGAAGTAAGTTTTGTCCCGAGACGACTGACGAGGGCGGCAGAGCAATCTGCCGCCCTTTTGTTTTGCCGGGTTGCCATAGAGCTTGGTGGTCGCTCCAGGTTCGCTCGTCATGCCCGGGCTTGTCCCGGGCATCCACGTTCTCTTCTGTGCTTCCGGCAAGGTCGTGGATGGCCGGGACAAGCCCGGCCATGACGATCTCGAGATATCAGCGCGCCGCGCTCGGCTCCGGCTCGGCCGGCGCATCGCCATTGCCCAGCACATGGATCGCGCCGTCCTTTGCCATCGCCACCTTGCGGGTGTGGAAGGCGTCGAGCGTCGCGCGGTGGCCGATCGAGACGATGGTGGCCTGCGGCAGCTTCTCCGCCAGCAGCCGGTACAGCCGCGCCTCGGACGGCTCGTCGAGCGAGGCGGTGGCCTCGTCGAGGAAGAGATAGTCCGGCCCATGCAGCAGCGCGCGGGCGAGCCCGAGGCGCTGTTGCTCGCCGAGCGACAGCATCCGGTTCCAGTGGCCGTCCTCGCCCAGCCGGTCGGCGAGGTCAGGCAGGCCGACGGCGATGACCGCATCCCGGATCTGGGTCGGCTGGAACGCGCCCGGTGCCGCGGGATAGATCACGGCGTCACCCAGCGTGCCGACCGGGAAATAGGGGCGTTGCGGCAGCATCATCAGCTTCGCCTGCGCGGGGACGGCGATGGTGCCGGTGCCGAACGGCCAGATGCCGGCGATGGCCCGGAACAGCGTCGACTTGCCGGAGCCGGACGGCCCGGTCACCAGCACGCGCTCCGAAGCCTGGATGGCGAAGCCGTCGGCTGCGACCAGCGGCGTGCCGTTGGGGAGATACACGCAGAGCTTATCGAGGCCGATCGTGCGGCTGCCGCCGGCCACCCTGAGTTCGATCGTGGCCTCATGCGCCGGCAGGTTTGCCGCCGTCTCGACCGACATCTCGAAGCCGTCGAGACGCGCGACGATCGCGCGCCATTCCGCAATCGTTCGATAGGCCGTGACGAAGAACGACAGCGCATCCTGCACCTGGCCGAAGGCCGAGCCGGTCTGCATCATGTCGCCGAGCTGGATGCTCTTGGCGAAGTAGGCGGGTGCGACCACCACATAGGGAAAGATCGTCGCGGCCTGACCGTAGCTCGCCGTGAAGGCGGTGAGGCGCTTGGTCCGGCTCATGATCGCATACCAGTTGCCGATGACGTGGCCGAAGCGCTGCAGCAGATGGCCTCGCTCCGCGTTCTCTCCTTTCAAGAGAGCAATCTGCTCGGAATTTTCGCGCACGCGGATCAGGTTGAAGCGGAAGTCGGCCTCGTAGCGCTGCTTCTCGAAATAAAGATTGATCAGCGGCCTGCCGATCCAGTGCGTCAGTGCCGTACCCAGAAGCGCGTAGGCCAGCGCGCACCAGACCAGGAAACCCGGGATGACGATATCGGTGCCGTAAATGTGCAGGGGCGCCTTGTTGGACAGGCCCCAGAGGATGACGATGAACGATGCCAGCGTCACGATCGATGACAGCAGGCCGAGACCGAGGACGAGCGTTTGCTCGACGAAGTTCGTGACGTCCTCGGTGAGGCGCTGGTCCGGGTTGTCGGCGGCATCGCCCTTCAGCTGCATGCGGTAGTGTGTGGCGCCGTTGAGCCATTCGCCGAGATAGTGTTGCGTCATCCATCG
This sequence comes from Bradyrhizobium sp. CCGUVB4N, assembly GCF_024199945.1. Taxonomy (GTDB): domain Bacteria; phylum Pseudomonadota; class Alphaproteobacteria; order Rhizobiales; family Xanthobacteraceae; genus Bradyrhizobium. Next base: position 8,347,303 of record NZ_JANADP010000001.1, on the reverse strand, counting down.
CCGCCAGCGGATCTGCAGCCACTGGTTCAGGTAAAGCTTGTAAACGGCCAGCGCGACGTAGGTGAAGGCAAGGCCGAGGAAGATCCAGACCTGCATGACGAACTCGTTCAGATCGTAGGCCTGGAGCGCGCTGTAGAACCGGTTCTGCCACTGATTGAGCAGCACGTTGATCGCGACGAGCGTCAGCTCCATTGCGACGACGACGCCGAGCAGGCCGCGGCCGGCCCATTTGTCCTCCGATCGGAAATAGGGACCGGCGATTCGCCAGACGGTCGCGAGCGTGGCGCTGATGTTCTTCACAGAGGGGGATCTCCTGACGGATATTCACAGCGGCGCCAGAGCCAAGCGGCTGAGGCGATGGCAGAAAATGGGTGCGCTTAGACTAAAGTCGCAAGTTCTGCAATTTGCGTTGGCTAGCCGCGGCTTGCAACCCTAGCATGGGTACAACGGCGTGGGGTGGGGGCCTCCTGATTTTCGCGAGCTTGTGAGCAGCCGGGAACCGCGGCTTTCGCGAGGAATTCGCGTCCAACTCGGGGGTTATCGCTTCCAACGTCAAGCAGGTCCGCCGTCCACGCTGGCCGGCCTGCGGCATAAACGCGTGGGGGAGGAAGACCATGTGGAATCAAATCTATGATCCGCTGCACAGCCCCGTGCTGTCGACGATCGCGGCGGCGATACCCGTCGTCACGCTTCTGGTCCTGATCGCGAGCGGGCGCGTTCAGGCTCACATCGCAGCCATCGTCGCCGTGATCGTGACCAACCTGATCACGATCTTCGTTTTCACCATGCCGGTGAACATGTCGATCCGCGCCTCGATCCTCGGCATCGTGACCGGCTTCTTCCCGATCGGCTGGATCGTGCTCAACGTCATCTTCCTCTACCAGGTGACGGTCACGACCGGGCGGTTCGAACTGTTGAAGCGCGCGGTCGGCGGCGTCACCGAGGACCGGCGGCTGCAATTGCTGCTGATCGCCTTCTCCTTCGGCGCCTTCTTCGAGGGCGCCTCGGGCTTCGGCACGCCGGTGGCGATCACCGGCGCCGTGCTGATCGGCCTCGGCTTCTCGCCGCTCGCGGCTTCCGGCCTGTCGCTGATCGCCAACACCGCGCCTGTCGCCTTCGGCGCGCTGGGGACGCCGATCCAGGGCCTCGCCTCCGTCACCGGGCTCGATCCCTACATCCTCGGCGCGATGGTCGGGCGGCAATTGCCGCTGTTCTCGCTGATCGTGCCGTTCTGGGTGGTGTGGGCCTTCGCGGGCTGGAAGGGCATGAAGGATGTCTGGCCGGCGATCCTCGTCACCGGCGTGACGTTCGCGGTCCCGCAGTTCGTGATCTCGAACTACGTCAATCCCTGGATCGTCGACATCGGCGCGTCGCTGATCTCGATGGGCGCGCTGATCCTGTTCCTGAAGGTCTGGCAGCCGAAGCAGCTCTGGCTGTCGCCGGCGCTGCGCGGACATGATGAATCGGCTGCGACGATGGCCGCGGCAAAGCCGATCGACAAGACGCCGTTGACCCAAAGCGAGCTCTTCAGTGCGTTGTTGCCGTGGATCATCGTCTGCGTCGTGATGCTGATCTGGGGCAATGGGGCCTTCAAGACCTGGGCGAACTCGATCTTCGTCTGGAACTATCCCGTTCCCGAGCTGCACCAGATGATCAACAAGATGCCGCCGGTCGCACCAGGGCCGACCAAGGAAGGGGCGGTGTTCGGCTTCACCTACCTGTCCTTCACCGGCACCGGCATGCTGATTGCGGCGATCATCTCCGGCGTCCTGATGGGCGTTGGTCCCGGCAGGCTGCTGGTTGAATACGGCCGCACCATCCGGCTCTGCGCGATCTCGCTGATCACGATCTCGGCGATGCTCGCGATCGGAACGCTGACGCGCCTCTCGGGCGTCGACGCGACGCTGGGTCTCGCCTTTGCCGCAACCGGCGTGCTCTATCCCTTCTTCGGCACGTTGCTCGGCTGGTTGGGCGTGGCGCTGACTGGATCGGATACGTCGTCGAACATCCTGTTCGGCAACCTCCAGAAGATCACCTCGCAGCAGCTCGGCCTGTCGCCGATCCTGATGGCGGCGGCGAACTCGTCCGGCGGCGTGATGGGCAAGATGATCGACGCGCAATCGATCGTCGTCGCCTCCACCGCGACCAATTGGTACGGCCACGAAGGCACGATCCTGCGCTTCGTGTTCTGGCACTCGATCGTGCTGGCCTGCCTCGTCGGTGTGTTCGTGACGTTGCAAGCCTATGTCTATCCGTTCACGGAGCTCGTCCTGAAGTAGCAGCGACGGTCCGGCATTGACGAAAAGCCCCGCGGGATCGTCCCGCGGGGCTTTTTGCGTCCTGGATCGGCGAACCTTCTCAAAGGCTTTGCCGTCTTATAAAAGACCCCGCAAAGCGGGTCGGTCGAGAGGTCTCATGGTATCGTTGAAGCAGATGGTGTGCGCGGCGGCTGCGTTGCTCGTGATGTCCACCGTTGCGCGTGCGGAAGAGGGCTTTCCCTTCGGCACCGAGATGACGCTGGAGGCCGTGCCGCAACCCGGCTCGAAGCGAATCCCGAACATCGAGATCGGCGACAATGGCGAGGTCGTGCTCGAGCTCTGGTGCAAGGGCGGCAAGGGCCAGTTCTCGGTCGCCGGCAACACCGTGATTTTCGTTCCCGGCGCAATTCAGGATCGGTCCTGTCCGCCGGCAAAGGCCCAGGCGGATGACGATCTCGTCGCCGCTCTCGTCGCCGTCGAGACCTGGAAACGTCAGGGCGATGTGCTCACGCTGATCGGCCCGAAGCCGCTGCGCTTCCGCGCCAACGGCAATTAGGTTTCTCCGTCATGCCCCGCGAAGGCGGGGCATCCAGGACGCCGCGGCCTATCGATTCAAGCACGGCCGTCTCGGAGTACTGGATCGCCCGGTCAAGCCGGGCGATGACAGCGCGTCGAGAGCTCCGCCTACTTCCACACCGACTTATCGGCGTCCCAGCGCTGGCCCTTCAGCTCCTTGGCGAGGGCCTCGATCGAGCCGTTGTCGTCGGGCTGGTCGCCTTCCTCATCGGCCGTCGCGTCATCGGAAACGTTGAGCTTGGCGCCGGTGCTCTCGTCGGCGGTGGTGGTCGAGGGGCTGCCGATCCAGACCATCAGCTTGTCTGATGTCCCCGGCTTGTCGGCGGAGATGAGGCCCGAGACCTCGATCGTGTCGGTGAGCTCGAGCGCCGGGAAATCCTGGTTCGGCCGTTTGAAAACGAGCTTGAGCTTGCCGGTGGCGGCGTCGAAGCCCTGCGAGGCCGGCTTGGCTGCGAGCGTCTTGCTCAGCACGCCGGCAATTGCAGTGGCGAGCTTGTCGCGGTTGATCTTGTCGCCGTCGCGCCAGTCGGCGGCGGGAATGCGGACGGTGCGGTCCATCTCGGCAAGCCCTGCGGTCCAGCCCGCGGCCGTGACGCCCGGCATCGCCTTGAATTTCGCGAGCAGCGCGGCCGAGCGCTCCGGATCGACCGACATGTTGATGGTCTGCTCCCCGGCGCGCAGCGCGTCGCAGCCGACGGAGAGACTTGCCAGCGTCACCTCGACGTCCTGGCCCTTGAGGCTTTTCAGGAACTCGGTCGCGTTATCCAGCTTGACCTTGACCGCGATCGCTTCCGGCGACACTTCGGTAAAATCCTTCGGCTGGGGCGTGATGCCGTCGTCGGTGGTCTGGTTGTCCAAGAATTCCTTCTCGCTGAGATCGGCATTATCAGGCGAGGTCACTTCGGTCATGGTCTGGCCGATGCCGATCTGGCCGCGGAACTCGAAGGTGTCGCCGGTCGGCTTGCGCGTGAGCTTGACGGTGACCGGCGCCTTCGCGCCGAGGCTTTGCGTCGTTCCACTCAGCGTCTGGCCGGAGATCTGGAGATTGACGACGAAGCGGTCCTTGCGATCGGAGTTCTTGGCGACGGGGTAGCAGACGTCGAGCACCGCCGCGGTGACCGTCTTGCCCTGCCGGGTCTCCTTCAGGATCACGTCGGCATTGCCGTCCATCAGCCCGTCGATCGAGGTGAAATAGCGCGTCTCCATGCCGCCGGGCGCCGTGGCCTTCGGCGACAGCTTCATCTGGGCTGAGGCGACCTCGGGCGATACTGCAATCAGGGCGGCCAGAAGGGCTGTCGAACAAACCAGAAGCGCGCGCATCGACGAAATCCTCGGAGGAACAGAATCGGGCGCCACCGTAGTGGGTTTTGGCCGCCGGTTGAAGCGCAGGCCAGTGTCGGCAAAAAAGAAGGCCGCCCGGAGGCGGCCTTCGCAACACTGTCGGGTGAGGATGGGCTTAGAAGCCGCCCATGCCGCCGCCGGCCGGCATGGCGGCCGGAGCGTCCTTCTTCGGCGCTTCGGCGACCATCGCTTCGGTGGTCACCAGCAGGCCGGCCACGGAGGAGGCGTCCTGCAGCGCGGTGCGCACCACCTTGGCGGGATCGATGATGCCCTTCTCGATCATGTCGACATAGTCCTCGGTCTGGGCGTCGAAGCCGAAGGTCTCGGACTTGTTCTCGAGGATCTTGCCGACCACGATCGAGCCCTCGACGCCGGCATTCTCCGAGATCTGGCGGATCGGAGCTTCCAGCGCCTTCAGCACGATGTTGATGCCGGCCTGCACGTCGGCATTGGCGTTGGTGAGACGGCCGACCGCCTTCTTGGCGCGCAGCAGCGTGACGCCGCCGCCGGGGACGATGCCTTCCTGCACCGCGGCGCGGGTGGCGTTGAGCGCGTCCTCGACGCGGTCCTTCTTCTCCTTGACCTCGATCTCGGTGGCACCACCGACGCGGATCACGGCGACGCCGCCGGCGAGCTTGGCGAGACGCTCCTGGAGCTTCTCACGGTCGTAGTCCGAGGTGGTCTCCTCGATCTGGGCCTTGATCTGGCCGACGCGGGCCTCGATCTCCGGCTTCTTGCCGGCGCCCTTGACGATCGTGGTGTTCTCCTTGTCGATCACGACCTTGCCGGCACGACCCAGCATCTTCACCGTGACGTTCTCGAGCTTCATGCCGAGATCTTCCGAGATCAGCTGACCGCCGGTCAGGATCGCGAGGTCTTCCAGCATGGCCTTGCGGCGGTCACCGAAGCCCGGCGCCTTGACGGCGGCGACCTTGAGGCCGCCACGCAGGCGGTTGACGACCAGGGTGGCCAGCGCCTCGCCCTCGACGTCCTCGGCGATGATGACGAGCGGCTTGCCCGACTGCACCACGGCTTCGAGCACCGGCAGCATGGCCTGGAGGCCGGAGAGCTTCTTCTCGTGCAGCAGGATGTAGGCGTCCTCGAGCTCGGCGGTCATCTTCTCGGGGTTGGTGACGAAGTAGGGCGACAGATAGCCGCGGTCGAACTTCATGCCCTCGACGATGTCGACTTCGGTGTCGAGCGACTTGTTTTCCTCGACGGTGATGACGCCCTCGTTGCCGACCTTCTGCATCGCCTGGGCGATCATCTTGCCGATGGCGGCATCGCCGTTGGCCGAGATGGTGCCGACCTGGGCGACCTCGGAGGAGGCGGCAACCGGCTTGGCGCGCTTCTCGATGTCCTTGACGACGGCGGTCACCGCGGTGTCGATGCCGCGCTTGAGGTCCATCGGATTCATGCCGGCGGCAACCGCCTTGGCGCCTTCGCGCACGATGGCCTGGGCCAGCACGGTCGCGGTGGTGGTGCCGTCGCCGGCGAGGTCGTTGGTCTTGGAGGCGACCTCACGCACCATCTGGGCGCCCATGTTCTCGAACTTGTCCTCGAGCTCGATCTCCTTGGCGACGGTGACGCCGTCCTTGGTGATGCGGGGCGCGCCGAACGACTTCTCGATGACGACGTTGCGGCCCTTCGGGCCGAGCGTCACCTTGACGGCGTTGGCGAGAATGTCGACGCCGCGCAGCATGCGATCGCGCGCGTCTCCGGAAAACTTGACGTCCTTGGCAGCCATGGTCTGCTATCCCTTCGTGTGTCGTGATGTGTCTTGTTTGAGGCTGTGCGGCGGAATGATGGATGCCCGGACCTCATGATCCGGGCATGGCATTCAGCGGCCGTTCAGGCGTCTGGCCTTAGGCCATCACGCCCATGATGTCCGACTCCTTCATGATCAGGAGATCTTCGTTGTCGATCTTGACCTCGGTGCCCGACCACTTGCCGAACAGCACGCGGTCGCCGACCTTGAGGTCGATCGGGATCAGCTTGCCAGCCTCGTCACGGCCGCCGGGGCCGACGGCGACGACTTCGCCCTGGGACGGCTTTTCCTTGGCGGTGTCGGGGATGATGATGCCGCCCTTGGTCTTTTCCTCGGCGTCGATACGTTTGACCACGACACGGTCATGCAGCGGACGAAATTTGGACTTAGCCATGACGTTTCCCTTTGGAGGCTCGCTTTTCCGAAAGCAGCGGAAGTGGGTGGGGGCGGCGCTCCCGTTCACCCTCAGCCCGAGGAGCGAACGGCGCGCTTAGCAATCGGTCTTTCCGAGTGCTAATAGTGCGCAGGGGATATGGCTTGGCTGCGATCCTGTCAAGCAAAGGTGGTTAAGCGATTGGTGAGGCGGATATAGGATGGTGTTTACGGAAACTCGATTCCGGCGCGGGCGTATATTAGGACGTCATTGCTACGGCTGCGGTTTTGCGCTTGGCTGCGGGAGGGATGCGGCCATGGTCTTGTTCGGGGGAATGCCATGATCAGTTCAGCTCACGCGCGCACGGTTGCCAATCTGGCGGCTGCCTCTTGCCTGGCGTTGCTGCTCGGCGCCTGCGGCGGCGGCATGAGCCTGCCGTCCTTCTCTTCGTCCCAGCCGGCGCCCGAGACCGAGCCCGGCGTCGCGCCGGAAATGCCGGCCTCGATCCGCGCCGACGAGATCGTCGGCCGCTGGGGCCTCGCCTCGTTCCAGAACCCGGCCGACCGCGCCCGCACCGAGGCGGCCGCGCGGGCCCAGTGCAAGAACCCCTACGTGATCGGCGCCGGTTCCTCCGGCGGCGTGATCATGCATCTCGCCGACCAGGCCACGCCGCAGGAACTGCGGCTGAAGGGCTCGCCGGGCGGCAAGAACTATATCGGCCCCTCCGGCCCGACGCCGGGCGAGCAGGACCGCGAGATCGTCTCCTTCGACGGCCGCGTCATGATCACCCGCTTCGTCGACAAGGACGCCGCCACCCGTTACGGCAACATGGTCTACGTCCGCTGCGCGCCGAGGGCGTAAGGATGATCTTTCCCTCTCCCCTCGCGGGAGAGGGTGGTTCGCCGCGCAGCGGCGAGACGGGTGAGGGGTATCTCTCCCCGAGTCCAACTCTCATTTGAGTTTGCGGAGACAGACCCCTCATCCGGCGCCTTAGCCGAAGCTCCGCTTCGGCGTCCTTATGAACGGCGGCCGAAGGCCGCCTATGCCACCTTCTCCCACAAGGGGGGAAGGGAAGGCAGTCTCGCAATGACGGACCCCAAACAAAAAACGCCGGCTCGCGCCGGCGTTTTGTTTGTCTCTGTGTCGCGTTCGCTCAGTCGAACAGCGCGTCGATGTCGTCCTGCGAGGCGTGGCCGACGTCGCCGGCGAGCTTCGGGCCGTTGAGGAGCTTTTCGTCCTCGCTGCGGCTGTCGACCGGGGCCGGCACGTGCGACTTGATCGCGTCGACGCCACCCCAGATGTCCATCATCGCATTGATGTGCTGCTCGATGAACTTCATCGTGGTCATGACCTTGCTGATGCGCTGGCCGGTCAGGTCCTGGAAGTTGCAGGCTTCGAAGATCGAGATGACGCGTTCCTGGATGTCGTCGGCAAGGCGCTTCTGCTGGTCGACCGAGTCGACCTTGCCGAGCGCGGATGCCGCCTGGTCGATCGACTCGGCGGCTTCGAGGATCTGCTGGGTCGCCTGTTCGGTACCGCCGACCACCGCGCCGAGCTCGCCGTTGACCTTGGCCATCTCGCCGCCGTCGAAGCTCTTGCCGTGCAGGGTCGCGATCTCGCGCTTGGTGCGGTCGATGGCGTCATGGATCAGGTCGAGCTCGACCTTGAGCTTCTCGCACTGCTCGATCTGGGCCCGATAGGTCTCGAGCATCGTGCGTGCGTCGGAAAGCTCCTGCGCCGTGGAGGCGTCGATCGCCGCCATGGCAGCGCTGCCGGTCAAGGGCGCCGCGCCCTTCGCCATCTGTGCGCGGATCGCGCGCAGCTCCGCCATAATCTCGCTATGCATCGGGCCTGCCTCTTCTGCTACGTCAAGAATTGGCATCTCGCCACCGGCGATATCCTCGACACGAAAACGCTTGCGGTGAACAGCCATCAGGAACTCCCCCCACCTCACTCACGCGTCTTTGTAGACAGAAGCGATTTAACACGAGGTTCACAGCAGGAACTCTTGTGCGGCCGCGCGCGACGGCATGCAAACGGGCGATTAACCATGGGGCTTCGCCCTTCATCGAAAATAAACGCTGATCGCCGAATTGCCGCGCCGATCGCGACGTGGTGAATCGAAACGCCCGATGCGTTTACCAAACGAAACGGAGTTTGCTCTTTATTGACCACGTCGAGGACGCGGACAGCCATCGCGTTCGGCGGCGAATGCAACTAGACGAAACAGTACAGAGTACGTCGATGTTCAAGAAAATGTCTGTCGCGCTGCTTGGCAGCGCTTGCGCCTTCATTGCCGGCGCCGATCGCGCCAGTGCTTTCGACAATACGGTGCCGAACGATCCGCCCGCGGTGCTCTACCAGCCGCATGTCCCGCCGGCACCGGTGCGCGTCGCCTCCAATGCCAACATGGGCGGAGGCTTCATCGAGTTCCTGTTCGGCGACGGGCCCGGCCGCGGTCCGGCCTATGCGCCGCAGCAGTCGATCTATCAGCAGCAGCCCGCCTACAACGATCCGCGCCGCCTGCCACCGATGGGCGAGCCGCAGATGCAGGGTGGATATCAGCAGGGCGCAAGCTACCAGCAGGAGGCGATCGATCCGCGGCAGCGTCCGTTCGATCCGAAATTCGAGAAACAACTTGTTGACTATAGCGGCAAGGAAAGTGCCGGCACGATCGTGGTCGATTCCAACAACAAGTTTCTCTATCTCGTCGAGGGCAACGGCCGGGCGATGCGCTACGGCATCGGCGTCGGACGCGAGGGCTTCACCTGGAGCGGCGTGAAGTCGATCACCGCCAAGCGCGAATGGCCGGATTGGACGCCGCCGGCGGAAATGCTTGCCCGCCGTCCCGATCTGCCGCGGCACATGGAGGGCGGCCCGGAAAACCCGCTCGGCGCGCGCGCGATGTATCTCGGCTCGACGCTCTACCGCATCCACGGCTCCAACGAGCCCTGGACCATCGGCACCAACGTCTCCTCCGGCTGCATCCGCATGCGCAACGAGGACGTCATCGACCTCTACGGCCGCGTCAATGTCGGCACCAAGGTCGTGGTGATGTGAGGGCCTGCGGCATCAATGATGCCGCAGTTGTGAGCAGTCGTGAAGGAGCGGCGGATTGGTGCGGTCATGCCCTGGTCCTATGTGGTGCGCATAGCTACTCAACAGGAGCAATGCGATGCGTACGATCTTGGCTTTGGGTGTTCTCGTCGCTCTGACCGCCTCGGCCAGTGCGGGGACCGTGCATCATCGGCGCCATGTCGCCCCTGCCGGCCAGACCTTCGCCCCTCAGCTCACGCCGCGCGCGGCTGAGGGCTTTGCCTATGTTCCTCGCCCGGTCCCGTACTCGTCCTCGACGCCGGACGAATACAGCAATCGCTATCCGTACTGGGGTGGCTGACCGCCGCACGAAACAAAACGGCCGCCCATTGGGCGGCCGTTCTGCGTTGCGGATGGGACTTGCTCAGGCGTAATCGCTGCCGCCGTCGTCATTGCCGAAGTCGCTGTCGTCGGCCAGGTCCATATTGCCGCTATCGTTGTTGTCGTAATCCTGATCGTTGCCGTCGCGATCGTTCGACGCCTGGTCAAAGAAGCCTTGGCGCGAATCCTGGCGCGAATCCCGGTTCGATCCGATGTCGTTGAGGCCGGCATCGCGGGCGAGCGAGCTGCCGGACTGGTCGCCGCTCCAGGGATTGCCACCTGTACTGCCACCGCCTCCGCGTTCCTCGATAATCGTGGTGTCGCCGAAAGCCTGGTGCGATCCGCCGCCCATCATGCCGCGGATGCTGGAGAGCAACAGCGAGCCGCCGACCACGCCGGCCGCGGCCGCCGCTGCCGTGCCCAGGAACGAGCCACCGCCACCGCCGACCGGCGGGGCGCCGTAGCCTTGGCCGTAACTCTGACCCTGTCCGTAGGCCTGACCATAAGGCGGCTGGCCGTAGCCCGGCTGGGCCTGCTGCATCGCCTGGCCGCTGTTCCAGACCGGCCGGGAGTCACGCGGCGGCACGTTCGGAACCGAGCCGCGCGACGGGCTCGAGCCGAACAGCGTGTCGCGCATGGTGTCGAGGAAGCCGCCGGACTGGGGCTGCTCGGGCGCATGGGCCGCTTCCAGCTCCTGGATGCGGTTATGCGCGCGCTTCAGCGCTTCGTCCTGCAACAGCGTGGTCTGCACCAGCGCATAGACTGCGCCCGGCGCCTTGCGTAGGCCGTCCGAAATCGCGCCGATCGCGTCGGGATCGCGCGGTGCATTTTCCAGTTTCGAAAGCCGGTCGAAAAGCTCGTCGACGAGCTGGCGTTCCTGCGGCGTCATGGTCTGTCTCCCTCGCGCGAAACAAGCGCAAGCGGGATGTAGGGTTCCGTTGTGGCCCCAACAGTGGCGGCCGGATTAAATTTCCGTATGCGACAGACTGCCTCGCGACCCCGGCCTTGGCCGGTTTCATCCCAATGTCACGTGGCTGGCCGCCAGCAGCTGCGCGAAGGCGTCGCTGGCGAGATAGGCATGCTCGCGTTCCCTGACATCCGTCATCGGGTCGAGGCCGGTGAGGACCTCGTCGACGAAGCCGGGATGGCACATCACGAGACCGCCCTCGGGGAGACCGTCCAGGAACTGCCGCATCAATTCGCCGAAATCGGCCGCGCGCGTGAAATCATAGGCGCCGGCAAAGGCGGGATTGAACGCAAGACCGGCGCGGCCGGCCTGGCGGCGGAATTGCGCGCTGAGGACATCGAGCACCATTGCCTTCGGCGAAGCCAGCCGCTGCGCCAGCGGCAGGTCGCGTCCGCCCTGGCGCACCCACGCCTGTGGTACCGCCTCGCTGACGGCATCGATGAAGCCGTCGCGCACCTGCGGAAATAGCTGCACATGCTGGTGGCCGTCGACGAAGTCGGGTGCGCGGCCGAACGCTTCCGCGAAAGCGGCGAGTTGCGCTTTCACCTCGTTGCGGAAGAATTCGCGGTCGAGCCGTCGCAGAAATCCGGCGCGCAGCAGTTTTGGAAAGGCCATGAACATGTCGCCGTCGAGCGGACGGAAGTGCATGGTGAGGGGGCGGAACGGCGCCGACAGCGTCACGTGCAATCCGATCGCGCAGCGCGGGCTGGTCTTCGCCGCAGCCTGGAGCGCATCGACCTCGCCACGCTCGATCGCGGGGCCCACCATCATCACCGAGGTCGCGTTGAGGCGGCCGCGCTCGATCAGGGCGCGGATGGCGCGATTGACACCCGGGCTGATGCCGTAATCGTCGGCGCAGAGCCAGATCGGTCGCGGCGCTGCCGCCGCGCTCATTCGGCTGCGGTCCTGCTGGATGCGTCCTGGCTTGAAGCGTCTTGGCTTGAAGCGTCCTGGCTTGAGGCGTCCTGGGCCTTGTCGGCCTCGAAATGCTTTTCGCTATGCTCGGCGACGAAGTAGATCGGACGCGCCTTCAGCTCCGAGAGGATCTTGCCGATATATTCGCCGACGATGCCGATCATGATGAGCTGCACGCCGCCGATCGTCATCAGGCCGATCACCAGCGAGGGATAGCCGGGCACCTGCTTGCCGGTGGTCCACACCTCCCAGAGGATCGAGAGGCCGAACAGGAAGGCGCCGCCGGCGAGGATCACGCCGAGCAGGCTGGCGAAGCGCAGCGGCGCGACCGAGAACGAGGTCACGCCTTCGATCGACAGGCCCAGCAGGCGCGCGGCGCTGAAGGTCGTCACGCCATGGACACGCGGCGCGGGCTCGTAGTCGACGCGGATCTGGCGGAAGCCGATCCAGCTTGCGAGACCCTTGAAGAAGCGGTTGCGCTCCGGCAGCTGCCGCAGTGCCGCGACCGCGCGCGGCGACAGCAGGCGGAAGTCGCCGGCGTCCTCCGGGATCTTCTGGCGTGCGCCCCAATTGATCAGCGCGTAGAAGCCGCGCCCGGCGACGCGGCGCAGGAAGGGCTCGTTATCGCGATGCGCCTTGGCGGTATAGACGACGTCATAGCCGTCCTCGATCCAGTGCCGCACCAGCTGCTCGACCAGTGCCGGCGGGTGCTGGCCGTCGCCATCCATGAACATCACGGCGCCAAGCCGGGCATGGTCGAGGCCGGCCATCAGCGCCGCCTCCTTGCCGAAATTGCGCGACAGCGAGACCACCTGGACATCGATCGTGTCGGCCGGCAGCGAACGCGCGATCGACAGCGTCGCATCCGCGCTGCCGTCGTCGACGTAAACGACCTCGCAGGCGAGGCGGTAGCGTTGCCGCAAGGTCTTGGCGATATCGCAGATGCGCTGGTGCAGGACGGCGAGGCCAGCCGCCTCGTTATAGACGGGGACGACAATCGACAGCCCCTTCGCGGCGGCACTCGCTGCGGTGGTGGTCAGGGCGGAAACGTCAGAGCCCAGCATCATCGATCAAGGTTCCAGAGGCGTCGAAATCATCTCAACAGCATATGATAGCTGCCGCTTGCTGTCGCTACGCTGAACGGAGCTGCCCGACAAACTTTGGGCTCACCGCCGCAGGAACGCTTCGAGCTTGGCAAACAGCGGGTTCTCCCGGTCGAACACGTAGTCGAGCGAGACCACCGAGACGGTCTCGGCGCCATGTTCGCGCAGGAAGCTCGCGAGCGCGTAAAGCTGCCCGGGTGGGCAGTGCAGCGTGAGCATGCCCGACGAGGTCGGCCCGCCGAACGGAGCCTCGACGCCGAAGCGGCTGTGGGCCTCGGTGAGCAGGGTGGCGTCGCATTGCCGGAAGCGGGTCCGGACCTCGCGGTATTTGTTGGCCCGGGCCCGGGCCGCGATGTGGTCGAGGATGACGCGGGCGGTCTCGCGGGCCTGCGGCGACCAGTCGGCCTCCTTCGAGGCGACCAGATTGGCCTGGCTGCGCAGGATCACGCCGTCGTCGAGCACCCGCAGGCCATTGGCGGCAAGCGTCGCACCGGTCGTGGTGATGTCGACGATCAGCTCGGCGCTGCCGGCCGCCGGCGCGCCCTCGGTTGCGCCTGCGCTCTCGACGATGCGGTAGTCGGTGATGCCGTGGCTCTGGAAGAAGCTGCGGGTGAGGTTGACGAACTTGGTCGCGACCCGCATCCGCATGTGATGCTGCTCGCGGAAGCCGGTGGTGACGTCGTCGAGATCCGCCATGGTGCGGACGTCGATCCAGGCCTGCGGCACCGCGACCACGACGTCGGCATAGCCGAAGCCGAGCCCGTCGATCAGCGACACGTGCTTGTCGGCGTCGGCGATATTCTCGCGCACCAGGTCTTCGCCGGTAACACCGAGATGCGCGAAGCCGCGGGCGAGCTGTGATGCGATCTCGCTGGCCGAGAGATAGGCGACCTCGACATTGTCCAGGCCCGCAAGCGTGCCGCGATAGTCGCGGGCGCCGCCGGCCTTCGACAGCTTCAGCCCGGCACGGGCGAAGAAGGCCTCGGTGTTTTCCTGCAGGCGACCCTTGGAGGGAACGGCCAGAACGAATGGCGCGCTCATGACTTAAGCTCCCACCTTGCGGCCGATCCTGGTCAGCGCGTCCACCCAGACCGAGAAGCCGACGGCCGGAATCGGCGCCGGCGATCCGAGCTGGGTCATCAGTCCATCGTAGCGGCCACCGGCAACCAGCGGCTCGGCGCCGTTGCCTGTGTGGTGCAGTTCGAATTCGAAGCCGGTGTAGTAGTCGAGGCCACGCCCGAACGCGGTCGAGAAGCGTGTGGTCTTCACGTCGATACCGCGCGCCGCCATGAAGCCGATCCGGCTCTCGAACTGGTCGATGGCGCCGGCAAGGTCGAGCTTTGCATCGGCGGTCAGCGCGCGCAGCTCGGCAATGGCATCGTCGGGATTGCCCGAGATCGACAGGAAGCGCTTCAGCACGGTGATCGCCTCGCGCGGCAGCGCGCCACCCTTCAGCGTCGACTGCTCGAGGAAGCGGTCTGCGATCTCGGCCGTGGTGCGGCCACCGACATTGGTGGTGCCGGCGATCGACATCAGATCGGTGACGAAGGCCAGCGCCGCTTTGCGGTCGGACCCCGCGAGCGCAGCCAGCACGCCCTCATATTCGCTGCGCGTGGTTGCGGTCGTGCGGGCCAGCCCTTCGAGATCCTGCTCCAGGCTGATCTTGCGATGGAAGTCCTTGACCAGGCGGCGGCGCCAGACCGGATAGAGGTCGAGCGCGTCGAGCAATGCGTTGAACAGCGCCACGTCGCCGGTGCGGATCTCGACGTCGCGCACGCCGAAAGCGGCGGTCGCCTCCAGCGCCAGCGCCAGCGTCTCGGCATCCGCGGCCGCACGATCCTGGCGGCCGAACGACTCGATCCCGGCCTGGAGGAACTCGCTGGCCTGTCCGCTGCGGTAGCGGAACACGGGGCCCAGATAGCTGAACCCCGCCGGCTGGCCGGCACGGCTGGAGGCGAGATAGTCGCGCGCCACGGGGATCGTCAGGTCGGGGCGCAGGCAGAGCTCTTCGCCGGACAGGTCCGTCGTCAGGTAGAGGCTTTTCCGGATGTCCTCGCCGGACAGGTCGAGGAACGGTTCGGCCGGTTGCAGGATGGCCGGCTCGGCCCTGACGTAGCCGGCCTGCGCAAACGACAACAGCAGCGTATCCGCCCAGGCGGCGGAGCCGGCAGCATTTGAGGTGGCAGTCGCGGTCATAACAGGGGTCCATCGTCCCGGCGGAACCGGGAGGCCAAAGGGTGCCAACGGGGAGGCACAGGAATTTGCGCAGCCCTTAGCATGGCCGGAAAGCGGTTTCGACCTCCAAAGGATCAATCGCTTAACGACTTCGGAGCCGTCCGGACGATCCCGCCTGGATTTGCCGCCTTGCCCGCTATAGGTATCTAAATACCTAATTCCCGATTTCCGGGTTGGCGGCGGCGGCCGGTGCGCCGCGACGCTGTTTCGCGCTCATTCAACCCGGTCAGTGGCGTCTCCGTACCCGTCCGGCTTCGATACGTCGGCCGGGGCCAGTGCTGCGGTGTCGGATGCGGCGTCGTCGGCGAGCTGCTCCGCCAGATTGAGAATTCTCTGCCGCTTGCGCGCGTCCGTGATGCTGAGAAACGCTTTGATCAGGCGTAATTCCTGGCGTCGCTCGCCTTCGTCGTCCATGGCCACTCGTTCCTGCGCGACGGCCGGCTGAATCGCGCCGGCGTCATCGACATCGTTGGATGCAGTGCATCAAGGTCGCGGCGACGATCGTGGACCCGACGATCGTGTCGATGGTCAGCCGTGATGCCGATCGCGAAAATCGTCCGACGCACGCGCCCCATGAACCTGCAGCGTCATTGTGAGTCACAATGAGAGATTGAGCACACTTGGCAAGTTGTCACATACTCAATTTGGGTATGCGGGACGATACGCTCGTTGCTGCCTTCGTTTACAAGATGAATATTGGTTTCCGATTCATGCGCAATGCTTCTGATATCATCCGGACGGTCTCGCGACATACGCTGGCCTATATGCTGTTCTCGATCAGCGAGATGTTCCGGAACTACGACGAATTCGATCCGATGGACCTTTTGATCGTTCACGCGATTCTCAATGCGAACGTTATCAATGTGATGAACGATCCGTCGCTGGACGAGAAGTTCTCCAGCATTCACACTGTCGAACCGGATACGATCAAGCAGGGCGTGTCCCGCGCGGCACTCTCTCGCTTCCTCAGCCTGCCGCTGGAGACGGTTCGCCGTCGTGTGTCGGGATTGAAGAGGCGGAAGATTCTCGCCGAGACCAAAGCCGGGCTGATCGTGACCGAGCAGAACGCATTCAAGTTTGGCAACAATCACGAGCTACAGAAGACCAACATGCTGCTGCTGACGAAACTGCTCCGCGATCTCAAGCGCGCCGGCATCAACGGACCGGACGATCTGAGTGGCGCCAAGGTCGTCGCGGCGACGAAGAAGGCGAGGTAGGCGGCAGGACATGGATCAAAGCCGTCTCAACATTGCTCGCGACGGAGCTCAAAAAGGCTCTGCGGAGTGCTTGTTGTCGTTCCAGGGTCTCAAGCCGTCATCGGCGCTCGAGCTCCAGTCGTATGACATCGATCATTTCGGCGACAGTGAGAGATATGCCGGTGCGTCCAGCATGCCGTTGTCTGCCGGGTCGACCGCGATCATGCGCGCGCGGCTCAGTCTGCCGACGCTGAGCCTGTCGCTGGTGAAGACCTTCCCGCGGATCATTCGCGGTTATCAGCTGGCGCATGCTGCCGCCGTGGTGGTGCCGATGGATCATGTGGCCTCGACCCGCATCAATGGGCAGGCAATCGGCAGTTCGATCGTCATTCTGAAGGGCGCGTCCGATTGCCTGGTGTATGAGCCGGTCGGACGTCTGATCGGTGTCGTCTACTTCACGCCGCCCGCGAACGAGCTCTGGTCTCGGCTGGATGGCTATCATTTGCTGAGCCCGACACCGGAGGTCCTCGCCTCCCTGCGGTGCCTGATCTCCACGACGCTCGAAACCGCCGCCAATGATCCGGACTTCCTGAGCCAGCCGACGTCGCGAGCGGCTGTCGAACAATCCCTGCTCGGCGCGATCGACGGTGCGGTCCGGACCAGCGTCGACAGCAGGTCCGTGCACGCCACGACGGAGAGCTATCTGCGGATCGTCGCCGACATGGAGAAATTGATCCGGCACGACCTGACGGTCTGGCTCAAGACGACCGAAATGGCCGAGCGGGTCGGCGTGTCGGTTCGGACCCTCCAGAGTGCGACGCAGGCCATCTGCGGCATGAGCCCGCACCGCTATAGCCGGGTCCTGCGTCTCTGGTCGGTGCGCCTGCAGCTGCGGACCGGACCGGGACGGCGCAGCGTGAAGGCCTGCGCCATTGCCCATGGGTTCTGGCATTTGAGCGAGTTCGCGGCGAGTTACAGGGCGGCGTTCGGCGAGTTGCCGTCCGAGACCCTGCATCGATCCGTGCGGGAGCACAGCTAGCGGAGATCGCGACCTAGTCGCGCGCGCCGCCCCAATCACCCAGCACCGCCTGCACCAGCGCCAGCGCCGCCACTGCGGCCGTGTCGGCCCGCAGGATCCGCGGGCCGAGCGCCAGCCGCAGGATATTGGGCTGGCGCAGCAGCAGGGACCGCTCTTCTTCGGCGAAGCCGCCCTCGGGACCAATCAGGATGTCGATACCGTGCCCGGATGCGCGCGCCTGCTGCAGGCCCTGGATGGGATTCGCGACCTCGGCTGCCTCGTCGCAGAACACCAGCAGGCGGTCGGCGGGGCGCTGGCTGAGGTAGCGCTCGAGCGGCGCGGGTTCGGCCACGGTGGCGAGGCTCAGGATGCCGCATTGCTCGGCCGCCTCGATGACATTGGCGCGCATCCGCTCGATGTTGACGCGGGAGGCCTGGGTGAACCGGGTCTGGACCGGCTGCAGGATGGCGGCGCCCATCTCCACGGCCTTCTGGACCGTGTAATCGAGCCGGGCATGCTTGAGCGGGGCGAAGACGTAAGCGAGGTCGGGCAGCCGATCCTGGGGGCGGACCTGCTGGAGGATGACGAGGTTGTCGGGCCGCTTGCGGCCTTCGATCGCGGCCTGCCATTCGCCGTCGCGGCCGTTGAACGCCAGAACCTCGGCCCCGGCGGCAAGCCGCAGCACATTACCCAGGTAGTTGCTCTGGTCACGGTCGAGCGGAACCCTGGCATCCTGGGCCAGGGTGGGCTCGACGAACAGGCGGGGGGCGCGAAAATCGTGGGAGGGCATTGATCAAAAGTCCAATTTGCCCCCGTTCTTAACCGAAAGCAGCCGTTTCAGGGGTAAATATTGCCGAATCGGTGCGTCGGCGCGCCGCGCTCCTGCCCTATTCGACGGGTTGTTAAGCGGCGGCGGGAATCGTAAAATTGCGAACACGCTGGTTGCGCTTCAATTGGGAAGGCGCCGAGCCCCGTAAGCTCCTGCCGGAGAGACTATCTTGATGATCCGTCGTTTGATGGTTCCGATCGCTGCCGCCATGCTCGTCATGGGGACTGCTGGCGCCTATGCCCAGGGATTCCCGGCGCCGCTGCCGGGCCAGTCCGCGCCCGATTCCGCGTTTCCGCCCGTGAACGGTTCGGCACCGGTCGCCTCCGTCGGCACTGCGCCGCAAGCATCCTTTCCCACGAACGGTGCCGCCCCCATCGGTGGTGCCGGCGGCGCTTTCAGCGCGGCGCCGCCGACGCAGGGCGGTCCCGGCGAGGACTGCATGAAGGCGTTCATGCCGCTCCGCGAAGAGGCCGAGAAGCGCGGCAAGCTGATCCAGGCCGCGAGCAACCGTCATGCTCCGCCGGACGAAGCCTGCAAGCTGATCCGCAGTTTCAGCCAGGCTGAGACCAAGATGATGAAATACATCGAGGTTCACGCCGCCAAATGCGGAATCCCGCCGAACGTCGGCGAGCAGATGAAGGCCGGGCACAAGAACACCGAGGCCATGGCGACGAAGGTCTGCAACGTCGCGCAGCAGATGGCGAACCAGCCGCGCGGTCCGGCCGGTCCGTCGCTGAGTGAGGTGGTGGGTTCGGGCTCGGCGCCGGAAGCCAATGCCGGCAAGAAGGGCGGCAGCACTTTCGATACGCTCAACGGCAACGTCCTCACCCGATGAGCGACACATCCGCCCGCGTTGCCGATTCCACCGGCAACTGGGTCGATACGCTCGCGCCGGAATGGGCGCGGCCGTATCTGCGATTGTCGCGCTACGATCGTCCGATCGGCTCCTGGCTTCTCTTGATGCCATGCTGGTGGTCGGCAGCGCTCGCCGCCGGCATGGCGCATGATGTCCGCCGCCTGCCGCTCACCGTCGTCCTGTTCTTGATCGGCGCCTTCGTGATGCGCGGGGCAGGCTGCGCCTGGAACGACATCACTGACCGCGACCTCGACGCCAAGGTCGAGCGCACCCGCTCGCGGCCGCTGCCGTCGGGGCGCATCACCGTGAAGCAGGCGCTGGCCTTTCTGGTCGCGCAGGCGCTGGTCGGCCTCGTTGTGCTGCTGCAGTTCAACCGTTTTGCGGTCGCGACCGGCATCGCCTCGCTCGTGGTCGTCGCGATCTATCCCTTCATGAAGCGTGTCACCTGGTGGCCGCAGGTCTTCCTTGGGCTCGCCTTCTCATGGGGCGCGCTGATGGGCTTTGCCGTCACCTTCGGACGCATCGACGTCACCGCGCTGGTGCTCTATGCCGGGTCGATCGCCTGGGTGATCGGCTATGACACCATCTATGCGCATCAGGACGCCGAGGACGATGCGCTGATCGGCATCAAGTCCACCGCGCGCCTGTTCGGCGCACATACACACCAGGCGCTGATCCTGTTCTACGGGCTGTCGGTGATGCTGATCGGTGTCGCGTTGGCGTCTGGCGATGCGCGCTGGCCGGCCTGGCTCGGGCTTGCCGCCTTCGCCGTGCATCTGGCGTCGCAGATCATGCGGCTCCGGATCGACGACCCGGACTTGTGCAAGCGTCTGTTCTACTCGAACAAATATGCGGGCTTGTTGCTGTTTGCGGGACTGCTGGCCGACGCGGTGATGCGGGCCGCGTAGCTCCCGTAGGGTGGGCAAAGGCGCACTCGCGCCGTGCCCACGATCTCTCAATGATTGATAGAAGAGGTGGGCACGCTTTTCGCTTTGCCCACCCGACGGCCGTGCCCGTCGCTTAGTTCCTTGCGATGATCTCGCGTTCTGCGCGATGGATCGGCAGCTCGCGCGTCATGGCGGTGCGACGGCGCATCAGGAATTTCGGACGGCGGTCGCGGATCGCGTTGCGGCGGCGGCGACGCGGTGCGGGCTTGCTGGCACCTTCGTTGAGCTGCGGCAGCGCGAAGATCTCGCTCCAGATCGCCCAGGCCTCGGCGAGATCGTCGCCATCGGCGCTGACCAGCAGCGGAACGGAGAGTGAGGGATCGCGATGCACCAGGACGAGGGTCTGTGCCTCGTCATTGCCGCGCAGTGCGACGCCGGTGAAGTCGCTGACGCGCACGTTGATGGCCATCTGCATGCCGCGGACGGCACGGCGCAGCACGACACGCTCGCGATGAAGCTCGATTTGCCTGGTGTAGCCGTCGGCGCGCGGATCATGCGCATCGAAACGGACCGGAAGGGAAAGAGGGTCGAGCCGCAGATTGCGGCTCGACCCTGCGGGAGCGGCCCCGCTTATTGCTGTTTGACGCCTCACGGCTTTCGTTCTCCCCGCCAGGATTATGTTCCCGGTCGATGCGAGGACCTTAGCGCGGGGCTTTCCGAAACCGCTTAAAAAGGCTGGTTAATCCAGCGTCACCGCCCGCCATGATTGACAAGACCTTGGCGCGGATGATTGACGAGACGTTGCGCGGAAGCCGCGAATCTGAGCCTTTTGCGGGCTGATAATGCTTGAAGTCCGCACCATTTGGGCACATCTGGTGTTCAGGGCCTAAGATCGCCCCGAAACCTCCCGCGCCCCAACAGGATTTCGTTTGTGAACCCTTCACCAAGCTCGACGCTTTCGCCTAAAGCCAATCGCGACCTGTTTGATCAGTCCGCGCTGTCAGAACTCGCTCAGCGTCTGGTCGAGGCGGCGAAGCGCGCCGGCGCCGATGCGGCCGATGCGGTCGCGGTGCGCGGCATCTCGCAAGGCGTCGAGGTGCGGGACGGCCGCGTCGAGGAATCCGAGCGGTCCGAGGGTGACGATGTCGGCCTGCGCGTGCTGGTCGGCCAGCGCCAGGCCGTGGTCTCCACCAATGACGCGAGCGGCGATGCCGTGACCAAGCTTGCCGAGCGCGCGGTCGCGATGGCCAGGGTTGCTCCGTCAGACAAATATGTCGGCCTCGCCGATCCCGCGCTGCTCGCGCGCGATTTCCCCGATCTCGATCTGCTCGATCCCGATGTGCCTGCGACCGCCGAGCTCGAGCGCCGCGCGCTCGAAGCCGAAGCTGCGGCGCTTGCCGTCAAGGGCGTGTCGAAATCCGGCGGTGCCTCGGCCTCCGCCGGCATGGGCGGCATGGTGCTCGTCACCTCGACCGGCTTCCACGGTTCATACCTGCGCTCGAGCCAGGGCATCTCGGCGACCGCGATCGTCGGCGAAGGCACCAGCATGGAGCGCGATTACGACTTCACCTCGGCGCCGCACGGTGCCGATCTGCTGTCGCCCGAAGTGGTCGGCCGCTCCGCCGGCGAGCGCACCGTGGCACGCTACAATCCGCGCAAGGTCGAGACCTGCAAGGTGCCGGTCGTGTTCGACCCGCGCGTCGCGGGCTCGCTGGTCGGCCATGTCGTCAGCGCCATCAACGGCGCCTCGATCGCGCGCAAGACCAGCTTCCTCAAGGACAAGCTCGGGCAGCAGCTGTTTGCCAAGAACATCCGCATCATCGATGATCCCCTGCGCAAGCGCGGCCTGCGCTCGCAGACCTTCGACGCCGAGGGCGTCGCGGTGAAGAAGACCGCGTTGATCGACGAGGGCGTGCTGACGACCTGGCTGCTCGATTGCGCCACCGCGCGCGAGCTCGGCCTCACCACCACCGGCCACGCCCATCGTGGCGTCTCGTCCTCGCCGTCGCCGGGGCCGTACAATCTGCATCTCGAACCGGGCACACCGACCCCGGCCGAGCTGATCGCCGACATCAAGCAGGGCTTCTACGTCACCGACCTGATCGGCTCCGGCGTCAACGGTGTCACCGGCGATTACAGCCGCGGCGCCTCCGGTTTCTGGATCGAGAACGGCGAGCTCACCTATCCCGTGAGCGAGGTGACGATCGCGGGCCATCTGTTCGAGATCTTCAAGTCGATGCAGCCGGCCAACAATCTCGAGTTCCGCTACGGCATCAATGCGCCGACGGTGCGCATCGAAGGACTGACGCTTGGCGGACGCTGACAGTCTCGACGCAAACGTTCTGACGCACGATGCGGCGCTCCTGAAAGATGCGGTGCGAGACGCGGGTGCGCTCGCGCAGTCGATGTTCCGCACCGAGCTGAAGAAATGGACCAAGGGCGCGTCCTCGCCGGTCTCGGAAGCCGACATCGCCGTCAACGATTTGCTCGAAGCGCGCCTGCGCGGCGCCACGCCGGACTATGGCTGGCTGTCGGAGGAGAGCGCCGACGATGCCACGCGGCTGTCGCGGCGGCTGACCTGGGTGGTCGATCCCATCGACGGCACCCGCAATTATCTCAACGGCCATGACGAATGGTGCGTCAGCGTCGCGCTGGTCGAGGAGGCCTCGCCGGTGCTGGCCGCCGTGTTCGCGCCTGTCAGCAACGAGTTCTTCTTCGCCGTCCGCGGCCAGGGCACGATCCTCAATGGCAAGCCGGTCCGGGCGACAGGCGGGACCGCGCTCGACTTCGCCCGGGTCGCCGGCCCGAAGCCGATGGTCGAGCGACTCACGACAGGCGGCGACATCAAGCTGCATCCGCGAATCGGTTCGCTGGCACTCCGGCTCTGCCGGGTCGCCAACGGCAGCCTGGATGCGGCTTTTGCGGGGGGCAACAGCCATGATTGGGACCTTGCGGCGGCCGATTTGATCGTGCAGGAAGCGGATGGTAGGATGAGCGACCTCTCCGGAGATCCCATCCTCTATAATCGTCGGGAAGTGACGCACGGGGTGCTGGTGGCAGCGGGACGCGATCGTCATGCGAGCATTGTCGCGCATTTTCGAAACCGTCCCCTGGCCTGAGCGCGTCCGTTTTGCTTTTCGAACACTGCTTTGCCGGGCAGCCCGTTAGGAGAACCCATGTCTGATAGTGCCCCGCAACAACTGCTCCATCTCGTCATTGGCGGTGAGCTGCTCGATCTCGAGCACAACACTTTCAAGAACCTCGACGACGTCGAGATCGTCGGCCTTTATCCGAACTACGCGGCCGCCCACGTCGCCTGGCGCGCCAAGGCGCAGAGCACGGTCGACAACGCGCAGATGCGCTACTTCATCGTTCATCTCCACCGGTTGCTCGACCCGAATCAAGAAACGAAGGCGCGTTGAAAAAACTGCTTCGCAATACGCTGCGAAGCAGCTGGTTTCAGCGTGCCGTCGGGGTCCTGGCGGCCGAATATCTGCGTCTGGTCTGGCGGACCAACAAGTTCACGTTCGATCCGCCCGATGTCTATGACATCGTCGAGCCGCAGATTCCGGCGATCTTCGCGTTCTGGCATGGCCAGCATTTCCTCACCCCGTTCATCAAGACCAAGGAGTCCTACCGGGCCAAGGTCCTGATCTCCCGGCATCGCGACGGCGAGTTCAATGCGATCGCGGTCGAGCGGCTCGGCATCGGCCTCATCCGCGGTTCCGGGGATCATGGCGGCGCTTTCCACCGGAAAGGCGGCGTCGGCGCCTTCAGGGAAATGGTGTACACGCTCCAGGACGGTTGTAATGTCGCGCTGACCGCCGATGTCCCCAAGCGCTCGCGCGTGGCCGGCCTCGGCATCATCATGCTGGCACGGGAATCGGGGCGGCCGATCATGCCTTTCGCAATGGCGACCAGCCGCTTCATCCGGCTCAAGAACTGGGACCGCACCACCATCAACCTGCCGTTCGGGCGGGGCGCCCTGGTCGGTATCAAGGAGATCCACGTGCCGCCGGATGCCGATGCCGCCACCATGGAAGCGCTGCGGCAGGAGCTGGAAGACACGCTGAACGAAGCGACCCGCCGCGCCTATGCGCAACTCGGCCGCCCGGGACCTGCAGATGGCTAATTCGCTGCCTTATGCCCTGCCGATGACGCTGCGGATGTATCGGCGCCTGGCGACCAGCCTGGTGCCGCTCGCGCCTGCGCTGATCAAGCGGCGGCTGAAGCAGGGCAAGGAAGATCCCGCGCGCGTCGGCGAGCGGCGCGGGCTCAGCCGGGATGTGCGCCCGCACGGCCCGCTGGTCTGGATCCACGGCGCCAGCGTCGGCGAGGTGCTGGCCGCAGCGGCGCTGATCGAACGCCTGCGCGACCTCAATCTGCGCATCCTGCTCACCTCCGGCACGGTCACCTCGGCTGCCGTGGTGGCAAAACGTTTTCCGCCCGACGTCATCCATCAATACGTGCCGTATGATTCCCCGCGCTACGTGGCGCGCTTCCTCGATCATTGGAAGCCGTCGCTGGCGCTGTTCATCGAATCCGACCTGTGGCCGAACCTGATTCTGGCGGGCGCCGCGCGCCGGGTGCCGATGGTGCTGATCAACGGGCGGATGTCGCCGCGCTCCTTCCCGCGCTGGCGGCGGATGCATGGCACCATCTCGGCGCTGCTGTCACGCTTCGACATCTGCCTGGCGCAGTCGAAGACCGACGCCGAACGTTTCTCCGCGCTCGGCAGCCGCGACGTCGTCACCACGGGCAATCTCAAGCTCGACGTGCCGGCACCGCCGGCCGATCCGGCAAAACTCGAACGGCTGATGGCGATGACGCGCGGGCGTCCGATCATCGTCGCGGCCTCGACCCATCCGGGCGAGGACGAGATGCTGGTCGCCGCGCATCGCGGCCTCGTCGGCATCTTCCCGCAGCTCCTGACCGTGATCGTGCCGCGGCATCCCGATCGCGGCTCGTCGATCTCGGGCATGGTCACGGCGTCCGGCCTGAAGCCGGCACTGCGCTCGCGCGACGAGCCGCCGGCGGCGACCACCGATGTCTATATCGCCGACACCATGGGCGAGCTCGGCCTGTTCTACCGCCTGTCGCCCATCGTGTTCATGGGCGGATCGCTGATCCGCCATGGCGGCCAGAATCCGATCGAGGCGATCAAGTTAGGGGCGGCCATCGTCCATGGTCCGAACGTCTTCAATTTCGCCGACGTCTATGCGGCACTCGATCAAAGCGGCGGGGCACGCCAGGCCGACACGCAGGAGGCGCTGGTCAAGCAGCTCGGCCTGTTGCTGGCCGAGCCGACCGTGCGCGACAAGATGCATCGCGCGGGCGCTGGCGTGGTCGAGGAGCTCGGCGGCGCGCTCGATCGCACCATGACGGCACTCGAGCCGTATCTGATGCAGTTGCGGATCGAGATGGGAGCCGCCAATGCGTGAGCCGGCCTTCTGGTACCGGCCGCGTTCCCCGAAGTCGCATCTGCTGAGCCCATTGGGCGCGCTCTATGGCGCCATCACCGCGCGCCGCATGGCGCGCAAGGGATTTGACGCCGGCATCCCCGTGCTCTGCGTCGGCAACTACCATGTCGGCGGCGCCGGCAAGACGCCGACGGTGCTGGCGTTGACCAAGCTCTTGCGCGAGCTCGGTGAGACACCGGTGGTGCTCAGCCGCGGCTATGGCGGACGCCTGCACGGCCCGGTGATGGTCGATCGCGAACGTCATACTGCCGCCGATATCGGCGACGAGCCGCTGATGATGGTGCGCGACGTGCCCGTCGCCGTCGCGCGCGACCGCCTCGACGGGGTCGCGCTGGCGAAGTCGCAGGGCGCCACCGTGATCCTGATGGACGACGGCTTCCAGAACCCGCTGCTGTTGAAGGACGCCTCGCTGATCGTGATCGACAGCGAGCGCGGCCTCGGCAACGGCAAGGTGTTTCCCGCAGGTCCGTTGCGCGCGCCGCTGAGGGCGCAGCTCTCGCGTACCGATGCGCTGGTCGTGATCGGCGACGGCCATGCCGCTGACGGCGTTGCCGCAGAGATTGCCGCGCGCGGAAAACCGGTGCTGCGCGCACGGTTGAAACCGGATGCGGCCGCGGTCGCACAGCTCTTCGGCAAGCAGGTGTTTGCGTTTGCCGGCATCGGCGATCCCGAACGCTTTTTCCGCACGTTGCGCGCTTGCGGTATCGAGGTCGCGCGCACGCGTCCCTTCGCCGATCACCACATGTTTTCGCAAGACGAGCTCGCCGCACTCGCCGCCGACGCAAAGCGCGAGCAGCTCATCCTGGTGACGACGGAAAAGGATGTTTCACGCCTGCACGGCACCGAGGGCGTGCCGGCCGGCGTCGTGCCGTTCGCGGTCAAGCTCGAGTTCGACGATCCAGCCAAGCTCAAGCAGCTGATCAGCGACCATCTCTACAAGGCCCGCGAGCGCCGCTTCAGCAGGCGTTGATCCAGCCTCACGCCGCGATCTCGTCGGGTGGGCAAAGGCGCTCTTGCGCCGTGCCCACGATCTGTTCGCGTCCGGAGGCAGGTGGTGGGCACGCTTCCGCTTTGCCCACCCTACGGCAGCGCTGACTTGGCTTGAGAACAGAGTTGCCGATCAGGAACGTCGGGCACCCAAAACCTTTCGCACATCGTCCGAACTAGAGAACCGAATTGCCCGCCGGCCCGCCTAAGCTTGCAAAAACACCAGGGGGCAGGCGATGAACAACGTCCGGACAGGTTTCCTCGACTCCATCGGCAACACGCCATTGATCCGGCTGCGTGGCCCGTCGGAGGCCACGGGCTGCGAGATCTACGGCAAGGCCGAGTTTCTCAACCCCGGCGGTTCGATCAAGGATCGCGCGGCGCTCGCCATGATCGATGACGCCGAACGGCGCGGCAAGCTCAAGCCCGGCGGCGTCATCGTCGAAGGCACCGCCGGCAATGTCGGCATCGGCATCGCGCTGGTGGCGAATGCGCGCGGCTATCGCAGCGTGATCGTGATGCCCGACACGCAGAGCCAGGAGAAGAAGGACATGCTGCGGCTGTGCGGCGCCGATCTGCGCCTGGTGCCCGCCGTGCCCTCTTCCCATCCCGGTCATTACGCGCGCTATTCCGGGCAGCTCGCCGAGGAGCTCGGCGCCTTCTGGGCCAACCAGTTCGACAACGTCGCCAATCGCGAGGGCCATTATCGCACGACCGGTCCGGAGATCTGGGCGCAGACCGACGGAAAAATCGACGGCTTCACCTGTGCGGTCGGCAGCGGCGGCACGCTCGGCGGGATCGCGCGGGCGCTCAAGGAGAGAAATCCCGCCGTCACCATCGCGCTCAGCGATCCCATGGGCGCCGCGCTCTACAACTGGTTCACCAGGGGCGAGCTGACGAGCGAAGGCGACTCCGTCATGGAAGGCATCGGGCAAATCCGTGTGACCCGGAATCTGGAAGGCACGCCGATCGACACGGCCTATCAGATCACGGACGCGGAAGCCTTGCCCGTCCTGTTCGACCTGATCGAACACGAAGGACTGGTGCTGGGCGGCTCGAGCGCGATCAACGTCGTCGGCGCCATGCGGCTCGCACGCGACCTTGGTCCAGGCAAGACCATCGTGACCATCCTGGCGGACGGCGGACAGCGCTATCAATCAAAACTGTTCAACCCGGAATTTCTGCGCGGGAAGGGGCTGCCTGTACCACGGTGGCTGCAATAGCTGATCCCGTAGGGTGGCAAAGGCGCTCTTGCGCCGTGCCCACGATCTGTCGCGTCCGGAGACAGGTGGTGGGCATGCTTGCGCTTTGCCCACCCTACGGCAGCCCGCCATTCAGGCGGCGTTCATCGCAATCCTCTATCGATCTCTTACGATCTCGGAGACTGCGATGAAACTGCCTCTCGCGGCGCTGGCCGCCAGCCTTGCGTGTCTGATTGTTGCGCCGGTGTTTGCACAAACGACGCCGGCGCCTGCTGCTCCGACCGCCACGGTGCCGGTTCCCGCGACCAAGCGCGTGACGTGTCTCGCCACCACGCAAAATCTCAAGGGGCAGGACAAGCGCGACCAGATGCAGCTCTGCATGGCGCAGGCGCGGGTCGATTGCCTGAAGCAGGCGATCGATCAGAAAATCGTCGGCGAGGCGCGAAGGAGTGCGATCAAGACTTGCGTAGGCTCGGATGGTCCCGAGCAGCAATAGCCGCGCGCGCGAAGCCTCGAGATCACGGCTTCGGCGCGTTGGGAAAATGCCGCTGCAGCACGGCGGCCGGCGTGGCGTAGGCTTCCTGCAGATCCACGCTCCAGTATTTCAGTTCGTCGAGCGGGATGCGCGTGTCGGTGATGGCGCAGCGCACGAAGGTGCCCGGCGAGATCACGCGGAAATCGCCGTCGAGATATTGCACTTGCGCTTCGCCATGGCCCGAGGGGCCGAACTTGTTCAGCACGGTCGAAAGTCTCCGTGGGAGGCCGCCCCGTTGAAGAAGATGGGGGGCACGATGTGTTGGACTGGATGTAGCATAGATAGGGCGGCTTGTCCGCCCGTTAAACCCACCGGTTTGTGATGTTTTGCCGCCGTTTACGCATGATAGTGCTTGAGGCCGTGCGGCACCTCCTGCGACAGTCACCGATGCGCTTTCCACTGACCGCCCTGTTCCCAATGTTTCTGATGTCGGTCGCGCATGCTGCACCGGCACCCGCGCCTGCGCAGGTCGAGATTCCGCTGTCGTCCGGCGTCCTGCATGCGCAGCTGTTCAAGCCCGAGGGCGAGGGGCCGTTTCCGACCGTGATCGCGCTGCACGGCTGCGGCGGTCTCGGCAGCCATTCCGATTCCGTGCAGCCGCGCTATCGCGACTGGGCCGAGCGCCTGCTCAAGGCCGGCAACGCGGTGCTGCTGCCCGACAGCTACGGCTCGCGCGAGCTCGGCCCGCAATGCCGCGTCAAGGAGATGCACGTCAAGGCGCGGCGCGAGCGCGTCACCGATATCGCGGCCTCGCGCGCCTGGCTGATGAAACAGAATTGGGTGGCGCGCGACCGTGTCAGCCTGATGGGCTGGGCCAACGGCGCCAGCGCGCTGCTCTGGGCGGTGCGTCCGCAGAGCGTGGCGCGTGATGCGGGACCGGATTTCCGCGCCGCGATCGCGTTCTATCCGGATTGCCGGATCTCCGCCGGTCTCGGCTGGAGCACGCGGGTGCCGACGCTGGTGCTGATCGGCGCCAATGACGACGTCTCGTCGCCGCCGGCCTGCCGCCAGATGGTGGATGGCGCCCACGGCCGCAGCGCACTCGCGCGCATCGTGGTCTATCCCGGCGCCTATCACGATTTCGACCGCGCCAACACGCCGCTGCACGCGGCCGCCAGCAGCACCGATGCCGCCGTGCCCGAGCACGGCCATCTCGGCACCGATTCCGAAGCGCGCGCGGAGTCGCAGAAGGAAGTCGCGGAGTGGTTGGCGCGATAGCGAATAGGAGCGGGCCTGCCCCGCCGTAGCTCGGCAGAGCGGCTTGTCGCGCCGAAGCTCGGCAGAGCGAAGGCGGGAGGCGGGGCCGCCCGAGGAACAAGGTGAGGCAGACAGCCCCGCATCGACCACCGCCCTGCACGGATCGAAATGGCCGACCGTGAATCTACGGTTGGCGCATCACCCGGTTTCAGCGGACGTCGGTGCCTTAGTTCGACCATGATGTCGGCTAAACGCATCTTTCATGCGCAATCGCCTCGCCATCTTCTCATCCGCACTGGTCGTCTTCACCGTCGTGATCTTCCTGTTCGAAGCCCACGCCGGCGCGCCACAACCGACGCCGGAACATTGCGGCTTCTGGACCACGATCGACGCGGGATTGTCCTGCCGTTGAGGTGTTGAGAGCGCAGTGGTGCCGTATCGCACACTGTGCTCCCTCCCCCCTTGCGGGGGAGGGCGGGGGAGAGGGGTAGCCCAGGAAAAGGTCTATCCGTTCTCGCGGATGCGATCGCTTAGTTGAGAGAGTGTGCCGTGTGGTACCCCTCTCCCTAGCCCTCCCCCGCAAGGGGGGAGGGAACGCAGCGGTACTTGCGGCCGCACTGCGTTCCATCACACCTCAAAACAAACTGCCCTGATCCACCGGCTTGCGCTTCGGCGCGGGCTTTGCGTCCTGCGTCGCCGCCTTCGGTTGCGCCGGTGCGCGCTTCGACGTCGGCGCCGGCCGATCCGCATCCGCCGTCGCATTCACGCGTCCGTCCGCGAACTCGATCGCGATCCGCGCGTTCGGCCCGACGCTATCTGCCGAATGCAGGGGATGCCCGGCCTCGTCGCGCACCAGCGCGAAGCCACGGGCGAGCACGCCGCGATAGGACAGCGCGGAGAGCAGCTTGCCGCTGTTCTCGACGCGGGCATCCAGCCGCTGCAGCAAGGTGACCAGCGCGCGGTTGGCGCGCTCGGCGAGGCGATGGGTGCGTTCGCGCTGGCGGGCAATCGCATTGCGCTGGGCCTGCGCGTTGGAGAGTTTTGACGCGCGCAGCCGCACTTCAAGTCCAGCAAAACGGTCGCGCCTTTGCCGCAGCAGCGAGCGCGTGGACAGGCCGAGCCGTTCGCCGCACACGGTGAGACGGTGCCCGGCCTGCGCGATCTGGCCGTGCAGCACCCGCAGCGTCAGCTTCGAGCTCGCGGCGGTAAACCTGCGGAAATGCGCGTGCGTGTTGGCCTTCAATCCGCGGGGCAGGGCGCTGCCCGCCGAATCCAGCCGCTGCCGCGGGATTGCCAGCAGATCGCCGGCAGCAGGCAGCGCGCGCGCAGCGGCGCGCAATTCGCTGCGGCGGCTCTCGTTCGCACGCTGCCAATAGGCGCGCGTGCGCCGAGCCAGATCGGCGACCTCGACGAACAATTCGCTGCGCACCGGCACCGCCATTTCGGCGGCCGCCGTCGGCGTCGGCGCGCGCTTGTCGGCGACGAAATCGATCAGCGTGATATCGGTCTCGTGGCCGACCGCGGAGATCAGCGGGATCATGCTCTCGGCCGCCGCGCGGACCACGATCTCCTCGTTGAACGACCAGAGATCCTCCAGCGAGCCGCCGCCGCGTGCGACGATCAGCACGTCGGGCCGCGGAATCTTGCCGCCCTCGGCGAGAGCGTTGAAGCCGCGGATCGCGGCTGCGACCTGCTCGGCCGAGCCTTCGCCCTGCACCTTCACCGGCCACACCAGCACGTGGCGCGGAAAGCGGTCCTCGAGCCGATGCAGGATGTCGCGGATCACGGCGCCGGTCGGCGAGGTCACCACGCCGATCACCTCCGGCAGCCAGGGCAACAGCTGCTTGCGCGCTTCGTCGAACAGGCCTTCGGCGGCGAGCTTCTTCTTGCGCTCCTCCATCAGCGCCATCAGCGCGCCGATGCCGGCCGGCTCCAGCGCCTCGATGACGATCTGGTACTTCGAGGAGCCCGGATAGGTCGTGAGCTTGCCGGTGGCGATGACCTCGAGCCCTTCCTGGGGCTTGAAGCGCATGCGGCCGTGCACGCCCTTCCAGATCACCGCCTCGATCTTGGCGCTCTCGTCCTTGAGCGCGAAATAGCAATGGCCGGAGGAGTGGGCGCCGCGGAACCCGGAGATCTCGCCGCGGACCCGGACATGGCCATAGGTGTCCTCGACCGTCCGCTTCAGGGACTGCGAGAGCTCGGAGACGGTGAATTCGGGCGCGTTGTTCAGTTGTTCCGCAGGCGGCATCGGCAAACGATTCGGCATTTTGGGGTCAGACCCGACGTTAAGGATTTTCGCAGCGCGGCGCCAATCCGGGACTTGATCGGGAGAGTACTCTGTAATATAGAGTTCTCTATTGATGATCCGATCAGGGAGTTTGCGCCATGGCGAAGCAGTTGCTGCGAGGTGCCCTCGGCCTGTTGAAATGGGGTCTCTGCGCCGTCGGCGCAGTGGCGCTGATCCTCACCGCCCTGATCGCAACGCCCCTGCAGCGGCCGCCGGAGCTGCGCTCGGTCTCCGACTCCCGCAAGGGCGTCGACATGTCGACGCTGCCGGCGCTCGAGCGCTTCCAGGCCCGCGACGGCACCTGGCTCGGTTATCGCCATTACGCCGCCGGCGGCTCCGACACCGGGCGCGGCACGATCTTCATCCACGGTTCGTCCGGCTCGTCCGGCACGATCAATCACGCCCTGACATCGGCGATATCAGCGCATGGCGTCGAGACCTGGGCGCTGGATACGCGCGGCCATGGCGCATCGGGCACGCGCGGCGACATCGGTTATGTCGGCCAGCTCGAGGACGACCTCGTCGATTTCGTCGCCCATGTCCGCAGGAGCGCGCCGGATCTGCCGCTGACTCTCATCGGCCACTCCGCCGGCGGCGGCTTCTCGTTGCGAGTCGCCGCGACGCCGATCGTGCAGGACCTGTTCGTGCGTACCGTGCTGGTCGCGCCCTATCTCGGCTATGACGCGCCGACCAACATGCCGCATTCGGGCGGCTGGGCCAACGCCGACATCCCGCGCTTCCTCGGCCTCACCGCGCTGCGCAAGCTCGGCATCGACTGCTGTTCGCAGCTGCCCGTGCTCGCCTTCGCCGTGCCGCCGAATTCGGAGCGCTTCCTGACGCCGACCTATTCCGACCGCCTGATGCGCAATTTCGCCACGCACGGCTATCGCCTCGATCTGCCGCTCGTGACGCATCCGATGACGATCTTCGGCGGCGCCGAGGACGAGATGATGATCTCCGCCAAATACGCCGAGACCGTGCAGGCCATCAAACCCTCGGTCGACGTCAAGCTGATCGACGGCGTCAACCACATGGGCATGGTCACCAATCCGAAGGCAGTCAATGCCATCGCCGAGGACGTGGCGACCAGAGGGGCGGGGCAGTCATGATGCGACCCGTTGGTGGAAGGGCCATCGCATATAATGTGCACAACGCGGCGGCATCGGCGCTGCGCTCCCTCTCCCGCTTGCGGGGGAGGGTTGGGGTGGGGGTCTCTCCGCAACGGGGCACTCGCCCAGAGGAAAGAACCCTCACCCGCCGCGCACGGGACGATGCTGACGCATCGCCCGGGGCGCGTCGGCCTCTCCCGCAAGCGGGAGAGGCGGAGCAAGCCGCAGATGTCCTCGTGAAATCCATATGCGATTGCCCTGCCGTTGCCGGCAAGCCGTGGAGGCTCCCATGAAGAACCTGTTCGCGGCTGGAAAATTGCTGCTGCTCGACATGGCGGCGACGCTGTTGTTTCTCGTGCTCTATCTGCTGACCCACAATGTGACCCTGTCCGTCGTGCTCGGCATGGCGCTGGGCATCGCCCAGATCGGCTGGCAGGCGGCGCGCCGCAAGCCGATCGACACCATGCAGTGGATGAGCCTGTTTCTGGTGCTCGGCGCCGGCACCGTCACGCTGCTCACCGACGATCCGCGCTTCGTGATGATCAAGCCGAGCGTGATCTACGTCATCGTCGGGGTAGTGATGCTGAAGCGGGGATGGATGAACCGCTATCTGCCGCCGATCGCGATCGAGCTGGTGCCTGACATCGCCATCATCGTCGGCTACGCCTGGTCGGGCCTGATGTTCGTCTCGGCGGCGCTGAACGTGATCGTCGCGCTCAATGTCGACGTTGCGACCTGGTCGGTGGCCATGTCGATCTATGGCATCGTCAGCAAGGCCGCGATGTTCCTGATCGGTTACGCATTCCTGCGCACCATCGCTGCCGCGCGTCGTCGACATGCCGTCGAACGCGCGCACGATGCTGCGATGATGCCGGGTTGATGGAGGCCGACATGATCGACAGCAAGCAGGCCGCCGAGGCGCTGGCCGAGATCGACGACATCGTCCAGCGCGTGCGGCAGTCGCGCATCTACGATCTCGCCAGCCGGATGATGATCCTGTGGGGCGTGCTGGTGTTCGCGGCAGACATCGCGACCTGGCTGTTGCCGCAAGGCGCCAATTACTACTGGCTCGCGGTCTATGGCCTCGGCATCGCCGGCTCGTTCGCGATCAGCGCGGCGAACCAGGCGTCGACCGGCGTGCGCAGCTTCGACATGCGAATCCTGCTCGCCTTCCTGATGTTCATCGCCTTCGGCTTCCTGTGCGCGCATGTGCTCGGTCACTTCACGTCGCGTCAACAAGGCGCGTTCTGGACCATCTATTTCATGCTGTTCTACGCGCTGGCGGGGCTGTGGTTCGGCACGGCCTTCGTCGTCATCGCGCTCGCGATCACCGGCCTGACGCTGGTCGGCTATTTCTTCGTCACCGGTGATGCCTTCCTGCCGTGGATGGCTGTCGTCAACGGCGCCGGCCTGATCGTCGGCGGCCTCTGGATGCGGCGGAGCTAGCGCCATGGCCGAGCTCGACGACATCATCCATCAGCCGCTGCGGCTCAAGATCATGGCCGCACTGAATTCGCTCCCGGCGACCGCCTCGGGCCTCGAATTCGCACGGCTGAAGAAACTCACCGGCGCCACCGACGGCAATCTCGGTGCCCACATCGAGACCCTAGCGAAAGCGGGCTACGTCTCGGTGGAGAAGGCTTTCGTGGGGAAGAAGCCGCAGACGACGGTGATGGCCACGGCAGACGGCCGCGGCGCCTTTGCGCGGCATGTGGCGACGTTGCAGGAGATCATTGCGGGGAAGCAGGTGTAGCGCTGCGCCGTCATGCTAACGCGCGCCTCTGTCATTCCGGGGCGTCGCGAAGCGACGAGCCCGGAATCCATTCATCCACCGACATTGGGGCCCGATGGTTCCGGGCTCGCGCTGCGCGCGCCCCCGAATGGCGGGAAGGGGAGGCACCAGCGCCCTGAATTCGAAAGCGCCTTCGCGCAACCCTGCGGTACCGCATCGTGACAACCCCACTGTCACCGAAAATATCGTGTCTCACCTCAGGGGGCAGTCCAGCAGCCACGTGAACCAAGCCGCGGTCCACCTCTGACGTGATGATGAAGTCCGCTTCGTACCCGCGAACCAGCTCTCTTCAGCGGCGAGCTTGGAGGCTGTGGCCGTCAATGCCCGGCGGCAACCGCCCGTTGGTCACTTCTGGAGCGGGTGAAGCGCGAGGGGCTGGCTATCTGCTCGCTAGAGCGCTGCATGATTGAGCGCCTAACGGTGATTTGCTGCTCCGGCTACCACCTTGCTCAAAAACAGATTTTCCTCGACCTTAAATCGCGCGGGCGTTGCCCCGTGACTTCAATCCGGCCGGAAGATTCCGCTTCTCCAGATCAAGATGGTATTGATGATACTCGGCATCATCTGTGTCGGATCGTCGCCCGCCGAAGTCATCGCTTACCCCTCGTCGCTTCGGTCCAAACAAGCGAGCAAATTCTCCCTGAAAGGCGCGAAGTGTGCGCGCCTCAGTAGCATCAGTGTCTTTGCGATACCCCTTCTGCCATGGTCGGCGGCCGTACTCGTCGAACGCTTCGCCCCTTCCCCCCTCGTAGCCGATGATCATCTGTCCACCCATGTGCAGACCGCGAGGATCGGGCATGAGCAAGTAGCGATCGTCCAGCTTTCGCCAGTGCTCAGATGGAATTTTGCGTTCGGGATACAGCCACTCCTCCTGCGGAGACGCTATAAACCTCTGCGCCCGCCGCTTCATGATGAAGTTAATTTGGTTGACTTCGACATCCTCAAGCTGGCGGCCCGTCTGAATTGCGGTGAAATTGAACATCGCATCCCGAAAGAGCCCGGGGTTCGGGCGGAACGTCTCAGTCTTGCCGTACGGATTTCGCGCCCATGATAGGTTCGTCAGGATGAGAATTCTTGTGGGGCTCAACGCAAAGAACGTGTGCGTCCCGTTCATGCGAATGTCGGGATCGGTGTGGACCCGCGCATACTCGCCCTCCGGGAAGATGTCTCGGTTGTAGACGGTGACGGGATGGTCGCTAACGATGAATTTCGTCTCCGCCCCGTCAGCGGACGCGATAGCCCACACACACTCAGTCCATAATGCGCAATGCAAGTTCTGCAGGCGCTGAAGTTCAAGCAGCAATCGGTTCTTCGACGACACTCGTATCAGCGAGGAAAGATACTTTAGCCCCTTCGGCGTACGAAATTTTTGCACGCTCATGTAAGTTAGCAGAGAATTGAACGCCTCTTGGGGAGACGTATCGCCGCTGAAGTCGTCGAATGAGTTATATCGTGAAAAAAGATCGACGGCCTTCCGCCCATTTTCATCGACTTTACCAAAGAAGAATCGCTCGATCTCGGTCGACTCATACTGTCCGTACTTAGTAGTGTAGAGATCAGTCTCCTTGAAGCACGACGACGTGCCCCAGCGCTGCCAACCGTTCGTCGTGCGCTTTGTACGCAGAACCCCATTTGGGTCGCGAAACTGCTCGGGTTTTAGATCAAGGTAATAGAACTTGCGCTCTCCGACGGAAGGCAAGAATTTTTCTTGATACCAGCGGGGTACGTAGTGATTTTCCTTGTATTTCATGAACGAGACGCAAAACCTGTTTCTGCGTGATCAAATCGGTCTTCGAATTAATGCTCCCACCGCTCCAACCCACGCAGATCGGTAACCTTGAGGCAGAGCTTCGCATCGCCAGCTGCTGGCGTCCCGAAAATGACGATAGATTCTGTTCGGGATTGACCGGGTTGAAGAATTGCGCCGATTCTGCGCTCGTTTGTCCCAAGTTCTGCTGGGCAATCGGTCGCCTTTGACGCGAACATCCACCCGAAGGAAACGTCTTTAACCGGGCTCTGCGAAACATTCGTCACCTTGAATTCTATTGTGCGCATCGTGCAAAGATCAGGCTTGTCACACGTTAGTCGAAGGTTGCTGATTTTGACGCTCTTGAGAAATTCTCGACGCACCTCTTTGGCCTTTCGTTCCTCGTCGGCCATGTGCGCCCGAAGGCTCTCTTGGAAGGCCGCATCTTGGGCGCGCATGCGTTCTCGCTCGCGATTCTCTTCAAACTCGTTTCCAAATTCGTCGTGAATCTTGGCCGGATAACCAGCGGGAGCGTTCTCGGCCGATACCCGGAGCCAGCGGATCTTCTTATCTTTTCCCTCACGAACATTGATCAAAAAATGAAAATCGGAGGCGCACTGCGTATGGATTGAGGTGATCAGCACCCTCTCACGGATGTCGTTGTCTGGGATCTCAATGACGCCTTGACTCTCTAAAACCAGTCCGATTGCTGCTTGCGTTTCTTCCAATCGGGCATCCGCCAGTACCGAGGCCTTCACCTTGGCGGCTAGGCTCTCCATGCGAGGAATATCTGCCGCTATGCATGGTCGAGCGGCCTCCTCATTCGAGCGCTTACGTTCCTCCGCTCGCCGTATCATAGCTTCGTTTTCTTCATACGCTGTTTGCGCCTTCACGCAGTCCTTCCACGCGAAGTACTGCGTCATGCTCGGATACAGAGCGGTGCAGCGG
Source organism: Bradyrhizobium sp. CCGUVB4N (assembly GCF_024199945.1). Lineage (GTDB taxonomy): Bacteria > Pseudomonadota > Alphaproteobacteria > Rhizobiales > Xanthobacteraceae > Bradyrhizobium. The sequence continues at coordinate 8,310,277 of NZ_JANADP010000001.1, read as the reverse complement.
TGCTCGATATCGGAAGTGTCGGCGAATGCGGCCAGCGGTGCAGTCAACAGCCCCAGAGCGGCGGTCACTAAACCGCGCAGTAAGTAGGACCGCAGCCACGCTCGTCCCATCCTAGATCGTTGGGCGATGTTCACTTTATGAGATCGTTGAGTTCGCGACATTTGCCACCTGCGTGGATCATGGCATGGCAATTTGCACACACTATAGCCAACTCCGAGAGTGTAACCATGCGTCCGGTGCGGGGGGCCTTGTGCAGCGGCATCAAATGATGCACCTGCGCGTAGCCCTTGCCGAGCGTGCCGTACCGGGCCTCAAAATCGAAACCACACTTGGGCACTTCACACACTAACTTGCCGGACTTGCCGATGGCTTCGTTGATCTTTGCTCGACGCATAGCGCTCTCGCGGCGGCGATGAATCACAAATCGACGCCTCTGCTCGCCCTCGAATGCAAACAATTCAACGTCCTGTGCGCTCAGTTTGGTTGCAACTGGCTCTGCACCCCGCACCATCGAACAGCGTCCCGTGCCCAAGTCGTAATGCGCTATCGCCCACGGGACTGGATCAAGCAGACGAGCCTCGACCTTGCTTGGTCCTGAGCCATCTGACTGAGGACCATGCACAAAGATGATGCGAAGCGGCAGCGCTTCGCTGAAGGCGACCCACAAATGCTGATCGAAATCGTTGGCTCTTTTGTTGACGCTGCCCGTGCCTGGCTCAGTTCTTGGTCTCGTCCACTTGCCCCGAGTGACCTCATAGTAGATTTTGCCGTCGCGCTCTTTGAGGTTTTCATGCCAGAGGCAAGCAACAACAAACTCGCCTGGCTGCAGAAAAGACCAGTTGTAACAATATTTGGGATTGCTCGCCGCACGCGCGGCCCCACCCTTCATGTTCGCCCAATGTGAAACGTCCATTCCGAGAGAGCGGAGAATATCCATGACAAGAAGCCGTGCGTGCGGCTTAAGATCAGCGCGGCTCGTCATTCTTCGCATCCACTCGCGCTAACGCTCGCGCTCATCATGGCTTTGTATCACCGCTGTTCGGAGCTTGCTTGAGCTTGCTGTTTTCATTTTGCGCTCGCTCCAGAATTACCTTCGAGAGCTTTTCATTATGGTCCAACAGCGCGCGGAACATGCCTGCACTCTCGGTTATAATTTTGTCCTCTCGGGCTTTTAAGCTCTCCATGTCCTTCCGCATCTCAAAAAACACGATGTAGCAAACGGCGAAAGTCAGCGCGAGCGGCACCAGAAGCGTCGCTGTGATCAGCCTTTGAATACGTGCAGCACGAGTAGCCGCTATCCCAGCATCCTCGCCTACTTTCGTCGCGCTAGCTCCCAATTCGACAGACGTGCCGAACACGTCATTCACAGCATCGGGCAGGTACATCTCAAGCAACGACAAGACCGCATCTTCGGACGTCTCTTTGCTGACGCCCAACACGTCAAGCAGAAGATCCATACTCCCGTAGGAAATGCCTCTTATCCTTACGCGAATGCCGGGAGTGAGATATCGACGAAGGCGCCTCCCGAAACCGAATCCGTACTCCTCCGGATCTTGATTCAAGTAGAAGCCCAACGTACCGGGCAGCCTATTGCGAATGGCTCGCTCGGCTCTCGCTGGATCATCTAACATGGCGTCTGCTGATGATGTCGGAGGCGAGCCACGCAGAAACTCTCTCCAAAACATGGTACGCGAAGAGGTCGGTCCTTCGGTATCAGAAATTTCAATTCGCGCCCGCACCAGCATTTTTAATGCTCTCCTGCCTTCAGCGTATGCAGGGCCGAATCCAGCAGAAAACAAAACTGGAATACGACGCGCGCCATCTCAAACCCCTGCCATGGAGCCATCCTAGCCGGACTACCTGCGGTTACAAGATTGTCTGACTATAGATTAGAGTGGAATCAGCACGTGGTCCTCGGGCGGTATAAATCTCTCGCCGGTCTAGTCGCGCCCAACTACCCTGATCAGGCGTTTTTCAACTACCTTGATCCTAGGAGCAGCCCCTGCCGAGCACGCGAGCCACTTGGGCCGGGCGCCAACGCTCCGAAGCGCGCGGCGTCGGAATACCTTGGGAGTTCAGCCCTGCGGCGATCTTGGGCAGGCTCGTGACGCCAGCCTTCTGCAAGGCCCTGATGGTGGGCATGATGTCGCCATGCGCCGCAACGGCGATCGAGTAAGCTCGCGCGGGCTCTGGGAGATCTCGTCAGCATCTCAACGGATGAAGTACGTCGATCGCAACCGCGGTAATAGGGTGATCGCTCTTGCGTACCGCGGCGGGGTATGGACATTAGCAGCTTCGGCAATGTTGCTTATTCCGCTGAAGGTTGAGGTAAATTCCGCAGTGTTGCCAACCGGTCTGCGCATGTCGCCCCTGTGAATTCCCGGCTCGCGCCTCAGCGGCGCCCCCCGAGTGACCGGAGTTCGCCGTAAGCCCCCTTGAGCCCCACCCCGATTCGTGCGACCTCCGGCCCCAGCAAAACCCCTCAGTTCGAGCCTTCGATGCACATTCTCCTGCTTGGTTCCGGCGGCCGCGAACATGCTCTGGCGTGGAAGATCGCAGCCTCTCCCCTGGTGACCAAATTCTGGTGCGCGCCCGGCAATGCCGGCATCGCGCGCGAGGCGGAATGCGTGGCGCTCGACGTCGCCGACCATGCCGCCGTGATCGCCTTCTGCAAGGCCAATGCGGTCGAGCTGGTCGTGGTCGGCCCGGAGACGCCGCTGGCCGCCGGCATCGTCGATGACCTCGCCGCCGCCGGCATCAAGGCGTTCGGGCCGAACAGGATCCCCGCCCAGCTCGAAAGCTCCAAGGGTTTTACCAAGGCGCTCTGCACCGAATTCGGCATTCCGACCGGCGCCTACAAGCGCTTCACCAATGCCAACGATGCGCGCGCCTACGTCAACAGCCAGGGCGCGCCGATCGTGGTGAAGGCCGATGGTCTTGCGGCCGGCAAGGGCGTCGTCGTTGCGAAAACCGTGCGCGAGGCCGAGGACGCCATCGCCATGATGTTCGAGGGCGCGTTTGGCGACGCCGGCGCCGAGGTGGTGATCGAGGAGTTTCTGCCCGGCCGCGAGATCAGCTTCTTCGCGCTGTGCGACGGCGAGACCGCCATTCCGCTCGCCTCCGCGCAGGACCACAAGCGCGTGTTCGATCACGACGTCGGCCCGAACACCGGCGGCATGGGCGCCTATTCCCCGACGCCTCTGGTGACGCCTGCGATCCACGACGCGATCATGGCCAAGATCATTCTGCCGACGGTCGCCGGCATGAAGCAGCGCGGCACGCCGTTCCGCGGCATTCTCTATGCGGGGATCATGCTGACGACGCAGGGCCCAAAGCTGTTCGAGTTCAACGTCCGCTTCGGCGACCCCGAGTGCCAGGTGCTGATGATGCGCATGATGTCGGACATCGTGCCGGCGTTCCTCGCCTCCTGCGACGGTCAGCTCAGGAATTTCGACCTGCGCTGGTATCCGGAGTCCGCGCTCACCGTGGTGATGGCGGCGAAGGGTTATCCCGGCGACTACCAGAAGGGGACTCGCATCGAAGGGCTCGATGACGCCGCCAAGGTCGAGACCGCCGAGATCTTCCACGCCGGCACGGTCGCGAAGGACGGTGCCATCCTCGCCAATGGCGGCCGCGTGCTCAATGTCTGCGCGCTGGGGGCTGATGTGACCGAAGCGCAGGCGCGCGCCTACCAGGCCGTCGACCGCATCCACTGGCCGGAGGGTTTTTGCCGCCGTGATATCGGCTGGCAGGCGGTGGAGGCCGAGAAGGCCAGGGGCTGACGAGGAACTGACGGGCTTTTTGCCGGCCGCCGCGCAATTTCCGGCCCCGCTCGTCGGCACGCCGAAAACGTGCAGGCAAGTCTTGAACTTGGCTACTGTGCATGGGGTTGTTTTCGACTTTCGCGTCGAGGCGCCCTCGCGACTGACCAGGTAAGGATGCAGAAGATGTCCGATCTCGCCGACCTCTATCCCGGCTTCGCCTCCGAATGGATCAACACCTCGTTCGGCCGCATCTTCGCCCGCGTCGGCGGCAAGGGGCCGCCGCTGTTGCTGCTGCACGGCTTCTCCGAGACGCATGTGATGTGGCACCGCGTCGCGCCTGAGCTGGCCGACCAGTTCACGCTGATCATCGCCGACCTGCCGGGCTACGGCTGGTCCGACATGCCCGAGAGCGACGCGCTGCACATGCCCTACAGCAAGCGCGCGATGGCCAAGGCCATGGTCGAGGCGATGGAGCAACTCGGCCACGTCCACTTCGCGCTCGCCGGCCACGACCGCGGCGGCCGCGTGTCGTACCGGCTGGCGCTCGATCATCCCGGCCGGCTGTCGAAGCTCGCGGTGCTCGATATCCTGCCGACCTATAATTACTGGGAGCGGATGAACCGCGCCTATGCGCTGAAGATCTATCACTGGACGTTTCTCGCCCAGCCCGCGCCGCTGCCGGAGACGCTGATCTCGGGCCAGGGCGAATTCTTCCTGCGCTTCAAGATGGCGAGCCAGACCAAGTCGAAGACGCTGGACGCGATCGACGCGCGCGCGCTGGCGCACTACATCGCCCCGTTCCGCGATCCCGCCCGCGTGCATGCGATGTGCGAGGACTACCGCGCCGGCGCCACTATCGACTACGACCTCGACAAGGCCGATTTCGAGGCCGGCAAGAAGATCACCATTCCGATGCTGGCGCTGTGGGGCGGCGTCGGCATCGCCCAGGCCGCCGCCACGCCGCTCGATGTCTGGAAGCAATGGGCAACCAACGTCGAGGGCCAGCCGGTGGATTCCGGCCACTTCCTCACCGAGGAGAACCCGGACGTCACCGCCCGGGCGCTGCGCGCGTTTTTCGCAGGTGGTTAACGCCGCTCGCGAAAGAACTCCTTGAGCAGCCGCGCCGCCTCGCTCTCGCCGACGCCGGAATAGACATCCGGGGCGTGGTGGCAGGTCGGCGAGGCAAAGAACCGCACGCCGGACTCGACCGCGCCGCCCTTGGGGTCGGCCGCGCCGTAATAGAGCCGGCGGACCCTTGCAAACGAGATCGCGCCCGCACACATGGTGCAGGGCTCCAGCGTCACGTAGAGGTCGCAGTCGACCAGGCGCTCGCTGCCGATCTTCTTCGCCGCCTCGCGCAGCGCAATGATCTCGGCGTGTCCCGTGGGGTCGTAATCGGTCAGCGTCCGGTTGGCGGCGGTGGCGATGACCTCGTAATTCCGGACCACCACGCATCCGATCGGAACTTCGCCCGCCTTTCCGGCATTTTCGGCCGTTTTGAGCGCTAAATCCATGAAAGAGGGGGCTTTCAAGCCTCGTATCATCCGAAGAAACCTGCTAGTAGCTGCGCCTTCAGCAGAAGTGCTTACCGATTTTGCCTGAGCATGCGGCTCGAAACGAGCGCGCACAATGCTCACTGGCCATCCCCTGAGTGAGATTATTCATGCCTCGCGACAGCGACAAAGACAACGATTCCCGCGGCCGGCGAGGCCCTCCCAAGGGGCCCGCAAAGGGCGGCCGCAGCGGCAAGCCGCGCGGCCCCGACAAGAAGTTCGCCAAGCGCGGCTTCGAGGGCAAGAGCGAGGGGCGTGGCGACCGCGACAGCCGTCCGCCCCGCGAGGGCAAACCGTTCCGCCGCCGCGAGGAAGGCGACGCGCCGCGCCGCGATTTTTCCGATCGTCCCCGCTTCAAGCGCGACGATCGCGGCGGCGAGGGCCGCGGCGAGCGCAGCTTCAAGCCGCGTGGCGACCGCCCCTTCTCCGATCGTCCGTCGCGTGACGGCGAGAAGCGGCCGTTCAAGCCGCGCGGTGACCGTCCCTTCTCCGGCCGCGACGACCGTCCGCCGCGCAGCCGGGATCGCGATGATGCGCGTCCCGCCGGTCGTTTCGGCGACAAGAAGTTCGGCGACAAGCGGCCGTATGCGCCGCGCGGCGAGCGTCCGGAACGCAAGTTCGACGGCGAGCGGAAGTTTTCGCGCGATCGCGGCGAGCGGGACGATTCAAAGCCGTGGCAGAAGCGCGAGGATCGTCCGCGCGGCGACCGGCCGCCGCGCAAGGACTTCAGCAAGGGTCCGCGCAAGGATTTCGGCGGCCGTGACCGCGGCGAGGACAAGCCCTGGCAGAAGCGCGATGACCGCCGCGACGGTGGCCGCGGTGAAGACCGTCCGCGCTTTTCGCGCTCGCGCGATGATCGCGCCTCCGGCGATCGTCCGTTCCGCGATCGTCCCAAGTTCGACCGGCCGCGTCGTGATGATGACGGCCCGCGCGGCGGGCGCGGTGGCGGCCGTCCGAAATTCGACCGTCCGCGCGAGCGGCCCGAAGGCCGCATGGACTGGCAGGAGCATCCGCGCAGCGAGGGTCGCTTCGGCGACCGTCCGCGCCGCGACAGCGAGGACGACAGCAGGATCTTCGAGAAGCGTCCGGCCTTCGGCGGCCGTGGCGCCTATCGCGCGCGCGAGCGTGATTTCGAGGGACGGCCGCGTCGCGAAGAAGCGCCGAAGCCGAAGAAGGCCGGTGAGCGCATCGCCAAGGCACTTGCGCGCGCGGGCCTCGCCTCGCGCCGCGACGCCGAGGAGATGGTCACGCAGGGCCGCGTCACCGTCAACGGCCGCGTCATCAACTCGCCGGCGCTCGACATCACCAAGAACGATGTGGTTCTGGTCGACGGCAAGCCATTGCCGGAGCGCGAACGCACGCGGCTGTTCCTCTATCACAAGCCGCGCGGGCTGATGACGACGCATGACGACCCCGAGGGGCGTCCGACCGTGTTCGACAATCTGCCCGAAGGCCTGCCGCGGCTGATCTCGATCGGCCGGCTCGACTTCAACACCGAAGGCCTGTTGCTGCTCACCAATGACGGCGGCCTCGCCCGCACGCTCGAGCTGCCGGACACCGGCTGGCTGCGACGCTATCGTGTTCGCGCCCATGGTGACATCACCCAGGCGCAACTCGACCAGCTCAAGGACGGCATCGAGGTCGAGGGCGTGAAATACGGCCCGATCGAGGCGACGCTGGAGCGCGATCAGGGCGCCAATGTCTGGCTGGTGTTCGCGATCCGCGAAGGCAAGAACCGCGAAGTGCGTAACGTCTGCGCCCATCTCGGGCTCGAGGTGAACCGGCTGATCCGCGTCTCCTACGGTCCGTTCCAGCTCGGCGAGGTCCCCGAAGGCCAGGTCGAAGAGGTCCGCGCGCGCGTGCTGCGCGATCAGCTCGGCGACAAGGTGATCGAGAAGTCGGGCGCGCAGTTCGACGTGCCGAGGAAGTCTGTCGAGGGCGATGCCTCCGGCGCGAAGACGTCCAAGCGCGCCGTGATCGCGGACAGCAAGGGTCGCCGCGTGCTGGTGCAGCGCACCGGCAGCGACGAGTCGCGCGAACGCAACGAGCAAGAGGCGAACGGCTACGGCCCGCCGCGCCGTCCCAAGCGCGGCTATCACGGCAAGCGCGATCTGACGCCGCGGGACGAATAACATGCGCGTGGTCGGCGGTCGCTTGAAGGGGCGCAATCTCGCCTCACCGTCTTCGCGTGACATCCGTCCCACGGCGGATCGGCTGCGCGAGTCCGTGTTCAACATCCTCGTGCACGCCTATGACAATCCGATCGAGGACGCCCGCGTGCTCGATCTCTTCGCCGGCACAGGGGCGCTCGGCATCGAAGCGTCCTCGCGCGGCGCGAAATTCACGCTGTTCGTCGACAATGGCGCGGAGGCGCGTGCGCTGCTGCGAAACAACGTCGAGTCGCTCGGCCTCGGCGGCGTCACAAAAGTCTATCGTCGCGATGCGACCGATCTCGGCCCGGCACATCCCGTCGAGCCGTTCTCGCTGGTGTTCCTCGATCCGCCCTATGGCAAGGGTTTTGCGGAGAAGGCGCTCGCCTCCTTGCGCGATGGTGGCTGGCTGACGCCAGGGGCGCTGCTCGTGGTGGAAGAGGCGAAGGCCGCGCAGTTCGTGACGCCGGAAGGGTACGAGGAGCTGGAGCGGCGGGCGTATGACGATACGGAGTTTGTGTTTCTCAAGAAGCCGTAGTTCCCGCTGCCGGAGGGTGGGCAAAGCGGAAGCGTGCCCACCACCTCTTTCGATCATGAAGAGATCGCGGGGACGGCGCGTTGCGCCTTTGCCCGCCCTACGGCACCGTCACCGCCGCCCGAACAGCTTCTCGACATCGGCGAGCTTCAGCTCGACATAGGTCGGCCGGCCGTGATTGCACTGGCCGGAGTTCGGCGTCTCCTCCATTTCGCGAAGCAGCGCGTTCATCTCCTCGGGCCGTAAGCGGCGGCCGGCGCGCACCGAACCGTGGCAGGCCATGGTGGCGGCGACGTGCATCAAGCGGCGATCGAGCGGCAGTGCATCGTCCCATTCTGCCATGTGTTCCGAGAGATCGCGCAACAGCCCGCCGGCATTGGTCTTGCCGAGCAGCGACGGCGTCTCGCGCACCGCGACTGCGCCCGGGCCGAAGGATTCGATCGCAAGTCCGAATGAAGCGAGTTCCTCGCTGCGCTCGAGCAGGCGCTCGACCGTCGCTTCGTCCATCTCGACGATCTCGGGGATCAACAGGATCTGCCGCTGCACGCCGTTTTCGGCAAGCGAAGCCTTCAGCCGCTCATAGACGATCCGCTCATGCGCGGCGTGCTGGTCGACGATGATGAGACCGTCGCGGGTCTGCGAAACGATATAGGTTTCGTGAAGCTGGGTGCGCGCAGCACCAAGCGGACGGTCGACGAGATCGGTCACAGGCTGCGGGTCGAAGCGCACGTCGGCGCTCGGCGCGCCGACGTCGAACGCGGCCTGAGCTCGCTCGGCGAAGGCGGGCGCGGCGGAGCCTTCGAATGACGGCATCGGCGCGACCGGAGCGGATGGCGAGGCTCGCCAGTCCCAGCTTGCCGGTCGTGGCGGTGTGAAGGCCGGGCGGAACGACGACAGCGCACTCTCGCCGCTGTTGGCGGCGGTGCGTCGGCCCTCGCGCGCGAGGCCTTCTTTCAGCCCGTGCACGATCAGCGCACGGACGAGGCCAGCATTGCGGAAGCGCACCTCGGTCTTGGCGGGATGCACATTGGCATCGACCTCGCGCGGATCCAGCGTGACGAACAGTGCCAGCACCGGATGCCGGTCGCGCGGCAGATAATCGGCATAGGCCCCGCGCACAGCGCCGAGGATCAGCTTGTCGCGCACCGGACGGCCGTTGACGAAGAGATATTGTCCGAGCGCGTTGGCCTTGGTCAGCGCAGGTGCTGCGGCGTAGCCTGCGACGACGACGCCTTCGCGCTCGGCATGAACCTCAAAGGCATGGCTGCGGAACTCCGCGCCCAGGATATCGCCGAGCCGCGTCAGGCGCCCGGCCGCGCCGGGCAGTGCCGCTGCCCAGGTCACCGGCGCGCGCTCCTCGCCCGCGAGCGTGAAGGCGACATCGGGCCGCGCCATGGCGAGCCGCCGCACCACCTCGCGGATTGCTTCCGCCTCGGTCCGGTCGGTCTTCAGAAACTTCAGCCGCGCCGGCGTCGCATAAAAGAGATCGTTGACCTCGACGCGGGTGCCGTGCGCGAGCGCAGCCGGCATGATCTCGGACTTCTCGCCGCCCTCGACAGTGAGCGCCCAGGCATGCGGCTCGCTGGCATGCCGCGTGGTGATGGCGAGACGCGCGACCGAGCCGATCGAGGGCAGCGCCTCGCCGCGGAACCCGAGGGTGCGGATCTGGAGCAAATCCTCGTCGTCGAGCTTGGAGGTGGCATGGCGTTCGACCGCCAGCGACAGATCCCTCTGGGTCATGCCGCCGCCGTCATCGGTGATGCCGATCCGCCGCCGCCCGCCGCCATCGGTGAAGACGTCGATCCGGCTCGCGCCGGCATCGATCGCGTTTTCGACGAGTTCCTTGACCACGCTCGCCGGACGCTCGACCACCTCGCCGGCGGCGATGCGGTTGACGACCTGCTCTGGAAGCTGACGGACGGGCATGGGGCTTTCGATTTGGATTCGCGGAACAGCCTATTCTAGGCCGTGTTGCGTCAAAAGCATGTGTTGGGCAACAGGCGTGTGGGGGCCTGGGGAAGAGGGATGCCTATCACATTGAAGACATTGGGCGTTCGAGAAAATCCCGCAACCGGCGCGGACCGCTCTCCGGCTACGGTCCCTGATTGTGGGGGGCCGGGCAGCGGTGTAGCATCGTGAAAAAACGGCAACAGGACGGGAGGACGCCATGTGCCATCTCTTCGCGCACCAGCCCCAACGCGACTATGAATCCCAAACGCGGTCCTTGCGGATCGGCGGGCACTGCACGTCGATCCGGCTGGAGATGGCGTTCTGGGACACGCTGGAGGAGATCGCGGCCAAGGAGAGCATGAGCGTCGGCAAGTTCCTGACGACGCTCTACAACGAGGTGCTCGACCACCATGGCGAGGTCAACAATTTCGCCTCGCTACTGCGCTGCTCGTGTTTGATCTATCGCTCGAAGAGCGTGGCGCAGGTGCAGGATTTCAAGGCCACCGTGGCGCCGATCCTCGACGCGGCTGAATAGCGCTAAGCGCGAGCCCGCATCCACATTCTCGATGTCGTCCCGGCGAACGCCGGGACCCATACCGCGGAATCCATCGAGTGTGGGTGATCGGCGTACCGAACGACTAATCTTCGTCACACTTCTCCCTGTGGTTATGGGTCCCGGCGTTCGCCGGGACGACACCTTGAGTGTGGATACGCAATCTCTCCTCGATGCCGTCCTGCGCGATGACGGCGCCAGATCAGATCTCCTTCTTCTGCATCGCCCCTGCAATGTAGTCCGCCTGCCGGATCGCGAGCGCGACGATGGTCAGCGTCGGGTTGCAGGCCGCGCCGCTGGTGAACTGGCTGCCGTCAGAGACGAACAGGTTCTTCACGTCGTGGCTCTGTCCGAACTTGTTGACCACGCCGTCGCGCGGCTTCTCGCTCATCCGGTTGGAGCCGAGATTGTGCGTGCTCGGATAGGGGGGTGTCGGATAGGTCACGGTGGCGCCGACGGCGTCATAGACCGCCGCGCCCTGCTTGTAGGCGTGCGCCCGCATCGCGAGGTCATTGGGATGATCGTCGTAATGCACGCTCGCGACGGGCTGGCCGAACTTGTCCTTCACGGTTGGATCGAGCGTGATGCGGTTGGTCTCCTGCGGCATGTCCTCGCCGACCAGCCACATGCCGGCCATCCGCGGATAGCCATCGATCGCAGCGGTGAACGGCCGGCCCCATGCGCCGGGATTGAGGAACGCCGCCATGAAGGGCAGTCCGAGCGACAGCGTCTCCATCTCGTAGCCGCCGACGAAGCCGCGCTTCGGATTATTGGCCGCTTCGTCGCGGATGATGCCGGCCATGGTGGTGCCGCGATACATGTGCACCGACTTCTCGAACACGGCGTAGACGCTGCCGGTCATGTGACGCATGTAGTTGCGGCCGACCTGACCGCTCGAGTTGCCGAGGCCGTCGGGGAACATGCTCGATGCGCTGTTGAGCAGCAGCCGCGGGCTCTCGATCGAATTGCCTGCGACTGCGACGATCCGCGCCTTCTGGCGTTGCATCGCCCCGCTCTCGTCGGCATAGACCACGCCGGTGACCTTGCCGCTCGCATCGTGCTCGATCTTGACCACCATGCTACCGGGGCGGACCTCCAGATTGCCGGTCGCCTCGCCCTTGGGGATCTCGGTGTAGAGCGTCGACCATTTCGCGCCGGATTTGCAGCCCTGGAAGCAGAAGCCGATCTGCTGGCAGGAGCCGCGTCCGTCGCGCGGCTGGCTGTTGATCGCCATGTTGCCGGTGTGCACGGTCTTGTAGCCGAGCTTTTTCGCGCCGGCCTCGAGCACCCGGAAATTGTTGTTGCCGGGGAGTCCGGGAATGCCGTTGGTGCGGGTCACACCCATCTTGTTCTCGGCCTTGGCGTACCACGGCTCCATCTCCGCGAGCGTGACCGGCCAGTCCAAAACGTTCGCACCGGGAATGTTGCCGTAGGTGCTCTTGATCTTGAACTCGTGCTCGTCGAAGCGCAGCGAGGCGCCGGCCCAGTGGATGGTGGAGCCGCCGACCGCCTTGACGATCCAGGCGGGCAGGCCCGAGAAATCCTTGGCGACGCGCCAGTTGCCTGACGTGGTGCGGGCATCGGTCCAGGCGAGCTGGGAGAAGCTGTCCCACTCGTCATTGATGAAGTCCTGGTTCTCGATGCGCGGACCGGCCTCGAGGATGACGACCTTGACGCCCTTCTGCGCGAGCTCGTTGCCCAGCGTGCCGCCGCCGGCGCCGGAGCCGACGATCACCACAACGCTGTTATCGTTCAGATCGAATTTTGCCATATGCGTTCTCCTGAACCGTTGGGTGCGACCTAGGCCTTCGGCAGCCAGTCGATGTCGGCGAAGCCGCGGTTGATGTAACCGCCGTGCTCGGCGGAGGAGCCCTCGTAGCCGAACCGCGGCCAGACCTCTTTCTGGTTGTAGAGGGAGACGACGAGATCGCCGCGAACCTTCTGGAAGAAGTCGCTTCCCTCGATCTCCTTCAGCAGCACCACGCGATCGGCTTCCCAGGGCACCTCGGCATAAGGCGCCTTGTGGCGATCCTTCGCGTTCTGGTCGAGCCGCGCGATGCCGTCGCTGATGAGCGACTTGACGGCGGGGTCCTTGGCAGCCTTGTCGTCCCACGGCTTGATCGCGGTGATGTAGTAGCTGTCGCCGAGAACGTCGTGCGGATAGATGTCGCGCGCGACCTTCAGCAGGGTCTTCATCGTCGCGGGCGAAAGTGTGCCGGCCTCATCGGCCCAGGCGTCCTCGATGTTGACGGCGACACTGGTCGCCACAGCCACGACCGGGACGGCGGTCGCTGCGCCCTTGAGAAAGACGCGACGGCTATGCTTGCTTCGACGATCGACTTCTCTCATGGGTTCCTCCGTAGGTCTTTTATGATTGGGATTTCCGTGATCGTGATCAGCCGAAACGTCCGCCCCGCTGGATCACTTCGATCTTGTAACCATCGGGGTCGCTGACGAAGAAGAAGCGCGCCAGCGTCTTGCCGTCGTGCTTGAAGTCGCGCAGCGGCCCCGGTGCGAGCTGCTCGCGGGCGAAGCGGGCATGCTCGGCATCGAGATCCTCGACCACCACGGCGAGATGGCCGTAGCCGTCGCCGAGCTGGTACGGTTCCTTGCGATCAAAGTTGACCGTCAGCTCGACCTCGAAAGGTGAGGAGGGATGACGCAGATAGATCAGTGCAAAGTCCGGAAACTTCAGATGATCTACGACTTCGAGGTGGAAAGCGCGCCGGTAGAAATCGAGCGATCGTGCCTCATCGCGTACGCGGATCATGGAATGGACAGGCTTGGCCATTCAATTCAGCTCCTTGAGATAGGCGATGATGGCGGTGCGCGTTTCCGGCTTGCCCTGACGGTAGGCCATGATCGTGCCGGGAATGACGGCCTGCGGATTGGTCAGCCACGCATCAAGCTTAGCGTCGTCCCAGGTGAAATCAGCTTTCGCGAGACCGTCGGAGTAGCGAAAGCCTTCAATCTTGCCGGCCGTTCGCCCCACGACCTTCACCAGCGGCGGACCCTGTCGCATCGGTTCCGACAGATTGGTGGTGTGGCACACCGCGCATTGCTGCTTGAACAGTGTCGCGCCATCCGGCGGCTTCGCGGCCGGCAACGGCATCTGCGCATCGGCAATACGTGTCGCCAGCACCATCGCGGTGCACAATCCAAGAACGACTGCGCGCATCGCCAAGACCCGTCTATCCACGACAAAAATCAGCGTGCGCAAACTCTAGGCGGCACAAAACATGCCGTGGTAGTAGCGGGCTGTTTCATCGCGCAAGCGATTCAAATTGCAAAATCGCGATCGGTCATTCCACGCGAATGTTCCGCGCTGCCGCATATGAGGAGCGCAATTTCGCGAAAGCGCCTCCAAATCCCTAAACGATGACCACACCATGCGGATTGGATGGCGAGCACGCCGTTCGTGCAATCGACGCGATCGGGCGGTTTGGTTTCCGCGAACGGCGTGGGGAATGGCCAAGCTGCTCATCGCGGAAAATCCAGGAGACATGGATGAAGTTGGTGAAGACCTCAGTGATCGCTTGTGCTCTTTCCGCCCTGCTTGCGGGCCCTGTCCTTGCGCAAGGAGTGTCATCCGACACCAAGTTGCGTGGCGGCGCGCAAGGCAAGACAACGCAAGGCGGCGTCGCGGGCAATAGCGAAGAAGAGCTGGAAGCGCAGCCGGGCGGTGCGGGCCAGACTGGCATGAAGCCGGCCAAGAGCACGAAGGGCACGGTCGGCACCACGGGCAGTGCCACGCATAAGAGCGCCACCGACGGGTCCGCTCCGGGCGGGGCGACGACCAGCGGCAAGCGCTACTGACGCACGAGATTTGAGCGAGCGAACCTCCGGTCGCATGGCGGCCGGAGGTTTTGCTATGCCCGGCAGTTCAATCTTCGTGGCCGGTGAAGGACACTCAATCGTCGAAGCGCCCGCCGCGTCCGGCCTTGACGTCGCTGCGGCGCTTCTTGCCGTCGAGCCGTCGCTGTTTGGAGGCAAAGGTCGGCCGCGTTGCGCGGCGCGGCGTCGGCCGGATCATCGCTTCGCTCAGGATCTCGACGAGGCGGTCGATGGCGTCCTGCCGGTTGCGCTCCTGGGTGCGGAAGCGCTGGGCGTGGATCACGATCACGCCGTCCTTGGTCATGCGCTGGCCGGCGATGCGGGCGAGCCGGATCGCCGCATCCTCAGGGATGGTCAGCTTGCGCGTGTCAAAGCGCAGCTGGGCCGAGGTCGAGACCTTGTTGACGTTCTGCCCGCCCGGGCCGGAGGCGCGGACAAAGCCGATCTCGATGTCGTCCTCGTCGATAACGAGATCGCGGGATATCCGCAGCATGATGGCACCATTGGCGATATCACGACATATCGCGGAACATCCTTGTTCGGCAATGGTGCATCTGGAAACGCAAATGGCCGGGCGAGCCCGGCCATTTCAGGAAACGTCAGGAGACGTCAGTTCGACTTGGTCGCCGGCGCCGCGGCCGGTTGCGCCGCAGCCTGCGGGGCGCGGCCGACGATGACGGTCAGCAGTCCCTGGCCCCACAGCCGCTTGGCGGCAGCCTTGGCGTCGTCCAGCGTCACCGCATCGACGATGGTGTTGCGCTTCTCGATATAGTCGATCGGCAGCTTGTCCTGCTGGTATTGCAGCAGCGCCTGCGCGAGCTTGGAGGAGGTGTCGAGCGCCAGCATCTGCGAGCCCTTGAGGTACGACTTGGCCTCGTCGAGCTCCTTCTGCGTCGGACCCTCGTCGGCGATGCGGCGCACTTCCTTCTCGATGGCATCCATGGTGTCACCGGAGCGGTCGGCACGGGTGCCGGTGTTGCCGATGAAGATCGCCGAATGCTCCATCCAGAGCAGCGATTCGAACACGGAATAGGCCAGCCCGCGCTTTTCGCGCACTTCGCGGTAGAGCCGCGAGGACAGGCCGCCGCCACCGAGGATATGGTTCACGACATAGGCCGCCATGAAGGTCGGATCGCTGCGCTTCACACCGGGGCCGCCGAAGGTGATCACGGTCTGCGGCACGTCGAGCGGCACGAAGGCGCGCTGCGGCGGCTTGGCGGCCTCGACGTCCGGCACCGGCACGAGATTGGCCTTGGCCGGCAGTGCGCCAAACGTGTGGTCGAGCAGCTTGCCGAGGGTTGCCGGGTCGACGTCGCCGACGACGGCAACCTTCAGGGTGTCCTTGGCGAGGTTGCGCGCGACGTAATCCTTCATGTCGGCGATCGTGATGGTCGGCACGCTCTCCAGCGTGCCGTTGGTCTGCCGTCCATAGGGATGATCGCCGAACGTCATCTCCAGAAACTTGCGGCTCGCCAGCGAGGTCGGGTTGGTGGTGTCGCGTCGCAGGCCCGAGATGACCTGCGAGCGGATACGCTCGACATCGGCCGCGTCGAAATGCGGCGAGGTCAGCGCGGACCGCAACAGATCGAAGGCCTCGTCCTTGTTGTCGCGCAACATGCGCAGGCTGCCGCGGAAGGTGTCGCGGGTGGCACTGAAGGAGAGTTCGATGGCGCGGCGGTCGAGCCGCTCATGGAACGTCTTGGAATCGAGATCGCCGGAGCCCTCATCGAGGAGGTCGCCGACCAGATTGGCGACGCCGGGCTTGTCCTTGGGATCCTGCGCCGAGCCGCCGGCAAAGGAATATTCCATGGCAATCAGCGGCACGGTCGCGTCCTGGACGAACCAGGCCTCGATGCCGCCCGGCGAGACCAGGCGCTGGATTTTTGCTGCCGCCTGCGACGGCGAGATCGTGGCGAGCGCGAGTGCCGCGCCCGTGGCGACGGAGAGCGCGAAGTGTCTTGCGCGCAGGACGTGTCTTGCACGGAGGAAGGAATGGGTCACGAACGCTTCTCCTCGCGCTTGGCAGCGGTGCTGGTGTCCTTGATCAGATAGCCGGTCACCGAGCGCTTCTTCTCGAGCCATTTTTGCGCGGCTTCACGGACCTGCTCGGCGGTGACGGCGCGGATGCGGTCCGGCCAGCTCCGGATGTCCTCGATCGACAGGCCGGTGGTCAGTGCGCCGCCATACCATCGCGCCAGCACCGCCTGATTGTCCTGGGCGTAGATCGCTTCCGCGATCAGCTGGGTCTTTACGCGTTCCAGATCTTCGGCGCGGACCGTGTTTTGCGCGATGTCGGCGATGACGCCGTCGATCACTTGTTCGACCTCCGCAAAGCTGACGCCCGGTTTCGGCGAGGCCGAGACCGCGAACTGGGTCGGGTCGAGCGAGATGCTGGAATAGCTGGCACTGGCGGAGACCGCGAGCGGCTTGTCGACCACGAGGGCGCGATAAAGATAGGAGTTGCTGCCGCTGCCCATCAACTGCGCCAGCACGTCGAGTGCGGCGCTCTCGCCGGCCGCGGCCGTCGTCGCCGACGGCACCAGATAATAGCGGCGCAGGCTCGGCTGCTCGACGCGCGGGTCGGACAGCGTGACGGTGCGCGGTGCCGCCGGCTCCGGCTCCTGCGGGCGGATGCGCTGCGCGGGGATCGCAGGCTGGGCCGGGATCGGGCCGAAATTGCGTTCGACCAGCGGGCGCACGTCGGCGGCCTCGACGTCGCCGGCGATCACCAGGATCGCGTTGTTCGGCGCGTAGAAGCGGCGGTAGAAGGCGAGGGCGTCCTCGCGATTGAGCTTCTCGATCTCCTGGTGCCAGCCGATCACCGGCCGGCCATAGGGATGGTTGAGATAGAGCGCAGCCATGATCTGTTCGTTGAGGCGCGCGTCCGGGCTGTTGGCGACGCGCATGTTGTACTCTTCGAGCACGACGTCGCGCTCGGGCAGCACATTCTCGTCCTTGAGGATCAGGCCGGTCATGCGATCGGCCTCGAACTCCATCATGGTCGGGAGCTGCTCTTTCGGCACGCGCTGGTAGTAGTTGGTGTAGTCGACCGAAGTCGATGCATTCTCGTTGCCGCCGACGCGGAGCACGGTCTGCGAGAACTCGCCGACCGGATGCTTCTCCGTGCCCTTGAACATCAGGTGCTCGAGGAAGTGGGCGAGGCCGGACTTGCCTGGCGTCTCGTCGGCCGAGCCGACCTTGTACCAGATCATCTCCGTGACCACGGGCGTGCGGTGATCAGGGATCACCACGACCTGGAGGCCGTTGCTGAGCGTGAAGCTGGCAGGCGGCGCAGACGTGACCGTCGTCTGGGCGAGTGCGCTGCCGACGTCGAGGGCAGATGTCGAAAGCAGCGCGGCGAAGAGGCAAACAACCGATCGGTGTGAGGACATCACGATCCTTGTAAAGGCCCGGACCCTGTCCGGGCGTGAAAGCACGGCATGCTACACCGCGCGGCTTTGAGCTTCGGGTCACGAAGCAGAGAACGCGGTCAAGTTGTACTTAAAAATAGGTCATCTGCCGCGTCCGGCCTACGCCGGACGGCCGCGGCGGGGCCGCGTCTGCGTGCGATGGACAAGGAGCCTATTGCTCCTTTTCCTTACCCGACCTGACGTCGAAATAGGTCCGCTTCGACTTATCCTCGCCGGTACCATAGGCATAGCTCGACGAAGGCGTCTGATATCCCGGCGGCGGCTCGGTCAGAGACTGGCGCGGCGGCTCGGACGTGAATTGCTTGCTCTCGTCCTTGTTGTTCGAAAACATCTTGAACAGGCCGCCGGTGTAACCGAGTTCGGCCGGGCTCATCGTCGGGTGGTTGGTGTTGGAGCCCGGCTGGGCCGGATCATTGACCGTCTTGTCGGGGCCGGCCGTCTTGTGGGCGTCCAGCTCGGCCGGCGACAGCGGCCGCGCATTTTTCAAATACTCCGCCTGCTTGTTGCCCGCCTTCTTCCGCTCAGCGATGGCCGCCTTGCGGCGCTTCTCGTCGGGATCCTTCGGCCAGTTCGGCGCGTTCGCGGCGTCGGCGCTGGCAGGCGGCGGCAGGTCGAGGTTCGGCGGCACCACCAGCGGCGACCGCTCGCGGTACTCGATGCCCTTCTTTTCCATGCTCTTGGCGCCGATGCCGGACATCAGATTGTCGATGAGCTTCTCTTCGAAGGTCATGTCGTCGTCATCGTCGCCATCATCACCGGCGCGGACCGGGCCTGCCGACATGACGAGACCGATGCCGAGGGCTACGGCTGACAATTTCAGCGCCAGCCAAAGTCCCCGCCGGGCGTCTCGGCCGATCGAACCGCTGGTCTGGAAGCTGCGCATGCCTATACCTGTTCCATATTGTGGCAGATTTGATCGTGCCAGCCTTGCCGCGTCGCGCGCGACCACCCCTCGCCATGCAAGGTTCCACCTCCGGCCCGTATCGGCCGGGATCAGGGCGCTTTTGCGGCGGGTACCCCCAGGAAGGAATCATACAATAGGGCCGCCACCCCAGCAACGATGGCCACGTCTGCCAGGTTAAAGACGTACCAATTATAGGTAATTCCGCCGATTTCGATGTGGAACAGGGCAAAATCGACCACCGCGCCATAGGCCAGGCGGTCGATGCCATTGCCGATGGCACCGCCGATGATCAGCCCCAGGGCCACCGTGGCGAGCCGGGTCTGCGACCGCGCCATCCAGATCGCGAGCGCGATCACCGCGACGACCTTCACCGCCATCAGCGCGAGCTGCGCGGCCTGACCGTCATTCTGGAGCCAGCCGAAGCTGATGCCGATGTTCCAGGCCAGCAGCAGGTCGAAGAACGGCATCACCTTCACCACGCCGCGGCGGGCAAGGTCGAACCCGTTCAGCAGCCAGAGCTTTGAGGCCTGATCGGCCACGAGCGTGACCACGGCCGCGAGGATGCCGGCGCGGAGCGGGGTCATGGCAGGCCGATCAGACGCTCACGCCCAACGCCTTCCATTCGCGCAGCGCCTTGGCATCACGCGGGGTGACGTCGGGATACTCAGGGTCTTCACCCACGGTCGGCGAGATCTTCCAGGAGCGGGCGCATTTGGTGCCGACGGCCTTCTCCACCACGACCGCGACGCCGGGCACGGCATCGAGACGGAATGCAGAGGCCGGCGCCTCGCCCTCACGCACCTCGTAGTCCGAGGTGATGCAGATCTCGGCGAGATCGGTGTCGAACAACGTCGCCAGCATGTCGCGGTCGGCGACATAGATCACCGGCGAGGCCTCGAGCGAGGAGCCGATGTTCTTGGCGGCACGTTCGAGCTCCAGCGCGCCGGTGACGACGCGGCGGACGTTGCGGATGCTCTCCCACTTCGCGGCGAGCTTGTCGTCGCGAAGCTTTTCGAGACCTTCCGGGAACAGCGTCAGATGCACCGATGCTTCGGCGTCCGGCCTGTACATCCGCCAGCCTTCCTCGGCGGTGAAGCTCAGGACCGGCGCCAGCCATTTCAGGATCGAGTTGCACAGCAGGTCGATCGTGGTCAGCGCCGCCTTGCGCGTCAGCGAGGACGGCGGATCGCAATAGAGCGTGTCCTTGCGGATGTCGAAATAGAACGCCGAGAGCTCGCTGTTCAGGAAGGCGGACAGCGTTGCGACCACGTTCTTGAAGTCGAACGTCTCATAGGCCTTGCGGACCAATTCGGCGCGGAGCGCAAGCTCGTGCAGCATCAGCCGCTCGAGCTCGGGCATCTCGGCGGGCGCGATCGCGTCGGCCGGCTTGTAGTGATGCAGCGTGCCGAGCATCCAGCGCACGGTGTTGCGCAGCTTGCGATAGGTCTCGACCGTATTCTTCAGGATCTCGGGGCCGATGCGCTGATCGTCAGTATAGTCGCAGGACGCGACCCAGAGCCTCAGGATGTCGGCGCCGGATTCCTTGATGACGGACTGCGGCTCGATGGTGTTGCCGAGCGACTTCGACATCTTGCGGCCGTCCTCGGCCTGGGTGAAGCCGTGGGTCAGCACGATGTCATAGGGCGCGCGACCGCGGGTGCCGCAGCTTTCCAGCAGCGAAGAGTGGAACCAGCCGCGATGCTGGTCCGAGCCTTCGAGGTACATCACGGTGTCGGTGCCGCCGTCGACCTTGCGCTTGATGCCGGCGAGGCCGGGGAATTGCACGGGGTCTTCAAGCACGAAGGCGTGCGTCGAACCGGAATCGAACCAGACGTCGAGAATGTCGTCGACCTTCTGCCAGTTCTCGCCGGCATGCGGTCCGAGGAAGCGCTCGCGCGCGCCCGTGGCGTACCAGGCATCCGCGCCTTCCTTTTCGAAGGCGTCGCCGATACGGGTGTTGACGGCCTCGTCCTGGAGGATCTCGGCGGAGCCGTCGCCCTTCTCGCGGACGAACACGGCGATCGGCACGCCCCAGGCGCGCTGGCGCGAGATCACCCAGTCGGGGCGCGCCTCGATCATGCCATTGATGCGGTTCTCGCCTGACGGCGGAACCCATTGCGTCACCGAGATCGCGTGCAGCGCGCGGGCGCGCAGCGTGTCGCCGCTCTTCGCCTTGCCGTTGGCCGCGATGTCCTTGTCCATCGCGATGAACCATTGCGGCGTGTTGCGGAAGATCACCGGCTTCTTCGAGCGCCAGGAATGCGGATATTGGTGCTTGAGCCGGCCGCGCGCGAGCAGCATGCCCTTGTCGACGAGCGCCTTGATCACGGCCTCGTTGGCGTCACCCTTCTCACCCTTGTCGTTGATGACGCGCTTGCCCGCAAAACCCGGCGCGTGGTCGGTATAGGCGCCGTTCTCGTCGACGGTGTAGGGGATCGCGCTGTTGATGCCGCGGGCATCGAGCTCGCGGGTATTCACCGTCCAGACGTCGAAGTCTTCGCGGCCATGGCTGGGCGCGGTGTGGACGAAGCCGGTGCCGGTGTCGTCGGTGACATGGTCGCCGGACAGCAGCGGCACGATGAAGTCATAGCCGCCGGCGAGGCCCTTCAGCGGATGGGCGCATTCGATCGCGTCCATGGTGTCGCCGGGGATGTCGCGCACCTTCTCGAAGGCAGTGACACGTGCTTGCTTGAAAACCTCTGCGGCGAGCGCATCGGCGAGGATCAGCAGATCGCCGGTCTTGGCCCAATTATCCGCCGGAGCGTCCGTCACCTTGTAGAGGCCATAGGCGATCTTCGGCGAGAACGAGATCGCGCGGTTGCCGGGCAAGGTCCAGGGTGTGGTGGTCCAGATCACGACGCTGGCCGAGGCCAGCGCGCCATGCGCCGGCGAGGTGACCGGGAATTTCACCCAGACCATGTCGGAGGTGTAGTCCTCGTACTCGACCTCGGCTTCGGCGAGCGCGGTTTTCTCGACCACGCTCCACATCACCGGCTTGGAGCCGCGATACAGCGTGCCGTTGGCGGCGAACTTCATCAGCTCGCGCGCGATCTGGGCTTCGGCCGGATAGTTCATGGTGGCGTAGGGATGAGCCCAGTCGCCGATCACGCCGAGACGCTTGAACTCCTCGCGCTGCACGTTGAGCCAGTGCGTGGCATAGGCGCGGCACTCCTTGCGGAAGTCGATCATCGCGGTTGAGTCGCGGAAGTCGGGCTTCTGCTTGCCCTTCTTGCGATAGTGCTCTTCCTCGACCTTCCACTCGATCGGCAGACCGTGGCAGTCCCAGCCGGGCACGTAGTTGGAATCGAAGCCCAGCATCTGCTGGCTCTTGGTGACGAGATCCTTGAGGATCTTGTTCAGCGCCGTGCCGATGTGGATGTTGCCGTTGGCATAGGGCGGTCCGTCGTGCAGCACGAACTTGTCGCGGCCCTTCGCGTTCTCGCGCAGCTTTTCGTAGAGGCCGATCTCGTACCAGCGCTTGAGGATTTCCGGCTCGCGCTGCGGCAGGCCGGCGCGCATCGGGAATTCGGTCTGCGGCAGGAACAGGGTCTTCGAATAGTCTTTGGCTTCAGACTTTTGGGACTTCTGCGGCTTTTCGGACATGAGGCTGACTGGCTCGGAATGGCGCGGGAACGGATGGCGATGCGGAATCGCGGGGTGAAACGACAAAATCCCGGTCTTGCGCCGAGCCGAAGGCTCAGGCGGAAGCCGGGCCGCTAATCCCTATGATGCGCCGCGCAAACATGGGCTCTCCATAGCAGGGGGCCAAGGGAAGCGCAAAAGGGGAAGCGCAAAAGGGAAGCGCAAAGGTCCTGCCGGCCGGCTCGGGCCCCCTCAATCGACGGTCCCGAGCTGCGGAAAAGCGTCCGGGGCGGCGGCCAGGATGGCGCGGGCGCGGGCGGAATCGTCGTCCATCTGGCGGATCAGGGCTTCAATATCGTTGAATTTCAGCTCCTCGCGGATGAAGCCGACAAAGGCGCAGTCCAGCGCCTGCCCGTAAAGGTCGCCCTTGAAGTCGAACAGGAAGATTTCGAGCAGCGGCGCGCCATCATCAAAGGTCGGCCGGCGGCCGAAGCTCGCCACCCCGTTCAGACGCTCGGGCCCGCGGCCGACCCGCACGGCATAGATGCCATGCTTCAGGCCGCAATTGGCGTCGAGCCGGATGTTGGCGGTGGGATAGCCGAGGTCGCGGCCGCGCTTCTCGCCATGAATGACCTCGCCGGTGATGAACCAGGGCGCGCCCAGCATGGTGGTGGCCTCGTCGATGAGCCCCTCGGCGAGGGCGATCCGGATCGCACTGGAGGAGACCGGCCGCTCGTCGATATCGACATGCGGCTGTACATCGACCTCGATGCCCAGCCGGGGGGCCTCGTTGACCAAAAGGCCGGGCGAGCCGACGCGTCCTTTGCCGAAATGGAAGTCGTAGCCGACCGCGATCCCGCTGACGCCGAGGCGCTCGATCAGGTCATGGTGAATGAAGTCCTGCGCACTGGTGCCGGCGCGGGCCTTGTCGAAGGTCATGACCACGGCACCGGCAAGCCCGGTCCCGGCCAGAAGCCGCAGCTTGGCGCGTTCGTCCGTCAGGCGGAATTGCGGGGTGTTGGGACTGAAAAACCGGCGCGGATGCGGTTCGAAGGTCAGCGCCAGCGCAGGGCGGCCATGCAGTCGGCCCATTTCCAGGGCGGCTGCAATGACGGCCCGGTGGCCGAGATGGACCCCGTCGAAATTGCCCATGGCGACCACCGCCCCCTTCAGGATGGCGGAATCCGGCGTGGTATCGCGGATAACGGTAAATTGCGGGGCCATCAGGGGAATTCTCGAGCCGGCGGGACCGGCCGGGACCGTGGCGTGACCCGGCCGATGAAGTCAAGCGGGAGGGGTGGTCGCGCTGAACACGATTCAATCTTTCGAAGGCCGCCCCGATTAACGCGCTGTTTAAAGCCTTGGTGCTAGTCCTTGAAACGTGGAACTGCGGGGCGCCGTCCCGTCAGGTCCGATCGTAAATATTTCCTGGGTATGCGTTGGGGGAGTCGAGATGGCGGTTGATTTGTCGATGTCGGTTCTGGTGGTGGATGACTACAGCACCATGATCCGTATCATCCGGAATCTGCTGAAGCAGCTTGGCTTCGAGAATATCGATGATGCCAGCGACGGTTCGGCGGCGCTGAACAAGATGCGCGGCAAGAAGTATGGGCTCGTGATTTCCGACTGGAACATGGAGCCGATGACGGGTTACGACCTGCTGCGCGAAGTGCGGGCAGATCCCAACCTCGCCACCACGCCCTTCATCATGATCACGGCGGAATCGAAGACCGAGAACGTGATCGCGGCCAAGAAGGCCGGCGTGAACAACTACATCGTCAAGCCGTTCAATGCGGCGACGCTGAAGACCAAGATCGAGGCGGTCTTCCCGGACATGGCGAGCGCGTAAGCGCGCTTCGAGGCCGGACAAACAATCTTCCAATAGGATCGTCATGCCCGGGCTTGTCCCGGGCATCCACGTTGTTGGGGTCTGCGAGAGAAGGCGTGAATGGCCGGGTCAAGCCCGGCCACGTCGGCACTCGGCAATTCGTCTAAGCCGGCCCCACGTCAGGCCGCTTTGATCACCACTTCAATTCGCGCATCAGCGCCTTCGGCGGGTGACCGAACAATTCCGTCACTGACTTGGGATCGAGCTGGTCGAGGCCCTCGAACTCCTCGGCATGGATGCCGCGGGTGACGAACAGGCAGTCGATGCCGAATTCACGCGCGCCGGTCAGGTCGGTGCGGACGGAATCGCCGATCGCCAGCACCTTTTTCCGGTCGATCGGGTGGCCCTGGCGTTCGCCGGCCAGACGCATCGCGCGCTCGTAGATCGGCCGGTGCGGCTTGCCGTAGAAGATCACCTCGCCGCCAAGCTCGCGATACAGCTCGGCAATCGCGCCGGCGCAATAGATCAGCCGGTCGCCGCGCTCGACCACGATGTCGGGGTTGGCGCAGACCAGCGTCAGCTTGCGCTCGCGCGCCTTCAGCATCATGCCGCGATAATCCTCCGCGGTCTCGGTCTCGTCGTCATAGAGGCCGGTGCAGACGATGTAGTCGGCCTCTTCCAGCGGCGCGGTCTTTGCATCGAGGCCGCGATAGATCGAATTGTCGCGCTCGGGGCCGAGCCAGAACATTTTTCGGCCGGGGTGCTCGGCGACATAGAGTCGCGTCAGATCGCCGGAGGAGACGATCGCGTCATAGGTCTCATCGGCGACGCCGAGCTTGCGCAATTGCCGCTGCACGGAGTCGGCCGGGCGCGGCGCGTTGGTGATCAGGATCACCGTACCGCCACGGCTGCGATAGGTGTGCAGCGCCTCGCAGGCCTCGGGGAAGGATTCCAGCCCGTTATGGACGACGCCCCAGATGTCGCTGAGCACGACGTCGACCCCGCCCACGAGTTCGCGCAGGCTTTGGGCGAAATGCAGCGTGGTCATGATGCGTGAGGCCGATCAGATGCGGCGCGCCAGCGCCGCGTTGCCGGTGATGCGCTGTGACGGGGTGGCAGGCGTCGCGGCTGATGTTGGGCTTGCGCTGGGTGTACCGGAACCATTGGATCCCTGAATGTCCTGCGTCGGGTTCGACGCGGCTCCGCCGGTAGCAGATGCCCCCTCGGGCCGCAATGGCCGGGGCGGCGCGAACAGAAAGCCCTGGCCGAAGCGCACGTCATAGTCGAGCAAGTCGACCACTGCGCGCTCGCCCTCGATCCGTTCAGCAATCAAATCGATGCCGAAGCGGCCGAGCAGGTCGGACAGGTCGGAGGGATGAATGTCCGAAGTCGAGGCCTGCCTCGGGTCGAGCAGCAGCGAGGCCGGGACCTTGATGAAGCGCACGCCGCGGTCGGCGAGCTCGCGCGGCTCGATCCGCAAGTCGGTGACATGGTCGATCGAGAAGCGGAAGCCGCGCTGCGCGAGGGCCGCGAGATTCTCGGTCTCTGCAGGGCCGAGGCCGCGGAAGGTCGACTGCTTGAACTCCAGCACCAGCGATGGCGCGAGCGCCCGGTTGGCCTCGAGGAAGTCGAGGCATTGCGCGAAGGTGGTGGAATTGCCGAGGGTCGAGGCCGCGACGTTACAGAACACGCCGACATCCTTGTTGCGCACCATCAGCCGGCGCAGCACCTGGACACAGCGCAGCAACACCATGTTGTCGATGCGTCCGATCAGCCCGGAGGCCTCGGCGATGCTGATGAACTCTTCTGCGGCAATCAGCTGGTCGCGCTCGTCGCGCACCCGGGTCACGGCCTCGTAGAAGCGGACCTTGCGCTGCGGCAGCGTCACCATCGGCTGGAGGAAGATGTCGATGCGGTTCTCGTCGATGGCATTGCGCAACGTCGCCAGCATCTGGGTCTGGTTGCGGCCGTTGGCCGTCGAAACGGCACTGGCGGTCTGGGTCTGGACGGCCGGCGGGGTCGGCCGCGGCGGCGGCGCGGGAAGCGGGGGAGGAGCGGCCGGCCGCTCCTCGAAGGGGGCAATCAGGTCGACCGGCGCTTCCGGCTCCAATCTGGCGACCGCAGCGGGGGCCGGCGCGTGACCGGCCAGCAGGTCCTCATGGGTCGACACGGTGGCGGCAAGCTGCCTGACCAGCCCGCCGAGCTCGTTGATCTCGCCGACCACCGACTGCACACGATCGGAATTGGTCGAATTGGACGAGGCGATGCGGCCCTCCATCGCGGCGAGCCGGCGGCCGAACTCGGCGACCTGGCGGGCGAGGTCGGCGGTGCCGCGCGACAGGTCGGCGATCTGGCCGCCGACGTCGCTGCGGTCGCGCAACCGCATCGAGACTGCGTTGTAGAGGATCAGGAAGGTCAGCGCGGTCAGCGCCACGATCGCGGATTCGGTTCCGCTGATGCCGGCGACCGCGTAGAGCACGAGCCCGAGCGAGGCCGCGACCAGAACCATGCAGATGGCGATGAAAATCGTCGAAATGCGAATCATGTCGCGCGTTACGCCTCAAGAGCTGGCTGCCTCACCCGGGAAAACACGGGCTGCAAATCGCACCCGTCACGCCTCATGCTCCCCAAGCATGCGCAACCCTAACATCATTGTTGATTCGGGGGGATAGCGACCGAGGGCGGCGAGCGCCGAGTCAAGACGGTGCGGCGGCGCCGACCGTGTCGGCCGAAACGGCGTCGCGGCTGCCGAGCGGCTTGGGCCGACCGGTGGTCGTATCCCGCAAGGTCTGCCGTTCGACCTCCGAATTGAGCTCCGCGCCGAACATGATGACGATCGCCGACATCCACATCCACGTCATCAGACCGATCGCCGCCCCAAGCGAGCCGTAGGTCGCGTTGTAATTGGCAAACGCCGAGAGATACCAGGACAGCAGCGCCGAGCCGGCGATCCAGAGCAGGGCGGCCGTCACCGCGCCGATGCTCAGCCATTGCCAGCGCGGCGCATCGCGGCTGGGCGCGAAGCGGTAGAGGACGGCGAGCGCCGCCAGCAGGATGACCAGCAACAGCGGCCAGCGCGCCAGCGCGGCGATCAGCTTGCTCTCGGGCGCAATGCCGAGGTGATCGAGCGCAAGCGGGAACGCGACCACGGCGGCCACCATCAGCAGGAGCGCGACAATTCCGCCGACCGTGAAGGACAGGGAAATCAGGTTCAGCTTGATGAAGCCGCGCTTCTCACGCTCCTCGTAGGCGACGTTGAGGGCGTCGAAGATGGATTTGACGCCGGCATTGGCACTCCAGATTGCGAGCACCAGGCCGAACACGAAAGTCGCCCCCAGCGCCGTGTTGCCTTTCGAAACCACGCGCGCGACCTGATCCTCGACGATCTGGAACGTGCCCTGGGGCAGCATCATCGCGAGCGTCTGCAGATTGTCACTGATGGTCGAGGGATCGGCGAACAGCCCGTAGGACGAGACGAGCGCGGTCACCGCGGGAAAAATCGCGAGCAGACCGAAGAAGACGACGCCCCCTGCGGTCGCCAGCAGGCGATCGTCGTCGATGCGTTGATAGGTGCGCCAGAGGATGTCCTTCCAGCCCGACCAGGGAATCGCAAACGGGCTTATCGAGCGGCGGCCGTGGCCGGGCTGCATGGCTGCGTTTGCGGGACTCGTTTCCGGCGAATTCGCTTCGTTGTTGCGATGATCCTGTGGCGGTCCCGGCCGGACGAGCCCCGATTCCTGAAAGTAGCGCTCCGCGGTGAGGACGAAAACTGCCGTGGCGGCGACCAGCAACCAGGAGTCGAGCTGCTCGCTGTGCCGCACACGCATGTCAGGCGTCCAGTCTGTGACCGTGGCGTCGCCTGCGCGCGGCTGTGAAGCCCAGCAATCCGATCGCGGCAAGCATCAGGCCAAGCTGCACGGGGCGGTTGGTCCGAGCCGGGAAGGTCTTGCCGTCCCGGCCGCGTTCGCCCGGCGCGAGCGGTACCAATGGGATCGTCGTCGCGACCTCCTTGACCGCCTGCTTGACCGTCCCGCGCGGGATCCGCGGCGTGGCGATCGCCACGCGCATGCGGCTGGCGAGCGGCACGATCGGTCGTGTGCGGCGGTTCATCTGGGCCATGGCAATCCCGGCGCAGGCTGCGGCCAGCACCAGCAGCACGGCCGCAACGGCACCAAAGCCCCAGAATTGTCCGTAGGTGATGGCGATCCAGCGGTAGAGCGCGATCAGGCCGACAAAGAAGGCCGCAATCAGGAACAGTCCGGCCACCGCGAACAGTCCCGCAGCGACCGCGTAGGACGTCACGCGCCCGGTGGTCTGGCTGGTGCGGTCACGCAGATAGGACTGCGCCGCGCGCTTGAGATGGTTGAGTTTCAGCGCCATGCCGGCGCGCAGCAATTCGCCCGATGGCGCGAGCATGCGGACATCCTCCGAGAGCGAGACATTGGTCGGGGGATGAACGTGGCGGAATTTGACTTGTTCCGCCGGAGCGGGCCGGCGCGTGGCGGATCAGCCGAGATCGGCTGCCGCGATCCAGAACACCTCGCCCTCGGAATCTTCCGTGTCGAGCCAGAGCAGCGGCAGTTCCGGAAAGGCCTCGTCGACCAGCTCGCGGCCGCGGCCGATCTCGCAAAGCAGGCCGCCATCGGGAGTGAGATGGTTGGGCGCTTCGTGCAGGATACGGCGGACCACGTCGAGGCCGTCCAGGCCGCCGTCGAAGGCAAGCTTCGGCTCGGCCCGGCATTCCGGCGGCAAGGCCGCCATGCCTTCCGCGTCGACGTAGGGCGGGTTGGTGATGATCAGATCATATTTGTTGGCGCCGAGCGGCGCGAACAGATCGCCCCGATGCAGCGTGATCCGCTCTTCCAGCCCATGTTCCCCGACGTTGCGCGCGGCGACTTCGAGCGCGCCCTTGGAGATGTCGACGGCATCGACCATGGCATTCGGGAAATGATAGGCGCCGAGGATCGCAAGACATCCCGATCCCGTGCAGAGATCGAGCACGCGCTCGACGGCCGTGGGATCGTCGATCAGCGACCCCGCTTCGCCGTCGCCGCCGAAATGCGAATCCAGCAGCTCGCCGATGAAGGAGCGCGGAACGATGACGCGCTCGTCGACATAGAAGGGCAGGCCGCGCATATAGATCTTGTTGACGAGATAGGCCGTCGGTTTGCGTGTGGTCACGCGCCGATGGATCAGGTCGAGCAAGGTCTTGCCTTCCGCGGCGGTGACGCGGGCATGCGCAAAGCTCTCGAACTGATCGGGATGCAGGTGCAGGGCCTCGCAGACCAGGAAGGCGGCTTCGGCGACCGGATCGGTCGTGCCGTGGGCGAAGGCGAGTTTCGCCTCGACGAAACGGCTGACCGCATAGCGGACGAAATCGAGCAGCGTCAGCAACTCGCCACGGCCGACCTTCGCGAGTTTCGGGGCGGCGCGGCTTCGCGCGGGCCTCTTGGATGCTTTTGCCATCAGGATTTGGTCCAGCGTGCGGCGGCCTCGTCGTCACGGGCGTGGGCCTCGACCCAGCCGGTGCCGGTGGCGCTCTCTTCCTTCTTCCAGAACGGTGCGCTGGTCTTGAGATAATCCATCAGGAACTCGGCCGCCTCGAACGCCGCCCTTCGGTGTTGCGAGGCGGTGAGCACCAGCACGATGTTCTGGCCGGGCATGAACCGCCCGACGCGATGGATGACCGTGACGCCGTTGAGCGGCCAGCGCGAAATGGCCTCGTCGACGTGGCGCTTGATTTCTTCCTCGGCCATATCAGGATAATGCTCGAGCGTGAGCGCCGCGATCTTCGAACTGTCCTCGTCGGCGCGACAGATGCCGGAGAAGCTGACGACCGCACCGATGTCGGTGCGGCTCGCGGTCAGGAGCGCGATCTCGCGCGCGATGTCGAAATCGTCTTCCTGGATGCGGATGGCAACGGGGCAGGTGGTGACGGGGGAAGTCATGGCCTAGCCGCCGGTCATCGGCGGGAAGAATGCGATCTCGCGGGCGCCCGCGATCGCGGCGTCGGCCTTGACGTGGGCGTGGTCGATCGCGGTGCGGATCACCGTCGGCTTCTCGAACGCATAGGCGTAAGCCTCGCTTTGACCGGATAGCCAGGCGATCAGCTCCTCGACGGTGCGCACCGTCGCGGGCGGCTCGATCGTCTCCTCGGCCTTGCCGACGCGCTCGCGCACCCAGGCGAAGTATTTTACCTTCATCCCTCATCCTCCTTGATGAGGTGATGGATGCCGGCGCGGAAATAGTCGTAGCCGGTGTACATGGTCAGGATCGCCGAGGCCCACAGCAGGATGAGGCCGATCAGCGAGACCATGGGGACGACCTCATCGCCGGCCGGGCCGGCGAGCAGGAAGCCGATGGCGACGAGCTGGACCGTGGTCTTCCATTTGGCGAGCTTGGTCACGGGCACGCTGACACGCAGCGCGGCGAGATATTCGCGCAGACCCGACACCAGGATCTCGCGGCACAGGATCACGATGGCGGCCCACAGCGACCAGCCATGGATGATCCCGTCGGCGGCCAGCATCAGCAGGCAGGAGGCGACCAGCAGCTTGTCGGCGATCGGGTCGAGCATCCGGCCGAACGCCGATTGCTGATTCCAGATCCGTGCGTAATAGCCGTCGAGATAATCCGTCACCGCAGCGCCGATAAAGATCGCGACCGCGACCCAGCGCAGCCACAGCGGGTAGTCCATGATGGACTGCGCATAGATGCATCCGACCACGACCGGGATCGCGGCGATCCGGCCATAGGTCAGGATGTTCGGGAGGGACATCGCGCGGCTGGTGGTCCCTCGTGTCGTGGCGATGTTCATCCGTCCTACCAATACCGCTCGAGCCTGAAGGTCAACCGTCCGTCCCCAATTGGGGTGCGGGATGCGACGACCATATGACTACAGCCCCTTTAGTTCACCCCGGCTGGGGATGGAAATAGTCGAATATCCTGCGGGCGCTCTCGGCGCTCACCCCAGGAACCTTGCCGAGATCGGCGATCGAGGCGCGTTCGATCTCCTTCAGGGTTCCGAAATGGTGCAGCAAGGCACGTTTGCGTGACGGGCCGATGCCAGGAATTTCCTGCAAACCGGCCTCGCGAATGTCCTTCTTGCGCAGCTTGCGGTGCGAGCCGATGACGAAGCGGTGGGCCTCGTCCCGCAGGCGCTGGATGAAATAGAGCACGGGGTCGCGCGGCTCCAGCTTGATCGCCTCGCGCTCCGGCATGAACAGGGTCTCGCGGCCGGCATCCCGGTCCGGCCCCTTGGCGACCGACATCAGCGACACCTGGGTCAGGCCGAGATTGGTGAAGATCTCCCGGACGGCGTTGAGCTGGCCGCGGCCGCCGTCGATGATGACGAGGTCGGGCCATTGCGGGAAGTCGTCGTCCTTGGCTTTGGCCGCGCCCTCTTCAGGTGGGTTGATCAGGCGCTTGAAGCGGCGCTCCAGCACCTCGCGCATCATGGCGAAGTCGTCGCCCGGCGTGATCCCTTCCGACTTGATGTTGAACTTGCGGTACTGGTTTTTGACGAAGCCATCGGGGCCTGCGACGATCATGGCGCCGACCGCATTGGTGCCCTGGATGTGGCTGTTGTCGTAGACCTCGATGCGCTTGGGCGCATGGGGCAGGCTCAGCGTCGTGGCCATGGCGTCGAGCAGGCGGCTCTGGGTCGCGGTATCCGCGAGCTTGCGGCCGAGCGCCTCGCGCGCATTGGTCAGCGCGTGGGTGACGAGCTCCTTCTTCTCGCCGCGCTTGGGCGCGACGACCTCGACCTTGTGGCCGGCCTTGATCGACAGCGCATTGGCGAGAAGCTCCATCTCCTCGATCTCGTGCGAGAGCAGGATGCTCTTCGGCGGCGGCTTGTCGTCGTAGAACTGGGCGAGGAAGGAGCCCAGCACTTCCTCCGGCGTGAAGGTCTTTTCCGCGCGCGGAAAATAGGCGCGGTTGCCCCAGTTCTGGCCGGTGCGGAAGAAGAACACTTCGACGCAGGAGAAGCCGCCTTCCTGATGGATGGCGAACACGTCGGCTTCTTCCACCGTGCGCGGATTGATGCCCTGCTGCGACTGGATCGCCGACAGCGCGGCGAGGCGATCACGATAGAGCGCGGCGCTCTCGAATTCGAGCTCGCCGGAGGCCTTCTCCATTTCGCCTGCGAGCTCCTGCTTCACCGCCTGGCTCTTGCCGGACAGGAAGTCGGTCGCCTCGCGCACCAGCGTGGTGTAGCCGGGAAAGTCGATCTCGCGGGTGCAGGGGCCGGCGCAACGGCGGATCTGGTAGAGCAGGCAGGGCCGGGTGCGGCTCTCGAAGAAGGAATCCGTGCAGGAGCGGATCAGGAATGCGCGCTGCAAGGCGGTGATGGTGCGGTTGACGGCGCCGGCGGAGGCGAACGGGCCGAAATAGCGCCCGGGGCGGGTCTGCGCGCCGCGATGCTTCAGGATCTGCGGTGCCCAATGGTCGCCGGTGATCAGGATGTAGGGAAACGATTTGTCGTCGCGGAGCTGCACGTTGAAGCGCGGCCGCAGCTGCTTGATGAGGTTGGCCTCCAGCAGCAGCGCCTCGGTCTCGGTCGTGGTCGAGACGATCTCCACGGTCACCGTGGCCGCGATCATGCGCAGGATGCGCGCCGGCAGCGGCGCACTCTGGCGCGCATAGTTGGACAGGCGCTTTTTGACGTTCTTGGCCTTGCCGACATAGAGCACGTCGGCATTCGCACTGAGCATGCGATAGACGCCGGGCGAGGTCGGCGCGAGGCGGACCGCGCGCTCGATCGCCTCGTGACCGGTTGCCAGCGGCTCTTCGCCGATCGCGCCGCTCTCTTCCAGGATATCCGGCAGCCGGCCGTCGTCCTCGTCATCGCCGCCGCTGGTGGCGGGATCGAGGTCGGGCGGCGCTGTCTCGTGCGAAGTCTCCTGGGGCGGGACGTCGGAGCTCGCAGCGCGCGGCGACTTGCGCGCGCGGTCGTCCGGATTGTCGGTGGAATCGTGAACCATGGTGCGAATTTAGGCGCTGGGGGAGCCGATTTGAAGTTCCGGCCGTGCCGCACGCACAGGATGGCGGCGCAGGTCCCGGTAACGCTTCCTTAAGTCTGTTAACAGCGCGGTAACGGGTCTTAACAGCCCTTTAACTTAAAACTCTCGATAAATCTTACGCGAAAAAGTGGTGGTTCCGTAACCATGCGGTCTGGCCTTGCGCGGCGGCGCGGGCATCGCGTCTGGTTGCGGCAAGTTGCGTTGGAGTGTGTGATGAAGAGGCTCGTTGTGGGCGCAGCCGCGTTGGTTGCAGCCGGCTGGACGGCGTCGGCAGAGGCCGCCGATCTCAGTTACGGGCAGCGTGCGCCCTATACCGTCAATCAGCCGCTCAATGGCTATAGCTGGGCCGGCCCGTATCTCGGCGCCAATCTCGGCTATGAATGGGGCTCGGTCAGCAACACGTCCGTAAAGCCCTCCGGCTTCGTCGGCGGCGTGCAGGCAGGCTACAATTTCCAGAACGGCCCGTGGGTGTTCGGCGTCGAGGGCGACATCCAGGCAGCCGGCGCCGACGATACTTTCGCGCCGTGGAAGTTCTCCAATCCCTGGTTCGGCACGCTGCGCGGTCGCGCCGGCTATGCCTTCAGCAACGTCCTGGTCTACGGCACCGCCGGCCTCGCTTTCGGCGAGCTGCGTGCGCAGACCTTCGGCTGGACGGAATCGCACACCACCGCCGGCTGGACCGCGGGCGTCGGCGCGGAAGTCGGCTTCGCGCCGAACTGGAGCGCGAAGCTCGAATATCTCTACATCGATCTGTCGTCGAGCCAGTTCGCAATTACAGGCGTGTCAAACGGCTATAGCGCCAGCGTTGTTCGCGCAGGCGTGAACTATCACTTCTGATAGCCAAATAAGAAAATACCGGACAACAGTCTCCCGGCCGCTCGCGGCCGGGACTTTTTTTGCGCCAGGTGTTTTGGGAAAGGTCCGCTACGAAAGGATCACGAGATTGACCGCCTTCGGCCCCTTCCCCTTCTTGTCCGGTTCGACTTCGAAAGTGATACGCTGTCCTTCGGCAAGGTCTTTTAGTCCCGCCCGCTCAACAGCGGTGATGTGAACGAATACATCGCGACCGCCGTCGTCCGGTTTGATAAAACCGTAGCCGCGCTCGCCGTTAAAAAACTTAACTGTTCCCGTATTGGCCATCGGGAAACTCCCCCTCATTGCTCCTCCGTCGCAACGCAGACACGCGTCGCGACATGACCGGGCATCACGAAGCCCGGGAGAGCTGGCCATCCTTGGGCAGACCCTTCGGTCCGACTGGATCTTTCTTAGGCCTTCACTCCGCCGCAACCATTCGCGGAAGCGGAACGTAAAGCCAGTCACGCAAATAGCATAATACGGTTCTTTGCAGATTGACTACCGCTACTGCATATTTTTCCCAAGAATGGCGGCAGCTTAGGGCTTGGGTACCTCTAATCGGAATCTGGCAGCTCCGCCCTGACCGAGCGGCATTTCCAGCTCGGGCAGGATCGTCTTGAGCTCGCTCTGCAGCGTGTAGGGCGGATTGACGATCAAGAGTCCGGTCGAGGTGAGGGCTGCGCCATCAAGCTGTGGTGCAACGCTGAACTCGAGCCGCAGACATTTTCCTGGAGTCTTTGCTGCAACTGCGGTCCGCGCCACGAGTTGCGCCAGCGTGTCGGTGGCGCGGCGGCTCTTGGCGGGATACCAGATTACATAGATACCGGTCGGCCATTTCGCGAAGGCGGTGGAGAAGGCCTCGCCCAACCGTTCGAACTCGTCTTTCGCCTCAAACGGCGGGTCAATCAGCACGAGCCCGCGCCGCTCCTTCGGCGGTACGAACGCCGGCAGCGCCATCCAGCCGTCGAGATCGACCACGCGGGCCTGTTCGTCGCGCCGCAACACGTCGATCAATGCCTTGCGTGCCTTCGGTTCGAGCTCGCAAGCGACGAGCCGGTCCTGCGGTCGCATCAAACCGCGCGCGATCAAGGGCGAGCCCGGATAGGCCTTGAGCTCGCCCTTCGGATTGAAGGCGCGAACGATGTCCATGTACGGCTTGGTCAGTGCGACTGTCTCGTTCGTGAGGCGCGCCTGCATCAGCCGCGCGATCCCCGTCAGCCATTCGCCGCTGCGGCGTGCCTCGTCGCTGTCGAGATCATAGAGACCCGCGCCCGCATGGGTGTCGATGACGCGGAAGGCGGCCGGCTTGTCCTGCAGATAGGTCAGGATGCGCGCCAGCACGATGTGCTTGATGACATCGGCGAAGTTGCCGGCGTGAAAGGCGTGGCGATAGTTCATGCGAAGAGCACTACGCCACGTGAGGGCCTGAGCAAAGAGCTACGACAGCCTGGGCTACCCACCCCTGACCGGCGGCATCGTCACCTGGTCACGGCGGCAGGCGCGACGTTCCATTTCCTCGCAGGCGCGGAATTGCAGATCCTTGCTGAGGCAGATGCGGACCTCGGAGAGCCGGGTGCGATTGCAGGTGACCGAGATGGCTGCATCGCTGAGGCCCGGATTGGCCTTGATGAAGGCCTCTTCCACCTCACCCGGCGCCACGGTCTTGGCTTGTGACAGGTCGAGATATTCGGCCGGAATCTTGATCGCGGCGCGTGCCTTGCGGATCGTCTCGAAATAATTGCGGCCGTCGAGCCCGGAGCACGTGCCGTGCTTGTCCCACTCGTTGAAGATCAGCCCCGGCGCCGGCATCAAATCGAGCATCGTGGAGACGATGTTGCGGTTCAGCCGCGGTGATGGCCGCTGGCAATATTCGGGGAAGCCGCTCTCATATTGCGGCCACAGCCCGTGCACCACGAAGGAATAGGGCCGGCCCTCACACTGGATATTCGACCGTCCGCCGCCGCGGCCGCGCTCGGCAGCCTCCGCGCAGAAGGACGGCGACCACGACAGCGACAGCACATAGAAATCGAATTCACCGGGCGCGTTTTGCCGCTTGTCCTGCGCGTTCGCGCCACCGGCCAGCGAGATCAGCCCGACGGCAAGAATCAGGGGCAGGGTCAGTGAGATCACAAGGCGGGAGAACGAATGCAATCTAAAATGAAACATGGCAACGCCCCTCAACTAGACTGTGCAACAAGCCTAGCAGGCAACAAGAACATTTCAAGAACAAAATTCGGGCGAAGGCCAATCGCCCGCTTGATAGGTCCGAATCAGGGACCTTCGAATCAGGGCTTGCGAATCAGGGCTTGGCAGCGCGGCAGGCCGGATTGTAGGCCCAGTTGCGATCGAGCCCGACCACGCACCATTCGACGCCCTGACCGTAGCCGGCGAAGCCGCCGTCCTCGATGATCGAGAAGTGCACCTTGCGCACCTTGCCGTCGTTCAGCATGGCCTCGCCGGTGCAGTAGCGGCGCGGAATGTTGTCGGACGCCCAGGGCCGGAACGCGGTCTCATGGACAGCCGCGAAGCCCTCGATCCGCAAAGGCGAATTCCAGAA
Source organism: Bradyrhizobium sp. CCGUVB4N (assembly GCF_024199945.1). Classification (GTDB taxonomy): domain Bacteria; phylum Pseudomonadota; class Alphaproteobacteria; order Rhizobiales; family Xanthobacteraceae; genus Bradyrhizobium. The sequence goes on along the minus strand of NZ_JANADP010000001.1, from coordinate 8,273,758 downwards.
CGAGCCTTCCTTCTCGGAGAACTGGCTCGCGATCGTCGGCAGCGCCCTGTCGCACTCGGCGACATTGCCGTCATAGCGAGGCCCGCTGAGCCAGAAATTCAGCTCCAGCGGATTGGCGGCCCTGGCCTCACCGAGCGACAACGCTCCGAACATGAGGCCGAGAACGGCGGCAAAACGAAGCGATTTCAGGGAGGTCGAGGCGCGCATGGGCAATCCAGACAGCATGATCTGTGAAGGTGGGACGGTGCCGCGAAGGGCGGGGGAGGTCAAGTGCAGCACGGCAACACTTGGCCAGGAGTTGATCACAACGGCGCCGTCAACCGGCCTTCCGTTCTTTCCACCGCCGCGCCGGCACCGTAAACTGGCGCCAATCAATGGGAGTGACGGGAATGCGAATCATTGCGGCCGCGGGCCTTCTTGCCAGCCTGGTTTTCTCGGTGGCGAGCCAGTCGGCGCAGGCCGACATCTTTCCGGTGCCGCCCTTCAAGGGCAACGACACCGGCGGCATCATCGCCTATTCCATGGCGACGCAGACCGATGCGCGCCAGGTCGCGGTCGACCACTGTGCGCGGTACGGCAAGGTGGTGAAATTCCTCGCAGTGCAGGCCTATGAGGGCGGCTACATCTCGTTCGCCTGCCGTTGGGTGCCCTACGGCGCCGCCGATCGGCCGATCCGCACGCTCTACTGAGGCGTATTCGGAACGACAAAGGTCACGCCACGACATCTCAGCCGGGAGTCTCTCGCATGACGCGCAAGCTTGCTTTGCTCGGATCAGCCGTTTGCCTCGTGCTGTCGGCGGCGAGCGCCTTCGCCGACGATCTGCCGGTTCGCAAGGCCGGTCTCTGGGAATTGAAGATGGTCAGGACCGGCTCGGCGATGCCGGAAATGACCATGCAGCACTGCACCGACGAGGCTGTCGACAAGGAGATGAACAACAACATCTCGCCGATGGCCAAGCAGGTCTGCTCCAAGCAGGACATCAAGAAGACCGCGACCGGCTATGTCAGCGACTCCGAGTGCAGCGTCGCCGGCATGTCGACGACCTCGCACGCCGAGATCACCGGCGATTTCAACTCGGCCTACACGGTGAAGACCTCGTCGCATGCGCAAGGCGGTGCCGCCGGTGCCGCCGGGCGCGACTCCACCATGACGTTGGAGGCGAAATGGCTCGGCGCCTGCAAGCCCGACCAGAAGCCCGGCGATATCGTGATGCCCGGCGGCTTCAAGATGAACGTCCGCGACGTCGACAAGCTGAAGGCGCTGCTGCCGAAGTAGGCGGGGCTATCGCAGCTACACCGGAATCCGCACGCTCGCTCTTAATCCACCCATCGGGCTGTCGCCCAGCGTGATGTCGCCGCCATGCGAGCGGGCGATGTCGCGGGCGATCGCGAGCCCCAAGCCGGTGCCGCCTTCGTCCTGGTTGCGGGCATTGTCGAGCCGCAGGAACGGTTTGAACACTTCCTCGCGCAGATGGACGGGAATGCCCGGACCATCGTCGTCGACCGTGACGGTGAGATAGCGGTGATCGCGCTGGCCGGAGATGGCGATGGCCTGGCCGTAGCGCGCGGCATTGGTGACGAGGTTGGCGAGGCAGCGCTTGAACGAGGCCGGCTTCACGGTGACCACCGGCAGGCCGCTGAAGGTCACGGTCGCGGTGTGGCCGTGACGTTCGGCATCGCTGCGCAATTCCTCGAGTGCCTGCGCCATGTCGGTCGGCTGCGACTGCTCGCCGGAATCGCCGCGGGCGAAGGCGAGGTAGTCTTCAAGCATCATCGACATCTCGTCGACGTCCTTGCGCATGCCCTCCATCTCGGGACTGTCGCCGATCAGCGCCAGCTCGAGCTTGAAGCGGGTGAGGATGGTGCGCAGATCGTGGCTGACGCCGGCGAGCATCGCGGTGCGCTGCTCCATCGCGCGTTCGATGCGCGACTTCATCTCGAGGAAGGCGCCAGCGGCGCGCCGCACCTCGCGCGCGCCGCGCGGCCTGAAGTTCGGCGCCTCGCGGCCCTTGCCGAAACTTTCGGCAGCGTCGGCAAGCCGCAGGATCGGCTTGATCTGGTTGCGCAGGAACAGCACCGACACGATCAGCAGGATCGACGACGTCCCGACCATCCAGAACAGGAAGATCTCCGAGTTCGAAGCATAGGCGGCGCTGCGCTGCGCGAAGATGCGCATCACGGCATCGTCGACCTGAACGCGGATCTCGACCTGATTGGAATTGCCGACAGTGTCGATCCAGAACGCACGATTGAGCTGCCGTCCCAATTGCACCGAGAGCGTCTGGTCGAGCAGCGAGAAGAACGGCTTTGGTCCGGGCGGCGGCATGTCGCCGGGAGGAAGGAAATCGACCACGAACTGCATGCGTTGGGCGATGCGGCGAAGTTGCGTGTGGTCCTTGTCCTGCGGATATCCCTTGTAGACGTCGACGAGACTGCCGACGTCCTGTGCCACGGCCTGCGACAAGCGCCGCGTCACCGTGTTCCAGTGCCGCTCCATGAACACGAAGGCGACCACGGTCTGCAGGATCACCATCGGCACGATCATGATCAGCAGTGCGCGGGCATAGAGGCCGGTCGGCATCCAGCCCTTGAACGCGTTGCCCATCCAGCCATTGGCGGCGGAGACGCGCCCGGCGGCGCTCTTGAGCAGCGTCAGGCTGGTATCGATCGTGCTCATCGGTCGCGCTTCACTGCTTCTACGGCGAGGCTACCAGCCGGTAGCCGATGCCGCGCACCGCCTGAAGGAACAGCGGATTGGCCGGGTCGGTCTCGATCTTGCGCCGCAGCCGGTTGATCTGCACGTCGACGGCGCGTTCGTTGACGCTGCCATTGCCGGTCAGTGCGCTGCGCGGCACGGTCTCGCCGGGCGTCTCCGAGAGAATGCGCAGCATCTCGCGCTCGCGGTCGGTGAGGTGGATGACCTCCTCGCCCTGGCGCAATTCGCCGCGATCGAGATGATAGACGTAGGGACCGAATGCGATCTTCTCCACCGCAGCGGCCTGGACCGGGGGCGCGGCGCGTTTCAGGATGTTGTTGATGCGCAGCGCCAGCTCGCGCGGCTCGAACGGCTTTGCCACGTAATCGTCGGCGCCGATCTGCAGGCCTTCGATGCGGGCTTCCGCTTCATGGCGCGCCGTCAGCATCACGATCGGCACCGAGGAGGACGTGCGGATGAAGCGGGCGAGATCGAAGCCGGTCTCGCCGGGCATCATGACGTCGAGGATGAGCAGGTCGAAATGCAGGCCCAGAAGCTTTGAGCGCGCATCACCGGCGCTCGAAGCGGTGGTGACGCGATAACCTTCGGCTGCGAGAAAGCGCGACAAGAGATCGCGGATGCGGCGATCGTCGTCGACCAGCAGCAGATGCGGGGCATCGTCGGCCGGTTGCACCGGCGGGCGGGCGAGCGTGGCAGCGAGCGGCACGGTCACTCCTTTGAGTCTTGATTGGTGGCGAAGATCGTCTCCAGCACCTTGTCGGGATCGTCGCGGTCGATCATCGCGCGCAGGAAGCGCTTGACGGTCTCGGCATCCTGCGGCGCCATCTCGGCGAGCGCCTTGGTGATCCGCGTGGTCTGGAGCCCGGCGAGCTTCTGCACCAGTGCTTCGCCCTTCGGCGTTGCATAGAGCAGGCGTTGGCGGCGGTCATTGTCGCCGGTCTTCTGCACGATGTAGCCCTCGTCCAGGAGCTGCTTGAGCACCCGGCCGAGCGACTGTTTTGTGATGCGCAGGACATCGAGCAGGTCGGCGACCTTCAGGCCCGGATAGCGATAGACGAAGTGCATGACCCGGTGATGGGCCCGGCCGAAGCCGAACGCCTCCAGCTCCTGGTCGGGATCGCCGACGAAATCGCGATAGGCGAAAAACAGCAGCTCGATGATATCCCAGCGCAAATTGCCTCCATCGTCTGCCGCCGGCCGTGGCTCGGCAGCGTCTTGAGAGGGAGTCGCGAAATTTATGTCAGGCATATTGACGTATCTTGGGTTCAATGTTACAAAACGATCAGCCCGCACGAAATTTTAGATCGTTTCGTGCCGGGCGGCATTTCTAACAGCGGCCGGAGTAAGCCAGACAGGCAGCGACGGCCGGATCAGATCTACCGTGCGATTGTCGAGCGGCATTTCGGCAAAACATACTGGACTTCCGCCTTCCGCAAAAGCATGTCCTCGGACGACATGCTGGCCACGGAAACCGGCCGTAACAAGGCTGGCGGTGGTTCGGCCAGAAACCACATCAAGCCAGCCGGGTCCGATTACGGGCGGGCGGGCGCCAGAAAGCGCCGCTACCGGCAGCGGGAGGCAAGGACATGAGCATGAAATTCGACATCCAGCCCGCATCCAATCCCACTCCTGAGAAGGACCGGGTCGCCAAGCTGGTCGACCCCGGCTTCGGACGCGTCTTCACCGATCACATGGCGATCGTCCGCTACAACCAGGCCAAGGGTGGCTGGTACGAGGCGAAAATCGAGGCGCGCGCCAACTTCCAGATGGATCCGGCCGGCGCGGTCTTGCACTACGCCCAGGAAATCTTCGAAGGCCTCAAGGCCTACAAGCGCGACGACGGTGGCGTGAACCTGTTTCGCCCCGACGCCAATGCGCGCCGCTTCAAGGACTCCGCCGATCGCATGGCGATGGCGCAGATCCCCGAGGACGTCTTCATCGAGGCGGTCGAGCAGGTCGTGCGGATCGATCGCGCCTGGATGCCGGGCGGCGAGGGCAGCCTCTATCTGCGCCCCTTCATGATCGCGAGCGAGACTTTCCTCGGCGTGAAGCCGTCGTCGGAATACATCTTTGCAGTGATCGCTTCGCCGGTCGGCTCTTATTTCAAGGGTGGCCCCGCGCCGGTCTCGATCTGGGTCTCCGAGAATTACACGCGCGCGGCGATCGGCGGCACCGGCGCCGTCAAATGCGGCGGCAATTATGCCGCGAGCCTGCGCGCGCAAGCCGAAGCGATCCAGCACGGCTGCGATCAGGTCGTGTTCCTCGATGCGGTCGAGCGCAAATACATCGAGGAGCTCGGCGGCATGAACGTGTTCTTCGTGTTCGACGACGGCTCGCTCTCGACGCCGCCGCTCGGCACCATCCTGCCCGGCATCACCCGCGACTCCATCATCGCGCTCGCCCGCGATGCCGGAAAGACCGTGCGCGAGGAGCCGTATTCGCTCGACCAGTGGCGCAAGGATGCGGCCTCCGGCAGGCTGAAGGAGGCGTTTGCCTGCGGCACCGCGGCCGTGATCTCGCCGATCGGCAAGGTGCGCTCGGTGAGCGGTGATTTCGAGATCAGCGGCGGCGCCGCCGGCCCCGTTGCCATGGGCCTGCGCAAGCAGCTCGTCGACATCCAGTACGGCCGCACCAACGATCCGCACAACTGGATCCGCAAGGTGCTTTGATTGCCTCTCTCCCTCCCCGCTTGCGGGGAGGGGGCCGGCCGCCGTGAACGCACCGCCTTGCCCGCGCGACAAAGCCCAAGACCATTTGGACCTTGAGGCATTTGGACATCGCGATCATGGCTTCCGCTCCTTCCCAACCCCTGAGATGGGCCGTGTTCATCGCCGTCATGGGCGGCACGATCTACGGCATTCTCACCATCGGCACGAAGCGTGAGGTTCTGGCCGAGGATCGTTCGCCCGTCGTTGACGTGCGCACGGCCGACATGGAAATGAACGCCGCGATCCTGCGCGCCCGCGACACGCTGCCCACCTTCTGGGCTTCCTACGATGCACCAAAGCCGTCCGAGACCGGGCACTCGCTGAAAGTGCGTTTTCCGACCCGCAAGGGCGCCGAGCACATCTGGATGGCCGAGGTGACGAAGCGGCCGGATGGTTCCTATTCGGGCCACTTCGCCAATGAGCCGCGTGATCTGCCCGGCAAGCACTCAGGCGACCAGGTCCAGTTCGCGCAAGGCGACATTTCGGACTGGATGTTCATGCGCAACGGCAAGATCGTCGGCGGCGAAACCATCAAGCCGCTGCTCAAATCCATGCCGAAGGCCGACGCCGACGCGCTCCGGGCGCGGATGGAGCAGCCGTAGGGCCAGCCGGCAGTTGCCGCATCGCGCGTCGGCTGGTAAACGCCCGCATGGCCGAAAAACCCAAAAAACCCCAGAAACTGAAGGCGCGCCTGCCGCGCGGGCTCGAGGATCGCGATCCCGCCGCGATCCGGGCGACGCGCGAGATGGTCGAGAAGATCCGCGCCGTCTACGAGCTCTACGGGTTCGAGCCGGTGGAGACGCCGGCGATGGAATACACCGACGCGCTCGGCAAGTTCCTGCCGGACCAGGACCGCCCCAACGAGGGCGTGTTCTCGTTCCAGGACGACGACGAGCAGTGGATCAGCCTGCGCTACGATCTGACCGCGCCGCTCGCGCGCTATGTCGGCGAGCGCTATGGCACCGACGGTCTGGTCCTGCCCTATCGCAGCTACCGCGTCGGCTACGTCTTCCGCAACGAGAAGCCCGGCCCCGGCCGCTTCCGCCAGTTCATGCAGTTCGATGCCGACACGGTCGGCTCGGCGACGCCGGCGGCGGACGCCGAGATCTGCATGATGGCAGCCGACACGATGGAAGCGCTCGGCGTTGCGCGCGGCCAGTACGTCGTGAAGGTCAACAACCGCAAAGTGCTCGACGGCGTTCTCGAAGCCATCGGGCTCGCGGGCGAGGAGAATGCGGGACGCAGGCTGACCGTGCTGCGCGCGATCGACAAGCTCGACAAGTTCTCAGCCGACGAAGTGCGCAAATTGCTCGGTCCCGGACGCTGGGACGGCGGCGAAGAAGGCAAGGGCGACTTCACCAAAGGCGCCAATCTGAGCGCGGCAGAGGCGGACGTCGTTCTCGCCATCACCAAGCCGCGCGAGGATTGGAAGGAGGCGATTGCCGCGGCCGAAACCTACCTCGCCAAGAGCGAGGTCGGTCAGGCCGGCGTGAGCGAGCTGGAAGAGATTGCGAAGCTGGTCACGGCATCGGGCTATGGACCGGATCGCATCAAGATCGATCCGTCCGTCGTGCGCGGTCTCGAATATTACACCGGTCCCGTCTACGAGGTCGAACTGCTGCTCGATACCAAGGACGAGAAGGGCCGCCCGGTGCGCTTCGGCTCCGTCGGCGGCGGCGGTCGCTACGACGGCCTGGTCTCGCGCTTCCGCGGAGAGCCGGTGCCTGCGACCGGCTTCTCGATCGGCGTGTCGCGCCTGCAGGCCGCGCTAACGCTGCTCGGCAAGCTCGACACGAAGCGCGAGATCGGCCCCGTCGTCGTCACCGTGTTCGATCGAGATCGCGTCGCCGACTATCAGAAGATGGTCGCGAGCTTGCGCAACGCCGGCATCCGCGCCGAGCTCTATCTCGGCAATCCCAAGAACATGGGCAACCAGCTCAAATATGCCGACCGCCGCAACTCACCCTGCGTCATCATTCAGGGGGCTGACGAACTGAATGATCCAGAAGGCCCCCAAGTCATAATCAAGGATCTATGGGTCGGCTCTACAGTAACGGACGTGGAGAAGGACAGAGATCGTTATCTGCAAGCGCAGAAGCTGATCCAGCAGAAAGTGCCAGCTTCTAGCCTCGTCGATGAAGTACGAAAGTTGCTGAGGTGGCACCACATCGAGCCGCCCGGTCCGGGGTCTGCATGACTGAGCTGCGCGCATTGCCTTACGCCCGGGCTTGTCCCGGGCATCCGCGTCCTGTTTGATGCGCACCTTCATGAACGACCGGGGTGTGCCCGGTCATCGCGACAGCAGCAGGGAGAAGACAATGCCTGAGATCACCGTCAGCATGGCCGAAGGCCGCACCGACGAGCAGAAGGCCGGCATGATGCGCGACATCACGCAGGCGCTGGTGAAGAATCTCGGCGTCGACGCCGATGCCGTCGTCATCCAGATCAACGAAGCGCCCCTTCGCCACAAGATGAAGGGCGGCAAGACGTTTGTGGAGCGCGCGGCGGCTGCGAAGAAGTAGGCAGCGCTGGCGAGCGCAGCCTCAGCCGCAGCAGCAATCACAGCTGTCGTCCCGGCGAAGGCCGGGACCCATAACCACAGGGAGTGGTTGTGGGGCGAGCTGGTAACTCCGAGTCTTCGTCAAACTCGATCCTGTGGTTATGGGTCCCGGATCTGCGCTTCGCTTGTCCGGGACGACATAGAGCAAGCATCATGGACGCACGCGACTTCATCAAGGTCGGCATGAGCGCCGAGCGCACGCTGGTGGTGCCGGCCGAGCGCACGGTCGGGCATTTCGTGCCAGGCATGCCGATGGTCTATGCGACGCCGATGATGATCCTGGAAATGGAGATGACGTCGGGCGATGCGATCCGCGCCGCGCTGCAGCCGGGCTGGGTCACGGTCGGCACCGAGGTCGACATCCGCCATCTCGCCGCCGCGCTCGTCGGCGCCACGGTGCGGACCACTGCGAAAGTGATCGCGGTCGAGCGCCGCGTCATCCGCTTCGAGGTCGAGGCCTTCGAGGGCACGCGCAAGCTCGGCGAAGGCCGCCACGCGCGCGGGCTTGTGAATGTCGAGACGTTCAACAAGCGGTTGGGGGCGTAGCGGCTACTTCGCCAATTCCTTCGACCGCTTCGTCGCCGCCGCGATCGCGCGGATCATGAGATCGCGCAGGCCCGGCTCGCCCATCAGCACGCCGAGCGCCGCGGCGGTGGTGCCGCCGGGCGAGGTGACGTTCTGGCGCAGCGTAGCGGAGGGAAGATCCGACTGGTGCAGCAGCTCGCCGGAGCCCGCGACCGTTTCGCGCGCGAGCTTTGTCGCCAGCGCTTCGGGCAACCCCGCTTCGACGCCGGCGCGCGCGAGCTCTTCGGCGAGCAGGAACACATAAGCGGGCCCGGAGCCGGAGACGGCGGTCACCGCGTCCATCAGGCTCTCATCCTCGACCCATTCTACCGAGCCGGTGGCGCGCAGCAGCGCATCGGCCACCGCACGCTGCGAGGTGCTGACATTCTTCGCTGCCACCGCAACCGTGATGCCGCGGCCGATCGCTGCCGGCGTGTTCGGCATCGCGCGCACCACGGCGCCGCCGCAGACCTCCTCGAGCGAGGCGATCGTGGTTCCTGCCATGATCGAGACCACGGAAGTTTTCTCCGTGACGAATGATTTCAGCTTGGCGCCGGCCTCGCGGAACATCTGCGGCTTCACCGCGACAACCATCGTCTCGACAAAGCCTGCGGCCTTCGCATCGGGATTGAGCGCGACGCCCTTGGCGGCGAGCGCGGTGATCTCGGGCGAGATGAACGGATCCACCACCGCGACGCGGCGCGGATCGAGCCCGCCTGCCAGCCATCCGGTCAGCATCGCGCCGCCCATCTTGCCGGCGCCGGCAAGCAGGATGGTGCCGGTGATGTTTTGGAGAGTGCTGTTGTCTGCCACTGTGGTCACCAAAAATTCAGTGTCGTCCCGGCGAAGGCCGGGACCCATAACCACGGGCGGTTCTAGTGGATCGAGGTGTTGGCAACAAGCCGCGTGCCACAAGGGATATCACGCGGTATGGGTCCCGGCCCCCCGTGCGCAATTGCGCGCTAGGCCGGGACGACGTGGGGAGGGAGTTGCGGCTCCCCCACGTCTCGAGCCCTACGCCTCGCCCACCGTATCGAACATCGCGGCGTCCATGGCTTGCGCGGTGGTCTTGCCCGCCCACACCACGAACTGGAACGCCGGGAAATAGCGCTCGCAGGCGTGGATGGCGCCGGCGAGCATGGCTTCGCATTGCGCGGTCGAGGCGGTGAGGCCGCCGGGCAGCACCAGCGCCTGGCGGTGCATGATCATGCCGGTGTTGGTCCACAGATCGAAATGGCCGATCCACAATTGCTCGTTGACCGCGGCGACGAGCCGCTGCACCTCGCCCCTGCGTGTGAGCGGAATCTTCATGTCGAAAGCGCAAGCCAGATGCAGCGCTTCGATCTCGCCCATCCAGGTGAACGAGATCTGGTAGTCGGTCCATTGCCCCTTCGAGACAATGGTCAGTTCGTCCTCGCCGGAGCGTTCGAACGGCCAGTTGTTGCTGGCAGCGATATCCTCGACCACCGCGAGCGGATGGCTTTTGGAATCGATAGTGCCTTCGAGCAGGGACATGCCGTCTCGACCTCTTGCCTTCTTGTTGTCTTTGATACGCACGCGGTTGGTCCGGCGCGCGCTCCCCTAATGTCGTTAAGGCGATCCCCTAGGAGTCGCTGTTGCGATCCCTCAGACCAGCGCGGGCTTGTCGCGGATCAACTGATGTGATTTGCGGAATCTGCGCAACCGGCTGCCGAGTCCGTCCACAAGCCAGGACTCGTTCGTCCACAGCTCATCTCCGCCACAATTATTAACGAAGAGAACAAATCGGAATCGGACTCCCCGGAGCGCGCACCGATCGCTAATTCCGTCCCGCGAGGGCCAGCCCGCCATGGCGACATGGGACCATGCGGATTTTTGCTGCGGAACACGCTTGCGTGCTGCCCCGGACCGGCGTCATATTTCCGCTCAGGCCGTTCATTCCGGACGGCCGATGTTCTCAGGGCGGGGTGAAAGTCCCCACCGGCGGTAAGGGCCGAAAGGCCTAAGCCCGCGAGCGCCTTCCCGGAGGGGTTTCCTGAAAAGGATTTTCTCCAAAGGAAAGGGTCAGCAGATTCGGTGCAACTCCGAAGCCGACGGTTAAAGTCCGGATGAAAGAGAACGGTCGGTGGCAGACGCATCGCAGGATGCGGCTGTTTGTCGTTCCGTGTGCCCTGATTCTGGTCCTTTGAAGGAAAGCCATGAATCAGATGTTGCAAGATCCCCAAACCGAAACTTCCGAAGTCGTCCAACCGCCGGTTCCGCCGGCGACCGAACATCCGCGCTTCGCAAAGCCGCAGCGGGTGGCCTTCGTGCAGGCCTGCTGGCACCGCGACGTGGTCGAGGAAGCCCGCATCGCTTTCATCAAGGAAGCCGAGGCGCGGCATCTCACCCATGTCGACGTGTTCGAGGTGCCGGGCTCGTTCGAGATCCCGCTGCATGCGCAGGTCCTCGCCAAGACGCGGCGCTACACCGCGATCGTCGCGGCCGGCCTTGTCGTTGACGGTGGCATCTATCGCCACGAGTTCGTCGCCGACACCGTGATCAAGGCGCTGATGGACGTGCAGCTCCGCACCGAGGTGCCGGTGTTTTCCGCCGTGCTGACGCCGCAGCAATTCCACGAGACCGAAGTGCACTACGATTTCTTCCGCAGGCACTTCACAACCAAGGGCATCGAGGTCGCGGCCGCCTGTGCGGAGACGTTGCACGGCCTGGAGCGCCTGCGCGGCCAGGTCGCGGCGGGAATTGTGTAGGGGCGACAGAGACGCGCGCTCCTCATCCTGAGGAGCGCGTCAGCGCGTCTCGAAGGATGAAGGCCACAGTTGGGCCTGCATGGTTCTCCAGGCGATGCGAAGCATCGTCCGGAGACGGCGCTGCGCGCCTCCTCACCATGAGGGTCTGGCATTGCCGCCGCTTCACACGCCGCTGATTGTCAATCCCGCCGCCGTCCCTATAAAGTCGGCGGCGGGAGGAGGCCGGGCCGTGGAGACGGGCGGCCGACAAGATCATGTTCGAAGGACACGATCCCTATCTCGTCGCGCTCTCTGTGGCGATCGCGAGTCTGGGTGGCTATACCGGCTTTGCGCTTGCTGCTCGCATCCGCAACACGCCCGGCGTCAGCAACCGCGTTCTGCTCGCGGGTGCGGCCGCGTTTCTGGCCGTCGGCATCTGGACCATGCATTTCGTCGGCATGCTGGCGGCGCCGCTGCCGCCGGACACGGTGTATCTCGTTCTTCCCACCATCATCTCGTTCCTGATCTGCGCGCTGGTGGTCGGCATCTCGCTTTTCTTTGTCTCGATCGGCGAGCCGAGCTTGAAGCGCGTGGCGTCGTCGGCGGTGCTGCTCGGCGTCGGGATTGCGAGCATGCATTATGTCGGGATCCATGGACTGGCCGGTCCGTTCGGCATCGTGCACGACCCGGTCATGGTGCTGCTGTCGGTCGTGGTCGCGGTCGTCACGGCCTATGGCGGTCTGCGCGCTTTTCTGGCGCAGCAGGAAGGCGTTCGGCTGATCGTCAGTTCGATCGTCTTCGGCATTGCGGTCTCCGGCATGCACTATACGGCGATGCTGGGCATGCACTTCGAGCCGCTGACCGGTGCGGCGCATCACCATGCCGGCGTCGGCCTTGCCGCGTCGCAGCAAGTCTTGTCGATCATCGTCGCGGTGCTGTGCTTCGTCATCGCGGCCGGCTTCCTCTTGTCCCTTGTCCCCGACCAGCGGCGTCAGGCGTCGGCCGCCGCAACCGTTGATCCTGTGGCTCCGTCGGTCGCACCGGTCGCGGCCGAACCTGTTGCCACTGCATCTCCGCGGCCAATGACGCCGCTCGGCGGTCTCCGCCAGCCGCCGCGCGCGCCGGTTCCCCGGTTGCCGGTCGAGAGCGCCGACGGCACGCACTTCATCGACACCGCCAATGTCCGCAGCGTGCGCGCCGACGCGCATTACACCCGCGTCCATGACGGCACCCGCGAGCGGATGTGCCCCTGGTCGATCTCGGAGGCCGAGGCGCAGCTCGATCCCTCGCTGTTCCTCCGGGTGCATCGCAGCCATATCGTCGCCATCCCCCATGTCGCCCTGGTCCGCAAAGAGGGCGACGGTGCGGTGCTCGAGCTCGACGGCCCGTCGCCGCACCGGGTGCCGGTGAGCCGCGCCAAGATCGCCGAGGTGAAGGCGAGGCTGGGGCTGGCGAACCGGCGGCAGGCGTAGAGGTCACGAAGCACAGGAGGCGAGCTCTCTTACCCTCCCCTCCAGGGGAGGGTAAGTGGCCCGCCATACGTCGCCACACCTGACGCAATTCGTGCGTTCCCAGCCGCAGCTCGTGCGAAATCCGCTGTTCCGTGCCCGAATGATTGCGGCTTGCCCGGTCCGGAGTGACCGTCCCCTCCAACGTCCGCGCCGTCACGCGCCAAGGACGAATATGGGAGGAGATGATGATCCCGGGCTCATTCAGCTATTACCGGCCGGCGAGTGTCGCCGACGCCGTGAAACTGTTGTCAGACCTTGGCGAGGATGCTCGGCCACTGGCCGGCGGGCACAGCCTGGTGCCGATGATGAAGCTTCGGCTCGCCACCCCCGCCCATCTGATCGACCTCCACGGCATCGCCGCCTTGAAGGGCATCAGCCGCAACGGCAATAATCTCGTCATCGGTGCGATGACCACCCAGCACGAGCTGCTGGCCTCCGATGACATCGCCAAATCCATGCCGATCCTGCATGAGGCGGCCCTGCTGATCGCCGACCCGCAGGTGCGCTACCGCGGCACGATCGGCGGTAATGTCGCCAACGGCGATCCCGGCAACGACATGCCGGCGCTGATGATGACGCTGGGCGCGACCTATCGCCTCGAAGGCGCCGGCGGCGCCCGTGACGTCGCGGCCGCGGACTTCTACCAGGGCGCCTATTTCACCGCGCTCGAGCCCGGCGAGATCCTGACCTCCATCTCGGTGCCCATACCCGCGGCCGGTCACGGCTACGCCTATGAAAAGCTCAAGCGCAAGGTCGGCGACTACGCCACCGCGGCGGCGGCCGTCGTCCTCACGATGTCCGGCGGCAAGGTGGCGACCTGCGCAATCGGCCTCACCAATGTCCACGAGACACCGCTGCTTGCCGCTGACGCCGCCCAGGCCGTGATCGGGACCAGCCTCGATGCGGCCACGCTGAAGAAGGCCGCCGCAGCGGCCGAGGCAATCATGGCGCCGGCCGCCGATGCGCGCGGCCCGGTCGAATACCGCAAACATGTCGGCGGCATCATGGTGACACGGGCGCTGCAGCGCGCCGCGTCCGTCGCGAAATAAGGGGAGGGGACCGATGGCCAAAACACACGTCACCATGAAGGTGAACGGTACCGAGGTCGAAGGCCTCGTCGAGCCGCGCACGTTGCTGGTGCACTTCATCCGCGAGAACTTGCAGATGACCGGTACCCATATCGGCTGCGAGACCACCCATTGCGGCGCCTGCACCGTCGATATCGACGGCATGTCGGTGAAGTCCTGCACCATGTTCGCGGTGCAGGCCCAGGGAAGCGACATCACCACGGTCGAGGGCATGGCCAATGCCGACGGCACGCTGTCCGCGCTTCAGGAAGGCTTCCGCATGATGCACGGCCTGCAATGCGGCTTCTGCACGCCCGGCATGATCATGCGCGCGCATCGGCTGCTGAAGGAGAATCCCTCGCCGAGCGAGCCGGAAATCCGGATGGGCATCTCCGGCAACATCTGCCGCTGCACCGGCTACCAGAACATCGTCAAAGCCATTCAATACGCGAGCGCCAAGATCAACGGCGTGGAATTCCGGGAGGCCGCAGAATGAACGACATGACTCCCACGCGGGAACAACGCACCGCCGCACTCGAAGGCATGGGCTGCAAGCGCAAGCGCGTCGAGGACATCCGCTTCACGCAAGGCAAGGGCAACTACGTCGACGACGTCAAGCTGCCGGGCATGCTGCACGGCGACTTCGTCCGATCGCCGCATCCGCATGCGCGCGTCAAGAAGATCGACGACAGCGAGGCGCTGAAGGTCCCCGGCGTGCTCGCGGTCATCACCGCCGAGACGCTGAAGACCGTCAACCTCGCCTGGATGCCGACCCTGGCCGGCGACGTGCAGATGGTTCTGGCCGACGGCAAGGTGCTGTTCCAGAACCAGGAGGTCGCCTTCGTGGTCGCCACCGACCGTTATGCGGCTGACGACGGCATCAACAAGGTGGTCGTCGAATACGAGCCGTTGCCGCCTTTGGTCGATCCCTTCAAGTCGATGGACAAGGACGCGCCGGTGCTGCGCGAAGACCTCGTCGGCAAGATGTCGGGCGCGCACGGACCGCGCAAGCACGACAACCACATCTTCGAGTGGACCGTCGGCGACAAGGAGCTGACCGACGCGGCCTTCAACAAGGCCGAGGTCAAGATCAAGGAGATGATCTCCTACCACCGGACCCATCCGTCGCCGCTGGAGACCTGCCAGTGCGTCTGCTCCTTCGACAAGATCAAGGGCGAGCTGACGATCTACGGCACCTTCCAGGCCCCGCACGTGATCCGCACCGTGGTGGCGCTGATCGCCAAGCTGCCGGAGCAGAAGATCCACGTCATCGCCCCCGATATCGGCGGCGGTTTCGGCAACAAGGTCGGCGCCTATCCCGGCTATATCTGCGCCGCCGTCGCCTCCATCGTCACCGGCAAGCCGGTGAAATGGGTCGAGGACCGTATCGAGAACCTCACCGCGACCTCGTTCGCGCGCGACTATCACATGACCACCGAGATCGCCGCGACCAAGGACGGCAAGGTCACGGGGCTTCGTGTGCACGTGCTCGCCGATCACGGCGCGTTCGACGCCTGCGCCGACCCGTCGAAATGGCCGGCCGGCTTCTTCAACATCGTCACCGGCTCCTATGACTTCCCGACCGCGCATCTGGCTGTCGACGGCGTCTACACCAACAAGGCGCCCGGCGGCGTCGCCTACCGCTGCTCGTTCCGCGTCACGGAGGCCGCCTACTGCATCGAGCGCGCCATGGATATTCTGGCCCAGAAGCTCAACATGGATCCGGCCGAGCTAAGGCTGAAGAACTTCATCAAGCCGGAGCAGTTTCCGTATCACTCGGCGCTGGGCTGGGAATACGATTCCGGCGACTACCACACCGCCATGCGCAAGATGATGGAGACCACCGGCTATGCCGCGCTCCGCAAAGAGCAGGCGGAGAAGCGGGCCGCGTTCGCTCGCGGCGAGACTCGCGAGATCATGGGCCTCGGCATCTCCTTCTTCACGGAGATTGTCGGCGCCGGCCCGTCGAAGAATTGCGACATCCTCGGCATCGCGATGTTCGATTCCTGCGAGATCCGCATGCATCCGACCGGTGCGGGCATCGCGCGCATGGGCACCAAGAGCCAGGGCCAGGGCCACGAGACCACCTGGGCCCAGATCATCGCGACCGAGATCGGCATTCCCGCCGACAACATCATGGTGGAAGAGGGCAACACCGACACCGCGCCTTACGGGCTCGGCACCTACGGTTCGCGCTCGACGCCGGTTGCTGGTGCGGCAATCGCCATGGCCGCGCGAAAGATCAAGGCCAAGGCGCAGATGATCGCGGCGTACAAGCTCGAGGTCCACGAGGACGATCTCGAATTCGACATCGACGGCTTCCGGGTGAAGGGCTTGCCGGAAAAATTCATGTCGATGAAGGATATCTGCTGGGCGGCTTATAACTCGGTGCCGCCGGGCATGGAGCCGGGACTGGAAGCGGTCAGCTATTACGATCCGCCCAACATGACCTATCCGTTCGGCGCCTATCTCTGCGTGATGGACATCGACGTCGATACCGGCGTGTACAAGGTCCGGCGCTTCTACGCGCTCGACGATTGCGGCACCCGCATCAACCCGATGATCATCGAGGGGCAGGTGCATGGCGGCCTCACCGAAGCGTTCGCGATCGCGATGGGCCAGGAGATCCGCTACGACGAGGTCGGCAACGTCGTCACCGGCTCGTTCATGGACTTCTTCATGCCGACCGCGGTGGAGACACCGCATTGGGAGACCGACTTCACCGTCACCCCGTCGCCGCATCACCCGATCGGCGCCAAGGGCGTCGGCGAGAGCCCGAATGTCGGCGGCGTGCCGGCCTTCTCCAACGCCGTCAATGACGCGTTCTCGTTCCTGGGGTCCACGCACATCCAGATGCCGCACGATTTCTGGCGCAACTGGAAGGCGGCGAAGGATCTCGGGGCGGTGGCCTGACGATGAAAGGCCGTGACGAGATCGCGCAAGCGCTGGCCGCATCGGGCTACATCGCCGATGCGGACCTCGCGACCGCGATCTCGCTGATGCAATTGCTGCGGCGTCCGCTGCTGCTAGAGGGCGAAGCGGGCGTCGGCAAGACCGAGGTGGCGAAGGCGCTGGCCAAGGTGCATGCGACCGAGCTGATCCGGCTGCAATGCTATGAAGGCCTCGACCAGTCCGCCGCGCTTTACGAGTGGAACTACCAGCGCCAATTGCTGGCCATCCAGGCCCATCGCGGCACCGACAGCATCGAGGACCAGGTCTTCTCGGAAAAATACCTGCTGGAGCGCCCCTTGCTCGCGGCGATCCGCCGCCCGCAGGCGCCGGTGCTGCTGATCGACGAGATCGACCGCGCCGACGACGAGTTCGAGGCGTTCCTGCTCGAGCTGCTATCCGATTTCCAGGTCTCGATCCCCGAGCTCGGCACCATTCCCGCAATCACCATCCCGCATGTCGTGCTGACCTCGAACGGTACGCGCGAGCTCTCCGACGCGCTGCGCCGGCGCTGTCTCTATCACTATGTCGATTATCCCGACGTCGATCGCGAGACCCGCATCATTCTCGCGCGTGTCGCAGGCGCGAGCCCGTCGTTATCGCTGCAGATCGCGCGTATGGTCGAAGGCGTGCGCAAGGAGGAGCTTCGCAAGGTTCCGGGCGTCGCGGAGACGCTGGACTGGGCGGCGGCGCTGGTCGGTCTCGACGTCCGCGATCTCCACGATGCGCCCGAAACCGTGCATGAGACGCTGGTCTGCCTGCTCAAGACCCACGAGGACCGCGCCCGGGTCACGCCCGAGGTGACGCAACGCCTGCTGGGGAAGGTCGCATGAGCTGCTGTGGCTCCAGTCCCGGATTTGATGATCTCAATGAGGTCTCCCGCCTCGTGTCCGCGCGGCTCGCCGCCTTCCTGCGCACGCTGCGCGATGCCGGCTTTCGCGTTGGATTGGCGGAGGGGCAGGATGCCGCGGCGCTGATGTCGGCGGGATACGCAGCAAAGCCGGGGCTGTTGCGCGCGGCGTTCAAGCATTTGTTCTCGGCGCGCAAGTCCGACTGGGACAAGTTCGACGGGCTCTTCGATGCGTTCTGGCTCGGCAAGCGCGTGCGCTCGCGGTCCCGGACCATGGGGTCGACGCCCGGCGCCAATAATCCGTCCTTGAAGCGCTTGCAGGATACGGTCGCAGAGCAGGGCGGCCATCAGTCAGTTGCTGATCAGCTTCCGTCCTCGGACGATGCGCCGGAAGGCGGCGCAGGCGAGGGCCGCATGGAGGGCGCCTCGCGCACCGAGAACTTTGCCGAGGTCGATTTCCGAAGGCTCAGCGATCCCGACCAGGTCGCGCAGGCCCATGAAGCCGCGGCACAACTCGCCAAGGCGATGCGCACGCGCCTGACCCGGCGGGATCTGGCGCGCCGGCGCGGCTACCGGCTCGATCTCCGCCGCACCATCCATCGCAACATCAGCCATGGCGGCGTGCCGATCAGCCTCGTCAAGCGGCAGCGCAAGGACAAGCCGCTGCGGCTGGTCGTGCTGCTCGATGCCTCCGGCTCGATGAGCATGTACACCGCCGTGTTCCTGCGCTTCATCCACGGCGTGCTCGACCAGTTCCGCGAGGCCGAGGCGTTTCTGTTCCACACGCGGCTCGCTTACGTTTCCGATGCGATGAAGGAGAAGGATGCGGGCCGCGCGCTCGACCGGCTCTCGATCATGGCGCAGGGCGCGGGCGGCGGCACCAGGATCGGCGAGTCCTTACAGACCTTCAACCGTTGGCATGCCGCGCGCGTGATCCATTCGCGCAGCTGCGTGATGATCGTGTCCGATGGTTACGAGACCGGCGATGCCTCGCTGCTCGGCCGCGAAATGGCGGCGCTGCACCGCCGCTGCCGGCGCATCGTCTGGCTCAATCCGATGATGGCCTGGGAGGGCTATGCGCCCGAAGCCAGGGGCATCAAGGCGGCGCTGCCGCATGTCGATCTCTATGCGCCCGCGAATTCGCTGCAAAGCCTGCGTGCGCTCGAACCCTATCTGGCGAAGCTCTGAGGGATGTTGCGATGACCGCTCATGTCGAGGTGCTGGATCTCATAGCGCAGATGAAGGCTGCCGAGCGCGCCTTCGTGCTCGCGACGGTGGTGCGGACGGTTTCGGTGACCGCGGCGAAGGCTGGCGCCAAAGCGATCATCGCGGCCGACGGCACCATCGTCGCGGGTTGGATCGGCGGCGGCTGCGCCAAGGGCGCGGTGCTGAAGGCGGCGCGCGAGGCGCTCGCTGATGGCGAGCCGCGCATGGTGTCGGTGCAGCCGGAAAATGTGCTGGCCGAGCTGGGCGTCACTGCGGGCGAGAGCCGCGACGGCATTCGCTTCGCCAGCAACATGTGCCCGAGCAAGGGTACCATGGATATCTTCGTCGAGCCGGTGCTGCCGCATCCCTCGCTCGTCATTCTCGGTGCGAGCCCGGTAGCCCTGTCGCTCGCCGCACAGGCGCGCGTGCTTGGTTACCACGTCACGCTTGCCGCGCCTGCCGCCGATCTCACCGCGCCGCCGGATGCCGATATGATCATGGACGGCTACCAGCTCGGCGAGCTCAACGACGCCAAGCGTTTCGTCGTGGTCTCCACGCAAGGCAAGGGCGACGAGGCCGCCTTGCGCGCGGCGGTCGCGACCCGGGCCTGTTATCACGCCTTCGTCGGCAGCCGCCGAAAGATGGCTTCGCTCCGCGCAAAGCTCCTTGCGGAAGGCGCCGACGCTGCTGCGATCGATGATTTCAAGGCACCGGCCGGGCTCGATCTCGGCGCCATCACGCCCGAGGAGATCGCAATGTCGATCCTCGCCGAGATCACCGTCGAACGTAGGCGCGGTCAGCGCGCCGCCAATCAGCCAGCAAGCAGAGAGTGACCGATCATGCAGATGAACGACAGCCAGCGCATCCCGGCGTCACGCGAGCAGGTGTGGGCGGCGCTGAACGATCCCGCTGTGCTGAAGCAGTGCATTCCCGGCTGCCAGTCGCTCGACGTGACCGCGCCGAACGAGATGACGGCCACGGTGGTCTTCAAGGTCGGCCCGGTGAAGGCGACGTTCAGCGGCAAGGTGACCCTGTCCGATCTCGATCCGCCGAACGCCTATCGCATCTCGGGCGAAGGCTCCGGCGGCGTCGCCGGTTTTGCGAAAGGCGGCGCGGTGGTGCGGCTGGAATCCGAAAGCGCCGACGTCACGGTGCTGCACTATGAGGTCGACGCCCAGATCGGCGGCAAGCTCGCCCAGCTCGGCGCCAGGTTGATCAACTCGACCGCGACAAAGCTCGCGGGTGAGTTCTTCAAGTCATTTGCCGAAGTGGTGAGCGCGAAGGCCGAGGCGGGTTAGCTGCCGTAGGGTGGGCAAAGGCGCAAAGCGCCGTGCCCACGATCTTTCCCGATTGATGGAGAGGGTGGGCACGCTTGCGCTTTGCCCACCCTACGAATGCGCGCTCGGGTCGGGCTTGAGCAGCCGGTAATGCAGCCGCGCGTAGTTGCCGAGCCATCGGACGGCCGTATTGAGCCCAAGCGCCAGTAGCGCAGCGAACCCTGCGCCGGTGGTCACCAGCGCGACGCCTGCCAGCCCGCGCAGGATCAGCTCGACGATCCGTCCATCGCCGAAATGCTTGTAGACGCTGATCAGCAAGCCGATGCCGATGATTCCCAGCACGCACATCACGAAGGCGATCACGAGCAGGATCAGCAGAACGGCCAGCAGCAGCGGCAGCAGCAGGATGATATCGACCACGGCGAGGCCGCTGAGCGCGAACAGGGCGGCCGTCGAGTTGCGGAAGGAGTGATGGTTCTCCCACCGGCGCAATCCGGTCTCGGCGCGCAGCTCGCGCGCCAGCCGCCGGGGATCGCCAAGTGCGGCGGCGACGTCTTGCTCGGTCCGTCCTGACGCTCGCGCTTCCTCGAAATGAGCGGCGTAGTCGGCCAGGATGTCGTCGATCTCACGCGCGGGCAGCCCCGTGAGCCCATCGGCGAGGATGTGAAGGAAATCGTCGCGGGTCATCTGCTGTCTCCGAGGAGGCGGTCCACGGCGTCCGTAAAGCTGCGCCATTCGCGCTTTTGCGCGGTGAAGGCGGCGCGGCCGGCGGCCGTCAGCCGGTAGTATTTGCGCGGCGGGCCGCTGCTGGATTCCTCCAGGCGGGTATCGACCAGCCCGTCATCCTGCATGCGCCGCATCAGCGGATAGATCGTGCCTTCACCCATGCCGACGCCGGCCGACAGCGTGCTCGCGATCTCATAGGCATAGCTCTCGCCGCGCGCGAGCAGAGCGAGCACGCAGAGCTCCAGCGCGCCCTTCTTGAGCTGAACCTGATTCGACGAGTCGGCCATTTCCTCCTTGACTACACCGCTTTCGAGGGAGCTTATATAGCAAGGTACTATGCATTGCAAGGTACCTGTGAATACCCTATTCCGGAGGAAATGACCCATGGCCTATCTCAACCGTCGTCATCTGCTGGCTGGTCTTGGCGCGAGCGTGGCTCTGCCGTCGACTTTCCCTTGGGCCATGCCTGCCCTTGCCGCATCGTCCGACACCGCCGAGCGCCTCGCCGCGCTCACGCAGGCCGGAAAGGTGCCCGGTCTGCATGCGGTTTTAGTCAGCCAGGGCGGCAAGCTCGTGTTCGAGCATTACGGGCAGGGCCCGGACGAGCGCCTGGGCGCTGCGCTCGGCGACGTCGTCTTCGGCCCCGACGTGCTGCATGATCTGCGTTCCGTCTCGAAGAGCATCGTCGGTCTCGCCTATGGCGTTGCACTCGCCGAAGGCAAGGTGCCGCCGCCGGACGCAAAGCTCTACGCGCAGTTTCCGGAATATGCTGATCTCGCCGCGCAGCCGGGCCGTGACAAGCTTACGATCCATCATCTGCTGTCGATGACGCTCGGCTTCGACTGGGACGAGCTCACGATCGTGTACGGCGATCCACGCAACGGCGAAACGGCGATGGAGGCCGCGCCCGACCGCTATCGCTTCATTCTCGAACGTCCGATCGTCGGTGAGCCCGGTGTGAAGTGGACCTATTGCGGCGGCGCCACCGCGCTGCTCGGACGGCTCATCGCGAGGGGCACCGGCGAAGCCCTGCCGGCCTATTGCCGCCGCGTGCTGTTCGATCCCATGGGATTTGGTCCGTCCGACTGGCGCGTCGGCCGTGACGGCGAGCCCCGTGCAGCGTCAGGGGCGCGTCTGCTGCCGCGCGATCTCGTCAAGATTGGTCAGCTCATGCTGGCGGGCGGTAGCTGGAATGGCAGATCCATCGTCCCGACCGACTGGGTGAGGCGCGTGACCACGCCGGTCGTCCCGATCAGCTTCGGTCGTCACTACGGCTATCACTGGTACATGGGCGATTTCGCGACGGCGCAGCCGTTGCATTGGTTCGGCGGGGTCGGTTGGGGCGGCCAGTATCTGTTCGTGATCCCCGCGCGCGATCTCGTCGTGGTGATTCACTGCGGCAACTATCAGCGATCCGGCCAGGAGCAGACGGCGGTGATGCTCGCGCTGATGAGGGACGTGGTGCTGCCGGGCATTGCCTGAACCTGCGCTCAGCCCAGAGACACGCCCGCTTTGGCGCGGCTGATGCCGAGCGTCAGAATCCGATGCAGCAGATCCTTGTACTTCAGCCCGTCGTGCTGAGCCGCCGTGGCGAATTCCTGGCTCTTGGCGATCTCGGGATTGGGGTTGGCTTCGATGAAATACGGGGTGCCATCGGCGGCGAGGCGAAAGTCGATGCGCGCGTAGCCGTCGAGGCCCAGCGCCCGGTAGATGCGCTTTGCGGCACGCTGGATCCGTGCGGTGACCTCGGGCGCAAGGTCTTTCGCCGGCCCGTCAACGATGCCGACCTTCTCCTGATAGTCGGTGTCGTGCTTGGCTTTTTCGGTTGCGATGTGGCGTGAGCTGCGCCCGCCCATGCTGCCGAATTTCAATTCCCACACCGGCAGCACGCGCAGCCGGTTGTTGCCGAGCACGCCGACATAGAGCTCGCGGCCTTCGATGAACTGCTCGGCGATGGCGGCGGTCTCGACCCGCTCGTGGATGAAGGCAACGCGTTCAGCGAGCTTCTCGTCGGTATCGACGATGGAGGCCTGCGAGATGCCGAAGGAGCCATCCATGTTGAGCGCCTTGACGATCAGCGGCAGCGCAAGATGCTTTGGCCGTTTCACCTTGCGCCGCATCGGGAACACGGCGAAAGCTGGCGCTGCGATGCGACGGTGATGCACCAGCGTCTTGGACAGATCCTTGCCGCGCGCCAGGATCAGGCCGCGCGGATTGCAGCCGGTGTAGGGCACCTTCATCAGCTCGAGATAGCTGGCGATGTGCTGGTCGTAAGCGACGTTGTTGTGAAATTCCTCGAGCAGCGTGAAAACCACGTGCGGCTTGAATTGCTCGATCGCCTCGCGCACCGGCCTGATTTCCTCCTGAGCGCCGAGGACACGAACCTCATGTTTGGCGGCGCGCAAGGTGCTGACGACGTCGTATTCCGTCTTCCAGCTGTTGATTTCCTGTGGCGTGTATCCGTCGGTCGAGTCCGGCGGCATGAAGTCCGGATGCATCAGCACGAGAATACGGAGTCGTCTCATAGCGCGATCCATTTGCGCCGAGACGGGCCAAACAGCGCGTGCATCGTCTTGGCGGTCACGAGGACGGTGAAATCGAGAACGAGCTTCTGTTCAGGGCCCACCGCGCGCAAATCGAGCTCGCGGCAGCGGGAGATCATGTCGTCAAGCACGGCATCGAGCGTAAGCTGGTTCTCGCCGGTCCATCGCGCGACCAACTGCCTGATCTGGGCACGATGTCGCCTGATCAGGCTCGAAGCCGGTTGGGACCGATGATGCCGGGGATCGGCTGAAAACAGCCGGGAGAGGTCGCGGTCGTAGGTCTTCGGTGGCGTGAAGGCGTAGAAATCCTGCTTCTTCTTGTAGTGGTCTTCGAGCGTCTGGCTGAGCTTGCTCAGTGGATCGACGCGCTCCCGCGTCGTGATCAGCGGCCGCTTTCCCGCAATCTCGCCCATCAGCTCGTCGACATATTCGAGCTTCTTCAGCGCCGGCCAGCCGGCATATCGCGTCCGCCAATTCGAGCGCGGCCGCAGCCATACCGCGAAGGTTTCGGCAAAGTCCTCGTCCGGGTGGCTCTGCGCGTACCAGAGCCGGAGATGCTGGACGTAGCGCCGGCTTGCCGGGTTGGGCCGGTAGTAGCGCGGATAGTGCTTCGACGACGGACCGAACAGCTGCTGCCAGCGCCGGCGGCGCTGCAACTGGTAGCCGTGCTGCAGCGCGTGGCCCGCCTCGTGACGAAGGATGGCCATGCACTCGCGCCAGGTTCCGCCCTCGACGTCGAACATCATCTTCTTCTCGAGCTTCATCAGGCGAGGATGGGCGAGATAGAAGGGCAGCGCGATGCCGGGCACATCTCCCGGACTGAACCATTCGCTCGAGATCCACGTGTGCGGCCGTAGCCGGATGCCGCGCTCCTCGAGCTCTTCGTGAAGCGTGCCAACGCAGTCTTCGAGCCAGGTGCCCTCGACCGTGACCCTCAGGCTGGAGAGACGCTGCTTGAGCAACTCGTCATCCGACAATTTTTCCCAAGCGAATTTCCGGCGGGGCATCAGGCATCCAGAGGGCAGAGATGACTCGGTGTCATGATGATGTCATGGGCGGCAGCCGGCAACAACCCGCGGGTGCGGGGAGGGGCGCCGCGGCGCGTCAGAGTTCGGTGCCGTAGGGTGGGCAAAGCGCAAGCGTGCCCACCGTCTGCATCTCAAAAGAAAAAGGTGGGCACGGCGCTTTGCGCCTTTGCCCACCCTACGAGACCTTACAAGTCCGAAAAGCTTAGTCGAACAGGCTCGAGACCGACTCTTCCGCCGCGGTGCGCGCGATCGCATCCGAGATCAGGCTTGCGATCGGCAGCGTGCGGATGTTCGGCGCCTTGGTCACCGCTTCCGTCGCCAGGATCGAGTCGGTGATGACGAGCTCTTTCAGCTTCGAGCCGGCGATACGCGCGGCCGCGCCGCCGGAGAGCACGCCGTGGGTGATGTAGGCGTAGACATCCTTGGCGCCCTTGGCGATCAGCGCATCGGCCGCGTTCACCAGCGTGCCGCCGGAATCGACGATGTCGTCGACCAGGATGCAGCTGTAGCCGGAGACGTCGCCGATCACGTTCATGACCTCGGATTCACCCGGACGTTCGCGGCGCTTGTCGACGATCGCGAGCGGGGTGTTGATGCGCTTGGCGAGGCCGCGGGCGCGGGCCACGCCGCCGACGTCGGGCGAGATCACCATCACCTTGGAGAGGTCGAAACGTTCGCGAATGTCGCGCACCATCACGGGGGCCGCGAACAAATTGTCGGTCGGGATATCGAAGAAGCCCTGGATCTGGCCGGCATGCAGGTCGAGCGTCATGACGCGGTCGACGCCGGCGTGGGTGATCAGGTTGGCGACGAGCTTGGCCGAGATGGGCGTGCGCGAGCCGGAGCGGCGGTCCTGCCTGGCGTAGCCGAAATAGGGGATCACCGCGGTGATGCGGCGCGCCGAGGAGCGGCGCAGCGCGTCGGTGATGATCAGCAGCTCCATCAGATTGTCGTTCGCCGGAAACGAGGTCGACTGGATGATGAAGGCATCCGAGCCGCGGATGTTCTCCTGGACCTCGACGAAGATCTCCATGTCGGCGAAACGCCGGACCACTGCTTTGGTCAGCGGCACATCGAGGCCCTGCGCGATCGCTTGCGCGAGCGCGGGGTTGGAGTTGCCGGCGACAAGCTTGATGGAGCCGTTCTTGGCCGACATGGATGCTTCCTCCCGCGCTTTGCTGGATACGACGTTCAACATCAAAGAATACCCACTGGGAGCACGGTTACGACGGGCGAGGAAATATCAGGCGAGAGGCCGCAATGGCAACCCGGGATGCTACGTTTTCCCTCTGAAAATCCTGAGTCGGGCCAACGGCTTGGCTGGTAGTTGGGCCCGTGGTTTAGCGGTGGTTATTGCTGGGCGTAGCCGAGCGCCGAGGCCGGCACCTCCGGCACCGCCGCCTCCGGCGTCACGCTCGCCACCGCGGGCCCGCGCAGGCCGGGAACCGGGCCCGGCGCATCACCCGGAGCACCGTTGATCATATTGGAAAGTCCGCTGAATCCGGCCTGGGCGATCTTCCGCAGCACGAGGTCGTCGGCGGCAGTCCATGGGTCGCGGCCACCCTTGGCCGTGGTCGGTTCCTCGCCCGAGAGGCGCAGCGCCCGCTGCTGGTTGGCGTCGTAGACGTCCCAGACCCAGGCGATCACGGTCTTGCCGCGGACCACCTGGGCGGAGAGGTAGCTGCGCACGCGGAAGGCAGCCGTCCCCTCGCGGGAGACCACGGACAGGCTGCGCAGCTTGGATTCGCTGTCGAGCACGCCGACCATACGGTCGAAAACCTGCGGCGGCGGCCCGTCGATGGACTCGAAGGCAACCGTCGCTCCGGAGCCGGCGCTTGGCGTCGCCATCGCATAGGAATTGGCGGCATTACCGCCGCCTCCGGCGCAGCCGGCCAGCGCGGTCGCTGCCGCCAGCAGCATGACCGCGAGCCCGCGCGAACCGGCGCGGCGCAAGATGGATGACGCTTCCCTCATTGAGGGCAGCGATATCGTTAAAATCGATTAAGGTCTAGGGCAGAGGCGACACAGATCCGGTGCATTACGGGCGCGAAGTTTGTGCATCGCCCCGGAATGAAACGACGTTGCCTGTGTGTTCACCCTTCCAGGGCAATCGCGTGAACGTGGCGGCCGTAATCCGGCTCCTTGCGATGAACTGAACGGCGATAGCTGAAGAAGCGCTCGTCGGCATAGGTGTCCAGACCGAGATCGTCGATCATCAGAATGCCGGCGGCTTCCAGCCGCTTGCGGATGAAGCCGGCGAGGTCGAACATCGCGTGGCCTTCGCGCACCGACGGGATGAAGAACACGGCGTTGTCAGCATCCGCCTCGATGAAGCGCGCGACGAACTCGTTGCCGACCTCGTAGCTGTCCTGCCGGATCAGCGGGCCGATCGCGGCGATGATGCCGCTGCGGCTGGCGCCGAGCTTTTCCATCGCGAGAATCGTCGATTCCAGCACGCCCGTCAGCGCGCCCTTCCAGCCGGCATGCGCGCCGCCGATCACACCCGCGTTGGGATCGACGAACAGGACCGGTCCGCAATCGGCGGTGGAGACGCCGAGCGCGATGCCCGGCGTCTTGGTCACCAGCGCATCCCCCTTCGGCCGCGGGCCGCTCGGCCATGCGCGATCTGCGACGAGGACGTCGGGCGAATGGATCTGATGCAGGCTGACGAAGCGCTCCGGTGCAACGCCGACATGCTCGGCCATGCGGCGGCGGTTCTCTGCAACAAGGGTCTGATCGTCGCTGGAGCCGAGCCCGCCGTTCAGCGCCGCATAGATGCCGTTGGAGACGCCGCCCTCACGGGTGAAGAAGGAATGGCGCAGGCCGGGTACGCCTGAGAGCAGCGATGAAGTGAGAGTCATCAATGGCCTCCGGCCTGTTCGAGATCGCTGAGGCCAGCAAGGCCCGTCAGCCGCGGCTCGGAGATGCCGAGCACCTTGAACATCGTGCCCATGCCGCTGCGCCCGGTGTCGGTCAGCCGCTTCAGCGCCACGGAAATGTCGGTGGCCACCTCCGGCGTCGCCTTCTGCATCAGCGCGGCTGCGCGGGTGTCGATGCCGACGCGCTTGAGGAAATCGCCCTGCGTCACCGGCCCGTGCACGCGGGCGCCGACATCCTCGGCCGCGCGCGCCAGCGCCTGGAAGTCGACATGGGCGGTGACGTCGGCCTGGCCCGGCGCCTTCAGGGGATCAGTGAAGGTGTGACGTGCGATGGCCTGAAAGGTGTCGCCGGCATCGCTGCGCAAATGACCGTAGTCGATGATCAGCGCCGCGCCGTCCTGGTCGCGCACGCGCGTGGCGAGCTTCATGATCTCGGTATCGGGCCGCCATTCGAACACCGCGCCGACGGGCGCCGCGCGCACCAGGGGCGGCAGCAGCACGTCGAAGCGCGGCGTCGGCTCGGCGGCCGCGCCGAACTGAAGCTTGCCGTTGGGATCGATCTCGATCACGCGCTCGTGCCAGCCGTCCTCGCGCTTCACCATCTGGTGAATCGGCAGCACGTCGAAATATTCGTTGGCGAGGATGATGCTCGGTCCTTCGGGCACGTCGTCGATGTTGTCGTGCCAGGTGATGCTGTTGCGCACGCCCGACAATGTCGCACTCTGCCGCTCGCGCAGGACCGGATTGACCTCGACCAGGTGGATGCTGAGCCCCTGATAGAGCGGCGGCAGCACGCGCAGTGCGCGCAGCGCGTCCGCCATCATGGTGCCGCGGCCGGGGCCGATCTCGATCAGCCGCAGGAATTGCGGCGAGCCCATCTGCTTCCAGACCGAGGCGGTCCACAATCCCAACAGCTCGCCGAACATCTGGCTGACTTCGGGGGAGGTGGTGAAGTCGCCTTCGCGGCCCAATGGATCGCGCGAGACGTAATAACCGTAGCGCGGATGCATCAGGCACGCTTCCATGTATCGCCAGACCGGCATGGGGCCTGAGGATTTGATCAGCGCCTTGATCTCGTTCAGCAATGGCTGTTCGGTCACGTGTCTTCTCGAAATGAATTAACCAACGGCATCGACCGGCTTCGGCGCACCGCGCCTGACAGCCAATACAATAAGTATACCGCCGACGATAAGCATCGGGATCGACAGCAGCATGCCCATGGTTAATCCGCCCCAGAGGTAGCCGAGCTGGACGTCCGGCTCGCGGAAATGCTCGCCGATGATCCGGGTCAGGCCGTAGATCAGGATGAAGCTGCCGAGGATGAGCCCCGGCCGCTTCAAGGCCCCCATCCGGATCATCACCGCGAGCACGACGAACAGCAGGATGCCCTCCATGCCCGCTTCGTACAGCTGGCTCGGATGGCGCGGCACGTCACCGCCGGTCGGGAAAATCATGGCCCAGGGCAGGCTCGGGTCGGCCGCGCGACCCCACAGCTCGCCATTGATGAAGTTCGTCAGCCGCACCAGGAAGATCCCGATCGGCGCAACGCCGCAGGTGATGTCGCCGAGCGACAGGATCGAGATGCCATTCCTCCGGGCGAACCACACCACCGCCACGACGCAGCCGAGGAAGCCGCCGTGGAAGGACATGCCGCCCTCCCACAATTTGAAGATGGCAGAAGGATGCTCGATGAAGAAGGGCAGATTGTAGAACAGGACGTAACCGGTGCGGCCGCCGACAATGATGCCGAGCGTCACCCACAGGATGAAATCGTCGATCTGCGTCAGGCTGATCGGCGACGCGCCGGCCCACAGCCTGTCTTTCTTGATCAGGGTACGCGCATAGAACCAGCCGAACGTGATCCCGCAGATATAGCCGAGCGCGTACCAGCGGATCGCGAACGGTCCGATCGCGACCGCGACCGGACTGAACGACGGAAAGTCGATAAGCAGAAAGGGCATCGCGCCTGCTAATGTTGGACGAGGTTGCGGCGATAGAGCGCCAGCAGACGCTCCCAATGCCGCTCGGCGGCGTCACGGTCATAGACCGGACGCTTGGGGAAGGCGAAGCCGTGATGGGTGCCGGGATAGATCTCGACCTCGGCTTTGGCGCCGCTCATGCCCTGCTTCACCTTCTCGATGATCTCTGAAGGCGCATAGATGTCGGTCTCGGCGCAGGCGAAATAAAGCTCGGCCTTGGTCTTGGCTGCCGCGAGATGCGGGCTGTCGTCCTGATCGGTCGCAAGCTGCGTGCCGTAGACCGAGGCGGCGGCCTTGACGCGATCGGGGAAATGCGTGGCGGCATTCACGGCGTAACGACCGCTCATGCAATAGCCGACGGTGCCGATGATTTTGGTGTTCGCGGCGGTCTGGCCCTCGGCATAGGTGAGCAGCGCGCGCGTGTCGTCCATGATCATGGGAATCGTGAGCGAGCCCATCAGCGCGAACATGCGCTTGCGCTCCGGCGCGTTCGGATCGACCGGCAGCGCGCCGAGCTCCATCACGCCGGAACGGTAATAGAGGTTCGGCAGCATCACGTAGTAGCCTGACGTCGCGAGCCGGCGCGCCATGTCGCGCAGCTCCTCGCGGATGGCCGGCGCGTCCATGTAGAACAGGATGACCGGGAACGGTCCGCCACGCTCGGGATGGACGATGAAGGTCGCGGTGTGGCCGTCCTTGGTGGGAATAGCGATCTGCTGCTCGATCATGTCTTGCGTTCCGCCTTCTGATTCTTGTTATGCAGGGACGTGGAATACGATTGCAAGGAAACCGGGGCATGACAAGGATACCGCCGGCGGCCCTTGAACCGGCCTCCGCGGATTGCCATTGTCTTTTGGCGCGTTCGCGCAAAGTTTATCGCAGGCCGCCAAGAAACCGATCGAGAAGCCGATCGCGAGACTGATCAGGAGACCGACATGACCCAGACCACCAACCGGTTTTTCGACGAGATCGGCCGCCTGATGAACGACGCCGCCGGGGCTGCCCAGGGTGCCAAGCGGGAGTTCGACACGGTGCTGCGCAATCAGGCCGAAAAATTCCTGCGCGACATGGACCTGGTCAAGCGCGAGGAGTTCGAGGTGGTCAAGGACATGGCCCGCCTCGCCCGCGAGGAGAACGAGGCCCTGAAGGCGCGCATCGCCGCGCTGGAGGCCAAGCTCGGCGGGTAGTCGCTCTTTCTTACCCTCCCGCTCCAGGGGAGGGTGGGAACCGCCTTCCAACAGCCATTCTCCTTGTCATTTCTGCATCTTCCGGGTAAAAGCCCGCCAGTTCGTGGCCCCCGCACCCCTGGAGGCTTGCTGCGAACGATGCCATGGGCCGCGCTGCGGCCCATTAACTTTTGCAAAAACAAGGACTTAGACTATGGCGACGACCGTCAAGGAATTGAAGGCGACCGCACGTCCGAAGAGCGGCAAGGGGGCCGCCCGGGCTGAGCGTCGCGCCGGGCGCGTACCCGGAGTGATCTATGGTAACAACCAGCCCCCGCTCCCGATCTCGGTTGATGATCGTGAACTGCGCCAGCGCATCCTCGCGGGCCGGTTCCTGACCACACTGGTGGACGTCGAGCTCGACGGCAAGAAGCACCGCGTCATTCCGCGCGACTACCATCTTGATCCGGTCAAGGATTTCCCGATCCACGTCGACTTCATGCGTCTCGGCGAAGGCGCCACCATCCGCATCAGCGTCCCGCTGCATGTCGTGAAGGCTGAAGGTTCGCCCGGCGTGAAGCGCGGCGGCACCGTCAACATCGTCGCACACGCGATCGAGCTCGAATGCGGCGTCGAGAGCATCCCGCAGTACATCGAGGCCGACGTCGGCGCGCTGGAAATCGGTCACTCGCTGCATCTGTCGGACGTCACGCTTCCGGCCGGCGTTAAGGCGCTGACCCGCGAGGACGCGACCCTCGTCACCATCGTTCCGCCGTCCGGCTACGCCGAAGAGCAGAAGGCCGCGGCTGCGGCTGCTGCTGGTGGCGCGGCTCCGGCGGCAGGTGCTGCAGCTCCGGCAGCAGGTGCTGCTCCGGCTGCGGGTGCTGCTGCTCCGGCGGCGGCTGCCAAGGCTCCGGCCGGCGGCGACAAGAAGAAGTAATCTCTCAGAGAAGCTGGCGCGCGGTCGCTGACCGCGTGCTGGCTGAGGGGCGCGCCGCGTCATGCGACTCTTTGTTGGGCTCGGCAATCCCGGCGCGAAATACGCACGTAACCGGCACAATATCGGCTTCATGGCCGTCGACGAGATTGCGCGGCGTCATGGTTTCGCACCATGGCGCCGTCGCTTTCAGGGCGAGACCTCGGAAGGCACGCTCGGCACGGAGCGCATCATCCTGCTCAAGCCGGCGACCTTTATGAACGACTCCGGCCGCAGCGTTCAGGAGGCGGCGAGCTTCTTCAAGATCGCGCCGGGCGACACCACGGTGTTTCACGACGAGCTCGAACTGCCGCCGGGCAAGGTGCGGGTGAAGATCGGCGGCGGCATCGCCGGCCATAACGGCCTGCGCTCGATCTCCGCGCATATCGGCAACGAGTATCGCCGGGTGCGGCTCGGCATCGGTCATCCCGGCGTCAAGGAGATGGTGCACGGCCATGTGCTGTCCGACTTCGCCAAGGCCGACAGCGACTGGGTGACGACGCTCTGCGATGCGGTGGCCGAGCATGCCGCGCTGATCGTCAAAGGCACGGACGCGACCTTTGCCAACAGGGTGCATCTCGCGATGCAGGCGAAGGGATTTTTGACCAAGGACGAGAACGGCAAGGAATAACGCTCGTGGGATTCAAATGCGGAATCGTCGGATTGCCCAATGTCGGCAAGTCGACCTTGTTCAATGCGCTGACCGAGACGGCCGCGGCGCAGGCCGCGAACTATCCGTTCTGCACCATCGAGCCGAATGTCGGCGAGGTCGCGGTGCCCGATCCGCGGCTCGACAAGCTGTCGGCGATCGCCAAATCGGCGCAGATCATTCCGACCCGGCTGACTTTCGTCGACATCGCCGGCCTCGTGCGCGGCGCCTCCAAGGGCGAAGGCCTCGGCAACCAGTTCCTGGCAAACATCCGCGAGGTCGACGCCATCGCGCATGTCGTGCGCTGCTTTGAAGATTCCGACATCACCCATGTCGAGGGCAAGATCGCGCCGCTCGCCGATATCGAGACCATCGAGACCGAGCTGATGCTGGCCGACCTCGACAGCCTCGAGAAGCGCGTCGACAACCTCACCAAGAAGGCCAAGGGCAACGACAAGGACGCCAAGGAGCAGCTCGACCTCGTCAACCGCACGCTGGTGCTGCTGCGCGAGGGCAAGCCCGCGCGCCTCGTCGAGCGCAAGGCGGAGGAAGAGCGCGCCTTCGGCATGCTCGGCCTGCTGTCGTCCAAGCCCGTGCTCTATGTCTGCAACGTCGAGGAAGGCTCGGCCGCCACCGGCAATTCATTCTCGAAGGCGGTGCAGGACCAGGCCGCCAAGGAAGGCGCCGTTGCCGTCGTCATCTCCGCCAAGATCGAATCCGAGATCGCCACGATCTCGCGCGAGGAGCGCACCGACTTCCTGGAGACGCTTGGTCTCGAAGAGGCCGGCCTCGATCGCCTGATCCGCGCCGGCTACACGCTGCTCGACCTCATCACCTATTTCACTGTCGGACCGAAGGAAGCGCGCGCCTGGACCATCTATCGCGGCACCAAGGCGCCGGGCGCCGCCGGTGTGATCCACACCGACTTCGAGAAGGGCTTCATCCGCGCCGAGACGATTGCGTATGAGGACTATGTCGCGCTGAACGGTGAAGCCGGCGCGCGCGATGCCGGCAAGCTGCGGCTCGAAGGCAAGGAATACGTCGTCGCCGACGGCGACGTGATGCATTTCCGGTTCAATACGTAAGTCGCGGAGAGGGGCGCCTCAGCGCGCCCCGCCGCCCTGATCCCGGATGGCACCGAGATGCTCGTTGATGCGGAACACGATCAGGATCAATTCCGCGGCGATGCGCGAGAACACGATTCCGACGACGACGCCCGCGATCGATTCCAGCACGACCAGGAAGCCGGCGAACGGGCTGATCGCCATCGCGGTGAGACCGGCAAAGATTCCGGAAAGCCCGAACAGGCAGATCACGCCGATCACCAGCCAGTAGAAGGTCTTGATGATCGTCGGCGTGATGAAGCGGTCCCATTGAAACAGATCGTTGAATGAAAACATTTCTCTCCCCCGGGCAGATCGCGCCCCCGGCCGCGCCAATCGAACAATGAGGCTGGTTCGGCCCGACTCGCCGAATGTAGCACGAGCCATGCGGGCCGGCGGGTTGAGATTGCCGCAAAGTGCGGCCACAATCTGTCATTCCCGCAAAGCATTCCCAAGATGACCCTGACCTTCGAAGATTTCCCGACCGGCCGGTATGGAACGTTCGGCCCGCGCCATGTCACCCGCGACGAGATCCTGGCTTTCGCCGCCGAGTTCGATCCGCAACCGATGCATCTGGACGAGGAGGCCGCCGGCAAAAGCATGCTGCGCGGCCTGTCCGGCTCGGGCTGGCACCTCTGCTCGCTGATGATGCGGATGATGGCCGACGGTTTCATCACGCGCGCCGCGTCGCTGGGGTCGCCCGGTGTCGACGAGGTGCGCTGGCTGTCCCCGCTTCGACCCGGCGACGACCTCATGCTCGAGGTCGACGTCGTCGAAGCCCGGACCTCGAAGAGCAGGCCGAACCTCGGCATCGTCAAGTTCAAATGCACGATGCGCAACGCCAGGGGCGAAGCGCTGTGCGAGATGACCTCGCCGATCCTGATCGAGCGGCGCGCGGGAGCGGTCTGATGCGGTTCTTCGAAGATATCGAGATCGGCCATCGCCGCGACATCGGCAGCTACAATTTCACGGCGGACTCCATCAAGACCTTTGCCGCGAAGTTCGATCCGCAGCGCTTCCACCTCGACGAGGAGGAAGGCAAGAACTCGCTGTTCGGCGGCTTAGCTGGGTCCGGCTGGCATGTCGGCTCGGCCTGCATGAGCCTGCTTGTCGCCGACGGCCAGCGCCTGGCGCGGGAAGCTGTGGCGCGCGGCGAGGAGGTTGCGGTGTGGGGGCCGTCACCGGGCTTTCGCGACCTGCGCTGGATCAAGCCGGTGCTGGCCGGCGACACCATCAGCTATTCCAGCGTCGTCATCGACAAGCGCAGCTCCGCCTCGCGTCCCGGCTGGGGCATCCTGACCGCCCGCACCACAGGAACCAACCAGCGTGGCGAAGAGGTCTATTCCATCACCGCTTCGGCCTTCGTGCCGATGCGGAAGGGCGCTTAGACCAGTTCCAGAATGAACGGCCGAAATCAGCGCGCAGAAATCAGCGCGCAGGTGTTGCCCGCGCGCTATGGACGCGATTCCGGGCGGCTGGCATAAGCCTCTCCGAGATGGCCGGTCGCTGCGAAGCAGTTAACCGGAACCATCGAGTTGCTAACCAATTATGAACCTGTCGCTGTCTATTTGAACAAACTGGGCAGAGTACAGGGGACGAGATCAATGGCAGACCGCGGCGCACTCAAGCTGGTCGGATTTATCTTCGCTACCGCGACGCTGGCCGTGATGCTGGTCGCCGGCATGGTGGTGAAGGGCTACGCCGACGGCGCCTACACCCTGGAAGCCTCCACGGTCGACGCGAGCCGTTAAGCACTCGTTAACTCCGCGGGGCCGCGCAGTGGCCTCCGCGTGGGGCCGCGATACGGCCTCCGTTCTCAGCGGCTATAGACGAACGCCAAGATCGCGATCGCAACCGCCAGCAGTCCGATAAAGCGCAGCATGATGGTCCCGAACTGGTTCGGCGCGGGCCGCAGCGGTATCGGGTCCGTGTTATCGGGCCGAATGCTTTCCATTTGAGATGTCCCCGAGGCCCGGCCGCAAGGCTGCGGGCGCTAGGCATTGGTCGGCGGGGATGGGCGGTGGGTTCAAGGCCGAGCCACCTCCTCTCGTGTCCCGGACGCGCAGCAGCGCTCTTGCGCTGCTGCGCAGAGCCGGGACCCAGCGCTTCACATATTCATGGGCCCCGGCTCTGCGGAGCGTCACTGCGTGCCGCACCGCGTCCGGGGCACGGGACCTCTTCGGAATCAAAACCGCCGCGCCCCTTCCGGAGCGCGGCGGCTGGTGATGCTTGGTACGTGCGATCAGCTGTTGCGCAGGCCGTCGGCGGCGCGCTTCCACTGGGCGACGTTGTCGGCGATCATGCGGGTCGACTTCATCGCGGCCTGGCTGAGCTGGGCATAGCCCGAGATCTCGCGCTGGACGCGCTGGCCTTCGGCATGAAGCAGGTCGCGCAGGCTCTCGAGCTCGGAGATCAGATTCTCGATCTCGGCAAGCGAGGTGCCGGCGACGCGCTGGATCAGCGAGTTGACGTTGGTGACTGTGGCTTCCGCGCTCGGATCGAGCGGCGGCGCGTCGGTCGTGGTGGCCGCGGCCGGCCGGCGCAGATAGGCGATGTCGTTGCGGACGAAATCGCGGATGCCGGCTTCGACTTCCGTCACGGCGGCGAGGTTGGTGTCGACCGTCTCGGTCTCGGCGGTGGTGGTCTCGGTCTTTTCCGGACGCATGGCGTTCATCGTTATTCCCCTGTTCGCGTTGAGCGCAGCGCGAGTGTCCCCCGCACGACGATATGTGTCAGGCCGGTGCATCAGGGCGTCCGATTTTGACCGCAAAGGGGCCGAGATGCGGCAAGGGCGGACCATTCGGGGGTTTTGCCGTGGCGTATGGTTACGGGATTCCTAAGAAAGCTCACCAGCTCTTCTTGAAGCCCGCGGTCAGGCTCTTGTTGATCGCGCCTTGCGAGGTTTCGCCGACCGAGCCGGACACGGTGACGTTGTCGAACAGCTTCTGCTCGGCGCCGACCTTGCGCAGCCATTTGTCGTCGGTGGTGGACATGATCTGGCCGGCGGTAATGCTGGTGCCGGTATCGGTAATGGTCACCTTGGCTGACTGATCGGTCTCGTAGTTGCGGGTGATGTGGCCGCCGACGCCGGGCAGCGCCGTCGTGCCCTGCTGGTTGACGCTGTAGCCGTTCTGGAGCGTCAGCGAATAATCGCCCGACAGCGGTATCGATTTGGTCAGCGATGCGCCAAGCTTGCTCTGCTCGGCGCCGGGATCGACGCGCGCTTCCACCGCGGTCTTGTCCCAGACCGCGCCCGCGCCAGGTGCGGTCGCGGCGGCCCAGGCACTGCCGGAGGATTGCGGCAGGTTGCCGCCATTGGCGGCCTTCTGCGCCATCAGCTCCGACATCGTGGTCGGCTCTTTCGCCACCGTCATGTCGGCGCCGACGCGGGTGTCCCAGAACGACGACACCGACTGCTTCACGGTCACGGCCGAGGAGCCGTTGGCGTTGGCGTTGGTCGACCAGTTCATGCCGTTATTGGCGGCCGCCTGCGCGCGCTTCTTGGCGGCGATGATGTCGTTGAGCGTGCCGGCGTCGATGGCGAGCTGGCTCCAGTCGAGCTTGTCGACGTCGATGCCCTTGAGCACGTCGGTGTCATTGACGTTGGGGGCTTCCGCGACGTTGGGGGCTTCTGCGACCTCGTCCTCCTCGTCGGGCGCCGTCGCAGCGGGGGGAGGGGAGAAGGGCGGGATGATTTGCGCCGGGGCCGTCAGCACAGAGCCGAAAATGAACGCGGC
The DNA here is from genome assembly GCF_024199945.1 of Bradyrhizobium sp. CCGUVB4N. Classification (GTDB taxonomy): domain Bacteria; phylum Pseudomonadota; class Alphaproteobacteria; order Rhizobiales; family Xanthobacteraceae; genus Bradyrhizobium. The sequence continues at coordinate 8,236,856 of NZ_JANADP010000001.1, read as the reverse complement.
CGCCAGCGGCAGCCGGGTCCAGCCAAAACCTGTCGTGAATTCCATTGCCTTGCCCGCAAGCCCAGTTCGCGCACAGGATGCGGCGCTAACGTTGCGAAATTATGGCGCATGCCGCGACAGTTTGGAAGCTGCCCGGGCCTTCAGAATAGCGAACCAACGGGCCGCGCGAGCAAGCGCGCGCCCGATGACGAGCATTTCCACGACGGCATCCGGCGGGGCTGGTGGCCAGGACAGGGTCGCGGAAGCATCAATCGATCGGTCCCGAATTGCGGAGCCCGTTGGTGTCCCCCTCAGCCGACGCTGGTCATCTTCGGCAGATGAATGGCGCGGCCGAGTGCCTGCTCGACCAGGTCGAAAGTGTCGATCAGCACGCGCATGCTGATGAGCCGGTCCGCCCTGAACTGGGCGAACTGCGCGACGCGCAAGCTGATCGGCTTGTCGGAATCAAGTGCCGTGAGCGAATAGCGTAGCATCGAGGAGGCGGAATCGACGCCCAGCATGATGCTCTCGCGCTCGAAGCGGCGGACGTGGAAATTGTCGGCGAGCTGGCGGATGACCTGGAGCACGGCCGCCTTGCCCTGGCGCGCGCCCAGGAACGGAAACATGTCGATCGGGCCATAGATCGCCCATTCGACGTCCTCGTCGATCAGGGCCTCGATGTCCTCGAAATGCCGGTCGTTGATCGCGCGGTGCAACGCACGCGAGAAACGCCAGAGGCTGTGCTCTGTCATTTTGGGCAGTCCTGACGCTGGGTTTGTAGAAAAACGGAAAACAACCCCATGCACCGCAATGTGCCCCGGGGCCGGTCAACTCATTTGTATGCGAACAAATACGGGATTTCGGCCAAAACGCAATTCACGTTTTTGCAATGCACAAGTGAGCGCCAAGTGTGAGATTTACAATAGAACCCCGTAATCTTACCGGAGTTCGATCAGTCGTGGCCGCGTGCCGGTTCCCGCTCGATCGCGATGGCATCGTCGCGCATAGCCATCATGGCGAAGAGAGCGGCGCCGCCGATCCCGCCGATCGCAGCCCCCACAGGCATGAAGGTGAGGAACACCAGCATGCCGCTATAGCCCTCGAAGCTGGTGGTCTGCGCGATCTCGACCCAGGCGAGCCCGGCGCCGACGCCGAGCGCGGCTCCCCCCAACGCCCCCAGGAACAGCCCCAAGATTGCAAGCAACGCGACTTTCATCGGCAAACATCACCAGAGCCGGCGTGCATGACGCCCCGAGGAATGGGTCGGGGAAGCGGTGAGGGAGGTTCAAGCGCGAGGCGGTGCCCAGTACTCGATGTCGTCCACCCCCGCCCGCGTGATCAGCGGCCCGATCTCCCGCTCCAGCACCTGCTGCACCAGATCGTAGGAATCGATGATCTCCCGGATCTGCGCGATCTGTCCGTTCCGGAAGGTATAAAACACCGCCATGTCGAACTGCACGATGCGGCCGTTGCTGCGCTTGGTGAAATAGGTGTGCAGGTAGGTCGCGACATCGTCGCCGTCGGCGACGACGTGCGGCGCCTTGTAGCGGATCTCGGAATAGCGCGACCACACCGTCTGCCAGAGCTCGCGCAGCTCGGCCTTGCCGTGGCGCGGGCCCATATGCGGCAGCACGTCGATCGGCGCGTGGGTGAGGAAGTCGACGTCGTCGGTGCAGCACGACAGCGCCGCCTCGATGTCGCCGCGCGCAAAAGTGTCGAGCAGATGCAGCACGCGTTGCCTGTTCAACTTTTCAACCGTCATGCTGCTCCAGCCTTCATTGGCCACGGATTGAGGAACGCTATGGCCGGGCGCGCGGGTCCATCAATCCGCGAAAACACCGGGCTACCGAGCGATTGGTCACGCTGCAATGTACGTGGGTTCACACCGTTCAATGGCGGGTCGCGCTTGCATCCGCATGCACGAATTTCAATCGTTGCCCCGTGGCGAGCGCTGGAACCCGGAGCGGCCCACGCTCGTTGAGACGGCGACACCGTATCCGGAGACATCGATCATGAAATCCCCGTTCATCGCCGTCACTGCCGCGCTGCTCATGCTGGGCGCGAGCTCCGCCGCCAACGCCAAGGGCTGCATCAAGGGCGCCGTGGTCGGCGGCGTCGCCGGCCATTACGCCGGCCATCATGGCGTGCTCGGCGCCGCCGCCGGCTGCCTCTACGGCCGCCACCGCGCCAACGAGCAGGACAAGCAGCAGCAACAGCAGAGCCAGGTGAACGGACAGGGCAAGCTGTAAAGACGCTGAAAAACCTCGCACCGGCGGCCTTCTACCCAGGTCGTGCCGATGGTAAATTCCAGCCGCAAACGCTGGGGTTGAGCCGGGCGAGGGAACGATGGACGTCGGGAAGTCCTTGTGGGGCGTCGTCGTCGCAATCGTGTTCCTCTATTGCGTCGTCGCTTTCGTGGGAAACGTGTCTCGTTCGCAGGGCGTCAAATACAATTGGCTCAGCGTCTTGCTGTCGTTCTCGACGATTGGCCTCGCCATCTATCTCGTCTTCTTCCGCCAGCTCTGAGTTCCTTCAGCCGGCTTCACGCCGCGGGCCCCGGCACCGCGTGAGCCAGCTCACATCTCGCTTTTGACATCGCGGCTAACATCATCCGCCTGTCATCAGGGAGACGTGCCATGGCCGTCACCGCCGCCGCGAGAAAGTCCCGCCTGCGCAACGCGCTCGAGGGGTTTGCGCTGACCGCGATCCTGCAGAGTTTCCCGACCTTCGCCGCCGCCGCGCTGCTGCTCAAGCTGTGCGGCAACCACGACCTCGTCGGCGACCCCGGCGTCGCCATCTTCGTCGCCTTCGCCTCGCTGGTTCATGCGACCATCGCGGTCACGCTCGGGCCGATCTTCCCGGCCCTGTTCAGGACTCTCTACGAGCCGAGTTTCTTCGATGGCACCCTGTCGCTCTCCGACAAGATCACCGAATGGCGCACCCACCCGGTCGCCTCGCTCCAACTCGTGACCATCGTGCTGCTGCTGTCGGTGATGGCGGTGGTGACGGCGAGCGTGGGGTGAACGCGTATGCCCTTCATCACCACGTCGAAATCCGCCCCCCTCAACTGCCTCGAAGGCTTTGCGCTCACCACAATCCTTCAGGGTTTTCCGATCTTCGCGGCAGCCTCGCTGATGGTCAAACTCCTCGGCGACACTCACGGGAGCCGTCCAGTCCTCACCATTGCGATGGCGTCGGTCTTCTACAGCATCTTCGTCGTCTCGGTCGGGTCGGCCTTCCCGAGGATCAAGAGCGGCTACGAAGCGCAATTCTTCGACGCGAACCTGTCCTGCTCCGAAAAGATCGCCCGCTGGCGCGCCAAGCCGGCAACATCGCTGCAGCTCATGGCATCAGTGCTGCTGTTGTCGCTGCTGGCGACGATCGCGGGGTGAGAGAGGGGCGCGTAGCGGCGAGCTATGATGCGCAATCGCGCATCTGAGAATCCCTGGTCACGACAAGCGCAGACGATACGCCGTCGCCTCACCTCTTCTTCCACCCGCCCCGCCGTCCCGGCTGTCCACCCGTCGACTTCGGCGCCGGGCCGAACTCCGGCCCGGACTGCCGTGAATCCGTCGGCTGGATGATCCGGCTGGTGCTGCCGAACGGCTTTGACGGCAACGTCTGTTTCTCGCGGTAGGGCAGGGATTCCGGGCCGTGCATCTCATCGAGATGCGGCTTGTGGACCTTCGAGCCGCTGCCGCTGCCGCTGCCACCGCCGCTGGCCTTCAGCGCGGAGCTCACGGTCTTCTTCTTCATTGCGCTGACCGGCAGGTTAGCGGCGTCGCCGTATTTCCTGGTGCCGGCATAGGCGCCGGCCTTGCCGGCGACGGTGCGCTGTTTCGCGGTGGGGTCGTCGACGACCGCGAGCTCGGTGGCGCGCAGGCGCTTGACCTCGTCGCGCAGGCGCGCGGCCTCCTCGAAGTTCAGGTCGGCGGCGGCCTCGCGCATCCGGGTTTCGAGATCGGCGAGCACGGCTTCGAAATTGTGGCCGATCGAGATGACGTCGTCGGTCATGTCGTGGCCGCCGACCTCGACCAGCACGTGGTCGCGCTCGTAGACGGAGTTGAGGATGTCGCCGATCTGCTTCTTCACGCTCTCCGGCGTGATGCCGTTGGCGGTGTTGTACTCGACCTGCTTTTCGCGACGGCGGTTGGTCTCGGCGATGGCGCGCTCCATCGAGCCCGTCATCTGGTCGGCATAGAGGATCACCTGGCCGTCGACGTTGCGCGCGGCGCGGCCGATGGTCTGGATCAGCGAGGTCTCGCTGCGCAGAAAACCTTCCTTGTCGGCGTCGAGAATGGCGACCAGCGCGCATTCGGGAATGTCGAGGCCTTCGCGCAAGAGGTTGATGCCGACCAGCGCGTCGAAGGCGCCGAGCCGGAGGTCGCGAATGATCTCGATGCGCTCGATGGTGTCGATGTCCGAGTGCATGTAGCGGACGCGAATGCCCTGCTCATGCAGATATTCGGTGAGGTCCTCCGCCATGCGCTTGGTCAGCACGGTGATCAGCGAGCGGTAGCCGGCCTGCGCGGTGGCGCGCACCTCGCCGACGAGATCGTCGACCTGGGTGCGGGCCGGGCGAATGTTCACCGGGGGATCAATGAGCCCCGTCGGGCGGATGACCTGCTCGACGAATACGCCGCCGCTCTCGTTCAGCTCCCAGCCGCCGGGTGTCGCCGACACCGCGACCGTCTGCGGCCGCATCATGTCCCATTCCTCGAAGCGGAGCGGGCGGTTGTCCATGCATGAGGGCAGGCGGAAACCGTATTCGGCCAGCGTCGCCTTGCGGCGGAAGTCGCCGCGGAACATGCCGCCGATCTGCGGCACGGTGACGTGGCTTTCGTCGGCGAACACCAGCGCGTTGTCGGGGACGTATTCGAACAGCGTCGGCGGCGGCTCGCCGGGCAGGCGCCCGGTGAGATAGCGCGAATAGTTCTCGATGCCGGCGCAGCTTCCCGTTGCTTCCATCATCTCGAGGTCGAAGGTGGTGCGCTGCTCCAGCCGCTGCGCTTCCAGCAGGCGACCCTGATTGTTCAGCTGGTCGAGCCGCTGCTTCAGCTCCGATTTGATCGACTTGATCGCCTGCACCAGCGTCGGGCGCGGCGTCACATAGTGCGAGTTGGCGTACATCTTGATGAATTCGAGCTCGTCCTGCTTGTGGCCGGTGAGCGGATCGAATTCCTCGATGTTCTCGATGGTGTCGCCGAACAGATTCACGCGCCAGGCGCGGTCTTCATAGTGCGCCGGGAAGATGTCGATGACGTCGCCGCGCACGCGAAAGGTGCCGCGGGTAAAGTCGGCCTGGGTGCGCTTGTACTGGAGCGCGACGAGATCGGCGATCAGCTGGCGCTGGTCGATGCGCTCGCCCTTCTTCAGCGCGAAGGTCATCGCGGTGTAGGTTTCGACCGAGCCGATACCGTAGATGCAGGACACCGAGGCGACGATGATGACGTCGTCGCGTTCGAGCAGCGCGCGCGTCGCCGAGTGGCGCATGCGGTCGATCTGCTCGTTGATGGAGGAGTCCTTCTCGATATAGGTGTCGGTGCGCGGAACGTAGGCTTCCGGCTGGTAATAGTCGTAATAGCTGACGAAATACTCGACCGCGTTGTCGGGAAAGAAGCTCTTGAACTCGCCATAGAGCTGGGCGGCGAGCGTCTTGTTCGGCGCCAGGATGATGGCCGGCCGCTGCGTCGCCTCGATCACCTTGGCCATGGTGTAGGTCTTGCCGGAGCCGGTGACGCCGAGCAGCACCTGCGAACGGTCGTTGCGCTGGATGCCCTCGACGAGCTCCGCGATCGCGGTCGGCTGGTCGCCGCGCGGCTGGTATGGCGACTTGATCTCGAAACGCACGCCGCCTTCGGACTTCTCCGGGCGCGGCGGCCGGTGAGGGGTCCACACCTTGGTGGAGCCGTCATCCTTGCGGAACTCCGGCCGGCCCTCGCGGATCAGCGATTCCAGTGCGTCGGCGGTGGCCTTGACGCCGAGCGCCTCCATCTTGGTGCGCGGCGGACGCGCCAGCGCCTCGGCATCGTCCTCTTCGGTGGGAAGGCCGAGCTGCCGCGCCAGTTCCGGATCGAGCGTCGGGATCGTGGCCGCCGTTCCGTAATTGGCCTGCGGCGCCTCGTCGAAGCCCGCGTCGCGAGCTCCGGGCGGCTGCGGATTGGGCCGCAGCGGCATCGGCCGATCCTGCGGAAACTCCTTCGGCGTCGAGGCCCGCGCCCGATGCGCGGCGGCCTCGCCGCCGGAGCGGCGGTCGCGCGAATTGTCCGGCGGCGGCTGCAGCCCGGTGCCCGATCCCAGCCCGGCATCGCCGCGATTGATCGCGGGATTGAGCAATTCGGCCAGGGCCGGTCCGATCGGTTGCACATCGGGCCGATGTGCTTTCGAGTTCGGTGCCTTGTTGGCAGTCTTGGATTTCGGGGATTTTGGGGGAGCAGCTTTCTTCGCCATGCCCCGAATATGGGACGAGTCCGCCCCTCAGAAAAGAGCGAATACCCGTCCACACGCAGGCTGCTGACAGCAGGTTGGCAGCAGGGTCGCGACTACGCCGCCGGCAGCGGTCCGTCGCCGTCCACGACCGTCAGGCGCGGCTCGAGGATGTCGAGATGGATCCCGCCGCAATCAGTGCAGCGCATGGTCCAGTACTCGCACCCGGCGCGGCCGCCGATCACACGGAGCACCGTGAGATCGCCGTTGCATTCCGGGCATATCGCCAGCACCTTGCGCGAATAAATCCGCGGCCGCGGACCGTCCTCGAAATCGATGACCGACATCAACCGGTGTCCCCCTGTGGCGCCACGCTGTCGTTCGACAGGTCTATTCGTCGTCGATGTCGTCGGCGCGTCGGCGGAAGCGATCGATGTGATGCTTAGCGTCCGCGATCGCGGCGTCGGGATCGGGCCAGGCGAAGCCGACTTCCATGGCCGGAAACAGCACGCCGTCGATGGCAACCGGGCTGAAATCGGCGCGCCGAATCCGGGCGTGCCACAGTCCCTTGCCAGCTTCGAAGGATTCGATGTCAAAGCCGTCGTAAAGGGTCGTCATAGGTAGTCCCCAAATGCTCTCTTGTCGGAGGGTTAGAGGACCACGTTTGCGGATTTCGAAATGTGAAGCGGTTCACACGCGGCCGGCTTTTTCACCCGATCGGGTGATGGGCCAGAGCGTTTTCGAGCGAAGTGGATACCGGTTCGCGTAAAGAAAACGCGTCAAAACAAGAATCTAGCCCCGTCCGGCGGCGCGGCTCGACCGGCGCGGCCGGGCTGCGGGTTCCGCCGCGGAACGCATGATCCAGCGGCGGAACGCAGCAAAATCGCGCTGTTCGGTCTGAAAGCTGCGGTAGAGCAGGTACCAGCGCATGCCTTTTGGCACGGAGAGATCGAACGGCGCGATCAGGCGTCCGGCAGCGAGATCGTCGTCGATATAGGGCCGGATGCCCATGGCGATGCCGAGCCCGTCGGCGGCGGCCTGGAGCGCCTGGCCATAGAACTGGAACTCCGGCCCGCGCGCGTTGATGCGGGGCAGGCCTGCGGCTTTCAGCCAGATCGGCCAGTCCTCGGTTGAATGCGTGACGCGGATCAGGCTCGGGCCTTTGAGATCGGCCGGGCGTTTCAGGCCGGAGGCGAGGCGCGGTACGCAGACCGGCGTGAGGTCGCCGGCGAACAGCGGCTCGGCGACGAGCCCTGGCCAGTCGCCGGTGCCAAGCTTGATGCCGCAGCTCCAATCCTCGCCGAACGGCACCTCGGCGCCGCCGGTGGTGAAGCGCACCTCGATGTCGGGCTCCTCGCTGCGAAACTCCGACAGCCGCGGGATCAGCCAGCGCATCGCGAACGTATGTCCGACCCCGATGGTGAGCACGCGGACGCCGGAGGGGGCCGTCACCTGTGCGGTGAGGCTGGCGAGCGCGTCGAAGATCGGCGTCAGGCCGCTCTGATAGGCGCGGCCCGCCTGCGTCAGCACGAGCTTGTTGGCCTTGCGCTCGAACAGCGCGACGCCGAGCCGCTCTTCCAGCAGATGCACCATGCGGCTGACGGCGGCCGCCGACACGCTCAGCTCGACGCCGGCCGCGGCGAAGCTGCCGGTCCGCGCCGCCGCCTCGAATGCCTTGATGCCGTTGAGAAAGAGCAGCCGCCGCAACCGAAGGACCCTCAGGAAAGCTGATGCCGGGGCAAGATAACTCAGTTTGCCCGAACGGAGCAAGCGAGGCACAAATATCAGCGTAATTCATGCTGATTTGAGCCGGAGGCGCCCTTCCTCGCTTCTCCCCCAAACGGGGCGAAGGGGATTGAGCAGTCTGCGTCCCTGACCATTCCAATAGGAGACCCCTCGCGTGACGCCCATCATGATCGCTGCCCTCGGATTGCTGATGGTCGCCACGGCGTTCCTGTCGGGGTTGTTCGGCATGGCGGGCGGGCTGATCCTGATCGGCGCGCTGCTGGCGCTGATGCCGCTGCCGACCGCGATGGTGCTGCACGCGATCACGCAGATGGCTTCCAACGGCTGGCGCGCGCTGCTGTGGCGCGCCCATATCCGCTGGCGGCCGGTCGCGAACTACATGGTCGGCGCTGCCATCGCGCTGGCGGCCTGGTCGCTCACCCGCTACGTGCCGGACAAGCCGATGGCGCTCCTGATGCTCGGTGCCACGCCGTTCATGGCACGGCTGCTGCCGACGAATATCAAGCCGGATCCGGATCGCCTCTGGCAGGGCACCGTCTACGGCACGATCTGCATGGGGCTGATGCTGATGACCGGCGTCTCCGGTCCGCTGCTTGACACCTTCTTCCTCGGCGGCGACTTCGGCCGCCGCGAGAAGGTGGCGACCAAGGCGATGTGCCAGCTCGTCAGCCATTTCACCAAGCTGATCTATTTCGGCGGCGTCATCGACCAGGCCGCGACGCTCGACCCCGTCCTCGCCGGTATCGCCATTGCAGCCTCGATGATCGGCACCTCGCTGGCGCGGCGTATTCTCGAAGCCATGACCGACCAGCAATTCATCGCCTGGTCGAACAAGCTGATCACCACCATCGCCTGCTATTACATTGCCTATGGTGGCTGGCTCCTGCTGCGCACGCCGGTGCTGGCTGCCTTCGACAAGGGAGGTTTGCAATGAGCGAGACGGCCGACCCGCTGGTGCTGGACTTCGTCGAATGGATCGCGCGCGAGCCGCGCGCCTATGCCGAGGTGATCTCGACCTGGAAGACCTCGTGCCCGCGCCTCACCATCTGGGAGGACGCCGCCGATCGCGGCTTCGTCGCGCGCGAGACGCTGCCCGGCATCGGCCTGATCATCGCGGTGACGGAAGACGGCGAAAGGTGGCTGCGAACGAACGGGCGGTGACGCCACAACGTCATTGCGAGCGCAAGCGAAGCAATCCAGAATGTCTCCGCAGCGGCAGACTGGATTGCTTCGCTGCGCTCGCAATGACGGAACACCACCATGTCGCTCAAGCTCTTCGAACTCGTCGGCACCGACGCCTCGCGCCCCTTCAGTCCCTATTGCTGGCGCACGCGGATGGCGCTCGCGCACAAGGGGCTGACGGCGGACTCGCTGCCCTGGCGGTTTACCGAGAAGGGCGCAATCGCGCCGCACGGCTCGGAGAAGGTGCCGGTGCTGCTGCATCACGACAAGCCCGTGGTCGATTCCTGGGCGATCGCGAACTATCTCGAAGACAATTTTCCCGATCGCCCGTCGCTGTTCGGCGGCGAGGGCGGTCGCGCAATGGCGCGCATGATCAATGCTTGGGGCGACATCGCCATCGTCGGCGGCATCTTTCCGCTGATCATCGCCGACATCCCGAACAATCTCGCCGAGGTCGATGCCGCCTATTTTCGCCAATCGCGCGAGGCTCGTTTCGGCGGCAAGAGGCTGGAAGAGATCATGGCGAGCCGCGACAGCGGCGTCGTCGCGTTCCGCAAATCGCTGGAGATCATGCGGCAGACGTTCAAGACGCAAGCCTATCTCGGCGGCGCCGCGCCGAACTATGCCGACTACATCGTGTTCGGCGGCTTCCAATGGGCGCGCGTGGTGAGCCCGTTTAGGCTGCTCGAGGCCGATGATCTCGTTTATGCCTGGCGCGAAAAGCTGCTCGATGCGTTCGACGGCATGGCGCGGAAGTCGCCGGGATTTGCGGTCTAGGGCAGTTCGTCGTCCCGGCGAAGGCCGGGACCCATACCGCGTGATCTAAATGTTGTGGATGGTCGAAGTACCGAACGACGAGTCTTCGCCAAACCTCTCCCTGGGGTTATGGGTCCCGGCCTTCGCCGGGACGACACCGTGAGTGTGGCGATCTCTCGCAACTAACCTGCAGTGCTCGTCGCCCCCGCCGCCTTCCGCAGACACTCCCGGCACAGGCAATCCTCGCCCTTCACCGGCATCGGCAGCTTTGCCGTCTCCTCGGCGCACCAGCACTCGCCCGAGAGATCGCAGCCGAATTCGGTGCCGCATCGGGAGCAGGCGAGGCGGCGCGGGGCCGGTTGCGGAAGCGTGATTTCTTTCGGATTTGTCATGATTTACGCAAAAGCTTCGCCGTCATTTTCATGTCGGGTTCATCTCCGGCTGCGGTATATTAGGCGCCACGCCCGGACCAGGGAAGCGGTTGGCACCGCGCGGAGGACAAATCGATGGCCCGCGATTCGCAAGCCGCCCTCGTCGCGCTGAACCGCTTCGGCTTCGGCGCCCGCGGCGGGGCCTCCGGCGATCTCATCAATGCGGCTTCCGATCCCCGCGGTTTCGTGAAGGCGGAGCTGGCGCGTCCGGTGGGCGCGCTGCTGGAGGCGCCGGGCCTGCAATCGACGCCGCAACTCGGCCAAGCCGCGTTCGCCTATCAGGACCAGGTCAAGCAGGCGCGCGAGGCGGCGAAGGCGGCAGCTCCCACCGAAGCGCCGGCGCCGCAGCCGCCCGCCGATCCGAAGCCCGACAATCAGTTGCGGCGCAATCTCTCGCTCAACACGGTGATGACCGAGATCGCAGGTCAGCAGATGGCGGAGGCCAAACCTGCCGCCGACAACAAGCCTGCCGATCCTGCGATGAAGCCCGATACCATGCAGCCCGGTGCCGCGGCGCCGGCTGCTGCAAAACCGGCGCAGCCGCTCAACGTGATCCAGAAGACCTTTCGCGCCGAGGCACTGGCGCGGCTGCAGCGCGCGATGATGGTCGATTGCGGCTTCACCGAGCGTCTGGTCGTGTTCTGGTCCAACCATTTCTGCATCTCCGCAAGCAAGGGCGAGCTGGCGCGGATGTGGGCCGGCGCGTTCGAGCGCGAGGCGATTCGCCCGCACGTGCTCGGGCGCTTCGCCGACATGCTGAAGGCGGTCGAGCAGCATCCGGCCATGCTGTTCTTCCTCGACAACCAGCAATCGCTCGGACCGGATTCGCGCGCGGGCCAGAACCGAAAGCGCGGGCTGAACGAGAATCTCGCGCGCGAGATCATGGAGCTGCATACGCTCGGCGTCGGCGGCGGCTATACGCAGGAGGACGTCACCTCGCTCGCGCGCATCATCACCGGCTGGACCTTTGCCGGCCGGCAGGGTCAGCTCGGAGCGCCCGGCTCGTTCGCCTTCAACGCCAATGCGCATCAGCCCGGGCCGCAAATGCTGCTCGGCAAGACCTACGAGGCGACGGGCCTTGCGCAGGGCGAGGCCGCGCTCGCCGACATTGCGCGCCATCCCTCGACCGCGAATTTCATCGCCACCAAATTCGTCCGTCACTTCGTCGCCGACGATCCGCCGCCCGTGCTGGTCGCGCGGCTGCGCGATGTCTTCGTCAAGACCGACGGCGATCTGAAGGCGCTTGCCACTGCTCTGGTCGATTCCAACGAGGCCTGGCAGGCGCCGCTGACCAAGATGCGTTCGCCTTACGATTTCCTGGTCGCGAGCGGCCGGCTGCTCGCGCGCGTGCCGGAGGATCCCGGCGGGTATCTCAACAATCTGAACCTGCTCGGCCAGCCCTTGTGGACGCCGGCCGGACCGAACGGTTTCCCCGACACGTCTGCGGCCTGGGCCGCACCTGAAGGCATGAAGCTCCGGCTCGACATCGCTTCGCAGATGGGTGCGCGGCTCGGGCCCAACATCGATCCGCTCGATCTCCTGGAATTCGCTGCGGCGGATGCGGCCTCGGTCGAAACGCGCAAGACCATCGAGCGCGCGGAATCGCGCCAGCAGGCGCTGGCACTGCTGCTGATGTCGCCGGAAATGCAGAGGAGATGATGATGATCGACTGCGTCGAAAACCGGCTCCTCACCTCGCGCCGCGGCCTCCTGCTCGGCGGCGCCTCGTTCGCGGCCTGGGCCTATTTGCCGAAATTCGCGCGCGCGGCCGATGGGCGCGACCCGCGCCTGGTCGTGGTGATCCTGCGCGGCGCGCTCGACGGGCTCGCCACCGTCGCGCCGATCGGCGATCCCGATTATGCCGGCCTGCACGGCACGATCGCACTTGCGGCGGATGGCGCGCATCCCGCGCTGATGCTCGACAGCTTCTTCGCGCTGCATCCGTCGATGCCGGAATTCGCGCGGATGTATCGCGCGCAGCATGCCGCGGTGATTCATGCGGTGGCGACGCCGTATCGCGATCGCTCGCATTTCGACGGCCAGGACGTGCTCGAGAGCGGCTATGCCGGCCCGGGCCGCGTGCAGTCCGGCTGGCTCAATCGCGCGCTGGAAGCGCTGCCGCGCGGCGAACGCGTGTCGAGCGGTCTTGCGGTCGGCCCGACAACGCCACTGGTGCTGCGCGGCAATGCGCCGACCGTCGGCTGGGCGCCGGTCGCGCTGCCGCAGGCCGACGACGACACCGCGATGCGGCTCGTCGATCTCTATCGCCATCGCGATCCCGCTTTGGCTTCGGCGCTGTCGCAAGGTCTCCAGCTCGAAAAGGCGGCATCCGGCGACGACATGAAGCCGAAGCCCGGCAATCAGGTCGCCCAGATGCGCCAGGTCGCGCGCGGCGCGGCAAAGCTGATGGCCGCCGATGACGGTCCGCGCATTGCCGCACTCGCCTTCGATGGTTGGGATACACATGCCAATGAAGGTGGCCCGGTCGGGCGTCTCGCCTTCCTGCTCGGCGGTCTCGACGGCGCGCTCGCCGAGTTCGAAAGCGGCCTCGGTGAGCGCTGGCGCGACACCGTCGTGGTCGTCGCCACCGAATTCGGCCGCACCGCGCGCATCAACGGCACCGACGGTACCGACCACGGCACCGGCACCATCGCGCTGCTGGCCGGCGGCGCCGTGAAAGGCGGCCGCGTCATCTCCGACTGGCCCGGCCTCAAGCCCGCCAACCTCTATGAGGCCCGCGACCTCAAGCCCACCACCGATCTCCGCTCCGTGATCAAGGGCGTGCTGCAGAGCCAGTTCGGCCTGTCGGATCAGGTGCTGGCGGGCACTGTCTTCCCGGACAGCGCAAGCGCAAGGCCGATGAAGGGGCTGGTGGCTTAGCAGCCGCCGCCGTCATCCCGCGCCCGCGCCTTGCGGCGCGTCGCGGAATGACGACATGATCGCGTGAGCATCAGGAGACCACCCGCATGTACATCGCCATGAACCGTTTTCGTGTCACCAAAGGTTCCGAAGCTGCCTTCGAGCAGGTTTGGGCGTCGCGCGACACGCATCTGGACAAGGTGCCGGGCTTCGTCGAATTCCATCTGCTCAAAGGCCCCGAGCTCGAGGACCACACGCTCTACGCCTCGCATACGGTGTGGGCCAATCATGCGGCGTTCGAGGCCTGGACCAAGTCGGAGGCGTTCCGCGCGGCGCACGCCCGTGCCGGCGACAACAAGCCGCTCTATCAGGGGCATCCCCAGTTCGAAGGGTTTGAGGTCAAGCAGACCGTCGGACGCGGCGCGAAGTAGCGCGCCGCGCCGCCAGGATCATCCCAGCGTGATCTTGTCGATCTCGGCAAGATCGTCCGCGCTGAGCTGCCAGGCGATCGCCTTGACGTTCTGCTCGACCTGCTCGACGCGGGTGGCGCCGGCGATCACGCTCGACACCTGCGGGCGCGCGGCGAGCCAGGAGAAGGCGAGCTCGAGCATCGAATGGCCGCGGGCCTGCGCAAAGCCCTGGAGCTTCTCGACGATGTCCTCGTTGCGCGGCGTGACGTAGCGGTCGCGCAGCGCCGGTGCCTTGCCGAAGCGCGTGTCGGCGGGCGCTGCCGTGCCGCGCTGGTATTTGCCGGTGAGCAGGCCGCTTGCGAGCGGGAAGAACGGCAGCAGGCCGAGCTTGTATTCCTGGGCTGCGGGCAGCAGATCCTTCTCGATATCGCGGACGACGAGGCTGTACTCGTCCTGCGCCGAGACGAAGCGGCTGACGTTCATCGCGCGCGCGGTGAACTCGGCCTCCGCGATGCGCCAGGCCGGGAAGTTGGAATGGCCGATGTAGCGGACCTTGCCCTGGCGGACGAGATCGTCGAGCGCGCGCAGCGTCTCTTCCAGCGGCGTCAGCGGATCGTAATCATGCTGCTGGTAGAGATCGATGTAATCGGTCTTGAGGCGCGTCAGGCTGGCCTCGACCGCATTCATGATGTAGCGGCGCGAGGCGCCCTGCTTGGTCCCGTCGGCCGCCATCGGCTTGGAATATTTGGTGGCGAGCACGATGTCCTTGCGGCGATCGCCGAGCACGGTGCCGAGCACCGTCTCGGAACCGCCCTGGCCGGCATAGATGTCGGCGGTGTCGAACAGCGTGATGCCGAGGTCGATCGCGCGGTGGATCACCTTGCGCGACGTTTCCAGATCGGTGCGCTGGCCGAAATTGTTGCAGCCGAGCCCGACTGCAGACACGCGCAGGCCGGAGCCGCCGAGATTACGAATTTCCATGGGAGATCCTGTCAGAAAAAGCAGGCGCCCATTGTGACCGCGGCGTGCCGCACCGGCAAGCGGCTGGCTGCGTTGCAGCCATGCTGAAAGGAACTGCGGACAAAAAAATGCGGCCCCTGTCAGACGCGGCGACTGACGGGGACCGCTTGGGGCGCTTGATCGGTGACGGGGGGCCTGATCAGACGCAACTGCAACTTAGTCCCGGTGTGTTACGCGCCGGTGACAACCAAAGTTATCCACAGGCAGCATGATCCGGAAAAGTGCGTAGCGGTTTTCCGAAAAGATCATGCTCAAAACGAACCGGGGCGCGATGATGGTTCATCGCGCCCCAACCCGGGAAAAATCAGAAAATCTTGCGATAGACAATGAAGCCGGAGCGTTCCGCGACCTTGTCGTACAGGCTCTGCGCCGTGGTGTTGGTCTCATGGGTCTGCCAGTAGACCCGTGGGGAGCCCGCGAGCTTCGCGCGCTCGTAAACGCCATAGATCAGTGCCGAGGCGACGCCCTTGCCGCGGGAAGCCTCCAGCGTGAACAGATCCTGCAGGTAGCACGATGGCTCGATCGCGGTGGTGCTGCGATGAAACAGATAGTTCGTCATGCCGAGCAGGCGGCCGTCGCTCTCGGCGACCAGCCCATGCACCGGCTCATAGGCATCGAAGAAGCGCTGCCACGTCACCTTCGTAATCTCGGGCGCGAGCGCGGTCGGGCCGGAGCGGCCGTAGAAGGCGTTGTAGCCATCCCACAGCGGCAGCCATTGATCGTAATCCTGCCGGGTGACGGAGCGAATGGTGAGCGACATCTGGGAAATCCGCGATCGATGAGGCGCCCTTCATACGGGATGAAGGGCGCGCTGATCAATCGCATGTCGATGAGTTGAATCGGTGGCGGCTCGGACTTCGGTCACCTCTCCCGTAGGGAGAGGTCGGATCGCATCGTCAGATGCGATCCGGGTGAGGGGTTACGGTCTTACCTAATGCCGCGGCCCCTCACCCGGATTGCTGTGCAATCCGACCTCTCCCCGACGGGGAGAGGTGAACCTCGAGCGCCGCCAGAGCTTCGGTCCAACCTGTTCTATTCCGCAACGCGCAAGTACCGGAGCAGCTTGCGTCCCGTGGGATCGCGCAGTGAGCGATAATAATCCGCGCGTGCGGGCGCGTCGGTGTGGCGCACCAGATCGGTCACCGGCGTGTAGCTCAGCATGCGGCCGCCGTCGGGCAGCGCGGTGCAGACGAAACGCAGCACCTCGCCGTTGCGCAAATTGATGTTGATCGGCGTGGCATCGCCGACCCGCACCATCTCCATCCGCTGCGCGATGAAGACGCCAAGCTCGTCCTCCGGCAGCTCGAATGCGCCGGTGTCGCGGCTGTGATACATCAGTGCGATGAAGGGCGGCTTGTCGTCGGCCTTTTCGTCCGGCAGCGCGAAGTAATCGCGGAACGCACGATTGATGAATTCGGCGCGGGTCTCGGCATCGAGCAGCACGATGCCGATATCGACCTGGTCGAGCGCTGCCGACAGCCGCGCCGCAATGGCGTGGCTCTGGCGCTCGGCCGCAAAGGTGTCGAGCAGCCGCTCGCGCATGAGGCCGGTGATGCCTGCGGTGCCGAAGGCCGTCACTGCGAGGAGCCCGACCAGATCGGCGGCGGCATGGAACGGCATGGCGCGATGGCCGAGGAAGAACAGCGCGGCGCCGATCACGGCGAGCGCCGCGCTGGTCATGGCGGAAGCGAAGCCCGACAGCGCACCTGCAAGCGCGACAACACAGACGAACAGTGGCGCAGGCGAGGGAAGGGGAACGGCGCGATCGAGCACGATCGCCAGCAGTGCGATCGCTGCCGTGAGCACGGGACCGGAAATGGCACGCCATCCGAACCACATGGGCCTGACTCGTTCCTCCCTGAACGAGATAACGGCGTCAGACTGGCGGATGGTTGCGCGCGCGCAAGACGATTTCGCGCGGTGCGCTTAAGAGGCGCTTGCCCGCGCGCCCAAAGCTTTCGGATGATTTTAGACCAAATGCGCGTGCTTGATACGCTCCTGCAGCGTCGGCGCATTCCATGTCGACGTGCCCGGGCCCTTGCGGGTGCCCACGAAGATCAGAAGCGACGCCGCGACCAGGATGGCCGCAGTCAGGGTGATTGCAACGACTACCACAGGCGATTTCATTGGTGTCCCGTCGCGATGCTGATCGGCGCGGGCCGCGCGGCACCTTGAAGGTCATCCGGATGAAACGGGGATCAGACCGGCAGACCCATCGCCATGGTCGCCTTGGTCGACAGCACCGTGAGGGTGACGATCAGGCAAAGCGAGAGGGCGGCGACGGCGAGCGAGGCCGCGACCGCATTGGTCAGCCGGGAAGACGAGACGGTATCGGTTTGGCCCTGAAAGCCGACCGTGCCGGACGCCCGCATCATGGGTCTAAATCCTTCAACGTGCGAGCGAATCACCCGCGACATCGAACAACGTCACAATTTCAACCGGCAATATTGGGGCAGCGGTCGCGCTGAAAGCGGCAGGATTGGGGCAAAGGTTAACGCAATGCCCGCTATTCCTTAACGCCGCACCGGTTTTTAGACCCCGGCGGCAATGCTGGCGGAGTCGTCGATGTCGGCGGGGCGCCAGTCCATCGCCACGAAGCCGGGCGCGGCCTCGACGCGCTTCAGCCAGTCCCGGATCGCCGGGAAGGGCGCCAAATCGAAATCGCAGCGGTCGGCGAGGTGAGTGTAGCCGTACAACGCGATGTCGGCGACCGTGAGCTGGCGGGCGGCGAAATAGGCGTTGGTCTTGAGGTGGTTTTCCATCACCTGGAGCGCGCCATAGCCGCGCTCCATCCAGTCCTCCAGCGCGTGGGTCTGCAGGTCGCGGCCGCCCTTGACCAGCGACAGCCAGAAATACGCCGCGCCGATGTTGGGCTCGAGCGCGTGCTGCTCGAAGAACATCCATTGCAGCGCCTCGGCGCGGTCGATCCGGTTCTCAGGCGCGAGCGGCGTGCCGACGGCGACGTACCACAAGATGGCGTTGGACTCGGCGAGATAGCGATTGTCGCCGACCTCGAGCAGCGGCACCTGTCCGGACGGGTTCTTCGACAGGAAGTCCGGCGTCTTGCTCTCGCCGCGCAGAATGTCCACCTCGATGGGTTCGTAGGGCACGTTCAAAAGCGCCAGCGCAAGGCGGACCTTGTAGCTGTTGCCCGAGCGCTGCATCGAATAGAGCTTGTACATTCTGGGAGTTCGATTCCAAGGGACGGCAAAGGACGGAAAGGCGCAGCGCTTGTTGCCCCGCACCGCGGCTAAACAATGATGCCGATGCGAATCCGCCGCAAGGGCTGACCTATAGAAAAACTCGAAAACCCTACCGCACTGCAACGCTGCGGAAGATCATGTTCGTGTCCCGCCGCAAATCAGATCACGCTTGCGTCAACGTGCGCGACAAGTCGCGTCGCGCGATCGTGTGCGAAGCGGTGACGGGTCGCGATCTCGCCACCCGCTGACGATCGGTCGCTGGCCTCGCGCGTCAGCCCGCCGTCAGTCTTGTGGCACTTGAGCGGCTTCAAAATTGCTCCGAGGACAAGCCTTGCGGGATATGAGCGGTTTGCCCGGCAAAGTTGCGGAAAATTGCGGGAAATCGCGCCTTGAAACGCTCCGAACCCGTAAACTTTTTCGAGATCGGGCCGAAGTTTCTTGCGATGCAGCGGCACACGTTTTAGGGTGTCTGCATTCCCACAATCAGAGTCGTGAGGCCAAAGGGTTCACGACGCTTGTCAGGAGATGACGATGGCCTTCCTTGCTGCTGCGCTCGACCGTGTGAAGCCGTCCGCGACCATCGCGGTCACGGATAAAGCACGCGCGCTGAAAGCGGCGGGCCGCAACGTCATCGGCCTCGGCGCCGGCGAGCCCGACTTCGATACGCCCGCCAACATCAAGCTGGCGGCGATCCACGCCATCGAAGCCGGCAAGACCAAGTACACTGCGGTCGACGGTATCCCCGAGCTGAAGGAAGCCATCATCGGCAAATTTCAGCGCGAGAACGGCGTCGTCTACAAGCCGAACCAGATCATCGTCGGCACCGGCGGCAAGCAGGTGCTCTACAATGCGCTGATGGCGACCATCAATCCGGGTGACGAGGTGATCATCCCCGCGCCGTACTGGGTCAGCTATCCCGAGATGGTGGCGCTCGCCGGCGGTGAGCCGGTGTCGGTGGTCTGCACCGCCGCGACCGGCTTCAAGCTCCAGGCCGATGCGCTCGAGCGCGCGATCACGCCGAAGACCAAATGGGTCATCCTGTGCTCGCCGTCGAACCCGACCGGCGCGGCCTACACCAGGGCCGAGCTCAAGGCGCTCACCGACGTGCTGGTCAAGCATCCGCATGTGTGGGTGATGACCGACGACATGTACGAGCACCTCGTCTACGACGACTTCCAGTTCACCACCGTCGCGCAGGTCGAGCCCAGCCTCTACGACCGCACGCTCACCGTGAACGGCGTGTCGAAGGCCTATTGCATGACCGGCTGGCGCATCGGTTACGCCGGTGGTCCTGCGCAGCTGATCAAGGCGATGTCGACGATCCAGTCGCAGTCGACCTCGAACCCGTCGTCGATTGCGCAGTGGGCTGCGGTCGAAGCGCTGAACGGTCCGCAGGACTTCATCCCCGCGAACAACAAGGTGTTCAAGGAGCGCCGCGACCTCGTCGTCTCCATGCTCAACCAGGCCAAGGGCATCGAGTGCCCGCGTCCGGAAGGCGCGTTCTATGTCTATCCGTCCTGCGCCGGCACGATCGGCAAGACCGCGCCGTCGGGCAAGGTGATCGACAACGACGAGACCTTCGTGACCGAGCTGCTCGAGACCGAAGGCGTCGCGGTGGTGCAGGGTTCGGCCTTCGGCCTCGGCCCGGCCTTCCGCATCTCCTACGCGACCAAGACCTCGGACCTCGAAGACGCCTGCAAGCGCATCCAGCGCTTCTGCGGCAATCTGCGCTAAGCCCGCAGTAACGATCCGACACGAAAGGGCCCGCGTAGCGCGGGCCCTTTTTTCTTTCACGTCCGCGCGATCTGGCACGTCCGCGCCACTTGTGGCATAGACCGTGCTGCGGCGTCCTGCCGCGCTTCTCCAATGCCCGCATCACATTCATCGCCGGAGACATTTTCATGCGCCGCTCACTCCTCCTTGCCGGACTCACGGCCGCCAGCCTCGTTGCCTCCGTTGCGGGCGCCAGCGCGCAGTCGCGGCTGGTGCAGGTCGGCGTGCTCGAATGCCGTGGCGGCGCCAGCGTCGGCTTCGTGGTCGGATCGGTGACCCATCTCGGCTGCGTCTTGCGCGTCGATGGCATGCCCGACGACCGCTATGTCGCGACGATCAGCAAAATCGGCATCGACCTCGGCATCACCCAGGAGACGGCGCTTGCCTGGGGCGTGTTCGCACCCGTCAACCGCCTCGGCCCCGGCGATCTCTCCGGCAATTATGCCGGCGCGCAGGGCAGCGCCTCGGTCGGCGTCGGCCTCGGCGGTAACGTGCTGGTCGGTGGCTCCAACAATTCGATCGCGCTTCAGCCGCTCAGCGTGCAGGGCCAGGTCGGCCTCAACGTTGCGGCCGGACTCGAGAGCCTGGAACTCCGTCCGGGCCGTTGAGACGCGCCAATCGTAGTGCTGCTCCACCTCTCTCCGCTGGCGAGAGGTGGAACACCATCCGTTAAGACCTGATCTCACTGACGACGCACCGCAGCGACGTTTGATGCTTGCCAAATCTCGGGGACGGGCAGAGCATCTGCGTTTGCCGACCCAATCATGGGCCGAGCTCCACACCAAGGAGGCGGCGAATGGGACAAGACGTCAGAAGTCCCCGAGGTCCACGGTGCATTGCGCTGGTGGGCCCTTTCCAAAGCGGTAAAACCACACTTCTCGAAGCGATCCTGGCGCGAACGGGCGCAATCCCGCGCGCCGGCAGCGTCGACGCCGGAACCTCCGTCGGCGACGCCACGCCTGAAGCCCGTCATCACAAGATGACCGTCGGGCTTACTGCCGCCACCACGAGTTTCATGGGCGACAGCTATACCTTCCTGGATTGTCCCGGTTCCGTCGAGTTCGCCCACGACATGCGCGCCGCGCTTCCTGCCGTCGACGCCGCAATCGTGGTCTGCGAGGCCGACGAGAAGAAGCTGCCGCAGCTTCAGATCATCCTGCGCGAGCTGGAGGAGCTGAAGATCCCGCGTTTCCTGTTCCTCAACAAGATCGACCGCGCCAACAAGCGCATCCGCGAGACGCTCGCGATGCTCCAGCCCGCCTCGCGCGTGCCGCTGGTGCTGCGCCAGATCCCGATCTGGAAGGGCGAGCTGATCGAGGGCTTTGTCGATCTCGCGCTGGAACGAGCCTTCGTCTATCGCGAGCACAAGGCATCCGAAGTGGTCGCGCTCGAAGGCGGCGATCTCGATCGCGAGAAAGAGGCCCGCTTCTCGATGCTCGAGAAGCTCGCCGATCACGATGACGCGCTGATGGAGCAATTGCTGGAGGATATCCAGCCGCCGCGCGATGCCGTGTTCGACGATCTCGCCCGCGAGCTGCGCGAGGGCGTGATCTGCCCGGTCCTGCTCGGAGCTGCCGCGCGCGAGAACGGCGTGTTGCGGCTGATGAAGGCGCTGCGCCACGAGGCGCCCGGCATTGCGGAGACCGCAAAACGTCTCGGCGCTCCCTCCACCAAGGACGCGCTCGGCTTCGTCTTCAAGACGCTGCACTCGCAGCACGGCGGAAAACTGTCGCTGACGCGGCTGCTCGCCGGCCATCTCGACGACGGTGCCACGCTGCAATCCTCCTCCGGCGGAACGAGCCGGATCTCCGGCATCCTCGCCGTCAACGGCGCTTACGACACCAAGCGTGCCACGGCGGAAGCCGGTGACACCGTGGCGCTCGCCAAGCTCGATCCGATCAAGACCGGCGATACGGTGTCGAGCGGCAAGGCGCCGCCCGCCGGACTGGCCGCCCCGGAACCGACGCCGCCGGTGCTCGCCATCTCGGTTGCGGCCACCGACCGCAAGGACGACGTCAAGCTCGGCCAGGCGTTGATGCGGCTGCACGAGGAGGATCCGTCGCTCGTCGTCGTGCAGAATCCCCAGACCCACGACACCGTGTTGTGGGGACAGGGCGAGATGCACTTACGCGTCGCGAGCGAGCGGCTGCGCGATCGCTTCGGCGTCAAGATCGCCTCGCATCCGCCCGCCATCGGCTACCAGGAGACGATCCGCAAGCCGATCGTCCAGCGTGGCCGCCACAAGAAGCAGTCCGGTGGTCACGGCCAGTTCGGCGATGTCGTGCTCGACATCAAGCCGCTGCCGCGCGGCGAAGGCTTCAAGTTCGCCGAGAAGGTCGTCGGCGGTGCAGTGCCGCGCAACTATATCGGTGCGGTGGAAGAGGGCGTCGTCGACGGGCTCGCCCGCGGCCCGCTCGGCTTCCCCGTGACCGATCTGCAGGTGACGCTGACCGACGGCTCGTATCATAGCGTCGATTCCTCCGACCTCGCCTTCCGTACGGCGGCGCGGGTCGGGCTCAACGAAGGCCTGCCGCAATGCCAGTCGGTGCTGCTGGAGCCGATCCACGTGGTCGAGATCGTCTGTCCGACCGATGCCACCGCCAAGATCAACGCGATCCTGTCGGCGCGGCGCGGTCAGATCCTCGGCTTCGACACCCGCGACGGCTGGAGCGGCTGGGACTGCGTCCGCGCCATGATGCCGGAAGCCGAGATCGGCGAGCTCATCGTCGAGCTGCGTTCGGCAACGGCAGGTGCGGGCAGCTTCACCCGTCAGTTCGACCACATGGCCGAAGTCACCGGCCGCGCCGCCGACCAGATCATCGCCGCGCATCAACACGCGGCGTGATTCTGTGAAGGAGGTCATTCTCCCGCTCCTCTTCCCGCTCGCGCGGGGAGAGGAGATGTGCTGCAGCCGCTCCACGCGTCGCTGCGAGGAGCGAAGCGACGAAGCAATCCAGTCTGCCTCGATCGCGGGATTTCTGGATCGCTTCGCTGCGCTCGCGATGACGGAAGAGGAGCTTGGCGCTCATCTATCACCGTCACCCTGAGGTGCTCGTCTTGCGAAGCAAGGCGAGCCTCGAAGGGCGACGGCCCGGCTGCATCGTGGCCGTACATCCTTCGAGGCTCCCCGAACGGCGCGCCGCGCCGCTCGGCTCGCACCTCAGGATGACGGAGCTACGGCAGGTTCATTGGCAGATGGATTGGCGGTGAGAGTGCTTGCGTTCGCCGTTTCGTGATGTATTATACATCATTGTCAATATATAGAATATCACTTATAACTCCTGACACGTGAGGCCCAGGTGATCACGTCATTCCAGATGCGGGCAGCCCGCGCGCTGCTTGGCATCGACCAGAAAGCCCTGGCCGAGCTCGCCGGCGTGTCGCTGCCGACCATCCAGCGGATGGAGGCGTCCACCGGCAATGTGCGTGGCGTGGTCGAGACCTTGATCAAGGTGGTCGAGGCGTTCGACCGGGCCGGCGTCGAGCTGATCGGCGAACAGGCCCGCAGCGACAGCGGCGGGCGGGGCGTTCGCCTGAAGCAGCCGGGGCCGCCGCGCCGCGTGGGGGCATGATCGCGACGATCGTGTCCGGGATCAGGATGAACTAATGCACCGTCGCGTCCGATCGCGGCCGCACGATGCAGTTGAGCATTGTGGGGCAGCGGAGCATGAGCATCACCAGCGAGCGGGCAGGCGGGCTGCATCAGCTGCGTCAGCCGACCTTTGCCGAACTCTATCTGCCGAAGCTCATCACCGTCTGGCGCGAAGGCTATGGCGTCGCGGATTTCCGCGCCGACATATTTGCGGGCCTCACCGTTGCGATCGTCGCGCTGCCGCTGTCGATGGCGATCGCTATCGCCTCGGGCGTGACGCCGGACCGCGGGCTCTATACTGCCGTCGTCGGCGGCTTCATCGTGTCGCTGCTCGGTGGCAGCCGGTTTCAGATCGGTGGGCCCGCTGGGGCCTTCATCGTGCTCGTCGCCGTGACCGCGGAGCGGCACGGCGTCGACGGCGTCATCCTCGCCACCATGATGGCGGGAATGGTGTTGATCGCCGCGGGTTTCTTGCGCATCGGCACCTACATCAAGTTCATTCCCTATCCCGTCACGGTCGGCTTCACCGCCGGTATCGCCGTGATCATCTTTTCGAGCCAGCTCCGCGATCTCTCGGGGATTACGCTTGCGGGGAAGGAGCCGAGCGAGTTCGTTCCAAAGCTCGTCGCGCTGGCCGGCGGCTTGCACACGATCAATCCGTCGGCGGTCGCCGTCGCGCTCGCCAGCATCGCCATCATCGCCGGCTTGCGGATCTGGCGGCCGTCCTGGCCCGGCATCCTGATCGCGGTGGTGTTCGCAGCCGTCGTGTGCGCGGTGTTCGCGCTGCCGGTGGAAACCATCGGCTCGCGCTTCGGCGGCATTCCGCGCGAATTGCCGTCACCGGCGCTGCCGGCGTTCTCGCTCGAAAAGGCGAAAGCGGTGCTGCCGGATGCGATCTCGTTCGCGCTGCTGGCCGCGATTGAATCATTGCTGTCGGCGGTGGTCGCGGACGGCATGACCGGCCGTCGTCACCGCTCCAATTGCGAGCTGGTGGCGCAAGGTGCCGCCAATATCGGCGCGGCGCTGTTCGGCGGCATCTGTGTCACGGGCCTGATCGCGCGCACCGCGACCAACATCCGCGCCGGCGCGCGCGGGCCGCTGGCTGGCATGCTGCACTCCATCTTCCTGCTGCTGTTCATGCTGGTCGCAGCCCCGCTCGCGAGCTACATCCCGCTCGCCGCACTGGCCGCCGTGCTGGTCGTGGTGTCCTGGACCATGGCGGAGAAGCACGAATTCGCAACGCTGCTGCGCTCGTCCTGGGGCGATGCCGTCGTGCTGCTGGCAACCTTCCTGCTCACGATCTTCCGCGATCTGACCGAAGGCATTCTGGTCGGCTTCGCGCTCGGTGCGGTGCTGTTCATCCATCGCATGGCCGAGATGACCGGCATCGAGGAGCGCTCGCCGCTGGTCGCGGCCGATCGCCCCGATGACGGCAATGGCGAGCGCGTGCCTTACGATCCCGCGCTCGCGGTCGATCGCGACGTGCTGGTCTATCGCATCACCGGCGCGTTCTTCTTCGGTGCGGCGTCGGCGATCGGCAACGTGCTCGACGGCGTCGCCGACGAGCGCAAGGGCTTTGTCGTCGATTTCGCCGCGGTGCCGTTCCTGGATTCCACCGCGGCCAACGTGCTCGGCCGCGTCGCCGCCAAGGCGCACCGCCAGGACATCAAGCTGTTCATCACCGCCGCCTCGCCCTCCGTCCGCGAAGCGCTGCAGACCCATGGCGTCACCGAGCCGCACGCGCATTATCGCGAGACGATCGAGCGCGCGGTCGCCGACATCAAGGGCGGCGAAGCCGCGGTTCTCGCGAGCTGACGTCGCGCACTTCTCAAGCCCGCCGATTTGACCGACACTGCCGCATCGCGGCGGTGGTGTCTTCAACATGCTCAATTCGGGTCGCAACATTGCGCTGGCATGCGCGCTCAGCATGCTGGCAGGCTATGTCGATGGCATCGGCTTCCTGCATCTCGGCGGCCTGTTCGTCTCGTTCATGAGCGGCAATTCCACGCGCCTCGGCGTCAGCCTGGCGGAGACGCAGTGGTGGCAGGCCGCCGGCGCGCTTGGCCTGATCGCCCTGTTCGTGGCGGGCGGCCGCAGCCGGCAGCCTCGTGGTGCTCGGCGGCGGCACCGAGCGGCAGCCCTGGCTCTTGCTGATCGAAGCAGCGCTGCTGGCCGGCGCCGGACTTTGCCATGCCTTTGGCCTGCAAACCCTCGCGATCACGGGGATCGTGCTCGCGATGGGCCTGGAGAATGCCGTGTTCCAGATCGACGGCGGCGCGGGCCTCGGCCTCACCTATGTCACGGGCGCGCTGGTGAAGGCCGGTCAGCTCCTCGCGGTCAGCCTCACCGGGGGACCGCGCTGGGGCTGGGCGCCGAACCTGCTGCTGTGGGCGGCGCTGGTTGCGGGCTCCGCAGCCGGAGCGCTCGCCTATCTGAGGATCAATCTCGCCGCGATCTGGTTTGCCGCGGGCGCGGCGCTGGCGCTGGCCGCGATCGTCGCTGCCGCGATGCGGCGCCCGCGCGCTTGACAGCGCCTGCGGGACGCGAAATGGATCGCCTCCCACGCTCTGTTTCAGGGGACGATGATTGTGACCAAACCGCCCGCAGCCTGTTTGATCGGATGGCCGGCAGCGCATTCGCGCTCACCGCTGATCCATCATTACTGGCTGCGTACGCTCGGCATTGCAGGCGGCTATGTCATCGAGGCCGTTCCGCCCGAGGATCTGCGCGATTTCGTGCTGCGGCTGTCGCTGCGCGGCTTCGTCGGCGCCAATGTCACCATCCCGCACAAGGTCGGCGTGCTGGAGCTTTCGATCCCCGATGCACGTGCCCGGGCCGTGGGCGCTGCCAACACGCTGTGGTTTGCCGACGGCGAGCTGCGTTCGACCAATACCGATGTCGAGGGCTTTCTCGGCAATCTCGACGCCAGCGCGCCCGGTTGGGACGGGGCCGACGAAGCGCTGGTGATGGGGGCCGGTGGCTCCTCGCGCGCGGTGGTGTTCGGCCTGCTCGAACGCGGCTTCAAGCGCATTCATCTTGCCAACCGCACTGTGGCGCGGGCCGAGGCGCTCGCCGCGCAATTCGGGCCGAACGTGCATCCGCTCGGCTGGGACGGGATCAATGACGTCCTGCCGCGGGCAAAACTTCTCGTGAACACGACCTCGCTCGGCATGCACGGCCAGCCCGCGCTCGAGGTCGATGTGGTGCACCTGCCGGCAGACGCCGTCGTTGCCGACCTCGTCTATGTCCCGCTGGTGACGCCGCTGCTGGCGGCGGCCAAAGCCCGCGGGCTGAAGACCGGCGACGGGCTCGGCATGCTGCTGCACCAGGCGGTGCGCGGCTTCGAGCTGTGGTTCGGCCAGCGGCCCGAGGTGACCGCGGAGCTGCGCGCGCTGGTCGAGGCCGATCTCACAAAGACTTGAGAGAATAGTGCGCCGTCTCCGGCGTTCACTATTCGTGGGGACAATCGGAGACAATTCATGACGATCCAACGTGCCAGTTTCACGCGTCCGCTCATCGCTGCTGCGATGGTGGCTGCTTCCACCTTTGCTGCCGTCGCGCAAAAGGCGCCGGTGCCGACCCGCGTGCGCGGCACGATCGAGAGCGTCGATGGTGACACGCTGCAGGTCAAGTCGCGCAGCGGCGAGGACGTCAAGCTCCACATCGCATCCGACGTCCGCGTGGCCGGCGTCACCAAGATTTCGCTCGCCGACATCAAGGTCGGTTCCTTCGTCGGCGCGACCACCGTGCCGGGACCGGACGGCGGCGAGAACGCCGTCGAGGTTCACGTGTTTCCGGAGAGCATGCGCGGCACCGGCGAAGGCTCGCGGCCCTATGACCTCAAGCCCAATTCCAGCATGACCAATGCGACGGTGTCGGAGAGCGTGGTCGGCAATGACGGCCACACGCTGCTGGTGAAGTACAAGGACGGCGAGAAGAAGGTGTTCGTCTCCGATATGACACCGGTGGTGACCTTCGTGCCCGGCGACAAGTCCGAGCTGAAGGCCGGCGCCAAGGTGATCGCCTTCATGAAGCAATTGCCGGATGGCTCGTTCGAGACCAACCGCGTCAATGTCGGCCGCGACGGCCTCACCCCGCCGATGTGATCAGGAATTCAGGGAATAGCGGCGGTCGCACGGGGTTTGCCGTGTGATCGCCGCAACATGCCTGGAAGGGACAAGGCCATGCCGACACTGACCAAATGGATGCCGCGCGCCGTCGTGGCAGCGTTCGCGACCTTTATCGCCGTATCGACCGCCTCGGCGCAGCAGCAGGCGCCGACCGTCCGCATCCGCGGCGCCATCGAAAGCGTCGACGGCAACACGCTCGGCATCAAGACGCGCGAAGGCACCGACGTGAAGGTGAAGATGACCGACAACGTCGCCGTCTTCGCGGTGGTGAAGACCGAGCTCTCCGAGATCAAGGAGGGCTCCTATATCGGCGTCACCGCCATGCCCGAGCCCGACGGCACGCAGAAGGCCATTGCCGTCCACATCTTCCCGGAGAACCAGCGCGGCGCCGCCGAAGGCTTCCGCCCCTGGGATGCCCGCGCCAATTCGACCATGACCAACGCCACCGTGGCGCAGACGGTGAAGGGCACCGACGGCCAGAACATCACGGTCAAATACAAGGACGGCGAGAAGAAAGTCGTGGTGCCGCCGGAGACCCCGATCGTCACCTTCGTCGCGAGCGACAAGTCCGAGATCAAGCCCGGCGCCAAGCTGATCATCTTCGGTGCGGCGAAGAAGGATGACGGCACGCTGGAAGCGAACCGGGTCAATGTCGGCCGGGATGGAATTACGCCGCCGATGTGAGGCGAGGCTGCCGCTATATCCTCACTGTCGTCCCGGCCTAGTGCGCAATTGCGCACGGGGCGCCGGGACCCATACCGCGTGATCTTTCGATAGTCGCAGGTATCAGTACCGGGCGAAGGCTGAACCACTTCCAGTCTTCGCCAAACCACTGCCTGTGGTTATGGGTCCCGGCCTTCGCCGGGACGACAGTAGCGTTTGTAGCGGCAGCGCTTTGCCCCTACACCGCCGTCGCTACGGCGCTTCCGCGATGATGTGTTCGTCGATCTCGTCGATCCGGTTGACGCCGCACAGGCCCATGGTCGTGAGCAGCTCTTTCTGGATGATGTCGATCGCCTTGGCGACGCCGGCCTGGCCGCCGGCCCCCAGCCCGTAAGCATAGGCGCGGCCGATCATGCAGGACTTTGCGCCGAGCGCGAGCGCGCGCATCACGTCCTGGCCGGAGCGGATGCCGCCGTCGAACATGATCTCCATCTTCTCACCGACCGC
This sequence comes from Bradyrhizobium sp. CCGUVB4N, assembly GCF_024199945.1. Classification (GTDB taxonomy): domain Bacteria; phylum Pseudomonadota; class Alphaproteobacteria; order Rhizobiales; family Xanthobacteraceae; genus Bradyrhizobium. Next base: position 8,208,180 of record NZ_JANADP010000001.1, on the reverse strand, counting down.
GTCGGCGATCTCGGGCAGCACCTCGATCGAGGACGGCGCGCCGTCGAGCTGACGGCCGCCATGGTTCGACACCACCAGCGCCTGCGCGCCGGTCTTGGCCGCTTCCTCGGCGTCCTCGACGTCGAGAATGCCCTTGATGATGAGCTTGCCCGGCCAGATGCTCCGGATCCACGCGACGTCCTTCCAGTTCAGCGAAGTGTCGAACTGCGACGCCGTCCATTCGGCCAACCGGTTGAGGTCCTCGGTGTTCTTCACATGGCCGGCGATGTTGCCGAAGGTGCGGCGCTTGCCCTGGAGCACGCCGGAGACCCAGGCCGGCTTGGTCGCGAAATCGATGAATTTCGACAGCGACCATTCAGGCGGGATCGTCATGCCGTTCTTGATATCGGCATGGCGCTGGCCGATCACCTGCAAGTCGACGGTGAGCACCAGCGCGCTGCACTTCGCCGCGATCGCGCGCTGGACCAGCTCCTTGATGAAGCCGCGGTCCTTCATGACGTAGAGCTGGAACCAGAATGGCTTGTCGACGGCGGCGGCGATGTCCTCGATCGAGCAGATCGACATCGTCGACTGCGTGAACGGGATGCCGGCGGCCTGCGCCGCGCGGCAGGCGTGGATCTCGCCGTCGCCGTGTTGCATGCCGAGCAGGCCCACCGGCGCCAGGATCAGCGGCATGGTCGATTTCTCGCCGAGGATCGTGGTCGCCGTGTCGCGCTTGGAGACGTCGACCAGGATGCGCTGGCGGAACTTGATCGCCTGCATGTCCTCGCGATTGGCGCGCAGGGTTTCCTCGGCATAGGAACCGCGATCGCAATAGTCGAAGAACGCCTTCGGCACCCGGCGCTTATGCAGCGCGCGAAGATCGTCGATACAGGTGATGTGCTTCATGAACGTTCCCCGGCCGTCTCGTATTTAAAGTCTTGCATCGGAAGGTTTCGGGGTCATCTAGCATGGTTGGATGCACAGCCAAATCGTTTGCGAGAGGGGCGCCATGACCAAGCCGCGCACGGGACCTTCGCCCGAAGAGATCAAGGAGAAGCAGGACCTCGAGGACGCCTTGGAGGAGGGTCTGGAAGAGACCTTTCCGGGCTCCGATCCGGTGAACGTCACCCAGCCGGCGCCGAGCCGCGGGGACCGCCACGTCAAGCGAACGGATTAGCCCGGAATTCCCGCTCGGTCCGCCTTTTGGGAGAAAGTGTAGCGTTAACAATGTGTTACTATGGGCAGAGCGTGCCCTGGTTCCGTAATGATTCATCATATTTTTTGAAGCCAAGTTAGCCGCGAACGCTTTATAAGACCCAAGCGTAATCAGGGATGGCGGAGCCGTAGAAGGCATCCGGTAGTTGTCGTGGGGATCCCTGGTTGTTGCGTGGGGGACGATATGAGCCGCAAATATTTCGGGACTGACGGGATTCGGGGCCGCGCCAACGGACTGATCACGCCGGAGCTCGCGCTCAAGGTCGGCCAGGCCGCGGGCCTCGCGTTCCAGCGCGGTGAGCATCGCCACCGTGTCGTGATCGGCAAGGACACCCGCCTGTCCGGCTACATGATCGAATACGCGATGGTCGCCGGCTTCACCTCGGTCGGCATGGACGTGCTGCTGGTCGGCCCGATGCCGACGCCGGCGGTCGCGATGCTCACCAAGTCGATGCGCGCCGATCTCGGCGTCATGATCTCGGCCTCGCACAATCTGTTCGAGGACAACGGCATCAAGCTGTTCGGCCCGCAGGGCTTCAAGCTCTCCGACGATGTCGAGAAGCAGATCGAGCTGCTGCTCGACGAGCCGATGGACAAGAAACTCGCGCAAAGTGCGAGCCTGGGCCGCGCCCGCCGTATCGACGGCGTGCATGACCGCTACATCGAATTCGCCAAGCGCACACTGCCGCGCGATCTCTCGCTCGACGGCCTGCGCGTCGTGATCGACTGCGCCAATGGTGCCGCCTACAAGGTGGTGCCGGAAGCGCTGTGGGAATTGGGCGCCGACGTGGTGCCGATCGGCGTCGAGCCCGACGGCTTCAACATCAACAAGGATTGCGGCTCGACCTCGCCGGAAGCGTTGTCGCGGAAGGTGCGCGAGATGCGCGCCGATATCGGCATTGCGCTCGACGGCGATGCGGACCGCGTCATCCTGGTCGACGAACGCGGCCATGTCGTCGACGGCGACCAGCTGCTGGCGGTGATCGCGCAGAGCTGGAAGGAAGACGGGCGGCTGTCGCATCCCGGCATCGTCGCGACCGTGATGTCCAATCTCGGCCTCGAGCGCTTCCTGAAAGGGCAGGGGCTCGATCTCGTGCGCACGCCGGTCGGCGATCGCTACGTGCTCGAGCAGATGCTGACCGGCGGCTACAATCTCGGTGGCGAGCAGTCCGGCCACATCATCCTGTCCGACTACGCCACCACCGGCGACGGCTTCGTGGCCGCGCTGCAGGTGCTGGCCGTGGTGCAGAAGCTGCGCCGGCCGGTGTCCGAAGTCTGCCACCGCTTCGATCCGCTGCCGCAGATCCTCAAGAACGTTCGCCACAAGGGCGGCAAGCCGCTCGACGCGTCCGAGGTGCAGTCGGCGATCTCCGACGGCGAGAAGCGGCTCAACGGCCATGGCCGCCTCCTGATCCGCTCCTCGGGCACCGAGCCCGTGATCCGCGTCATGGGCGAGGGCGAGGACCGCGTCCTGGTCGAGGACGTCGTCGACACCATCGTCTCCGCGCTGGGACAGGCAGCGGCGGCCTAACAAGCACACCGATGTCGTAGGGTGGGCAAAGCGACTTGTCCGCCGTAGCTCGAAGAGCGAAGGCGGAAGCGTGCCCACGCGTCTGTTGCCGTATCGAACAGATCGTGGGCACGGCGCAAGTGCGCCTTTGCCCACCCTACGAGACTGGACTCGGGGATAGGGTAAGACCCATGCATCCCAGCCATGGGCGATTGGCGGTGGTTCCACCGCCTCACGCATCGTAACCAGTAGATGCGGTGGTTCGCCGCGCCTGCCGGGATGCTCCCTTGAACAAGCCTGTCGTCGTCTCCGAGGAAACGCTGACCGAGCCCGTCGTCGTCAGCGACGTTGCGCCCTCCGCTGCCAAGGCGGTCGCGGGGCCGGCCTATATCGTGCTCGCCGGCATCAGCTTCTCGCACTTCCTCAACGACACCATGCAGTCGCTGATCGCCTCGGTGTATCCGATCCTGAAGGACACCTACGCGCTCGACTTCGCGCAGATCGGCATGATCACGCTGGCGTTCCAGTTCACGGCGTCGCTGCTGCAGCCGGTGGTCGGGCACTACACCGACAAGAAGGCGCAGCCGTACTCGCTGTCGATCGGCATGGCCTCGACCTTTTTCGGCCTGCTGCTGCTCAGCGCCGCGCACCAATATCTCGTCATCCTGGTTGCCGCAGCCCTGGTCGGTCTGGGATCGGCGGTGTTTCACCCGGAGTCGGCGCGCATCGCGCGGCTCGCCTCCGGCGGCCGCTACGGCTTCGCGCAATCGGTGTTTCAACTCGGCGGCAGCTTTGGCACATCGATGGGCCCGGTGCTTGCTGCGCTCATCGTGGTGCCGTTCGGGCAGGGCAGCATCGCCTGGTTCTCGTCGATCGCGTTCCTCGCCATCGTCATCCTCTGGCGCATCGGCCGTTGGTACGAGCCGCAGATCAAGGCGAAGAAGGCAGTGGTCGCGCAGGCTCATGCTGATGCGCCGAGCTCGCGCCGCGTCGGGGTCGCGCTTGCCGTGCTCGTCGCGCTGTTGTTCTCGAAACAGCTCTACGTCTCGAGCCTGTCGAGCTACTACATCTTCTACCTGATCGACCGTTTCAACGTGTCGACGCAGGCCGCTCAGATGTACCTCTTCATCTTCCTGGCGGCGAACGCCGTCGGTGCGTTTCTCGGCGGACCGCTCGGGGATCGCTTCGGCCGCAAGATCGTGATCTGGATCTCGATCCTCGGCGCGCTGCCGTTCACGCTGGCGCTGCCTTATGCGGGGCTCTACGCGAGCGCGGTGCTATCAGTCGTCATCGGCCTGATCATCTCCTCGACGACGTCGTCGATCATCGTGTTCGCGCAGGAGCTGGTGCCGCATCGCTTCGGCATGATCTCCGGCGTGTTCTTCGGCGTCGCCTTCGGCATCGGCGGCCTCGGCGCGGCCGTGCTCGGCAAGCTCGCCGACCACACCTCGATCGAGTTCGTCTACCAGGTCTGCGCCTACCTGCCGGCGATCGGGCTGCTTGCGGTGTTCCTGCCCAAGCTGCCGCAGCACAAGCGTTAACAAAGCTTCCTTCGCTGCATTGCGGCTTCATACATCGTTAGGAAATGCGGCGAAGACGCCGCTTTGGCGCGGCATTTTCGCAACGCTCGCACCGCATCCGCGTGTGCGGTGAGAAAATATCAACCTTAAAAATTAGGGTTAAGTGGCGCTTAAGCATTTGCTGCCATCGTCCGCCCGTGAGTTTCCAGAACGTGAGGCATCTGCATTTTGTCTCACCGGCCATAAGGACGAAGCCAATGCGTAGCGTTAAGTCTCTCCTTGCCGCGGGTGCGGCATCTCTGATCTCGTCGATGGCGTTTGCCGCCGATATGCCGATCGCGGCTCCGCCCCCCATGTACGCGCCGCCCGCTCCGCCTGCCGACTTCGGTGGCTGGTATCTGCGCGGCGACATCGGCATGACCAACCAGACCGCAAAGAGCATCGACAGCGCGACGTCGGCGACGTTCCCGACCACGACCGCCGGCCTTGGCTTCGACTCCTCGCCGCTGTTCGACGTCGGTGTCGGCTATCGCTTCAACAACTGGTTCCGCGCCGACGTGACCGGCCAGTACCGCGGCAAGTCCAATCTGCACGGTTCGCAGAGCGTTGCCCTCGGCGCGGCCGACGTCGAAGCCAACACCTACACCGGCAGCAAGTCCGAGTGGGTCGTCATGGCCAACGCCTATGTCGATCTCGGCACGTGGTGGTGCATCACGCCGTTCATCGGCGCCGGTGTCGGCGGCTCCTACAACCAGCTCTCGAGCTTCCAGGACAACGGCGTTCGCTACACCGCCGGCGCGCTGTCCAACAGCGTCACCTATTTCGACACCAACGGTAAGTGGAACTTCGCATGGGCCGCACATGCCGGTCTCGCCTACAAGGTCAATCCCGGGTTCACCGTCGAACTGGCCTACAGCTACATGAATCTCGGCGACGCTGCGCCCGGCAACTTCCGCGCGTTTGATGGCAGCATTTCCGGCCCCTCCACGATCAAGATCAAGAACATCACCTCGAACGACGTGAAGCTCGGCGTGCGCTGGGAGCTCAACAGCCCGCCGGCCTACGTGCCGCCGCCGCTCGTCACCAAGGGCTGATCGCAAGCTTCATCGCTTAACTTCTCTTAACGGCGCGGGATCATCCCGCGCCGTTTTGCTTTGCATATTTTTCATGGCGCGTGGCGACGAAAACGTCAGACGCAACCATTGGTTAAGGTTAACAGGCGATGATCACGCTCAAGAGTTCGGAGTTCGATGGAGCGTTGCAATGCGTAGGCTTTGGGTGGTGGTGGCGGCCTTGGGATCTGTGTCCGCCGCACACGCGGCCGACATGCCGGATCTGCCCGTCCTGCGCGGCGGCTTCACCGACGGCCTGTCCACGACGTCCCACAATTGGGATGGCGCCTATGTCGGCGTCAATGGCGGCTACACGACCAACGCGACCGATTTCAGCCAGAGCGTCGTCGGCCTGACCAACTTCATCTTCCGCGACAGCGTGCTGCAGCAGCCGACCGCGAGCTGGTCGCTCATGAACAAGACCAACACGCAGAGCACGAATTTCGGCGCCTTCGTCGGCCGCAACTGGCAATGGTACGATGCCATTCTCGGTCTCGAGGGCACCTACAGCTACTTCAACAACCTCGCCACGTCGACGTCGGGCTCCAACTCGCTCATCATCACCAATCCGGCCGGCGACAACCCGCCCACCGGCACGACGGACAACTATAACGTCACGTTGACCGGTACCGCCGCGGCGAAGGTCAAGGACATGATTTCGCTCCGCGGACGCGTGGGCTGGGACGGAGGCGACTTCATGCCTTACGCCTTCGCCGGCGCTGCCATCGGCCGGATGGACGTTTCCCGCACGGTGACGAGCGATGTGACGCTGACCCAGATCGTGACGACGACGGGCGCGGGTGGCGCCACCACGACCACGAGCACGACATATGCCGTTCCTGCGCAGTCGCAGACGCAGAGCCAGCATCGAACCAACGCGTTCGCGGTGGGCTGGGTCGCCGGCCTCGGCCTCGAATACTGCATCTGGAACGGTCTGTTTGCGCGGATCGAATACGAATACGTGAAGTTCTCGCCCGTCATGAACACCTCCGTGACGCTGAACAACGCGCGCGTCGGGCTCGGCTACAAGTTCTGACGCGGCTTTGCTGCGCCGCGGTTGACAGGTCGGCCGCGTCCTGATGCTCTGTCGCCAGATGCGGGGCGGCAGCGATGCAGATTTACGGCGACAGCAATTCCGGCAATTGTCTGAAGGTGAAGTGGGTCTGCGACAAGCTCGCATTGCCCTATCGCTGGATCGAGATCGACACCCGCAAGGGCGAGACGCGCACGCCGCAATTCCTGAAGATGAACGGCGCCGGCCAGGTGCCGACCGTCGCCTTCGACGACGGCCGCACGCTCGCACAGTCCAACGCCATCATCCGCTATCTCGCCCGCGACAGCGCGCTCGTTCCGCGCGATGCCTTCGCCGCAGCCAAGATGGACGAATGGCTGTTCTGGGAGCAGTACAGCCACGAGCCCTATATCGCGGTGTGCCGCTTCCAGCTGGTCTATCTCGGCAAGGATGTCTCCGAGCTCGATCCTGACAAGGTCAAGCGTGGCTATGCGGCGCTCGACCGCATGGAGGCGCATCTCGCCGCCGTCAGCTTCTTTGCGGGCGATGAGGTCTCGCTCGCCGACGTCTCGCTGCTCGCCTATACCCGGCTCGCGCATGAAGGCGGCTTTGATCTCGGCCGCTATGCCGCGATCCGTCGCTGGATCGGAGAGACCGAGGCCCATCTTGGTCTTCCGTCGGCGCGCTGAGTTCCTCGCGCTGAGTCCTGGAGTTTTCTCGATGAACGACAAATCCGTCTCGATCCGTCCCGCGCGCCGCGAGGACGTTCCCGCGATCGTGGCGATGCTCGCCGACGATCATCTCGGCCGCGCCCGCGAGCGCCTCGAGGATCCGCTTCCGGCCGTCTACTATCAGGCGTTCGAGCGCGTCGAGCGCGACCAAAATCTCACGCTCGTGGTTGCCGAGAGCGAGGGCAGGGTGGTCGGCTGCCTGCAGCTCGCGGTGCTCGCAGGCATCAGCTCGCAGGGCGGCATTCGCGGCCTGCTCGAGGATGTCCGTGTCGCCAGCGATTGCCGCAGCCGCGGCATCGGCGAACAATTGGTGCAATGGGCGATCGCGGAAGCCAAAGCGCGCGGCTGCAATCTGGTCGAATTGCTGACGCATCAGAGTCGCGTCGACGCGCAGCGCTTCTACAAGCGTCTCGGATTTTCACTCAGTCACGCCGGCATGACTGTCCGCTTTTGAAGCGGCGCGTTTTGAGGCAGGTGAATGCGAGCGTTGCATGATCAGCGAAATCGGATCGCGCATTCGTTCATCTTAACAGCTGATAAACTACCCGTTCGTCGTTCACGTTGATCGGGGAACGAACGGTGCTACGCAACGTCAGGACACCGGGCTCGGTCGGTTCGGGGATTTCGATGACAAATTATTCGATGATCAAGGTCGGCAACGACTACGTTGTGCAGGCCAATGACAAATGCATTTTGAAAGTCGGCAGCCGTCGGCGCGCAGCGCAATTGATCAGCGATGCCACGGACTTGCTGAACGCGCTCGCCGCGGTGGAATCCCCCGATATCGTGCCGGAATTGCCCTCACGCCGCCGTGAGCCGCCGGAAGTTTCTTGACGATCCTTCCCGATTCCCGTATCAGCCGCGGCGGGACACCTCCCCCCAACGGGAGGCTTACTATCTGGAAGGGTAGATCATGACTGTAGCGAAGCCCGCTTCGCGGCCGAACGTGCCGCATTTCTCCTCCGGCCCCTGCGCCAAGCGCCCCGGCTGGAACGCCCAAAATCTCAAGGACGCAGCGCTCGGCCGTTCGCATCGCGCGAAGGTCGGCAAGACCAAGCTCAAGCTCGCGATCGATCTGACGCGCGAAGTGCTTGAAGTGCCGGCCGATTATCGCATCGGCATCGTGCCGGCGTCCGATACCGGCGCGGTCGAGATGGCACTGTGGTCGCTGCTGGGCGCACGGCCTGTCACCACGCTCGCCTGGGAATCCTTCGGCGAGGGTTGGGTCAGCGATATCGTCAAGGAATTGAAGCTCAAGGACGTCACCAAGCTCAACGCGGCTTACGGTGAAATCCCCGACCTTTCGAAGGTCGATCCCAAGAGCGACGTCGTCTTCACCTGGAACGGCACCACCTCCGGCGTGCGCGTACCGAATGCCGACTGGATCAGCGCGACCCGTGAAGGTCTCACGATCTGCGACGCGACCTCGGCCGCCTTCGCGCAACCGCTCGACTGGGCCAAGCTCGATGTCGTCACCTTCTCCTGGCAGAAGGCGCTCGGCGGCGAAGCCGCGCACGGCATGCTGATCCTGTCGCCCCGCGCGGTGGAGCGGCTCGAGACCTACAAGCCGGCCTGGCCGCTGCCGAAGATCTTCCGCATGACCAAGGGCGGCAAGATCAACGAAGGCATCTTCGTCGGCGAGACCATCAACACGCCGTCGATGCTGTGCGTCGAGGACTATCTCGATGCGCTGAACTGGGCAAAGTCGATCGGTGGCCTGAAGGCCCTGATCGGTCGCGCCGATGCCAACACCAAGGTGCTCGCCGACTGGAAGGCGAAGACGCCCTGGATCGACTTCCTGGCCAAGGACGCTGCGATCCGCTCCAACACTTCGGTGTGCCTGAAGTTCACCGATCCCGCGATCACCTCGCTCTCGGAGGACGCACAGGCCGAGTTCTCCAAGAAGCTGGTCGCGCTCGTCGAGAAGGAAGGCGCCGGCTACGACTTCGCGTACTACCGCGATGCGCCGGCAGGCCTGCGCATCTGGTGTGGCGCCACCGTCGAGGCCAAGGATGTCGAGCTGCTGACGCAGTGGATCGACTGGGCCTTCGCCGAGACCAAGGCCCAGCTCGCCAAGGCGGCCTGAGTTTTTCTTTCTTCGCCTCTCCCCGTTCTTACGGGGAGAGGCCGGGTCGCCGGCAGCGCAATTGCGCGCCTGAGCGATCCGGGTGAGGGGCTCTCTCCGCGAGCACTTCGCCTGTGGCTGCCCCTCACCCCAACCCTCTCCCCGTAAGAACGGGGAGAGGGAGAGAAGCTTCCAAGTCACTCACGCATTTTCCGGCCCTCGGGCCGATCCTCCCTTAGGGACGGTGAAGGACACACCTCATGACCAAACCCAAAGTTCTCATTTCCGACGCGCTCTCGCCCGCTGCCGTTCAGATCTTCAAGGACCGCGGCGTCGAGGTCGACTTCCAGCCCAACCTCGGCAAGGACAAGGACAAGCTCGCCGAGATCATCGGCAATTACGACGGCCTCGCGATCCGCTCCGCGACGAAGGCGACCGCCAAGATCCTGGAGAAGGCCACCAACCTCAAGGTGATCGGCCGCGCCGGCATCGGCGTCGACAACGTCGAAATCCCTGCGGCCACCGCCAAGGGCATCATCGTGATGAACACGCCGTTCGGCAATTCGATCACGACCGCCGAGCACGCCATCACCCTGATGCTGGCGCTGGCCCGCGAGATCCCGCAGGCCGACGCCTCGACCCAGGCCGGCAAGTGGGAGAAGAACCGCTTCATGGGCGTCGAGATCACCGGCAAGGTGCTCGGCGTGGTCGGCTGCGGCAATATCGGCTCGATCGTCGCCGATCGCGCGCTTGGCCTGCGCATGAAGGTCGTGGCGTTCGACCCCTTCCTGTCGCCGGAGCGCGCCAAGGACATCGGCGTCGAGAAGGTCGACCTCGATGACCTGCTCAAGCGCGCCGACTTCATCACGCTGCACACGCCGCTGACGGAGAAGACGAAGAACATCATCGACGCGGCCGCGATCGCCAAGATGAAGAAGGGCGTGCGCCTGATCAATTGCGCCCGTGGCGGTCTCGTCGACGAGCAGGCCGTGGTCGATGCGCTCAACGCCAAGCACATCGCAGGCGCCGCCTTCGACGTGTTCGTCGAGGAGCCCGCGAATACCAACGTGCTGTTCGGCCATCCCAACGTGATCTGCACGCCGCATCTCGGCGCCTCCACCACGGAAGCCCAGGAGAACGTCGCGCTTCAGGTCGCCGAGCAGATGTCGGATTACCTGCTCACCGGCGCGATCTCGAACGCGGTGAACTTCCCCTCGATCACCGCGGAAGAAGCGCCGAAGCTGAAGCCGTTCATCACGCTCGCCGAGAAGCTCGGCTCGTTCGCCGGCCAGCTCACCGAGAGCGGCATCCTCAAGGTCGAGATCACCTATGAGGGCCACGTTGCCGAGATGAAGATCAAGGCGATCACGTCAGCGGTGCTGTCGGGCCTGCTGCGGCCGATGCTGGGCGAGGTCAATGTCGTGTCCGCGCCGGTCGTCGCCAAGGAGCGCGGCATGGTGGTGGACGAGATCGTCCGCGCCGCCCAAAGCGACTATGAGAGCCTGATCACGGTCACGGTGGCGACGGAGCGCCAGGAGCGCTCGGTCTCGGGCACCGTGTACCACGACGGCAAGCCGCGACTGGTCGACGTCAAGGGCATCCGTGTCGATGCCGAGTTCGGCAAGTCGATGCTCTACATCACCAACGAGGACAAGCCGGGCTTCATCGGCCAGTTCGCGAGCCTGCTCGGCGATGCCAAGATCAACATCGCCACCTTCCATCTCGGCCGCGTCGCGCCCGGAAGCGATGCCATCGCACTGGTCGAGGTCGACGGCGCGGTGCCGGCGGACCTGCTCGCCAAGGTGCAGGCGCTGCCGCAAGTCAAGCAGGTCAAGGCGCTGACGTTCTGAGGTGTCCGCGGGGCGCGCGCCCCACGGAATGACGCCCATCATATATTCCGACGTGCGGAACAACGCCGCCCTTCTCGCGAGGGGCGGCGTTTTTGTTGATGCCGCGCGGCGCTTTATGTCTCCCAAGGCTGCCGAACTTTGTGTACCAATGGCGCCCAGAACGCTTTTTGCCAAAGGGAGAAAACAATGCGTGAAGCCGTCATCGTTTCCTACGCGCGCACGGGCCTGGCCAAGTCCGGCCGTGGCGGGTTCAACATCACCCCGCCGATGTCGCTCGCGGCCCACGCCATTCACCACGCGGTCGACCGCGCCGGCGTCGACAAGGAATATGTCGAGGATTGCTATCTCGGCAATTGCGCCCATGGCGCACCGAACATCGGCCGCCAGGCCGCGCTGCTTGCGGGCCTGCCGAAGTCGACCGGCGGCGTGTCGGTGAACCGCTTCTGCTCCTCGGGGCTTCAGACCATCGCGATGGCTGCGAACTCGATCCGCTCCGACGGCGCCGACTGCATCGTCGCCGGCGGCGTCGAAAGCATCTCGATCCCCGGCGGCGGCTCGCCGAAGGAGTGGGTTGATCCCGAACTGCTCAAGACCGCGCCCGACATCTTCATGGCGATGATCGACACCGCCGACATCGTCGCCGAGCGCTACAAGCTCAGCCGCGAATACCAGGACGAGTATTCGCTGGAGTCGCAGCGCCGCATGGCGGCCGCCCAGCAGGCCGGCAAGTTCAAGGACGAGATCGTCCCGATGAAGACCAAGATGAAGGTGGTCGACAAGGCGACCAAGGCCGAGAGCATCGTCGATTACGTGGTCGACCGCGACGAGTGCAATCGCCCCGAAACCACGCTGGAAGGGTTGGCCAAGCTCGAGCCGGTGAAGGGCCCGGGCAAGTACGTCACCGCCGGCAACGCCAGCCAGCTCTCCGACGGCGCCGCCGCCGTGGTGCTGATGGAAGCCAAGGACGCCGAGAAGCGCGGCCTCAAGCCGCTCGGCCGCTTCGTCGCCTGGGCAGCCGCGGGCTGCGAGCCGGACGAGATGGGCATCGGGCCGATCTTCGCCGTGCCGAAGCTGTTGAAGCGTCACGGCTTGAAGATCGACGACATCGATCTCTGGGAGCTCAACGAAGCCTTCGCCAGCCAGTGCCTCTATTCGCGCGACAAGCTCGGCATCGACCCCGAGAAGTACAACGTCAACGGCGGCTCGATTGCGATCGGCCATCCCTTCGGCATGACCGGCGCCCGTCTCACCGGCCATCTGCTGCAGGAGGGCGCCCGCCGCAAGGCCAAGTGGGGCGTCGTCACCATGTGCATCGGCGGTGGCCAGGGCGGCGCCGGCCTGTTCGAGATCTACAGCTGATCCAAACGCCTGAACCAACGAAAGGCACGGCGCCCAAAGCGCCGTGCCTTTTTTGTTGCGCATCCATCGCGACGAAACTATAGAGGCCCCGTCGGAAAAGGCAGACTTGGTCTGGTAAGCCCAAGTCCTTTCGGTAACGGAAGCTCTGGTCTTTGGCCTTGTGCCGAGATCCCCGCGACGAACATCGGGCGCCACGCAGGCGCTCAATCGTTCGTCCGTGTGATTCTCGCATCTCAGGGAACGCTCCGGTCGAACATCGACCACAGGAGCGTCTCATGCAAACCCGATCCCTCGATATCTACGACGTCGTCATTGCCGGTGCCGGACCGGTCGGCCTGTTTCTCGCCTGCGAGCTGCGGCTCGGCGGTCTCTCGGTGCTGGTGCTGGAACAAGCAGCGGATCCGTACTCGGCGCTGAAGCAGCTTCTGTTCGGCTTGCGCGGCCTGACGTTGCCCACGACGGAAGCCTTTCACCGGCGCGGTCTGCTTGACGATATCCCGGCCGCGCAGCGCGCGACGTCGGGTGCGATCAAGAGTGCCGCGCACTGGATGCAGCAGACGCGCCGGCCCGCCGGTCATTTCGCCGGCCTCCAGTTCTATCAGGAGGACGTCGACGCCGCGCAGTGGCCCTGGCGCCTGTCGACGCCAGCCGATGCCAATGTCGCCGTCGACATGGACACGCTCGAATCCGCGCTCGCTGCGCGCGCAGACGGCATGGGTGTCGACATCCGGCGCGGTCTCGGCGTCACCGCCATTGCCGCCGCGGACCACGACGTGACCGTGCAGGCGGGGGGAGAAACGTTTCTCGGTCGCTGGCTCGTCGGTTGCGACGGCGGCCGCAGCGCAGTGCGCAAAATCTGCGGATTCGATTTCGTCGGCACCGACCCCGAATTCACCGGCTATTCCATCGACGTCGAGCTGGCCGATCCGGAGAAACTCAAACCCGGCCGCAACTACACGCCCACGGGCATGTACACCTATGCGCAGCCGGGCACGATCGCGATGGTCGATTTCGACGGCGGCGCGTTCCACCGCAGCGCGCCGATCACACGCGAGCATGTGCAGGATGTCCTGCGCCGCGTCTCCTGCACCGACGTCACCATCACCGCGCTCCGCCTGGCCGCCACCTGGACGGACCGCGCGCGGCAGGCCACGTGCTATCGCAAGGGGCGTGTGCTGCTCGCGGGCGACGCCGCGCATACCCATTCGCCGCTGGGCGGCCAGGGCCTCAATCTCGGTCTCGGCGATGCCATGAACCTCGGCTGGAAGCTGGCCGCGACGATCGGCGGCCACGCGCCCGCAGATCTGCTCGACACCTATTCGCAAGAGCGGCACGCGATCGGCGCGCAGATTCTCGACTGGTCGCGCGCGCAGGTCGCGATCATGCGGCCGACGCCAAGCGCCCGCGCGCTCCATGCCATCATGCACGATCTCATCGCGACCCGCGACGGTGCAACCTATTTCGCCTGTCGCGTGCGCGGCGTCGCGCTGCGCTACGATCTCGGCGGCAGCCATCCGCTGGTCGGCCGCAGTGCTCCCGATTTCGAGCTCTCCGACGGCACGACGGTCGGAGAACGGCTCAGGCCAGCGAAAGGCCTGTTGCTGGATTTCGACGCGCATGCGCAGCTGCAAGTGCTTGCCAGCCGCTGGGGTGATCGGATCGCCTATATCGCAGGCGAGCCGAAGGATCGGCTCGGTTTGAGCGCCATGCTGGTCCGCCCTGACGGCTTCGTCGCATGGGCCAGTGATGGCGCCCCCGATGCCGATGAGCTTGCTCTCGCTGGGGCCCGATGGTTCGGCGAACCCACGTCACGGCCATGTGAGCGGCCGGCGGAAACCATGTGAACTCGTTCACACAGGGCAACGCCGAAGCCGCGGTACGATCGGCAGGTCAACCGGATGTCGAGCATTTTCTCGCGCGGCCTGACACATTCATCCAATGAAAAGAAACACCCGCGGGAGATGCTGTGATGAGCATAACCTATGGTGCAACCGGGCTGCGACGGACCGCCGCGAGAAAGCGGTATGTCTCCCATGTCTTCAGGCAATATTGGCGTGCGTTTTTGCAATGGCGCTGCCGCGAGAGGCTGCGCACCGACCTAAGCTGTCTCAGCGACAGGGAGCTGATGGATATCGGCACCACGCGCGGCGAGATCGACTACGTCGCCTCGAACCAGTGGCGCGACCCGCGCGGCATCCGATCCGTCGAATAGCGGCGGCGTGGACCTCAGGCCCGCGCCACCACCGGTGCGAACGTCACTTCGATCAGCGTGCCGGAACTGCCTGCGCTCTTGATGTTGAACTGGGCGCGGTTGGCTTCGACCAGCGCTTTCGTCAGCGACAGGCTCAGCGCGGAATTGTCCGCGGCATCGCCCGGCGGCGGCGTGCGGAACGGCTCCATCGCGGCGGCGACTTCCCGCTCGCTCAGGCCCTGGCCGGTGTCGCGGATGCGCAAGCACACCTCGCCGCGATCGTTCAGCGCGGTCGAGACGATGACCTGGCCGCCGGCACTGGCCAGCCGGATCGAGTTCGAGATCAGATTCATCGTGACCTGCCGCAGCGCGCGCGTGTCGGCCGTCACCTGCGGCAGCGCGTGCGCGAGCGAGGTGCGGATGATGATGCGCTCGCGGTTGGCCTGCGGCTGCATCACGGTGACGCAGGCTTCGACGAGGTCGTTGAGGTTGAGGTTGGCGAAGACGAGATCGAGCTTGCCGGTCTCGATCCGCGACAGCTCCAAGAGATCGTCGATGATGGTGATCACGCGCTCGCCGGAGGCGCGGATGTCCTTCATGTATTCGCCGTAACGCTCGTTGCCGAGCGCGCCGAAGCGCTCGGAGATCATCACCTCGGCAAAGCCGATGATGGCGTTGAGCGGCGTGCGGATCTCGTGGCTGATCCGCGCCAGCATGTCGGCCTTGGCGTTCGCAGCGCCGTCGACGAGCCGTCGCGCCTGCGTCAGCTCGCTCTCGCCCTTCTTCGCATGCGAGAGGTCGCGGAACACGGCAAAGAAGTTCGGGCCGTCCGGCCGCGTCCGGCCCATGATCATGGCGAGCGGCAGCACGCCGCCCTTCTTCTCGCGGCCGAGCACCTCGCGGCCGTGATCGAGCAGGCTCGCGATGTCCTCGTTCTTCACGCTGTCGAGATAGTCGACGACGACCTGCTGGCTCTCGGGCGCGAACAGCGTCAGCAGATTCTGCTGCATCAGCGTCTCGCCGTCATAGCCGAACAGCGCTTCCGCGCTGCGGTTGCAGGCGTGGATGTTGCCTTCGGCATCGAACATCACGATGCCCTCGGCCGTGGTGTCGAGGATCGCGGCGAGATCTTCGGCGTCGGCATCGCCGGCCTCCAATTCCGCCTCAGGCTCCGGCAGGTCGGGGATCACCACCATCGGCTCCGCCATCGCGGGTGCGACGACGAGAGGCGTGACTTGCGGCAGCGCGCAGATCAGCGCATGCGCGCTCGCGCCGTCCCAGTCGATCGTGTGCAGATGCGCTTCGGTGGTTGCGAGCGGCTGCTCGCCATTGGCGATCGCGGCGCTGATCGTCACCGGCGTGCCGCCTTGCGAGGTGCTGCTGGCGGCGGAGACGCCGGGCTCGACATAGAGCGCATCCAGCCCGCCGGCATCTTCCAGCGCAGTGATGCTGGCATAGCCCATGCGGGCGAGGAAGGCGGGGTTGGCGTAGAGCAGGCGATCGAGCCGGTAGATCAGCATGCCCGTTGGCACCAGGTCGAGCAGCGCGCGGTCGCGCATGCTGTGGCCGTGCGCGGGCGGCGCGGGCTCGATCAGCCATTCGGCCGCGGCCGGCGGCGCCCCGGGCTCCGATATCGGAGGCTGCTCCGGCATCACCGGCTCGGACGTGATCTCTTCCGCCGGCGGCGCGCTTGCAGCGGATGCGATCGTCTCGCGCTCGCGTTCGAGCCGCTCGGACAATTGCCGCGCGAGCTCGTTGAACGCGCTGTTCTCGACCGGCGTCAGCGTCGGCGATCTCTGATCACTCTGTGATCTCTGATCACCCTGTGATCTCTGATCACCCTGTGATCTGAGATCGCCGGGTGCGCGGAACGGCACGACATTGGGAGGCGTTTCCACGGGCGTTTCCAAATCGGTTGGGTGTGAATTCGCTTCGATGAAGATTGCGGGCGGTTCGGTTTCAGTGACAGTCGGCGGTTCGGGCTCAGGTGCCGGCGGCTCGACCGGCGGAGCCTCGATCGAAGGCGCCGCCGCCTCGGGTTCGGGATCAGGCTCGACCACATCGGCCGACAGGCGCTGCGCGGCGCGCGGCTCGGAGAACAGCTCGTATCGCCTGAGCGCATCGAGCCGGTTGAGCCCGTCGAGATCGCGGCAGACGCCAAAACCCTTGAAGCCAGCGAAATTGCGCGCGTGGTCGTAGACGGGAAGGCCTGCAAGCTCGACCGGCAGGTGCTCGCCGCCATCGGCCGGCCAGTTCACGGTGATGCCGGCCCAGGTGTCGTGGCTCGCCAGCGCCTGCGCGACGCGGCCGTCCGGATCGAGTGCGAACTCGTCGGCGATCTCGCGCCACGGCCGGCCGAAGCCGGCCGCGGTGTGCGCGCCCATCAGGCGGATGAATTCGGCCGAGGCCAGCACAAACCGCCCCTCCGCATCCATCTGCCAGAGGAAACGCAGCGGATGCTGGCGCGGTGTTTCCGCTTGCGCGTGCGACAGCTCGACCATGGCGGCGGTGATCGGCGCGGCTTGCGGCGGCACGATGGCTGCGGGCGGGTTTTCAACCGGTGTTTCCGGTGCGGCGGCCGCGATCGTGTTCGCGACAGGCGCCTCGGCTGCCTCTCTCACGGCGTCCTGGATCGGGACGATCGCAGTAGCCAAATCCTCTGTCGGCAAATTCTCCGTCGGCGCGTCTGGCGTGGGCGGCTCCGGCGTGATCGTCGCGGCCGTCTCAGGCGTCTCGTCCAGATCGGCAAAGGCATCGAACAGGTCGATCCCCGCGGCAGGCTCGTCCGCCTGCGGCATTTTCGCGGTTTGCGGCGCGGGCTCGATCGGCGTTTCGGGGACAGGGGCCGCGACCACGTCAGGCATCACCGCGGGCGCAGGATCCGGCGTGCTCTCAGCGGCAGGCGCAGCCTGCGCCACCGCCGGCTCGATCAGCGCGACGAGACCGACATCGGCCCCGGTGCCGACCCGCTGCAGCACCATCTTGCCGATGCCGATCGGCATCTCGACACGGCCTTGCGCCAGCGCATCGCTGCGCGCCTGTTCGAGGCCGGCCTCGCCGAGATCGCGAAAGCCGAGCAGGGCGCGCGCGGCTTCGCTGGCGCCGGCGAACATGCCATCGGGCGCGAACGCCGCCATCGGGACATCAGCGCCGTCGACGAGACGATGCAGCCGCTCGACCAGCGACATGGTGCGCGCGCCCGCATCCATCGCGGTGACGAGCACGGCAGAGCTGCCGTCGGCAAAGTCGAGCCGTGCGCAGGCGCAGGTCATCAGCGTGCCGAGCCGGGCGCCGAAGCCGCGCAGCCGCTCCAGCCTGACGGCGCCGTTCGCCGGCAGCTTGCGGGCGAGGCGGGTGACCTGGCGGCGATGGGTATCGGCCGGACCGAAAGTCTTTCCGGCGAGAGCAGCGGCATTGGCCGCGCCAAAGAATCTGGCGCCGACCGCATTGGCCCACAGCAGGCGGCTGCCGTCGGGCGACCAGAGCCAGGCCGGCAGCGGAGAGGTCGCATGCACGGACAACCGCGGATCGCCGACGCCTCGCAACTGGAAATCCGAATTCGTCATCCGACCGGCTTTAAGTCTCTCTCACGCGTCATTTGGGGGCTGCCGGGAAAGGCAGCCTTAAGAAAGGGTTACTATCGCCCGCGGTCACGGGCAGGTCCACGGTGCAGGTCTACAGAGGAAGCCCTAAAGCCGCGATAACCTTAATCCGGCCGCCCCCGCAAGGAGCAGCAGGGAGGCATCCGCAGGATTCGCGGGGGCGGGATCGTCAGCGGCGCCGCGATGGATGCGATCAGGCGGAAGCACTGGGCCCAAGCCGGCGCGGCGGCAACGGTGCCCATCCTCCCCTGGAGGGGGAGGATCGGTTCGCATAGAGCGAAGCGGCATGCGAACCGAGGTGGGGTGAAGGTCTCTCCGCATAGAAAGCTGCCCGTGTGGAGAGATCACCCCACCCCGCTCGCGCTCCGCGCGATCGACCCTCCCCCTCCAGGGGAGGGTAAGCGACGTGCGCTCGTCTCGGACCCCTCCAGGGGAGGGGACGAGCGCCGCTTCACCGGGACCAAAATACCTCAACCCCCGGTTCCCCATCCCGGGAACCTCATCCTCTCCGAGATTAAATTTTGCGCAGCACCCCCGGATCACATTGCGGTGCACAATGTTGACATGTTAGGCAGCGATACTACTGGGCGCTGGACGAGCCATCTCGTTTGTTCTGCGTTTTCCAGTCTTTCGTACCCGCCAAGCGTCAAGAAGAAATGGCCCCCGGTTGGGTCGGCGGGCGCGCCAGAAGGCTCACTCCATTTTGTTTATCGCGAGGGACCAACCATGACAGGTGCGACTGATCCGTTTTCTGCCTCGATCATTCCGTTCGAGGTTCCCGAGCAGGTGCGTGCGTTCGCCGAAAAGGGCGTTTCGCAGGCCCGCGAGAACTACGCCAAGTTCAAGGACGCGGCCGAGACCCACAACGGCACCATCGAGGCCGTGTTCGCGTCCGCCCAGAAGGGCGCGAACGAGTACACCGCCAAGCTGATGGAATTCGCCAAGGCCAATTCCACCGCCCATCTGGACTTCACCCAGGAGCTGCTCGGAGTGAAGTCGCCGACCGACGCCTTCCAGCTCTGGAGCGGCCACGCCAAGACCCAGCTCGAGACCTTCCAGGCCCAGGCCAAGGAGCTGCTCGAGATCGCCCAGCGCGCCGCCAGCGCGACCGCCGAGCCGATCAAGGCCTCCGCCTCGAAGTTCTACCCGGCCGCCTGATCAAAAAGGCGGATCGATCGAGTCTAAGAAACCCGGGCCCCGCGGCCCGGGTTTTTCTTCACCTCGCCCGCATGCGGGAGAGGTCGGCGCGGAGCGCCGGGTGAGGGTTCTCTCCCCACGGGTAGTTTCCCCCAATTAACCCGATTTCATCGCACCGAAGGTGATTTCCGCTGGTTTTTCGTGCGTTTGCGGCCTTGCCAAAAAGGCCCGTTGCACCTAGTTTCCGCCCCGTCCAGCCCCCCTCGGCAGTCGGCCTTTTCAGGCAGCCCCAAGGCGGCTCGCAAGGATGCAGTTGTAGCTCAGTTGGTTAGAGCGCCTGTCTGTGGAACAGGAGGTCGGTGGTTCGAGCCCACCCAACTGTACCAATGATTTCAAATATTTAGCTCTAGATTGTGCCGATGGTCTTTTGTAGGATCGGCCCGAGCCCCACTCATAGCCCCGGCTATTATTGAGCTGAGAAAGCAACGGGCGAGACTCGATCTCCGTTGCCGTATTTGGCCCTCTCTCTCCGGCCATGGCGCTGCATCATCCAGACTGTCTAGAGTTGGACAGTCGCGGGGCCTTCAGCACCTAGTTGTTTCATGCTCAACTTTCGCGCATTGAGGGGTGCGGGTCGGCTCGGGCAAGTGTCATCATCTGAATTGCTGTCGGCTGTCGCGCTTCGCGCCACAACAAAGCTCGCCACCAATGGACAAACGCTCATTAAGCGAACGAGATATCTGCACGAAGTTCATTACGCCTGCGCTACGCGAAGCGGGGTGGGACGAAATACTGCAAATCCGCGAGGAGGTCGGGTTTACCAAGGGCCGCATCATCGTGCGCGGCAAACTGGTCACCCGCGGGAAGGCCAAGCGCGCCGACTACATCCTCTATTACAAGCCGAACATTCCGCTGGCGCTCATCGAGGCTAAGGACAATTCTCATAGCGTCGGTGACGGCATGCAGCAGGCGCTGGACTATGCCGCCACACTCGATATCCCCTACGTGTTTACCTCGAACGGTGACGGATTTGTGTTTCACGACCGCACCGGCGAAAGCGCGCCGCGCGAGGTGAACCTTGGTCTCACAGCCTTTCCGTCGCCGACCGATCTGTGGGCGCGCTACCGTGTCTGGAAGGGCCTCGACGCTGAAGCCGAAAGTATTGTTCTTCAGGACTACTTCGACGACGGCAGCGGCAAGGCTCCTCGCTACTATCAGGTCAACGCCGTCAATACCGCGATAGAGGCAATCGCCAAGGGGCGCGACCGAGCGCTGCTTGTCATGGCGACCGGCACCGGCAAGACCTATACAGCTTTCCAGATCATCTGGCGGCTGTGGAAGGCTGGACGCAAGAAGCGCATTCTGTTCCTCGCCGACAGAAACGTGTTGATCGACCAGACGATGGTGAATGATTTCCGCCCGTTCGGCGCCGTAATGGCGAAGCTGTCGACCAACGCCAAGACCATCGAGCGGCAAGACGGCACGAGCGTCGAATTACCACTGGCGCTCGACAGGAAGCGGCGTATTGATACGGCATTCGAAGTCTATCTCGGACTCTATCAGGCGATCACGGGGCCGGAGGAACGTCAGAAGCTCTATCGCGAGTTCTCGCCCGGTTTCTTCGACCTGATCGTGATCGACGAATGTCATCGCGGCAGCGCGGCCGAGGATTCTGCTTGGCGGGAAATACTTACGCACTTTTCAGGCGCGACACAGATTGGCCTCACTGCCACGCCGAAAGAAACTGAATATGTCTCCAACACTGACTATTTCGGCGAGCCGGTCTATACCTACTCGTTGAAGCAGGGGATCAGCGATGGCTTCCTCGCGCCATACAAAGTTATCAAGGTACATGTTGACCGCGACGTGGAGGGCTATCGCCCGGAACTCGGCAAACTCGACCGAGACGGAAACGAAGTAGAAGACCGCATTTACAACGCCAAGGATTTCGACCGGAACATCGTGCTCGACGATCGCACGGTCTTGATTGCAAAGAAGATCACCGAGTTTCTCAAGGAAAGCGGCGACCGTTTCCAGAAGACCATCGTGTTCTGTGTCGATGAGGAGCACGCGGCGCGCATGCGGCAGGCGCTCGTCAACGAAAATGCTGATATGGTCGCCGAGAACCAGCGCTACGTTATGCGCATTACTGGCAGCGACAAGGAAGGCCAGGACCAGCTCGGCAACTTTATTGATCCGGAATCGAAATATCCCGTACTGGTGACGACGTCGCGGCTTCTCTCGACAGGCGTTGATGCGCAGACTTGCCGGCTGATCGTGCTAGACCGCGCAGTCGGTTCCATGACCGAGTTCAAGCAGATCGTTGGGCGCGGCACCCGCGTTCATGAGGACACAAAGAAGTTCTTTTTTACGTTGGTCGATTTTCGCGGCGCGACTAGCCATTTCGCCGATCCAGATTTCGACGGCGATCCGGTGCAGATTTACGAGCCGAACGATGGCGATCCGATTGCTCCGCCCGATGAGCTGCCCCAAGAGAGCGATGTTATCCCGCCAACCCCGGGCGAGGACGAAATAATAGTCGATCAAGCCGGCTTGCCACTGCCGCCCGGTGATGTTGGTGCACGAAAGGTCTATGTCGATGGCGTAGGCGCCCGCATCGTTGCCGAGCGCGTCGAATACCTCGACGAGAACGGCAAGCTTGTCACCGAATCTCTACGTGATTTCACTAAGACGGCACTGAAGAAGCGCTTCGCTAGTCTCGACGATTTTTTGAAACGCTGGAGATCGGCCGAACGCAAGCAGGCGATTATCGAAGAGCTGGAATCCGAAGGTCTCGCGCTTGACGCGATTGCCGATGAACTCGGTAAGAACCTTGATCCATTTGATCTGATCTGCCATGTCGCGTTCGACAAGAAGCCGCTGACGCGGCGCGAGCGGGCCGATAATGTCAAGAAGCGCGACGTTTTCACGAAGTATGGCCCACAAGCCCGAGCCGTGCTCGATGCTTTGCTGGAAAAATACCGGGATGACGGAATGCTCAATCTTGATGACACCAACGTTCTGAAGGTGACGCCATTCACCACGATGGGTAGCGTCGTTCAACTTATCAAAGCTTTCGGCGGCAAGGAAGGCTTCGAGAAAGCCGTCCACGAAATGCAGGATGCGATTTATCAAGAAAGTGCTTAGTTGATGCCTATTGCTGAACTCAATGAGCAGGTTGTCTTTGTGCGCCTTGAATTGTCGCCTGCCGAAATTCCGGGACTACTGGAAAGGCACGCCAAGAAATATCCCGGTGCGGCTGCACTCGAACAACGTGGTGCCGCACTCGTTGAAGCGGGGGTTCAGGTCGTTGCAGCGTTAGAGTTCGTCGAGGCCGTGGTTCGTTGGGGGCGCGGGCAACGTTTTGTTGGACGGGTGCTGGATCAAAATGCAGCGGAGCAGATCACGGGTGCATTACAAGAAGCAAATGCCCTCTTGAATACTGGGCAGGTGGCTGCCGCAGTCTCGCGCCTTCAACAGCTAAGATATCTCGGTCAATCGTTTGCTTCAAAGATTGCGCGCTTTATGAATCCCGCCGTCGCGGTCATTCTTGATGAAGTGATTCGCTCCGCGTTAGGATATCGAGAAGATCAAGCCGGCTACCAAGAGTTCCTCCACGATTGCCAGGCCAGTTTGGCACTCCTAGCACCCCATCACTCTCAACTTCGAGTTTGTGACGTTGAGGCTGCCATCTTTGCGAAAATCCAAGGCTACTGAATGATCGTCCGCACCACCGTTAAATCCATTCAAGATATTATGCGCCAAGATGTGGGCGTCGATGGCGACGCGCAGCGCATCAGCCAGCTGACCTGGATGTTCTTTCTCAAGATCATCGACGATCAGGATCAAGAACTCGAATTGACCAAGGACGGTTACCGCTCGCCGATGCCGAAGAAATTTCAATGGCGCAACTGGGCTGCGGACCCGGAGGGCATCACCGGCCAAACGTTGCTCGACTTCGTCAATGACGAGCTGTTTCCGGCGCTCAAGGATCTGAAGCCCGCCGGGAAGCCCGGAGACCGCCGCCGTGTGGTGCGCGACGTGTTCGAAGATGCCTACAATTACATGAAATCTGGCCACCTCATCCGGCAGGTGGTCAACAAGATCAGTCAGATCGATTTCAACAATTTGGACGAGCGGCGACACTTCGGCGAGTTCTACGAACAATTGCTCAATGATCTGCAATCGGCTGGTAACGCGGGTGAGTATTACACGCCCCGTGCGGTCACCGCCTTTATGGTCGATCGCATCGACCCGCATCCCGGTGAAATTTTGTTTGATCCCGCCTGCGGCACGGGCGGATTCCTGTCATGCGCCATTCGCCACATGGAAAACGCGAATTACGTCCGCACGCCGAAACAGCGCGAGAAAATGGAGGGGGCTTTGCGCGCGGTGGAGAAGAAGCAGCTCCCGCATATGCTCTGCGTTACCAATATGCTGTTGCACGGCATCGAGGACCCTAGCTTCGTGCGTCACGATAACACGCTGGCCCGGCCGCTGATTTCGTGGAGCAAGGACGAGCGCGTCGATGTCATCGTAACTAATCCGCCCTTCGGCGGGCGCGAGGAGGATGGCATTGAGGACAATTTTCCAACCTTCCGCACTAAGGAAACGGCGGATTTATTTCTCGCTCTCATAGTTCGCCTGTTGAAGTCAGAAGGGCGCGCCGCAGTGGTGCTGCCCGATGGCACGCTGTTTGGAGAAGGGATCAAGACGCGGCTCAAGGAGCATCTGATGGATGAGTGCAACCTCCACACGATCGTCCGCCTGCCCAATTCCGTATTCAAGCCCTACGCCTCGATCGGCACCAACCTTCTTTTCTTCGAGAAGGGCAGGCCCACGAAGGAAATCTGGTTCTACGAGCATCGGGTGCCTGGGGGCCAGAAAGCCTACTCGATGACCAAGCCGATCCGGCTGGAGCATTTTCAAGGCTGCGTTGACTGGTGGGGTGGCAAGGATCGGAAAAGCCGAGAGGAGACGCAGCACGCGTGGCGTGTTACCATCGAGGAGGTCAAGGCGCGCGGCTATAATCTCGACATCAAGAATCCGCATGCGGTGGCGGACGAGCACGGCGACCCAGAAATTCTGCTTGCGCAACTCGCTGCTGCCGAAGCAGAAACGACAGGCCTGCGTGACCGGTTGAAAGCGGTCCTCAGCGAGGCGCTGTCCAGATGAGCGCCGTGCGCTTGCTGAAGCATTACGAAAAGATTGCGGAGGCGCCAGACGCAATCGCCCGCCTGCGCCAGTTTGTGCTGGATCTGGCCGTGCGCGGCAGGCTGGTGCCACAGGATGCGAATGACGAACCGGCCGTAAACTTGCTGAAACGAATTGCGAATGAGAGGGCGCGCCTCGGCATTCAGAACGTCATAGTTCCAAATGCGTCCGATGAAGTGCCGTTTGAGCTGCCGACAGGATGGTCATGGAGCCGAGTGGGTGAGATTTGTTCGAAGACTGGATCGGGCAGCACTCCACGCGGAGGGAAAGATGTCTACAAGTCGTCCGGCATTCCCTTCCTGCGATCTCAGAACGTCTATGACGACGGGCTTCGTCTAGCTGATGTTGCCTACATCGATCCAGAGACGCATGCGCGCATGAGCGGAACTCGGGTGCTAGCCGGTGATCTACTCCTAAACATCACTGGTGGTTCGATGGGGCGCTGCTGTCTCGTTCCAAGCGAATTTGGCGAGGCGAATATTAGCCAGCACGTTGCGATAATCCGTGTCGCAGTGAGAGGGTTGGAAACATTTCTTCACCGACTTGTCCTCTCGCCTTATTTTCAAGCTTTTATCTTCGATGAGCAGACGGGTGCTGGTCGCGGAGGTCTTCCCAAGAACCGGATGGACCAGATCGCCGTCGCTATGCCGCCATTTGCCGAACAGCAACGCATCATCGCCAAAGTCGATGAGTTGATGGAGCTGTGCGACCGGCTGGAGATTGCGCGTGCCAAACGCGAGGGAGTGCGCGACAAGCTGGCAGCGGCGGATCTTGCACGTCTCAATGCGCCCGCTCCAGAGACATTCCAAAGCAACATTCGCTGCGCCCTTGATGCGCTACCTGCTCTGACCGCGCGCCCCGATCAAATCAAGGGCTTTCGCCAAACCATCCTTAACCTAGCCATGCGCGGCAAACTCGTGCCGCAAGAGCCGAATGACGAGCCGGCTTCAGAGTCGCTGAAACGAATTTCAGTCGAGCGGGCGGAACTCGTCAAAAAGAAGGAGGTAAGACGCGAACATCCGTTCGAACCTTTGAAATTGTCTGAAGTGCCGTTTGGTGTTCCGCGCTCGTGGGTCTGGGCGCGCATTGGGGAAGCTGTGCTTTTCACCCAATATGGAACATCGCAAAAAGCAAACCCTTCGGAGGAAGGGGTGCCCGTTCTCACGATGGGTAATATCCAAGACGGCTTGGTGGTCTGGAGCGACGAAAAGCGGATTCCCTCGACCTCTGACGACCTCCCCGTGTTGTATCTGCGGAAGTTCGACCTTCTCTACAATCGCACAAACAGCGCCGAGCTTGTTGGGAAAACTGGAATTTATCTCGGCGACGATGATGCAAGGACATTTGCCTCATATCTAATCCGGCTTCGTCCCTCACTCTCTTCCAGTAATCCCCGGTTCCTAAACCTGGCAATGAACACGCCCGATTTCCGCGAAACGCAGATTCAGCCGCTTATTAAGAAACAAACCGGTCAGGCAAATGTGAACGGCACTGCTCTTAAGAACATGCTCATTCCGCTGCCACCTCTCGCCGAACAGTACCGCATCGTCGTAAAGGTTGATGAGTTGATGGGGCTGTGCGACCGGCTGGAAGCGGGCCTCGCGGAATCGTCCGCCATCCGCCGCCACCTGCTCGATGCGCTGATAGCCGAGGCTTTGACGCCGGCTGATATTTACGAGTTGGAGGCAGCAGAGTGAGCGACGTATCGAATATGCAAGCAGGTGAGTATTTTAATCCCGAAAAAGTGGCCTACTGGTATTTCCGCTTGAATGGCTTCTTGCAGATCGAAAACTTCGTCGTTCATCCCGAGCGGCGCGGATCCCAGCGGACGGACGCCGACCTGTTGGCGGTTCGATTTCCGTATCGCGCCGAGCGTCTGTTCGATGATCCGAACGATATCATGGCGGACGATGTACAGCAGCTCGCGCTCTCTGATAAATTGATCGACATCGTCATTGCCGAAGTGAAGACGAATCAACCTTGCACTTTGAACGGGCCATGGACTCGACGAGACCGGCTCAATGTCCATCGCGTACTGGCGGCAATCGGTTGCCTGCCATCCGATCGGATCGAAACTGCGGCGGCGGATATCTATCGGGCAGGCTTCCACCGCAGCGACACGCTTCGCGTTCGCCTCGTTGCGGTAGGGCGTGACCGCAGCGAGGAGATCGCAGCGGCATATCCCGAGGTGACGCAATTGCGGTGGATAGGGATGTTAGCGTTTATCTGGGAACGATTTCATAGATATCGACGCCAGAAGGCGCAGGTGGATCAGTGGGACCCGGAAGGCCTCAAGATCAAAGAGCTCGCCGATCGGTCGAATAGCCCGGTAGATTTTATAAGAGATGCATTGCGCTTCATGGGGATAGAAGGCCGAAGCTAACGCTGGCGGAAGCGATGATAGATGCATTCTTAGCGGACGCGAGAAAGGCGCAACGCGCCAATCCATGAAGAGCGCGGTCAGGAACGCGAACGGACAGGTAAATTAGGACATTGCCGTTCTCGTCGGTCTGAACAACGGCGGCAATTGATCAGAATAGACCGGCACGGCCCGCGGCAGAGTCTCCAGTGAAGCGCTCGACGTTTGCGCTGCTAGCAATAGATGCAGGGACGTCCACGTTTTCCACGACAATAAACTGCTTTGACGGACCAGCTTCAGCGAGATGTTCGTAAAAGAAGTCCTTGAGTGAAGTATTGGCCAGCTCTTGTTCGTCCTGCGATAGCTCGCCTGCGTCGGAATGAATTGGATCCCGATAAGTTAGCAAGGGTGTGTCGAGAATAACAAAGCCCGGATGAGGCAGATCGCGTTCTTGACAGAACAACAATAGGGCAACCTTGAAAGCGGCGTGCGTAATTGCTCGAACACCCTTGCCATTGTCACGGCGATTTTTGCCGTCGATCCGTAAGTCGTGTGTAACGTCGTCGAATGAAACGTGGCGATTTCCGGGGAACTGCCAAGCTTCCAAAACGTGGCTAACGACTTGTGCGAAATCATGAGAGGTCGATGTCGGCACCCCAAGTCGTGGTCGCTCCACTTTAGGCGTCGGCTTAAGTGCGGCTAATTCATCTCGTCGTAAGCTAAGGTTCTTACGCTGCTCAAGCAGCGCTAAGCCATGGCGAACCTTGTCTCTTACGGACATTAGCTCAGCCAATTGCTGTTCGGCTTGGTTGGCTTTCGGTGCGAGCTGATTCAGCTGCATTTCCGCCGCTTGAAGCTCGCTATCTAACTCGGCCAATTTGGCCTGTGTCCGTATGCCCTCTGCATCCAAATTTGCGACTGTCTCGGCAAGATCAACTCGCTGCCGATCGATTTTCTCGATCTCGATCTTCGCAGCGTCGGTAGCGTTCTGGATATCGTGTAAGCTGTGAACATGCTTTTGAGCATCTACCGAAGCTCCACAGAGCGGGCACTCTTTACCTTCTCCCAACGTCAACAAAAATCCCGCTTCTTCGATGGCCTCAAGACGTTCGATATCCGAGCGGTAAACTTCTTCAAGTTGCTCGAAACGGCCGAGATTAATCGCGATTTGCTCGCGCCGTTGCTCAAATCGTGAAATCGACTGAGCGATTTCGCGCTTTCTTGCCAAATGCGATCGTATCGATTGCTGTGAAAATTGCAGTTGTTCTTGAGCGGCCGCCCACGTTCGTTCAATCCGTTCGTACTGCGCAGGCAATTCCTCGGCCTGGGAATAATCTGCAGCCAATTCCTCGTTCACTGCATTCAACATTTCGTCCACAACTTCCAACTTTGCTGCTGTCGATGTTCGGAAGGTCTTTCGATCCAACACAGGAACGATCGCGCTATCGTCAGCGCCTGTTGTCAAAAGCTTGAAGACACTCCGTTCTGCGGTGGAGGTGGCATACTGTCCGGATTCGGCCGGAGATGTTTCTGCCTGAATTGCAGTTTCGTCGGTGATACAGAATCTCGCCAAATCGCGAAAGCTTAAGCTTCGCTTCTTTCCATTCACATCAATCGCGATGAACTTCGAACCTAAGCCAATCTCATTTAGAAGGAACTGCGAGACGTTGTCGGGGCTCGCATGATCATGTCGGGCAGATAGATGGCGGCCATTACTCTTGCGTTGCTTGATGAGATCGATATTCCCGCCATGTAGCTCAAGTGCTCCGCCGGCGAGTGCGCGCATGAGTGTAACATCTCCGCTGACCGCGCCGTTTATCGCGAGCCATGCCCGGTCGAAAGCCCTCCTTTCAGAAATGTCGGGAAGAAGGCGTGAACTACCCAGCAAAAAATCAATGGTCTTGACCGCAAACGATTTGCCCGCGTTTGAGGCGCCGTAGAGCACATTGAGGCCCGGCTGCAATGTCCAGCTGACCGAAGGGGCGTCGGTGCCTGTGAACAGTAGTTCATTGAGCGTCAGGTTTTGATATGTCACGGAAAGTGCGACCCTGAGTCAATTCGGGGAGGGGTTCTGGTCTTGAAATTCGACGGTCCAACGCCCGATGCGCTCGATGATCAAGTCGCGAACCGACTCATCGGGAACGGAGGATAAATACTGGGCAAGCCATTTTGCTCGATCTTTAAGGGCGCGCGCATATGTTGACCTCATTGAGTCAATGATTGCCGTAGCTTCCTCGCGCGCTTGATAAACTATGCCCTCCGGAGCCGTTGACGCGTCAATAAGGTGTAGTTGCCGCATCAGCTTCAGGCCATCTTCAACAATTCGCCGCCGTATCAGAAGTTCACCCGTACGCTGAGGTACATCAGGGTGTAAGCTCGCTGGTCCTCCAATGTCCTGCGTGTGAACAACAAGGTGGTCAAACCAAGTCAGGTGCGCGAGGTCGAATGCCTTCGGATAGAGAGCATCGAGCACAACAGTTGCCCGGATCCCCGTTTCCAGAGGACTGTTGAAAAGCTTGATCTCCCGGCGCACGTCGTCGTTTACGACTTCTGCCATTTGATCTCACCTTCGTTCACGAACTGATGGCAAATACCCTGCCTTACTGGAGGACCAGCGTACTTTGCCAACGCGCCCGAAGGTTGGAGGTTTGCTGCTTGAATCATAACAGCGTTCGCGCGAGCCAGGGAGTCTTGGTGATCAATACGGTGCACATCGATCACACCATGCCGAACTTCTCGCCTGAGCAAGCGAATTTCCTCATCCATCGTGTTGTCGCGGTAGAAACGCGTAAAAGCGTCGGCATCGAAGAAGCGTTCTCGTTGGAGCATCAGGTGCTCATCATGACTAGCGTGCGCCTTCAGGCTAGCGTAATCCGCAAATACGGTCGCTTCACGTTCGCCATATGCGGCGAGCAGTTCGCCAATGTAAGGCATTTCGCGAGACTCGATCGTTACAGGCACTTGCCCAGCCGGGGGCGGGCCGGGATCGGCGCCGAAATATGCGTATAGCGCAGGTTTGATCACGGGGTCGGCAAGGATTTCATCAAGTGAAACCGCGGAGATACAAGAAAAGTCCCACTCCGAAATGAAGGTCTTCAAGCCAGCATCGAGCGGAATCGTTTTCTTATTGATAATCTTCTTGGCGCAATGTTCGTCCCATGTAGCGAATAGTTCATCGCGAAACAGGCTGGGATTAGCGATGAGCTTCTTCAGGTTTCGATTCACTCCCCGCGGTGCTACGAAGAAATAGCCGGTTGGACGTGTGAACTCGCCTTTGAAGCTATAATAAAGTAGCTTTCCTATTTCATTCAGGCCCACGCCTGTTTGGAGGGTCTTTCCATACTGCTTGCATTGATAGTTGTGCCAGGATCCTTCGTGGCGCTCCTTTGTATGGAAGCCAACGACATCACGCCCCATATCACCGGTGCCTCTGAATAGCTGCACAGACAGATACTCCGGCTTCTTCTTGG
Source organism: Bradyrhizobium sp. CCGUVB4N (assembly GCF_024199945.1). Lineage (GTDB taxonomy): Bacteria > Pseudomonadota > Alphaproteobacteria > Rhizobiales > Xanthobacteraceae > Bradyrhizobium. Next base: position 8,177,851 of record NZ_JANADP010000001.1, on the reverse strand, counting down.
CCCACTCCGTGACAAACGTCTCAAGCTCATCGTCGTCGAGCGCAAGAATGAGGCGATCGTAACGGGGCGGTCGATAGGGCATAATGGTGCGTTGCTCTGAAATAGAACGAAGCAATCGAGGGTTGTTTTTGTCTAGTTTTTTTCCCGCTCTGAGGCAATATCCTTGTTTAATGATTTGCGCGCCGAGCGGAACTAATCCAATGGTCCTTGGACAAAGATGCGATTGAGCGGAGGCTGCATCATCAAGTAGTCGGCGCGACAGTCGATGAACCTAATCACTCAGGAGCCCCCGCTGCTCAGACTCGAGCCGCCGGATTAACTCACCGAATTGGCGATCGACTTGGCTAGCTACTGCCCGCGGATCATTGGCTCCGTTGATCGTCCAGTTATTAGTGATATTGGTCGGTCCGCGCGTTCCGCCCCCTGACGATGAACCGGCGACAGCCACTGCGCCATCCGAGGTCAGGCTGCGCAACCGGTCGTTGGATTCGATGCGGCCAGACATGCCGGGCACGAAAAGCTCGGGGCCGTTCTCGCCGACAAGGTACGGCTTACCGTAGCTCACGGGGCCGCCCAGGGCGCGAGCGCCAGCGATGGGCGCAGGGGCCGCGCCGCTCGCCGGGACGCTGCCGCCGCCGCTAAAGATGCCCTTGATGGCGCTGCCCAGGCTCATTGCCTTGTCGATGGCCGTGCCGAAGAAGCCAATGAGGCTTTGGATCGCGGACACGACCTTCTGCACGCCAGCCGCAGCGACGCCGCCGACCGTCTCGCCCCACTCGCGCCACTTCGCGCCGGTCGCATCGAGCGGGCCGAGCAATTGAGAGAGCCAGTTGTAGACGGTGCCAAGGCCATCGGCGAGCGCCTTCACGGCGGGGCCAGCCGGGCCAAGACCAGCCATGAACCCCGCACCGAAACCGGCGAAGAACTCCTTGATGCCCGCCCAATTGTTGTAGACCCACACGCCCAGCCCCGTCAGCGCGACGACCAACGCCGTGATGATCAGCCCGACCGGGTTGGCAACCAGCGCCCACATCGCGAGGCCGATGGCCCGCAGAGCCGTCAGCGGGAAGAGCAGGATCGACCGCCCCAGGCCAAGCAGAGAGCCGCCAAGTGCCGACAGAGTCGCAGCTGCCCCGAGGGCGGTCAGCATGCGGAAGCCCAGCGCCATCGCCGCCAGACGGCCTACAGCGGCTACCCCAACGCCAGCGATCACACCGGCGAGCGCGACGACGCCACGCGTAACTAAGCCAATGGGAGTCAGCAAGGCGGTCAGCGCGAACGCGCCGACACGGCCGACGGCGGCGAGCGCAAACGCCAGCGGACCGGCCGCTGCCGCAGCCGCCGCAAGACCGACGCCGAGCCGCAGCACGGTGGGGTTTGCCCGCGCGATAGACTTGAGCCCTTCGGACAAGCTCCTGAATAGGGTGGAGATCTCCGGCAGCACCGCTTGGACGAGGGTGTTGCTGAGCGATTGCCACGATGCATCAAGCTCGCGAACCGCTCGCGACAGGCCCTGATTAGCGATATTAAAGGTCTTCGCGCCATAGCCGGGGGCGTTAGTATTGATGTCTTTGAGGATGCCTTCGAGGTCAGCCTTCAGAAGGGAGAGCATGCGAACCGACTGGCGCCCCTCGAAGATGCGAGCGAGGTCGCCTTGGGTCGCGCCTTTCTTTTTCAGGTCGATCAGGAGCTTCGTGAGGTCCACCTTGCTACCGGCCATCGTGAATGCAGCATCCACCGCTTGCAGCACGGACTCGCGGTCCTTCGCGGCTTCCGATCCGAACTTGGTAACGACCGCGTCATAGATTGCTTTGCGCTGCTTCTCGATGTTGCCTTCGTTGTTGGCCAAGGCGGCATCGATGTCCTTCTCACTACCAGCCATGTCGAAGCCGTTAGCACTCAATCCGGCCGTGACGCCGGCGCCCGTTCGCTTGCCACCGGATACATAGCTGCCGTAGTCGAGATCAAGGCGCGCCATCGCTGCCCGACCTTCCTTCGTCGGCTTGAGCAGGCGCACATATGCTGAACGAAGGGCAACGCCGGCTTCCGGACCAAGTTGACCGGCCTTATTTAAGGCGATGATAAGCGCATTAGTGGACTCAATGGACTCGCCAGCGGCCGACGCGGCGCTGCCGACGAACTTGTACGCCTCCATCATATCTTTCATCGAAGCGCTGGTCGCGTTCGCGCCATAAGCCAAGTTGTCCGCGATACGACGGCTACTAGCCGAGGCATCCTCAACGGTCCTCATGCTCAGCCCGTATTGCGTCACGATCTTGCTAACAGCGCCAGCAACTTCGGCAGCCGGCATGTCGCCGACAATCGAGCCTTCAAGGATCGAAGCAATCGATCCCTTGGCGCCCGGCACCGAGAAACCGGCTTTCAGCATCTCATTGAAGGCCTTCAGGGTGTTCGTTGCGCTCCCGTACTTCGCAGCGATCGTATCTGCGTAGTTCTCGATTTCCAGACGTTCGGAATGCGAGACGCCGCCAAGAGCCTCAGTGAAGTTGCCGGCCCTATCGCGCTCAAGGGCGCTCCGGATCATGCCGATGGCCGCGAAGCCCGTGGGCGCCGTGACGCCCATGGTAAGGTTACGACCTTTGCTCTGGACCCGTTCCAATTTTCTCGCCGTCGCATCGATATGCTTTTGCGCGGCAACGAACGGCGCCGAGACGCTTTGTCCGATCTTCGCGACCGACGCAGCCAAGCTGTTGACCTGCGCCTTCGTGGCATTGACGGCAGCGCCGAGGCTCGGATTGACCTTGCCACCGATATTGACGAATACGGAGAATCCTTGGGCCACGTTCTTTACCTAAATGAGGGCGACGTTTCGTTGAGCAGCGCGACCACCAAATCCCCCGCGCGTTGCGCATCGGCGGGGTCAAGGTGCCGAATGACTCGGCGCGGCACGCCGAATACTTGAGACATGGAACGGATAACCTGCTCGGGCGAGTTGGTCCGGAAGTTCGCAATGGCGTCGAACGAAGCCACCGCGATCTTATCATGGCGCGCCCCATCGATTTCGATGGGAACATTGAGCGTGATTTCTGCGGGTGCGCTCATGACTTGCGCGGCCAATGAGCGGCACCACGGGCAAAACCGGGAGGAAGCACGATGCCGATCAGACCGGCTTCATAATGGCCCGGGCGGGCTTGGGTGTTCGACACGACAATCTCACGCTGTTCATGGCGCGGGGTATCGAACCGCTGTTCATGATGAACCCAGCGCGGCTCTTCCTTGATCACGTTGCCGCCCGCGTTGGTTCGCACGGGAATCACATCTCCGTTTGCGAACACCCAGCACTGCTGCATCTCCCGACGTTCGCTCGCTTGCCGACCCGGGTGCTGACGATGCGCGGCGTCGATGCTGCGAACCGGCTCGAAGCCCGGCGCGCGTCGGCCAGCTTCGTTAACCGCGCTCGCCTCGGTGTCGATCTCGACGAGCTGGGCGATGATGTCGCCAAGCTTTGCAGCCATGGCGTCGTACTCGCGAAGCAAGGCCGCTGCCCCAACCTCAACTTCATTGCGCGCGTTCGTGACACGCTGGCGGAAGCGTTCTGCCTCGGCTTGCTTCTCGGCCCCTGCTTCGGTCGCGAGCGCTTCCATGTGCGCCTTTTCAAGATCAGCGAGGCGCGCGGCGGCGCGATCGGCAGCACGCCGGTGCACTTCGTATTCTGCTTCGGCCTTCTGATGGGCGGCATCATCCATCAAGCCGAGACCGGTCAGCGCTGCGCCGCGCTTAGCAAGGGCAGCGTCATGTTCGGCGCGCGCCTTCTCGATCTCAGTGACGATAGCGGCGGAGGTAATCGGCTTCTTGCCGAGCAGCTTCTGGATAAGGTTCATGGGATTGTTCTCAGCTCGACTTTGGCCGATTTATGCGGCGTAGGCGAGCGCGTTCTCCATCCGGCGCCAGATATGGCGCGGAATTTCTATACTGTTCCGGCGCGGCCGGGACATGAAAGAAATCTGATGAGCCCATATTTGGCGTCGGACGGATGCGATCGCATCGCTAAAGGTCAGCGCGGCTTTTGGATACCAAGCCGCGGTTCTGGGCTTGAGCTTTTGTGCCTTGGCGAGGTCGTGGGTCCATAGCGTGACGATGGAGTAGAGGCCGAGCAAGATCGGGGTAGTGCGCAGAATGGCTTTGTCCGACCATTGGCGCTGGGTCTCGACACCGAGGTGAGCGCGAACTTCCTCGAAGGTGACTTCGACCTGCCAGCGAGTGACGAACCAGGCGAGGATGTCGCGGGGAAGAGCGTTGAGATCGGTCGCCAGGAAGGCCTGCGGGTCGAACTCGCCGGTTGGGTCGCGGACGAGAAGCCAGCGGATCGGTACCGGCGGAACGCCGCCGCGATACCACAGAGCGGTGCCGGTTGCGATCTCGACAATGCGATTGGTTCGGCCGTACCAGAGACTGACCCGGTAGCGCGTCCAGGACACGTTGCGATCCTTGAGGATGGCAGAGAGTTTTTTGTGGGGCTTACCTCGGATTGGAGGGCGGCCACGACCTTTGCGCTTTGGTCGGGGAAATTCGAACAGGTTGGCATCGAGGCGCAGGCGGGTGACAATGCAGACATGCTTGCGGACAGCGGCAAGGAACTCGATGGCGGCAAAGGCGCTGTCGGCGACCAGTACGATATATCGATCGGGCAGCCAACGATGGATTTGCCAAGCAGCCTGGCGGGCCCAATCGAGCAGCGTCTTGGGCGAGCGCGACTTGCCGTCATAGAAGCGTTTGGAGGGGGCGAGCAGTGTGAGGAAGGGCAGCGCCATGATGCGATCGGCCCACGGCACGCGCACCAGCAACATGGCGGAAAGCCAGCGCAGACCGCTGGCTTTGACGAAGTGCCCCTTGGAGGAGCGCACCGGGTCGCGATAGATGCCGCGGGCGCTGATCTTGGGTCCCCAGCGCCGCTCGATGGTGTCATCGAGCCCGATCACCACTGGCTCGCCGGCCGCCACGAAGACCTTGATCAGCAGGAGCAGCAGGCGGCCTGCCGCGGCCCGCGACGACCACGCCGCCCGGTTGAGGACGCGATGGAAAGTACAGAAATCGGGATCGCGCTCTCGCCCGAGGATGCGCAGCGCCGCCGTGACAGTGCGCCGGCCGGGCGCCAGGATAACGCCGGCGAGCAGCATCAGAACATTCGGCCAGGTAGGACGCGTGAACAGATCGGTGAAGACTGCAAGCCGGGCTGCAAAACGCGGCGGCAGCGGATCGCAAGAGCGGGGAAGAAGACGGGCGTGTTGCATCCCATCGGTAGAATCGGCATGTTGAATCGCGGCAACCTCGTCCAGCTGCGACAAATTGAATCGGCAAACCGATCCACTCTGGCCCGCGCGGCACCGATCGAGCACATTGAGCGCTATGGCAAAATCCGACCCAACGCTTGCCCAGATTGCTGCTCAGTTCACGCATCACGACATAGAAAAGAGCCGTAGCGGTTATTTAGTTATCAACCGTCGGACTTCAAATCCGGTCGCACGGCTGCGCCCCATTCCAGATACCGATCGCTTCGAGCTCTTCTACTGGTCGAACGTGAAGGGGCGCTGGACAACCTTTGGCAATATGGGGCGCATGAAACTCATGCTCACGAGCGCTCATGAAATCGTCGAGAACGATCCCATGTTCAGGGGTCCGCGTATCCCATGAACGAGTTCAAAATTGGCCAAAGTCAAGCTCAGGGGGTGGAACTTAGCGCCGCCAGTAGTTGGCGACGGCCTCTGCGCCGGGGTCTCGCGGTGCGACGGTCGATGCCTTCGGGCCGAGCTTGGTCGCGATAGCCGGCTTCGGCGCACTGGTCGTGAATGCTTCATGAGCACCGAGCCAGCGGTGGTAGGCGACATGCTCGCGGCTCTCGGCGAACATCAGATTGTGCGCGATTCCGTGCTGGACGTTGAAACGCTCGACCGCAAGTTGGCGCTGAGCCGCTGCGTAATCTACGGACGCCGCCTTGAGGTCGGCGAGAAGCTTGGCGCGGCTCATTGGGCGTCTCCGCCGGCTGCAATCCAGACTTGAAGCTGATCGGCCGGATAAGCAGGTCGATCACCGATCAAGAGAAACGGAGGGCCATCGCCACGCTTGGCGAGGTTGCGGAGGGTCTTCGCGCAACGGCCGATCCGCTTTGCGGCTTGGGTCCGTGAGAGATAGATCTTAGACATGATGTCCCATCTGGAAGTGGCCGGTGCGTTTGATAGCCAAATGCACCGGCCTCGGTTTCACCCATTAGTTGGTGTGGAGGAGCACCAACTAACGGGAGGAGTATGGGAAAATCGCGGGCGGCTGTCGGGACTGTTTCGGTATCCTTTAAGCCGCTTTGCGGCGGCGCTTCTTATTGTCGTTGGCGGGGATGCCAGCGATGCGCGATTCATGCTCGGCCAGAATGGCGGCGCGCTCTTCGGCTCGCATGCGGAGAAGCTTCTGCTCGACGCAAATATCGATCAGAGCAGCCCAGGTCTGCGGGATATTCACTCGCATCTTGAGGGCGAGCGCCGTGAGTTCGCCCGCGAGTTCAGGGCTCAGCACTTCGAGTGCGGCGACGGGGACAAGGCCGAATCCGAGCGTTGCCAGGGCTGCCTCGATGCTCTCCAGACCGGGACGGTTCTTCTTTCTCCAAGCCTTCAACGTAGCCCTGCGCACGCCGCTGCGCTCTTCCAGAGAGTCGTAGGTCACTCGCTGGCGCGCCATCTCGGCGAAAACGAGTCTCGCAAACGGCCCGACACGCTCGGGCATCGAGACGGTGCGCGGATTTTTGCGTCGCTTCCGAGCGGATGGCGAAATAGGGAAAGCGCGAAAATCGGGCGGATACAGCGGAGTGGTAGTGGACATCGGGTCATCCTGAAGGCGATTGAACTGCCTTCAGCGTCGGACAATGGGCTATTCCGCTACAGCCCAATCCGGTAACCGCTGCGCATGCTCTTGGTCTGGAGGCAGACGCTCATCCGAGAACAAAAAGTCACTTTTGAAATTTTGTATCTAGCCAGATCGGGCGGTCGCGCGTCACCCGCACCGGGGGCGGCCCCGGAAGGACCCAAGAGGGGTACGAAAGGCTACAGCGTCCGCAGCGCAATAGCAGGCTATCGTGCGAAGTGCAGAAAGACGCGAATAGACGTCGCTATGAGTTTGCAGTGGTTTGCCGTGAAGAGCGAGACAGAGCGCCCTAATCAAATTCTGAGGCGGAAATTCCTCAGGTGAAATTCTCCGGGCAGTAAAGTTCGGAGCCGCGCACCCGCTGGGACGCCTTACTCTTTCTCTTTGAAGTCTCGGATTTGCTGCTCTAGTTCCGCTGTTGCAACCCGCATGTTTTCGACCGACACAGCATCGAAATACTGGTGTGTAAGCTCGCGGTATCGGGCGAGCCTAGCCTCTAGCTCTGGCTTGGTGGAAGACTTCATTCAGATAAGACAAGCAGCGAAGCCAAAAGTTGCTCGTCCCCGGTATCTTACGGAGTTTATTCCGGCGCCTGTAGTCCCGGAGACCTCAGCCATTCGCTCATGTGCGAGCCAGTCTCGGCTTGGCGCGCTCTGCGCAGGGCCGCTTCGCGTACAGGTCCATGGGGGAGCAACTGGGCCTCTTCACGGAGGAGCTTGGCTTCTTCGGAAAGGCGCTCTTCAAGGGAACGAGTTTGCTTTTCTCGGGGGCGGCGCTCTGTCATCGGGCGCTCCTTGAACTGTTGCGATGTCTCCCAACTGCCCGTTAATGATTAGGTTCCCCGATTGAAACTTGAGCCCCGCCCCAAATTCGCACGGGGCACAACGCGCTGCGAATGCCAGGACCGGCGCTAGCCCGAGGAAGTAATCGGGGCGGCAAGCGATCCCGGCCCCCTTGGGCCTATTAGCTGAGGCGCCGTTACTCTTTGTGTGAGAAAGTCACTATCTTCCGCGATCCGTCCCATAGCTCTACGTCGTGACCGTCCACGAGCGATTTGGCTCGATCCTTGGCGCTGTCGTCATCGTCGCATTTCAAGTCTACGCGAGATACGATGTGGCCGTCTGGATCGATCAGGTAGGCCCGGTACGCGTGCTGCGGATTCATCTTACTTGGACTGAATGGACGATGGCAAAAGCGCTTGGTTCCAGCTGGCGGCCGTTTCCAGCTGACCAATCTTCTGTTCCAGCTCGTCTCGCTCTTTGCCCGGCGGGAGTTGTGAAATCCTATCGCGAATGCGGGCCTTGGCCTCATCGAGCCGTTGTTCAAATGTGTGCGGCGTTGAGCGCTGACGCGGCATGCGGCTTTCCCCTGGTGGCGGGCGAAAGCTCAAGAAGTCTCTCAGTCACCGATAGACGCCAAGGACCGGGCGGTGATCTTGGAACTCTATTCCGGTACCATGACACGAGCGAGTCAAATTATGGCTGCTGCGCTAAGGCGGGGTCCCGAGAGGAACAGATAGGAAACGAAGCCCCCCGTGACGCTGGGGTTTCTTTTTTTGACTTCCTCGACGAGACAATTTCGAGTTTTACATACAAGCGTACCTTAACTGGATCTGGCGCGGACCCGTTTAAGGCTGTGAACGTTCTTGATTGCGCAGGGTCGGGATGATGCGGGCGGGAAGTCTCACATTGCTGGAAGAAGAATTGGAAGCTGCCGGGCAAGGCCTCGTCGGCAATTTCGACGTGCTACGTAGCGTTCTGTCCGCCAGCGGTGATTGCATCAAGATTCTAGATCTGGATGGCCGACTTCAGTTCATGAGCGAGGGCGGCAAACGGGTGATGGAGGTCGAGGACTTCGGCAAACTAAGGGTTGTCCGTGGCCTGACTTCTGGGAAGGTGCCGGAAACAGAGAGGCCAAACAGGCGATTGTTACTGCCTTAGCGGGGGGGACGGCACGTTTCACCGGAGCAGCAAACACAGCGGCTGGTACACCGAAATTTTGGGACGTATACGTCTCACCAATTCTAGGCGACGATGGCAAGCCGAGCCACGTGCTGTCCATCTCCCGCGATATCACTGAAGAGCATCAGGCGGCGCTCGCCTTAGATGAAGCCGCTGCTCGCCAGGAAATGCTGATGCGCGAGCTGGAGCATCGCATCAAAAATACGTTGACGACGGTCGGTGCCATCGCGAACCAGACATTCCAAGGTGACCAGCATGCGGTCGCTCGCGAGGTCTTTCTCGCGCGGCTGATTGCACTCGGACATGCACACGACATTTTGACGCGAGCAAGCTGGGTCAGTGCGCCGATCGAGCAAGTCGTCGAAGGTGCTTTGGCCCCGCACCGAACGAAAGAGAAGCGCATCCACGCGGGGGGCCCCGATGTTGCGCTTGAGCCGCGGCAGGCGCTCTCCTTGGCCTTGGCCGTCCACGAACTAGCGACCAATGCGATCAAATACGGTGGTCTTTCCAATCAAGATGGCACGATCGACATAAGCTGGTCGAATGGAGATCAGGTTCATCCCGGCTTTCGGTTCGTTTGGGAGGAAGCAGGTGGACCTGCCGTCGCCGTACCCACCAGCAAGGGCTTCGGATCGAGATTGATCGAAAGAATGTTGTCCAGCGATTTCGGCGGCGCGGTCGATCTGCAGTATCGACCGGGCGGCATCCGATGCGAACTGCGTTCGCCAGAGCCGCTTACCTGCTCGATCTCAAGTGCCGGCCACTGAAGAGGATGTTGTCGCCAGATTTGCGGCGATTCCCGTTTTCAAATTGTGGCGGTAACACCTCTAACAAATATCTCTACGGAAGTGGACAAAGTGGACATTCTCCCTAGGGGTCTTGTCCAACTGTCCACCTTGTCCACTCCCCACACCCCTTCGGGGGTGTGTGGGAAGTAGACTTTGGACCGTTGGACAAGGTGGACAAATGTCCAACCTGTCCAATTTGTCCACTCAATCGTGAGCCGACCAAATCAGCTCGACGGTTTGGGAAAGCGACGTGCCCGCAATCATGGCTTCGTTCTTCGCGGCTTCGATCGCGCGGCTGAAGGCTTTGTATTTCGCCGAGGTCTTGGTCTCCGGGTTGCCGGTGATGTACCGACGCATGAAGTTGTTCCGAACCTCGGTGACAATTACGGCCTTGACGGTCGGACCTTCGGGGATTTTGTAGTCCTTACCAAAGCTTGCCAGCGTCTCATTAAACGCCTCAAGGAACTCGCGCGGAACCTTGCTCTTCACCTTGGCCACAACTGCTTGCGCGGTGGCTTCTCCGGTACCTTCCGAGAACTCGATATAACCGGCGGTCATCTGATCACCGTCTTCGTCGAAACCGAGCACGTAGCTCTTTACTTCAAATGACCCCAGCGGACCGGTGCCACCGCGTCGGGACTTGGTCAAGGCTACAGAGCGCCGGCCAGCCTTTCCCGACAAATGATCGGTGCCACCAAGTACCGAAAGGATTGCATCGGCACCAGCACCATACGCCGAAGCGCCGCGAACGCCGGTTTCGGCGTTCTTCCCGTGGTGGGCAATCGGCATGACCAGCACATCGCTGGCGTTGCCAACTCGGGCCAAGTCTTTCATCAGGCGAGCCGCTTCGGCATTGTCGTTTTCGTCGATGATATTGAAGCACGCCGCAAGGGTGTCGATTACGACCAACCGAAGGTCGGTGCCGAATTTATCGGTGCACTCCCACGATGCCTCGGCAACGGCATGTTCAAGCCAGGTAATGATGTTGTGCTGCGACAGCCCGGCCGGGGGCTCGGTGACAAAGAACGGGATTTGGCCGGCATGGCCATCTTGAATTTTCCCTGCGCGGGCTGCCTCAACCCGCGAGTCAATCTCGCCGGCACCCTCGGCAGCAATCCAGAGAACACCGCCCGAGCGAACGCGGGTCCCGAGAAAATCCCGGCCAAACACCAGCGACAAACTCAAGTCAACGCCAACGAAGGTCTTGCCCGCCGCGTATTGTCCGGAGAGCAGCGCAATCCCGCTAAGCGGAAGCATGCGTTTAACCAACCATTTCGGCGGTTCGGGCGTAGTCGCTCCGATGGCCCGGAGTGATACCGTGTTGATCGGATTGGGCTGGGGCGCGGGAAAGATCGCGATCTTGGCCATCTATCAGGCTTTCTTTTTCATAGCAGCAGTGACGACCCGGCTCGCCAGTGCACCGTTTTCCGGGTCGTCGAGCAGCACACCGACAAGCGGGGCCAGCCAAAGCAGGGCATCGGCGTTTGTCACGCGGCGCGCTTCCATCACAACATCAATGGGCGTGTATCCGCGCCCGTCGCCAAAATCGCGGATGCCGTCCGACTTAAACGACAGGTTCGGGGCACGCAGATGAAGCGCCCGACGCGTGCCGGACGCACGCCACTCGGCGACGGCCTTGAAGCCGTTGCCGGCGTGAAAGCAACGCTTCAGGTTAAGTGCAGGCACCCAAACCGCGAGGTTCGCCAGTGCTCGTTCATTCACAGCGCGAAACAGGGACGCCGTGGCGGGTTCGCCAAGAGAAGCCTTAGATGCGCTGAATGACCCCAAGCGGTGTGAAAGTCGCTCAAAATCGCGATCATAGCCATACGCCTTCAGGGCTTCGCCGATGCGCTCGGCGATGTCGTCGGGCAACTCGGTCAGATTGTTGAGAGACACGTCCATGAGCGTGTCATCGGTCCACCAATAGTAGGGCTCGCCGGTGTCGGGATGGATCGAGGGCGGCAAGACCGTCTGCTTGCCTTCCGAGAGCAGATCGACAAGGCCAACGCGCTCGGACGTGCGGAAGTTGCGCGAGCGGATCACGTCGGTGTTGCCGCGATAAAACAGCGAGATGCCCTTGCGGCCCTTCTTCTGCACGTTCGAGTGCGGCAGCATCGCGAGCAGCGAGTCCATCGCGGGCTCGAAGTCGATGTCGATGCAGATCAGGCCACGCCCCAGGCAGACACCAACCCCACAAGCGGGATAGCGAGACCAGCCGGCAATAACGTTCGGCGGAGGGACCTTGCGGCACCAATCGTCCCAATTTTTCATGCGCGTATCGGTGCCCGGCATCTTGCTGTTAGGAACGAGCGGGATCGGCGAAAGGCCAGCGGCGAGCAGTGCAGGGGCGGTCGCCGCGAAAGGAGAGTCACCCATGAGCACACCACCGAGTTGCGCGCGGCGAACCGCAATTGAGCGAACGCACCCAGTCATAGATGCCCGTCAGGCGCTCAAGGGGCGTCCCGACGGCGAGCGGCCCGGTGATGAGGTTGGCTACCTGCTCACCAAGCAACTCGAAAACGTCGCCGTCGCGGCCATAGAAAGTCAAATTCACCCAATCGCGTCCGATGCGACGGCGCGCGACGATTCTGACGCTAGCTTGGGGATTCTTCGCGAAATAGTCGGAGCAGGGGCCGAGATATCGAGGATTGAAATGCTCCTTCGAGGGCGCGTTGGTTCCGCTATTGGTGGTCTTGTTCGTCATCGTTGCTTTCCTTCTAGCCCGTCCTGTTCTCCCAAACAGGGCGGGTTTTTGCCTTTGGGTTACGCGGCATCGACCTTCGTGCCGTTGATGAACGAAACCACGTCGTCGAGGCAGAACATCACCCGGCCGCCAATTCGGTGATATGCGGGCCCGTAGCCGCGCACGCGCCATGCAGCCAGGCACTTCTCGGTCCGAGATAAAATTCCCGCGCATGCCTTCTGGTCGATGTAGGTCTTACCGTTCAATTCAATCCGCATTTTGGTTCTCCGAGCAGAGGATTACGTTAGTCGGGGATAAGGCTAGGCGGGCGTGGGAATAGTTAGGAGTCTGTTCGAGTATCCCTCGCCGAAAATCCGCTTGCGCAGGGCAAGAACCTGCCGACCACGCGGCAGGTGCCGCGCGGCGGAAGGCGTGAATTTGTGGGAGAAGGTAGCGGCGTTCGGCCGGCGGCGGCCTCCGGCTAGGACGCGGGGCGAGCCGACGACTCTATCGTCTGATAGCGACGGCGCGCGCGAGCCATCGTGGACTCGCTCGCCTTCTTTGCCCCGATCTCGGTCTCAAGCCGTTCGAAGATCGGCAAGTAGACCTCGCCGCCCTGGGGTGCCCGCTGCATGGCGATGGCAAGCCGGTCGAGGCAGCCTTCGAGCACCTCGATGGTGATCTCGCCATCGGCATAAATCTTGCCGATGGCGCGGATGCGACCGTGGCGGGCGTGGTCGCGAAGCGCCTTTACACAAAGCTCAATGTCGCTCGGACCAAGCGACGCTTCCTCAACGCCTTCAAGGCAATCCGCGAGCGCGAGAGCATGTTCAGGGGAGCCAATTTTGAAGTCGTCCATGCTCAAGCCCCTTATGCCGTGCGCTTGTCGGGATGCGTATGCGACTGAGTAGCTAGCCAGGCGTCGACGGCCTCAACGTCAAAGAACCTCGTTCTCCCCATATAGATCGGCTTGGGGAACTTTTGATCAGGATCGCTGATCGTACGATCCAGCTTCGAGCGTGAGATGTCGCCGAGTTTTGCCAGCAGCGGCGCGGTTTTGATAAGTCTCTTAGTCACTGTTCGCTTCTCCAGTTGATGCATATTGCTGCATCAACTTGGTAGCCCGAGAGCTGATTTTGTTTCCACCTATTCAAATCGTCGATTTGGCCGGGCTCAAATCAGGAGGTGCAAGTTGGAGGCCTGTCAAAATTCGGGCGTGTCCGGATCGCGCGTCTTTCTCGCGGTCGTAAGGAGTTGTTCAATCGACTTATCACTTAGGTTGTAGTCCTTCATGACTGCCGCTTTCGCGTCGTTGGCGCTTGCTTCGTTCGTCTTGTCCCAGTAGTGAGCGACGATCGAGCCGTCGCGGCGACTACGTCGCAGGTCTTGCGCAGGCTTCATACCGCGCCCACTGCCCCATGCCTCGGTAATGCCCTTGGTGGTAATCTTTGCCAGTTGATCCCCATTCCAAGCTGCTAATAGCGGCTTTGAAACTTCTGCTGCAAAGCGGTCGATCTCAGCTGCGACGATATCCGGTACCGGCAGATTGTTTTCCTTTGCCAGATGAAACGCGAGCCAGGCGGCAGCTGGGTTCTGCGTTTCTCGAAAGATGCTAGCAAGTTCGCTCAATTCGAGTTTTTGAGGGGAGGGTAGGGCTGCCATTAGTTACATCCCAGCCTTGATCGGAAAAACATTGGATGGCCGCTCAACATTCAGGCTTACGATATGATCGGCCCAAAGGTTCAGAGCCTGTCGCCGCTCCTCAAGAAGATCATCACGTTGGTAGATGCCGACGATGCCACCGAACGTCCCGGAGACGTGATTCAAGAGTTTTTCAACAACCGCTACGCCAACCCGTAACCGCTGCATGCCGGACGCGGTCGATCTCCGTAGATCGTGTATCCGCCATGGCTCGATTGTGACCGGATCGGCGCCAAGCTTTTCAGCTTCCTCGCGGGAAACTTGCATGATGGCCTTGTCCAGATGCCCTTTGGCTTTGGAGAATCCGGAGACGGGTGTCGTTCCCGTCGTGGTCAGTACAAACGAAGAGTCCTTCAATCGTTCGGTGCCGTTGATCGTTGTCCTAACTTGTACTCTCGGGATAGAGCGCAGGATCTCAGCAGCGGCGGGCGGAAGTGGAATAATATGTTCCCGGGCATTCTTTGTGCGTTCAGGTGGAAGCACCCAGTGCAATGACGTGCCGTTCTGTTTGATTTCTGCCCAGGCCATACCTGCGACTTCATCGCGCCGCTGCCCAGTCAGAATTAATAGCTGATAGAAAGCACGCCATATCCAATCCATCCGATCAAGCGACAACCACAATAAGCGCAGATCGTCATCATACAGCACGCGATCTCGCGACTTTTCGACCGCCACCGGCTTCGTGCGCTCGAATGGGTTGTCCTCAATCAAAGCCTTATCGATGCACCACCCAAAGAACGTTCTGGCGGCGGCGCGCGTGCGGTTTGCCAGTACGGGCTTGCCGCTATCCTTGATCGCGTCAACTAGCTTGATGGCATCCGCGCGCGAAATGTCATCGATCCGGCGTCTTGCCCACGGGGTCAATTCCTTACTCAGCAGCCGCTTGAGTTCCTTGGCGGACTTCATGGAGTTGACTTTGTCCCGGTAGTAGCGGTCCAAGACCCGATCGACGACGTCATCCTTCCGGCGCGCCTCCCGTTCCTCCGCCTCGATCCGAGCGGCCTCTGCTGCGCGGTCTGCCCGGCGCTGGGCTGCCGGATCAATCCCGGTGGAGCGCTGCCGTCTGGCATCGCTCGCTGCGCCCCGGGCCTGAGGGAGCGTGAGTGCACCAGGTCCTGCTGCGGGACCCAATGTCAGGGTCACGTCCTGCCCGTTGTCACGCTTAAAGCGATAGACAAAACTTTTTGCCCCAGATGTTTGAACCAGAACTCGCAGACCCGGGTGTCCGACGTCGGGTAATGCGTACCGTTTCGTTTTTGGCTTAGCGTTGGCAATCGCAGTCGCGGTCAGCGGCTTTTTCATGATCCCCTGTTCTGAGCCCCACTCAGAGCCCCAATCCACACGTTGATTTGTGGTGACGCATGCTGATGCATCAAGGCGCGACATACAGGAGGCAATACTTTGAAATCAATCGCGAATCTGGGCGGAGGGCTGGGCGTATTGACGCATCCTGATCGCGGCTAGTGGCGGCTAGCATGGGTCTGTGGAACAGGAGGTCGGTGGTTCGAGCCCACCCAACTGTACCAGCCTGATCAGCCAGTTAGTACCGTCTCGCTCGGTTCGCGCCCATCGTAGCAAATGTTGGGTATGGGCCTGCACGCGTGCGCGTCAGCGATTTACAGATTCTCTAGGCTGGGTTGTACTGAAGCTGCGGCTCAATCCGCTTTCAGGCAGTGCAGGGAGAAGTCGATGGCCAAAGGTTTCAAGCTGGTCAATACCAAGCCCAGTACACGAAAGATCAAGAACAAACTTGGTGGGCTGAAGGTCGCTCACGTTAAGCCGTATCAGAGCGTTCGCAAGAAAAAGAAATAAAGAACACAGGCGTGTCTTGGTTCTGGAAAGCCACGGCCTGCGCATCGCATCGCTGCAGGTAGACAGATGAGTAAGCTCCCCAATTTGGATTATGGGATTAATGTCGAACGAAGATCAAGAGAAGTCAGTCGACCTAGCGGCCCGCCACTACTTTCCGTCAGATCGGTTTTATGAGCTAGAGAATGATTTGATGCGGGCAGGGATGGCAGCTCCGCTCATAGATGAAAAGCAGTTAGTCGCCACTTCGATAGAGGAGAGGATCGCCCGCACGTCTTTTCACTGCATCTCCTACATTCGCTCTGATCTCGAAATCGATGAAGAACTTTTTGTAGCAGTGAGCGAAGCTACGAGAAACGCTTTGGCAATTGGGAAGGCGCGCTGCTTTGTTGTTTCAGTTGGCCTCATATCGGGCGTAGCCAATTTGGCCATCAACCTCTATCAAAGCAAAGTCTTTCGCGACATCTGGGACGCGCCTGCTCCACTTTATCCGCTCAATCATCTGCCGATAAGAACTCGCGAAGAAGCGATAGCACAACTCTTAGTCAAGATCGGACCCGTCGATCTAATTCCTCAGCCCCTGTTGGGGGCACTGATAGATTTCGCGGTTGAATTTATTGCGTTTCACGAACTGGGGCATCTGGTTAACGGCCACTTGATGCTCGATTCGATCGCCTCAATATCTGAGTTGGCCAGCGTCGATGATGCGGATCAGCTGCGGACTAGCCGCGCGCTGGAATACGATGCTGACGCTTTCGCTGTCTTGCACTGCCTCCACTGGGCTAAAACCCGCGCTGACGGCCTTACTGGATGGTATGAGTTTCTGAACAACAACGATCAGCAAACTTGGAAAACAATGATCGTTGCGATTCTTCTTGTCGTTGTTGCTATGGACCGTCGTATCGATGACGGTACGGCAGACTACGCACGATCGACGCATCCACCGCCACACATCCGCGCCTTCGAGGTCATGAGTCTTATTGGCCGCAACTTTGATAGACGGCAAAATGAGCTTGGTCTGCCAGTTTTGTCGGACTGGCAGGAGACGCTACCATCCCTCCGCGCTCGCCTCGAACTGGCAATCGCCGAAATCGGCCAGTCCACGTGGGACACAGAAAAGCACGACAGATGGATGGATGTCATCGTCGAGCACGACACATTCGTCCTTTCGAGATATGCCAAACTTCGCGATCAACTAAATAAGGGTAAGTTAGGCAAACGAAACAATCTCGCCCCTGCACTACAGCCTCCGGCCTAGCGCCCTTGTGCGCGATGCAGGCACAGCTATCCGATCGGACTGGACCAAACCCTCCTGCCCAAGCGATTGGATACGAACCTGAGTTGGCTCTTGTCCGAACCATAGACGAATTTGCGAGCCTGAAGGCAGATGCGGTCGTTTATCGCCTTGGCGAATTCTTTGGGATGTCGCTGCTTAAACGATTCAAAGGTTTCCATCGTCCTCGTGGCGATGAAGAGTCGACGCGGGCCAATAGGCATAACGAGATGCGCGTGGTCGCTCACCAAACCATTCGTCATAATGACCGGTCTATCGGAGGTCAGCAGCGGGTACTTCGGTGTGTTCATCGTCATTGTATGCCACTTAAATGATGCAATGACTCGAAAGACACGCTTACTTCTCATAAGTGTCGGCAAAACTTTTACTGGATCTATATCGGGTGGCGATTTGATAAAATCTGCTTTGTATTCGTCGAAGTTCTCTGGGTCTTCTGGCCGGCGGATACGCGGGTAGTCGTCGCGTACGTATTCGAGAATCTCCGTCCGATCCATGGTCCTCAATTTCTCCCTGATCACCTCTAGGTGGTCCGGATTGCGGACAATCAGTGAATAAAGAAAGCGACACCAACCAAGGGCTTCCTGCGATTCGAGCGAGCCGGGGAGGGAGCCCATGGTCTTAAACTGCTGCAATGCCTTTGAAGCCCAATTGTCGATCGACGACATGAGTCTTTCTTCGATCACGTATTCCTCGCCCTTCGGCGCATCGCGATCTTTATAAAGACCCGGCACATAGCCGGTACCGGCCGGTGCCGTCGGCCGCGCGACAACAACGTCCTTATGCCGCCGGCAAAATTCGATGAGCTGGCGCGTTTCTCCGTCCGCCCATTCTTGCAGGTAGAACTCAGGAATGTAGTGGTGATTTGGCTCCTTCGGCATGGAAGCGTTATACTTGAGTCGAACCGTGCCGATCGCTCGCTAGCGCCTTACCCGCGACTTTCGTGTTGCGGTGACAGTGCACGAAACTCTGGTCCCTACAAGGTGCACGATATCCGCAACGTTGATCAAAGCAAATTTTGTGAATGATCACGGCAACTCGCAGGCTGCGGCAAGTTCACGAGCTTCGTGAGCAAGAAGGCTTCACGCCATCTTCAACGCGATCCAATCCAGTCCCATCGCTCGTCAGGAAATGATCGCCTTGACCAGCGCAGTATCCGCAAACTCAATCAGCTCGATGATTTTGCCATCCTGAAATTTGAAGAGGTCCAGGACTTCGGTGCTGAAAATTTTTCCGTTCGGATGGTATCGGATGACAAGGCGGGACCGTATTGCAGCATGATTCCCCTCAACCACTTCGGTCAGGATCTCGCGCTTTTCGAAGGCGAAATGCTCGATGAACTGACCGAAAGCCTTGAGCAGTGGCTGCTGTCCCCGCACACTTCCTGTCAGGTGCAGCGCGCTGTGGTCGCCGATCAGATTGAACGTGCCCTCCGGACGAAAAGCAGCCACCAGGCCCTCCGCGTCACCGGCACCGCGCGCGGCGTAAGCGCGTTTGATGACGTCGAGCATGTCCTCGCGATGTCCCATGTCCGCCTCCGCTGATGTGTGTGGATACAGAATAGCTACTTTTGCGTGCGCAGGCAAAATCAAAGCAAGGGCTCAGCGCGTTACCAGCAGCACCGCCACCGGGAATTACGGTAACAGTGCACCAAACTCCCGACGCGGGCAGACCCCTATCCGCAACGCTGCCCAAAGCCAATTTCGTGCCCTGTCACCATAGCTCCCCGGTTCGCAATGCGATATCGGTAGCGAGCCCAGCACGTTCATGGACAAGCAAGCCAGGCGGGAAAGATCGTGAGTTTCTTCGAGCGTCTCAAGACAGCAGCATCCGTTGAGTGGCGGGCTTACACCGAGCATCCCTTCACGAACGGATTGGCGGACGGCTCGCTCCCTGAAGCGGCGTTTCGTCATTACCTCGTCCAGGACTACCTGTTCCTGATCGAGTTTGCGCGCGCCTACGCGCTCGCGGTCTACAAGTCGCCCAGACTTGCCGACATGCGGGAAGCAGCGGCCGGCCTGTCGGCCATCCTCGACGTCGAGATGAACCTGCATGTGAAGCTCTGTGCCGATTGGGGTCTATCCCCGGCCGACCTCGAACAGGCTCCTCCGGCGGCCGAGATGCTGGCCTATACGCGCTACGTGCTCGACGCGGGAATGCGCGGCGATCTGCTGGCACTCAAGGTGGCGCTTGCGCCTTGCGTGATCGGGTACGCGGAGATCGCAACGCGGCTCGCCGCGCTGCCCGATGCAGGCGCTGCGACGAACGCCTACCGCGTCTGGATCGCCGAGTACGCCGGCGCGCCGTACCAGGAGGTTGCCGCCAAAGCGCGGGCGCACCTGGATCATCTCGCCGATCTCTACGCCACGCCGGCCCGCGAAGCCGAGCTGATTGCGATCTTCAAGGAAGCCACCCGGCTCGAGGCCGACTTCTGGGAGATGGCCTGGCGCGCGGGCCCGCGTGTCGAATAGCGGTTTCGTCCATCGCCAGGCGCCCGCTACCTCATCCCCGCCACCACCATCGCCACCGTCGGCAACGTCACCGTAACCCCGCCAGGTCGTCGTGATGCGAGTTCTGCCGGCACTTTGATGCCGGGGATGTGAGCAATCGTGAAGGGGTGGCGGACTGGTGCGGCAAGGGCCGAAGCCCACGTCAACGTCGACACCTCGCCTCAACAGGAGCAATTGCGATGCGTGCGATCTTGGCCTTGGGCATCCTTGTCGCCCTGACTGTCTCCGCCAGTGCCGGGACGGCACATCATAGGCGACATGCCGCGCCGGCCACACAAACCTTCGCACCCCAACTCACGCCGCGTGCGGCTGAGAGCTTTGGCTATGTGCCCTACTCGGCCCCGTACTCGGGTGGATCCCCATACTCGGGCGGATACACCGATATCTACCAAGCCATGCACTGGGGCGGCTAACCTCTCGGGCGCATGACGGCAGGGGCTCAGCGCGCCACCAGCAGCACCACCACCGGCAACGTCAGCGCCCCCAGCAGCGTCCCCAGCGCCACCGCGCCCGACACCGGGTTCACCAGCCGCTGATACTGCACCGCGAAGATGTAGGCGTTGGCGCCGGTCGGCATCGCCGCGAACAGCACGACGACGCCGGTCACGATCGGCGGCAGGTTCAACAGTTTTGCGAGCGCGAACGCGATCGCCGGCATCGCCAGCAGTTTCAGCGCGCTCATCACGACGACGCTCAGCATCTCGCCCTTCACCTCGAAGCGAAACAGCGTGATGCCGAGCGCGATCAGGGCGGCCGGCGATCCCGCCTGCGCGAGCAGCTCGATCGTCTTGTCGACGACGGGGTTGAGGCCGAGGCCGGTAAAACGCCAGACCACGCCAAAACCGATGCCCAGCATCAGCGGGTTGCGCGCGAGATCGGCGAGCACGGGGCGGATCACCGCGAGCGGCGAGCCGGCGCGCTTTTGGCTGACGAGCTCCATCTGCAGGATGCCGCAGAGCCAGAGCAGCGGCGTGTTCACCGACAGGATCAGCGACATCGGGCCGGCGCCCTCGTTGCCGAGCGCCGAGAGCACCAAGGGAATGCCGAGCATCACGATGTTGCCGTAGACCGAGCCGATCGCGAACACGACGCCGTCCTCGCGGTCCTCGCGCCGTTCGCGCAACAGCGCCGAGATCACCAGCGCCGCGATCCAGGTCAGCGCCAGCGCGCCGTAATAGGCGCCCCACATCCGCCACGGGCTGACATCGGGGAATTCCGAGACGACGATGGTGCGAAACAACAGCGCGGGGATCGCGATGCTGAAGGCGAATTCGGAGATGCCCTTGTGCGCGCCCTCGGAGACGAAGCGAAACAGCACCGACGCATAGCCGGCCGCGATCAGCGCAAACACCGGTGCGACGATCAACACGGTGGCCATGCGGTCCTCCCCCTCACGGGGAGATCAGGCCCACCACCCCACGCAGCTCTCGATCCTGCCATCATGCCGGTGTTTTGCCCGACGTGTCAAAGGAAATTCGCAAAATCCGCAAAGTGCCGGGTATTCGTGAGGCGGCCGAGAACCCCGGCTACTGTGCATGGGGTTGTTTTCGAGGTTTGGCCGGGCAGGGCTGTCGCATATGGCGGCAGGGCGCCGAGCGAGCCTGGCCTCCATGGTTCGAGACGCCCGCCTTGGCGGGCTCCTCACCATGAGGGTCTGACGTCGCGCCGCAAAACCAGACCTCATCCTGAGGGCCCGCCGCAGGCGGGCGTCTCGAAGGATGGCTGCAAGCGCCCGCTCGATCTGGTTCGACTTCTTCCCTGTTGCCGGGAGCGCACAGCCGCCCGTATTCGCCGCAGCCCTCGTTGCCAATCAACGCCCGTTCACCCACACTCCCGCCCTGACTCGACACTTGCTCGACATTTGGGGGGATCGATGCCGGCGTTTCGCTTGAAGACATCCTTGGCTCTCGCGGGCCTCTCGTTGGCGCTCGCCGTTCTGGTCCAGCCGGGCACTGGCTTCGCCTACACGCAGGAGCAGCAGCAGGCCTGCACGCCGGATGCGATGAACCTGTGCGGCGAGTTCGTGCCGAACGTCGACGCCATCACCGCCTGCATGATCCGGAAGAAGTCGCAGCTGTCGCCGCAGTGCCGGGCGTTCTTCCGCCAGGGGCCGGAGCCGGGCGAGGTCCGCGCCGGTCAGCCGACCAACATCAAGCCCGTCGTGGCGAAGAAGACCAAGCCGAAGAAGAAGAAAAAGACCGACGACGGCTAGGCGCCCGCACCCCCTTCACGACACCCGCGACACCCCGCGCGTCAAAACGCCTCAAGGCGCATCAGCTTCACGACAGCCCCCGGACTCGTTTTGTTCGCGCCGCCGGCGCGCTCGCCTGCAGCGATTGCGAGCCCGCGCGATGGCGAAGGTCGCGTGAGGATTTGCGCGGCGAGGTTGTATGGCGCTCTTCCCCTTGAATAGGCCCGGAAAACACACGATCGGCCGTGCGAACAGCGATTCATGACGGTTCGTGTCTGTCGTCGCTCGCGGCAGTGTGACTCAAAGCCAACACGTCTTGTTATTTCGTGACTCCGACGCAACTGCCGATAAATTTTTCTTTCACGAATCAGCGCGGTGATTCATTTTCGCGACCTGGGGTCAATCTGGAGGCCAGAGGTATGAACGTTATTGTTTTTGCATCGCGTAAAGGCGGCTCGGGCAAGAGTACCCTGGCTGCACATCTCGCTGCGCAGATCAAGGCGAGCAAGCAGGTGATGCTTGTGGACGCGGATCCGCAAGGCTCGCTCACGCTGTGGCACAAGCTGCGTGGCACCAACGAGCCGCCGATCAAGCCGGCGGTAAACTCGGTCAGCGGCATCGTCTCCGCTGCCAAGCGCGACGGCTACGAATGGGTGTTGATCGACACGCCGCCGAATCTCTCGGCCGTGGTCGACGACGCGATCAAGAACGCGACGATGGTGGTCATCCCGGCACGGCCCGGCGTGTTCGACGTCAACGCGGTGCAGGAAACCATCCAGATGTGCCGCGCGGCGCGCAAGCCCTACGCGGTCGTGCTCAATGGTGCTCCCGCGCGTCGCGACGAGTCCGAAAGCCCGATCGTCACCATCGCCCGCGAGGCGCTGGCCAAATTCCGCGCTCCGGTGTGGGGCGGTCAGATCACCAATCGTTCGGATTTGTTGATGGCACTCAGCCACGGCGAAGGCGCGCGTGAGTATCAGGCCGAGAGCCGTGCTGCTCAGGAAATTGCAAGGCTGTGGGCGGCG
This sequence comes from Bradyrhizobium sp. CCGUVB4N, assembly GCF_024199945.1. GTDB lineage: Bacteria > Pseudomonadota > Alphaproteobacteria > Rhizobiales > Xanthobacteraceae > Bradyrhizobium. Next base: position 8,155,022 of record NZ_JANADP010000001.1, on the reverse strand, counting down.
ATCGAGCGTTCAGTGAAAGCTATTCGCGGCACGGCGTCGGCGTCCGGCGCAATGCACAAGCAGGCGGCATAATTTCATCAATCATTCCCCGGACGACAAACGCGCGGAAGTCCGCGCGTTTTGCGTTTTAGGGCGAGCACGATCCGGAAAAGTGTGAAGCGGTTTTCCGATAAGATCGTGCTCAAAAAGAAAGTGAGGATGAAGGTTAGGCCACCATCAACATGTAAAACACGATGACCGGCGACAGCGTCAGGATCACCGACCAGATGCCGACGGCCCAGATGATGTCTTCGGTGGAAAAGCCTTGCTGTCCGGCGTCGTAATGCGACGCCGCATCATTCTGATTGTTCAAGATCGCCCCCGCGATTTCTTCGCTTATGGGGACGACGATAGGCTGGATGTTTTAAGATTCCGGCTTGCGGGCCCGCTCGCATTTAAACGCAATCGCGATCCACGGGTTAACCATGCAAGCAGGCTTCGTCATCCTGCGAGCCAGACCCGAAACAGCAGCACCGGCATCAGGCCGAGCATCACCGCCCAGAAACCGAACGACGATACCACCAGGATTCCCTGCAAAAGATCGGCAGGCGCGAAGTCTTCCGCCGCAGTCGGGCGAACGCGTTGTCCCATGGTCATTCCCCCTCTTGATGGACGTGGAAGCGAAACGATAGGCGCGATTACGTAAACGAGGCGTGGATGCGCCATGCGGCAGGTGCGAACCAAGTTCGCGCCCGGTTAACCAAGCGATGCTCTCTCACGCGCTCTCCCCGTCCTCACGGAGAGAGCGCGTGGTGAGGGGCTACCACCACCCACTATGCCTGCGCCTGATCTCGTCGACGCGGTCCCAAGCCGATGTCGCGATGTCCTCGCTCAGCCCGATATCGCGGCGCAACCAGGCGGACATCGGATGTGTCACGACCCGTCGATGCTCAGGTCTGGATGAAAGGTGCTGCCATATGGCTGTCGGGGCGTCGTGCCACCAACGGTTCTTCGTAGACCGATTTTTCCGACCTCCGCTCGATCTCGCGATCGATCGTGGCGGCGAGCTCGCTGCTCACCTCCACCATCGGCAGCCGCACCTCGGGGCTGTCGATCAGGCCTGTCCGCCACAGCCAGTACTTCGCCGGCGCCGGGCTCGGCTCGGTGAAGAGCAGCCGCGTCAGGTCCGCGACTTCCTGCCAGCGCGACAGCGCCGCATCCTTGTTGCCGCGCTTCAGCTCGGCATGGACGGCAGCGAAGGTTGCCGTCTCGAGATGGGCCGACAGCAGAATCCCGCCATCGGCGCCGTCGCCGAGCGCTTCGAAATAGTTCGCGTCCTCGCCGGTCAGCACGCGAAAGCCCTTCGGTCTGTCGCGCAGCAATGCGATCGATTGCTCACGGCTCGCGCCGCAATCCTTCAGCCCGATGATGTTGGGATGTTCGGCGAGCCGCAGCAGGGACTGGTTGGTGATGCCGACGGCACAGCGATAGGGAATGTTGTAGAGCGCGAGCGGCCAGGCGGCGTGATCGGCCAGCGTCTCGAAATGCGCGAGGATGCCGCGCTGCGACGGCCGCACATAATAGGGGCTCGCGATCAGATAGAAGTCGATCGGCCAGTCCGCGGTCTCATCCAGCCGCTCCTTCATCCGCGAGGTGTCCGCGCCCGACAGGCCAAGACCGATCGGCAACGTCCGTCGGCCGGCCGCCATCTCGTCGCGGACGATGGCGACGAGGCGTTCGAGCTCGGCCTCGCGCAGCGTCATGCCTTCGCCCGAGGTCGCGCCCAGGATGAAGCCGTCGATGGCTTGGGTGCAGTAGTGCCGCGTCAGCCGTCGCAGCGACGTCTCGTCGAGGCGACTGTTCCGAAACGGCGTCACCAGTGGCAGCCAGAGCCCGTGCATATGAGTTCGCACATCAGTCATGTTCATTCTCCTTCTCGGGAAAAACCTGAGACGGAGGGCACATGAAAAAACCCCGTCCAGGCGGCGGGGTTTTCGGGATTTGCTTGCGATGACGAAGCGGTGATTAGCGCGCGCAAAAATCCGAGGTCCCCGGGTGGGGGCCTTTTTTCGAGACGATTGCGCACGACTTCGTGATCATTTGGAAATGATGCGGGGGATACCCAAAACTGTCAATACACGCGGAAGGCGAAACCCGGATTGGGCAGAAAAAAAGCCGGACCCGAAGGCCCGGCTTAGGTATTGGCCACGTGAGGCCGACACAATCACCTTCCAAGAGGGATTACTGAACTCCCGCGCCACTGGAGGAGGGGGACAAATGCGCAACGCGAAGGCTCAGCGTGCAAGCAGTATGGGCTTGACGAGCGGCATGCAGCAACAGCCGAGGCCGCATGTCAGTCATGCGGAAATCAGGACGGCCAGCGCTGCGCCTTGCTCACCACGAAGTCGCGGAACACCTGCACGCGCGCGACCGTCTTCAGCTCTTCCGGATAGACGAAATACGTATCGAGCTGAATCGAATCAGATTCGCCGAACAGTTGTACGAGGCGGCTCTGTTCTTCGATCAGGTAGTCCGGCAGCGCTGCGATACCGAGGCCCTGCTGACAGGCGCGCACGAGGCCAAGGATGTTGTTGACCTTGAAATAGGCTTCGCGCGGACCGGAGCCGTTGCGGCCGGCTTCGATCAGCCAGTTGCGGTTCTGCAGATGCGGCGCGAAGTTGCCGTCGGACAGCGTGATGATGCGGTGGGAGTCGAGTTCCTCCAGCGTCCGCGGCGTGCCGAAGCGCTTGATGTAATCCGGCGAGCAATAGGCGTGGAAGCCCATCGCGAAAAGCTTGCGCTGGATGAGATCCGGCTGCGTCGGCTTGCGCGTGCGGATCGCGACGTCGGCTTCGCGCATCGACAGATCCAGCTCCTCGTCGGTGACGATCAGCGAGATCCGGATCTCCGGATAGAGCGCGGTGAATTCGCCGAGCCTCGGGATCAGCCAGTTGATGCCGACGCCGGGCGTGGTGGTGATCTTGAGATCGCCGCTCGGCCGCTCGCGGCTGTCGGTCAATTTCGCGCGCGCCGCCTGCAGTTGCATGAACACGTCATGCGCGGTGCGGAACAGCAGGTCGCCCTGCTCGGTGAGGATCAGGCCGCGGGCGTGGCGGTGGAACAGCGAGACCGAGAGCTCCTGCTCCAGTGCCGAGACCTGGCGTGAGACCGCCGATTGCGACAGACCGAGCTGCTCTCCCGCATGCGTGAAGCTGCCCGCTTCCGCCGCCGCGTGAAACACCTTCAGCTTGTCCCAATCCATATCCGTAAATCCGTCGCGTGTTCGAGGCATGATCGTTATTCCGCTGCCGCGCGCTCGCTGGCGCGCAGGGCCAAGAAACGTTCGGCCTCGAGGGCTGCCATGCAGCCGAGGCCGGCGGCCGTGACGGCCTGGCGGTAGGTTTCGTCAGCGACGTCGCCGGCGGCGAAGAGGCCAGGCACGGAGGTCGCGGTCGAGTTCGGGGCCACCTCGACGTAGCCCGACGGTTTCAATTTGATCTGGTCTTTCACGAGCTCGGTTGCCGGTGCGTGGCCGATGGCGATGAAGACGCCGTCGGTCTTCACGTCCGAAAGAGCGCCGGTCTTGACGTTCTTCAGGCGCACATGGGTGACCTTGTTCGGGTTCTCGGTGCCGCAGATCTCGTCGACGGCGGAGTTCCAGATCACCTTGATCTTGGGGTGCTTGAACAGGCGTTCCTGCAGGATGCGCTCGGCGCGGAAGTGATCGCGGCGATGCACGATGGTGACCTGCGAGGCATGGTTGGTCAGGTAGAGCGCCTCCTCGACCGCGGTATTGCCGCCGCCGACCACCACGACCTCCTTGTTGCGGTAGAAGAAGCCGTCGCAGGTGGCGCAGGCCGACACGCCGCCACCCTGGAATTTCACCTCGGATGGCAGCCCGAGCCAGCGCGCTTGCGCGCCGGTCGCAAGGATCACGGTCTCGGCGAGATAGACGTCGCCGGAGTCGCAGGTAAGGCGGAACGGCCGCTGACCGGTCTCCAGCTTGGTCACCAGGTCGGTGACGATCCGGGTGCCGACATGGACCGCCTGCTTCTCCATCTGTTCCATCAGCCAGGGGCCCTGGATCACATCGGCGAAGCCGGGATAGTTCTCGACATCCGTGGTGATGGTGAGCTGGCCGCCGGCCTGCATGCCCTGGATCAGGATCGGCTCGAGCATCGCGCGCGCGGCGTAGATCGCCGCGGTGTAGCCGGCGGGGCCGGAGCCAATGATGACGACCTTTGCATGAACAGGAGCGGACATATTTGCGGACGCCTTTCACGGGGGATTTGCAGCGCGGGCGCGGAACGTGCCGGGAGGCCTCGCGGAGGCGCTGAAATATCAGAGCTAATCTAAGCCTTCTGATGAGCTATGCAAGAATTGCATTCCCAATCGGCGGATTTTTCCAACAAGGAACAAAAGTCAGGTGGGGTGAACGCGCAATAAAATTGCGCAAACCTGCGTGACTGGCTATGAGGATTGCATCAGATCCACCCGATACCGCCATAAAGGCCAGGAGTTCCAATCACGTGTCGCGGAACCTAGACGAGATCGACCTCAAAATTCTCGCCGAGATCCAGGCCGACGGCCGAATCACCAATGTCGAGCTCGCCAAGCGGGTCGGTATTTCGCCCCCGCCCTGCCTGCGCCGGGTCCGGGCACTGGAGGAGGAGGGCTACATCCATGGCTACCGCGGGCTGCTGGATGCGCGAAAGCTCGGCTTCGACGTCACGGTGTTCGCCGCCGTGCACCTCTCCAGCCAGGCCGAAGCCGATTTGCGGGCCTTCGAGGAATTCGTCCGCGCCGAGCCCCTGGTGCGGGAATGCTGGATGCTGTCGGGCGAGGTCGATTTCATCCTGAAATGCGTCGCCCCTGATATGGCGACCTTCCAGGATTTCGTCACCCACCTGACCGCCGCGCCCCATGTCCGCAACGTGCGCACGTCACTGGTGCTGCACAATTCGAAGTACGAGGCAGCTGTGCCGCTCGACGTGAAGGGGCGGCGGTAGAATCACCGCCGCATCGCGTCCACGCTGAGCGGGCCCCCGCCGGCGGCGGCGAGGAAGAGGCAGGCGAAGCACAGGATGATCGCCAGCGCACCGTCGTTGACGACGGGAAAGAAGCTGTGCGGCAGGTGCTCGATGAAATAGGCGAAGGCCATCTCACCCGAAAGGATGAAGGCGGCCGGCCGCGTGAAGAGCCCGATCATCAGGAGGCCGCCGAGCACGAATTCGAACATGCCGGCAACCCCCCAGAGCGACAACGGCGTGACGTCGGAAAACATATCTACCGGCGGAAACTTGAACAGCTTGGCCACGCCGTAGTGAAAGAACAGCAGCCCGGTGATGAAGCGGAAGAGGCTGAGCAGATAAGGCTGGCTCCGAGCGGCGATGCGATCGATGTTCATCGTGTCCTCCCTTGCTCGGACGGCAGCCTAAAGCATGATGGAGGGCAGTGCGGTTCACAATCGCGGGCTGGACACCTCACGAAACAGAAAAGCCGCGCAGATCGCGCGGCTTTTCAGGCAGATTCTGCGGAGTGGATTACCGCCACTCGACCTTGGTGATCTCATATGCCTTGGCGCCGCCGGGGGCGTTGACCTCGACGGTCGAGCCCTTCTTCTTGCCGATCAGCGCGCGCGCAAGCGGCGAGGTGATGGAGATGCGGCCCTTCTTGGCGTCGGCCTCGACCTCGCCGACGATCTGCCACACCGCCTTCTTCTCGGTGTCCTCGTCGACCAGCGTCACGGTGGCGCCGAACTTGATGGTGTCGCCGGAGAGCTTGGAAATATCGATGATGTCGGCGCGCGCGAGCTTGTCTTCGAGCTCGGCGATGCGGCCCTCATTATGGGACTGCTCTTCCTTGGCGGCATGGTATTCGGCGTTCTCGGACAGGTCGCCGTGCGAGCGCGCCTCGGCGATATGCTCGATGATGCGCGGACGGTCCTCGGACTGGCGCTTCTTCAATTCTTCCCCGAGTGCGGCAAAGCCGCTCGCAGTCATCGGAACCTTTTCCATCTCTTCTCTCGTCCTTCGGTCGCGCGCCCGCCAACAACAGAGGGCGCGCCAACCTTGATTCGTCAGTATGTCCGGGGGCTGAACACGCCGCCGCCGGAGCGTTATGTGGGTCTGGCGCCGGAACAGAACAACCACATGGCCGGGACAGTTCCTCCGGCCATTGTGGCTTCATTGCCAATCACTTAGCTGCAGCGAAGCTGCCGCCCGCGATCAGGTTTCCGAAAAGTAGCTCTGCAGGGTACGAACCTCAAGGTCTCCGCCAAGATAGGCGCGGATGCCCTGCGCGGCCGCCACGGCCCCGGAAAGAGTGGTGTAATACGGCACTTTATGCAAGAGGGCCGCGCGCCGCAGCGATCGGCTGTCGGCAAGCGCCTGCGGGCCTTCGGTGGTGTTGAAGACCAGCTGGACGTCGCCATTGGTGATGGCGTCGACGATATGCGGCCGGCCCTCCAGCACCTTGTTCACCTTCTCGGTCGGGATGCCTTCATCGGTCAGGAAGCGCGCCGTGCCGGAGGTCGCCAGCACCTTGAAGCCGAGCGAATGCAATTCGCGGACGGCCTCCGCGATGCGCGTCTTGTCGCTCTCGCGCACCGAGACGAACACCGTGCCCTTGCGCGGCACCCGCGTGCCGCCGCCGAGCTGGCTCTTGGCGAAGGCGACCGCGAAGGAGCGGTCGATGCCCATGACCTCGCCGGTCGAACGCATCTCCGGACCAAGCACCGTGTCGACGCCGGGGAAGCGGGCGAACGGAAACACCGATTCCTTCACGCCGACATGCTTGAAGTCGGCCTTCTTCAGCTTGAAGTCGGCGAGCTTCTCGCCGGCCATGATGCGCGCGGCGATCTTGGCGACCGGCGTGCCGATCACCTTGGCGACGAACGGCACCGTGCGCGAGGCGCGCGGATTGACCTCGAGCACGTAGATCTCGCCGTCCTTGATCGCGTATTGCACGTTCATCAGGCCGACGACGTCGAGGCCGAGCGCGAGCTCGCGGGTCTGCCGCTCCAGCTCCTCGATCATCTTGGCGTCGAGCGAGTGCGGCGGCAGCGAGCAGGCCGAGTCGCCGGAATGGATGCCGGCTTCCTCGATGTGCTCCATGATGCCGACGATGAACGTGTCCTTGCCGTCACAGAGGCAGTCGACGTCGATCTCGGTCGCGTCGGACAGATAGCGGTCGAACAGCAGCGGGTTCTTGCCGAGCACGGTGTTGATCTGCCCGGTCTTGTCGTTCGGGTAGCGCGCCTTGACGTCGGCCGGCACCAGCTCCGGCAGCGTGCCGAGCAGGTAATCGCTGAGCTGGTTCTCCTCGCGGATGATCTGCATCGCGCGGCCGCCTAGCACATAGGACGGACGCACCACCAGCGGCAGGCCGAGATCGGTCGCAACCAGGCGCGCCTGCTCGACCGAATAGGCAATGCCGTTCTTCGGCTGCTTCAGCCGCAGCTTGTCGAGCACGCGCTTGAAGCGGTCGCGGTCTTCGGCGAGGTCGATGGCGTCGGGCGAGGTGCCGAGGATCGGTACTTCGGCAGCTTCCAGTGCGCGTGCGAGTTTCAGCGGGGTCTGGCCGCCGAACTGCACGATCACGCCGTGCAGCGTGCCGTTGCTGCGCTCCTTGGCGATGATCTCCAGCACGTCCTCGGCGGTGAGCGGCTCGAAATAGAGCCGGTCCGCGGTGTCGTAGTCGGTCGACACCGTTTCGGGGTTGCAGTTGACCATGATGGATTCGTAGCCGGCGTCATGCAGCGCAAAGCAGGCGTGACAGCAGCAATAGTCGAACTCGATGCCCTGGCCGATACGGTTCGGACCGCCACCGAGGATGATGACTTTCTTCTTGTCCGACGGCGTGCTCTCGTCGGCAACGCTGCCCGCAAACGGCGACTCGTAGGTCGAGTACATGTAGGCAGTGGGCGAGGCGAATTCGGCCGCGCAGGTGTCGATGCGCTTGTAGACCGGACGGACGCCGAGCGCGTGACGCTTCGCGGTGAGCTCGGCCTCCGTCGTCTCGGCGAGCACCGCAAGGCGCGCGTCCGAAAAACCCATGGCCTTGAGGGTACGCATGCCGAACGCATTGCCGGGCAGGCCATGCTTCCTGACCTTCTCCTCCATGTCGACGATGCCGCGCATCTCGCCGAGGAACCACGGATCGATCTTGCAGGAGTTGAAGATGTCCTCGTTCGACCAGCCGAGCCGCATCGCCTGCGCAACCTGCAGAATGCGGTTCGGCGTCGGCGTGCCGAGCGCGGCGCGGATCGCATTCTTGTCGTCGTCGCGACCAAGGCCTTCGATCTCGATCTCGTCGAGGCCGGTCAATCCCGTCTCGAGCCCGCGCAGCGCCTTCTGCAGGCTCTCCTGGAAGGTGCGGCCGATCGCCATGACCTCGCCGACCGACTTCATCGACGTCGTCAGCGTGGTCGATGCGCCCGGGAATTTCTCGAAGGCGAAACGCGGGATCTTGGTCACCACGTAGTCGATCGTCGGCTCGAACGAGGCCGGCGTCGCGCCGCCGGTGATGTCGTTGGCGATTTCGTCGAGCGTGTAGCCGATCGCGAGTTTTGCCGCGACCTTTGCGATCGGGAAGCCGGTGGCCTTCGAGGCCAGTGCCGACGAACGCGACACCCGCGGATTCATCTCGATCACGACCATGCGGCCGTCCTCGGGATTGACGCCGAACTGCACGTTGGAGCCGCCGGTCTCGACGCCGATCTCGCGCAGCACCGCCAGCGAGGCGTCGCGCATGATCTGATATTCCTTGTCCGTCAGCGTCAGCGCCGGCGCGACCGTGATGGAGTCGCCGGTGTGCACGCCCATCGGATCGAAATTCTCGATCGAGCAGACGATGATGCAATTGTCCTTCTTGTCGCGCACCACCTCCATCTCGAACTCTTTCCAGCCGAGGACGGATTCCTCGATCAGGACTTCGTTGGTGGGGGAGGCGTCAAGGCCGCGCTCGATGATGTCGAGGAACTCTTCCTTGTTGTAGGCGATGCCGCCGCCGGTGCCGCCCATGGTGAAGGAGGGGCGGATGATCGCAGGCAGGCCGATCTCGGACAGCGCCATCATGGCCTGGCCGAAAGCGTATTCCTGGTAGCGCTTGCGGCGGTCGCTCTCACCGAGGGTCCATTGCCGATCGAGCTCCTCGAGTGCTGCGCCCGACAGCTTCTCACGTTCGGCGTGGTATTTATCGCGGAACGACTTCTTCAGCTCGGATGCATTGGCGAGCCGCGACTTCGGCGTCTCGAGCCCGATCTTGGTCATGGCCTCGCGGAACAGCTGGCGATCCTCGGCCTTGTCGATGGCATCGGCCGTGGCGCCGATCATCTCGACGTTGAACTTGTCCAGCGTGCCCTGCCGGCGCAGCGACAGTGCGCAGTTCAGCGCGGTCTGTCCGCCCATGGTCGGCAGCAGCGCGAAGCCGCCGGGAACGACGTGACGTTCCTTCTCGATGATTTTTGCGACGATCTCGGGCGTGATCGGCTCGATATAGGTCGCATCCGCCAATTCCGGATCGGTCATGATCGTGGCCGGATTGGAATTGACGAGGACGATGCGATAGCCCTCTTCCTTCAGCGTCTTCACCGCTTGCGTGCCCGAATAGTCGAACTCGCAGGCCTGGCCGATCACGATGGGACCGGCGCCGATGATCAGGATGGTGGTGATGTCTGTACGTTTGGGCATCAACTCTCGCCGAAGTGGAATTTGGGCACAAAAAAAGGGCGCGCTTGCTGCGCGTCCCCTGTGGCCGAGAGCGCGTTGGTCTCCCTCGCGCGCGGGTGGGTCTTAGACCAGTTTTCGGGGCGGCGAAACCCCGAAAAACGCCCATCAACCGGCAATTTTAACGGGTTTCGGCCGTGCCTGCCAGCCACGGGCGAGATGCACGAGAAGCGAGGCCGCAACGCTCGTTCCGCCGATCCAGCCAAGGTCGTTTGGCGAGAGGGTGGCCAGCACGGCCCCGCCCAGGGCGCCGCCGATGGCGAAGCCGAGATACATGGCGGAGGCGTTGAGCGAGAGCGCGATCATCGAGGCCTGCGGCTCGATCCGGATAATGCTTGCGATCTGGGCCGGATAGAACGCCCAACCCGAAAGGCCCCAGAGGAAGATCGCCCCAAGCACTGCGTAATGCGCCTGTCCGGGCAGGAGCTTCAGGACCAGCGAATGCAGGATCAGCGCGCTCGCCATGCCGGCGAGCCCGAGCGCCGCGGTGGCCATCGTGCCGAGCCGGTCGGCCAGGACGCCGCCAAGCATGTTTCCGATCGCGGCTGCGCCGCCAAACACCAGCAGGGCAAGGCTGATCTGCGAAGCGTCGAAGCCGAGGCCGCGCAGCGGGACCGCGAAATAGGTGAACACGGTGAAGCCGCCCAGCGCCCATAAAATCGTGATCAGAAGCGCGATCACGACATTGCTGTGACGCGCCACCGCAAGCCTTTCGCTGAGCGAGGCCGTGTTGCGCGGCAGCCCGCGAGGCAGGCCGAGCAGAAGGCCGGCGAGTGCAACGGCGCCGATCATTGCGACCATGGCGAAAGTCGCGCGCCAGCCGAACCAGCTGCCGACGAGATTGCCGAGGGGCACGCCGATGACGGTCGCGACGGTGAGGCCCGAGGTGACGAGCGCCACCGCGCGGCCGCGCCGTTCCGGCGAGGCGACCGCCACGGACACCGCCAGCGCCGTCGGCATGCACAGCCCGGAACCCAGCGCCATCAGCATGCGAGAGGCCAGCAGCACAGCGTAATTGGAGGCGACCATTGCGGCGAGGTTTCCGGCGATGAAGGTCAAGAGCGCGAGCGCCAGCACGGTGCGGCGGTCGATATTGTTCAGCGTCACCGCCAGGATCGGCGAGCCCACGGCGTAGGTGAGGGCGTAGGCGGTGACCAATTGGCCGGCGGCCGAGACCGAAATCGAGAGGTCGCTGGCGATCGACGGCAAAAGCCCAGCAATCACAAAGCCTTCGGTGCCAATCGCAAAGGCCCCCAGGGCCAGCCAGAACACGCTCATTGCTAACATTCCCTATGTTCAATGTTTATTGAACTATCGAAGATGACGATTCAGGAGTCAATTGGTTCAAGAACTATTGAACATTGCGACCGCATCGCTATGATTCCCGGATCATGAGCCGCACGCCCCCCCACCCCACCCGCGAGCAGATCGAGCTGCCGCTGGTTCTGGATTGTCTGAGCGATCCGATCCGGTTGGCGATCGTGTATCAGCTCGCCCAGCAGGAACGTGTCAGCAGCGAGCTTTGCTGTGGCGACTTCAACGGCCTCTCCGGCAAGTCGAACCTCACCTATCACTTCGCAAAGCTGCGCGATTGCGGGCTGATGCAGACGCGAATCGCGGGCACCAACCGCTTCATGCGGCTGCGTCGCGAGGATCTCGAGGCACGCTTTCCCGGCCTGCTTGACGCCGTGCTCAAGTCAGCGGCGAAGGATGCGGACAGGCTTGAGCTGATTGCGACGTGCGAAGTCGTGAAGGTGGATTGAAGTCTTTGGGCGGACAGTCCGTCTTCGCCATCGCTTCGCTCCGGCTACGCCGGACACGCTTCGCCCCTGCGGGCCTTGCGTGGCTGCGCCACGCGTAGCCCCGCAGGGGCGAAGCGTGGAGACCCGGCCTGGATTTGAACCAGGATGAAGAGCAATGCACTGCTCTCGCGTAGACGCTTCCGCCACCGGGCCGCGGCGATCATGTCCGATCGAGCTGCGACAAGCCACCTCAGCCAAGTGTTATGCTTAACGCACCAAAGGCGGCCGCGCGATGAAGGTCATGCGCCAGCGATTATGGCCGATATTGGTGTTGGCGCGCTGGCTTGCGAAGCCCGCGGCCTTCAGCTTGGCCGCGATCTCGTCCTCGCTGTAGCGCTTGAGCCCGATGCGCGTGCGCAGATGACGGTAATCTGACAGCGCGGTGCTGACGAGCCCGATCAGCGCGTCCTTGAGGAAGCCGTGACGCAGGCCGAAGGAGAGTAGCGCCGTGACGTCGCGGCCCATGCCGACATGGGGCTGCAGGATATCGCCGAGCACGAGCTTGCCGGACGGCTTCAGGATACGCCTGACATTGATGAGTGCGGCATCGAGCTCCTCCGCCGTCATGTATTGCGCAACCGAGTTCATCACGACGAGATCGATGGACTGGTCCTGCATCTTGCGGACGTCGTCGAGTGACCGAACACGGATTTTTGTATTCGGCGCAAACCGCGCGATCAGCCGGCCGCGCACGCCGGGCGCGGGTTCGGCCAGGATCAGCTGGCCGCAGGCCGCCGCCACCTGGCTCGCCGACAGCGCCTCGCCGCAGGCATAATCCAGCACGGTCGCGTCGGGCGAGGTGATGTAGCTGATGATGTCCCGCGCGATGATCTGGAAGTGCAAATCGCGATGCAGCTTGCTGACATAGATCGTATGCGTCGAGTCGTAATAATCGATCCAATCGTCCATGGTATCCCGCCCGGCGGTTCCTAGATAGGAACCGCGCTGCCCGCCTTGCGTTAGGGGTGCGACGGCGCGCCGTCAATGTCCGCGTCCTAACAGGAAGGTTTCCCGTGAGCAAAGCCCCCAGCAAGGTCTCGCCCGACCTCGACACCCCCACCGATCTGCAGCCCGAGGCGGTCAACAAGGTCTCGGAGGCGCTCAACGTGCTTCTGGCCGACGCGTTCGCGCTGTATCTCAAGACCAAGAATTTCCACTGGCACATCAGCGGCCGGCATTTCCGCGATTATCACCTGCTGCTCGACGAGCAGTCGGACCAGATTTTTGCCACCACCGACCAGCTCGCCGAGCGCGTCCGCAAGATCGGCGGCACCACGGTGAAGTCGATCGGCCAGATCGCAAAGCTCCAGACCATCAAGGACAACAACGAGGACTACGTCCCGCCGCGCGAAATGCTGCGCGAGCTCATGCAGGACAACAAGCATGTCGCGGCCGCAATGCGCAAAGCGCACGAGGTCTGCGACGACGCCGGCGACGTCGCCAGCGCCAGCATCCTCGAGAACTTCATCGACGAGACTGAGCGCCGGACCTGGTTCCTGTTCGAAGCCACCCGCCAGGAAGGCGGCAACGAGGCTTAAGCCGAACCTCCGTAGGGTGGGCAAAGCGAAGCGTGCCCACGTCTCGTATCAATCATTGAGAGATCGTGGGCACGGCGCAAATGCGCCTTTGCCCACCCTACGGCACCGTCGCCGGTAACTACCGCCACAACCGCATCAACGCGCCGTGCTTGCCCGTGACCGGATCGGCCGGCGGACGTGCGACGTTCGGAATCGTCTTCAACGCCTTGGCGTGGTTCTCTGGCGTGGCCCGCGTGACCTTCATCCGCGAGCCCGGCGGATAGGCGCCGATCACGCAGAAATCGTCGCTCGCATTGATGCGCTGATGTCCCGTGCCAGCCGGCAGGATCGCGACATCGCCGGCCTTGATGTCCAGCTCCTGGCCGTGATCGCCGCCGAAGCGAACGCGGGCATGGCCGCGCGCGACGCCGAGCACCTCATGCACCGTCGCGTGGTAGTGCAGGTAATCGTAGACGCCGTTGCGCCAGGTGCCGCCCCAATTGTTGGTTTCGAACAGGTTTTCGATGGTCTCCTCGGGGTGCTTCAGATCGAGAGCCACCGCGCCCTGGTAAACCAGGAAGGGGAGGATGTTGTTCGGCACCAGCCCGTCATCCCTAAAGACGATGGCGAGCGGCTCAGCATAGTCGCGGACGACGGACATGGCAGGGCTCCTGCGCGAGCGTAGCAGGTTCAACGAGAGAAATTCGGTGGTGTTCCCAGTTCTCGGAACAACAAAAAAGGCCCGGGACGAGCCCGGGCCTGAATGTCACGAAGCAATGTCGAGCGCGCCTTACGCGCTCTTCTTCTGCCGCATCAGATCGGCAAAGCGCTGGAATAGGTAGTGCGAGTCGCGCGGACCCGGCGACGCCTCGGGATGGTACTGCACCGAGAACACCGGCCTGCCGTCGAGCTGGATGCCGCAATTGGATCCGTCGAACAGCGAGATATGGGTCTGCGTTGCGCCCTTCGGCAGCGTGTTCTCGTCCACCGCAAAACCGTGGTTCATCGAGGTGATCTCGACCTTGCCGGTGGTCTCGTCCTTCACGGGATGATTGGCGCCGTGATGGCCCTGATGCATCTTCTTGGTCTTCGCGCCGACGGCGAGGCCGAGCATCTGGTGACCGAGACAAATTCCGAAGGTCGGCGTCCCCGACTTGATTACGTCCTGGATCACGGGCACCGCGTATTTCCCGGTCGCGGCCGGATCGCCCGGGCCGTTCGACAGAAACACGCCGTCCGGCTTCATCGCCAGAATGTCTTCGGACGAGGTCGTTGCCGGCACCACCGTCACCTTGCAGCCGACGCCGGCGAGCAGGCGCAGGATGTTGCGCTTGATGCCGTAGTCGATGGCGACGACGTTGAATTCAGGGTTGTCCTGCCGGCCAAAACCCTTGTCCCACAGCCACGGCGTCTCGTCCCAGGTGAAGCGCTGGCCCGAGGTGACCATCGGCACGAGGTCCATGCCCTCGAGGCCGGGCCATTCGCGCGCTTCTTCCTTCAGGCCATGGAGATCGAACTCGCCGTCCTTGGCGTGCGCGATCACGGCGTTGGGCATGCCCTTCGAACGGATCAGCGCGGTCAGCGCGCGGGTGTCGATGCCGGAGAGGCCGATGATGCCACGCGCCTTCAGCCACTGGTCGAGGTGCTTGGTGGCGCGGTAATTCGAGGGATCGGTGATCGCGGTGCGCAGGATCACGCCGCGCGCGCCGGGCGTCGCGGCCATGTTCACCGTCTCGATGTCTTCGTCGTTGGTGCCGACGTTGCCGATATGCGGGAAGGTGAAGGTGATGAGCTGCCCGGCATAGGAGGGATCGGTGAGGATCTCTTCATAGCCGGTCATCGCGGTGTTGAAGCAGACTTCACCGACGGCCTGGCCTTCGGCGCCGAGACCAAAGCCTTCGAGCACCGTGCCATCGGCGAGCACAAGGAGCGCGGTCGGTTTATGGTCCGGCCAAGCGTTATCGTTTTCATGTTGTGTCATGAGCCCGCTTCATAAGCCCCCGAAGCGTGTCCGTCAAAGCGGGAAACGGCGGATTCACATGCGTTTTTGCATATTTGACAGGTCCCCTCAGGCACTTAAGCTTGGCGGAATAATTTCCGGCAAATTCCTGGGCTTGCGAGGCAATAATGGACCAGACCACCCCGCTTCTACTGGTTCCGGGGCTGGCTTCCTCGGCCCGCATCTATGCGCCCGTGATCCCCGCGCTCTGGCGCTTTGGCCCCGTGATGGTTGCCAACCATATCCGCGACGACAGCATGGCGGCGATCGCCGCCCGCGTGCTGAGCGAGGCCCCGCCGCGCTTCGCGCTCGCGGGCCATTCGATGGGCGGCTACATCGCGCTGGAGATCATGCGCCAGGCCCCCGAACGGGTGGCGAAGCTCGCCTTGATCAACACCCAGGCGCGGCCTGATACGCCGGAGGCGACCGCGCGCCGTCGTGGCCTGATGGAGCGCGCCAAGCGCGGCGAGTTGCGCGCCGCGCGCGAGGAGATGTTTCCGGAATTGGTGCATCCTTCGCGCCACAACGATCTCAGCCTACGTCAACTCGTGCATGAGCAGGGCGACGACGTCGGTGTCGAAGGCTATCTGCGCCAGCAGACCGCGATCATCGCACGGGTGGATTCACGCCCCACACTGGCGGCGATCAGATGCCCGACGCTGGTGCTGACGGGCGATGAGGACAACACCATTCCCAACGCCTTCTCGAAGGAGATGGCGGAGGGCATTGCCGGCGCGAAGCTGGTCGTTCTGGCCAATTGCGGACATCTGCCGCAGCCGGAGCAGCCCGAGGCGACCACGCGGGCGCTGGCCGAATGGCTGGGAACTCCGGTTGTGTCAGGGGCGCGAACGGCCTAGATCAGGCGTCGGATACTCGAAGGGATCACCATCATGCTGCGCGACGACATCAACAATGCGGTCAAGGAGGCCATGAAGGCCAAGGACGAGCGCAAGCTGTCCACGCTGCGCATGGTCAATTCGACCATCAAGAATGCCGATATCGAAGCGCGCGGCAACGGCAAGCCGCCGCTGTCGGACGCCGATTTGCTCGGCGTCTTCCAGAAGATGATCAAGCAGCGCCAGGAGTCGGTCGAGCTCTACGACAAGGGCGGCCGCGCCGAGCTCGCAGCCCAGGAGCGCGACGAGATCGCGGTCATCTCGGCGTACTTGCCGAAGCAGATGTCGGACGACGAGGTGAAGAAGGCGATTGCGGGCGCCATCACCGAAACCGGTGCCGCCGGCATGAAGGACATGGGCAAGGTGATCGCCGCGTTGCGCGCGAAGTACGCCGGCCAGATGGACTTTGGCAAGGCATCTGGTCTCGTGAAGTCGGCACTGTCGGGCTAGCCTCTTACCCTCCCCTGGAGGGGTCCGAGACGAGCGGAGCTCGCTCGTGGGTCGATCGCGCGAAGCGCGAGCGGGGTGGGGTGATCTCTCCACTCGGGTACCGCTCGTGTGGAAAGATCACCCCACCTCGGTTCGCATTGCGCTTCGCTCCATGCGAACCGATCCTCCCCCTCCAGGGGAGGATGGACGCCTTTGTTGTTGTGGCGATCCGGTCTACTCTCTCCCGACAGAAACAATCGGGAGGCAACCGATGACCGCCATCAGACCGTTTCGCATCGCGATCAACGACGACATCCTCGCCGACCTCAAATCACGTCTCGCCCGCACGCGCTGGCCGGAAGCGGAACTGGTAGATGATTGGAGCCAGGGCGCGCCGCTGAAATGGATCCGGGAGATCTGCGCCTATTGGGCGGATGGCTACGACTGGCGGGCGCGCGAAGCAAAACTCAACCGCTTCGATCAGTTCACCACCGAGATCGACGGGCTCGACATCCACTTCCTGCATGCCCGCTCGAAAGAGCCGGCCGCGCTGCCGCTGATCATCACCCATGGCTGGCCCGGCTCGATCGTCGAATTCCAGAAGGTGATCGCGCCGCTGACCGATCCCGCCGCGCATGGCGGCAATCCGGCGGATGCCTTCCATGTGGTCTGCCCCTCGCTGCCGGGCTTCGGCTTCTCGGCCAAACCCAAAACCACCGGCTGGGGCGTCGACCGCATCGCGGCGACCTGGGCGAAGTTGATGGACCGGTTGGGTTACGCGCGTTACGGCGCGCAAGGCGGCGACTGGGGCTCGGCGGTGACGACCTCGCTCGGCGCGCAGGACGCGGAGCATTGCGCCGGCATCCACATCACGCTCGCCTTCAACGCCGCGCCGAAGGTCGAGGGTGAGCCGACGGCGGAAGAGAAGCGCGCGCTTGCGGGGCTCAAGCATTACGTCGATCTCGACTCCGGCTATTCCAAGCAGCAATCGACGCGGCCGCAGACGCTGGGCTACGGCTTGACGGATTCGCCGAGTGGGCAGGCGGCCTGGATCCTGGAGAAATTCTGGGCCTGGACCGATTGCGACGGCCACCCCGAAAACATCTTTGACAAGGACGAGCTGCTCGACAACGTCATGCTCTACTGGACAACGGAGACGGCGACTTCCTCGGCGCGGCTCTATTGGGAGAGCTTTGGCAGGCGCCGGACGACGCCGGCCGTGAAGGTGCCGACCGGTGTTGCGGTGTTCCCCAAGGAGATCATCACGCCGGTGCGGCGCTGGATGGAGCCGAATTTTTCCAACATCACCCACTGGAGCGAGATGGACAAGGGTGGGCATTTCGCCGCATTCGAGCAGCCGGAGCTGTTCGTGCGCGATGTCCGCAAGTTCTTCGCGACCGTGCGGTAGGATCAAGCCCATGCTCACGGAAGCCGCAACCTACGACGAACTCATCCGCAACTTCCGCTGGGACATCCCGGCGCGCTTCAACATGGCGGAGGCGTGCTGCGATCGTCATGCCGACGGCAGCGGTCGTCTCGCGCTGGTCTATGTCGACGAGAACGGCGCCACCACACGCACCTCCTTCGACGAGGTCGCGGAGATGTCGCGCCGTTTCGCCAATGTGCTGACGGCGGACGGGCTCACGCGCGGCGACCGCGTTGCGGTGTTCCTGTCGCAATCGCTGGAGCTGCCGATCGTGCATATGGCGGCGTTCCGCGCCGGCCTGATCTCGATTCCGCTCTTCGCGCTGTTCGGTGAGGACGCGCTGGAATTCCGCCTGGCGAATTCGCAAGCGAAGGCGATCATCACTGATGAGGCGGGCTGGGACAAGCTCACGAAGATCCGCGATCGGCTGCCCTATTTGCAGGACATCTATGTCACGAGCGGCGCCGTCCACGCCGGCGCAAAGCCGTTCTGGTCGGCGATCGAAACCGCGTCCGAGGACTTCGCGACCGTCGACACCTCCCCCGATGATCCCGCACTGATCATCTACACCTCCGGCACGACAGGTAATCCGAAGGGCGCATTGCATGCGCATCGCGTCGTGCTCGGCCATCTCCCGAATGTCGAGATGTGCCACAACTTCCTGCCGCGGCCCGGCGACCTGATGTGGACGCCGGCGGACTGGGCCTGGATCGGCGGTCTCGTCAACGGCCTGTTCGCGTTCTGGTATCACGGCATCCCGCTGGTCGGCCATCGGGCGCGAAAATTCGAGCCGCAGGCGGCGATGCAGATGATGGCCGATCTCGGCGTGCGCAACGTCTTCCTGCCGCCGACCGCGCTGAAGCTGATGCGGCAGGCCGGCGTGAAACATGCGGGCGTCAAGCTGCGCAGCATTTTTACCGGCGGCGAATCGCTCGGCGGTGAGTTGCTCGGCTGGGTGCGCGAGACCTTTGGCGTCGACGCCCATGAAGTGTTCGGCCAGACCGAGTGCAATCTGGTGATCGGCAACAACGCGAACCTGTTTCCGATCCGCCCGGGCTCGATGGGCAAGGCGACGCCGGGTTTTGATGTCCGTATCGTCAATGACAAGGGCGAGGAGCAGCCACACGGGCAGCGCGGCATCATCGGCGTGCGCCAGCCATGCCCCGTGACCATGCTCGAATACTGGCGCAATCCCGAGGCGACGGCGAAGAAATATGCCGGCGCGTTTCTGCTCACCGGCGATCTCGGCGTGCAGGACGAAGACGGCTATTTCTGGTACGTCAGCCGCGAGGACGACGTCATCACCACCGCCGGCTACCGCGTCGGCCCGTCCGAGATCGAGCACACGCTGATGAAGCATCCGTCGGTGGCGATGGCCGCCGTGGTCGGCATTCCCGATCCGATCCGGACGGAATCGATCAAGGCCTGGATCGTGCTGCGCCCGGGTTTTGTGGCGGGCGATACGCTCGCGCGCGAGATCCAGGAATTCGTGAAAGTGCAGCTTGCGGCGCATGAATATCCGCGCTTCGTCGAATTCGCCGAGACCTTGCCGATGACGGCGACCGGCAAGGTGCTGCGGCGTGAGCTGCGGGCGAGGGGGTAGCTTCCAGGAATGCCAAAGACGTCTCAAGCCGCGGGGCTGCACCGCGCCTCCCTTACCAAGCTGCACGATCTCGATGCGGCGCTGGAGCTGATGTATTACGGCTGGCGTGGGATGACGCTCGAGGCCGACGACTATCTCGCCAAGCAGGGCCTGTCGCGCTCGCACCATCGCATCCTCTACGTGGTGGCGCGTCAGCCCGACATCGCCATCGGATCGCTGATCGAAATCCTCGGCATTTCCAAGCAGGCCCTGAACCGGCCGCTCAATCTATTGCTGGAGCGCAAGCTCGTGACATCGCAGCGGTCGCCCGAGCAGCATCGCTCGAAGCTCTTGCGGCTGACCGAAGCCGGGAAACGTATCGAGCAGACCGCGTCGGGCCACGAACGCAAGGTGATGCGCGAGGCGTTTGATCGGGTCGGGACGCGAGGCGCGGCGGCATGGATGGCGGTCATGGAGACGATCGCCGACAACAACTGACAGGCCGTCAAGTCAATATAGTTGACATGAGCCGCGAGCTTTGCCACTTTCCCGGCAACGAACCGGGGGAGGGCCGCGTCATGGGCGCACAGACAATGGATCGTGCCGCCGCCGAACGCTTTGTCGCGGCGTGGTGCGCAAACTGGTGCAAGGTCGATATCGACGCCGTCGTCGCGCATTTCGCCGACGATGCGCAGATGCGCAGTCCTCTGGCGCTGTCGTTGACCGGTTCGCCAATTGTCACGGGTGCCGAGAATATCCGCGCCTATTGGCGTGAGGCCTATGGTCACATCCAAAGTGCGGACCTGAAGATTTTGGCCTGGAGCTGGGACGAGGCGATCAAGCGCCTCACGGTGTGGTGGCAGCTCGGCGATGTCAGAGCCAGCGAGTTCATGGATTTCGACGATGCGGGTCGCGTGATGCGCAGCGAAGCCTTCTACGGAAAATGATCATGCACCTCTCCGATTTTGTTCTGCTCCTCAACGCGCTCTGGTTCGGCGGCGCCTTCATCCAGTTCAGCATCGCGCAAGCCAACACGCTGAAGATCCTCCTGCCGCGCGAGGAGCGCGGCAATCCCATCGCGCCGACCTTGGCGGCCAGCGTGGCGTTTCTCGGCGGGATCAATCTGCCGATCGGCCTGCTCTCGCTGTATCTGCTGGCCGTGCGTCCACTCTTCTTCCAGCCGGTCGAGGCGCAGCTTGCGCTGTTCCTGTTCTTTGCGGCCTGCCACTTCAGCCAGTTCGCCTATAACCTTCCGGTGCTGATGCGCGGCGGCCGCGTCGGCGTGGCTTACTGGCCCGTGCTGAAAGGCCCGATGCTCAGGATCTTCGTCATCGATGCGGCGCTGTTCGCGGCCAATCTCGGCGTGGCGGTGCTGCTGGTGTCCCGCTAGCGCGTCGGCGCCGACAGGGCGGACCGCAGCATCGCGGCAAGATCCTGCCGCTTGAACGGCTTGGTCAGAATGCGGGCGTCGACCCCGTCGGGCGTCTTGACGGGATTTTGGCTATAGCCGGAGGTGAAGAGCACTTTGAGATCCGGCCTCAACGCGGTTGCCTGCCGCGCAAGCTCCGGTCCAAACATGCCGCCGGGCATCACGACGTCGGTGAACAACAGATGGATATCGCCGGGCTGGCGCAGCACGTCCAGCGCCGCCGGCCCGTTCGACGTCGCGATGACGCGATAGCCGAGCGTCCTCAGCTCGCTCTCGACATAGGCCCGCACCATGTCGTCGTCCTCGACCACGAGAACGGTCTCGCTTCCGTCGGGCGCGATGATCTGTTCTGCGGGAGCCGGGTCCTCGTTCAACACCGAGGCGATACGGGGGAAGAACAGCCTCACGACGCTGCCTTGCCCCGGCTCGGACTGCAACTGTACGAGTCCGCCGGACTGCTGCGCAAACCCGTAGACCATGCTCAGGCCGAGGCCGGTGCCCTTGCCGACCTCCTTGGTGGTGAAAAACGGCTCGAACGCGCGGCTGGCGACGTCGGCTTCCATACCGCTGCCGGTATCGGTCACGGCCACCATGACGTAGTCGCCGGGGCGCGGCTCGCCGTTGACGTCGAGGTCGGATGGGCCGAGCGAGTTGTTGCGTACCTCGACCGTCAATCTGCCGCCGTCGGGCATCGCATCGCGCGCGTTGAGCACGAGGTTGAGCAGGGCGGTTGCCAGCTGGCCGGGATCGACACTGGTCAGCCACAGATCCGTTCCGAACGCGAAGCTGCACTCGATGTGCTCGCCGAGCGACCGGCGCAACAGCTGCTCCATGCCGACGACTTTCTCGGCAATGTCGATCTCTCTTGGCCGAAGCGGCTGCTTGCGCGCGAAGGCGAGCAGGCTGCGTGTCAGGTCGGAGCCGCGCTCGGCGGCGGTCGCGATATCGCCGGCGATCCGCTGCAATTCCTTGTTGCCCGCCAGCCGGTCGGCCAGATGCTCGGAGTTGCCGAGAATGACGGTGAGGAGATTGTTGAAATCGTGCGCCACGCCGCCGGTGAGCTGGCCCATGGCCTCCATTTTCTGGGACTGGCTGAGCTTGTGGCTGAGGTCAGCGATGGCCGCGCGTTGCTGCTCCAGCGACTCGGCGGTGCCGTTGAGCAGGGCCATCAATCCACCAAGCTCGCCGCTCGGATGCGGCGGCGGAATGCGCGCGCTGAGATCGCCAAGCCCGAGCCGCTTTGCCATTGCGGCGAGCCGTCCGACCTGGCGCCCGACGCCGACGGTCGCAAGGATCCAGATGCCGGCGAGCAGCAGCAGCGAGGCCACCGCGAGGATCGCCATGTCTTCGTAGAGCCGGCGGTTCGCTGCCGCGACCAGTCCGTCCTTGGAGCGTCCGACCATGACATAGAGGCCGGCCTTGCGGATCGACGGCGAGCGCGCGACGGCCCAGACTTGCGTGCGGCCCTCGCGATCGGTCACCTCGCGGGACGCCTGACCATCGGGTGTTACAGCGAAGCGGAACAAGTCGGAACCGGCGATTGACGCGCCGACGGGCTCGCTCCAGTCACCTCCCCTCGGTGCGACCAGCACCGTGCCCTTGCTGTCGACGAACAGGATCTCCTTTTCGGCGAGCAAACGCTTGTCGTGAAATTCCGCGAATTTGTTCAGGTTGAACGAAGCCAGCAGCACGAATTTCAGCACGCCGGCATCGGATCGCACGGGGTAGGCGATCTGGAGCACCGATAGTCCGGTCAGGCGGCCGAACACCGGCTCCACCGCGACGACACCCTGCGAGACCTTCGCTTGCCTGAAATAGGCGCGATCGTTCAGGTCGAGCGTACGGTTGGTCCGGAGCGAGTCGCAGAACAGACTGCCATCGGGATCGATGGTCAAAATGCCGGTGAACTGCGGGTACTCTTCGCGCACATCGGACAGGAACGCAGAGCATGCCGCCTTGTCGCGCGTGTCGAGGTCGCGGGCACGGGCGAGGCCGTAATGAAGCTGAGCGGTGCCCTGAATCTTCTCTTCCAGATCGCTTGCAATATCGTCGGCGGACGCGGCCAGATTGGCCAGGGCCGCGTTGATCTCGCTGGTGCGATTCTGCACGAAGCGCAAGCCAACGAGGCATGCCGGCACCAGCATGGCCGCGATGACGAGGATCAGTAACCGGGTACGCAGGCTCATCGGTGGGGGCGGGTCCGCTCTTCGCGCGTATTTGTTTGGAGGTACAATCTGCGGCACGATCGTCTGCGCAGTCCATAGCCATCGGCTGGAAAATCGTACCGATGGTCAAGATTTCGCTGCGCGTGCATTGCCGCGTCGCCACAATCATCCCGTTATCGGGCGTCAAGTTGCGTGTGTACGCAGCGGCGCTAATATCGCGGTTTGAGCGCAACGGAAGATCGCGCTTCTGCGGAGGGAGCTGATGTCCATCTCGGGCAAGGTCGATCCAGTGGTGCGTCCCGTTGCGGCGACCGACATTGCCGAGGCGCTGGTCGAGGGCCTGCGCGATTTCCAGGCGCTGCCGCTTTACGGACTTTGCTTCGGCGCGCTTTATGCTGCCGGCGGCATCTCCATCATGCTCTGCCTCACCGCCTTCGGCATGATCTATCTGGTTTATCCCTTGGCCGCCGGCTTTGCGCTGATCGGGCCATTCGTGGCGATCGGGCTCTATGAGGTGAGCCGCCGCCGCGAGCGCGGCGAGCCGATCTCCTTCGGCGCGATCTGGTCGGCGATACGCTCGCGCAGCGAGATCGGCTGGATGGCCTTCGTCACGCTGTTCGTGTTCGTGATCTGGATGTACCAGGTCCGGCTTCTGATCGCGCTGCTGCTCGGCCTGCACGCCTCGTTCTCGAGCCTGCAGGAATTCATGACAGTGGTGCTGACCACGAACGAGGGCCTGCTGTTCCTGGCGATCGGCAACGCGGTGGGGGCGGCGCTGTCGCTGATTCTGTTTTCGTTGACCGTCGTGTCATTTCCGCTGCTGCTCGATCGCGAGGTCGATTTCGTCACGGCCATGGTGACGAGTGTGCGCGCGGTGGTGACCAGCCCGCTGCCGATGATCGGCTGGGCGGCGGTGATCGTGATGCTGTTGATCGTCTCGGCGCTGCCGTATTTTCTCGGGTTGGTGGTGACGCTGCCCGTGCTCGGGCATGCGACGTGGCATCTTTATCGGCGGCTGGTCGTGCCGGTGCCGTAACCTCGGTGTCGTCCCGGCGAAGGCCGGGACCCATACCGCGGGATCTATCGATTGCGAACGGTCGGGGTACCGAACCACGAGTGTCTGCTAAACTCAATCTTGTGGTTATGGGTCCCGGCCTTCGCCGGGACGACAGCGGAAGTTGGTGCTACGGCGTCTTGATCCCCATCGCCTTCAGCGCATCCAGCATCCGCTGTGGCGGGCCCATCTTGACCACCAGCGGCTTGCCGGTCTCGAGCAGGCTCTTGAGGCTGGACAGGATCGCGGGCCAGCCCGAGCGACCGCCGGCGAGAATATCATCGCTGAGCGGACGATCGTGGCCTTCGCTCATGGTGAGCCGCACCGCGTCGCCGGCCTGCTCGATCTCGTAGGTGACGAGAGTCGGTCCCAACTTCTCGATCAGCTCGGGCCAGTTGACGTTGAATGTCACGGCGAGCTTGCGGGGCGGATCGTAGGCGAGCACCTCGCCGCTGATATGCAGCGCGCCGTCAGGCGTGCGTACGATGAATGTGCCGCCGAGCCGCGGCTCGACCTCCACGGCATTGCCGAAGAAGTATTGCTTGCTGAACTCAGCCGAGGTCAGCGCTTCCCACACCTTTTCCGGCGTCGCTGCGATGTAGATGGTGTAGACCGTCTGCGGCTTGAATTGATCGAGATTCATTTTGCGTCGAACCCCTTGTTGAGCGCCGCGCGCGGAATGCCGAGCAGTTTGCCGGTCTCGAGCAGGCTCTTGAGCTGGGACAGGATCGCCGGCCAGCCGTTGGAAACCGCGCCGAGATATTTTCCACCCTCGACGAAGCCGTCATGCAACACGGTCAAACGCACGAGCGAGCCAAATGGTTCGAGCGTGAACACGACGCGCGAGATCGGCTCGCCGCGCAGTTCCTCGTATTTCAGGTGCTTGAAGCTGTAGGACAGGCGGCGCGGCGGATCGGCCTCGAGGATTTCGCCGGAATCGGTGACCTCGCCGTCCAGCGTCAACGCGAAGGGCGAGCCGATCGTCCAGTCGGACCGAACCTCGGCGCCGAACCAGTATTGCCGGGTGAACGCGCTCGACGTCAGCGCCTCCCACAGCTTTTCCGGCGTGGTCTCGATGTAGGTGACATAGACGAATTGCGGCTTACTCATCACGCTTCTCCAACTGTCGTTTCAACTCGCTGAGTGCGGCGAGCTTGCCGCGCTCGAATTTCCGGATCCAGCGCTCGCCGATCTGATGGATCGGCAAGGGATTGAGATAATGCAGCTTCTCGCGGCCATGCTTGATGGTCGTGACGAGATTGGCCTCTTCCAGGATGACCAGGTGTTTTGTCACCGCCTGGCGCGTCATCTCCAGGCCTTCGCAAAGCTCATTCAAGGTCTGGCCGTTCCTGGCGTGAAGCCTGTCCAGCAGCGACCGTCGCGACGCATCGGCGAGCGCTTTGAAGACCTCATCCATGGCGACGATAATAGGCAACCAAATGGTTGCATGTCAAGATGATGTCTTTGGCGCGCGCGAGCGGCTGTGCTAGCCTTGAATCTCAGCCAACGCAGATTGGTTCCGGGAGGACTTTGATGTTCCGTTGCGTCCTGACTGCTGCCGCCCTCGTCCTTTTCGCCGGCAGCACTTTTGTTCACGCCCAGAAGCAGACCATCGGTGCGCCGCCTGAGGCGTCCAACATGAAGCTGGTGGGCACCAACGATTTGCAGGCGCGCAGCGCCTATCAGCCGACCATCCATCACCAGGGCGATCGCTGGATCGCCTATATCGGCCACCACGGCGGCACCGATGAC
Organism: Bradyrhizobium sp. CCGUVB4N; assembly: GCF_024199945.1. Taxonomy (GTDB): domain Bacteria; phylum Pseudomonadota; class Alphaproteobacteria; order Rhizobiales; family Xanthobacteraceae; genus Bradyrhizobium. The sequence goes on along the minus strand of NZ_JANADP010000001.1, from coordinate 8,129,264 downwards.
GTGCCGGCGCCCGTCAATCCGATGACAGGCCAGGCGGAGCCGAACGGGACCTCGATCGTCGACGTCACCGATCCCGCGCATCCCAAATATCTCAGGCATCTGCCGGGGCAGGAGGGCAAGTATGAATCCGGTGGCGCGCAGATGGTGCGCGTGTGCGACGGCAAGACCTTGCCGAAGGGCGATCCCAATGCGGTCTACATGCTGCGCACCTTTGGCAGTGAGGCGCATGAGATCTGGAATGTCGCCGATCCCGCCAATCCGGTGCTGATCACGCGCATCGGCGGACTGAAGGACACGCACAAGAACTGGTGGGAGTGCGACACCGGCATTGCCTATCTCGTCTCGGGCGCGCCGGACTGGCGCACGCGGCGCATGACACAGATCTATGATCTCTCCGATCCCGCCCATCCGCAGAAAATCCGCGACTTCGGTCTGCCCGGCCAGGAGCCCGGATCGACCGGCGCGGTGCCGACCGAGCTGCACGGCCCGATCTCGACCGGGCCCAATGGCAACCGCGTCTATTTCGGTTACGGCACCAACAAGGGCGGCATTTTGCAGATCGTCGATCGCGAGAAGCTTCTGACCGGGCCGAAGGAGCCGACGCCGGACAATCTGCGCTTTCCCGAGATCTCGCGGATGCCGATGTCCGCGTTCAACGGCGCACACACCACGTTTCCGATGCTCGACATGCCGGTCGCCGAATTCGCCGAGGACAAGGACGGCAAGACCCGCGACATCGTCATGATCGTCGACGAGGCGATCCTGAACGAATGCGGCGAGGCGCGTCAGATGGTGTGGTTCGCCGACGTCACCACCGAAGCGCGGCCGATGATGATCTCGAGCTACACCGTGCCGGAGGTGAGCGGGCAGTTCTGCCAGCGCGGCGGCCGCTTCGGCTCGCATTCCTCGAACGAGAGCATGGCGCCGGTCTACTACAAGAAGATGGCCTTCATCGCCTTCTTCAATGCCGGGGTGCGCGCGCTCGACATTCGCGATCCCTATCATCCCAAGGAAGTCGGCTATTTCATCCCGGCGATCACGCAGGCGACTGACAAGCGCTGCATTCCCGTCGAAGGCGGCGAGCGTTGCAAGGTCGCGATCCAGACCAACAATGTTGAAACCGACGACCGTGGCTACATCTACATCGTCGACCGCGCCAACACCGGCCTGCATATCCTGGAGCTGACCGGGCCGGCACGCGCCGTCGCCGGCCTGCCGAAGAACTGACGATGCGGCGCGCGGCGACGATCGCGCTCGTGCTTGCCGCGCTCGGCGCATCCGGCGTCGGGGCCTATCAGCTGGCGCCGTCGCCCGCGCCGGGATTAGCGCATTGGCGCGAACTCGGCTGGCCATTCCCGCGCGACGGCTGGCCCGCGGGCCGTGCCTTTCGCTGCGAGGGCGGTGGCTGCGACGGCGCCGAGCTCTATATCCGCGCCAAGCGCGGCTTCTGCAATTGCAACCGCGGCGTCGCCGATGACGACGAGGTCGATCGCGTTGCCGATATCGATCTGATCACCCCACGCTTTGCGGCGACCGCGCCGGGCGAGGTGGTGCGTGTCGGCGAGATGCACGGTCGTGCGCGGCGCTATGATCTCGCGATCTCCGACGGTGCAAGCCACGCCGCGGTCGGCGTTGCACTCTCGCGCCGCTGCGATCTCTTCGTCGCGGCGGCGCAGGGGCGGGGCGACGCCAGCGCGATGCAGCATGCGGCGCTCGCATTCCTGGAGACACAGCAGATGAAAACGTGGGTGACGGCGGCGCTGGACGGAAAGTAAGTGCCATGCATTAATACCCACAAACGCCCCAAGCCGAGTCCCCCCATGATGTCCATGCAAGCCTATCTCGCCTTCGTCGCCGCCTGCATTGCGCTGGCGCTGCTGCCGGGACCGATCGTCACCCTCGTCATCGCCAATGGCCTGCGCTACGGCACGCGCTCGGCGCTGACCAACATTCTCGGCGTGCAGATAGGGCTGTTGATCGTGATCGGCGTCCTTGCGATCGGCCTCACCACGCTGATGGCGACGATGGGCTATTGGTTCAACTGGGTCCGCTTTGCAGGTGCGGCCTATCTGGTCTGGCTCGGCATCAAGCTGATCCGCTCTCCGGTCGAGGGCGTCTCCGCTGACGAGCCGCCGCCGCCCCCTCGCGGAGGCTTTCTGTTGCAGGGCTTTGTGGTCGCGCTGTCGAACCCGAAGCTGCTGGTGTTCTTCGGCGCGTTCATTCCGCAGTTCATGGACATGAGCAAGGACCACCTGTCGCAGGTCCTCGTGCTGGGAATCACCTTCATGGTGCTTGCCGGCTTGACCGACGGAATCTACGCGCTGCTTGCCGGTCAGGTCCGTGGCTTCTTCTCGGCGCGCCGCACCCGCATGGTGTCGCGCGTGTCCGGCGGCTTCATGATCGGCGGCGGCATCTGGCTGGCGCTGATCCGGGCCAAGTGAGCAAGACTTAAAGCAAGCGAGCCTTAAGCAAGCGAGCCTGCCGGTTGAACCTTCGTCCGCGGCTGTGCGTCCAAGGAGCATTGCCGCCGACGAAGGATATTGCCGTGCCGAATTTGCCCCCGCTCGTCTACGCGATGCTGCTCGCGCCGCTCGCGCTGATCCTGATTGCCGCCCTTGTGAAGACCTGGCAGGCCCGCGAGGCGCGGAGCTGGCCGCAGGTATCAGGCAAGGTCGTCACGTCAGTCGCCGAGGTACGCGAGGTCAGGGTGTCCGACGACGAGCGCGAGGACGGCTACCGCACGGAGAGCCGCAACTTCGCCAATGTCGCTTACGAATATTCGGTGAGCGGCCGGAAACTGAGCTGCAACCGCATCTCGATCGGCGAGGACCTCGGCAATTTCCAGGTGGCCGAGAAGCTCGCGAAATACCCCGCCGGCAGCATCGTCACGGTCTACTACAATCCGCGCCATCCCGATCAGGCCGTGCTGGAGCGCGACCTGCCGAAGGGCCTGTGGGGCTGTCTCGGCATCGGCTCGGCGATTGTGGTCGCCATCATCTTCGGCTCGGCGTTCGGCCTCAACCAGAGCTACGCCTGGCTAGCGCATCACATCGGCCGGCCCGATCTTGCCGGCATGGTCGTGGGCTTCGGCGCGTTCGGCCTGATCATCGCGCTGATGGCCTGGGCGGTGCGGCGGCAGGCCTCTATGGCGACGCGCTGGCCGGTAGTGCCGGGCACGATCAAGCTGTCGGAGATGGAAGAATACCACGAGGCGAGCGAGCCCGGCGAAGCCCGCGGTGCCGAGATGTTCGGCAAGCGCGTGACCTACACCTACAGCTACCAGAATGTCCGCTATACCAATGAATGCGCGCGGGTCGCGGCGGGCACGCCGCAGGCCTCCAACAAGATGCTGGAGAAGCTGATGTCGCGCTACCAGGACGGCGCGACCGTGGAGGTTCACGTCAATCCCGACAATCCGGCCGAGGCGACGCTCGATGCGCGCGGCGACGGTCGCATCGCCTATGTGCTGTGGGGCATCGCCGCGATTTTCGCCGCGCTCGCGCTGTTCGTCGCGACACGGGGCGGCTAGTCGGCCAACAGCTCCGGCTTCAACTCCATCTCGATCTCCGCGAAGATCCTTGCCAGCCGCTCCGCCCATTGCTGCTGGCCGGATTGATCTGCGATCAGGTCCTGGCGGATCTCGATGCCGGTGTTGACGAGGCCGCGAGCCTCGCCGTGCACGGGGATGGTGTAGTCGCTGAGATCGCTCACCGCATAGGGCTCGTTGTCGCCGACGACGAGATCGCCCTCTGCGCGCAGATGCTTCAGCAACATCTGCGGCAGCACGGTGTCGCGGTTGTACAGCGCGCCGATGTGCCAGGGTCGCGCGACGCCTGCGTACACAGGCGTGAAGCTGTGCAGCGATACCAGCACGGTCGGCCGTCTGGCATGTATCCGGCTGTCGATCACCGCGTCGATGCGATGATGATAGGGCTCGAAGATCTCGCGCCGCCGTGCCGCGCGCTCGCCGTCGGAAATGCCCTCGTTGCGCGGGATCGTGGTCGCCTCCGATATCACGGGGATCGAGCTTGCGACGCCGGGCGAGCGGTTGCAGTCGATCACGAGGCGCGAATAGCGCTGCGCGACGAGATGCGCGTTAAGCATGTTTGCAAGCCGATCGGAGACGCCGGCGATGCCGATGTCCCAGGCGATGTGCCGCATTAGCTCGCCTTCCGATACACCGAGATCGCCGAGCGCACGCGGCAGAATGCGGCCGTAATGGTCCGATGTGAGCAGGAAGGGCGATGTGCCTGCTGCATTCACCTCATGCACTGGCGGAATATCGCCTTGTCCCAGGAGTTGATCCGTCGCCTCGGCTGTGTTGAAAGCCATCCTGATTGCCTATGGAAAAAGCAGTCGCCCCGGAAATTGGGCAAAGAATCATTCACAATGGGTCTGCCCAAAATCACCATGATCTGCTGACGATGCCGCTGCTGACGATTCACCACAAGACCGAATATCGCTACAATCGTCCCGTGGCCTTCGGCGAACACAGGTTCATGCTGCGCCCAAGCGACGGCCATGATCTGCGCGTGCTTGACTCCAGGCTCAAGATCTCGCCGCAGCCGATGTCGCTGCGCTGGATCCACGACGTGTTCGGCAATTCGGTCGCGATCGCCGATTTCGACGCGCGCGCGGACCGTCTGATCTTCGACTGGCACGTCACCGTCGAGCACAATCCGGTGGAAGAGTTCGCGCTGACGCCGGACGATCCCGCTTACTTCTATCCTTTCGTCTATGACGACGCGGAATTGCCCGATCTCGTCCAGTACATCACGCCGCAATATCCCGATCCCGGCGGCAGGATCGCGGAGTGGGTGCACGGCTTTTTCGATGAAGATGCGCCGGCGCCGAGCTTCTTGCTGCTGAGCCGCATCACACACGCCATCCGCAAGCAGTTCAACTACCAGAGGCGTCACGAACCCGGTACGCAGACCCCGTTCGACACCTTGCGGTTGGGCACCGGTACCTGCCGCGACTACGCGCTGTTCATGATCGAGGCGCTGCGCCGTCTCGGCATCGCCGCGCGCTTCGTCTCCGGCTACATCTTCGTGCCCGAAGACATCGCGCAGCACCATGTCGGCGGCGGCTCGACTCATGCCTGGGTGCAGGTCTATCTGCCGAGCGCGGGCTGGATCGAGTTCGATCCCACCAACGGCATCGTCGGCACCCGCGACCTCATCCGCGTCGCGGTCGCCCGCGACCCGCGTCAGGCCATCCCGCTGCACGGCATCTATATCGGCACCCAGGACGCTTTCGATGTCATGGAGGTGAACATCAGCGTGGTCTCGGACGAGGAGCGCAGCAGCGCGGAGCTGGAAGCGGAGGTTTTGTAAGTCTGCTGCGATTTGCACGCTGCTGATTGACGGCTATAGAAGGCCATGACCTCCGATCGCCTCTTCGTCTACGGCACCCTGATGCGCGGCTTCGACCATCCGATGGCGCGGCTGCTGGCGCAGCACGCGGATTTTCTGGGCGAAGCGAGCTGCCGCGGCCGGCTCGTGCTGGTGAAGCATTATCCGGGATTGCTGCTGTCCGACGCGTCGTCCGACCTCGTGCACGGCGAGCTCTTCCGCTTGCGCGCCGGCGACGAGCTTTTGCGCGAGCTCGACATGTACGAGGCCTGCGGCGAGGGCTTTCCGGAGCCAACGGAATATCTGCGCCAGCTGATCGACGTGACTGGCGCCGACGGCACGACCGCGCCGGCCTGGACTTACGTCTACAATTGGCCCGTCACCGATCTGCCGCACATCGAATCCGGCCGCTTCCTCGACCACTAGGCCGACAGCACTTCCTTCACCACGCGTACGTCGACCTCGCGCTCGACATAGGTCCACTCTTCGGTTTGCCTGAGCATGCCGACCAGCTCCTCGAACAACGAGGCATGGGCGGGCGCGAACTCGAACCAGGTCAGGAAATCGAAGGGCTCGCCGAGGTCGCGGCAGTGATAGAGCTGGCGCGCGATTGCGGGCAGGAAACGAAGACTGCTGGCGATGTGGTGCGACTTGTCTTCAAAGATCTCGCGGCGTTCTTCTTGCGTGAGATCCCACCATGCCTGCGACTTGCGGATCGGGATCAGCGCGGCGCTGGTTGCTTCCAATCGGCCGAGGCCGGCCTGCACGCTCACGAGCTGCTCCTTCTCGGCGCGCTCGGTGTAGCGCAAGCTGCTGGGTACGCCGACCAGGCGCCAGGCATTGCGCGAGGGGACCAACGGCAACGCCACGGCGTCGCTGTCGTTGACCGACAGCGCCGGCATGAAGGGCAGGGGCTCGCCCGTCACAGGCGACATCGAGGTCACCCGCCAGCCCCCGCTATGGCCACCCCGAAAGGTCCTGAACATGGCCTATGGAAGCGTGGAACCGGGCGGGGTTCAAGCTTTTCCCGTCATTCCGGGCCCGTGCTTCGCGCCGGAAAGGGCTGTGAACAGCGCGTATAATCCTGACAAACCTGACTTTTGGCCGGCCCGCGCCTATATCCCTGATCCTTCGCCCGACTCACTTCGGTTCGCGCTACACACAGCCCATGGCCATCCGCTTCACGCCCCAATTCCTTGACGAGCTGCGCGCCCGGCTTTCGGTCTCCGAGGTCGTGGGCAAGCGCGTCAAGCTGAAGAAGGCGGGGCGGGAGTGGAAGGGGCTGTCGCCGTTCCAGCAGGAGAAGACGCCGTCCTTCTACGTCAACGACCAGAAGGGCTTTTATCACGACTTCTCCTCCGGCAAGCACGGCGACATCATCACCTTCGTGATGGAGACCGACGGCCTGCCGTTTGCCGAGGCGGTCGAGCGGCTCGCCGGCATGGCCGGCCTGGCGCTGCCGGCGGTGACGCCGGATGCGGCGCGGCACGAGCAGCGGCGCCGCACGCTGCACGACGTCATGGAGCTCGCGGCGAAATTCTTCTCCGAGACATTGGCCTCGCGTGTCGGTGCGAAAGCGCGCGGCTATCTCGCGGACCGCGCGATCTCGCCGGCGACGCAATTGCAGTTTCGGCTGGGCTATGCGCCGCCGCCGCCGGAACGCTTCGCGCTGAAGGAGCATCTCGGCAAGCTCGGCGTGTCCGTCGAGGACATGATCGAGACCGGGCTGCTCGTTGCCGGCAACGACATCCCGGTGCCCTACGATCGCTTCCGCGATCGCGTGATGTTTCCGATCACGGACTTGCGCGGCCGCGTCATCGCCTTCGGCGGACGCGCGCTGGAGAAGGACGTTCCGGCCAAATATTTGAACTCGCCGGAGACGCCGCTCTTCCACAAGGGCGACAATCTCTACAATCACCAGACCGCGCGCAAAGCCACCCATGACGGTAGTGCGCTGATCGTGGTCGAAGGCTATGTCGACGTCATCGCCATGGTCACCGCGGGTTTTGCAGGCGCCGTCGCGCCGCTCGGCACTGCGTTGACCGAAAACCAGCTCGCGCTGCTGTGGAAGATGGCGGACGAGCCGATCCTCTGCTTCGACGGCGACCGCGCCGGACAGAAGGCCGCCTATCGCGCCGCCGACCTCGCGCTGCCGTTTCTCGCGCCAGGCAAGAGCCTGCGTTTTGCGCTGCTGCCGGAGGGGCAGGACCCCGACGATCTCGCGCGCTCCGGCGGTCGCGGTGCGATCGAAGAGGTGATCGCGGCCGCGCGTCCGCTCGCCGACATGATCTGGTCGCGCGAGCTCGAAGGCGGCAATTTCGCCACGCCCGAGCGCCGCGCGGCGTTGGAAGCGCGCATCAAGGAATTGTCCAACGGCATCCGCGACGAGGTGGTCCGGCGCTATTATCGCGACGAGTTCGTCGAGCGGCTCCAGCGCACCTTCTCGCCCGATGGCGGTCGCGGCGGCTTCGCCGGCCGGGGCAATTTCCGCCAGGGGGGCGGCGGCCGCCCATTCCAGCCGCGCGGCGGGGGGCAGGCGAATCGATTCGGCGGTCAGGGATTCGGGCAAGGATTCGGTGGAGGCCGCCGCGGCCCGCCCGGTCCGACCCCGCTCCCCTCCGGCCCCTACCAGGCGGCGAGCCCCCAGCTTGCGGCCAGCCCGATCATGCGGGGCCAGCGCAGCGCCATTTCCCGCCGCGAGGCCCTGATCCTGCAAAGCCTGATCAACCACCCCTGGCTGCTGGATGATCACCTCGAAGAGGTGGCTGCCCTGGAGTTCGCCCACCCCGAGGCGCACAAGCTCAGGGCCGGCATCATCGCCGCTTTCGCCAACGATCATCACCATTCGCCCGACCCCGGCGAGCAGGCCGAAAAGATGCGGGCCGATATCGAGAAGGGCGGATTTGCGCAGCTTCTTCAAAGGGTTGAGGGTGGCATCACCACCGCGGCGGTTTGGGGCGCCCGCGAGGGCGCGGCCCGCGACGACGTTCTTGCCACGTGGCACCAGCTCGTTGCCTTGCATCGGCAATACCATTCACTACTTAGAGAGCTGAAAGACGCCGAGCTGGCCTTGGGGGAGGACCCCAGCGAGGCCAATTTGGCGTGGCTGCGTGACGTCAAGGCCAGGCTGGCCGAGGTCGACGGTACCGAGGCCCTGATCGAGGGTTTTGGCGAGCTGTCGGGCCGGTTCCAGAAGAGTGTGTGATGAAAGAATCATGCGGACGGCTGAGGCCGGAACCGCTAAAAGACTCGCCAAATCCAAGGTTTGGCGGCAAAAACAGGGTTAATCGAGGCTTAACGGTCTTGTAGCACTTTGGCCCCCAGGCGGCCGCAGGCAGAACAGACGCGTCAGGAATGAATCCGCGCAATAGCTGTTGGCACTTCACCTGCATCCGCTGCGACAAAGAGGCTCACGAAGCGTTAGGCAAATCCGGCGAGAGAAAGGTCGGGGTGGCGAGATGTGTGCGCGCCGCCCTTTCCGTGTCGAGATCTGACGAAGCGAGAGCGTCGAACAACAGGTTCAAGTGAATTCACGCGGGCGGGCCGGTGTGCCCACTGCATGAAGCGCGTTTAGGAGCAATGGATGGCCACCAAGGCAAAGACGCTGCAGGCGAAGGACAAGGAAAAAGACGACAAGGCAGCGGACGCGCCGGAGAAGGACTCCCAGGACGCGCCGTCTCCCTTGCTCGATCTGTCCGACGCGGCAGTGAAGAAGATGATCAAGCAGGCCAAGAAGCGCGGCTTCGTGACCTTCGATCAGCTCAACGAAGTTTTGCCGTCCGACCAGACCTCGCCCGAGCAGATCGAGGACATCATGTCCATGCTCTCGGACATGGGCATCAACGTCACCGAAGCCGACGATAGCGAAGGCGAGGAAGACAAGGACGAGGGCGGCGAGGACGAGACCGACAACGAACTCGTTGAGGTCACCCAGAAGGCCGTCACCGAGGTCAAGAAGAGCGAGCCGGGCGAACGCACCGACGATCCCGTCCGCATGTATCTGCGCGAGATGGGCACCGTCGAGCTGCTCTCCCGCGAAGGCGAAATCGCCATCGCCAAGCGCATCGAGGCCGGCCGCGAGGCGATGATCGCGGGCCTCTGCGAAAGCCCGCTGACCTTCCAGGCCATCATCATCTGGCGCGACGAGCTCAACGAAGGAAAGATCTTCCTTCGCGACATCATCGATCTCGAAGCGACCTATGCCGGCCCCGATGCCAAGGCGGGCATGAACACCGCGATGATCGCCGGTCCCAATGGCGAGAACGGCGAAGCGTCGGCCGAAGGTGGCCAGCCCGCCGCTGACGGCGCGCCCGCGCACGTCGCGCCGCCCGCAGCGCCCCCGTCGCCGACCCCGTTCCGCGCCGCGCAGCCCGCCCCTGGCGCTGCGCCGGGTGGCGAGGACAAGGATCCGGGCGAAGCCGCGGCCGAAGCCGACATGGACGAGGACGACGAGTTCGAGAACCAGATGTCGCTTGCGGCGATCGAGGCCGAGCTCAAGCCGAAGGTCGTCGAGATCTTCGACAAGATCGCCGACAGCTACAAGAAGCTGCGCAAGCTTCAGGAGCAGGACATCCAGAACCAGCTCCAGAACGAGTCGCTCTCGCCGCACCAGGAGCGCAAGTACAAGAAGCTCAAGGACGAGATCATCGTCGAGGTGAAGTCGCTGCGCCTGAACCAGGCCCGTATCGACTCGCTGGTCGAGCAGCTCTACGACATCAACAAGCGCCTCGTCTCGCATGAGGGCCGCCTGATGCGCCTCGCCGACAGCCACGGCGTCGCCCGCGAAGATTTTCTGCGCAACTACACCGGTTCTGAATTGGACCCGCGCTGGCTCAACCGGGTGTCAAAACTCTCGGCCAAGGGCTGGAAGAACTTCGTCCATCACGAGAAGGACCGGATCAAGGACCTCCGTCACGAGGTGCATCAGCTCGCTGCGCTGACCGGCCTCGAGATCGTCGAGTTCCGCAAGATCGTGCACTCCGTGCAGAAGGGCGAGCGCGAAGCCCGCCAGGCCAAGAAGGAGATGGTGGAAGCCAACCTCCGTCTCGTGATCTCGATCGCCAAGAAGTACACCAACCGCGGCCTGCAATTCCTCGACCTGATCCAGGAAGGCAATATCGGCCTGATGAAGGCCGTCGACAAGTTCGAATACCGCCGCGGCTACAAGTTCTCGACCTACGCGACGTGGTGGATCCGGCAGGCGATCACCCGCTCGATCGCCGACCAGGCGCGTACCATCCGCATCCCCGTGCACATGATCGAGACGATCAACAAGATCGTGCGCACGAGCCGCCAGATGCTCAACGAGATCGGCCGCGAGCCGACGCCAGAGGAATTGGCCGAAAAGCTCGGCATGCCGCTGGAGAAAGTGCGAAAAGTCCTCAAGATCGCGAAGGAGCCGCTCTCGCTCGAAACGCCGGTCGGTGACGAAGAGGATTCACACCTCGGCGATTTCATCGAGGACAAGAACGCGATCCTCCCGATCGACGCCGCGATCCAGTCGAACCTGCGCGAAACCACCACGCGCGTGCTCGCCTCGCTCACCCCGCGCGAAGAGCGCGTGCTCCGCATGCGTTTCGGCATCGGCATGAACACCGACCACACGCTGGAAGAAGTCGGCCAGCAGTTCTCGGTGACCCGCGAACGTATCCGCCAGATCGAAGCGAAGGCGCTGCGGAAGCTCAAGCATCCGTCGAGGTCAAGGAAGCTGCGGAGCTTCTTGGATAATTGATCCAGGCATTCATTATGACGAAAACGGCGGGCTGAGGCCCGCCGTTTTTGTTTGTGCCGACAAGGAATTCGCGTTCTGAGTATGGTCTAAGGTTGAAACAGCCGTCGGTTGCTCTGATGGTTCTCCTAGATATGATGCTCCAATCGACTATTTTAATCTCAGACTGTTTCCTCAATGCATTCGCCAAAATTCCCTCTCAAAGCCAAGAGCCTCAAGGACGTTATCAACGTCGCACGCCTTAAGTTCACGTGGAAGAACAAAGTCAGAGAGGCGATGCGCCGCCAACCAATTCCTGATCCAGTCGAAAATCTCGATTTCCACACTCGTATTGACGCTGCTTGCCTTACAATTGAGGGAGAAATTCTTTCGGCTGCATACATCCCCAATACACCGACTAGACTGCTATCAGAAAAATCCAAGGGTCTCTGTCGGCAGTTGGTGATCCCTTCTGTGAAAGATGCCCTCATTCTGCAAACTCTCTCGGATGCATTGTGGGCAGAGATTCGCCTAAAGGCTCCGACCAAGAAATCGTTTTATGCGCCGGGCGATCACCAGTTTTCGAAGGTCGTGAAGGGGAGTTCGCTCGAATACGGTTCGATCAATGCATGGTTGGCCTTTCAGAAATCAATCTTTGGATTTGCAAAAAGCAAGAAATTTGTCGTCGTCACGGACATCGCGAACTACTACGACTCGATCTCGTACGATCATTTGCGGAACATCCTCGCCGATTTGTCTCTGGCACGCGAGCATGCGCTAGATCTCTTGATCTACACGTTGTCGTGCATGCTATGGCAGCCGGACTACATGCCGCGAGTTCCAGTAGGGTTGCCACAGTCAAATCTTGATGCTCCTCGGCTTCTTGCTCACACCTTCTTGTTCGAAATCGACGAATGGTTAGCCAATTTATCCGGCGTCGATTTTGCTCGATATATGGATGATATGGACATCGGAGTAGATAGCATCCAGGTTGGTCGAGCCGTACTTAGAGACCTCGATTTGGCTCTGCAAACACGCCAGATCAGGTTGAATTCCGGCAAGACAAAAATTTTGTCGGAAAGAGAGGCAGAGCAGCATTTCAAGATTAGAGAGAATTTGTTGCTTGATAGGCTCTCCGATTTGATGGACCAGAAGAAGTCGTTGGGGCTTTCCTTGACCAAGGAAAGACGCAAGATTGAACTTGCGATAAGGCAGGGCTTGAAGAGGAAAAGCTTTGCAGATGGCAATGGCGAAAAGATTCTCAAGCGATTGATCAACTTCGCGCGGCAGACTCAATCTGAGTTGCCTGACGACACGTTCTACGAGCTACTGCGCGATTGGCCCGCAGTCCGGCAGCCTTTGCTTATCTGGTGGCAGCACAAGGCTGGTGCCGCGAGCAAGCTGCCATTGATCGCAAAGTTACTTCATAGCGGGAGCTTAGTCGACGACGCTTCGAAGGTTGATGTGGCGGCTGCAATTGTGGCGGCAAGGCTTCCTAAGAATTCAAGTACAGAGGCGAATATTCAACTGGTGCTCGACCAACTGGATGAAAAGGCTACATGGAGCCTTTACGCGAAAATCTGGTTGTTGTCGCGATACGGCACGATTGACGAGCTAATGAGTGTAATCGAGAAAAACGCCACTACTTGGGTAATTCATGAGCCGCTTTCGCGACTGGTTGGTGGGCTATTCCCCCGATTTGTCGCTACTCCACTCGAGGGAAAGTTTGACGCGATCCTAAGACGCGCTGGTAACTCCTGGTCATCTTCAGTGTTGGATTTCCATCGACAGCTGGTGATCGGGACTGCCGGTTATGCTTCGATAAGCAAGTTCGTGTTGACAGGAAACCCTTCGCTTCCAAATCGCTTGACGCATTCAAAATTTTTGATGGTTCTATCGTTGCTCAAGAGCGCTAGCATTAAACCTGCGGCAACGTCGCATTTGAAGAAGATTCATGCCTGGGCGCTCTCGGATCCATACTACGCGGCGCTGATATAGGGCTGGTCCGAAGCCAAGACGCGTGACCAATTAGCCTGGTAGGTGCGAATGTCCGCTTCCCACTTCACCGTCTACTACAACACCCGCTGCCCCGTGTGTGACGCCGGTATCGACTGGCAGCGCAACAAGCTGCTGGCGCTGGTGCGTGCGGGCACGGTCGAATTCACTGACATCAACGAACAGCCCGATGCGCTGGCGCGCTTTGGCGCCTCGCTCGACGACATCAGGCGGCGCCTGCATGCGACTGATGAGGCCGGCCGGCTCATCGTCGGCGCGGATGTCGCGATTGCGCTGTGGCGGATGACCCCGGGCGAAGGGTGGCTTGCGACGCTGCTCGGCAATCGCGTGGCGTTGCCGTTCACGCGTTTCTTCTATGATCGCTTCGCCGATCTGCTGTTTGCCTGGAATAGATGGTGCGGGCGCTGGTGAGCCCGGAGGATGGGTTGAGCCTTTTGCGAAAGCCATCTCGTCGTCAGGGGACGAGTTTGATGGGGTTCGCTGCCGCTCACCCCATCCTACGTGCTCCGAGTTGAAGTCTCCCCGCAACCAACCATGACCGTCACGGATTGCGCCGCGAGAACGAGATGGCATAGGCGCCGTTGCGGACATCGACCATCGGATCGTCGGACTGCTCGATCCCGTCGGTGAGTTGGCCCGGCAGGAACAGAAGCTTCTTCTGCGCCTCGTCGCTATCAGCCACGGCCTTGTCGATCGTCAGCGTGCCGAGGTCGACCAGCTTGCGATCGTCAGGCCAGGGCTTTGCCGGATCCTTGGTGGAGTCGCCGGCCGCGGCCAGTTGCGCCTTGAAGTGGAAAACCACCGGTCCCTGCTTCAGGCGGGCGGGCAGTTCCTCCATCAGGAAGTCCGGCGCCTTCTTCGCAGCCTCCGCCTTGTCGAGGTGCACGATCTTCTCGGGGATCATCTGATAGCGGATGGCCTGTCGCTGGCCCGCTTTGTTGACGAACACGAACGCGTTGATGCCGAAATAGGCCTCATTGGCAAAACTGTCCGGCGTGGCGACCGTGGCCAAGGCGGCCGGGACGGTGGGATGGCTTGCCACGAATTGCTCGACCTTGGTCGGCTTGGCCGCGTCCGGCGGGCTCTGCGCGATCGCGACGAGCAGATCGCGAAATTCCTCGCTGGTCGACACGGGGAAGAATTTCAGCGAATTGATCACGATGTCCATGTCGCTGCCGTCGGGCAGGTGAAACTTCACCGCCATGCCGTGCGGGTTTGCGTCGCCGGAGCCGTCAGGCAGGTTGGGCACGCCGGTGGAGTCCGAGAACCGCACAGTCACCGGAACCTCGGCGCCGCCGAAAAGCACAGCCTTGCTCAGGCCGGCGGCGTCCGCGGAGGCCTTGAATTTTCCTTCGGCCACGACGCCCTTGGCGTGATTGGCGCGAAAGCCGGCGTGGACGCCGAACACCTTGTTCATCTGGTCGACGAGCTGTTGCTCGACGGGCGCGTCCTGCGCACGCGAGATGGCGGGCAAGGCCAGGCCGAACACGAACAGCGCGGCAACGAGCTTGCGGTTCATCATCAGGCGTTTCTCCTCTCATGACCCTTGCAGCATATCAGCAAAAATTGACGCATGAGCGACTTTCGCGAGGACTGCGACCGTGGGGCGGCAGGTCCGTAACGGGCCAAGACCGGCAATGCTCTTGACGGGTGAAGTTGCTCCGCTTCGCCCAAGACAGGACATCGCGAATTTAGGTACGCGCCCGCGCACCTCTGGATGAGTGCGCCGTGCTCGCAACGACGGGGCCGGAGCCGCGGCCCGTTTCTTCTTCGCCCCGACCCGCTCGATCCGCTTGATCTCGAGCGCCGGACGGCCGGACTTTTCGGCGATCTCGTGGTCCTGCTCCATGATGAAGCCGCGCACGGTTCGTCGCCGTCGAGGCCTCAACGTGGCTCGGCATTCTCTGGTGCGGGCGCGAACAGGTTCGTCGACGCGGCTTCCTGAACGATCACTGCCGCGTCCTCCGGCAGCAGAAACCCGCGCGCCATCAGATCATGGGCGGCGATCCGGATCCGGTTCACGTAATCGTCGCGGCCGTGATAGCGCTCTTCGATCGACAGGCGGGCGTCACCGGTACGCTCTCGTTCCGCTTTCGTCGCTGCGAATGGTGAGAAGGACCCGATCAGCATGCAGGTGAATGTCTGCGGCTGGTTCTGGGCGCCATTGGTGCCGGTCGGCACCGCGACATCCGGCAGCCGCACGCCGCCGAGCGCATTGCCGTCCTGATCGCGCTTCGGCACTTGTATCACTGCGGCGGAAAGCCGAGCAGGGGCGCGCAGTGCAGGGGGCTCGCCGCCCGCGGTTTCGAGCGACATCAATTCGCTCGCGGGCGGCTCGGTGCCGCGGCTTACCCAGGCATCAAGGTGCAGCAGGAGGGCACGCGACAGCGGCGACCAATCGAGGCGGCCCGGCGTCAGTGTGCAGGCCGGTGCCTTGGAGGCGGGTACATGCGGGCCTCCCGCAATATCGTACATCCGCACATTGGCGGGCAGTGGCTGATCCGCGATTCCGGACGCGCCCGTTCCGCCGAGCGAAGCGCGCAGTGAATAATAGTCCGTGGTGGAGTTCACGAGGATCATCCTTGGAGGCACCTCGCCGCGCGTCTCGACCTTGGCCGTGATCTCCCCGATCGTGAGCGGTCCGTCATTCACGCCGGGAAAATCCGGGTTGTCGAATGTGGGAGCCCCCTCGGCGCTCGACATTGGTCCAAGGCCGGTCTGCAGGATCGGAAGAAGGCCGGCGGCCGAGACGAACACATGCATTCCGTCGAAGACGCGCCGGTTGCCGATCATGTTGAAGCCGTTCAGGAGGAAGGTCTTCAGGAATCGTCCATCCTGGGACCTGCCGCTCGCGAGCACGCGATTGATCGCTCCCCTGAGCGGGTTGGGCGTTCCATCCTTGTCGGAAGCTGCATGCGCGAAGAAATCCGCGGCATCGCGGACGATCGCAAAGCCCACGCCCTCGACGAAGCGTGTCTTGCCATCGGCGTCAGCGAACGAAGGCAGGTCCGCACCCTGTCCAAGCTCCCAAAAAACCTCGGCAACCGCAAAGCCATGGTCCTGAAGAAAGCCGGTGCCCTGCTCCAGCGTGCCCGGGAGAAACCGCATGTCGCGCGGCGAGTTGTAGATCGCCTCGGCCCAGACTTGCCCGCGGTTGGGGACGTCCACCAGCAACGCACCGTTTTCCCCGCGCGGAGCCGCCGGCATCATGAGAATGATCTTCGCCGCGTAGTCGACGCGCCCGCGTTCATTGCGCGGCGCCTTGTCGATCCCAGGGATGGCCTCTTGTGGCGACAGGTCACCGCGGATCTTGCCCTGCCAGATCACATAGTCGCCGGCGCGAAATGTGCCGTAAGGCTGCTTCGACGTGAACTCGATCCGGGTGACTTCTGCGCTCGCTGGCTGCGCCGTCGAGATCAGGCCGGACAAGCCAAACAAGAACATCACAATTCGCACGCTTCGACCGTGCGGCATGGGAATTCTCCATAGGGGATAGCGGCTGGTTTCGAGCACTTCGTGATCACGACATGCCGTATCAGAGCGGGCATGATGGACCGGCAATTTTTTCACCGGTCCATCGTCCATCGAGAAAGCCTTCTCACTCCATCCAATAGTCGATGTCCGTCTGATTGGCATTGATGGCGGCCTTCGGCTCGGACGGGCCATGACTGCTGATGATGCCACGTATTCCGGCGAGGCTACCCGTGCCACCGGTAATGACGCCCGATGTCATGTTCGTAAGCTTTCCATCTCCACTGCTTTGAGCGACCAGCGATGTCCTGACAAAAAACTTCTCTCCGTTCTCCAGTATCCAAACGTTGTAGATGAGAGCTGGACCGTTGTTGTCGATGTAATCAGACATGCCGCGCGTCCACTGCTCCTTCAACCTCGAACCGTTGATGAGGGGGGCATCGTCACCATAGGTCCGCCGAATTTCGAAGAGCCGAGCTTGATGTCCGGGAATGTCGCCAACGTCGATGACGTGTTGTTGGGTGTATACGGTCTGAGTTGCCGGCGTATCATAGCTGACGTGGTGCTTTTGCTGCGCAACGGCCGCCGGCGCGGTTAGCGCCATTGCGAGAGTAATCGTCATTCCAAGCGCGATATTGCGAAACATCCGTGACCTCTCATGCTGGAATCCCCCCAACGTGAAGATATCGGTGGACGTTGCTGAAAATTCCCTCATCAACCGGTCGTGATCGAGCCCCAACCAAAGCTGATTTCACCGCGCTTTCCGAGGTGCACAAGCCCGCGTCCTGGTCTTTGGGCCGGTGGGGAGATCCGTCAATGCAGGCCTATTGAGGGAGGCCAGAGCCTCTACAAACGAAAACGGCGGACCGAGGCCCGCCGTTTTTGTCTGTGCAGTCGCTGCGCGCGTCTCACGGGCGCAGCTTATTTCTTTTTCGCCCCGACCCGCTCGATCCGCTTGATCTCGAGCGCGGGCCGGCCGCCCTTCTCCGCGATCTCGCGGTCCTGCTCCATGATGAAGTTGCGCGCGGGTTCGTCGCCGTCGAGGCCGCCGAGCAGCTCGCTGGGCACGCGGCGGTTGGAGCGTTGGGAATCGTCCTCATAGAAGACGTTGAAAAAGGCGAATTCGCCTTTGGGATTGGTTCCGGGTTTTTTGGCCATGGCGGCTTGTCGTCGATCAGGGCGCCGCAGTCAAATGACTTCGGCAGCCGCCGGCATCAATCCGGCCGCCTTCTGCACAATCATTTGGTGATTTGTTGGCCCGATCGGAGCGCCAGGCGTCCGCAAGGTCCGATGCGACCCCGACCTCAATAAACGGCGGGCCGATAAGCCCGCCGTTTATTTTTGGTCGTCAGCGTCGCCCGGGGCTGGCAGGGCAACAACCTGAGATAGAAGGCTATCGCTTGCGCTCTGCGATGGCAAGATAAATCGTCACCGTGCTGATGTCGCAGCGAGCGCATCAGATATGCGGCGCATGTCGCTGCGGGTTCCCGCAATTCCGCAAAGCAGATGCTTGGATCATCGAAGCAATTTGTTCATCTGGCGGTGCTCTCGCAGTGCAACGAGAGCGAGCATGCGTTGTAAGAAGTCATTGAGCTGCGATCTCGAGCCCGTTGCATGCACGTGATCTCATCCAGCGCATGCAGATCAATGTCGTTCGTGCGCTGCACACATCATATTGGTTGTGTGCTCTCTCCCATGGGATCACGGCGCCACCAGTTCCACGCGCCGGTTCAGCGCGCGGCCGGCGTCCGTTGCGTTGGAGCCGACGGGCGCCAGCAATC
The DNA here is from genome assembly GCF_024199945.1 of Bradyrhizobium sp. CCGUVB4N. Taxonomy (GTDB): domain Bacteria; phylum Pseudomonadota; class Alphaproteobacteria; order Rhizobiales; family Xanthobacteraceae; genus Bradyrhizobium. The sequence continues at coordinate 8,110,935 of NZ_JANADP010000001.1, read as the reverse complement.
CGACGCCGGCGGTGCGCAGCCGCGCTTGCGCAATCCGGAAACTCTTCACCAGTTCCGCCGCGACCGCCTCCGCACGCCGCTTCGACAGATCGAGATTGTACTCATAGGCGCCCTGGCTGTCGGTGTGGCCGACGATGAAGACGTTGAGCTGAGGCTGGCTCGTCAAGAGCTTTGCGATCTGCTCCAGCGTCGGGCGGCTCTCCGGCTTCAGCACCGCCTTGTCGGTGTCGAAATAGATGCCGTAGAGCGCGATGTGGCCGGTTTCGCCAAGACCTTTCGCCATCGCTGCGGCGTCGACCATCTTGTTGGCGATGGTGCCCAGCTCGGCGATCGTGACCTGCGCGGTGATGTCCTGGTTGTTCTGGCTGACGATGACGCTCGCATAGGTCTCGCGGCCGCCCTCGGTCTTGCGGCCGGCAAAATAGCGATAGTTGAAGCCGTCGACCCACATCTGGGGGACCGGCAGCGTGTCGATGGACTCGGTGAAGGGAATGGCGCCGCAGGCGTCGGTGTCGCAGGCCAGCAGGGTCTCGTAGCCGGCTTTCGCCAGCTGCGTCTCGAAATTGCGGGAGACTTCGAGGATCGAGGGGCCGGGATTGGTGCGGTAAGCGATGCGGACAATGCGGCCCTCGAGCCGTCGCGCGTCTGTCGGCTGACCATCCCTGAAGGCGGCGGCCTGCATCCGCGTCGCGTCAAAATCCTTCACGACATAACCGGTGATGACGCTGCCGGTGAAGCGGCCGATGCCGGGATAGTCGCGGCTGCCTGCGACATCGCGCGTCTGCGCGGAGGCGGCCACGGTATGGAGCGAGAGCAACGCGAGGACAGCAAGCATCCGGCGGGGAAGGGGCATGGTCATCTCGATCGGTTTGGGGGACGGGGCGAGCGCTGCCCTTTAGTCGCGCGCTCGGCCTGTTCGGTTCTGGCGGGATCGGTTCAACCGGAGCAATCCGCCGACGGGGTGCGTGGCGCGAGCAGCAACTCACGCCAGAGTCTGCGATGCTGACACCATATGCCTGTTTTGCCCGACGGGTCAACTGGAATTCGGAAAAGGCGTAGTCGGTCGTCGCGCGCCTACGGTGCATGGGGTTGTTTTGCGATTTTCGTTTCGGCGCGGCCCCGAGATGATCGGCTGCGTGCCGCTTTGACGCGAATCCAGTTCCCGGGCATGATCGCCCGCCACTTTCCGCGCATTGTGCCTGAGGATTTCCCCGCATGTTGAGATACGCGCTCGCCGTCGCTTCCATCGTTTGCCTGGCCGGCGGTTCGGCCGAGGCCGCGCGCTGCGGCGGCGACTTCAACAGCTTCGTCGCCGGCATGACGGCGGAGGCGCAGGCCGCGGGCGTGTCGGCGGGCGTGACCAGTGCGGCGTTCAGCGGCATCACCCAGGACGGCGCCGTGCTCGCCTTCGACCGGCGCCAGCGCTACACCTTCAACAAAAGCTTCGAGCAGTATGTCTCGACCCGCGTCGGGCCCGGCCGCATCAATGGCGGTCGCGCACTGCTGCAGCGTCATGCCGCGCTGCTCTCGCGCATCGAGCAGCAGTTCGGCGTGCCCCGGCAGATCCTGGTTGCGATCTGGGGGCTGGAGAGCGATTTCGGCAAGGGCGACATGGGCAAGCTGCCGGTGATCCGCACGCTTGCCACGCTCGCGCATGATTGCCGCCGCACCGAGCTGTTCCAGGGCGAGCTGCTCGCCGCGCTCAAGATCGTGCAGCGCGGCGACCTGCCGCTGCGCGATCTCATCGGCGCCTATGCCGGCGAGATCGGCCAGACCCAGTTCCTGCCGTCGTCCTACATCAAGTATGGCGTCGATTTCGACGGCGACGGCCATGTCGACCTCCGCCACAGCGTCGCCGACGTGCTCGCCTCGACCGCGAACCTGCTCCACTCCAACGGCTTCAAGATGGGCCAGCCCTATGACGAAGGCTCGGCCAATTTCGACGCGATGCGCGAGTGGAACAGGGCTGTGATCTACCGCAAGACGATCGGGTATTTTGCAGATCGGCTGGTGGGGCAGTAACCACATATTCGCTGTCATCGCCCGCGAAGGCGGGCGATCCAGTACGCCGCGGCGGCTCGATTCTAACCGCGATGTCTCGGCGTACTGGATTTCCCCGCTTTCGCGGGGAATGACGGCGGAGAGTGAGGCTGCGGCGTCACGCAACTGACCTGTTACTACTTCCCCTTCGCCATCCTCTCCAGCTTCCGCTGCAACGGCGCCCAATACGTCCCCGGGCGGAAGCGCTGCAGGATGTCCATGAACCTGGCATCGTTGCCGATCAGGATGCGCGGCTCGTTTCGCTCGATGCCCTTGATGATGCGCAGCGCCGCATCCTTTGGCGTCGTCCGCGCCGCGGTCTCGAACCGGTCGATCATCTGGGCGCGGCGGGCGTTGTCGGTGACGCCAACGCCGGTGCGCGATGAGCGCGCGATGCTCGTGGCGACGCCGCCGGGATGCACCACCGACAGTTTGACGGCACTCCCCGCGACCGCGAGCTCATGCCGCACGCTCTCGGAAAATCCGCGCACTGCGAATTTCGCCGCCGCATAGGCCGATTGTCCGGGCGGCGCGATGATGCCGAAGATCGAGGAGACGTTGACGATATGCGCCTCTGCCCGCGTCTTCAGATGCGGCAGGAAGGCGCGGGTGCCGTGCACCACGCCCCAGAAATTGATGTCGAACAGCCAGTCCATCTGCGCCTGGTCGATCTCCTCGAACGTCCCCATCAGCGCCACGCCGGCATTGTTGACGAGGATGCCGAGCGCGGGATGCGCTGCGATGGCCTCGCGCGCGAATTGCGCGATGTCGGCGGGCTCGCTGACATCGACGCGATGCACACTGATCTTGCGCTGTCCGCCGATCTCGGCGGCGAGCGATTTCAGCCCAGCCTCATCGCGATCGGCGAGCGCGAGGTCGCAGCCGCGTTGTGCAAGCTCGATGGCGAGCGCACGGCCAATGCCGCTTGCCGCGCCCGTGATGGCGGCCGCGCCGCGAATCGTCGTCATGATGCCTCCCGTCAACCCCGAACAGGGGAACTACGATGTACATTTTTTCAGATAGGAACCGAAACCTAAATCGGGTTCCATCTTTAACATACGATACTTGAACGGCGGCAAGCAGCATTGGGAGCCACCGATGGGACAATCCAAACCGTTTACGGCCACAGCCCTCATCGTCGAAGACGACGCCATGCAGCGGGAGATGCTCAGTCTGCTGCTCGAAGAAAGCGGGTATCAGGTCATCCAGTGCGAGAGTGCGGAGGCCGCCGAGCGAGTGCTGGACAAGAGCGCCGGCGCACTCTGCCTGATGCTGACCGACGTGCAGCTCGCCGGCCGCATGAACGGCGTCGAGCTCGCGCACGTCGCCAAGGACCGCAATCCGAAGCTCGACGTCGTCGTCACGTCCGGCCGCCCCCTGAGGCAGCCACTGCCTGACGGCGCAAAATTCTGGGCCAAGCCCTGGGCGCCGCTCGACGTCCTGCGCGAAGCCGAGATCGCCCAGCTGAACTGAGGCGCGTTCGCGCTTCGGTTTCCTGTCCGGCGGCGTGGCTGACCGGGTCGTGACTTCTCGGCAAACGGCAGGGGTGCTAGGGACAAGGCATGTCCTGGTCCTTCCTGCTCACCTCGCTCATCGTCGTCGCCTCGCCCGGCACCGGCGTGCTCTACACCCTGGCTGCGGCGTTGACCCGCGGCTCGCGCGCCAGCGTGGCGGCGGCTTTCGGCTGCACGCTCGGGATCGTGCCGCACATGGTCGCGGCGATGCTCGGGCTCGCCGCCGTGCTGCACACCAGCGCGCTCGCCTTTGCCGCGCTGAAATGGTGCGGCGTGGCCTATCTGCTCTACATGTCCTGGCAGGCGCTGCGCGAGACAGGTGCGCTTGCGGTCGACGGCGAGATCAAGGAGCGCTCCAGCGGCCGGGTCATCGTCACCGGCTTCCTGATCAACATCCTGAACCCGAAGCTCTCGATCTTCTTCCTCGCCTTCCTGCCGCAGTTCATCGCGGCGGACGAGGCGTCCGTGCTGGCGCGGATGCTGGAATTGAGCGGCGCCTTCATGGCCATGACCTTTGTCGTGTTCGTCGTCTATGGCCTCTGCGCGGCGTCCGTGCGCGAGCGCGTCATCTCCCGTCCCGGCGTGATGGCCTGGCTGCGCCGCTCCTTTGCCGCAGGCTTTGCGCTGCTTGGCGCCAAGCTCGCGTTCGCCGAGCGGTAGCCAATAAAAAAGCGGGCCTTGCGCCCGCGTCTTTCAGACTTATCCGGAGCCCGGGCAGAGCGAGGCTCCACCCGGGCGAAATCAAAAGAAGCTGCGTTACTTCTTCTTCGCAGCCTTCTTGGCCTTCTTCTTCGTCGCCTTCTTCGCCTTCTTCGCTTTCTTAGCCATAGGATCCTCTTAAGGGTTAATGGTGAAACGCGACACGAGGAACGCTCGGCGGAGGGCCAGCCTCGCAAAATCCTCGATGACGAACTCAGCAGATTCGCGCGTCCATGCCCCGCGCTGTCACATCTGTGTCATTACGTTATCCACAGCTCAGATGCATTTTTGGGTGATTTCGGGCCACGAATCCGCATCGCAGAGCGTGTCGACGCGACCGCGATGCACGCCGGCGACGTGCCTAACGATCTGATAATCGAGACGCGTCGTTCATGAATCCAAAACCAAGGGCGCGTTTTGGACGAACGAAGTGAGGTTCCGTTAAGCGCAATCCGCGCATGATCCTCCGCAAGAACACGGGGACGGGTCATGGACGAGTTTCTGCCAGTGACAGGGGGCGGGACGCTGCGCGTATCGCGGGCGCCATGCTGAACGTACCGACACTTTGGATGGTCTTCGTCGTCAACTTCTCGGCGCTCGGCCTGATCTGGGCCTATGTGACGCGCTCCTATCCGAAATTCGAGGCTGCACGGTACTGGATGGCGTCGGCCTTCGTCGGCGCCGCCGGCTCGCTGACGGCGCTGGTCCGCCTGTTCGTCGATTCTCCCATCCCGCTTGTGTTCGGGGCCGCCGGCATCATGGCGGCGAGCTGCCTCGCGGCCATGGGCATTCAGCGCTTCTACGACCGGCCGGTGCATCTGCGCCTTATGCTGACGACGGGGATCCTGAGCCTCGCCGGCGTCGTGGTCTTCATGGTCGGTTTCGACCAGATGCAGCTGCGCATGCTCTTCTACACGATGGGGCAAGGCCTGCCGCTGGTGCTGTCGCTGCGGCTGTTGTTGTCGCCGCCCGAAGGCCGCGTCAGCCCCGGGGCGCGGCTGTCGGGCATCGTGATCCTCAGCATCATCGGGATCTTCGTGATACGCGCGATCGGCAACATGCTCGGTTACGATTTCTCGGCGAGGGCGGGCGGCCAGACCCACGCTGTCATGGTGCTGGTGCTGCTCTTCCTGTCGATGACGCTCAATTTCGGTTTCCTGCTGATGGCGATGGACCGCTTGCGCAACGAGGTCGCCGACCTCGCGCTGCTCGACGATCTCACCGGCGTCGCCAACCGCCGCCATCTGTTGCAGCGGTTGTCGGAAGAATGCGCCCGCTCGGAGCGCAGCGGCGAGCCGTTCTCGCTGTTGGTGATCGATCTCGACGGCTTCAAGACCATCAACGACACCTATGGGCATGCCGCGGGCGATGCCTGCCTTCAGCACTTCACCCTGATGGCGCAGACGCGGCTGCGGCCCGGCGACATGCTCGCCCGCACCGGCGGCGACGAGTTCTGCGTCGTGCTGCCGTCCTCCTCCATGCGCGAGGGCGCGCTGATCGCCCGCCGCATCCTCGAGGTCTGCCGCCAGGATGCCGCCGGCTGCGCCGGCAACGACATCCCGATCGCGATCTCGATCGGCGTTGCGGAGTGGGACCGCGGCATCGGCCAATTCCCGGATCGGCTGATCGCCCATGCCGACCATGCCCTCTATGCCGCCAAGAAGAACGGCAAGAACGATTTTGCGGTCTATGATCCCGCCCCGCCACTCTCGCCCGAGCCGGTCGAAGCCGCGCGCAAATTCGCCTGAATCCTGCTAGGCTCGGGGTCTCTTGTTGGATCCCCGTAATGCTGTCCCGCCTTGTCGCGGCAATTCTCGCCGCCGTTCTGATCGCTCCCGCCGCCGCAATGGACGCCGAGCTCACAAGGCTCGCGCGCAGCACCGGCACGCCCGACATTCCCGGGTTGAAGATCGTCTGGCTCGCGCCATGGGGCGATGTCGCCAACGCTCATGCCTGGCGCAATATCATCGTGCATCAGACCGAAGGGCCGACCGGCTCGGCGCGCGGCGGCGCGCAAGAGCAGTCGAAGAACCCGACCCGGCGCGGCGTGATGGTCTGGGTCGAGACCGATGGTACGGTCTACTGGTCGGTCGCGGACAATCTGGTGCCGACCCACACCGACGGCGCCAACCGCAACGACAACAAATACATCGACAACAGCGTGACCTATCATCAGGTCGTGCGCGACAATTCGATCGGCGTCGAGTTCGCCGGCAACTATCCCGATGTTACGATCGGACCGACGGCGGCACAGGTCGCGGCCTGGAAGATCCTGGTCCAGGTCCTGCGCGCGCGTTACGACATCCCGCTCGACCACGTTTACGCCCACAACTGGATCGACTTCAAAGACGCCCGCTATTGCGAAGGCTGCTGGCTCGCGACGCTGGCGCGGACCTGGGGCGAGTGATCTAGCGGGCACCGGAGTTCGAAAACCTCCGGTGCCCGACAGCATCGTCATCCCTGGGCCGACCGAGCCTTCCCCTGTTCAAGGAAATGCCTTGGGAAGATCGGCCGCAGGCTTCGTGACAATCTGGTGCGCATCGCGCCAGATCACCTCGCGCTGGCGTGAGGTCGTGATCACGCGCACCGGCAAGCCACCTTCCTCGAGCAGCCAGGCGCAGTAGCGCGCGCGGCTGACGGCCTCGCGTGCCCTGGGATCGAACCAGCAGATGCCCCAGATCGAATCGCGCCGCTTGAAGTGCCGTGCGATGCGCCCGGGCAGCGGCAGATGCTCCGCGAACCAGGTGAACTGGTCCGAGAGTTCGTGCCGGATCCAGTCCGGACAGTTGTTGCGCTGGATGTACCAGGACGCGCGAAAGAAGCCGCTCTCCACGCGGCTGTCCGGGTGGATGAGCGGTGTAACGAACCGCAAATACATGACGACACGGCGCGACGCATTGTTGCGTCACGCCCCTCGTAACCAGATGGATGAATGGGAAGCGGCCGCGAAAGCCGCGTTCAGCTCAGGACCGGCTGCCGATCAGAGATGGGCTGCGGTCGGAACGTATCGATCTACAAATCATGCCGCCTCCCTCGAAAGCGCTGAACAAAAAAAGGCGCGACGCCGCGCCGGGGCGGCAGCACATACACCAGCAGGCGTGCTGCGACAAGCGAGATTGATTGGAGTGATCGTTGCGCGCCGAAATGACAGGCCTACACCGGCTGCGCCATCCAGCCGAAGAAGCGCCGGATCAGTCCCGGCTGCTCCGGCAATTCCGGCGACTCGTCTGCGGCGAGTACGCGTTTGAGGAAGTAGTCCAGAAACACCATGTCGTTCGGCTCGGTGACGGTGAATGTCTCCTCGCCGAAATAGACGCTGTAATTGAAGAAGAACGGGCCCATGATCGGGATCGTCGCGGTCGAGGCATAGTCCTTGGAGATCACGAACTCACTGGGATCGAGCCCGTGGTCGCGCATCGCCTGCTCGACCAGCGGCAGCTTGCGCATGAACTGGGCGGAGAAGCCGCCGACGGTGGATTGCAGGATGATCGACACGGTGTGTCCGTTCTCTGGATGAGGCCCGACAAGATTGGGTCGGTTGACCCGTCGCGTGCGTTCAAGATGCCCGCCGGCGTGCCCCGCGACCATGCTGCAGCTCACACACAACAAAAAAAGCCGGCGTTGCCGCCGGCTTTTGTCTTGTCTCGATCCGCCAATTCGTGGGTCGCGAAAGCCCTCGGTTAGTGAGCGGCTTCCAGCGCGGCCTGTTCGGCCCTTGCGATCGTGCCCTTGACCGCGGACTGCACCTTCTCGAAGGCGCGGACCTCGATCTGGCGGACGCGCTCGCGCGACACGCCGAACTCGGCAGCAAGGTCTTCCAGCGTCATCGGCTCATCGGCGAGGCGGCGGGCCTCGAAGATGCGGCGTTCGCGCGGGTTGAGCACGCCCATGGCGCCGTTTAGCGCGTCCCGGCGTTCGTCATACTCCTCGTGCTCGGCCAGCAGGGCTTCCTGGTTGGGCGAATTGTCGACCAGCCAGTCCTGCCATTCGCCGGCTTCGCCGTCGTCGCGGATCGGAGCATTGAGCGACGCGTCGCCACCGAGGCGGCGGTTCATGTCGATCACGTCCTGATCGGTGACGCCGAGACGCTTGGCAATGATCTTCACCTGGTCGGGGCGGAGATCGCCCTCGTCCAGTGCGTTGATCTTGCTCTTCGCCTTGCGCAGGTTGAAGAACAGCTTCTTCTGGTTCGCGGTGGTGCCCATCTTCACGAGCGACCAGGAACGCAGGATGTACTCTTGAATCGACGCCTTGATCCACCACATCGCGTAGGTGGCGAGACGGAAGCCCTTCTCGGGCTCGAAACGCTTCACCGCCTGCATCAGGCCGACATTGCCTTCCGAGACGACCTCGGAGATCGGCAAGCCGTAGCCGCGATAGCCCATGGCGATCTTGGCCACGAGCCGGAGATGGCTGGTGACGAGTTGGTGTGCAGCGTCGCGATCATCGTGTTCGCGCCAACGCTTGGCGAGCATGTACTCCTGCTGGGGTTCCAGCATCGGGAACTTGCGGATTTCGCCGAGGTAGCGGGAAAGGCCGGATTCTCCATTGAGGACCGGCAGAGCAGCGGTACGGGCCATTGTTAAGCCCTCCAAAGGTTCAGGCCCCCGATAGCGGCGGGCCAGGCAGACGACCGCTTGGTTAAAGCCGGCCGTAGCTGCGATGTTCCGCGTTGGTCATTTCCAACGCAGGCGCAATATACCCCATCGGGGGTCAAAAAGGGAAGGATTGCTGACGTCACGTCCCCGTGTGGCAGCTATAACTTTTTGTAAGGTAAGGGTTTTCTCAAAGCCCCTGCGTCATAGCGCCGCTTTCAGAGCGCCTTCCAAGAGAAGCAAATCCTCCGGCAGGCTCGCCTCCCAGTGAAGAAGTTCTCCGGTTCGGGGGTGTTCGAGTACCAGCAAATAAGCATGCAAGGCCTGCCGCCCAAGCGCCGTTAAAGCCGCTTGCGACTCGGGGCCAAGCTGGTTCGCCTTCGTTTTGAAATGCGGGCCATAGACCGCGTCGCCCATCAGGGGGTGGCCGATATGGGCGAGGTGGACGCGGATCTGATGGGTGCGCCCGGTCTCGAGCTCGCAGGCCAGCAGCCCCGCGATCGGCTTGCCGTCGCGGCCCGCAAAACTTTCCAGCAGCTCCCAATGCGTCACCGCCTCGCGGCCGCCCTGGCGCACCGCCATCTTCTCTCGCGCATGGGGGTGACGGTCGATCGGCGCGTCGATTGTGCCGCGATGCCGGCCGGGCAGTCCCCAGGCGAAAGCCATATAGCCGCGCCGCATCGGCCCGGTGCGGCCGTGGTCGGCGAATTGGGCGGTCAGCGAAGCATGCGCCAAGTCGTTCTTGGCCACCACCATCAGTCCGGTGGTGTCCTTGTCCAGTCGGTGCACGATGCCGGGCCGGCGCACGCCGCCGATGCCCGACAGCGAGCCTCCGCAATGGGCAATCAGCGCATTCACCAACGTACCCGTCTCGTGCCCGGCGGCGGGGTGCACCACCAGCCCCTTCGGTTTGTTGATGACGACGATGTCGTCGTCCTCGAATACGATATCGAGGGCGATATCCTCGCCCTTCGGCTCCGGCGGGGCCGCCTCCGGCACGTCGATTATGATCGTATCGCCGGATGCGACGTGATAAGCGGGGTCGCGGACCTCGGTGGCCTTCAGGCTCACCGCGCCGGCCAAAATCAGGGCTTTGAGCCTTGATCGCGACAGGTCGGGAAGGCGCGCCGCCAGCACGCGGTCGAGCCGGGCCGAGCCCTCGTCGCCTTCGACCGTGACCTCCAACCGTTGCGCTGAGCCTGAGCTATCCATGACGACGTCTGATACCGCTGTTCCCGAACCGACCCCCGAGCAGGCCGCGCTGTTTGCGCGGGTGCGGCGGATGATGCTGATCGCGGGGTTGACCTCGGCGCTGGCCATCTGCGCCGTCCTGATCGCGGTGGGCTACCGCCTTTTCAGGTCGGAGGGAAGGGCAGCTGAGCCATTGAGCGACATCACGGCCACCCTGCCGAAGGGCGCAAAAATCGTCTCCACCGGCGTGGCCGGCGACCGCCTCGTGGTCACTCTCGATATCGGCGGTGTCATCGAGATCCGAACCTTCGATGCGCACACCTTGAGGCCGGCCGGAAAGCTGAAATTTGCCAATGAGCCGTAAAACGGCAGTTCAGTCCTTGCGGCCGACAAATTTCGAGGCTATTGGCTAGCCCTCACGCTCCCTTCGTCTAGCGGTTAGGACGCGGCCCTCTCAAGGCTGAAACAGGGGTTCGATTCCCCTAGGGAGCGCCATTTCTCGAAGTCACCACCCCTCCGTCTCGATTTGGTTGTTCCTCCCGCGGGGTGAGCCTGTGGCCTTGGCGATCAACATTCGCGCCGACAACAGTTCAGCGGACGAGATCGAGCGGCTGTGGGATCAGGTTGGCGCGTTCGAGGCCACGCCGTCGATGCGTGCGCTCGGCTACCGTCCGCATTTTACATTTGCGATCTATGACGGGCCCGCGATCGACGAAGAGGCCGCATGGGACGCCATGCAGGCAGCCGTAGCCGGCGAAACGCAACTGCGCATCCATTTCAAGCGCATTCGGTGGTTCGAAGGCTCTCCGCTTGTGCTCTGGGCGGAGCCGGCGGTCGACGAGGTTCTGGCTCGCATCCATGGCGCTGTCAGCGCGGCAATCGATCCAGCACATTGTCGTCCTCATTACCGGCCCGGCGCATGGGTCCCGCATTGTACGCTCGGCACGGCCATCGCCGACGAACGGCGCAACGATGCCATCGCCTTTGCGCGGGCGTTCGATCGCAGCATCGAAGTGATGTTCGACGTGGTGGATTGCGTTGTGTTCCCGCCCGTGCGGATCGTCGCCGAGCGGAGATTGGCGTCGTAGTTGGTTATCGCGTCACGACCGGGCGATCATTTTTCACCTGTCGCGATCGAGGTGATTCTCATCACAGCTGTCTTCGGCGCATGCGTGCATCCTGTTCGTGATCGCGGGATGGCCCGCGTCACCAACTGGAGACCAATATGAAACGCTCTGACGATACCGGCTTTGAAAACCGCGAGCTGTCCATCGACGAACTCGACGGCATTGCTGCAGCTGGGCTGTGGGGCTGGATCAAGCATGAAGCGGTTGCGGCCGCAAAGTGGGTTGGCTCGGAATTCGCCGCAGCCGAGAACGCAGTGGCCTCTGCTCTGGGCAACAGCCACATCAACATCACCATTCACAGGCAGAACTGAGAAGCTGCGACCTCCGGGCCCTCGGGTCCGGAGGTTTTGCACGTTGATTCCAAACCTCATTCCCGGATCAGCCGAACCACGTCCTGCCTCAGCAGATAGAACGACACCGCCAGCAGAACGACGTCCTTCATCAGGAAGGGGACGTTGCCCGTCATAGCCGGGAATCCTCCCGCAGCGACATCCCAGCCATCCGGCATGAACGGAATGATCGTGACCGTCGCGATGAAGGTGCCGGTCGAGCCGAGGGCGCCGACGACGCCGAGCCGTTTGTCCCAGAAGCCCGCGAGCAGCAGCGTCCCGAACGTCCACTCCGAGGCGCCGAGGAAGTAGCTTGCGCCAGCGTGACCGAAGACGGGATAGAGCCACCAGATCAGCGGCCCGTTGCTGATAAACGGGACCAGTCTTTCGAACTCGTACGGAAACCATTTTTGATAGCCGAAGAAGAGAAACATGATCACCATCGAGGCCCGGACGACGTGGTAGTCGAGATCTTCCGCAAGCAGGCCGGAGTTTTGCAGCGCGCGGACAAACGGATTTTGCATGTTGCCGATCATCGCGGTCATTGTCGTGATCCTTTCATTCAAGATCTGACTGGGCGGTCGCTTCACGCGATCGCGGGGAAGTCGATCTCGGTGTCGTTGATGCGGTTGAACACGTTGGTGAAGACGGTGGTCGCGAACGCCAGGCTGATCTCCACCAGTTGCCTGTCGGTGTAACCGGCAGCCTTGATGGCAGCGAAGTCGTCGTCGCTGACGGTGCCGCTGGATTGCGCGAGCTTGCGGACGAAGCGGGCGAGCGCATCGCGCTTGTCGTCGCCGGTCGCCCGGCGCTCGCGGATATTCTTCAATTCTTCGGGCTTCAGGCCCGCGAGCTTGCCGAGCAGGCTGTGTGCGGCGACGCAGTAATCGCAACCGGCGACTTCCGAGATGACGAGCTTGACGGTTTCCTGGTCGCGCTTCGATAGCGACCCCGAAGCGAGCACGCTGTCGGCGAGCAGAACGGCCTTGAGCGCATCCGGCGCATAGGCGCCGATCGCGGCAAAGGTGTTTGGCACGCTGCCAATCGCCTTCTTGATCTGACCATAGATTTCAGCGGTTGCGCCGGTCGCGGTTTCGAGATTGGGAACGGAAAGACGGGACATGTTGGCACTCCTTGGTTCGGGTTGTTGAACGATTGCGGAGTGACAATAGGGGTCGATATTGATACTTTGAATGTCGGTAAATCTCGATTATATGCTCAATAGTATCGTGATGAGACGGGCTCGGGAGAGGCCGTGATGGATTGGCTCAGCCGGCTGTTCGAGATGATGCCCGTGCGTGGGCGGCTCGACCTGCGCTGCGCCTACGGCGCGCCATGGCGCATTGATCAGGGACCGGGCGAGCCGAACGAAATTCCGTATCATGCCGTGCTGGCCGGCTCGGCCGTGCTGGACGATCCGGCCGGCGGGCGGCCGCTGAAGCTCGAGCGCGGCGACATCCTGCTGCTTCCCGGTAATGGCCGACACGTCATGCACGACGGCAGCGGGGCGGTGCCGCTGCCGGCGCGCAATCGCGCGTCGCTCAATTTCACGATCAGCGAAACTCCCGGCTCGGGAGAACGGCTCGATCTGTTGTGCGGACATTTTGCCATCGCGCCGCCGCACGACCGCCTGCTGCGCAGCTATTTGCCGCCGCGCCTCGTCGTCCATGCCGGCGCTGACGCTGGCGACGGAGACACGGCGGGTCAACTTGCTGGCCTCGTCGCCTTGATGCGTCGCGAGTCCGCGGACGATCGTCTCGGCGGCCGCGCGATGTTGAACGCGCTGTCGAGTGCGATGTTCGCGTTGGTGCTGCGGCTCGCCAGCCTCACAGACGATGCGCCGCGGGGACTGCTTGCCCTGGCCGGTCATCCGCGCCTTGCACCAGCGGTGGCCGCTCTGTTCAAAGAGCCGGCGCGCGCATGGTCGCTGCCCGAGCTGGCGCGTCTGTGCGGCATGTCGCGCGCCACGCTCGTGCGGCAATTCCAGGAGAAGCTCGGGCGTTCAGCCGCAGATCTCCTGACCGATATCCGGATGGCGCTCGCAGCGAACGAGCTGAAAAAATCTTCATCGTCAACCGGCGCCGTGGCGGAAGCTGTCGGTTATCAATCCGAAGCGGCGTTCCAGCGCGCCTTCAAAAACCACATGGGCGTCACGCCGGCACAGTGGCGCAAAAGCCAGGAATCTGGAAGGGACGTTCCTGAAAGACCCGCACCTTAATCCGGTTCGGCTGCTCCAGCATGATGCATCGGCATCCGTGGCGGTGGTCGTCGTCTCGAAAATCTGTCTCTATACCCCCGAATGCCTCCGGAGCTGCTGCCGGACCTTCGGAGGTTGGGGTGATTTGCTTGGCGGAGTGACGATATGAGCGGTTTGGTGATCTCTGGCGGCCGGGTGGTGGATCCGGCGAGCGGAATGGACGCCGTTGGCGATGTGGCAGTGGTGGACGGCAAGATCGCCGCGGTCGGCTCCTCGCTTGGCGGCGCCGAGCGGGTGATCGATGCCACCGGCCTCGTGGTCGCGCCCGGCTTCATCGATCTGCACGCCCACGGCCAGTCGATCCCCGCCGACCGCATGCAGGCGTTCGACGGCGTGACGACGACGCTCGATCTCGAGGCCGGCGTGCTGCCGGTCGGCTCCTGGTACGAGCGCCAGGCCCGAAAGGGCCGCGTGCTGAACTACGGCGCTGCCACCAACTGGGCCTTCGCGCGCATCGGCGCGATGACGGGCTCCAACGCGGAAAGTTCGCTGGAGGCGTTCGGCAACGCCATGCGTGATCGCCGCTGGATGGACAATGTTGCGACCGATGCGGAGGTCGCCGGCATTCTCGAGCGCCTCGGGTGCGGACTGAACGAGGGCGGCATCGGCATCGGCATCTTGAACGCCTATGCGCCGGGCGCCGGCGTGCAGGAGCTGACGGCGGTGTGCCAGCTCGCGGCCAGGCTGGACGTGCCGACCTTCACCCACGTCGCCTATATGTCGCGGATCGACCCCGAAAGCGCGGCGGAGGCCTATATTCGCCTGATCGGCTATGCCGGCGCGACCGGCGCGCACATGCACATCTGCCACTTCAACTCGTCGAGCAAGACCGACATCGAACGCTGTCGCGTGCTGATCGAGAAGGCACAGGCGCAGGGCCTGCCCATCACGGTCGAGGCTTACCCCTACGGCACCGGTTCGACCGTGCTGGCGGCGGCGTTCTTCAGCGATCCGCAGTTCGTCGAGCGCAATGGCACCGGCTACGATTCCGTGCAGCGCGTGACCGATGGCTATCGCTTCCACGATCGCGAGGAGCTCTTGAAGGCGCAGGCCGAAGATCCGTCCTCGCTGGTGCTCTGGCACATCCTCGACACCGAGCACAATGCGCATCACCGCGATCTGCTCGACATGTCGGTGCTCTATCCCGGCGGTGCGATCGCCTCCGACGCGATGCCGTGGACGACGTCGGACGGCAAGACCTACACCGGCGATGCCTGGCCGCTGCCCGACGATGCCACCTCGCATCCGCGCTCGGCCGGCTGCTTCACGAAGTTCATCCGCGAATGGGTGCGCGAGCGCAAGACCGTGTCGCTGCTGGAAGGCGTGCGCAAATGCGCGCTGATCCCTGCAGAGATTCTGTCGCAGAGCACGCCCGCGATGCGCACCAAGGGCCGGCTGGCGAAGGATGCCGATGCCGACATCGTGGTGTTCGACTACGAGAAGCTTTCGGATCGCGCGACATTCACGGCGATGAACCGTCCGTCGGAAGGCGTGCGGCACTTGATCGTCAGCGGTCAACCGTTGATCGCTGACGGCCTGCTGGATGTCGCCGCGCGGCCCGGAAAGCCCGTGCGCCGCCCCGTCGTCGGGGGCTGATCCATGCCGGTCCCCATTCTGCTGGTGACGGGCTTTCTGGGGGCAGGCAAGACCACGGTCGTCAATCATCTGCTGGCGCATGCCGAGGGGCGGCGGATTGCCGCCGTGGTCAACGACTTCGGTGCGATCAACATCGATGCGGAGCTGATCGCGGGCGCGAACGACGGCGTGGTCAGCCTCGCCAATGGCTGTATCTGCTGCTCGCTCGAAGGCGATCTGTTGCGCACGCTGTCGACGCTGCTGCGGCGCGATCCGAGGCCGGAGTATATCGTCATCGAGACCAGCGGTGTCGCCGACCCCGCCGACATCGTCCGCAATCTCATGGACCCGGTCATCCTGCGCGAAGCGCCGCTGGAGACGGTGCTTTGTGTGATGGACGCGGCCACGCCGCCTTCTGCCCTCGATGACGCCCTGCAGCGCTCGCAGCTGCGCGTCGCCGACATCGTGGCGTTGAGCAAGCTGGACCTGGCGGACGAAGGCGCGGGCGCGCGAATGCGCGAAGCCATCCGCGCGCAGCGTGTGCCCGCATTGGTGGTCGATGCGAAGTACGGCGAGCTTCCATCCGCGCTGCTGTTTCCCGCGAGCGATCGTGCGCCTGCGGCGCGCGAGCCGGGGCCGAAACGACCGGCCGAAGAACGCTTCGAGACGCTGAGCTGGACCTCCGATCGGCCGCTCTCGCTGCCGCGTCTGCAGCAGGCGATCGGCAAGCTCGCGCCGAAGCTTGCGCGCGCAAAGGGGCTGTTCGAGACGGTTGAGCAGCCCGGACGTCTGACGGTGTTTCAGTTCGCCGGCGGCCGCGCGACACTCGCGCCGGGTGAACCGCCGAGCGAAGACGTGCCGCGGGCACGGATCGTCTTCATCGCCGAACTCGGGGTGCTAACGAAAGCCGAGCTCGACGAGACCATGGCGGCGTGTGTTGCAGCCGGGTGAAGTCAGGCGATAGACTTGATCGCTCCCGTTGTCAGCCGTCGCAGGCCCTCTTGCCGCGTTGATCCGAGGTCGAACCATGCCCTCAAATGTTCCATCCGCCCCTGCCGATGCAGCTTCACGCCGCGCTGCCAAGCCGGCCATCGTCTATCCGGCCGGGACGATGACCGGGCCGGATATGGCGACGCTCGAAGCCGCGCGGCAGACGATGGTCAAAACGCGCGAGATCATCGTGCCGCCGCGCGATGCGAGGCCATTTCGCGTGGCGCACGGCCAGTTCTTCCGCATCGTCAGCATCGAAGGCCCACAGGTCGGCGACCTCAATCTCTGGAACGGGGGCGATCTCGCCGAACGTTTCTTCAGCGGCAAGACGCGGGCGCTTCATGGCACGCATGTCGGCCTCGGTGACCGGCTCTGGAGCACGATGCCTTATCTTCGGCCGATGGCGACCATCAGTCACGATACGCTGGGCTGGTACGGTTTCGACGCGGATGGTGCCGGCATTCACGATGTCATCGGCACGCGCTGCGATCCCTACACCAATCTGATGCTGAACGGCACGACGTACGATTTCTGCTGTCACTCCAACCTGTCCCGCGCGCTGGCCGCCGAATTGAAGCTCGATCCGGCCGCGGTGGAGCATCATGTCCACGATGTGCTCAACGTCTTCATGTGCACCGGCTTCACGCAGGACACACACCAGTATTTTATGAAGGCAAGTCCGGTCCGCCCCGACGACTTCATCGAGTTTTTCGCGGAGATCGACCTGCTCGGAGTGTTGTCGGCCTGTCCCGGTGGGGACTGTAGCGCAACCCATTCCAGCGATGTCGCAGCGTGCCATCCGCTCAAGATCGAGATCTTCGAGCCGGATCGAGCGACGCTCAATGGCTGGGCCTGGCCAGCGCCGAGTGCGTATCACCGTCACCACGGCGTGCATGCGGGAAGCTGAGCTTTAATCTTCCACAGGCAGCCGATCCCCGTGCACATACCACTCCGCACGCGACGTCCACTGGACGTGACGGTCGGGTGTCGCGCCCAGCGGCTCGTCGAACGCGCCGGCATGAATGATCGCCTCGCGTCCGCTGCGTGTGAGATGCGGCATCGGGCTGCCGCAGGTCCTGCAGAACGCGGTGGCAAAACTGCGCGCGTTGGGCAGATCGTAGCGTGTGACGGATGCTTCGCCGCGCAGCCAACGCAGTGCGCTCGCCTTGACGATCACCTCGCATGCATGTGCGGTCCCGGTCGCCTTGCGGCAGCGGGAGCAATGGCAGTTGAGGAAACGATCGAACGGACCCTCGACCTCGAAGGCGACCTCGCCGCACAAGCAGCTTCCCCGGAATGCGGTCATGTCGTCCCCTCCGCTTATGCGCCCGCGTTGATCGGAGCGATGGCTGGCGGAGGCTGGCTCCGCCGCTCATCAGACCCTTCCGGGCGGCAATTCTCAAGAGGGCGGCAGGTCCGGCACGCTCAAGCGAATTGCGCGATGCCGTGGCCGACGGACCAGTTCTCCGCGGGAGCATCGAGCACGTTGACGAAGACGTCTTCGGGGCGGATGCCGGGATTGTCGCCCAGCAGTTCTGCGATCCGGCGGTACAGCGCCTTCTTCTGCTCGGGCGTTCGTGAGGCGAATACGGTGATCTGGATCAGAATGGCGTCGTCGCTGCGCTTGACGCCATAGGCATCGCCACAGCGGAAGTTTGCAGGCGACAACTCGCTGATGGTCATGAACTCGTCACCCTCGGGCACGTTCAACGCCTCGCGCATCGCGCGGTAAAGGCCGTCGAGGATCGCCTGCCGATAGGCGTCCGGCTTTCCGGCCCGCATGGAGATGTGAAGCAGAGGCATCAACTGGTCCCTTGCATGTGGCCGCGACCGGCCAGGGCGCATGCAAGCGCCGGCCGTTCAGCCCATTGACGAAACGGGCTATCAATCTCATTTTATTTTTGACACGATGTCCAGAAAGCATGTTTTTGACGTCGTGTCAAATATGCGCCGACAAGGAGCATGATGTGAGGCCGCGCGAATTCGACCACGACGACGTCCTGCGCATCGCGTTCGATCAGTTCTGGCGCAAGGGCGTGCGCGGCTCCTCGCTGTCCGACATCGCGCGCGATGCCGGCGTTCAACGCGGCAGCCTCTACAATGCGTTCGGCAGCAAGGAGGCGTTGTTCCTTCAGGCCTATGAGCGTTACGCCGGCGACTATCTCGTCGCCCTGCAGAAGGCGCTCGGCACGGGCTCATTGCGCAAACGGCTCACCGCGTTCTTCGATCTGACCATCGCCAATTTCCGCTCAGGCTCGCCGCCGCGCGGATGTCCGACGACGCGGGGGCTGATGGAGCTCGGCGCCGCCGAAGGCCAGGGGCTCGACGAAGAGGCGCGGCGCGCTTTTGCGAACCTGGTATCGCGCATCACCGCGCTGGTCGAGGACACCTTGTCGGCGGGCGCCGAGCGCGGCGAGTTCAGCGGCAACCCGGCGGCCGCAGCGCTGCACATCGTCACGGTCACGCGCGGTCTTGCGGTGCTCGAGCGTGCGTTCGGTGACGAGCCGCAACTGCGCAAGATCGCGGCCCACAGCATCGATCTCGTGCTCGGCAAGGGCGCTCGCTAGGCCTCAGCAGAATGCGAGCGCGTTGACGGCCTGCGTGGCCGCGCTCTCCTGCTCGATCCCGACCAGCTGGCCGACGGCGGTCTTGAGCTCGCCTGGCTCCCTGCGGCGCGCAACGGCCAGGAGCCGCATCAATTCCGCCTCGTCCTTTGACAGCCGCCGGCACGACGGCGGCATGAAGCAAAGATCGCAGGGACGTCCGCTGCGCAGGATTCTGACCAGCGCGGCCACGCGGGCGACCAGCAGCGGGCTGTCGGAAATGCCGGGTGCCTCGTCGGCGAAGCGATAGGCGGCCTCCCAGCAATCGGACGCGCCGGTCGCATAGGCTGCCCCGATGAACCGGAACAGCGAGAGCGCGGTGCGGCAGAAATCATCGCAGCCTTCCATGCTTCGCGGATTGTCCTGCATCATGACCAACCTCGTCAGTGCAATGTCGGGCTTCCGACGAACCAGCTCTTCATCGCCATCGTCCGTTCGACGTTGGGCGTCCGAAACTGCCGATCCGGCAGGATGAGACCGGCCATGCGGAAGATCGTCGCAAGTCCCCTGACGGGGGCGAGCGCCCAATCCGCGCCGACGGGAGGCAGCCAGCTCTCGAACTGCTCGCGCGCGATATCGATGCGCTCCTCTTGCGCCGCTGCGATCGCGTGCAGAATTCCGTGCTCGCTCTCCGACATCTTCGGGCAAGTGGGGCAATGCACTTCGATGGCCGTATGCGCCGTGCACGCAAAGATCTCGATGATGGCCTCGAGAGAGAGCACGGCATCGCCGACGCGAAAATGGTCGTAGACCTGCTGGATGTCGGCCGCGGTCGGCACTGCTGTCCCGCTTCGCGCCTTCGCGCGAAATCCCCAGATGAAGAGCCGCTCGCCCGCGCTCAGCGCCGGAAGGTCAAGCGTCCTGGTGTCTGTCGATTGATACATGGAGCCTCTGGCAAATGGCCGCGCCTTGCGCCGATCGTTCTGCCAGGGGCGCGTGCAAGTCAACGCCGGGAAGGCCGATATCGAGGTCTTCTAGAAACGCGCACGCATCGGAAGCTCCTTGTCTGGAGCGATTCCAATGCAGTCGCCAACTATCGATGAATTCTAAAGTGCGCTTACACGAACGCGACGTCGATCTTGTTGTCCGACTTGGAGAGCATGCGGCAGGCGCGCGAAAGTCCATCGCTGGCGATCGCGAGCTTGAACTGCTCGGGGATGTCGGCGGTCGAGATCACCTCGATCGTGGCCTCGTCGTCCGCCAGCGTGCGCACCGTGCAGTCGAAGGTCGAGCGGCCTGCGTTGAAGGTGATCTGGCCGGCCTTGAACACCCGCCGGCGCGCGGGAGAGATCGACGGCGCGGCATCGACCCAGGCGATCACACGATTGCGGCCGGCACTCTTGGCGGAATACATCGCGAGATCGGCGTTGTGCAGGGCGTCGTCGAAATGCTGGCCGGGAAGCAGCGATGCGGCACCGAAGCTGCAGGTTACCGGGACCGGGCCGCAGGGCGTGTCGACGCTCTCGGCCGCGATGGCCAGGCGCACCTTCTCCAGCGTCGTCATGGCGCCGGCAAGATCGGTGTGCGGCAGCAGAACGGCGAACTCCTCGCCGCCGATGCGGCCGATGATGTCGGAGCCGCGCAGATTGTTGCGGCAGGTCGCGATGATCGACGCCAGCACGGCATCGCCGGCGGCGTGACCGTGGCGATCGTTGACCTGCTTGAAGTGATCGACGTCGAGCACGGCGAGCGTCAGCTTGTGATGGTGCCGGTTGGCGAGCGACGACAGGCGCTGCGCTTCTGCACGGAAGGCGCGGCGCGACAGCGCGCCGGTCAGATTGTCCTGCATGCTGAGATTGCGCAGCAGCAGCTCGTCGACCGCGATCGCTGCGAGATCAACCAGAACCGCGAGCTCCCCCGCCTCGAACTCGCGCGGCTTTGTATCCATCACACAGAGCGTGCCGATGTTGACGCCGGAGATCTTGAGCTGCACGCCGGCATAGAAACGGATGAACGGATGTCCGCGGACGAAGACATTGTCGGTGACGCGGGGATCCTCGTAGGTGTCGGGAATGACGAGGGGGGTATCCTGCGCGATGGCGAGGCTGCACAGCGCCGGGCGGCGATCGGTCTCGCGATCAGCCATGCCGACCTCGGCCTTGAACCATTGCCGGTGTCCGTCGATCAGCGTCAGCGTCGACATCGACACGCCAAAAATCCGCTTGCTCAGCGCCGTCAGGCGATCGAACGCGGGCTCCTTCGGCGTGTCGAGAATGTCGAGCGACGCGAGCGTGTCGAGGCGGCGGGCTTCGATGGTGGGCGTGATTGGCATTGTGTCTGGCTCCGGTGGCGCAGCTATGCGCGGGCCGATTAACGCCAAATTGAGCCGCGGGATGTCGGGAACCCGAATGCTTAAGGCTTTGCTAAGACGGGCGGGATAAAATGGCATATCAGCCCCGCCAATTCTCGCGAGCACCAATGATTTTCTCCCGCATCAGTTTCAAGCTGGTCCTCATTGTCGGCATCAGCCTTCTCGGCATGATCGCGCTGGCACCGATCGCGCTGTCGACGCTGCGCAGCCAGATGATCGCCGACCGTCAGGCCAAGACGCAGCATATGGTCGATGTCGGCTACGGGATTCTCGCGCATTACCAGAAGCTCGAGAGCGAGGGAAAGCTCACGCGCGAACAGGCGCAGGCCGGCGCCATGGCCGAGATCAAGAGCCTCCGCTACGACAAGGTCGAGTATTTCTGGCTTAACGACATGACCCCCAAAATGATCATGCATCCGATCAAGCCTGAGCTTGACGGCAAGGATCTCGCGGGGATGAAGGATCCCTCCGGCAATGCGCTGTTCGTCGGCTTCGTTGACGTCGTCAAGAAACAGGGCGCGGGTTTCTACAGCTACCTCTGGCCGAAGCCCGGCTTCGACCAGCCGGTCGGGAAGATCTCCTATGTGAAGGGCTTTGCGCCCTGGGGCTGGATCATCGGCACCGGCATCTATCTCGACGACGTCGACGCCGTGTTCCGGCAGGACGCGATGACGTTCGGTTTTGTCTGTCTCGCGGTCTTCGTACTGGTGCTCGGCGCGTCCTTCCTGATCGGCCGTAGCGTGACCAGGCCGCTCGCGAAAATCACGGGCCTGACCGAGCGCCTCGCTGCCGGCGACAGCGCCTTCGAGGTGCCCTACACCAACCTCAGCAACGAGGTCGGCGGGCTTGCCAAGGCGCTCGCCGTGTTCAAGGACAACGCGTCGGCGGTCGGCCGGATGCATGCCGAGCAGCAGGAGACGAAGCAGCGGGCCGACGACGAGAAGCGCAAGACGATGACCGATCTCGCCGGCAAGTTCGAGGCGAGCGTCCAGGCCGTCGTCCGCGACGTCTTCAACGAGGCGCGGGCGATGCAGCAGGCCGCCCAGGGCATGTCGGAGACCGCTGATAAGGCGACCGACCGCGCGAGCTTCGTCGCCACTGCGTGCCAGCAGGCCTCGAGCAATGTGCAGACGGTGGCCTCCGCCGCCGGCCAGCTGTCATCCTCGATCACCGAGATCAGCCAGCGCGTCGCGCAGGCAGCAAGTGTGGCCGACAAGGCGGCGGCCGACGGCCAGCGCACCAACGACACCGTGCAGGGACTGGCCGCGGCCGCCCACAAGATCGGCGAGGTCATCGACCTCATCAACCAGATCGCCTCGCAGACCAATCTGCTTGCGCTCAATGCCACCATCGAAGCCGCGCGTGCGGGCGAAGCCGGCAAGGGCTTTGCGGTGGTCGCGAGCGAAGTGAAATCGCTGGCCAGCCAGACCGCGAAGGCGACCGACGAGATCGGCGCGCAGATCTCCGCGATCCAGGCCGAGACCAACCAGGTCGTCGGCAATATCGAGAGCATCCGCGCCACCATCATGGAGGTCAACGAGATCTCCTCGTCGATTGCCGCCGCGGTCGAAGAGCAGGGCGCGGCGACGCAGGCCATTGCCCACAGCGTGCAGGAGGCGGCGTCCGGCACCGACCAGGTCTCGCAGAACATCTCCGGCGTGACCGATGCGACGGCGGAAACAGGCGCGGCTGCAGGGCGCGTGCTACAGTCGAGCGGACGCCTGACCGAAAAGCTGCAATCGCTGGAGAACGAGGTCAGCGCCTTCGTTGCCGGCGTGCGGGCGGCCTAGTATAGCGGGGGATGGGCCAAAACTCCGATCGCCGCGCGCGCATCCTCCTGATCAATCCGAACAGTCTCGAGGCGACCACGGCAATGATGGTCGCGATTGCGACGTCTGTCGCCGGCGACGGCTTCGACATCGAAGGCGCCACGGCGACGCGTGCGCCCTCGATGATCGTGACACCCGAAGCGCTCGACACTGCCGCCCCCGAGGTCGAAGAGATCGCACGCGCGCATCAGGGCGCTTGCAACGGCATCATCGTCTCGGCGTTCGGCGATCCCGGCCTCGTGGGAATCAGGTCGGCGATGAAGCTGCCCGCGGTCGGCATCGGCGAGTCCGCGATGCTGGAAGCTGCCGAAGGCGGCCGCCGCTTCGGCGTCGCGACCACGACGCCGCTGTTGAAAGCAAAGATCGACGCGCTACCCGACGCGTTGGGATTGCGATCCCGCTATACGGGCACCCGCTTCGCCGACGGCGATCCGCAGGAGTTGATGCGCGACCCGGCACGGCTGCGTGCGGCGCTCGCCGGAGCGGTCGAGGCCTGCATCGCGCAGGACGGCGCGGAGGCTGTCATCATCGGCGGCGGGCCGCTCGGCGAGGCTGCGCGCGAATTGCAGCCGACGTTCACCGTGCCGATCATCGCGCCGATCCCGTCGGCCGTGGCGCGGATCGTCCGCCTCGTGACGGTGTAGTTTTTCCGCGGCGCGGCATCGGCCGCGACGTGGAAAACTGTTTTCCTTGACATGACCTCTGCCGTGCTCGACCTGTAACCATGTCGATTGGCGGCATCGCGCGTGCCGCAGCGAACAAGAAAAGCACACGGGAAAGACGTCATGAGTGCAGGCCTCACCGAAAAGGACTACCTCGCCACCTTGCGCGGCCTGTGGGAGAAAGCCTGGCCGAAGGGCATGCCGCGCTCGCCGAACTATCTGCACGGCGAAGTTCCCCTGACGGAATATCTGCGCGCCTGGGCGAAGCAGAGCCCGGCGCGGCCTGCGGTGATCTTCTACGGCCATGTCACGACCTATGCGGAGCTCGACCAGCAGAGCGATCGCTTTGCGGCGCTGCTGCAGGCCAAGGGCGTGCGCAAAGGCGATCGTGTCGCCGTCTTCCTGCCGAACTGTCCGCAATTCCACATCGTGTTCTTCGGCATTCTGAAGCTCGGCGCGGTCCATGTTCCCGTGAGCCCGCTGTCGCGCGCGTTCGAACTGTCCTACGAGCTCAACGACACCAAGGCCGAGGTGATCGTGGCGCTGGACCAACTCATCCCCGTGGTGGAGCAGGTCCGGGGCGAGGTCAGCCTGCGCGAGGTCATCGTCACCAGCTTTGCCGATGTCGTGCCGGCAACGCCGGCATTTCCGACGCCGGACTCGATCCGCATGCCGCGGATCGCAATCCCGGGCGCGACCGATCTACTGCCCGCGCTCGCCGCACTGCCGGCGCCATCGCCGCTGCCGCCGCCCGGTCTCGATGAAGTCGCCGCACTCAATTACACCGGTGGCACTACCGGTATGCCCAAGGGCTGCGTCCACACCCATCGCGACATGGTCTACACGGCGGCCGCCAATTACAGCATCTCGGTGCTGTCGGACGCGAGCAGCGTCTTCCTGTCGTTCTTTCCCGAGTTCTGGATCGCGGGCGAGAATTTCGGCCTGATCTTCCCGCTGTTCTCCGGCGGGACGCTGATCCTGCTGGCCCGCTGGGACGCCGTCGGCGCGATGGCCGCGATCGACAAGTACAAGGTCACGATCACGGCGATGCCGGTCGATGGTGCGGTCGAACTGATGGACCATCCGCGCTGGAACGAGTTCGATCTGTCGTCGCTGAAGCAGGTCCGCGTCGTCTCCTTCGTCAAGAAGCTCAATGCCGACTATCGCAAGCGCTGGAAGGATCTCACCGGCACGATCCTGATGGAGGCGGCCTGGGGCATGACGGAGACCCACACCTCCAACACGTTCACATCATGCTTCCAGGACGACGATTTCGATCTCAACAACCAGCCGATCTTCGTCGGTCTGCCGGTGCCCGGCGCCGAGTTTAAGATCACCGATTTCGAGACCGGTGCATTGCTGCCGCTCGGCGCCGAAGGCGAGATCCGCGTGCGGACGCCGTCGCTGCTCAAGAGCTATTGGAACAAGCCGGAGGCAACCGCGGAGTCGCTGATCGATGGCTGGCTGCGCACCGGCGACATCGGCACCATCGACAAGGACGGATTTCTGCACTTCCTCGGCCGCCGCAAGGAGATGCTGAAGGTCAAGGGCATGAGCGTGTTTCCGCCGGAGATCGAGGCGCTGCTCGGCCAACATCCGAAAGTGCTGGGCTCCGGCGTGGTCGGGCGCGACGATCCCGACAAGGGACAGGTGCCGGTGGCCTACATCCAGCTCAAGCCGGAAGCGGTCGGCACGATCTCCGCGGCAGACCTGCGCGCCTGGTGTGCCGAACGCATGGCGGTCTACAAGATCCCGGAGGTGCGCATCATCGAGGCGCTGCCGTTGACGGCCACGGGCAAGGTGAAGAAGCAGGACCTCAACCCGAACCAGCCTGCTTCAGTCTGAGTGAGAGACCGATGTCGTTCAAAAAGCTCCTGATCGCCAATCGCGGCGAGATCGCCATCCGCATCGCGCGCGCAGCGGCCGATGCCGGCATCGCCACGGTCGCGATCCATCCTGCGGATGATGCGCTGTCGCTCCATGCGCGCGTGGCCGATGAAGCGGTCGAAATCCCCGGCCGCGGCGCGCGGGCCTATCTCGATATCGAGGCCGTGGTGAAAGCGGCCAAGGGCGCCGGCTGCGATGCCGTGCATCCCGGCTACGGCTTCCTGAGCGAGAACGCGGCATTCGCCAAAGCCTGCGCCGACGCAGGGATCACCTTCGTTGGACCAAAGGTGACGGCGCTCGAACTGTTCGGCGACAAGGTCGCCGCACGACAACTGGCAAAACGCTGCGGCGCGCCGATCATCGCCGGGACCAGCGGGCCGTCGTCGCTCGACGAAATCACGGCGTTCTTCACCTCGCTCGGCAGCAACGCGGCGATCGTGATCAAGGCCATGGCCGGCGGCGGCGGCCGCGGCATGCGTGTGGTCGAGGACGCATCCAATCTCGCGGAGGCCTATGCGCGCTGCCAGTCCGAAGCCAAGGCGGCCTTCGGCTTCGACGGCGTCTATGCCGAGCGACTGATCCGGCAGGCGCGCCATATCGAGGTGCAGATCATCGGCGATCGCCACGGCGCGATCTCCCACCTCTGGGAGCGCGAATGTACCATCCAGCGCCGGCACCAGAAGCTGATTGAGGTGGCGCCTAGCCCCTCGCTCAGCGACGGCTTGCGTGGCCGCATCATCGAGGCGGCGAAGCAGCTCGCGACAGCCGCGTCCTATGACAATCTGGGCACCTTCGAGTTCCTGGTCGACGGCACGGCCGAGGACAGCTTTGCTTTCATCGAGGCCAATCCGCGGCTCCAGGTCGAGCACACCGTGACGGAGGAGGTGCTTGGCCTCGATCTCGTCCGCGCCCAGCTCGCGGTTGCCGCAGGCGCTTCGCTGGCCTCGCTCGGCCTCGCGCAAGGATCGATCCCGAAGCCGCGCGGCTATGCCATGCAGCTCCGCGTCAACATGGAGACGCTGGACGAGACCGGGGCGACGCATCCGACCGGCGGCGTGCTCGCCGTATTCGAGCCGCCGTCAGGCCCTGGCGTCCGCGTCGACAGCTTTGGCTATGCCGGCTACAAGACCAGCGCGGCGTTCGACTCCCTGCTGGCCAAGGTGATCGTGCATACGCCGGGTGAAGCCTGGCACGACATCGTGGCCAAGGCTTCGCGCGCTTTGCGTGAGTTCCGGATCGACGGCGTCGTCACCAACATCGCGTTCCTGCAGGCCGTGCTGGCACACCCCGACTTCAGGACCAATCGCATCGCGACCGACTTCATTGATCGCAACATCGCAAAGCTGGTTGAGGCGGCCGACGGCGCGGCCAAGCCGCTGTATTTTGCCGCAGCCGAGCGTAGCGGTGCTCACGGCGCCGAGGCGCATGCCGCGCAGGTCGTGCCGGAAGGCGCGGTGATGGTCGCGGCACCCCTGCAGGGGACCATCGTCACCATTCAGGTGACGGAAGGCGAGATCGTGCGTCCTGGCCAGCAGCTCGCGGTGATCGAATCCATGAAGATGGAGCATCTGGTCATGGCCGAGCAGGGCGGCCGCGTCATGACGCTTGTCGCCGGCGACGGCGTCACCCTGATGCATGGCGAGCCGATCCTGTATCTGGAGCCGCTCGACGTCGCGGCCGATCACACGGCGGCGGAAGCCGACATCGATCTCGACCACATCCGTCCCGATCTGGCCGAGCTGATCGCGCGCCAGGCCAACACGCTCGATGCGAACCGCCCGGCCTCGGTCGAGCGCCGCCGCAACACCAACCAGCGCACCGCGCGCGAAAACGTTGACCAACTCGTCGACGAGGGCTCCTTCATGGAGTACGGCAGCCTCGCGATCGCAGCGCAGCGCCGCCGCCGCAAGCTCGACGATCTCATCAAGAACACGCCGGCGGACGGCCTCGTGATGGGCGTGGCCACCGTCAACGCCGAAAAGTTCGGCGGCGAGGCCGCGCGCTGCATCGTCGTGGCCTATGACTACACCGTGCTCGCGGGCACGCAGGGCCACATGAACCACAAGAAGATCGACCGCATGCTCACGCTGGCGGAAGACTGGCGCGTACCGCTGGTGTTTTACGCCGAAGGCGGCGGCGGCCGGCCCGGCGACACCGACCGGCTCGGCATGACCGGCCTCGACGGCCCGTCCTTCGTGCAGTTCGCAAAGCTCTCCGGCCTCGTGCCTGTGATCGGCGTGGTCTCCGGCTATTGCTTCGCCGGCAACGCCGCAATGCTCGGCTGTTGCGATGTCATCATCGCCACCAAGAACGCCTCGATCGGCATGGGCGGCCCCGCGATGATCGAGGGCGGCGGGCTCGGCGTCTATCACCCGGCCGAAGTCGGTCCGGTCTCGTTCCAGTCGCCGAACGGCGTCATCGACATCGTGGTCGAGGACGAGGAGGAGGCGACGCGCGTCGCGCAAAAATACCTGTCCTATTTCCAGGGTGTGATGAGCGATTGGGAAGCTGCGGATCAGCGCCTGCTCCGCCGCGCCATCCCCGAGAATCGTCTTCGCGTCTACGACATCCGCAGCGTGATCGATCTCGTCGCCGACAAGGACAGTGTGCTGGAGCTCCGCCGCGACTACGGCGTCGGCATGATCACCGCGCTGATCCGTATCGAAGGCAAGCCGTTCGGCCTGATCGCCAACAATCCGCGCCATCTCGGCGGCGCAATCGATGCCGACGCCGGCGACAAGGCTGCGCGCTTCCTCCAGCTCTGCGACGCCTTCGACCTGCCGATCGTCTCGCTCTGCGACACGCCCGGCTTCATGGTTGGCCCGGAAGCGGAGAAGACCGCGATCGTGCGCCATGTCTCGCGCATGTTCGTCACCGGTGCGAGCCTCACCGTGCCCTTGTTCGGTATCGTGCTGCGCAAGGGCTATGGACTAGGTGCGCAATCGATGATCGGCGGCGGTTTCCACGCCTCCTTCTTTACGGCAGCCTGGCCGACCGGCGAGTTCGGCGGCATGGGCCTGGAGGGCTATGTCCGCCTCGGCTTCCGCAAGGAGATGGAGGCGATCGCCGACCCCGAGGAGCGCGAGACCTATTACCGCAACAAGGTCGCCGAGCTCTACGCCAACGGCAAGGCGGTCTCGATCGCCTCGGTGTTCGAGATCGACAACGTCATCGACCCCGCCGAGACGCGGCGCTGGATCATGGCGGGGCTCCGTTCGGTGCCGAAGCCGCCGGTGCGGACGGCGAAGAAGCGGCCGTGCATCGACACCTGGTGAGGGCAGTGCAGCAATAGCCTGCGTCCCGGTTCCCGATTGACATCCCCGCCTGTGCTGCCAGACTTTGCACAATAATACAGGGTGGAGACGTCCGCGATGGCCAGCCTTTCGGCCTCGAACCATGTCGCCCGTGTCTTGTCCGTCGCCAATCAGGTTAATGACCGTTTGGCCGACGTCGACGCCTCTTCGCGCATCGAGAACTCGTGGCGGCGCTGCCTGATCAGCCACAAGCTCGATCCTGCCCGGCAGGGCCCGCCGCAGACACTGACCGAGGCCGAGGTTCGTCACGTCGCTGAGCCCCTGGAAGAGACCATCCGGCTGCTGACGCCGGAGCTCGACGATCTCGCCCGCGTGCTGCGGGACGCCGGCTATTGCGTCAACCTCGCTGACGCGAACGCGACCATGTTGTTCAGCCGCCTGCCGGGCGAGGCCGACGCACGGATGTTCATGGACTGGAAGATCTACACCGGTTCGAATTTCGCCGAGACGTTCGAGGGCACCAACGGGCTCGGCACCTGCCTCGCGGAGCAGAAGCCGATCCTGGTGCATCGCGACGAGCATTTTCGTGCGCAATGGCACATGTTCTCCTGCGCCGTGGCGCCACTGTTCGATCAGGCCGGGCGCCTCGCCGGCGCGGTCAACATCACCTCCTGTCGTGAAGATCTCGAACGGGCCGCGCATCAGCTTGCGCTCGCGGTGACGATGGAGGCGACGCGGCGGATGGAGGGCGCGATCTTCCGCGATCATTTCCGAAACGCCTGGATCGCAACAGTGCCGGGTGATGGCGGCAGTGGCCTGCTTGCTTACGATGACGATCGCCGCATCGTCGGCGCCTGCCGGTCGGCGCGCGCATTGCTGGGCCTCACCGACGGCCTGATCGCTTCGGGCATCGATCTGTCGCGCTATATCAAGCTTGATCACGCGCGCAACGCAGACGAGATCGTCGAGCTGCGCCGCGCCGATGGCCGTCCGCTGGGGCAAAGCCATGTCGCCCCGCCCCTGCGCGCAAAATCCACCATGCTTCGCCGCGATGCGCCGGTCGATCGCTTCGACGCGCTGCATCGGCTCGCAGGCGGCGATCCGGGCCTCGTCAAAAGCGTGAAGCGGCTGCGGAGCATCGGCGATCACAATCTGCCGGTGCTGCTGCATGGCGAGACCGGCGTCGGCAAGGACGTGTTCGCGCGCGCGATTCATGCCGCGAGCAACCGTGCCCGCAACAATTACGTCGCGCTGAACTGTGCGGCGATGCCGGAGAGCCTGATTGACGCCGAGCTGTTCGGCTACGAGGCCGGCGCCTTCACCGGCGCGCGGCGCGACGGCTCGAAGGGCCTGATCGTGCAGGCTGACGGCGGCACGCTGTTTCTGGACGAGATCGGCGACATGCCGATCGCGCTGCAGACCCGGTTGCTGCGCGTGCTGGAGAACCGCGAAGTCTGGCCGCTCGGCGCGCTCAAGCCGGCGCCGGTGGATATTCGCCTGATCAGCGCCACCCATCGCGATCTCGGCCGCATGGCCGAGGAGGGGGCTTTCCGTGCCGACCTCTATTTTCGCCTGCGCGGCATGGAGGTGCGGCTGCCGGCGCTGCGCGAGCGCGCTGATAGGGATGACATCATCCGCCAGATCGCGCGCGAGGAGGCGCCGAACTGCCGCCTCTCGGGCGAAGCCTGGTCGCTGCTCTCGGCCTATTCCTACCCCGGCAACATGCGCCAGCTCCGCCACGTGCTCCGGCTTGCCGGCTGTACGGCGGAGGATGGCGTCATCATGGATGCCGACCTCGATCTGCCGCCGTTCGGCGGGAGAACGGCGGGGATTGATCTCGAAGCGGCCGAGCGAGCCACCATCATCGAGGCGCTCCGCAAGCACGGTGGCCGCGTCACCGAAGCCGCGCGAACGCTGAAGCTCAGCCGCGCGACGCTGTATCGCAAGATCAAGCAGCTGAAGATCGAGACCGCGCAGTAGCGCTCGGTACCTGCCACCGCACGTCTGATCTAACGCCGGCTCAGCCGCTCGCGCAGAAATTCGATGAAGCGCTGCGTCTTGGCTGGAAGCAGCCTGGTCTCGGTGACTGCGTAAATGGTCATGGGCAGGCCCTGCCATTGCGACATGATGCGGCGCAGCCGTCCATCTGCGAGTTCGTCGGCGACGATTTCCTGCGGCACGAAGGTGATGCCCATGTCGAGCGTCGCGAGGCGGCGGAGCATGCCGATGCTGTTGAGGTGGAAGCGTCCGTTAACGTCGGCCTCGACCGTTCGCGTTCCGTTGTGCAGCGTCCAGCTGCTCACTCTCGTCTGGCAGAGACATTGATGGCGCGCGAGATCTGCCGGTTCATGCGGTTCACCGTTGAGTTCGAGATAACGCGGCGAGGCGTAGAGATTGGCGTGCAGTCGGGCGAGCGGTCGCGCGATCATGTGCGACGCCGGGGAATCTCCAATCCGGATCGCGAGATCGTACGGTTCGGAGACCAGGTCGACGCGTCGCGGCGTGAGATCGAACTCGAAATCGATACCGGGATAATGCTGCGCGAATTCGGTGATCAGCGGCGCGAGATAGGTGTTCGCGAAGTCCACCGGCAGTGAGACGCGCAGCGATCCGCTTGGATGGGCCAGCATATCGCCGAGCTGCTCGTGTGCCAGGCGTGCTTCGTCGACGATGCGCTTGCAGCGCTCGAAATAGAGCTGGCCAGCTTCGGTCAATTCGATCTTGCGCGTGGTCCGGTTCAGCAGGCGAAGTCCGATTTCCTTCTCGAGCAGGCTGATCCGTCGCGACAGGGTCGAGTTCGGCATATCGAGCGTCGCGGCAGCGCCCCGGAAGCTTCGGGCTTTCACCACCTCCACGAACAGGGCCATGTCGTTCAACAGCTCCATACAATTATCCCATATATGGATGAATCTATTCCAATATAAGGTATTTATTCCATTAGATGGAAGCTCCATCTGCCTTCTCGGTATCATCGAGAAGGAATCTGCCATGAACCCGTTATTCAACCCCGTCCACGTCGGTGGGCTCGCGCTTCCGAACCGCCTGGTCATGGCGCCCATGACTCGTTCGCGCGCAAACGCCGATGGCGTCCCCGGCGTGCTCTCCGCCGAATATTACGCGCAGCGCGCAGGCGTCGGCTTGATCGTCACTGAGGGCACGCAGCCGTCCGATGACGGGCAGGGCTATATGGCGACGCCCGGCATTTACACGCCCGCACAGGTCGCCGGCTGGCGCAAGGTCACCGACGCCGTCCATGGCAAGGGCGGCCACATCTTCATCCAGCTCATGCATGCCGGGCGTATGTCGCATCCGGACAACACGCCACATCACCGACAGGGCGTGGCTCCGTCCGCGATCGCGCCGGGTGCGCCGATGTTCACGCCGAAGGGCATGCAGGACATTCCGCAGCCACGGTCGCTGGCGACCGATGAGGTGCGCCGGACCGTCGCCGACTTCCGCGACGCTGCGCGCCACGCCATCGCGGCGGGCGCAGACGGTGTCGAGATCCACGGTGCGAATGGCTATCTGGTCCAGCAGTTCATGGCGCCGAGCGCGAACACCCGCACCGATGCGTATGGCGGCTCGATCGACAATCGCGCGCGCTTCGCCGTCGAGGTTGCTGCCGCCATTGCCGCGGAGATCGGGGCGGACAAGACCGCGATCCGCCTGTCGCCGGGCATCACGATGTGGGGCATCGACGAAGGCGCCGAAGGACCGGACCTCTATCGTCATCTGGTGGCCGAGCTCGACAAGCTCTCGCTCGCCTATCTTCACATCATGCATCAGGGCGACGATGGCCTTCTGGCCGATCTGCGCAAGCTCTGGCGCGGCAAGCTGATCGTGAACCGGCCGGGGCGCCCGCGCGATCTCATCGGCTCCGACGTTGCGGCGGGACTGGCCGATCTGGAGGCGTACGGCCAGATGGTGCTGGCCAATCCCGATTTCATCGCACGCCTGAAGTCAGGTGCGCCCCTGAACGAGGCCGATCGGACGACGTTCTTCGGCGGCACCGCCCGGGGCTACACCGACTATCCGGCATTGGGCGCGACGGCCGTCGTCTGAGGACGGGCGGATCCGGCGCCTCAAGCGAGCTTCGCTCTGTTCCCTCTCCCGCAAGGGGAGAGGGGAGCAGCAGCGAGTTCGGCTCGCTTCCTACGAAAAATCGGTCCAGCTCAGATGCCGCGAATCGAGATCGCCGACTGAAACGATCTCGCGGATTTCCTGCGGGACGTGGAAGCTGCTGCGCAGATACACCAGCGGCGCGGCGCCGTCGGAATGCGACACGTAGCGCACTTCGCCGACGAAGATCGAATGCGTCCTGGTCTCGAACTCCTGCGCCAGCACGCAGTCGAACGCGGCAACCGCATCGGTCAGCACCGGTGCGCCCGTGGCGCCCCGGGTCCACTGGCCGAACGCAAAGCGGTCGTCGCCGTTGACACCCTTCTGGCCGCTGAAGGTCAGCGCCAGCAGCGCGTGATCCTCGTGCAGGAAGTTGATCGCGAAGGCGCCTTCCTCGCGGATGCGGGCGTGCGCGCTGGCGTTGCGGTTGACGCAGACGATCAGCGACGGCGGATTGTCCGACAATGAGCATGCCGACGTCACCGTCAGCCCGGTGCGCTTGCCGTGCTCGGCGCCGACCGTGACCAGTGCGACCGCACCGGCGCATTGGCGCATCGCCTGCTTGAAATCCTTTGCGTCGACGCTCACGCGGAAATCTCCGAAGTAATGGCGGGTGCGACACGATTGCGCCGCACCCGCATCCGGTCAAGCTGCCTTCTTCGCGGAGCCGAGATGCTTCAGGCGCGGCATCACCTCGTTCTTGAGCAGCGAGAGCGAGTGGTGCCAGGCTTCCGGCTTGTGCTTGTAGTCGAAGCCGAACACGCAGAGCACGCCGAAGCCGCCGACCTCGTCGTAGATCTTCTCGATCTTTTCGGCCACCGTTGCGGGCGAGCCGACGACCCAGTTCCGCTTGGCGCAATATTCGACGGTGACGTCGCTATCGGGCACGTCGGGCGTGTGCTTCAGATAGTCCTTGAAGCCGAAATGGCCGAGCAGCGGCAGGAAGTATTCGCCCATCATCCGGCCCATCATGTCGCCGGTCGAGAGCTTCCAGGCCTCTTCGTCGGTGTCGGCGACGAACACCTCGCGCACCAGGCGCCAGTCCGCGCGGTTCGGCTTGCGCCCGGTCTTGGCGGCACCGATCTCGACCGAGTCCCAATGGCTGCCGACATAGGCCGGGTTGAGGTTGAGGCTCATCGGGATGAAGCCGCGCTCGCCCGCGAGCTTGAGCGTGTCCGAGTTCTTCGACAGCCCGGCAACGCCGATCGGCGGATGCGGCGCCTGCAACGGCTTGATGTGAGGCTTGAGGAAGTCGAACATCGTGTCCGGCTTGGTCACGGTCCAGAACTTGCCCTTGTAGGTGAAGGGCGCGGGATCGGACCAGAGCTTCAGGATGATCTCCAGCGCCTCGCGGGTCATGTCACGGTTCTGCCCGCTCATGCCGTCGACGTTGAACATCGCCCAGTCGCTCGGCAGGCCCGAGGCCGCCACGCCGAAATTCAGCCGGCCTTCTGAAAGGTGGTCCAGCATCGCGACGCGGTTGGCGAGCTCGGCCGGATGGTGATAGGGCAGCAGGAAGCCACCTGGTCCGATGCGCAGGCGCTTGGTCTGCATCAGGGCTTGTGCGATCAGCAGGTCCGGCGTGGGATTGGGTTCCCAGGGCGCGGTATGGTGCTCGCCGATCCAGGCTTCCTGATAGCCGAGCTCGTCGAGCCAGCGCAGGACCTGCAGGTCCCAGTCATGTCCTTCCTTCAGGCCGCACTCCGGCGGATGCGAAGGCATCGTGAAATAGCCGATCTCCATGGGTTTCCTCATCTGGTGTTGACGCGTCTTGCTGCGCGTTCGCTGACGTGAACAGGAACAGCTTCAGCAAGCGGTGTGCCAGCGCGGGAGGCGTCCCGGACCCGCGAGAAAACGCTGGTTTAGGGCCGCAATAGCCGATATCCCGGGGCGGATTTGCAAAGCGCCGTCTCATTGTCGCGAGACGCCGTCTTGGCCGTGAGACTCGAGGATACGACTAGAAATGACCGATCCCGCTTTTGTCGCGGTGGACTGGGGCACCAGCAGCTTCCGGCTCTGGCTGGTCGACCGCACGGGCCACGTGCTGGCCGAGCGCCGCAGCGGCGAGGGCATGCTGGCCGCGGCCAAGGCCGGCTTCCCCGGCGTGCTGCAATCGCACCTTGCCGCAGTCGCGGCGCCCGCTGATCTGCCCGTTCTCGTCTGCGGCATGGCCGGTGCCAAAACCGGTTGGGTCGAGGCCGGCTATGTCGATACGCCGGCGCCATTGTCGGCGGTTCTGAAGCAGGCCGCGCGCGTGCCGGGCGAGGCGCGCGACATCCGCATCCTGCCGGGCATCGCGCAGCGCGACAAAGTCGCGCCGGACGTGATGCGCGGCGAGGAGACCCAATTGCTCGGCGCGCTCGGCCTTCATGCCGCGGGCGAGGCGCTGGTCTGCATGCCCGGCACCCA
Organism: Bradyrhizobium sp. CCGUVB4N; assembly: GCF_024199945.1. GTDB lineage: Bacteria > Pseudomonadota > Alphaproteobacteria > Rhizobiales > Xanthobacteraceae > Bradyrhizobium. The sequence continues at coordinate 8,075,544 of NZ_JANADP010000001.1, read as the reverse complement.
TTCGAAATGGGTGCGGGTGAAGGACGGCACCGTCGCGCATTTCTCCACCTTCATGACCGGTGAGCTCTTCAGCGTGGTTTCGCGCGAGACGATTCTGTCGCTCGCAGTCGCCGGCGCCGATGACGCCGAGGATGTCGCGAGCTTCAAGGCGGCGGTGAAAGCCGCGTACGAAGCGCCGGCTTTCGCGGCCAATCTCCTGTTCACCGCAAGGTCGCGTCAGCTGCTGTTCGGCGGCACGCCGGCCGCGGCGCGTGAGACACTGTCGGGCACGTTGATCGGCGCCGAGCTCGCCGCAGGTCTTTCCGGTACGGTGCCGAAGGCCGGCATCATGCTGATTGCCTCGGGCCGGCTGGCGGATCTGTACCGGCTGGCCTTCGATGCGCTGTCGGTCAACGTGAACCCGATCGATGCCGATGAAGCGGTGCGCCGCGGCCTGTCGATGGCCGCGGCGGCGATCTGGACGAAGTCAGAAGGATCTTTGAGATGAGCGTTCCCTTTCCGCCGATGAAGCGGCCCCTGGTCGCGATCCTGCGCGGCGTCAAGCCCGAGGAGACCGAGGCCATCGTCGGCGTGCTGGTCGAGGCCGGCATGACCGCGATCGAGATTCCCCTGAACTCGCCCGATCCGTTCCGCTCCATCGGGCTCGCCGCGAAGCTCGCGCCATCAGGCGTGCTGATCGGCGCCGGCACGGTGCTCACCGCGGCGGATGTCGATCGCCTCAATGATGTCGGTGGCAAGCTGATGGTCTCGCCGAATGTCGATACCGAGGTGCTGGCGCGTGCGCATCAGCACGGCATGGTGACGCTGCCCGGCGTGTTCTCGCCGACCGAGGCGCTGCTTGCAGCCCGCTCCGGTGCATCCGGCCTCAAATTCTTTCCGGCGAGCGTGCTCGGCGCGTCCGGCATCGCCGCGATCCGCGCGGTGCTCCCCGCAGGCGTGATGATCGCCGCCGTCGGCGGCGTCTCCGACCAGAATTTTGCAGAATACATCAAGGGCGGCGTGACCGCATTCGGGCTTGGCTCCAGCCTCTACAAGCCCGGCATGTCGGCCGCCGATGTCGCCGCGCGCGCGAAGGCGACGATCGAGGCCTATGATCGGGCGATTGTGAAAGACTGATCGCGCAATAAACAAGCCGTGATGTCGTCACGGTCGTGCGTTGTCCTATCTTGCTGCAATAGCGAGATCAGGAGACCGACATGGCGATCAACAACATAGCCGATCTGTTCGTGGCAACACTCGAACAGGCCGGCGTCAAGCGCATCTACGGCATTGTCGGCGACAGCCTGAACGGTCTCACCGAGGCACTGCGCCGCCGCGGCACCATCGAATGGGTGCACGTCCGCCACGAGGAGGTCGCGGCGTTCGCGGCCGCCGGCGAAGCCGAGATGACCGGCAGCCTCGCGGTCTGCGCCGGCTCCTGCGGCCCGGGCAATCTGCATCTGATCAACGGCCTGTTCGACGCACATCGCAGCCGCGTGCCGGTGCTGGCGATCGCCGCGCAGATCCCGTCGGCCGAGATCGGCGGCGGCTATTTTCAGGAAACTCATCCGCAAAATCTGTTTCGCGAATGCAGCCATTATTGCGAGCTGGTCTCGGATCCGAGCCAGCTGCCTTTCGTGCTGGAGAACGCGATCCGCGCAGCGGTGGGCCTGCGCGGCGTCGCCGTCGTCGCGATGCCTGGCGACGTCGCGTTCCGCAGCCCGCCGAAGCGCGCGCTGTCGACCAATCGCGGGCTTGCGCTGTCCGCGCCCAGGATCGTGCCGCAGGCCGACGAGCTGAAAGCGCTCGCAGATCTCCTCAACAGCGCCGAGCGCATCACGCTGTTCTGCGGCCGCGGCTGTGCCGGCGCGCATGCACCGCTGATGCAACTGGCCGAAGCGCTGAAGAGCCCGATCGTGCATGCGCTCGGCGGCAAGGAGCACGTCGAATACAACAACCCCTACGACGTCGGCATGACCGGCTTCATCGGCTTCTCCTCGGGCTACGCCGCCATGCACGCCTGCGACGCGCTGGTGATGCTGGGAACGGATTTTCCCTACAAGCAGTTCTTCCCGGCCGATGCGAAGGTTGCGCAGATCGATATCCGCCCGGAAAATCTGGGACGGCGCACCAAGATCGATCTCGGTCTCGTCGGCGACGTCAAGCTGACCATCGAGGCGCTGCTGCCGCTGCTCAAGACCAAGACGCAACGAAAGCATCTCGACGACGCCATCGCGCATTACAAGAGGGCGCGTGAAGGCCTGGACTCGCTCGCCAAGGGTACGCCGGGAGCCAAGCCGATCCATCCGCAATATCTGGCAAAAGTCATCAGCGATCACGCGAGTGACGATGCCGTCTTCACCGCCGATGTCGGCACGCCGACGGTGTGGGCCGCGCGCTATCTCAACATGAACGGCCGCCGACGGCTGATCGGCTCCTTCGTGCACGGCTCGATGGCCAACGCCATGCCGCAGGCGATCGGCGCGCAGGCCTCGCAGCCCGGCCGCCAGGTGATCTCGCTGTCGGGCGACGGCGGCTTCACCATGCTGATGGGCGATCTGATCACGCTGACGCAGATGAAGCTGCCGGTGAAGATCGTCGTCTTCAACAACGGCGTGCTCGGCTTCGTCGCGCTGGAGATGAAGGCCGCAGGCTTCGTCGACACCAATGTCGATCTGGAAAATCCCGACTTCGCCGCGATGGCGCGCGCGATGGGCATTTTTGCGAAACGCGTCGAGGACCCCGGCGAACTCCCCGGCGCGATGAAGGAGATGCTGGCCCACAATGGCCCGGCGCTGCTTGATGTCGTCACCGCCAAGCAGGAGCTGTCGATGCCGCCGACCATCACGGCCGAACAGGTCAAGGGTTTTAGCCTCTGGGTGCTGCGTGCGGTCATGAGTGGCCGCGGCGACGAGGTTATCGACCTCGCGAAGACAAACTTGCTGTCGCGCTAGCCGCGCTTCGCTGACGGCGCGGGCAGTTGCTCATGGCGGCGCTGGAAGCGCTGCCAGTGCAGCACGATGCCGATCAGCGCCGCCGGCACGAAGCCGAGCGCGATCAGGAAATGCGGCAGTTCCTTCGGCGAGATGAAGGCGATGGCGATGTCGGAGATCAGCCAGAGCGCTGCGAACATCACCGCGAAATCCGTGCGCGGGCAGCGCAGATAGTAGAACACGGCGGTGATGACCACGGCGGGCCCGATCGCGATGGCGATCATGACCGCGGTCAGTTCCTTCGGCGTCACCGCGTCGAGCACCATTGACGCCAACAGCCAGATGGCGGCGAACATGGCGATGATGTCGATCGGATGCCGCAACCCAATACCTCTCGTGGGAACGTGCTATCGTTGTGTCCCGAATCCCGGTCGTCAAGTAAAATACGCCTATTCCTCGTCGTTTCCAGGCGTCGGGCGCAGCATGAAATGGCCGAAGGCGGACGCGATCGGCTTGTCCGGATCGTCCTGCCAGGCCCGCGCCTCGAAGGCGACGATACGCCGGCCCTGTTTCACGATCGAGACATTGGCAATGGTGTCCAGCGCCCGGCCGGAGCGCAGGTAATTGACGGTCAGCCCGATCGGCTTCGGCAGCGTCGCGATCCCGAGCTCGCGCCGCACGCCGAGGATCGCGGTGGTCTCAAGGAAAGCGCCGGTCATGCCGCCGTGGATGGCGGGGAGGATCGGGTTGCCGATGATTTTGGGCGAGAACGGCATCGTCAGCGTGCCGTCATCATTGACGCGAATGCCGAGGCAGCGCGCGAACGGGCTGTTGGCGAACGGGCTGTCCGGATCCTCCGGCGCTTCCAGCGTCGGGATGCTGCGCTGGTCCATCCGGCGGTCCGCCAGCATGTTGGTGCGGTTGGCGCCGATCATGAAGCAGCCGGTGGCGGTCGCCACCGGATCGTCCTCGGACTCCTGGTAAGCCGTGGAGCGCACGAAGGCGATCGAGCGCGTGGTGCGATAGCAGACCGAATGCGCCTTGATGGCGAGCCCAGGGGTAGCCGGCTTCTGGTAGTCGATGCGCAGGTCGAGCGTCGCGATCGCGCTGGTGCCGTCGAGCGCGAGCTGAACCGCCATGCCGCAGCTCTCGTCCAGCATCGCGGTGACGACGCCACCATGCAGCACACCGGTCTCGGTGTCGCCGACGAAGACGGGGCGATAGGGCAGGCTCGACCAGGCTTCGCCCGGCGCGAACCGGTCGAGCTGCAGCCCGCTGATATGGCCGTAATCGGAGCGGCGGCCCTTGATGGCTTCGGCGAGTTCCTCGAAAGGAAGCGTGGTCGATGAGATGGACATGATGACGTTCTAGACCACCGTCGGGGACGGCGCAAAACCCGGAAATGCGCCCCGCGCGGCAGATCTGCCAGGAACCGGTTTGGCCTCGACAGAGCGCGCCGAAGCAACGATGGTGGGCGCTTCGCCCGTCGACCAGTCCCAAGGAGTGCCCATGGCCGATCCCGAGACGCCCGCCACCAGCCAGGGGCTCGTCACCATTTCTAGCTCGAGCTCGGAGCGGGCGCCGATCATCTATTTCGACGGCGCGTCCTGCTTCGGCCATCACAACGGTGCGATCCAGATCGAGCTCGCTGCGAATTTGCTGATGCCGATTGGTGCCGCCGTCAGGGTCGACGTGGTCCAGACCGCGCATCTGCGCTGCAGCCCGGCCGCGGCGCTGGCCTTGCGCGAAGCGCTCGACAAGGCGCTTGCGATGCTCAAGCTCGGACAGCAGCAGCCGGACGAAGCGATCCCGACCGTGAAGAATTGAGCAAGAACTGAGCAGGAACCGAGATTGACAGCCATCCGCCTTTACGTCACCTTCCGCGCAGGTTGATACGACCTGCCGGTTGCGCCCTCCGTGGAACGGTGAATGTATCGAGCCCTGATCGGCCCCCTTTGCCCGAGCGACCGGGTCAGCAACGCAACCACCTGACACACCTGGATCGCTCATGCAGAGGACGAACCGATGCGCGATTTTCGCGATGCCAAGGCTATGGCGCAGACCCTGCGCGAATCCCTGACCACCAAGGCCGTCACCATCAGCCACAGCGAGAGCCTCGAACTCGTGTCGAGGATGTTCGGTGTTGCCGACTGGAATACATTGTCGGCGCTGCTTCACGCAGAGCGGCGTGACACGGCGCCGGCGATTGCACCGCTGAAAACGACAACGGCGCTCTATCCCGCCATTCCCCTACGCGATCTCGTTCCGTTTCCGAACGCGACTTACCCGCTGTTTGTAGGCCGCGAGAGCACCGTTCAGGCGTTGAACCAGGCGTTCGAAGGCGGACGCGAAGTCGTCCTGGCGATTCAACGCGAGGCGGCCGTCGACGATCCTCGATTGTCCGATGTCTACGAGATCGGCATCCTATCGCAACTGCTCGAACTGGTGCCGCTCGAGAATGGCACGTTCAGGGTGCTGACGCGCGGCCTTCGGCGCGTCGCGCTACGCAGCTTTGCGGCTGAGGCGGTCGCCTATCAGGCCGCGGTCGTTGACGTCAGTGAGGGGACGGCCCGCGATGCCAGGGATCTGATCCGAAGGATCTATCAAAGCTTCCAGGATTACACGGCGGCTCATGGAATTCTGGTGCCGGACCTCTGGCTGTTCTTCGATTTAACCCGTGATCCCGGACAGATCGCCGATACCGTCGCGACGCGGATGAAGTTACCCATCAGGGACAAATACGAGCTGCTGGCGACGCTCGATCCCGTGAAACGGCTCGAGCGGATCGACGCGCTGCTCGACCTGTCGCAACGGCCGGTCTCGGCAAACTACGCGGCTACGAAACGGCGGGCGCTTGAGCACGCTGACCGGCGCCGCCATCAATACGCGACGCTTGAGCATTTGCTGCTTGCCCTGACCGAGGATGCGAACGCGGCCGCCGTGATGCGTGCCTGCGACGCCGATCTCGACAAGCTGAGGCAAGGCCTCGTGCAGTATCTCGACAACGAACTCAAGCACACCGTGATCGAGACCGGACGTGCCGAGCCGACGGCGGCGTTCAAGCGCGTCGATCAGCGCGCCCCGTTCCTTGCCCAGGAGGTCGGATATCCCGAGGTCACCGGCGTCAATGCGCTTGTTGCCCTGTTTGCCGAGACGCGAAGTCCCGCGGCGCGCCTGCTCGCGGAGCATGGCGTATCGCGCGGACGTGCGGACAAGGCGATCGGGCGAGGTGTTGGCTAGAGCTTGTCGCTACGCCTAGCCGACATACACCTTCGGCTTCTTCCCGCCGTTCCACTTGCCGTCGAGCGCGCGCTCGATCTGGGCGGCGAGTTGCAGCAGCAGGCCGTCATTGGCCTGCTTCGCGATCGCCTGGATGCCGAGCGGCAGGCCGTGGTCCTGGGCCGCCATCGGCATCGAGATTGCCGGCATGCCGCAGAGATTGGCGAGCGGCGTGAAGGCGAAGAAGCGCCAGAGATTGCCGAACCAGTCGAGCACATCCGGATTGTCGGAGATGGTGAGATATTCCTTGGTGCCGACCTTCGGCGTCGGCAGCGCCGTGATCGGCGTCAGGATCACGTCCCACTGCTCGAAGAAGCTGCCGAAGCCGCGCGAGGTGGTGTTGAAGACCGCCTGCATCTTCGCCCGGTCGGCGAAGCTCGTGTGCAGGCCGGCTTCCCAGATCCGGATGTTCATCGGCTCGATCAGATCTTCCGGCGGACGCTCCAGCCCGCGCGCGGCGAGCATGTTGGAAATCACCACGGAAAAGTTCGAGATGTAGCAGGTGGTCTGCGCCGCGAAGGCGGCGCGGAAATCGAGCTCGGGCAGTGCGTAGTCGACGTGATGGCCGAGGCCCTCGAGGAAGCGGCCGGTCTTCTCCAGTTCGGCGGCGATCTCGGGCGTCGCGGTGTAATCGCCCCAGGTGTGCGACAGCGCGATGCGCAGCTTGGATGGATCGCGCTTGATCATCTCGCCGTAAGGCTGCGCCGTGGTCCAGAACGGCATGAACTCGCCGGGCGCGGGGCCGCGGGCGTGGTCGACGAAAGCGGCGGTGTCGCGCACCGTGCGCGACTGGCAGCCCTGGATCGAGACGAGGCCGGTGAGGTCGGACATGTGCGGCGCCAGCGAGAACACGCCGCGCGACACCTTCAGCCCGATATTGCCGTTGACGCCGGCGGGAATGCGGATCGAGCCGCCGCCATCGGTCGCGTGCGCGATCGGCACCACGCCGGCCGCGACCATCGCCGCGCTGCCGGCCGACGAGCCGCAGGTGGTGTAGTCGGTATTCCAGGGATTGCGGGTGACATAGACGGCCGGGTTGTCGGCGGAGCTGCACACGCCGAATTCCGGCGTCGTCGTGCGGCCGATCAGGTTCAAGCCTGCCTGGCGGAATTTGCCGGTCAGGAATGTGTCGGCCGCGGCGCGATTGCCGCGCATCAGCAGCGAGCCCATTTCCTGGAGTCGGCCCTTCATGGTCGGACCCAGATCCTTCATCAGGAAAGGCAGGCCGGCGAACGGACCGGCGAGATTGGCGCCGTCCTTGGCGGGATCGGCGATCACGTCATCGAACAGCTCGACCACGCCCGACAGCGTCGGATTGACCTTGGCCACGGCCGCCGCGGCCTGACGTGCCAGTTCCTTTGCCGTCAGCTCGCCGTTGCGGACGCGCGCCGCAAGGCCGACGCCATCGTGCTGCGTCCATTCATTCCAGCTCATCGGCAAAGTCATGAAGTTCAAATCCCCTTGGGTCGCGGCGCCACCTTTTTCGCAAGGGCCCGCGTGAATCAACTGAGCCGGCGCGAAGGGCAGGGTTGCGCCGGACGGAGAGGTCGGGGCGCTTTAAAGCAGCCTTGCGATCGCCGCAACTGGTCCACCGCCGGCGGGCCCCTGGTGCTCGGCGCCGCCGGAGACGTAGACCGCGCCGGTGCCGGCAAGGCCGGCGATCAACCCGCCGACCGCCGCGCGGGCATGGCGTGTCGAGCTGATATCGGTGTCCTCGAGCATGGTGTGGCGGAAGCCGCGCACGGTGCCATCCGGCGAGGCCTCGGCCTTGGCGAAGATGTTGACGAGCTCGCGGCCGGTGCCGGTTTGCGGCGCGATGTCAAGGCCAACACTTGTCAATGCGGATACCACCGCAGGCGCATCGATCGCGTCGCTCATCACGGCATGCCCGATCTCGAATTCGCTTGCGGAGCCTTCCGAATTGCCGAGCACGATGACAACGTTGTGCATCAGCTCGATCCCTGACGAGGTCGAGGCCACCTTCGAGAACAGATCGTAGCGGTGCAGCACGTCCTGGTCGCGAAGATCGGGAGATATCTCGCCGAGCGCGACCGCAACCCCGAGCGCGGAGGCGCCGCGCGAATAGGCCATCGAGCTGTAGGCGCTGATCGTCGCCGTCTTGCTGCCGCGCGCGGCCGCGGCCTCGACACGCTCGCTGGTCAGCAGCGGGCACTTGATCTGGACGAAATGGACGTCGGCGGCATCGCTGATGCCGGCATCCGCCATCGCGGCCTTCACCGCCTTGGCGGTCTCGGTGATCTGTGCCGAGCGGCCGAGCTCCTCGGGCAGGAAATCGCGGGTCTGCGCCATGCCGATGCTCAGGCGCTTGCCGGAGATGCCTGTGAGCGGCTTCGCAACCTGCTGGCGCGTGAACACCGTGATGTGCGGGCTGAGCACGCCCTCGGTGCCGCCGGACATCACGAACGCGATGCGCTGCTCGACCTCGTGCGGCGTCAGATCGAGCCTTGGCGCCAGCGCCGTGCACAGCGCGGCGACGGCATATTCCCGGGTGAAATCATTGACACCGCCATTGCCCTCGGTCTTGCCGAGGATTGCCAGGATGGCGGCCGGATCGATCGCGCCTGAAACGATCAGGCTCATGAGGCCGGAAACGTCGCCGGGGCCCTTGGTGGCGACCTTGAAGACGCCGACCGATGTCGTCCGCATGGAGTGTCCTCGTGGGAAGTTCGATGGTCCGGCAGGCCCAACCAGCCGTGGAAGCCGGGTGGATGTCAATCCCCGATGTCGTCCTGGCGAAAGCCAGGACCCATACCGCGTGATCCATCGATTGCGCTCGATATCAGTACCAAACGACGAGTCTTCGCCAAACAACTCCCCTCGGGCGAAACGCGCCGCGAGGGTGCGAAGGTGTGTCTGCGAGGCCGTAGGATGGGTAGAGCGCAGCGAAACCCATCATGTCTCCGATTGGAAGAAGAGTTGATGGGTTTCGCAAGTGCTCTACCCATCCTACAGGACTTCATGTGTGCCCCGCGACATCCCCACGATTGTGGCGAGACCGCATCGGTCCCGCAAAAAAAAATCCTCTGTCGACGGTTGCGCGCCGCACCTTGATGAATCAACCTCGGTTGGTCCATAAGCGGCGTCCCGCGGCCGGATTTCGGCTTGCGTCGCGTGCTTGGATATAGAGGGATTCTCGCGTGGCAAATATCAACCAGAAAATTGCGCAGGAGCTTGGGGTACGGGCAGAGCAGGTCGAGGCGACGGTGGCGTTGCTCGACGGCGGCGCCACGGTTCCCTTCATCGCGCGCTACCGCAAGGAAGCGACCGGTGCGCTCGACGACGCGCAATTGCGCACGCTGGAGGAGCGCCTGGGCTATCTCCGCGAGCTGGAAGATCGCCGCAAGGCGATCCTCGAATCAGTCCGCGAGCAGGGCAAGCTCGACGCCGCACTCGAAGCCTCCATCCTCGCCGCCGACAGCAAGGCACGCCTCGAAGACATCTATCTGCCGTTCAAGCCGAAGCGCCGCACCAAGGCCGAGATCGCCAAGGAGGCCGGCCTCGAGCCGCTCGCCAACCAGCTGATCGCGGAGCCCGGCAACGATCCCAAGGTCGTCGCCGAAGGCTTCATCAACGCCGAGAAGGGCGTTGCCGATGCGGTGGCCGCGCTCGACGGCGCCCGCGCCATCCTGGTCGAACGTTTTGACGAAGACGCCGATTTGATCGGCGTGTTGCGCGAGGAGATGTGGACCAACGCGCGCATGGCCTCGAAGGTGCGCGACGGCAAGAAGACCGAGGGCGAAAAATTCGCCGACTATTTTGAATTCTCCGAGCCGCTGACCAAGCTGCCCTCGCACCGCATCCTCGCGATGTTCCGCGGCGAGAAGGAAGAGATCCTCGATCTCCAGATCCAGGCCGAGGCCGAGGTGCCGCCGGCGGGTGTCCCGGGCGCCTATGAATTGAAGATCATGAAGCGGTTCGGCATCGCCGACCTCAAGCGCGCCGGCGATCGCTGGCTGATCGACACCGTGCGCTGGGCCTGGCGCACCAAGATCCAGGTGCACCTCAATATCGACCTGCGCATGCGGCTGTGGAATGCGGCCGAGACCGAGGCCGTCCGCGTGTTCGCCTCGAACCTGCGCGATCTGCTGCTGGCGGCGCCCGCCGGCACCCGCGCCACTATGGGTCTCGATCCCGGCTACCGCACCGGCGTCAAGGTCGCCGTCACCGATGCGACCGGCAAGGTGGTCGATACCGCCGTGATCTATCCGCACGAGCCGCAGCGGCAGTGGAACGAGTCGCTGGCGATCCTCGGCAAGCTCGCAATCAAGCACCGCGTCGAACTGATCGCGATCGGCAACGGCACCGCCTCGCGCGAAACCGACAAGCTCGCGGGCGATCTCGTCAAGGGCCTCGCCGAGCTGAAGATGTCCAAGATCGTGGTGTCGGAAGCCGGCGCGTCGGTCTATTCGGCCTCGGCCTTCGCCTCGGAGGAATTGCCCGATCTCGACGTCACCCTGCGCGGTGCGGTTTCGATTGCCCGTCGTCTGCAGGATCCGCTCGCCGAGCTCGTCAAGATCGAGCCCAAGGCGATCGGCGTCGGCCAGTATCAGCACGATCTCGGCCAGGCCAAGCTCGCCAAATCGCTCGATGCCGTGGTCGAAGACTGCGTGAACGCGGTCGGCGTCGACGTCAACACGGCGTCCGCGCCGCTGCTCGCGCGCGTGTCGGGCGTCGGCTCCGGCCTGGCGCAGAGCATCGTCGCGCATCGCGATGCCAACGGTCCGTTCAAGTCGCGCAAGGCGCTGAAGGAAGTACCACGGCTCGGGCCGAAGGCGTTCGAGCAGTGCGCCGGCTTCCTGCGCATCCTCGGCGGCGAAGACCCGCTCGATGCCTCCGGCGTGCATCCGGAAGCCTATCCGGTGGTGCGCCGGATTCTCGCCGCGACCAAGAGCGACATCAAGGCGCTGATTGGCTCCAGCGAGGTCGTCCGTACGCTGAAGCCGAAGGATTTCGTCGACGAGACCTTCGGTCTGCCGACCGTCACCGACATTCTGCGCGAATTGGAAAAGCCCGGTCGCGACCCGCGTCCGGCGTTCAAGGCCGCGGTGTTCAAGGAGGGCGTCGAGGAGATCAAGCATCTCCAGAAGGGCATGATCCTCGAGGGTACCGTGACCAACGTCGCCGCCTTCGGCGCGTTCGTCGACATCGGCGTGCACCAGGACGGCCTCGTCCACATCTCGGCGATGTCGAAAACCTTCATCAAGGATCCGCGCGAGGTGGTGAAGCCCGGCGACATCGTCAAGGTGAAGGTGCTGGACTTCGAGGTCGCCCGCAAGCGCATCTCGCTGACGCTGCGCCTCGACGACGAGGTCGGCGCCAAGAAGGACGCCCCCGGCATGCAGCGCGACAACACGCGCAACACCAACCGCATGACGTCATCGGCCCCGCGCCAGCAGGAATCTTCCGGCGGTGGCGCGCTCGCCGAAGCGATGCGTCGTGCGGCCGAGAAGAACAACGGCAAGCGGGCCTAGCCTCCCTAACACCCGCGTCAGAATCTGGCGCATTTGTAAGTTGAAGGAGAGGGCTCTTTCTTCTCATCTGATCCTCCCCGCGCGGCGCGTGTTGCCGCGCTGCATGGAGGATTTCCGATGAACAACAGACGTCTCACTCGCCTCGTCGCGGCGACCGTCGTCGCGGCGCTGGCACTTGCATCGCCCGTTCTCGCCCGGGGTGGTGGTGGCGGCGGTCACGGCGGCGGCTTTGGCGGTGGTGGCCATTTCGGTGGTGGAGGGATGCACGTCGGCGGTATGGGCGGCGGCATGCACTTCGGCGGCATGGGCGGAGCTCATTTCAGCGGCGCCCGCTTCGCCGGCTCGCCGATGGCGGCCCACGCTGCCTTTGGGCCGCGCTTTGCCGGTGCCCCATTGGCGACCCGCGCGGCCTTCGGGCCGCGTTTCGCCGGCGCCGGCTGGCACGGCAGGCCGTTCATCGGCCGCCACGCCTTCTTCTTCCGGCATCATCGCTTCCACCGGTTCGCCTTCATCGGTGCGCCCTTCTACTACGCCAATTATTACGACGACGGATGCTGGCGCAGGAGCTTGACGCCCTATGGGTGGCAATGGGTCAATGTGTGCGGGGAAAATTGGTACTAGCATCGCCGTACCGCACCATTGTCGCGATCGCCACCAGGCAGTTCCGCTCAGCCCCGGAACGGGATAGTCTGGTGGCGATCGTCGCTCGGAGTTTGTCATGACCGGAGGCCACCGTCGCATCCTGGTCGTCGAGGACGATCCGGAAACTGCAGGCCAGCTCGTCGAGGAGCTGACGATGTCCGGCTATGACGTCGACCTCGCCGCTACGGGGCGCGAAGCCCTCAGCCACGGCGTTGCGCGCGACTATGCCGTGATCACGATCGACCGCATGCTGCCCGACATCGATGGCATCGCCGTGATGCGGCAGATGCGCGATGACGGCGTTGCCTCGCCCTTCCTGATCATCTCCGCGCTCGGCGAGGTCGATGACCGTGTGCGCGGCTTGCGTGCCGGCGGCGACGATTACCTCGTCAAGCCGTTTTCCTTCGTCGAGTTGCTCGCCCGCCTCGAGGCGCTCGGCCGCCGCAGCGAGACCATCGCCAAGGAAACGATTCTGCGTGTCGGCGATCTCGCGGTGGATCTGATCGCACGCAATGCCAGCCGTCGCGGCCGCAAGATTCCGCTGCTGCCGCGCGAGTTTCAATTGCTCGAATATCTCGTTCGCAACGAGGGCCGCGTCGTCTCCCGCGCGATGCTGCTCCAGCATGTCTGGGACCTGCATTTCGATCCCTCCACCAACATCATCGACGTCTATGTCGGACGCGTCCGTCGCAAGGTCGACGATGCCCAGGCCTATCCATTGATCCATACCATTCGCGGCATTGGATATTGCCTCCGTGCTCCTGGCTGACACGCTTCGTTCCTCGACCTTCCGCCTGGCGCTGATCGCGATCGCGATCTTCGGCCTGATCGTCGCGGCGATCATGGCCTATGTCTATTTCGGCACGCTCGCTTTCGTGCGGAGCCGGGTCGGCGATGTCGGCGACCACTCAGGTTTCGTCGCGATGCTCGAGCTGGCGATGGTCGCAGTTGCGGTGCTGCTGGTCGTGCTGGCAGGCCTTGCCGCCGTGCTGGTGACGCGACGCACGGTCGGGCGGATCGAGGAGATCAACGCCACCAGCCGCGCCATCATGCTGTCCGGCCTCGACCGGCGCATTCCCCTGCGCGGCAGCCACGATGAGTGGGACCGCGTCGCCGAAAACCTCAATCAGATGCTCGATCGGATCGAGACGCTGATGGGCGAAGTCAAGCAGGTCAGCGACAATGTCGCCCATGATCTGCGCACGCCGCTGACGCGCATGCGCGGCCGGCTGGAAAAGGCCTATCACCACGAGCGCAACAGTGAAGCCGATGCCGCGCTGATCGGCGATACCATCGCCGACCTCGATGCGGTGCTCGGCATGTTCGCCTCGATCACACGGATATCGGAGATCGAGACCCGCGCTCGCCGCAGCGCGTTTCGCGCGCTCAATCTTGCCGAGATCGCCGGCGAGGTCGTCGAGCTCTATGACGCCGCCGCCGAACAGGTCGCGACGCGCATGAGCCTTGGCGGTGACCGCGACGTTGCCGTAACCGGCGATCGCGACCTCTTGTTCGATGCCATCGCCAATCTGGTCGACAACGCGATCAAGCATGGCCGCGCCGGCGGACAAGTGACCGTGACCTGCCGTTATGCCGGCACCAGCGCGACGATCGCCATCGCCGATGACGGTCCGGGCATTGCCGCCGACCAGCATGATCACGTCTTCAAACGCTTCTACCGGCTCGAACAGAGCCGTTATACGCCCGGCAACGGTCTGGGCCTGAGCCTGGTCGCGGCGGTATCGCGGCTCCACGGCGCCGAGATCGCGCTGCGTGACAACGCGCCGGGCCTGACCGTCGAACTCAAATTCCCGATCGCGCTATAGCTCGATCACACCGCGGCGCGCCGCATGCGCGACGGCGTCGGTGCGGCCGGTGGCATCCAGCTTGTCCAGCAGCGAGCCGACATGGAATTTCACGGTGTGCACGGAGATGCTGAGCTGCCGCGCGATCATCTTGTTGGAGGCGCCTTCCGCCATCAGCGCCAGCACGTCGAGCTCGCGCTGCGTCAGTGCGATGTCTTCCGGCATGACGCGCGGATCGCGCGCGACGACGCTTGCCGTGGCGGTCTCGCCGGGCGCAGCAAGGCGAAGCCCCGCGACGCTGCCGAGCAGTGTCGCGAGGCGGTCGGCCAGCGTGGGATCGTCGATCTCCAGGGACAGCACGATCTCGGGTGCGTTGTCCTCGCTCACGCCTCCGGCCTTTCGCCAATCGTGACCTTGAAGCTCGCCGGCTCGCCGCCGCGGCGGATCGCGACATCGACCACCTGGCCGACGCTCGCCGGGCCCAGCGTCCGCAACAGCGCGCGCACGCCGGACAGCTTCTGGTCATTGACCGCGACGATCACGTCGCCCTGGCGGATGCCGGCTGTGGCGGCGGGACCTGCCTTGTCGACATTCATCACCATCGCGCCGATGCCGTCGTCGAGCCGCAGCGGCTGCAGTCCGAGCCCGAGATACCCGCGCGCGATGCGGCCGCGCGTTTCGAGCTGCGCCGCGACCCGCTCGATCGTCGCCGTCGGGATCACCAGCACGCGCCGCGGTCCGAGCACGGTCATGCCGAAGGCCTCGCCGGAGGCATCGACGGCAAGGCCGCCTTCCTGGCTCGAACGCAGGCGGACATCGAGCTCGATCCGCGTATCGATCTCGCCGCCGCGCAAGGAGCGCCAGCCCTTGCCGGATACCGATACCATCCCGAGCGCCGCGCTCGGCGCATCGCGATTGGTGGCGACCACGACCGACAGCGCGCCGAGGGCGGGGACCGTTGCGGCGAGCCTGACCGGCGCGAGGTTGGTGTCGGCGCGCAGCAACGCGATATCGGTGGTGTGGTCGCGGCCCACGATGGTGGCCAAGGCCGTGCTGCCGTCGGCAAGCACGATCTGGACCTCGCCCTCGTCCGCCAGCGCCTCGTCGGCGGTCACGATCAGGCCGGGCTTCCAGACGAAGCCGGTCGAGCGGGAGCGATGCGAATGCACGGAGACGACGGACGGCGCGATGCGCGCCACGACATCCGCGAGCGCGGACGATAGCGAGGTGAGAGGAGTGAAGTCGGTCATGGAAGGCTCCTGTAAGCTGTCCACAATCTGGGATGTCACGGGCCATTGCGAAACTGGCCGGGTGGCCAGTCCGCCCTGGGCCCGGCCGACGAACATGTGATTGGGAGCCACTCACGGGAACGTGTAGCAATCCCCGAATTGCGCGATATGGCCTCAAGGATGTCAGCGAGCCCCGACCGATGACCATCGACCTCACCCGCCGCACCCTGCTTCAACTCGCCGGTGCCAGCTCGCTCGCGATGGCGGCCGCGGCCGCCGCGCGCGCCGAGGGCAATCCGCAAGGCGGCGGGCCGACCTATGCCAGCCGCACGCCGATGCGGGTCGGCATGGTGACGCTGCGGGTGAAGAATCTCGACAAGGTCGCCGACTACTACCGCGACGTCATCGGGCTCACCGTAATGGAGCGCTCCGGCGCCGCCGCGAAGCTCGGCACCGCCGGTATCACGCTGCTGGTGCTGGAAGCTCGTCCCGACGCCGCGATCGAGCCGCGCAACGCCGCCGGCCTCTACCACACGGCCTTCCTGATGCCGACGCGAAAAGACCTGGCGCGCTGGCTGGTGCATGCGGCCTCGCACCGCGTGAAGCTGTCGGGCTTTGCTGATCACCTCGTCAGCGAGTCCGTCTATCTCGATGATCCCGAAGGCAACGGCATCGAGGTCTATGCGGATCGCGATCCCTCGCAATGGCAGTGGAGCGAGGGCAGCGTGCAGATGGCGACCGACGAGCTCAACATTCCCGACCTGCTGTCGCTGACCAACACGCGCGTCAGCGACTATGCGAAGGCGCCGGACGGGATGCGGGTCGGCCATATGCATTTGCGTGTCGGCGATCTCGCGCAGGCGCAGAACTTTTACCACGGCACGATTGGCCTCGACCCGACCCGCAGTCGCAACGGCGCCGCGTTCCTGTCGTCGGGGCGCTATCACCACCATCTCGGCATGAACGTCTGGCAGAGCCAGGGCGCAGGCCAGCGCGACGATGCCATGACCGGGCTCGCCTGGTTTTCGCTGGTGACGGAGAAGCAGGAGCTGCTCGCCGCGCGGGAAGAACGCCTGCGCAAGGGCGGCGCCCGGGTGGCGCAGCTGCCGGACGGCGTCGAGGCGGTCGATCCCTGGGGCACGCGGGTGCGCCTGCTCAAGGTGTGAGCGGCCGCGCTGACCAGCTTGGTCAACGCCGAAGCATCGGTCGCGCGGCCGGGCCGAGGACGTTGTCCCAGCGGTAGGAATAGCCGACGCCGATGATGTAGTCCGGCGAATTCCGGTTGAGGCCGAAGGCCAGGTGGAAATCGATTTGCTCGGTCCGGTTCAGGAGATAGCCGCCACCGACATTGAGCAGCGCCGTGCTCGCGCCGCGCGATGGCGTGTCGCTGACATATTCGGCGAACAGCGCCAGCTTCTCGCTGACCTTGCGCTCGATCACGAAGGTTGCTTCGCTGGTCTGGTGGTTGCCCGGATCCGATGGCCGGAAGAAGCTCGTGAACATGCCGCTGATGCCCCAGCCGCCGCCGAGTTCGTAAGACCAGGGGAATTGCAGATAGGGTTGAAGGCCTGCGCCGGTGATCGCGGGCGTGCCGGTCGGCAGGCCGACGCCGAACACCACCGAGAGGTTCGCAGGCTCTGGCAGTCCGCTGACCTGCCACTTCACGCCAGGGGTGACGTTGGTGAAACCGGTATCGACCGTGCCGGTCAAACGCCCGACATAGCTCGGCACGTCGACCAGCACTTCGAGGCACGGCGCGATGCCGAAGCGAAGACGGCTGTTGCTGCCGTCAAAGCCCTTGCCGGCGCTCTGGCTGGACGTGTTGAGGCCGTTCTCGATCTGGATGCTGCCATCAGGCACGACCAGGCTGGAATTGGTTACGTCGGGACGATCGGTCGCGATCTCCGATTGCGGCGCGGGGCATTCACCGGCCCGAGCCATGCCGGGACATAGCGCCGCGGCGAGGAGGCCGACGCAACACAACGACGCCCGCCAACGCTGCAGGACAATTCCCCAAACCACAAATACGCTCTTCGAAAGCAGGTCGCTTGCTGGCAATAGGACCCCATGGTAGCACGCGTTGGATCGCGCGCCTGCCAGACAAGACTCGCTTCCCCGGATTTTATTCCCGACATGACCGATTTTCGCGGCGTCTTTCCCTATCTCGTCTCGCCCGTCGGCATTGACGGCGCGGTGCGAACGGACGTGCTCGCAAAGCTCTGCGACGATTTGATCGGTGCCGGCGTGCACGGGCTGACGCCGCTGGGCTCGACCGGTGAGTTCGCCTATCTCAACGCCGCACAGCGCATGGCGGTGGTGCAGACCACGATCGAGGCTGCGAAGGGCCGCGTGCCTGTGGTGGCCGGCGTTGCGTCGACCTCGACGGCCGATGCGGTGGCGCAGGCGCAGGCCTACCAGAAGCTCGGCGCCAACGGCATCCTGGCGATCCTCGAGGCCTACTTTCCGCTCGCAGATGCCCAGGTCGAATCCTATTTCCGCAGCATCGCTGATGCCGTGGACATTCCCGTCGTGATCTACACCAATCCGCAATTCCAGCGCTCGGATCTGACCCTCGATGTCATCGCGCGCCTCGCCGAGCATCCGCGCATTGGTTACATCAAGGACGCCTCGACCAACACCGGGCGCTTGCTGTCGATCATGAACCGCTGCGGCGATCGCCTGCGCGTGTTCTCGGCCTCCGCCCACATCCCGGCTGCGGTGATGCTGATCGGCGGCCTCGGCTGGATGGCGGGCCCGGCCTGCATCATCCCGCGCCAGAGCGTGGCACTCTACGATCTCTGCCAGGCCGGCCGCTGGGACGAGGCCATGGCGCTCCAGCGCAGGCTGTGGCGCATCAACGAGGCCTTCGCCCGCTTCAATCTCGCGGCCTGCATCAAGGCCGGTCTCGCGATCCAGGGCTATGACGTCGGCGACCCCGTCCCGCCGCAGGCAGCTCTCACCGCGGAAGCGCGCAAGATCGTGGAAGCGGCGCTCAAAGAGCTGGCTTAACCTCGTCTCGCTATGCCGAAATCGCGGGATTTCCGCCTAAAACCGCAGCTGGTCTCGCCTGCCTCGATCCGCTAAAAGGCGGCCGCACTTTGAGGCTTAGAGGACCCAGCGGAATGAACATTCTTCCCGGCAATTTGCGTTTCGGAGCGGGCCAGCCCGTCAAGCGTTTGGAAGACCAGCGGCTGCTCACCGGGAAGGGTCAATTCATCGACGACAAGCCGGAGGACGGCGCGTTGTGGTTGCACGTGCTGCGCTCGCCGCATGCGCACGCGAAGATCCTCTCGATCGACACCAGCGCCGCGGCATCGATGCCGGGCGTCACCGCCATCTACACCGGCGCCGATCTGATCAAGGACGACGTCGGCACCATTCCGACCTTGAGCATCTTCAAGCGCCCCGACGGCAAGCCGATGACCGTGCCGCCGCGGCGGCTGCTCGCCCATGAGGTCGTGCGCTACACCGGCGAGGCGGTGGCGGCGGTGGTGGCTTCGTCGCGTGCGGAAGCCCAGAGCGCGGCCGAAGCGATCGTGGTCGAATACGACGTGCAGCCCGCCGTGGTCGATCCCGTCGAGGCCGTCAAAGCCGGCGCGCCGGTGGTGTGGCCCGAGGCGCCCGACAACATCGTCGGTGCGATGAGCTATGGCGATGCCGCCAAAGTCGATGAGGCCTTCGCCAAGGCTGCGCACACCGTCGAGCTCGATCTCGTCAGCCAGCGCCTGGTGCCGTCGGCGATGGAGCCGCGTTCGACCATCGCCGAGATCGACAAGAAGACCGGCCGTCTCCTCCTGCATGTTCAGTCGCAGACCCCGGCCTCGACCCGCGACGTGCTGGCGGAAGCCGTGCTGAAGCGTCCCAAGGACAGCGTGCGCGTGCTCGTCGGCGACATCGGCGGCGGTTTCGGCCAGAAGACCAACCTCTATCCGGAAGACGGCATCGTCGCCTATGTCGCGACCAAGCTGAACAGGAAGATCCGCTGGCGCGGTGACCGTACCGACGAATTCGTCGGTGGCACCCATGGCCGCGATCTCACCTCGACGGCGTCCTTCGCGCTGGACGAGAAGGGCAAGGTGCTGGCCTATCGCGTCACCTCGATCGGCTGCACCGGCGCCTATTCCTCGGGCGCGGCCAACATCATTCCGCTGGTGCTCGGTCCGTTCGTGCAGACCGGTGTCTACGACCTGCCGCTGGTTCATTTCGAGGTCAAGTCGGTGATGACCCACACCGCACCGGTCGGTGCCTATCGCGGCGCCGGTCGTCCAGAAGCCGTCTTCATCGTCGAGCGGCTGTTCGACGCCGCCGCGCGAAAAATCGGCATCGATCCGCGCGCGATCCGCAAAGCCAATTACATCAAGCCGGCGCAGCTGCCCTACACCAACGCTACTGGCCAGGTTTACGATTCCGGCGCCTTCGCCCACATGCTCGACCGCGCCGTGAAGCTGGCCGACTGGGACGGCTTTGCCGCGCGCAAGAAGGCCGCGAAGAAGAAGGGCCTGCTCTACGGCCGGGGCCTGACCTCCTACATCGAATGGACCGGCGGTCGCGCCCACACTGAAAAGGTCAGCCTGCACGCGACCTCGCAGGGCCGCGTCGTGCTGCATTCCGGCACCATGGCGATGGGGCAGGGGCTGCAGACCACCTACACCCAGATGATCTCCGACACGCTCGGCATTCCCATGGACAAGATCGACGTCGTCCAGGGCGACACCGATCTGGCGATGGGCTTTGGCAGTGTCGGCTCGCGCTCGCTGTTCGTCGGCGGTACGGCGGTCGCCGTCTCCTCCAACGACCTGATCCAGAAGGCGCGCGAGAAGGCAGCGAATGTGCTCGAGACCTCGGTCGAGGACATCGAGTACCAGGGCGGCATGCTCACCGTGGTCGGCACCGACCGCCGCATCAGCCTGTTCGATATTGCCGAGAAGGAAACCGGCGCAAAGCTCAGCGTCGATTCCGAAGGCGAGGTCGACGGCCCGAGCTGGCCGAACGGCACGCATATTTGCGAGGTCGAGATCGATCCGGAGACCGGCGTCTCCAAGGTCGTGCGCTACACCACCGTCGACGACGTCGGCGTTGCCGTGAACCCGATGCTGGTGACGGGGCAGATCCATGGCGGCGTCGCGCAGGGCATCGGTCAGGCGCTGTACGAGGGCGTGTCATACGATGCCGACGGCCAGCTCCTGACCGCGAGCTACCAGGATTACTGCATCCCGCGCGCCGATGACGTCCCGCCGATCGTGGTGACGCTGGATGATTCCGCGCCCTGCCGCACCAACCCGCTCGGCGCCAAGGGCTGCGGCGAATCCGGCGCCATCGGCGGCCCGCCCTGCGTCACCAACGGCGTGATGGATGCGCTGGCCGAACTCGGCATCAGCCAGCTGAACACGCCCCTGACGCCGCAGAAGATCTGGAAGGCGATCAAGGACGCGAAGGCTGTCTAACTATAGTCTCTGCTGTCACGGCAACCACAACCGTCGTCCCGGGGCGCGCGCAGCGCGAGCCCGGGACCCATAGCCACAGGGCGGAGTTTGATGCGAAGCCGGTCACTCCGAGTCCCTGTAACCACATCTCCCTGTGGTTGTGGGTCCCGGATCTGCGCTGCGCTTGTCCGGGACGACGGCGGAGTGTGGAGCGCCAGTCTCGCTAAATCCCCAGCATCATCTTCGCAATAATATCGCGCTGGATCTCCGAGGTGCCGCCGAAGATCGTGTAGGCGCGGCCGTTGAGATACTCCGGCACCACCGTCAGCATGTCCTCCGGCAGCGCCGGCTCGTGGTTGAGCTTGTAGAGCGGGCGCATCGGTTCGACGGCGAGCGCATCGTGGCCGATCACGTCGACGCCGAGCTTCGTCACGGCTTGCCGGATCTCGCTGTTGCGCAGCTTCAGGATCGACGACGCCGCGCCGGGATTCTGGCCGGTCTGGAGCGCCGAGAGTACGCGCAGCTCGGTCATCTCCAGCGCGTCGATGTCGACCTCGACCTCCGAGATGCGGGACGCGATATCAGGGCTGTCGATCGCGCGTCCCGTGAGATCGGACTCCGCCAGCTCGGTGATGGCGCGCAGCCCTTCGCGCAGCTTGGCGGATGCGATGCCCGAGCCGCGCTCGAACTCGAGCAGGTATTTGCCGTAGGTCCAGCCCTTGCCTTCGTCGCCGACGCGGTTGGCCACGGGCACGCGCACGTCGTCGAAGAACACCTGGTTGACCTCGTGGTCGCCGCCGATGGTGAGGATGGGGCGCGTCGTAATCCCCGGGGTCTTCATGTCGATCAGAATAAAACTGATGCCGTCCTGCTGCCGCGGGCCGTCGCTGGTGCGGACCAGCGCGAACATGCGATTGGCGTGGTGCGCATGCGTGGTCCAGATTTTCGTGCCGTTGATGATGTAGTCGTCGCCGTCGCGCACCGCGCGCGTCTTCAGCGAGGAGAGATCGGAGCCGGAGCCCGGCTCGGAATAGCCCTGGCACCAATAGTCCTCACCGGAGAGAATGCGCGGCAGGTAAAAATTCTTCTGCTCGGGCGAGCCGAAGCCGATGATGACGGGCCCGACCATCTTCACGCCCATCACGTTGACATTGGGCACGCCGGCGCGCGCGCATTCGCTCTCGAAGATCCAGCGCTGCGCCGGCGTCCAGTTCGGGCCGCCATGATCCACGGGCCAGCCCGGCGCGCCCCAGCCCTGCTTGTGCAGCGCGCGCTGCCAGGCCATGCCGATATCAGGATCGGAGAACACCGACGGCGTCAGCGCGGTGGCGCGTTTCATCTCCTCGGTGAGATTTTTGGCGATGAAACCGCGCACCTCGCTCTGGAAGGCGCGCTCCTCGGCATTGAACGACAGGTCCATGATGCGCTCCCGGTGTCAGGCAGGTTGAGTGGTGCGGCCGAGCTGGGCATGGCGGCCGTAATGATGCGCGCTGCCGCCGAACAGCGTGTCGAAGGCGACAAGCCGCTTGAAATAGGCGCCGACCTCGAGCTCCTCGGTGACACCCATGCCGCCGTGGAGCTGGATCGATTGCTCGCCGACGAAGCGGGCGCATTTGCCGATCTTCGCCTTCGCAGCCGAAGCGGCGCGGGCCCGCTCGACCGGCGCGCTATCGGCCTTCAGCGCGGCGCGCAGGGCCATGGAGCGGGCTTCGTCGACCTGGATGGCCATGTCGGCGAGGCGATGGCGGATCACCTGGTTGGCGGACAACGGCCGGCCGAATTGCTTCCTGATCTTGGTGTAGTCGAGCGTGGTATCGAGCAGCGTCTGCATGATGCCGACGGCTTCCGCGCCGAGCGCAGCCATGGTGCGGTCGACGGCCCACTCGATCGCCGGCAGCGCGTCCTTGCCGTCGCCGAGCAGGGCATCTGCTGGCAGCTGCACATCGGAGAGCTCGATGTTGCAAGCGCGCCCGCCGCCGAGGCGCGGATAGTCGGAGATCGAAAGCCCCGGCGCCGTCGCCGGCACCAGAAACAGGCCGATCCGCCCCGATGGTCCGTGATGATCGTGCAGATGCGCGGAGACGATGATCTCGTCGGCGGCATGGCCGTCGAGCACGGCGATCTTGCTGCCGGAGAGACGCCAGCCCTGCGCCGTCTTGGTCGCTGATGTCGCGACCTTTGCCAGGTCGAACCGCGCGGCGCGCTCGGAATGCGCAAACGCGAGCTTCAATGAGCCGTCTGCGATCTTGGGCAGGCTCGCCTGCTTCTGCGCCGTGCTGCCGCATCGCTCGATCAGTGCAGCGCCGAGCACGACCGTTGCGACATAGGGCTCGGACACCAGCCCACGGCCGAACGCCTCCATCAAGATGCCGATCTCGACCGGCCCGCCGCCGAGCCCGTCAAACTCTTCAGGGATCGGCAGCGCCAGCCAGCCGAGCTCGGCGAACTGCTTCCACACCGCGGGGCTGAAGCCGAGTGGATCGTTGGCCGTCTTGCGGCGGTGGTCGGCATCGTAGCTCTCGGCCACGAAGCGTTCCGCACTCTCGCGCAGCAGCCGTTGCTCGTCGGTGAGATTGAGATCCATGTCCTTACTCCGCGGCCGCCGGCTTGCGCACGGAGGGGTGCAGTCCGGACGGGTCGACCACCATGCCGAACTCCTGAAGATTGTGGGCGTGACAGAGTTGATGCAGCGCAAAGGCCTGGTCGATCGCGGCGGGCTGGCCCATCACGTCGACGGAGCGGTTCACGGCCTCCTTAGTCAGCTTCAGCGCAAAGGACGGTTTTGACGCGATCCGCCGCGCCAGCTCCATCACGCGCGATGAAAGCTCCGCGCGTGGTACGACCTGGTTCACCATGCCGAGCTGATGCGCCTCCTCGGCGCTCCAGCTGTCGGCCGTGAACAGAAATTCCTTGGCCTTGCGCGGGCCGAGCTCCCAGGGATGCACGAACCATTCGACGCCGCAGACGCCCATGGTGACGACGGGGTCGCAGAACTGCGCGTCGTCGCTGGCAATGATGAGGTCGCAGGCCCAGGCCAGCATCAAACCACCGGCGATGCACTTGCCATGCACCTCGGCGATGGTCGGCTTCGCCAGGTTACGCCAGCGCCGTGTGATCTGGAGATATATCTCCTGCTCGCGCGCGAAACGGCCATGGGCGTTGGTCTCGGCAAAGCCGCCCCAATTCCCGATCGGCGGAAAATCCGCGCCGGCGGCATTCTTAGCCCCGGGACGCAGATCGTGGCCGGAGGAGAAGTGCGGCCCGTTGCCGGCGAGGATGATCACCTTGACCGCGTCGTCCTGGACCGCCGCGTCGAAGGCGGCGTTGAGGTCGTAGGTCATTTGCAGGTTCTGCGCATTGCGCGCTTCGGGCCGGTTCATGACGACCCTGGCGATCGCCGGCTCCGGCCGCTCCACGAGGATGGTCTCGAACGAGGACATGGCGCGCTCCCCTGGATTTTTCGTCTTGTTTGCTGGGAGTTGACTATGTCGCCCGGTGATAGGCAAGAGGCTTGCGTTAGCCGGCTGCTTTCGGCGCCGTCCGTCGGGACATCTGGCGTCCTGCGCGCTCAATCTGGTAGTTTGCCCTCGATTCCACCGGGAGAAATTTCCATGCGCAAGATCCTGACCGTGCTGGCGGCACTGGCCTCGCTCAGCCTGACGAATTGCGGCTACAACGCGATCCAGAGCCAGGATGAGCAGATCAAGGCCAACTGGTCCGAGGTGGTGAACCAGTATCAACGCCGCGCCGATCTCGTGCCCAATCTGGTCAATTCGGTGAAGGGCTTTGCGCAGCAGGAAAAGGACGTGCTGCTCGGCGTCACCAATGCCCGCGCCAAGGTCGGCAGCATCCAGGCGACGCCGGAGGTGTTGAACGACCCTGCCGCGCTCCAGAAGTTTCAGGCCGCGCAGGGCGAGCTCTCCAGCGCATTGTCCCGGCTGCTCGTGGTCACGGAAAACTATCCGCAACTCAAGTCGGATGCCCTGTTCAAGGACCTGATGTCGCAGCTCGAGGGAACCGAGAACCGCATCACGGTTGCGCGCAACCGCTACATCAAGGCGGTGCAGGACTATAACGTCACCGTCCGATCGTTCCCGAACAACCTCACGGCGATGATGTTCGGCTACAAGGAGAAGCCGAATTTCTCGGTCGAGAACGAGAAGGAAATCTCGACCGCACCGAAGGTCGATTTCAACGCGCCTGCGCCCGCACCGTCGAAGTAAGCGCGTCCGGCTCCGATGCGCGCCTCGCCCACCACTGTCATTCCCAGCGAAAGCGGGGAATCCAGTACGCCGCGGCTTCTCCGCAACCTGCTGGCGTCTCTGGAATACTGGATCGCCCGGTCAAGCCGGGCGATGACACTGCGGGTGTGGTGTGCAACGATCGTTGCAACGTTCTTCCTCGCCTTCGCGTTTGCAGCCGCGGCCGACGTCGCGGTGCCGCAGCTCACCGGCCGCGTGGTCGACCGGACCGGTACGCTGTCGAGCAGCGATGTCGCCGCGCTGTCGCAGAAGCTCGCTGATTTCGAAAAGCGGAAGGGCAGCCAGATCGCCGTGCTGATCGTGCCGACGACGGACCCGGAGACGATCGAGCAGTTCTCCATCCGCGTCGCCGAGGCCTGGAAGATCGGCCGCAACAAGGTCGACGACGGAGCGATCCTCGTCGTCGCCAAGAACGATCGGCATCTGCGCATCGAGGTCGGTTACGGCCTCGAAGGCGCGCTCACCGACGTGACCTCGCGGCGGATCATCGACGAGGTCATCACGCCGAAATTCAGGGAAGGCGATTTCGCCGGCGGCATCTCGGCCGGCGCCGAGCGGATGATGCGCGTGGTCGACGGCGAGCCGTTGCCGGCGCCATCACGCAGCGTGAATTTTGCCAATCTCGACGATATCGGGCCGCTTGTCCCCGTCGCGCTGTTCGGCTCGCTCGTTGTTGGCGGATTTTTGCGCGCGCTATTGGGGCGGCTGCTGGGCTCGGTCGCGACCGGCAGCGTGATCGGCCTCCTGGCGCTGCTCATCATCGGATCCGGTGCGTTAGCGCTGCTCGCGGGGATCATCGGCTTCGTGCTGTCCTTCATCGCCGATCTCTTCCCGGCATCGACGGGGTCGTCGCGCGGCGGGGCGTGGTCGGGCGGCTCCTCGTCGGGAGGCTGGAGCAGCGGATCGTCGTCGAGCGACAGCGGCAGTTTTAGCGGGGGCGGCGGCAGCTTTGGTGGCGGCGGCGCCTCGGGGAGCTGGTAGTCATGGGCATTGGGCGCATCACCCGGCATCTCTTCCAGCACCATTGGCGTGCGAGGCAGGCGTTTCCGCAAGACGTGCTCGACCGCATCGAGCAGGCGATCAAGAGCAGCGAAACCACGCATTCCGGCCAGGTCCGCTTCGTCGTCGAAGGCGCGCTCGACGGCCGTCCGCTGTTCCGCAACCAGCATGCCCGCGAGCGAGCGCTCGACCTGTTCTCGCATCTGCGGATCTGGGACACGGCACACAACAACGGCGTGCTGATCTACCTGCTGCTCGCCGACCGCGATGTCGAGATCATCGCCGACCGCGGCATCGACGCGAAGGTCGGCGCCGCCGGCTGGGAGACGATCTGCCGCGCGATGGAAGCGGAGTTCGGAGCCGGCCAGTTCGAGCGTGGCGTGATCGACGGCATCGCGGCAGTGTCGCGGGAGCTGGCGAAACATTTCCCGCCGGCGGGCCCGCATCCGAACGAGCTGCCGGATGAGCCGGTGGTGATGTAGTCGCGCTGGCGATGCAAATTCCGCCGTCGTCCTCAATCATCCAGCTTGTTCAGATCCCGCACCGACTGCATGATCGGCTCGAAGTTCGAGCGCGCATCCAGCGCATCGAACAATTGCGCGGTGTCCTCCAGCAGGCCGTGCGACCGCGCAATGGCGATGCGCACGTCCTCCTGCGGCGTGTCCGACAGCCTCCCATGCCCTGACAGCAGGATCCTGGTGTTCAGCCCCTTGATGCGCTCCAGCGACTGGATGTAGTCGGCGATGCTGCCGGAGCCGAACACGCCGCCCATCACACCGCCGGGCATCAAGGTGTCGGCGGCGAACAACAGGCCCTTGTCCTGCTCGAACAGCGTGATGCAGGCCGAGGTATGGCCCGGCGTGTACATCACGTTGAGGCGGAAATTGCCGAGGTCGATCAGATTGCCTTCCTCGAGCCAGATGTCGATATTAATCGGCACGTTCGGCTCGTTGAACATCTTGCGCAGCATGGAAAAGTCGTCGCGCAGCATGATCTTGTTGGCGGCAAGCCGATGGGCGGCAACATAGGTGCGGCGCTCGTTGAAGTGCCAGGCCGCGCCGATATGGTCGAGATGCTCGTGGCTCAGCACCACCATGTCGATTGTCTCCGGCGGGCAGCCGACGAAGTTGAGGCATTCGACCATCGCCGGATAGTTCGAGGACAGGCCGACATCGATCAGGATGGTGCGCGCGGAGCCGCGCACCAGATAGGCGTTGGCCGCGCGGTTGGAAAATCGGATCTGGTAGACGTCATCGGCCGCCTGGATCAACGAGCAGGTGTCGTTCTTCATCAGGATCGGGAATGCGGTCGGCTTCCGCTCGCTCATGATTGCGCTGCCCGGTAGGTGACGGCGTTGGAGGCGCGCAGTCGTTTCGACAGCGCATCCATCACCATCAGCGCGAACGCCGGTTGCTGGCTGACGAGATAGACGAAGCGCGCGTGGTTGATCCGCATCACCTTCGTGTTCGGCGCGGACGCGATCGCGGTGGCCGAACGGGCCGAGCCGTCGATCACGGCCATCTCGCCGAAGAACTCGCCCTTGCCGAGCTTGATGATGCTGGTCTTGCGCGCGCCGTCGATCTTGGCGATCTCGACCTCGCCGTCGAGCACGACGAACAGCTCGCGGCCGGTCGAGCCCTCCTCGAAGATGACGTCATCGACAGCAAACGTGTTGATGCATTTCTCGATCGTCATGACACCCCCAAACGCCTTCTGGCTGACGGGACGGGCTCATGTTAGCCGCGGAACAATGATGGGCAAACAACCCCTTCGGCTAAGGCGCGCGGCCTACCGCAAGGCAGCATCGGCTGACAATTTGTTGCACGCCGCCACGCCGGTTCCACTTTCCCGACCCAATTCGGCCTCGGACGAGTTCCTAAAATTTCGGTAAGCGGGTCCCGAGGTAAGGAATTCGCAAGCAATGAAAGTTACCAAAAAGTCAACCCAGACTGGAGTATTTGAGCCGTGAGCGAAGCAATGCCCGAATTGGCCGGCCAGGAAGCCGCCGACGCCGCCGCAACCGCGCAGGCCGTCGAGGCTGCCGCCGGCATCGAGGCCCCCTCGATCGCCCCCGACCATGAGGCGCCGCCGAAAGCGGACGCTCCGCAGGTCGAGCCGCCGAAGATCGAGCCGCCGAAGGTCGAGCCGCCGCGGATCGAGGTGCCCAGGATCAGTGCCGCACCGCAGGCCGAGACCAAGCCCGAGCCGAAGCCCGGCAAGCTCATTATCATGGCGCCCTCGGAGCGGTCCTGGGATCGTGAAGAGTTTGCCCCGCATGTGAAGGCCGACGAGGTGCGTGACACCGGCAGCAAGCGCCGCTTCTCGGCCATGGCCGCCGTCGTGGCGATCGCAGCCTGCGTCGGCGCCGTCAGCGGCGCGCTCGCGACCGCCGGCATGATGCATTTTGCCAGCCCCGCGCCGGCGCAGATTGCCGATACCAGCGCGCTGGATGCGTCCGTCTCCCGGATCGATGCCGACATCGTCGCGCTCAAGGCCAATGTCGAGCACAATTCGAAGACCGGCGTCAGCCAGCTCAATCGGGCCAACGACCGTCTCGACAAGCTCGAGAAGGCGCAGGCCGAACCGATCGCCAAGCTCGCAAAACTGTCCGAGACCGTCGACAAGCTCCGCGCGACGCCGCCGGTAGCCCCGGCGCAGCAGGCCGCAGCCGCGGCGCCCGTGAAGGAGACCACCGGCTCGATCGCACCGGCCCCGACCCAGGTCGCGACGGCCGCTGCCGCCC
This sequence comes from Bradyrhizobium sp. CCGUVB4N, assembly GCF_024199945.1. Classification (GTDB taxonomy): domain Bacteria; phylum Pseudomonadota; class Alphaproteobacteria; order Rhizobiales; family Xanthobacteraceae; genus Bradyrhizobium. Next base: position 8,046,758 of record NZ_JANADP010000001.1, on the reverse strand, counting down.
CGGCTCCCACGCCGGCCGCGCCCAAGACCGAGGTCGGCCGCCTGCCGACGGTTGACGGCTGGAGGCTCCGCGACGTCGCCAATGGCGGCGCGCTGATCGAGGGCCGGGATGGCCTGTACGAGGTCTATGCCGGCGATCCCATCCCGGGCATCGGCCGCGTCGATGCGATCCGACGCCAGGACGGCCGCTGGGTGGTCGTCACCAGCAAGGGTCTGATCGTCTCGCGCTAAGCGACCGATTTCTGAACTTTCAAAGAGGCGCTTCACCACGATGTGAAGCGCCTTTTTGCTTGAATAGGCGTGCTCACGCGGTGTTAGTGAAGGCATGAGCCGCGCCTTGCGAATTCTCGTTGCTGTCCAAATTCTTCTGGCTACCACGCTGTTGTTCGGCGCAGGCATGCCGTCGATAGCTGCGGAGATCGGACAGCTCGCACGCGGCACCGCGATCACCGATCCCGATCTGCTCCGCAAGCTCGACCAGAGCGATGCGCTGTCGATTTCCCGCCTGCTGCAGCCTGAGGGACGCGCGGATGTTCCGCTGACCAGCGATCGGCTGTTCGCCTCGCTGCCGCAGCTGAAAGCGATTCCGCCCGCGATCGATGCGGAGTTCGATCGCTACATCGCGCAGCACAAGCAGGCTTGGCCGAGCGAGACCATCGGAATCGGCGAAGGTTTCGACGTCCAGCTGTTCGATCGGGCCAATATGACATCCGTCAACACGCGCTTCGTGCTGGCCGGCATCGTCAACCGCATGGACCGCGCCTATGTCTCGGAGGAATCCTGCGGCGAGATCCGGCTGATCTATCGTCTGGCACGGTTCGAGACAAAACCGGATGGCAGCAACACCGCGACGCGCCTGCCGATGACGTTCAATCTCGTGATGAAGGCGCGCGATGCAGGCCAGACGGATCCGAGTGGCAAGCCCGTCACCTGCGCCGAGGTCGCGCGGCGCTGGCTGGACAATGGCGATTGGCAAGGGCTGATCGGCAGCCACACTGTCCCCTATGATGCAATGATCGATCGCATCGAGACCAACATCCAGGTCTCGATCGCGCCGAAATCGGCGCTGCACGATTTCCGCTCCGACTATCTGCTCAAGGTGTTCAAATACGACGCGGCCACCAGGACCTTCCAGGAATCGACGCTGGAAAACCAGATCGACCGCGATCGTATCCTTGCCGACGATGCGCTCCGGCGCGACTTCAAGGCCTGGCTCCTTGCGCCAATGAATCTTCGCGAGTTCGATCGCGGCACCGTGCTGATCCCGGAGAAATTTCTCGCCAAGGCTGCCGTGGCGCCGACACCGGCGGGTCTCGACGCCTCGACGATGCAGCCGGAATTCGGCTTGATGCAGGGAGAGGGGAAAGGCGAGGGCAAAGGGGGAGACAAGAGCGATCCCGTTTTCACCGACAATGACGTCGTCGACGCACTGAAGCAGGCCGCGGCACGCGGCATCACCATGGAGAACATCCGTTCGGTCGCGGGCTTCCAGCGCCGCCTCAACGATGTCACCTGCTCGGGCTGCCACCAGACCCGTGGCATCGGCGGCTTCCATTTCCCGGGCGTGGACTGGCTTTCGGATAACGCGTCGAATTCCACCATCGTGCCGGCCTCGCCGCATTTTGTCGGCGACCAGCCCCGCCGCCGCGACATCCTGGACGCCTTTGCCGCCGGCAAACGCCCTGATTTCTCACGCGGATTTGCCAGCCGGCCGCAGTCCCGCGGGGCCCAGGAGCTCGCCGGCACCGAATATCAGGACGGCTGGGGCGCCCATTGTTCCTTGCAAAATGCGGGATCGGGAACGGCTGATAAGAGTTTTACGTCATGGACCTGTGCTAAAGGTCTCACCTGTCAGGCCGCGGCAGCCTCGAGCCGCATTGGCATGTGCTTCATCAAGACGCGTTAGGGCGTGATCCGGAAAAGTGTGTAGCGGTTTTCCGAGAAGATCACGCACAAGATAAAGCCCTCAACCGATTTGGATGACCCATGACGGATACCAGCGACGCCGACAAGGAGCGCAATCGCGAGATCGCGCGCAATGAGGAAGCCAAACAGGTCACCGGCAGCATCCGCGTCAGCACCTGGGCTGTCGCGGTGGTCGTCATCATCGGCGGGATTTTGTTCACGCTCGGCTGGCTGGCGCTGAAATAGCTCCAGCCCTCACTTCGCGTAGTTCGTCATCCGCTTGCCCGGAAGCAGCTCATACGCCGGTTTCCAGCCCGGCAGCGCAGCCATGCGGCCGAGCCAGGCATAGATGGCGGGATGGCTCGTCGCGAAATCGAAACCGTGCTCGTCGCTCGGATAGTGCAGATAGGCCATCATCGAGATATCGGCAACGGTCGGCCTGCTGCCGATCGCGAAGGCATTGTGCTGGAGATGTCCGTCCAGAATGCCGAGGAAGTCGTCGAGCCGCCGGCGGAAGTGCTTCAGCACCTGCGGATCGTTCTTCTCGGTGAAGGCCCGCATGAAGCGGTAGGTCGCCATGTAGCCGGTGAGCTTGTGGTTGTCCCAGAACAGCCAGCGCAGCAACTCGAACTTTTCCGCTTCCGTCTCGGCGCCGAAGCGGCCGTATTGTTCCGCAAGCTTGAGCAGGAGAGGCGCGGTCTGCGTCATCTTCACGCCGTCGACCTCAAGCACGGGAATCTCGCCCATCTCGTTGACGGCCTTGCGCCACTCCGCCGTGCGCGTGACGCCGCCGCCGAAATCAGTCCAGACCGGCTCGAAGTTTTCGCCGCAAAGCGTCAGCATCAGCGCCAGCTTGTAGCTGTTGCCGGATTCCGGGAAGTAGTGCAGGCGGTAGCTGGGCATGGGACCTCACGGGACGGCTAGTTGTAGAGACAAGTTATCACCTCAGCGTCGTCCCGGCGAAGGCCGGGACCCATACCGCGTGATCTATCGATCGTGGTCAGTGGGAGTACCGAACGACTAGTGTTCGCCAAACTGCTCCCTGGGGTTATGGGTCCCGGCCTGCGCCGGGACGACAGCGGAGTATGTGGCGCGCTTCGCCCCTTACCCCACAGCCCCCTTCGACCGCAGCTGCTTGATCGCGGCCTCGTCGTATCCCGCATGACGCAAAATTTCGTCACTGTGCTCGCCGACGCCGGGCGGCTTGCGCGGTTGCACCTTCTTGGTGCCGTCGATCCAGATCGGGCTACTGATGGTGAGCATGGTGTCGTTCTCGAACGGCACCAGCACCTCATTGTCGAGCATCTGCTTGTCGTTCGGGATGTCGTCGAGAATGCCGACGATGCCGAACACCAACCCGTTGCCGTCGAGGATTTTTCGCCATTCGGCGAGATCCCTGGTGGCAAAGGTCTCGTCAAAAATCTTGATCAGCTCGACCGAGCGGGCGTGGCGGTCGGGCTTGGTAGCGAAGCGCGGATCGGTGATCAGGTCCTCGCGGCCGAGGCACTTGGCCAGTGTCGGAAACTGCTTCTCCTCGCTGAGCAGCGACAAGATCAGCCAGCGGCCGTCCTTGCACTGATAGTGGTTGGCGACCGCGTTCAGCGCGCGCTCGCGCGGCCGTCGCTCGGCGAATTTGGCGCCGCTCAGCTTTGCCTGTGCCAGCACGCTCGCCGCCCAGATGCCGTTCGCCATCAGATTGGAGGCGACATGCGAACCCTTGCCGGTCTTCTCGCGTTGATAAAGTGCGGTGACGATGGCGCTGTACAGCGCCATCGCGCAGGGATGGTCGCCCATGCCGGCGACCGAACGGGCCGGTGTCGTGTCGATGTCGGCGCGGACGAGGTCCATCAGGCCGGAGCGCGCCCAATAGGCGTTGCTGTCGAAGCCGGGCTTGTTGGCTTCCTCGCCCTTCTCGCCATAGCCGGTGAAGGAGGCGTAGATCAGCCGGTCGTTCAGATGGGCGAGGTGGTCATAGGTGATGCCGAGCTTGGTCCGCACCGGCGGCGGCATGTTGGTGATGAAGACGTCGGCCTCCTCGACCAGTCTGTAGAGCACGGCCTGCGCCTCGGGCTTGGAAAGGTCGAGCGCGATGCTCTTCTTGTTGCGGGCCTCCAGAAGCCAGGCGTAATTGTGCTCACTGCTCGGATAGCCGGGAATGTTGGGCAGATTGCGGTAGGGGTCGCCGGCACCGGGCGGCTCGATCTTGATGACGTCGGCGCCGAAATCGGACAGCACGGTCGCAGCCGCGGGCGCCGCGATGAAGCTCGCGCAGTCCAGAACCTTGAGACCTGCAAAAATGCCCTTTTCCATCGCGGCGTTGCTCCCTCGCTCTTGTTGTTTCCCGCTGGCTGGAATTCTTTAATCCCCGTCAGCACAGTCATTTGACCGATGTTCTGGCCGGATGCAACGCCGTCCGGCCACCGCTTTCTCGGGGGCGTCATGCCAGACGGTTATGGCAATCCGCTCGCTCCGGTTGTACAGATTCCTTCATTGCGCGAGCGTCTCGGGCAACTCGCCAGGCTTGGGTGATCCGATGATGTCGATTTCTTTCGTCCGTCTGGCGGCGCCGGTCGTGTTTATCGGCTGGTTCTGCGGGGACGGTTCGGTCTGGGCGGGCGATCTCGAAGATTGTGGCGGCCCGCCGTCCGAGAAGGTCGAGCCGGCGTGCTCCGCCATCATTGGCGATCAATCGCGCGCCGCGGATGATCGGTTGCGCGCCTATGTGAACAGATCGCGCCTGTTCATGGGACGCTCGAACCTCGATGCGGCGCTGGCCGACGCGGATGCTGCGGTCCAGCTCAACCCGAAATCGGTGCCCGCCCTGCTGTCGCGCGGCTATGCCCGGCAGCGGAAAGGCAATGCCGACGGTGCGCTGGCCGATGCCAACCAGGCCATCGAGCTCGACCCCAAGAACCCGAATGCGTTTGCATTGCGGGGAGGATTGAAAATCGACCAGAAGCAGTGGACCGACGCGGCTGCGGATTTCAGCCAGGCCATCACTCTGCGGCAAGACTACGCGCCAGCCTATGTCGGGCGCGCGCGGGCCTCTATCGAGACGTCGCAACTTGACCAGGCCATGAGCGATCTCAACACCGCGATCTCGATGAATGCGAGCCTGCCCAGCGCCTTCTTCTGGCGCGGCCAGGTCTATCGCCGCAAGGGTGACATCGACCACGCCATCGAGGATTTTTCACGCGCGATCGCGCAGACGCCGCAGCCCGATCGGGGCTCCTATTTCGCGCGGGGACAGCTGTTCAGCTCCAAGGGCGATTACGCGCGTGCGATCGCAGACTTCGACAAGGTGCTGTCGGTGGCCCCGAACGATCCTGCGGCGCTTCAGCAGAAGCAGTCTGCAATCGCCATGCAGGCCGAGCTTGCGAAGGTGCATGGCGGGCAGCCCGCTGTCGTAGCGCCCAAGGAGGCCGCTGCCGCCCCGCCGCCCGTCGCGCCGCAACCGACCGCTCCCATGGCGATCATCCCGAAGGGAACCTTCCCGGCGCTGCCGCCGTCTTTGACCGAGGCGGCGCAATTGATCACTCAGAAAAAATATGCCGAGGCCCTGCCGCGTCTCAACACGGTGCTCGCGGCCGATCCGAACAACCAGGCCGCGCTCAAGTTCCGGGTCGCTGCGAACCTGTCGCTCTCTCATTTCGCGGAGGCGCGGACCGACATCGATGCGCTGCTCAGGATGAAGCCGAACGATGGACCGTTGCTGGTGTCCCATGCTGTCGCTTCGATCGGAATGAAGCAGTTGGACCAGGCGACAGCCGACGCCAATCAGGCGCTCAGCGTCAATCCGAACGATGCGGCTGCCTATATCTGCCGCGGCATGGCATACCGCCTGACCGGAAAGTTTCAGGACGCTCTTGCCGATTTCGACCGCTCGATCTCGCTCAACGACAAGGACTACATGGCCTACGCCGAGCGCGGTCAGGCCTATATGGGCCTCAACCAGATGGACAAGGCGGTCGTCGATTTCGACCATTCGCTGGTCCTCAACCCCGTCAACGACACCGCGCGGGCCGCGCGAGGCCTCGTACTGCTGCTGAAGGGGAATAGCGCGGAGGGCCTGGTCGACGTCAAGAACGCGCTCGACCGCAATCCCAACAACCAGGTTGCGGAACTCGGTCAGGGCTTGGCGATGCTGCTCTCCGGGCAATTCGACCGTGCAATCGTGGCGCTCGACCAGATTGTCGGCAAGCAGCCGGCGCTCGATGCATTCGTGCGGACGCTGCGTGCGCGCGCCTATCTCGGCAAGAAGGATGCCGCCGGTGCCATGACCGACCTCAATCTGGTGCTGGGGACGCGCCCCGACGATGCGGACGCGCTCAGCCTGCGCGGCATCGCCTTCACGTCGATGAAGCAATACGACAAGGCTTTAGACGATCTCGGCAAGGCGATTGCGCAGAAGCCGACGATCGAGCGCTATTTCGCGCGCGCGGGCGTCTACGAGGCCAAGGGCGATGTGGACAAGGCCACCGGTGATTATCGCAGCGCCACCCAGATGAATCCGGCCAACGTGTTCGATATCGCGGCGCAGGCCCAGTCCAGGCAGAAGATCCAGCAACTCTCGAAGCGTACCCCCTGCGGCAGTTCCGGGCGCGGCAGCAAGGACGATACCTGCCTCTAGCCGGCAAACGCGACGGAGCGAGATGGTATGGCTTCGTCAGGCCGCGACGGACACGCGGTTGGTGAACAAGCCGATGTTGGAGTCGCCCCAGGCTTTCAACGCCGTCAGCACAGGCGTCATGCTTCTTCCCAATTCCGAAAGACTGTATTCCACCTTCGGCGGCACCTGCGGATAGACCGTTCGTACAATCAATCCGTCCATTTCGAGTTCGCGGAGTTGATTTGTAAGAGTCCTGTGCGTGACGGCAGGAATTCGCCGCTTGATTTCGTTGAAGCGAACCGTCCCTTCCAGAAGGTGGAAGAGGATGACGCATTTCCATTTTCCATCGATGAGGCTGATGGCGGCTTCGACCGTGCAGCCCGGGGCGCAATCGAAGCGCGAGTGCCGAGGTTTGGCCATGACGGTATCCCTTTCGATACTAGTGGCAATTCTTGTGCGTATCGCAAGTTCTGAGGCTACCGGCTAACTCTGGTCCGGACAAGTCGGCGACTGCCGCATGCGAGCGGAAGCCGCAGTCCTCGAAATATCCAAGCCTTCATCAACAACAAAGATGCCCAAGGGAGAGAAACGCATGAGACGTGTGAGGCGAGATCTGATCTGTGCATCGATAGCCGTTGTGTGTCTCGGTGGAGCGGCGCAGGCCCAGGAGCAGGGCGGCAAGGCGGAGATCTTCGCCAGGCTGCCTCAATCCGTCGGCAACATTGCGTTCACGCCGGACAATCAGCTGATCTTCAGTCACCATCCGTTCTATGAGCCCGATCTGAGAGTGGCCCGGCTTACATCGCCGACGACTTTCGAGCCCTTTCCGAATGCCGAGTGGAACGCGCCAAGGAAGGGAACCGATCAATACCTCGACAACGTGCTCGGCTTGCGATCCGACGAAAGCGGAATCGTATGGATCATCGATATGGGGTTTCGAACCCGGATTACGCCAAAGCTCGTCGGCTGGAATACGCGAGCGAACAAGCTCGAGCGAATTTACTACATGCCGGAGCCGGTCACGGTGACAGGATCTCAACCGCAAGACATCGTGATCGATCAGAAACATCGCAAATTCTATATCGCCGATGAAAACATCGGGCCGGGAGGCGACGGCTCTCATGCGGCGATCATCGTGATCGACATGGACACCGGTGCCGCGCGGCGCGTGCTGGATGGCGATCGATCGACCGTTCCCGAAAATATCCCGATCACGGTGGACGGCAACGAGCTGACCGTGCCGGGCAAGGACGGCAAGCAATCCATCATCAAGGTCGGCTGCGACGGTATCACGATGGACGTCAATTCGGAGTGGGTCTACTTCGCTCCGCTGAGCGGCCGGTCGCTTTATCGGATCACGGCCGCCGATCTCGGCAACGAGAAGCTCGGCTCCGAAGAATTGAGCAAGCGGGTCGAACGCTATTCCGACAAGCCGAATAATGGCGGGCTATCGATCGACTACGCGGGAAATATCTACCTGACCGCCGTTGAAACCAGGTCGATCGGCATCATCGGGGCGGACCGGAAATATCGAACCTATCTCAATGATCCCGACATGGTGTGGCCGGACGGCATTACGGCGTCTCCCGACGGATACATGTATGTCTCCGCGTCCCAGGTCTCTGCAGCCGCGATGTTTCACAACGGCAAGGCAGAGAACAAGACGCCCTATCTGATCTATCGGTTCAAGCCGGAGGCCGCAGGCTACATCTCCCGTTAGGGTGCGGGCGGGTCGCCGGCCAGCAGGGCGGCATTGCCGCCGGCTGCCGCGGTGTTGATGGTCACGGTCTGCTCGGTGGCAAAGCGCGCGAGATAATGCGGGCCGCCGGCCTTCGGGCCGGTGCCGGACAGGCCGTTGCCGCCGAACGGCTGCACGCCGACAACGGCGCCGATCATGTTGCGGTTGACGTAGATGTTGCCGACCTGGACACGGTCGATGATGGCCTCGACCGTGTCGTCGATGCGGGAATGCACGCCGAGCGTCAGCCCGTAGCCGGTGCGCTCGATCGCTTGCAGCACGCGTTCGAGGGTCTCGGCGCGGTAGCGCACCACATGCAGGATCGGGCCGAACACCTCTTCGGTGAGCTGGCTGGCGTTCTTGAGTTCGAAGATATGCGGCGCTACGAAGCAGCCCTCGGGCGCGTGACCCGCAAAATGCAGCCGCGCCTCTTTCTTCATCCGGGCGATGTGCGCGTCGAGCCGCTGCTTGGCCTCGGCGTCGATGACGGGGCCGACATGGGTCGCGACGTCAGCGGGGTCGCCGATCTTCAACTCGCGCGCCGCGCCCGCGATCATCTCGATGATGCGATCGGCGACGTCCTCCTGCACGAACAGCAGCCGCAACGCCGAGCAGCGCTGGCCTGCGGAACGGAACGCGGAGGTGACGACGTCGTCGGCGACCTGTTCGGGCAGCGCGGTGGCATCCGCGATCATGGCGTTGATGCCGCCGGTCTCTGCGATCAGCGGCACGATCGGCCCATCCTTGGCCGCGAGCGTCCGGTTGATGTGGCGCGCAACCTCGGTCGAGCCGGTGAAAACGACGCCGGCAATATCCGGATGCGCGGTCAGCGCGGCGCCGATGCGGCCGTCGCCGGTGACGAGATGCAGCGCGCTTGCGGGGATACCAGCCTCATGCAGAAGGGCGATAGCCTCGCGCGCGATACGCGGCGTTTGCTCCGCGGGCTTTGCGACGACGCTGTTGCCGGCCATCAGTGCGGCCGTGACCTGGCCCAGGAAGATCGCCAGCGGAAAATTCCATGGCGAGATCGCCACGAAGACGCCGCGGCCGCGCATGGTAAGCGCATTGCTCTCGCCGGTCGGGCCCGGCATCGCGACCTCGCCGCCGAACAGTTTTCGGCCCTGTGCCGCGTAGTAGCGACAGAAATCGGCGGCTTCGCGCAGCTCGGACAGCGCGTCGTCGAGCGTCTTGCCGCCTTCGCGCTGAAGCAGCCCGATGAAATACGTGCCGCGGCTCTCCAACAGATGCGCGGCCTGCTCCAGCGCCGCCGCGCGTGTCGCCGCTGGCGTCCGGCTCCAGGCCGCAAAGCCCGCGCGGGCTGGGGCGATCGCGGCGCCTGCCTGCTCGGGCGTTGCGTCGGCGACCGGCTTGAGATCGGTCGTCCCGGCTTTGACATCGGCGAGCATCCGGTCGAGCGCCGCGCGCTCGCCGAACTCGATCCCGGCTGAATTATGCCGCTCCGGCGCAAAGAGATCGCCCGGCAGCGGAATTTTGGCGTGATGGGCGTGATCGGGGCGAACGATGAGATCGACCGGACGCTTCAGCAGCGCCGGGACGGGGACGCGGTAGTCGGCCGCCTGCGCCACGAAGGATGAGTTCGCGCCGTTCTCGAGCAGCCGGCGCACCAGATAAGCGAGCAGATCGCGATGGCTGCCGACCGGTGCATAGGTGCGGTAGGAGATCTCGGGGTGATCCTTGGCGAGCTGCTCGTAGAGTGCTTCGCCCATGCCGTGCAGGCGCTGGAATTCGAAGCTGCCGGCGTCGCCGGCGAGCTCCAGCACGGTTGCGACGGTGAGCGCGTTGTGGGTCGCGAACTGCGGGAAGATGCGCGACCGCAATGCGAGCAGCTTCGCCGCGCAGGCAACATAATTCAGATCCGTCATCGCCTTGCGCGTAAACACGGGGTAGCCGTCGAGCCCGCGCTCCTGCGCGCGCTTGATCTCGGTGTCCCAATAGGCGCCCTTGACCAGCCGCACCATCAGCTTGCGGTCGTGCGCACGTGCAAGCTCGTGGACGTAGTCGATCACCGCGCTCGCGCGCTTCTGATAGGCCTGGATTGCGAGCCCAAAGCCATCCCAACCGGCCAGCGAGGGATCGGCGAGCGTTGCCGCGATGACGTCGAGCGACAGCTCAAGCCGGTCGGCTTCCTCGGCATCGACGGTGAAGTTGAGGTCATACGCCCTGGCCCGCCGGGCCAGATCCAGCAATTGCGGCACCAACTCGGCCATCACGCGCGCGCGGCTGATCGCCTCGAAGCGCGGATGCAGCGCCGAGAGCTTCACGGAGATGCCGGGCCGGTCGGGCAGGGGATGGTTGCCAGCCGCCTTGCCGATGGTTTCGATCGCGCTGGCATAGGCGTCAAAATAGCGCTTCGCGTCCGCTGCGGTTCGCGCGCCTTCGCCGAGCATATCGAAGGAGTAGCGTGGCCTCTCTCCCGAGCGCGGCTTACCCCGCTCCAGCGCCTGCTCGATGGTCTCGCCGAGCACGAAATGATTGCCCATCAGCCGCATCGCCTGGCGCGTGGCGGTGCGCACGGCCGGCGCGCCCAGCCGCTTCACCAGGCGGCCGATGGTCCCGTCGGGCGTCTCGCCGGGCTGGATCACGCGCGCCGACAATCCGAGCGCCCAGGCCGAGGCGTTGACCAGGAACGCCGTGGACTTGGTCTCGTGATGGATGAAGTCGCCTTCGCCGAGCTTGTCCTCGATGAACTGGTCGGCGGTGCGCGCGTCCGGCACGCGCAGCAGCGCTTCCGCCAGCACCATCAGCGCCAGCCCTTCCTTGGTCGAGAGCGCGAACTCCCGCAGCATGTCCTCGACGCCGCCGAGCCGGTCGTCACGCTTGCGGATCGCCTCGATCAGCCGGGTGGCGGTGCGGTCGATCCGCGCCTCCTGCGGCGAGCTCAGATGTGCAGACGGAAAGAGGCGCGCAGCGATGTCGGCATCGTCGGGCGCGTAGGGGGCGGTGAAGGGCGGCGGAATGTTCGGCATGGCGTGTCCTGTGTCTGAAGTTCAGGATAAAGCCCGCATAACCGTAGTTCGATAGACAAATTAGCCGATTTGCCTTAGAAAATTAAGATCACTTGGATATCAACCGTATAAAATATGGAACTCGATCGAATCGACCGGAAAATCCTCTCGATTTTGCAGGAGGATGGGCGAATCGCCAATGTCGAGCTGGCCGAGCGCATCGGGCTGTCGCCGACCTCGATCGGCGAGCGGCTGAAGCGCCTGCAGCGCGAGGGCTTCGTCGAGGGCTATGGGGCGCGGCTCAATCCGCACCGGCTTGGGCTCGGCCTGCTGGTGTTCGTCGAGGTGTTGCTCGACAAGACCACGCCGGACAATTTCGAGCGCTTTGCACGCGCGGTGAAACTCGCGCCCGAAGTGCTCGAGTGTCACATGGTTGCCGGAGGCTTCGACTATCTAGTGAAGGCGCGGCTGGCCGACATGACCGCGTACCGGCGCTTCCTCGGCGAGACCCTGCTGTCGATGCCGGGTGTGCGCGAGACGCGCACCTATGCGGTGATGGAAGAGATCAAGCGCGACGCACCGTTGCCGGTTGGCTGACGAAATGCGGTCGCGATTGTCACTGCTGCAGCGTTGAAATGGCGATCTCTACGGGCAAATAGTTTCCGCGCGCAGTCGCAACGCCTGTCGTCGAATGCACTGATCGTCTTCTAAAATTTTTTTGGCCCAACTCCCGGACAGATCCGGGAGGCAGCGAAGGCTGGCGGGCTTATACTTTGAGGTTCTCTGCGGATGTCTTGCCCCGGTTTGCGATCTCTTCATACTCAACCGTCTGGCCCTCGTTGAGGGAGGACAGACCGGCTTTCTGCACTGCCGAGATATGCACGAACACATCCTTGCCGCCCGACGCAGGCTGGATAAATCCATAACCCTTGGTCGGGTTGAACCACTTGACCGTACCTTTAGCCATCACGACTTCTCCGCGGGTCTTCCTCCGAGATCACGAACCGCCAGTCCCCGCCAACCGGCCGGTTCGGTCCTAACAGGATACGCGGAATGTGGCGGGCTTGGTAGATCAAACCATATCGACATTTCGCGGAAATTCGCTCAACTTCGCGGCGTTTTTGCCGGTTTTGCCCGTTTCGCGGTCAATTCTCGCGGACGCGGTACACCCTCCGTCAATAAGTCGCGGCCAGATAGTCCACGATCTTGCCGACGTCGGCATCGTCGATCGGTGCGCCATAGACCTTGATCATCTTGGTCACCTCGGCCTGCCAGAACGCTTTCTTGTCCTTCATCGGCGGCTGCGTGGCGATGTAGTCGGACGAGTGGCAGGCGGCGCAATTGCCCTGCACGACCTCGAGATTGGGGCCCGGCTTGAAGGCTGCGACCTCATCCGGCGTCTTGTAATTGACCGGCGCTGCCAGCGCCGAACCCGCCGCGGCCGTGACGGCAAGCGTGATGGTGAGGAGAACGGTGCGCTGCATGATCATTCTCCTCAGGCCACGCTGACGCGGACGGTTTCGACGACGTTGCGCAAATAACCCGCCGGGTTCCAGCGCGGCGTCTCCGGCTGCGTCTCGCCGGCATTGCTGGTGGCGCGCACCCTGAGCTCGACCTGGCCCGCGGCAAGCTTCACCGGCAGTTTCCATTCGCGGAATGAGTAGTTGCCGAGATCCTTGCCGAGCTTGGCGGAGGCCCAGGTCTTGCCGCCATCGGTGGAGACCGAGACGTCCTTGATGCCCTTGCCGCCGTCGAAGGCGATGCCGCGCAGCGTCGTGCGCCCCGCCTTCAGCTTGGCGCCATCGGTCACGCTGGTGATGAAGGAGCGGATGGTGAAGCGGTTGATCGGGATCGTCGCCTTCGGCGCGGTGCCGGGCTCGATCGAATTGTTCGGCGTGTCCGGGATGCGATAGGCCGACTTCATCCAGAAGCCGTCATAGATCGTGTCGACGACGGTGATCTCGTTGAGGTGCTTGACCCAGTATGTGCCGTAATAGCCGGGTACGACCAGGCGCAGCGGGAAGCCGTTGAGGAACGGCAGCTCGTCGCCGTTCATGCCGTAGGCCAGCATCACCTCGCCGTCGGTGGCGTGCGCGAGGTCGAGCGCTTTGGCGAAGTCGGGCGTCTTGTCGCTCACCGGGCCGTCCATGCCTGCGAATACGACCTGCTTCGCACCCGCCTGCACGCCCGCCATCTCCAGCACCGCCTTCAGCGGCACGCCGCGCCAGCGCGCATTGCCCATCGCGCCATTGCCGAGCTGGCCGCCGGCGACGCGCGGCTCGACGAGGCCGCGGCTGTTGCCGGAGCACTGGTTGACGGCGACGATCTCGGTCGCCTTCATCTTGCGGATGTCCTTCAGCGACAGCTTCAGCGGCTTGTCGACCTTGCCCTTGACCTCGAGCGTGAACGTGTCGGGATCGAGATCGTAGGGGAGGCCGGCGAGGTGATAGCGCACGAAGAACGCGTTGTTCGGCGTGATCGGGCCGTCATTGAACACCGCGAACGGCGTCTCGAGCTGCGGCGGCCGGCTGGTGAGCCCGATCATCGGCCGCTTCTGCGGATATTTCACCAGCGGCCGCTCACCATTGGCGAACGGGAGCGTCACGGTGTCGAGTGCCAGCGCTCTGGTGGAATTCAGTGTGGCCGCCATGGCGGCAAGGCCCGCTCCTTTGAGCAGGTCGCGTCGATCGAACATTCAGGTCTCCTCCCGGAGCTTTTCGTTGGCTCGCGGTCATCACCGCGATCCCGCGCCCATCTGTCGCAACGACTCATGCGAAGTCAATTCGTGCTTTCGCAGCAAGCCCATGCCGTTGCGCTGCAGCAACGCGGTGTTACGCCGCGACGCGTTCGCCGCCGGCGATGAGGGCGGACAATGTCCTGGTGTCGGTGACGACGCGGACCAGCATCGGTTCGTCGCGGCCGCGGATCGCGACCTCCTGCTGCGGCAGCGCATCCTCGTGCAGGCCGGCGGTGCGGCGGACCTCTTCGGAGACGATCGCCTCGCAGGCGAGCGTCTTGGTCATGTCCTGAAGCCGGGCCGCGACGTTGACGGCGTCGCCGAGTGCGGTGAAGACGATGTGGTCGCGATAGCCGATGTCGCCGATGATGACCTCGCCGCCGTGCACGCCAATGCCGAAGCGGATCGGCTGGCGCAGATCGTGGCTCAAGAGCTCGTTGAGCTCGTCGACATGGGTCGCGATGCCGGCCACCGCCTTCAATGCTTGCCGGCAGGCGGTGTGCGGATCGGTGGTGAGGCCGAACAGCGCCAGCATGCCGTCGCCGACGAACTGGTTCGGCTGGCCGCCATTCTCGATCACGGCCTGCGACACCGCGCCGAGGAAGCGGTTGACGATAAAGACGGTGTCGAACGGCAGCCGCTTCTCGGCGAGCTGTGTCGAGCCGCGCATGTCCACGAACAGGCTGACGAGATAGCGCTCCTGGCCGATTCTGGCGGGCGCGGATGCATGCGCGTTGGCCGACAGCGTGTGCGGCATGAACAGCTGGAAGAAGGAGAGATCGGTGTCAGGCCGCAGCTGGCAGGCAAGCCGGATCGAGGGATCGGCGGTGCCGACGCGCGCCAGCACGAAGGCCTCGCGCTGCGACGGCTCGGGCAGGGCGCCATGGTCGCCGATGATGCGGATGCGGCAGGTCGAGCAGCGCGCACGGCCGCCGCAGACGCTGGCATGCGGCACGTTGTGGCGCAGGCTCGCTTCCAGCACGGAGAGGCCCTTGGGGACCCGCACCGTCTTGCCGTTGCCGTAGGACAGCGCGATCATGCCGCCGCGCCGCTCGCGCCAGCCGCGCACGCCACGCCCGAGCAGCACCAGCCCGAGCAGGCCGAAATAACCCATCGTCAGTCCGCCGGTGATGCGGTCGAGCGTAGCGGCCTGCGCGAACGTGCCGACCTCGCGCTGGGTGTAATTCTGTTTGCGCCAGTCGGCATCCTCGCTGTCGGCGGCGACACTCCGGCCACCCTGGTAGATGCCGAGCAGCGCCAGCGTCGGGATCAGCACGGCGGCCGCCAACAGATACGGCGCCGCGCGGATGAAGAAGGGCTTGAGCCGGAGCCAGAAGAAGATGCCGATGCAGCCGTGCACCCAGGCGACGATCAGCAGGAGCGTCATCGTCCAGAGCCGGGCCGGCGCCACGACGAAGAACAGATACAGCTCCTGCGGATAGAGCTTCTCGTGACCGTACAGCGTCTGGCCCAGTCGCACGCCGATCACATGCGCCATCACCAGCGCCGGGATGCTCAAACCGAGCACGAGCTGCAGCGGCTCGATCGTCCGCCAGCGGAACTGGCGGCGTTGGTACAGCGCGTAGACACCGAGCCCCATATGGGTCAGGGCCGCGCCATAGAACACGATCGCGACCGGCAGGAACTGCCAGAACGCCATGTGGTAGGCGACCCCGATCTGCATGGCCTCGACGGAGATGTTGCCGAGCGCATGATTCAGGAAATGGCTGACCACGTAAGCGAACAGGATGACGCCGCACACCAGCCGCACCTGCCGCGCGCTGGTCGAGCGGACGAGTTCGGGCAATCGTGAAAGGGCGGTGGCGGCCATGATTCGCTTGTACCAGTTCACTGATGAGAACAGCCAGTAGAGAGTTAAATTCCGCGGGTGAATGGCCCCTCCGATCACATGCGCGGCAAGGTTACCTAACGGTAAGTCTCGCGGGCCTCCGCTGTCGTCCCGGACAAGCGCGCCTCAGCGCGCGCCGATCCGGGACCCATAACCAAAGGGAGAAGTTCGACGAAGACACGTGGTGATCAGCTCGTGCCACACACCTCCCTGGGGTTATGGGTCCCGGGCTCGCGACTACGTCGCGCCCCGGGACGACGCGGAAACGCGCCGCAACACCGGCCACATTGACTCCCCCTCCCAAGTCGGGGAAAAGCGCGGCCGTGACGATCGCTCCCGACATTACCGTGAAGCCCGACGGCGCGTCGCGCCGGCCGCTTGTCGTGGCCGCGCTGGTGATCGCCGCGATGACGGTGCTGCGCATCGTCTATGCTTCCGCGATCGAGCTGCGCACCGACGAGGCCTATTACTGGACCTGGTCGAAGGAGGCGGCGCTGAGCTTCCTCGATCATCCGCCCGGCATTGCCTGGCTCATCAGGTTCGGCACCGCGATCTTCGGCGACACCGCGCTCGGGGTCCGCTTCGGCGGCATCGTCGCGATGCTGGTGACGCAGCTTCTGCTCGCCGACATCGTGCGCCGCCTCACCCATGATGTGCGTGCGGTCGTGGCGGCGGTGCTGATGCCCGAGGCCGCGCTCTATTACGGCCTGCTGATGGCCAAGGTCGCCCCGGACGTCGCCTTGGTCCCGTTTGCGGTGGCGATGATGTGGTCGTTGGTGCGGCTCGCGCAAAGCGGGGATGGACGCTGGTGGCTCGCGGCCGGCCTGTTCGCCGGCCTGTCGCTGCTGTCGAAATTCACCGCCATCATGTTCGCGCCTGCGGTCGTCGCCTTTCTGCTGGTGCCGGATTGGCGCTGGCGCTGGCTGCGCAGCCCCTATCCTTATCTTGCGGTGCTGATCGCGATCGCCGTGTTCTCCCCGGTGCTGATCTGGAACGCGCAGCACGACTGGGCCTCGTTCCGTTTCCAGGGCGTGCGCGCCACCGCCAATTACGGCATCTCGCTGCGCACCGTCGGCGATTTTATCGGCCTGCAATTCGGCCTCGTCGGTTTCGTCCTGCTGCCTGTGGTGCTGTTGGGCCTCGTGATGACGGCGTGGCGCGGCTATCGCAGGCGCGAGCCGGTTGCGATCCTGCTGTCGACCGCGGTGCTGGTGCCGTTCGCCTATTTCTTCTTCAAGTCACTGACGTTCAGGGTTGGCGACACCTGGCCGATGTTCATGTGGCCGGTCGGCTTCGCCGCCGCCGCGGTGAACCTCGCGATGATGCCGAAAGACGGCTGTTCGGCGCGGTTGATCCGGTCGAGCATCTTCTGGATGAAGACGGCGCTGGTGTCGGGGATCGTCTTCGTCGTGATCGTGTTCCTCTATTACGTCGCGGCGCCCTGGAATTTGCTCGGCAAGATGGATCCGGTCGGCGCCGAGGCCGGCTACGAGCAGGTCGTTGCGCGCGCACAGGCCGCACTGGATGAGACCGGCGCGACCTGGATCGCGACCACGGATTACCGCACCTACGCCATGATGCGCTGGCTGTTCCGCGGCCGCGTGCCCGTGGTCGAAATCAACGAGCGCGGCCGCTTCCAGGATTTTCGTGATCCCGGCATGGACCGGATCAAGGGGCAGGCGGGGATCTATGTCGGTCGCCAGCCCGACGATCATTCGCCGCTCTGGGAGCAGATCCCCGCGACGCACACGCCATTGGGGCAGGTCGAGCGCCGCTGGCGCGGTGTCCTGATCGATACCTACACGATCGACAAGCTCACCGGATGGACCCCGGAGCTCTCTCCGCCAAAGGACTCGCCGCTGTTCCAGTGGCGCGTGCTGGCGGGGGAGTTCGAGAAGCGTGCGCACGCCTAGCGCGGTTCTTACCCTCCCCTGGAGGGGTCCGAGACGAGCGTAGCTCGCTCGTGGGTCGATCGCGCGTAGCGCGAGCGGGGTGGGGTGATCTCTCCACACGGGCAGTGTTCGAGGTGGAGAGACCGTCACCCCACCCCGTCTCGCATCGCTGACGCGCTGCGAGCCGACCCTCCCCCTCCAGGGAAGGGTAAGGAAGAGCACTACTCCTCGTCCTCTTTTTTCCGCAGCAGATCCGTCGCGAGATCCGACAGCTTCGGCGGCGGCAGGGCTGCGAACGGCAGCGGTCGCGTGACGTCGATCGCGGCCAGCCCGAGCCGCGCGGTCAAGAGCCCGTTGAGCATGCCTTCACCGAGCCGTTGCGACAGCTTGGCCGCGATCCCGTGCCCGAGCATCTGCTGCACCAGGCTGTCGCTCGCGGCGAGACCGCCGGTGATGGCGAGATGGGCGATGACGTGGCGGAGCAGGCGGATCATGCCGAGCGTGCCGGGCCGGCCGCCATAGAGCCGGGCGAGCTGGCGGATCAGGCGCAGCGAAGCCACGAACACGAACAGCACGTCGAACAGCGCGCGCGGCGAAACGGCGGTGACGATCGATACCCGCTGCGCCGCCGACGACACCAGCCGCCGTGCTTCCGCATCCAGCGGCGACATCAACTCGCGCTCGGCGAGCCGGATCATGTCGGCGCCGTCGATGATCTCGCCGGCATGGCTTTCGAGCGCGGCACGGGCGCGCGCAAGCTGTGGATTCTGATGCGCGATCGCGATCAGATCCTGCACGATCGCGCGGCTCTCCTTGCGATCGTCGCTGGCGAGCACCTCGGCGGCACGCCGGTGCAGTTTTTCGATCGTGGCCAATCGTGCGAGGCCAAACGCCTCGCGCCCGATCACCACTGCGAGCGCAAGCGTGGTGACGAAGGCGAACGCAAGCCCGACGAAGCCAAGGCTCTCGCTGCGCGCAAACAGATCCTCGATCAAACGCACGACGCCGAGCCCGGTGCCGAGCAGCGTCAACCCGGCTACGCCGGACCAGAACAGCGCGCCCCAGGGAAAGCCGCGCCGTGCGGTGCGCACCGTTTCGATCGGCACCGGCAATGTCGCCGGATCGGGCTCCGGCGTGATCTGGATCGTGGCGCGACCGAGCCGGCTGGTCTCGTCGGCCTCGGTCACGACGACGCCGGGATCGTCGAGCCGGAACGTCGCCGGCCGCCGCGGCTGGGATCGGTCGTTCATGCGAGCTTGTCTCCGATCAGGAATTGCAAGGCACGGTCGAGGCGGATGTGGGGCAGCGCGGGCTCGTCCGTTCCCTCGCGTTCGAGCTTTGGCGGGCGGAAGCGCAGGAAGCGGAAATCGCTTGTCTCGGCAGCTTGCGTCGACAATCCGCGGAAGGCATCGGTGCCGTTGAAGAGCGGTTCGGGGTCCAGCGGCAGGTCGCCCGGAAAAGTCGCGACCTCCGTATTGCCGTCAAAGAACTCACCGCCGGCGCTTTCGCCTGCGGCCGGCGTTCCCAGGATCGAGGGCAATTTGTCGCGGCCACGGGTGACCTGGGCTTCCCGGGTGGCGCGGACGGCGGCGAGCGCCACCACATCGATTTGCGCGCCGGTATTTTCCGCACGCGCGAGCGCCCGGGTCACCGCGCGGCGCAGCACGGCCTCGAGCCGGTCGTGGCTGGAATGATGCAGATGATCTGCCTTCGTCGCCGCGAACAGGATGCGGTCGATGCGCGGCCTGAACAGGCTGGAGAGGAGCGTGCTGCGGCCGATGTTGAAGCAGTCGAGAATGCCGGCAAGCGCCGCTTCGAGATCGTGCAGCGCCTCGGGTCCGGAGTTGAATGCGGACAGCGCGTCGGCCAGCACGATCTGGCGATCGAGCCGCGCAAAATGATCCCGGAAGAACGGCCGCACCACGACGTCCTTGTAGGCCTCGTAGCGACGCACCATCATCGCCCACAGCGATCCCTCCGGAGCCTGGCCACCGACGGGCACGTCGAGCGGCGCAAAAGTCAGCGCGGGCGTGTCGGCGAGACTGCCGGGCATCAGGAAGCGGCCGGGCGGCAACAGGCTCATGGCAAACCGCTCGTCGCGGCAGGCGCGCAAATATTGAGTGAAGAGCTTTGCGGCGGTCAGCGTGGCCTGCTCGTCCTCGCGCGCTTCGGGCTTGAGCGTTGCCAGATGGGCGTGCCAGTCCGCGGCAAGATGTGCACGCGGCGCTTCGCGCGAGAGCGCCAGGCTTTCCGTCGACCATTGCTCGAAGCTCTTCTGCAACAGCGGCAGGTCGAGCAGCCATTCGCCGGGATAGTCGACGATGTCGAGCGTCAATGTGCGATCGGCGCCGTTCGGGCGCTGATAGTCGATGACGAGACGCAGCTCGCTGATGTCGACGGTCGAGTTCGGCCAGCGCCGCTCCTCGATCAGCGCGCGCAGATGACTTTCATAGGAGAAGCGCGGCACGGCGTCGTCCGGCTGCGGTGCCAGATGCGCCCGCGCGATACGGCCGGAGGCATAGGCTTCGAACACCGGAAACCGGCCGCCGCGCGTCAGCCCGTGGATCAGCGCGGTGATGAATACGGTCTTACCGGCCCGCGACAGGCCGGTGACGCCAAGCCGTACCGTCGGGTTGAAGAAGTGCTCGCCATAGTCGATCAGCGCGCGGGCCGACAGGCGCGCTTCTTCGATCATATCCTGGAAACTGAATGCCATATGAACGTGATTGATCTCGGGCGGGCGGAACAGTGATGCCGTTCACAAAAGTGGCAATTGCGTGAGGAAAATCAAGCTTCATACTTCCACCGCCTTTGTCGGCAAATCAACCGATTGAACGACGCGCCGGTCCCGAAAGACCCATAGAACAGTGGCCTTGTATTTGCTTTGCGGATTGCCATGACCGTCTTCAGATTGAAACAGCTCGCCTCCCATTCGGTGCATGCCGCGGCCGACGTGGTCGGCTGGCACTACGACCGCGCCGAACTGATCGCCGACGGTGTCATCCACGCCATCGGCGTGCTCTCCGGCATTATCGCTGCGACCGTTCTCGTCGTGCTCGCGGCGGTCTATGCCGATGCCACCGACATCGTCGGGGTCTCGATCTATGTCGCCGGCCTGCTGTCGATGCTGGTGCTGTCGGCGAGCTATAACCTCTGGCCGGTCTCGCCGGTCAAATGGCTGCTGCGGCGGTTCGACCATTCCGCGATCTATCTCCTGATCGCCGCGACCTACACGCCGTTCATCCTGGAGGTGAAGGACAGCGTGTTCGCGTTGGCGCTGCTGGTCTGCGTCTGGTGTGTCGCAATCGTCGGCATCGTGCTGAAGCTTCGCTATCCCGGCCGGTTCGACCGTGTCGCCGTCGGCATCTATCTTGCGATGGGCTGGAGCGGCGTGATGCTCTATGGCCCCGTCGTCAAGGCGCTGCCCGCGCTGGCGCTGGGCTTCGTGCTGGCGGGTGGTATTCTCTACAGCCTCGGCGTGATCTTCCACGCCTGGCGGCGGCTGCGCTTCCAGAATGCGATCTGGCACGGCTTTGTCTTGGCCGGCGCGGCATGCCATTATACCGCGGTGCTCGACCTCGTGTTGAGCTAGCCAAGTTCCGCGAAGCGGCATAAGCGGCGCGGCGCAAGAAACGGTTCAAGACAAGAGGAGACGTCGCATGCAGGTGACCGGCAAGGTCGTGGTTGTCACGGGCGGCGCAAACGGCATCGGCAAGGCGCTGTGCGAGGCCTTTCACAAGGCGGGCGCGGCCAAGGTCGTGGTCGCGGATATGGATGCCGCCAACGCGCGTGCCGTTGCCGCGACGGTCGATGGCGCAGCCTTCAAATGCGACGTCGCGCAGGAAAAGGAGATCTCTCACGTCATCGAGGAGACCGAGCGGCAGTTCGGTCCGATCGCGCTGTTCTGCTCCAATGCCGGCATCGGCGGCGGCTTCGATCCGATGTCGGTCAATGCCGGCGGCGCCTCCGACGAGCCCTGGCAGCGCTCCTGGGCGATCCACGTCATGGCGCATGTCTATGCGGCGCGGCACCTCATTCCTCGTATGAAGACACGCGGTGGCGGTTATTTCCTCAACACCATCTCGGCGGCGGGCCTGCTGTCGCAGGTCGGCAGTCCGGCCTATTCCACGACGAAGCACGCCGCGGTCGGCTTTGCCGAAAACCTCGCGATCTCGCACAAGGCCCACAATATCAAGGTCTCGATCCTCTGCCCGCAGGGCGTCGACACCAACATGCTGCGCTCGATCCCGAAGGGCCCGCAATCCGGCGACGGCGACCTCACGCCCGAGCAGGTCGCCAAGGACGTGCTCGCCGGCCTCGATCAGGAGACCTTCCTGATCCTGCCGCACCCCCAGGTGCTCGGCTACATGCGCAAGAAGACCGAGAACTACGACCGCTGGATCGGCGGCATGGCCAAGATCCAGGCGAAGATGCGGGAAGAGTTCGGGAAGTAGCCGACAGGTCTGCTTGCTTGAGCCATGCCTGCGCCAAAACGATCAGTGTCGTCCCGGCGAACGCCGGGACCCATAACCTCAGGGAGGAGTTTGGCGAGGACTGGCAATGATCCTTCCTGCGGTACTGATACCTTCGCTTACCGAGACATCACGCGGTATGGGTCCCGGCGTTCGCCGGGACGACAGCGGTAGTTAGGCCGTCGTCTCCGCCTCATCCTCCCCCCGACTCTCCCGCAGCGCCCGCGCATAGAGCATCATCCCCTCGCGGACCGTGCGCTGCTCGGCCTCCGTCAGCGCAGCCAGCGCGCCGCGCACCTGCTGCCGGCCGAACGCATGCAGCGCCTCCAGCGTGCCCCGGCCCTTCGCGGTCAGCGACAGCAGCTTGCTGCGCGCATCAAGCTCGTCCGGCGTCTCCCTGAGCTCACCGCAATCGATCAGCTTGCGGACCAGGCGGCTGACGCTGGATTTTTCCAGCCGCAGGAAATCGCCAAGCTCGCCCGAGGTCAGCGGGCCGCGGATGCCGATCTCCAGGATCGTGTGCACCGCCGACGGCGGATAGTCCGAGGCCGCCACCGTCGCATCCATGAAGCCGAGCTCGCGCACCATCAGGCGCGAGGCGGCGCGGATGTCGTCGATCAGCGCGAGTTCAGCCATCTTGACTCCCGGCATATAGTTGTACCATACAACTATATGCGCGCAACGGCGCGCGCAAGCGTCTTGGAGTGGGCCATGAGCGGAACTTTGCCAGCCGGCGAGCGCATGAGGGGCAAGGTGTGCCTCGTCACGGGTGGCGGCAGCGGCATCGGTCGCGCCACCGCGCTGCGGATGGCGGCCGAGGGCGCCGAAGCGGTTGTCGTCGCGGGCCGGCGCGAGGCCGAGATCGAGGCCGCCGCAGCCGCGTGCCGCGATTTCGGTGCGCAGGCCATCCCGATCCAGACCGATATCACGCGAGAGGACGACGTCGAACGTCTGGTGCGCACGGCGGTTGAACGTTGCGGCCGGCTCGATGTCGCCTTCAACAATGCCGGTTTCCAGGAGCGCCGCGCGCCGCTGGAGCAGCAGGGCATGGAGATCTACGACAGCGTGTTCGACACCAATGTCCGCGCGCTGTTCTTGTGCCTGCGCCATCAACTGCCGGCCATGCTGGCGAATGGCGGCGGCAGCATCGTGGTCAACGCCTCGGTCAGTGGCGTGCGCAATCCCAATCCCGGCTTCTCGCTCTACTCGGCCTCGAAGGCCGCTGCGATCTCGCTGACGCGTTCGGCGGCGATGGAAAATGCCCCGCGCGGCATCCGCATCAACGCCATCGCGCCCGGGCGTGTCATCACCGACATGATGCTGAGCGCCGGCGTCGGCGACGTCGCAAGCGTTGGCGCCGGCCTGCCGCTGCGGCGGATGGGCACGCCGGAGGAGGTGGCGGAGGCCGTGGTGTGGCTGTCGTCCGACGCGTCGTCATATGTCGTCGGGCACGTGCTTGCGGCGGACGGGGGATTCTTGGCGGCTTAGTGTTTGCCCCGCTCGCGCCAAACAATCAGTGTCGTCCCGGCCTAGTGCGCAATTGCGCACGGGGCCGGGACCCATAACCACAGGGCGAAGTTTGGCGAAGACTAATGGTTATTTGACCTATTGGTACTAACACCTGCGCTCATACCGAAAGATCACGCGGTATGGGTCCCTGCGTTCGCAGGGACGACAGCCTCAATGCTTCTGCCCGTACAGCACCGGCACCGCCGAATCCACGACGACCTCCACAAGGCTGGTGCCCTCGTGCGCCATCCCGCGCTCGAGCGCCTCGCCGAGCTCCGCCGCCTTCGTCACTCGCACAGCGTGGCAGCCCATGCCTTCGGCGAGCCGCACGAAATCGATGCCCGGCAGCTCCAGGCCCGGCACGTTCCGCACCTGCATCACCTGGCTGAAGGAGCGCATCGCGCCGTAGCCGGAATTGTTGATGACAACGATGGTCAGCGGCAGCTTGCGTTGGGCTGCGGTCCACAGCGCCTGGATCGAGTACATCGCCGAGCCGTCGCCGATCAGGCAGACCGTGCGGCTGTTCGGTTTGCCGAGCGCCATGCCGACGGCGGCGGGCAGCGAATAGCCGAGGCCGCCGCTCGCCATGGTGTAAAAACTGTCCTGGCCGCGCATCGGCAGGAATTTTTGCATCGCCGGCCGGTGCGAGGGCACTTCCTCGACCAATGATGCGCCGTCCGGCATGGCCTGCGACAGCGAGTGCAGCAGGAACTCGACCGGCAGCGGATCGGCGGCCTGCGGCGCCGGCGGCAGCGTGCGGCCTTTTGGCGTGGCGCGCTTGCTCTCCGGCAGCATGTCGAGCAGCAAGCTCAGCGCCGGCTTCATGGTGGCGATGATGCTGGTGCCGACCGGTGTGACCGCGGCGGCATCCGGATCATCGGTGATCTGGAAGATGGTCGCACCGCCGTCGAAAATCGCGGCATGGCCCTCGACATGGAAGGTGAAGACGGGCGCGCCGATCACGACGACGAGATCGTGCTCGTGCAGCGCGTCGGAGAGCTGCGCCGGCGAGGCATGCAAGAACCCCGCGAATTGCGGATGCCGCTCGGGGAACGAGCAGCGCGCCGAGAACGGGCTGACCCAGACGGCAGCCTTCGCCTTCTCGGCGACGCGCACCATCAGATCGACCGCGCCGGCGCGGTCGACGCCGGGGCCGACGACGAGGGCAGGGTGCTTTGCGGAGCCGAGCGCGGCAACCAGCGCCTTGATTGCTTCGGGCTCAGGCCCGAGCTCGCGGCTGACCTTGCGTGCCTCGATCGGCGCGGTCGCATGCGTCCAGTCATCGATCGGGATCGAGACGAAGGTCGGCCCGCATGGCGCCTGCATCGCGGTGTAATAGGCCCGCGCGATCGCGGCGGGCACGTCCTCGGGCCGCGCCGGCTCGACGCTGTACTTCACATAGGGCCGGGGAAACTCGGATGCGCGCTCGGCATAGAGGAACGCCTGCAACGGCAGGATCGAGCGGGCCTGCTGGCCGGCGGTGATCACCAGCGGGGTCTGGTTGCGGTGCGCGGTATAGATATTGCCGAGCGCATTGCCGACGCCCGCCGCCGAATGCAGGTTGACGAAGCCGGCATTGCGCGTCGCCTGCGCATAGCCGTCGGCCATGCCGACCGCGGAGGCTTCCTGCAGCGCGAGCACGTAGTCGATGTCGTCGGGCCAGTCGCTCAGGAACGGCAGCTCGGTCGAGCCCGGATTGCCGAAGACGCGCTTGATGCCGAAGGAGCGCAGCAGGTCGAGCGTCGCCTGCTTGACGGTGACGGACTTGCTGCCGGTCTTGCCGTTTTTTGTCATCGTTTCCGTCCCCTGTTCATCCCTCATCCTGAGGAGCGCGTCTTCGCGCATCTCGAAGGATGAAGGCCCGACTGGTGGCCTCGCCCTTCGAGACGCCGCTACGCGGCTCCTCAGGGTGAGGGTCTAACTTCTACATTGTCGCTGCGCTCGCAATGACGATGGAGCTGCAGCGGCGCCGTCACCACACCGCCGTTCCCTTCATGGTCGGCTGCCCCTCCGCGTTCGCGGTCCACAGCTCCAGACCCGCCTCGGTCTCGTTGGCGTTGATCGAGAACTCCGTGCCCTCGAACAGCGGCTGCAGCCCGCGATAGGTGAACTTCTTGGGCGCCGTTCCGCCGTGCAGCTTCGCCGCCATCTCGATGATGAGCGCCGCTTGCAACGGGCCGTGGAAGATCAGGCCGGGATAGCCCTCGACCTTGGTGACGTAGTCGCGGTCGTAATGGATACGGTGGCCGTTGAAGGTCAGCGCGGAATAGCGAAACAGCAGCACGGGATCGGAGACATGGGTTTCGCGGTGCTGCGCCGTCGGCGGCGGAGGCGGGGCCTTGCCGCCGGCGGGCGCGCTGCTCGTCATCTCGCGATAGACGATGTCCTGTCGCTCGCGGATGGCGACGCCGCGTGCTGAGGAGATGCTGTGCTCGACCGAGACGAAGCATAGCGTGCCGGTCGAGCCTGATTTCACCTGCACATCGGCGATGCGCGAGGTCCGGGTCGCTTCATCGCCGACGCGCAAGGGCTGCAGGAACTCGATCTCGCCGCCGGCCCACATCCGGCGCGGCAGCGGCACCGGCGGCAGGAAGCCGCCGCGGGTGGGGTGGCCGTCGGGTCCGAGCATCGACATCGGAAACACCGGCTGCGCCAGGCACCAATGCACCGTGAACGGCGCGGCGTCGCCCGTCTTGGGCTCGCCAACCCCCTGGAACAGCGTCGCGCGCAGGCCTTTCACCAATTGCGCGGTGACGATGTCGGTCGCCGCTTCGCTGCGGCCGATCCATTGCCGCAGATGGTCGATGTCGAGCTTTCCGGTCATGACGCCTCGCTCTGTTACTTCTTCGATGGATTTTCGCCGATCGCCGGCACAGCGCCGTACGCGCGGGTTTCGCCGACGATGATCGGCGCCGGCGCGGGATAGCTGACGCGGCCGTTCGGCGTATCCACCTCGATCCGGCGCAGATGCGGATGGTCGGTGAGGTCGGTCATGGTGTTAACCTCGGCGAAGGCAATGTCGGCGTCCGACAGCCGCTTGAGCAGCTCGTCGCGCGTCATCTTGCCGAAGATATCCGCGACCGTCGTGTCGGTGAAATCGCGGTTGCGCACGCGCTCCACCATGTTGGCGACGCGGGAATCGGCGGGCAGATCGGGCTGGTCCAGCACCTCGGCGCAGAGCGTCTTCCACTCGCGCTCGCTCTGGATCGAGATCAAAATGTCCTTGCCGTCCTTCGAGGTGAACACGCCATAGGGCGCGATCGAGGGATGGCGCAGGCCCATGCGCTTCGGCGGATTGCCGGCCTCCGCGTTGAGCAGCGGCACGGTGCACCAGTCCGCCATCACGTCGAACATCGAGATGCGGATGTCGCAGCCCTTGCCGGTGCGCCCGCGCGCGATCAGGGCCTCGAGAATTGCAGCATGCGCCGTGGCGCCGGTCGCGACGTCGACGATGGACATGCCGACGCGCGAGGCGCCGTCGGGATTGCCGGTGATCGAGGCAAGGCCGCTCTCGGCCTGGATCAAGAGATCATAGGCCTTGCGGTGCGCGTAGGGGCCTTCGTCGCCGTAGCCGGTGATCGTGCACGAGATCAGCTTTGGATAGTCCTTGAGCAGCCGCTCGCGCGAGAAGCCGAGCTTGTCCATCGAGCCCGGCTTGAGGTTTTGAATCAGCACGTCGGCGCTGGCGATCAGCTTTTCGAGCTCGGCGCGGCCTTCCTTGGTGGCGAGATCGACCACCGCCGATTGCTTGCCGCGATTGAGCCACACAAAATAGCTGCTCTGGCCCTTGGCCGCCGCGTCATAGCCGCGCGCGAAATCGCCCTCCGGCCGTTCGATCTTGATCACTTCCGCACCGGCGTCTGCCAGACGCGACGAGCAGAACGGCGCCGCCACAGCCTGCTCGACCGCAATCACCCTGATCCCGTCCAACGCTCCCATGATGCGACCTCAGTACGAGCGGGGCATGCCGAGCACGTGCTCGGCGACAAAGGACAGCACCAGGTTGGTCGAGATCGGCGCGACCTGATACAGCCGCGTCTCGCGGAATTTGCGCTCGACGTCGTATTCCTCGGCAAAGCCGAAGCCGCCATGGGTCTGGATGCAGGCGTTCGCCGCCTCCCAGGACGCATCGGCCGCGAGCATCTTGGCCATGTTGGCCTCCGCGCCGCAGTCGAGCCCTGCCTCGTATTTGCGCGTCGCCTCCTTCACCATCAGCTCGGCCGCGCGCATCGAGGCGTAAGCCTTGGCGATCGGGAATTGAATGCCCTGGTTCTGGCCGATCGGCCGGCCGAAAACGCTGCGCTCCTTGGCATAGTTGGTGGCCTTGGCGATGAACCACTTCGCGTCGCCGACGCATTCGGCCGCGATCAGGATGCGCTCGGCATTCATGCCGGAGAGGATGTAGCGAAAACCCTTACCTTCCTCGCCGATCAGATTCTCCGCCGGCACCTTCATGTCGGTAAAGAACACTTCGGTGGTGGCGTGGTTCATCATGGTGCGGATCGGGCGGATCTCGAGGCCATTGTTCTTGGCCTCGCGCATGTCGACGATGAACACCGAGAGACCATCGGTGCGCTTCTTGGCCTGCTCCTTCGGCGTGGTGCGCGCCAGCAACACCATCAGGTCGGAATGTTCGGCGCGGCTGGTCCAGATCTTCTGGCCGTTGACGATGTAGCTGTCGTTGCCTTCCTTGCGCGCGAAGGTCTTCAGTGACGATGTATCCGTGCCGCTGGTCGGCTCGGTGACGCCGAAGGCCTGCAGCCGCAACTCGCCGCTCGCGATCTTCGGCAGGTACTTTGCCTTCTGCTCGTCATTACCGTGACGGAGCACGGTGCCCATCGTGTACATCTGGGCATGGCAGCCGCCGCCATTGCAGCCTGCGCGCTGGATCTCTTCGAGGATCGCGGCCGCGGCGGAGAGCTTCAGGCCCGCGCCGCCATATTCCTCGGGGATCAGCACCGAGAGGTAACCGGCCTGCGTCAGCGCGTCGACGAAGGCCTTGGGGTAGGCCATCTCGCGATCGAGCTTGCGCCAGTATTCGCCGGGAAACTGCGCGCAGAGCTTTGCGACGGCTTCGCGGATGTCGGCGTGATCCTCGGTGTGGTGTTCTTCACTCATGGCGTTTCCCGTCTGGTACGGCAGTTAAGATAACGCCGGCCGATCCTCTGGCGTTGTGAAAACATCGCCAGCCCCCTATGCTCATTTGCTATAGCGTATGGAGTAGCCTTCCAGGATTGGCAAGCATGGATTTCCGGCAGCTCAGGACCTTCAGTTGCGTGGCGGAGCTCGGTAGCCTGAGCAAGGCGTCCGACACGTTGCGCGTGGCGCAGCCGGCGCTCTCGCGGCAAATCAAGTTGCTCGAGCACGAGCTGCGCACGGAACTGTTCACCCGCAACGGCCGCGGCATGGTGCTGACGGAGGCCGGACGGCTGCTGCTGGCGCGCACCTCCGGCATCGTGCGGCAGATCGACCAGATCCGCGACGACATCCAGTCGGCCAAGGGGCCGCCATCCGGGCAGGTCGTGCTCGGCCTGGTTCCGACCGTGAGCTGCGTGCTGTCGGCGCGGTTTGCGCGGCGCTGCGTCGAAAAATATCCGGGCATCTCGCTGCGCATCGTCGAAAGCTACAGCGGCCATATCGTCGAATGGCTGCATCGCGGCGAGATGGATCTCGCCATCCTGTACGGCCGCTCGGCCGATCTGCATCTCAATGTGCAGAGCCTGGGGCGTGACAACATCGTCGCGGTCGGTCCGCGCGGCTGCGGTCTCGCGCGCAAGAAGACCATCGACATCGGCTGGCTGCTGCGGCAGCGGCTGGTGCTGCCCAGTCATTCGCACGGCCTCCGTGCGCTGATCGAGCACGCGGCCGCCCAGCGCAAGATCAAGCTCAACGTCCAGCTGGAAGCGGATTCGTTCCGCGTGCTGACCAGCCTGGTCGAGGAGGGCCTCGGGTTTGCGCTGCTGCCGCCATCGTCGGTCCACGCCGAGGTCGCGGACGGCCGGCTGGAAATCGCAGCCGTCTCCAAGCCGATGTCACGCGAGCTCATTTTCGCCTCTCCGATCGACCGCCCGGCCTCGACGGCCTCGCTGGCCGTCACCGCGCTGTTGCGCGACGAGGTTGCCGCCTGCCGCAAGGACGGCGTGTGGGACATCAAGCTGAGTTAGATGTGCCGGTGTCGTAGACCAGTCGGGCGCCATCTTGCCTTCGCATCTGGCGCGAGCTGTCATGCCGAGATTTTATAGCTGGGGTGATTGCTCCTCATCCTGAGGAGCGCGCTTTTGCGCGCGTCTCGAAGGATGAAGGCCCGGCCGATGGCCTCGCCCTTCGAGACGCCTGCTGCGCAGGCTCCTCAGGGTGAGGGGAGGGAGTTGAGCGCGCCGCCCGAACGCTGTCTCAGCCCGGAATCCGCACCGGCAGCGATTCATATCCCTTGATGAAGCTCGAATAGATCCGCTTCGGTTCGCCGACCACCTCGATGCGGTCGAACCGCTTCAGCATCTCCTCCCAGACGATCCGCAGTTGCAGTTCGGCGAGCCGCATGCCGACGCAGCGGTGGATGCCGAAGCCGAACGAGAGGTGGGTGCGCGGCCGGGCGCGATCGATGATGAACTCCTCGGGACGCTCGATCATCTCCTCGTCGCGGTTGCCGGAGACGTACCACATCACGACGCGGTCGCCCTTCTTGATGTGCTTGCCGTTGATCTCGGTGTCGGCAAGCGCGGTGCGGCGCATATGCGCCAGCGGCGTCTGCCAGCGGATCACCTCGGGCACCATGGTGTCGATCAGATCAGGGTTGGCGCGCAGCTTGTCGTACTGCTCGGGATTTTCGTTCAGGGCCAGCACCGAACCGGTCATGGTGTTGCGCGTGGTGTCGTTGCCCCCGACGATGAGCAGGATGATGTTGCCCATCAGATTGTCGGGATCCATGAAGCGCGTGGCGTCGCTATGGGCCATCAGCGACAGGAGATCGTTGCGCGGCGCCGAGTTGACGCGCTCGTTCCACAGCTTCGACATGTAGGCGTAGCACTCGTCCATCTCGCGGCGGCGCTCTTCGGCGGACTCGACGATGCCGCTCTTGGGCAGCGCGGTCGCGACGTCCGACCAGCGCGTCAGCTTGCGCCGCTCCTCCCAGGGGAAGTCGAACAGGGTC
Organism: Bradyrhizobium sp. CCGUVB4N; assembly: GCF_024199945.1. GTDB lineage: Bacteria > Pseudomonadota > Alphaproteobacteria > Rhizobiales > Xanthobacteraceae > Bradyrhizobium. Next base: position 8,015,932 of record NZ_JANADP010000001.1, on the reverse strand, counting down.
GCCAGCATCTGGGTGGTCAGCTCGATCGAGACGCGCTCGACGAAATTGAAGGTCTCGTTGCGCGGCAGATTGTCGAGCACGGTCTGCGAGCGCTGGCGGATCAGCTTTGCCAGTTCGTCCAGATGCGTCGGCGTGAACATCGGCGACACCGTCTTGCGCTGCGACGAGTGCTTGGGCTGGTCCATTGCGATGAAGCTCGGCCAGTCATAGCCGGGCGGCACGTCGCGGATCCCGATGCCGCCGAGCGTCGAGTCCGAGGAGAACAGGCCGTGATTGGTGTCGACATGCATGATGTCGTTGTATTTCACCACCGACCAGTACGGCTCGATCGGCGCGTTGGTGCAGTAATGCACCGGCTCTTCCTTGCGCAACCGCTCGAACCACGGCCACAGGGTGTCGTCCTGGAACAGCCGCGGCGCGCCCGGATGAAAATTCTTCAGGGGCGTCGCATAGGCTTCCTCGCGCGCACGCCGCATGCGTTCGGCCTTGTCGGCCTTGACCGGGGTCTGAATGTTCATGGGCAGTCGCTCCCTGTGTTCGTTCACCCCGCGGCGCAGCGCAGAGGGGCGAGGGCATCGTCGCAAGTGCCAATGTTATACACTATAATTCAGAGGTCACGCCGCAATCTTGACCGGCAGCGTTTCCAAACCCTTCACAAAGCTCGAATACACCCGCTTCGGCTCGCCCATCACGTCGATATGGTCGAATCGCTTCAGGATCTCCTCCCAGATAATCTTGAGCTGGAGTTCGGCAAGTCGCAAACCGACGCAACGGTGGATGCCGAAGCCGAACGAGAGATGCGTGCGCGGGCGGGCGCGGTCGATGATGAAGTCGTAGGGCTTCTCGATCGCCTCTTCGTCGCGGTTGCCCGAGACGTACCACATCACGACCTTGTCACCTTTCCTGATCTGCTTGCCGCGGAACTCGAAATCGACGAGCGCGGTGCGGCGCATATGCGCGAGCGGCGTCTGCCAGCGGATCACCTCCGGCACGAAGCTGTCGAGCAGCGCGGGGTTTTCGCGCAGCTTGCGGTATTGCTCGGGGTGCTGGCTCAGCGCGAGAAGCGAGCCCGACATGGTGTTGCGGGTGGTGTCGTTGCCGCCGACGATCAAAAGGATGAGATTGCCGAGGAAGTTCCGCGCATCCATGTCGCGCGTCGCGGCGCCATGCGCCATCATCGAGAGAAGGTCGCTCTTCGGCGGCTGCTCGATGCGCTCCTTCCACAGCCGCGCGAAATACTGCGCGCATTCCGTCAGCTCGACCTGCCGCTGGTCCTCGGTCGCGACCAGGCCGTCGGGGCCGGGGATGGTGGTGGCGATATCGGACCAGCGCGTCAGCTTGCGGCGGTCCTCCCAGGGGAAGTCGAACAGCACCGCGAGCATCTGCGTGGTGAGCTCGATCGAGACCTGGTCGACCCAGTCGAACACCTCGCCGCGCGGCAGGTTGTCCAGGCACTCGGCCGAGCGCTTGCGGATGTTGAGCGCGAGATTGTCCAGATGCGTCGGCGTGAACATCGGCGCCACGGTCTTGCGCTGCGCGGCATGCCGCGGCGGGTCCATCGAGATGAAACTCTCGCGGCGCAGGTCGGGATCGATGTCGCGGATGGTGATGCCGCCGAGCGCGGACGCGGAGGAGAACACCGAATGGTTGGTCTCGATCTCCATGATGTCGTTGTAGCGCGTCACCGACCAGTACGGGCCGAACATCGAATCCTTGCAATAGTGCACGGGATCTTCACGGCGCAGCCGGTCGAAATAGGGCCAGAACGTATCGGTCCTGAACAATTCGGGATCGCCGGGATCGTATTGCTCCAGCGGAAGTGACGACGCGCGCTCGCGCAATGCGTCGAGATTCGCCGCGCTCTCCATGGTCCCGTGCATGACCGCTCTCCCTGGCATGAACCGCGCGATTTTCTTGAATTCTGCGCTGCGGTATTTGGATAGCAATTACAGCCCGTTGTCTGCGCCGGAGCAAGGGAGAGTTTTGCCACATCCAACCTTCGCGAGAGCGTCGGGCGGCCGTCATGGTCTTGCTTGAACGTGACCTCCCGCACGTCTCCGCCCGCGCAATCGTGCAAGAAAACGCTCGAAACCGAGGTAAATCGAACCCGCCCATCTTGGGGATCGACCAATCTCTGATCTATAGTTTGAGCGGATCAGATCCGCATCCCGAGGTTGATGCCTGTGAATGACATGCAATGGGCCCCGATCGGCCGCCCCGAACCGGTCCCGCCGCCGCTGCCGCCCTCCCGGGTCGACTTCACCGGCAATCGCACCGAGTTCCGCAAGATGGTCACCAAGGGTGCCATGCTGGAGCTCGTCACCTTCGGCTTCTACCGATTCTGGCTCGTCACCGACATCCGCCGCCATTTGTGGTCGAACACCGCGATCGACGGCGACGCCGCCGAATATACCGGCCGCGGCAAGGAGCTCTTGATCGGCTTCCTGTTCGCGCTCGCGATCCTGGTGCCGATCTATCTCGCCTATTTTCTCATCGGTATCGAGTTCGAGCGCTGGCAGGGCTTTGCCTCGACCCCGCTGTTCATCTCGTTCTACGCCTTCGGCCAGTTCGCGATCTTTCGCGCACGACGTTATCGTTTGACCCGCACGGTCTGGCGTGGCGTGCGCTTCTGGATGGACGGCTCCGGCTGGGCGTATTCGTTTCGCGCGATGCTGTGGGGCCTGCTGGTGTTCCTGACGCTCGGCCTGGCGCTGCCGTGGCGCGAGGCGTCGCTGGAGCGCTACAAGATGCGGCACACGCATTTCGGCGATCTGCAGGGCGACTTCGAAGGAAACGGCTGGGAGTTCTTCAAGCGCGGCTGGTGGCTGTGGCTGCTCACGCCGATCGCGGTCATCATCTTCCCGCTCGCGCCGTTCCTTTATGCCGAGTTCAAGGCGCGCGAATGGCGCTGGTGGCTCAACGGCATCCGCATCGGCGGCGTCAGCCTGTCATCGGATCTGCCGCACAATGCGTTCTACGGCCTTTACTGGAAGATGGTCGGCTGGTGGATGCTGCTCTCGACCCTGTTCGGCCTCTACATCGGCGGTGCCACCTTGCTCGTCGTCAAGGTGAGCGGCCTGCCGGCCGAGCAGGTGTTCGGGCCCGACCACGCTGCCAAGAGCATCCCGATGATGGTGATGATGGTGATCGGCTATTTCGCGCTTGCGCTGGCCATCAACATCGTCATGCGCGTCTATCTCCAGCGCGATCTCTGGGCCAAGGTGCTGGAGACCGTCACCGTGCACGATATTGGAGCCGCAGCCGATGTCCGCGCCAGCGGCGAGCTGGCCAGCGCGCTCGGTGAAGGCTTTGCCGATGGTCTCGATGTCGCGGGATTCTAGATCGTGAGTGATGTGACCGCCGAGCCCGGCGCCGAGACCCAGCCCGGACAACAAGCGATCTTCTTCGACGGACGTTCGAGCCGCCGGCGTCAGGTCATGCTGACACTGGCTGACGCGCTCGAGATCGTCGAGCCCAGCGACGGAGAGACGGGTCGGACCGCCACGCGCTGGGCTTTTGACGAAATCCGCCGCGCGGACAGTCCGGCCGGCATCCTGCGCCTGACTGCGACGTCCGCGCCGTCGCTGGCACGGCTCGAGATCCGCGATGCCGCTTTTGGCGCCGATCTCGTCGCACGATGTCCGCGGCTTGACGAGCACCGGACCACCGGCCGCGGTGTTGCCCGAATCGTCGGCTGGTCGCTTGCAGCCACCATCTCCATCGTCTGCGTCGTGCTGTTCGGCGTGCCGCTCGCCGCGGATCGCCTGGCGCCGCTGGTGCCGAAGCCGATCGAGCGGCGGATCGGCGATGCGTCCGAGGTCCAGGTGAAGACCATCTTCGGGCGCGAGTCCTGCAGCGATCCGGCTGGCCAGGCGGCCTTCGCCAAGCTCGTCAACCGACTGCGCGATGCGGCCGGGCTTGACGACGACACCATGACGGCGGGCGTGCTGCCGAGCTCGGTGCCGAATGCGTTCGCGCTGCCGGGCGGCAAGGTCTTCGTGCTCAACGCCCTGCTCGACAAGGCCGAAAGTCCCGACGAGATCGCCGGCATCCTTGCCCACGAGCTCGGCCATCTCAAGCATCACGACAACATGCGCGGCCTGATCTACAACGGCGGCACCTCGTTCCTGATCGGCCTGCTGTTCGGCGACGTCACCGGCTCGTCCGCGGTGATCTTCGCCTCGCGCAGCCTGGTCGAAGCCTCCTATTCGCGCGAGGCCGAGACCAATGCCGACACCTTCGCGATCGACATCATGCACAAGCTCGGCCGCTCGCCGAAGCCCGCGGCCGAGTTGATGTTCCGCATCACCGGCAAGGAAGGCGGATCAGGCTTCACGATCCTGGCAAGCCATCCGCTGACCGAAGACCGCCTCGCGCGCATGACGAAGGAAGACCGCCCCGCCAGCGGCCCACCGCTGCTGACCGACAAGGAATGGCAGGCGCTGAAAGGCATCTGCGGCAGCGGGAAGATCTGAAGCGGGCTGCGACGAGAGGCGCGCACGCGGCCATCCTTCGAGACGCCCGCTTTGCGGGCTCCTCAGCGACTGTGTTCTTCGTCAAGCGGGTTGCCATGGTTTTCGATCCCTGAGCATGGCGTTGAGGATGGTGAGGAGCTTGCGGGCGACCGCGATGAGGGCGACCATTTTCGGCTTACCGGCGCTCACGAGGTGACGGTAGAAAAGCTTGAGCTGCGGGTGGCATCGGATCGCCGAGAGGGCAGCCATGTAGAGGGCCGCCCGCAAGGCAGTTCGTCCACCGCCGATCTTGCTCCTGCCTTTCCATCGGCCGGACTGGCGAACGAAGGGAGCAAGGCCGGCAAGGCTTGCGATCTGACGCCGGTTGAGGGTGCCGAGTTCGGGCACCTCGGCAAGGAAGGTGCGTGCGAGTGTATTGCCGACCCCCGGGAAGGTGATCAGCAAATCTTCTTGGTCCCGCCAGGCCGGCGAGCCCCGTACCAGCGTGTCGATGTCGTTGTCGATGTCCGGCAGCTCCTTCTCGAGGACCTTGATGTGGCGGGCAAGGCTCTTGCGGACGCGAACATTCTCCACCCGCTTCTCGCGCTGGCGTTCGGCGACGATCATCTCGATGATCTGCCGGCGTCGGGCAACCAGTTCGGCCAGCAAGCGAGCTTGCTCGTCCGGGACGGGACGCAGGGCGGGCTTCACCGCCTCAACGAACCGTGCGATCACCGCGGCATCGATCGGATCGGACTTGGCGCGCTGGCCAATCGCCTGCGCGAAGTGCCGGATCTGGGCCGGATTGATGACCGCCAGCGGCAACTGGGCGCCGGCCAGTGCTGCCGCGACCACCGTCTCGAAGCCGCCAGTCGCCTCCAGCCCAATCAGGCTCGGCGAACAGGCCGCAAGCCGCGCAACAAGATCTTCCAAGCCCTTGCCGTCGCGCGCCACGGCAAACACTTCTCCGCTCGGACGCATATGAACATCCAACCGGTCCTTAGATACATCTATGCCAACATAGATCGCGTCCATCTGCACCCATCCTTGCGCAACCGGGCTCGCCAGGCGGCCCTCGCGACTGTTCGGGTTCGATGGAACAACGGACGGGGCGCCGCGCTGAGGCACGGGCTTCATAGCCCTTGGATGAAGCGGTCTCCCGTCCGTTACCGCACCGGCTATCTTAGCCGATCTGGCGCGATCTGACTTACAAGGATGAGGACTGAGTTCGTGGCATCATTTTCACAAGCAAGGCTGCCGCCCGGCCTCATCCTGAGGAGACCGCGGAGCGGTCGTCTCGAAGGACGAGGCGCTCGCTCAGGACCCAGCTCGGATCATCTCGTCCCGTAGGCGCGGTCGCCGGCGTCGCCGAGGCCCGGCAGGATGAAGCCGTTCTCGTCGAGGCCTTCATCCACCGCAGCGGTCCAGATATGCACGTCCGGATGCAAGCCGCGCAGGCGCTCGAGTCCTTCCGGCGCTGCGATCAGGCAGGCGAGGCGAATGTCCTTGGCGCCGCGCTCTTTCAGCCGGTCGACCGCGGCGACCGCCGTGTTGGCGGTCGCGACGACAGGCGTCACCACGATCGCCAGGCGCTCGCTGAGATCCGACGGCGATTTGAAGAAGTACTCGACCGCGGCAAAGCTCTCGGGCTCGCGGTAGAGCCCGATATGGGCGACGCGCGCGGTCGGCACCAGGTCCATCATGCCGTCGACGAAGGTCGTGCCGGCGCGCAGCATCGGCACGAACACCAGCTTCTTGCCGGCGATCTTGGCCGAGTGCATGGTCGCTAGCGGCGTCTCGATCATGGTATCGGTGAGCGGCAGGTCGCGCGTCACCTCGTAGCAGAGCAGCATGCCGATCTCCTTGATCAGCTCGCGGAACGACTTTGTCGAGATCGATTTGTCGCGAACCAGCGTCAGCTTGTGCTGCACCAGCGGATGATCGACGATCGTGACGCCTTCCATGATTGGATGCTCTTGCTGTTTCCCTTCTCCCCTTGTGGGAGAAGGTGGCGCGAAGCGCCGGATGAGGGGTATCTTTCCGCGAATTCCAGTGAGAGTTGCTCCTACGGAGAGAACCCCTCACCCGGCTTCGCTGTCGCGAAGCCACCCTCTCCCGCAGGGGGCGAGGGTTTAGAAAACAGTGCCGTCGCTGATCACCTTGAGCGGCGGTGAACCGTCGGGACGGCGCGCAAAGGCGATGGCCCGGCCGGCGGCCCAGGTGCCGCCTTCCAGGATGCTGGCGAGCGGCAGCGACTGCGGCGTGCGGCCGAGCTTGGCGCGAACCAGTTCGGCAACGCGATCGAGCAGCGCAACGGTGAGCGCGCGCCACTCGACGACGAGCAGCGAGTCCACCGCATGCGCACGATCGGCATCCGCGGCATCGCGCAGGCGCAGCACCCCGTGATCGACGAACAGGCCGCCATTGCGGTATTCGGCAAGCCCGGTCAGGCCGTCGATGTCGGTGACGTCGAACCCGGCGCGCTGAAGCGGCTCGATCAGCGAGTAGCTCAGCCATTGCGACAGCTTGTGCAGCGGCACGAGGCCGGCAGTCGCATCGTCGGCCTTGATCGCCGGATGGCGCCAGCAATCGCCGAGCGGGACACCGGCGAGCTCGAGCCGCGACGGCCAGATCGGCCCGAGCTGGTTCAGCACCGCGGACAGGATCGCAGGCGCGGGGATGGCGCCGTTCGTGGCCTGCGCGGCGATATGATCGAACAGCCCGCCCGGCCGTGGCGCGTCGTGCATGCCGAAGACATCGGGGCGCGCCGCGACCTGCTTGCCGAGGCGCCGCAGCAGATCGGTGCGGCCTTCAAGACCGAGCAACGGATTGGCGTCGCTCGCCTGGAAGGCCGAGTTGAGCGCCGCGAGCGGCAGCTTTGCGAGCACGTCCGCATCGGCCCTGAAGGGAGCGTGCGCGTCACGGGAAAACAGGCCGCCGGCAAACATGTCGAGGCTCGCAATCGCAAGTCCCTCGGATCGGCCGATCCCTTGCCCCGTCGATGCGTCGCGATATCGCCACGCAGCACCCGCGCCGGCATCGAGCAGCACACTGACAATGGCGAGGTCGAACTCCGCGCGCGCCCGCGCCGCGCGATCGGGCCACGATGCCGCGTCGGCCAGCTGCGCCCAGCGGTCGACGCCAGCGAACACAAAGTGCCGCCACCGCGCATGGAAGGGAATGTCGAGGGTCGGATAGGCCTTGCGCGTGACAGCCAGCACGGCCTCCGCAACGCCGTCCATCCGATCGAGATCGACCGTGAAATGCGTGAGCCCGCCGCTCAGTCCGATTGCGAGCATCTCGCCGGCCCGCGCGCGAACCGCCTTTGCGGTGAGGAGCGCACGTGCCTGCAGTTCTGAAACGTCCGCCATCGCCTGATCAGTATTTTTCCAGCGAACGTCCGACCACGCCGTTGACGTCCTTCTCGGGCGCAATGTCGGTCGTGTAATAGCCGGCGGCCTTCTTTGCGGCGATCTCGACATGCGCGTCGGCCGGAATCAGCTCCAGCGGGATCGGCACACGCTCGACGATGTCGATGCCTTGCGAGGTCAGCGCGTCGTACTTCATGTCGCTCATCGACAGGAAGCGGTCGATGCGCTTCAGGCCGAGCCAGTGGATCGTATCCGGCATCAATTGCTGGAAGCGCGCGTCCTGAACGCCGGCGACGCACTCGGTGCGCTCGAAATAGGCGGCGGCCGCGTCGCCGTCCTCCTGCCGCTTGCGCGCGTTGTAAACCAGGAACTTGGTGACCTCGCCGAGCGCGCGGCCTTCCTTGCGGTTGTAGACGACGAGCCCGAGCCCGCCCTCTTGCGCTCCGCGCGCGGATTCCTCGATGCCGTGGATGAGATAGGGCCGGCAGGTGCAGATATCGGAGCCGAACACATCGGAGCCGTTGCACTCGTCATGGACGCGGCAGGTGATCTTGGTGCGGTGGTCCGGCAGCTTCGTCACATCGCCGAACATGTAGACCGTGGTGCCGCCGATCGGCGGCAGGAACACCTTCAGGTCAGGCCGGGTCACGAGTTCGGGGAACATGCCGGCGGTCTGCTCGAACAGCGTGCGGCGCAGCTCGGTCTCGTTGGTCTGGAAGCGCTCGGCAAGGCCGGGCAGGTACCAGACCGGATCGATTGCGATCTTCACCACCGAGACGCTGCCATTGGCATGCACGACCTCGCCGTCGGCACGCAATCGCTTGGCCGCGAGCGCCTCGCGGATTTCGGGCAGGTCGAGCCGCGCCCGCGTCACCGCGATGCTCGGGCGGATGTCGACGCCCTCGGCGATGTCCTTGCCGAAATTCTCGGCGACCAGATGACCCCAGGGGTCGAGCGCGACGATCTTGGCGGGATCGCACCATTGCTCGAACGGTCCGATGGTCGCCGCCGGGAACGTGTTGGTGAGATCGGGACGGCGGATCGGATCGAGCGCGCCGGCGGAGACGGCGAGCGCGCGGTACATCGCGTAGGAGCCGCCATGGCTGCCGATCACGTTGCGATCCCCGGCGCGTGACACCGTGCCGATGATCGGCCCGCGGGCACGTGCATCGGCGGCACCCCAGTGAATCGGGTAAGCGGCCTTCTTGCCCGGCTCCGGATGAGAAGTCAGGCGGATATGCTCAGTACGGTTCGCGCGGCTCATGGCCAAACTCCCAAAAAGCCAACGGCCCGCCGCTCGGACGGGCCTGGCTCTGCGGCGTTGCCGGCAGAGGCCGGCGACGCAATCCAACATATTGTAGCGGCCGGCCACGACAGACAAGTTAATCGTGCGGGGCGGGCAGGGCGGTTTATCCGTCCTTTATATGGGGACTGTCTGGCCTGATCGGAATGGTGGGGCGCACCGGCTGGGCTACTCGCCTCCGGCTGCCATCCATTTAAGATATTGATATAATTATATTTTTCGAATTAATGACCCGCGAATCCCGCAAGCCTGCGTCGCGCGCAGGCCAGTCGCGACATCACCTCGCCTGTCGGCAGCGACGTCACCTCTGAGATTTCCCGGTAGGACAACAAATCGATCTCGCGCAGTACCAGGATTTCGCGCAGGCGCCGCGGCAGGGTCTCGATGGCGCAGCGAATTGTCGCCGCATCGAACTTGGCGGCGGCCGAAATTTTGTCGGCACGGTCGTCCGTTCGGAGGACGGAAGCGGCGACCGCATCAGGTAACCGCTTGTGTGCGAATACATCACTTTGCCGATCGCGTCGCCGCCGGGTGGTCAGCCATGTCCGATAGCAATTCCGCACGCCCCTCAACAACCGGGTCCGGCCTCTCCCGCCCGCGTCGACATCGGTCCGGAGAAACGCCGCCTGCACGATGTGCTCGGCCGCTTCCGCGTCGCCGCTCAGGAAGCGCGCAAAATTATAAGCCGAGTCGAGCATAGGCATGCCGTCCCGTCCCGGATTGACACCGTTCTGCATCGATAGCCCCGCGCGATCCCGTGTTGTTGTGCGCGGCTCTCTTCGCCGGCCCGGCAACCGGTCTCAATGGACGGCGCGTGGTCTTTCGCTGGAATCGCAATCCCCCGGGAAGCCCTGTGAAATCATCGGCTTCCGATGACACCTCCCCAACGCCTCGATGAGATGTCCATGCTGCTCGAACCGGAATTGATCGAGAGACCCGCGGCAGCCTCCGCACAGCCCGGCAGGCGCACGAAGTTCGGCGCGTTCGAGGCGGATCCGCGCAGCGGCGAGCTGGTCAAGAACGGCAGGCGGGTGCGCTTGCAGGAGCAGCCGTTTCAATTGCTCTCGGCGCTCTTGGAGCGGCCGGGCGAGGTGGTGACGCGCGAGGAGCTGCGCACGCTGCTCTGGCCGCAGACGGTGGTCGACTACGATCACGGGCTCAACAAGGCCGTCAGCAAGATCAGGGAGGCGCTCGGCGATTCCGCGGAGAGCCCGCGCTTCGTCGAGACCGTGGCGCGCCGCGGCTATCGCTTTCTCGCCGACGTCACCGTCGTCGTCGATGGCAGTGCGCCGCGTGAACCCGATCCGCCGGCGGCAGTCCTCGCGCCGGAGACGGCGCCTCCGGTACGGCCCGTCATGGGTCGCCGTCACGGCGTGTTCGCCTCGATCGGCCTGGTCTTGTTGCTGGCCGCGGCGCTTTTGGCGTGGCTCTCGCCCAGGCATCAGGGAACGCAAGCCATCCATTCGCTCGCGGTGCTGCCGCTCGTCGATACCTCGGAAGATCCGTCGCAGGATTTTTTCGCGGACGGCATGACCGGCGAGCTGATCACGGAGCTCGGCAAGGTCGATGCGCTCAGGGTGATCTCGCGCACCTCGGCGATGACCTACAAGGGCGCGCACAAATCGCTCGCGACCATCGCGCGCGAGCTCCACGTCGACGCCGTGATCGAAGGCAGCGTGATGCGCGCGAACGGGCGCGTGCGGATCACGGCCCAGCTGATTCAGGCCGCCGACGACAGCCGCGTCTGGGCCGACAGTTACGAGGGCGATGTGCGCGACGCGCTGACGCTTCAGGTTCGCGTCGCCCGCGCCGTGGCCGGGCAGGTGCGCGCCACGCTGAACCACGGCGAGCGCGCCGCTTTCGACAAGCCGCGCAGCATCGATCCGCTGGCTTACGAAAATTACCTGAAGGGCCGCTACTTCCTGAACAAGCGCACCGGCGACGGCCTCCGCGCCGCCATCAGATATTTCCGCCAGGCCATCGAGGTCGACCGCAACTACGCCGAGGCGCATTCCGGCCTTGCGGACGCCTATGCGCTCGCCGGCGATTGGGAGTACGGCGTGCTGTCGACCACGGAGGCGTTCTCCAAGGCGACGGCGGCGGCCAGCAAAGCGCTCGAGCTCGACGGCACACTCGGCGAAGCCCACACCTCGCTCGCCTTTGCGCTCGATCTCTACGGCTGGGACTGGGATGTCGCTGCTTCCGAATACGAGGCCGCCATCCGTCTCAACCCCAGCTACGCCACGGCGCATCATTGGTACGCATGGCATCTGCTGTTGACGGGCAAGACGAGCGAGGCGCTGCGAGAGTTCAAGGAGGCGCAAAGCTTCGATCCGCTCTCCCTCATCATCGGCGCCGACATCGCCGATGCGCTCTGCATCAACCATGATTTCGACGCCGCGGTCGCACAGAGCCGCAAGACGCTGGAGCTCGATCCCGGCTTTGCCGTCGGCCATTACGAGCTCGGCCAGGCCCTGGTGCTGACAGGCAGTTTCGACGAGGCCATCGCGGAGTTCCGCAAGGCGATCGAGATTTCGGGCCACAGCAGCGTGTTCGATTCTAATCTCGCCTACGCCTATGCCGTTTCCGGCCGCAAGGACGACGCCGCCAGGATCGCCGCGGATATGGCCTCGCACGGCGAGACCTATCCGTCGGCGCAGGCCAACATCGCGCTCATCTACCTAGGCCTCGGCGATCGCGACGCCGCGCTCGGCTGGCTGGAGAAGGCCTATGAGGCCCGCTTCAATCCCTCGATCCTGCTGCGGCCCGCCTTCGATCCGCTCCGCAGCGATGCGCGGTTCACGGAGCTCATGCGCCGCATCGGACTAGGCAAAACCTAGACAATCGGACATACCCTGCAGCTCCGGCCTCGTTTTCGGAGTGCGTCATGTCTGCCGCCAGTTACATCGATCCCCGCAATGGAAAGCTTTATCCGTTTCACGAGCCGCGCTGGTGCTCGGACGAGCGCACGCCGCTGCTGGTGACGCAGGGCGCGGGGATCTCGCGCGACGACATCGACGGCCGCACGCGGTCGCTGTGGCGCTACCGCGCGGCGCTGCCGGTGGAGATCAAGGATCCGATTTCGCTCGGCGTCGGCTGCACGCCGCTGGTGCAGCAGGTCTGGGGCGATTTGCGGCCGTTCTTCAAGCTCGAATGGTTCAACCCGACCGGCAGCTTCAAGGACCGGGGGTCGGCGGTGATGCTGTCGTTCCTTCGGCAGATCGGCGTCAACGCCATTCTGGAGGATTCTTCGGGCAATGGCGGCTCGTCCATGGCGGGGCTTGGCGCCGCCGGCGGCATGCGTGTGAAGATTTTGGCGCCGGCCTCGACCTCGTCGGCCAAGATCGCGCAGGTGCGCGCCTATGGCGCCGAGGTGCAGCTCGTCGAGGGCCCGCGCGAGGAGTCGGAGGCCGAAGCCATCCGGCAGTCGAGCCAGACCTTCTATGCCAGCCACAATTGGCAGCCGTTCTTTCTCGAAGGCACGAAATCGTTCGCCTATGAGATCTGGGAAGATCTCGGCTTTCGCGCGCCCGACAACGTCATCGTTCCCGTCGGTGCCGGCAGCAGCCTGCTCGGTTGCGCCTTCGGCTTCCGCGAGCTGTTGAAGGCGGGGCAGATTGCAAAACTGCCGCGCCTGTTCGCCGCGCAACCGCTCAACTGCTCGCCGATCGATGCGAGCTTCAAGGCCGGCGTGGATACGCCCGTGGCGCGCGAGGTCAACAAGACCATCGCCGAAGGCACCGCGATCAAGTCTCCGCTGCGGCTGCGCGAGATCATCGCTGCTCTGCGCGAGAGCGGCGGCGGCACGGTCGCGCTCACCGAGGACGAGATCGTCACCGCGCTGCGCCGTCTGGCGCGGCAGGGCCTGTTCGCCGAGCCCACCAGCGCCAGCGCCGCCGCGGCGCTGGAGAAACTCTCCGCCGCCGGGACCATCAAGGCGAACGAGACCACGGTCGCAGTCCTCACCGGCACCGGGCTGAAGGCCGCGACCACGGTTGCGGATCTCGTGGGGTAAGGGGCAGCCGCGCTTACCCTCCCCCTCCAGGGGAGGGTAAGACCTCACTCCTTCAACTCATTCACCCGCTTCACCCACGCGCGCACGTCGGCGAGCACCTCGGGCAGCACCGCTCTCACCTCCAGCACGGTCATGCCGGGCTTGATGCGGGGATCGTAGAGCAGGTTGAGGATGTACTGGTCGTAGATGTCGAAATACCCCATCGACACATTGTCGTTGAACATCGTCCACGGCACGCTCGCGGTGTCGTTGATGGGACCCAGCGACTGCAGCAGCTCCTCATAGGCGCAGTCGAGGAAGGTGAAGTCGCCATTGTCGACGGTGAGGATGACGTCGGAATGCTCGATCTCGAAATTGTCGTTCTTGCGGAACCCCGACAGGCATTGCGGATCGAGCGAAGTGCGGATCTCGCGCGCCTTCTCCGCGCCGTAGAAGCTCGCGATGGTGCGATAGAGGTCGCGGTCGCGTACCAGCTTCACCCGGACATTCGCCGCTTCGGCGGTCGCGGTCATGGCGATGTCGAGATGCTGCACGCGCGTGCCGATGTCGGCCACGACCTTTGCGAGCTGCGCCTTGCGGTCGGCGCGGTCGGTCTCGGCGAACACGCGCACCGGGGCGTCGAACTTGCGGATGCGGTCGACGCGGCCGGCGAGATGGTATTCGGCGCCGAAGGCGGTCTTCAGAAAGCCGTCGACGATCTCGGCGTCGGTGAAGCTCTTCTTCTCGGCGCGCTGGCGCGAGGCGATCGCGGGCAATTCGCCGGCGATCGCCATGGTAGCGGTGTCAGGTGCACAGATCAGCGTTGCGAGCGCCACCAGGGCGATGCGGAGGCAAGGCGAGGCCGAGTTCATTGCGCTCATCGTCGCGCAACGCTGCCGTATTCGCGGGGCGCACACAAGTCCGCAAATTCACGCGCCCCGCCGGTTCCGGCCGATCAGTTGTTGAGCACCACCACGGTGGTGCCGACCCCGACGCGGCCGTAGAGGTCGGTGACGTCGTCATTGGTCATGCGGAAGCAACCGGAGGACACCGCCTGGCCGATCGTCTCCGGCTCGTTGGAGCCGTGGATGCGGTAGAGCGTCGATCCCAGATACATCGCGCGCGCGCCGAGCGGATTCTCGATGCCGCCCTTCATGTGGCGCGGCAGGTCCGGCCGGCGGGCGATCATCTGCGACGGCGGCGTCCACTCCGGCCATTCCTTCTTGGCGGTGATCTTGTGCACCCCGCCCCAGCGGAAGCCGTCACGGCCGACACCGATGCCGTAGCGCAGCGCCTGGCCGTTCTGGAGCACCAGATACAGCCGGCGCTCGGCCGTGTTCACCACGATCGTGCCGGGGGCATAATTGCCGTTGTACATGACGGTGGTGCGGGGGATCGGGCTCGCGCCGCCGCCGCCGAGAAAGCCGGTGGAGCTGGTGCCCGTGAAGTCTATCATTCCGGCCGCGGACGCGTCGGCAGCGCCAGCGAGCAAGAGCGCCATTGCGGTAACCTGCGCGGCAAAAAAACGGGTCATTGTTTCCCCCAGCAAAAAAATCGATTCAACGGAAGCCAGAGGCCATATTTGCGCGCATTTCGCAAGCCACGGCCCCGTGAGAGGGCCATGCCCGGCGATCGGCGTTAGCAAATCGGCAACCACGCCCATTCGCCGGACAGCGTCAGAACGTTATCAAGCGACGTGGATGCCGGTTCGCATCAAGAAAACCCGCCAAAACAAGAATCTAGTGCCCCGTTGCGATTCGATCGGAACGGGGCATTAGCCAAACCGGCAGGTCGCCCTGCGGGGCAGGGCCGCGATGCCGGCTATTGCTTTGACGAGGCTCGCGAACAATGATTGACCGGACGGATTACTGAAAAATAGCCGGTTGCGGGAGCAGACAGAATGAACGGTGCGGAAAGCCTGGTGCGGACGATGGTCAAGGGCGGGGTGGACGTCTGCTTCACCAACCCGGGCACCTCCGAGATGCATTTTGTCGCGGCGCTCGACCGCGTCCCGGGCATGCGCTGCGTGCTCGGCCTGTTCGAGGGCGTGGTGACCGGCGCGGCCGACGGCTATTACCGCATGAAGGGCCTGCCGGCCTCGACCCTGCTGCATCTCGGCCCCGGCCTCGCCAACGGCCTTGCCAATCTGCACAACGCCAAGAAGGCCAATTCCGGCATCGTCAACATCGTCGGCCAGCATGCCGTCTATCACATCGACTACAACGCGCCGCTGACCTCCGACATCGAGGGTCTGGCCCGGCCGATGTCGTCCTGGGTCCGGACCTCGCCCAACTCCAAATCGGTTGCCGCCGACGGCGCCGCCGCGATCGCCGCCGCCAAGAGCGCGCCGGGGCAGATCGCGACGCTGATCCTGCCCGCCGACACCGCCTGGAACGAGGCCGACGGCATCGCCGAGGTGCCGGCCGAGCAGCAGCGCGCCAGCTACTCGCCGCAGGCGGTCGAGCAGGCCGCCAGGATTTTGCACGGCGACGGCGAGGGCACGTTGCTGCTGATGACGGGAAGCGCGCTGAGCGAGCAGGGCCTGGCACTGGCCGAGCGCATTGCCGCCAAGACCGGCTGCACCGTGATGGGCCCGACCTTCCGCCCGAAAATGGCGCGCGGCCGCGGCCGCTATTCGATCGACCGCATTCATTACGTCATCGAGAACGCGCTGCCGATGCTGGCGAAATTCCGTCACATCGTGCTGGTCGAGTCCGATGATCCCGTGGCGTTCTTCGCCTATCCGAACAAGCCGAGCATGCTCAAGCCGGAGGGCTGCGACGTCCATCGCATGACCTCCTGGGGCGAGAATTCGGTCGCGGCGCTCGAAGCGCTGGCCGGCGCCGTGAAGGCGAGCGCGAAGGACGTCAAGCCGCACGCCCCGGCTGAGCTGGTCAAGCCGACCGGCGCGCTCACCTTCGCCACGATCGCGCAGGCGATCGCGTGCGCGATCCCCGAGAACGCGATCATGGTCGACGAATCCCTCACCACCGGCCGCGGCTTCTTCCCGCCGACCGCGGCGGCCGCGCCGCACGACTGGCTCCAGAACATGGGCGGCTCAATCGGCTTCTCCACGCCGCTGTCGATCGGCGCCGCGATCGCCTGTCCGGACCGCAAGGTCATCACCATGGTCGGCGACGGCAGCGCCATGTACACGATCCAGTCGCTGTGGACGCAGGCCCGCGAGAACCTCAACATCGTCACCATCGTCTTCGCCAACCGCATCTACCAGATCCTGCGCGGCGAGTTCGACAATGTCGGCGCCGGCGAACCCGGCCAGCGCGCCAACGACATGCTCAGGCTCGACCGCCCGACGCTCGATTTCGTCGCGCTGGCGAAGGGCATGGGCGTGCCCGGCCGCGCCGTCGCCAATGCCGAGGAGTTCAACAAGGCGCTGGCCGAAGCCGTCGCCGAGCCGGGGCCGCGGCTGATCGAAGTGCTGATGTAGGCTCTCTCCTCACGTCGTCCCGGCGAAAGCCGGGACCCATAACCCCAGGGAGACGTTTGGCGAAGATTAGGGGTCCGGTACGCACAACCGTGTGCACTCGTTTGACCTCGCGGTATGGGTCCCGGCCTTCGCCGGGACGACACTGATGGTGTGGCGCGTTCCGCGCTCCTCACCATGAGGGTTTGATAGCGGCGCAACGGAGTGCGCGTGGTAGGTCGCGAGGCACGATGCAGACCGAGCTGAACAAGGTGATCGCGGCGCTCCGCGACTTCTATGCCCAGGAAGGATTTTTGTTCGAGAAGGATCTCGGCGAGCGTGCGATCACGCATCGCTTCGCCGTCTATCTCGAGCGCCAGTTCTCGGGCTGGGCGGTCGACTGCAATTACGATCGGCTCGGCGAGCGCACGCTGCGTCTGCCGCACGGCACCATCATCTCGACCGACGATCATCTCGGCAAGTCGATCTACCCCGACGTTGTCGTGCACCAGCGCGAGATCCCGAACAATCTGCTCACCGTCGAGATCCGCAAGGCGAGCAATCACACCTCGCTCGAGCACGACCAGCACAAGCTGATGGCGATGACCGACGCGCATGTCTGGTTCGCCTATTGGATCGGCGTGCTGCTGGTGCTGGACAAGCACAACGTGACGATGTCCGAGGTCTATGTCGGCGGCCTCCTCGATCAGCCTCAGTCGCTCTGGTTCGCGGAGCGGCTGAGGGAGAGCGGCCTCGGGTCAGCGCATTAGGGCGTGGACTTGGGAGCGTCAGCGCCGGTCCTGGAGCCGGGCGGCGACCTCGGCCCCGTTATGGGTTCCCATTGATTCATATCAACGGAGCGACGCAAGGCGTCGTGTCACGTCATGTTCGACCATCGCCTAACAGGGAGAGCAACATGACACGAAATGCCAGACTTCTTGGATTGATGGCGGCGGCCGCGCTTTTTGCGGTCGTTCCGTTGTCGCCCGGTTACTCGCCGGCGACGGTGCTATCCGTATCCCTCGACAGTGCGCAAGCGAGAGTTGGGCGGCCGCTCACACCGATGAGCGTCGCTGGCGTCAATCGCCGGGTGCATCGGCGAGCCTACTATGGCGCGGCGGCGGCCGGAGCCGCGGCCTATGGAGCCTACGGAGCCTATGGCTACCGCAGGACCTGTGGATACGCCCCCTATCCGCCCTGCTATTGAGGCGTCTTCCCGCCGGGATAGGGACCGCCTGCGAACCTGGTTTTCATCGCGCTTTGAGCGGAAAGGCCGCTCGCGTGATGCGAGCGGCCTTGTCCGTCAATCGTCAGCGGATCAGTGCAGCGGAGCGCCACCACCCAGCGCGTAGGTCACGATATCCTTCAGCCGGAAATCGGGACCCGTCACCGGCGCCCAGTTCGGGTCCAGTGACAGCACGGAGGAGGCGTCGCCGAACATCATGCCGAGGAAGACTTCGGCGACGATCCGACCGCCGACCGGCCCGAGCTGCGGCGTGTTGATGCCGCCCGCCGGCGCGCCGGTGGCCGGGATCGTGACGGCGGTCTGGAACTGCCGCGCTTCCGCGAGGATGTAGGTCCAGAGCGGGCAATTGCCCTTGAACACGCCGTTCGCGATCGAGGCGATCGGAACTTGCGGATCGCCCGCCGGGTCGGGGTTGTCGACGGCGCGGCCGATGATGATCTGCTCGTCGGTTAGCGGCGTCAGGTGCATCGCCTTGGCAACCGCCTGGCCCGAAGGCAGCCCGAGCCGCCAGCCGCGCTCGAGATTGCGAAGCGCCAGCGATGACGGATTGGAGGCGACCTCCGGCGGCAGCTTGCGCAGCGGATCGACCAGCGAGGTGTCGATGCGATAGGCGAACTGGAGGCGCCGCTTGTTGTCCGCGTTGGTGCTGTCGTCCTCGACGCCATAGGCGCGCGTGTCGATGTCGATGAACCGTCCCCAGTCGATGGCGCGTCCCGGACCCATCGCGCGGAAGCCGGTCAGCGCGTTGGTGTCGGGATTGTTGGGATCGGGGAAGATCTGCAGCAGCATGTTGTCGGCGTCGTTCAGCCGATAGCCGGGCCGGATCATCGAGTGCCCGAGCCGGTAGGCCGCCACCGAAAACTCGACCGGCATGTATGGGAACGTCTTCCAGTGATAGAAGGCGAGCCGGCTGCGATCGTATTGGCCGCCGGTCCTGAGATCGTTCAGCACGCCGGCATTGACGATGCGCGGCAGGAAGTCGTTCAGCACGACGTATTGATAGTGGAAGCGCACGCGCTGCTGGATCGTTTCGAAGGGGATGCCGTCATTGTCGTCGACCATGCGGTTGTGGAAGCGCAGCATCAGCCCCTGAAACTGCGAGACGATGCTGTTCTCGTCGTTGCGGGGATCGCCGATCAAGGCGCGGCCCTTGAAGCGCGGCAGGTCGCTGGCGTTGGATACGCCGGTGCCGGTCAGGGTTTCACCGAGCAGGAACTTGCCGCTGCTGTCGTACATGTAGGGCTGGTCGTTCGGCCCGCGTCCGTAGACATTGTCCATGTCGAACGAGGGGGTGCGGAAGTCGATGAGCCCGTCCGGATCCTGCTGCTTGGTCAGCGAACTCACGGGATCGAAGGTGATGTCGTGATCGATGAACTGGCCGAAATAAGTGTAGAGCGAGGGAATTCCGCTCTCCTCGGCATCGGGGCCGTCTTTGGGCGGGTCGAAATCGCCGACCATGTTGTCGGCGAGCGCCGAGAGATTTGCGACATTGTCGGCCTCGGTCGGGCCAAATTTCGCCGGTGTCAGATTGCGGAACATGCGGCCGAAGCGGCCTTGTGACAGCGGCGAACGGGTGACGTTCAGGCCGCGCGGCGTAATGGCGTGACGACTGCTCATAAAGTACCTCCATGAAAAGTTACGACGACAAGCAACTAAAGCTAAAGTTGTCTGTATTATAATTTGCATGTGAGGCTAGATCGCGGAATCTGGCGTCGCAATGCGCTGCTTCACACATTGCGTGATGTCGATGCGGTTCCGTGCGCGATCGTTGCGATCAAGCTGCGGATGCACTTTGCAAATTTTTCCCGCATCGACGCCGGATAACATTCTCGTCATCGAAAATCGCGACGCGAAGCAACGTCAGCTTCGCCGACCCAATCTGCAACGCGATTCGTCGTAGCGAACATCGTGCTCGCGTAAAAATTGTAGCGGCGTGCGCACGCCGCCTCCTCAATCATCGCGGGTTTGCGCGATCGAGTTGTGCAGGCTGATGGCACAACCTCGCATGCGCCGACGCGCGCCGGGACTCACCCGACACATTGTCGTACGCGTCCTGACATCGGCGCGTGCGCGGCGTTCGGCATGGGCCTAAGATGCGCCAAGCCGTCGTGGGCCAAAGCCTGGTGAGACAACGCCTGGCGAGACATGTGATCTCGGCCACAGTTTGCAGCTGGGGTCCCGCCTATCTTCGGTTCACTTGCACGCGTCGATCCCACGGGACTACGCTTCCGTTATTGGGGATCAGGTATTTTGGAGGTTCTGATGCAAAAATCATATTTGCTGGCTGCGACTGCGGCACTGGCGCTCATCATGCAGACACCGCTCGCGCTGGCGCAGAGCGCGCCCGCCTCAGGCGGCACGCCGCCGGCCGCCGCGGCCACAACGACGGCGCCTGCCGCGACCACTGCGCCGGCCGCAACCTCCACGCCGGCTGCGACCACCGACAATGCGACGGCCCCGGCCGGCGCGAAGAAGAGTGCCGAGAAGAAGCCTGCGAAGAAGAAGATGACGCGGCAGCAGGAGATCGACCATTCGGTCGACACCGGCACCGTCCCGGCGCGCTATCGCAGCTCCGTGCCGAAGCAGTACCAGCAATATATTCCGTTCGAGAAGCAGTGACCGATCGCCCCGCGGCGCGACGGGCTCCCCGTCTTGCGCCGCGGCGGAACCGGGCGGGAGCCATGCAGGAGCATGGCATGATCTGATCGGCTGACCCCGTGGCGGTCTGCGGTTCCGGTGTTAGACTGGGCCAAGCCGGGGGGAGCCGTGATGAGTGACGACGCGAAGGATGCTGGCCTTGTGGCCATGATCAGCAGCATCCTGGGAGGCAACAAGCGCGCAGAGGCCGCGAGCCCGCCGCCACTTGCCGACTTCATGCCGGTCGCGCCGGCGAACGCACCGACAGCGGAACTGGCGCAGATTCCGGAAGCGGAATCTCCGAAGCTCCAGGATGCGTCCGATCAGGCTGTGGCGGCTCCGAAGCCGGTTGCGCCCAGCCCGCCCCTGACGCCGGACGGCAAGCGGCTTCTGCCGGCGGAGGCGATTGCCGATCTCGTGCTCGGCGAGTTGCGCAAGATCGAGGATTTTCCGGCGACCGGCGTCTCGGTGACGGTCTACGGCTATCGGCACTGGAACGCGATGATCACCTTCGCGCCGTTCTCGACCACGTTCCAGAACGCGACCCGGTTCCGCCAGGCCCTGCCCGACCTCGTCTTCAAGCTGCGCCGTTTCGTCGAACTTCAGATATAAGGATCGACGGAATTTGGTTTGATCGATGCGAGCCGAGAACTCGTACACCTCTCCCGTAGGGAGAGGTCGGATCGCATCGAAGATGCGGTCCGGATGAGGGGTTCCGGCCTCGTTGTGTGCCGCGGCCCCACTTACCTTGGCAGCCGATCGAACCTAATTCCATGCTCCGAAACTGTTCGACAGGATATTCGAATTGAGCGTCGCCTTTACCAAAGAAGAAAGCGCCGAGACCGCCGCCGAGACGATGTTGCCGGATCGCCCGATCTCGCCACATCCCAACCTCGTGACGGCGACCGGCTTGCAGGCGCTGCAGACGCAGCTCCAGCAGGCGCGCGAGGCCTATGAAGCCGCGCAAGCCGTCGATGATGTCAACGAGAAGCGCCGGCAGTCGGCGGTGCCCTTGCGCGATGCACGCTACCTAACCGAACGGCTGCGCACGGCGCAGCTGGTTCCCGATCCGGCGTCGAACGATGTCGTCGCCTTCGGCAGCACGGTGACGTTCAGCCGCGCCGACGGCCGCGTGCAGACCTATCGCATCGTCGGCGAGGACGAAGCCGATCCAAAGGCGGGGTCGATCTCGTTCGTATCTCCGGTCGCGAAGTCGCTGATGGGCAAGGCGGTCGGCGACGTCGTGGGGGCGGGCGCGCAGGAAGTCGAGCTCGTCGAGATCGCGTAAGGATGCGGTCAGAAGCTTGAAGTCTCCGGCCGCGCGCGCGGTTCAAGGAGGCGACGCCAACGGGTGGGAGCAACACCGCTCCAGCGCTCGAAGGCCCGGCTGAAATGAGAGGGGTCGTCATAGCCGAGCATGGCCGCAATGTCGCCGATCGACCGGTCGGTCTGGCATAGCAGTCTCACGGCCCGCCGCTGCAGCGCGTTTCGCAGCAGGTCGCCATAGCTCAGTCCGGCGGCGCTGAGCCTGCGCTGCAGCGTTCGTCTCGCGAGGCCGGATCGAGCCCCGATGCGTGCGAGGGTCGGACGACGATCGAGCAGCTCCAGCTCGATCAGCACGGAGAGACGGCCCGGCAGGTCTTCCGGATCCGGCAGATCAAAAATGCGTCCAAGCTCACTCGCGGCCAGCCCATCGCCTTGTCCGAGATCCGGATTGACGGAAGTCAGCAGCCGCCGATCGAACACGATCGCGCTGGCGGCGTTGCCGATCGCCGTGTCGGTACCCATCAAGGCGCTGGTCGGACATCGCAGTCGGCTTGGGAGGCCGCTCAGGATGATTCTGTCGGGCCGCCACCGGGCGCCGGCAAAATGCCGGACGACCGCGATCATGTACCAGATCGCGAGCATCTCGTTCTGCAGGCGCCCGTCGCGCGCCGGGTCGTATACTTCATAGGACCAGTGAATCTCGTCGCCGTGTCGGCGGACCACCAGCTGCGTGGCATTCTGCAGCATGTGCGGCAGGCTGGTTCCGGCGCGCTGGATCGCCTCGAGCAAGGTCGGTGCCTGCGCCACCCATCTGCCGAAAACGCCGAGGCCTGCCATCGACGTCTGGCGACCGAGCCGCGCCGCGAAGACCTCGTCGTGCAATTCCCGCGAGGTCACCATCAACAGGCGGAAATGATCGCGCAGCGGCAACAGCGTGTCCGGCGAGTCCAGCAAGGCGAGCGGAAGATCAGCGCGCCGAAACACCCGCTCGATCGATCCCCCGGCCGCCGTCACGACCTCGGCGATCGGACCAAGCGTGCTCGCGCGCGTGTAACCGGTCTGCTGCATCTGCCCTCTCGCGCCAAATCGGCGGCCGGGCCGGCGCGTCATGGCAGGCTGAATTCGGCGCGAAAGCATAGCATCCGAATTCCGATGGACTACGGCCAAACGCCCGCGTCGCGGTGGGGCAGGGAGGAATGCATGTGCTTTGCTTGTCTTGGCTTCTCGTCTCCAGCCGGGAAAATTTCCCGACGCGATGCCATGTGGCGTGCCTCGGCGCTCGGCCTGATGCTTCCCTTTGCACGCCCGGCGCTGCGAACAGTGCAAGCGGCGGAGCAGGGCGTTCAAGTCGATGTCGTGAGCGGCATCAAGGATCTCATTGCGAAGGCGAGTTCGGCGGAGCTGCTCGCCGCCAAGGCCTTCGAGATCAAGGGCGCCGATCTGCCATGGACCGATCTCGGGCTCGATGCGGCGCGCGGCCAGCAGGTGACGTTCCTCCTGGGCGGTCGCATGTGGCTGTCGCGCGATCACGATCTCTGGTTCGGCCCTGGCCTGGTCTTCCACGCGCGCACGCGCGGGCTGCGGCCGATGTACAATCCGATGCTGGACACGGGGACCATGACGGCCGCCCACGATGGACCGATCGAGGTCGCGCGCTCGGCCGCGGAATGGACCAATGAGGACGGCGCGCTGGGGACGCCGGAAGAGATCTACAGGAAGGCGGACGTCGCGATCACCGGCGTTGCCCTGCTGTGGCGCGGAGATGCGGCTGTCGGCGTCAGGAGCCTGCTGGCGCATGGCGACGTCGGCGGTCTGCTCAAGTCCGAGCTCGCGCGTCTCGAACGCGGCGGCAAGCTGCCTGCGGGGTGGTCGAACCTGCTTGGCTTCGGTGGCGGACAGGAAATCTTCAATCAGGGCGCAGACGGCGAGATCGTCTGCGACATCACGGGCCATGTCAGTATCATCGAGCGACCGCTGTCGCTTCCGTTGGCCTCCCGTCCGCGCCTTGCATGGCGCTGGAAGATCGATCAGCTGCCATCGGTCGTCGCGGAGGACCAGGCTGCGACCCACGATTATCTTTCGATCGGCGTGAAGTTCGAAGACGGGCAGGATCTGACATACATCTGGAGCGAACACCTGCCGGAGGGCAAGGTCTTCCGGTGTCCGTTGCCCGCCTGGACTGCGATCGAGACGCACATGATCGTCCGTTCCGGGAAGACCGACCTCGGAACCTGGCAAGCGCAGCAACGCGACGTGGCGTCAGACTACGCCGCCCATATCGGCGGATCGGCGAAAGCCATCGCGAAAATCTGGCTGCTCGCGGTCGCACCGTTTCAGCGCCGCCACGGCGCTTGTCGCTACGCCGATATCACGGTCATCACCGGCGACAACGTCGTGCACAAGATTTGAGCGAGACGCCCGACGGCGCCTCTCTCCGATGTGTCGCATTGTGGCGAAGATGCGCCGGTCCGAAGACTGGGGCGATGTCATTCGTGCGCTGGTCGAGAAGTTTCTGATCAAAGAAGCTGTAAGCGACGTCGCCAGGAACTCCGGATTTTCTTGCGATTGTCCCCGCGATGCCGGCTCGCCGGTTCATTCTGCTGTCAAGAGAAAACCTTAAGTTGCCCCTAATTTGAAACGATCTTAGCTTTGGAGCTGTCGGGCAAACACGCCAGTGAATTGAGGTTCGATAATGTCCTTGAGCAAGGCCTTGAATGAGCGACTAACGGAACTGAAATTTCATCCTGCCGTCCTTGCGGTCAGGCAGATCAAGAAGCGTCTGGCCGACAGCGGGCCCGCACTACGCCTCAAGTTCAACACGCAAAAGCGCGACGAGATCATCGGCGAGTACAAGCGCGGATCGAGCGTGCAGGACGTTATCGATTTCACCAAGCAGCATATGGGCACGGGCTCCTGCCAGATCGAGACGGAGATCTCGTCGGCCCTCGACTATATCGCAGCGTCCGCCCCGAAGCTCGTGGTTGAGATCGGCACGCTGAATGGTGGAACGTCCCTTCTGTTCGGACGATTTCTTCCGACGATGGAGACGATGATCTGCATCGATCTCCACGTGAAGAACAAGGAAATGCTGAAGCTGCTTGCGACGCCGAAGCAGTCATGGACCTTCTTCGACAAGCCGTCCTACGCCGACGATACCGTCAAGCGGGTCGAGAAGTTTCTGAATGGCAGGTTGATCGACGCGTTGTTCATCGACGGCGATCATCGCTATGAAGGCGTCAAGCAGGACTTTCTCTGCTACCGGCATTTCGTTCGCGAGGGCGGCATCATCCTGTTCCACGACATCTGCGAGTCCAGCGGCAACACCAGCGCCTGGGCCGGCGGCGTCCCGCAGCTGTGGCGCGAATTGTCGCCGCACTACGAGCACAAGGAATTCATCCAGAACCGCAGCCAGGAAGGCTTTGGCATCGGCGCGCTCAAATACACCAAGGCCGCAAATCCGTTTCCGTCGGCGTGAGGCTGGCGCAGGCGGAAGGCCTACGAGGTCGCGCAGCGGATCGAGGATGTCAACGAAAGGCGCCGTCGTTTGGCGGTGTGCTTTCGTGACCTCGTTATCTGGCTGCGCGGCTGCGCACGGCGCGACCCTTCCGCGAATCCATGTATGATGGTCGGATGAGACAGTTTCTGTCGGGAGCGTTGCCGTTTTACGCGTTGGCCGGATTGGCCATTTGCATGTACCTCGTCCTG
Organism: Bradyrhizobium sp. CCGUVB4N; assembly: GCF_024199945.1. Classification (GTDB taxonomy): domain Bacteria; phylum Pseudomonadota; class Alphaproteobacteria; order Rhizobiales; family Xanthobacteraceae; genus Bradyrhizobium. Next base: position 7,990,532 of record NZ_JANADP010000001.1, on the reverse strand, counting down.
TACAAGACGAACCTGTTCGACTTGAACGCCATCGTTCAGGACGCGACCGGCTCGTCCTGGTTTCCGGTCTTTATCTTCGTCTGCGTGCTCCTGGAGGCGGTCTTCCCGTATTTCGGCTATTTTCCCGGGACCGCCCTCATCCTGATGTCCGTGGCACTCAATCCAAAACCCGCGGATGTTTCCGTTTTTTTCGCGGCGTGGCTGGCCATCATCACGGGCGCCGTTCTGAGCTACGGACAGGCTCGTTTTTTCAGGCCGCTCTTGCAACGGGTTGCTTCGAAAGCCGCACTGAGCCGGTGTGAGTCACTCCTCGATGCCTACGGTCCTTACGCGCGAATTGCCTTGTTCGTTCATCCCAACGCTTGCGCGATGTATTTCACGGCAATCGGACTTCTCGGCCGGAACCTGACGCGGGAGCTCGCCTATCTCAGCGTGGGTGCGGCGGCCTCTGTGGGCATTCTGTTCGTCGTCGTGACCAGACTCGTGGCGTCGGTAGGCGCCACCGACGATGGGGAGTTGCAGGTGCTGCTGGCGGCAGCGCTGGTCGCCATCGGGACCCTCGTCGGTCTCTATGCGGCCTGGCGGCCGGCTCGGGCCGTGTGAGGCTTGAGGTCGCGTGCGCGTCAACCGGCGCGGTCTCGCTCCTTGCTTCGTCATTGCGAGGAGCTCGCGACAAAATTGCGTAGCAATTTTGCGCTGATGCGACGAAGCAATCCAGAATCCCTCCGCGGACAGACTCTGGATTGCTTCGCTACGCTCCTAATGACGACGCGGGGACATCCTCCTCATGGTGCCATCATGCCCCTGTTTTGCCCGACGGAGCAAGCGGAGATTCGGAAAAGTCGTAGCCCGATTGTCCGGCTGACGCCGGCTACTGTGCATGGGGTTGTTTTCGAGATTTCGACGGAGCGGAAGCAAGACGCCCCAGTCCGTCTACGCTCTTCGAGCTACGCCGGACACGCTTCGCCATCATTGGGCGTGGCTGCGCCACGCGAAGCCTTTTGGCGAAGCGTGGTGGGCGCACAAGGGATCGAACCTTGGACCTCTCCCGTGTGAACCACAATCCGTAGATCCAAGCGGACCCCACGTAGCCATAGTTCTGTCGAAATAATTCGTTTTATTACAGTGTCTTATGGCCGTTTAAGCCTCGGTGAGCCATGAGCGGCCATACTGCATTTTGTGTGCCCCTGTTGTGCCCCCTCAGATTTTTCCCTTGGGGCACAAAAATGAGGGTGGGTCTGAGCTACGGTCTCTCGGTCCTTCCTTTTTGGGGCACACAGTGAAGCTCGGAGAGCCGGTTCTGATAGGGCGCGATTTTCCCCTCGCGGGGCACGCCGGGGCACAAAGGCGGGGAAAGAGTCATGCCAGAGCCGACCAACCAGCTAACACTCACCGATGCGGTGATCCGCAACGCCACGCTGCCGCTCGGCAAGGCGCAGCATTATCTCCACGACGACAAGCTGCCCGGCCTCGCCCTGCGCATGCGCGCCACCGGCGGCCGGACCTGGGTCTACCTCTTCACCAAGCCGGGGGTGAGGGGGACCCAGCGCAAGACCCTCGGCCCGTGGCCCAAGTATAATGAGAAGGCCGCGCGCAAGGCTGCCACCATCGCCGCCGGCGAGGTGGTCAAGGGCATGGACCCCAACGATGCGAAACGCGAGGCGAAGCGACAACAGGCAGCCGAGAAGCAACGCACCACACTGGCGGACCTCATCGTCGAAGATGGTCCCTACCAGATGTCCTTGACCGGACGTCAGGTCGTCAACTGGAAGCCAGCCATGTCGGCATTGCGGCGCGGGCTCAAGCAGCACGCCGAGAGCGGCGTAGGGGACCTGACGCGGCGGCAAATCATGGCGGCAGTCGACCGCGTCGCCAAGACTGGCAAGCGCGGCGCGGCCAGGGACCTGCGCAAGCACACCCACACGTTCCTCGAATGGTGCGTCGGCGAGGGCTATGTCGACCACAATGTGCTGGCTGGCTATCGCGAGCCCAAGGAAACTCGTGCGCAGAGAGTGGGACGCCGAACGAAGGGCCGCGCACTGAGCGATGAAGAAATCATCAAGGTCTGGCATGCGTCCGGCAAGCTCGGCACTTTTGGGCTCCTGACAAGGATGTGCTTGCTCGGCGGCGCGCGCCGAAGCGAGCCGACCATCATCGAGTGGCAAAAGCACATCATGGACGACCGCGTCACCTTCGATGCGGCTTGGACCAAGATGGGTTTACACCACGATGTGCCGCGCACTCACCTCGTTGACGAGGTGCTCGCAGCAGCGAAACATTTCCAGCGGGCAACCTCCGACTATGTCTTCCCGTCACCAAAGACCGGCGGCCAGATGTCCGGCTTCACCAAGATGGTCAACCGCCTAGTCAAGGAAGCGAGCGTCGCCAAGTTCACCATGCATGACTTAAGGCGCAGCTTGCGCACCATCATGTCACGCTGCGGCTACGACAACGAAATCCAGCGGCTGTGTGTTGGGCAACAGCCAAGCGGAATCGATCAGGTCTACAATCACGACGAACAGTGGATCATCCGCAAAATGGCGTTCGAAGCGGCTCATGACTACATCGCGGAGTTGGTTGGCGCGATACGGGTCGGCAAGGTTGTGCGACTGCAGCGGACGAATCCACTCGACCCCATCAAGGCGGAGCTGCTCGGTCGTCTGCGCGAGCATTATGCAGCTGAGGGCACTTAGCTGTCTTTTCGCATTAGGCCAGATACCCCGATATGCCGATGTTCGCCGTCAGAGACTCAGTTTCGACACGCTCGACGGCACCGTCGGTGCCTTCGCGATGCGCGTTGCTCTATTTGACTAGGGACGCCCAGGCCGAGAAGGAGAGTCTTAAGGCGACCTCGTCCAAGGCCCGCGGGGTAGTTATGTTCACGATCATGGGCTGGCTCGCGCGGCGATGAAGCGAGGGTCCACTATCTCTGCAGTAGGGGAAGAAACAGACTTCTCAGTGCCTTGTCGTCGAAGGCGTCGCCCTCCTGCGGCTTGCTGCCGCCGAACGACGGTGAACTGGAGACGTCGGTCTCCTCCCCGCGCTTTGTGATGCTGTCCTCGACCTTCTTCACGGCGATCGATATCCGCCTGGGAGGCGATATTGACGCGTTCCGAGAGTTTGCGGATCGTGTCGAAATGTTCGTTGAGGGTCGACTCTGAATCCATCTCCTCGACGACCGAGCCGACGTTCTCGATCTCGTTTCTTATCGCGTCGTCGTGCGCGCGGAAGAGTCCGTCGGTAAGATGACGGCGCCAGTCGTCGACGGCATCGGATATCTTCTCCAGTTCGTCGGGGGTCATGGGCGATTCGAGCATGATGATGGCGGCGGCCTCGAGATGGTCGGCTATTTCGGAGGCGCCGGGAAGGTCCCCGAAATGGTCGTCGTCTCTCAGCTTGGCGATTAGTTCGACCGCTTCACCGCCGTCCCGCCACGAGTCCAACCCGTCGACCGGCGAACGTGCCAGGACGAGCGCGATGGCCGAGAAGCGGCCGTTCTCGGTCGCCGACCACCAATCTATCAGTAATCGGATGCGATCGGTGTTCGACAACCCCTTTGCATGCCGCGTGGGACCGTAATGTCCTCGAACGACCGTCCATGTCGGTTCCGTGGCGAACCGCTTCGCCGCGTCGACGAATGAAAGGCCGAGCTTCCGCTGCAAGATGTCCGACGGATCTAGGCGCGCGCCGAATTTCCAGACGGCCTGCGCCCAGTCGCTCTGTCGCGCGCCGCGGGCAATCTCGAGCAGGAGAGTCTTGTCCTCGAGATATCCTGTGAGATAGTCTCGCAGCGAAGGATTCACGAAACTGACCTGCGTGCCCCGTATCGTGACGAAGTCTCCCTCCAGCACCCTCAGGGATTCTTCGAAATCCTTTGGTCCGTGGCTCTCGCCGTATTTGGCGCAGAGTATCGGATGCATTCCTTCGTAGGACTCGCGCAGCTCATCGATGCTGACGCCATATTGCGAACCGAAGAAGAGCGCGATGAGCAGATGCTGCCGGGTTTTCGAGATGTGGCTGCGGAAGGCGATGTCCCACAATTGACCCGGATGGTCGAGGGCGTGCAGGAACGACACCGGATAGTCCTCGGCTGCGATCTCTTCGATGCGGCCGGCGTCGATCATCCATTCGACGATCCGGGGATTGTAGTTCTTGTGGTCGACGATCTTCGCGATGTCGCCGTCGACGAGTGCCGCGATGTGCCCTGCAGGCGTTTCGGCGGCGAGAAGATGGTTGTAGATGATGCGCGCCTTGATGCGCCGCGTGTATGCGCCCACGTCGAGGACGTATCGGCTTACGTCCAGACGCCGGTCCGCAAGATATTCCGAGACTTGGCGGGCCTCTGCGAGTATGTAGGCTCTCGTCGTGAGAATGAACCTTGCGTTCGGCGACTTGCGGACCCGCTTGATAAACCTGGCGAGTTCGGAGTCCTTGTGGGCCAGCGCATGACGATCCAACGCGACCTTGCCCAGGAAGTCGTCGAAGTTGGAATATCTGCTTTCCCTTGTCCTCGATCGCGGCCAGTCCGTCTTCGAGGCTCCTGATGGCGATCAGTTCCCAACCCTCGGCGAGATACGCGTAGCAGAGCATTTCCGCCAGCGTGGTTTTGCCGACGCCGGGGGGGCGATATTATGACCACATGGTTCGCCTCAAGCGTGTCGCGCGCTCCGTCGAAGCTCGGATTCGACGCGTAGATCCGGACCTTGGATTCGATCTCCTCCTTCGTGATCCTGTTGTAGGCGTGGGCCGCCGACCGCACGATGCGGTCTAGGACGGCGGCGTCGGACAGCCAGAGCTTGATGTGGGACTTGACGATGTCGGGATATTTGCGGAGTAGGGCGTTCAGGTCGCTCGGTCCCAGGATGTCCCCCTCGTCCGAGAGCGAGGAGCCTATCGCGTTGGCGAGTTCGGATTTGTTGTTCGGCGTGAGCGGGCATGACGTCGCTAGAATGTAGCGGCTGGGGGCCAGATCTTCGATGGCGCGTCGTTCGCGTTTCATCTGCGACTTGAGCGAGGCGTAGGAGGATCTTCCGTAGTGCTTCGCCTGCAGGATCGTGGCAGTGGCTCCTCGCGCATGGCGTCCGTCCATACCGCCGTCGGGGCCGGCCGCGAAGGCCTCGAACCGGACACCGAATTCGCGGCCGATGAGATCCGGACCAGATCCTCGAAGTCCGCCGGCGAGAGATTTCCGAAATCGTAGGTCACGTTCAGAGCTCGTTGTAGATCGGGATCGACGCGGCATGCGCATCGATGACTTCGACGACTCTTCGTTCCAGCGGGAGATCTGCCTTGCGCTCCGCCCAGATTTTCTTGAAGCGCTGGACTGTTTCCGCGGCCGTGTCGACTGCCAGCTGCTCCGATATCTTCGCCTTCGCAGCCAGATGCGTCAGCTCGTCCTTGGAGAATTCGGCCATCTTCTTCGTGCGCGAATAATTCAGCGCCATCTTGTCGTCCGGGATGTACGGAATGGTCGAGAGCAGATCGTAGGCGGGCGACAGGATCGGCGTTCGTCGGTCGGGGTAGATCAACGACCAGTTCTTCAGGTGCATGTCGGCGTTGCCGATCAGTGTGCTGAACACGAGTCGTCGGACGAACTCGGCGAGGCCGGCCTCGCCGGTCTCAATGCCGAGAACGCGCGCGATGCTCCGGTAGTTGGCCTTGTCGTATTTTTCGTCCGGAAAGACGCCGAATACCTGCGCGAAGTCCTCCATGTGGACCGCGCCATCGGCCGAGCGGTCGAATCGCTTCACGGCGAGCGCCCGCCCCTTCAGTTCGCCGATCCCCTCCGGAAGACCTTTGATTGCGTCGACGTCGATCAATTGAAGTTCGGGCACTTCCATGCCTATGTCCTTCGCCAGCGTCATCATGGAGTATTCGTTCTCAGGTACGCCGGGATACTGATGTGACGGCAGCTTGACGATCCATGAACCGCCGACACCTTCGACGGGAATGGTCAGGCCGCCCTTCTTGGGATCGTTCTTGAGCGCGGAGAACTTCAGCTGCACGCCCGCGAGCGAGAAGCGCAACATGTTCTGCCGTTCGTCGGGCGTGAGATCCTCCTCGACCTGGGGCGGCAACGCTTCCCCGTCCGCCGGATGGACCGATAGGGCGCCCGGAAGGTCCCGACCTAGCATCCATAGGAGGAAGAACTCGCGCCTTTCCTTCACACCCGCGCGTTCCGCGAGGTAGCGACGCAGTGGGCCTTCCGGCAGAAGGTTGGAGAAGAATGGCGGGAGGACTTGTTGATATGGTTTGAACGATGTGAGCAGGTTTCCGAACGAGTCCTTGAAGGACAGGCTCAAGGTGGAACGGTTGGCGTCATCGATGTAGTTCTGGTTGAAGGCGAGCAGCGAACGGTCGCCCTGTACGAGCGTGAGAGTCGCGATCGGGATGTCGTGGAGGCGTACGTTGAGGACGGATACCTCAGGCATCGTCGTCCTCGTCGTCGAGAGCGTAGGCGGGGCGGGGGGCTTCTACGGGATGAGCGATTCTATTGCGCAGACCCTGCAACACGCCTGCAGAATTATCCAGTACAGCCTTGGGTATCGGTTCGACCCGATAATGGCGTAGGGTTTCGACAATGTCTGCGACGAGTGCCAAGTCGGTTTTCGGAAGATTGATCTGCTTTAGAAAGCGGAAGCATTCGGCAATTCGGTCGAGCGCGGCGGAGCTGCCGTAGCGTTTCCTTTGACTGGAAACGATGCGTTCAGCCTTGGCGAAGAGATCAGACGATCCTTTGTCGGGGGAGAATTCGGTGGCGTTCGAGCGCAGTATGCCCTCTACTGCGGGAAGGAGTTTCTTGGGCACCAGCACGACCTCGAGATCCAGCGCCCTCGCCATCTGGATGAAACTGGATAGGCCCGGTTCGAGGCGGCCGGTCTCGATTTGCGATATGTGCGCCTGGGTCAATCCCGCGCGGACGGCCAGCGCGCGTTGGCTCATGTCTGCCTTTTCGCGTTGGGCGTGCACCGCTTTGATGAGCTCTTCGCTTTGGTACGACACGATACAAGATCCTAATCAAATAGCCTTCTTGATAAGTTATATATATCGTATTCGGAACTCTTACAAGGGAGTTCCGATAATTATTGTTATCAAATCTATACGAAGATAATTGAAATTATCAACTTCGGTGCCGGCTCAGAACCATTCTGGACCAGTGCAGCAGCCATGTGACCGCCGGCAGCCTCGCGAGCCCAGTGTCGTCGTGCCCGCCCGGCCTGTCCCTGCAGGTGTGGTCCAGACACCGCTGTCTGACATTCCGCCAGGTCGCATAGGGCTCGCACAGGTGACGGATCTCCACTCGCTCGCATCACGGAAAACCGGTGGCCGATGTCGGACTTCACCAGAGGCCGTATGTCGAGCGAAAACCAAGCGGAATCGATCACCTGTGCAATCACGACGAACAGCGGATCATCGGTAAGCGCTCCTTTCTACGCACCTATGCAGTTGAGCGCGGGGATGGGATGAGGTGTCCACCATGAGCGAGGTGGACACCATCGATGATCACTCCAGAAGAACCTTTGAGACTTGAGACGGTCGGCGTGTTGTGCAATGGCCGGCGTCGCTATGATCCGGCCAGCAAACAGCGACTGGTCGAGGCCTGTCTGCAGCCTGGCGTGTCGCTGGCGGGGCTGGCGTTGCAACACGGCGTGAACGCGAACCTGCTGCGCAAGTGGGTGGCCAAGCGACAACTTCAGAACGGGGATGACCAGCCGGAGGCGCGGGCGCCGATTGCGCCAGCTTTTATTCCGGTTTGCGCGACGGAGCGATCCTGTGCAGGGCGGCTGACGGCATCGATGCCCAACGGCGTGACGCTTTCGCTGGAAGGCGGCGACGCGCAGTTGCTGTCGGCGGTGATTGAAGCGCTGGGGCGTTGCGATGTTCCGACTGGCGTCTGATCTTCGGGTCTACCTTCACCGCGAACCGATTGACTTCCGGGCGGGCATCAACAGCCTGGCGATCGTGGTGGAGCAGTCGATGGGGCTGGATCCGTTCCAACGCGCGGTGTTCGCGTTCTGCAATCGTCGCCGCGACCGGATCAAGCTGCTGATTTATGATCGGTCAGGATTTTGGATGCTGCTGAAGCGGCTGGAGGCCGACAGATTCCACTGGCCCCGAAGTCAGGAGGCGGTGCTGACGCTGACGATGGAGGAGCTGCACTGGCTGCTTGACGGCATCAACATCGCGGCGATGCGTCGTCATCCGGTGCGGCAATATCAGAGCGTGGGCTGAGCGTGTTCGATGCGGGCGGCGTCATCGGGCTTCGGCATGGCCGTTCTCAGATGACGCCGCCGAAGACATGACGAAGACATGGGAGCCCGGTTGACGCGGCGGCATGACTTCGATTCAAGACTACGATGAGTCGCAAGCCCACGACGCACGAGCTGGAAGCCTTGATCGCGGCGCTGAAGGCCGAGAACGAGAAGCTCGCGCAGCGCGTGAGGCACCTTGAGGAGCAGTTGCGGCTGGAGCGGCTGCATCGCTACGCGCCACGCAGCGAGAAGCTCAAGGATCGCATCTTCAACGAAGCCGAACAGGCTTCCGCCGAAGAAGGCGCGGAACAGGACGATCTCGAACCGGCGGTCGTGCCGGATACGGGGCGGCCGGAGGGTGAGACGCCCGCGCCGAAGAAGCGCGGCCGCAAGCCTCTGCCGGCGGATCTGCCGCGCCAGCGTATCGAACATGATCTGCCCGAGGACCGGAAGGCCTGCCCGTGCTGCCGGAATCGGATGCACCGGATGGGCGAGAACGTCACCGAACAACTGCATATCGAGGTGAAGGCGACAGTGCTGCAGCACGTGCGGTTCAAGTACGCGTGCCGTCACTGCGAGCGCACTGCGCTGAACACCCCGATCGTGATCGCACCGATGCCGGCGCAGCCATTGCCGGGCAGCGTCGCCACGGCTTCGACGCTGGCGCTCGTGCTGGCCAACAAATACGTCGACGGCACGCCGCTGTATCGTCTGGCGGACGCGCTGGCACGCGCCAACGTCAGCGTCGGCCGCGGCGCCCTGGCCAATTGGGTGATCCGGTCGAGCGAATTGCACCTGCAACGCGTGTATGATGCGCTGAAGCAAACGCTCCGGTCGCAGCCTCTGATCCATGGCGACGAGACGTGGGTCAAGGTCCTCAAGGAGGACGGGCGGGATGCGCAGACCAAATCGTACATGTGGGTCTACCGCAGTGGCCAGGACAGCGCCCAGCCAGTCGTGTTGTTCGATTACCAGCCCGGTCGCGGCCAGGAGCATCCACAGGCCTTCCTGGCCAGTTGGGGCGGCCTGTTGATGAGCGACGGCTATGACGCCTGGCGCACGCTCTCCGGTGTCACTCATCTTGGCTGCATGGCGCACGCGCGCAGGAAATTTACCGACGCGCTCAAGGCGATGAAGAAGCCCGGCGGCCTCTCGTTGCAGGCACTCAGGTTCTTCGAGGCATTGTATGAGGTCGAGAGGCTGGCGCGCCAGACGCCGCCCGACGGCAAAACGCGCGCCGAATACGCCTTGCGGCTGCGCCAGCAGCACAGCGTCCCGGTCCTGGCTGCGTTCAAAAATTGGCTCGACGATCAGGCGCCGAACGTGCTGCCCGAAAGCCTGACCGGCAAGGCCATCGCCTATGCCCGCAACCAATGGGATTATCTGGCCCGCTACGCCAATGATGGCCTTGCGCCGATCGACAACAATGTTCTCGAACGCGACATCAGACCCTTTGTGACCGGAAGAAAAAACTGGTTGTTCAGCGACACCGTCGCCGGCGCAAAGGCCAGCGCGGTGATCTACAGCCTGGTGCTGACATGCCGGGCCTGTGACGTTGAGCCCTACGCCTGGCTATGTCACGTGCTCGCTGAACTGCCGCAGCGTCCGCCCGACGCCGACATCGAAGACCTGTTGCCATTCAACTTTGCCAAGCACGCAGAGACCGTCAACCCTGGCTGATCGCCTTAAAGCCAACAGGGACACTCCACCAATCAAAATCCCCGCCCTGCGCAGACGAGGAGATGATGCTGCACCGTGCGTCAAAAAGCGCGCTTACGATCATCGCATGGTAGCGTTTGAAGCGGACCATGACTAAATCGCGGAACTGGTTGACGCGATACGGGTCGGCAAGGCCGTGCGTCTGCAGCGGACGAATCCGCTTGACCCCATCAAGGCAGAGCTCCTCGGTCGTCTCCGCGAGCCTTATGCGGCTGGGAGGGCTTAGTGGTTTTATCGCACTTGGCCAAATAGTCGCGCACCGCATCGACCCGATAGAGTGGGCGGCCGTCGACGTAACGCCATTTCAGCGGGTGGTTCGGATCGCGCCGCCACAACTCTAGCGCGCCGGGCGTGCGCCGAATGACCGCGGCCGCCTCTAATGCCGTCAAATTAGAGCTGCCCGGTAGCGTATCGATATCGAAGGTCGCAGGCGGCGGCATGCCACGGTTCTTACGGCGCTTCGTAGCGTGCGGCATTTTCCGACTACCTGGCGACCTTAACGCCTCGATCGGAGCCTTTTCGTCCTTGCCGCTCATGCCCTTGGTCCCGAACCAGGATCGGTCTGAGGCGATAAGATCGTAGGCTGCTCTAGCAAGAAAGAAATCAAGTGCGCAGGTGTGGCTGCCGGGTCGCTGTGGCGTACAAATAGGACGAACCGCTTCGATGATCTGGGACGCGCCCCGCGGCCCCTTTTCGCTTCATTCCGACCGTCGGCCTCGTAACCTAAAGGTCATAGGTTCAAATCCTATCCCCGCAACCACCGATGCTTGCGATAGCAAGCCATCCAGAGCCCCGGCCTCCGAAAGGAAGTCGGGGTTTTTCTTGCCCGCCGCAAAGCGCAGGATCCCGGCCAGGTCGCCCCGCAACACGATCGCGAGTTCTTCGCCATCGGGGACGAGTGTTACCTGGTCGACCAACCCGCGCAAAACCTCCGCCGCTTCGGCTCTCACCTTGCAGGCTCTCGTACAAGCCGGCGACGCGTTGACGGTAGATCTCCGCCATATTCGGGTGAAGGAGGGGCGGCGGCTCCGCTGCGTTCGCCAGGAGGTCGACCAACTCGACCTTGCGTGCTTCCAGGGCGCCAATCTTGTCCTTCAGCTTCGCTCCCGGTACGCCATCAAGGATAGCTTGAACCGCTTTATCCAGCTCGCGGTCAGTACGCTCGAGTTCACGCCTTTGCGCCTCGATATCGGCTCCGCGCTCGATCCTCAGCCGATTCACCTCCCGGGTAAACTCTTGGCAGAATTCCTTGAACAGCTCGGGTTCCATGAGATGCGTGCGTAGACCGCTCAGTACGGACGCCTCCAACGCGTCGCGCCGGATGTTCAAGCGGTTAATGCACGTTCCCTTGTTGCGCGCCGTTGCACAGCCGAGCAGGTCCTTCGAAATCATCGTGTACCCGCCGCCGCAGCATCCGCACTTCACGAGACCGGCGAAGAGGTATCTGGGCCGGCGGCGATCGTTAAGCTTGTTCTCGCCAGGCGCTGACGGCTCGTAGGCGAGCGCCTGCTGTCGCGCCTTGACCGCATCCCATGTTTCCTGATCGATAATGTGCAGCTCGGGGACTTCCTGGATCACCCATTCGGTTTCAGGGTTCAGGCGAGAAACGCGCTTTCCGGTATCCGGGTCTTTGATATAGCGGAGCCGATTCCACACGAGGCGGCCCACATAGAGCTCGTTGTTGAGGATGCCAACGCCGCGCTTTGGGTTGCCGTGAACGGTCGATGGCCCCCATTCAGCGCCTTGCGGTCCAGGCACACCTTCGCGGTTCAGCTCGAACGCGATTGTGCGCGAGGACTTGCCGGCAAGGTAGTCTGCAAAGATGCGGCGGACGACAGCCGCTTCGGCCTCGTTGATGGTGCGGTCACCTCGGATCGGCTCGCCATTAGCGGCGAATTGCTTGACGACGTCATAACCAAAGCACAGCCCCCCGCCTGACTTGCCGTCCGCGACGCGGCCGCGCAGACCTCGCCGCGTCTTGTCCGCGAGATCCTTCAGGAACAAGGCGTTCATCGTGCCCTTCAGCCCGACGTGGAGATGCGTGACGTCTCCTTCCGAAAGGGTGACGATCCGTACGCCGGCGACGGCCATGCGCTTAGGCAATGTCCTCCTGATCGCGGCTGAGGCGGTCCATCGCCTCGGCAAGCACCACCGCAAACTTTCCGCGCATGGCATCGCTGATCAGTTCCTGGATGCCGGGCCGAAGCAGCGATGCACCGGAGATCGCCCGGTCCGTGTAGCTGTCGACCACCGTCCAACCTTGCTTCTCGGCGTGCAGGCGGCAGAGCCGCAACTGATCTTCGATCGATGCGTCACGCTGATTGTCGGACGAGTAGCGAGCGTAAAGTGCGATCTTCATGACGCCTCCTCAGTCCGGAGACAGTCATGCTTCCGGTTGTCCGTTTCGGCTTGGATGAAATCCCGCGCGGCTTGCCGGGCGAGCAATCGCACCAGATTGATAAGGCGAGGATCGGGCCTGGACGCGACGAACGCAACCGTGGCTTCAGGCGCCGCATCGGCGACCACGCGAAGCCTTTCGGCTGTCGTTGCTCTCGATCGCGCCACTGCCGCGTCCTTGCCATTGGGCGGATCGCTCCGCATCCTGGTAAAGATGACGAATTACTGCCCCGGGACAAGGGAAAATGTCTCACAAGATCAATGTGTTGCATCGCATTCGAGCGCTGATCCGAGATGAGGGACGTAGCAGATCGGGATGTCGCAAAGTCGAGCGAATGGAAAACATTTTCGTGATGACGAGTCCAAACCGCCATTTGCATGATCGCGACGTCGCACACAGCTCAGCCCTCTTGGCATCTCCGCCGCTCCCGACGTGAAAACGAGCCGCGGCCTTGCAGCGAACCGAAGATTCGGCTATATATCCAGATATACTATGGAGACGATCGGTGAGCAAGAACGCGCAGAAAAGGGCGATCGCAAATTACCGATCCCGGCTGACGAAGCGCGGCATTGTGCGATTCGAACTCCAAGCCCTCGAGACCGACCGCGACCTCATCAGAGCGCTTGCGCGCAAGCTGAGCGAGGAGGGGCCGGAAGCAGGTAATCTCCGGCGCACGGTTCAACAGGCCGTTTCTGGCGAGCCCTCCAAGCCCGGTGGCATCTTGAACGCATTGCGTCGCTCGCCACTTGTCGGCGCCGATCTCGACCTGACGCGCCCACGCGAAGAAGGGCGCAAGGTCGACCTGTGACGCGCTATCTGCTCGACACCAACATCATCAGTAACGTCATCAAGCCGCAGCCATCAGAATCGCTGCTGGCCTGGATGGCAGCACAACGAGACGAGGATCTTTTCATCGCGTCACTGACGGTGGCGGAAATCCGGCGTGGGATCCTTGAAAAGCCACGCGGGAAAAAGCGGGACGCTCTCGATGCGTGGTTCTCCGGTCCGGACGGACCTCAGGCCTTGTTCGCGGGCCGCATTCTGCCATTCGACGAGAAGGCCGGGCTTATCTGGGCGCGGCTGATGGCGGAGGGCAAAATCGCCGGACAGCCGCGCAGCGGGCTCGACATGATCATCGCAGCCGTTGCGGGAGCTAACGAATGTACCGTTGTAACGGATAACGAGAGAGATTTCACCAGAGCTAAGATCATAAATCCGATGCGTAGGCGCACGTCGTGAGCGGCATACAGTCCATCGACCGCACCTCGTCGACGACCTCGTCAACTTTGTCTGAGCCCGTTCTGCTTGATCAACCTTCGCCGAACCTGCGCGCCCATCCTTACGAGACCGTAGTCGCAGAGAAGTTTCCGGCGATGGTCAACCTGGGGCGCGCCAACGGCCGAATGAAGGATTTTTACATATCTAGGCCTCGGCAAAGTCTTATGAATTCAAGAATGGCGCGCTCGCGCGCGCCATTGCTGCGACGTTCGCTCGGCGAAAAACAGAGATACCGGCCGCCACGCCGGATGCGCTCAGTACGGCCTTCGCGCAAGATCCGACCAAGCTTTAACAGTGGAACGCATTCATTCAGGATGTCGCCGTTAACCCGGGATCAGTGGCGCACGTGGTAAAGGCACTTGAAACATTTGCTATGCCGCACGCTGCGGAAAGCGCGCCCCCAGTGCCCGCCGGAAATCTTGCCTTCGCAGGCGCCATGGCCATCGAGGAAACATCTTTTCATCTTTCGTCCACCGGCTATGCCGCCAATCGTCTCCAATCCTCGGCCGGGTACATCGCCGCGTAGTTGCGAAGCATAAACCAGCTGTAAGGCGGATCGTACCGTCCTCTGCCGGTCTTGCCGGGCGTCCGGCCAAGCGCCTCGCAGCAAAGATTGACGCCCCTTCGGGCGCACTCTTCGATCGCAACCCATTCCTTTGCGTGGCGGTCGGGAATGCAATCGAGGAAAGATAGGTCGCGGCTTTCAAGCAGCCAGCCACTCAAAAGAATATGCACTCGCTTATGGTGCCTCGGACAGAGCCACTGATAGTCGTGGATAGCATCCCGAACGCCGCACTCGAATTGGAGTGCAAGCGGGAACGAGTGATGCGCGTGTGTGACTTCCGGGTCATATCCGCATATCGCGCAAGGCTGCGATCGCTCGCGTATGAAGTCCCTGAATTCTGCTCGGGCATTTCGGAGCCAGGCCTTCCGCCTGACACTGGCTTCGCCCCGCCCTTGAGGGCTGCCAGCCGCCATCAAAGTGTCGACTAGGGCGCTGCGTTCTGCCGAGCGGGGTTGCCCACATCGCTCATAGTTGGCCTTGATGTAGTGCGGCACTGGGTCTTCGCGCCGCAGCGGGACCAACCACGGCTTGATTCTGAGTTCAGCGCAGGCGTTGTAGCGTGCTCGTCCGTCCCAAATCATCCCTTCGTACAGAACAATTGGAAGCCGCTGACCGCGCGCGGATATGTCCTGCTTTAAGACGCTATATAGAGGGTCGTCCATCGTCTGGAAAGAACGTACAACCGGATGAACCAGAAGTCTTGGCATAAGGGCAGCTCCGAGCATTGAGCCCGTCCGAATCGCGAGCGAACGCGCATTGTGCCACGATATCGTCGCGGCGGATGCCCCCGGAATTTGACGTCGTGGGACAAACGATCGGTGCTGTTCATGCGTGGGAGAAGCTGCTAGCGATCGCGACCAGGGCAATCCAGTCAGGAGATACATCAAGTCGACGAGTGGTCATGTCTTAGCCGGGATGCTCCACTCCAAGGGAGTTGGCTTCTTGGGCTCTTTTACCAACAGAAGTCGTTTGAATTCGTCTACCCTGCCTTTGGCCTTGTGATCCCAGAACATTCGAACATTCATTGCGGTACCATGCGCAAATTTCGTGATCTCGTGGATCTCGTCCGCAACTTGTCGAAGATCCTTTAGCCGGGCCGAACTGATCATCCGCTTGCCCGCTTTAGAATACTTGCTCAGGATCATCCCTCGCTCGCTCAGTCTGGCGTCATGGTACTCTCCGCCTCTGTGGGAGTGCATAATAGAGTTTCGATTCTCGGCGCAAATCTTACAGCATTCGACGCAGTACTTGATCCGAGCACTCAATTCTTTCGTGAGTCCAGCACTCTGTGTGAGCTCAAGCAAAACATCAAACCTGGTGTTGTTGGGTAAGCGATAGAAAATCGAGGAAATATGTTCCGGCCGCATGGTCGTAGCGGCAGAGAATAGATTTTGAAGGGCGCCTTCCAGTTCTCCGTATCCAAGCGCTATCGCACCGATCGCAATAAGATCGTTGTGCCCCTTCGAAATTTGCTTTGGCCAAGTGTCATCGACGGACATACTCTCTCTCTCACTCTCTCTCTCTCTCTCACTCTCTCTGTCTCTCTCTCTCTCTGTCTCTCTCTCTGTCTCTCTCTCTCTCTCTCTCTCTCTCTCTCTCTCTCTCTCTCTCTCTCTCTCTCTCTAGCCGTTGATGTCGGCTCATCGTTCAAGTCGTGCCTCGCGAAACAGATCGCGACCAAAAGCGATCTGCATTCGTGGCCGCCCCGCGGCCGACGTGATGGAAACGTCGAAGGCGCCCGAAACACATCGAAATTGCTCGTTTTAGAGGCTCATCGCTTTATTGATTTTCGGGGACGGTTTTTTCGATGATCTTTCTCTGTTGGGGGCGATAACATCACAAGATTTCTTTTTTGATCTCTTCCGGTGCGAGACTAGCGATCATGGAATTGTAAGCCCCTATCCCGCCGACCTACGCAGGCCGATTGTCGCGAAGATAGTAGGGGAGCGATCGGAGAAAGCCGCAAAAGGCGCGCACTCGAGCGGGATAGCTGATACCCGTATTGTGCCACGTCAGCCGTCGCTACTGGATATCTCGGCGAGAATCTCGGTGGCCTTTGCTCTGGTGAGCGGACTCTTGATAGAATAAGCATATCCACCTCGAAGTCTGACGACCAAAATGTTGCAGCTGCCACCCAGTGTTTGTTTCAAACTGTCCCGAAGACGAGCAGCATTATGTCTGGTTCTCACCATGCAACATTGCTTGACAATGCGGTAGTAGTTTTTCCCGCCTCCAACGAGTAGCGTGATGGCCGCGTGTGCACGGGCATAGTCGCCTTCTCGACCCTTAGAACCAATCAAATCAAACGTTACGAGATAATAGCGATCAGGAGCCACGTTATTTCCTCGCCGACGCAAAATCGGTAGTCCTTACGTGGACCTTATTGTTAGAAAAGTCTCCGGCGTCGTATTTCTGACTTCCTTCTGCTGACACGCTGCCGCACCGTAGTCCTGGAGCGCCTCGTGCGAAACCTCGACGATCACAAGCTCCTTCTGGGGCCCAATGCTTTATAGTTCGTGCCGGTCATGGTGTTCATGGATTCGCCGTTATATAACAAAGGCATCAGTCTTCCTTTTACTTTCCAGGAGCTTGGTCGCGGTACATCAGGGCAGGAGCGTACCTCCCGACATATCCGCAATGCGGACATTTCAGGTCTTCGATAGTGCGCTGTTTTACGTTCGGCTCCTCTTCAGGGGAGGGAGCTTCAAGAAAAGGGATAGCCTCACCGCACTTCGCGCACTCGACAACGAAATACCACTGGTTAGGCTTCACTTGCTTGGTGGACATTTGTATCGCCCCTTCTTTGATCTTGAGCCGTACGATGTGCTCAACCGCACCATTTGGCAATCGTCCGCCGCGCGCGCAGGCTGCAAGAACGGCGGCCCGAACTTCGGCCGGCAACGGCTCGTAGGGACTCGTTTCAGCGATTTCGTCGATCGGCTTCTTATAGATGCCGGCAGCAGTCTCGTAAGCGCTCCTTTCTACGCACCTATGCAGTTGAGCGCGGGGATGGGATGAGGTGTCCACCATGAGCGAGGTGGACACCATCGATGATCACTCCAGAAGAACCTTTGAGACTTGAGACGGTCGGCGTGTTGTGCAATGGCCGGCGTCGCTATGATCCGGCCAGCAAACAGCGACTGGTCGAGGCCTGTCTGCAGCCTGGCGTGTCGCTGGCGGGGCTGGCGTTGCAACACGGCGTGAACGCGAACCTGCTGCGCAAGTGGGTGGCCAAGCGACAACTTCAGAACGGGGATGACCAGCCGGAGGCGCGGGCGCCGATTGCGCCAGCTTTTATTCCGGTTTGCGCGACGGAGCGATCCTGTGCAGGGCGGCTGACGGCATCGATGCCCAACGGCGTGACGCTTTCGCTGGAAGGCGGCGACGCGCAGTTGCTGTCGGCGGTGATTGAAGCGCTGGGGCGTTGCGATGTTCCGACTGGCGTCTGATCTTCGGGTCTACCTTCACCGCGAACCGATTGACTTCCGGGCGGGCATCAACAGCCTGGCGATCGTGGTGGAGCAGTCGATGGGGCTGGATCCGTTCCAACGCGCGGTGTTCGCGTTCTGCAATCGTCGCCGCGACCGGATCAAGCTGCTGATTTATGATCGGTCAGGATTTTGGATGCTGCTGAAGCGGCTGGAGGCCGACAGATTCCACTGGCCCCGAAGTCAGGAGGCGGTGCTGACGCTGACGATGGAGGAGCTGCACTGGCTGCTTGACGGCATCAACATCGCGGCGATGCGTCGTCATCCGGTGCGGCAATATCAGAGCGTGGGCTGAGCGTGTTCGATGCGGGCGGCGTCATCGGGCTTCGGCATGGCCGTTCTCAGATGACGCCGCCGAAGACATGACGAAGACATGGGAGCCCGGTTGACGCGGCGGCATGACTTCGATTCAAGACTACGATGAGTCGCAAGCCCACGACGCACGAGCTGGAAGCCTTGATCGCGGCGCTGAAGGCCGAGAACGAGAAGCTCGCGCAGCGCGTGAGGCACCTTGAGGAGCAGTTGCGGCTGGAGCGGCTGCATCGCTACGCGCCACGCAGCGAGAAGCTCAAGGATCGCATCTTCAACGAAGCCGAACAGGCTTCCGCCGAAGAAGGCGCGGAACAGGACGATCTCGAACCGGCGGTCGTGCCGGATACGGGGCGGCCGGAGGGTGAGACGCCCGCGCCGAAGAAGCGCGGCCGCAAGCCTCTGCCGGCGGATCTGCCGCGCCAGCGTATCGAACATGATCTGCCCGAGGACCGGAAGGCCTGCCCGTGCTGCCGGAATCGGATGCACCGGATGGGCGAGAACGTCACCGAACAACTGCATATCGAGGTGAAGGCGACAGTGCTGCAGCACGTGCGGTTCAAGTACGCGTGCCGTCACTGCGAGCGCACTGCGCTGAACACCCCGATCGTGATCGCACCGATGCCGGCGCAGCCATTGCCGGGCAGCGTCGCCACGGCTTCGACGCTGGCGCTCGTGCTGGCCAACAAATACGTCGACGGCACGCCGCTGTATCGTCTGGCGGACGCGCTGGCACGCGCCAACGTCAGCGTCGGCCGCGGCGCCCTGGCCAATTGGGTGATCCGGTCGAGCGAATTGCACCTGCAACGCGTGTATGATGCGCTGAAGCAAACGCTCCGGTCGCAGCCTCTGATCCATGGCGACGAGACGTGGGTCAAGGTCCTCAAGGAGGACGGGCGGGATGCGCAGACCAAATCGTACATGTGGGTCTACCGCAGTGGCCAGGACAGCGCCCAGCCAGTCGTGTTGTTCGATTACCAGCCCGGTCGCGGCCAGGAGCATCCACAGGCCTTCCTGGCCAGTTGGGGCGGCCTGTTGATGAGCGACGGCTATGACGCCTGGCGCACGCTCTCCGGTGTCACTCATCTTGGCTGCATGGCGCACGCGCGCAGGAAATTTACCGACGCGCTCAAGGCGATGAAGAAGCCCGGCGGCCTCTCGTTGCAGGCACTCAGGTTCTTCGAGGCATTGTATGAGGTCGAGAGGCTGGCGCGCCAGACGCCGCCCGACGGCAAAACGCGCGCCGAATACGCCTTGCGGCTGCGCCAGCAGCACAGCGTCCCGGTCCTGGCTGCGTTCAAAAATTGGCTCGACGATCAGGCGCCGAACGTGCTGCCCGAAAGCCTGACCGGCAAGGCCATCGCCTATGCCCGCAACCAATGGGATTATCTGGCCCGCTACGCCAATGATGGCCTTGCGCCGATCGACAACAATGTTCTCGAACGCGACATCAGACCCTTTGTGACCGGAAGAAAAAACTGGTTGTTCAGCGACACCGTCGCCGGCGCAAAGGCCAGCGCGGTGATCTACAGCCTGGTGCTGACATGCCGGGCCTGTGACGTTGAGCCCTACGCCTGGCTATGTCACGTGCTCGCTGAACTGCCGCAGCGTCCGCCCGACGCCGACATCGAAGACCTGTTGCCATTCAACTTTGCCAAGCACGCAGAGACCGTCAACCCTGGCTGATCGCCTTAAAGCCAACAGGGACACTCCACCAATCAAAATCCCCGCCCTGCGCAGACGAGGAGATGATGCTGCACCGTGCGTCAAAAAGCGCGCTTACGCAGTCTCGGCCTGTAGGATCGCCAAGTCCATCGTGACGATGTTCTTGGCTGCTTCGCTCACCTCTCTCTTGGCCGGGCGCTTTTTTCCCGGGGTAGGCTTCGGGACTCCAATAAACGATCTCGTTGAGGCGCTCGCGGATGATACGATTGCCTTCCCGCAACGCAGCGCGACATGGCTCAACATTGGTCGTGTCGATCTCATGCGAGACTTCGTTGCAGACCTTGCCGACGAGCTCACGGATGTAGGCGTAGTCGAAGCTGCGGTCGAAATGCTTTCCGATCCGCTCCTTAATTCCCATGACCACGATGAGCGGCGACGAAGTCATTTCGGTGCGGATTTGCGCCCGCAATTTTCTCTCGAACGGTGACAGTTAACGCATTAGGCTATTATAGCTTGGGTTGTAAAAGCGAAAGGGGGAGCGGATGGACGACGACCAAAAGAGGAGGGGCATAGCCCAGTTCACCGACATGCTCGATCACTGGGAGGAGAAGGACGGTGAGTTTCGAAGCTTTGTCTCGTGGCCGTCAGATACGTTCAAGATGATCGGAGCCGGCAATACGAGCGGCATACTTGCGATAGCGGTCTTCTTGACGACAGGGACAAGGACGGCAGGCGTGCTCTTCGCTGCTAAGATTTGCTTGCTTATCTATGCTGTAGGTTTTGGAGCGTTTTTCTGCGCTATCGCCTACTGTACAGAACCGCAGGACATATCGAGGACGGTCTGATCGCTCAGCGCAGGGGTCTCGACAGCGGAAAGTGCATAGAAGTGGCGTTCGATAAGTCTGAGAAGACGGGTCTGCCGATTCTAATCTCTGCCGCGTGCTTCCTCTTGGCGAGCATTATCGCTGTTCTCGGGCTGCTCGTCAGCTGACCGACGTCTCTTTCCACTCCCACGTCTCCGCGTGCGTGCTCCGCGACTGCAAGGTTGTTCTCGACGTTCGCGTATCCGCATGATTGAGGGGCCTTGAATCTCTGATGGACTAAACACCTAGATCGACAGGCAAACTCCGTCGAAACGGCCCGAAGCGCGGAAATCCGCCGATCCCGACGTCCTGAAGTCCGGCAATACGCCCCTTGAGGGGAAGGCCTTCCCCTGCGCTCGAGCCTGTGGTCTCGGTCGACCTCTTCTGCGGGGAGCCCCCGCAACGCCCCCTTAGAGTCAGAGTGCGGACCGGATTTGCCTTGACGGGTTGCAGGCTGGAGGAGAGGCCTCCGGCGCCCGTCGCGGAGATCTGCGATGTCCAGAACGATTACATCCGCTCGCGCCGGCTCGAACCGGGCGAACCTCTATGATGAAATCACCGACAAGATCATCGACGAGCTGGAGGCTGGCCGCGTGCCCTGGGTCCAGCCGTGGGGAACGGCCGCGGCGAAAGCGCCGCTCGCCATGCCGAAGAACGCCGCCACCGGCCGACAATATTCGGGGATCAACATTCTGATCCTCTGGGGCGCCGTCGTCGCCCATGGCTATCCCGGCCAGAGCTGGCTTACGTTTCGCCAGGCGCTCTCGCTCGGCGGCAACGTTCGAAAGGGTGAGCACGGCACAACCGTCGTCTATGCCGACCGCTTCGTGCCGGACGACGAGAAGAAGCGCGCGCGTGAGACCGGCGAAGAAGCCGCCACGATCCCGTTCCTGAAACGGTTCACCGTCTTCAATGCGGCGCAGTGCGAGGGCCTGCCCGATGACGTGGCGATCGTCGCGCCGCCGCCTCCACCGGGCCTGATCGAGCCCCAGGTCGAGGCGCTGATCCGGGCCACCGGCGTCGACTTTCGGATCGGCGGCAATCGCGCCTACTACGCGCCGGACGCAGACTTCGTCATGGTACCGCCGCCGCACGCCTACTTCGAGCCGATCAACTGGCATCGCACGGCCTTGCATGAGCTCGGGCACGCCGCCGGCCATGCCTCGCGGCTCGGTCGTGATCTTACCGGCAGCTTCGGCACCAAGAAGTATGCGTTTGAAGAGCTAATAGCAGAAATGAACGCGGCCTTCTGCTGCGCCTCGCTCGGCATCGTGCCGACCGTCCGGCACGCCGATTATATCGGCTCCTGGCTCGAGGTGCTACGCGAGGACAATCGCGCCGTGGTCCGCGCAGCGTCTCAGGCTAGCAAGGCGGCCGATTGGATTCTCGGGTTCCTGCCGGCCGACGACCAGGCCCAGCCCGTCATCGACGGGAGGGCGGCATGATCCTCCTGACTCCCGAGATGCAGGAGCACCTGCTCGCCAATGGCCGTGAGCCTGACGCCGACCATGTGCCCGTAGTCAAATTCTTCAACCCGCTCGGTGCGGGAGTCTGGCTTGCGACCGAGCTCGATTCCGACGGCGATACTCTGTTCGGCCTGGCCGTCTCGGTGAACCCGAATTGGGGCCATTCAGCCTGGCAGAGATGACGGCAGTCCGTCTGCCGTTCGGCACGGGAATCGAGCGCGACCTTCTCTTCGAGGGTATGGTCCCGATTTCGGTCTGGGTCGAGGCCGCGCGGCGGACCGGCGGCATCCGGGCGGCGGAGCGGGTCCTCTATGCCGCGGCGCGGGCCAAGCGAGAGGGCAAGTGACGGGCTTCTCCGTCGTTACCTTGTGATGGCGCCGGAAGAAGAGAGGCAGAGGGCTGCGAACTACCATACGCGCGTGAATATGTCCGCGCCCTTCAACTTGCTAGGCTTACCGTTCTTATCAACGTAGAACAACGTCCATGACGCAGGCATTTGAGAGCCGTTAGTTTTTCCGACCCAGCGAGTAAAGGAATTGCATTGGGCGAAAGTAACAACAAAATACAAGCCAGTTGGACCAACAGCTCCCGATGCAGGATAAGGAATGCCTTGGCACGCAAACCCTTGAGCATGATTTGTGAAAGTCCCTTGTATTGCCCCGTTATTGGCGGACCAAATAGACAGTTCCGAACCCCGTTCGTTCTTCCAGTATGAGGGAGCAGGAAGCCCCTGCGCCATGACCTCGCCGGAAAGAAACAAAAATTGAGCGACAAGCAAAAGTCCGAGAAATCTCTTCATACTGAAGCCCCAAAAGAGTTCGCTTAAAGGTAGCAACTTAGAGCATGTGCTCGGCTGACACAACGACTTACGCAGCTTTTTCTATTTCTAAACTTCCTTCGTACGAACCGTACATGAGCTCGATCTGCCCAGTCCTTTTCTCTTGCCGCGAATTTTTGGTGAAGCTCGAGGCGACGTTCTTTACTCTTATCTTTACGTTCGGCGCCGGGATGCGGCTTATATGCGCCAAATCGCGCCGGATCGCGGAGAGCAGAGGACGCAGCGATAAGCCTGATGACACGCATCAGGTCCAAGGAATCAGGTCTCCCGCCTTACATCGACATTGTGCCGTCTCCAGCGGCTGGCGGGGTATGGACCATGCCGCACATTATTGCCGCGAGATGACGCTCGCGCGCTTGCCTGTCCAAATTCCGTCGACCGGTCACATTAGCAGATTGCTGAATCAGGTACTGAAGCCCTTGCGGGTGATTCGTTGATGATTGTGGGTCGGCGATCGCGTTATTAATGGTAGTAGCTGCGCGATTCTCGGCGTCGAACGTGATCGCCGTATCCGGGGGGAAGAACATGGCAAAGCCGGAGGACGACGCCCGCAAAGCGCTGCTGGACCGGGCGCAAGCGCTTCTCTCCAACGATGCTTCTCCGACTGTCAAGAAAAGCCTCAAAAGCAATCTTGAGCCGCTGGCCGCGACGTTGCTGCTCGAATGGATCGTGGGCGACAAACGCTTCGAGAGCCAGAGTCAGCAGACCGAATATTGGCTCTCCCGATTCTATGAGGGAATATTCGTCGACGAGCAGCCCGATGCAACGCGGATCTACGAGCGCTTCGGGATCAATCTGGCGCGCGCCGGATATCTGGCCCGCCTGCTGCGCGCCCGGCGAGCTTCTCAATGGCGCCAAGCGGCGCGAGCCGAATTGAAAATGCAGCTCGAACGATACAAGGCCCGTGCCGAGGAAGCCAGGAAAGAAGGCCAAGGTCACGTCACCGAGTTCGACGTAAGCCTGTCGCCTGGCGCCGCCGACGAGATGCGTGTCGTCTACGACCGGCTAGCGGCCTTCATGGCCGAGCGCGAACGGCCGAAACCTCCAAAGGCGAAGCCGGGTTTCGGAAATTCCAGGTGGTTCGGCGTGCCGGCTGAAACACTCCTTTCGATCCTTGAGGCAATTGCGACCGGAGATGGCACATGAATGCAAATCCCTTGGCCACTGTTGGCTTGATGCTGACGCTGGCCGGCCTTGTCGGCAGTTTCTTTAATATTCAGCTCAGCCAATGGCTCCGTGACCTCGTTGCGCTCGCGCAGAAGGTGAAGCTCAACAAGGCGCAAGGCAACGACAACCAGCAGAAGGCGATCGTCGAGTGCAAGATCGAGCTTGAGAAACTCGCCAATGTCCAAAGCTATGTGATCAACGGACTGGTTCTCGCGTTTGTCGTTTTCGTCCTCGTCAACGGTCTTGTCATGATCGAGGCCGCATCCGCCGACCCATTATATCCGCATGTCCATCGTGCGCTCTGGGTATTTCTTTTGTTCTTCATCGCTGTGTCGCTGTGGTTGAGTTTTGACGGTTGGCGCATCGCCAGAGGCATTCGGACGACGCTTGCGCAAAAGCCGTAAACCCACCAAACGTTCGCGTTCGCCGGCGTTGAAATCCATCCCAGCGTTTTGGGCCATTGCGAAGGCGCTGTTTGCAAACGACGTTGCGCGTGATCGTGCCTATGCGTTGCGGCGTTATCAGGTCGAGACCGCGATCCGCGCAGTCCGGAATCCTCGCCGGGGCCGTCGCACGGGGCGTCGCCGATGACGTGATTGCGTCTTTCGATCTCGTGATTGTGGACGAGTTCGATCAGTTCGTTGTCGTTGATGAGACCGATCGAGAAAGCTCTGTGCGATATGCCGAGCTCTGGCAACGGCTGGTACGGGAGCTTCCGGCCGCGGCGCGATATCTCGTCAAGTCGGCAACCCTCGGACTTGCGTCGCAGGAGCCAAAGCGTCGAGTCCTGACCAAGGCCCAGCGACGTTCAGCGTTGATTGGCAAGCTGCTCAACCCGGTGGCGATCACGGTTCCCGAACAGAGCTATGCCGCGGTAATTCCGTTCAAACCAATCCGGATGTCCCGAGTGCACGATGGCAATGTCGCCGTTCTGCTTGATATCATCGCTAAGCCGTTCTGGAACATCACAAAGCTAGAATATTCTTTGCATACCAGTCTGGCCGAACACTGGCATCGCGGGGCGTGGCACAAGTTCACCAGTGCCTACTGGCAAAAGTTCTTCCTCGATGCATTCCGGGAGTTCAGGGATGGCGAGGAACTACGCGACCCCACTCGCAACTCGGATGGAAAACACCATCGGAGTTCGCCTTCAACCCGCGACGGGATCTGGCGCTGCGCTATGCCGATGGCTCCGCGCCACCTCCCGTCGCTACCACAGCCCATTCGGGTAAATCCACCAGCCAGTGCGAACTCAGGACTGGATAAAACTTGATGTGGTGGAACGGCCCGTTCCGACAGCATCAAAGTGCTAGAACATGGTCGTTGTTCG
Source organism: Bradyrhizobium sp. CCGUVB4N (assembly GCF_024199945.1). Lineage (GTDB taxonomy): Bacteria > Pseudomonadota > Alphaproteobacteria > Rhizobiales > Xanthobacteraceae > Bradyrhizobium. The sequence continues at coordinate 7,965,194 of NZ_JANADP010000001.1, read as the reverse complement.
AACGCCACAAGGGAGGGACCGTTCCGTGAAACAGGTTATCACCATCGGGCTGGATTTGGCCAAGCACGTTTTCCAGGTTCACGGGGCGGATGCCGAGGGCTCACCCGTGTTCAACCGGAAGCTACGGCGAAGTTCTGCGTTTCTTTGAGAAGGTGCCGGCGTGCCTGGTGGGGATGGAAGCATGCGGTAGCGCCCACTATTGGGCACGCGAGATCGCAGCTCTCGGTCATGAGGTCCGGCTCATTCCGCCGGCTTATGTCAAACCCTTCGTCAAGCGAGGCAAAACGGATGCGGCGGACGCTGAGGCCATCAGCGAGGCGGTGACCCGAAAGACCATGCGCTTCGTGCCGATTAAGACGGCCGAGCAACAGGCTGCCGCGATGGTGCTGAAGACGCGCGCTCTTCTAGTGCGGCAGCGAACGCAGGCGGTCAACGCGTTGCGCGCGCATCTGGCAGAATTGGGGATCATCGCCACCGCCGGCCTGGCAAAGGTTGAGACGCTGGTCGCAATCATACGGGACGAAACAGATGCTCGCCTGCCCGCAGCAGCGCGCTTCGCGCTGATGGCTATTGCCGACGAGATTGAAGCTTCAGCCGACCAGATTGAGAGGCTCGAGCGCGCAATCGTCGTGGAGGCCAAGCACGACGAGGACATGCGTCGGTTGACCACGATCCCTGGCGTCGGAACCTTTACGGCGGCGAACATCAAGGCGCTTGTGCCGGATCCCGGCGGGTTCAAGTCGGCTCGCCACTTTGCCGCCTGGCTGGGATTGACGCCGCGGTCTCATTCAAGCGGAGGCAAAGAGCGGCTGGGACGAATATCGAAGATGGGAAATCCGGAACTCCGCTCTCTCCTCGTTGTCGGGGGCAACGGCCGTCCTGCGTGTCGTTCGAAACGACGCTCGGGCGCGGCCGTGGCTGAAGGCGCTTCTCGCCAGACGGCCCTTCAAGGTTGCCGCCGTCGCGCAGGCCAATAAGACGGTGCGGATCATCTGGGCGCTGCTGAACAAGGGCGGAATTTATCGGCTTCCCGCCCCATTGGCGATTACCGCGGTCGCCGTCTGATAGACGCAGTGACCGCCAAAACGATCTGGCCGGCGCAGGCCGGCAGAGGGCAAGGTGCAACAACAGGCGATGACCCCTTGGGACGAAATCCCGAAACGAGCGAAGCTACTGCCCCCAATGCGCTCAAGCGCGTAAACTTGATTTAGCTCCTCGTTCCGCGGATCTCATCGAGGCCAGCGGCATGTGTCGCCGCGCGCAAAGGCCGGACATATGACCGCACCGTTCCAATGTGTGAAATCGACTGAAAAAGCTCTTGCCACGCGGGCCGTTCCACATATGGGGGCAAGGTCAGGCGGTACTATCGACTTTTCTTCTGAGGTAAGGACTTCGGCGCTTCGATTATCGGTCCAGGAGGTTGCGGCGGTGGTGCTTTCAAAGAAGTGCCGCACGAAGAACCTGGACATGCAGCTGCATCGACCACTCGGCCTGCTATCGGGTCCGCAGGAAAGAAGCCAACCCCGTCTACGCGGGCTGGCGCAAACGCCCGAAGTACATCGTTCAGCGTGAGGTCAGTGTAATATTGCGAGCGCTGAAAATCGGTCGGGTTGCAGTCGGTATAGCAGCCGCCGGTTACTTCGTAATTCTGTCGAAGCTGACCGACTAACTCGGCGAGTTTGTCATCCTTCGCCGGAGAATCCGGGACGCGCCGCCAAATCTGCATATCGTATTGGCCTATCGGCCCAAAATCATAATGAATCCGACAGGTCAGACCTAGAATATCTCCCGCGCTATTCCGAAGCCGAAGAGCTCCCTGACTCATCACATAATTCCCGATATAAGCGAGTAATGGCTCGCAGTGGAACGAATGCTTAAGTGGATCGTCCGTCGTATCAAGCGATTGCAAAACCCCAAAATCTTGGAAGGTTGCCGCTTTGAGCATCTTATTTGGACTTCCGATTACGGAGCCTTTGACGGTCAGTTCAAAAGGCGGACGTATGGTCGCCTTGCAATCGGACATGCTCAGGTCATGAGATATTATGGCGGCCAAGACTGTGTCGCCCTGTACAGTACCGGAGACGACTTGGGCAGGTTCTTTACTGGTGTGGATGATTGAGATGCGGCATCCATCTCTATCGAAAGCCGAATAGAAAGGTGCACTCTGATTTGGCTCGCCCAGGATAGACTTCACAAAGTCCGTCCGCGTGAGTCCAAACGTGAGCTTTGAGGGGATAGTCTTGTCCCACGGTTCTGGTCCTGGAGGCGGCACAGGTCGGAAGAAAAAGTAAACTGACGCTCCGATCGCAAGGATCGTGGCAACGCGAATGATCTTCGGAAAGGCAAAAACCGGCTGCGACCTTGCTATTGGAGGCAGGTCTTCTTTTACTAGCTGATGTTCTGGCGGGGCCGAATTCCCGGAGTTCACTTTCGGGTCTGCGCGGGGGACCGGCGGCGCCGACTGTGAAGCGACACGTCCGATAAAGTCCCTAATGAGAAGATATTCGAGCGCGGTTCGATCGACGGGTGTCGAGATATTGGTGTGGTTTTTGTCTAGTGGAATCGCGGTTACTTCGTCAAGAACAGGGTCGGCTGGACCAGGTGCGACGATGATGCCAGCTGGAGTGTGCTGCGTCTCGTAAAATGCCAAATGGGATAGGCTCGTGGTTCTCGCCTTGGCACAGTTGCGATAGTCATTGTTTAATTTTTCGAGAACGGGGTCATCAAGCTTCAAGGCCAAAGTCATGTCGGATGGCCAGGCTAGAAAGCTCAACCTCTCAAGAAGCGTGGCTTTCCCGGAGCCGGTATGCGGGGTCCCCATAAAAATAATGCCCCGCACGTGATCGAGCAGTGCTCCGGATCTCGCGTCTTTCCGGTTCGCAAGATCGAGCATGACCTGCTTAATGAGAAGTCCACCAAGGCTGTGAGCGATGAAGATCGTGGGTTTGCTTTGCAGGCATGTCTCCAGCAGCAACCTTTGCAATACATTTGCTGCTCGTCGCTGGAATGGCATCGACGTCCCGATCCAGTTTGAGATCGGCGCTTCATAGCTCAAAGTGAAAACTGCGATGTCCGCGAGATCTTGAGCAAGCCATAGGGGCCAGAACGTCGGATCAGCGGAGGCCTCCTTTTTTCCGCTCCGCCACGTGTTGTAGGCGTGCCCGTTCAGTCCGTGGACAAAAACCACGTTGAGCGTGCTTCTGTCTGCGCCAGTTGCTCCGTCTTTCCAGGAAGCCAATTTGATGAGATTAGACATTGGATGGCTCGTCCAACCCAGTGCACGGTACTTAGTTGGTTGAATCGTGCAGAATACAAGTACCACTATTGGCGAGGTTAGTAATTCTTGCCGAACCTGACGAAGGTGAGCAACCCAAACAATCGCGCCCATCCGACCGGCGCCGAGGCCATTTGGCAGCTCGAATTGCGTGCCGTTACAAAGCAAACAGGGGCCGGGGGCGCTCTAAGCCGTCCTTCGGGGTGCCGCACGCTACTGACCGTGTGAACCACTTCACAGGGGCATCGCCTTGGATGTGTGAGTATATCTCTGTAAAGCCGGGGCACGAAAAGGCGGGGCGATCCCGTGACAATCACGAAGCGCTTTCTCGTCAAGGTCGCTGGTCCCAAGGGCGTCGCCCTCACCGGCTTTAAACAGGCGCTTGCGAGCGCAACGTTGACGCTGAGGCCGCTCTTCACGGCACCCGCGCCCGAGGGCACTCTGCCGGAGAGCCAAGGTTTCGCGGCTGGTTCCGTCGCGCAAGCCGGAACTTGGTTCCTCGCCGAGCCGACCGACAGCGGCGACACCTTCGCTATCCAGAATGAGCTCGCTGGACATTCGCCGTGGGACCTTGCCCATGCACTAGGGAAGACACTCGCTGAGAGCGGCGTCAACGACGTGCAAGCGATCGAGCCCGACCTTGAGCAGGCTTGGGTTATCGAGGATCCGCGCGGCGCGCCGGGCGGACCTTTCGCGGCCGCGGCCCCCTCTTGCGACCGGCCTGAAGCGCAGGATACCGGCGCGCTCCCTCATGTCGATCGCTTTGCCTGGCATCTTGAGCCCGATTTCTCGGGCCTAAAGGCGGCGCGCGACGCGGTGGTCGGCAGCGCGCACACGGTCACCGTCGCGCATCTCGACACCGGCTACTTTAAGGACCACAAGCTGCTCCCGATGCAGCTCGACGTTGCGCGCCAACGCAACTTCGTCGCTGGCGAGAGCAGAAACGACGCGCACGATCCCGGCATGACGGGGCTTCTGAAGAACCCCGGCCATGGTATGGGCACGTTGGGAATCCTAGCCGGCTCGCGGCTCCAAGGCATGGTCCCGGTACCGCTTGGCAACAACCCACGGCAAGACATCAACAACGGCGATTTCCTCGGCGGAGTGCCGAACGCCACCATCATTCCAATGCGCATCGCCAACTCAGTGGCGCATTTCGCCACCTCGAGCGTCGCCGAAGCGATCGAGGCGGCACGCGTCCTCGGGGTCGACGTCATCTCGATGAGCATGGGCGGTCTGCCCTCCGCCGCCTGGGCCGATGCGGTCAACGCCGCCTATGACCAGGGCATCGTAATCGTCTGCGCGGCCGGCAACAATTTCGGCGGCTTCCCCACGCCCTCGATCGTCTACCCGGCCCGTTTCAAGCGTGTGATCGCAGCTTGCGGCGTGATGGCCAATGACGAGCCCTACTTTAACCTGCCGCCCTTCGTCATGCAGGGCTGCGTTGGGCCGCGTAGCAAAATGGCGACCGCGCTCGCCGCCTACACACCCAACATCCCTTGGGCGCGGTGGGGGTGCGTCGGGACCATCGATCTCGACGGGGCCGGCACCTCGTCGGCAACGCCGCAGGTAGCGGCTGCCGCCGCCTTGTGGCTGACGAAGCACGGAGCGGATTGCCCGACGGGCTGGATGCGTGTCGCCGCCGTCCGCAAAGCCCTGTTCGAGTCCGCCGTCAAGGCAGGCACCAACTCCCGCAACCGCGTCGACGACTTCCTCGGTCAGGGAATCGTGGCGGCTCGTGCGGCTCTCGACATCCCGCCTGCAGCCGCGGCCGAACTCGAAGCCTGGAGATCGCCGCCCGACAGCGCCGACTTCGGCCTGCTCAAGCTCGTTACCGGCCTCGGTGTGGTAGGAGACCCACGCACCCCTCTGTTCGAGCTTGAGCTGGCCCAGATCGTGCTAACCTCCAAGGCGGCACGCGAGGCGGTAGCCGACCCCGATCTCGGCGGCAGCCGCATTCTCGAGCGCGACCGCCGCCGCATGCTGGAGGCGATACTCGACGAGGGCCGCGTGTCATCGGCCTTGCGCCAACAACTCGAATTGTCGCTAGGGCGGTCGACGAGTGTCGTTGCGCCAACCCCATCGCAGCGCGTCGATAAGACTCCGGCACCGCCCGGCACCGCTGCGCCGCCAAGTCCCGTCACAGCCCCCGTTGCGCGTCGCACCGTCCGCCCGCCGCCCAAACATCGCCGGTTGCAGATCTTCGCTACGGATCCCGGCGCATCGAACCGCCTTGACACTGCCTTCGTGAACCGCTCGGTGATCAAGCTACCGTGGGAAGTCAGCGGCGGCTCGCAGAACGTGCTGCAGCCCGGACCGGTCGGCGAATATGTCGAGGTTGTCGACGTCGACCCCGCAAGCGGGCGTGTTTACGACCCGGTCGACCTTAACGACCCCTTCCTGTTGGCTCAAGACGGCCATGCCCCTTCGGTCGGCAATCCGCAGTTCCACCAACAGATGGTCTATGCGGTGGCGATGAAGACAATCGAGCATTTCGAGCATGCTCTCGGTCGTCTCGTTCTATGGGCGCCAAGGCGGGTCAGGATCGCGGCGAAGAAGCCTAGCCGCACCGGCACGGCCAAATCCGGCGTCGCTCTGCCGGACGCGACCTACGACGAATTCTACATCAAGCGCCTGCGCATATACCCTCACGCGCTGCGTCAAGCGAACGCATTCTACAGCCCCGACAAAGCAGCGCTGCTGTTCGGCTACTTCCCCGACGGGCGCGGCAACGGCGCCGATAATGAGGCCGGCGGGCGAATGGTTTTTACGTGCCTGTCGCACGACATTATCGCTCACGAGACGACCCATGCGATTCTAGACGGACTGCATCGGCGTTACCAGGAGGACACTAATCCGGACGTGCATGCTTTCCACGAAGCGCTCGCCGACATCGTCGCCATCTTCCAGCACTTCACCTTTCCGGACGTGCTTGCACACCAAATTCAGCAGGGGCGCGCCGACCTGCGCAAGGGCGAGCTGCTCGTCACTCTGGCGCGTGAGTTCGGTCAGGCGATGGGCTATTCACGCGCACTGCGTAGCGCCATCGGCGATCCCGACAAGACCCTCGCCACGGCTACGGAAGCGCACGAGCGTGGCTCGATCCTGGTCGCCGCGGTTTTTGACGCCTTCCTCGCTGTCTATCGTCGCCGCATCGACGACCTCCTGCGCATCGCTACCGGCGGCAGCGGCGTGCTGGCACCCGGCGCGATCCATCCCGACCTGGTCACACGCCTGGCCGACGAGGCGGCAAACACTGCGTCCGATGTCCTCACGATCTGCATCCGCGCGCTCGACTACTGCCCTCCCGTCGATATCAATTTCGGCGACTACCTGCGCGCGCTGATCACCGCGGACAGAGATCTCGTGGCCGAGGACAAGCACGGTTACCGGGTCGCTTTGCTCGAGGCCTTTGCGGCGCGTGAGATCTATCCGGAAGGTGTTCGCAGCCTGTCGGTGGAAAGTCTGCGTTGGGCCGGCCCAGCTTGGCAGCCGCCGGGTGCCGGGCGGTTTCTTCGCGAGCTCGCGCTGCAGTGGCGGGTCGGTACCGACCGCGAAGAGGCATACCGCAACGCCAAGGTGAGTGCGAGAGCCATGCACGGGTGGATCATGCAGAACATCGGCACGCAGGTCGCGCCGCATTTCGGATTGGACTTCTCCGATCCGCGCCGCCGCTTCGAGGTCCATTCGGTCCGCCCGGCGCGACGGGTGGCACGTGACGGCACCATCGGCAACGACGTGATTGTCGTCATTACGCAATCGCGCGACGTGCTCTTCGATCCGAACGACCCGAGTCTCGGTACCTTCCGCTTTCGCGGCGGCTGCACCCTCGTCATCGACGCCGACAACGACGAAGCACCGATCCGGTATTGCGTCACGAAGCGCGTCAACAGCGAGAACCGGGAGAAGGCGCAACGGGCCTACATGTCCCGCGGCCCCAGCCTGCGAGCGTCGTATTTCGGTGCTGCGAGCGCAATCCGCGAGCCTTTCGCGATGATACATTGCGGCCATTAGGGGACACGACCGTGGCACGAAAACCGAAAAGGAAACCGGCGAAGTCAGGAGCCCGCAGAAAAGCAGCGACGACAGGCCCGAACAGGCCGGTGAAGCCCGAAGCCGGCGGCAGCGTCGCAGGGCACAAGGCAATCACGATCCGCATGTATCGCAAGGGCCTCGGCGACTGCCTGTTGCTGGGCATCCCTGGCTCGAAGCGCACCTTCTGGATGCTGGTCGATTGCGGCCTTATCCTCGGAACGCCTGACGCTGTGACCAAGATTGCCGAAATCGTCGCCGACGTCGCCACGGTCACCGACAACCACCTCGACGTGCTCGTGGTCACGCACGAGCATTGGGACCACGTCTCAGGATTTGTGCAGGCGAAGCAAGCGTTCCAGGCGCTCACAATCGACGCGTTGTGGATGGCCTGGACCGAGGACCCGAAAGACAAGCTCGCGACGCGCCTGCGACGGGAGCGGGAGGAGAAACTGAAGAAGCTCGTTGGCTTCGTCGCCAATCTCGGCGCGCGGGGCCTTGCGGCGGAGTCGGTTGCGACGGGCATTTCCTCGGTCCTGAGCTTCTTCAATTTCGGCTTTGGAGCGGTCGGCGGCAGCACAAGGGACGCACTCGCCAATGCGCGCGGCTTCGTCAACGGTAAGGAGCCGATCTACTGGCGCCCGGATGACCCGCCGCTGACGCCGCCGCAAGCGCCCTGCGTGCGCATCTTCGCCCTGGGCCCGCCGCACGACGAGAAGGCTATCAAGAAGACCTTTGCCAAAAGCGAAGTCTATCACGTCGGGGCCGTCGAAAGCGCGGTGCTTGCTGCCGACCAAAGTGCCATTGGGGCGGGTACCCCTTGGGATGCCTTCAGCCCCTTCGACCGAGACGTCGGCGTCGCGTTGCGCCCTCTCGTCGACGCGCCGCGGTTCGCTAGCGGATCGGAGGATCCCGATCCCCTCCGCAATTTCCTTGAACGTCACTATCTCGATCCCGATCCAGCGGTTGACGAGGAGGGCCAGGACTGGCGCCGTATTGACAACGCATGGCTCGGACCGGCGGCCGATTTTGCGCTCGCGCTCGACAGTGCCACCAACAACACAAGCCTTGTGCTCGCCATTGAGATCATCGAGAGCGGCAAGGTGATCCTACTGCCCGGGGACGCGCAGGTCGGTAGCTGGTTGAGCTGGCAGGAGTGTGTGTGGCAGGTCGCCGGCCGCCCGGTGACGGGCCCCGAGCTGCTCGGCCGAACGGTGTTCTATAAGGTGGGCCACCATGGCAGCCACAACGCGACCTTGCGGGAAAAGGGGCTCGAGCTGATGACCTCGCCCGAACTGGTAGCTTTCATTCCGGTCAACAGAGAGGTGGCAAGACAAAAGGGTTGGGAAGAAATGCCGTTTCTTGGATTGGTGCAGGCCCTCAACGAAAGAACGCAGGGGCGTGTCCTGCAGGCCGATCGGAACTATGTTCTTAACGCCACCGCGGCCAGTCGAGCTTTCGCGGCGGAGCTCAAGCAGACGCCGCTCTTTTTGAATACCAGATACCGGTTTAGCTCCGAAGGCCGCGTGGGGACCGCTGCTTGGGGAATCGCACGGGCCCTTGGACCCGGGACGAAAATGACGCATGGAGCCCGCTGTGTGAAATCAAGCGTTCACACTGAGCGGGATTGACGACTGTTCTGAGATTTCAGTCTGCCCGAGCCTCTGACACGACACGCCGCCTTGCAGCTGCGAGGTGTCGAGCGCACGAATTCTGATCTTGCGAAGGGAACTCGATGCTCCGCGGCGGGCGCCAAGCATCGCGATCTCCGCCTTCAACCTTGAGACCCGACTATCTTGTTTCCAGAGACGACAAAGGTCTTCGCGCTTACGTCGTTATCGACCGAGCCCTTCTTCTTGGCGCGCACGAGGCTCGAATGTTCGGATGCCCGTTCGTCTTTGACGACGGCGTCGGACGCGTATTTCCTTGCGACCTTGACGAATTCCTGAGCCACCCGATCTGGCTTCTCGGGAGGGCGGGCCGCCGCGTCCTGGCCGCGGGGGGGCGAATCAATTGGTTCCCACCCCTCTAGGGCGCCACTGAAATAGTCTGGTTTTCCGGCCATATCGACCTCCGATCCGACGGATCATACGACCCAATATAGTCTTTCACCAGCCTAATCCAAGACAGGTGAATTGTCTCAAAATCTTGTTTTCGATCGCAATTTCCTCGATTTTGGTCCTGCCATGGGGCATTCCACGAATGTAGTCGATCTTGGCTTGGAACAGGGCTTCCGCTGGTTTCTTTCCGGAAGCCATGTGCTCCCAAAATAAGGAGTGCAGCGGGGCGCCAAAGTAATCCAAATTGCCGTCGATAGGCGAGTAGTGAGCGCCTGTGCAGCCGACGAAGGCTGACACGCCGGCCATCAGGAACGAAAGAGCGATGGATTGTGCTGGCGTAACCACCTGGATCGGATCGCCAGCCCGGTAAACGTCTGCTCGGGTGCGCACAGTTAGAGCTCCCCAACAGCAACCCGAGAACACGACGGCCCCGCAGCGATCTGGAATGTTCTTAACGGTCAGTGCCTCGAGCATGCTTCCGGCAGTCTCGCCCCAAAAACGCGAGCTGTCCGTGTCGGAGCCGTGCAGCATCAGGTAGATGAGCTTGGCGGAAAGGCTGTTCGATACCACTGCCTCCGAGCTTACCGCTTGGGAAGTTAACATGTTTTCCCTTCCAGTTACTCCCGTATAGACTTGGTCCGCGAAAGGTCGGGCGTAATTCCGGAGTCCGAAGCGGGTGGCGGTGGTCGTTGGACTATTGGCGAGCGCGGTTTGCACGAGGCGGGCAGTGCGCCCGTCGGGAATGCGTGAGATTGGAACGTCGGCTAGACCGTCCCCGTCCAGGTCGGCATAGATCTGATCGCTCCACACGATGAAATTGTCCGGATCGTTCCGCGCGCTCGGTCCGATACTGGCTCGTAGGCTGGGTGGAAGCGTGTCGTACCTTTCGGAGGGTACGATGTCGTAGCCCCCGACGATCACCACACCCTTTACCGACGAATTGCGTGCCTCGCGACGGATCGCGTCGAATGGCGAATTCTCTCGCGCCAAATCCACTATCGGCTGACGCCCGTCGAACGTCGCCAGAACATTGGCCGCCTCCGCCCTACCGATGTTGTCCGCCAAACGTTTCGTGTTTGTCACGACCAACAGAGGCGGAAGGTCTCGTACTGGAGCAACCGGTCTTTTGTCGCCGGGCTGCGGACGGAATTCCGCGACCTCCGGCCCTCCCGGACCTCCTGGTTCTACCTCGATTGTGATAGTGACCTTCGTCTTTGTGTGCGGAATCTTAGCTGTCACCTCGACCAGATCCGAAAGGGGGCGTCGGACGACTTCCGCTCCGGCTCGAGGGCGAGCGCCGCCTTCGGGAAGCACGCGAGGCAAGGGCGGTTCGATCTCAGCCTCCTCGGACGGCTGTTCGGGAAGGACATCCCTTGCGTTGGGCGAAGCGTCATTCAACTCGCCATCGTCCACTCCGATCTCAACGCTTGAGCCTCTGAATGAGATCGCAAGCCGGCCGTTCAGGTCGGTTCTGGCCCAAGAGTGATCATCAGAAATACTCTTCAGCAACCTAAGAACTCCGGAATCGGGATGTTTCGGATCTCCTCTCCCCGTTGAAATTCCGAAGGCAGGGGCGTCCTTTACGGCGTCCAGGACGGTTTCGTCGAACCCATTGTAGGATGCGTGATGGGGCAACTTCACGAACTGGTACGGGCCCGCTTGCTTGATGTCCTTGAGAAGCTGAGACATCAATTCGTCCAGACCAGAGACCTCCGGGACGGCCAACTGCATGTCGCCCGTAAGAAGGCATCGTTGTTGCTCCGAGCCAAGGGACAACACGATGCTCTGATCGTTTAACGCCGCTCCCGGTCCTACCCTGTCAAGGAATTCCGCCAGTTCGTCCGTCGCTGCGTCGGCCCCTCTTGCGGGGCTGGTGAGAAGCATCTGATAGATGTCGCTGGCATCGAGCGCTGCGTCCCTTTGCCTGAGACTATCGGTTGCACGTCGCGCCCTGGCCTTCAGCCTCGCCAACTCGTCCCGGCAGATTTCCAGATGTTCTTTGGTCGGTCCCAGAACTTTCAAACCGAAGTCGGAAAACTCCCTCTCAAGCTGTTTGATCTTTGCGCTGGGGCCCGTGTACCGAAGGATCTTCGTTCCGTCCTCTTCGAGCTTGGATAGCATCGCCGCGTAATTGTCGGCCAGCCTGGCGGCATCCGTAAGAAACTGATCAAGCGCAGGGCCTTGCAAATCGGGTTGAGGCTCCTCGACGATGGCGGCGATTACCTTCGCCGCGACGGCGTCGGCCGCGGCGTCCTCTCCATCGGTAGGAAATCCTAAGTTTTCATCTGCGACCAGCGCCCGCTTGAACGTGACCGTACCATCCGCGACCATCTTCGGGAGGCATCCGATGTGATCGGAGTGGCAATGGGTTACGACGAGCAGATCGATTTCGAACGGTGGCCTGCGCAAAACTTTTGCGAGTTGCTCGGGGATTGACGGCGTATCTCCCGAACTCTGCCAGTCGCCTGGGTGGGCTCCGTCAATCAGGATTGTGCGACCATTATGAACTGCAAGGATGCAATCGCCGTAGATCTTCGATCCCATGTCGAAGAGATATAGCTTCATGATTCCCCCCCCCCCGCTGAAAATGGAATCTTATATAAGTCTTGAACGTGCTTGAAAGAGGTTGTAGCTTAAATCAACTACTACCGAGATCAAGACATATTAGATCGATCATATTTCGGGGCGAGTGTCCGTGCTCTCTCCCTTCCCTCCGGTTTGTCGCGTCATCTCGCGCAATGTCCGAACGCAGGAACGGGCGCTAAAGGTTCAAAGCGAGACTGGTGAGGTCGAGGAAAGTCCGGAAGTATCGTCATCGTCACCGAGGAGAAACCTCCATGCGCGGTTGCCTCGCTGTAGCTTTTTTCACTGTTTCTCTGATCGCGGGGTTTATCCCTTCCGCCAACGTCCCCACCGCTCGGGCGCAAGATGATGCCCCTTGGCCGGTCAAAGGCAAATTGCTCGGCAAGGACGGCGACAAATCCGAGGATATTAGCGGGATCGCCTGCCAGGGCGGCCAGGTTTTTCCTCGCACTTGCGTTGTCATCGACGATGAGCGCCAAGAAGCCCAGTTCGTTACGATCGAGGATGGGGAGCTGAGGGCGGGCGAATCGATCCCGCTGATCACCGATAGGTTTGCAGGCAAACCGCTTGAGCTCGACGGCGAAGGCGTCGCCTTTGCAGACGGTTTCTATTATGTGACAGGCTCGCACGGGCATCCTCGCGACCGGAAGAGGAAACTAAAACCCGGCCGAGACGACGCCGAAATCAATGCAAAGATCGCTGCGAGTAGCCGGATCATCCGCTTTCGCGTTGACCGGGACGGTGCGGTCGAGGCAGTTACGCCGACTGCGAGATTGCGCGAAGCAATCGCGGCGGAGCCTACACCCCGCCGTTTTCTCGACAAGCGGCTTGAGAACAACGGCGTCACCATTGAAGGCATCGCGATACGCGAGGGCAGGCTGCTAGCCGGATTCCGGGGGCCGACGCTGGATGACGGGCGCGCAGCGATCCTATCCGTGTCGCTGGCCGCGCTATTCGGCAACGGCCATTCGATGTTACGCTCCATCGATTACGGCTGGGCGACGGGCAGGGCGTGCGCGATCTTGCCGCCTATGAAAACGGGATACTTATCCTCTCCGGCCCCTCGGCCGATGGGCCCGGCTCATATGCCGTGTATTGGTGGAATGGCGAAAGTCCTACAGTGCGCCTGCTCAAGGAGATTTCGTCCATCATCAACGATGCGGAGTACAAGCCCGAGGCAATCCTTCCGCTCGACACGGGGCCGTCGGGAATAAGATTGCTCGTGCTGTTCGATGGCGCGAAGGAAGGCAGGCCCGTTGTCGTCGACATACCGGAGCCTTAACGACCTAAACGTACTTGTAGTGATACTGACATGCAACTCGATCAAGAATAACGGTCTACCGGGCGGGGGAAGACAATGTCGCGCCGATTAGTGATTGCATTACTGTTGTGCTTGGTCGCTCCTATTTCGTCTGTGCTCGCGGACGACCTGAAGACGAACACGTTTGATCGTCATGAACTGACGCTAACGTTTGGCTGGATCGAGCTTCTGCAGGGCAACGATATTGCAGGATACCGCTATGTCACCGGCAGGCCGCCGCGCGAGCCGTATTTGAGTGCCGAAAAGAAGTATATCGTAATGGATATTCCAATCGGAATGCTCGATACCCTGCTCGGCATACTGCGGAATGAGAAGCCCCTTTAAATCCGATTCGAGAAGCACGGCAATGCATCCGCATCGGCTTTTATCGAACGAGCCCACACACAGCCTTTGAGTGCAGAGCGTCGACAGGAATTGTTGCGATGATTTATCCGCGAAACTCGCGGGAGGTTAGTTATGCGTGTTCGTCTCGAATTGAGGCTTCTCATTTGTGTGTTGCTCTCCATCACGGTGGTCGGCAAAGCCAGCGCACTTACACTGGCAACCTGGAACCTCGAACATCTCGCGGAGAAGGACGGAGCGGGTTGTCGTCCTCGCACTGAGGCGGACTATGGCCTGCTCAAGACCTACGCGGAGCAGCTCAAGGCCGACATTGTCGCCGTACAGGAGGTCGAGAGCTCCGCTGCGCTTGCTCGCGTATTCGATCCAAAGATCTGGTCCATAGAAATATCCACCGATCCGCCGGTAGGCGAAAGGCGCGAATGTGCCGGTCTTTCCGGCCAGTTCATTACCAAACAGCTGACCGGCATTGCGATCCGCAAATCGGTGGCATATGTCCGCAATCCGGATGTTACCGAGCTGGATATCGGCGCAACCGGTAGACACCGCTATGGCGTGGATATCTCGCTCGATACCGGTGTCCCGCTTCGGCTACTCTCCGTCCATCTCAAGTCCGGCTGCCATTCGGAGCCGGAGACCTCGCCACGGGAAGACTGCGGGGTTCTCTTTGAGCAGGCGCGGGTGCTCAAGTCGCAATGGGTCAACAAACGTGCCGATGATGGCATTCCTTTTGCGATTATGGGCGATTTCAACCGCCGTTTGCAGAACGAGCCCGGGTTTTGGTCAGTGCTAGACGAATCCGGCGGGGGAGCTCGGGATTTGGTGCGCACGACAGGTCGCGGCACTCCGGCGTGATGCCGGGGACGGGACGACCTGTTCATCGATTTCATCGTTCTCAACGGGCGCAGCGCCTCCTTGTTCGTTGCTGATAGCTTCCGCGAATTCCGATACCGGGAAGGGGCCAACGAGGCACCCTCCGATCACTGCCCGGTCCTTGTTGAACTGGCGATACCCGATGCGCCCCAGGTCCATCCTGTAAAGGGCGAGATTACCTCAAGTTTGAAATGGTATCGGCGTTCCGCAGAATTGGCATTGCTTACGCGCTTTGTCTACGCGCGGGCCAACGAGCGTTTTGAAGAAATCCGGACGAGGCCGCCGGCCGGCGACTGGGCCATTGTCATGGATGCCGACGAGACCATCTTCGACAACTCATTTGGCCAGCTAGAGAACGAATACCTTGGACTGGGACACGTCGACGAGCGCTGGCGTGACTGGATTCGTCGGAGCGCCGCTGGCGCGGTACCTGGAGCGATGGAGTTCATTCGCAACGTACTCGCGAACAACGGCAAGATTGTCGTCATCACCAATCGAGAGCTCGATCGTGAAGCCGAGGTCGAGCAAAGCGTTCGAACTAACCTCAGCAATCTTGAACGGCAGATTGGCGGCACCGGCGCACTCACCGCCGGCCGGCGGGAGTTGTGCATTCTTCCTCGGACATCCGCTGACAGAACGGCTGTGTCAACGTCCGCGTGCGGGGGCAGCGGTTACAAGAATGACAAGGATCGTCGTCGGAGCTGTTGACGAATGGGAATGCTGAAAGCTGCTGGGCTGCGGACAGCGCAGCAAAAACGTCTTGGGATCACCCCCATTCGATTGCTTTCTCGGTCGGGGACAACGTGCTTGACTTTCCTTGCGTGACCCAAAGTGAAGCGCGCGCTACGGCGTCGTTCGTGCCGATGATGGGCAAGGAGTATTTCCTGCTCCCGAATCCACTTTATGGATCTTGGGAGAAAAACACAGCCGCGCTTCCCGCAGGGGAAATTCCCTAATGCGAGGCTTCGTGGTTCGGGACGAGAGATTGATGGCCGAGGTCTTGGAACGTGAATAACTGTCTTTCGCTACTTCACAAGGTGTGTTGGTGAATCGGTAGTCTACTATGGCGGACGAAACACAGTCGATTTCTTCGGCAAATATGGCCTCGGCACAATCGCCAGAGCCAAAGGGGAGCAAATCTTCGACTTTCTCCGCAGCCGAGGCGATGCACCTGGCGATGGCGTTCCTCAGTTTTGCCGCTGCCCTCGGCATTCTCTGGCGTGTTATTGAAGGCGTGGTTCTTGCGCCTGGCTCCATTGCGCTCTCACAGGGAATTCCGTGGGACGTTGTGGTCAAGGTCGGTGTTGCCGCGATTGCCACAGCATCTCTGGTCTGGGTCGGGCTCATTTTGCTCAATCGGAGTCGTCGACTGGCCCTGGAGCGGGCGGTGATTGAGGCGGTTCAACAGTCAGAGGCTTCTCCCGCCGCGAAGACCGAGTTGCTCATCGGTATTGCAAGCCGATGGTGGGGGCTGAGCAGTCGGTCGGTCGGCGCGAGGCTCGATCATGTGCAGCGCGGCCACCCGTTCGGCATGCCCGTCGGCCTGCGTCAGGCAGGCGTCGACCAGCAGGCCGTGGCGGTTCTCCATCAGCCCGTGCCCGATGAAGCACAGCTTCGTCTCCTTGCCTTTGCCCTTGCGGTAGAGCCTGGCGTCCGGATCGGTGGTCGAAGCATGGGTGTCGTTCGAGCGTTTCTGGCCATGGAAGTCCGCTTCGGCATTGCGCCCGCCGCCTGACGCTGGCGGCTCGCCGGAGCCGTCCTTCGGCTTGATGCTCTTCATCGAGGCCCAGGCCTCGATGAGCGTACCGTCGACCGAGAAGTGATCGCTCGACAGAAGCCTCTTCACCTTGGGCTGCGCCAGCACCGCCGCCAGGAACTTGGCCGCGATGTCGCCATCCAGCAGCCGGTCGCGGTTCTTCGAGAACACCGAATGGTCCCAGGCTGCGTCGTCAACGCCGATTCCGACGAACCAGCGGAACAGCAGGTCGTATTCCAGTCGCTCCATCAGAAGCCGCTCCGAGCGGATTGAATAAAACGCCTGCAACAGCATCGCCCGCAGTAGCTTCTCCGGCGGGATCGACGGCCGCCCAATTGGCGAATAGAGCGCGGCAAACTCTCGCTCCAGCGCCGACAGCGCTTCGTTCACAATCGTCCGAATCGCTCGTAGCGGATGATTACGCCGTACCCGCGCCTCCAGGTCGACGTAGCTGAACAGCTCGCCCGTTCGATTGTCGCCGCCGCGCACGCACCATCTCCGAATCTCGTCGGAGCCAATGAATCACGGTCGCCGGTCGGCGGCGAGCGCCTTTTTCAACGGCCTGCTAGTGCACAGTTGCGAGTACTGACAGCGACGATGGTCCCGGCCCGTCTCAGGGCTTGTAAGTAAATCCGCCGTGCTTCTGTAGAATCTCCACGCCGATAACTTTTATCGCCGCCCAAGCCTTTTCGCTTAGTCCATAGAGTTCAGTCGGATCGATCTCAAACTTTTTGCCGAATACTTTGTCGCCATCGGGCGTCCCTTTTCCGCGCACCCATCTTTGCGTATCCGAGTAGAATCCGATTGCGTCATGAACCAACTGATTCCGGAAGTTCATGATGTTGTGGATGGTGCCCAAAGCGTCCCGCAAGTCTGTCGCCTTGAGGTCGATTCCTTTTGCAATTGCTGCCTCCTTTAAGAGGTCCGCCTTTGCGCCTCCGGCAGTCTTATTTAGAAGGAAATGCGCATGCGTTAACGGAACAGAAGTCAAAACGGCCAGTGCTTGGATCATCGTTGCCTCGATCATTCCGAGGTCTAAGATAAAATGTCCAACTGCCTGTTCAAGTTGCTGGCGTTGAGGGTCGACAGTCTTCATTCGGGCAGGCCCCAATTACGCTCAGGATCGCTGCGGCGGTTGGTCGGCCGCGTTGCTCCGCTTCCTCCAGTGAATTTGCGCCCGCTGGCCGACGTATATGTGACGGTCCAGTACTTCGTCTTCCCCGAGTTGGACGAGACGGCCGATGCTGAACGAGTCCATGTTTCACCGTCGAACAGGAACTTGTTCATCTTCGCGTACATCCACTTTAGGAGAGTGCGGTCGCATTTCCCCCTCCCGGTGTAACTGGCCCGACCCATGTCCACCAAGCCTGCTCAATGTCGTGTAGTCCACCCCAGGTCCCCTTGTAAACGTCACGCGACGGGGACGATCTCAGTGCCGGCTCGGATGCGGCTTTCGTCGAATGTGGAGACTACGACCGGGGCGCAGTCACGCCCTTTTGTGCTCACCTCCAAAATGGTGCAAGCTGGGCGGTGGGCCACAGCTTCGCGAGGGAGGGGCGCGCGCTACACGGAGCTTACTTTCCCCAGATTGCAGGCTCGAATCCAGTTGCTGGAGGGCGGAACGTATTGGTTGCACGTATGGCTATGGGAACAACCCGGCGGCCCTCGCAAAGAACTGATGAATGGTAAGCGGGCTGGCAACACCCATGATGCTCATGAACACTTAAGGAAATTGGCGGCATTAACGAGCGCGCGAATAGCCCCGACGATGTCGCCGTTGAGGATGCCGAGAATTCAAACTGAGACCGAGCGGCGGCCGTTCTCGGGGAAGGGCTAAGCCGCCAAGTATGCCTTTGAAAATAAAGGCTCGAATTGGGTGGGGAGCCGTTCGTTGCGCTCCCCCGCTACGACGGGCGACTATTTTGGACGCCAAACTACGATTTTCTACGATGTTAACGGGCAGTGCAACGAAGCAATTGATCGTGCGACGAATGCCCATTTTCAGTCGGATAAGCCCAGTGATGCGACCAGTAAGTCATTGATTGTTCTCAACCCGTCGCTGTCTCTTAATGTCCCAGGTTCGAGCCCTGGTGCGCCCACCAAATCTCCAAAAAAATCAATGGCTTGCCGATCCCTCAAGGAGGGTGTCTGGACGTTTGTCCGTCTGGGTCACGCCTGGGTCTCGCATCCCGGATCCCAGCATACGAATCCTTGCATCGCTCGACTTTTCCACCGGTATTCGAATCCTTGGACGCTACGTTCGTCAAACTCATCGCGATCAAGCGCAGGTTCGCAGATAGCATTATCCGCTCGGACCGAGTGATTCCTTCACATAGCCCTCGAGGCAGGAGAGACGGCCGCCGGGCGACTATGTGCTGAAATCTCGAATTCTCCAGTTGCTCACATGGTGGCAGGCCGCATTTTGCCACCACCGATTGCCGCTGGTTTTGAGCCGTTGAGTTCAAGAGATATCGATGCCCCAGACAAGCCTGCGATCGCGGCCGTTGGTGACCAACGGCTTCGTTGTCGAGACACCCGAGATAATCGACTTCGTTGTCCGCGACATGCCTGACCCCGGCGAATTGAAGGCTGAACGCGAGAGACTGCGGGGATTCTGGTTCGTTCATTGGGTCGGAGGCAAGCTCTACCACCTTCGTCTGAAGGCCGGCGGTCCTAACGTCGATGGCGAACAGCGTCCTGCTCCCGTGTTAAAATATACTTGGCTTGTCCGGGCGCGGGTCGACGATGTCATTGGCGTTGCGTTGCCCCAGTATGAGCCTATCCGTGTCCGACCGTTCACATTTCTCGCGCAGCGGGCCGAATTAATTCAGCCAGCCGCAGAGGCTGCTCGCATAACTCATCCGCTCATCAACGAATTCACGGTCACGCCACGGTTTGAGGTGACCGCGAAGACGTTCGAGCCGGTTGATAGGCAATCGAAAGTCGGTGTCTTCGTGACCGTCGAGATGCAGTTCGATATTGCGGCATCATTAAGTGCCTTGCGGGATGCCGACGTGGATCTCGGTGGACTTCACGTCGTTCGTCGGACGCCTGAGCCTGGAAAGCGCCGGTTGGTTGGTCGCATCGCGCGAGTAGAAGGAAACATCACCTATCTATCCGAAGGCACAGAGGGCCAATCGATCGAGACGGATCGTATCAAGCTTGAGGGGTCGAAGGAGAGCGTTGCGCGCTGTTTGACAACCCTGCTTGGACTTGCTCGCTATCAGGCCTTGATGAGGGCGTTGGATGACGAGCAGGCCAACTACCTTGTCGGACCCGATTTTGACGCTGTGGTCACGAAACTTGGCACGCACCTTGCCAAAACGAAACTTCCCATCGCGCTTGGCTTTGATGCGAAGATCGGCGATCGGATTGTGCTCACGAACAGCGACACAGTGCAGACGGTCTATGTCGCACCACAGGTTGACTACGTGTTTGATCGTACCGGCGCTCAAAGCAACGCGTTTGCCTGGCCGGGATTGTCGCAGTTTGGGCCATTCGATCGCACGACGTTCGCCAATAAGTCGCCCCGCCTTCTCGTTGTCTTCCCGACGTCTACGCAAGGCAAAGTCGAGGCGTTCCTTCGCGCGTTTCGCGATGGTCTCGGTGCCAATCATCGTGGATTTGCGAGGGGCTTTCGGGATGTCTTCGGCCTGGTGAACCTTGAGTTTGTGATGTGCCCGGTTCAGGTCGGGGTATCGGATCGACAAAATTCCGAGCCGGCGTACCGCAATGCAATCGAAGAGCGCTTGTCCGCTGGTGAAGAGGTGCAAGGCGCAATCGTCGTGCTTTTCGAGGAGCACGCGCACCTGAAGGGTCTCCAAAATCCGTACCTGCGGACAAAGGCGCTGCTGTTGACGCTGGGTATCCCGACCCAGGAAGTGCGCATGACGACCGTGAACCAGATGCCGGGTAGCTTGCAGTACACATTGCAGAACTTCGCCGTTTCAGTCTACGCGAAGCTGAACGGCACGCCATGGACGGTCAATCAAGATAAGGCCATCAGCGACGAACTCGTCGTTGGCATGGGCTTCGCCGAGTTTTCGGGCAGTCGATTTGAGGACCGGCAGCGGTTTGTGGGCATCACGACGGTCTTCAGTGGAGACGGTACCTATCTACTCGGCAACGTGTCGAAGGAGTGCAATTATGCCGACTATCCTAAGATGGTCCGGGACTCGATGCTCTCCGTGCTCCGAGAGCTCAAGACGAGAAATAACTGGAGGCCAGGTGACACTGTGCGCGTGATTTTTCATGCGCATCGACCGTTGAAACGCGTCGACGTAGGCAAGATTGTTTTCGCTTGCGTGCGCGAAATCGGCGCGGAGCAGGTCTTGCAAATGGCTTTCGTCACCGTCTCTCACGATCACCCCTTCTACATCATGGATCGCGCCGAAAAGGGCGAGCCGGTGAAGCGCGAAAGCAACATCATGAAAGGAGAGTTCGCGCCGCTCCGTGGCACGATCGCGCGGATCGGCCCGTCCACGCGATTGCTCGCGACAAATTCTCACAAGCTCATAAAGCGGGCGAACTCTCCGCTTCCTGCACCGCTACTTATTGGCCTGCATCCTGATTCGACATTCAAGGACGTGGATTATATTGCGGAGCAAGCGCTGAAATTCACGAGCTTGTCCTGGCGGTCAACCTTGCCTGCGCGTACTCCTGTGACGATATTCTACTCTGAGCGGATCGCTGAACTCCTCGGGCGGCTCAAGGACGTGCCGGATTTCTCCACCACGGCTTTGTCGGTGAAGCTGAAATGGAGCCGTTGGTTCCTATGAGCGGCGTCGTGCTGAGCGCAATAGCGGCGGTCCGCGAAGAAGCTCGCCGCGTCTTGCGGACCTCTGAGGTCTGGCCGACCGCCGCCTCCGGACTGGCATCCAAGATTCTGCAGCGTGATGCCTCGCTATCGGTTGGGCTGTTCGATCGCCCGATCCTGAACTGCCCGGCAAATCTCTTGCGGCGCACGCCTGTTTTAGCCGCCTATGGCTACGTGATTGATGCCGCTCCGGAGCAGACTGTCGCACTGTGGATCGACGAGCTCGAACGTCTGCGCGGTCGGGAGATTTATCCGGCTGATCGCAACTCGTTCATATTCAACCCGGTGGAGATCCTTGGCGTTTGCTTTGGTGTCTGCTCGTCGCGAATACCAGAAGAGCACCGAGATTGGCTGGCCGGAACGATCGTGCGGGGCTTTGGGAAAAGCCAGTTCAAGACAAACGTGTCGCAGCTGGCGGCGCTCGCGGCCTTGCATCTGTTAGATAGGGAAAAGGCTGGCACGGTGAGCGTGTCCGCGGTTCCCGCGAGCGATCTGCCAACGAATGAGGCGCTTATGGCCGCCTGTATCGACTATGCGGCAGGCCTTGGCGTGGGCACACTCGTTGGCGATTTGGAGGAAGAGCTTGTGCGAAGATTGCTCTCCGGCCCTGTGGGTATCGCCGACGATGCGGAGGCCGCGGCTCTCGCGGTGTTAACAAGCCGCATTCTGGACAGGATCAGTCTCGGGAAGCCCGACGATGCCGTGGAGCAGATTGTCACCCTATGTCGGCGCTTTCCGCTGTTCGCAGAACGGCTGCGTAGCCGTCAGAGGCAACGGGCGCCTTTCGATGTAAAGGACGAGTATGACGTTCAGGATCTGCTGCACGCAATATTGAAGCTGCATTTCGACGATGTGAGCCCAGAAGAAGTGACGCCAAGCTACGCGGGATCATCCTCCAGAGTTGACTTCCATCTGCCGAGAGAGCGCGTCGTTGTTGAGGCGAAGATGACGCGCGCTAATCTTGGCCAGCGGGAAGTGGCCGACGAGCTCATTATTGATGCCAATCGATACAGGACTGTTCCCGGCGTAGAGACACTGGTTTGCCTAGTGTACGATCCTGACAAGCGCTGCAACAATCCGACGGCGCTGGAGAGGGACGTGGAGTCCAGCGGCGTTCACCTGCGTGTGCGCGCAGTTGTTTGCCCCCATGGGCTTTAGAACCGTCGGAAAAAACCGCGCATTTCAGCCGGCCTCCTGTTGGGCATGGAGCATGCGCCCTCATATGGCTAGCCAAAGACCTTGATCAACCACGCGACAATCCGGTTTCAAAGGGGCGGCTGTTTGCGTTCGGGCTGTTCGCGCTCTGCTACAACAGGCGAAATCTCTCCGGTATAGACTTTGCTTGCATCTCAGCCCGGCCCGCCTTCAGGCGTTATCGGAAAGCTTGGTTCGATCATTCGCGGCGCTTACCAGACAATCACAGATAAATGCCGCCGCGTGTTTGGTGGGTAAGTACAAGGGATTCGTGGGCCGCCAAAGGGTCTAGCCCACGTTCATTTGGGCCCACCAGATTAGCTTTAGCGTCACCTCTGATATGGTGGCGGCAACATTTTCAACTTGCGCATCCGACATGTGCTGAAGCTCCGCTTTGAATTGTGGGCGCTGCTTGACGACGGTCACTGCTGTCCCGATCTTCCCTTTCTTGCGACCGAGATGCCACTGGCCGTGGATTACATCGTCTCTCTTTTTTCGCACTGAGGTCGCATCGTTGATGATCGCGATGAGTTGCTTCCGAAGGCCAGGCTGGTCGTGCAATAGCAGCTCCGCGCAATCTCGGAACAGCTTCGCACGCCGGTCGAATGACTGGGGTATCGCCTTGGGTACGAGTTTCTTGGCTTCCGGGTGCTTGAGCAATCGGCCTAGCAAGATATCGAACTCGATCTCGAGGACCGCCCATTGGGCAGCCACGTGCCCGATGGCGCGCAGGATCGCGTCATCTATCAGGAGGTTGACGCTCGGCTTTTTGGGAGGCTTTGTCATGCGCTTCTTTGGCGGGTGTCGGGATCAGCATTGATACCCGTAAGCCGGTCAGAAATCTCGGTGCGTATCAGACACAAGACTCCAAGATTGGGTGTGCTTTTGCCTGATTCTGAGTGGAGTCCGAGTTCCAGACTCTGATCGAGAAACCTTCTTCGCAAATTTATGAAGGGCGGTCTCTCCCGCCGACGAGCATGAGCTGCCGTCGCGGGCAGAGTGATGTGCGAAGTGATGGGGCCTGGTCGCGCCCTTCTTCGCAACCATGGGCAGTTCGCAGCCGACGCAGAAACAGCTGCAGGCCAGACCAGATGGTACATCATCGATATGCAGCATGCGCCACCGGCGGATTCGGCGACCAATGCGCCGACACCCTCGGTACAATCGAAAAGTTGGCCCAGCCGTACGATCGTCATGTGCTACGTCCTGTGAGGACCAGTGCTCCTGGCGGCGGCCTGAAGCTTTGCGGCCTACCGCGAACAGCTTAAGATTGTTGCCGGATATGAGGATTCGGATGGGGCATGGCGAATCAACCGCGCATCAAGAGCCTGGCGATCAGGAGGTTTCGGGGCATCGAGGTCCTAGATTGGTGGCCAGGTGACGGTATTAATGTTCTGCTTGGTGGAGGGGATTCTGGCAAGAGCACAGTGCTTCACGCAATCGCTCTGCTGTTCAGTCCGACTAACGCGGTTCAGGTGCTGGAAACCGACTATTTCCATCGATCGACCGGCGAGGGTTTCTCCATCGAAGCCGTGGTGGACATCCCGCCTGAGGTCGGGATAGCGGACTTCTCTTCGCTGTGGCCGTGGGAATGGGACGGTAGCGAGGCAGTGCTCCCTGACCCCGAGGCGGAGAAGGAGCCCGGTCACCCGGTCTTTCGGTTCCGTGTCCGCGGGACCGAGGATCTCGAATTGGTGTGGGAGGTGGTGCAGCCGAATGCGGAAATCGCGGCACTGTCCACTGGTTTGCGCCGCCGGATCGGCGTCGTACGCCTCACGAACGATGACCGGAACGATCGTGATCTCCGGCTGGTCACAGGCTCTGCCCTCGACAGGTTGCTGTCCAAGGGAAATCTGAAATCGAGGCTCAACAGGCAGGTCGCCGAAACCGATCTTTCGGCCGCGCTGCTTGAGGACGAGACGCAAGCGCTCCAGGCTTTGGGTACGACGTTCAAGGAAGCGGGGCTGCCGCACGACCTCGAGCTGGGGCTAACCAGCAGCCAAGGACTTTCGATCGGAGCGCTCATCGGACTGCTTGCAGATCGGGATGGCGTAAAGCTGCCCCTCGCCAGTTGGGGGGCCGGCACGCGCCGCATGTCCGCATTGGAGGTGGCTGGCGTCACGGAGGCTGCATCACGGCTGACAGTCATCGACGAAATCGAACGAGGACTGGAGCCGTATCGGCTTCGGCAACTGCTTGCGAAGCTGGTCAAGGACGACGGCCAATGTTTCGTCACGACCCACAGTCCTGTTGCGATCAAGGCGGCAACCAAGGCCGCGCTCTGGTTTATCGATGCAAAGGGTACGATCGGTTCTCTGCCGACCGCTGCCATCTCGCAGCAGCAAGCGCGTGATCCCGAGACGTTCCTCGCGAAGCTGCCCGTCATTGCGGAGGGGGTGACAGAGGTCGGCTTCCTGCGTTTCCTGCTGCGGAATGCTTTCGTCGCCATGCCTGAAGATCATGGCATTCGCCTGTGCGACGGTGGCGGCAACGAATCCATGCTCGGCTTGTTGGTGGCGCTACGCGACGCGGGGCTCATGCTCGGGGCCTTCTGCGACAACGAGGGCAAGTCCACCGGACGATGGAAAAGCGTGAGCGAGGCACTCGGGCCGAGGTGCTTCCAGTGGCACACTGGTTGTCTCGAAGCGAATGTCATCGCACACGTGGAAGACGCTTCATTGTTCTTGCTTGCCCGCGATTCCGAAGGCGCCTCTGGTGAGAGGTTGCGGTCATTGGCGGATCGCCTCGGTCTGCAAGTTAAGGATGAAGCCAGTATCCTGGCTGCGTGCGGAGCGTCCGAGCAGCGCTTCGCGAA
Source organism: Bradyrhizobium sp. CCGUVB4N (assembly GCF_024199945.1). Classification (GTDB taxonomy): domain Bacteria; phylum Pseudomonadota; class Alphaproteobacteria; order Rhizobiales; family Xanthobacteraceae; genus Bradyrhizobium. Next base: position 7,940,131 of record NZ_JANADP010000001.1, on the reverse strand, counting down.
GCTTCGCTCGCTTATCGTTGCCGCGGCGACCGGCAACAAGGAGGGGGCGCCGGACGTCGACACGGCAAAGGACTGGGCCAAACACAGCCGACGCTGGTTCAAATCTGAAGAGGGCGGCTACGAGCTGGGTCAGAAAATGGTGGAACTGGGCATTTGGCCAAAACTAGAGCCGGAGCTGCTCCCATTCGTCAACGCGCTGCGTGCTGCGCTTGGACAGCCCGCGCTGGCTCCGGGACGGCTCAAGCTGTGAGCGACAATACCGTCGCTGAGCTGCTGCGATCCGATCTGCCACTCGTGACCGTGGAGGCCGCTGCAGGGTGCGGGAAAACCCATCAGGGAGCCCAGTTTGCGACTGATGCCGCCTCGCACCTCGACGTCGGGCGGGTCCTGATCCTGACCCATACGCATGCCGCTCGGTCTGTCTTTGCTCAGCGGACGCAAACGGTATCTGGTAGCGTCGCGATCAGGACGATCGACAGCCTTCTGACCGAGATCGCGAGCATCTACCATCGGGCCATCGACCTTCCCGCTGATGTCGGAACCTGGGCCCGCGAGAATAATCAATACGATGAGGTGGCCAGCCGGTCTCGTCACCTTCTGGAAGGCTCCTCCCTGGTTGCCGAGGCTGCAGCGCAGCGCTATCCTGTCATTCTCTGCGACGAACATCAGGATGCGAGCGCCGATCAGCACCAGGCGATCATGGCGATACACAAAGCCGGGGCCCGCCTGCGCGTATTCGGCGATCCGATGCAGGTGATCTTTGGAAACAACGATGCCGGTGTCCGAAAAACGCTTGGACGTTGGGACGATCTGAAAGGCAGTGGGGCATCGGGAGAGCTCCTCACGCCGCACCGTTGGTCGAGTTCATTGGACCTCGGAGCGTGGATTTTGGGAGCTCGCAAGGCGCTGAAGGATGGTGGAACGGTCGATTTGACGGGACGATTGCCAAAGGGCCTGTCAGTCTATTTCGCCGAGAACTCCGCGCGCGTTCCACACAAATCGTTCAGCATGACGAGCGCGCACAGGAGGCCGATCGACGATCTCCGGCGCCGCGGTGGTCAGCTGCTCGTCCTGACCGAAAGCAATGATCGGGTGGCGCACCTCAACGGCTTTTTTGATCGCTCGATGAGGATCTGGGAGGGACACACGCGCGAAAACCTGGTTCGCCTGATCGCGTGCATTCGACAGAGTGCTGGTGACATCGATGCGATCGTCGACGGATTTCTGGTGTTTGTCGAGGCGACAGGAAAAGGATTCACGCCGTCGTCTCACGGAAACCGTCTTAGGACGGAAGTGAAGCAGCGCTGTTCCAAGGCCACGCGCGGCGTGATGCCTGCCCATCTCCAGGCGGTTGCCAGGCTTCTGATCGCAGAGCCGGATCATCGCGGGGTCGCTCGTGCGCTTGCCTACTTAGTCGATGTCGTCGACCGGGGGGAAACAGGCTTCGGTGAGGTCGAGTTAGATCTGAAGAGCGAGGTCCGTGACGCCATTCGTCTTGGCGAGTTCGCGTCTGTCGACGGTGGGTTTGCGGAAATCACCCGGCGAAGGACTTTTTCGCATCCCCAACCCCCGCGTCGATGCTTGAGCACAATTCACAAGTCGAAAGGCCTCGAGTGTGATACCCCGTGCACTTTTCGACAAGGAGGGCAGGGAGCGCTATCCGAGTTGTGGTGAACTCGTCGAAGAGCTCGAGGCGCACGCCTTGTGGCGACTGGGCAGTGCTGACGTGGTGGTCGGATTGAGCTCGATCGTCGGGGAAGCCCTTCACAGGGTCCAGAGCGCGCGTCTCGAAGCCGGCCATCGCGCCGGACCGACGCTGGTACGGCTGGAGCATCCGTCCTTCATGATGCGCCGGCCCATCCATGAGCGGACAGACTACATCCGAAGGTTAGGGGGATGCATTCATTCGGCAGTTGAAGCGGCAATCGGTCCGAGAGCCACTGTGCTCGCCGCCGGCTGAACCTTTCGAGTGGCGGCTTCAATCGCGTGGGCTGCGATCAGCATCGTTTGCAGATCTTCGTTGCCGAACTAAGGTCAGATCCAGCTCCGCGCTCTCTGCAGCTTCTGAAAAAGCCTGTGCCTGGGATTTTCGCTTGAGCCATCGCTCCTCATCGTAACGGGCGCGATAGATTTCGTCTCTCAAGACTTCTGCGTTCAGCAAATGAGGGTCTGCCGAGATTGCTGCCTGCACCTGAAGCTCAAGCCAGTTCGTCCACAGCGCCATGATTTGCTTTTTCTTCTGAAGCATCGGATCAAGCGCGTAGTTGCCGGCCGTCACGTCCCCGGGCGGAGCGCCTTCGGAATGATCCAGGATCAGCTTGCATTCGTCGAATGACAGTCCGAACTCGCGTTTGCCATGGGTACCAAATCCTCTGCGCCAAGCGTGCGGGCTCATGTCCACGCCAGGCATAAACTGCAAGGCGTGATTGACGAAGCTCGGATCGGCGTAAGGATCCTTGTTTTTCTTGCGAAGCTTGGCACGAACTGGAAAGTAGTAGGGGTATTCACCGAGTTCGAGCGTATCGAGCTCCCGGATCGTTGCTGTTCGACTGTTTGCGCATGAACGGTGGGATGATCCAAGCTACGTCGGCTTCCGGGTCATTGGCCATGGACCTGAAATCCATTTGATAGGCGCCGATGATCGCTCGTCTTCGCTGCAACGAAAACGCAAGCAACTGCACGGCGAAGGATGCTCGTCGGCCGAGGGCGCCAGACCGTGCAATAGCCACCGCACGACCCATTGCAATTGCAGAGGGGACGTCTCGACGACTGTCCTCGCGATCCTTGTCGAACAACTGAAGGACCGACAGCGCTGGCCTGGCGACCACCGGTTGCGGCTTTTCCGGCGGCTTGACACGGAGAAGTAGATTTGGGGCCACAGAAGTTTGTCTCCGCCGCGCGTCATCGCCGAGAAAAGACCACATCGACCCCGAGGATTCTCAGCGTGTGTAAGCCCTGCGAATAGGCACGTTTACAAATGTCGGGGACGCATTCAGCGATGTCTTCGCGAGCAATGGTCGAAACTTGCTTGCCCTTGAAGCGGGACAGCTCGGCGACATGAGAGTGGCGCTTCCTGGGGTCAAGCCTCCACCGACCGCCTAACGCTCCGGCGTAATCGTCGTAAGTCTTTGGCGCACGGTTCTGGCTGATGTGCTCGAGGAATTTATCGATCGCTTCCTGCCAATCCCATGAGGGGGCAGGGCGCTCCCCGCTGACGCGTACCTGCTGCGCGATCGAGATGCCCGTTATGTATTGAGTAATGAGTTTCGCGGGATCGCTTCCCCGCCGGCACCAGGCTCGGACTTCGCCAGCTCGCTCGCGCGCTTCGTCGGGCGAGACGTCGGAGTTGCCGATGGTCCAGCGACGCTGTTTGTCGAACAGCCGAGTCCGAACCGTCCAGATCGCTGCGTCGTCGGTCACCCTGAATTGCAAGCCACGAGATTTGGTGTCGGTGAGTTCAGTCCGCGTTCCCTCCTTGTGATCTCGAATCCGTTCTTTGACGATTTTGACGGTGATCTCCACCGCCGTTTTTTCTCTCTCTTTCGTGGCCTTTTTGACGGCGGTCTCTGCTGCCGCTCCTTCCTGCTTTTTCTTGGGCTCTGAAGTAAGCATCTGGGTCACACGACACTGGTGGCTGGGTCACGCTGGGTCACGCAAAATGCGAAATCCGTGAGTCCTCATAAGATCACCAGTAGCAGCCCAAAGCGCAAGGGAATCCTTGTAACTTGTTGAATCCATAGGGCAGTAAATCGCGATTTACTGCCCTATAATCGTGCCGTGACGGCGCCAACAGGCTGGGTCACGCTGACTCTTAATTGGCGTCCCGGTCGGACGCCGCTCATGCAGCAAGCTTAGGGATCTCCTGTTCAATCAATCGCAACAATCGGGTGTTGCGCCTCCACGATTTGAACTTGCTCTTGGCTGACGATCACGAGTGATGGAACGCAGCCGAGGATGGCGAAGCAACGTCGTGACGCACGCTCCTTAAGGACCTTCCGGTGTGTTCTAAATGGAGCACTCTGGACGTGCACGCTTCGCTTGGTGTCGGCGACGGGCGCCGCGCAAAATCCGGCTGCAACTATTTGAGGAAAGAACTCGGCTCTTTGCCATCGAGAACGATGGCGCACCCGACACGATTCGAACGTGTGGCCTCCACCTTCGGAGGGTGGCGCTCTATCCAGCTGAGCTACGGGTGCATCTCACTTTCGCGCGGGTGCTGGTCCACGCTGCGTTTTGCGCTCGTTCGCTACCGTTTTTCGAAATCTGCTTACGCGATGCTTACGCGAAGAATCTTTCAGATTGGGCAGTTTACCGACGGGCTCTTGACACACTGAAACTCTTTGCCTTTCTCCACTTCCCTCCAATCGAAATGCCCTTGACATCAGCCTTCGAAGGCCAACGCTTCACGCTGGCAATCGCTGACCAACGCCTTGAATGTTTTCCTGGTTAGCGGGCGCGTTTGACTACAAGATTGGTTGAAGCGCGTTCGTCAGGCCGCAAGCATCGTCAGCGACGCCTACTCACCTCTCAGCCGAGGCTTGGCGGTGTTGACCGGCGGTACGCGGGATCGTCCCCCGTTCTGCCGTTGAAGAGCGGCCAGGCGCTTCTTCTCCGCTTCGTATCGGTTTATGGCTCCCTTTGCAGGTTCGTAGATGTCGTGGAAGCCACGGTGGAGATTTCGAGCCATCCGCAGCACGAGATTCGCGAATTCGTGGACGCCGGCTTGCGTCTCCCGGATGCTCTGTTTCAGTCGGACCGACGCATCGCCGCTGTCGCGCAGATACTTTTCGTCGACCTCGCCGCCGTTGTGTTCGTAGACGTGACGGCGCTGAAACGAGCGCGTCGCGGTTGCGATCTCCGCCTCCGTCAGCCCTTCGCAGATGTCGATGTCGAAACCGCCCAACAGCTCCCGTCTGGTCGCGACGAGATCGTGGAACCGCATCTTTCCGATGCGCTCGCGACGCGCGGAACGCATCGGCCTGTTCTGGATTAGCTGCCCCGTGTATTGCCCGACGAAGGTGTCGAACGCCGATCCGATGTTTTTCAGACAGCCTGACGGAACGGCGCCCCGATTCAAATCGTCGCGGATCGCCGGGATGATGCTTCCTTCGAGTTCGCTGAGATCGTTGCGCGTGCCACACACCGAGCAATAAGCGAACCGCCCCAGGACATCGTTAAACTCGCCACACGCGGTGCAGTCGAACTGCTTCTGTTGGCTCTCCTCGGCGTAATAGAACGGTGGCTTCGTGATGTCCTTTCCCGCCGCGTCCGCGACGGCATCCATATCGATGACGTGAATTCCGTCTTCATCCGCGGAAAGCGCCTCGTCGAGCTTCTCGCAATAAAGCCGGACGTAGACCCGTTGCGCCGCGGACAGAAATTCGTGACGCTCGGCATGGGCGCCGCAGTAGGGACAGAGCGATACGCCGCCACGCGTCCGCCAATACTGGTTGCATCTCGGGCACTGAAAGCCGAATTTTCCCTCGCTGTCTGAGGCTACGAATACCGGAACGCAGCCGGGCACGGGTGGAGCGGGCCAAGGCGCACCTATTCCTCCTATCGGTAGATCGGCGATCGGGATGCCCTCTTTCAAGGCGTAGATCGAGTATACAGCCGCCGGGACGGGCCGACTGCTTTGCCAAGCGACACGATATCGCCTCCGACCGTCATCGCCTCTGTCGACGGTGAAGATGACCTGCCCACCGCAATGAGCGATCTCCTGAAATTCCCGCCTTTCGCTCATGATCGCAGATCCCGCAGAGTTCCAAACGAACCGCCCGTGCGAGCACGTGTGGCGCATCAATTCAACCTAGGACTATCGGTTCTCGCTGCCGACGCGAATGAGTCGGAAGAGCTTGTCGAAGAAATCCGCAATTCTCGTCTCGGAGCCGTCGCCGACAACCTCGTTCGCGCCGAAGCGGTACACCTCATATCCGGCGAGCCGCAGTTCCCGGTCGGCCGAAACCGTGTCGGCATACACCTTCAGCGAGGGTTTCCCGTCTTCTGAGAAATGATGCTTGCCGTCGACCTCGATGACGATCCGCTGCCGGTCCGGGAGCAGCAACAGAAAGTCCATGCGTTGCCGCGGTAGAGGTAGGCGGTGGCGCAGCAGTTTGACGATGGCGGGGTCGTAGTGAAGATAAACCTGCGGCAGCAATGCAGGCAGATCATCTCCGAGGCTGGGCCTGTATTTCTTGAAGTACGTCGCGAATAGGTTGTTTTCACCGTCAGATGACAACGATTGCCGAAGACGCGCTCCCAAACCGGCGGCGTTTCCGCCGGGGGTGACTTCTTCCCACCATGCCACAAGGTCTGACCACAGCAGCCCATTCGATCCGATCGGAAGATCGTAGATCAGGCAGCTTTCTTCACCAGACAGCACGACGATGTCGTTGTTGATGGCATCGAGGAAGCCTATCTCGGGCTTCTTCGGGCCCCGTGACGCGAAAATCAAGTTCTTGGGCCGCCCAGCCACGCCTCGGGCTACGGGCCGAAACGCAAAAATCGGATGACCGGATACTTCCCCATCGGGGACTAGGTGATAGCCGTCTCGCGTGAGCACCTTGTTGAGCGCGTCCACTATCCGTAGTTGCTCATCCCCCGATCGCGACAGTGGATGAACCGTCTTCTCGATCATCGCCGCGAAGCGCGCCCGGGAGCAGTCGAACGCCCCGATTTCTCCGAACAAATGTTCGACCGACCAATCGCCGGGATTGCGGTCCATATGTCTCTCGATTTGACGGAGGCTCCGACCGCGAGGCTCGAACATCTCGAACGGCGAAGATAGAGCGAAGTATTTTCCGACCAACGACACCGTGTCGAGTTCGCCGGCGAGATCGTCTCCGTAAACCCGCGCGACGTCTCGACGCGTGATGTGCGTGAGAGGCGGGTCCCCAGCCTCCAACACCTTACGGGCCGCCTCGTCGAGGGCAGGGTCGTTGCGCTCCACGGCAAATTTTAACGCCAGAGTTGCCAATTGCCTATCGGCCAAACCTTCCAGCGCCCGATCGATACGTTGCCGCTTGGACAGGCCATCACCACCCGGCACGACAAGCCCCGCTATGCGCAATGGCTCCGCGCTCAGGGCCGAATGGCTCATCGGGTGCAAGACGGCGACGATCAGGCTGTGGAGGCTGTCGGGCATTGAAACCAAAGAATATTCGGCGCTCAGGCTGCGCAGCGCGGCGATCGTCGCGGTCACGGAAATATGGACATCCAACCGCGGCCATACAATTCCGGTCGGCGGTGAGAACTGCCGGCCGAAGGAGCGTTTTACCGAAGCCGATCCCCAAAAACGTCATTGACACTTCTGCGGAGATAGAACGTATCATGAACTTTAGGATTGTCCACCTGGATCGCTAGCCGAGGGCGGATTTGGTGTCGCGTGCCGCCATCGATAACATCGCCGGCGCGCCGAGCGTCTGGCGGCACCTCTGCGCGGGCGCGAAGCGCTGCCCTTCGGTGTCGCGGAGATCGACGATGCCCTTCCAGGCCGCGTTCGGCGCCCTTCACGAGGTGGCTGGCGGCGGCAATGGCGCAGTGCAGGGCGCCGCGGCGGTATTGGTCGCGGCCGGCATCGCCGCGAGAACGCGCGGCAAAGTTCTGTGCTGTCTGACGCGTGTGGATCTGTTCGCGCCGTCGCTATCGCAAGTCGGCCTGTCGGCGGCGCGCGTAATCTATGTCAGTCGCGGACACATTTTCCGGAGAAAGGTAGGCGAAGCCTTCTTCCTGGACTCTCCCGCCGCGACTAGCGGGTTGGCCAGACGTCGTTCGGGACGATTTACCGAACTCGGGTTTCATTGAAATCGCCGCGTGTCTTTTGCAGCTACCGATGCTTGTGGTGTCGTAATTGGCCATTACGTTTACGGCTAGATAGTGGGAAACGACAATCATTCTGCGGAGTGGGGCTATGCGTGTCGGTCGTCTGCTTGGAGTCCTGCTTATCGCCGTTCTTGTAGGTATCGCTGCCAGCTGGGGCACTTACAGACACGACTACGTCGTTCACGAGCAAGCGGGGGCGGAGTGGGCGGCGCTGACGCTTACCGATCAAACGCTTGCCCAGATGCATCAGCCGCAAGATGCCGACGCAGCGGTATTTTTCTCGAATGCCGTCATCGACAAGGCGCTCAAGCAACTCCCCGGCACGACGATCGGACCCGTCAAATCTAAACTCGGCGACCTGGTCGTTACGGTCGAAGATGCGCGAGTCCACCCGGGTCTTGGGTTCACGGGGGCCGTCGTCGACGTGAAGGTCGCGAGCACGCAGCGTAGCCTCGCGGTAAATCTGAGGCTGGACGGTGATCTTTCATTCCGCGGTATCGCGCCCCAGGCCGGCGACAAGCCGACGGCGACGGCGGAATTCGCGGTCGGCGTCACGAAGGTAGAACCACAGTTCGACTGGGGTTTCCTCGATATCCGCGGCCGGAATTTCCTATCGGAGGCGATCTCTTCTGGGCTAATGATCGCTCTTGATAATCATCTTACCGTCGCAGTGCCGTTTGAAGACCGCATCGGCTTCAACACGGGATTCAAAAGCGATACGACCGTCAAGGCCCCTGACGGTACCGTCACGCTCAATATGAGCTTGCCCGACAAAGTCCTGGAGCAGCGCTTCTCATTTTCCGCGCCCGTGTTTCTACACTCAGGCGTATGGCTTCTGGCCGCCACCTCGGCCGCGGGTCAGGCACCTGTAATTCTGCCCGCCGTTCCCGATCTTCAGCTTTCTGAGCTTGAAAGCCGGATCGCTACATTGCGGGAGCACGTCTCGGGCGCGACCAAAGACTGGGAGCAAGAAGGCGACTTCGCCTTGTTCCTTAGCGGAAAGGCCTTGGTTGGCTTCGTCGGTAAACTGAGCGCGCTTCCCGAAGCGAACCGGACCGTCGTCGTTCACTCGACCGGCGTTACAGGACACCTCGTGGACAACGAGACCATCCTGCTCGAACTGCCCGATGCCACCGACATCAATGCCACTATGACCATCGGACCGCCGAGTGCGATGTGGACGCCAGCCAAAGGCGTGGCGCTCGCTACCGATTTGCGAATGGACCTACACGCCAAGGTTCACGCGCATGTTAAACCGGTAGTGAACATGGGGACGGTTCTCGGGTTGGAGGGTGGAACCGGAAAGCATGTGTCAGGTACGGTCGAACTGGCCAACAAGAACGTCGACGGGCATTCGATCCTGTCACTCGGCGCTACGATGCCTTGCGATACGGTGACCGCGGATGTGACCACGGACGGACGGCTCGTGGCGGGGCCCGTCAAAGTTGATCTCGTTAAAGTCGGGGTTCGCTGGACCATGCCGGTCCCGCCGACACTCGGCGAACCCAATCTCGTTCTTGACGATCTCCCTCACCGTGTCGCTCTCAGGAGTCCAAAGCCGGATGACCATGGCATCGAGGTTAGTCCGGCCCACAAGGCAATCGAATATGTGGTCCATGTAACGGACGCGAAGGCCACGCAAAAGGGCTACATCGTGAGTGCCAAGCTCGACATGAATTCGGTCGACACCGTAGAGCTTCCGCCGGAAATCATCGCTCAGCGTCACGCGCTGACCGACAGCGTCAAGGCGGCATCACGCGGAGCTGCGGCGTGCCCATCGGTTGACCCGGATATGAAAGTTCTTTTCGGGGGCGCCGAGTTCGGGAAGAACAACGAGATCGTCAAGGCCTTTACGAATGCGCTCCACGATCTCGAGCATGGGCCCGGGCCGAACAACGACATTGTAAGAAACCTTGATAATGCGAAACACGATCTCCAGCACGGGCCAGGCCCGAACAATGAAATAAGGAAGCTCGGCAAACGTCTGGGTTTGTAGCAAGAAGGGCGCGAATACATGGCCGATCAAAAAAGCCCAGACAACATGCTCCGCGAACAGTGGAGCAAGGCGTCGCGGCTTACGCTTTCAGGCACCGTTGCGTTATTTCTTCTGACGCGCGGCGCGAAGTCCGGAGCGGGCAAGATTCTTGAAATCCTCGGGGTCGATTGGTCGTCGCTCAACGCTCATGCTGTCGCCCTTCTCGGTGTTCCCGTCGTCGCCACGCTCTGTGTCTGGTCGCTATGGTGGGCGAAAGCTTTTGCGAGACGACATGCGGACGGGGCTTGGTTCGGCAAGGTGGTCACCAAATCCGATCTCGGACTGATATCGGATAAGGCCCGCACAGTCGCGATCTGGTCTCTGATCCTGTTCGTCGCGCTGCCCCTTGTCGGTCTGGGCATCCTCGAGGGGACATTTCTGCACGGAAACTTCTACTTCGCGGTCGACGGCAACTTCAGCTGTCCTCAGAACTGCAAGGAGGAGGTCGGCGTACTGGCGCATTTCTGGCCGGCGAATGGCCTTCCGGACGTTTTCAGCACGGCCTATCGTTACGACGGAAATCTCACCTACGTGCCGTTTTGGCAGCCGATATTGTGGTTGCTTCTCGGCGTCGGAGCTTTGCTCTATGCCCTGTCCTATCTACGGCTAGTCTTTGGAAATTCTACTTCTCTCCGGCCGTCGGTCCAGATCCAGGAAGCGGCGTCGTAGATCGTCCGCTTAAAGCCCCGTCTGGCGGGGGACGCTGCAACGCCTTCGCCTCGTCCCACGGTCCGCGCATCTAGATGTCGCGTTCCTCTTCCGTCGTCAGAATGACGGGCATTGCTTTGGATGAACGCGCTTGACCTCGGCGTTCGGATCGCACGTCAGGAAGCGCAACACATCGTTGGTGACTTCGCCCTCCTTGAACGCGTGATACGCACGCGACGACTCAGGTATGGCGGCACAGTGTCGCACCCTGCCGGCGACACCAAGAACGCGCTAGTCCACTGGCGGGTACACTGGAACGTCTCCGTTGAAAAATCAATTTACATTCAGCTAGATAGATGCCGAGCTCTCTGGCCGTGTGCCGGCGGAGCTCGCAGAGATGCCCGTTGATGGAATCGATGTCCCAGCCAAGTCGTCGGAGGAAGTCTCTGCTTTCGGCTGAGCTCGCCCGGGGTGTGGGCGCGCTCGGAAGGATCTGCAGAGTCGTTGTCACCTTGGCGCGCTTCGCGGGTGGCATCGCGTCAATCTCGGCTCGTTACACTTGGAGGAACGAAATTAGAGAAATTGTGTCCGAGCGGTGATCATAGTTGGTACTGATCGGACCAACAGAGGTGTTTACCGGCAACGGCAGATCGACTTTCGCCATTATACTCTTGTCCACCCTAACATTTGCGTCGTTTTCCTGCTGCATGCCGAGGATTTTCTGCGTCGTTCTGCATTTGCGCGATGATCAGTGCGAGCCAGAGGCGGCCACGCGAGATAACCAAGCTCTTTCAGTGGGTGACCCGCTACCCTTCTCATCAAAAGGAGCGCGTCCCTCCTAGTGCGAGCGCCTTGTGCGAGCGCTTTTGCCTTTGGGCGGCCTCGATCTCGATCGCTTGCCCTGTTGAGCGGTGGTGGCTTCGGACGCACGGATTTTCCTGGTTACTCGCCTTGCAATTGCCCGTGCCAAAGCGTCACGGGTTTCGAAGCGAACTATTCCACGGCGCGCGCAAGCCCTCTCCGAAAATGATATGGTTCGCTCGACCTTCCCATCGGTCGATAGCAGCACATAGTCGAGCACGGACTTGTTATGCTCAGCTAACCTGACGGCGGCAATCCAGCCACGCGGCAAGCGTGCCTCACGCCGGATAGACCAATATGGAGCACGATTGTCCTTAGTACACCAGCGCGCCGCTCGAATTGAGATGCTGCCTGTTCCATTCACGCGCAAGCAATCCGTCAAACCAGGGGCAGTGCACCCGCCCGCCCTTCTGATTGCCAAGACGATTTCCGAGGCAAGTTTGGTCCTTTCCTCCGCCCAAAGTGGCCGCGAATCAATGAAGTCATAGTTTCGTTTAGGAGTGTAGCCGATCAGCCGATACACGTTCCTGATGCTGCGGAAGTGGTTTTGATAGGTGGAGACGCAGGGAAGGCCTATAGTCCTGGCTATGATGGCGGGGCTCAGGCGTCCCTCCTTGAGCAGCGTTCGGCGCAATCGCGCCAGCATCTCCTCATCAGGGAGATCGACACGTCGCTCCTCAATGATCTTATTGGCCTTTATGAATACTTCACGATCGATGATCGGCTCGATACATCCCTCGCTCGTGATCCAAAGCTCCGGTGGATTGTCGGTGCTGCAGGTCCGCCGCAATTTGCGTGATCGGCGGTTAAAGGTGAGGTTTCCGATGTAATTCTCGTTTCTAAGAACCCTGTTAACTGCTGCACGCTTCCATCGCACCCCTGTGCTGGTGGGTACGGCTTTCCGATTTAGCTCCCTGGCGATCGCGGCTTCGGACCTTCCCTCCAGGAACCGTTCGAAGATCCACCTCACGACTGCAACTTCCTCGGGAATGCCCGGCCGCAGTCGGATATGGTCGGTAGTGACGTACTTCCGATCGCCGTTTTTCAGCACGCCTCTTGACTGCTGGCTGGAATCGACAAGCTCCCGCAAAAGAGCATAACCAGGGCGTCCTCCGAGCTTGAACCCAAGCCGGGCGAACCGGCACTGCCCAGCGTGAACCTTTACCGAAAGCTCACGACTGTACTCCGCGGCCATGGCTCGTTTGATGTTCTTGACGATGCTGGAAAGCATGCTGCCGTCATTATCAAATTGCTCGGCACAATACGCAATCTTGATGCCCACCTGCTTGCAGACGAACTCGTAATGCGCGCTCTCATCAAGATCCTGAAAGCGGCCCCACCGGCTTACATCATAGACCAACACGTGACTAAAATCGGCTTCTCCACTTTGGACATCATCAATGAGCTGGATAAGGCCGGCCCTGTTCTTGATGAGCAGACCGCTCTCACCCTCGTCGCGGTAGGTTCGAACAATCGTCAGATTATGGGCGTGGGCGTATGCTGCAATCACAGCCGCCTGATTCTGAATCGAGTATTGCTGCCGCTCTGTCGACATGCGGAGATATTGTGCCGCTCGTGTGCCAATGTGTGATTTTAGCAACTGAGCCTTGTGGACGACCGGCACGTTGGCCATCGATCGTTCCTCCGAATGTTGCCCCGCAGAGTAGATCAAAAATATGCACGAGGTCTGTGGCAATAGCTACCCGGCTCGATATGCTGGTCTTGACGTACTAGGAGCGATACAGAAAGAGGTTGAGCATTAAGAAGCGCGCCCATCGATTGGGTAAACAGCAGACTCTCCGACGGAATTCGACGGGATCATAGCTGGCAATCCCGGCAGTAGAAGAGCCCCATCTCGATGCGGGATTCTTATGGTAGTTCGTGAAGAACCGCCGATCCTACTCATTCCGTCAGCGAAGCTCGCGAGCATCACTCGGACGGTTCTCAAGACGTACGCGACGAGGACGAAACGTTTCCGAACTTGACCGCTTTAGAAGCGTGCGACTTCAGCCCGATGCAGCTCGCGGATGCGCCCCACGATCTTGACAAGGCCGGTGCGCTATCCGGGCTCTCAGAGTCAGCGGCTGCGCTGTCTTCGGCCGCATCGTCAGCGACTTTAATTCGGCGCACTCGTCGTCGCTCAATCTCAGGGGGCAAGTTGCTGGACCTCCGTTGGATGCTCGTTGCTGTCTGCCCCCATCCTTGGCACAGCAACGCGAATCTACCGCGAATCTAAAATTGCGAACTTGTAATTCGCGACACTAGATCGGCTTCGCGGGGCCCGAGCCCGGGCTCCCCTGCACTCGCTCTGCCCGCGCAGATCTTCCAGTAAACGGCGAAGCGGTCGCTAAAGCCTCGCTCGCCGGCGCCTTCCTGTCGATCGGCGACCTTCACCGAGCGCATGACGCGGGGAGCGGCTACCTTGCGATCGCGTCCCTCATACTCGGCAAATGGCGGATCGGCGGGAACCGCGCTCGCATGCCTCCTGTCCGGCGCCGCAACCGCGCTGCAATTCCAGCTTCCGGCGCTCGGCATCGGCGTGCCGAACGCGTCGCTGATCATGTTGCCGTATCTGCTGGCGCTGCTTGCCGTTGGTGGCCTGGTCGGCCGGCAGATGGCACCGCGACCCTGGGTGAGCCCTATCGGCGCTGACCTGCGTCTACTAAAGCTGCGCTGAAACCGGGTTCATTGGCCGAAAACCGACATCGAAATTGGCATTATCCCTCGCTTGCAGGCAACAAGCTCGCCAAGGCCTTGGCTTCCGATTTGAGAGCGTCGAGCGCAGTCTTGCGTGCGTCGGTGTGAAGCGCGTTCTGATAGCTGAACCGAAAGCGCGCCCCGCAGCTTGCCAGGCTGTTGAAAAAGGCGCTCGCCGCCGATCGGCGACCATGATTCATTGATTCCGATGAGATTCGGAGATGGTGCGTGCGCGGCGGCGACAATCGAACGGGCGAGCTGTTTAGCTACGTTGATCTGGAGGCGCGGGTGCGGCGTGATCATCCGCTGCGAGCGATCCGGACGATCGTGAACGAGGCGCTGGCGGTGCTGGAGCGCGAGTTTGCCGCGCTCTATTCGCCGATTGGGCGGCCGTCGATCCCACCGGAGAAGCTGCTGTGGGCAATGCTGTTGCAGGCGTTTTATTCGATCCGCTCCGAGCGGCTTCTGATGGAGCGGTTGGAATATGACCTGTTGTTTCGCTGGTTCGTGGGAATTGGCGTCGACGACACGGCCTGGAACTATTCGGTGTTCTCGAAGAACCGCGACCGGCTGCTGGAAGGCGACATCGCAGCCAAGTTCCTGGCGGCGGTGTTGGCGCAGCCCAAGGTGAAGAAGCTTCTGTCGAGCGATCACTTCTCGGTCGATGGCACGCTGATCGAGGCCTGGGCCTCGAAGAAGAGCGTCAAGCCCAAGGATGGCTCGGGCGAGCCGCCGGCGCAAGGCGGCGGGCGCAATGCCGAGGCGGACTTCCACGGCGAGAAACGCTCGAACGACACCCATGCTCCGACTACCGACCCCGATGCAAGGCTCTACCGCAAGGGTAAAGGCAAGGAGACGAAGCTGTGCTTCATCGGGCATGGGCTGATGGAGAACCGCCACGGCCTGCTGGTCGATGCCTGCCTGAAAGTCGCCGACCTCAGCAACCGCAGTCACGGCAACGATGAAGGCGACGCCGCGCATGACCTGCACGGCCTCAACAAATGGCGTCATCGACCATCGTGGCGCCAGCTCTTCTGCGCCTCCGGGATTTGAACCTGTTCCATGGTTCCTTACGCGCGGGTGGATCGCTAATGAACGGTGGCTCACCGGCCTCGCCAGTTAGCCTAGTTTCCCATCGGAAACAGGCGGCCCCCAGTGGACCCTCCGCGACCAATGCCAAGCGCTCACGCCACTGTACTCAGGACAAACAGCGGTTCGTCGTGTCGGCGATCGCGTATGATTCCCTCCCTGGGCTCCAACGCTTCTCGACACTTTGTCCGCCTGATGGTCACTTCAGGCTAGCGGATAACCGCGATTGCTTTCGCAAAGGTTTGGCGGCGATTCCGACGCTGTCCACATGAGCTTGCCACGGATTGAATTGGGCAACATTAGCCTGCCTGATGATAGGTGACTCAAGCCTGCGCGCCTCCCTTGATCGGCATCACCTTCTTGGGATTGAGCCAGTGGTCGATCCGATCAGCCCAATGCTGCATCAGCTTTGTGCGCGAGCCGATCAGCGCGAGAGGTCCGTGCTTCTTGTAGAGACCTTCCACAGTCGAATTATCGAGATGCGCGAGCTGCAGCTCGACGACATCGCCATCCCATGCCTTGGCGTCCTTGATCTCTTCGTGGTGAGACAGGGTCGAGAAGGTGGTCCGGAATCCGTGGGCACAATGATCAGTCTTGGTGTCAATGCCAAGCAGCCGCAAGCGCTTGTTGAGCGTGTTGTTCGATAGCGGCGCGTCCTTCGAGCAGGAAAACGCGTACCGCCGATGACCAGTCAGCTTCTGAACGCTGCGCAGGATTGCGAGTGCTTGGCGTGACAATGGCACGACATGGTCCCAACCGGTTTTCATCTTGGCGGCTGGAACAGTCCAGCGTTCGGCATCCCAATCGACCTCGCTCCACTCCATTTCATTGACCATGCCGGGGCGGGGAATGGTCAGCGCATCAAAGCGCAAGGCAAGGCCAACAACGTCACCAAACCTCGCTCTCGTCCACGGTGCGGTAATGAGCTTGAAGACGCGCGTCACGTCACGTGGTTCGGTGACGCCGGGACGCGGCGTCGAAATGTTGGCAATCATCTGTCCCTTCAGGTTGCGGAATGGATTGTGGCCGTCGCCTTCCACATCGGCATAGTCGCAGATTTGCTCACCGATGCTGCGCACGCGGTCGCGCGTTTCCAACTTTCCTTCGACTTCGTATGAACGCATGAAAGCGAGCACGTCTGGACGCTTGATGTCTTGCCTACACAACTTGCCGAAGCGAGCCTTGACGTAACCGACCCGCAGCTCGAGCACCTCGATCGTCTTGGGGTCGCGCACCGCGACAATCCTGCCGCGTTTGACTTTCTCCACCTTCTTCTTCGCGAGCCACTCGTCGGCCCATTGCCCGAAGGACCGGGCGGCCGACTGCCTATGCTTGTCGAGCTGCTTTTCGGTGCTCGGGTCTTTGCCTTCCTTGAGCAGGTCTTTGGCTTTGTCACGTTCGCGACGCGCGTCGGCGAGTGAGAACGTGCCGCCCTTGCCGTTGCCGTAAGGGCCGATGGAGTACGTTTTCTGCCGACCATGGAAGCGGTAGCCCATTCGCCAGAGCTTGGAGGCAGCGTTGCCGGGATTGTTCTCGTCCGGCGTGACGAAGAGATAGAGACCACCACCGGTCGCGTCGGAAATCTTGGCGGGACTCCACGCGCCTTTGTCGAATTTGGGTCGGGCGGCGCGACAGTCGACGTCGGTCTTGATCTGTTTCGGGGTGGCGCTCGTGCCATCGTTCTTGCCGGCCATCTGCTCATTCCTCGTTCGGAAATAGCGAAAGTCACCGTGAACGTTTGTTCTCCCGATACCAACAAAAATACCAACAAATCGGGCGGCTGGGATCGGATGAGAACAAACGGTGACAAACACCGATGTACGCGGAAATGCCTGCTTTTCAAGGGCTTCTGAGCACTGTCCGGACAGTTGCGGACGCTTTCGAACTGGCTCGAACAGCCTAGTTGGTGCCCCTGGCCGGAATCGAACCAGCACTCCTTGCGGAACTCGATTTTGAGTCGAGCGGTATATACAATAACTAATTGATATTTTTAACTAAAATTCACGCTTATCTGTGTATGTGTAAGAGAGTGTGTAAATATTTGCCCGCTTCTCTTCTCTTTCAATGCCCCAAGAAAGGCTACTGAACGGCTTGGCGAAGGCTTGGGCGAAACTGCTGACGAAGCAAAGAGAGCCACGCCAAGCGATCCGGTAAGGCCGACTCCCACCTGCGCGCGCTCAATGATGCCAACTCGCCGCAATCGCGTTTTGCAGGGTGGTGTCGGCCGGCATCGACGTTGCCGTCGCCGGATTGAAGCCGGAATTGGCGGCGGCATAGGTCGCCATCGCCTGCACCAGCTGCGCCACCTGGCTGTCCAGCGTCAGGCCGCCGGCGGTGATGCCCGCGACTTCGGCCCCTGCATTGCTACCGAACCAGTTGTCGACCGTGATCTGGTCGCTGGTGCCTAGAAGGTCGATGACCAGATTGTTGCCGCTTTGCTGGAACCAGAGATTTTCGTCGCTGACCGAGCCTGAGGTGAAGTTGATCGACCCCGCCGCCGACGTGGCGCCTCCGGCCGCATTGTTAATGCTGTCCTGGCCGAAGCTGGCGCCGAAGTCGTAGGTGTTGGTGCCACTGCCGCCGTTGAAGGTATCGTTGCCGGTGCCGGCCACCATGGTCAGGCTGCCGCTGCCGCCGGTCAACGTGACGTTCGCCGAACTTCCGCTGGCGTCGAGATTGACCGCACCCGTCACCGTCTTGCCGGCAAGGCTGTAGGTGCCCGCCGTGGTGGCGTCGAGCGTCGAAGCGCCGCCGCTGGTATTCTTCACCGCCGTGAAGGCGGACAATTGCGAAGCCGTCAACGACACCGAAGTACCGTCCGCCTCCAACGTGCCGATGCCCGAAAGGGTGGCGCCGGAGATATTGCCGCTGGCGTTTAACGTACTGCTGGTGCTGCCGGCCGTGACATGCGAGCCGGAGGCAAGTCCGCCGAGAGCATAAACAATGTCGTTGCTGCCGGCGCCCAACGTAATGGTGTCGACACCGCCGCCGGCATAAGCCGTATCCCCGGCGCCGGTCCCCATGGTCAGCGTGTCCGTACCGCTGGCGCTGGCGTGCAGCACATTGCTGGCGGCGTTGCCGGCGATCAGCGTCGTGCCGGCGTTCGACGTCGCATAAAGCGTATCGCCCGCCTGGCCGCGCCCGCTGGACATGCTGTAGGTGCCGCCGGTCGCGGCGTAGAGAATGCTGCCCGCCTGAACCAGGCTGAACCCGGAGAGTTCAGACGCGGTGAGCGTCACGCCCGTCGTCGAGTAGATGGTATGGACGCCCGTGATGGTGGCGCCGGTGATATCGCCATTGGCGACCAAAGTGCCGGTCGAGGTTGCGCTCATATTCACGCTCGACCCGCTGACGAGGCCGCTGAGGGCGTAAACAATGTCGCCGCTGCCGGTGCCGGTGGTGATGGTGTCGACGCCGCCGCCGGCATAGATGGTTTCGCCGGTGCCGTTGCCCGCCGTCAGCGTGTCGTTGCCGCTGGCGCTGGCGTAAAGCGAAATGCCCGACGCCGTGCCGGACAGGGTCGTGCCGGTATTGGCCGTGGCATGCAGCGAGTCACCCGAATTGCCCTTGCCGTTGATGCTGTACGTGCCGCCCGTCGCCGCATAGATGGCGGTGTTGGCTTCGATGACGCCGATGCCGTTCAGCTCGGCCGCCGTCAACGTGACGCCGGTTGTCGAGTCGAGGGAGCGGATGCCGGAAATGGCGGCACCGGAAATATCGCCGTTTACATCCAGCCTCGCGTCCGAACTGTTCGCGGTGACGCTGGAGCCGGCAGCAAGGCCATTGTAAGCGATGATCGTGTTGCCCGTACCCGTGCCGGTGGTGATGGTATCGACGCCAAGGCCCGCATAAACCGTATCGTTATTGCCGTTGCCGGTGGAGATCGTATCGGCGCCGGTCGAGTTTCGTGCATCCAGAACATTGCTGTTGCCGCTGCCCGTCGTCAGCGTGTCGTTGCCCGTGCTGTATTCGGCGTTCAGATAGTCACTGCTGCCGGTCAGCGTCTGAAGCGTATTGTTGCCGGAGCTGTAGGACACATCGAGCGTATTGCTGCTGCCACTGCCGACGCTGAGACCGTTGGCGCCCTGGCTGTGTTCGGCGTCGAGGTAGTCGTTGCCGCCATTCCCCGCCGTCAGCGCGTTGGTGCCGGTACTGTAGTCGGTGCGGATCAAGTCATAACTGCCGTCGCCAACCGTCAGCGTGTTCGTTCCGCTGCTGTATGAGGCATCCAGCGTGTTATTGTAATTGCTGCCCGTATTGCTCGAAAGCGTGTCTTGAATGTCGAGCGCATAATTGGCGCTGCTGTCCGCGATGCTCAACGTTTGACCCGTACCATCGCCATCTGTGACCGAGACGGTATAGGCACCGCTGATCAATGCCAGAACCCCGAAATCCGCCGATAACTGCGCCCCTGTCAGTGTGAATGCCGGCGTCCCGCCGTCCGTCAGGGCAACAGAAGTCAATTTGCCGCTGGTCGCCAGCGTCTCAAGACCAGAAAGATTGGCGACGACATTCGCCGAACTATCGGAGACAGTGAGATGGTAAGCACTGGTTATTGCGTTGAGCGCGGAGGAGGTAGCTTCCGCCGCTGTCAATGTCATTGACGGCACGCCGGTATCCGTCAACGCAATCGATGTCAATTCACCTGCCCCTACAAGCGTTTCCAAAACGGCGATGTTCGCCTGCACATTTTCTGCCGTATCGGAAACGGTAATCCCGCTGACGTTCGCATCGCTTGCTACGAACTCGGCATTTTCCGCCGACACACCAGAGACGAACAGGTTGTAGGCGCTGCCAATCGTGCCGAGTGCGGTCGAGTCCGACGAGAACTGCGTCGCCGTCAGCGATAAAGTCGGCGTCCCGCTGTCAGTCAAAGTGATCGAGGCTAAGTCCCCGTTTGCCGCCAAGGCTTCAAGAACACTAAGATTAGCTGTCACATTTGCTGCCGTATCGGACACACTCAAACTATAGGCGCTGGAAATCGCATCGATTGCGTCCAGATTGGCCACGACTTGCCCGGCCGTCAGTGAAATGCTCGGCACAGAGCTGTCGGTTAGGGCGATAGCCGTAAGCTGGTCACCGGCGGCGAACCCTTCAAGGGTCGCGAGGTTCGCCACGATATTGGACGCAGTATCCGAGATGGCGAACGTGCCGTTGACGGTGCTGAACTCATTAAGTTCGGCCATGTTCAAGACGGCGCCACTCAACGCATAGAGCGTCTGCACGCCCGTGATCGTTGCGCCCGTGATGTCGCCGGACGTAGCAAGTATGTTGCCGGTGCCATTGCCTTCAATCGATGAGCCGGCCGCCAAGCCACTATCGGCATAGAAAGTATCACCACCCGTACCACCGATCAGCGTGTCGACGCCTTCACCGGCATAAAGGGTGTCATTCGTGCCGTTACCTGCCTGCAACATGTCATTGCCGAACTCGCTGGCCTGAAGATATTGGTAACTCTCATTGTTTCCGATCAGCGTTGTGCCTTCCCATCCTTCTGCGGTAAGGCCGTAGAACGCAGCGTTGGGATCGACGTTGCTGCTGAGAAGGGAAACAGTCCCGCCGCCTTCGATAATGACATTAACGATCGACGCGCCATCGGGACTAACCGCGATTTCGCCAAAGCTGTTGAACTGGTCAGCGGTCAGCTTCACGCCGCCGTGGAGAGTGTCATTGAGAATCTGCAATTCCTGGATATTGGAAATCGTATCCAGGGAGATGTCGCCGGCGGCTTCGAAGATGTTGGTCGGCGTGACGCTGACGATGTAACCGTTATGGTTCGTGTCATAATCGGTGATGTCGACCGACGTGGCGCCGGTAACGATCGCGTTATCCCCGCCGCTGTAGAAAGTGTCGGTGGCGCTGCTGTCGTCGATCTTGGTCACCGTGCCGTTGATCGTCGTCGGCGTTTGCGCCGGGTTCAGATATGCGTCGTTGTCGGCGCTGAGCTGTGAGGCCGTCAAAGAGACGCCCAGGTTGGTCAGATAGTCGGCAAGGACCTGCAGGTTCGATGTTCCGGCCGCCACGGCTGCAACATGCGCGCTGCTTGACGAAGGCAGGGTAAAGACCTCGCCGCTTGCCAAGGTCACGGTCCCGCCGCCGCTCGCGTTGAGGACTAGGTTACCGAGCGGTTGCCCGTTCGACGCCGTCAAAGTCGCCGAGAGCGTGTTGCTCGACGAATTCCAGCTAAGCCCTGTGTAGGTGCCGGTGTCGAGGGTGATGGAGTTGCCGTTGGTAAACGCGACCACGACCGACGCAAGCTTGCCGGAGGAGTCATAGTTGAACGCCTGATCGGCCAATAAGCCACCGTTCAGATTATAAAATGTGTCTGTCTCACTATCGTCCGTGTTGACTTGAATTGTATCCACGAGTTGATTGGAGGCATTGTAGGTGTTGTCCGTTATGAGAGACGAACCGCCGGTCAGGTCAAAATCGACGACATCCGACGAACCATCCGTATCGTTCACCGTCAGTTGCTGAAGCGATCCGCTGCTCGACAGAACATCCGTGTAAGACGAATAAGGAAAGTCGCTGGCTATTAGGTCGCTTCCAGCTTTGGCGGCGGCCAGTGGCCCAACGGTTCCATTTTGGGTGGCATTGCCGGTGGTGTTGTCCAAGCTGTACCCGAGATCGGGGGCATAGTTTGCCTCAAGGTCATGAAACGGCAACTGCGCGACGGCGACTACGGCTAAATCGGCGCTCAGGCCTGCGGCCAACAGCGCACGGGTTTCAACCCCCAAAGCACCTAATAAGAACGGGCTTGATAGAGTCGACTTCAAATCCGTGTAAACAATTCCCTCTTTGACTAAGGCGGCGCCGCTTGCAACAGTGCCAGTCATTTCAACTTGGCCAATGTGTTTGATGCTTGGCTGCGTGTAAGTCGCGCCGGCCTTCGTGTCTGTGCCAAAGTTTCCGACAGGATCGCCATAATCGACGTAGTCAGTTAGATTTGGATCAGTTCCTGAAATGGCCACGCCGGGCGCACCGAAGGTTACGCCGCCGAACGTTATACCCGCAACACCAACGGACGCCGCTTCGGCTTCCGCACCGCCAAGTGAATGTCCGGTGACAAAAATCTTGCTGGTGGGGATGTTATGGAACGCTGCAGCCAGTTCTACGGTTTGCATGAAATTGGCGGCATCGGTAAAGGCCTGCGGTATCTGTCCTAAAGCTATCGCAGCGTCGGCACCGGTTTCACCAGCAATATAGGAATTTCCCGCAAGAGATGCGGCCGAACTACCGGGAAGCACGGTCCCTTCGAAAGCAACGATGATATTTCCAGAACTGTCCTCAAATGCCTCTGCGTAAAAACCGTGACCGAGCAGGCTGGGATCTGATACGACAGGTTGGCCATTTGAACCAAGCAGTGGCGTAAGGTCAGAGGGGGTTGTTCTAAAGTAGGTTGCATCGGAGGCTTCGAGATAATCGGCAAGCGATGGATTGCTCATGGTGGTCCCCCGATCAATAGTTGAGATTGAAAACGGCTACGCCTTCACTGCTGCATGCGGCTAACTGCTTGCCGTCCGGCGAAAACGCCAGACACATGGCAGTTCCATTGTTGCGAATGATTGTCCCGCGATTGTCCGGCTTGTTTGGATTCCAAAGACGAATCGTGCTGTCGTGAGAGGCAACAGCAATATATTTGCCGTCAGGACTCCAAGTGACCTTCCATGGAAGGATGTGCTCAGGGTAGGACGCGACTATCTGACCGTCCGAAACCCTGACGACGCGCGGAGACTTAACGCTATCATTGCCGGCTGTGAAATAACCGCCAGCTGCGATAAATCCGCCATCTGGGCTATAGCTCAGTGAGCGAACACTAGCGTCAGTTGTCTTTTCGTAAGCTTGAATTGTCTTCGTTATTTGTCGCGTCTCTACGTCGTAGAGAAAGACTCTCCCCAGAGAACTGCCAAATGCGATTTGACGGCCGTCAGGGGAAAACGCAGCCGAGAACGGCCAAACAACCGGGATGCTTTGCACCATCTCCCATGTCTTGGTTGAGTATACAGGAACGGGGTTTTCACCAAACTCCTGCGCCGGTCCTGGTTTGGCGAAACCGTTGGCGCCCGGCGCCACAGCAACGGCCAAGCTTCTATCAGGTGACAACGTGTAGGTGTTATATCTGAAATCCTTCTCGGGATGCTGACTAGCAATACCTCGAACGAAAGAGCCATCTTTCGCGCTCCAGACACTCAGACCCCAGAGCGACGCATCTGGGGTCATTGGCGCGTTTGAAGGTGCTAGAATGTTATCGTTGTCCAGAAATTCAAACGAGTTCGACAAATCCCCAGTGCTCACCCCGATGACTTTCGGGCTGCCGCCCTCTGTGTTCCACACTTCGATGCGGTTGCCGTAGTTGCTGATCGCCGCGATCTTCTTGCCATCCGGCGACCAGGCAACAGCCGTTGGCGCGATTTGATCGGACAGGCCCAAAAAAGACCCGACCAAATTGCTCGGCGCCAGTTTGTAAACTTTGCTCAGGCTTGCACGGGGTAATGTGGCCTGCGAGTCAGCCTGCTCATCCGCCATTGCCAAGTTGCTGGGCAAGGCAGCCAGAGAGAGAAGTGCCACAAATGCCCAAAGCTTGATTCCGGATCGTTTCATCAGTGCCTTCATGTTTGATGGGGGATATTTGGAATGCACGGCCTGGAGGGAGACGAAGGCACGGCCTGCTTGCAATTCACGTCAGCGCTGGCGCGCTTGCTTTGATTCGTTCTTCGAACTGCAATCGTGTCGATTTATACCATGACAACCAGAGGGTGTATATTCCCCCATTTGGGGGGCAAGCCGAACGACTATTTGTTTGAGTTTGTTGGTCGATATCGCTCCTTGCGAGGAGTGATCAATCCGAACGCTATGGCAATGGCTATTGCGTTGGTCTTGTTGACCGCGCCAAGCTTGCGACAAGCGCGCGCGATGTAGTCTTTTACGGTCTCTTCGGAGAGAGACAGAATGTTCGAGATTGCGTCGCGCGTGTTTCCGTAGGCAAGCAACGTCAGGATATCGCTTTCACGCGGAGCGAGCTTCTTCGTCGGTCGCTTTAGTATGAGTTTGACGTGAGTCATGAAACCCGCGCCTTAATCCGCGCGATGACGTGCTCGACGGCCTGTTCGGTTGCAAAAGTCAGGCCTTCCTCAGCGATGGCCTCTAGTGCCGCGAGCGCTTCCAGCAGGAGGTCGCGGTTGTCCTCGTTTGTGGGTGCCTTGTCGGTCATGGCTGCCTGCTCAGTTTGAGTTCGACGGCGGCGAGCGAATTGGCGAGATGCCAATGCTTCACCACCTCGTCCGGCGTAAAGCCGCGTTGGTTGAGGTCTTGCGGCAGGCACGCGCCCTGTTCCTGGGTGACCTTGATGATGGCGGCAGCCATGCGGCCGGCGGGTTCATATCGTTTGTCTTGGTCGTCCGAGACCAGATCGACGACGCGGAGAGCGGCCATCATGCTGTGGCCTCCGCTGCTTCGATTTCTTCGTCGAGGTAGCTCAATACGAAATCGGCCAGCTTGTCGTCGCTTAGCTCCGTATAAAGAACGCGGTTGATGCGTCTTACATTCCGTATTTGCAGCCGGTCATGGAGCCGGATCAGGGTATTTCTATTTTCAGGAAGAATTGTGGCTTCGTTGGCGCGAAGCTCCTGAACATGCCGTTCGATAAGTTGATCGACGATGACGGCGTCGGCTTCGTCAGCCAATACATCCGGGGTTGGCGAACCGACATGGAGAGCGCAGAAATCGTTGATCTGACGTGCCAGTTCACGCGTCTTTTCCGGCGCTTCATGTGGCTTGATAGCCTGTCCGTTCGTCAGCACGGCGACGAATGCCAGTGCAGTAAATAGTATGTCTTGATCCGTCCGTGTCATGCGTAGCCCCATCGATTAATTGCGATGCGAGTGTCGCCATCGGGGGCATCAAATCCAACAAGAGTATCCGCCGATAATCGTCGGAATGACCCGTTCATTCCGACGAAAAACGCTGCAACCCGATTTTCGTCGCCTTAGCCGACGATCCTGTCGCTTCGGAAGCGTTGGGGCGCAGGCAAGCAAGGGAAATCGTGCAAGGGGCGGTGACAGGCGGAATTGCAGATGGCGTACGGGGAGGCCTAGACAGCAGCGGCGATGCCGGCGTCATACGAGGCTGCGCGGCGCTGTAAGGCTTTCGCAGCGTTCCAATGCGCCAGGAATTGCTGGCGGTAGCTGCGTGCAAGAGGGGCAATCGAAAAGACGACGATAACAAAGCCCCTGGCGCTGTCGGCTACGATCTCGGCGTATTTGTCGCCAAAAACAATGTAGGAGACCGCCCCGAAATGGGCATCAGGCATGGCGCGCATGTCGAGCGACGACATGAAGAGCGACGGGGGAGCCGACTCCGGCAAGAGGCACTTGACCGAGGTAGTGTCGCGCAGTTGCTCCAGCCGCTCAAGATTGGTTTGCAAGGGCTTGCCGCAGGGCTGCGCCAGGACGTTGCGCGAGGAGATGCAGGCGATGACTTCGGAGCACTTCGTCTGGAGTTCCGCGAAGAAGCGGTCGCAACTGTCGTGTCCCTGGTAAATCTTGATCATATCGTTGCGGCGGCGAACGCCGTCGCCTTCAAGAAATTCAAGGCCGGCGTTCTCAAACGCCGTGCGGATGGCGACCATCGTGCTTTCGCGGGCGGCAAATCCCATCTCGATGCTGCGCAGCGCCGTGAGCGACACGTCGGCGTCCTCCGCCGCCTGCTGCTGCGACCAGTCGAGCAGCGCGCGGGCGGCCTTCACTTGCGATGGGGACAAGGATGTCATTTTATCATCTACAAATCAGTGTTTCGTCTGAGGCTGTGCGTCATTCAAAAGATCGAGCACAGCTTGCAGCCGCAGCTGGCCGTCAACCGGCACTTCGCGTTGCCCGATCTCGGCCATGCGTTCGATGGATCGGAGAATATAACGGGCGCCGTCCTCGCCGTAGCTGGCAACGAGATCGCGGTAGGTAAGCTTGTCGTTGTTCATGAACCGCTCACGCCGCCATGGCTTGCTGCTGCGGCATGGGACGCTGCATCACGATCTTCCAGCGGACTTCCAGTGGGAGCGGAGCGTCAATGTTGACCCGGATGCCCGCCATCTGCTCGATCTGCTCGATGAGGGCCTGAACCCCGAATTCGCCGTGGCGAGAAACATAGCTATTGAAATCCAACATAGTAATGCTCCGAAAAATAGAACGGTGTCGAATGGCCAGGACCATACATGAGTGTATGGTCTGATTTCAAATAAAATCTGGTTTAGTCAGAATAATAATCTGAATTGAAAGTAATTAATTGTCTTGAATGGTGGCGTGTTGCCAGATTAGAAAAGGTTATTGCGGTTTTTAGGTATGTATAGATCAATTGATAATACTTCGCGTTTGTGCTTTTCATGTATTTAAGTCTGAAAAACTCAGAATTTCAGACACTGGGGAGAGATGATTACACCTAGGCAAATCAAGGCTGCGCGTGCGCTGGCTGGTTGGACATTCGAACAGCTTGCCAAGAAAGCGAAATTGTCGACCGACACGATCACGAATGTCGAGCGCGGCCACACCCAAGCGCGCGAAGGTTCATTGGAGAGAATCGTTAGGGCCTTCGACGTCGAAGGTGTCGAATTCACCGAAAACGAAGGTGTCCGGCGAAAACCTGTTGGTGTCGAGATCTTCGAAGGACGAGAACGCTTCAGCGCCTTTTACGATTTTCTCTATGAGCATTTGAAATTACACGGTGGCGAAGTTTGCTTGACCGCGGTCAATGAAGGGATGTTCTCGAAATTTCGGAATGATCCCGATTTGCACCGTCGCAGAATGAAGGAGCTCGTCGATGCCGGAAGAATTACTGTTCGCATCTTAACTTCCGAAAGCGAATTCAAGTCGTCCTTTGCAACCTTCCGAAAAATTCCAATGGGCAGCCAGACGCCCACCTCATTCTATGCCTTTGGCAACTGCCTGGCCCTCATATCCTTTGATAGCGATCCTGCACCGTATGTCGTCTTGCACAAATCAGGGCCGTTTGCTGAGGCCTACAAACATTCATTCAACCTAACATGGGAGAACGCTGAGCTACCGCCCGTCACATTGGAATGAGCATAACTACAAAACCTTCTTCGGAATTTTTTACTAATTCGTACGCTATCGCTTCTGCGAAACCGACAACGGAAATTATTGATTTTCGTCCGCTCAATCCGGAAGATTTTCAGGCATTCCGAGCCATTCGTCTCGAAGCATTGAGCGGACCCGACGCCAAATATTTCGGCGCCTCTTACGAAAAAGAATCTGCGCAACCCGATGCCTCTTGGATCGAGCGTTGCCGTCAAACGACAGAGAAGGCGTTGTTCGGCGCGTTTCTGAGCGATCAAGTCGTTGGCGTCATGGCGGCAACAAAATCTGATAAGCACGAAAGAACGGTTTTGTGGGGTTCTGTCTATTTGCGACCTCAACATCGAAATCGCCATGTCGCCGAAAGACTGTATCAGATGCGGCAGCAATGGAGTGAGGCGCGCGGGTTGTTCGACCGAGCCATCTTCTTTATTCGCGAAGGGAACGAACGATCAACGGCGATCCATGTCAAAAATGGTGCGAAGGTCATCGGTCGAGAAGAGATGGATTTTGCTGATTGTTCGCGCGGGACAGCGTTATGGTTTGAAAAGAAGCTGACCGCGCATGGAATCACGTAAGGTTAGCTCTCGCTTCCTACCAGTCACGAGTATTCTGGACCCCACGTTCCTGCTCGCTGTCAGGCGCAGAGCGGACGTCCGCATCGAGTGATGGAGGTTGGTGGTGGGGCCGGTGGTGCAGGCGATGGCGAGGCTTGCGTCGTTGGCGCTGGCGGCTTGGGATCGGCGGCGTCGCGGAATGTCTTCTCGACCTCGACCATCAGCGGATCAGTGACGCCGCCATGCCAGAGTTCATCAAAATCGTCGCGAATGACCTGCTCCCAGCTTTTGCCGTTCAGGCTCTGTCCCATGTGGGCGAGGTAGATGGCCTTGGCCTCGTCGGTGCGGCCCAGCAACATGAGCGCATGTGCGCGGTTGGTTTCCGCCACAAGGCTCTTGGCATCGAGCTGGAGCGCGCGTTCGGCCGCAGCGAGCGCCTCCGCATATTCGTGGACAAAAAGCGCACGCCAAGCGACGGAGTTGAGGGCGCCGGACGTAAGAGGGCCGGGCTTGCCGGATTTTTTGGTCTCAAGGGCTTCAGCCCCCGTTTCGTAGCTTTTGGCTAGTTTGTAGGCCTCGTCGAAGTGTCGCGCCTTGTGCTCAATTCCCATCTGCTCAAGCATCTTCGTCAGGTTTGCAACTTCAAGGGCGGTGCTTGCCTTTTCCTCGGTTGCCCGTGCCTGGAATTTCGCCATTTTTGCAGCCGCCTGCTGGCGCTGCGCTTCGGTGACGGTGCATTCGTTCTTATGCTGTTGCACTTTGGCCAGGACAGCCTTCTGCCCCTCAGGATCACCGGATTTCATTTGATCGACCTCACCGAGCAATGACTGAAACCGCTCATCGCACGCCTTGGCGCGGGCGGCATAGGTTGGATCGCAGTCCCGCTCAAGGAGGTCGCTTGCGTCGAGAAGCTTGTTCATCGGCACGGTGTCAATCATAGCTTTCATGCGGGCGCTGCATTCTTCGGCGTGCCGCTTGCGGACTTCGGCATCGGCGATGGCGGTCGCGCTGATGATGTGCTGATTCCATTCCTGCCAACCGGCATAGCCGAGCACGGCCACGACCACCGCCTTGACGGCAAGCGACGCCGTCGCTCCCGCCCGGGACGAAGCTGGCGCTGCACCGTCGAAGATGGTCGTTATATCTTTCCGAAAGGTGGGGATCAGGAAGCGCGCGTGTGAAGCGACGGCGACGAGCGAACTGAGAGTCCCTGACAGCACGCCCGAACCGGGCGCGGACGTTGGTTGCTGTGAACCCGCTAGGGCGCGAGAAACGAGGATCTGGCTGACTTCGGTCTCGGTGTAGCCGGCCTTGCGCAGCGCGTCGCGCTCGGCATCCAATGGAGTCCCGGCAGGCTGATCCCCCTCTGGAGAAGTCATAGTAGCCCCCATTCCAGCAGCCGATCGTTTAGTCGGCCTGATAGGCAACCGTAAGCGACCTTGAGTCCCTGCTCAATCGGCGGTGGTTGAAATCTTCTTGAAATGCACTCCGCCGTGCCGGAGAATACGGCACATCAGGTACTCCCGGAGCCGTGCGGCCATGCCGTTTAATCCAAGTCGAAGGGCGGGCCGGATCGACGCGATGGGCTTCTTCCTCGCTTCGGTCCTGGCGGCGCTTGCGGCCGGTGGCGTCTACGCCGCACTCCATTTGGGATGGTTCCGCAGTGCCTGGGAATTAGGCGAATGGCTCGTCGCTGGGCTGGCCTTCCTTGCGGTCGGCCTCGGCATCCAGGGTGCCTCGGCGCCGCGCAACGCCAACGTCCACGGCACGGCGCGCCCCGCTTCGGAAGCCGAGGCGCAGGCGGTCGCACGCGGTGATACCAAGCTGGCCTCGCTGCATGACCGCACCTTCCCGGATTGAAGCGCCGGCCACCGATGGCGAGGGCATTACCCTTGGCCGGCACTATGACGACGCAAGCCAGCGCGTCGGCACCAAAATCCCTTACCAGGGCGAGCGGCACATGCTGCTGTTCGGGCCGAACGGGACGGGCAAGGGCACGCGCTTCCTGATCCCCAACCTGCTGACCATCAAGGACCGGTCGATCATCGTCATCGATCCGAAGGGTGAGCTGGCCGCCGTGACCGCCGCTTATCGCCGGACGGTTAGCGACGTCGTCATCCTCAACCCCTTCAATGTGCTGGGGCTGGGTTCGGCCGGGTTCAATCCTTTGGCAGCGCTTAATCCGGCTTCGCCGACCTTTTACGACGACGCGGCGGCGCTCGGCGAAGCGCTGATCAGGGTCGAGAGCAAGGACCCGCATTGGTCCGAGTCGGCGCAAAGCCTCATCGTCGGGCTGATCATGTGGGAGAAGCTACGCAACCGCGCCGCCGCCAATCTTGAGAATGTCCGCGAGCTGCTGACCGAACCCGATCGATGGGAAACTTACATTGGCGAAGACGGGAAGCCGCACGAGCGCCTGGTCGGCGGCCTGCGTTACACGGCGACGCAGATGGCCATCAACGGCGGCTATGAAATCGCCAGCCTCGCGTCGCGCTTCGCCGGGCGCGACACCAACGAGTTGGCCGGCATCCGCTCGACCGGCGATACGCAGACACGTTGGCTGCTGTCAAAACCGATGCGCGACGATCTTAAGAAGAAGCCGGGGGTGGATTTCCGGAAACTGAAGGAGAAGCCGACGACGGTCTACGTCATCCTGCCTGCTGAACGCATGCGCACGCATAGTACCTGGTTGCGGCTTATTGTCGTTTCGGCATTGCGCTCGCTTTACCAACCGGGGGGACTGCGAACCCTCCTGCTCATCGATGAGATGCCCGCCCTTGGCTCGCTCGGGCCGCTTGAAGATGCCTTCGGCCTGGTGCGCGGCTATAAGGTGCAGATCGCCGGCATCTGCCAGGACCTGGCGCAGCTCAAGGCACTCTACAACGAACGCTGGGAATCCTTCCTCGCCAATGCCGGGGTCGTGCAAGGGTTCGCGCCGAACGATCTCACCACGGCCGATTGGATGTCGCGCCGTGCCGGGCAAACCACCCTTATCGCCTCCAACACCAGCGAGAATATCGCGCATACCACGGGGCAGCGCAGCGAGGGCACGAGCTGGAACCAGGTCGGCCGCGCGCTCTACCTGCCGCACGAACTGATGGGCTTCACCGAAGGCACCGGCCTTTTCTGGCTTGCGGGGATGGCGAATGGCGTCCGCTTCTTCGCCCCGCCTTACTGGAAGATCGAGACCTGCGCCGAACGGGCAGCGAAAAATCCCTATTACGATGGGCAATAAGCCAGACGAACACCGGGAGGCAATAGTGGAAGACAAACGCCTGAGCGTTCTGAAGTCGATGAATGAACACTATGACCAACTCTACAAGCGCGTCCACTACCTGTTCGTTGGCCATGGAGCAGGATTGGTCGGGTGCCTCACCGTCCTTAAAGACTATGGCTCAACGCCACAGTACCGCGGCGTGGGTCTTCCGATTGTTCTGTTCGGAATTGGACTTGTCGCCGCGATCGTGAACTATATCACCCTGGCGTTTTCACAGATGGTCGCGAAAGACACTGTTTTGGGTGGCCCTGTGCGAGAGCCGTCCATGACCGTCTTCTGGATTCACTATGGAGCAATGGCGATCTCGATTATCGCCTTCATCGTTGCCCTGGTCATCATCGTGGGACATGCAGCATCGTTGTGAGGCGGCACAGTCTTGCCATCGATGCCTCGAACTGTGCCTTCACGACGCGCCGTTTATGCCGTGCTGCTTAGACGTGTAACAAGAAGCCATCATCGATTTCCGCCACGATAAAGGGTGGGGCGGGGCGATCGGGTTCGTCGTCGTTCTCAAAAATCATGCCCTGCGCTGGAATATAGACCGGGCCTTCCGCGCAGTTTTCCGCAAGCGACGCCACCCAACCCGCCGCCCGGCCAATGTTCAGGCGCTCCGCATACCGGTCGGAAATCGACTCGCCTTCCGCGAAAAGCATGTAGGCCATGTGCAGTTTCAAGAGCGGGTCGTCGGGACGGTTGTCCGGCAAGGTATAATAAGTGAAGCCGGTCGGCAGGTGGCGTAGGACGCCGCGCCAATCCCGGCGTGCCGGGTCGATGGCCTGATAATGCCAGTCTGAAACCGCGACACAGCGCCGATAGGCTAGAAAATGGTCTGGCCTGCAAGAAAAATGAACCGGCGGACATAGCCGGCGAAATGCAACAGGATCGCGGGATCGCGCGAAGGTCAGCCAAGGCCAAAGCGCAGCGACGGTTGCCAGGCCTGCCAGCACGGTGCGACGATTGAGTTTCATCACGGGTCCACCTTCCAAAAACGCTCCTCCGGCGAAATGGCCGCGCGATAGGCAAGCACGCGTTCCACCTGGCGAAGGAAGAGCGGCAGGTTACGATCATCGGGCCGCTCGTTCATCATCGGCAACAGCGTTTCGTCGCGGAATTCGAGCCATCGCGCCGTCGGGCTGAACGTTCCGGGCGGGTGAATCAGATAATCAAGCGGGTCAGGACAGTCATCCGGGCAGTTGTGAGGATGTTGCAGGAAAAGCTGCGCCCGGCGCCTGCGCTCGGGCGCAGCGTCGGGCTCTTGCTCCAGGAGATAATCGTAGTCGTGACAAGCGAAGGGAGGTTCGTCGGTCGTCATGGTCGCGGCGCTCGCCCTGCTAGGTGGCTTCCCTGGTGGCGGCCAGCACTGAATCACGATCGGATTACGCGGTCACGCGGAAATTGGAAGCAGATCAGCCGCGCCGACATCGGTCTGGTCGTTGACAATCAGGACTTTGGGTTTTGGGGGCAAGCCAGCTACTATATGGCCTATGCAGACAAGTCCGAACACCATGTCCGATTACGCTTATCCAGTCGCGCAATGCGACGTGCCTCTCGAAAGGCGCGGCGCGCTTCAGTCGTACCGCGACAAGCGGCGCTTGTGGTTGTCATGGATCGATACGGATGAACATCACGCGATCTGGAGCGTGCTATCGTCCATGGTCTGGACCGATGTCGCTTTCAAGATGCTGGCGCAGTTCGCGACCAACGATGAAAACAACGCCCTCAATAACACGCTGATTGGCCAGGCGCTGATCGATGGCCAGATCGCGACGCAGATTCTGGCGATCCGCCGTCTGATGGATAACGGCAACAGTGACATCATCTCACTTCGACGGTTGGTCAAGGATCTGCGGCGCAATTTCCATCTGTTGACGCGCGAGAATTACGTCTGCTTCGATGGCCTGCCCTACGATTACGAGGCGGTGCAGCTCCGGGAAATGCTGGCGCAGGCCGGAAAGGGAGCGTTTTGGGGACAAAAAGCGGGGCCGGGCGCCCATGGCCCGTCGCGCATGGCGCACGAGCAATTCGACCGCTTGGCAGGCATCGATCCCGCCCAACGAAGCCGCGAGGATCGTCTGCCTCTATCCCTTCTTACGACCATCGAGCGGTGGCTTGACGACAGCGGCGCGGACGAACTCGCACAATGGAGTCATGCCTATCTTGCGCATGCAGGCGGGCCGGAATCCCGAAAACGCATCGACGACCTCGTCGTCACCGGGAACAAAATCACAGACGCGATCAAGGCGCTGGCGCGCGTGACCGAAGCGATATCGGCGTGGTTGCTCTGGGCAGGTGGCCGCTCGCATAGCCTGATGCCGGTCGCGCAATTCGATCCGTTCGAAAGGCTCGACAGGCCGATCATGGACGCGGGCGGTGCCGACGCGGCCTATAAGCGCTGGGACCAGCTCAGTGACGAGCGGGACCATTACCTTGACGGCGTCGATGACGAGTTGATCGGATGCGCAAAATCGGGCACACCCTGACGCATGAAGCATCAGGTTAGGCAATTCAAGAGCCTTGCGGTAGCGCTGAAGGAGCTCGAACCGTTCGTCCGCAACGGCGCGCACCTCCAGACTGGCAAGCCGTTCGACAAGTTCGGCGGCATGCGTTCGCGCGAGATTCTGGCGAACTGGCTCGTCTGCGCCGCCGCGAATGCTGTGACCGAAGGCGAGCTGACCTTTTGCAGCGATCCGACCGGCGGCGACGGGATCATCTGCGATGTCAAAGCCGGCGAGACCTGGCCAACCGAACATGTCATGGTGCCGAGGCTTCGCCCCGGCGAAACCGGCGACGCCGCGACGCTGATCCTGGACGCGATCAACCTGAAGCGCAAGAAAGGCGGCGCGGCTTACGCGGAAGGCAAGACCCTAATCGTGTTTCTTGAAGCCGACGCTGGCCGCTGGTATCCGAACCAGGTGGCCAAGCAGTTGCCCAATCCACTGCTATTCGCAACGGTGTGGGTCGTCGGCCTGCAAGGAGTTGAGGACGGCGAATATGTGTACGGTGTGACCAATCTGGACCTGACCGAAGGCAAGGTGCCAACACTGCTGGTTCGCGTCAGCCGCGATTTCAGCTCCTGGCAGGTGACGCAGATTCAATAAATGCCGGCCATCACGACGGCCCCGGATCATCCTTGCCCGCCTTTGGCGTCGGCCGTGCGGGACGCTCTGCCCGTTGCCGTTCCTCGGCGGTACGCCAGCGATCGAGCAAAGCGCGCATAGCGACGGCCTGCTCGTTGGCAATGGCCTGAAGGGCGGCAGCGAGGTCGCGGGGCGATACGCTGCCGCGCGCGGCTGCCATCCGCGCGGCGTAGTGGGCAAGCAACGCGGCAAGCTCGCTTTGGAATTCGAGCGACACGCTGGGCAGCGCGCTTGCTTCACCTCCGTCACCGCCGGGATTTGATGACGGCCTCTGCACCGATGACGCACCAGCAATGTGCGTACGCCGTTGATCGGGATCGCTATGTGGCGGCGTGAAAGGACGAAACACCTTATTGGCCTCGACCACGAGGGAGGGTGGTTTGTGTGCACGTCCAATTTGAAAGTGGCCCTGTCCTTGCGACCTGATCGGAAACCGCCGCCGTGCTCTGCGTCGTGCCGTTAGGTTGCGCGCGGCGCGGCGGAAGCTTCGCCTGTCGAGTTTGGCTCTCGCCTTCGGGTGGGGTGTTCCTGCGCTTGGCTCCGGCGCTTCCCCTGCGCCGGGCCGTTTATCGCGATCGCTCTCGCCCGCGATCCCGCTCGATGCGGTCACGCTCAAATTCGGCATCACGTTCGGTTTCTTGCGGGATCTCGCGCGACAATTGCCGCATGAGTTCCTGCCGGCGTTGCGATTGGGCGTCGGCCTGCTGTTCGTGCGGCGCAGGGCCGGGCGTCTTCGGGCGCGGCGTCGAGCTTTCTCCGATCAGGGCTTTGAACAGCCCATCGGCGACTTTCACAGCGGGACCAGCGACACGGGTACGCGATCGTTTCGGTCCTGAAGCCTGCGGAGTTCTCGGCTGGTCGATGGCTCGTTTGGTCTGCCGAGCTTGCCACGCGCTTTCCCGCCGTTCACGCTGCACCCCGATCGCTTCCGCCACGCTGTAGAGCGAGAATGGATTGACGCGGGCGAAGCGCTGCCGGACATCGGCGGCTCTAACCCCCTCGACGCGACGCGCGACGCTATGCACGCCGCCTTTCGGATCAATCGCCACGAAGTCGCGCCGGTCGCCGCGCGCCAGTATCCAGCCTTTCTTCTCAAGCGCCGCCTGGAACGCCGGGCCTGTCTTGGTCCGCCTCCAGGTTTCGGTCATGAACACCTTCGCCGCCGCCGCGCGGACGGCAGCGGACTCGGCCTGACGTTGTTCCTCCATCTTCGCCTTGGCGATGGCGGCGCCGGCAAGCTTGTCCTCCCAGACGAGCTGCTCGCGCTCCGGCGTCACCTGCTGCATCGGCTCCGGCCTCGCCGCCGCCTGGCGTTCGCGTTGGAGCTGCTTGGCCTCGGCGACCGAGTGGAGCGTTTTCGGGTCCAGGTCGGCGAAACGTTGCCGGACATCGGCGGCCTTCGCCCCTTCGACGCGGCGCGCGACGCTGTGCACGCCGCCCTTGGGATCGATCGCGACAATGTCGCGCCGATCGCCCCGCGCCAACATCCACCCGTTCTCTTCAAGCGCCGCCTGAAACTCCTTGCCGTCCGTCGTCTCGCGCCAGATACCCGTCATGAATTCCTTCACGGCCTTGGCGCTGACGCCCGTGCGGTCGGCTTGCAGCATCTCGGCGTGGCCCGGCGTGCGCGGTGGACGCGGCTGGCCGTCGCGTTCGACATGCGCGCCCTGGACCCGTTCGTGCCCGAACTCCCGCTCGAGATCGCGGGCGACCTGCTCGTGCTTGCGATAATTGTGGCTGTCGCTGATCGCCGTCATGCGGTCGAGGTCGATCCGCGACCAGACGATATGGCAGTGTTCGCGGCCTTCCTTCCTGTGGAGCACGACGGCGCGCGCCTGGCCGTAAAGGCCCAGCTCCGCCTCCAGCCGGTCGATCGCCCGGACACGCTGCTCATCCGTAAGCGGCTCGTCCTCACGCGTGTTGATCGAGGCGTGGTAAAATGGCTTGGTTGTGCGGGTGCCGGCGGCGACCGCCTCCATCTCCAGAAGCGCCCCGCGAAGGTCTTGGGCCACGACGCCCCGTAGCTCCTTAACTTCGGCACGCTCGTTGGTGTCGGTGCGCAGGAGGTGCCTGGCGAGACGCTGAAACCCGGCGCAGGATGTACCCTTATTGATCACGGCCAAGCGCCTTGATCAGGGCATCGCGCATTTCGACCATCTGCTGGCGAAGCGCGGCCAGTTCGGCCAGGCCCGGAATCCGCCGGTCACGATTGAAGGCGTAGGCGAGCTGGTTGATGTTGGAGCCGATCTTGCCGAGATGGCCAAGCAGGCGCGCCAGCTCCTTGCGCTCGATCGGCGGCCGGCGCACCGCGCGCGGACCGGCATCCCCAAGGGCGAGGGCGCGTAGATAGGCCCCGATGCTGAGGCCGGCCTGGCGTGCCGCCTCGTCGATCCTGTCCCGCTCTTCTGCGGTGCATCGCATGGAAATAAAGCTGGTCTTCGCGTCGCCAACGCGGCGGCGGCCTCGCCACGGGGCCGCATGTCTGCTACGAGGATTCGCAGCCTCGCTCATCGCCGGGCGCCCCCTTCTCGCCGGTCTATGTCGCTTGTACGCCGTACGCCGCCTGGGGATGCAACGGGGGCTCGCCCCCTTGCCAAGCGTGATGTGGAGCGGAAGGGCCGGAGGCCATTCCGTGTAACATCACATGGCTTGCACCGCTTCTTATTCGCAACAACTAATTTATCACATCACCACCATCCGTCCGCTTAAGAACAGCCCCATCACGCAAAATTTTGTCCATCATTCGCACCGCATTCGTCACGCCGCCGCCCGTCTCAATCCTGATCCGCAGCGTTGCACCCGCTCGATCATAGTTCAGCATTTCAGGACAATTGGATAAGCCGGAAGACCGCCAAAAGGCTTTGCGACGCGGCGAGGCTGGACGTGTAGTCCTGCGATGCACACCGCTCCGGTCATGGGTCCGGGCGGTGCATTCAGGCGCATGCAAGGCGGCGGGCTGTTCGTTAATGCCCGGAGCGGAAGCCGCTTCCGCAAAGCCCCCGCCGGAAACATCCGGCGGGGGCGGCCCGGCATGGCCGTGGCTAGGCGTGTCCGGCCTCGCTGGCGGCTGCGTCGTAGACGATTTGTCCGAGTGACTGAACCACCGCGCGGACGACCATCTCCTGAGCCGCCATCCCTTTTGCCTGCGCGGCGGCTTCGAAGAATACCCATGTCTCTTTCGTGAAAAGCAGGGCAAGTTGGTCCCCAACGACAGCCCATTCGAGGGTCAGCTTGGGTATGCCGGGGGAGGACGTATGTTTTTTCGTCATGAGGAATTCTCCTTTCTTGATGTTGGGCTTGCGGTGAAGCCGGTAGGTGCAGAGGATCGACGGCCTTAGCGGGGGGCAAGAAAAGAATTTTTTGCAAAGCCCGTAAGGGTCGCGCTTGCGCGAGGTCTTGACGGCAAGCGAAGCGAAGCGGTCAAGACCCGGCGCGAAAAATTGTTTTCTTGAGCGAGCCGAAGGCTCGCGGCCGCCCGGTATGGACGGCGATACTCTGCGAGCCGCCTTCCTGTCTTGGGCGGTGAAAGAAAAAAGGGGCCGCCCGAAGGCGGCCCCGAAGGCTTAGGCGGCTTCGCCCGCCGTTTCGCCGGACTCTTCGGTCTCGGCCTTTGGCTTGCGGATGACAATGTCCGCGTCTGGATTGAGCGGGAGATAGTCGAGCTTCATGCTGAAGCCTTCGCCATCTTCGTGAGGCCAGATGGCCCCGATCGGCTGCCAGAAGTTACCCTTCTTGCCCTTGGTCACGGCGTAGACGCGGTGGCTCGGAGGGGTGGTGTTCTTGCTCATGCGATGTTCCTTTCGTCTTGATGTGAAGCCATGCACCATGCGCGGCTTCGATGGGGTGCCGTGGCCCGCGCGGAAAAGCGGCGTTGTCAAAAAGGGCCGAAGGCCCGTCCGTAATGGGGTGGGGGCCCCTGTTCGGTTTTGACAACGACGCGCGCGCGGGCATAAGCCCCATCAATGCGAAGCCGCCGGTGCTTGGCGTCTCATGACGAAAGGAATGTCGATTAAATGAGCTGCAACACCTCCCGGCCGACACTGGGTATTGCCCCGTGCCCATGAAGGGCGAGCAGCTGGTAGCTGCGAGCGGTGCGCGGGACACGATGCGCGGCGAGGCGACACTGAAGTGAACGACATCCCGCTCTACGGCACGGTAGTCTCACCGCAAACAAGACCAAGAGCAAAGAGTCTGGCGTGGTAACGAGCTGCCGTCCGCCCGGTGAGCGGACGGCAGCCCAAGAATCTGGCCTGAGCCATGATCCGGCCACGATCATCAGGAGCACTGCTGATAGGTTGCTGATCCAAGCGAGAGTGGGCGTGAGCATGACGATCGAGACGGTTACCATTCCCATCGTCCGGACGCCCAAATCGAACGGTACTGTTCCGGTCGACCTCGTCGAAGCGATGTCTGTGGTCGCCGCGTCTCGCGCCACGCGCGCGATCATCAAAGCCTACGCAGCGGCCGGCGTGACAGGCAACCTCATCGTTCCGCTCGTGACGGACTGTCCGGTTGACCCGGCCACGCTCGGCCGCGCCATGCGGCAAGTCTGGAAAGCCGCACTACAAGGCGCTGAAAACGGAGACGCCGTGCGCGTTGAACTCCGACCTAATAGGGGCGCGGACGTGGTGGACATCATCGCAGGACCTGCGACGGACGTCCGTACCGATAAGGCGAGTTAGACCGGCTTCCCATCGCCGTGCGTCATTCGTAGACCGGCCAGCCCAAGGTTAAGACCAACATGGACATCGAAGCGGGAGGCCCAAGGCTAAGGCTCGCTCGCTTCGGGCGCACGGGCCAGGAAGTGCATCGATCGATCTGCATTTTTCCCTTCCCGCAAAGCCATTTCCGGTTACGGCACCTAGATTGCACCGGTTAGGCCGCTTGAAAATCGACGGATTCCTAAAGGCGGGTAGTCCGTTTAGAATCGAGGTCTACGGAAATCTCCGCCCCGAAATTGTCAGCTGACAATTCCTCTTTGGGAGACATTACATGCAGCCAGAAATCCTCTCATTCGTGGACGACCTGCGGGCGCTGGGCATGACCGACCCTCCAAGGAAGCACTGGCTATTTCAACCGACTGTCACAGTGTGCCGCTGGCAAGACCCCGAGACCGGCACGGTCTATGGTCTCCGCCCGCCACTTCCCTTGGCGACAGACCAGCAGTGGCTGAGTTACGGGGCAGACTTTATTGATCCGTTGCTCCGCAGGCACCATGGAGACCAACGGCTCCAGCTTCATAGCCGGCTGGTCCAGGAAGTGATGGCGTGGCGTAGTGCGCAGCCTCCCGAACTGCGAGTATGGCGCGAGGACCCGACCGCCGGGCCGACCGATCCACTTGAATGGCTCTACAACGAAAACCCTTGGATCGCCGCGGAGTTGGAAACCGTGCTCGTGGACCGGGAGTTCTGGCGGGGGGCGCATCCGACGCCACCCCTACCGTTCCTCGTCGGAGTCTGGTGGACGGAGGCTCATCCAAGGGCGTCAACCGAATGGTGGAAGCATCGGCAGCAGGAGATGCGGTCTTACGCCGAATTTCACGCCGAAGAGAATGGGGTACGTCGCTACAGCTTCAACCGCTATCTCGAACATATGGACTATCTTCTGGCGTGGCGGGAGCTCGTTCCGGCCGATCAGCGACCGTGGTGGACGCGGAGCAAAGAGCTTGTGCTGCGGCGTCCCGGCATAAGCTTCCACTGAGTGGGGACCGACCCAGCGACGTCGCTTGCACATCGGGATTGGGAGATTCACATTCCCGGCAACCATGGGGGGTTCGATGGCACTAACCCGAAGATCTCTGCTTCACGGGACGGCTTCTGTAGCACTTGCGGCGGTTCCGCTACCGGCCTTGCAAGCTGCCCCGCTGAGCGTGCCGAAGGCTGAAGCCTCCTTGTTGCTGGAATCCTTATTGGCTGCTTCGGCGATTGAATCCTGGTCCCGCAATCGCTCCGCCACATGGTGGAAGGTCGATCAGCTGCGGGAAGAGCTTGTGCAGCTTCAATTGGCCGAGCACGGTTACGACTATGCGCTGCCGCGACCGGGCGATCCGCCGAATTTCGGGGGCTTCTCGCGCTTCATGCAGATTTGGGAAGGGTTGCCTCTTGGGAAACAAGTGGCGGTCGTTATGAAGGCCGTCGCCGGCCGCTTCGAAACCGCACGCGAGGCCAATCAGGTCGCCGCCTATCTTCTCGTCGCGTTCAACCGCGACGCCCCCGGCGACTGGTATGAAGACAAGCTGCAATGGGCGCTGTGCGCCCTGCGCAACGCGGCCGGGTAAGCGCGGCGATCATCGCTTGCCGGTCTCGGTTAGCGGTGTTGTGGGAGAAAAGGATCGAAGCCATACCCCAAGAGGTCACTTTGGAAACCGCTGCTGCAGTCAAATGGCAGGTCGTGATCTTGCAGTGTAATTCCCTCGGCAAGCCGTCCAGTCTTTTCATCGTTCAGGGGCACAGCCAACTTATCCTGAAGAGACCCGCAAAATCTGCAGTGATTGAAAAGCTTTCTGAATCGATGACCATTGATTAGCCCAAACTTATATTCGGGCACGGTCGATTGTACGGCCGACAAAGCTGTATCTGAGATAGACTTAATATAGTGAACGGCCGCCGTAATCCGTTGTTGAATCCATCCCATGATAAGTTCTTCCTCAGAACCTTCGGTCTCTTCGATCACATCGACCGTGCCCCAAATTTCCCAACCCGGCGACAACACAATAGTGGCTATATCGGTGAGGGAAGAGCACCAGCGGCAATTCTGTTTGCGCACGGCTACACTGAAATTAGTGCTGCGGATATTGAATGAGGGCGCAGGGAGAATGAACCACTTTTCAAATGGAGCAGGATCAACGCCGTCGGGAACGTACCAAATTCCATTGATGGAATCCCATTTTGCGCCCAGCGCCTCAGCTTCATTACGAAGAGGCGGAAAAACAGAGAGGTCTACACGCGGCATGGGCAATCCAAAAAACATTGATAAAGCGGCAATGGGACATTTTATACCGCAAGCAACTCATGCTTGTCATAAGGTTTCGCCTCTGGCTTCGCCGTCGTGGCCCCCCAATCATGTGGCGTCCGCCTGATCGGCGGAAGCGGCTTCAAGCGATTCCCGATTCTGAAAGCGCCATCAATTCGAAACCGCCGGTGCTGGTTGCCCTGACGAAGGGAACAGCGCGAAGGCGGGAACGTCGCCCCGCCGCGGCCAAAGAGCAAAAGCCGGATCGAGAACCTTAGGCCGGAATAAAACGAGGCTGTGGAGCCAAAACAGACCGGAGCAAGCTATAGAAACCACCAAGGAGTTTTGGACGTTGCAGTGAGGTTTGTCGGCCACAAAACGCGCCCGCGATTGATGACGTCTGGAGCCTTGCGTCGCGCCAATCACCAGGCCCAACTCTTGTTTAGAGCGGGGCGCTCTATCAGAAAACGGCCACGCACTACGTGACAGTGGCAATCGAACGCCAAAAGATGATATTTTACCGGCAAGTAATACAATCAACTTGGGAGGATTTATGCAGCACGCAGGGATATGCGGAGGGTGCGGCAATCAGGTAGCAAAAGACTTTAATGTGTGTGGCGCGTGTCGTGCCGTTTGGAAAAATCCTTTTGCCCCATGGGAAAAGGCGTATCCATACGTCTCGGTCGGCGTTGGCTTTCTGATAGCTTTCGCATTCTACGACATTTACGACTTCACCATCAGCATGTCGCGACTGGCCGTCGTATTCGTCATTGCCTCCCTGCTCGCTTATTTCGCGTTGTTCTGCTTCTTGAGTATATTCTCAAAATACCGATGGTGGCTCTAACGTACTGCATGCGATGAAGTTGCGCTCGGAAGCAAGCGGCGATTACTCTCAAGGCCGTCGCCCGGCGCTTTGAAACCGCACGCGAGGCCAATCAGGCCGCCGCCTATATTCTCGTCGCGTTCAACCGCGACGCCCCCGGCGAGTGGTATGAAGACAAGTTGCAATGGGCGTTGTGCGCCCTGCGTGCCACGAAGGGGTAAGCGCGGCGATCCATGATCGCCGCGCCGCTATTTTCATGCGGTACCCGCTTGAACCGGGGCCGGTTTCTGCAAGCCGTGCAGGAAGTCGGCAGCGCGTTGTGCATGCGATGCGGCGGCGAAAATCGCGCGGCTGTCGTTTTTTAAGGCCTTGAGCCAACCCTCGATGTAAGAGGCGTGTTCGTCGCGCAGCGAAGGCGTCAGTTCGAGGTCGGCGGAGAGGAAGGCCGCGCCGAGTTCGGCGACCAGTTCCTCCATCGCGTAACCCTCGTCGCCAAACCGCTTGCGGCCAAAGTCGCGGTCAAGCCGCGTCGGGTGCCTTGTCCAATGGGTGACTTCGTGGCCGAGGGTTGCGTAATAGGATTCGACGTCGCGGAAAAATTCGAGGGGCGGCATCTGCACATGGTCGGTGCTGATGCTGTAACAGGCGTGCTTGCCGCCGTGCCGTATGGTGACGCCCGTCGCGGCAAAGAACGCTTCCACCCGCGCGATGCGCTGAATGGTCGGCGTGACCGGCGCAGGTTTGGCGTAATAGAGGTCGGATAATCCGTCGATCTGCTCGGCGTTGAAAACGGTGTAACCCTTCATGAAGGGAATGGCGCGTTCGCTTTCTTCGCCCGTCTTGGCGTCCGTCTCGGTGCGCGTGATCTTGTCGGCATAAACGACGAGGCTGCCCTTTTCGCCCTTGCGGACGTGGGCTTTTAGTTCCAGCGCCTGCTTGAACGTCATCCAGACGGGCGAGGCGTAGCCGTTCGCCATCGCTTGCATCCAGAGCGCAAGGACGTTGACGCCGCGATAAGCCACGCCGTTATGGCGCAGCGGCCGGGCAACGCGTCCCTCCGTGTGTCGCGCGTT
Source organism: Bradyrhizobium sp. CCGUVB4N (assembly GCF_024199945.1). Taxonomy (GTDB): domain Bacteria; phylum Pseudomonadota; class Alphaproteobacteria; order Rhizobiales; family Xanthobacteraceae; genus Bradyrhizobium. Next base: position 7,897,079 of record NZ_JANADP010000001.1, on the reverse strand, counting down.
CCATGGCTGGTGCCACGGGCGAACGCCGTTCTCCAACGCGCGGACAATCTGGTCCGTGATTTCCTGATAGATGTCCCTTCTCATTTCTCGCCTCTTTCGGTGCTGGTTGCAGCTGCTGCTGCAACCCTGCCCGTCGGCGAGACCGGGGGTAGCAAGCGCAAGGAGGCTCCGGACGCAGAACGCCGAGGCTCCGCCCGAGGGGCCCCTTCTTCAGGGGATGCGGGTGGATGCGGCGTTCCGCGTTGGGATGCCTTGCGCGCGCGAGGGGCCTGGCCCCTTAGAAAAACAAAAAGGAAAACGGCGCATCAGGCGAAGCGCGACGGCGTGCTCGCTGCAAGAAGCTCAATAAGCTGTGCGTCAGGGATGGAAGCCCGGAGGGCGGAGACGCCTTCGGCTCCGTTCACGACAGCCCGCCCGCGCATGGCGCGGGGACGCTACGACCCTCAATAATTGAGCGGGGCGTTTGACCTGGCCGAAAACTGGGTCTATCCGGCCTTCAGGCGCACCGCGATCCCATCCTTGAGTGCGGCCAGTTCGGCCGCGCGAGGTAACGCGCTGCTTTTCTGTTTGCTGCGGATCGCGTCGACGAGGTCCATGCGAAAGTCGCGGGTTAGGTCGGCCGTGGTGTAGGGGTCCAGGAGTTCATAGGCCATCCGGATTGCGTACGTGCGGGCTTGGCTGACGCTTCGATGCCACGGCGGTCCGCGCCGGATGCGTGCAACCGGCACGTCATGGCGATCGCCGACCGTCTCACAGATCAGGGCCAATTGCCGCGCGCGCGGCAATGTCTTCCAGAGTTCCCAAGGGTCGCCAGGATCGGGCATATCGTTCCTCGCCGAAGAAGCGGTTGTCGTGCCAGGACGCGGCGATCCGTCCGCTGTGTTTGCGCTTCCACCGGTGGGCGGCCCGGTTATCCGGGCCGCCTGCGCTCGGTCCGCCGATCGATGGCGGGTTGATTACTTGTTTTCGTTCTGCTGCTTCTGCCAGTTGTAGTTATTGATATAGGCCTGGTATGCGGCATCCGAGTTGAACTGCGTATGGCTTGCAGGGCCGCAGCCCTGGTTGGCGTCGTTTTGGCCCTGCTGCGTGGGGCTGGTGCTGCTGTTGTTATCGCTCACCGTCAATTCTCCTGTGGCTTTGGTTGGGTCCCGCGATTGATACGTTCGGTTTCCGCACGTCGCGGGCCGGTGCGGAAATGGGCGGCTAACGGGGGCAAACCTTTTTGCATTCCTGCCGTTCGGTGCTGCAATATTGCAGGGCCATCCGCTCGTTCAAAAACCCACCCGGCTCGCGGGCTGCCTGGACGCAATTCCGGTATCGGATATCGCAATCGCATGGCGCGGGGAGCTGGGCTAGTTCTACAGGCTGCGGTGGGGGACTGTTCTTAACAGGCGTAGAGTCGGCGGCGACCGCAGGCGTTGCAGCAATGACGACGAAAGCCGCTGCAAGGATTCGCTTTCTTAGCACGGTAATCTCCTCAGATTTTCGCTAACGACCCGTGTGGTACGGGCCAGCAAGACATTTGGCGCGATGAATGTCGTGAGACCGGGCGGCGGATGACCGCGATACGCGTCACTTCCGCGTTCGCCGCCATCCCTTCTTTCAGTTGTTGCATCCCTCTTGGGGCTTGCCTGGTTTGCAGGCTATGCGCCGCAGCTCAGTCACGAGATAGGTTCCGGCCTCCTGCGAGGCCGCATCCGGTGACATGCCGCCGCGTATTTTCTCGACGGTCCTGCGAGCGGCCTCGGTGCAGATGGTCTCGACGGCCTCATGAGTTACGCGAAACGGTAGTTTGGCGACCATCTGCTCACAGCCTTGCTCCATGGAAGCTTGGGCGGCAGCGACCGCCGCTTCATCGGCGCGGGCGGTTGGCAAGCTGATGGCGAAGCCGATGCATGACACGGCCAGTGCGATAACGAGCTTCATTTCTGGTCACCCTCCGTGGCGCGTAGCCGGCGACCGAACTTCGCCGGCGGTACAGCCCGAAAATGCTTTCGCGCAGAGGCCCATGCATTCGTGGATGGTGTTGCCCTGGCTGAACGTCGATTGCCCGACCTCGCACAAGGTCTTGCATCGGCAGTGCCCGTTGCTGATTTGACCGGAGCGAGGTCCGACCTGTTGCGCCAATGCCGGGGTCGGCAGGACCACAGCCAGCGTCGAGGCGGCCATGAGGCTTATGGCGCCTACAAGGCGGATATACTTGGGAAAAGGCGCTTTTTTACTTCCGAATACATCGCGTATTCTGAAACGAAATCGCCAATTCTGTTTCAGGACGCAGATATCCTTTGATTGGACGACTCGAAGGGGGTATGAATACGGCGATCGACGCCACAGTTCGCCATAACCTACTGAAGGAGATGGGGGTTCTATGCTGCAACACTATTGGCGATATTGTTGCGGAGCCTCCTTTGCTCAATCACCGTCCCGGCTTTCGGATGACCCTTCACGGGGTCGGCGGCGCGCGCAAATATCTCAACGCCGCCGAGCGCCAACGCTTCATCCGGGCGGCGCAGCACGCCCCACGTGAAATCCGTCTCTTCTGCCTGACATTAGTATGGGGCGGCGCCCGCATCTCGGAGGCGCTCGGCGTCACCGCTGCAGCGATCGACCTGGACCGGGCCGTCGTCACCTTCAAGACCCTGAAGCGCCGGGCGCCGGGAATTGTCCGCGAGGTGCCGTTGCCTCCGCGTGTCGTCGCCGATCTCAATCGCGCTTTCGGCCTTCGCCGGTTGCAGCGCGATCCGACGTTAGCATACCGGCGACTCTGGGGCTGGAGCCGTACCACGGCCTGGCGATATGTGAAGGCGGTGATGCGGTCGGCGGGACTTTCGGGCGTCGCTGCCGTGCCGAAAGGCCTTCGCCATTCCTTCGGGGTTGCCGCCTTCCGGGCGAACATTCCGCCGCATCTCGTACAACGCTGGCTCGGTCACGCTTCCCTCGAAACCACGGCCATCTACGCCGATGTCAGCGGCCCCGAGGAGCGCGAGTTTGCCGCCCGCATGTGGCGGAGGTCGGCGCGGCGGCACTGACGGTGATCCGGCGGCCGGCCAAGGCCGGCAGGCGGCGAGCCCGCGCGATCCAATACCTTGTGCCGGAGCTCCTCGACCCGAGGAGGCCCGTTGCTCGCAAGAAAGCACTAACCGACTTTAACCACGATCTTGCCGATCTGATTATTCGATTCCATGTAGCGATGCGCTTCGACGATCTCGTCCAACTTGAATATCTTCGCGATTTTCGGCCTGAACCGGCCATCACTCAAACGCTCGAATATGTAATTCGTCGCCTTTGTCATTACCTCCGCATCTTTCAATATCTCCGAGATGCCGAAAGCGCGAATGGAAAGCGCGTTCATCATGGCCGGCCAGACCGGGTAAGGCGTCGGGCTCAGATCGAGCAGACCATAGGCAAAATAGATCCCTTTGTACGCGGCCGTTTGTGCAAGGGCTTCAATACCCTTGCCGAGGACAGGATCGAAGATAATCCGGGCGCCTTTGCCGCCGGTGATTTTATCGACACGTTTGACCACGTCTTCATCGTTGCTGACGATGACATGATCGAACCCTAGAGAAAGCAGGTCGGCTTTCTTCTTCGCCGTCCGCGTTAGGCCAATACTTATGGCGCCCTCGGCCTTCACCATTTCCATGGCTGCAAGCGCAATGCTGCTGCTCGCTGCGGGAAGCACGACAAAATCGCCGCGCGCGACGGCGCCCAGATGAATCATCGCTCCATAGGCCGTGAGATACTGCATCCAGATCGACGCGGCTTCTTCGGGCGAGAGGATTTCCGGGTACGGTGTGAGCGCGGTGACAGGTACGACAGCCACTTCACCGTAGACACCGTGTGAACCGAAATTGAAATTGGGCAGTGTGCTAAACGACTTTCCGATGAGGCTCGTGTCGACACCCGGACCAACCGCTTCGACGACGCCCGAAGCCTCATAGCCGAGCTTCGACGGAAATTGAGGTTGGATGATGTAGTATCCCTTCCGGAATAACGCCTCCGCGCGGTTCAAGGCAAACGCCCCTACGCGCAGTCGTACTTCGTCTTTGCCAGGCTCTGGGATCGGAAGCTCTTCGACTTTCAAAACGTCCGGCCCCCCGAGCCGATGGAAGCGGACGACCTTTGCGGTGTTAGGCATGGATGTTTCCTAAATGGTGGATATTCGCTTGCTGGACGAACGCTGATTTCGGATTTGCCGGCATTCAGTCACGCTCAAGGCTGATGACCGAGCCTGACGACCATCTTCGGATGACGTTCGCTCAGCGCCTTCAAAGCGAGCAGGCTCTTCCGTTCCTCGTCGCGGTCGAATGTAAAACTTCCAGGTTCGACGCCATGCTCCCAACCCCAGCGCGTGTGGCAGGCGTCACCAGTAAGGAGCACCGGACCGTTCGGCGTGCGGGCGAGATAGGAGACATGGCCCGCCGTATGTCCGGGGGTCAGGATGGCGAACAACGAGCCGTCACCGAAGACGTCAATCACCCCTTCGAATTTCCCCTCCAGGTCCTTGGTGAACTGGAATTCCTGAATCGCGGGCCGGCCCTCAAAGAAGGCGTCTTCCATCCCCTCGACAAAGAAGTTCTCCGCCTTCTTCTCCTCGGCTTCTCCCGGACCCGTGTAGAACGGCACATCCTTCGGGATGTCCGCCATCCCCGAGATATGATCGAGATGAAGATGGGTCATGAGCACCCCTTTGAGGGGAGCGCCTTCCGATTTGATGGCGGAGGCGGGGTCTTCGCGGACCTGCATCTTGTCAAGCTTCGCGAAGTTGCGCACCACCCATCCAACGCCGAGGCTCTTAGGGTCTTCGACAAACCGCTTCGAAACGCCGGTGTCGACCATGTAAAATCCTTGGGTCGGATGCTTCAGGAGATGCGTGTAAATCTGGATCGGCTCCTCATGGTCCTTGAGTCCCGCCTGGATGGCTTGCGGGTCTTTCAGATTGATCAGCCTGATAGGTCGGCGACCCAATCCGCGCTGGCGACCGTCCTGACCTCGATCGGTCCCGGCTTATCGATCAACGCCTCCATGGCCGATGAGCTAACCGGCTTGCCGAGGCTGGCGCGCGTCGTTGGATGGGACGTCTGTGAGCAGGCCGAAAGCACCGCGATGATGAAAGCGGAAATCAGCAGGTATTTTGATCGACGAAGCATAGTCTGTTCCTAATCCTTCTCTTGGGCGCAGCCGAGCGGGCGAGCGGCGCGCTCGCCTAGCTGAAGTGTCTTCACCCTGTTAGATTGAATTGTCGGCGCTCAAACCTGAGCCCAGCCCCCATCAACGCACAATTCGCTGCCCGTCAGGTAGGACGCGTCATCCGAGGCGAGAAACAGGACGGCTTTTGCGATCTCATCGACGGTGCCGCTGCGATGCATAGGAATCTGTGCATGCACCTGGGTCTTCGTCTGCTCGATCATCTCTTCGCTCACGCCCGATTTACGGGCTTGATTGGTGTCGATGTAGCCGGGTGCCATGGCGTTCACCCGGATGCCCTTTTCGGTCAGTTCGGCGGTGAGCGACCGTGCCAGCGAGCGAATGGCCGCTTTGCCTGCCGAATAGACGCTGACGTAGGGCATGCCTTTCGTAGTCAAAGTCGTGGTGTTGAGGACGATCGAGCCGCCGGAGGCCATGAGCGGCAGGAGCTTCTGCACCGTGAAGTAGGTTCCCTTGAACGTACAGGCCATCGTGAAATCGAATTCTTCCTCCGACATGTACGCGAACATGTTCGGTCGCGCCGCACCGGCGTTCGCGAAGATGATGTCGACACGGCCGTGCTTTCTCTCAACAAATTCGCGAAGCGCGTCGATGTCCGCCATCTTGGCAATATCGCAGCCGATCGCGTCGGCGCCGTTTCCGATGCCCTGCGCCGCGGCATCGAGCCTCGCCTGATCGCGGCCGGTGATGACGACCTTTGCGCCTTCGCGCGCGAACAGCTTGGCTGTCGCCAGTCCCATCCCATCGCTGCCGCCGGTGATAACCGCGACCTTTCCGTCCAATTTGCCCATATTCGTCTCCTGATGCGTGTTAACCATCTCGTCGGCAACCGCATCGTTGCGGGGTCGCGGGGTCAGGAGTAAGATATGAGCGATCCTTCAGGTTTGGAATTCGCTTATGGGAAATGCCCCTCAACCGTCGCTAACCCCCCGGAAATCCCCGCGTCAGGGCCGCTCGATCGCCACCTTGGACGCCATTTTCGAGGCAACCATTCAGGTTTTAATCAGCGATGGACTCATGCGCCTGAACACCACGCGCGTGGCGCAGCGGGCAGGCGTTTCGGTCGGAACGCTGTACCAATATTATCCGAACAAGGAGGCGTTGCTCTTCGCGGTGTTGCAGCGGCACCTCGCCTTGCTGGTAGACGCAATCGAGAAAGCCTGTAACGACAACCAAGGCGCTACGATCGAAATCGCCGCCGAGGCCGTGGTGAAGGCCTATCTTCACGCGAAGATGGCGCAAGCCGAGATCTCTCCGGCCCTCTACCGCATCTCCATCGAACTTGACGCACGCGAGCTGATGGACGTGGCGACCCGGCGGAGTGCAAAGGCGATCGAGGCGATGTTGACCGGGACTGGTAACGGCCGTTTCACCAACCCAAGCTTGCTCGCTCAAACCCTGACCGCAGCGCTTTATGGAACGGTGCCGGCCTTCTGCCATCAGGTTTTGAGTGCCGCGAATGGTATCGAGGCCGAAAAGCAGCTTACGATTATGTTTCGTTCCTATCTGGTTGCCCACCAAGGCGGCGCGCCGAAGTAACGTGTTAGTACATGGGCAGCCGCACGCGGTCCTCCTATAAGGTGGCATGATGATCGAGACGCACACGATTGCGACCTGGAACGACGGGGACGCTGACGGTGGTCCGCCGCCGCTTCAGCTTGTCGACGCGCTTCAGCATTTTGGCAAGTCGCGCGCAACGAAGCTTCTGATCCGGCGCGGCGAGGCGAGCAAGGTTCGTTGTGAACTGCGTGTCCCGCTTTTGCGCGACTGTCGGGTACGCTCCGATGAATTGGGTCGCGCATTGCGGAAGGTCTGGCGTGCGGCGATAGACGCGGCCGAACCCGGCGACCGCTTTGTCATTGACCTTCATATCGGACCGGATTCCCGGCTTGTGGTTCAGGCCGCGCGTAGCTCGTGACGGGTGATGGCGAGGCGCTCTCTTTATTGCACTACGATCATCCAGAGTCTGGGTCTTGAAGTCATCGCCGCCGTGCCGAAAGGTCTTCGCCATTCCTTCGGGGTTGCCGCCTTCCGGGCCAACATTCCGCCGCATCTCGTACAACGCTGGCTCGGTCACGCTTCCCTCGAAACCACGGCCATCTACGCCGATGTCAGCGGCCGCGAGGAGCGCGAGTTTGCCGCCCGCATGTGGCGGAGGTCGGCGCCGCGACGGTGAAAGCTGAGACGCCTTTGCGGCTCGGGGCGCGTGCGCTCTCAGAGCCTGGCCTGGCAACGCGGGAGGCGCGCCAAGCTACTCAGCCGCTATCGTGTATTCAGCTTCGAGATTATCCTCGTCAACGTCAACATCCTCACCTTCTTCCGGATAGCTTCCGGCATATGCGAGCTTGCCGGTCGCCTGCTCGATAAGAGCGAGCAGTTGTTTTTGGCGATCCGCCATAAACTCGTCGAAGCGGTCGGCACGCAACAAGGCGCAATCAATCAGATGGGACTTGAGATATCCATCGAGTCTCTGGCCCTCGATGGGCGGAACCGTGCTGGTGCCCTTCTCAAGCTTCGCGATATACTCGGATGGCGCAACACCTCCAATAATCCTGTTGGTGCGATAGCATAGCGGCGTCTTGTTGATAATTGAATCGTACACCTTCGGCTTGATGCCGTTCTTCTTGCACCAGTCCTGGGGGAAGATGTGGTGTATGTCGACGTTCTCGCCAAAAAACACCGTGTGATCGAACTTCTGGCCCGAGCGAAAATCTTGTGCGCCCACCTTCATGAGAAGAGCATTGACGCCCTTGTAAGCGGCTGACAATCGCATCCGCATGGTCTTCAGGCGGTCAGCTCGGAAAAGCGTTTCACTCACAGTCGACGGTTCAGGTCCGCCATTCAGCCAAGCCGGAACTTCCATAAAGTCGCGCGCGATGCGCGTCTCGACGGCGGAGCCATAAAGCTCGCCAAAGACGCCATTCCAGTACCAGCGCTCGATCTTGGCACGGGTCGCGTCGTGTTCCCACGCGTCGCCTATGTCCGCCAAGATCGCGGCCAGCGGCACCACTTGCGACTGATACGGAAGATCAAATATCCGATAAATGTGGAGCATGTGGAGAAACTTGGCGGCTTGAATAAAGCCGCGCTCCACCTGGGTTTCGTATTTCTTGTATTCGGACAGTGGTAGATTCAGAAGTGCTTGTCTGTTCCCCGACACGGCGGGAAGTTCTTTCCCTTGCTTGCCGGCGGCTTCCGCGGCACGCCGGCAATCGCGCGTGTAGAAGAGCGAGATCGCTTGCAGAAAGTCGGTGTTGCTAACGCCGGCAATGATGCCGGTCTTTGCCCCAGCCGGCCGAAGCGCCTCCGTGAGACGGTGATGGCGCCCGGGAGTCCGCTCATCTCCAAACCAGTCCTTGCGCAACTCGTGCCCTGAAGCGGCATACATCGCCGTAACAAGTTCGAAGGCATCCAGCGGCTTACCGCCGGTATTCACCTTCTCGAAGACGACGCATACGGCTTCTTTTGAGGTTGATCGGTCAAGCGCAATGACGGGAACGCGGTAGTATTTGAAGTTTTCCAGAACCTGCCGTTTGAATGCTCGAAATTCCTCACGCACGGATTCATGTTGGTCACCGCGCCAATAGGCGTCGAATCCATCTTGCCACTTGTCCCAATCGAAGACCTTGGTGACAGGGTACATAAGTCGGGCATATTCCTGCTCCGGGGTCGAAAGGTCGAGTTCGACGGTGCGACCGAAGTCGGTCCGGACGATGCGATCCTCTGGAATCCCGACGATCGCCTCTTCGCGATCCATGGAAGCATCGAGCGCTTTGCGGATGTCGATGTAGAACCATCGCTTCACGCGTTTTTTCTTTGGCGTCTCGGTTTCAACGACCTTGCTGCGGAGCGTCACCTGGTAAAGCGATGTCATACGCTGCTGGCCGTCCAACAACAGCGATTGCGGCGAAACGCCTCTCGCTTCGACCGGAGCCCCTTCGACTGGCCTCGGCTTGAAGTTAACCGGGCCGCCTGTATCAAGTGACATCAGCGCGCCCACAGGAAATGCTCGGGACACTGATGCTATAAGACTCTTGATGCGATCTTCGTCCCAAACCCAGCTGCGTTGGAAGTCGGGTAACTGGATGAGACCTTTCTGGCAGTCATCGAGAAGCTTGTGCAGATCGAATGGATTTGTCTGAAACGTCGAGCCGGCCATTTTAAGAAACCTCGTTCCGATTGGCGGGCATCGGCAGTAGCGGCGGCGCAATCCAGCCGCCGCTACCGAACGCTAGATTATAGTCCGCGCCCCAGCCCTTGGTTGTGGGTGCAATCCTGCAACGAAAAGTGGTGAGAGCAAAGCTTTTTCGCGTTCATGACTTTAGAGGTGCTGAGCAACAGGCGTTATGTATCGAGAAGCTTGGCAAGCCGTGCGAGACGGTTCGCAAGCTCGACTCTCGGCACGAACACAAGAGGGTCGCTTTCGAGCTTCGATAGCCCGGCGTGGAGATCGGCAAAAGTAATCTGGCCGCTCGTTTCAAGCTGGTCGCTGACCCAGAGCACGCCGTGCACTTCGATTCCGATTGTGCTCGCGCGATTGCGAAGGCTCTGGTCCCCGGTAAGAAGGATGCTGCCGGGTTGGCTTTCTGCAAGGGCCATGCTCAGGCAGTCATTAAAGGAAAGCGCCGGATATGCGGACCGAAAAGTAAGAGCGCGAGCGACGCCTTCTGCCGCAAGGTCGATAACTTGCAACCCGCGGCTTGTCAGATCCTCGATCTCCGCTCGAGTAAAATCATTCAACTCGCTATGAACGAGGGGGAGGGCGATCTGAAAGGAATAAGGAAGAAGCAGAGTTGCATGGAGCAACCCTGCTTTTCTTAAGTCGACCAGGCACGACGTATCATTGACGACTATTCGCATCGGCTAGGGCTGCCCCCCGGATCGCGAATTCGACGTCATGAGTCGGTTTCTGAAGCAGCATCGAAGCCTTTGGAAGGGCAATAAGTTGCTCTGCCAAGGCGCGATAAACCAGTTTTTCGAAGCGCTCAGGCTCTTCATCGCGTGCCTTTTCGCCCTGCTCAAGCAGTGGATCGGGCTCGGTTGAGCGCCAGGTCCGGGCCATGGTCTGAAAGAGGTAGGTTAGATAGCCATCGCGAATAATATTGAGGTCACGCAAGCGAACGATTAATGCCGCAGCCGAGACGCCATAGAAATGCTTGGCGCTCTTGATCTCGGCATAGGCTAATGCGTGCCGCTCATTACCAAACTCCTCTCGAAGACTGCTTGCGGGCATCAGAAATGCCGAAGCAAAACGATGCATCGCCTTTTCGTAATCGAGCTCATTCTTGGTGCCGCCAATCAGGCGGTGGCCAAGTTCGTGACAAAGGGTGAATCGCCTGCGCTCAAGGGTGATTGACGTACTTACCACAATTACGGGTAGAGATGGCAAGCCGTTTGAGCGCTTCACTTCGCAGGTGAGTCCAAAGAAGTGCGCCGGCATGTCGAGTGCCAGAACTTTTATCCCCTTTTCCTCCAGCAATTTGGCAACGCTCGGAATCGGATCAATGCCGAGCTGCCAGTCGGCGCGAAGCTGGTTGGCGATTGCTTCGGCTTCATCATAGGAAGCCACGTCATGCGGTTTACGGTCCGCGAGATCATGGGCTTCGCTTTGCAATTCGAGAACCGCCTCGATTGCAAGATAACGCTCCACACGGTCGATGACCGCTGCTTCGACCTTTGCAGCTTCTTTGACTTTGGTTTGGGCGTCCTTGCGGAATTCTACACCGCACAACTCTGCGACCTGAGTGCTGGTCAGGAAATCGAGGTCGACATTCAGCGCGTCGCCGAGAGCAACGAGGACGCTCGAACTCGGAAACATCTGGCCTGCTTCATATTTGCCGATGGCCTGGGCGCTTACGCGGTTCTGCAAACGAGCCGAAAGCTCGCGAAGCGATAAGCCGGCGCGCTTGCGGGCCAGCTTTAGTCTTTCCCCAAACATGCATCCCTCCGCTCCTTTGTGGTTGACAAAACATATTCAGTTGGCATATATGTAAACCATCGTCATGGGAAAGTCAAGTTTGGCCCCCATGGGAATGACCGTCAAGAACGTAAAAAGTTAACATAAATCAGTGCCTTAGGCCAAATTCCGCGCAGATGCCAGGTCGGCGAAAGCCGAATCATACCAAGCGGATTGTCAACCAAAGCGCTGATCCTGGCTAGTCAAGCAAAGGAGATAGGACATGACTGCAAACAATGGCATGGAGCCGGCCCCGGATAAGGTGCTCGGCGAGCTTCGCGAGGTGCGGCACGAACTCGCCGAAGCGGTCGCCGAGGAGCATTGCGCCGAGGCCAAGATCGAGGCTGCCGAGAAGCGGATCGAGGAGATCGAAGAGGAGCTGGCGCGCGAGTCCAAGATTAAGGTCAATGGCCGGACCCGCACTGTCGAAGGCCGCGACGTCTCCTATGAAGAGGTCACGAAGCTCGCGTTCCCGAGCGGTCCGACGAAGCCCAACACCAAGTTCACGGTCACCTTCCGCAACGCGGCGCAGGTCCCGGCGATGGGCGAACTCGACGCCGGGCAGAGCGTGAAGGTCAAGCCCGGACATAACTCGATGAACGAGACCATCTTCAATGTCACGGAAACTGTTCTCTCTTAACGACGACCTCCAGCGGCTTCGCAGCGACGGCTATTTTGTCCGGATTATTGACGAGAAGTTCCTGACTGTTCAGGTGCCTTACGTTAATGCTCGCTGCGAGGTCGCATGGGGGACGCTCGTGACGCCGCTTGAGCTTGCCGGCGACGTCACGCGCAAGCCCGTCCAAGATCATGTGGTCTATTTCGACGGCGAATTTCCCTGCAATGCGCAGGGCGCAAAAATGAACATCGGCAGCGAAGGCGAACGCCGCGAAATGGGACCGGGCGTCTTTGTGAGGCACAGCTTCTCGCAAAAGCCCGATGGCGGCTATGCCGACTACTATCACAAGATGACGACCTATCATGCGATGCTGGCGGCGCCGGCCGGCGTCATCGATCCGTCCATCAAGTCGCGTCCGTATACCGCGCCGGAGGAGGATGATCCGGACTCGATTTTCGAGTATCCCGACACGGCTTCTGGCCGTTCGGGGACGGCCACGCTTACGGCGAGGCTCCAGAAAGATGTCGTTGCCTTGATCGGGCTGGGTGGGACGGGCGCCTACATTTTCGACAAGGTGGCCAAGACGCCTGTGCCTGAAATCCGGCTATTCGACGATGACGACTTCCTGAATCATAACGCATTCCGCGCTCCGGGCGCACCCACGATCCAGGAATTGCGCGAAGCTCCCAAGAAAGTCGATTACTTCAAGGCGCTCTATTCGCGCATGCACCGAGGGATCAAGGCGCATCCGGTCAAGCTTGGCGCACACAACGTTCATTTGCTCGACGGTGTGACCTTCGCTTTCATCGCCATGGACGACGGTCCCGACAAGCTGGCGGTTATCGAAAAGCTGGAGTCGATCGGCGCATCGTTCATCGATGTCGGGATGGGATTGACGCTCGAAGACCTGTCGCTCGGCGGTATCTTGCGAGCGACGCTATCGACACCTGAGCGTCGCGACGTCGTGCGCAACCGGGTCTCCTTTGCGCCCAAGGAAGCTGGCGGTGTTTACGAGGCCAACATCCAGGTTGCAGATCTGAACAGCCTTAACGCCGACCTCGCCGTCATTCGCTGGAAGAGGTTGCGCGGCTACTATCGTGATCTCGAAAACGAGCTGCATATGAGCTACACGACCGATGGCAATATGCTTTTGAACAGCGACCGAACATGATCCGCTATAGCCGACTTGAGCACAGGTTCGTAGATGACATGCCGGAACGGTTGGATGGCGGTATCATTTACGTGTCGATGCGCTACGCAACCGTCATGCATCTTTGCTGTTGCGGCTGTGGACGCGAGGTGGTGACGCCGCTTGCCCCAGCACAATGGCGACTAACGTTCGACGGTGAGAACGTCTCCCTTCATCCGTCAATCGGAAGTTGGAATCTGCACTGCCGATCGCACTATGTCATCAGAGGTGGCGAAGTCATCGAGGCCCCACAGTGGTCGGACGAGGAAGTCGCCCGAGGGCAAGCGCGCGACAAGCGGGCGAGAACCGCGCACTTTGCTGCAAAAGCGGGTGGAAAACTTGAGACCAAAGCGATGAGTCCGCCGCAAGCAGAGCGCAAAGGATGGCTGGCCAGAATTGGTGGTATTTTTACGGGTTGGCGCTAAGACTTACAGGGGCAACTACTCGCCTTTGGCGACGATCGGCACAAGGGTCCCGTCGTCGCGATCATATCGATAATTAACAATCGATCCGTCTTTCAGTCTGGCAACGGCTTCGCCGATAATCGACGGCGGCAGCAAGAACCATTCGCGAGGACGAACTTTCTTACCAAAGCGGTCTGTGATCTCGATGTCGAGCCGCGCTGCTGCGAAAAAATCGTGCAGCAGGTGCTCAAGCCTGACACGATCGATGTTGTAGAGAGTATATGTCGTCACCGGATGCACGGGAGCCATCAGGAACGTGGGGTCGTCCTTGGCGTTCTGAATGCGGATTTCCATCTTGCCGGAGGTAAAGCCGATTTTGTGAAGAACGCCGTCCAGCTTGCGGATTTCCGGGTCATCGGACAGGCTCTTCACAACGTAGATCATACCTGTTTGGGTATCGCCCGTGGCGGGCACATCCGTAAAGAGCGGACCCATGTCGGTCGTGGTGACACGGCGCCCATTGGGGTCCTTGTAAAGCTCGGTCGCAAGCGAGCGCAAAAGATTGTTGCCTTCCGTCCCGTTGTCGAAGATGAGCCGCAGCCGCGCATTTTTCTTGCCGTTACGGATGTGCGTCTCGCCGACCTCAGCAACGTAAACCAACACTCCATTGAGGATGAAGAATTCACCCGCGCCAATCTCCTGCTCGTTAGCGAAGGGGATGGCCTTGCGCTTGCTCTCCGCCATCTCGCGGACGCACTGTTCGAACAGAGGCTTGAATTTGTCGAATTCGGCGCAGACCTGTCGTTCGGCAACCTCGTCGGGCCTGGCGGCCGCCGGTTTGACGTGAACGAGATCAAAGATGTCGTCCTGTGGCGTCTTCAGGAGATCGTCGTCGAAAATATCGTCAAGCGTTTGCGGGGGCTGGGCTGGCGCTGCGGGAAGAAGCGCATGCCGGTCGTGCGGTAACAGCGTTTCGTGGACGGCCGGATCGTTCAGCAACCCGTTCAGCTTCATGCGGAGGGCCCGTTCCGAGACCGATGGCTTGTCGGTATCGCCGGGCTTGCGCTTATGCCGATCGATGAATGTGTTGACTTCGGCGAAAGTATCGACAATTCGCTGCTGTTCGCTCGAAACCGTCTTCGTCGTCAATTTGACATTCAGAAGAGGGTCGCTGCCGGACAAGAGATCATCAAGCGTCGGTTTGGACATAGCGCCTTACCCCGGCTGCTGGGTGCGAAGGTGCTCGCGCTTCTTGGCCCTGATCCATTCGAGCGCTTCGGCGAGACGCCGTTCCATCGGATTTTGCGCGGTGAGGCTCGGCTCCCGGCCATGCGTCTCACTGAAGCTTTTGATGCGAGGCCAAAGCGCAACAGCCTCTTCCTCGGTCATCTGGATACGCCGCGCCGTGATGGCACCGTGGATACGCTTCAACACGTCGGCGTCGACCGACTTCGACATGATTTCGTAAGCAAGCTGGAACGGGTTGACGCTGTCGATTAGGTCGATGTCAAGGTCTTTGACGTTGATGAATTTGTTAGCCAGCTTAATGAGGTTGTCGTTGAGCTCCGGCAGGCCGCCGCTGCTGCTGGCCTTGAAGGCGGCGTTAGCCACGACATGTTGCCGGACCTCCTCGACCTCCTGCGGCGAGAGATCCGGGTATTTCGTCTCAATGACCTTCGGTACGTAGACCGCCGTCACGACCTCCGGCGGAATCTCCTCCGGATTCATGGCGGCGCGCAGCACGCGCTCGTCTTGCATGACGGAAGCGGTGAGATCGACCAGATCGCTTTGCAGGATTTGGCGCACGCGCGGCGTGCTGGGCTCCGCGAAGCCTTTGATGGCGACAGTGGTCTCGCTGTTGGCGTAGTCGATGTCGACGATCTTGGCGCCGCCGTCGATATTGTCATCGGTAGCGCGCGTTTTGAACTTGAAGTTGGGCGCTAGGACTTGCTCCATGAGGAGTGAGGCGGCAATCGCCTTGAGCATGTTGTTGACGGCCTCCGCGACGTTATCGGCGGAGGCGTCAGGCTCGGCGATCAGGTTCGTGAACTGGGCATGCGACTTTCCGGGGCAGTCCCGCGTGGCGCGCCCGATGATCTGGATGATTTCCGTGAGCGAGCCGCGATAACCCACGGTGAGGGCGTGCTCGCAGTAGATCCAGTCGAAGCCTTCCTTGGCCATGCCGAGCGCGATGATGATGTCAACGTCGTCGCGGCCCTCGATATTGCGTAATGTCTCCATCACCCGGTTACGGGTCTTCTCGTCGTCTTCGACGAGGTCGGCCACCTTGAGCACCTTGCCGCTCTTGTGCAGCACGTGATGGAGACCGGTCACCGGATCGGTCTGCACCACATCTCCCAGGTGGTCGAGAATACGGTCAACTTCCTCGTATTTTTCCTTCGTGCTCTCGGCCGCGTTGACGCTCGGAATATGAATGATGGTCTTCTTGTCAGGATCGAGGATTTCGTTGATCGCATCGAGGTAGCGGCCGCGATAAAAGTGATAGCCGATGCCGAGGCTCTTGAGATGCATGTAGCCGTTGAGCTGCTCATAATAGGTGTAGCTGACGCGCGTAAACCGCTCTTCATCCTCCGGACGCAGCACCGGAATGCTGTCGCCCCGGAAATAGCTTCCGGTCATGGCGACGATATGCGACCGGCCATCGGCCATTAGGCCACGCACAACCTCGCCGAGGCGGCTATCGGCGTCGGCGGAGGCATGATGGAATTCGTCGACGGCTAGTAGGCAATTGGCAAACGGTTCGGCACCGATCTTGTCATAGGCAAAGCGCAGCGTGGCATGCGTACAGATCAGCACTTCCGCATCGCTTTCCATGAATGCCTGGAACCGACCGACTTTACCTGCATCGCCGCCTGCGGTGCACAGATTCCATTCGTCATCGACGGCCCAGTCGCGAAAGAAGCCATGCTCGGTAAGCTTGGTCGAGCGGAACGAGGCGCCGATGGAGCGCTCGGGAACGGCAACGATGACTTTCCGGATGGCCTGATGCTCCAGCTTGTCGAGGCCGATGAACATGAGGGCGCGGGACTTGCCGGAAGCGGGCGGTGCCTTGACGAGAAGATATTGGGAGCCGCGTTCGGCGTATGCGCGCGCCTGCATCGCGCGCATACCCATAGCGTCCTGCTTTTGGCTGGCCCCGGTCTGCCCGTAAGTGACGTGTACGAAATCAGGCAAGAGCGACCTCCCTTTGCTTTTCGGTGGTCATCTCGGCGTATAGCTTGAAGAGATGCTCAAGGCGCTCAGAGTCGCTCTTAAAGGTTCGTCCGATATAAAGACGTTCTATAATCTCATCGACCGCGCGGTGCGCTTCGTGCAAGTTGTTTGGCATCGTGTCGGGATCATACAGCCAGGCGATCGTTTTGCCAGCGTGAGCTTCTCGCGCTGCAATAATCTGCCATGACGCTTCTTCGAGCGCCTGTTCATCCGCATTTGATAGTTCAGGCAGTGGAAAATTGTTGTAAACCAGCTTTACCGAGTATCGAAATCCATCACCGATTCGGCCGCCCGCAGCAGCCAGCCACACACGGTGCATTGTTGAAGACATAAGACCCAAGATAAAGGGCGGAGGATCATAAATCGAGAATGCTTCCTTGTTTATGACTACACCGTCGTCAACAAATCCGACTGGCAGGAATAAACGGTTCGAAGAACTTGTGTTAGGGCAAATGATAGCTGGAGCAGCTTCATGTGTACTATAGCAGAATCGATGAGGCCGATTAGCGGCCTTCTTGGCATCTCTCCCAGCGGTTAAACGATACTTTTGACATGCGTCTATCCGTGCTGCAAGAAATCCATGTTTGAGAGCATCTTCGATCTCTTCATCTCTGATCCAAATACAGTAACGCTGTTGTCCGTCGATAAAATCGTTTCCGCCCATATATCTCTTCAAGAAGCGTTCCACGCCAGGATCGGCAGCCACTGCGCGGTCAAACTCGGATCTAGAAAGTACTAGATGCTTTCCGTCGACGGGATTGCTGCCCATACACATCTCTGGCAAGCCATTTATCGGCTTGCGAGCAGGGACTACGAATATCGGAGCGCCTTCGATTAGGTAAGGACTGATCGATTTGACCTTTTTCTCGTACCCCGAAGCGAATAGGCGTTTGGTTAGATTGTCTGGGGAGCGGCGGACACCAATTATAGTGCAATAAACACCGGCGTTATTTGCCGCATTGTTCGACCATTTAAACGGTTCATAAGCAAATCCGATCTCGTGGCCTCGATCAAAAATATACCGCCACAATAGATGGACTTGCTCTCCCTGGCAGATCGAACTTGTTGCAACGAAAGCGAATTGTGTTGGTGAACCTATCGTGTAGTTGACGGCTTTCACGAACCAGCATCCGACATAGTCGACCTGCCGCATGTTGGAGAGGCCAGCAGCCAACATATCGTTGACCTGATCTGGTGTAAGCTTCTTGCCACCCAGATACGGCGGATTGCCGACGACGTAAGTCTCCGCCTCGTCGTCAGGGACTTGCTCGGTGGCATGTACCTTTTCCACCCGAGCCAAGTCGAAAATCTTTTCCTTCTGGACCGTCTTCATCGGTCGAGGACAGACCTGAAGCCAATCGAGCCGGAGAGCGTTGCCGCATACGATGTGACCGCCGTCCCTCAAGGGGAAGCTCTTCGGCGCTTCGCCGAACAAGCTTTTGAACCGCTGGTTCATCTGGTATTCGGCAATCCAGAGCGACAGCTTGGTCGTCTCTGCGGCGAAGTCTGCCAATTCGATTCCGTAAAAGCTGGATAGCTTGACCCCGCTTTGCTCACGCCACGTCGTCTGGCCTCCGCCAATCTCGTCGAGGCGCTGAAAGATGCGCATCTCCAGCTTGCGCAATTCGCGGTACGCGATGATCAGGAAGTTTCCAGAGCCGCAGGCAGGATCGAAGACGCGGATCTTTGAAATGCGCGTCAGCAACTTTTGAAGCAAGGAGCGTTCTTCACGGTGGCCGCGCGCGCGTTCAAACTCTTCTTCGAGCGACATCAGGAAGAGAGGCTGCAACACCTTCATGATGTTCGGCACGGACGTGTAGTGCATGCCGAGGTCGCCGCGCATCTCGGTGTCGACGACAGCCTGAATCATCGACCCGAAGATGTCGGGGTTAATCTCCCGCCAATCGAGCTGAGCGGCTTCGACCAGCATGCGCTTGGCACGGCGATTGAAGACGGGCACCTCCGTGCTGTCAGCAAAGAGTCCGCCATTCACGTAGGGGAAGGCGCGAATGTGAGCCGGCAGATCGCCACGCCGATCGTCCGGAACGTTCATAACGTCGAACAGCTGCTTCAAGAGGCTTTGGAGGTGTTCGCCGTCGGCCCCTCCGAAATCGCTGATGGTCCTGACGAACAGGTCTTGAGGAAAGCTGCCGGTGTCCTCGGCGAACATGCAGAATAGAATGCGCGTAAGAAATTGATTCAGCGGATGCCGCTTCTCGGGAACAAGCCAATCGGGATTGTGACGTTCGATTTCGTCATGGAGCTTGGCGAGCCGCCCGGCAGCCTTGATGTCGGCTGGATTTTCCGCGACCGCCTCATATTTCTCGATGCCTGCAAGCGGCAGGAAGAAGTCAAAACGATCGTTAAGCTTGTCGAAGTCGAAGTGCTGGGGGTCGTCGATCTTGGTGTCGTAAGCGGCAACCTCTCGTCCGTCAGTCACAAGAAGGAAGCGCGGCTTCTGCGACTTGGCTGCTTTGGTCTCCCGGAGCGCGTCGAGCGTCGCGGTTACCTGTCCCTCTGGAGCGCAACGGAAGTAGAGCTTCCGCGACCAGAGCACGTCGCTCTGCAGCTGACCCTTGTTCTGTGTGCCAGAGCGCAATTTGGTGAGCGTCGCCTTGGGCGCATTGTAGATTTCGAGAAACTTAAACGGGAACTCGTTGCTGTCAAAAGACTGCTTGACCAGATCGGCAAGCTGCATCTCGATTTCGGCAATGTTCATCTAAAATCTGGGTTTCAAGAGATGGTGCGGGTAGAGGGAATCGAACCCCCACGCCTTTTGGGCACCGCATTTTGAGTGCGGCGCGTCTACCAGTTCCGCCATACCCGCGCACAAGCCGTTATAGACATGCCAAAGCGTGCGCGCCAACCAAAAAATGAAAACCCTCTAATCAGCCTGTAAATTGGTGGTTTTGCGCTCCCTTCGGAGCGTAGCATTTCACCCATCCTTGCGGGCTTTCCGATCCGTTCGGATCGTATCCTGTTCGCCGCCTTCGCGGCTCTTGCGTTCCCTTTGGATAGTGCCCTTCCGCACGTTGATCGCTGCAGCATCGAGCATCGTCTTGATGTGGGCTGCGTAGAACTTCTCGATCATCTCGACGCTGGTGCGGCAGTTCTTGGCGATCTGGTAGATATCGGCGCCTTCCATGAGGCGAAAGCAGATATAGGTGTGCCGCAGGCTATAGCTTGTCCGCGGCTTACCGTCGCGATCAAGCTTGAGCTTAAGTTCGTCGAGAATGGTGTTAAGCAAGCCGCGCTGCTTCATCGGAAACAGCCGGTCAGTAGACTGCGGCTTGACCAGGCGCGGCTTGGTGTTCCTGGCCGTAGCCTGCCGAGGCGGCGCTTCATCTTCGTCCGACTCTGGAATGATCTCGGGCCGTAACCGATTCCGCAACCTTTCAAAGGGCACCACCGCGTTGTGCGTGCTTTTGCACCATCCGACGCCGCGCTTGCCGCGCACCTCGATTTCTAGAATCGTTTCCTTGCTACCGTGGTCCTTGACGATCTTAACGTCGCGGAATTCAAGCCGGGCGGCCTCGTCAGGCCTGAGCCCGGTATTCGCCATGAAGAGAACGTAGTCGTGCAACTGCTCGCACGCCCACTTGTGGCGATTGTGCAATGGCGCCTGCGCCCTGCGGCGCGTCGCTTCGTAAAGTCGCTGATATTCCTCGGGGGAGAACCAGGCGCGATGGGTGATCTTGCCCGATGTCTTGTAGGGTTGGGAGAGGTCCGGCAATGCGGTCAGCCAGCCATGACGCAATGCCGTTTTGAGGACCTGCCTGATCGTAACTGTCTCATGATGCATCGAGGAACGAGAGGGCGGCTTCCCTCTCTTGTCGATACTCAATTGTCTCCGGTGAATTCGATACTCTTGCACCTTGCCGGCGGTGATCTCCGATAACGCCATCTTTCCGAAATAGGGGACCAGGTACACACGGAGCATAAGCGCGTAGGTCTTGACCCACTCCGGGCTCCGCTGACCTTGCGTGATGGTTTCGTATTCCGCGAGGAATTGGTCGGCAGCCTTCTTGAAAGTCGGCCCGGAAGTGAGCGCTCCCGCTCGGGCCTTGCCGCGCAGTTCCAGATACCAGTCCTCCGCGATCTCCTTCGCGTGCGAGAGGCTTTCTTCCTTCGTCGTGTTGCGCCAGTTCTTGCCGCGCAGATAGGTCGAGCACTGCCAGAAGCGGCTATTGTCGCGCTTATAGATGTGGAGTTTGCCTCCCATCAGCTCGTGGTGTTCTGCCATGTGCGCCAGCCTCCGAAAAATCGCTTGAAAACGCGATTTTGTGTAAGACCTGTGTAAGGCTTATTTCGGAGACAGAATAACAGTAAGTGACTGAAAAATCAATGCAAAAATTGATAAGCTACTGATAGTATTCCGATTTTGAGTCGAGCGCGTCTACCAGTTCCGCCACAGGGGCCCTCGGTCGGGTCCCGGAAGGAGCCTCGCGAAGCCGGCGGACTATAGCCATGGAGAAACCGGGGTCAACCCGCGCCAAAGTGATCCCGGGCGTTCTCGACAGGGGCCTGGGCCGGGGTTAGAGGCTAGTGGCGTTTTCGAGCGAAGTGGATACCGGTTCACGTCAGGAAAACGCATCAAAATGAGAATCTAGCGCCACGCCCCATCCGAAAGAGGCCGCCGTGACGACCCAGAGTGCCGCAATGCCCGCATTTCGACCGGCCGCCAGCGCACCTGCGCTGACCGGCTCGCTGGTCGTCACCCTGATCGCCGCGGCGACGATTGCGGGCGCCTGGTTCTTCCAGCTCGTCCTCGAGATCCTGCCCTGTCCGCTCTGCCTCGAGCAGCGCTACGCCTATTACCTCATGATCCCGGTCGGTGCGCTCACGGCCGTTGCGGCGCGGAGCGGCGCGCCGCGGCCGCTGCTGCTGGCCGGGCTCGCAATCCTCGCGCTGGCGGCGCTCGCCAATGCCGGCCTCGGCACCTATCACTCGGGCGTCGAATGGGGGTTCTGGAAGGGCCCGACCGATTGCAGCGGCCCGGTCGTCAATCTCGGCAGCGCCGGCGATCTGCTGTCGCGGCTCGACACCGTCAAGGTGGTGCGCTGCGACGAGGTGCAATGGCGCTTCCTCGGCCTCTCGCTCGCCGGCTACAACGTGCTGATCTCGCTGCTGATGGCCGCGATCGCCGCCTGGGGCTTTGTGCGGACGGCGAAGCGAGCATGATCCGGAAAAGCGTGCAGCGGTTTTCCGAACAGATCATGCTCAAATAACAACCTAGATTGCGCTCTCGCCTTCGTGCTGGAAGCCGAGATAGCTGGCCGCCACCCGCTCGTTCGCCGCGATGTCGCTGGCCTTGCCGCTGAGGACGAACTCGCCGAGCTCCATCACATAGGCCTGGTCGGCGATCTTCAGCGCGGCCTGTGCGTTCTGCTCGACCAGCAGCACAGACACGCCGCTGGCGCGCAGCTCGGTGATGATGCGGAAAATGTCGGCGACGATGATCGGCGCGAGACCGAGGCTCGGCTCGTCCAGCATCAGGAGTTTCGGGGCGCCCATCAGCGCGCGGCCCATGGCGAGCATCTGCTGCTCGCCGCCGGAGAGCGTGCCGGCGAACTGCTTGCGCCGCTCCTTCAGCCGCGGAAACAGCGTGTAGACCTGCTCCATCGAGGCCTTCGCCTTGCTGCGCTCGATGCGGAAAGCGCCGAGCTCGAGATTGTCCTCGACATTCATGGTCACGAACAATTCGCGGTGCTCAGGGACCAGGCCGAGCCCCATCGCGACGCGGTCCTCGATGTCGAGCCGGGCAAGGTCCTGGCCGGCAAAGGCGACGCGGCCCTTCAACGGCAGGATGCCCATGATGGCCGACAGCAGCGTGGTCTTGCCGGCGCCGTTGGCGCCGACGATGGTGACGATCTGGTTCTCGCCGACTTCGAGCCCAACCGAGCGCACGGCCTCGACCTTGCCATAGGCGACATGTGCATCTGTGACGGACAACAGCGCGCTCATGCCGCCACTCCGAGATAGGCCTTGATCACTTCGGGATTGGTCTTGATCGTTGCGGGCGTGCCTTCCGCGATCTTGGTGCCGAAATCCAGCACCACGATGCGATCGGCGAGATTCATCACGAAGCCCATGTCGTGCTCGACCAGCAGCACGCTCATACCGCCGTCGCGCAGATCCCGCAGCAGCTTCGCGAGCTGCTGCTTTTCCATGTGGCGCAGGCCGGCCGCGGGCTCGTCGAGCAGCAGCAGCATCGGATCGACGCAGAGCGCGCGGGCGATCTCGACGATGCGCTGCTGGCCGAGCGAGAGCGATCCGGCGAGCTGGTGCATCTGGTCGGCGAGGCCGACCCGCTCGATCTGCCGGGCGGCTTCCGCAAGCAGTTTGGCTTCATCGGCGCGGTCGAGACGCAGCATCGAGGCGAGCGGCCCGGAATGGCCGCGCAGATGCGCGCCGATCGCGACATTTTCCAGCACGGTCATGTCGGGGACCAGCTTGACGTGCTGGAAGGTCCTGCTGATGCCGAGCTTGACGATCTCCTGCGGCGGCGCGCGATCGACCTTCTTGCCGAGCACCGAGATCGAGCCGGAGGTTGCCGACAGCACGCCGGTGATCAGGTTGAAGGTGGTGCTCTTGCCGGCGCCGTTGGGACCGATCAGCGCCACGATCTCGCGGGCCTGGACGTCGAAGGAGACGTTGTTGACCGCGACCACGCCGCCGAACTGCTTGCGCGCCTTCTCGACCTGGAGCAGCACGCCGGACTGGCCGGGTGCGCGGGAGCGCGCCTCGAGCTTCAGCGAGGTGTCCGGCTTCCTGCCGCCGGTGCGTTCGGGCAGGAGCGACATCAGCCAGGGCCAGACGCCGCCGGGCGCGAGCTGCAGCAGCGCCACCAGCATGATGCCGAACACGATGGTCTCGACCTGGCCGGAGCCGGGCAGGATCATCGGCAGGTAGCTCTGCAGCGCCTCTTTCAGGATCACGACGATCGCAGCCCCCAGCACGCCGCCCCAGACGTAACCGGCGCCGCCGACCACCGCGATGAAGAGATATTCGATGCCGGCCTGCGCGCCGAACGGCGTCGGGTTCACCGCGCGCTGGAGATGGGCGTAGAGCCAGCCGGAGAGGCCGGCGAGCACGGCGGCGTGGATGAACACCAGGAGCTTGGCGCGCGGCGTGTGCACGCCGAACGCTTCGGCCGCGACATGGCCGCGCCGCAGCGCGCGGATGGCGCGGCCGGTGCGGGAGTCCAGCAGGTTCATCGTGAGCAGGGCGGAGAGGATGACCGCGACCCAGATCGCAAAGTAGATCGAGCCGGGATCGAGCATCCTGAACGAGCCGATCGACAGCGGCGGGATCGCCGAGATGCCGTCGTTGCGCCCGAGGAATTCGAGCTTGCTGAAGAGGTAGAACAGGCCGAGCCCCCAGGCCAGCGTGCCGAGCGGCAGGTAATGGCCGGAGAGGCGGACCGTGACCAGGCCGAGCAGCACCGCGAGCGATCCGCTGACCACGAGCGACAGCGGCAGGGTCAGCCAGGGCGACAGGCCGTAAGCCGTCGTCAGCAGCGCCGTGGTGTAGGCGCCGAAGCCGACGAAGGCGGCCTGTCCGAACGAGGTGAGACCGCCGACACCGGTGAGCAGCACGAGGCCCATCGCGACCAGCGCGGCAAGGCCGATATTGTCGAGCAGCACGATCCAGAACGGCGGCATGCCCGGGATGAACGGGATCGCTGCCATCACGAGTGCGAAGATGAGGATGGGAAGCCGGCTCTGCATCTCAGCCTCAGTCCTTCTCTTCTTCGACGGCAGGTGCTGCGAGCGAGCGCAACAGCAGCACGGGGATCAGGAGCATGAACACGATCACCTCCTTGTAGTTGGAGGCATAGAAGGACGAGAACGCCTCGACGATGCCGACGAACAGAGCCGCGACCGCCGTGAGGGGATAGCTGACGAGGCCGCCGATGATCGCGGCGACGAAGCCCTTCAGGCCGATCAGGAAGCCCGAGTCGTAGTAGAGCGTCGTGATCGGCACGATCATGATGCCCGACAGCGCGCCGATGACGGAGGCCAGCAGGAAGGCGATCTGCCCCGACAGCGTGGTGCGGATGCCGGCGAGCCGGGCGCCCAGCCGGTTGACGGCGGTGGCGCGCAACGCCTTGCCGTAGAGCGTCAGGCCGAAGAACAGCCAGAGACCGACGATGAAGGCGATGGTGATGCCGTAGACCGTGAGGCTCTGGCCGGTGAAGCGCAGCGAGCCCGCGGTGAACGCGCCGGACAGCACGGCCGGTCCGCGCTGGCCCTCGGCGCCGAAGAACAGCAAGCCCAATCCCTGAAGCGCCAGATGCACGCCGACCGAGGCGATCAGCAGCACCAGCACCGAGGTGTGCGCCAGCGGCTGGAACGCGATGCGGTAGAGATAGAGGCCGATCATCGCCACGATCACCAGCGACAGCGCGATGCAGACCGCGACCGGCGGCTTCTGGGCGGCGAAGGTGATGGTCAGCGCCAGCACGACGGCCGGCAGTACGACGTTGGCGAGGACGCTGCGGACGATCAGCCGGCCATGCAGTGCCTTGCGGGCTACGAACAGGTCGAAGGCGCAGGCGCCGATGCCCAGGGCCAGGGCAAGCTTGGCCGTGCCCGGCATCTGGCCCGAGGCCAGCGAGGCATAGGTCAGCGCGCCATAGGTGACGAATTCGCCCTGGGGGATGAGGATGACGCGGGTGACGGCGAACACCAGCACCAGCGCCAGGCCGAGCAGCGCATAGATCGCGCCATTGGTAATGCCGTCCTGCAGCAGGAACAGCATGATGGTGGTGTTCAAGACCGGACGCTCCCCCTTAACGATCCGGACCGGCCTCCGCGGTTGCGGTGGATGGTCCGTTCACAGCCATTGAAATACGCTGACGATATTTGATATGGTCCATAACAATTATCAAATATAATCTCAAGGGCGGCGAACGACCCGTCCCGAATTTAGCGGGATTGCGAGCATGAGGCGATGACCGTTTCGAAAACCGCTGAAAAGTCTGCCGAAAAGGCGTCCGACGCGACCAAGGGCCGCAAGGATGCCGCCGACGGCCTGCCCGAAGCCCTCCAGCTCGGCGAGCTCTCGGAGCAGCTCGGCTACGTGCTCAAGCGCGCCCAGCTCAAGGTCTTCGAGAACTTTTTGCGCTGCATGGCCTCGCTCCAGCTGACACCGGCGCAGTTCTCGGTGCTCCTGCTGGTGGAGAAGAACCCGGGCCGTAACCAGACCGAGATCGCCTCCACCCTCGGCATCCTCCGGCCGAATTTCGTCGCCATGCTCGACAATCTCGAGAGCCGCGACCTCTGCGCGCGGATCCGCTCCACCAACGACCGCCGCTCGCACATCCTGGTTTTGACCGACAAGGGCAAGGCGGTCCTGACGCGCGCCAAGAAGCTCGTCGCCACCAAGCACGAGTCGCGGCTCAACGAGCTGCTGGGGCAAGCCAACCGCGAAGCCCTGCTCGGGATGTTGTCGAAGATCGCGAACGAGTTTTGACTCTTACCCTCCCCTGGAGGGGGAGGGTCGATCGCGCGAAGCGCGAGCGGGGTGGGGTGATCTCTCCACTTGGGCGCCGTTGGATGCGGAGAGACCGTCACCCCACCCCGTCTCGCATCTCGCTGTGCTCGATTGCGAGCCGACCCCCCCCCCTCCAGGGGAGGGTAAGCGCGACCTCAATCCACCAAAATCACGCGAATATCGTTCACGTTGGTTAGCGTCGGTCCCGGCTGCAACAAATCCCCCGTCGCCTCGAAGAACGTGGTCGCGTCGTTGTTGTCGAGATACGCCTGCGGCTGAAGCGCCAGCGCCTTCATCTTCGCAAATGTCGCTGCATCGATCAGCGCGCCGGCGGGATCGGTGGGGTGGCCGGCGCCGCCGTCGGCGCCGTCGGTGTCACCGGCGAGTGCCGAGATGTCAGGTGTGTCTTTCAAGAGCGAAGCCAGCGCCAGCGCATATTCCTGGTTAGGGCCACCGCGCCCCTGGCCGCGCACGGTCACGGTCAACTCGCCGCCGGAGAGGACCGCGACGCGCTTGCCTTGCGCGCGAGCCTGCAACGCCAGCCTGGCGTGATCGGCCGCGACGTCGCGCGCCTCGCCCTCGAGATCGGCGCCGAGATCGATGGTCTCGTAGCCGGCGTCTTTCGCGCGCTTCACCGCGGCGTCGAGCGATTGCTTGGGACGCGCGATCAACTCGAAATGCGCGCGCGCAAAGGCGGCATCGCCCGGCTTGGCACTTTCATTGGCGGGATCGTCGAGCGCGCGGCGCACGGCATCGTCGATGGCGAGCTTGTACTTCGCGACGATCGCGCGCGCATCTGCCAGCGTGGTCGGATCGGGGACGGTCGGGCCGGAGGCGATCGCGGAGGGATCGTCATGCGGCACGTCGGAGATCGCGAGCGTCACGATCTCGGCGGCGTTCCGGCCCGCGCGCGCCAGTCGCCCGCCCTTGATGCGCGAGAGATGTTTTCTGACGACGTTCATCTCGCCGATCGGCGCGCCCGAACGCAAGAGCGCCTTGTTGACCGCCTGCTTCTGGGCAAAGCTGATGCCATCCACCGGCGCGATCCAGTTCGCCGAGCCGCCGCCGGTGAGCAGCACCAGCAGCAGGTCGTCCGGTCCGGCTTCGCCCGCGAGCGCGAGCGTGTCGGCGGCGCCCTTGAGGCCAGCCTCATCCGGCACGGGATGGCCGGCCTCGACGACGCGGATGCGGCGCGTCGGCACGCCGTAGCCGTGGCGCGTGGTGGCGATGCCGATGAGCCGCTCCGGCGCGAGCGCGAGCGTGTCGAGATAATGCCGCTCCGCAGCCGCGGCCATCGCGGCGGCGCCCTTGCCGGCGGCGAGGCAGATCACGCGGCCCCTGGGCGCGGGGCGCAGATGCGGCGCCAGGATCGTGTTCGGATGGGCGGCGGCAACAGCGGCGTCGTAGAGCGCGCGGAGCAGGGGGCGTCGGTCGGTCATGACGAGGGCCTTCAGCAAACTCGTGAGCAGACTAGAGCTGTGGCGAGAACGTCGCCATGCCCCTGCCTAGCGCATCGGGCGCCAAAGGGTAAGCAGGCTTTACTATCATTCGATTGTGCAATCGCGTGATCATAATCGGCGCACAGCAAAAACCCCCTGCGATCATCTCGCAGGGGGCCTGATATCGTCGCAGGGAACGACGGGTCAGCCGCCGGCGTCGGCGCTGATGACGTCGCCGAACAGTTCCCATTTCTCGCCCTTGAACTTCTCGAGCTGGAGCTGGCTGATCGGCGCAAAGTCGTTCGGCCCGGTGTTGATCTTGATGCCTGGCAGCAGCGCCTCGGTGCGGAAGTCCTTCAGGCTCGCCGCCTGCTTCATGATGTTCTCGCGCGTGAGATCATCGCCGCACTGCTTCAGCACCTGGACCAGCGTCTGCGCCACCGCGAAGCCGACGATGGTGCCCTTGTCGAGCTTGTCGCCCTCGGGGAAGTACTTGCCCATGAAGGCCAGAAATTCCTTCATGCCGGGATCGTTGTTCCATTCCGGATCCGACACGTCCTTGAGATAGTCGGCCGAGATGATGTCCTGGCCGTTCTCGTAACCGGCGGGCTTCATCACGCTGCCGACGGAAGCCGAGACGTTGTTGAGGAAGTGCAGAGGCTTCCAGCCGATCTCGGCGACCTTCTTGATCGCCTGTGCGGCGAATTTCGGCGTCGTGATGTTCATGAAGACGTCGGCGCCGGTCGACCGCAGCTTGACGATGTGGCTGTCGATGGTCGGCTCGGAGGTCTCATAGCTCTCCTCCATGAGGATCATCGAAGCGGCCTTGGCGCCAAGTCCGTCCTTCAGGCCCTTGAGATAGTCCTTGCCGTAATCGTCGTTCTGGTAGAGCACCGCGATCTTGGCGTCGGGCTTGTTCTTCAGAAGCCACTTGGCATAGATCTGCGTTTCGCTCTGGTAATTGGGCTGCCAGCCCATCGTCCACGGGAAGTTCTGCGGATCGTTCCACTTGGTGGCGCCGGTGGCGACGAACAGCTGCGGCACTTTCTTCGTGTTCATGTATTTGTGGATCGCCGAGTTCGACGGCGTGCCGAGCGAGTTGAAGATGAAGAGCACCTCGTCGCTCTCGACCAGCTTGCGCGCCTGCTCGACCGTCTTCGGCGGCGAGTAGGCGTCGTCATAGGAGACGTAGTTGATCTTGCGGCCGTTGATGCCGCCTTCGTCGTTGATCTTCTTGAAATAGGCGGCTTCGGTCCGCCCGATGATGCCGTAGGCGGAGGCCGGTCCGCTGTAGGGCATGATGTTGCCGATCTTGATCTCGGTATCGGTCGCGCCGGTATCGTATTTCTTCTGGGCCGATGCGGTGGAGGTCGCGGCTGCAATGAGCGCGAGCGCCAGTGACGCGGCCGCAAGCTTGCCGGTGATAGCGGGCATTCCAATCTCCCTATTTTTCTTGGTGTGTGTGCGCTCCTTTTCTTGCCTTGATTGTTTTTGGCGGACGCAGCCGCAATTCAATACGATTTGCCCTGGGCCTTCAACAGAAAGCCCCCGCGACAACGTCGCAGGGGCTGCGTCTTTAGTAGTCAGAAGCGCCTGTGCAATTGCGAGAAGGTGAGGCTGCCTTGAGTTGCTTGGATGGCGCCAGGCTATTCTGGGTTGCGGTCAGTGACCGAGGTCACTTGAGATGATTTCGCCGAACAATTCCCAGGTCTTGCCCTTGAACCGCATCATCTGGAGCTGCTCGATCGGCGCGAAATTATCGGGCGAGGTGTTGATCTTGATGCCGGGCAGCAGCGTGTCCGGCTCGAAATCCTTCATGCTCGCCGCCTGCTTCATGATGTTGTCGCGGGTCAGATTGTCGCCGCACATCTGCAGCACCTTCACCATGGTCTGGGCGGCGGCATAGCCGAACACCACGCCGGCATCGAGCTTGTTGGCCTTCGGATTGAACTGCGTGACGAAGTTATAAAACCGCTTCATGCCCTCGTCGGCATTCCATTGCGGATCGGAGCCGTCCTTGGTGTAGCTCGCCGACAGGATGCCTTGCGAGATCTCGAAGCCTGCCGGCTCGATCACGCCGCCGACCGATGCCGAGACGTTGGAGATGATGTGCATCGGGTGCCAGTTGATCTCGGCCGCCTTCTTGATCGCCTGCGCCGCGAATTTCGGCGTGGTGATGCTGATGAAGACGTCCGCGCCGGCGGCCTTCAGCTTCACGACGTGCTCGTCGATCGCGGGCTCCGAGGTGTCGTACGGCTCCTCCATCACGATCATCGCGGCCTTGGCGCCGAGCCCGTCCTTCAGCCCCTTCAGATAGTCCTTGCCGAAATCGTCGTTCTGGTAGAGCACGCCGATCTTTCCGTCCGGCTTCTCCTTCATGATGTACTTGGCGTAGATCCTGGCTTCGCTGGCGTAGCTCGGCTGCCAGCCCATGGTCCACGGGAAGTTCTTCGGATCGTTCCACTTCGAAGCGCCGCTCGCCACGAACAATTGCGGCACCTTCTTCTCGTTCATGTATTTGCGGATCGCGCCGTTGGTCGAGGTGCCGAGCGAGCCGAAGATCAAGAGCACGTTGTCGCTTTCGACCAGCTTGCGGGCCTGTTCCACCGTCTTCGGCGGCGAATAAGCATCGTCATACGAGATGAACTTGATCTTGCGGCCGTTGACGCCGCCCTCGCTATTGACCTTGTTGAAATAGGCTTCCTCGGCCTTGCCGATCACGGCGTAGGCCGAGGCCGGGCCGCTATAGGGCATGATGTTGCCGATCTTGATCTCGGTATCGGAAGCGCCGCTGTCGTAGGACTTCTGTGCCAGTGCGGGATTCATCGCAGTGCACAATGCAAATGCGGCCGAAATCACCACAACCTGAAATCGAACGGCAGACATCATTCTCCCACCTCACCTGGATCGGCGCCGCATTGAACAAGATTGATGCACGACGTCAACAAAAAGCCCCCGCGATTGCTCGCGGGGGCTTTTCGACCTTGGACTCCAGCGTCAGCGTGTCACTCGGGAGCGATGTCGCCGCTCAGGATATCGCCGAACGGTTCCCATTTCTCGCCCTTGAACCGCTGCATCTGCAGCTGGCTGATCGGGGCGAAGTCGTTCGGTCCGGTGTTGATCTTGACGCCGGGCAGCAGGGTGTCCGGCGTGAAATCCTTGAGGCTCGCCGCCTGCTTCATCAGGTTTGCGCGGGTGAGATCGTCGCCGCACTGTTCCAGCGCCTTGACCAGCGTCTGCGCGGCGCCGTAGCCGTAGACGACGCTGGAGTCGGTCTTGTCGGCGCCGGGCATGTACTTGTCGAGGAACTCGACCCACTTCTTCATCTCGGCATCGTCGTTCCAGCGCGGGTCGGCGCCGTCCTTGGCATAGGCCGCCGACAGCACGCCCTGCGCGGCCTCGAAGCCGGCCGGCTTCATCACGCTGCCGACCGAGGCCGACACGTTGGTGATGATCTGCAGCGGCTTCCAGCCGAGCTCGGCGGTCTTCTTGATGGTCTGGGCGCCGAACTTCGGCGTCGTGTAGATCAGCAGCACGTCCGGATTGGCGGCCTTGATCTTGACGATGTGGCCGTCGATCGACGGCTCGGAGACCTCATAGCTCTCTTCCAGGATGATCGCGGACGACGCCTTGGCGCCAAAACCGTCCTTGGTGCCCTTGAGGTAGTCTTTGCCGAAATCGTCGTTCTGATAAAGGATCGCGACCTTGGCGTCGGGCTTCTCCTTCATCAGCCACTTCGCATAGATCTGCGCTTCGCTCTGGTAGGAGGGCTGCCAGCCCATGGTCCAGGGGAAGTTCTTCGGATCGTTCCACTTGGTCGCGCCGGTGGCGACGAACAGCTGCGGGATCTTCTTGGCGTTGAGGTATTTCTGGATCGCGGTGTTCGAGGGCGTGCCGAGCGGGTTGAACACGGCGAGCACTTCGTCGCTCTCGACCAGCTTGCGGACCTGTTCGACTGCTTTCGGCGGCGAGTAGCCATCGTCATAGGTGACGTAGACGATCTTGCGGCCGTTGATGCCGCCCTTGTCATTGATCATCTTGAAATAGGCTTCTTCGGTCTTGCCGATGATGCCATAGGCCGAGGCCGGACCGCTGTACGGCATGATGTTGCCGATCTTGATCTCGGTATCGGACGCGCCGGTGTCGTATTTCTTCTGGGCGAGGGCTGCGCTGGAGGCGAGGGTTGCGACCGCAGTCGCGAGCGCTGCGGTTCGCAGTGTTCTTCCGAAAAGCAATTGGGTCTCCTTGGTTAAACAAACAGTCTTGTCGAAGTTTCAGTTTCTTCTGAGCCGCCCGGCGAGTTGCTGGCCCAGGATCGCGACTTGCCTTGCGCCATGCGGCACCAGGTAGATGACGAGGAACAGCAGCACGCCGAACACGGCGCCCGAGAGGCCCTTGGAAATGCCCTCGGCGATGTTCGGCACGAAGATGATGAAGGCGGCGCCGACGATCGAGCCGGGCAGCCAGCCGACGCCGCCGACGACCATGCCGAGGAACAGCTGGATCGCCAGCGTGATGGTGAAGCTGTCGGGCGCGACGAACTGCACCGCGATGGCGCTCAGGCCGCCGGCAACGCCGGTGATGGCCGCGGAGACGCCGAAAGCGAGCGTCTTGTACAGCGCGACGTTGACGCCCATGGCGGAGGCCGCGATCTCGTTGTCGCGGATCGCCATGAAGGCGCGGCCCGAGCGCGAGCGCAGCAGATTGACCGCGAAGATGTAGATCGCGAGCACGACGACGAGCGTGAAATAATACAGCCACATGTCCTGCGACATCGGCAGGCCGAACGGCGCGTCGGGCTTGGTGACGACGAGACCCTGCACGCCGCCGGTCCAGTGCTCGAGGAAGTTCAGCTTCAGCAGCTGCGGCATCGCGGTGGCGAGCGCGAAGGTCGCAAGCGCAAGATAGACGCCGGAGAGCCGCAGCGCCGGCTGGCCGAACAGGAAGCCCGCGCCGAAGCAGAGCGCGGCCGCGACCGGCAGGCAGAGGAAGTAGGGGACGTTGAACTGCTCCATCATGACGGCGGTGACATAGGCGCCGATGGCGTAGAACGCGCTCTGGCCGAGCGAGAACTGTCCGCTTCCGCCGGTCAGGATGTTCAGCGCCAGCACGGCGAGGCCCAGATACAGCAGCTGGGTCAGCTGGAAGATCACGAAGTTCTTCGCGAACAAGGGGACGGCGATGAGAAGCAACAGCACCACCACCGAGGTGCCTGTGCCCAGCGTCATGGCCCGCTTCGGAACGGCTTCGACCGCTTCGTGGCCTTCGGCGACGACTTCTTCTGCTGCGCTCATGATCAAACTCGCTTGACGATGTGCCGGCCGAACAGACCAGCGGGTTTGACGACCAGGACGGAGATGATCAGCGCGAGCGCGATCGGGAGTTTCAGCTCGTTGCCGACGCCGGGGATGTAGGTGCCCGCAAGGTTCTCGAAGATGCCGACCAGGAAGCCGCCGACCACGGCGCCGAACGGGCTGGTGAGACCGCCGAGCACGGCTGCGGCAAAGCCGTAGATCAGCACGCCGCCCATCATGTTGGGCTCGAGGAACACCACCGGCGCAATCAGCATGCCGGCGATCGCGCCGATCGCGGTCGCCATGCCCCAGCCCAGCGCAATCATCCAGCTCGTGTTGATGCCGACCAGGCGGGCCGATTCAGGCACGGAGGCGGCCGCGCGCATCGCAAGACCGATGCGGGTGTACTGGAAGAAGAAATAGAGGCCGAGCAGCAGCAGCACGGTGACGCCGATCATGCCGGCCTGGTGGGTCGAGATCAGCTGGCTGCCGAGGAACGGCGCGGAGCCGAACGGCGTCGGATATTGCTTGATGGTGAAGTCCCAGATCAGGCCGGCCGACGAGTTGATGATCGCAAACAGCGCGATGAAGCCCGCGACGTTGGTCAACACCGGCGCCTTCGCAAGCGGCTTGAACAGGATGCGCTCGATCGCGATGCCGGCGACGAACGAGAACGCCAGCGTGATCAGGAAGGCGACCCAATAGGATAACCCCCACTGCATCAGCTGCCAGGAGATGAAGGTCGAGAACATCGCCATCTCGCCTTGCGCGAAGTTGAGATGGTCGATCGCCTGGTAGATCATGACCACCGCGAGCGCCATGCAGGCGTAGATGGCGCCCGTGGCGATCCCGGCCAGGACCTGGTTGGTAAACAGTTCCATTGTGCCGGCTCCTCAGTAACCCAGATAGGATTTGCGGATTTCTTCGTTGTTCGCGATGTCCTTGGCATTGCCCGACATCACGATACGGCCGGTCTCGATCACATAGGCCTGGTCGGCGAGCTCGAGCGCGAGCTGGGCGTTCTGCTCGACCACCAGGATCGACACCTTGTCCTCGCGGTTGATCTTGCCGAGGATGCCGAACAGGTCGCGCACGACGAGCGGCGCAAGGCCGAAGGACGGCTCGTCGAGCAGCATCAGCCGCGGTCGCAGCATCAGCGCGCGCGCGACCGCGAGCATCTGCTGCTCGCCGCCGGAGAGCGTGCCGGCCTGCTGGGTATGCCGCTGCTTCAGCACCGGGAAATGCGCATACATGCGCTCGATGTCGGAGACGATGCCGGCATTGTCCTTGCGGGTGATGGCACCGAGCTGGAGGTTTTCCTCCACCGTCATGGTGGTGAAGGTGCCGCGGCCCTGCGGCACATGGGCGATGCCGAACCGCACGATGCTCTCGGTCGATTTGTTGTTCAGCGGCTTGCCGTCGAATTCGATGCCGCCGGTGGAGCGCACCATGTTGCAGATCGCGCGCAGCGTCGTGGTCTTGCCGGCGCCGTTGGCGCCGAGCAGCGTCGTCAGCGAACCCTCGTTGAGCGAGAAGGAGAGGCCGTGGAGCGCCTGGACCTGGCCGTAATAGGCGCGCAGGTCCTTGACGTTGAGCAGCGTCGTCATTGGTCCTTGCTCCCGAGATAGGCCTTGATGACGTCGGGGTCTGCCTGCACCTGGGCGGGCGTGCCTTCCGCGAGCTTCTTGCCGAAATTCAGCGCGACCACGTGGTCGGCGATCGACATCACGAGGCCCATGTGGTGCTCGACCAGCAGCACCGTCATATGGCGCTCATCCCGGATTTTGCGGATGAGGTCGCCGAGCACGTAGACTTCTTCGTGGTTCAGGCCGCCGGCGGGTTCGTCGAGCAGCAGGATCTTCGGATCGGCTGCGAGCGCCCGCGCCAGTTCGACGCGCTTCTGGGTGCCGAAGGGCAGGCCGGAGACGACGGTGTGGGCGACGTCCTCGAGGTCGAGATAGGCGAGGATCTCGTGCACCTTCTTGTTCACGCTGGTTTCGCTGCGGCGAATCCAGGCCAGCCGCAGCGAGTCGCTGATGATGTCGCTCGACGTGCGCGCATGCGTGCCGACGCGGACATTGTCCATCACCGAGAGGTTCGGAAACAGCGCGACGTTCTGGAAGGTGCGGCCGATGCCGATCTCGGCGATCCGGTGCGGCGGCCGCGTCAGGATGCTCGCGCCTTCCATCAGGATGTCGCCGGACGACGGCTGGTAGAGGCGGGAGAGGCAGTTGAAGAGCGTGGTCTTGCCGGCGCCGTTGGGGCCGATCAATCCGAGGATCTGGCCCTTGTGCATGTCAAAGGACACACCGTTGAGCGCGACGATGCCGCCGAACACGACGCTGACGTCGCGAACGGCGAGCAGGGGCGATGTCCCCTGCGCGAGCTGTGCCTGCGTCATGTCGTCTCGCCCACACTAATCAGTGGGCGACAGGGCGATGCGAACCGCTCCCGATGATGACAAAGGCTATCTGAACCCCTCGGCCACACGCGCAACTTTTCCTCCTGATTTCAGCTTTTTGCTGATTTCTTTTTTGGATTGCGGCATCAGACCCCCAAGTGCCGCTTCGATGTTCCTTACCATCGCCAGCAGTCGCGGTCCAATGTCGTTGATCAAGCGTTCTTCCGTGAAGCGGAATGCCGGTGCGCCGCAATTGAAGGCGTAAGGACCGGTTCCGTCGTTGAGCCTGAGTGCGACGCCGGCGGCGCCGATGTCGTCATGCCAGTCGCCGACGGACATCGCGAAACCGTATTTCGCAACCGTCTCGCCCGAGCGTTCCAGTCCGTCGCGCATCTTCGGCCAGCGGCTGCCGTAATGTTCGCGCAGGATGCGCGTCACTTCAGCGCGCCCATCTTCGTCGAGCGCCCAGAAGTAGGCGCGGCCCATCGCGCTGGTTGCGATCGGCACGCGGGAGCCGACGTCGAGCTGAACGCCGACCGTCTCGCTGCCACGGCTTTGCCCGAAATAGATCATGCTGTGACGGTCGCGGCCGCCGATGGCGACGGCACCGCCGGTGGCGCGCATCATTTCCTCGCGGAACGGCTCGGACAAATGCCGAACGCCGAGATTGGCGAGCGCGGCGTAACCGAGCGCCATGGCGGCGGGCGCCAGCTGATACTTCTCGAAACGGGGAACCGGTGTCAGATAGCCGAGCTTCGTCAGCGTATAAGTGAGCCGCGAAACCGTCGGCTTCGGCAGGTTGGTGCGGGAGGCAATCTCCTGATTGCCGAGAAGTCCGTCACTGGGTTGGAATGCTCGCAATACGTCAAGCCCGCGGGAAAGCGCGACGACGAAATTCCGATCGGTCGCTGTCTTCTTTCCTGTACGCTTCATCCCTGATCTGCTCTTGCGCGGAGTCGTTGACAAGCCACGTGCTTCAAAATAACCCTGCCGTCAAGATGCGGAATTAAATTCCGCACCGCGAAATCGAACAAAAGTAAATCCCCACCAAGGAGGGAAACCGTGAGCGAAGTGGTCAAGCTTGAGCGTCATGACGAAGTCGGGATCGTCACGGTGAATAGCCCTCCGGTCAATGCGCTGAGTGCCGCAGTCCGCGGTGGTATCCTGGAGTGCATCAAGGCCGCCATCGCCGATCCCGCGATCAAGGGCATCGTGCTGACCTGCGCGGGGCGCACCTTCATTGCCGGCGCCGACATCACGGAATTCGGCAAGCCGCCGAAGCCGCCCGGCCTCAACGAAGTGCTGGCCGAGATGGAGAATTCGCCGAAGCCGATCGTGGCGGCGATCCACGGCACCGCGCTCGGCGGCGGCCTCGAGGTCGCGCTGGCCTGTCATTTCCGCGTAGCTGTCAAAGAGGCCAAGCTCGGCCTGCCCGAGGTGAAGCTCGGCCTGCTGCCGGGCGCCGGCGGCACCCAGCGCCTGCCGCGCGCGGTCGGCCCCGAGCTCGCGGTCAAGATGATCGTCGGTGGCGATCCCATCGGCGCCGCCGAAGCGCTGAAGAACGGCCTGATCGAGGAGATCGTCGAAGGCCCGGCCTCCGGCGGCGAAGCCTTCGTGCGCAAGCTGCTGGCCGAGAAGCGCCCGCTGCGTCGCCTCCGCGACGACGATTCCAAGATCGCCGCCGCCAAGGCCGACCGCTCGATCTTCACCAATGCGGTTGCCGCCATGACCAAGAAGTCGCGCGGCCTGGAAGCGCCGTTCGCGGCGGCCGACGCCGTCGGTGCGGCGATCGACCTGCCGTTCGACGAAGGTCTGAAGAAGGAGCGCGAGGGTTTTCTCAAGCTCGTCGCCAGCGACCAGTCCAAGGCGCAGCGTTATGCGTTCTTTGCCGAGCGTGAAGCCGCCAAAATCGCAGGCGTCCCTGAAGGCACCAAGTCGCGTCCGGTTAACCGTGTTGCCATTCTCGGCGCGGGCACGATGGGTGGCGGCATCGCGATGTCCTTTGCCAATGCCGGCGTTCCCGTCACTCTGATCGAGACCGGCGAGGAGCAGCTCAAGCGCGGCCTCGGCATCATGCAGAAGAACTGGGAAGCGACCGCCGCACGCGGCGGCATCCCGGCGGACGCGCCCGCCAAGCGCATGGCGCTGATCAACGGCGTGGTCGGCATCGAGAATGTCGGCGACGCCGATCTGGTGATCGAAGCCGTGTTCGAGACCATGGCCGTGAAGCAGGAAGTGTTCGGCAAGCTCGACCAATACGTCAAGCAAGGCGCCGTGCTCGCCTCCAACACCTCGTACCTGAACATCGACGAGATCGCGAAGGCGACCAAGCGTCCGCAGGACGTGCTGGGCATGCACTTCTTCTCGCCGGCCAACGTCATGAAGCTGTGCGAGATCGTGCGCGCCGACAAGACCGCGCCGGACGCGCTGGTCACCGCGGTGAGCATCGCCCGCAAGATCGCCAAGGTGCCGGCCGTGGTCGGCGTCTGCGACGGCTTCGTCGGCAACCGCATGCTGGCCCAGCGCGGCAAGCAGTCCGAGAAGCTGTTGTTCGAAGGCGCGCTGCCGCAGCAGGTCGACGCCGTCGTCACCAAGTTCGGCATGCCGATGGGCCCGTTCGCGATGGGCGATCTTGCCGGCCTCGACATCGGCTGGCGCTCGCGCAAGGACCGCGGCATCAAGTCGGAGATCGCGGACGCGCTCTGCGAAGCCGGCCGCTTCGGCCAGAAGACCGGCAAGGGCTACTACAAGTACGAGGCGGGCTCGCGGTCGGCGCTTCCCGATCCGGAGGTCGAGAAGCTGATCGACGAGACGCTGCTGCGTCTCGGACGCAAGAAGCGCGTCGTCAGCGACGACGAGATCCTCGAGCGCATGATGTACCCGATGATCAACGAGGGCGCGAAGATCCTCGAAGAGGGTATTGCGGCGCGTCCGTCCGACATCGACGTGGTCTGGCTCTATGGCTATGGCTGGCCGATCTATCGCGGCGGCCCGATGTTCTGGGCCGACACCGTCGGCCTCAAGCACATCGCCGACCGTCTCGCCTTCTACGCCAAGGAGACCAACGACCCGAGCCTCGAGCCCGCGCCCCTGCTGAAGAAGCTCGCGGCCGAAGGCAAGACGTTCGCCTCGCTGGCGGCCGCGTCGAAGGCGGCTTGATCAGGTTGGTGGTCGCCGCAATGTCTGGCTCCGGGCAACACTCTCTCCGTTCCCTCCCCCCTTGCGGGGGAGGGTCAGGGAGGGGGGTAGCCCCGGGCGAGGTCCGAGTTTGTGGCCACCCCCTTCCCCAACCCTTCCCCGCAAGGGGGAAGGGAGCCCATCCGTCGGTGCCCACCTCACACGGCCCTGTCACGACTGTCTTGCAGAGTATCGACCGTTAATGACCCATCCCGGCGAACAGTTTTACCCCGAGGGCGTGCATTGGGACGACACCATCGTCCAGGGCACGCTGCCTGACCTGCTTTCGACGGCCGCGGCAAGCTACGGCCCGCGGACCGCGCTGGAGTTTCGCGATCGTCCGATCACCTATGCCGAGCTCGCCGCCATGGCCGCGCGTGCGGCGGCGGCGTTTCTGCGCGCCGGCATCGGCAAGAACAGCTCCGTTGCGCTGTTCCTCGGCAATACGCCCGATCACCCCGTCAATTTCTTCGGCGCGCTGAAGGCCGGGGCCCGGGTCGCGCATCTCTCGCCGCTCGACGGCGAGATCGCGCTGACGCACAAGGTCTCGGACTCCGGCTCGCGCCTGCTCGTCACCTCGAACCTCCAGGCCCTGCTGCCGACCGCGCTGAAATTTCTGGAGAAGGGGCTGATCGATCGCCTCGTCGTCTGCGAGGACGACAATTGGGGCAAGGTCGGTACGCCGCAGGCGGCGATCCCCGATGATCCGCGCATCGTCACCTTCAAGGCCTTCGTCGAAGGCGCGCCGCTGCCGGCGCAATGGCCCGCCGTTGCAGTCGATGACGTCGCGCTGCTGCAATATACCGGCGGCACCACCGGCCTGCCGAAGGGCGCCATGCTCACGCACGGCAATCTCACCTCCGCCGTGTCGATCTACGACGTCTGGGGCAAGCCGGCACGCGCGGCGCGCGGCGACGCCATCGAGCGCGTGATCTGCGTGTTGCCGCTGTTCCACATCTATGCGCTCACCGTCGTGCTGCTGTCCTCGCTCAGCCGCGGCAATCTGATCTCGCTCCATCAGCGCTTCGATGTCGAAGCCGTGATGCGCGACATCGAGGTCAAGCGCGCGACCTATTTCCCGGGCGTGCCGACGATGTGGATTGCGATCGCCGCGCTCCCCGATCTCGACAAGCGCGACTTCTCCTCGCTCACCGCCATCGGCTCCGGCGGCGCACCGCTGCCGGTCGAGGTCGCGAGCTTCTTCGAGCGCAAGGTCGGCAAGAAGCTCAAGAGCGGCTGGGGCATGACCGAGACCTGCTCGCCCGGAACCGGCCATCCGCCGACGGGGCCCGAGAAGCCCGGCTCGATCGGCCTGATGCTGCCCGGTATCGAGCTCGACGTCGTCTCGCTGGAAGACCCGAGCAAGGTGATGCCGACGGGCGAGGTCGGCGAGATCCGCATCAAGGGCCCGAACGTCACCAAGGGCTATTGGAACAAGCAGAAGGACGTCGCGGAGTATTTCTCCGACGGCCGCTTCCTGACCGGCGACATCGGCTACGTCGACACCGACGGCTATTTCTTCCTGGTCGACCGCAAGAAGGACATGATCATCTCCGGCGGCTTCAACGTCTATCCGCAGATGATCGAGCAGGCGATCTACACCGTTCCCGGCGTGCACGAGGTGATCGTGCTCGGCATCCCCGATCAATATCGCGGCGAGGCCGCAAAGGCCTTCATCAAGCTCAAGCCGGATGCAAAGCCGTTCTCGCTCGACGAGCTGCGCGCGCAGCTCACCGGCAAGGTCGGCAAGCATGAATTGCCGGCGGCGGTCGAGTTCGTCGACGATCTGCCGCGCACGCCGGTCGGAAAGCTGTCGCGCCACGAATTGCGCCAGCAGCAGAAGCCATCACAATCCACGCAACCAGGAGGTCGCTCTTGACCGACGCCGTCATCGTTTCCACCGCCCGTACGCCGATCGGCAAGGCCTATCGCGGCATGCTCAACGCCACCGAGGGCGCCACGCTGCTCGGCCATGCCATCGGCGAAGCCGTTGCGCGCGCCAAGGTCGATCCGAAGGAGATCGAGGATGTTGTGATGGGCGCAGCCCTGCAGCAGGGCGCGACCGGCGGCAATATCGCGCGCAAGGCGCTGCTCCGTGCCGGTCTGCCCGTTACTGTCGCCGGCACCACGATCGACCGTCAGTGCGCCTCGGGCCTGCAGGCGATCGCGCTCGCCGCGCGCTCGGTGATCTTCGACGGTGTCGAGGTCGCGGTCGGCGGCGGCGGCGAGTCGATCTCGCTCGTGCAGAACGACAAGATGAACGGCTTCCACGCGCAGGATCCCGCGCTGCTCAAGATCAAGGGCGAGGTCTACATGCCCATGATCGACACCGCCGAGATCGTCGCCAAGCGCTATGGCATCTCGCGCGAGAAGCAGGACGAATATTCGCTGGAGAGCCAGCGCCGCACGGCAGCAGCCCAACAGGGCGGCAAGTTCAAGGACGAGCTTGCGCCGATCACCACGCAGATGGCGGTCACCGACAAGGCGACCGGCGCCGTGACGATGAAGGACGTGACGCTGTCGCAGGACGAAGGTCCGCGCCCCGAGACCACGATCGAAGGCCTCGCCGGCCTCAAGCCCGTGCGCGGCGAAGGCTTCTCCATCACCGCCGGCAATGCCAGCCAGCTCTCGGATGGCGCCAGCGCCTCCGTCATCATGAGCGACAAGGAAGCCGCCAGGCGCGGCCTCAAGCCGCTCGGCATCTTCCGCGGCTTCGTCTCCGCCGGCTGCGAGCCGGACGAGATGGGCATCGGCCCGGTGTTCGCCGTGCCGCGCCTGCTCAAGCGCCATGGCCTCAAGGTCGACGATATCGACCTCTGGGAGCTCAACGAAGCCTTCGCGGTGCAGGTGCTCTATTGCCGCGACAAGCTCGGCATCGATCCCGAGAAGATCAACGTCGACGGCGGCGCGATCGCGGTCGGCCATCCCTACGGCATGTCGGGCGCGCGCCTGACCGGCCACGCTCTGATCGAAGGCCGCCGCCGCAAGGCCAAGTACGCGGTCGTCACCATGTGCGTCGGCGGCGGCATGGGCGCTGCGGGACTTTTTGAGGTGTTGCAGTAGTCGTCGTCGTCCCGGCGAAAGCCGGGACCCATACGCCGCAGCGGACGTATGGAACGCAGATGGTCGTGGCCTTCGCAAAACAATGAAGGCCGGTGGTTATGGGTCCCGGCCTTCGCCGGGACGACAAGGGAAGCTCACAGGAGGATCCGATGGATCTCGCATTCACGAAAGAAGAGCAGGCGTTTCGCGAGGAAGTGCGGTCATTCTTCCGCGACAACGTGCCGCCGGATACGCGGCGTAAGCTGGTCGAGGGTCGCCACCTCTCGAAGGACGAGATGGTGACGTGGTGGCGCATCCTCAACAAGAAGGGCTGGGGCACCAGCCACTGGCCGACGCAGTATGGCGGCACGGGGTGGACCTCGGTGCAGCACTACATCTTCAACGAGGAGCTGCAGTCCTATCCGGCGCCGCAGCCGCTCGCCTTCGGCGTCAGCATGGTCGGCCCGGTCATCTACACCTTCGGCAGCGAAGAGCAGAAGAAGAAGTACCTGCCGCGCATCGCCAATGTCGACGATTGGTGGTGCCAGGGTTTTTCGGAGCCGGGTTCGGGCTCTGACCTCGCCTCGCTCAAGACCAAGGCCGAGCGCAAGGGCGACAAGTGGATCATCAACGGCCAGAAGACCTGGACGACGCTGGCCCAGCACGCCGACATGATCTTCTGCCTTTGCCGCACCGACAACAACGCCAAGAAGCAGATGGGCATCTCCTTCATCGTGTTCCCGATGAAGTCGAAGGGCGTCACCGTGCGCCCGATCCAGACCATCGACGGCGGCGTCGAGGTCAATGAGGTCTTCTTCGACGACGTCGAGGTTCCCTACGAGAACCTGATCGGCGAGGAGAACAAGGGCTGGGACTACGCAAAGTTCCTGCTCGGCAATGAGCGCACCGGCATTGCGCGTGTCGGCGTCTCCAAGGAGCGTCTGCGCCGCATCCGCGACTTGGCCTCCAAGGTCGAGTCCGGCGGCAAGCCGATCATCCAGGATGCCGCGTTCCGCGAGAAGCTCGCGGCCTGCGAGATCGAGCTGAAGGCGCTCGAGCTGACGCAGCTGCGCGTCGTTGCCGACGAAGGCAAGCACGGCAAGGGCAAGCCCAATCCGGCCTCGTCCGTCCTGAAGATCAAGGGCTCCGAGATCCAGCAGACCACCACCGAGCTGCTGATGGAAGTGATAGGGCCGTTCGCCGCGCCCTACGACGTGCACGGCGACGACGGCTCCAACGAGGCCATGGACTGGACCGCCCAGATCGCGCCGAGCTACTTCAACAACCGCAAGGTCTCGATCTACGGCGGCTCCAACGAGATCCAGCGCAACATC
The DNA here is from genome assembly GCF_024199945.1 of Bradyrhizobium sp. CCGUVB4N. Taxonomy (GTDB): domain Bacteria; phylum Pseudomonadota; class Alphaproteobacteria; order Rhizobiales; family Xanthobacteraceae; genus Bradyrhizobium. The sequence goes on along the minus strand of NZ_JANADP010000001.1, from coordinate 7,854,284 downwards.
ATCGCCAAGGCGGTGCTGGGGCTTTGATTCAACAATGACGGTGTCGTCCTCCGCGAAAGCGGGGGACCCAGTACGCCGCGGCGGTCGTGAGTACGGCAGGCTGCTGCGTTTACTGGATCCCCGCCTTCGCGGGGATGACGTCTGAGGGTGAGGCGACGGCAGGGCAATTCCCGCCGATTTGGAGAGAAACATGGATTTTGATTTGACCGAGGAGCAGCGGCTCCTGAAGGACAGCATCGACGGCCTGCTGACCGATTCCTACGATTTCGAGAGCCGCAAAAAGTACATGAAGGAGAAGGGCGGCTGGAGCAAAGCCGTCTGGGGCAAGCTCGCCGAGCAGGGTCTGCTTGGTCTGCCCTTCAGCGAGGCCGATGGCGGCTTCGGCGGCGGCGGCGTCGAGACCATGATCGTGATGGAAGCGCTCGGCAAGGCGCTGGTGCTCGAGCCTTATCTGGCGACCGTCGTGATCGGCGGCGGCTTCCTGCGCCACGCCGGCACCGATGCGCAGAAGGCCGCGCATGTGCCAGGGATCGTCGACGGCAGCAAGACGCTGGCGTTCGCCCAGCTCGAGAAGAACTCGCGCTACGATCTGTTCGACGTCGCCACCACGGCGAAGAAGAAGGGCGACGGCTGGGTGATCGACGGCGAAAAATTCGTCGTGCTCAACGGCGAGAACGCCGACACCCTCATCGTCACTGCGCGCACCAAGGGTAACCGTCGCGATACCACCGGCATCGGCGTGTTCCTGGTGCCGGCGAGCGCCAAGGGCGTGACCAGGAAGTCGTACCCGACGCAGGACGGCCTGCACGCCGCCGACATCACCCTGACGGGTGTCGAGGTCGGCAGCGAAGCGGCGATCGGCAACCCTGACGACTCGCTCGCTCTGATCGAGCGCGTGGTGGACGAAGCCCGCGTCGCGCTCTGCGCCGAGGCGGTCGGTCTGATGGATGAATCGCTGAAGACCACGGTCGAGTACATCAAGACGCGCAAGCAGTTCGGCGTCGCGATCGGCTCGTTCCAGTCCTTGCAGCACCGCGCCTCCGACATGTTCGTCGCGGCCGAGCAGGCGCGCTCGATGTCGATGTTCGCGACCATGGCGAACGATTTCGAGAACGCCAAGGAGCGCTCCAACGCGATCGCCGCGGCCAAGGTGCAGATCGGCAAGTCGCTGAAATTCGTCGGGCAGCAGTCGATCCAGCTTCACGGCGGCATCGGCATGACCATGGAGGCGAAGATCGGCCACTACTTCAAGCGCCTGACCATGATCGAGAACACCTTCGGCGACACCGACTACCATCAGCGCCGCGTCGCGGATGCGGGTGGGTTGGTCTGAGCTGATCTAGACCACACGACGACTGTCATCCCCCGCGAAAGCGGGGGATCCAGTATGCCGCGGCTTCTCGGTTCTAGCCGCGTCGTCTCTGGAATACTGGATCGCCCGGTCAAGCCGGGCGATGACATCTGAACGAGAGGCGACAGGAGCAACAACAATGAAAAACACCCCGTTCGATCTCACTGGCAAGGTCGCAATCGTCACCGGCTCCAGCCGCGGCATCGGCCGCTCCTCGGCCGAGCTGCTGGCAAAGCTCGGCGCCAAGGTCGTGGTGTCTTCGCGCAAGGCCGACGCCTGCAAGGAGGTCGCCGACGGCATCAATGCCTCCGGCGGCGACGCCACCGTCATCCCCTGCAACATCGCGCGCAGGAACGAGGTCGAGGCGCTGATCGCGGGCACGATCAAGCACTACGGCAAGATCGACATCCTCGTCTGCAACGCTGCGGTGAACCCGTATTACGGCCCGCTTCTCGACATCACCGACGAGGCGTTCGACAAGATCATGGGCTCGAACGTCAAGAGCAACATCTGGCTCTCGGCGCTCGCGATCCCGCAGATGGCGGAGCGTGGCAACGGCTCCGTCGTCATCATCTCCTCGATCGGAGGCTTGCGCGGCTCGACCGTGATCGGCGCTTACGGCATCTCCAAGGCCGCCGATTTCGCGCTGTGCCGCTCGCTCGCCGGCGAATGGGGCCCGAAGGGCGTCCGCGTCAACTGCATCGCGCCCGGCCTCGTCAAGACCGATTTCGCCCGCGCGCTGTGGGAGGACGAAGCCAACCTCAAGCGCCGCACCGCCACCACGCCGCTCCGCCGCATCGGTGAGCCCGACGAGATCGCCGGCGCAGTCGCCTATCTCGCCTCGGACGCGTCGAGCTTCATGACCGGACAGACCATCGTCATCGACGGCGGCGTGACCACGGCTTCGGTGTAGCCGCCGCTGCTCCGCTACCGGCCCTGCTCGGCCAGGGCGCTTTCGATCGCGCGTACCACGAGCAGGGCCGATCTCTCGTCGAGATGCACGCCGTCGGCCCAGCGCAATTCGCTCAAGCGAGGATTGATCGGCAGCCAGCGCGCGCGATCCGGGAACGCCGCGTGGACGATCTCCCCGGTGGTGCGGACGAAGCGAGAGTCCTCGATCTCCGGCGCGAAGGGAATGTGGATCAGAAGGGCAAGCGTGCCGCGCCGCTGCAGGTCGTCGATGAGCGCCTTGATCAGGGCGACGTTTGTGCGCGTTGGCCCGGTCGGGTCTTCATCGTTCATCTGTTCGACGGCGCGGTCGAGATAGACCTTGTTGTCGAATGTGTCTGGTGGCTGGCTGAGCAGGCGGTCCTGCTGTGCTCGCGCCTGCGCGGGATCCAGGCTGGCGTGATTCCAGGTCTCATATGCAGCGGTTGCCGCGCGTATCGGACGCAGGAACAGTGTTTCTGCGCCAACGCCGCCCGAGAATTTCTCGATCAGCGCGGTGTCCGGCACGCGCGTGAGAACGTTCGTCTCGATGAGGACGAGCTTCGGCAGGCTTCGCCGCTCGGCGAGAATCCGCAGGCTGGTCACTGGCGAGCCTCCGGCCAGAGCCAGGTTCCGGACTTGGGGGCGCGAGAAATACTCTTCCTTGAGGCGCCACATGACCGAGCTGCCGACCAGCACGATGTCCGGCGTCGGCTCACGCGCATAGCGGTTCAGGGTGACGAGGCTGCCGTCGCGCGTGGTGACGGCCGGCTGCTGCAGCGCGGAGCCGAAGCGCGCGGTGGCAAGGCCGCAGGCGAGCAACATCGCCACCGCGACAGCAGCGCATTTGATCAGCCATGAAAACCGGGATGCCTGCTGCATGGTCAGAACTGGAAATAGATGAAGGCGGCGTCCGGGCCGGCCTCGAGAAAGGCCATCGCGGCGAGCGCGCCATAGAGATACGGCTCCCATCGCCGCAATCTGCCCTCAAGCAGTGCGCCGATGCCGAGGTGCTGGATGAGCACGGGCAGGGCGTAGAGCAGCGCCATGTTGCGGAACAGCTTTGTCGGATTGGGATTGTCGGTCGGTGCGAACATGCCTGCGAGGTAGCCGAGCGCGTGATCGAAGTTCGGCAGCTTGAAGAAGATCCACAGCATCGTCACGCAGAAAAACACTACGCCCATGCGGGCGACCCGCACCACCGGGCCGGCTTCGCCGAGCAGTTTCAGGAACGGCCGCTCGACGACCAGCAGCAGGCCGTGCAGCATGCCCCACAGCGCGTAGCTCAGGCTCGCGCCGTGCCAGAGCCCGCCGAGCGTCATCACGATCATCAGATTGAGGCAGGTCCGGACCGGCCCCTTCCTGTTGCCCCCGAGCGGGATGTAGAGATAGGTCCGCAGCCACGTCGATAGCGAGATGTGCCAGCGCGTCCAGAACTCGGAGAACGAGGCCGAGATGTAGGGCAGATCGAAGTTGATCGGCAGGCGGTAGCCGAACAGCAGCGCGAGGCCGAGCGCGATCGCCGAATAGCCGAAGAAATCAGCATAGATCTGGTAGCTGTACAGGAACACGAGCAGCCAGCGGTCCGCCGTCGCCACGGTCTCGTAGAGCGGATAGTCCATATAGGACGTCATCTCGTTGAGGTTGTTGGCGACGTAGAGCTTGAAGAAGAAGCCGGACAGGATCCATTTTGCGGCCTCCACAAAATCGACGTCGGCGAGCCGCTTGGGCGCGATCTGCGGCATGAATTGCCCTGCGCGGGTGATCGGCCCGGACACCAGCTGCGGGAAGAAGATGATGTAGAGGAACACGTCCCGCAAGCGAGGCGGTTGCTTCTCGCGCGTCAGGTCGACCAGCAGGCTGATGTTGTGGAACACGAAGAACGAGATGCCGATCGGCAGCGGCAGCCGCAGCAGGACGTCGATCGGCGCAATGCCGGTCGGGTGCACCGAGGTCGGGTCGATGAACAGCAGCTTGTATTTGAAGAACGCCAGCAGCGCGAGATTGAAGACGATGCCGGCCGGCATCCAGACCGCGCGATTGTCGAACGCCAGCACCAGGCAGAGATAGGTCCCGAGCACGGCAAGCAGCAGCAGCGGCAGCAGGTCCGGCTGGCCGGAGCCATAGAACACCAGGCTCGCCAACACCAGCAGCTGAACCTGGAAGGGGCGCAGCGGCGGCAGATAATAGGCGCCGAACACCACCGCAACGAAGACGCCGAACTGAACCGAAGTGAAACTCATGCCGCCCCGAAATGCCCGATCCGGGATGTAGCATTTTCGCCGAGATGGTCATAGCCTACTGGGCCCGCCTTCTTCCCTCTCCCCTTGCGGGAGAGGGTGGCTCGCCGCGACAGCGACGAGACGGGTGAGGGGTATGCCTCCACGAGCGCATCTCTCGCACTATTCCTCGCTGATCGAACCCCTCATCCGGCGCCATAGCCGAAGCTTCGCTTCGGCGTTCTCTTAAGGACGGCGGCCGAAGGCCGCCTACGCCACCTTCTCCCACAAGGGGAGAAGGGAAGGGCAAGGCGATGCGCGCATCCCACCTTGACCTTCCTGCCCTAATCCGCTCCTTTTGGCGCGACACAATGACCCGTCACCGGGAAAAAACGCCAAGGTAAGCTTCCATGTCTTTCGTCCTCGCCATCGACCAGGGCACCACCTCCTCGCGCGCGATCGTGTTTCGCAGCGACATCTCGATCGCCGCCCGCGCGCAGCAGGAGTTTCCGCAGCATTTTCCGGCCTCGGGCTGGGTCGAGCACGAGCCGGAGGACATCTGGACCTCGACCGTGATGGTCTGCCGCGATGCGATCGACCAGGCCGGCATCACGGCGAAGGACATCGCCGCGATCGGCATCACCAACCAGCGCGAGACCACCGTGGTGTGGGACCGCACTACGGGCCAGGCCGTGCACCGCGCCATCGTCTGGCAGGACCGCCGCACCGCGGGCGTCTGCGCCAAACTGAAAGCCGATGGCCGCGAGCCGCTGATCTCGCAGAAGACCGGCCTGATCATCGATCCCTATTTCTCCGGCACCAAGGTCGCCTGGATCCTCGACCATGTCCCCGGTGCCCGCGCACGCGCCGCACGCGGCGAGCTGATGTTCGGCACCGTCGATTGCTACCTGCTCTGGCGCCTCACCGGCGGCAAGGTACATGCCACCGACGCCACCAATGCCTCGCGCACGCTGCTGTTCAACATCCACACCGGCCAGTGGGACGACGAGCTCTTGGAGATCATCGGCGTGCCGCGCTCGATGCTGCCCGAGGTGAAGGATTCCTCCGCGCGCTTCGGCGAGAGCACGCCGGACCTGTTCGGTGGCCCGATCGCGATCTCCGGCATCGCCGGCGACCAGCAGGCCGCCACCATCGGCCAAGCCTGCTTCCGCCCGGGCATGATGAAGTCGACCTACGGCACCGGGTGTTTCGCCCTGCTCAACACCGGCTCCACGCCGGTGGTATCGAAGAACAAGCTGCTCACCACCATCGCCTACCAGCTCGACGGCAAGCGCACCTACGCGCTCGAAGGCTCGATCTTCGTCGCGGGTAGCGCCGTGCAATGGTTGCGCGATGGCCTCGGCATCATCAAGCACGCCGCGGAGACCGGGCCGCTCGCCGATCAATCCGACTCCATGCAGAGCGTCTATCTTGTCCCCGCCTTCGTCGGCATGGGCGCGCCCTACTGGAACCCGCGCGTGCGCGGCGCGCTGTTCGGCCTCACCCGCAACACCGGCCCGGCCGAGCTTGCGCACGCCGCGCTGGAGAGCGTCTGCTACCAGACCTTCGACCTCTGGGCCGCGATGCGCGCGGACTGGCCGAGCTCGGAAACCGCGAGCGTCGTGCTCCGCGTCGATGGCGGCATGACCGCGTCGGACTGGACCATGCAGCGGCTCGCCGATCTTCTCGACGCGCCGGTCGATCGCCCCGTGATTCAGGAGACCACCGCACTCGGTGCGGCCTATCTCGCCGGCCTCAATGCGGGCGTCTATCCCGAGCCGACGAAGTTCGCCGACAATTGGCGGCTCGAGCACCGCTTCAAGCCGAACATGAGCGAGGCAACGCGCGACCGGAAGCTCGCCGGCTGGGCGAGGGCCGTGAAGGGCGTGCTGGCGAGCGACGAGGGGGAGGAGTAGGGCAGGTCGCGCCGGCGAAAGTCTCGTAGCCCGGATGGAGCGCAGCGAAATCCGGGTTTTCTCCGCAGGCAAGAATCCCGGATTACGCTTCCGCCTTCGCTCTTCGAGCTTCGGCGGACAAGTCGCTCCATCCGGGCTACAAAAACAACAATCGGGAGAACCACAATGAACACGGATTTCAACCGCGTCATCCAAAAGCTCAGCATTGCAGCGATCTGCGCCGCGTTGCTCACCTCCACCGCCATCGCGCGCGAAAAACCGAACCCGCTTCTCAGCGCGCGGCAGGTCAAGACGGACGTCGCCGGCCTCAACGCCCCCGCCCAGATCCTGGTCGACGTCTGGGGCATCCCGCACATCTATGCCGGCAACGAGCACGACCTGTTCTTCCTGCAAGGCTTCAACGCCGCGCGCGACCGGCTCTGGCAGATCGATCTCTGGCGCAAGCGCGGCCTCGGCCTGCTCGCGAAGGATTTCGGCCAGGCCTATGCGGAGCAGGACAAGGCGCTGCGGTTGTTTCTCTATCGCGGCGACATGAATGCGGAGTGGGCGGCCTATGGCCCCAAGGCGAAGACCTATGCGGACGCCTTCGTCGCCGGCGTCAACGCCTATGTCGCCGACGTGCGCGCGGGCAAGCGTCCGTTGCCGATCGAGTTCAGGATCGCCGGCACCATGCCCGATGCCTGGACCGCCGACGATGTCGTGCGCATCCGCAGCCACGGCCTGACCCGCAATGTTTCCTCCGAGGTCAAGCGCTCGCTGGTCGCCTGCGCCGCCGGTCTCGATGCCGATCGGTTTCGCGTCAAGCTCGAGCCGGCCTGGACCACGAAAATTCCCGAGGGCCTCGATCCCTGCAGCGTTCCGAAAGCGGTGCTCGCGGCCTACGATCTCGCGACGCGCCCCGTCGCCTTCGCCGCGCCAAAGGACCAGAAGGCCGCGCTCGCGCACGATCCCGACAAATACCTCACCGAAGCCGATCAGCAGCGCGACACCATCGGCTCCAACAATTGGGTGATCGCGGCCTCGCGCACCGCGACGGGCCGGCCGATCCTTGCCAACGATCCGCATCGCGAGCACAGCGTGCCCTCGCTGCGCTACATCGTCGGTCTCAATGCGCCCGGCTTGTCCGTGATCGGCGCCGGTGAGCCGGCGCTGCCCGGCATCTCGATCGGCCACAACGGCACCATCGCCTTCGGCCTCACCATCTTCAACGTCGACCAGGAAGACCTCTACGTCTACGAGCTCAACCCGCAAAATCCCAACCAGTATCGCTACGGCAATGGCTGGGAGGACATGCGCATCGTTCACGAGAAGGAAGAGGTGAAGGGCGAGCCCGATCGCGACCTCGAGCTGAAATTCACCCGCCACGGGCCGGTGATCTTCGTTGATGACAAGAACAACCGCGCCTTCGCCGTGCGCTCGATCTGGTTCGAGCCCGGCACGTCGGCCTATTTCGGCTCGTCGGACTACATGACCGCAAAGGACTGGAACGGTTTTCTCGGCGCCATGCGGCGCTGGGGCGCGCCGTCGGAGAACCAGGTCTATGCCGACACCAAGGGCAATATCGGCTGGGTCGCTGCCGGCAAGACGCCGCGCCGCGTCAATTTCGACGGCCTGATGCCGGTGCCCGGCGACGGCCGCTACGAGTGGCAGGGATTTCTGTCGCTCGACGAGCTGCCGAAAGCCTATCAGCCGAAGCAGGGCTTCTTCGCCACCGCCAACCACATGAACCTGCCGCCCGATTATCCCGTCAACGAGCGCAGGGTCGGCTTCGAATGGTCCGACAGCGCGCGCTGGCAGCGCATCACCGACGTGCTCGCGGCCAACAACAAGGTGACGCTCGCCGACGCCATGGATCTGCAGAACGACGATACGGCGATGATGGGTCGCCGTCTGGTCAAGCTGTTGCAGCGGCTGACGTCCGACGACGCCAACGTGAAGCAGGGCCTCGATCTGCTCAAGCCATGGGATGCGCGTGACAGCGCGGACAGCGCGGCGGCGGCGGTGTTCGAGGTGTGGATCGCCAATCATCTGGGCCCCGTACTGCTGAAGATCACGGCGCCGAAGGCGGCGGACTTGATCGCGCCCGAGGCCTCCAGCATCTCGGCACTCGTCGCCGCGCTGGAATCTCCGGATGCGTCGTTCGGCGCCGATCCCGCGGCCGCGCGCGACCAGATTTTGCGCGACAGCCTCGGTGCTGCGGTGGCCGATGTCATCAGCAAGCTCGGCCCTGATCCGTCCACCTGGCGCTGGGGCCGCCTGCATGTCGCAAAGTTCGATCACGCGCTGATGCCGCTCGCCGACAAGGCCACCGCGGCGCAATTGTCGGTCGGTCCGCTCGCCTATGGCGGCGCCGCCAACGTGCCGCGCGCCGCCACCTATCGCCGCTCGGATTACCAGCTCACCGCGGGCGCCTCGTTCCGCATGGTGCTCGACGTCGGCAATTGGGATGCGAGCCGCACCATCAACACGCCCGGCCAGTCCGGCGATCCCTTCAGCGGCCACTACCGCGACCTCGCCCCGCTCTGGGCAACGGGCCAGTATGTGCCGCTGCTCTACAGCCTCGCAGCGGTGGAAGCCGCGACCGCGGAAGCGATCACGCTGACGCCGAGGTGAATGAGGCGAGCTCCGTTTCACCTCTCCCCGCTTGCGGGGAGAGGTCGGATCGCTCTTGCGATCCGGGTGAGGGGGTACAGGTCTCACGACGATCTCAATCGTGGAGAGATGCCCCTCACCCCAACCCTCTCCCCGTAAGAACGGGGCGAGGGAGCGCACCGCCGCTTTGGCCTGAACTGAACGAGCCAGCCCCATGATCATCCCCGACGGCTATTCCGACATCCCCGCCGGCAAGATCGCCGCGATCGTCACCCATCTGGAGATGACCGCGCGCCCCGCTCACCGCGACGAACTGCCCGGCACGTGGACCCTGCGCAAGGCCGACGCACCGGCGCTCGCCTGGTATCGCGATCTCTTCCGCCGCGTCGGCGAAGATTGGCTGTGGTTCTCACGCGCACGCATGAGCGACGCGGAGCTCGCCGCGATCATCCACACCGCCGGCATCGAGATCTATGCGCTCGTCGTAGACGGTCGCGAGGAGGGCCTGCTCGAGCTGGATTTCCGCAAACCCGGCCAGTGCGAGCTGGTCTATTTCGGCGTCACCGCCAGCCTGATCGGCACCGGCGCCGCCCGCTTCCTGATGAACCGCGCACTGGAGCGCGCGTGGCGCGGCGATGTGCGTCGCGTCTGGGTGCATACCTGCACCTTCGATCATCCGTCGGCCGTCGCATTCTATCAGCGCTCGGGATTTCGGCCGTTCCGGCGGCAGGTCGAAGTTGCGGATGATCCGCGGCTCGACGGCACGCTCTCGCGCGACGCGGCGAAGCATGTGCCGATTGTCGAGTAGTCTCTTTCCACGTCGTCATTGCGAGCGCAGCGAAGCAAAGCAATCCAGTCTGTCTCCGCGGAAAGATTCTGGATTGCTTCGCTGCGCTCGCAATGACGGAGTGTGGGTGCGCTATTTGCACCCTCAATAATTATACCGCACCCCAAAACTAAACCCCTGCGCCAGCAGGTTCGTCGTGTTGAACACCGGCAGTGGCCGCACCGGTCCGACGGCGGGGCCCGGCGGCACCAGGGTTGGATTGACGCCGGTGTCGACCAGTCCGCCGGCACGCTGCACGCCGGTCCAGTACATGACATCGTAGCCGGCGATCAGCCGCCAGGCGGGTGCGATCTGATAGCCGGCCTTGAGCGAGATCTCCGGCACCACCGCGAAGCGGGTCTGTTCGAAATGACCGATATTGCTGGGGGCGGCGAGGAAACCGCCCGCGGTGGTCTTGGTGACAGCGCCGATCGTGCTCGTCGTCGAGCCCGAGATATCGGCAGTGTTGAGATTGGCGCCGAGCGCGACCTTGCCGCGCCATTCCAGCGACCACGGGCCGTTGCGCCACTCGCCGGTGAGGCCGAGATCGAGGCCGTGGAAATTGCTCGCAGCCTTGAAATTGTCGGTGGGCGTAAACACCCCGAAGGCTGCGCTGTTCAAGGTATCGGTGATCCAGAGCGTGTCGGACGAACGCAGATAGCGATAGCCGATCAGCGCACTCACGCGCTGTCCGCTCCACGAGCCAATATCCTGCCGATAGAGCGCGCCGGCACCGAGAAGGCGAGAGGTCTCGTTGGCATTGACGCTGCCGGTGCCGATGCCCGGAAAGCCGGCGATCAGCGCGTCCTGCGCGCCCGTCGAGACGTTCAGGAACGGGCGCATCAGGATCGGGCTAGTGCCGGTGTTGGCGGCAAAACCGGTCCCGACATTCTCCAGCCCGAAGAACGAGGCCTCGATGCCACGGCTGCGCTGCGGATCGAACCAGTAGCCGGCCGTGATCCGTCCACCCGAACGCCAGTCCTTGTTGACGCTGGAATCCCCGAACAGCACCGTCGTGGTCGGTTGCCCCAACACGCCGGCCAGGCCCAGCGGCGTACCGATGGGAGCCGTGGTCACCAGCGCCGGCAGCTTGTCGCCGCTCACGCTCCAGGCGAGATAGTCGGCCTCGGCCCAGAACGGATTGAAATCAACGGCTTTCGGCGGCGCCTTCACCGGCAGATCGGCGGCAAGCGCGCTCGTGCCGCCAAGTGCCGTCGTAGCCAGGATCATCCCGGTCGCTACAGCGCAAACTGCCCGCCGATTCATGGCCGCTCCCCCAAGCTCCCGAAGATGGAACCATGCGACAAATTGTTCGGCAAGGCGGAGTTGACGAGAGCGGCGAAGGAAACCGGCGGCTGTTGCCGCAAAGCCTCGTTGTCAAATGGGGGCTCGTAGCCCGGATGGAGCGAAGCGCAATCCGGGGCTTTCTCACCCGTGGATCGATTCCCGGATTTCGCTTCGCTCCATCCGGACTACAGCGCCGAACCGCTAGCTGTCGAAGTTCACCGCCGTTGTATTGGCACCGCAGACCAGCACGCAGATGCGTTCGCCTGCCGACGGGCGATAACGGCCGGAGAGCAACGCTGCAAACGCGGCAGCGCCGCCGGGCTCTGCGACGAGGCGCAGGCGCGACCATAGCGCTGCCTGCGCCTGCCGGATCGCATCGTCACTGACCAGGACGACGCGCTCGACATGGGCGCGTGCAATCGGGAACATCAATTCACCGACGCGCCGCGGCGCGAGGCTGTCGGCGGCGACGCCGCCGGCCGGCGCATCGACCGGTGCTCCCGCCGCGAGTGCGGCGTGCAGGGTCGGCGATAGCTCCGGCTCGACGGCAATGATACGCGTTCTCCCGGCGCTCCATGCCGCGATGCCGCCGATCAGCCCGCCGCCGCCGACGGCCACCAGCAGCGTGTCGATATCAGGCGCATCCTGCTCCAGCTCCAGGCCGACGCTGCCCTGGCCGAGCAGGGTCTCGGCCTGGTCGTAGGCATGAACGGCCAACGCGCCGGTCTGGGCGAGATGCGCTTCGCTCGCGGCGAGCGCGTCGGCGTAGCGGCTGCCCGCGATCACGAGTTTCGCGCCATAGCCCCTGATCCGCTCGGCCTTGGCCGGCGAAGTGATGTCGGGCACGAAGATCGTGGCGGGAATGCCGAGGCGCTGCGCCGCATAGGCCGCCGCCGCGCCGTGATTGCCGCCGGACGCGGCGACGATTCCGGCTTGCGGCACCTGCCGCAGCAGCAGATTGGCAAAGGCGCCCCGCGCCTTGAACGATCCGGAATGCTGCAGCATCTCGAGCTTGAACGTGACGGGCGCCGGGGCAAGCCCGAAATCGGCGAGATCGGCCTGAATGAGCGGCGTGCGCCTGATGTGCGGACGGATAACGGCCTCGGTCGCCGCGATCCGCTCCCGATTGATGTCTGATGTCGCTGTCATGATGCCGTCCTTGATAGCGCATTCGGGAGACGCTGTCGCGAGCCCGTTGCATTCGACGCAAGGCTGCATGTCCGGGATTTTCCTTGCGCGGCCGCAATCTCATCGTGGAAACTGATCGGCCCTGCCTTGTTCAACGCCAGAGAAGAGCGAGAACCATGTTCCTGATCGGCCAATATGATTCCCCCTTCGTCCGCCGCGTCGCGATTGCGCTCCGGCTCTACGGGCTCGCGTTCGAGCACAAGCCGTGGTCGACTTTCGGCGATGCCGACAAAATCGCGCCGTACAATCCGCTGCGCCGGGTCCCGACTCTGGTGCTCGATGACGGCGAGGCGCTGATCGAGAGCACGATCATTCTGGATTATCTCGACGAGCTCGTCGGTGCGGAGAAGGCGATGCTGCCGCGAAGCGGCGTCGAGCGTCGCCGGCATCTGCGCATCTGCGCGCTCGCGACCGGCCTCGGCGACAAGGCGGTCAGCCTGCTCTACGAGCGCGTGCTGCGGAAGGAGCAGCTCGCGCTATGGGTCGAGCGCTGCCAGGCGCAGATCGGCGACGTGCTCGGCGTGCTCGAGGCCGAGCGCGCCAAGGTGACGACGCCGTATTGGCTCGGTGCCCGCGTTGGCCACGCCGACATCGCGGTCGCCTGCGTCCTCAGGTTCACCCGCGAGGCGCATCCGCAATTGTTCGACACGGCGCGCTACCCGGCGCTGAGCGCGCATGCCGAGCGTTGTGAAGCGCTGGCCCCGTTCAGGGACATCGTGCAGCCGCTGGCGCCGCCGAAGGGGTGAGGCCTCTTACCCTCCCCTGGAGGGGGAGGGTCGGCTCACATGAGCGTAGCGAAATGTGAGACGGGGTGGGGTGATCCCTCCACACGGACACTGTTCGAGGTGGAGAGACCGTCACCCCACCCCGCTTCGCATTTCGCTTCGCTCATACGAAGCGACCCTCCCCCTCCAGGGGAGGATGGGGACCGTGCGTTTGGGATGAGAGTTGCCTTCACACGCGACACCCGATCCTGCCTCGATACAGGTGTTTTGCCCGACGGAGCAAGTAATTTTCGGTTAGACCGAAAATCACCAGGCCATTCAACCCCATCCGTACTGTGCATGGGGTCGTTTTCGCGTCTCGCGTTCCGTGAGTCTAACCCGCGCCTGCGCGCTTCTTCTGCCAGACCAGATGCACCGCGCAATTGCAGCCCGGCGGATGCGAGGCGAGGTCCTTCGACGTTTCGTCATTCGCAGGCGTCGCGGCGAAAGCCTTGTCGGCGTCCTGTTGCGAGGGGATGTAGTTCAGCACCGGCGCGAGCCAGCGCTCGGTCTCGGCCACGCTCATGCCCTTGCGTGCGGCATAGTCCTCGACCTGGTCGCGCTCGATCTTGCCGACGCCGAAATAATAGCTCTCGGGATTTGCAAAATAGAGCCCGGACACGGATGAGCCCGGCCACATCGCAAAACTCTCGGTGAGCTTCACGCCGGCGGTGGCTTCCGCATCGAGCAGCTCGAACAGCGTCGCCTTCTCGGTGTGGTCGGGCTGCGCAGGATAGCCGGGCGCGGGGCGGATGCCCTGATATTTTTCCAGGATCAGCTCGTCGTTCGAGAGCGCCTCGTCCGGCGCATAGGCCCAGAACTCCCGGCGCACGCGGGCATGCATGCGCTCGGCGAAGGCTTCGGCGAGACGATCGGCCAGCGCCTTGCACAGGATCGAGGAGTAGTCGTCGTTGGCCATCTTGAAGCGGTCGGCGACGGCGTCCTCGCCGATTCCTGCGGTGACGACGAAGCCGCCGACATAGTCGGGCACGCCCGAGGGCGCGATGAAGTCGGAGAGCGCGGCGTTGAAGCGGCCCTCGCGCTTCTCGAGCTGCTGGCGCAGCGTGTGCAGCGTCGCGATGCGCTTGGTCCGGCTCTCATCGGCATAGAGCACGATGTCGTCGCCTTGCGCGTTCGCCGGCCAGAAGCCGACGGTGGCGCGCGCCCGGAACCACTTTTCCTTGACGATGGTGTCGAGCATCTTGCGCGCATCGTCATAGAGCGAGCGGGCGACTTCGCCGACCTTGTCGTCCTTGAGGATCGCGGGGAAGCGGCCGGCGAGCTCCCAGGTCTGGAAGAACGGCGTCCAGTCGATATAGGGCACGAGCTCGGCGAGGTCGTAGTCGTCGAAGCTCTTGATGCCGAGGAAGGTCGGCTTCACCGGCTTGTTGGCTGCGAAGTCGACCGGCACGCGGTTCTTGCGGGCGTCGGCGAGCTTCAGCCGCTTCTTGTCGGCCTGCGCGCGCAGATGCGCCTCCGAGATTTTTGCGTATTCGGCACGGACCTCGGCCGCATAGGCTTCGCGCCTCTCAGGGCTCAGCAGCGAGGACGCGACGCCGACGGCGCGGCTGGCGTCGTTGACATGCACGACGGGACCGGCCCGATAGCTCGGGTCGATCTTCACGGCCGTATGCACGCGGCTTGTAGTCGCGCCGCCGATCAGCAGCGGCAGCTTCAACCCTTCGCGCTGCAATTCGCCGGCGAAGAATGCCATCTCGTCGAGCGAGGGCGTGATCAGGCCGGACAGCCCGACGATGTCGGCCTTCTCCGCCTTCACCGTCTCGACGATCTTGGCGGCCGGCACCATCACGCCGAGGTCGATGACCTCGTAATTGTTGCACTGGAGCACGATGCCGACGATGTTCTTGCCGATGTCGTGAACGTCGCCCTTGACGGTCGCGAGCACGATCTTGCCGGCCGACGAATTGGCGCCGCTCTCGACGCCGTTCGCGGCGTTGCGCGCCTTTTCCTCTTCCATGAACGGCATCAGCCAGGCCACGGCCTGCTTCATCACGCGGGCGGACTTCACCACCTGCGGCAGGAACATCTTGCCGTCGCCGAAGAGGTCGCCGACCACGTTCATGCCGGCCATCAACGGACCTTCGATCACGTCGAGCGGGCGCGAGGAGTTCTTGCGGGCCTCCTCGGTGTCCTGCTCGATGAACTCGGTGATCCCGTGCACCAGCGAATGCGACAGCCGTTTCTCCACCGGCCATTCGCGCCAGGCGAGATCGGCTTCCTTGGTTTCGGTCTTCTTGCCGCGGAATTTCTCCGCGAGCGCCAGCAGGCGCTCGGAGGCGCCCGCGTCGCGATTGAGGACGACGTCCTCGCAAGTTTGGCGTAGTTCGGGATCGATGTCGTCATAGACGATCATCTGTCCGGCATTGACGATGCCCATGTCCATGCCGGCCTTGATGGCGTGATACAGGAACACCGAATGCATGGCCTCGCGCACCGGCTCGTTGCCGCGGAACGAGAACGACAGGTTCGACACGCCGCCCGAGATGTGCGCACCCGGCAGGTTCTGGCGGATCCAGCGCGTCGCCTCGATGAAGTCGACGCCGTAATTGTTGTGTTCCTCGATGCCGGTCGCGATCGCAAAAATGTTCGGATCGAAGATGATGTCTTCCGGCGGGAAGCCGACGCGGTTCACCAGGATATCGTAGGCGCGCTTGCAGATCTCGGTCTTGCGCGCGAACGTGTCGGCCTGGCCGACCTCGTCGAACGCCATCACCACGACAGCCGCGCCGTGGCGGCGAGCGATCTTGGCTTCGTGAATGAACTTGTCCTCGCCTTCCTTCATCGAGATCGAGTTGACGACCGGCTTGCCCTGCACGCATTTCAGGCCGGCCTCGATCACCGAGAACTTCGACGAGTCGACCATCACGGGCACGCGGGCGATGTCGGGCTCG
Source organism: Bradyrhizobium sp. CCGUVB4N (assembly GCF_024199945.1). Taxonomy (GTDB): domain Bacteria; phylum Pseudomonadota; class Alphaproteobacteria; order Rhizobiales; family Xanthobacteraceae; genus Bradyrhizobium. The sequence goes on along the minus strand of NZ_JANADP010000001.1, from coordinate 7,838,302 downwards.
GCGGCGACGAGGTTGAGGAAGGTCACCATCGCGGCTTCCGAATCGAGCAGGCCTTCGTCCATGTTGACGTCGATGATCTGCGCGCCGTTCTCGACCTGGTCGCGCGCGACCTGCAGCGCGGCGGTGTAGTCGCCATTGGTGATCAGCTTGCGGAAACGGGCCGAGCCCGTGACGTTGGTGCGCTCGCCGACGTTGACGAAGGGGATGGCGTCCGTCAGCACGAACGGCTCGAGCCCGGAGAGGCGCAGCTTTGGTTCGATCTCCGGCACGCTACGCGGCTTGTGCGGGGCAACGGCTGCAGCGATGGCTGCAATATGATCCGGTGTGGTACCGCAGCAGCCGCCGACGATGTTGACGAGGCCGGACGCAGCAAACTCGCCGACGAGACGCGCCATGTACTCCGGCGTCTCGTCATACTGGCCGAATTCGTTCGGCAGGCCGGCGTTGGGATAGGCGCAGACCAGCGTGTCGGCGACGCGGCCGATATCGGCGATATGCGCACGCAGGTCTTCGGCGCCGAGCGCGCAGTTGAAGCCGATGGTGACGGGTTTTGCGTGCCGCACCGAATTCCAGAACGCCTCCGGCATCTGGCCCGAGAGCAGGCGGCCGGATTTGTCGGTAATGGTGCCCGACACCATTACGGGCATGTCGATGCCGAGCTCTTCGGTGATTTCGGCGATCGCATAGAGCGCCGCCTTCGCGTTCAGCGTATCGAAGATGGTCTCGACCAGCAACAGGTCGACGCCGCCGTCGATCAGGCCGCGGATCTGCTCGCCATAGGACTTGCGCAGATCGTCGAAGGTGACGGCGCGGTAGCCGGGATTGGCGACGTCAGGCGAGATCGAGGCGGTGCGGTTGGTCGGGCCGATGGCGCCGGCAACGAAGCGCGGCTTGCCGTCTTCGGCGGCGACGCGTTTTGCGGCGTTGCCGGCGAGGCGGGCGCCTTCGCGCGCCATTTCATACACGATGTCGGTGAGGTCGTAATCGGCCTGCGCAATCGAGGTCGTCGAGAAGGTGTTGGTGGCGACGATGTCGGCGCCGGCGCGCAAATAGGCGGCGTGGATGTCCTCGATCGCCTGCGGCTGGGTCAGGATCAGGAGATCGTTGTTGCCGCGCAGGTCGCGATGGAAGTTCTTGAAGCGCTCGCCGCGGAAAGCCGCCTCGTCGAACTGGAGGTTCTGGATCATCGTGCCCATGGCGCCGTCGAGCACGAGGATGCGCTCGCGCGCGGCGTTGATGAGGGCGGTTCGCTTGGGCGAAATGGATACGGTCATGATGTCTTAAGCCGCCTTCTGCGCGCTCTTGGCGCGAATGCCGAGCAAATGGCTGATCGCGAACACGAGATCGGCGCGGTTCATGGTGTAGAAATGGAAGGTGTCGACGCCGTTCTTGGCGAGCTTTTGCACCTGGCCTGCCGCAACCGTCGCGGCCACAAGCTTGCGGGTCTCGGCATCGTCGTCGAGGCCCTCGAACTTCGCGGCGAACCAGTCCGGCACGGTGGTGCCGGCGCGGGTGACGAAATTGCGGGCCTGCTTGAAATTGTGCATGGGCATGATGCCCGGCACGATCGGGATGTTGATGCCGCGGGCGCGGACGCGGTCGAGATAGCGGAAGTAGAGGTCGTTATCGAAGAACACCTGCGTAATCGCGCGGGTCGCGCCTGCATCGACCTTGGCCTTGAGCGTATCGATGTCAGCATCGAAGTCGCGTGCTTCGGGATGCTTCTCGGGGTAAGCCGAGACGGAGACCTCGATATCGCTGTGCCGCTTCTTGATGCCGGCGACGAGCGCGTCGGACGTCTGATAGCCGTCGGGATGGCTCGCGTAAGGCGTGCCGATTCCGCCGGCGGGATCGCCGCGCAGGCCGACGATGTGGCGGACGCCGACCTCGTGGTAGCGGTCGACGATCTCGTCGATCTCGCCGCGCGAGGCGCCGACGCAGGTCAGATGCGCGGCCGGCAGCAGCGCGGTCTCTTTGAGGATGCGGGCGATGGTCGAGTGGGTGCGTTCGCGGGTCGAGCCACCGGCGCCATAGGTCACCGAGACGAATTTCGGGTCGAGCGGGGCCAGCCGGTTGATGGTCTCCCAGAGATTCCGCTCCATATCTTCGGTCTTGGGCGGAAAGAACTCGAAGGAGATCGCGGGCCGCTTTGCGGTGAGGTGCCCGTCAGGGTGGGCAGGCGTCGTCAAATCGGTCATGGCACCACTCACTCCAGGGGCGCGCGCCAGCGGTTTCGCGGCGGCGGTCGGGTCCAAGTTGGGAGCGGGTAAGATAGGGCAATGGCGGATTTCTCGACAGCCCATCAGAGATGGGAAGTCGCCCACTTTTGCCGGAAGGATGTCAAATATTGCGATGCAGAGGACTGGAGTGGGAGGCGGTGCGTAAGAGAATAAAATATAACAATATCAATATATTATTTCTATTTTAGGGGTGCGATAATCGCGCTATGTGGCGGTGGGCAGGATGAATTTGATGTTGCATGGCCTACAATCGTCCCAACATCGCGCTCCTGCCGCCCGCACGGCCTCTCCGCCCGCACACGCCAGACCTGCGCTGTTGGCCCATTGCCGCCGCGCGGCCCTCCACTACGTTAGCGCGCCATGATCCCGCTTTCAGTCCTCGACCTCTCCGTCGTCACCACAGGTACAAAGCCCGCCGCAGCGCTGCGCAACAGCATCGACCTGGCGCGCCATGTCGATGGGCTCGGCTATGTCCGCTACTGGCTCGCCGAGCACCATAACCTTGCCTCGGTCGCGAGCCCGGCGCCCGACGTGATGATCGGGCAGATCGCTGCGGTCACGAAGCATATCCGCGTCGGCTCCGGCGGCGTGATGCTGCCCAACCACGCGCCGCTGGTGGTGGCCGAGCGCTTCAAGATGCTGGAGGCATTGTTTCCCGGCCGTATCGATCTCGGCCTCGGCCGCGCTCCGGGCACTGATGGTGCCACGGCCTATGCGTTGCGCAGCCGGCTCGACCGCCGCGAGGGTGGCGATTTCCTGGAGCGGCTGCATGAATTGATTTTGTGGGAGACCCGCGAATTTCCTGCAGGCCATCCCTACCACAACGTCGTCGCGATGCCTGACGACAGTCCGTTGCCGCCGATCTGGCTGCTCGGCTCCAGCGATTATTCGTCGGAGCTTGCCGCGCAAGTCGGCATGGGCTTCGCCTTCGCGCATCATTTCGCGTCTCACGATGCGATTGATGCGATGGTGCACTATCGCAACCGCTTCCAGCCCTCGGCCTGGCGCGCGACCCCGCATGCGATCCTTGCGGTCGCCGTCATCGCGGCCGATACCGACGAAGAGGCCGAAAAGCTCGCGACGTCCTTCGATCTCAACCGGCTGCGCCGCGACCGCGGTCAGTATCTGCCGCTGCCGAGCGTCGAGGAGGCGCTGGCCTATCCCTATACGGATTCCGAGCGCGTCTCGATCGTGCGCAACCGCTCGCGCCTGTTCGTCGGCAGTCCGGCGACGGTGCAGAAGAAGCTTCAGCCGCTGATGGATGCGAGCAAGCCGGACGAGTTGATGGTGATCACGGCCGTGTACGATCACGAGGCGCGCAAGAGGTCCTATTCGCTGCTCGCGGAGGCGTTCGGGCTGGCGAAGCAGGCGGCGTAACTTACCCTCCCCTGGAGGGGGAGGGTCGATCGCGCGCAGCGCGAGCGGGGTGGGGTGATCTCTCCAAACGGGCACTGTTGGATGAGGAGAGACCGTCACCCCACCCCGTCTCACATTTCGCTGCGCTCAATGTGAGCCGACCCACGAGCGAGCTACGCTCGTCTCGGACCCCTCCAGGGGAGGGTGAAAGATCAATCCTGCTGCGTCTCGCTGAACGTCGCGCGGAACGGGTGGCCGGGATACACGCCGACGATGCGGAATTCGCGCGAGAAGAATTTCAGCTCCTCGATCGCAAACGCGAGGCCCTTGTCGTCGGGGTGGCCGTCGACGTCAGCATAAAACTGCGTGGCGAAGAAATTGCCGTCGACCATGTAGCTCTCGAGCTTGGTCATGTTGACGCCGTTGGTGGCAAAGCCGCCGAGCGCCTTGTAGAGCGCGGCGGGAAGGTTGCGCACGCGGAATACAAAAGTCGTGACCAGCGGACCCGAACCTTGGGCCGCCCATTTCGGCTCGCGCGCCAGCACCACGAAGCGCGTGGTGTTGTGGGCCTCGTCTTCGATGTCCTCGGCAAGGATGTCGAGGCCATAGATCTGCGCGGCCAGCCGCGAGGCGATCGCGGCGACGCTCTTGTCCTTGCGCTCGGAAATGTCGCGGGCGCTGCCGGCGGTGTCGGCGTGCACGATGCCTTTGATACCGAGCTTGCGGATGATGCGGCGGCACTGGCCGAGGGCGTGCACGTGGCTCTCGACGGACTTGATGTCCGACAGTTTGGTGCCCTTGATCGCCATCAATTGATGCCGGACCGGCAGGAACCATTCGCCGATGATGAAGAGGCCGGAGGCCGGCAGCAAATGGTGGATGTCGGCGACGCGGCCGGCGACCGAATTCTCGATCGGGATCATCCCAAGATCGGCCTCGCCCGAGGAGATCGCCGACAGCGCGTCCTCGAAGGTGGCACAGGGCATCGGCTCGGCGTCGGGGTAGGCCTCGACGATGGCGATATGGGAATTGGCGCCAGGTTCGCCCTGGAATGCGATTTTCAGCTTGCTCATGACGGGCCTTGTAGCAGCGGCTCAGGATTTGGAAAGGATGCTGCGCGCGGTTTCGAGGTCGGGCGGCGTGTCGACGCCGCGCGGCACGCTGTCGACGATCATGATGTCGATCCGCATGCCGTCCTCCACGGCCCGCAGCTGCTCCAGACTCTCTTGGCGCTCCAGGGGCGAGGGCGGCAGGGACACGAACCGCTCGAGCGCAGCGCGGCGATAGGCGTAGACGCCGATATGGTGGTAGCGCGGTCCGTTGCCATGAGGTGCGGTGGCACGGGTGAAATAGAGCGCCCGCAGCCGTTTGGGGCCGATGCGGGTGCCGATGGCCTTCACGACGCTGGGCGCGAGGTCCTCTTCCTCGGTGTGGATCTGCGAGGCCAGCGTCACAATGTCGACCGCGGGATCGGCGAAGGGGGGAAGCACCTCGCGGAGGCTCTCTGGCGCAATCGTCGGGAAATCGCCCTGGAGATTGACCACGATCTCGGCCTTGCCGTCCGGATCGAGCTTCTGCATGGCCTCGTGGATGCGGTCGGAGCCTGAGGGGTGCTCCGCGCGGGTCATCACGGCCTCGCCGCCATGGGCGGTCACGACTGCAGCGATTTCCGCCGTGTCGGTTGCCACCGCGACCCGGCCGATGCCGGCGGCCTCGGCGCGCCGCATCACGTGCACGATCATCGGCAGGCCCGCGATATCAGCGAGCGGCTTGCCGGGCAGGCGGGTGGCGGCCATGCGGGCCGGGATCAGCACCAGGATGCGGGGATCGGTCATCTGTTCAAGGGCCTGGAAACGGGGCGTTTTCCGCACCGAGAAATGGGGTGGGGATGGGCTGAAAGCCGGGTCGCTTATACGGGTTGCCAGACCCCGGGCAAACCGATATCTCAATGGCAAAACTCGGGGAAACAATAAGGAACGTTTTTGATTCTCCCGAGGCTCGTCCTGGCGGCCGCCCGGCCGCCTATTCCTTCTTGCGGTGTGGGGCCTGGCCGGAAATGGACTCTTTCGAACTCAATAAGATTCTCGGTGCTCTGCTTGGCACCTGTCTCGTTCTGCTGGTGACGAGCTTCACCGCGCAGGCGCTGTTCTCGCCGAAATTTCCGGAAAAGCCGGGCTTCGAGATCGCCGTGAAGGAAGAAGCCGGCGACAAGGGCGGCGCGGGCGCGGCCGCGGCCCCGTCCGAGCCGATCGAAAAGCTGCTCCAGACCGCCTCCGTCGAGAAGGGCGCGTCCGCCGCCAAGAAGTGCGGCGCCTGCCACACCTTCGAGAAGGGCGGCCCGAACCGCGTTGGTCCGAACCTCTACGGCGTCGTCGGCGACCACGTCGGCGAAGGCCGCGGCGGCTTCAACTTCTCGGCCGGCATGAAGAGCAAGGGCGGTACCTGGGACTTCGACGCGCTCAACAAGTTCATCGCCAATCCCAAGGCTGCCGTTCCCGGCACCGCGATGGGTTTTGCAGGTATCCCGAAGGACAGCGAGCGCGCCGACGTGATCGCCTACCTGAACAGCCTCTCCGACAGCCCGAAGCCGCTCCCGACCGCGGCGAAATAAGGCTCTCCGGTCTCTCGATATTGGATGTGCGGCCAGGCCTCAAAGCCTGGCCGTTTCCGTATTCGGGCCTCGCGACGTTGTTATCGGGGCGTTTGGCCGCATCTGGCAGGCCGTCCGGCCTTCCAACATGAGGAAAAAGCAACATATTCCGTCGAAACCTCGCCTATATTGAGCACTTAAAGGGGTAACCTCCTTCAAGACTGGGATGTTGATTTGGCCATTACCCGACGCGATCTCCTGCTCACCGGCGCTGCATTTGCTGCGCTCCCCGCCCTCGGCTCTGTGGCGGGCCTTCCCGTCATCGGAACTGCCGAGGCGCAGTCGGCCGGCGAGCTCCCGTGGCGCCATGCGCTGTCGCTGTTCGGCAACGTCAAGTATCCCGCCGACTTCAAGCGCTTCGATTACGTCAATCCGGACGCGCCCAAGGGCGGTACCGTTCGGCAGATCGCCATCGGCACCTTCGACAATCTCAACATGGTCGTCTCTGGTGTGAAGGGACAGGTCGCCGGTGCCATCGGGTTCATCTATGAGGCCCTCATGACGGAGGCGCTCGACGAAGTCTCGACCGAATACGGCGCGCTGGCCGAAGCCGTTAGCCACCCCGACGATTTTTCCTTCGTGGTCTATCGTTTGCGGCCGCAGGCTAAATGGCATGACGGCAAGCCGGTCACTGCGGATGACGTGATCTTCTCGTTCGATTCCTTCAAGAAGCTCCACCCCAGATACGCGGCCTATTACAGCCATGTGGTGAAGGCCGAGAAGGTGGGCGAGCGCGAAGTGAAGTTCGTGTTCGACGCGCCGGGCAATCGCGAACTGCCGCAGATCGTGGGGCAGCTCACGGTCTTGCCGAAGCACTGGTGGGAGGGCACCGACGCGCAGGGCCGCAAGCGCGACATCTCCACGACCACGCTGGAAATTCCCCTCGGTTCTGGTCCTTACCGTGTCAAGGCGTACGACGCGGGCCGGTCATTTACGCTCGAGCGCGTGAAGGATTATTGGGGGCGCGACCTCGCCGTCAATGTTGGCCGCAACAATTTCGACGAGATCCGCTACGAGTATTTCCGCGACACCACTGTGGCGATCGAGGCCTTCAAGGCCGATCAGGTCGACTGGCGCACCGAGAACAGCGCGAAGAACTGGGCGACGGCCTACGACTTCCCGGCCGTGACTGAAAAGCGGGTGATCCTCGAGGAATTCCCCAATCGCAGTTCGGGCGTCATGCAGGCGTTCGTGCCGAACCTGCGCCGCGCCAAGTTCAGGGATCCCCGCGTGCGTCGTGCGCTCAATTACGCATTCGACTTCGAGGAGATGAACAAGCAGCTCTTCTTCGGTCAGTACAAGCGCGTCAGCAGCTATTTCGACGGCCTCGATGAGCTCATGGCGACGGGCTTGCCGCAAGGCAAGGAGCTCGAAATTCTCGAGACCGTCCGCGCCGATGTCCCGCCCGAGGTCTTCACGACAGCCTACACCAATCCGGTTGGTGGTAGTCCGGAAGCCGTGCGTGACAATCTGCGCGAAGCGCTACGCCTGTTCAAGGAGGCCGGCTACGAGGTGCGCGATCGCAAGCTGATCGACGTCAAGACCGGTGCCCAGTTTTCCCTTGAGCTGCTGAACTCGGATCCGAGCTTCGAACGCGTTACGCTGTTCTACAAGCCGTCGCTCGAACGTCTCGGTATCGCTGTCAACGTGCGGACCGTCGATCCGACCCAGTACGAGAACAGGACTCGCGAGTGGGATTTCGACGTCATCACCAACTCGTGGGGCGAGTCTCAGTCGCCGGGCAACGAGCAGCGCGAATACTGGTCGTCCAAGTCGGCCGACGTCGTCGGTTCGCAGAATTATGCCGGCATCAAGAATCCGGCGGTCGACAAGCTGATCGATCGGGTGATCTACACCAAGGGGCGCGACGAGCTCGTCGCGGCCACCAAAGCGCTCGACCGGGTGCTGCTGTGGAATCACTACGTCGTGCCGCAGTGGACCTACACGAAGGTGCGCACCGCGCGCTGGGATCGTTTCGGTCGGCCGGCGGAATTGCCCAAATACGGCCAGTCCGGCTTCCCGTTCGTCTGGTGGTACGACGCAGACAAGGCGGCACGGATCGCAAAGAAGTCGTGAAGGACGTGTTTCGCATGGCGCAGCTTTCACGCCGGCATGTGCTGGTCCTCGGTGTCGGCGGCGCGCTTGGCGCTGCCGTAATCCGCAGCGCGGCGGCGTCCGAGGGGCCCGCTGAAGCCCACGGCATGTCGGCGTTCGGCGATCTCAAATATCCCGCCGATTTCCATCATTTCGACTACGTCAATCCCATTGCTCCGAAGGGTGGCGCATTCTCGCTGATCCCGTCAACGCGCGGCTACAATCAGTCCTTTTTCACCTTCAACTCGCTCAACGCCTTTGTCCTGAAGGGCGAGGGCGCACAGGGCATGGACCTGACCTTCGTCACGCTGATGGCGCATGCCGGTGACGAGCCCGATGCCATGTACGGCTTTGCCGCGAAGTCGGTGCAGATCTCTCCCGACAAGCTCGCCTATCGCTTCACGATGCGGCCCGAGGCGAAGTTTCATGACGGCACGAAGCTGACCGCGCACGACGTCGCATTCTCGATCAACGTGCTGAAGGAGAAGGGTCATCCGCTGATCCAGATCCAGATGCGCGACGTCAAGGGTGCCGAGGCGCTCGACGAGGCCACGGTGATCGTGACCTTCGCCGAGAAGCGCGCGCGCGACGTGCCGCTTTACGTGGCGGGACTTCCGATCTTCTCCAAGGCCTATTACGCGAACCGGGTCTTCGATGAGACCACCACGGACACGCCGCTGGGCTCGGGTCCGTACAAGGTCGGCAAGTTCGAGATCAACCGCTTCATCGAGTTCGAGCGCGTCAAGGACTGGTGGGGCGCCGACCTGCCGGTCTGCCGCGGCAGCAACAATTTCGACGTGATCCGCTACGAATTCTACCGCGATCGCGACGTCGCCTTCGAAGGCTTCACCGGCAAGAACTATCTCTATCGCGAGGAATTCACCTCGCGTATCTGGGCGACGCGCTACGACTTCCCGGCCATTAAGGACGGTCGCGTCAAGCGCGAGGAGGTGCCGGACCAGACTCCTTCGGGCGGCCAGGGCTGGTTCCTCAACACGCGGCGCGACAAGTTCAAGAATCCTAAGGTGCGCGAAGCGTTGAACTGCGCGTTCGACTTCGAATGGACCAACAAGACCATCATGTACGGCGCCTATGCGCGCACGCGATCGCCGTTCCAGAATTCCGATCTCGTCGCCGAAGGGATGCCGTCGCCCGAGGAGCTGAAGCTGCTCGAGCCCTTCCGCGGGCAAGTGCCTGACGAAGTCTTCGGCGAGCCGTTCGTGCCGCCGGTGTCTGACGGTTCAGGCCAGGATCGCACGCTGCTCCGCAAGGCGCAGCAATTGCTCCAGGAGGCGCAGCTTCCGGTCAAGGACGGCAAGCGGCTGCTGCCGAACGGCGACGTCTTCAGCATCGAGTTCCTGACTGACGAGGCGTCGTTCCAGCCGCACCACGCCTCGTTCCTCAAGAACCTGAACATGCTCGGTATTGATGCGAACCTGCGCCTCATCGATGCCGTCCAGTATCGCGCCCGGGTCGAATCCTTCGATTTCGACGTGGCGATCAACCGCCTGTCCATGACGGCGACGCCCGGCGACAGTCTGCGCACCTATTTCACGTCTCAAGCTGCTGCGACGAAGGGATCCTACAACCTTGCCGGCGCCGCCAATCCCGCGCTCGATGCGCTCGTGGACAAGGCGATGGCGGCCGAGACGCGCAACGACCTGATCGTCGCCTGCCGCGCGATCGACCGCGTTTTCCGCGCCGGTCGCTATTGGGTGCCGCAATGGTACAATACCAGCCACCGGCTGGCGTATTGGGACGAGTTCGGCCATCCGGCGAACCTGCCGCGTTATCCGCTCTCCGACTACGCGAGCGGCGTGGGGGAGCGGACCTTGTGGTGGTATGACCGCGCCAGGGCGGCCAAGCTCGAGCAGGCGAAGTAATCATGAGCGCCTATATCGCCCGCCGTATCCTTCTGATGATCCCGACATTGCTCGGAATCATGTTCGTCTCCTTCGTCGTCGTGCAGTTCGCGCCGGGCGGCCCGGTCGAGCGCGTGATCGCGCAGTTGTCGGGCGCCGACACCGGCGGCACCTCGCGTATTTCCGGCGGTGGCGACTTTGCGCAGCGCGCGCCGGGTCAGCTCGGCGCCGGCGGCGACGCCATCAACTCGAAATATCGGGGAGCACAGGGTCTCGATCCGGACTTCATCAAGAAACTGGAGAAGCAATTCGGCTTCGACAAGCCCGCACCTGAGCGCTTCGCGCTGATGGTCTGGAATTTCTCCCGCTTCGATTTCGGCAACAGCTATTTTCGCGACGTCAGCGTGCTCCAGCTGGTCAAGGAAAAGCTGCCGGTCTCGATCTCGCTCGGCATCTGGCTGACGCTCCTGACCTACCTGATCTCGATTCCGCTCGGTATCCGCAAGGCGGTGAAGGACGGAACGCGCTTCGACACCTGGACGTCGACCGTGCTCGTGCTCGGCTATGCGATTCCCGGCTTCCTGTTCGCGATCCTCCTCATCATCCTGTTTGCGGGCGGCTCGTTCTTCAACTGGTTCCCGCTGCGCGGATTGACGTCGGACGGCTGGTCGCAATTTCCCTGGTACTGGAAGATCATCGATTACTTCTGGCATTTGACGCTGCCCTTGATCGCCATGGGGTTAGGGGCGTTCACGACCATGACGTTCCTGACGAAGAACTCGTTCCTCGACGAGATTCGCAAGCAATATGTGATGACCGCCCGCGCGAAGGGCTGCAGCGAGAACCGGGTGCTTTATGGCCACGTGTTCCGCAATGCGATGCTGATCGTCATCGCGGGCTTTCCCTCCACCTTCATTCACGCCTTCTTCTCGGGCTCGCTTCTGATCGAGACCATCTTTTCGCTGGACGGGCTGGGGCTGCTCAGCTTCGAGAGCGTTCTCAACCGTGACTACCCGGTCGTGTTCGGCACGCTCTTCATCTTTTCGCTGGTGGGCCTCGTGGTCAATCTCATCTCTGACCTAGCCTATATGTGGGTCGATCCGCGGATCGATTTCGAGGCGCGGGAGGTCTGATGACGCTGACCGCTCCGACCCCGATCGAGACCACCGCGAAGTCGCCGCTCGGTGACGCCGTGCCGATCACGCGCAAGCCGTTCGCGCCGTCGCCGCTCAACAGGCGGCGCTGGCAGAACTTCAAGGCGAACCGGCGCGGCTATTGGTCGTTCTGGATCTTCATGATTCTGTTCGTCGTGTCGCTGTTCGCCGAGCTGATCGCCAATGATCGGCCGTTCATGATCAAATATGACGGCCATCTCTATTGGCCGGCCTTCGTCACCTATTCGGAGACGACGTTTGGCGGCGACTTCGAGACGGCGGCGGATTATCGCGATCCCTATCTGCAGAAGCTGATCAAGGACAAGGGCGGCAGCATCGTCTGGCCGCTGATCCGCTATTCCTACGACACCCACAACCTCGATCTGCCGACACCCGCCCCGTCGCCGCCGACCTGGATGCTGACGGAAGCGCAATGCAAGCCGGTGGTCGAGAAGAAGGGCCTCAAAAGCTGCCGCGATCTCGAATATAACTGGCTCGGAACCGACGATCAGGGCCGCGATGTGGTGGCGCGGTTGATCTACGGCTTCCGCATCTCCGTGCTGTTCGGCCTGTGCCTGACCATTGTCTCGTCAGTCGTCGGCATCGCGGCGGGCGCGGTGCAGGGCTATTTCGGCGGCTGGGTCGACCTGTTCTTCCAGCGTTTCATCGAGATATGGACCGCAATCCCGTCGCTCTATCTGCTGCTCATCCTGTCCTCGGTGCTCGTGCCCGGATTCTTCGTGCTGCTCGGGATCCTGCTGTTGTTTTCCTGGGTGTCGCTGGTCGGGCTCGTGCGCGCGGAGTTCCTGCGCGGGCGCAATTTCGAGTACATCCAGGCGGCGCGGGCACTCGGCGTGTCGAACGCCACGATCATGTTCAAGCATTTGCTGCCGAATGCGATGGTCGCGACAATGACGTTCCTGCCGTTCATCGTATCGTCCTCGGTCATGACGCTCACGGCCCTCGACTTTCTCGGCTTCGGGTTGCCGCCCGGCTCGCCGTCGCTCGGCGAGCTGCTGTCCCAGGGCAAATCCAACGTTCAGGCGCCATGGCTCGGCTTCTCCGGCTTCTTCTCGGTCGCGATCATGCTGTCGCTCCTGATCTTCATCGGCGAAGCCGTGCGCGACGCTTTCGATCCGCGCAAGGCGTTCAAGTGAGGGCGTGATGGACGCGATCAACCAGCCTTTGCTTGCGGTACGCGATCTCTCGGTGGCCTTCCACCAGGGCGGCGCCACGACGCTTGCGGTCGACAAGGTCTCGTTCCAGATCAAGCGCGGCGAATGCGTCGCGCTGGTCGGAGAGTCCGGTTCCGGCAAGTCGGTCAGCGCGCTCTCGATCCTGAAACTTTTGCCCTATCCCAGCGCCTCGCATCCCTCCGGCAGCATCCGCTTCAAGGGGCAGGAGCTGATCGACCAGTCCGAGCAGCAGATGCGGGAGATCAGAGGCAGCGACATCTCCATCATCTTCCAAGAGCCGATGACCTCGCTCAATCCGCTGCACACGATCGAGGCGCAGATCGGCGAGATCATTCAGCTGCATAATCCGACCAGCAACGCGCAGGCGCGCAAGCGGACGCTCGAGCTGCTGACGCAGGTCGGCATTCCCGAGCCGGAGACGCGGCTGAAGAGCTATCCGCATCAGCTCTCCGGTGGCCAGCGCCAGCGCGTGATGATCGCGATGGCACTCGCCAACGAGCCGGATTTGCTGATCGCGGATGAGCCGACCACGGCGCTCGACGTCACCGTGCAGGCGCAGATCCTGGCGCTGCTCGCCGAGATCCGTTCGCGGCTCGGCATGAGCCTGCTCTTCATCACCCATGATCTCGGCATCGTGCGCCGCATCGCCGACACCGTCTGCGTCATGAAGGGCGGCGAGATCGTCGAGCAGGGGCCGGTCGAGCAGGTGTTCAGGACACCAAGACATCCCTATACGCGCGATCTGCTCGCGGCCGAGCCGAAGCCGGATCCGGCACCGCCGCAGCCGGATGCGCCGGTGGTGATGGCGGCCGATGATCTCAAGGTGTGGTTTCCGATCAAGCGCGGCCTGATGCGCAAGACGGTCGGGCACATCAAGGCCGTCGACGGCGTCAGCGTCGCCGTGCGCAAGGGCGAGACGCTCGGTGTCGTGGGCGAGTCCGGTTCAGGCAAGACCACGCTGGGGCTCGCGCTGCTGCGGCTGATCTCGTCGAACGGGCGGATCGTGTTCCTGGGCAAGGACATCCAGGGTTTGCGTTTCAAGGAGATGCGGCCCTTCCGGCGCGACATGCAGATCGTGTTCCAGGATCCGTTCGGCTCGCTCAGCCCGCGCATGTCGGTCGACGACATCATCGCCGAAGGCCTTTCGGTGCATCAGCCCAAGCTATCGCGCGACGAGCGCGAGGCGCGGGTCGTCAAGGCGCTGGAGGATGTCGGGCTGAAGCCGGATACCCGCTTTCGCTACCCGCATGAATTCTCCGGCGGCCAGCGCCAGCGCATCAGCATCGCGCGCGCGGTGGTGCTGGAGCCGGATTTCGTCGTGCTGGACGAACCGACCAGCGCGCTCGACATGCTCATCCAGGCGCAGATGGTCGACCTGCTGCGCGAATTGCAGCGCAGGCGCGATCTCACCTACATGTTCATCTCGCACGATCTGCGCGTCGTCGCCTCGCTCGCAAGCCATCTCATCGTGATGCGCGGCGGCAAGGTGGTCGAGGAAGGCCAGGCCGCGGAGCTGTTCAAGAATCCGAAGACGGATTACACCCGCGCCCTGTTCGCGGCCGCGTTCCGGCTCGAGACGGCCGGCAACGGCTCGGTCGCGACATAGGACCTGTAGGATGGGTAGAGCGAAGCGAAACCCATCATTCTAACGGCGCGGCCACAAGGCGATGGGTTTCGCTTCGCTCTACCCATCCTACGAGCTGCCTTGGCTCTTCCTCAGATCAGCAAACTCTTGCCGGAGCAGGTCCACCACCGTTCTGACCTTCGGGAGATCCACCATGCGTTTATGGCAGATGATCGAGATGGCTGCGCGGAGCGACGTTGGAAGGACGAGCTTTAGCTCGACGAGTTCGCCCGGTCGTTTGATCCGATGGGAGGTCTTGAGAAGGATCATTGCGCCGACCCCGGCGTGGCAAGCCGCGACTTGAACGCTGTAATCGTCAGACGTGAAAGCGGGACGAAAGTCCGGGATCCTGGCAGCGAACTCCGGATTCGGGCTCACCATCTCGAGCTCTCCTGCCCATGCGATCCAGTGGAGGTCGCGGAAGTCGTATCTCGCGGGAAGTCTCCGGGCGTAGTCTCTGCTCGCATACGCGCCGATCGGAATAGCGACTTCGTCGACTGTGATGAGATCAGGATCATCAGATGGATATCTCCTGAGCGCGATGTCGGCCTCGCCGCGTGCGAGGTTCAAGCGTTCGGTGCCAGCCAAAACTTCGAGAGTGATCTGCGGATGCTTCCTCTTGAGCTTTTCCGCGATCGGAGGCAGGAAATCAAAGGCAAATGCCGGTACGGCCGCGATGCGCACGCGGCCGCTTACGGCTGAGTTCTTCGCGTCGACTGCGCGATTTGCTTCCGTCGCCCATTGCGCCATGCCCTGGGCTGCGGGAAGCAACCTGGCTCCGGTTTTCGTCAAGGCGATGCCCTGGTTCTTGCGAATGAAAAGGGGCTCGCCGAGCGCGTACTCCATCTCCGCGATCCTCCGGCTCAAAGTGGGTTGACTCGCCTTGAGGCGGCGCGCGGCGCCACTGAGGCTGCCGGCGTCGGCGACGGCGAGAAAGATCCGCAGATCGTCCCATTGCAGGTCCACGTTCGCTCCTCGGCTTTGTCCCAGGCCCATTCAATTATGGATGGCGACATAGGAATTTAGGCGATTGCCATTCTAGCAGCCCAAGGCGAAAGCGGTAGCAGAAACGAGGAAAAACCGATCATGCTCCGCAAGTCAGGACTCTCTTTTATTGGCGCCCTTGCCATCGTCGCGCTTTCCGGGTGCGCCCAGAGCTCCCATCCGACGAAGTCTGCCGGCCTTGGCAAGCCGATCAGCTCGGCGGCCATGGAGGCTCTCATCGATCAGCCGGGACCGATCGAACTCAAGACGGTCGTCAGCGCGGATTGGGTCGCCGATCTATCGGGGCTGCTCAATCTGAAGGACTCCCAAGCCGTCCAGGCGGGGCTCAAGGACCACGAGGAGCCGATCCAGATCTATGCGCATCTCCTGCGGCATCCGACGCAGGGGTTCTACATGGTCGACACCGGCGTTTCGAAGCGGCTTGTCGAGGACCCCAAGAGTCTGGGCGTCGGATGGGTGGTGCGGAACTTCGCAAAGCTCGACAAGATGCAAGTCCGGCAAGACTCCTTGTCGATCATCAAATCGGAAGGGACTCCCCTCAAAGGGGTACTGATGACTCATCTTCATCTCGATCATATCTCCGGGATGCCCGACATTCCAAAAGATGTGCCGTTTTATACGGGGCCTGGAGAGGCCGAGGAAAAGAAGCTGGAGAACTTCTTTGTCGAGGGGATGGAAGACGCCTTCTTTGAGGGGCGGCCAGCGATTCAGGAATTTCAGTTCACCAAGGATCCGGACGGCAAGTTCGAAGGGGTGATCGATGTCTTCGGTGATGGCTCGTTGTTCGCAATCCCGACTCCAGGACACACGGCGGGCCATCTTTCCTATCTCGCCCGCACTCCGGAAGGTCCGGTGCTCCTCACTGGCGACGCTTGCCACACCCGTTGGGGCTGGGAGCACGGAGTCGAACCTGGCAGCTACACGTTCGACCGCGAAGAGGAACGGAAGAGCTTGCTCGCGTTGAAGGCCCTGAGTGAACGTCATCCGCGGATGATTGTGAAGCTGGGTCATCAGCCCTGAGCTACGAGTCTTTCGCGGCTCGTCGGCTGGAGTGGCGACCTGATCCCAGCGTGATCGCAATCACGGCAATGGTGCGATCTTTGCCGCATCCTGTGTGGGTAGTCGCGGGGCAGTCTCGCGGCAGCGACAGGAGGACTGAGATGACATTGACTGGAGTCGAAGCGCAGGTGAAGCGTGAGCTATCGGCAGGCGAACTCGAGCAGGTCGCCGGCGGCAGCGTATTTGGCCATCCCGGCTGGATCAACGAACCGCATCTGCCGGTGCGTGTCGAGAACCCGCCCCAATTGGGTGGCGGTGGTCTGCTGAAAAATCCGCAGCTACGCCTGTTCTAAGGAAACGGAAAGTGGGATGGGTGGAGCTGACGATGGCTCTCGTAGAGCTCCGCCCATCTCAAGAGATACAGATGGAGCCGCTTGATCGCGGCGACTTCATTGCCGGCCTGCCTGATCGGCGCAAGGATGATGGCTTCGCAAGGGTTTAAACCATCCGACGAGCGATCATTTTCGGCTGTTCAATCAAAGTTTATCTTTCGGCCGCGTGAATGATTGACATGCGCACTATAACGCATGGCCATATGTTCATCTTGTTGCAGCTCTGGATCATGATTGGAGCGTTGGCCCTCGTACGGGAGGCTGGCAAGTTAATTCGCGAAGAAAGGCAGATAGCCAACCCGGATCGTTCCTACTATCGTCGCAGCGACAGCGACCTTTTTAAGCTGATCTTGTATTTCATCCTCTGGTTTTCGACGGGGCTTGGGCTGTACGTCCTTTTGCTTCATCTTGCCGGCAGCATCTAAGGACGACTTCCGCCTTCCGGCCCATTGCTGACCTGTCGTACCGTCCGCCGATTAGCAATACCGGTAGGATGGGCGGAGCGAAGCGAAACCCATCATTCTAACGGCTCGGCGGCAAAGCGAGCGGTCGTCAAGCTAATGGCTGGTCTTCTTCATGCAAACTGGCTCACTGTTGGGGACACTCTTGCAATCCCAATCCGGGCCGAAGCCAGATGCCTGATGAACGGACGGATATCGAACAAGAATGACAGCGCAGACACATATCAGAGCTACGGCAAAAAGGACGACGAAGACGTCACTGCGCGTGAACTGCCACCTGAGCCATCTCATCGTTCGTTCCAAGGGTATGTACTGATGTCACCACTAGCCTCGCCTCCCTAACGGTTCGTTCAACCAAATTCGGAGAAATTGAGCAATTGGGGCGATTCTCGGCGTGTGGCGTTCGGGGCAGTCGGGCCACGTACCTGATGATCCGTCCGCCATGTCGCCTGTTGGCCCAAAGCAAACATGGGCTACGGCGGCTTCAGTACCTGTAGGATGGGTAGAGCGCAGCGAAACCCATCGCTTTGCGGCCGAGCCGTTAGATTGATGGGTTTCGCTTCGCTCTACCCATCCTACGAGCTGATCCCAGCGTGATCGCGATCACGGCAATGGTGCGATCACCGTGGCATCCTGTGCAAGTAGTCGCGGGGCAGTCTCGCGACCGCGACAGGAGTACAGGGATGAGGTTTATTGCGATCGACGCGGAGGTGAAGCGCGAGCTATCCGCAGTCGAACTCGACGGAGTCGTCGGTGGTTCGGCATCGAGGGGAGGCCCCGGTAGCGTCTACGAACCGCCCCCGCCGCTGCGCGTCGAGAACCCGCCGCTTTTGGGCGGCGGTGGTCTGTTGAAAAATCCGCATATGCGTCTGTTCTGAGGAACGGGCGGTGAGATGGGTGGAGCGACTGATGGATGTCGCTGTGCTCTGCCCATCCTGCGATACCGGAGGCGCGGAGAAATATAACACGCTTGTGTTGTCTCCCATTGAACGCCGATTGGCGCGATCTGACGTACTTCTTATGAAGCTCGCGGATTTCGTCTCTGAGCTGGATATGTTGGACGACGTCGTTGGGCCTCTGGGAGCTTACTTTATTGGCGAGATGATCCTGTGGGTTATCTACGGGGTCATCTGGTTGGTCGGCGCTTCTTTGTACCTTTTGGTGCGCGACTACCCCGGCTTCATAGCAGCGGCCGCAATTTCGTGTGGGGTTCTTGTTCTTGTGCTGGTTGCGTGGCGAGTGCTCAAGACGGACGTCAAAGTCCTGTAGGATGGGTAGAGCGCAGTGAAACCCATCGCTTTGCGGTCGCGCCGTTGGAACGATGGGTTTCGCTGCGCTCTGCCCATCCTACGAGCTTCATGTTCACCGGCAGACCAGCACGGGGATTTTCGCGTAGGT
Organism: Bradyrhizobium sp. CCGUVB4N; assembly: GCF_024199945.1. Classification (GTDB taxonomy): domain Bacteria; phylum Pseudomonadota; class Alphaproteobacteria; order Rhizobiales; family Xanthobacteraceae; genus Bradyrhizobium. The sequence continues at coordinate 7,819,871 of NZ_JANADP010000001.1, read as the reverse complement.
CAGCACCTTGTTTGTCACGCTGCCGATGAGAAGCGTCGAAAGACCGCTGCGGCCATGCCACGACATGACGATGAGATCGCAGCCCTTGGCATCGGCCGCTGCGACGATGGCTTGGTCAGGCTGACCGTGCTCCACCTGAATTGTCTCGCAGGATACGCCGGCCTCCCGGGCCGCTATTTCCGCGTGATCCAGCACGCTCGCATAATCGCCGGTGATGGCAAGCAACGGTTCCACGACATAGATGAGAGATACCTTCGCGCCCTCGGATTTGGCCAACGCCAATCCATGCGCAACCCCGCGCTGTGCCAGCTCGGAGCCATCTGTCGGAATGAGAATATGCCGATACATGCCAACCTTCCGATCTCCCGGACGCATCTCCGGTTTGTGAAGGTAAGCTGGGTCCGCATTTCGGACGGAGCTTGAGATAGATCAATCTATCGCTTGCACCGGGTACGGAACGGCAGCTTTTTTTGGCGCGGCTACAGCCGCTTGATCGCGACGACTTCGCTGCCGGCTGCCTTGATCCGTGCGATCGCCAGTGCGATTGGCTCGATCACCGTAGCCATGTGATGCGCATTGGCGTGAACCATCGTGTCGGCACCGCGGACGATGGCGACATGGCCCTTCCAGAAAATCAGATCGCCGCGCAGCAAACTGTTCCGCTCGTGCGGCTCCAGTGTGCGGCCGAGCCCGGCCTGCTGCATGTCGCTGTCGCGCGGGCAGCCGGTGCCGGCTGATGTCAGCGAGACCTGGACGAGGCCGGAGCAGTCGATGCCCAAACTGCTCTTGCCGCCCCAGAGATAGGGCGTGCCGACGAAGCGCTCGGCGACCGCAACGAAGTCCTGTTCGCGATGGTCGAGCGGCGCGAGATGGGTTTTTGGCAGGAATGTCCCCTCGCGTGTGACGGCAAAATTTCCGTCCTCGCGCGCGATCGTGAGCCTTGATCCCAGCACCAGCGTGTCGACCGGCGGCAGCTTGATCGAGGGACCGGGAAAGGCGAGCGTCCGTAGCGCGCTGACCTTGTGCGTCGGATCGGCCGCTGGCTTCATCAGGGCAGCGTCCGGCAGCCAGCCGACATAGCCGTCGCCACCGAGCTGGCCCCAGGCCCAGCCTTCGCCGTTGCGGTCGTAGACCGTGACCCGCTCGCCGCGCAGCGCCTCCGTCATCAGCATCGCGTTCGAGGAGGCTTGCTCGCGCACCGGCGCGATGGGGGCGACCACCTCGAATTCGTCGCCCGCGACGAAGCGATCGGCCTTCACCTTGCCTTCGAGGTATTTCGCTGCGAGGTCGCCGCGCGCCGGTGTCAATCGCGGATCATGCATAGCGCTCGCTCAGCACCTTGTAGATGGCGCGGGCGGCCTGGCATTCGCCGCCCTCGGGGCGCGCCGGCTTGGCCGACGGCGTCCAGCCATAAATATCCACGTGAAGCCAGCTTTGGGCTTGCTCGACGAAACGTTGCAGGAACAGCGCGCAGGTGATCGAGCCGGCAAAGCCGCCGGACGGTGCGTTGGTGATGGTGGCGGTCTTGGAGTCCAGCCAGGCATCGTAAGGCGGCCACAGCGGCATGCGCCACAACGGATCGTTCTCCTTCGCCGCGCAGCGCGCGACGTCGGCGGCCAGCGTCTCATCATTGGTGTAAAAGGGCGGTAAATCCGGTCCCAGCGCGACCCGCGCTGCACCGGTCAGGGTGCCCAGATCGATCAGCAGCTCAGGCTTCTCCTCGTCGGCCAGCGCCAGCGCGTCGGCAAGCACCAGCCGGCCTTCCGCGTCGGTATTGCCGATCTCGACGGTGATGCCCTTGCGGGAGGTGAAGATGTCGAGCGGGCGGAAGGCATTGCCGGAGACCGCGTTCTCGACGGCCGGAATCAGCACGCGCAGCCGCACCTTCAGCTTCGCATCCATCACCATGCGCGCCAGCGCCAGCACGTTGGCGGCGCCGCCCATGTCCTTCTTCATGATCAGCATGCCGCTCGACGGCTTCAGATCGAGCCCGCCGGTATCGAAGCAGACGCCTTTGCCGATCAGCGTCACCTTGGGATGGCCGGAATCCCCCCAGCCGATGTCGATCAGCCGCGGCGCACGGCTGGAGGCCATGCCGACCGCATGGATCAGCGGGAAGCTTGTCTCCAGCTCCTCGCCGATGGTGCAGGCGTAGCTTGCGCCGAACTCAGCGGCGAGCTCTTGCGCGGCCGCGGCCAGCTCCTCCGGCCCCATGTCGTTGGATGGCGCGTTTATGAGATCGCGCGCCAGCATCGCGGCATCCGCCATGCGGTTGATCTCGGCGGGGTCGACGCCGTCGGGCGGCACCAGTCGGACGTCGGGGCGGTCCGCCTTGCGGTAACGGGCGAAGCGGTAGCAGCCAAGTGCGAAGGCGAGCGCCGCCAGCCGCGTATCGTGCGGTGCATTGGCAAAGCGATAGGTGCCCGGCGGCAGCAGGCCCGGCAATGCGCCCGGCCGGAACCGATCGCGCGATCTGGCACCGTCGTCCTCGAGCCCGAACAGCACTTGCGCGATCGTTCCGTCGGGCGCGGGCAGCGCGAGATAGCCGCCCGGTTTGGCGGCAAAGGCGCTCGCGGTGGCGAACTGGCGTTGCGCCGGCGGCAGCGTTTCGCGCACGGCATCCCAGCTCGATTTGGTGACGAAGGTGATCGGGGTGGCAGTCGTGGACGTCTCGAAGACGGAAGGCATTGGCGGGTCCGCAAGGTCATTCGGGTGGAGGAGACTTCGCAGAGTTTTGCGGTGGCTGCAATCGGCTTTGCTGTCACCGCTCAGTGAGCCGCTACTCGCAGAGCAGCAGCCATGCTAGGTTCCGGCGGCGGTTGCCAGGTTGCGCAGAGAACGCCGGTGACCGAAGACGAAGCGTGCCGGGAGGACGTGCAATGGAATTTGTGTGGGGCGTGATCACATTCATCGGCCAGGCCGTCGAGGCTGTCTTTGGCTATGTCGAGCATCACCACTGGGTCTTCGCGTTCCTCGCCGGCGGCTACGTCTTCTATCTCCATGACCGTTCGATTCATGCGCGGTTCGATGCGCTCGACAAGCGCATCGACGAAATCCGCAAGCGTCTCGCCATTGAATATTGATCGTGCCAGCGAAACAATCGGCTGATTGCGCGCGTATCTCGTTTGAGAACTGCCGTTCACGAGCGCAGTGCCGCAGGGCTTTACTAGCGCCGCGGTTGTGGCATTATTGCTCGATATTTTTAGATTGTGTCGCGCGCGACTGCACGTATCGAGCGCAGCAGCGCCGCTTGAATCCGGGTTGATGCCGATCCGGGTTGATACCTGGCTGCACTCTTCGTCGACGGCAATCCTCTCAATCGTTTGGGCGACGCAGCATTCGCAAGGAGCGGCGCAACATGGATAGATCGTTTGTCATTGTGCAGATTTCCGACCTGCATCTGGACGGGTCCGGCCGGCTGCTTGCGACGATCGAGGCCCTTGCCGAAGCGTTGCGCGAGCGGATGGCGGATTTCTCGGATGTGCCCGATCGCATCCTGCTGATCACAGGCGATATCGTGAACGACCCGACGCCGCGCGCGCTCGACGAAGCGCTCGCGGTCATCGCGTCCTTCCGGCAGACCGGCCTGTTCACCGACATCCAGGCGGTCGCCGGCAATCACGACGTCAAGCGTCCCAGTCAGCGCGGCGGCCGGCACGATGCCTACGACTATCTGCACCTGCCGCGCACCTCGAAGAGCGTCTATTACCGCCAGGCCGGTCTCGATCTGGTGCTGCTCGATTCCAACAGGGCAAGCCTGACGACGCTTGCCAGCGGCAACTTCGATGAGCGGGCCTATCACGCGTTGGTGGCGCAATCGGCCCGGCTGAGCGTCGAGCTCGCGGGCAGCATGGGCTCGGCCGGACGCGCGGATTATTCCGAGCCCATGGAAAATCTGGTGCGCGTGCTGGCGTTGCATCATCATCCGCTGCCGCAGGCGACCGGCGAGGGCAAGCGGTTTCTCGGCGTCCCCGATGAGCCGCTGATGTATCTGGCCGCCCCCGCGACCTTTCTCGAAGCCGCCACCTCGCTCAACGTCAATCTGGTGCTGCACGGGCACCGGCATGTCGAGGGGCTCACCCGCTATTCGATCCCCGACCCGCGTGCGCCCTTGAGCGGGGCTGAGGATTTCTGGCGCACGATCTATCTGCTCTCCTGCCCGTCCTCCACCGGGCAGGGCGGCGACGACGCCGGCTTCAACATCATCCATTTTGGCGCGGCCTCCGACGCCGCGCGGCCCGAGTACTGCTTCGCAATCGCCCGCTATTCGCGGCCACGCAATGATGGCGCCTTCAGGCCGCTCGACTCGAATCTGCCGGATGGCGTCGTCAGGCTTCCGGTGGGGCGAGATCTGTCGCGCGATCCCGCTGTCCAGTCCGTGATCGAGATCGCCTCATGCGCATCGCTGAAGCGGGACCAGGTCCTGGCGCTGGCCCATCGGCTGCTGTCGCGTCGCGCCTTCTACGACGACGGTGGACAGGATTGGGCGGACATCCTCTACACCTATCTCGTCACCTCCCATGCCTGGGCAGATCTCTCCGGCAGGTTCGCGAAGTCGGCCCAGAGGTCCGACCTCGCGGCGCTGGCAGACGTGAAGCGGCTGCTCCATCAGTTGATCGGACAATGCGCCGACACGCTCGGCATCGAGCGCGCCGCGCTCGACGAGCTCCGCGCCGACCGCCTGGTCAATCGCGACGACCTCGCGCGGCAGTGGCCGACGCTGCCGCGCGAGGCTGCCGACATCGCGCCGAGGACGCAGCAGCGACTGCAATTGCTGCGCGACCTGAACGACCAGGTGAAGCTGCTCGGCCTCGATCTGGGCCTGAGCGGCGAGATGCCGCCACAAGGCGGGGACCTTCCTCGTTAACCGGCCATTAGGGTTAACAGTCTATTGCTGACGCGTTCAGCTCGATCAATCGGCTCGAGAGTCAAAGCGTCATGCGTCAATGGTTCCGTCCTGCCCGGCTTCTTGCCTCCGCCTCGCTGATTGCGCTCGCGGCCGCGAGCCTCGGCGGCTGCACGGCAATGTCAAAGCTCTCGGATGTGACCGGCTCGATCGGCCCGAAGGCGGAGGCCGCCCCGGCCGATCCGGCGCGCGCCATGGAGGCCTATAGCGAGCGCTATCGCGCCAACCCCAAGGATCCCGACGCGGCGCTGGCCTACGGCCAGGCCCTGCGCGCCAACGGGCAGCGTGCCCAGGCCGCCGCCGTGCTCGAACAGGCGACCATCGCCAATCCCGGCAACAAGCCGCTGCTTGCCCAATATGGCCGCGCGCTCGCCGACACCGGTAATTTCCAGCAGGCCTTCGACGTGCTGTCGAAGGCGCATTCGCCCGACAATCCGGACTGGCGCCTGCTCTCGGTGCAGGGCACGGCGCTCGACCAGATGGGCCGTCACGAAGAGGCGCGCAGCTATTATGCGAGTGCGCTCAAGATTGCGCCCGGCGATCCCGGCGTGCTCTCCAATCTCGGCCTGTCCTACATGCTCACGAAGGAGCTGCCGAAAGCCGAGGAAGCGCTGCGGCAGGCCTACGCCTCGCCGCATGCGAGCGCCCGGGTGCGGCAGAATCTCGCGCTGGTGGTCGGCCTGCAGGGACGCTTCGCGGAAGCGGAGACCATCGTGAAGGCGGACCTGCCGCCGGACCAGGCGGCGGCCAATGTCGCCTATCTCAAGGAAATGCTGAACCGCAATGATGGTTCGCGCGGCGCGCCGAAGCGGACGCCGGTCGCCTCGCTCAGCCAGCCCGACTGATCCGCCGCCCTCGGCGCGATCAGGAGAATTTCGTCAGATACTTCGGAGCTTTGCAGCGATCCACATGGCATCCGGCCGGCCTTGGCCGGCTACTGTGCATGGGGTTGTTTCGCGGTTTTGTCCCGCTGCGTCAGTGCAGCTCGGAGATCTTGATGCCGGTCGGTCCGAGAATGACGACGAACAGCACCGGCAGGAAGAACAGGATCATCGGCACCGTCAGCTTCGGCGGCAGCGCGGCGGCCTTCTTCTCGGCTTCGTTCATGCGCATGTCGCGGTTCTCCTGCGCCATGACGCGCAGGGATTGGCCGAGCGGGGTGCCGTAGCGTTCCGCCTGCTGAAGCGCCAGACACACCGATTTGACGCCTTCGAGCCCGGTGCGTTTCGCCAGGTTTTCATACGCCACCTTGCGGTCCTGCAAATAGGACAGCTCGGCGGTGGTCAGCGTGAACTCCTCCGACAGCGCGATCGACTGGCCGACGATTTCGGTCGCGACCTTGCGGAACGCCATTTCCACCGACATGCCGGATTCGATGCAGATCAGCAGCAGGTCGAGCGCATCGGGGAAGGCGCGCTTGATCGAGAGCTGGCGCTTGGAGATCGCGTTCTTCAGGAACAGCATCGGGGCCTGCAGGCCGAGATAGGCCGCACCGACGCAGATGCCGATCTTGATCGGCATCGGGCGATCCATATGGGCGATCAGGAACACGTAGACGACCGAGCCGACGAACAGCACGAGCGGCGCGACCATGCGGGCGAACAGGAAGGTGACGTAAGGCGCCTGGCCGCGATAGCCCGCCATGATCAGCTTGTCGCGCGCAGCTTCCTGCGCCAGCCATTTGGTGAGGTTGAAGTCGTCGACCACCTTGGAGACGAGCTGCTTGGGGGTCTGGCGCAGCGAGACCTTCTCGCTCTTGTTGAGGCGTTCGCGCTCGCGCTGCCGGATCCGCTCGCGCTCGCTCGCCACCGCCTTCATGCGCTTGGCGAGACCCTCGCCGGCGAACAGCGGCATCACCAGCGTATACACCGTGGCACTGGCGGCGATGGCCGCCAGCAGCATGGTCATGAAGTGCGGGTCATGCAGTTTCGTAACGAGGAAGTCGACCATACGGCACCGTCAGAAATCGAAGTTGATCATCTTCTTCATCACCATGATGCCGACCGACATCCAGGCAACGCAGCCGACCAGCATGAGCTGGCCGGTGGGATGGGTCCACAGCAGGGAGATGTAGCCGGGCGTCGTGAGATAGACGAGGAACATCACGATCGGCGGCAACGAGCCGATGATGCCGGCCGAAGCCTTGGCTTCCATCGACATCGCCTGGATCTTTTCCTTCATCTTCTTGCGGTCGCGCAGCACCTTGGAGAGGTTGCCCAGCGCTTCGGAGAGATTGCCGCCCGACTTCTGCTGGATCGACACCACGATGCCGAAGAAATTGGCCTCCGGCAGCGGCATGCGCTCATAGAGGCGCGAGCAGGCCTCGCCGAGCGGCATGCCGATGGCCTGCGTCTCGATGATGGCGAGGAATTCGCTGCGCAGCGGCTCCGGTGCGTCGGCCGCAACGACCTTGATGGATTCGAACAGCGGCAGGCCGGCCTTGATGCCGCGGACGATGACGTCGACGGCGTCGGGCAGCGCGGCCAGGAACTTGTTTTCGCGGCGCTTCTTCAGGAAGCCCAGCGTCCAGCGCGGCAGGCCGAGGCCGCCGGCAAAGGCAAGACCGGCCGCGCCGATCAGGCCGCCGCCACCGAATAGCGCGCCGAAGAAAAACACGCCTGCCACGACGGCGGATGCGATCCAGAATTTCTGCGGCGTCCAGTCGAGCCCCGCCTGTGAAATGCGGACGTGGAGCGGAACGCTCTTTTCCTGCGCCCGCCTCGCCTCGAGGTCCTTGAGCGAGGTCTCGACCTGCTCGCGGCGCGAGCGCTGGCTCTTTTCAGCCTGCTTGGCCGCGGGCGCGTCGGCGCGCCCGATCGAGGCCCGGCGGCTCTCGGCCTTCCGTTCGCCCGACAGCAGCGGATAGAGAAAGACCCAGGCGATGCCGCCGACGGCGGCGGTGGCGAGGAAGGCGAGGGCGAGGACCTGCATGTTCATGGCTGTAGCGACCTGCTCACGTGTTCGGTGCCACTTCCGCGGCGTCGAGCGCAGCGCCGAGGCGTTTCTCTTCGCCGTAGTAGCGGGCGCGCTCCCAGAATTTCGGGCGGCCGATGCCGGTCGAGCGGTGCTTGCCGATGATCTTGCCGTTGGCGTCCTCGCCGACCAGGTCGTAGAGGAAGATGTCCTGGGTGATGATGGTATCGCCTTCCATGCCCATCACCTCGGTGATGTGGGTGATGCGGCGCGAACCGTCGCGCAGGCGCGCGGCCTGGACGATGACGTCGATCGAGGCGCAGATCATTTCGCGAATGGTGCGCGAGGGCAGCGAGAAGCCGCCCATCGTGATCATGGATTCGCAGCGTGACAGTGCTTCGCGGGGATTGTTGGCGTGCAGCGTACCCATCGAGCCGTCGTGGCCGGTGTTCATGGCCTGGAGGAGGTCGAAGGCCTCCGGGCCGCGGACTTCGCCGACGATGATGCGTTCAGGACGCATACGCAGACAGTTGCGCACCAGCTCGCGCATGGTGACCTGGCCTTCGCCCTCGATGTTGGGCGGCCGGGTTTCGAGCCGCACCACGTGGGGCTGCTGCAGCTGGAGTTCGGCGGCGTCTTCGCAGGTGATGACGCGCTCGTCGTGCTCGATATAGTTGGTCAGGCAGTTGAGCAGCGTGGTCTTGCCCGAGCCGGTACCGCCGGAGATCAGCACGTTGCAGCGGACACGTCCGATGATCTGGAGGATTTCCGCGCCTTCCGGCGAGATCGCGCCGAACTTGACCAGCTGATCCAGCGTCAGCTTGTCTTTCTTGAACTTACGAATGGTGAGCGCGGGGCCGTCGATGGCGAGCGGTGGCACGATGGCGTTGACGCGGGAGCCGTCGGCGAGGCGCGCGTCGCAGATCGGCGAGGATTCGTCGACGCGCCGGCCGACCTGGCTGACGATGCGTTGGCAGATGTTGAGGAGCTGCTGATTGTCGCGGAAGCGGATGCCGGTTTTCTGGATCTTGCCGCTGACTTCGATGAAGACCGTGCCGGCGCCGTTCACCATGATGTCGGCGATGTCGTCGCGCGCCAAGAGCGGCTCGAGCGGACCATAGCCGAGCACGTCGTTGCAGATATCGTCGAGCAGCTCTTCCTGCTCGGCGATCGACATCACGATGTTCTTGATCGCGATGATCTCGTTGACGATGTCGCGGATTTCCTCGCGCGCCGACTCGGAATCGAGCTTGGCGAGCTGGGCGAGGTCGATGGCCTCGATCAGCGCGCCGAAGATGGTCGCCTTGACCTCGTAATAATTGTCCGAGCGGCGGGTCTCCATGACCGGCGCCGGCCGGGAGGGGGCGAGCGGCGGCGAGGCGACGGCCGGCGGGGGCGGCGCGCGTGACACCGTCGGCGCCGGAGCCGGGGCAGGCTCTGGCGACACGGCGCCGGGCTTGGGTGCCCGAAGGTCGGTGTCTGTTCCGCTACGCTTACCGAACACTTAACGACTCCATGCGGCGGCCTATTTTCCCCGCAACTTCTCAATCAGCGGTGAAAGCAGGGACGACTTTTGTTTCTTCGTCTCGCTGCGGCCGGTCAGGCGCTGGGCGATCTGGAGGAACATCTCGATCGACTTGTGGTTGGCGGAGATCTCCGCGATCATCTGGCCGTTGTTGGCGGCCGCCCCGAAGATCTGAGGCTCGAACGGGATCGAGACGACCGGCTGGCTCTCGATCGCCTTGGCGAATTCGGCCGCCGCGATCTCTGGCCGCTTGGGAACGCCGACCTGGTTCAGGCAATACAGCGGCGGGCGGTCGTTGGGACGCGCGGCCTTCAGCAGATCGAACAGGTTTTTGGTGTTGCGGAGGTTAGCGAGGTCCGGCGCCGCCACGATCAGGATGTCGTCGGCGCCGATCAAGGCGCGCTTGGTCCAGCCCGACCATTGATGCGGGATGTCGAGCACGATGCAGGGCATGGTCGAACGCAGCGTGTCGAACACCGAGTCGAAGGCGTCGGTGCCGAAATCATAGACCCGGTCGAGCGTTGCAGGCGCCGCCAGCAGGCTGAGGTGATCCGTGCATTTCGACAGCAGGCGGTCGATGAAGGCGGTATCGACGCGATCGGGCGAGAACACGGCGTCCGCGATGCCCTGCGGCGGGTCCTGGTTGTAGTCGAGCCCGGCGGTGCCGAAGGCGAGGTCCAGATCGGCGACCACGGCGTCCATCGCGAGATCCCGCGCGATCGCCCAGGCGACGTTGTGGGAGATGGTGGAGGCGCCGACGCCGCCCTTGGCGCCGACCACGGCAATGATGCGGCCCACCGCCTTGGCTTCCGGCGCCGAGAACAGGTTGCAGATCGAGCGGACGACGTCGATCGCGCCAACCGGCGCGAGCACGTAGTCGCTGACGCCACGGCGCACCAGCTCGCGATAGAGCATGACGTCGTTGATGCGGCCGATCACGACAACGCGGGTGCCGGCGTCGCAGACGGTGGCGAGCTGGTCGAGCCCGGCCAGCAAATCAGTGCGGGCGTCGCTCTCGAGCACGATCACGTTGGGAGTCGGCGCAGACCGATAAGCTTCGATCGCAGCCGCCATGCCACCCATCTGGATCTTCAGATGGGCCTTGCCGAGACGGCGGTCCTCGCCGGCCGATTGCACGGCGGCCGCAGTCTCCACGGTTTCGCAGAAGGCCTGAACCGAGACGCGCGGCGCGGGTGCAATATGCTCCTCGACCGGCGCAGGGGCCTCTGGCTGCTCTTCTTGAGTCTGGCGCGCGTAGCTGATCATTTGCCGGTGTCGCTGAGTTTGGCCTTGTCGGCCTCGGGATAGGCCACCGCCGTTGGAGTTCCCTTGCGGTACTTCTCGAAGGCGGCAGTGCGGCGCACCGTGTAGGCCGGAGTTTCAGACCGCGGCTGCTCGAGGTCGGACGGATTGTCGACCATGGCCGCGATGTTGCGCTGATAGGCGCAGCCGTAATTGTAGTAGTCCTTGTTCTCGAACCAGCTCTTGTTCTTCATCGAGGGGCCGAGATCCTCCGGCCACAGGCCGCAGGGGCCCGCAACCGCGGCGATCTTGGAATAGGTGAGCCGGATCGGCGGCAGGAAGCGCTTGTCTTCCGGCTGGTAGGGACGTGCGATGATGCCGCGCGGGGGAACGCCCGCCGCCGCCAGCATCGCCTGAATCTCCCGCATCGATTCCGCCACTGGACGCGCATTCGGCGTTCCGGACGGTACGTCGATGTGGATGGCGCCGGTGCCCTCATGCATCCAGGTCGAGGCCAGGCCCATCACGTCGGCGCGCTGGGCTGCGGTCAGGCCGCCCCGGGCATGACCGACGAACACGACGATCGAACGGTTCTGTTCCTCGATCGCGATCGGATGACGCTGCTTGTAATCATCGGGGATCGAAGCGGTGGCCTCGTCGTGCTGGCAGCCGCCGAGCGCGAGCGCGATACCGACGAGCGCGGCGCCGAGGCCGGCGGCGCGGTAGCGGGTCTGGGGTCGTGTTGTGATCATCCTATGTCCCCGTTCCGCCATCAGTCCGTGATGAAGCCGTAGGTGCCGCGATAGTTCTTTGCCGGTTCGTTCCGGCCGGGCACGCCATAGATGCGATTGATGTTGCCGATCAGTTCGGCCTGCGGATCCGCCGGCGCCGCGAAGCCGTCATCCGGCCGCGACAGGTCCTTCGGTGCGGCTGCGCGAACGACATAGGGCGTCACGATCACGACCAGCTCGGTCGTGTTGTTGACGAAGTCGCGGCTGCGGAACAGCGTGCCGAGGATCGGGAGCTGCATGAGCCCCGGCAATCCGCTGATCGCCTGCTTGGTCTGCTGCTGGATCAGGCCGGCCATCGCCATCGCGCCGCCGGAGGGAATTTCCAGCGAGGTTTCGGCGCGGCGGGTCTTGATCGACGGCACCGTCAGCGAGTTGACGGAGGTCGAGGTCACGGCCTGCGACAGCGTGATCGCGTTTTCGTTCGACAGTTCCGAGACTTCGGTCATCACGTGCAGGCTGATCTTGCCCTCGGTCAGCACCACGGGGGTGAAGTTGAGCGAGATGCCGAACTTCTTGAAGCTGATCTGGGTGGTACAGACATGCGTGGTGGGATCGCAGGCGTAGCCTGCCGGCACTGGGAATTCACCGCCGGCGATGAAGGTCGCGGACTCGCCGGAGATCGCGGTCAGGTTCGGTTCGGCCAGTGTCCGGATCACGCCTGCGGTTTCCATCGCGCGCAGGGTGGCCTGCACCGACGGCGCTGCGCCGAACTTGGTGGTCAGAGCGTTGCCGTCGACGAGATTCTTGCCAAGCGCCGTGAACGGGTTGGAGTTGGAAAAGGTCACCACCGAGGTGCCGTAGTTCAGGTTCGCGGTGAGATCGATGCCAAGCTGCTTGATGACGGTGCGCGCGACTTCCGCGACAGTCACCTTCAACATGACCTGGTCGCGGCCGCGGACCACGATCGAATTCACCACCTTTTCGGGGCCGCCGGCAAGGCGTACCGCGAGGTCGTTGGCCTGCTGCGCTTCGAGCGGGTTGGCCGCGCTCCCGGTCAGGATGACGCCGTCGCCGAGACCGTCGATCTGGATGTCGGAATTGGGCAGGATCTGCTTCAGCGCTGCACGAACGCCGTTGAGGTCGCGCTTGACCGCGATGTCATAGGCCGCAATCTGCTGGCCGGCGGAATCGAAGAACACGATGTTGGTCTGGCCGATCGAAGCGCCGATGATGTAGGCGCGCTGCGACGAGCGGACCACCGCGTTGGCGATCTTGGGATCGGCAACCAGCACATCCTTGATGTCGCGCGGCAGGTCGATCACGATCGACTTGCCGATGCCGAGCGAGAGGAAGCGCGCGTTCATCTGGCCGTCGGCTGCAACCGGCGCCGCGGGACGGTAGTCCGCGGCGATCACGGGCGTCAGCGCGGGGTTGAGCGTCAGCGCGAGAGCGGCCGAGAACGACAGGGCGCGAACCATCGAAGTCCGCATCGTCGCCAGATCTGCCCTGCATTTCATATCGACTGTCCTCATCGTGCCTTCGTCGCCTGGGTCGGAATGCCGTAACGAATGATCGAAACGCCATCGCGCTTCTGGGCGGAATCATCGAGCGTGATCTCGCTCGTCTTGACGTCGGCAATGCTGCGCAGCGCCAGCGACAGCGTTCCGGCCTGTCGGGACGAGGACAGCAGCTGGGTTTGTGCGGAATTGAGCTCCAGCGTCACGGTCTTGCCGATCACCGCGTTCTGGCCGTCTTTCTCCTTCGGCGCCTGGTCGATGGCGAGCACGCGGACATTGACCAGAATGACCTCGGACGTGATGACGTCCTGCGCGCCGGCGCTCTGGTCCGGGTTCTTGAGGCGGCGCGTCAGCAGCACATCGACGCGATCGTTCGGCAGGATGAAGCCGCCCGCGCCGGTCTCCGGCGAGATTTCGGTGGAGATGGCGCGCATGCCGGTCGGGAGGATCGCAGCCATGAAGCCGGACCCATCGGCCTTGACCAGCTTCTGGTCGCGGATCGGCTCACCCTGGATGAAGGGAGCGCGCGCGATCGAGCCGACGACCTGGGTCGCGCCATCGGGGCGTTCGGTGCGGCGGATGAAGGTGGCGCTGGCGGTCGCGGTGGGCCAGGTCTGCCACTGCACGTCTTCCGCCTTCACGGTCTGGCCGAGGCCGATGTCGTTCTTGGCGACGAGCACGTCGGTGGTGGGAAGCTGCGCGACCGGAGCCGCTGGAGGCGGCGCAGAGTCCGAGCCGCTCGCCAGATACGCGGCGACGCCGCCGGCGCAGATGGCGACCGTCAGGACGACTATGCGTGCCCTATTCATACGCTTCACTTTCCACAGAACGCCGCGACGCTGCCGCCGCCGTATTCGGCAGTTGACCAGCTATTCGTCAAAGCATGGTTAATGAGGCGTATCTAAATCGCCTTAACGCCGGGTTTATCCGGAACCTTCAGCGCAGTGCGAGGTGAGCGAGGTCGATCGCTTTCACCCATTCGGTCTCGGGGTAGACCATCAGTGCGCCGAGTGCGAGCGCGATGCCGTAGGGAATACCGGTCTGCTTGTCGTGGAGTCGCGCGAGCCAGGCCTGACCGGCAAGCCCGTAAGGCAACGGCCATTGCCGGAACTGGAGCAGAAGCAGGGTCAGCGCACCGCCGAACAGCGAAGCGTAGAGCAGGAAGTCCATCAAGGGGCCGAAGCCGAACCAGAGCGCGACGGAAGCTGCGACCTTGGCGTCGCCGCCGCCCATCCAGCCCATCGCAAAGCAAGTGAAAGCCACGACGAGGAGCAGCGCGCCGGCGCCGACATGGCTGAGCATCTCGTAAGGTGCCATGCCACCGGCAAAGGCGAGCACGAAGAAACCTGCCACCAGCGCCAGCGAGACGCGGTTCGAGATCGTCATGGTGAAGAGATCGCTGGCGGCTGCGAACGCCATCAGGGCCGGGAACAGCAGAAGGCGCGCGAGGTCGAGGATCATGGGCTGCGTCTTGAGGCCTGGGTCTGTCGCCCGGATCGGGGCGTCGGCGCATGCTAGGGGGCAGTGCTAAACAAACCGACAACGACCGCAGCGGCCTCGGGGCCGGTCATCCGGCGCCGGAAGGTTCACCACATGCTGGCGATGCGCATCGCGAGGGTGACCATGGCGAGCAGCAACGCAAGGCAGATCCAATAGGCCGAGGCGTCGCCTCGCGCCGTGTCCGCCTCGTTCGCCGCAATCGCGGCATCCGTTCTGTGCTTACGCAACGCCACTGGAACTCGCACTGTCCGCAAAAAACAAAGGCCCCGGAGGTCCGGGGCTTTTGCGATCGTCTGCCGGTCGGCTTACTTCAGCGAGGAGCTGATCGAGCCGAACTTGGCGTTCAGCGTGGTGCCGAGGTTGTTGACGACGGTGATGATGGCCAGCGCGATGCCGGCGGCGATCAGACCGTATTCGATGGCGGTGGCGCCGGATTCATCCTTCGCGAAACGCGCAATCAGGTTCTTCATGAAACTAAACTCCATCTGGGTGAGGTCGCCTCGATCGGCGCTGTCTTGACGCGACGAGCATGTGAGCCGAGCTCTTTCGGTAGAGTTAATTCGTTCGGTCAAACACGCATCTCACGCGATGCTTTTGGCCAGAGTGAACATCGCCTTAAGGCGGCCGTCTAAATTCGTTCCAGCCCCGAACGCGCCGTCAACTTCATCCTCCTTTAAATTTCGCGGAGTAGGCCTAAGGGGAGATCAAGCAGACTGGAACAGAAGCGATGATGTCGAGCCTACCCATGCAAGTCGCCTTGATGCTCGGCGAGACCATCGAGAAGGTGATCCCGGTCACCTTCATGCTCGCGGTGGTCTTCACCGTGCTCGAGCATTTCTGGGCGTGCAATGCCGGTCCGGTGTGGTGGCGCAAGCGCGAGATCGTGACCGACATCTGCTACTGGTTCTTCGTTCCGGTATTCGCCCGCACCATGCGGATCGGGCTCCTGATCGTTACCGCTGGTGTCGTCTTCAACATCCACGACGCCGACGAGCTGATCGCCTTCTATGACAACGGCCACGGCCCGCTGGCGCAGCTGCCGCTCTGGGTGCAGGGCGTGCTGTTCCTGGTCCTGGCCGACTTCATGCTGTACTGGCTGCACCGGCTGTTTCACGGCGGCGGGTTCTGGAAATATCATGCGATCCATCACTCCTCCGAGGAGATCAGCTGGATCTCGGCGGCCCGCTTCCACCCGGTCAATCTGATGCTCGGCACCATCGGCGTCGACGTCGTGCTGCTGATGGCCGGTATTTCGCCGAACGTGATGATCTGGGTCGGCCCGTTCACGACCTTCCATTCGGCCTTCGTGCACGCCAATCTGAACTGGACCTTCGGCCCCTTCAGATACGTGCTGGCGACGCCGGTGTTCCACCGTTGGCACCACACCTCGCTCGAGGAGGGCGGCGACACCAATTTTGCCGGCACCTTCCCGATCTGGGATGTGCTGTTCGGGACCTTCCGCATGCCGAAGGGCGAGCTGCCGCAGGATTACGGCAAGGATGAAGCGACGATGCCGAAGGAGATCGGCGGCCAGCTCGCTTACCCGTTCCGCCAGTAGGAGTGCGTCCGGCGCCGGGGCGACAAAAACGCCGGTCCGTTCAAACAATACTTGCCGAGTTTGCGGAACGTTCACGAATTACAGGCAGGTTAACCGGGTCGGGCGCCGGCTCCGCTTGCTGATCGATTCTGCCGGTTTGTGACGTCCCGGGGTAAGAGTATGCGTAAAGAGTTTCTGCGCCGCCACGCGCGCATCTGTCTCCTGGCTGCGGCTGCCGTGCTGGCTTCGCCGGCCATTGGCCTTGCCGAGCCCACCGCCGATACCATCGCGGTCAATGTCGACCAGGCCAAGCTGGTGCGCCTGCCCGGCAAGGTGGCAACGATCGTGGTCGGGAATCCCCTGATCGCCGACGTGACGCTGCAGCCCGGCGGGATGATCGTCGTGACCGGCAAGGGATACGGCGCCACCAACTTCATCGCGCTCGACCGCGGCGGCGAGATCCTGGTTGACCGGCAGATCCAGGTCGAAGGCCCAAGCGATCGTCTCGTCACCGTCTATCGCGGGATCGAACGGGAGTCCTATAGCTGCCTGCCGATCTGCCAGCGCCGCGTCACGCTCGGCGACAGCGACAATTTCTTCAGCACCACGATGAATCAGGCCGGAACGCTGAGCAACAGTGCCAGCGGCAACGGCGCCGCGGCTGCCAAGACGAACTAGCAGGATCGGCCGAGAGGCCCACCGGCGGGACCACCCGGTCCCGCGCGAGGCGTCGTGTGCGGCAGGCTTTCTGTTCTCCCGCGTCCGCGGGCCGGCGTGGTTAACCCGATCTTAACGACTCGGTCCGGCCGGTACGGATTGTCTGAAACACTTAAACAATCAGTTCTTGGTACTGATCGGGGCAGAGATCGCTGCCGCTGGGGAATTTCACGCGATGCCATCGCCCGCACCTTCGAGGTTCACGCTCCGGACTGCGCTGCGCCGGTTTCGCGGCAATCGCCGCGGCTCTGCAGCGGTCGAGTTCGCGCTGGTTGCGCCAATCTTCTTCGGGCTGTTGTTCGCGATCATCGAGACGGCGCTGATGTTCTTCGCGAGCCAGGTGCTCGAGACCATCACGCAGAGCTCCGCCCGCGTCGTTCTGACCGGGCAGGCGCAGTCTGGTTCGGTGACGAGTTGTGCGGTGAACTCCGTGGCCACGCCGTGCACCCAGGCGACGTTCAAGACCTACGTCTGTGCGCAGATCCCGGCGCTGTTCGATTGCAACAGCCTCAGCGTCGACGTCCAGAGCTATTCGGACTTCTCGTCGGTCACTCTCGGCAACTACACCGCCTGTAACTTCGATCCCACTACGGTGGGGTACAATCCCGGGAGCTCCGGGCAAGTCGTGGTGGTGCGGCTCTATTACAAGTGGCCGCTGTTCGTGACCGGGCTCGGCTACAATCTGGCCTGTAGCACCACCAACAATACACGGCTTCTCGTCGCGACGGCCGCATTCCAGAACGAGCCCTACTAGGACCATCGGATTTGAGCAGAACCATGCAGGCGATCCTGAAAATCTTGCAAGCTGGCCGTATCTCTGCAGGCAAATTCCGCGCGGACAACAAGGCCCTCGCGGCAACCGAGTTCGCGGTGATCGTGCCGGTGATGCTCGTGATGTTCTTCGGCACCGTCGAGCTCTCATCCGCGGTGGCGGTCGACCGCAAGGTGACGCTGATCGCGCGAACCCTGTCCGATTTGACGTCGCAGTCCTCAGGGACGCTGACCGACGCCAACCTCCAGAACACGTTCACGGCGAGCATGTCGATCATCACGCCGTACGACAATACGCTCGTGAACGGCACGATCGCCCAGATCTACATCGACGCAAACAGCGTCGCCAAGATTCAATGGAGCAAGTCCGCCGTCATTACGAGCGGTGCGACGCAGGCCAGCCTGACGGCTCCGCCGCCGACACTGGCGGCCAACACCACGGTCACGTCGATGATTCCGTCGACGCTGCTGCTTCCGTCGACCTATCTCATCTTCAGCCAGGTGAGCTACATCTACACAGCTCCCGTCAAATACGTCCTGAAGACGGGTGTCACGCTGAGCGATGTCTCTTATACGCGTCCGCGGCAGGTCACCTGCGTATACTATGGTGGCGTTCCGACGACGTGCTGAGCCGCACAGCGGCCAGGTTCGTCGATATCGCATAAAAAAAGGCCGTGCATCCCGCACGGCCTTTTTCGTTGTTCGGTGCGCTCGCGCTGGAGATCAGCCCGCGTCGCGAAGGTTGTCGGCGGCCGACTTGCCGGACCGGCGATCGGCGACGATCTCGTAGGAGATCTTCTGGCCTTCGCGCAGCGAGCCGAGGCCGGCGCGCTCGACGGCGCTGATGTGAACGAACACGTCCTTGCCGCCGTCGTCGGGCTGGATGAAGCCATAGCCCTTGGTCGCGTTAAACCACTTCACGGTTCCCATGCTCACGTGGGTAGTCCCTTCTCAGATACACAATTTAAAAGCCCGCTTGCGCAGGCAGGTTAGATCGAATTTTTGGAAGGGTCGTCAGCGTGTCTGAACCGGCTGTACCGGTGGATGCCAATGTCGTCCGGCCGAAAATCGATGTGTTCATTTTATTGGAACTAAGGCCCCAAAACAATCCTGACGTGCACGATTTTTTGATCCGCCGTGATGCTCACGGCGGATCAGCATACAGATCAGCATTTTCATTCCGCGCTTACGCGCGGGAGCCGTTAACGGCGGCGGAATTGGCCGCCGCGCTGTCCGGGACGCGGCGGTCCGCCGGCGGTCGCGGGACGTTCGTCCTTGTGGCGGAAAATCAGCCGGCCCTTTTCGAGGTCGTAGGGCGACATCTCCACCGTCACGCGGTCTCCCGCCAGCGTCTTGATGCGGTTCTTCTTCATCTTGCCGGCGGTGTAGGCGACGATCTCGTGCCCGGCGTCGAGCTGCACGCGGTAGCGCGCGTCGGGGAGGATTTCGGTGACCAGTCCTTCGAACTGGATCAGCTCTTCCTTAGCCATGAATTTCTCCAGGTCGTGGACGGCTAGTGCGAATGAGGTTTGCGGTTCGGGTGGCCGTTCGGCCGACTCTCACGGCGCAAAAAGGCCACGCCTTGTATCCCATCGGGCGCCCCGGCGCTATGCGCGGAACGCTGTTCCGGGCGGTCGGCCGGCGAAGAATGCACCTTTCCACCGGAGCGGCGGCGGCGCGACCCTTTCGAGGCCTGCGCGCCATTGCCGGACCTTCCATCGGCATGCCTTCCGTCAGCATGCCGGGGGTCGCCGTGCCGGCCGTCGCCCTGCTTGCCGGCGCTGTGGTGGCGTCCATCGCCATGCCGTTCGTCGTTGCGCCGTCCCTCGCCATGCCGTGCGCCTTGCGGGCGCTGGCCCGGGCGGCCGCCCGGCCGGCCCTGCCGTTGCTGCGGCGGCGGAGCGCCCGCATCGCGGCGGCCGGCATCGGTGCGCAGATCCTCGCGCGGCAGCGCCACCTTGATCAGCCGCTCGATGTCGCGGAGATAGCTGAGTTCCTCGCCGCCTGCGACCAGCGAGATCGCGGTGCCATCGGCGCCGGCGCGCGCAGTGCGGCCGATCCGGTGGACATAGGTCTCGGGCACGTTCGGCAGGTCGTAGTTGATGACGTGGGTGATGCCGTCGACGTCGATGCCGCGGGCGGCGATGTCGGTGGCGACCAGGGTGCGGATTTCACCGGAGCGGAACTGGGCGAGCGTGCGCTCGCGATGGTTCTGCGACTTGTTGCCGTGAATGGCGCTGGCGGCGATGCCGGCCCTCTCGAGCGTCTTCACGACCTTGTCGGCGCCGTGCTTGGTGCGGGTGAACACCAGCGCGCGGTTGATCGGCTCGTCCTTCAGCAGCTTGGTCAGGAAGGTGGCCTTGGCCGAGAAATCGACCTGGATGATGCGCTGGTTGATGCGCTCGGCGGTCGAGGAGACCGGGGTCACCGCGACGCGGGCAGGATCGCGCAGCATGGAATCGGCGAGCTCGGCGATGTCCTTCGGCATGGTGGCCGAGAAGAACAGCGTCTGCCGCTTGATCGGCAGCTTGGCGACGATTTTGCGGATATCGTTGATGAAGCCCATGTCGAGCATGCGGTCGGCTTCGTCGAGCACGAGGAATTCGACGCTGCCAAGCTTCAGTCCGTTGCTCTGCACGAGATCGAGCAGGCGGCCGGGGGTGGCAACCAGCACGTCGACGCCCGGCATCAGGGCGCGGACCTGGCGACCCATCGGCACGCCGCCGATGGCCAGCGTCGAGGACAGGCGGATGTGGCGCCCATAGGCGTTGAAGCTGTCGAGGATTTGTCCCGAAAGCTCGCGGGTGGGCGACAGCACCAGCACGCGGGCCGTCTTGGGCTGCGGCTTGATGCGGTTTTCGAGCAGGCGATGCAGGATCGGCAGCGCAAAGGATGCGGTCTTGCCGGTGCCGGTCTGGGCAATGCCGACGACGTCGCGGCCGGTCAGCGCCGTGGGGATCGTCTGGGCCTGGATGGGGGTGGGGGTGACGTAATTCTCTTCGGCGAGAGCACGTGCGATGGGTTCGGCGAGGCCGAAGTCCTGAAACGAAGTCAAAAGATGGGTTCTTTCCATGTCAAATGCGGTCGGCCCGGCGCAATCTGCGGGGCGCGCGCATAAGGGTGTCGAGAAGACACCTGCGTGTTTGGGGTGTCGGATGGCTTGGGAGATATGGGGCAAGCCAGAGGCCCGTAGAGGGCTTAAGAACACGCGGCTCGCTATGACCGCTCGATTCGCGAGCGATCTTCCACCGTCATATGGAACATTGACGGGGCGCTTTCAAGGCAGGCGATCACCTGGCGTCGATCGCAGTGCAAAAATAGTTATGCCGGAATTTTAGCCAGCAGCGGCGTTTTGCTCAAAAAATGAACTGACTGCCGCATAAGCATACATTTTATTCGCCCAAGTTTTGAGCAGTTGGACTGCGGCGAAACTGGGATTGCGCCGAAATTGTCTAGACTGACCAATCACTTGGCAGGTGCCCAGCCCATGGCATGGTTCTTGCGATTCCGTTAATCGCAGGCGGCCGTGGGGCCGTTTCGCAGCGTTTTTCACGTCTGCGTCAGGGAGATGATACATCCATGCCTACCAAATCCATTCACGATATAGCGGCGTCATTTAGCCGCCGCGGCGTTCTCGCCGCGACCACCGGACTGATGCTCGGTCTGGCGTCCATTTCCGGTGCCAAAGCCGCGGACGACACCATCAAGGTCGGCGTCCTGCACTCCCTCTCCGGCACCATGGCCATCAGCGAAACCACGCTGAAGGACACCATCCTTTTCCTGATCGACGAGCAGAACAAGAAGGGCGGCGTGCTCGGCAAGAAGCTCGAAGCCGTCGTCGTCGACCCCGCCTCGAACTGGCCGCTGTTCGCCGAAAAGGCGCGCGAGCTGATCACCAAGGACAAGGTCTCGGTCGTGTTCGGCTGCTGGACCTCGGTGTCGCGCAAGTCGGTGCTCCCGGTGTTCAAGGAGCTCAACAACATCCTGTTCTACCCCGTGCAGTACGAGGGTGAAGAGTCCGAGCGCAACGTGTTCTACACCGGTGCTGCGCCGAACCAGCAGGCGATCCCGGCCGTCGACTATCTGATGAAGGACGAGAAGGTGAAGCGCTGGGTGCTCGCGGGCACCGACTACGTCTATCCGCGCACCACCAACAAGATCCTGGAAGCCTACCTGAAGTCGAAGGGTGTGGCCCAGGAAGACATCATGATCAACTACACGCCGTTCGGTCACTCCGACTGGCAGACGATCGTGGCCGACATCAAGAAGTTCGGCTCGGCTGGCAAGAAGACGGCGGTGGTTTCGACCATCAACGGCGACGCCAACGTCCCCTTCTACAAGGAGCTCGGCAACCAGGGCATCAAGGCGAAGGACATCCCGGTGGTCGCGTTCTCGGTGGGTGAGGAAGAGCTCGCCGGCATCGACACCAAGCCGCTGGTCGGCCATCTCGCTGCGTGGAACTACTTCGAGTCGATCAAGACCCCGGCGAACGAGAAGTTCATCAAGGATTGGCAGGCCTACACCAAGAACCCGAAGCGCACGACCAACGATCCGATGGAAGCCCACGTGATCGGCTTCAACATGTGGATCAAGGCCGTCGAGAAGGTGAAGTCGACCGATCCGGACAAGGTGATCGATGCGCTTCCCGGCATCGAGGCGCCGAACCTGACCGGTGGCGTGTCGAAGATGCTGCCGAACCACCACATCACCAAGCCGGTGTTCATCGGCGAGATCAAGGGCAACGGCCAGTTCGACGTGGTCTGGAAGACCCCGGGTCTCGTCGCTGGCGACGCCTGGTCGAAGGAGCTCGACGGCTCCAAGGACCTGATCGGCGACTGGGTCGGCAAGAAGTGCGGCAACTTCAACACCAAGACCAACAAGTGCCTCGGCTCCGGCTCCTGATCCGGATCTGACGTTCGACTGCACAATGGGAGAAGACGGCTATTCCGCCGCCTTCTCCCCACTTCTGCCGGGGTGATCCACAGTGCCAACCAATCTATCCGCTCGTTTCCGTACTTTTGTCCTCTCGCTGTTCCTGATCGCGTTTGCGCTGCCGGCCTTTGCCGGTCCGTTCGAGGATGCGGTCGCCAAATTTGCCAACGACGATTATTCCGATACGGACGAAGCGATCGGCGTGGTCGCCAGCAGCGGCAACAAGCTTGCCTTTCCCATCATCAGCGCGCTCCAGGACGGTCGTCTCATGGCCGATCCGGACAGCAAGAAGGTTTACGTCACCGGCACCGACGGCAAGTCGATTGACGCCGCGACCGGCGAGCCCGTGGCCAGCGTGCCCGATAGCGCCAGCGCCGTTCGCCTCAACAACCGTCTGCGTCGCAGCGTCGACGCTGCGCTCGGCAGCCTGACGCTGCAGTCGCCCGATCTCGGCGCCCGGCTGCAGGCCGCGCAGTCCGTCTTCAAATCGCATGAGGAGACCGCGCTCGAGCCGGTCGAAGCGGCACTCGCCAAGGAAACCAACAAATCGGTCAAGACCGCGCTCGGTGAAGCGCGCGCGGCCATTCTGCTGTTCAAGTCCGACGCAACAGAGTTGCAGAAGCTCGAGGCCGTCGCCACCATCAAGGCGCGCGGTGATCAGGAAGCGCTGGCGTTGCTGTCCGACATCGGCACCGATCAACCGCCCTCCGTCGCAAAGGCCGCTGCGAGCGCGATCGGCTCGATTCAGAGCTCGTTGGCGGTCTGGTCGGGGGTGCAGAATGCCTGGTACGGCCTGTCGCTCGGCTCGGTGCTGCTGCTCGCCGCGATCGGGCTCGCCATCACCTTCGGCGTGATGGGCGTCATCAACATGGCCCATGGCGAGATGGTGATGATCGGGGCCTACACCACTTTCGTGGTGCAGGAGGTGATCCGCACCCGCTATCCCGCTCTGTTCGACTATTCGCTGCTGATCGCCGTGCCGCTCGCCTTCCTCGTCGCCGGCGGCATCGGCGTGCTGATCGAGAGGAGCATCATCCGCTTCCTCTATGGCCGGCCGCTGGAGACGCTGCTTGCAACCTGGGGCCTGTCGCTGGTGCTGCAGCAGGCGGTACGCACCATGTTCGGCCCGACCAACCGCGAGGTCGGCAACCCCTCCTGGATGAGCGGCGCGTTCGATCTCGGCCAGATCACCATCACCTATAACCGGCTCTGGATCCTCGTCTTCACGCTCGCCGTGTTCATGATCCTGCTCGCCATGCTGCGTTACACCGCGCTTGGCCTCGAGATGCGTGCGGTGACGCAGAACCGTCGCATGGCGGCCTCGATGGGCATCGCCACCTCGCGCGTCGACGCACTGACCTTTGGGCTCGGCTCGGGCATCGCGGGCATCGCCGGCGTTGCCCTGTCGCAGATCGACAATGTCAGCCCCAACCTCGGCCAGAGCTACATCATCGACAGTTTCATGGTCGTGGTGTTCGGCGGGGTCGGCAATCTCTGGGGCACGCTGGTCGGCGCCTTCACGCTCGGCATCGCCAACAAGTTCCTGGAGCCGGTCGCCGGCGCCGTGCTCGGCAAGATCGCGATCCTGGTTCTGATCATCCTGTTCATTCAAAAGCGGCCGCGCGGCCTGTTCGCGCTCAAGGGCCGTGCGGTGGAAGCATGACCCCTCACATGCTGACGCGATCGCTGGACCGCGGCGCGGCGATCTTCCTCGCCATCGTCGCTGCCTGCGGCATCCTCATCCCGCTCTCCAACCTGCTGCTGCCGGCGGGCTCGTTCCTGCAAGTGCCGACCTATCTGGTCGCGCTCTGGGGCAAATATGTCTGCTACGCCATCCTGGCGCTGTCGATCGACCTGATCTGGGGCTATTGCGGCATCCTCTCGCTCGGCCACGGCGCCTTCTTCGCGCTCGGCGGCTACGCCATGGGCATGTATTTGATGCGGCAGATCGGTACCCGCGGTGTCTACGGTAATCCGATCCTGCCCGACTTCATGGTGTTCCTGAACTGGCAGAAGCTGCCCTGGTACTGGTACGGCTTCGACATGTTCTGGTTCGCGGCGCTGATGGTGCTGATCGTGCCGGGCCTGCTTGCCTTCTGCTTCGGCTGGCTCGCCTTCCGTTCCCGCGTCACCGGCGTGTATCTGTCGATCATCACGCAGGCGATGACCTATGCGCTGCTGCTCGCCTTCTTCCGCAACGATTTCGGCTTCGGCGGCAACAACGGCCTGACCGACTTCAAGGACATTCTGGGCTTCAACGTCCAGGCCGAAGGCACGCGCGCGGCGCTGTTCGCGCTGAGCTGCCTGGCGCTGATCGTCAGCTTCCTGATCTGCCGCTCCGTCGTGTCCTCCAAGCTCGGCAAGGTGCTGATCGCGATCCGGGATGCGGAATCGCGCAGCCGATTCCTCGGCTACCGCGTCGAATCCTACAAGTTGTTCGTGTTCACGCTGTCGGCCTGCATGGCCGGCGTGGCCGGCGCGCTCTACGTGCCGCAGGTCGGCATCATCAACCCGAGCGAATTCGCGCCGGGCAATTCGATCGAGGCGGTGATCTGGGTCGCGGTCGGCGGCCGCGGCACGCTGGTCGGCGCGGCGCTCGGTGCGATCGTCGTCAACTACGCCAAGACCTTCTTCACCTCCGGCGTGCTGGCGCCGTACTGGCTGTTCATGCTGGGTGCGCTGTTCATCCTGGTGACGCTGCTGCTGCCGAAGGGCATCGTCGGCACCTTCAATGCCTGGCGGGAGTCGGCCAGAGAGAGGCGCCCGGCCACGACGAGTGCGGCGGCCGAAGACGGCGTCACCGAACCGAAGATGGCGGAGTAGCGGTCATGAACGTCATGGATACCCGCGCAACCTCCGCGATGCTCTATCTCGACGGCGTGCACGTCTCGTTCGACGGCTTCCACGCCATCAACAACCTGTCGCTGACGCTCGCGCCCGGTGAAATGCGCGCCATCATCGGCCCGAACGGCGCCGGCAAGACCACGATGATGGACATCATCACCGGCAAGACCAAGCCGGACGAGGGCACCGTGTTGTTCGACGGCGTCACCGACCTGACGCGGCTGGACGAGACCCGCATCGCCGAGCTTGGTATCGGCCGCAAATTCCAGAAACCGACCGTGTTCGAGAGCCAGACCGTGCAGGACAACCTCCTGCTCGCGCTCAATGTCGATCACAGCGTCAAGGGCACGCTGTTCTGGCGCGGCAGCAGGGCGGAGTCGGAGCGCATCGACAAGGTGCTGGAGACGATCCGCCTCACCGACGCCCGCAACCGCCTCGCCGGCAGCCTCAGCCACGGTCAGAAGCAATGGCTCGAGATCGGCATGCTGCTGGCGCAGGACCCAAAGCTGCTCCTCGTCGACGAGCCCGTCGCTGGGATGACCGACGTCGAGACCCATCTGACCGCCGAGCTGCTCAAGGAGATCAACAAGACCCACACGGTCATGGTGGTCGAGCATGACATGACGTTCGTGCGCGAGCTCGGGGTCAAGGTCACCTGCCTGCATGAAGGTACGGTGCTCGCCGAAGGAACCATCGACCAGGTCTCGTCCAACGAGCGGGTCATCGAAGTGTATCTGGGGCGCTGAGCAATGCTTGAGGTCAAGGACATCAACCTGTTCTACGGTGCCGCCCAGGCACTGCGCGGCGTATCGATCGCGGCCGAGCCGGGCAAGGTGACGTGCGTGCTCGGGCGTAACGGCGTCGGCAAGACGTCGTTGTTGCGTGCCATGGTCGGGCAATATCCGATCTCCTCGGGCGCGATCATGTTCGATGGCAGCGACATTACCGGCCTGAAGCCCTACGAGCGGGCCCGCAAGGGCATCGGCTTCGTGCCGCAGGGGCGCGAGATCTTTCCGCTTCTGACGGTCGAGGAGAACCTCAAGACCGGCTTCGGCCCGCTCAAGCGCGAGAACAAGCACATCCCGGACGACGTGTTCTCGTTGTTTCCGGTGCTGGAGTCCATGCTCGGCCGGCGCGGCGGCGATCTCTCCGGCGGCCAGCAACAGCAACTGGCGATCGGGCGCGCGCTGGTGATGCGGCCGAAATTGCTGCTGCTCGACGAACCGACGGAAGGCATCCAGCCCTCGATCATCAAGGACATCGGCCGGGCCATCTCGTACTTGCGCAACCTCGGCAACATCGCCATCGTGCTGGTCGAGCAGTATCTCGACTTTGCCTGCGAGCTTGGCGACAGTTTCGCGGTGATGGATCGCGGGGCGGTGAAGTTCACCTGCGACCGCTCCAATCTCGACCCAAGCGAGATCAGTCGCCAGATGGCGCTGTAAGCCGGGACATTGTAGGCTGGAAAAAATCCTGCCGCGACCGGCTGGGGGAGACGGATGCGCAGCGACGCCTTGGTCACATCTTTGGCGACATCTTCGGTGTTCGAGGCCAACCGTGCCCGCGGCGCGGTGCGTTTCGACGTGCACGCCCGCGACGGCGTAACGCGGCGCGGGGCTCTGCATGAATCCGGCTCGTTGCGCGTGCGCTTTCCCTCACCGGAGGACGATGGCCTGTCCGGCGTGTTCGTCAATACGGCCGGTGGCGTCGCCGGCGGCGATCGCTTCGACATCGAGATTTCGGCCGCAGACAGATCGCGGCTGACGCTGACGACGGCCGCCGCCGAAAAGGTCTATCGCGCGCCGGGCGAGGCTGCGCGGCTCAACATTTCCCTGAGGGTTGCCGCTGGCGCGCATCTCGGCTGGTTGCCCCAGGAGACGATCCTGTTCGATCGCGCCCGGGTTCATCGCTGTTTCGACATCGAACTCGATGAGGCCGCCTCGCTCCTGCTTTGTGAAATTGTGATCTTCGGCCGCACTGCCATGGGCGAGCGCATGGAGCAGGGTGAATTCGTCGACCGCTGGCGGTTGCGCCGTGGCGGCAAGCTGGTCTTTGCCGAGACGATCAGGCTCGATGGCGATATCGGCGCGAAACTCTCGCGATCGGCGGTCGGGAAGGGCGCAGCTGCGATCGGCACGGCCCTGATCGTGCCCGGCGATGAGGCATTGGTCGAACGCGTCCGCGAGGCATCGGATTCTTTCGCGGGCGAGGTCGGAATCTCGGCCTGGAATGGCTTTGCAATGGCGCGGTTCTGTGCCCAAGATGCGGCGCGTTTGCGTGCCGACATGATGGCTGTGCTGGCGCGCACCGGCGCCGCGCTGCCCCGGCTGTGGCTGAATTGAAGTGTTGAACGGAAGAGATTTCGCATGAACCTGTCTCCCCGCGAAAAGGACAAGCTTCTGATCTCGATGGCGGCGATCGTGGCGCGCCGCAGGCTCGACCGCGGCGTCAAGCTCAACCATCCCGAGGCGATCGCGATCATCTCCGATTTCATCCTCGAGGGCGCGCGCGATGGCCGCACCGTGGCCGAGCTGATGCAATCGGGCGCGCAGGTTCTGACTCGCGACCAGGTGATGCCGGGTATCCCCGAGATGATCCACGACATCCAGGTCGAGGCGACGTTCCCTGACGGCACCAAGCTCGTCACCGTGCACGAACCGATCCGATAGGAGTAAGACGCATGATCCCCGGCGAACTCTTCATCCAGGACGGCGAGATCGAGCTCAATGCCGGCCGCAAGACCGTGACGCTGACGGTCGCCAACACCGGCGACCGACCGATCCAGGTCGGCTCGCATTACCATTTCTTCGAGACCAACCCCGCGCTGAAATTCGACCGCAAGAAGTCCCGCGGCATGCGCCTCGACATCGCCGCCGGCACCGCCGTCCGCTTCGAACCCGGCCAAACCCGCGACGTCCAACTCGTCGCGCTCGCCGGCAAGAAGACGATCTACGGCTTCCGTGGCGACGTGATGGGGAAGCTGTGACGTAAGCCGAGGCGAGTGCCGTGATCCATAGTGAGGTGAGCACGCCGGTCGGGCTCCCTCCCCCCTTGCGGGGGAGGGTTGGGGAGAGGGGTATGCCGCACGACGAGGTCAGCGAGATTCAGCGTCATCGCGCCAAGCGATTGAGGCGCGAGATGACTCGTGCTGAGACACTTCTCTGGCGCTACTTGAAAGCCGATCGCCTCGCAGGCCTCGCTTTTCGCCGCCAGACACCCATTGGCCACTACATCGCGGATTTCGTGGCCCATTCCTGCAAGCTCATTGTTGAGCTCGATGGAGAGAGCCACGATTTCGAAGAACGCATCCGTCACGATGAGCGGCGCGACCAATGGTTTACATCCCGCGGCTATCGTGTGTTGCGCTTCACCAATGATGACGTGATGAAGAACCTCGAGGGCGTTGTTCTTTCCATTCTCGAGGCAGCGGAGCAAGCGGCACCCCTCTCCCTAACCCTCCCCCGCAAGGGGGGAGGGAACCCTTCCAGCGATGCGTCCCTAACTGATGGCAAGAGCGCGTCGAATGGTGCGGAGGAAGCATGATGCTCTCCGCCGTGCGCCTCATCTCGGAAGCCGCTGAGCTGGCCGCGCGCCGGCACAATGGTATGGCGCGCAAGGGGCGGGGGAATGAGCCTTACATCAACCATCTCGCCGAGGTCGCGAATCTGCTCGCGGCTGCGACCGATGGGGCGGATGCCGAGCTCGTCGCCGCCGGATGGTTGCACGACGTGATCGAGGATACCGAGACCACGCGCGAAGAGCTGGCGCAAGGATTCTCCGACCGTGTCGCCTCCCTCGTCGTCGAATGCACCGACGACATGAGCCTGCCGAAAGCGGAGCGGCGGCGCCTGCAGGTTGTCGACGCACCGAAAAAGTCCGCCGGCGCAAAGCTGATCAAGATCGCCGACAAGGTCAGCAATATCGGTGCGCGCATTCATTCCGATCCGACCGCGGACGAGCGCGACGACCTCGTCGACTATACCGGCTGGGCCGAGCGGGTCGTTGCCGGCTGCCGCGGCGGCAATGCCTGGCTCGACACGACATTCGACGACATGGTGCGAAAGGCGAGGGCTTCGCTGTGAGCGCCGACCTGAAATTCAAACGCAAACGGGGCTTGTGATGTCCGTCAAGATGAAGCGTTCCGTCTATGCCGACATGTTCGGTCCGACCACCGGTGACAAGGTGCGGCTCGCCGACACCGATCTCATCATCGAGGTCGAGAAGGATTTCACCACCTACGGCGAGGAGGTGAAGTTCGGCGGCGGCAAGGTGATCCGTGACGGTATGGGCCAGTCGCAGGTCACCAACAAGCAGGGCGCGGCCGACACCGTCATCACCAATGCGCTGATCGTCGACCACTGGGGCATCGTGAAGGCTGACGTCGCCATCAAGGAAGGCATGATTTCGGCGATCGGCAAGGCCGGCAATCCCGACATCCAGCCGGGCGTGACGATCATCATCGGTCCCGGCACCGACGTGATCGCGGGCGAGGGAAAAATCCTCACCGCCGGCGGCTTCGACAGCCACATCCATTTCATCTGCCCGCAGCAGATCGAGCACGCGCTGATGTCCGGCGTCACCTCGATGCTCGGCGGCGGCACCGGTCCTTCGCACGGCACCTTCGCCACGACCTGCACGCCCGGCCCCTGGCACATGGGGCGGATGATCCAGTCGTTCGATGCCTTCCCGGTCAATCTCGGCATTTCCGGCAAGGGCAACGCCTCGCGTCCGGCCGCGCTGGTCGAGATGATCAAGGGTGGCGCCTGCGCGCTGAAGCTGCATGAAGATTGGGGCACCACGCCGGCGGCGATCGACAACTGCCTGTCGGTGGCCGACGATTACGACATCCAGGTCATGCTGCATTCCGACACGCTGAACGAATCCGGCTTCGTCGAGGACACGATCAAGGCGTTCAAGGGCCGCACCATCCACGCCTTCCACACCGAGGGCGCCGGCGGCGGCCACGCCCCCGATATCATCAAGGTCGCAGGCTTGAAGAACGTGCTGCCGTCCTCGACCAATCCGACGCGGCCATTCACCCGCAACACCATCGACGAGCATCTGGACATGCTGATGGTGTGCCACCACCTCGATCCCTCGATCGCGGAAGATCTGGCGTTCGCGGAGAGCCGCATCCGCAAGGAGACCATCGCGGCCGAAGACATCCTGCACGATCTCGGCGCGCTCTCGATGATGTCGTCTGACTCGCAAGCCATGGGCCGCCTCGGCGAGGTCATCATCCGGACCTGGCAGACCGCCGACAAGATGAAGAAGCAGCGCGGATCGCTGCCGCAGGACAAGGGCAAGGACAACGACAATTTCCGCGTCAAGCGCTACATCGCCAAATACACGATCAATCCGGCGATCGCGCATGGCGTGTCGAAGCTGATCGGCTCGGTGGAGAAGGGCAAGCTCGCCGATCTCGTGCTGTGGTCGCCGGCCTTCTTCGGCGTCAAGCCGGACTGCATCGTCAAGGGCGGCATGATCGTCGCAGCCCCCATGGGTGATCCCAACGCCTCGATCCCGACGCCGCAGCCGGTGCACTACCAGCCGATGTTCGGTGCGTTCGGCGGGGCGCGCACGGCGTCGTCCGTCGTCTTCACCTCGAAGGCCGCGATCACCGGCGGTCTCGCCCGGAAACTGGGCATCGAGAAGAAGCTCTACGCGGTCCAGAACACCCGCAGCAAGATCTCGAAGAAGAGCATGATCCACAACGACGCCACGCCCAATATCGAGGTCGATCCGGAGACCTACGAGGTGCGCGCCGATGGCGAGCTTCTGACCTGTCCTCCGGCCGAGGTGCTGCCGATGGCGCAGCGATATTTCATGTACTGAAATAGCGCCTCAACGCATGTCCCCGGCGCATGTCTCATTGCATGCCCGGAGGCGGCTTTTCCGGTTTTGCGTTCGATCCGGGCTGGTCTAATGTCCCGCCCGGTATCTTGAACCAGAAGAAAAGCCGGGAGGATTTCTCGTGATTTACGTCGTTGCAACCCTGACCATCAAGCCTGAGACGCGCGCCGAATTCATTGCAGCCGCCACCGCCTGCATCAAGGAGACGCGGAAGGAACCGGGCAATATCGCCTACGATATGCACGAGAGCGTCACCGATCCCACCAAGATGGTGTTCGTCGAGCAGTGGGAGAACGCCGAGGCGCTGGTGCCGCATCGCGGCCAGGAGCACATGAAGACGTTCGGCCGCGTTGCGGTGAAGTGCTTCACGGCGCCGCCGAAGGTCGAAATCATCACGCCCGAGAAGGTCGAGACGAGGTAACAACGCATGATCCGGGCGACGCAGGTTAAAGGACAGCACCGTTTCACGGAAACGCCGGCGGATACGGTCGTGCTCGATTTCGACGATCGGCACCGCCGCCGCATGGCGATGACGGGGACGCGGGGACTCGAATTCCTGCTCGACCTGGAAAACGCCGTCGCGTTGCGCGGCGGCGATGCGTTGGTGCTGGAGGACGGAAGGCTGGTCGAAGTGGTTGCGGCGCCCGAGCCGTTGCTGGAGATCCGCGGCCACGACCCGCATCATCTCATCCGCGTTGCCTGGCATCTCGGCAATCGCCATCTGCCGACGCAGCTTATGGCCAAGAGCTTGCGTATCCGCCGCGATCACGTCATCGAGGCTATGGTGAAGGGCCTCGGCGCGCGCGTGGTCGAGATCGAGGCGCCGTTCGATCCCGAAGGCGGCGCCTATGCCGAGGCGAGCCATGCGCATGGTCACGATGACCATGCCCACCACGACCACGGTCATCATGATCATGGCCATCATGGCCACGATCACCACGATCACCATGATCATCACGGCCACGACCACCATCGTGATCATGCCGCGCATGACCATGGTCATGATCATCACCATCACCACGACGAGCACTGCGATCATCCCGACCATCATCACGGCCACAAGCATGCTCATGACCACAAATGAGCCGGTGAGTGCCTCCGACCTCGCCGAGCGCGAGGCGGCGGCGCTGTACCGGCTGATGACGTGGCTGTCGCCGGCGTTTCCCGTCGGCGGGTTCTCCTATTCCAGCGGCATCGAATGGGCGGTCGAAGCGGGGGACATCACCGACATCGCGACGCTAGCCGATTGGCTGGATGCCATGCTTGGCGACGGCTCCGGCTTTTGCGATGCGACGTTTCTGGTCCACGCCTATCGCGCCGCCGAGGCTGGCGAGGATGCGTCCTTGAGTGATGTCGCCGAACTCGCCGCCGCCTTCGTGCCGTCGCGCGAACGGCAACTCGAGACGACCTCGCAGGGGCGTGCCTTCATCGACATTTCCCGCGCGGCGTGGGATGCCGAGGGCCTCGATGCCATGGTCGCGGCGTGCCGCACGCCACTGATCTATCCGGTCGCCGTCGGCGTCGTAGCCGCGTTGCACGGCGTGCCGCTGGCACCGACGCTGCACGCCTTCCTGCATGCGCTGGTCTCGAACTGGATCTCGGCGGCAAGCCGGCTCATTCCGCTCGGCCAGACCGACAGCCAGCGCGTGCTGGTGAAATTGGAAGCCGCCGTCGCCACGACCGTCCATCGGGCACTCGCGGCGACACTCGACGATCTCGGCAGCGCGACCTTCCGCGCCGATCTCGCCAGCCTGCGGCACGAGACACAATATACGCGGCTGTTTCGGTCATGAGAGGCGCGAGGTCTAACCGATCGTCGTCCCGGCGAAGGCCGGGACCCATAACCACAAATGTGTGTGGTTATGAAAGGACGCAGCCATATCCCGTCTCATCAACTGACTTCGGTGGCTATGGGTCCCGGCCTTCGCCGGGACGACATTAGGAGAGAGTATGTCGAAATCTCACGGCCCCTTGCGTGTCGGCGTCGGCGGCCCCGTTGGATCGGGCAAGACCGCGCTGATGGATCTGCTCTGCAAAACCATGCGCGAGCGCTACGACATCGCTGCGATCACCAACGACATCTATACCAAATGGGATGCGGAATTCCTCGTGCGTTCCGGCTCGTTGACCCCGGACCGCATCGCCGGCGTCGAGACCGGCGGCTGCCCGCACACGGCGATCCGCGAGGATGCTTCGATGAATCTTGCCGCGGTTGCGGACATGCGCGCCAAATTCCCGGGGCTCGACCTTGTGCTGATCGAGTCCGGCGGCGACAATCTGGCGGCGACCTTCTCGCCGGAGCTGGCCGATCTCACCATCTATGTGATCGACGTTGCCGCCGGTGACAAGATTCCGTCCAAGGGTGGCCCCGGCATCACCCGTTCCGACCTTCTGGTCATCAACAAGATCGACCTCGCGCCCCATGTCGGTGCCTCCCTCGAGAAGATGGACACGGATGCCAGGCGCATGCGCGGCGAGCGCCCCTTCGTCATGACCAATTTGAAGAAGAGCGAGGGGCTCGACCGCATCGTCGGTTTCATCGAGACCAAGGGTGGGCTGAAACGCGCGGGCTGACGGACCGCGGCGACGTGGCGCAGGCATTTTCCGCCGTTAACACCTGAGGCAAAGCCGCCTCGGCGGAACCAATGTCGGACACGGCGATTATCCACCTCCGGTGCCCGGAGCAGAGCCGCTGGTGGCCAGACGATCGGCCGGGCGAATTAAGCTTTTTCGGCGACCGAAGTTGCGTACAGATGCCTCCTCCGTCATTATCTCTGCCACTGGGGTCCACCCTGTTTCGGCACATGGTCGTTCGAGCGGCGTTGATATGCTCCGTGTTTATTGCCGACCTCCCGCCTTCGCCTGAGTAGTCGCGTGGTCCGGCTGGGTTTCATCATCGGCTTCATCGCTCTGCTCGGAGCCTTGCTCTCCGGGCTGGCGGCTTATCGTGTCCACGACCAGGAGCTGGCGCTGGATCGGATTGCGCTGGCCCGCGCGATCGACGTTCATGCGAGCCTCGTCCAGGACAGGTCGACCGAGCGTGAACTGCTGGCGCGTGTCGCTTCCGGCCTGTTCCGCGCGCCGTCGGTGCTGAAGCCCAACATGCTGGAGCCGCTGCGCTCGGCGATCTACGCCTTCAAGACCGATTTCGTGGTGGCCGGCTGGGTCGCCCGGCTGCAGCCGAGCGAGCTCGCCGCGGCGCAGACCGCGATTGCGGCCGCCGGCTTCCCGAAACCGCAGATCCGTGACTACAACGACAAGCCGATCAACCCGGCAAGCCTGACCCAGCCGATCGACGTGCTGATGGACCTCGAGCCGCGCAGCGACGAGACCAAGGCGCTGCCGGGCCGCAGCTACGATGACGAACCGGTTCGCAACGCCATGCTGACGCGTGCCAGGGTCGAGAAGCGGTCGGTTGCCTCCGACCCTTTACCGCTCTTGCGCGAGAACGGGCCGATCGGCGTCATCGTGGCCGCCCCCGTTATTCCGGAAGGCGCTACCGAGCCGGTCGGCTTCGTCACCTTTTCCTACGAGCTGGCGTCGTTGATGCTGACCAATGACGATCTGTCGTTGTTCTCGGTCGCGCTGAAGGACCCGCGCAAGGAAGGCAGCGAGCTCGTTGCCAACGATCAGGGCATCGTGTCCACCCGCATGACGACGCCGGACGGGCCGGCCCCGTCGGCAACGCGCACCATCAGCTTCGGCGGCCGCGACTGGCAGCTCGGCTATTACGCGAAGACCAATTCGGCTCGGCGCGCAGAGCAGACCGCAATCATCGTCGCGGCGATCGGCTTCGCCATTACCGCGATGGTCTGCGGCCTGTTCGGCTACGTCGCCTACAATAATTTGAGGCTCAGCCGCGAAATCCAGGTGCGGATCGGCTTCGAGCGCCGGCTGACCGCGGTCATCGACGAGCTCAACCACCGGGTCAAGAACATCCTCGCGGTGATCCAGTCGATCGTGACGCGCACGCTGCGCCATGGCTCGGACATCGATGTCGCGCGCGAGCTCCTGATCGGCCGCATCCACGCCATGTCCAACGTGGTCTCGCTGCTCAGCGAGAGCCAATGGCAGGGCGTCAAGCTGAAGGGCCTGTTCGAAGCGCGTGCCATTCCGCATGCCGATCGCATCGCCGTCAGTGGCCCGGACATCGCGGTCAGCGCGCGTGCCGCCCAGAGCTTGTCGCTGCTGTTCTTCGAGCTTGCCTCGCACTCGGACGAAGGCCTGTCGCTGGTCGGCAAACATCCGCACATCACCGCGAACTGGACCGTGACGGGCGAGGAGCCGGAGACGGTGTTTCACTTCCGCTGGGAGGAGTTCAACACCAGCGAGGCGACCCGCCGGCCGGATTCGGATTTCGGCCTGATCCTGCTCGATCGTGTCGCGCCCGAAGCGCTCGGCGGCACCGCCAAGCGCTACTTCACCGACGTCTCCTATGTCTATGAATTGACCGCACCGATGGAGACGGTCGTGGACATGACCGAGCGCGACCGCACCGAAAAACTGTCGCAGCCGGTGAAGCCGGTGCGCTAGCCCTTCGGCCGCAACACCAGGTCGACCAGGTTGCGTGCATAAGCCGCCGTGATCGGCGCGATGCCGAAGACGTAGCGATAAAACAGGCTGCCATAGATGGCGTCGTAAAGATCTTCCGCCGGAGCCTCGGCCAGTATGCTGCCGTCACGCTGGCCGGTTGCGATCATCTCCACCAGCGCGTCGCGGCGGAACTGGAGGTAGCGCGAATAGAACAGCTCCGCCGAGCCGGTCTTGGAGATGCATTCGGAGATGACCGCAAGCTGCACCTTGCCGAACTCGCCCTGCAAGGCTTCGGCATAGGCTGTGGCATGGCGGCGTGCGCGTGCCGCAGGCGTACCCGCGCTCGGCGGCGGCAGCGGCAGCATCTGCGCGGCGTGGTGGAGAAAGGCGTCGATCAGCAGCGCTTCCCGCGACGGCCACCATTTGTAAATCGTCATCTTGGAGACGTTGGAGTGGCGCGCGACGGCATCGATCGTGGTCGCGGCAAGGCCGGTCGCGGCCATCAGCGCATAGGCGCTTTCGAGGATGGCGTTGGTGGTCTCGATCGAGCGCGGCCGGCCGCGCCGGGGCGCGCCCTCGGCCACATCGCTCGTGCTCTTCGCCATGACCAAGCCGGTCTCCCTGCGCGGCCATTCCCATCAGCCGCCGCCGCCTCGTCCCGCATAGCGTAGCCGAGGTCTCCGGCCTAGCGAAATCGCGCGAGAGCCTTGCGGCTAGGCCCGTTGCCGTACGGCTGCCGGCTCATCCTGACGCTTCGACCAGGAGATATAATAGGCCACCGCCGTCATCGCCGCGAAACCGGCAACGCTCACCCCGATCTGCATCACGACCAGATTGGCGCCGGTGATCAGGATGAGATGGCCGGCGAAGGACAGGAATACGCCGACGCAGAACACGGCGAGCCATTCCTCGCCGCATTTGATGACCATCTGGAGCGGCTTCCATTGCAGCCCCGGATGGTCGGCCGGGATGAGGTGGGTCGCGATGAAAGCGAGCGCGAGGAAATGGATCACGCGATAGGGCGCGAGGTTTTCCTTGTCGGCCGGCGAGATGCCGTTGAGCACGACATCCGGCAAATAGGCCGATAATGTCGGCGAATGGCGCATCAGGGTGATGGCCATCGCCGACACCAGATAGGCGCCCGCCAGCACGCGGAGCCAGGGCAGGTTGCGCAACGCGCGGCCCGAGGCGCCGGTGACGGCGAACCAGCCGCCCAGCACCATCAGCATCTGCCAGCAGAACGGGTTGAACGTCCATTCCTGGTCCGGATAGGTCCGGAAACCCCATTCGAACCAGCGCGCCACGAAATAGAATGCAACAGAGAGCGCCAACGTCACGTTCGGTCGCCGCAACAGCCCCCACAGGGCCAACGGAAAGAACGCCATCAGCGGGATCATCAATTGCAGCAGGTCGAGGTTCAGCGGCTCTTCCTGCAGCACGAGGCCGCGGACCAGGATACGCAGCGGATGATCGAGTATCCCGGAGATGTTGTAGTCGCTGATAATCTCCGGCGCCATCGATTGCGAGGCGACATAGGCGATGGTGTCGATGTAGACCACGAACAGCACGACATAGGCGGCATAGAGCCGCCAGACACGGCCGAAGATGCGCGTCGCGGCGACGACATAACCGCGCTCCAGCGCCATCCTGCCGTAGATGATGGCGACGCCATAGCCCACCACGAACACGAACAGGTCGGCGGCGCCGCTGAAGCCGAAATTGCGCAGCGTCAGCAGGTTGACGACATTGTTCGGGATGTGATCGACGAAGACCGACCAGGTCGCAATGCCGAGCGTCAAATACAGCCTGGCGTCGTGATCGAATGCGGCGAGGTTAGCCCTAACAGACGGCTTCATTGCTAATTATTTCGTTTGGAATCAGGGCGATGCTTTTAGCGGCAACCGCCTGCCCGTCCGAGTAGCGATTGCGTGAAGGAGGGTCAATTATCGCGTTGTATCCAGAGCATTCCGAACTTTGCGGCCGCCCGCTGCGAGGCCTGCCGATTGTTTGGGCAGCAAGCCAATGCTGGTACCGCCGCGTCCCCTCTGCCGCAATCCCCTGTTTGCGATTGCATCGTCTCCGAAGTTTGGAAATTGAAAACCTCCAGTCTGGAGGGCTTCTATCACGCAACATTGAACCACTGCGCTAGTCCGTTGACGGCTGCAACGATCTGCAGCCGTTGGAAGTTGGGGAAGTTGCGGTGGGTGAATTGGAAGTGGGATGCCGGCGGCTCCTGGGTGCTGCCAGCTCGGCTATTTTGATCCTTGCCGCTGGCGAGGCCAGCGCGCAGACATCGACGGCGCCCGCACCGGGAAGTCCCATCCAGTTGAGCCCGATCGTCGTCCAGGGCAGCGACGCTCCCAGGCATGCACGGACCTCGCCATCGCGCAGCCGCAGCGCGGCGCGCTCGCGCGCGATTGCACGGGCGCATGCGCCGGCGGGTGCGGCGGCTGCTGTCGCGACCGGCGCCGGAACGGGCCAGAAGGAATCGGCGTTCGGTCATGTCGACGGGGTGGTCGCGACCCGCAGCGGCACCGGCACCAAGACGGACGCGGCCCTGGTCGACACGCCGGTCGCGATCTCGGTCGTGACTCAGGACCAGATCAAGGCCCAAGGCGTTCAGAGCGTGTCTCAGGCCGTGCGCTATTCACCGGGTGTTCGCAGCGAAGTCGCCGGCGCCGATGCGCGCTTCGACAATATCTACATTCGCGGCTTCGTGGCCGATCAATATCTGGATTCGCTGAAGCTGCCCTATTTCGGCATCTTCGCCTATCCGGTGATCGAGCCCTTCAACCTCGAGCGCGTCGAGATCCTGCACGGTCCGGCATCGGTGCTCTACGGTCAATCGTCGCCGGGCGGCCTCGTCGATCTCGTCTCGAAACGGCCGACGCTCGAACCCTATCACGAGATGTTCTTTTCGACCGGCAGCTACGGCCGCGCGCAAGGCGGTGTCGATCTCTCCGGCCCGATCGACAAGAACAAGGAATTCCTCTACCGCGTCACGGCTTCCGGCTTCGACGTGGGCAGCCAAGTCGACCATACCGAATATCAGCGGTTCTCGATCGCGCCGTCGCTGACCTGGCGTCCGGACAACGACACCACGCTGACGGTGCTCAGCACTTATCAGCGCGATCCCAAGGCCGGCTTCTACAATCAGCTCCTGCCGAACGGCATCGGCACCATCACGCCGTACAAGGGCAGCACCATCCCGACCAGCTTCTATTCCGGCGAGCCGAGTTTCGACAAGACGGACCGGACGCTCGGCATGGTCGGATACCAGCTCGAGCACAGCTTCAGCAACAATCTCAAGGCCCGCCAGAACGTCCGCTACATGGACCTCAGCACCGATTTCGCGGTGGTCTCTCCCAACTCCGTCACCGATCCGACCAACATGACGCGTGGCGCCTACACCACGCAGGAGACGATCCGCTCGATCAATGTCGACAACCAGGTCGAGACCAGGTTCAACGCCGGACCGTTCGAGCACACCGTGCTCGCCGGTCTCGATTATCTCCACGCCGTCGACCAGCGGCTCAATGGCGCGCTTTCGGTCGTGCCGGCGATCAATGCGCTCAATCCGGTCTATGGTGTGTCGATCGGTCCGGTGCCATACACGAACAACGTCCATCAGAGCCTCGACCAGCTCGGCGTCTACGCGCAGGACCAGATCAAGTACGACCACTGGATCGCGCTGCTCGGCCTCCGCCACGATCTGGCGCAGTCGCGCACCGATACGCTGACCTACGCGACCGGCACCACCGCCGTCGCGCCGAAATCCGACACCGCGGTCACCAAGCGCGCTGCGCTGCTCTACAAGTTCGACAGCGGCATCGCGCCCTATATCCAGTACACCGAGTCGTTCCAGCCGACCGCCGGCACGACCTTCGCCGGCAGTCCGTTCGCGCCAACCACCGGCCAGCAGGAAGAAGTGGGCATCAAGTATCAGCCCAATGCGAAATCGCTCTACACGATCGCGGCGTACAATCTGATCCAGCAGAACGTGCTGACGCCGGATACCGATCCGACCCATGGCGTCGGGCAGCGCGTCCAGACCGGCGAGATCCGTTCGCGCGGCATCGAGCTCGAGGCCAAGACCGAGGTCAATCGCGAGCTGACGGTGCTGGCGTCCTACACCTATCTCGACAACATCGTGACGCGGAGCAACACCGCGACCCAGCTCGGCAAGCATCCGGTCGGCATGCCGATGAATTCCGCATCGGCCTGGGCCGACTACACCTTCCACGGCGGCGCGCTCGACGGTTTCGGCCTGTCCGGCGGCGTCCGCTATGTCGGCGAGACGCCGGGTACCACCGCGAACACGTTCTACGTCCCCGCCGTGACGCTGTTCGACGCCTCGCTCCATTACGATTTCTCGGCGCTGGGGCCGATGTTCAAGGGCTATTCGGCGCAGATCAACGCCACCAACATCTTCGACAAGACCTACGTGACGCTCTGCCAGGACATTGGCTGCTACTACGGCCTGCGCCGCAACGTGATTGCGACGTTGCGCTATAAATGGTGACGGGAATGAGCGTGCAGCCCGACTTCGACCAGCGTGTGTATGAGCGCAAGCCGGCGCTGCGGCGCTGGCTCTTCGTG
Organism: Bradyrhizobium sp. CCGUVB4N; assembly: GCF_024199945.1. Lineage (GTDB taxonomy): Bacteria > Pseudomonadota > Alphaproteobacteria > Rhizobiales > Xanthobacteraceae > Bradyrhizobium. The sequence continues at coordinate 7,779,751 of NZ_JANADP010000001.1, read as the reverse complement.
CACAAATGGTCGAGCCTGATCTGCACGCTGTTCCTGCTGCTGATCTGCCTGACCGGCCTGCCGCTGGTGCTGCGCGAAGAGCTCAACGACTTGCTCGATGGCGGCTTGCCCTACGCCAAGGTGGCCGAGGGCACGCCCAATATCAGCCTCGACCGGGTTGTCGACGCCAGCCGGAAGATGTATCCGGGCGAGGCCATCATCACCGTGTTCGTCGACGACGACGAACCCAAGATCATGGTGTTCATGGCGAGCTCCCTGGAGGCGTTCAAGGCCGATCGCAGGTCGCTTTTCTCGATCAGCTTCGACGCCCATACCGGTGACGTGCTGAAGCAGACCAAACCATTCGGCGCCGACGGGCTGACCTTCCTGCAAATGATGCTGACGCTGCACCGCGATCTCTTCATGGGACTTCCAGGCGAGCTGTTCCTTGGCGCGATGGCGCTGCTGTTCGTCGCTGCGATCGTCTCGGGAATCGCAATCTACGGCCCCTTCATGCGCAGGCTCGACTTCGGCACCGTACGCGCCGGCCGGTCGCGGCGGCTAAAATGGCTCGACCTGCACAATCTGCTCGGCGTCGTCACGCTCGGCTGGGCGCTCGTGGTCGGCACCACCGGCGTGATCAACGAGCTGTCGACGCCGCTGTTTGCGCTGTGGCAGCAGACCGACGTGCGCGCGATGCTGGCACCGTTGCAGGGCAAGCCGGTGCCGCAGACCTCCGAATTGTCCTCGCCGCAGGCTGCCTATGACACGGTGAAGGCGGCGTTCCCCGATATGGTCACGAGCAGCGTGGTCTATCCGGGCTCGCCATTCGGTTCGCCCTTTCATTACGTTGTTTGGACCAAAGGCAAGGAGCCGCTAACCTCGCGCCTGTTCAGTCCGGTTCTGGTCGACGCGCGAAGCGGCGCGCTGGTGTCGGCCGTCACGATGCCCTGGTATCTGCGCGCGCTGGAGCTGTCACGTCCGCTGCATTTCGGTGATTACGGCGGCATGCCGCTGAAGATCATCTGGGTGCTGCTCGATCTCGTCACCATAGTCGTGCTCTGCAGCGGTCTTTATCTCTGGTTCGTGCGGGCGTGGTCCACGAAGACACGATCTGCCACGGCCATGCCGCTGACGTCACCGGGGGCTGCGGAATGACCAGCCATACGTCGCTCGTCCGGATCTGGCGCTGGCCTTCGCTGCTCGCGACCTTGAGCGTGTTCGGTCTGTTTTCCGCGCTGCTCGGCCAGTCCGGCGTCTGGCTGCCGCTGTCGTGGATCGCGCTGTCCGCCCCGCTCGTGGTGGCGGCGATCTGCATCAGCCGCGGCCGGGGCTGATGTGACCTTACTCGGCCGGCTCGACTGATGCCTCATCCGTAGCGCCGGCGCGGCTCGCCATGATTCCGAGCGCGACGCCGCCGATGGCCAGGATCGGCAACAGCCGCTTGACGCCGATAGCGCGGACGATCTGCAAGCCTGTTGCGATCAGCATGGGATCGGCGAGCATGCTCGGGGCCGCCTTCGCGGCGCGCTCGGCAGCGATGCGAGCGCGTGTCCGCATCTCCCGCTTGTAGCCCCAATAGCTTCCCGCCGCGGCGAGCGTCAGCAGGAAGAAGATGCCGGCGCCCGTAAGACAGGCCTGAACCGGACCGTATTTCTCCAGCACCGAGATGAAGGCTGCCGCGCAGAGGAAGCATGTGGTGATGAACAGCGCGAACGCCGCACCCGCCGCCAGCGAGGTCAGCCGCACAGTCGTGCCCGTCGATGCGCTGATGCCGTCGATGATGCGCTGAAACACGGTCTTGCTCCTCAGGTCCCCACAAGCCAATTGGTCACGTGCCGGTCACGGCGGCACAGGCCGTCGTGACCTCAAACTCCATCGTGCGTCCTAGCGGCGCCAGGCGAAGCCGATGAGGAAGCCGATGCCGAGCGCGACACCGACGGTCGCGAGCGGCCGCTGCGTGATCGCGTCTTCCAGCGTTTCCTCGATCGAGCCGTAGGCATCCTGCGCCGCGTCCATCATGGCGCTGCCGCGCTCGGAGAAGTCGTCGATGGTCGAATCCATGTTGTCGCGCGCCTGCTTGTAACCGCGTCGGGCCTGCTTGCCCGTGGCGTTGGCGAATGTGTTGAGGGCGTCGGTGATCTGGTCGGTGAGGGCGGCGATATCGCTTTTCACGGCTGCTACATCCTTCTCGAGGCGTTCTGCGGTGGCTTTGTCGGTCCAGTCTCTCATTCTGGCTTCGCCATCGGATATTGACATCACGGGCTCCGAACTGTTGGCGGTGAGATGGGCGGAAAACGCTTCGTCTTCAGGTAAGTTCCGTTCACGGCAGGGCTCACGCCTGCGGAAGCTGCGGCGAATTCTCCGGCAACAAATGCTCCTTCATGATCAGCCCCACGATGAGGAGCGGCGACGACAAAAACGCGCCCATCGGTCCCCACAGCCAGGTCCAGAAGGCGAGAGCGATGAACACGGCGAGCGCATTCAGCGCCAGCCTGCGGCCGATGATGGTCGGCGTGACGAAGTGCCCTTCCATGAAGGTAATGCCGCCGAAGGCGATCGCCGCGACCAGGCCGCCGCCGAGGGTCGGGAAGGCCACGACACCGACGACGGCCAATATGACGAACATGGCGACGGGACCGATGATGGGGATGAAGTTGAGGGCGGCCGCGAGTGCTCCGAGCCCGGCCGGATTGGGCATTCCGGTGACTGCGCAGACGATCCCGGCCGCGACGCCCACGCCGACATTGATAAGGGTCACGGTCAGGAGGTAGTTGCCGAGATGGACCTCGATCTCGTTCAGAATCCGCAATGTGCGCAGCCGCGCGTCGCGGTCGCTGAAATTCATGATCATGGCGCGTCGCAGATCGCGCCAGCTGGCGATGAACAGGATCAGGGTGGCGAAGAACAACAGGAATTCGGCGAAAGTCGGTGACAGGAATTCCAGCGTCGGCTGCACCCAGTCGAACTTGGGCAGCTGGAGGCTCGGCAGCCCCTCGGAGCCACCGATCATGGTCTGCAGCTCTCGCCACAGCGCCAGAGGCCGGTCGAAGACGTGCATCTTATCCTTGAGCTGCGCGCCCAGCTCCGGCAGACGCGAGCTCCATTCCATGGCAGGTGCAGCGATCAGCGCAAAGACGAAGGCGACCAGCGCGGTTACCGCGATCACGATGAGCACGGCGCCGACGGCGCGCGGCACGTGCCGCTTCTCCAGGAAAGTCGCGGCCGGTGACAGCATCGTTCCGGCGACGATGGCCATGACGACCGGCAGGAAGAACCCCTTGGCGACATAGAGCACAGCGACGATGGCGATCAGGAGCAGGCCCGCCAGCGCAAGGGCAACGAACTCGGTACGCCGGATCACCGGCGGCAGCTCGACATGGCTGTCGGGGAGCGGAGTACCCTCGTCGTTGCCGGAAATCAGACGTTCACTGGGAAGGACGCGCACAATCTCTCTCCCCGCACGGAGGTCTCCGGGCGCCCATTTGGTCATCAGGAAACGCCCCACACCCGCTGCGGTTCCATCGCGGCTTCGTGAAGTTGCGCTCGCTTGACTGTGACGTCGTTGCTGCACGGGCAGGCGGAACTTGAGTCGGTTCTGCTGCGTTTGTTGGGAAGCCGCATCACTCAAGATGCCGACATCACACGGGGCAGCACATGACCAAGTTCTCCGTAATCCGTCGCAGCTTCTCGCCGCGCGTCGTCACCGCTTGTGCCTTTGCGACAGCTTTGCTGACCGTGCCGTTCGCGGCTCAGGCCCAAACGCTCGGTTATGTGCCGATGCAGCCGCAAGCCTATCCGCAGGATCAGACCTATTCTTCGCAGGGTTATGCGAGCGAGGCGCCGCGGGCCGCTGACGAAGATGCGGCGCTGCCGGATCGCCTGCGCCGGCAGATCGTCGGCTTCGACCGCAACGAGCCGGCCGGCACCATCGTCATCGATACCGCCAACACCTATCTCTACTACGTGCTCGGCAACGGCCGTGCGATGCGCTACGGCGTCGGCGTCGGTCGCGAGGGATTCACCTGGTCGGGCGTGCAGAGCATCAGCCGCAAGGCGGAATGGCCGGATTGGCATCCGCCGGCTGAGATGATCGCGCGCCAGCCCTATCTGCCGCGCTTCGTCGCCGGCGGCCCCGGCAATCCGCTCGGCGCCCGCGCGATGTATCTCGGCACCAGCGAATACCGTATCCACGGCACCAACGATCCCACCACGATCGGCAAGTTCGTCTCGTCCGGCTGCATCCGCCTCACTAATGAGGACGTGAGCGACCTGTTCAGCCGCGTCAATGTCGGCGCCAGGGTCGTGGTGCTGCCGAAGAATGCGCCGCTGATGGCGCGCGGCGGCGATCCCCTGCGCAAGCGGCCGGCGGCGACGACGCTGCCCTCGGGGCGCCAGGCGCTGAACATCTCTGCGTCGTCGGTCGATTGAAGAGTTGAGTGAGGTTGCATGATGAGACGTTCGATCACCAGGCTCGCTGGCGGAACGGCCGCGTTCGTCACGGTCGCTTGCCTCGGCCTTGTGCTGGCGCCCTCGGCGCATGCGGAGGATTTCTTCTCGGCGCTGTTCGGTGGCTTCCGCATGCGGCCGCCGCCCGAGATCCGGGTGCCGTTCCCGAACGACGACATGCCGCGCTACGACGCGCCGCGCCAGCGCGCTTCCTATGGCGGTGGCACGGCCTATTGCGTGCGCGGCTGCGACGGGCGCTATTTCCCGGCGCAGGGCAACGACGCCGAGAGCAAGGCACAATCCTGCAAGAGCTTCTGTCCGGCGTCGGAAACCTCGCTGGTATATGGCAGCAATATCGACGACGCCACGACCGACAGCGGAAAATCCTATTCCGATCTGCCGAACGCCTTCCGCTATCGCAACGAGATCGTGTCCGGGTGTACCTGCAACGGCAAGGATCCGACCGGCCTCGCTTCGCTCAAGGCCGAGGACGATCCGACCTTGCGCAAGGGCGATATCGTTGCGGGTAGCGACGGCCTCGTCGTCGCCAATCGCAACGCCAACGATCGCCGCGGTATCGCGATGAACTTCTCGCCCTTGCCGGAAAAGATCCGCGCGAAATTCCGCCAGGTTCCGGTGGTGGCGAAGGAGTAGGGGGCCTACGCCGCGCGGATCTTGCCCAGGAAGTCGCTGACCTGATCGCCGAGCTGACGGCTCTGGGTCTCCAGCATCTGCGAGGCCTGCTTGACGTTGTCTGCGGCGCCGGCCGCGGTGTCGGCGTCGGCCTTCACGCCGGTGATGTTGTCGGAGACGTTCTTGGTGCCCTGCGCGGCATATTGCGTGCTGCGGGTGATCTCTTGCGTCGCTGCGCCCTGTTCCTGCACGGCGGCGGCAATCGCGGTCGCGACCTCGTTGACCTCGCCGATGATGCCGCCGATCGCCTGGATGGCGTTGATGGCGTCGCCGGCAACCTTCTGGATGTCGGCGATCTGCTCCGAGATCTCCTCGGTCGCCTTCGCGGTCTGGCTTGCCAGTGACTTCACCTCGGAGGCGACAACCGCAAAGCCGCGGCCGGCCTCGCCGGCCCGCGCAGCCTCGATCGTGGCATTGAGGGCGAGAAGGTTGGTCTGTGCCGCGATGGTGTTGATCAGTCCGACGACCTCGCCGATGCGGCCTGCGGATTGCGCCAGCCCCTGCACGGTGCCGTCGGTTTCGCGCGCCTGGTTGACGGCGCGGCTGGCGATCCCTGCGGCATGCGCGGCCTGCTGGCTGATGTCGTTGATCGAGGCCGAAAGTTCTTCGGCTGCCGCCGCGACGCTCTCGACGCTGGTGGAGGCGTCGTTGGAGGCTTTGCCGGCGACCTCGACGCGCTCGTTGGTCTGACGCGACACGGCGGAGAGATCACCCGAGGTCTTGCGCATCTCGGCCGAGGCATCGCTCAATTCGCCGAGCGACTTGCGCACCACGCCCTCGAATTCGCCGACATAGGTTTCCATGGCGCGCTGGCGCGCGGCCGCACCGGCATTGCGCTCGCGCTCCTGCTCCTCGATCTTGAGCTTGTCGATCGCCTGCTGCTTGAAGGTCTCCAGCGCACCGGCGAGCGAGCCGATCTCGTCGTGACGGTCGAGATAACCGCTGTCGACGCCGAGATCGCCACCGGCGACCTTGAGCATGGCGTCGCGGATCCGATGCAACGGCGTGATCACGCGGCGGCTGACGGCCAGCATTGCAGCACCGGTCAGGATGATGGCAGCAATCAGCAGGGCGGTGTTGACGATCAGCGACTGGACGGCGGCCGAGCGCTGGGCCGCGGAATGGTCCTTGGCGGCCTGTAGCGCCGCATCCGCAAGCTTCACTGCCGTCATCATGCGGGGCACCGAATAGGGGCTCCACTGGTTGGCGGTCATCGACGCCTTCTCGCCCTTGGCGATCGCCGTGATGATTCCGTCACGCGTGGCAGCGTATTGCGGATCGAAATAGGTCGATTTGGCTTCGGCCATTGCCGAGCTCAACGCCGGCGGCAATTGCATGCCGGTCGCGGCGAGCTCGATTGCGTTCCAGGCGGTCTCGGTGCCGCCGGCCCATTTCGTGTAGGCGAGCTGGACCTCTGGCGCGATCTTGCCGCTGCCGAGTGCATTGCCGACGATCAGCGAGGATTCGCCGGCATTCAGGCGCAGCAGCCACGCCATCTGCTTGATCATCAGCAACTGGTCGATCGTCGGGTCCTGGTGGTTGACGCTTGCGGCGAGAAGCGGTGACAGCTTTTCGAGCACCGACATCAACCCATCTTCGCTGTCGGTGTATTCCTTAACCAGCGCTGCGCGGCGCGACGCTTTCGGCTTGGCAGCTTCGGTCCAGAATTCGGTCTGCGCCGCGAGCAGCGCCTTGTTGAACCGGTCGAGGTCTGTAACCATCGCCTCGCGCTGGGGCATGTCGATCGAAGGCAGGATTTCGATGGCGCGCGCAAGCGCGGGCATCAGCGCTTCGCGGATATCGCGGATGTATTTTTCGATGTCCTTGTCCATCGGGACGTCGGAGGTGAGCTGGCGGTTGCTGGTCGAGCGGTCGGCCCGGATGTTGGCCATCGCCTTGAATACTTCGGCCGAGGCCGCCGAAACCGCGACGATCCGGTTGGCCTGCTGCAGCCGGCCCCATGAGCTCCATGCGCTGATCGAGAAGCCGATGACGACGACGAGCGCGGTGGAGAGAATCACCGCCTTCAGCAGCGTGGATACGGTCAAGCGGTTGAGCATCGGACACCCCGGTACGCGTTTCGAAGTTCGTGGCCCCGAACGGCAGCCCCACGAACTTCGAAACCAAAGGGATGCGCGCAATCAAGGCGCCTACCTATGGCAGGCGCCTTGAGCCATTTGGCCTGAAAAGGGTAAAAACTTAGACAGTGTTTCTGCCGTAAAATTACCTAGCCGCGCGCCTTACGCCGCGCGGATCTTGCCGAGGAAGTCGCTGACCTGGTGGCCGAGCTGGTTGCTCTGGGTCTCCAGCATCTCGGAGGCGCTCTTTACATTGTCGGCGGCCGCGGCTGCGGCATCCGCATCGGCTTTCACGCCAGTGATGTTGTCCGAGACGTTCTTGGTGCCCTGAGCGGCATATTGAGTGCTGCGCGTGATCTCCTGCGTCGCCGCGCCCTGCTCCTGCACGGCAGCCGCGATCGCGGTCGCGACCTCGTTGACCTCGCCGATGATGCCGCCAATGGTCTGGATCGCGTTGATGGCATCGCCGGCGACCTTCTGGATGTCGGCGATCTGTTCGGAGATTTCCTCCGTCGCCTTCGCCGTCTGGCTCGCCAGCGACTTCACCTCGGAGGCGACGACAGCAAAGCCGCGGCCGGCTTCACCGGCGCGCGCTGCTTCGATCGTGGCGTTGAGCGCGAGCAGATTGGTCTGCTGCGCGATGGTGTTGATCAGGCCGACCACCTCGCCGATGCGTCCTGCGGACTTCTGCAGGCCCTGAACGGTGCCGTCGGTCTCGCGTGCCTGCGTCACGGCGCGACCGGCGATGCCGGCGGCATGCGCGGCCTGCTGGCTGATGTCGTTGATCGAGGCCGAGAGCTCTTCGGCGGCGGCCGCGACGCTGTCGACGCTCATGGAGGCGTCATTGGAGGCCTTGCCGGCGACCTGGACGCGGTCGTTGGTCTGGCGCGAGACGGCTGAGAGATCGCCCGAGGTCTTGCGCATTTGGCCCGACGCATCGTTCAGCTCGCCGAGCGTCTTGCGCACCGCGCCCTCGAACTCCCCGACATAGGCTTCCACCGCGCGCTGCCGTGCGACAGCGCCGACGTTGCGCTCGCGCTCGTGTTCTTCGATCTTGAGCTTTTCGGTGGCCTGCTGCTTGAAGGTCTCCAGCGCGCCGGCAAGGGCGCCAATCTCGTCCTGGCGATCGAGATAACCGCTGTCGACGGCGAGATCGCCGCCGGCGACCTTGAGCATGGCATCGCGAATGGTGTTGAGCGGGTTGATGACGCGGCGGCTGACCAGCATGATCGCGCCCACGGCAAGCCCGATGGCGAGCGCCAGCAGCACGAGCTGCACGATCAGCGCGCGCAGCGCAGAACCGCGTTGATCGAGGGTGTGCGTCCTGGCGGCGTCGAGGGCGGCTTCGGCGACCGCGACCGCGCTTGCCATGCGGCCGACCGTGACCGGGCTCCACTGGTTGGCCGTCATCTCGGCCTTCTCGCCCTTGACCAGCGCGTCCGCGAGGCGGTCACGCAAGGCTAGATATTGCGGATCGAAATAGGCGGTCTTGGCGCCGGCCATGGCGGAGGCGAGGGTGGGCGGCAATTGCATGCCCGAGGTCGCCAATTCCAGTGCCTTCCACATCGCGCTCGTGCCGCCGACAAATTGGGTATAGTTGTAGCGCGCTTCCGGCGTGATCTTGCCGGCTGCAAGTCCCATCGAGACGATCAGCGAACCTTCGCCCGCGGTGTTGCGCAGCAGCCAGGCGTTTTGCTTGATCGACAGCAGCTGGTCGATCTCGGCGTCCTGGTGGTTGACGGTGGCGGCCAGCGTGTTCCCGAGATTGTCGAGCACGTCGAGCAGGCCCTGCGTCGTCTCCATGTATTCCTTGGTCAGGCCCGCGCGGCGCTGGTCCTTCGGCTTGGCGACGTTCTCCCAGAATTCCTTCTGCTCCTCGATCAGCAGTTTGTTGAGGCGCGCGAGCTCCGGTACAAGTGTGCCGGATCGCGGGAAGTCCATGCTCGGCAACAGCTCGAGCGCGCGTGCCATCGCCGGCATCTGGGCGTCGCGCAAGTTGCGGAGGTATCTCTCGATCTCGGAATCCATCGGTTCGGTCGCGGCCAGCAGCCGCGAGGTGGTGGAACGATCGGTGCGCAGATTGTGCATCGCCTTGAACAGATCGGCGGAGGCGTCGGCGATCGCCGAGATGCGGTTGGCGGTCTTGAGGCGATCCCAGGACTCGTAGGCGGTGAGCGAGAGTGCGATCACCACGCAGATCGACGTGATCGCGATCACTGCCTTCAGCAGTGCGGACACGGTCAGACGATTGAGCATCGAAGTCCCCCCAAATTCCCATTTCAAAGTTCGGCAAAGACGCCCCGGAAAAAACAAGACAACGGGGGCGGTCGCATCGGCAATCGCATACCGTTCGTGGCACGCAGGGCCGTACGGTTTCTGCATCTGAAACGAAAAGGGTAAAGTTTTAGGCCGGCTGCCTGCCGGTAGAATTACGCATTTACTAGAAGTTGTAAGGGGTTGCGCGGATGGAACCGGCGCGCGAGACAGGCGTTAGGACCTCGTTAGCAATTTGTCTGAAGGGGGCCCTGCGATGTTGGTCGGCGTACTCGTCACCTTTCTCGTCATTATTCTCGTTCTCTATCTTATCAATATGCTGCCGATGGACGGTCGCGCCAAGCAGATTGCGCGCGTCGTCGTCATCATCATCGGCATCGTGTCGCTGCTGAAATATCTCGCGGTGTTTTAGCGGGGCTTCGGCTTCCAACAAAAAAAGCCCCGGCGCGAGCCGGGGCTTTTGGTGTTCGAATGATCGGCCTCAGCCCGCCGCTTTGGCCTCGCGGCGGCGCGCGGTGAGGATGTATTCGGTGTAGCCGTTCGGCTGCTCGCGGCCCTTGAAGATGAGATCGCAGGCCGCCTTGAAGGCTGTGCCGTCGAAGGCGGGCGCCATCGGCTTGTAGATCGCATCGCCGGCGTTCTGCTTGTCGACGACCACGGCCATGCGCTTGAGCGATTCCATCACCTGTGCCTCGGTGATGACGCCCTGGTGCAGCCAATTGGCGAGATGCTGGCTGGAAATGCGCAAGGTGGCGCGGTCTTCCATCAGGCCGACATCATGGATGTCAGGCACCTTGGAGCAGCCGACGCCCTGGTCGATCCAGCGCACGACGTAGCCAAGGATGCCCTGGCAGTTGTTGTCGATCTCCTGCTTGACGTCGTCGGGCGCCCAGTTCGACTTCGACACCGGAATGGTGAGGATGTCCGAGAGCTTTGCGCGCGGACCGCCCTTGGTGAGTTCTTGCTGCCGCGCGATGACGTTGACCTGGTGATAGTGCAGGGCGTGCAGGGTCGCCGCAGTCGGCGAGGGCACCCACGCCGTGGTGGCACCGGCCTGCGGATGGGCGAGCTTCTGCTGGAGCATGTCCGCCATCTTGTCCGGTGCAGCCCACATGCCCTTGCCGATCTGGGCATGGCCGGGCAGGCCGTCGATCAGGCCCATGTCGACGTTCCAGTCCTCATAGGCCTTGATCCAGGCCTGCGCCTTCATCTCGTTCTTGCGGATCATCGGACCCGCTTCCATCGAGGTGTGGATCTCGTCGCCGGTGCGGTCGAGGAAGCCGGTGTTGATGAACATGATGCGCTTGGAGGCACGCTGGATGGAGGCCTTGAGGTTGACGGTGGTGCGCCGCTCCTCGTCCATGATGCCGACCTTGAGGGTGTTCTCAGGCAGGCCCAGAATCTTCTCGACGCGATCAAAAATCTCGCAGGTGAACGAGACCTCGTCCGGGCCGTGCATCTTCGGCTTGACGATATAGGCAGATCCCGTGCGGCTGTTCTTGACCTTGGAGTTGCCCTTGAGGTCGTGGATCGCGAGCAAGCCCGAGACGGCGGCGTCGAGCAGGCCTTCCGGCACCTCCTCGCCCTTCTCGTCCAGCACCGCGTCCGTGAACATGTGGTGACCGCAATTGCGCATCAGCAGCAGGCTGCGGCCGTGCAGCTTGACCTCGCCCTTGCCGTCCGGCGTCTTGTAGCTGCGGTCGGCGTTGAGCGAACGCGTCAGCGTCTTGCCGCCCTTCTCGAAGTCTGCCGACAGCGTGCCGTTCATCAGGCCGAGCGTGTTGCGATAGACCAGCACCTTGTCCTCGGCGTCGACGGCGGCGACGGAGTCTTCCATGTCGAGAATGGTCGACACGGCCGATTCCATGATCATGTCGGCGACGCCGGCCGGATCGTCCTTGCCGATCACGCTGGTGCGGTCGATCTTGACCTCGACATGCAGACCGTTGTTGGCGAGCAGCACAGCGCTCGGCGCGGCCGCATCGCCCTGGAAGCCGGCGAACTGCGCGGCGTTCTTCAGCGCGGTGGCGTTGCCGCTCTTCAGCTTCACCGCGAGCTGGCCTGCGACGACGCTATAGGCGGTGACGTCGGTATGGCTGCCGGTCGCCAGCGGCGCGGCGGCGTCGAGGAAAGCCTTGGCCTTGGCGATCACCTTGTCGCCGCGCGCCTTGTTGTAACCCTTGCCGCTCTCGGACGGATCGTGCGGGATCGCGTCGGTGCCGTAGAAGGCGTCATAGAGCGAGCCCCAGCGCGCATTCGCCGCGTTCAGCGCGTAGCGCGCATTGGTGAGCGGCACGACCAGCTGCGGGCCGCAGATCTTGCCGATCTCTTCGTCGACATTGGCGGTCTCGACCTTCTGCGTCGCCGGCTCCGGGACGAGATAGCCGATCTCTTTCAGGAAGGCGGTGTAGGCGTCGAGGTCGAACGCCTTGCCCTTGTTGGCGCGGTGCCAGTCGTCGATCTTGGCCTGCAGCTGATCACGGAAGGCGAGCAGTGACCGGTTCTTCGGGCCCAGCTCCTTGATGATGCCGGCGACCCCGGCCCAGAACGCATCCGGCGCGATCCCGGCTTTCGGGGCGGCTTCCTTGGCGATGAAATCGAAAAGGACGGGGGCGATCTTCAATCCGTGGGCGTCGACGCGTTTCATGATGGTCTTTCTTGTTGGAAATGGCTGTTTTTGGCTGCTTTTGACCCGACAGCAGCAAAACGTGCCCGCTCAGGGCGGCTTTCGGGACCTATTAGCCTCAAAATCGGGGCGGTGAGAAGACCCCTAAAGGTCTGTCAAAATGTCAAGCCGAGGTGAGGGTTGACGCGTTTTACAAGCGATCGAGTGACAATCGATCGAGCCCGGCTACCCGCCGCGCACGCAACTGCGCACCCTCCCCCCCTTGCGGGGGAGGGTGGGGAGAGGGGTGGCCAAGGAAATGGTGTGCTTGAGATCGGTGCAGCGGAGTGCTCGTGGTGGAAAGAGTCCCCGTGTGGACCCCTCTCCCTAGCCCTCCCCCGCATCCGCCTTCGCCCGAAGGCGGGCTTCGGCGGACAAGAGGGGGGAGGGAACGCACTGCCTGCGTGGTGGTGGTGCGTGAACCAGCGCAGTACGTGCTTAGATATTCGCGGCGAGGTCCACGACTTCGTCGAACAGCACGCCGGTCGTCTTCAGCATCTGTTCGATCTCATCCGCTGCATCCGTGACGGTGCGGGCCGACGTGTCGATCACAAGCTCAGCCGCCTCGGGCCGCTCGTAGTCGTTGCCGATGCCTGTGAAGGAGGCAAGCGCGCCGGCGCGGGCCTTCTTGTAATGGCCCTTGGGATCGCGCTCCTCGCAGATTTCGGCCGGTGTCGCGACGTGGATCTCGCGGAACGCGGTGTCGGCGATGCGCCGCGCGGTGGCGCGGTCCTCGCGGGCCGGCGAGACGGCGGCGACGATGGCGATGTGGCCGTTGCGGGCGAGATGCGTTGCGACCTCGGCAAGCCTGCGGATGTTCTCGCTGCGATCGGCGGCGGAGAAGCCGAGATCGTTGTTGAGGCCGGCTCGCAGCGTGTCGCCGTCGAGCAGGATCGGCGAGCCGCCATTGGTGAACAGCCGCCGCTCCAGCGCCTTGGCCAGCGTCGACTTGCCGGAGGCCGGCAGGCCGGTGAGCCAGACCACGGCACCGTTGTGGCGATAGCGCGCGGAGCGCTCGTCGGCGCGCAGCGCCGATTCGACCGGCACGATATCGACAGGCACGGCGCGCTGGCCGGCATCGACCGACAGCACCAGGCCGCCGCCTGCGATGCGCCCGGACACCTCGATCACGAGGCGGCCGGTGCGCGGATTCTCGGTGTAGGGATCGGCGGCAATCGGATTGGACAGGGAAATGTCGATCTCGCCGACATGGTTGCGGCCGATCGCCTTGTTCTCGCGACTCTCGAGCTCGCCGGGATCGACTGCCTTCTCGATGGCGACGACCGTGGCGCGGCTTTCCTTCGGCCCCGAGCGGACCAGGATCTGGTCGCCCTTGGCGAGCGGCTTGTCGTGCAGCCAGAAGATGCGCGCGCGCAAGCGCCGCGTCTCGCGCGGGGCGGTGTTGGCATGCGCAATGATGTCACCGCGCTCGATGAACAATTCGCGGTCGAGCGTGATGCCGACCGAGCGGCCGGCGCCCTGGCGCGTTGCGACCGGCGTCACCGGCCAGCTCTCGACCGTCCTGATCTTTGCGATCTTGCCGGCCGGCATGATCACGATCTCGTCGCCGGCAATCAGGCTGCCGGATTCGATACGGCCTGCCACGATGCGGCGATCGTCGAACTTGTAGATCGCCTGCACCGGCAGGCGCAGCGCCAGCGCTTCCAGCGGCCGCGCCGGCTCAAGCCGATCCAGCGCCTCGACCACCGTCGGACCCTTGTACCAGCCGATCCGGTCGGTGCGCTCGGCAACGCCGTCGCCGTCGCGCGCGGAAATCGGGATGATTGCGGTCGGCGTCACGCCGAGGCCGTTGAGATGCGCGGAGATCTCGTCGCTGATCTCCTTGAAGCGCAGGTCCGAGAAATCGACGCGGTCCATCTTGTTGACGACGACCGCGACCTGCTTCACGCCGAGCAGATGCAGGAGATAGCCGTGACGGCGGGTCTGGTCGCGCACGCCTTCGAGCGCGTCGATGATCAGCACTGCGCCGTCGGCCTGCGAGGCGCCGGTGATCATGTTGCGCAGGAATTCGGCATGGCCGGGCGCGTCGATCAGCACGATGTCGCGCGAATTGGTGCGGAAGCGGATCTGCGTGGTGTCGATGGTGATGCCCTGGTCACGCTCGGTCTGGAGCGCGTCGAGCAGGAACGACCATTCGAATGGCATGCCGCGCCGCGCGCTGACGGCCTTCAGCATCTCGAGCTTGCCGTCGGGCAGGCTGCCGGTTTCGTGCAGAAGGCGGCCGACCAGCGTCGACTTGCCGTGGTCGACATGGCCGACGATGACGATGCGGACCTGCGGACGCGTGGTGCCGTTGGGCGTGGCGGGCGACGTGGGGGTGACGAGCATGTTCATGACCGCGATGCGTCCTTGATCAGAGATAGCCGGCGACGCGCAGGCGCTCGAAAGCGTCCTCGGTCTCGTGGTCGAGCGCGCGGCCGGCGCGCTCCGGCACCTTGGTCTGCTCGAGCTCGGCCAGGATCTCGTCGATGTTCGTTGCCGTCGAAGCGACCGGATTGGTGATGTCCTGATCGCCCAGCGAGCGATAGCGCTTGCCGTCCTTGGCGAGGTAGAGCGGGATGATCGGGATGTTCTCGCGCTTGGTGTAGGCCCAGATGTCGGCCTCGGTCCAATGCAGGATCGGATGGATGCGCAGATGCGCGCCTTGCGGCGGCGATGCGTTGAAATGATCCCAGAATTCCGGCGGCTGGTCGCGCACGTCCCAATTGCCTTCGAGACCCCGCGGCGAGAACACGCGCTCCTTGGCGCGGGTGGCTTCCTCGTCGCGGCGAATGCCTGCGATCAGGCCGTCAAAGCCGTATTTGGCCAGCGCCATCTTGAGGCCTTCGGTCTTGCGCGCGGCGGAACGCGCGGCCGGCGGCAGCGTTGGGTCGACGGCATCGATCGGCGGGCAGGGCTCGACGCGCAGATCGAGCTCCCACTCTTTGCCGTAATGATCGCGGAACCGATACATCTCCGGAAACTTCTTGCCGGTGTCGACGTGAAGGGCCGGGAAGGGCAGGCGGCCGAAGAACGCCTTGCGCGCCAGCCAGATCATCACGTTGGAGTCCTTGCCGAGCGACCACAGCAGGGCGATCTTCTTCAGACGGGCGAAAGCCTCGCGGAAGATGTAGATGCTCTGCGCTTCCAGCTGGTCGAGATGGTCCATGCTGGGGGCGGTCAGCGCGACGGGAATTTGCTCGGAAACGGGGGCTTGGGAGTCCCGTCCATCTGCACCGGAATCGGTCCTGAGAAGATGCATCTCTGCCACTTTGCGTTTGGAGGCGAATTTTCTATAGTTGCGGTGCAGAAGAGAAGAAAAAATTTTCTCTTTGCGCGCTCGAAACGACACATATATAGAAAATAATTCCAGTCAACCCCGGATGTGGGGGAAGCGAGTATCGCATGCGGTTCTTGCCGGTGTTCCTCGATCTCAAGGCCGGTCCGGTGGTCCTCATCGGCGCGGGTGAGCTTTTGCGCGCCAAGCTGCGCGTGCTCGCGGCCGCCGGTGCGCGCCTCCGCGTGCATGCGATCGACGGCAATCATGAGCTGGGCCTGAGTTCTGACGATGCGGCGCGTGTCGAGATCGCGACCGTCGATCCGTTCACGGCCGATCTCGCAGGCGTCATCGCCATTGTCTGTGCGGGCGCTGGCGATGTCGGTGTGGCGATGTCGGCGCGGGCGAAGTCGCTCGGGCTGCCCGTCAACGTCATGGATGATCTCGAACACTCCAGCTTCATCTTCCCGGCCATCGTCGATCGCGGCGATGTCGTGGTCGCAGTCGGTACCGGCGGAACGTCACCGGTGGTGGCGCGGCGCGTGCGCGAGAAGATCGAGGCGCTGCTGCCCGCGCGCATCGGCGAGCTCGCCGAGTTCATCGGCGGCTTTCGCAAATCGATCAACGAGCGCATTGCCGAGTTCCCGCTGCGCCGCCGCTTCTGGGAGCGCGTCATCGACGGCCCGATCGGCGCCGCTGTGTTGGCCGGCCGCAAGGGCGAGGCTGATGCAGCGCTCAAGCAGATTTCCGATCCGACCGCATTCGCGCGCGCCGACAAGCCGGAAGGCTCGGTCGCGTTGGTCGGTGCCGGCCCCGGCGATCCCGATCTCCTCACGATCAAGGCGCTGCGCGCGCTGCAGGATGCCGATATCGTCTTCCACGACGAGCTGGTCTCGCCCGACATTCTCGACCGCATCCGCCGCGATACCACGCGCGTTGCGGTCGGCCGCCGTGTCGGCAAACCCGGCATCGGCCAGGACGCCATCAACAAGCGCATGATCGAGGCCGCGCAAGCCGGCCAGCGCGTCGTGCGGCTGAAGGGCGGCGATCCCTTCGTGTTCGGCCGCGGCGGCGAAGAGGTGGAAGCGCTGCGCGCGGCTGGTGTTGCCTATTCGATCATCCCCGGTATCACCGCTGGCCTCGGCGGCGCCGCGGATTTCGAGGTGCCGCTCACTTTCCGTCACGAAGCGACCCGCATCACCTTCCTCACCGCGCACAAGGCGCGCGACGCGGAGACGGTGGATTGGTCGACGCTGACCGACACCAGGATGACCGTCGTGGTCTACATGGGCATGACCGCTGCGCCCGCGATACGCGCCGGCCTGTTCGCCGCTGGCCGTTCTCCGGAGACGCCGGTCGGCGTGTTCGCCCGCGTCACGCGGCCGGATGCGCAGGGCGCAATCGGCACGCTGCGCGACTTGCCCGAACTTGTGCGGCAGACCCATGGTGGTCCCGCCATTCTCATCATCGGTGACGTGGTCCGGCATGCCGGCTCGCTTCATCGCCAATCTCCAAAGCAAATCATCTCTGACCTATTGGATGCAGCCGAATGACCTCTCCGCTTGAACAGAAGAAAATCAAAATCGCCGGCCCTTCGGTGGTGACTGCCAACCGCACCTGGGACGGCATCGTGGTGTATCGCACTGCCGCCAAGAGCTGGTCTGCGGACCTGTCGGAAGCCGCGATCGTGCGCAACTCGGACGAAGCGAAGGCGTTGCTTGCGGAGTCGGTCGCCGATGACGTCGGCGCGATTGGTCCCTATATCGCACCGGTGCAGGTCGGCGCGGACGGCAAGATCGAACCCGGCAATCTGCGCGAACAGATCCGCCGCACCGGCGTGACCATCGGGTCGTCGGCCCAGGCTTAAGGCACTCTCTGATGTATGCTTACGATGAAATCGACCGCACGCTCGTCAATGAGCGCGTCTCGGAATTCCGCGACCAGGTGAAACGCCGCCTCTCGGGCGAGCTCACCGAGGACGAATTCAAGATCCTGCGCCTGCAGAACGGCGTCTACCTGCAACTGCACGCCTACATGTTCCGCGTTGCCATTCCGTACGGCACGCTGGCGACGAACCAGTTGCGGGCGCTCGCCCATGTCGCGCGCAAATACGACCGCGGCTATGGCCACTTCACCACGCGGCAGAACATCCAGTTCAACTGGATCAAGCTCGCCGAGCTGCCGGACGCGCTGGAAGATCTCGCCAAGGTCGGCATCCATGCGATGCAGACCTCCGGCAACAACATGCGCAACGTCACCTCGGACCAGTGGGCCGGCGTCGCGCCCGGTGAGATCGAGGATCCGCGCATCTGGTCCGAGCTGATCCGCCAGCACACCACGCTGCATCCGGAATTCTCGTTCCTGCCGCGCAAGTTCAAGATCGCGATCACGGCGTCGGACCATGACCGCGCCGCGATCAAGATCCACGACATCGGTCTGAAGCTGATCAAGAACGAAAAGGGCGAGACCGGCTTCGAGGTGCTCGTTGGCGGCGGTCTTGGCCGCACGCCGTTCATCGGCAAGACCATCAAGCACTTCGTGCACGGCCGCGATATCCTCAGCTATATCGAGGCGATCCTGCGCGTCTACAATCAGTACGGCCGCCGCGACAACATCTACAAGGCGCGCATCAAGATCCTGGTGCACGAGCTCGGCATCGAGAAATTCTCGCGAGAGGTCGAGGAGGAGTGGCAGCACATCCGCAATTCCTCGCTCCAGATCGACGACGAGGTGATCGAGGACATCCGCTCGCGCTTCAGCTATCCCGCTTACGAGAAGCTGCCGCACATGCCGGACGAGCTGCGTCAGGCTGCGGCCGACGCCGACTTCGAGGCGTGGCGCAAGAACTCGGTGGCGCCGCACAAGGTGCAGGGCTACTCGATCGTCACGATCTCGCTGAAGCCGATCGGCGCGCCTCCGGGCGATGCCACGGCCGAACAGATGGATGCGCTGGCCGATCTCGCCGACAAATATTCCTTCGGGGAGATCCGCGTCGGCCACGAGCAGAATCTGGCGCTGCCCCATGTTGCCAAGCGCGACCTGCCGGCGCTGTGGAAGGCGCTCGACAAGCTCGGGCTAGCGACGCCGAACGTCAATCTGATTACCGACATCATCGCCTGCCCGGGTCTGGATTATTGCTCGCTGGCCAACGCGCGCTCGATTCCGATCGCGCAGGAGCTGACGCGGCGCTTCGCCAACCATGAGCTCGCCAATCTGATCGGGCGGCTGCACATCAACATCTCCGGCTGCATCAACGCCTGCGGTCACCACCATGTCGGCCATATCGGCATTCTCGGCGTCGAGAAGAACGGCGAGGAGGTCTACCAGATCACCATCGGCGGCCGCGCCGACGAGGGTGCTGCGCTGGGCAATCTGATCGGCCCCGGCGTCAAGTTCGACGAGGTCGCCGATGTCATCGAGGACGTCGTGGAAGCGTATCTGGCGCTGCGCGAGCGGCCGGAGGAGCTGTTTATCGACACCGTAAAACGCCTCGGCGTCGAACCCTTCAAGGAGCGCGTCTATGCCACTCGTTAACGGCGGAAAAATCATCGACGACAGCTTCGTCAAGCTGGCCGTCGACACCCCGCTGCCCGAGAGCGGCGACATCCTGGTGCCGGCCGAGCGTTTCATCGGCGAGGCCGACGCGTTGCTCAAGCGCGCCGGCAAGGTCGGCGTGATCTGGCCGAACAACCGCGACATCGACGAGCTGGTGCCGTATCTCGGCAAGGTGGCGACGGTTGCGCTGGTGTTCCCGACCTTTCGGGACGGGCGCGCCTACAGCCAGGCACGGCTGCTGCGCGAGCGCTACAACTATCGCGGCGATTTGCGCGCGACGGGCCAGATCCTGCGCGATCAGTTCGTGTTCATGCTGCGCGCCGGCTTCGATTCCTTCGAGGTGAAGAAGCAGGCGGACGCGGAAGCGTTCATGCAGACCGCGAAGCGCTACTCGGTGTTCTACCAGCCGACCGGCGACGGCCGGATCACGGCGCTGCACCGGCGCATGCAGTTGCGTCACTCCGAGGGTGTCGGCACGTGAACGCGATCGCGCCCCAGGTCTCATCCGTCTCGACGCTGCCTTCGGCGGCGGAGCTCGATCGCGCCTTGCGCGACGCCTCTCCTGCAGAAGTCATCGCGGCGGCGCTCAAAGCCGTCGGGCGCGAGAAGCTTGCGCTGGTGTCGTCCTTCGGGACGGAATCGGCGACGCTGCTCAAGGTCATGGCGGATGTCGATCCGGCCATCCCGGTGATCTTTCTCGACACCGGCTGGCTGTTCGAGGAGACGCTGGCCTATCGCGATACGCTGATTGCGACGCTCGGCTTGAAGGACGTCCGCTCCATCAAGCCGGCGGAAGAGACGCTGACGCGCGACGATCCCGAACGCGACCTCTGGTTCTCCGATCCCGACGCCTGCTGCCGTATCCGCAAGGTCGAACCGCTGGCGCGCGCGCTGAAGCCGTTTTCGGCCTGGCTTAACGGCCGCAAGCGCTTTCAGGGCAATTTGCGCGCCGACATTCCTGTCGTCGAGGACGATGGTGCGCGGTTGAAGTTCAACCCGTTCGCCAACGTCTCGCGCGAGGAACTCGAAGCGATTTTCATCCGCGCCAAATTGCCGCGTCACCCCCTTGCGGCGTCTGGTTTTCGCTCGGTTGGGTGTATGCCTTGCACGAGCAGAACGGCCGAGGGCGAGGATGAGCGCGCGGGTCGCTGGCGTGGCCGGGCCAAGACAGAATGCGGCATCCACACGATGAAGGCTTCGTAGCACAGGCAAGCTGCCCCGCTTCGAACAAGAAAATCCGGTTCCGTTGACTTGAGTGCGTTTCGCCATGAGTTTCGCCTGCATGCCTTTGCCGACATTGGCGTCGTCGAAGTGAATGGAGATGGACATGATGCGCCGTATCGTTCCGCTCGCTGCAGGACTTCTCACGACGGGATTCTTGGCTAGCGCGGCTCTCGCTGCCGATATCAACCTCTTGAACGTGTCGTATGATCCGACGCGCGAACTCTATGTCGAGTTCAACAAGGCGTTCGCGAACGCCTATCAGAAGGAGACCGGCAAGAGCGTCGAGATCAAGCAGTCGCATGGCGGCAGCGGCTCGCAGGCGCGCGCCGTGATCGACGGATTGCAGGCCGATGTGGTGACGCTCGCGCTCGCCTATGACATCGATGCCATCGCCGGTAAGGGCCTCATTGCAGCCGATTGGCAGAAGCGGCTGCCGCAGAATTCATCACCCTACACGTCGACGATCGTGTTCCTGGTGCGCAAGGGCAATCCCAAGGGCATCAAGGACTGGGACGATCTGCTCAAGCCGGGCGTCGCCGTGATCACGCCGAACCCGAAGACCTCGGGCGGTGCGCGCTGGAACTACCTGGCAGCCTGGGGCTTTGCGCAGAAGAAGTTCGGTTCGGCCGACAAGGCCAAGGACTTCGTCGGCAAGCTCTATCAACAGGTGCCGGTGCTCGACACCGGCGCACGCGGCGCCACCGTGACCTTCGTCGAGCGCGGCGTTGGCGACGTGCTGCTCGCCTGGGAGAACGAGGCCTATCTCGCGCTGAAGGAATTCGGTCCGGAGAAATTCGAGATCGTGGCGCCGCCGCTGTCGATCCTGGCCGAGCCGCCGGTCGCGATCGTCGACAAGGTTGCCGACAAGAAGGGCACCCGCAACGTCGCCGATGCCTATCTCCAGTACTGGTACACCAAGGAAGGACAGGAAATTGCCGCGCGCAACTTCTACCGTCCGCGCGATGCCGAGATCGCTAAAAAGTATGAAAACTCCTTTGCAAAGGTCGAGCTGTTCACGATCGACGACGTGTTCGGCGGCTGGACCAAGGCGCAGAAGGAACATTTTGCCGACGGCGGCGTCTTCGATCAGATCTACAAGAACTGATCGGGCGCTGTCGGAACGGCAGTAGGGGGCCTGGTGAGCGTAATCGCAGCACGACGACGGACTCTTCCGGGTTTCGGTCTCACGATGGGACTGACGCTGACCTGGCTGTCCGTCATCATCCTGATTCCGCTCGCCGGGCTGTTCCTGCGATCCACCGAGCTCAGCTTCGATCAGTTCTGGGCCATCCTCTCCAGCCGCCGCACACTGAATGCTTTGCGGGTCTCATTCGGCCTCGCCTTTGCAGCGGCCTGCGTCAACCTCGTGATGGGCAGCATCATCGTCTGGGCACTGGTGCGCTACCGTTTTCCCGGCCGGCGAATCTTCGACGCCATCGTCGACGTGCCCTTTGCGCTGCCGACGGCGGTGGCCGGCGTCGCGCTGACGTCGCTGTTCGCCGAGAAGGGCTGGCTCGGCGCGCCGCTTGCCGCGCTCGGCATCAAGGTCGCGTTCACGCCGCTCGGCATCTTCGTCGCCATGATCTTCATCGGCATTCCCTTCGTGGTGCGCACCGTGCAGCCGGTGCTGCAGGATCTCGATCCGGAGATCGAGGAGGCCGCGGGCAGCCTGGGGGCCAGCCGCTGGCAGACCATCATCCGCGTGATCCTGCCCTCGCTTGCGCCGGCGCTGCTTACCGGTCTCGCGCTCGCCTTTGCGCGCGCGGTCGGCGAATACGGCTCGGTGATCTTCATTGCCGGCAATCTGCCTAATGTCTCCGAGATCGCGCCGCTGCTGATCGTGATCCGGCTCTCCGAATTCCGTTACGCCGATGCCACGGCCATTGCCGTGGTCATGCTGGTCGTCTCCTTCGTCATCATCTTCGCGGTCAACCGGTTGCAGCGCTGGGCGCAGAACCGGGTCCCGGTGCACTAGGGCGGTATGCGATGACGATGCAGATCGCCGATTCCGTTTCGCTCACCTCGCCCGAGGCGAAGGCGCGCGTCCACGCGGCCGCCGCGCGCAACAATCTCCGCACCGAGCCCAAGGCCGTCCGCATCGCCATCATCGTGCTGGCGATCGCGTTCCTCTCAGTCTTCGTCGTGCTGCCGCTGGTGCTGGTGTTCGCGCAGGCTTTCTCGCGGGGTGTTTTGGCCTATTTCAATGCGCTCGCCGAGCCGGAGGCGCTGGCTGCGATCAAGCTGACACTGTTGGTCGCGGCGATCTCGGTCGGTCTCAACCTCGTGTTCGGCCTCGTCGCCGCCTGGGCGATCGCCAAGTTCGAGTTCAGCGGGAAAACCTTCCTGATCACGCTGATCGACCTGCCGTTCTCGGTGAGCCCGGTCATCTCGGGTCTGGTCTTCGTGTTGCTGTTCGGCGCGCAGGGCTATTTCGGCGGCTGGCTCAGGGATCACGACATCCAGATCCTGTTCGCGGTGCCCGGCATCGCGCTCGCCACCACCTTCGTGACCTTCCCCTTCGTGGCGCGCGCGCTGATCCCCTTGATGCAGGAGCAGGGCACGCAAGAAGAAGAGGCCGCGATCTCGCTCGGCGCCTCCGGCTTGCAGACCTTTTTCCGTGTCACGCTGCCCAACATCAAATGGGGCGTGCTCTACGGCGTCCTGCTCTGCAATGCGCGCGCGATGGGCGAGTTCGGTGCGGTCTCGGTCGTCTCCGGCCATATCCGCGGCGAGACCAATACCATGCCGCTGCTGGTCGAGATTCTCTACAACGAGTACCAGTTCGTCGCCGCATTCGCGATCGCCTCGCTGCTCGCGATGCTGGCGCTGATCACGCTGATCGCCAAGACCATTCTCGAACGTCATCTCGACGAAGGACACGACGTCAATGACCATTGAAGTCAAAAATCTCGTCAAGAGGTTCGGCAGCTTTGCTGCGCTCGACGGCGTCGACCTCAAGGTCAATGACGGCGAGCTGCTCGCGCTGCTCGGCCCCTCCGGCTCCGGCAAGACCACGCTGCTGCGGATCATCGCCGGCCTCGACTGGCCCGACTCGGGCGAAGTCGCCTTCAACGGTGAGGATGCGCTGGCGCAAGGTGCGCGCGAACGCAATGTCGGCTTCGTGTTCCAGCACTACGCGCTGTTCCGCCACATGAGCGTGTTCGAGAACGTCGCCTTTGGCCTGCGCGTGCAACCGCGCGCGATCCGCAAGGACGAAGCGACGATCCGCAGGCGCGTGAAGGAGCTGCTCGACCTCGTGCAGCTCGACTGGCTCGCCGACCGCTATCCGAGCCAGCTCTCCGGCGGCCAACGCCAGCGCATCGCGCTCGCCCGCGCGCTCGCGATCGAGCCGCGCATCCTGCTGCTCGACGAGCCCTTCGGCGCGCTCGATGCGAAGGTGCGGAAGGAGCTGCGCAAATGGCTGCGCTCGCTGCATCAAGAGATCAACGTCACCTCGATCTTCGTCACCCACGACCAGGAGGAGGCGCTCGAAGTCGCCAACCGTGTCGTCGTCATGGACAAGGGCAGGATCGAACAGGTCGGCTCGCCCGACGACGTCTACGAGACGCCGGCGACCGCCTTCGTGCACGGCTTCATCGGCGAATCCATCGAGCTGCCGGTCCAGGTCGAGGGCGGCGTCGTCAGGCTCGGCGATCGTCCGCTCAATCTTGCGGCGGACGGGCTTGCGTCTGGCGCGTCAAAGCTGTTCGTGCGGCGACACGACATGCTGGTCGGCCCGCCAGGCTCGGGTGCCTTCGAGGGCGCGGTCCAGCATGTCCGCAATTTCGGTCCCGTGCAGCGAGCCGAGGTCGCATTGTCAGGCGGCGAGACCATCGAGATCGACGCCCCTCGTGACCGGGAACTGCGCGCCGGCGACACGATCGGCCTCGAGCCCCGCCGCTACCGCATATTTGCGGGCGCCTGAGGTGCCTTAACAGGGTGAATTTTCCTCAAAATTCACCTTTCAGCCACGGTTGGTATGCAACAACGGCCCTTCCTTTGGGGGCCTCGATTCATGCGCGCTGCGGCCGCAATACTCATCACTTTGCTTCTCGCCGGCTGCGCCGGCAACGAAGCGCCGGTCCAGCAGCCGTCGATGTATGCCGATATGTCGGTCCCGGGCGCCAAGCTCGATGCGCCGGCGGCCGCGATCATGATCTCGCAATACCGCCAGAACAACGGCCTCGGCACCGTCATCGTCGACCCCGATCTGATGCGGCTCGCCGAATCCCAGTCCAACGCCATGGCTGCCGCCAACAAGATGGACCATGACGTCCGCGCGCCGCTCGCCAAGCGCCTTGCCGCCGGCGGCTATCCCGCGACCGTGGCGGTCGAGAACATCTCGGCCGGCTATCATACGCTGGCGGAAGCGTTTTCCGGCTGGCGCGACTCGCCCCCGCACCGCGCCAACATGCTCAAGGGCGGTGTCACAAAATTGGGCATAGCGGCGGGCTATGCTCCGGGCACCAAATACAAGGTGTTCTGGACCATGATCCTGGCGTCGACCGACCCCCGATAAGCCAGACTTGATCCCGGGATGCATTGACGCCGCGGCAGACTGTCGCCACGGTGGCTCGCCTTTTGCTATTGTTCCCGAATGACAGATCATAGCCCGGAAGTCGCAACAGTCCCCGCGAAGGCGCAGCGCGTCCTGGTTCTCCAGGGCGGCGGCGCGCTCGGCTCCTATCAGGCCGGCGCCTATCAGGCGCTGTGCCATTTCGATTTCGAACCGGAATGGGTTGCCGGCATTTCGATCGGTGCGGTCAATGCCGCCATCATCGCCGGCAATGAGGGCCACATCCGCGTCAAGCGGCTCAAGGAATTCTGGGAGATGGTGTCCGCGCCGGTGCCGTGGAAGCCTCTCGGCAAGAGCGATCACAGCCGCGAGCTGTTCAATTCCACCAGCGCCGCGCTGATCGCGACCTTCGGCGTGCCCGGCTTTTTCACGCCGCGCCTGCCGCCGGCGCCGCTCTGGCCGCCGGGCAGTCCGCAGGCCGAGAGCTATTACGACACCGCGCCGTTGAAGAAGACGCTGGAACGGCTGGTCGATTTCGATCGCATCAACGATTTGAAGACGCGCTTGTCGGTCGGCGCGGTCGGCGTCACCTCCGGCAACTTCAAATATTTCGACAATTACGAGTTCAAGAAGCTCGGCAAGAAAATCGGCCCCGAGCACATCATGGCCTCCGGCGCGCTGCCGCCGGGCTTTCCGTCGGTCGTGATCGAGGGCGAGCATTATTGGGACGGCGGCATCGCCTCCAACACGCCGCTCGACTTCGTGCTCGATGCCGAGGTCGATCGCGACATGCTGATCTTCCAGGTCGATCTGTTCAGTGCGCGTGGCGACCTGCCGAACTCGCTGCTCGAGGCCACCGAGCGCGAGAAGGACATCCGCTTCTCCAGCCGCACCCGGATGAACACTGACAAGAACAAGCAGCTGCACAACGCCCGCCGCGCCGTGCGCGACCTGATTTCGAAATTGCCCGATTATCTCAAGAACGACCCTTCGGTCGAGTTCCTTGCGAAGGTTGCACGTGAGAGTACGGTCACCGTGGTGCACCTGATCTATCGCAGCAAGAATTACGAATCCTCGTCCAAGGACTACGACTTCTCGCATGTCGCCATGGTCGAGCATTGGGAAAGCGGCGTGCGCGACGTGCATCTGTCGATGCGTCACAAGGACTGGCTCGAGAAGCCGCAGTCCGGCGAGACCATGGTGACCTACGATCTCACGGGGGACGTCACCGCGCCCCCGCCAAAAAGGAGCGAATAATATGGGTACTCTGTCAGGCAAGAACGCCGTCGTGACCGGTTCGACCAGCGGCATCGGGCTCGCCTATGCGCGTGCCTTTGCGGCTGCCGGCGCCAATGTCGTCATCAACGGCTTCGGCTCGCCGGAGGACATCGAGAAGGAGCGCGCCAAGATCGAGTCCGATTTCGGCGTGAAGGCGGTCTACTCGCCCGCCGACATGACCAAGCCGGCCGAGATCGCCGGGATGATCGCGCTCGGCGAGAAGTCGTTCGGCTCGGTCGATATCCTCGTCAACAATGCCGGCATCCAGTTCGTCTCGCCGATCGAGGAGTTTCCGCCGGAGAAGTGGGACCAGATCATCGCGATCAACCTGTCCTCGGCCTTCCACGCCATCCGCGCCGCCGTCCCCGGCATGAAGAAGAAGGGCTGGGGCCGCATCATCAACACCGCGTCGGCACACTCGCTGGTCGCCTCGCCCTTCAAGTCGGCCTATGTGTCGGCCAAGCACGGCATCGCCGGCCTGACCAAGACCGTGGCGCTGGAAGTCGCGACCAACAAGATCACCTGCAACTGCATCAGCCCCGGCTATGTCTGGACGCCGCTGGTGGAGAAGCAGATCCCGGATACGATGAAGGCCCGCAACCTCACCCGCGAGCAGGTCATCAACGACGTGCTGCTCGACGCCCAGCCGACCAAGGAGTTCGTCACGTCCGAGCAGGTCGCAGCGCTGGCGCTGTTCCTGTGCAGCGACGATGCCGCGCAGATCACGGGTACCAACCTGTCGATCGACGGCGGCTGGACCGCGGAGTAAGGGGGCATACACTGTCATGCCCCGGCTTGACCGGGGCATCCAGTACGCCGCGGCGTCTCGGTTCAATCACGGCTGTCTCTGGAATACTGGGTCGCCCGGTCAAGCCGGGCGACGACAGCGAGAGTAGAGCGCCTGGTCGAGTCTCAATGGCTCCAGGCCAGAGCCGTCACGATCGCGGATTGCAGGTTCAGCTCCGCGAACATGATCTTGCCGGCGACGACGACAAGGACGCTGGCGAGCGTCAGGCGCAGCACCGTCTCCGGCACGCGCGTCGCGCTGTAGCTGCCGATGATGATGCCGGGCAGCGAGCCCAGCAGCAGCACGCCCATCAGCCCCCAGTCGACCGAGCCGAGCATCCAGTGTCCGATGCCGGCCACCAGCGTCAGCGGCACGGCGTGGGCGATGTCGGAGCCGACGATGGTTGCCATCGGCAGGCGCGGGTAGAGCAGCAGCAGCACGGTCACGCCGACCGCACCGGCACCGACCGATGAAATCGAGACCAGCACGCCGAGCACGATTCCGGTGACGACGGTCGCAATCACCGTGGTGCGCTCGCTGACCTGCTCCATGCGCCGGCGATAGCGCTCCATGATCGACCTGCGGAAGATCAGCGATGTCGCAGTCAGGATCAGCGCGAAGCACAGCACCAGGTTGACGAGGTTGCGCTCGGCATCGCTTCTGAGATCGAGCTTCCACAGCACCAGCAGCGTCAGCGCACTTGCCGGGATGCTGCCGCAGGCGAGCCGCAGCACGGCCGGCCAGTGCACGCTGCGCGACCAGCCATGGACCACGCTACCGCCGGTCTTGGTGGCAGCGGCGTAGAGCAGGTCGGTGCCGACGGCGGTGGTCGGGTGGATGCCGAACAGCAGGATCAGCAGCGGCGTCATCAACGAGCCGCCTCCTACGCCGGTCAGCCCGACAAGCAGGCCGACGCCGAATCCCGAGGCGACGTAAAGCGGATCAATCATGGTTGGGGAAATCTAGATTTATCTCGTCAGTTGGGCAATAAGACGTAGAATAAATTTCCCCTGAGGCGCAACCTCTTGGGTGGAATAAGAAAAATTGTGCTCTGAGATGGAAAAGGGCAGGCAATTCGCGCTGTCCCCGGGTGCGTTGCGAGACAGCCGTTCCCCGGGGGCGCGGGCAGGGACGGGCGCGTCGTACCTATTTACCAAACGCCAGGACGTGCAGCCCCAGGCGCTGCCGCACGATCCAGAACAGCAGTACCGTCTCGAAGGTGAGCGAGATCGAGGTCGCGGCCGCGGCGCCGTGGCCGCCGAAGCGTGGCACCAGCGCGATGCAGAGCACGACGTTCATCACGAACGCCAGGGCGTAGGCCAGCGCGCAGATCTTCTGCTGGCCCAGCATGTTGAGCAGGCGCTCCACCGGGCCGATGGCGGCACGCACCACGAGGCCGATGGCGGCGACGAACATGATGTCGTAGCCGACGACGAATTGCGGCCCGAACAGCCAGAGCAGGGGCTTGCCGAGTGCGAGCAGCACGGCGGTCGCCGCCAGCGACGGCCAGAACGTCCAGTTGATGGCGTGCGCGACATAGGCCGACAGCCGCGCCTTGTCGCCGAGCGCGTTGTATTCCGCGAAGCGATGCGCGGTCGTCGCCGACATCGCGTAATGAATGAACGAGACCAATGCCAGCGTCTTGACGACAGCAAAGTAGACGCCGACCTCGTCGGACGGGCGGAACTGCTGCAGCACCAGCACGTCCGTGTAGGACAGGAGCAGGTAGAAACTTTCGACCAGCAGGATCGGCAGCGACACCGCGAGCCAGCCACTGACGTCATAGGCCTTGGGGCCGGGCGCGATGTGCTCGGCGAGCTTGCGGTTCAGCACCACCATCTGCCCGGTCATCGCGATCCAGACCGCGCCGGCGCTCGCCACCATCGCGGCGATCGCGCCGAGATGATAGCCGAGCAGGAAGGCACCGGCGGTGATGCCGATGATCAGCGCCTGGCGGATGATGAACTGCGGCATCAGGCCGAGCTGCATCCAGTCATGCGAGCGCGCGATGCCGTCCTGGGTGTTGGCGACGACGAAGGCGGGCAGCGTCATGCAGCCGATATAGAGTGGCAGCTCTTCGGCCGGATTGATCCAGGGCGACAGCAGCTTGACGACGCCGGCGAGTCCCAGCGACACCAGCGTGGAGAAGGCGAAGGTCAGCCAACGGCTGCCCGAGAGAAAGCCGCGCAGCAGCGCATGGTCACCGCTGGCGCGATATTCCGGAATGATTTTTTGCGCGGACGCCGAGATACCAAAATCCATCATGCTGCCGAGCAGCAGCACCCAGGTCCAGACATAGACATAAATGCCGTAGTCGGATGTCCCCATCCAGCGCGCGAGCAGGACCTGCGAGAAATAGGCAAGTCCCGCGCTGATCACGCGAATGATGAAGATGGTGCCGGCCAGCCGCCGCGTCAGCGACGCTTCGCTCGAACCGCCGGTCAGCCTGGCGCGCAGCCGCGCGATCAGCCCGGCCGGTCCGGTCGTTACGGGTTCTGCATCCATCACGGCCAATTCTGGGAATCCCCGGGCGTTCCGCGTGCTGCGGCGGGCTCGGGATTAGCAACCATTCGTTAAGATTCGGTTGGGTGGGGCGTGCTGTCCTTGGTGTCGCGCCAACCCCCGCTGTCGTCCCGGCGAAGGCCGGGACCCATAACCACAGGGAGCAGTGTGGTGCTCGCTGGCAACTCCGAGCCTTCGCAAAACTATTGCTGCGGCGTATGGGTCCCGGATCGGCGCTTCGCTTGTCCGGGACGACAGCTGAGAGTGCCGCGACAGCCCGGGCTACTCCAAATTCGTATTGAACTCGTACGATTTCTCCGGCCCGACCAGCGTGAACTTCAGCGCTGCACCGTCGGGCTTGACGCCCGGCGGCAATCCGTCGAGCTCGAAGGAAAACCGCTTCACGCCGGGCGGGGTGTGCTCGACCAGGTCTGGAATCGGCAACGACCATTCGGGCGTCGGCCCTTCCACGAACAGATTGACCTTGCTGTCCGCGGGCGCAACGACGTCGACCACCACGTTCTTGGGGCCGTCGCGCTTGACGTCGCGAATGGTTAGCGGATTGGGATCGCCGATGGTGGCGGGCTTCGGCACGGTGTCGAGGGCCGTGCGCAGATTGGCGTCCTCGGTCGAGGCGACGTTGTTGAAGCCGAGCTCGACATTGGCCTCGACGGGAATGCAGAGCTTTTCGCAGACAGCGTAGTTGATCTCGGCGCGCAGCGTCACCGGCTTGTCGGCAGCCTTGGCCACGATGCGCAAGGGCAGCACGATCTGGTCGTGATAGCCGATCGAATGACCGCCTGCGCCGTCGTCGAATTTCAGCGGCGCCGGCCACATCACGGTCACCGCTTCGACATTGTCCGACTTGGAGAAGTCGAACCGCGGCGGCACGCCTGAATCGCCGGGCATGCGCCAATAGGTCTTCCAGCCGGGTTGCAGCTGGAACGCGATACCGCCGAGCAGGACCGCGCCGCTACGCGATCCCGCGAGCAATCGCACCGCGGAATGTCCGTCGCGCTGCCACAGTGAAGCGTCGTCGGCGTGGGCGCCCATCGCCAACAACGACGCAAGCAAGGTTGTCGCGACGCCAATCGCCGCTTGCAGGGGAACTCTTGTCAACATGGCACGTCTTTACAGGGTCGTTTCGGGGCAAACCATTGAATTGCTTGTGATGGATGCACTTGAATCTGGTCTCTGCAAGCCTTGATTTGACAGCGGCGCGGCCCGACATCAGGATAGGAATTGAAACCGGAGTGCTTCATCCATGGCTCCCACAGGCAAGAGGACGGGCGAAAGCACCCGCAGCGGGCTCCCCAGTTCGGCCGGTTATCTCGACGGCCGGCTCCTGATCGCGATGCCTGTCATGGGCGACTCCCGCTTTGAGCGCTCGGTGATCTATCTTTGCGCGCATTCGGCCGAGGGCGCGATGGGCATCATCGTCAATCATCCGGCCGGCAGCATCGATTTCCCGGAACTGCTCGAGCAGCTTGGCATCGTCAAGAAGGGCGAGCACATCAAGCTGCCCCAGAATGCCGAAAGCATGAAGGTGCTGGCCGGCGGCCCGGTCGACACCGGTCGCGGCTTCGTGCTGCATTCCAGCGACTTCTACATCGAGCACGCGACGC
This sequence comes from Bradyrhizobium sp. CCGUVB4N, assembly GCF_024199945.1. Classification (GTDB taxonomy): domain Bacteria; phylum Pseudomonadota; class Alphaproteobacteria; order Rhizobiales; family Xanthobacteraceae; genus Bradyrhizobium. The sequence goes on along the minus strand of NZ_JANADP010000001.1, from coordinate 7,748,849 downwards.
TGCGGATCGACGACGGCGTCTGCCTCACCGCGACCGTCGACATCCTGCGCGCGATCGCCAACGGCTCCGGCCCCAAGCACGCCATCCTCGCGCTCGGCTATGCCGGCTGGGCGCCAGGCCAGCTCGAGACCGAGATCCAGAGCAATGGCTGGCTGCACTGCGACGCCGATGCGGATCTGATCTTCGGCGACGATGTCGACGAGAAATACGGCCGCGCCCTGCGCAAGATCGGGATTGATCCCGGCATGCTGTCGAACGAGGCGGGGCACGCGTAGCGGATCGCCGCGCTGTCGCAGCGCTCTCCCCTGTCATGCCCCGGCTTGACCGGGGCATCCAGTACGCTGCGGCCCATCGCCTCCATCACAACCGTCTCGGAGTACTGGATCGCCCGGTCAAGCCGGGCGATGACGCCAGTTGCTGAGCAGCGCTTCGCTTGTCCGGGACGACAGCGGAATGTGCCGCACCTACTCCGCCGCCTGCTGCTGCACCGTCGGCTCGGTCCCGGCCACTGTCGCGCGGCGCATGTCGCGGGGCTGGGACTGGTCGTAGCGGCGGACGCGGTGCATGGTCTGGCGGTTGTCCCACATCACGAGGTCATGCAGCCTCCATTTGTGGACGTAGACGAATTCCGCGTTCGTCGCGTGCTCGTTGAGATCGCGCAGCAACAACCGCCCCTCCGGCACGCTCATGCTGACGATCTTGCCGGCATGCGATGAGAGATACAGCGACTTGCGGCGATGCACCGGATGCGTCCGCACCAGCCGCTGCAGCACCGGCTTGAACATGGCCTTCTCGTCGTCGGTATATTCGGTGAAGCCGAGCGAGCCGCGCGAATACATTAGCGAATGCTCGCAGACGAGATCGTCGATCTCGGCCTTGGTCTCGTCATCGAGTGCGTCATAGGCCGCGCGCATGTCGGCGAATTCGGTGTTGCCGCCCTTCGGGTTCACCACGCGCGCCGACAGCAGCGAGAATTTGGCCGGGATCGGGCGGAACGAGCTGTCGGAATGCCACAGGCAGTTGCCGAGGTTGAACAGATGCGTGCGGCTGTCCTTGGCGAGCGGCTTGCCGTCCTTGCCGAGATTGGAGACGTCGTTGAGGCCGGACTGGAGCCGGTAGTCCTTTTCCTTCGTCACCGTGCCGCCGCGTGCATCCTCGCGTTGACCGAAATTCAGCGCGAAGGCCATCTGCTGCTCGTCGGAGATGTCCTGGTCGTGGAAGACGAGCACCGCGTATGTGTCCATGGCAGACTCGACTTCGCGGGCCTCATCCGGTGTGAGCGGATTCCGCAGGTCGAGGCCGGAAACCTCGCCGACAAAATGCTTCTGAAGCTGCCGGATGGCGATCGTCATGGCGTCTCTCCCGCAAACCGCGAGCGGTTGGTCCCGCTCTGTCGATGAAAAAGCTACTCCGGCACCCGTCGTTGTCAACGCTCGCCGCGCATGGCTCTCACGCGTTGCGCGCCATCAACCCGCCGTCGACGGGAATGACCGCACCCGTCAGGAACGACGCCGCCGGCAGGCACAGGCTCAGCGTCATATGTGCGACTTCCTCGGGATCGCCGTAACGACCGAGTGCGGTGCGGCGCTTGGCGTAAATTGTCTTGTGCTCCTCGGAGATCCGGTCGGTGATGGCGGTGCGGATCGGCCCCGGGCAGATGCAGTTGACGGTTATGCCTTCGCGGCCGAGCTCGACCGCGAGCGAGCGGGTGAGGCTGGCGACACCGCCCTTCGCCGCAGAATAGGGACTGTGCAATGCGGTGGCGCCAAGCGCTTCGGTCGACGCGATGTTGACGATGCGCGGGCTGTTCGACTTGCGCAAGTGAGGCAATGCGGCGCGGATGATGCGCGGATGCGCCGTCAGCATCACCGCGATGCCCTTGGCCCAGGCGTCTTCGTAAGCCTCGTCGTCGATCGCGACGCGGACGGAGATGCCGGCATTGTTGACGACAACGTCGAGCCCGCCGAAATGTGCGGCGACATCGTCGACCACGCGCCTGATCTCGCCGCCGTCGGCGACATCTAACTTCCACGCCTTCGCCGAACCACCGCTCGCTGCGATCTCCTTCGCGATCGCTAGCGCGCCTTGCTCGTCATAGTCGGTCGCGGCGACATTCGCGCCCTCAGTGGCGAACACGCGCGCAGTCGCGCGCCCCATGCCGCTGGCTGCGCCGGTGACGAGAACGGTCAGGCCCTTCACGGAGCGGCTGAGCTGCTTGAATTCGGACATGCTGTTTCCTCGCGTCTCTTGTTTCTTGTTATGAGATTGACAAGGCTGGCATCGATCCGCAGACAGGTCAAACAAGCAAAACAAAAGGGGAGGCCGCGATGGCAAACGAGCTCGATTTCTCCGGCAAGCAGGTGCTGGTCGTCGGTGGTTCCAGCGGTATCGGCAACGGCATCGCGCAAGCCTTTCGCGCGAGAGGCGCGGACGTCGCGGTTTGCGGCACGCGCGCTCGTGCGACGGAATATTCGGTAGAGGAAGGCTCTGATCTCAGCGGCCTGGCCTACGCGCAGCTCGATGTCAGCAACCCCAGTGCGATCGAAGCGTTCAAGCCGTCCTTCGACAAGCTCGACATTCTGGTGCTGGCGCAAGGTGCTGTGATCTATCGCCGCGGCGAGTTCGAGATGGCGGGCTTCCGCAAGGTCGTCGAGGTCAACCTGATGAGCCTGATGGCGTGCGCGACGCGGTTTCATTCCATGTTGCGGGACTCCAAGGGCGCGCTGATCATGGTGTCCTCGACCGCCGCCTATCATTCCACCATGGGCAATCCCGCCTACAACGCCTCGAAGACCGGCGCGGTCGGATTGACGCGGACTTTGGGCGAGGCCTGGGCCGAGGATGGCATCCGCGTCAACGGCATCGCGCCCGGTCTGGTCGACACCAAGATGACGAAGGTGACAACCGACAATCCCAAGCGGCTCGAAGGTGCACTTTTGCGCATTCCGCTGCGGCGATTGGGCACGCCGGCCGACATGGCGGGCGCGGCGCTGTTCCTGGCCTCGCCGCTGTCGTCCTACATCATCGGCCAGACACTGGTCGTTGATGGCGGGCTTATTCTCTAAGCCGCACTGGAACTGCGCTGCTCCTGATCGGTTACTCCGGCAGACCCCCGAGGAGGAGCATCATGGACAAGGACAGGATCGTCGGATCGGCCAAGGAATTCGCCGGACGTGCGGAAGGCGCCATCGGAGACATGGCAGGCGATGCGCAGACACAGGCGTCGGGCAAGGCGCGCGAAGCCGCCGGCACGGTGCAGAATCTCTACGGCCAGGCGAAGGACGCCGTGCGCGACGCCACGGACACCGCTGCGAGCTACGCCAAGGATGCCTACGAGAACAGTGGCGAGACCCTTCGCGGCGGCTCGCAGGCGATCTCGCAAAAGGTGCAGGACAATCCGCTCGGTGCGCTGCTGATTGCCGGTGGCATTGGCTTCGCGCTCGCGCTGCTGATGTCGCGCCCCGCCCGTCGCCCGCCGCCGCGCTGGCGTTATTACGGCTAATAGCTTCTCGTCATTCCGGGGCGCGCGAAGCGCGAGCCCGGAATCCATCGAGCCACCGTCAATGTCGATGAATGGATTCCGGGCTCGCGCCAAGAGGCGCGCCCCGGAATGACGATTTAATTCAGAGCAACGACTACCGCGCCACTTCCGCCGAGCGCCCGACATTGCCGGGCGGTCGCGGAATCGCAGGGTTTGGATTCGGGTTGCGCGGGGCGGGCGCCAGTTGACGCGGCGCCGGCTGCGGCGAGCCGAAGCCGAAGAAATCACGCAATGACGGCGCGGCCTGTGCCGGCTGCTGCGGCGGTGGCGTCGGCTTCTTCGGTGCGAGCGGCTTGGGTGGCGCGATCGCCGCGGCTGCACCCGGCGTCGTGCCGGGCGCCGCAGCACCACCGTCAGGCGTCGTCGCGGCCATCGGCGTATCGCCCTTGGCCTGCTCGCGACCGACTTCACGGCGCGGCCATGAATAATCATCCGCACGGCCCGCGGGCGCGGCGAGCGGCTCGCCTTTCACCAGCGTTCTGGCGGCGAGCGCATCGACGGCGGCGGGGCGCGTGCCAGGTCCACCCAGCAATTGATCGGTCGAGATCGAGGCTGCAACCAGCGGCACGATCGGGCCCGCGAGCGGCCGCGGCGCCGGCTTGCCGGGCTCGGCACTGGTGTCGGGCGTCGCCGGCTCGCTCGGCAGCGCGATCGGGCCGGAGCGGCCCGCCAGCAGGCGCGTGATCTCGCGCTCGACATAATGGGCGAGCTTGCGGGCGCCGGGCTTGGTGAAATAGACGCCGTCACCGCTGCGGAGCTGACGGATCTGGCCTTCGAAATCCGGACCCTTCTGCAGGAAGCGACCGGCTTCGTCGACAAAGCCGTCCCAGACGTCGACATAGGTGATGCCGGCCTTGGCGGCGCCTTCCCGGTAGAGCGAATCCAGGAACAGCATGTCCGCGGTGCCCTTGGGTCCGCGGATCGCGGGCAGGCCGACCCAGAGCACGGGCACGCCCTTGGCCTTGAGGACGTTGGCGAGCTCCTCGATCTTCTTGCCGTAGAGCTCGACCCAGTGGTCGTCGCGGAATTCGTAGAGGCCGTTCGGATTGCGCGCGGTCTTTTCCGGCGCGGCCGCCGGCGTATCGGCGTTGTCGGCGTCGTCCTGCGGCAGGTCGGTATCAGCCGGCTTGTCGTCGGGCTTGGCGGCGGTGTCGGGTTTGGCATCGCCGGGCTTCGCCGGCGGCTTGCCGCGCGCGCCCTTGTCGTTCTTCTTGTCCTTGTCGGCCGGCTTGTCCGTTTTGTCCGGCGCGGCTTCGCGGATCGCGATGCGGTCGTTGAGGCCGAGCATGACGACGATGACGTCGGGCTTCTCGGTTTCCAGAATGCCCTTGGCCGCAGCCGCCCAGTCCGAGGGCTCACCCTTCGGCTGGTACTTGATCAGGCCCGACGCGGTCTTGTGCTTGCGGATCACACCCATGTCGGGCTGCTCGGTGTAGGCGTCTTCCAGGCCGTAGGCGAGCCAGTCGGCCATGGCGTCGCCGATCACCAGCACGTTCTTGTCCGGGATGGTGTCGCGCTTGCCAGGTGCCGGCGCGCGCGAGAAATCCTGGCGCGGGGCCTGCTGCTGCTGTTGTTGGAACGGCGCAAAGAAATCGCCGCCGAACCAGCCGCCGCCACCGCTGCGCGGCGGAGCCTGGCGCTGCGGCGGGCCGCCGAAGCCGGGGAAGTTGAAGAACTGCGCCGAAGCCGGTCCCGCGATCGAGACCATGATCGCAAGCGCCGTTCCCAGCGCGATCAACGGGCCGGTCTCGGTCAGCGCCTTGAAAAAGGATTTTGGCTTCGACATGCGATCTCGGGCACGCGCAACGGGGTCTGGAAGTAGGTCGTTATAATAACGGAATCGGGCGCCAAACGGGCAAATTCTCTTGCAGATTCTTGGGGCCAACCACCGCCGATCGGGCAAAATCCCGCTTCAGGGTTACTTTCGGCGCGATTTTACCGCCCGCGCAGCCGGTCCAGCACGTCGGAGGAGGCAAACCCGTCCGCGGGCACCCCGATCGAGGCCTGGAAGTTGCGCAGCGCGTCCCGGGTCTGGCCGCCGAACTGGCCGTCCGGGGTACCCTTGTAGAAGCCGCGCTGGACCAGGAGTTGCTGGAGTTCCAGCCGCTCGGTCCGGGACAATTCCCGCTCCTGCCGCGGCCATTGCTGCACAAAAGGCTGGCCGCCGCGCAGGCGGTCGGCGAAATGGCCGATCGCCATCGCGTAGGCCTCGGCCGGATTGTATTTCATGATGACCCGGAAATTCTGCAGCATCAGGAAGCCGGGCCCCTGCGCGCCGGCGGGCGCCAGCAGATAGGCCTTCTCCGCCGGATGCGGGAAGGGCTGGTTGGTTGCGCGCTTGAGCCCGAGCTTCTCCCATTGCGCGATCGTCATCGCCTTGGCGCGATCAGCCAGCATGTAGTTGAAGCCTTGGGGCACCACGACCTCGAAACCCCAGGTCTGGCCGCTCTGCCAGCCGTCCTTCTTCAGATTGTTGGCGGTGGAGGCGATCAGGTCGCTTGCGTTGTCGACGACGTCGCGCCGTCCGTCGCCATCGCCGTCGACGGCGAAGCGCTTGAACGCGGTCGGCATGAACTGGGTCGGGCCGAACGCGCCGGCCCAGGAGCCGCGCATCTGCTCCGGGCGCAAATCACCGCGGTTGAGGATCTCCAGCGCGGAGAGGAATTCGTCCTTGAAATAGGCCTGGCGGCGGCCGACGCAGGCGAGCGTCGCGGTCGATTGCAGCACGCTGCGGTCGCCCATCTGCGTCGAATAATTGGACTCGATGCCCCAGATCGCGGCGATGATGTAGCGGTCGACGCCATAGGCCTTCTCGGTCGCGTCGAACTGCGCCTTGTACTTGGCGAGAACTTCCTTGCCCTTGGCGAGCCGATTGTCGTTTACGAGAATGTCGAGATAATCCCATATCGACTTGGTGAACTCGGGTTGCGAATCCATCAGGTCCATGATGCGCAGATCGGGCGAAAGGCCAGCGGTGAAGCGCTGAAAATTCTCCTGTGTGATGTTGCGCCGTGCGGCATCAGGCCACATCCCGGCAACGCAATTGTCAAAATTGCCGGCAGCCTCGCGGATCGCAGCCGCCGTCATCAGTGGATGGCCGGAGGCGCCGTCCTCGCCGCTCCAGGGTTGCGCGCCGCCCGGGGCAGGCGCGGGCTGCGACGGTGCGGGATCCGGGCCGGAGAAAATGCCGCCGAACAGCTTCGACAGCCCGTTTTGCCCTTGTTGTCCTTGAGCCTGTGCGACCGCAGGGAACAGAAGCGCGGCCGCAATGATTGTTGCGCCGGCCAGAGATCCCCCGCGTTTTGCCAAGCCTGCCACCGATTGCCTCATGTCCCATCCGTCCGGCCAAAAATCAGCCATCAGGAGGCCTCGTTACGGTTGCCAATATCTTAACAAAGGTGAAATTTCAGTGGTGGCCTTTTCTCAATTCCAACGGCCGAGCCCTACATCCGCCTTTGTTACCGGCTGCAAAACGGTTAGCAAGATGCCATTGCTTCTTTCACGTGCGCCCCAAGGTATTCGATCAATCACATGAAAATCCGCAAAGCTGTATTCCCCGTCGCCGGCCTCGGCACCCGCGTTTTGCCGGCCACCAAGGCGATGCCGAAGGAAATGCTCACCATCGTCGACAAGCCGCTGATCCAGTACGTCTATGACGAGGCGCGGGAAGCCGGCATCGAGCACTTCATCTTCGTCACCGGCCGCAACAAAAATGTCATCGAAGATCATTTCGACAAGATGTTCGAGCTCGACTCGACGCTCGCTGCGCGCGGCAAGAAGGCCGAGCAGGAGATTTTGGCGCAGAACCAGCCGGAAGCCGGCGCCGTCAGCTTCACCCGCCAGCAGGCGCCGCTCGGCCTCGGCCACGCGGTCTGGTGCGCGCGCGATATCGTCGGCAACGAGCCGTTCGCGGTGGTGCTGCCCGACGAGCTCGTGCTCAACACGCCCGGCTGCCTGAAGCAGATGATCGAGACCGCCGGCAAGCTCGGCGAAAAATCCAACGTCATCGCGGTCGAGGCGGTGCCCGACCATCTCACCCATCAATACGGCATCTGCGGCGTCGGCAAGCGCACCGGCAAGATGTTCGAGGTCGACGGCATGGTCGAGAAGCCGGCCAAGGGCACTGCGCCCTCCAACCTCTCGATCACCGGCCGCTACATTCTGCAGCCCGAGATCTTCAAGATCCTCGAGACCCAGGAGCGCGGCGCCGGCGGCGAAATCCAGCTCACCGACGCCATGATCGGCCTCGCCAAGTCGCAAAAATTCTACGGCGTCGAGTTCGAGGGCGAGCGCCACGATTGCGGCTCCAAGCCCGGCTTCCTCCGCGCCAACATCGCCTACGGCCTCAAGCGGCCGGAATTGCGTGATGGGCTGATCGCGGAGATGAAGAAGTATCTCGGGCAGTAGTCGCCGCTGTTTCGCTGTCGTCCCTGCCTAGTGCGCAATTGCGCACGGGGCGCAGGGACCCATACCGCGGAAGCCATCGATCGCGTTCGGCCGCAGTACCGAACGACGAGTCTTCGCCAAATTCTTCCCTGTGGTTATGGGTCCCCGCGTTCGCGGGGACGACACTGAGCGCTTGGTGATTTGTTCGTCACGCCTGACGACGACAGCAGCCCCTCACGCCACCAGCGACAGCTTCGGCAGGCTCGCTACCACCGACTGGTTGCGGCCACCGGCCTTCGCCGCATAGAGCGCCTTGTCGGCAGCGGCGACCAGGACGGTCCAGTCCACGCCGCTCGTGGGCGCGAGGCTGGCGATGCCGCAGGAGACGGTCGACCCCGCGCTGCCGTCGGACCAGCCCAGCACCTTGGCCCGGATGGTCTCGGCGATCTTGAAGGCGTCGGTGGCGGACGTGTTCGGCAGCAGCACGGCGAACTCCTCGCCGCCATAGCGCGCGGCGCAGTCGCCGGCGCGGCGCACCGAATCGGAGATGCAGATGGCGATGCCGACCAGCACCTGGTCGCCGGCCTGGTGGCCGAAGGTGTCGTTGTAGGCCTTGAAGTGATCGGCATCGATCATCAAGAGCGCAACCTGTGTCTTCTGGCGCATGGCGCGGCGCCATTCGGTGTCGATCGTCTGGTCGAACTTGCGGCGGTTGCGCAGGCCCGTGAGCGCGTCGGTCGTTGCCATCTCCTCGAGCTTGTTTTCGGCATCCGCTCGCCGGCCGATCTCGCGGGCAAGCAGGATCGCCGAGCCCAGCACGAACAGTGCGAGCACCAGAACCACGGCGCCGATGCGAAGCGCTTCCTTCCGCCACAGCGCGAACACCGTGCTCAGCGGCTTGCCCGCCACCACGAACAGCGGGCCGGTGCCGGCGCTGCGCGCATAGAGCCGCGCGGTCGGATCGACCGGGCCCTGTCCCGCAAACGAGCCGCCGACGCGCAAGTTGTCCGCCTTCCAGCTCTGGCGGTCGTTCAGATTCTTGCCGATGATGTCGAGATCGAACGGTCGGCGCATCATGATGGTGCGGTCGCGCTTGAGCACGGTGATGGTGTCCTCGGGGTCGAGGCTCAGCCGCTCGAACAATTCGTGGAAATAGGTGAAGCGGATCGAGCCGGCGACGACTCCCAGGAAGCCGCCGTCGGTATCGCTGAGACGCCGGCTCAGCACGATGGAGTAGGCGCCGCGGAACAGCATCGGACGGCTGATAAAGAGGCCGGCATCGGGATTGTCGCGATGGACCGTGAAGTACTCCTCACTGCCGCGATTTTCCGCCACCGGGTCGAGCGTGGACGCATCGATGGACAGATTGCCGTCCGCATCGAACACCTGGATGGCGCCGAAATGCTTTGCGGTCGTGGCGTGGTCGAACAGGATGAGCTGGCGGATCGGCTTGGAGACCGTGTTGATCTCGGGCAGCAGCATGTTGCTGGCGACCGCCTTCAGGGACAGGTCGTAGATATCGATGTTGCGGCTGATATCGGCGTCGATCGAGGTCGCCAGGTTTTCCAGTGTCTGGCGGGCCAGTGCCTCCTCGCCGCGGCGCATGTCCAGCATGACGTTGACGCAAATGGCCGAAAAGCCGATCACCGTCACGACGGACGAGATGATCAGCAGCTTCGCCGAAATACGCCAGGGCCGGCGGGCCATGGCTTCGCGCCATCCAGACAGCATCCTTTGCTCCCGACCCTAACGGATGCGCCTGAAATCTTGCGTAGTGTTTAAGCCGCGACGGCGCTGCTGCAATCAGTTAAGGATTGGTTTCCGCGGGCATCGCTTTTCAGCAGATCAGGCCGCGGGCATTTGGTGAGGACGGCGGTGAACGATTACGACGCGCTACGCGATTACCTGCTGGGGCAGAAGCAGATGGAATTCATGCTGAGCTTCGAGCAGATCGAGGAGATCATCGGCGCGGCTCTGCCGCGGGCGGCCAACCGTGCCTCATGGTGGGACACCGCGCGCAGCCCGGATATCCAGATGCCGCAGCGCGAGGCCTGCATCGCCGCCGGCTTCAAGGCCACGCGGATGCCGGATGGCCAGACGGTGCGGTTCACGAAGATGAGGAAGGACGGGCGGCGGCCGGGATAGAAGGTGACGGAGACCTTCTTCCCCTCTCCCCTTGCGGGAGAGGGTGGCTCGCCGCGGAGCGGCGAGACGGGTGAGGGGTATCTCTCCGCGCGCGACTCTTCTTGTTTCTGAATTTGCGGATGCAACCCCTCATCCGGCGCTTCGCGCCACCTTCTCCCACAAGGGGAGAAGGGAAACAGAAAGATCAGCTCGCCGCCTCTAACCGCACTTCCGTCAGCAGCCGCATCGCGGCGTCCGCGTCCATGGGCTCGCCAAAAGCAAAGCCCTGCGCGTATTCGCAGCCAAGCTGATAGAGCTCCACCGCATCGGAATCGGTCTCGGCGCCTTCCGCCACCACGTCCATGCCGAGATCATGCGCGAGCGCAATGATCGACTTCAGGATCACCGGCCGGGTGCCGCGGTTGGTGGTGCGCACGAACGACTGGTCGATCTTGATAGTGTCGAACGGGAAGCGCTGCAGATAGGCGAGCGACGAATGGCCGGTGCCGAAATCGTCGAGCGACAGGCCCGTGCCGAGCTCGCGGATCCGCGTCAGCATTTGGGCCGCGTGCTCCGGATTCTCCATCACCAGCGATTCCGTCAGCTCCAGCTTCAGCGTGCCGCGCGCCACCGAGGAGCGCGACAGCACGGTGCGGATGTCGTGGATCAGATCGTGGCGCAGCAATTGCCGCGAGGAGACGTTGACGGAAGCGAAGATCGGCTCGCGCGAGCGCATCGCGCGCTGCCAGATCGAGAGCTGCTTTGCGGTCTGGTCGAGCACGAACATGCCGAGGTCGACGATCAGGCCGGTCTCTTCGGCAATCGTGATGAATTCCGACGGCGCCATGCGGCCGAGCTTCGGATGATCCCAGCGTGCCAGCGCTTCGAAACCCGCGACCGAACGATCCTCCAGCCGGACGATCGGCTGGTACAGGATGGTGAGCTCCTGCCGCTCGATGGCGCGGCGCAGCTCGCTCTCCAGCGTCAGGCGATCGGTCTTCCGCGCGCGCATCGCCGGCTTGTAGACGTCGATGCGATCGCCGCCGATGCGCTTGGAGTGATACATCGCGAGCTCGGCGTCCTTGATGATCTCGTCCGTGAGCTGCGTCTGCGGGTCGGACAGCGCGAGGCCGATCGAGGCCGTCAGGAAAATCTCGCGGTCGTTGAAGGCGATCGGCGCGCGGATGGTCTTGCGGATGGTTTCGGCGAAGGCGGTGATGCGGGCCGGGTCCTGCTCGGACAGCAGGATCAGGCCGAACTGGTCGCCGGCGAGCCGGGCCAGCGTGTCCTGCGGCTTCAGGATGCGGGTGAGGCGGCGGGCCAGCGTCAGCAGGATGGAATCGCCGACCGCGATGCCGACGGAATCGTTGACCTGCTTGAAGCGGTCGAGGTCGATCACCATCAGCGTCGGCCGCAGCGTCGGCATGCTCTTGGCGAAATGCGCGACGGCACCGAGCCGGTCCATGAACAGTTTGCGGTTGGGCAGGCCGGTGAGGTTGTCGTGCACGGAATCGTGCAGCAGGCGTTCCTCGGCGTTGCGGAGCTCAGTGACGTCGGTGAGCGTGCCGACCACGCGCGAGACCTCGCCGTCCGAGCCGACCACCGGGCGCGCTTTCAGCGCGAACCACATGAAATGGCCGTCGGGGGTACGCAGGCGGAAATCCTGCACCAGCCGGCCGCGGCGCTGGTCGAGCACGCTGTCCAGCGCGGCACGGAAACGATCCTGGTCGAGCGGATGCAGCACCTCGAGCCAGGAGGCGGCGGGCCCTTCGAGCGTGCCACGCTTCAGGCCGAGCAGGGCTTCCGTCTCGGGGCTTGTGAACACCTTGTCGGCGGAGACGTCCCAGTCCCAGATCAGATCGCCGGAACCGGCCAGCGCCAGTGCGCGGCGCTCGATGTCGGAGACGACGCCGGTGGTGGCGCCGCCGCCGGCGAAGGCGTGCTGCATCACCGTGAAGCCGATCAGCATCACGATCAGCACGAGGCCGCCCAGCAGCGCCGGGCCGACGATGTCGTTGGTGACGGAACCGGCCACCGTCATGCCGGCCGCGACCACCCAGACCACCAGCAGGAACCAGGTCGGGATCAGCAGCACCGCGCGGTCGAAGCCGTGGGTGGAGAGATAGACGATCAGCGTGAAGCCGGCGAAGGCGATCAGCACCAGCGAGATGCGCGCGATGCCGGAGGCGACGGCCGGGTCGAACAGGGCGAGCGCGACCAGCGAGCCGAGGAACGCGAGCCAGCCCACCGTGATGTGGGAGTAGCGCACATGCCATCGACTGAGGTTGAGATAGGCGAACAGGAACACCAACAGCGTCGCCGCCAAGATCGCTTCACCCGCCGCGCGCCAGATGCGCTCGGCGTTGTTCGACATGTCGAGCACCTTGCCCCAGAAGCCGAAATCGACGCCGATATAGACCAGCACCGCCCAGGCCAGCGCCGCGGCGGCCGGGAACATGATGCTGCCCTTCACCACGAACAGAATCGTGAGCACGAGGGCGAGAAGGCCGGAGATGCCGATCACGATGCCCTGGTACAGCGTGAACGAATTGACCTTGTCCTTGTAGGCTTCCGGCTCCCACAGATAGAGCTGCGGCAGCTTGTCGGTGCGCAGTTCCGCCACGAAGGTGACGACGGCACCGGGATCGAGCGTGATGCGGAACACGTCGGCGGTCGCGCTTTCCTGACGCTCCGGCCGGTCGCCGATCGAAGGCGTGATGGTCGCGATGCGCGACAGCCCGAGGTCAGGCCACAACAGGCCCGAGGACACGATGCGGTAATGCGGGGCGACGATCAGGCGGTCGAGCTGGTCGTCGGTGTTGTTGGCGAGCGCGAACACGATCCAGTTCTGGCCGCCCTCGCGCGCGCGCACCTCGATGCGGCGGACGATGCCGTCGGTGCCGGGCGCGGTGGAGACCTGGATGCGGTCGGCGTCGCTGCGCTGATGCTCGAGCACGCCGGTGAGATCGATCGCGGGCGCGTCGCCGCGGACGCTGACAGCGTCGAGCGCGCGTGCAGGCGACGCGGCGACAAGAATCATGAGGCCCAGCGCGATGGGCGCGAGGCACCTGATCAGACGCAAGGCCAGTTCTCCGCGTTCGACGCAAACTCAGTGAGCAAGACTGTCAGGTAAAGACGATTTCACGCCGAACGGAAGTCGTTCGGCGCGTCGCGATAGATGCCACGAAAGCGAGGAAAATCAAAGGGTTTCCGGCGTCCCCGGTCGGCCAGCGGCCTAGACCTCCAACACAATTTTGCCAATATGTGCGGAGGTCTCCATGCGCCGGTGCGCCTCGGATGCCTTTTCCAGCGGGAAAGCGCTGTCCATCAGCGGCTTGACGCGGCCCTCGCGCAAAAGCGGCATCACTTTCGCTTCAATTGCGGCCACCATTGCCGCCTTGTCCGCATTACTACGGGGGCGCAAGGTCGAGCCGGTATGGGTCAACCGCTTCACCATCACCTTGGCGATGTTGACGCTGACCTTGGGGCCGTTGAGCGTTGCGATCTGCACGATGCGCCCGTCGACCGCGGCGGCGTCATAGTTGCGGTCGACATACTCGCCCGCGACCATGTCGAGGATCAAATTGACGCCGGCCTTGTTCGTCTCCGCCTTGATCACGTCGACGAAGTCCTCGGTCTTGTAGTTGATGGCGCGGTCGGCACCGAGCTTCAGGCAGGCATCGATCTTGTCCTGCGATCCGACGGTGACGAACACTTTTGCACCGAACGCCTTCGCAAGCTGGATCGCCATGGTGCCGATGCCGGAAGAGCCGCCATGGATCAGCAGCGTCTCGCCGGCCTTCAGGCCGCCGCGCTCGAACACGTTGTGCCAGACCGTCATCAGGGTTTCCGGCAGTGCACCGGCTTCCTTGATCGACAGTGCCGGCGGCACGGTCATCGCCTGGGCGTCCTGCGCGATGCAGTACTGCGCATAGCCGCCGCCGGCGACGAGCGACATCACGATGTCACCGACCTTGTGCTTTTTGGCGTTGCTGCCGACCGCGACCACTTCACCGGCGATTTCGAGGCCGGGCAGGTCGCTGGCGCCGGGCGGCGGCGGATAGGCGCCGGAGCGCTGCGCCACGTCGGGCCGGTTGACGCCGGCGGCCTGCACCTTGACCAGGATCTCGTCGGGACCGGGCTGCGGAACGGGACGCTGTTCCGGCACCAGCACCTCGGGTCCGCCGGGCTTGGAGATGGCGACCACGGTCATTTGCGCGGGCAGCTTGTCCATGATGTATCCTTGAGCAAAGGTGCGAGGGAGAACGAGCCCTTTGCTTAGCCAGCGCGGTTCGGGCTGGCAACCGCCTCGGCCATGTGGTCCGGCCCGCGGACGCAGGAGGAACGACGATGCCGATGGAAGACGACGACCGCCCGCGCAAGAAGGTCACCCACGAGATTGGACAGGATCTCTCACTCTTGTCCGTCGAGGAATTGACCGAGCGCGTCGCCCTGCTGCAGACCGAGATCGCAAGACTGGAAGAAGCCGCCACGAAAAAGCGCGCCTCCCGCGATGCGGCGAATAGTTTTTTCAAGTCGTAGTGGGTTTATCACCGGTGTCGTCCCGGCCTAGTGCGCAATTGCGCACGGGGGCCGGGACCCATACCGCGTGATCTGTCTATGGGCTTTGACAGCAGTACCGAACGACGAGTCTTCGCCAAACTCCTCCCTGTGGTTATGGGCCCCGGCCCCCGTGCGCAATTGCGCACTAGGCCGGAGCGACGGTGAGAGTTCATTCCGCTTCCCGGCTCGGCCTCTGGCCGACATGGCTAACGAACCCTCAAAAAATTCGTTCGTTTACGGTCGATTAAGCTTTTCACTTTATGACTCGACTGTCCTCGTTTGGACACCGAGTGGCTCCTGTCCACTCTGTTTGACGCCTCCCTGTTATCAACTTTCAAAGCCGCCGGTCTCCGGCGGCTCTTTTTTTGCCTCTACTCCTGCTTTTGAGCGTGTCTAGTACCCACTTTTCTTGGATCGTGAGTCATGATTCAAGGTCGGGATGATCCCCGAAGCAAGAGAAGTCCACCTTTCGCGGAAAGATCGCAAGGTGCTTGAGGCGTGTTGTCGCTCGCCGGTGACGTTGCAGCGCGATTTGAAGCGGGCGCGGATAGTTCTGTTGGCAGCGGACGGGCGCAGCACCCGCTCGATCGCCAAAGAAGTCGGGGTCCAGCCGCGGATTGTCAGCCTTTGGCGGCGCCGCTATGCCGATCATGGCCTGGAAGGTCTGCAAGACAAGCCGCGGCCTGGCAAGCAGCCGATCTATACGAAGGCTACCGACAAGCGGATTCTGAAGCTGTTGGATAAGCCGGCCCCGCAAGGGTTCGCACGCTGGACCGGCCCTCTGCTGGCCGAGGCACTGGGCGATGTTGACGTCCAATATGTCTGGCGGTTCCTGCGCATCCACAAGATTGACCTCGTGGCTCGCAAGTCCTGGTGCGAGAGCAACGACCCGAACTTTACGGCCAAAGCCGCCGATGTTGTTGGCCTCTACGTCGCCCCGCCCGCGAAGGCCATTGTGCTATGCGTGGACGAGAAGCCTTCGATCCAGGCCTTGGAGCGAGCGCAGGGTTATCTGAAGTTGCCCAATGGCCGCGCCTTGACCGGCCAGAGCCACGATTACAAGCGGCATGGCACGACAACATTGTTTGCGGCGCTCGAAGTCGCCACCGGAAAGATCATCGCGACGCATTCAAAACGCCGACGCCGCGTCGAGTTTCTCGACTTCATGAACAGCGTCACCGCGGCTTTTCCGAACCGGAAGCTTCACGTCATCCTCGACAACCTCAACACCCACAAGAAGAACGAGCCCTGGCTCAAGGCCCACCCCAACGTGCAATTTCATTTCACGCCGACAAGTGCGTCCTGGCTCAATCAGGTCGAGGTATGGTTTTCGATCTTGCAGGGGCAGTCGCTCAGCGGCACCTCCTTCACAAGCCTCAAGCAGCTTCAGGATCACATCGATGCCTACGTCAACGCATACAACGACAGAGCCGAGCCCTTCGTCTGGACCAAGAAAAAGGTCCGTCAACGCCGTTTCAAAGGCCGCCGTATCACTCAGCTCTGATTCCGGGTACTAGTCCCGGTTGAATTCCGAGGAATGACCCGCGGAAACCATATCCGCGCTTGCCGCTGGACTCCGCGCTTCCCCCGCGCAATGATTTGTTCATCATAAGCCGGCGCCAAAGCCGGACGGGTAAACAGTTGCGTAAGGGGCGTTAACCATGGAACGTTTGCAGGCCGACGGGGCTCTCGTTCAACTCAGCGAGCGGTTCACCAATTCTGCCGCGTTCGGCGCGCTGTTCCGTGAAGGCATGGATCTCGTCGAAGAAACCGCGGCCTATCTCGACGGCGCCGGCCGCAATGAGGCCAAGGCGCTCGATCGCGCCATCAGCCTGACTTACGCGACCGAGAGCATGCGCCTGACCACGCGCCTGATGCAGCTCGCCTCGTGGCTGCTGCTGCACCGCGCGGTGAAGGAGGGCGAGATGACGCTGGTCCAGGCCAACCGCGAGAAGACCAAGGTCAAGCTCACCGCCGCCGATCCCGGCCCCGCCGACACCATCGAGAAGCTGCCGTCGATGCTCCAGGAGCTGATCCATCGCTCGATGAGCCTGCAGACCCGCGTCCGCCGCCTCGACACCACCATCCACACCCCGCCGACCGACCACATCGCGATCGGCAACCCGCTGGTGCCGCATCTCAACGCGCTGAAGGCCGCGTTCGAGCGGTAAGGTCTAATCTCTAACCGTCACCCCCGCGCAACGGCGAAGCCGTTGTCGCTGGAGGTGCTCGCCTCTATGGCGAGCCTCGAAGGGGGACGGCCCGGCTGCATCTCGGCCGTTCATCCTTCGAGGCTCCCGGCGCGATGCTTTGCATCGCGCCACTCGCACCTCAGGATGACGGGTCTGGTAGCGGCGGGCGATCCCCCCAAAACAAAAACGCCCCCGGTTTCCGGGGGCGTTTTTCGTCCAAAACCTTGCGGCCAGGATCAATCCTTTTTGAGGAAGCCCGAAAACTTCTTCTGGAAGCGCGAGACGCGGCCGCCGCGGTCCATCAGCTGGGCGTTGCCGCCGGTCCAGGCCGGGTGCGACTTCGGGTCGATGTCGAGGTTCAGCGTGTCGCCTTCCTTGCCCCAGGTGGAGCGGGTCAGGTACTCGGTTCCGTCGGTCATGACGACCTTAATCGTATGATAATCCGGATGAATTTCGGCTTTCATGGCAATTCCTAGGGCGCCCGGCGCCTTGCTTGAGTGACTATCGAATGACGGATTTGGCCGGGTCTATACCTCACAGGAGCCCCTAAAACAAGCCGTTGTGGCGACTGGAGAACGGGCCGTCCCCTAAGGGACATCCCGGATTTGCCTCGCCCCCTGCCGCGGCCTATGTGGAGCCAACGTCTCTCTTTTGGTCGGATCCCATGAGCGCAGTAGAACGGCTTGAAACCGGGCCGGCAGAAGCCCCGTCGATCGAAGCCGAACTGATCGAGCAGCCGGCGAAGGGCCGGGCCAAGCTGCGGCCGTTGATGGCGCTTGCGCCTTACGTGGCCCGTTATCGCGGCCGGGCGGTCCTCGCCTTCGTGGCGCTGACGGTTGCGGCGCTGACCACGCTGCTGGTGCCGGTCGCGGTGCGCCGGATGATTGATTTCGGCCTGACGCCGGAAGGCATCGCGCTGATCAACAGCTACTTCTCGGTGATGATCGCGGTCGTCGCCGTGCTCGCGCTGGCGAGCGCCTCGCGCTACTACCTCGTGATGACGATCGGCGAGCGCATCGTCGCCGATCTCAGGCGCGATGTGTTTGCGCACCTGCTCTCGCTCTCGCCGGCCTTCTTCGATTCCGCGCGCAGCGGCGAGCTGGTGTCGCGGCTCACCGCCGACACCACGCAAATCAAATCCGCGGTCGGTGCCTCCGTGTCGATCGCGCTGCGCAACTTGATGATGTTCTTCGGCGCAGCGGCGATGATGGTGATCACCAGCCCGCGTCTCTCCGGTTTCGTGCTGCTGGCGATCCCCTTGATCGTGCTGCCGCTGGTCGCCTTCGGGCGCTGGGTGCGGCGGCTGTCGCGCAATGCGCAGGACACGCTGGCCGATGCGTCCGCCTATGCCGGCGAGCTGGTCGGCGCGATCCGCACCGTGCAGGCCTATACCAGCGAAGGGCTCGCTGCGAAGCGTTTCGGCGGCGAGGTCGAGCAGGCCTATGAGGCCGCGCGCACATCCACGCAGGCCCGCGCGGTTCTCACCGCCATCGTCATCTTCATCGTGTTCGCAAGCGTGGTCGGCATCCTCTGGATCGGCTCGCACGACGTGCTGACCGGCGCGATCACGCCGGGCCGGCTCGGCCAGTTCGTGCTCTATGCGGCCTTCGCGGCCGCAGGGCTCGGCCAGCTCAGCGAGGTCTGGGGCGAGGTGTCGGCGGCATCAGGCGCGGCCGAACGCCTGTTCGAGATTCTTCACGTGCAGCCCGACATCAAGGCGCCGGCATCGCCGCGCGCATTGCCGGTGCCCGGGCGCGGTGAGGTCGGCTTCGATCATGTCAGCTTCTCTTATCCGGCGCGGCCTGACGTCAATGTGCTCGACGCGGTCTCGTTTGCGGTGCGGCCCGGCGAGAAGGTCGCGATCGTCGGCCCGTCCGGCGCCGGCAAGAGCACGATCTTCCATCTGCTGCTGCGCTTCTACGATCCGCGCAATGGTGCGATCTCGCTTGACGGCGTTCCGGTGAAGTCCGCCGACCCGCGCGATTTCCGCTCCCGCATTGCGCTGGTGCCGCAGGAATCCAACGTCTTTGCTGCGAGCGCCCGCGAAAACATCCGCTTCGGCCGGCCCGATGCGACCGACGCCGAGGTCGAGCGTGCCGCCGAGCTCGCGCACGCCACCGAGTTCATCCGCCGCCTGCCCGAAGGTTTCGAGACCCCGCTCGGCGAGCGTGGCGTGACGCTCTCCGGCGGCCAGCGCCAGCGCATCGCGATCGCGCGCGCCATCCTGCGTGATGCGCCGCTGTTGCTGCTCGATGAAGCCACCTCCGCGCTCGACGCCGAAAGCGAGACGCTGGTGCAGACCGCGCTCGAAGAGCTGATGGCCCACCGCACCACGCTGGTGATCGCGCATCGCCTCGCCACCGTCTTGTCCTGCGACCGCATCCTGGTGATGGACCAGGGCAAGATCGTCGAGCAGGGCACGCATGCCGAGCTCGTCGCGGTGAACGGGCTCTATGCGCGGCTGGCGAGGTTGCAATTCGAGGGGGTGTGAGGCGCTGTCTCACGCCACCAACGGTGTCATCGCCCGCCTTGTGCGCACCTGCGCAATGGAGCGGGTGATCCAGTACGCCGAGAAAGTCGTGCTCAACCGAGAAGCCGCAGCTTACTGGATTCCCCGCCTTCGCGGGGAATGACAGCGGAGCTTGTGGCCCGCTCACTTGCACTTCGGTGAGCCCATCGGCACGTTCGGCCACGGCCAGTTCTTCCAGCTCCCACCCTCACCGATGCAGGCCGACCCGCCGTTGGCCGGAGCCGGGCTGTCGGCCGGAGCAGGTGTGTTCGTCGAACTTGGCGAAGGCGTCGTCTCGCTGGCTGCTTTGGGCGGCGAGGCCAGGCGCTGGTCGACATACACAGTCGACACATAGCCGGCGACGATGACGCCCAGGAAAACCGAAGACCCCTTGGCCAGCTCGCTCAGCCGCATCGATCCTCTCCATCTGCTTGCTTGATGTCACGCTAGCAAACAGCGCCGCGCTTTTGCGTGACGTCAGTCACGGCCGCCACGCCATCTTCAGCACCGGCCGTCCCGACGTCGGGTTCACATCCTCGCCTTCATGCGCAAAGCCGTTACGCTCGTAGAAACGGATGGCGCGGCTGTTGTCCTTGTTGACCAGCAGGGTCACGCCCGATGGCGACAGGCGCTTCGCTTCATCCACCAGCAGCCTTGCGGCGTCCGAGCCCCAACGATTGGGGTCGACCACGAGCTGGTCGAGATAGCCGTCGCCGTCGATGGTCACGAAACCCGTCAGCACGCCATCTTGTTCCGAGACGACGATCGCGGCCTTCGGCACCAGCTCGTTGCGCCAGCGCTCGCGCCACCAGTCCACGCGCGCGGCAAAATCGATCTGCGGATAGGCCTGCTGCCAGGTGCGATGCCACAGCTCGATCGTCGCCGCTTCGTCGGCGTCCACGTAGGGGCGGAGGTGGAGCGCGCTCACTACCGCTCCGTCAGCTTCAGCTCGATGCGGCGGTTGCGCTTGTAGGCGTCTTCGGTGTTGGCGGTGTCGAGCGGCTGGAATTCGCCGAAGCCGGCGGCAACCAGGCGCTGGGCGGGGACGCCGAGCGAGATCAGATATTGCACCACCGAGATCGCGCGCGCCGCCGACAGGTCCCAGTTCGACTTGAAGTTCGCGCCGCTCACCGGCCGCACGTCGGTGTGGCCGTCGACGCGCAGCACCCAGGCGATTTCGGCGGGGATCTTCTTGTCGAGCTCGATCAGCGCGGCCGCGACAGTGTCGAGCTCGGCGCGGCCCTCAGGCAGCAGCGTCGCCTGTCCGGTGTCGAAGAACACTTCCGACTGGAACACGAAGCGGTCGCCGACCACGCGGATATCGGGACGGTTGCCGAGAATGGCGCGCAATCGACCGAAGAATTCGGAACGGTACCGTGACAATTCCTGCACACGCTGCGCCAGCGCGACGTTCAGGCGTGAGCCGAGATCGGCGATGCGGTTCTGCGATTCCTTGTCTTTCTTTTCCGAAGCGTCGAGCGCTTCCTCCAGCGCTGCCAATTGCCGGCGCAGCGCGCTGATTTGCTGGTTCAGCACCTCGATCTGCGCCAGCGCTCGCGCCGAGACGGCTTTCTCGGAGTCGAGCGCCTTGCCGAGCTCGGCGGTCTTGCCCTGCGCGTCGTTGCCGGCATTGGCGAGGCCCTCATAGAGACCCTTCATGCGGTCGCGCTCGGTCTCGGCCGAGGCGAGGCCGGCCTTCAGCTGCGAGACCTGGTCGTCGAGCGAGAGCTTGCCGAGCTTCTCCAGCGAGAGCAGCTCGGTCAGCTGGGCGATCTTGGCGTTGAGCTGTTCCAGCGCCTTGTCCTTGCCGGTTACCTCCTGGGACAGGAAGAACTGCACGACCAGGAACACCGAGAGCAGGAACACGATCGACAGCACCAGCGTCGATAGCGCGTCGACAAATCCTGGCCAGTAGTTGAAGGCGCCGTCGCTACGACGGCCGCGGGCTAGAGCCATGCTCGCCTCTCAAATGCTGATTGCTTAACTCTTCTCGGGCTGGCGCGCGATGCGCTCCAGGAGGCGGCGGATCTCGCGGTTCTGCTCACCCTGGCCGTCGGCCCATTCGCGGATCATCTGCTGCTCGGTCCGCATATGCGAGACCAGCGCCTGGATCGCCTCGGCGAGGCTCGCCATCGCCGCCGTGGTGCCGCGACTGGCGCTGCCTTCTTCGAGCACCGAGCGCAAGCGCTCGACCGCGGCCTGAAGTTCGCCGCTGGCAACCCCGCCGCCGGCGGCGGCGGGAGCCGCGACCGCGACCTCGCCGCTGCCGTACTCGCGCACGGTGGTGGCGAGCCAGTCTTCGAGGTCGGTGTAGAAGCGGTTCTGCGCCTGGCTCGATTGCAAATCGAGGAAGCCGAGGATCAGCGAGCCGGCGAGACCGAACAGCGAGCTCGAGAACGAAATGCCCATGCCGCCGAGCGGGGCGGCGAGGCCCTCCTTCAGCGTGTCGAACAGCGCGCCGGAATCGCCGCCGACCTTGAGGCCGTCGATCACCTTGCCGACCGAGCCGACCGTCTCGATCAGGCCCCAGAAGGTGCCGAGCAGGCCGAGGAAGACCAGCAAGCCCGTCATGTAGCGAGAGATGTCGCGGGCCTCGTCCAGGCGGGTCGCGATCGAATCGAGCAGATGCCGCATCGTGGTCTGCGTGATCGACATCCGCCCGCTGCGCTCGCCGCCCAGGATCATCGCCATCGGGGCCAGCAGCTTGGGATGCCGGGCCGGCGCCAGGCCGGGATCGGCGATACGGAAATTGTTGACCCAGGACACCTCGGGATAGAGCCGGATCACCTGGCGGAAGGCCAGGATGACGCCGATGAACATCACGCCGCCGATCAGGGCGTTCAGCCCGGGATTGGCGAAGAAGGCCTGGATGATCTGCTTGTAGAGCACCACGCCCACCAGCGTGCACAGCACCAGGAAAACCAGCATCCGCACCAGGAAGACGCTGGGGGAGGACAGTTTTGTGTATTCGATGTCGAGGGAGGAGCGGGGCGAGGCGCCTGACGGCATGGCCGGTATCATCCGTTACGAAGCTTGCTTGCATCCGCACTATGGCACAGCGCCGGCCCAAAAAAAGCGCCGGTTGTGCCGATTTCGGGACTGGTTCGGGAACCCAAAGCTGAAACCGCGCTTTGATACCGACGTATTTTGCAAAACTTCGGCATTCCACAGGCTTAGCTCGGATTTTTTGCATGGCGACGTATCTTGGCGGACTGGCGGCCATCGCGCTTTCGCTCGCGGTCCTGATGGCCTTCGCCTGGGTTGTACAGCAGCGCACCGGCAATTCCGGCTGGGTCGACACGATCTGGACCTTTGCCGTCGGGCTGGTCGGCGCCGGCAGCGCCCTGTGGCCGGTCGCAGGCGAGGGGCCCAATGAACGGCAATGGCTGGTTGCCGGCCTCGTCGCGGTCTGGTCGCTCCGGCTCGGCACCCACATCGCGATCCGCACCGCGGGGATCAAAGATGACCCCCGTTATGCCACCTTTGCCGCGGAGTGGGGGCTCAATGCCCCGCGGCGGATGTTCATCTTCCTGCAGAACCAGGCGCTGGGCTCGGTGCCCCTGGTGTTTTCGATTTTTGTCGCCGCGCACGTCCCTGTATCAGCCTTGCGGATCCAGGACGTCCTGGGTGCCGCGATCCTGCTGATCGGGATCGCGGGCGAGGCGCAGGCCGATGCGCAGTTGCGCCGCTTCCGCCGCGACCCCGCCAATCACGGCAAGGTCTGCGATGCCGGGCTGTGGCGCTGGTCGCGCCATCCCAATTATTTCTTCGAATGGCTCGGCTGGCTCGCTTATCCCGTGATCGGACTTGCGGCCGGCTATCCCTGGGGCTGGGCCAGCCTGCTCGCACCCATCTTCATGTACTGGATCCTGGTCCACGTCACCGGCATCCCGCCGCTGGAAGCGCAGATGCTGCGGTCGCGCGGCGAGCGCTACCGCGCCTATCAATCCCGAACCAGCATGTTCTTTCCGTTGCCACCGAGAGAGGGAATGGCCGCATGAGCGTCGTGTCCACGATCATCGGGACTGCCGAACGCGTGCCGCTGCCGGATCTCGTGGTCCGCGCCGCCATCCAGCGATTGTGCTCGCGCACCGCGACGCGTCTCGCCGCGCATACGGCGGCCGACGATGCCGCCTTCGCCGGACGGATGATGATGCGACCGATCGCCGAACATACCGACGCTGCCAATACCCAGCACTACGAAGTCCCGCAAAGCTTCTTCGCGCAGGTGCTGGGCCCGAACCGCAAATACTCCTCCTGCTTCTACAAGACCGAAGCGACGACGCTGCAGGAGGCCGAGGAGGAAGCGTTGCGCCAGACCGTCGAGCATGCCGGCCTCGCCGACGGGCAGACCATCCTCGAACTCGGCTGCGGCTGGGGCTCGCTGTCGCTGTGGATCGCCCGGCAGTTTCCGCATGCCACGGTGACCGCGGTGTCGAACTCGCAATCGCAGCGCGCCTATATCGAGGACATCGCGCAGAGCCGCGGGCTCTTGAACCTGCGCGTCGTCACATCAGACATGAACGTGTTCGCGCCGGACGGCCAGTTCGACCGCATCGTCTCGGTCGAGATGTTCGAGCACATGATGAACTGGCGCAAGCTGATGACCCGTGCGCGTGCATGGCTTGCGCCGGAGGGGCGCTTCTTCATGCACATCTTCACCCATCGCACGGGCTCCTATGCGTTCGACCGCGCCAATCGCGAAGACTGGATCGCCCAGCACTTCTTCACCGGCGGCGTGATGCCGAGCCATCAGCTCATCCGGCAATATGCCGACATCTTCGCGATCGAGAAGGAATGGTGCTGGAGCGGTACGCATTATCAGCGCACCGCGAACGACTGGCTGGCGAATTTCGATGCACATCGCGACGCGATCGAAGCCGCCTTGCGCAACGTCTATGGTGACGAGACCTATTTGTGGATGCGGCGCTGGCGCTGGTTCTTCCTCGCCACCGCCGGTCTGTTCGGCTGCGCCGACGGAACGGAGTGGGGCGTCAGCCACTATCGGATGAAGGCGACGCCGTAGTCCGAGCCTACCTAAGTATGGTCGCGCAATACCTGCGCGTAATGGCCCGACCAGGTCCTTGGTGTTACCGATACATCCACGGTGAACAGCAACGGAACCGGCCTCCGAGCCGGCAGTTGCGGGACAAGGCCGGCGGCGTAGCGCCCACTGGCCTTATCTCCCGATTGAGCGCTTTGCCGCTCAATTGATGCTTACGGCCACAGCTGGTGCAGCGAGTACGCCATGAGAAACATCGCCGATCTCCTCATGTGGTTCTGGCAGGGCAGCCGGCCCGCATCCCATACTCAGGTTGCGGCCATGGCTGAAAACCAGGATCGATCCAGCATGGCTGATTTCGTTCGGATCCTGCAGGCTTACGATCAAGCCCGGTAACTCGCTGTCATTGCGATGTTCTGTCGCAGCGTGCCGCGATGGAACCGGACTCACAATCTGGTGAGTCGCAAAAATCGGCCTGAACTCAGCGCCATAGCGCGTGTGACATTGAGCCGCCCGCGCGATGCGTTGCGTCGCAGCAAGTCCATTCTATTTTGATCGCATCAGCCGCGCAGTCATTGCCCAGAACGGGCGTTGCGCGCGAAGCGTGATCAGTTTCAACAATTTTGGGGCACCCCACTTCATGTCAGGACTTCGAGCGCGATCGGCATGCGTTGCAATGATGCTCGCGGCCCTTGCGCCGCTGCTAGGCGCTTGCGACGAATCCTCTTCCGCCGTCGCCACTGCCCAAACCTCCGAACCCGATGTCAGCATCGTCACCGTCAAGCCGCAACCGCGCGCCGTGGTACGCGAGCTGCCGGGCCGGATCTCGCCGACGCGCGTCGCCGAGGTGCGGCCGCGCGTGTCGGGCATCGTGGTCGAGCGGCTGTTCCGCCAGGGCAGCGAGGTGAAGGCGGGCGATGCGCTCTATCGCATCGATCCGCGTCCGTTCGAGGTCGAGGTGATGGCCAACGACGCTGCGGTCGACAAGGCCGAGGCCGCGTTGATGCAGGCGCAGCAGCAGGCGCGGCGCATCGCGACGCTGACCAGCCAGCGCGCCGCGCCCGAAGCCGAGAACGAAAAGACCATTGCCGCCGAGCGCCAGGCGCAGGCTGACGTCGAGGGCCGCAAGGCCGACCTCGCGCGCGCCAAGCTCAATCTCGATTATGCCACCGTGCGCGCTCCGATCGACGGCGTGGTCGGTGCCGCCCTGGTCAGCGAGGGCGCGCTCGTCGTGCAGAACGAGACCAATCTCGCCACCGTGCAGCAGCTCGATCCGATCTATGCGGACTTCACCCAGTCGGTGACCGAGCTCAACCAGCTGCGCCGCGCTTTCGAAAGCGGCGACCTCGATCGCATCGAGTCCGATGCCGTCAAGGTGCGCCTCGTGCTCGACGACAACACCATCTATGCGCTCGACGGCAAGCTGCTGTTCTCCGAGGCCAAGGTCGACGCCCATACCGGCCAGGTGACGTTGCGCGGCGAATTCCGCAATCCCAAGCGCGAGCTGCTGCCGGGCATGTATGTCCGTGTCCGCCTCGATCAGGGCCTCGATTCCGACGCGATCGCGGTGCCGCAGCAGGCGGTCCAGCGTAATGGCGGTGGCGGCAGCGAGGTGTTCGTCGTCAAGGACGACAACCGCATCGCGGTGCAGCCGGTGCGCACCGGCTCGGTGCAGGACGGCGTCTGGTTCGTCACCGACGGCCTGAAGGCCGGCGACAAGGTCGTGGTCGAGGGCTTCCAGAAATTTGCGGCCGGCGACAAGGTCAAGCCGCAATCCTGGTCCGAAGCCGAGGCGAGCGCGGACAACCGGCACGCCCTCAAGGCCACGCGGTAACGCGCCATGGCGAGCTTCTTCATCGACAGGCCGATCTTCGCCTGGGTCGTCGCGCTGTTCATCTGTCTGATCGGCGCGATCTCGGTCCCGTTGCTGCCGATCGCGCAATATCCGATCATCGCGCCGCCCTCGATCTCGATCTCGACGAGCTACCCGGGCGCGTCGCCGGAAAACCTCTACAACAGCGTCACCCGCTTGATCGAGGAGGAGCTCAACGGCGCCTCCGGCATCCTCAATTTCGAATCGACCAGCGATTCGCTCGGCCAGGTCGAGATCATCGCCAATTTTCAGCCGGGCACCGATACCAGCGCGGCGTCCGTCGAGGTGCAGAACCGCATCAAGCGCGTCGAGGCGCGGCTGCCGCGCGCGGTGATCCAGCAGGGCATTTTGATCGAGGAAGCCTCGAGCGCGGTGCTGCAGATCATCACGCTGAACTCGACCGACGGCAGCCTCGACGAGGTTGGCCTCGGCGACTTCATGATCCGCAACGTGCTCGGCGAAATCCGCCGCATCCCCGGCGTCGGCCGCGCCACGCTCTATTCAACGGAACGTTCGCTACGCGTCTGGGTCGATCCGGCCAAGCTGGTCGGCTACGGGCTGACCGCCGACGACGTCAACAAGGCGATCGCCGCACAGAACGCGCAGGTCGCCTCGGGCAGCATCGGGGCGGAGCCGTCGACCGACAGCCAGCGCACCTCCGCGCTGGTGCTGGTCAAGGGCCAGCTGTCGTCGCCGGACGAGTTCGGCGCCATCATCCTGCGCGCCAATGCCGACGGTTCGACCGTGCGGCTGCGCGACGTCGCGCGCGTCGAGGTCGGCGGCCTCAGCTATCAGTTCAACACCCGCCTGAACGGCAAGCCGACGGCCGGTCTCTCCGTGCTGATGTCGCCGACCGGCAATGCGCTGGCGACCGCGAGCGCGGTCGAGGAGAAGATGAAGGAGCTGTCGCGCTTCTTCCCGGCCAACATCTCCTACGAGATCCCCTACAACATCACGCCGGTGGTCGAGGCCTCGATCAAGAAGGTGCTGACGACGCTGGTCGAAGCCGTGGTGCTGGTGTTCGTGGTGA
The DNA here is from genome assembly GCF_024199945.1 of Bradyrhizobium sp. CCGUVB4N. Taxonomy (GTDB): domain Bacteria; phylum Pseudomonadota; class Alphaproteobacteria; order Rhizobiales; family Xanthobacteraceae; genus Bradyrhizobium. The sequence goes on along the minus strand of NZ_JANADP010000001.1, from coordinate 7,721,629 downwards.
TGTTCCTGTTCCTGCAGAACATCCGCTACACCATCATTCCGACCATCGTGGTGCCGGTGGCGCTGCTGGGCGCCTGCACCACGCTGCTGCTCGCCGGCTACTCCATCAACATGCTCTCGATGTTCGGCATGGTGCTCGCCGTCGGCATCCTCGTCGACGACGCCATCGTCGTGGTCGAGAACGTCGAGCGCATCATGACCGAGGAGGGCCTGCCGCCGAGGGAAGCGACGCGGAAGGCGATGTCGCAGATCTCCGGCGCCATCATCGGCATCACGCTGGTGCTGATGGCCGTGTTCGTGCCGATGGCGTTCTTCCCGGGCTCGGTCGGCATCATCTACCGCCAGTTCTCGGTGACCATGGTCGCGGCGATCGGCTTCTCGGCCTTCCTCGCGTTGTCGCTGACGCCGGCGCTGTGCGCGACCCTGCTCAAGCCCGTCGCGGCCGGCCACGGTCACGCCAAGAGGGGCGTGTTCGGCTGGTTCAACCGCATGCTCGAGGGCAGCAAGGAGGGCTATTCCCGCACGGTCGGCTTCTCGCTGAAGCGCACCGGACGTTTGATGCTGGTCTATGTCGCGCTGCTCGCCGGCCTGTCCTGGGCCTTCGTCAATCTCCCGGGCGGCTTCCTGCCGGTCGACGACCAGGGCTTTGTCACCACCGACGTCCAGACGCCGTCGGATTCGTCCTACGGCCGCACCGAGGCGGTGATCGAGAAGGTCGAAAAATATCTGGCGCAGCGCCCGGGTGTCGACAACGTCACCTTCCTCACCGGCTTCAGCTTCTCCGGCCAGGGCATGAACACCGCGCAGGCCTTCATCACGCTGAAGGACTGGTCGGAGCGTGGACCGAACGAATCCGCGGCTGCTGTTGTCAACGACATCAACCGCGATCTGGGGTCGTCGATCCGCGACGCCAAGATCTCGGCGCTGCAGCCGCCGCCGATCGACAATCTCGGCAACTCCTCCGGCTTCTCGTTCCGTCTGCAGGATCGCGGCCAGAAGGGCTATCCGGCCCTGATGCGCGCCGCCGACCAGTTGATCGCGCAAGCCAATGCGAGCCCGGTGTTGCAGAAGGTCTATATCGAGGGCCTGCCCGAGGCCGGCGTGGTCAATCTCGTGATCGACCGCGAGAAGGCCGGCGCCTTCGGCGTCACCTTCGAGGACATCAACAACACGATCTCGACCAATCTCGGCTCGAACTACATCAACGACTTCCCGAATCGCGGCCGCATGCAGCGCGTCGTGGTGCAGGCCGACAGCCGCGACCGCATGAGGACCGAGGACATCCTCAACTACAACGTCAAGAACTCCCACGGCCAGCTGGTGCCGTTCTCCTCCTTCGCGACGGTCGAATGGTCGCGCGGGCCGACGCAGATCGCGGGCTTCAACTACTATCCGGCCGTGCGCATCTCGGGCGAAGCCAGGCCCGGCTTCACCTCGGGCGATGCCATCGCCGAGATGGAGCGGCTCGCCGGACAGCTGCCGCGCGGCTTCGGCTATGAATGGACCGGACAGTCGCTCCAGGAAAAGCTGTCGGGCTCGCAGGCCCCGTTCCTGCTCGCGCTCTCCGTGTTCGTGGTGTTCCTGTGTCTGGCCGCGCTCTATGAGAGCTGGACCATTCCGCTTGCGGTGCTGCTCACCGTGCCGCTCGGCATCGTCGGCGCGGTGGTGGCCGCCATGCTGCGCGGCCTGCCCAACGACGTCTATTTCACCGTCGGCCTGATCACGATCATTGGCCTTGCGGCTAAGGACGCCATCCTGATCATCGAGTTCGCCAAGGATCTGCGCAAGGAGGGCAAGCCGCTGGTGGAAGCCACCATCGAGGCCTGCCGCCTGCGCTTCCGCCCGATCCTGATGACGGGTCTCGCCTTCATCTGCGGCGTGCTGCCGATGGCGATCGCGCACGGCGCCGGCGGCGCCAGCCAGCAGGCGCTGGGCTCCGTCGTGATGGGTGGCATGATCGCGGTGGTGATCCTGGCGCTGCTGATGGTGCCTGTGTTCTTCGTCTCGGTGCAGCGCGTGCTGGCGGGTGACCGGGAGCCGAAGGTCGCGAAGGACGGCGGGGCGTATGGCCCGCCGGCGCCGGTGAAGCCATAGGGCACTCGTCATTCCGGGCACGCGTCAAGAGGCGCGCCCCGGAATGACAAGCGGAGCACTTGCCTTCCCAAGTTGGTCAATCCAGACTACATCTCTGGATTGAAGGCATGTGTAGTCGCACTGCGCCGCGACTGCACACGGCCTGCCGATTGAGAGCATGTGATGCGTCCGACCGACATTGCGATCTCGAACTATCGCTCCATCCGCCGGCTCTCCCTACCAATCCACCCCCTGTCCGTGTTTGTGGGCGAGAATGGCGTCGGCAAATCCAACCTCTACAAATCCTTGTCGCTGTTGCGCGATGCGGCGACCGGGCGGATCACGCGCACGATCGCCGACGAAGGCGGATTGAATTCGGTCTGCTGGTCCGGCGTTCGCAAGCGCGGCGAAGATGGGCGACTGCGGTTGTCGGCCAAATTCGACCGTCTCAAATATTCGATCGAGATCGGATTTCCCGGTCCCCTCGAGGCGGCGTTTTCCGGCGAGCCGATGATCAAGGCCGAGAGTATCGAGGCGGTGCAGGGCAAGCGAACGGTTTTGCTGATGGAGCGGAAGAATTCGCTCGTCAGCGTTCGCAGCGACAGCGGCGCGTGGAGCAGCCACAAGGATGCGGTGCTGCCGTCCGAGACGGCGCTTGCCGGCTTTGCAGATGGCAAGGAATGCCCGGAAATCGATCTGATCAGAAACGCCATGCTGGGCTGGCGCTTCTATCACGACTTTCGCACCGATCCGGCCTCGCCGATACGAAAGCCGTGTCTGGCGATCACGACGCCTTCGCTCAGTGCCGATGGGACCGATTTGGCCGCGGCGCTGGCGACGCTCTATACGATCAGGGAAGACGCGGTCGACCTGCAGGACGCAATCGAGGATGCATTTCCAGGCGCTGAGCTCCGCGCATGGGAGCAAAATGGCCTGTGTGATTTTGACCTGCAACTGACGGATATGCCGCGGCCGTTCAGTGCGCACGAATTATCCGACGGGACGCTGAAATACATTTGCCTGCTTGCGGTGTTCATGGGCTATCGGCTTCCGCCGTTCATCGCGCTGAACGAACCCGAGACCAGCCTGCATCCGTCGCTGCTGGCGCCATTGGCCCGGCTGATCGTCAAGGCATCGAGCCGCGCCGACATCTGGATCGTCACCCATTCGGAGCAGTTGATGGATGCGTTGCGAAACGAGAGTTCGGTCCCGCTTCGCCGGGTGATCAAGTCGAAGGGCGCCACGACCATCGAAGGCCTGACCCTCGGCGGCGAGTATCGCGACGACGAATCGGAAGACGACGACGCTTGAATCGTGATGAGATCAGGTTTGATTGATGAGATCAGGTTTGATTGATGAGATCAGGTTTGATGGTCACCACGGAGAGGCACTCCCTCTCCCGCTTGCGGGAGAGGGTCGGGGAGAGGGTGTTTCCGCAATGGGACAATCCCCAAGAGGAGCGAGCCCTCACCCGGCGCTTCGCGCCGACCTCTCCCGCAAGCGGGAGAGGTGAACAATCCGCCGCGGCAATCGCTTCAGCCTAAATCCATTCCGCGCTGAAGATCGAACTCTCGCGCTGCCCGCGCGCAGCTCGAGAATCCTTACGAAAACTTCACGTGTTCCGACGGAACCGGCCGTGCGCAAATGTGTTTGCCCGCGGGGTTAGGGTTCCACGGAGAAATCGTCCCAATGTTGAAGAAGATTCTTTCCGCTGCCGCTGTCGGCACCGGCGTGCTGATGATGTCCACCTTCACCGCATCGGCCGCGATCGTGTGTCAGGGCCACACCTGCTGGCACACGCATGAGGCCTACGAGTTTCCGCACGAAGCGGGCGTCGTCGTTCACGAAGACAATTGGCGCTGGGGACCGCGCGAAAAGTTTGCTTTCCGCGAGCACGAGGGTCGGGGCTATTGGCACGGCCGCAAGTGGGTGGCGTGGTAAGCCGCACGACATGAGACCGGAGGCCGCGATGTGCGGCCTCTATTCTCTCGGTCTTACGGGTGCGCGCAAACGACGTGACGAAAGAGTCCGTCTACTTCCGCAAAATCTTCACCAGCTCGCCGTGCACGAACTCATTCCCGCACACGACGTCGCCTGTCACCAGGGCGTCGCCCGGCGTGCTGATATCGCTCACGGTACCACCGGCTTCGCGCACCATCAGCATGCCGGCGGCGATGTCCCAGGATTGCAGGTTGCGCTCCCAATAGCCGTCGAGGCGGCCGGCGGCGACGAAGGCGAGGTCGAGCGAGGCGGCGCCGAAGCGGCGCAGGCCCGCGACGCGGTCCTGGATCGCGGTCATCTCGCGGCGGAATTCCTCGTGGTCGCCGCGGCCGATATGGGGCAGGCCGCAGGCCACCACGCATTCGTTGAGCTGGCGGCGGCCGGCCACGCGCAGGCGCTGGTCGTTGAGGAAGACGCCCTTGCCGCGCTCGGCGATGTAGAGCTCGTCATTGGCGGGATTGTAGATCACGCCGGCAATGATGGTGCCCTCGCGCACGAGACCGATCGAGATCGCGAATTGCGGGATGCCGTGCAGGAAGTTGGTGGTGCCGTCGAGCGGATCGACGATCCAGGTGTGGCTCTTGTCGGAGCCTTCCCGCGTGCCGCCTTCCTCGCCGATGAAGCCGTAGCCGGGCCGGGCCTTCGAGAGGTCCTGGTAGAGGATCTCCTCGGCGCGCTTGTCGGCAAGCGTGACGAAATTGGCAGGCCCCTTCAGCGAGACCTGGAGATGCTCGATCTCGCCGAGATCGCGCTTGAGGCTGCGGCCGGCGCGGCGCGCGGCTTTGACCATGACGTTGATAGTGGCGGAATACAGCATGAGCTCTGGTCTTGATAGGGGGAGGAGGCGCGGAAGGGCGCCATTTGAGGGGATTGGGTGCCCCGCGAGGGACCAAACGTCAAGCCTTCAGGGCACCTGAAGTCAGGTCATTTGTTCCCGAGCCATTTCTTGGCGCCGGCCTCCGCCTTGGCGCGATCGTCCGCGGGCAGATCGGACAGCTGCTTGTCGAGCTCCGGATCGCCCTTGCCGCCGGTTTTGGCCACCAGATGCCATTTGAAGCCCTCGACCTTGTCCACGGATGTGCCCATGCCGTTGATCAGGACCCAGGCGAGGCGGTTCTGCGCGATCGCGCTGCCCTGGCGGGACGCCTTGCGCAGCAGGGCCACGGCCGCCGGCTGGTTCTTCGGCGTGCCGGTGCCGTTGAACATGGCGATGGCATATTCGACCTCCGCATCGACATTGTCGGCCAGCGAGGCCGCCTGCAGCAGCCGCACCGACCGTTCGGGGTCCTTCGGCACGCCGGTGCCTTCCTTGTAGAAGGTCGCGAGTGCGTATTGCGCCTCGGGCAGCCCGGCATCGGCCGCCTGGCGCAGCAGTTCGGCGGAGCGCTTGACGTCCTGCGGCAGTGTCTGGCCGTCCAGATACAGCAGAGCGAGGTTGTAGGCTGCCTTGGGCTCGCCGAGCTTGGCGGCTGAGGCCATCAGCTTGACCGCCTCGCCCTTGTCGACGGGGCCGCCACGGCCGGCCATGCGCAGCATGGCGAGCGCGAACATCGCCTCGCGATCGCCGGCATCGGCAGCGCGCTTGTACCATTCGACCGCCTTGGCGTAGTCGCGCCTGATGCCCATGGCGTTGGAGTAGAGCTCGCCCAGCATGGTCATGGCCTTGACGTCGCCGGTCTTGGCGCGCGCGCTGGCGAGGTCGAAGGCGGTCTTGTACTGGCCGCGCTGATAGGCGCCGAACACCAGGTCGACGTTGGAATTGTCCGTTGCCGGCGCCGGGATCACGGTTGCCGGCAGCGTCGGGCTCGGCGAGGCCGACGGCTTCGGCGCCGGGGCAGCCTCCTTCTTCTTGATCGTGTGCGGCGCGACCTTGGGCTTTTCCTTCGCCGGCTCCTTTGCCGCTTCCTTTGGCTTCTGCTTTTCGGCCGCAGGGCTCGGGATCGTGGCCGGGGGCGTGATCTGGAGCTGCGCGGCCGCAGGCGCCGCCAACAGCAGCGTGGCCAGAAGGGTGATGCGCGGGAGCGTCATGGCGGGCGCTAGCCCTCGCCCACGGCAACGGCCGCGAAGGCCTTCTTGATCGCCGCGTCGGCCTCGATCAGCGCGGCCTTCGGCCCGCGCGAATCCGCCCAGACGAGATCGCCGACCAGCACGAAATCGGCGCCGCTGGCGGCGAAATCGTGGGCCTCCTCGAACGTAACAGCGAAGCCGACGCAGGGCGGCTCGAACAGCTCGGCCCACCAGTCGAGCCGTTCGGCAATGGCTTGCGCCGACGGTCGCTGCCCGTTCGCATCGGGCTCGCCGAACAGCAGATAGTCCGCGCCCATCTCGCCCGCATCCATCGAATGGTGCCGCGTCGTCAGCCCGCCGACGCCGGCGATGCGATCGGGCTTGAGCGACGGCATCGCCTCTTTCAGTGCGGCGATGCCCGGCAGGTGTGCGCCATCGGCGCCGCCACGCGCGACGAGCTCAGGATGGCCGTCGACGAGCAGCGCCGCGCCCGCGTTCTGCACGATCGGCGCCAAGGCCTTGATCCGCGAGATCATGGTGCGCTGGTCGGTCTCCTTCAGCCGCACCAGCACGGCTGCGACATCGACGGCTGCGAGCAGCGCCGGCAATTCGGCGATGAGCGAGGCGGGATCATCGACAACGGGCGTCGCGAGATAAAGGCGCGGCGCCGGGCGCGGCGGAGGCGATTTGTTCGACAAGATCTAGGCTGCCTTCTTTTCCAGGCTGCTTTGCCATTCGCCCTTGGAGGCGAGGCCATTCATGCGGGCGCGATGACTGAATGCGTTCTGTCCGGCCGTGACGTTCTCGGGCCTACCCGACCAGGCCTTCTGCGGCGCCGCCTGCAGCGCACGGCCGTAGGAGAAGGTCAGGCCCCACGGCAGCGGTCCGAGCTTGTGCATGGCGTTGAGATGCGCGGTCGCCTCTTCGTCCGACTGGCCGCCGGAGAGGAAGGCGATGCCGGGCACCGCCGCCGGCACGCACGCCTTCAGCAGCCGGATCGTCTTCTCCGCGACCTCCTCCACGGAGGCCTGCTTTGCGCTTTTCTTGCCTGAGATCGCCATGTTCGGCTTCAGCACCATGCCTTCGAGCGCCACGCGCTGCACGCGCAATTCCTGGAACGTCTTGTTGAGCACGCGGGTCGTGACCTCATAGCAGCGATCGATGTCGTGATCGCCGTCCATCAGCACCTCCGGCTCGACGATCGGCACGATCTGCGCGGCCTGGCACAGCGCGGCATAGCGCGCCAGCGCATGGGCATTGACGCTGATCGCGGTCATCGAGGGGATGCCCCGGCCGTCAGTGCCGCTGCCGATATCGATCACCGCGCGCCATTTGGCGAAGCGCGCGCCGCGCTCATAATACTTCTTCAGCCGCTCGGCGAGCTTGTCGAGCCCGACGGTGACAAGCTCGCCCGGGCACATCGGCAAGGCCTGCGTGCCCTCGTCGACCTTGATGCCGGGAATGGCGCCGCTACTCTCGATCAGCTTCACCAGCGGCGTGCCGTCCTTGGCGTCCTGCCAGATCGTCTCGTCATAGAGGATCACGCCCGAGATGTACCGGCTCATGGCTTCCTTCGACCGAAACAGCATCTCGCGATAGTCGCGGCGGTTGGCTTCGGTCGATTCCACGCCGATCGCGTCGAACCGCTTCTTGATGGTGCCGGAGGATTCGTCGGCGGCAAGGATGCCCTTGCCCGGCGCGACCATGGCGGTCGCAATTTTGTTGAGCTCAGTCAGATTCATCGAGAGGTCCTCCCAAAACGATTCTGCCCTTGCCTGTGAAAATAGACGGTTCTCGGGCAATTGCCGAGTTAACGTTGGTCGCAGGGTAAAAGGGGGATCGGCTGGGTAACATTGGGCCGGCCGGGCGGCTCTTCACCTCGCCCCGCCTGCGGGGAGAGGTCGGATTTTAGGCGTAGCGTAAAATCCGGGTGAGGGGGTACCGGTCTCTCGATAGAGCACAACGCGCGGAGGGAGCCTCTCACCCCGCCCTCTCCCCGCGAAGAGCGGGGCGAGGGAGACGATAGAGCGTACCGGCCTTACGCCACCCACGCGATCGCTTACGCGACGCGGGGGTCCAGTTCGCCCTTGGCGTAGCGCTTGGCCATGTCGGCGGGGGTCAGGATCTTCTTGAACTTGGCGGCTTGGCCGGCGGTGTTGAACTCCTGGAGCCGCTGCTTGCACAGCTTGGTCATGGCTTCCATTGCCGGCTTCAGGTACTTGCGCGGATCGAACTCTTCCGGATTGTCCTTGAGGACCTTGCGGATCTGGCCGGTCATGGCCATGCGGTTGTCGGTGTCGATGTTGATCTTGCGCACGCCGTGCTTGATGCCGCGCTGGATCTCGGCGACCGGCACGCCCCAGGTCGGCTTCATCTTGCCGCCATAGGCGTTGATGATGTCCTGCAGGTCCTGCGGCACCGAGGAGGAGCCGTGCATCACCAGATGCGTGTTGGGCAGCTTGCGGTGGATCTCCTCGATCACGTTCATGGCGAGGATGTCGCCGTCCGGCTTGCGGGTGAACTTGTACGCACCGTGCGACGTGCCCATCGCGATCGCGAGCGCGTCGACCTTGGTCTCCTGGACGAACTTCACGGCCTCGTCGGGATTGGTCAGGAGCTGGTCGTGGCTCAGCTTGCCTTCGGCGCCGTGGCCGTCTTCCTTGTCGCCCATGCCGGTCTCGAGCGAGCCGAGCACGCCGAGCTCACCCTCGACCGAGATGCCGCCGAGATGGGCCATGTCGGTCACGGTCTTGGTGACGCCGACATTGTAGGTCCAGTCGCCGGGGGTCTTGCCGTCGGCCTTGAGCGAGCCGTCCATCATCACCGAGGTGAAGCCCGCCTGGATTGCGGTCATGCAGGTCGCGGCCTCGTTGCCGTGGTCGAGATGCACGCAGACCGGGATGTGCGGATAGATCTCGGTGACCGCGTCCATCATGTGCTTGAGCATGACGTCGTTGGCGTAGGAGCGCGCACCGCGCGAGGCCTGGATGATGACGGGCGCGTCGACCTGGTTGGCCGCATCCATGATCGCCAGCGCCTGCTCCATGTTGTTGATGTTGAAGGCCGGGACGCCGTAATCGTTCTCCGCAGCATGGTCGAGCAATTGACGCAACGTGATCCGAGCCATCTGTCTTTTTCTCCGTTCGGGCCTCAGGGCCGCTTGTTTCTTGCCGTCTGATTACTTGATGCGCAGAACTTCGACGCCGGGCAGGGGCTTGCCCTCCATCCATTCAAGAAATGCGCCACCGGCGGTCGAGACATAGGTGAACTGACCGGCCACTTGGGCCTGGTTGAGGGCCGCAACGGTGTCGCCGCCGCCTGCGATCGAGATCAGCTTTTTCGCCTTGGTACGCTCGGCGGCGTGCTTGGCGGCGGCGACCGTGCCGCGGTCGAACGGCTGCATCTCGAAGGCGCCGAGCGGTCCGTTCCAGACCAGCGTGGCGGCGTCGTCGATGGCGGCGTGGATGCGCGCGATCGACTGCGGGCCGACATCGAGGATCATGCCGTCGGCCGGGATCGCATCGAGCCCATAGGCGTGCGACGGCGCGTTGGCGGCGAAGTGATACGCGACGGTGGCGTCCACCGGCAAAATGATGGCGCAGTTGGCGGCTTCCGCCTTCTCCATGATGCGCAGCGCCGTGGGCGCGAGATCCTTCTCGGCCAGCGACTTGCCGACGCCGACGCCCTGGGCGTGCAGGAAGGTGTTGGCCATGCCGCCGCCGATCACGAGCGCGTCGACCTTGTTGACGAGGTTTTCGAGCAGGTCGATCTTGGTCGACACTTTTGCGCCGCCGATGATCGCGATGACCGGCTTGGTCGGCGAGCCCAGCGCCTTTTCCAGTGCGTCGAGCTCGGCCTGCATGGTGCGGCCGGCATAGGCCGGCAGCTTGTGGCCGAGACCTTCGGTCGAGGCATGGGCGCGGTGCGCCGCGGAGAACGCATCGCTGACCCAGATGTCGCCGAGTTTCGCCAGTTCCGCGACGAAGGCGGGATCGTTCTTCTCTTCCTCTTTGTGGAAGCGGGTGTTTTCCAGACAGAGGATGTCGCCATCCTTCATGTCCGCCACAGCCTTGGCCGCGGGCTCGCCGATGCAGTCATCGGCGAAGGCGACCGGCTTCTTCACGACCTTCGACAGCGCTTCCGCCACGGGCTTGAGCGATTCCTTGGGATCGCGGCCCTTCGGCCGGCCGAAATGCGCGAGCAGGATGACCTTGCCGCCCTTGTCCGAGATTTCATTGATGGTCGGCGCGACGCGCTCGAGCCGGGTCGCGTCGCTGACGCGGCCATTGTCCATGGGCACGTTGAGATCGACGCGCAGCAGCACGCGCTTGCCCTTCACGTCGACGTCGTCGAGGGTGCGGAATTTGTTGGCCATTGGACACTCTCTCTTGTCCCGGGCGCACTGCGGTGCGAAGCGCCGCTGTGCAGAACCGGGACCCACGTTGCGGCGAGTCCCGTAGCTGAATGGGTCCCGGCTCTGCGGAGCAGCGCAATCGCGCTGCACCGCGTCCGGGACACGAGACCTACGTCCTTAGATCACCTTCGCGAATGCAACGGCGGTGTCCGCCATGCGGTTCGAGAAACCCCACTCGTTGTCGTACCAGGCCATCACGCGCACCAGCGTGCCGTTCTGCACCTTGGTCTGGTCCTCGTGGAAGGTCGAGGAGTGCGGGTCGTGGTTGAAGTCGATCGAGACGTTCGGCTGATTGGTGTAGCCGAGAATGCCCTTGAGCTGCTGCTCCGAGGCGCGCTTCATCGCCGCGTTGATTTCCTTGGCGTCGGTGGCGCGCTTGGCGACGATCTTGAGATCGATGACCGAGACGTTCGGCGACGGCACGCGGATCGAGACGCCGTCGAGCTTGCCCTTCAGCTCGGGCAGCACGAGGCCGATCGCCTTGGCGGCGCCGGTCGAGGTCGGGATCATCGACATCGCAGCCGCGCGGCCGCGATAGAGATCCTTGTGCAGCGTGTCCAGCGTCGGCTGGTCGCCGGTGTAGGCGTGGATCGTGGTCATGAAGCCGGTCTCGATGCCGACGAGGTCGTTCAGCACCTTGGCGACCGGCGCCAGGCAGTTGGTGGTGCAGGAGCCGTTGGAGACCACCATGTGGTCCTTGGTCAGCGTGTCGTGGTTGACGCCGTAGACGATGGTGGCATCGGCGCCGTCGGCCGGAGCCGAGACCAGCACACGCTTGGCGCCGGCGGCGAGGTGCGCGGAGGCCTTGTCCTTTGCGGTGAAGATGCCGGTGCATTCCATCGCGATGTCGACGCCGAGATCCTTCCAGGGCAGTTTTGAGGGATCGCGCTCGGCGGTCACCTTGATCTTGCCGCTGCCGAGATTGATGGAGTCGCCATCGACCGTCACGGTGCCGGGGAAACGACCATGAACGCTGTCGAAGCGGAGGAGATGGGCGTTGGTCTCGACCGGACCGAGGTCGTTGATGCCGACGACCTCGATGTCCTTGCGGCCGGACTCGGCGATAGCCCGCAGGATGTTGCGGCCGATGCGGCCAAAACCGTTAATTCCGACGCGGACTGCCATGTTTCATCTCCTTATGACCGTTCAATGACGGGGCTCGATAACGCCTAGTCTTCCCGCACAACGCGCGAGTTACGCGCCTGCGAGGGTTTTTTAGGGGCGGACGCCCGGTTCAGCCGGGCGGTGCTTGATCATATGAAAGATTACGTAGTCCTTTTTTTTGGCAAGCTCAACTCTCAGCTAACGCGCTTCAGCACAGCGTTAACCGCGGCCTCGGCGGTAATGCCGAAATGCTTGTAAAGGTCCTTCGCCGGCGCGCTCGCGCCGAACGAATGCATGCCGATAAATTCGCCATCCTGGCCGATCACGGCATCCCAGCCCCAGCGCACCGCGGCCTCGATCGCGACCTTCACCGGCGCATTGCCGATGATGGCGGCACGCTTGGCCTCTGGTTGCGCTAACAACAGCTCGAGCGAGGGCACCGAGACCACCCGCGACGGGATGCCGCGTTCGGCGAGCTGCTTCTGGGCGGCCACCGCGATCTCGACCTCGGAGCCGGAGGCGAACAGCGTCGCCCTGGCTTCGCCCTCGGCGGCGACCAGCTCGTAGGCGCCGGCCGCGCAAGGGTTGTCGTTCGGCGCATTGGTGCGGAGCTGCGGCAGGTTCTGCCGCGTCAGCGCCAGCACGGTCGGGCCGTCGATGCGATTGAGCGCGAGCTCCCAGCACTCGGCGACCTCGATGGAATCGGCGGGGCGGAACACGCGCATGTTCGGAATGGCGCGAAGCGCTGCGAGATGCTCGACCGGCTGATGGGTCGGGCCGTCTTCGCCGAGGCCGATGGAGTCATGCGTCATCACGTAGACGACGCCGGTGCCCATCAGCGCGGCGAGGCGCATCGCGGGCCGCGCGTAGTCGGTGAACACCAGGAAGGTCGCGCCGTTCGGCGCAAAGCCGCCGTGCAGGAAGATGCCGTTCATCGCCGCACACATGCCGTGCTCGCGGATGCCGTAATGGATGAAGCGGCCCTTCGGCGTCTTGGCCGAGAAGGCGGTCGCCGACTTCGCCTTGTTGTTGTTGGAGCCGGTGAGGTCGGCGGAGCCGGCGAGGAATTCCATCGGCATCGCGCCGGCGATCACCTCGATCACGGCCTCCGACGATTTGCGGGTCGCCGCGACAAGCGGCTTTTCCAAGAGCTCCTTCTTGTAGGCGCGCACGGCCTTGGCGAGCGAGGCCGGACGCTCATGGCGCAGGCGGCGCTCGAACTCGGCGCGCTTGCGGCTGCCGAGCTCACCGAGCCGGCCTTCCCATTCCTGTCGTGCAGTCGCGCCGCGGCTGCCGGCTGCGCGCCAGGCCTTCAGCACGTCGTCGGGCACCGAGAACGGCTCCAGCGAAATGCCGAGATTTTCCTTGGCGGCCTTGAGCTCGTCGGCGCCGAGCGCTTCGCCATGCGCCTTCGCGGTGCCGGCCTTGTGCGGCGCGCCGAATCCGATGGTGGTGCGGCAGGCGATCAGCGTCGGCTTGTTGGATTTTTGCGCACGGGTGATCGCAGCCGCGATCGCGGCCTGGTCATGGCCGTCGATCTTCTCGGCGGCCCACCCCGCAGACTTGAAGCGCTTCACCTGGTCGACGGAATCGGCGATCGAGGTCGGGCCGTCGATCGAGATGCCGTTGTCGTCGTAGAGCACGATCAGCTTGCCGAGCTTCCAGTGGCCGGCCATCGCGATCGCTTCCTGCGACACGCCTTCCATCAGGTCGCCGTCGGAAGCGAGCACGTAGGTGTGGTGGTCGACGATCTTCTTGCCGAACTCGGCGGCGAGCATCTTCTCGGCGAGCGCCATGCCGACCGCGGTCGAGATGCCCTGGCCGAGCGGGCCGGTGGTGGTCTCGATGCCCTTGGTGTGGAAGTTCTCGGGGTGACCCGGCGTCAATCCGCCGAGCTGGCGGAATTGCTTGAGCTGGTCCAGCGTCATCGCGGTGTTGCCGGTCAAGTACAGCAGCGAATAGAGCAGCATCGAGCCATGGCCGGCCGAGAGCACGAAGCGGTCGCGGTCTGGCCAGTCGGTGACGGCGGCGTCGAATTTCAGGAACTGCGTGAACAGCACCGTGGCGATGTCGGCGGCGCCCATCGGCAGGCCGGGATGGCCCGACTTCGCCTTCTCGACAGCGTCCATCGAGAGGCCGCGGATCGCATTGGCCATACGGTTGGGGTCGACCTGCGTCATGTCTGAAATCCGTCTGAAATGAGGCGCTTGTGGCTGTCTTCGCCGCGCTGGAAGGAGCCTTTCGGCCGCTGGGGTCGCGGGTGGGATAGCATCTCGGTTCCGGCAGGCCAAGGCAATCAAACGCCGGTTTGGCCGTAAAAGTTGCTTAGCAGTGCATAGTTTCGCGGCGACGTTGCGCTCGGCTAGCTTGCCACGTAAATTTCTGCTTCTAACCGCTTGCCGAACCGAGTCTTTTGCCGGGCGGCAAGCTCCGAGGTAAAGGCCACGGGTCAGGCCCACAGGTTCCGCCGCTGACTGCATGAACGATCGCGTATCCAATAGCGCTGCCATGACGGAGTCCTCCGCCGTCGAGATCGAGATCGCGACCCGCAGGCTCACGGCGGCTCTCGACGCGCTCGAAAGCGCGGTCGAGCGACGGCGCGATGCCGACCGCGACGAGAATGAGCTCGCGACGCGAATCCAGGCGCTGGGCGCGGACCGCTCGCGGCTTGCCGACGAGCTCGACGGCGCGCTGGTGAAGGCGCGCAAGCTCGAGCGCACCAACCGCGAGATCTCCGATCGGCTGGATTCCGCGATCGTCACGATACGCTCGGTGCTCGATACCGGAGAGGACGGATGAGCCACATCAACGTCACCATCAACGCCCGGCAATACCGCATGGCCTGCGAGGAGGGCCAGGAGGTGCGGCTGTTGAAGCTCGCCGAAGGCCTGGAGACGCGAATCCAGTCGCTGCGCGGAAAATTCGGCGAGATCGGCGATGCGCGCCTCACCGTGATGGCGGCGCTGACCGTCTGCGACGAGCTGGTCGACGCCGGCAACCGCATCCGCACCATGGAGCAGGAGCTGGTCGAGCTTAGGGATTTCCGCAACGCCGCCGTCGAGCGCGCCCGGATGACCCAGACCGCCGTGGTCAACGCCCTGAACGCCGCCGCCGAGCGCATCGAGAAGTCGACCCAGGTCCTGAACCGGACCGTCGGGAATGGAATTGCGATCGGCTGACCGTGGTTAGAACGGAGTGTTGCGAGCCGGGGACGGTGTCCACCTCTCCCGGAGGGAGAGGTCGGATCGCATCGAAGATGCGATCCGGGTGAGGGCTTACGGTCTCACCGATTACTGCGGCCCCTCACCCGGATTGCTCAGGCGCGCAATGCGCGCCAAAGCAATCCGACCTCTCCCCGCTGGGGAGAGGTGGGCACAGAGGCTGCCGGTTGGGCTGGCGATTCGTCAGTATCGTTGTTACATTGCGACGGCGAGGCTGCGACGCGCGTCCGGAGCCATATATCCCCGGGGCCTTATCGATCCTTTAGGGAACTGTCCCTGGCCGGGCCCGTGGGCTCGGACATATGGTGCCCACCTACTTTCGTAGGGAACTCCGGGATCGAGTGCTTCAACGGCGTCCGCGGCTTCGCACTTTTGTTTGCTGGCAATGCGTTATTGTCGAATGGCCGTCCACGACAAACCGGCAGTGTCATGCCCCGGCCTAGTGCGCAATTGCGCACGGGGGACCGGGGCATCCAGTACGCCGCGGCGTCGATGTTTGATCACTGGCGTCTCTGGAATACTGGATCGCCCGTTTCCGCGGGCGATGACGGCGGAGCAAGGCTCCGCCTTCGGAGCAAGCGCACATGCCCAACACCAAATCCGAACTCCGTGCCAAGGCCCTCGCGGCACGTGACGCGCTGAGCGAGAAGAAGCGCACCGCTGCCGCTGCAAAACTCGCCAGGCGCGGGCTGCCGTTCGAGCTCCTTCCCGGCACCATCGTCTCCGGCTACTCGCCGATCCGCAGCGAGATCGATCCGATGCCGCTGCTGAAGAAGCTCGCCGAGGATGGCGCGAAGCTCGCGTTGCCCTGTGTCACCGCGCGGGGCCAGTCACTGGTCTTCCGCATCTTCCATCCGAACGACCGCCTGATGCTCGGCCCGCTCGGCATTCCCGAGCCGTCGCCGGCCGCCGCCGAGGTCATCCCCGACATCATGCTGACGCCGCTCGCGGCGTTCGACCGTCTCGGCCACCGCATCGGCTATGGTGCGGGGCATTACGACTTCACCTTCGCGCATCTGCGCAAGGCCAAGAACATCCTCGGCATCGGGCTCGCTTTTGCAGCGCAGGAGATCAAGGCGGTCCCTGCACTATCGCACGACGTGGCGCTGGATTATGTGCTAACGGAATCGGACGTGTTTGATTTCCGGAGTTCTGAAGTTGCGCATTCTCTTCGTGGGTGACGTCGTCGGCCGCAGCGGCCGCGATGCAATCGCCGAATATCTTCCCGGCATGGTCAAGGACTGGTCGCTCGATTTCGTCGTCGTCAACGGCGAGAATTCGGCTGGCGGCTTCGGTATCACCGAGACGATCTATCAGGAGTTCATCGAGGCCGGCGCCGACGCGGTGACGCTCGGCAATCATTCCTGGGACCAGCGCGAAGCCCTCGTGTTCATCGAGCGCGCCGAGCGCCTGGTGCGGCCGGCGAACTATCCGCGCGGCACGCCCGGCCGTGGCGCCGCCCTGGTCGAGACCAAGAACGGCAAGCATGCGCTCGTCGTCAACGCGCTGGGGCGCGTGTTCATGACCCCGTTCGACGATCCCTTTGCCGCGCTCGAGCGCGAGCTCGGCGCCTGTCCGCTCGGCGTCGCCGCCGACGCCATCGTGGTCGACTTCCATTGCGAGGCGAGCAGCGAGAAGCAGGGCGTCGGCTTCTTCTGCGACGGCCGCGCCAGCCTCGTCGTCGGCACGCACACGCATGTGCCGACCGCCGACCACCAGATCCTCACCGGCGGCACCGCCTACATGACCGACGCCGGCATGACCGGCGACTACGACTCCATCATCGGCATGCAGAAGGAAGAGCCGCTGCGCCGCTTCACCTCGGGGATTCCGTCGGGCCGCTTCGAGCCGGCCGCGGGCGCAGCGACGCTGAGCGGCGTCGCGGTCGAGACGGATGATGCGACGGGCCTCGCACTGAAGATCGCGCCGGTGCGCGTTGGGGGAAGGCTGGAGCCGGCGACGCCGAAATTCTGGTTGAGCTGAGCGGCCGCGCCACACACTCGCTGTCGTCCCCGCGAAGAAATCGTAGCGTGGGCAAAGGCGCACTTGCTCCGTGCCCACGATCTTTCTCGATCGCCAAAGGTCGTGGGCTGCCACCCTCCCCTGGAGGGGGAGGGTCGATCGCGCGCAGCGCGAGCGGGGTGGGGTGATCTCTCCACTCGGGCACTGTTGGATGTGGAGAGACCGTCACCCCACCCCGGCTCATGTCTCGCTTCGCTCAACATGAGCCGACCCTCCCCCTCCAGGGGAGGGTTAGGCAGCGTCTCTCATTTCGACAATGTCACGCCGCGGCGCGAACCGCCTGCCAGAGGTCCAGCACGTCGGCACGCGAAATCCCGCGCGTGATGAAGACGATGCGCGAGCGGCGATCGTTGTCGGGCCAGGCAGCCAGCGCCACCGGCGGATGAAACACATGGTGCACGCCGTGGATCACGATGGGCGCCGGCTCGCCCTGAAGATTGAGTATCCCCTTGACCCGCAAGAGGTCTGCACCGCGCGCGCTGCGCAAATGCGCGAGCCAGTGCGTCACGGCCATCCAGTCGAGCGGCTCGTCGAACGCGAGCATGAAGCTGGTGATGGAGGCGTCGTGATCATGATGATCATGGTCATGATGCGCGTGCTCATGATGCGAGTGACCGGCATGCGCGTGCGGCCCGGTAAAGGCGTGCTCATTGAGCCAGCGCGCGACGTCGATCTTTTTCTTCTCGGGATCGATCAGGCCGGCGTCGAACAGGTTGGCCGGATCGATCTCGCCGTGATCGACGGTTTCGATTCCGGCGGCGGGATTGAGCTGGCGTAGGCGCGACTGCAGCGCGCCGATGTCTTCGGCGAGATCGCGCTTGGTGATCAGCAGCCGGTCCGCCAGCGCGACCTGCTTCACCGCCTCAAACTGACGGTCGAGCTGATGCGATGCGTTGACGGCGTCGATCGTGGTCACGATCGCGTCGAGCCGCAGGAAGTGCGAGACGAGCGGGTTGTTGAGCAGAAGCTGGACGATCGGCGCGGGATCGGCGAGCCCGGTGGTCTCGATCAGGATGCGGCGGAACGGCGGAATCTCGCTGCGGTCGCGCTTCACCAGAAGGTCGCGCAGCGTCTGCTCGAGGTCGCTGCGGATGGTGCAGCAGATGCAGCCGCTTGCGAGCACGGCGACTTCGCCATCGACGCGCTCGACCAGCAGATGATCGAGGCTGACCTCGCCGTACTCGTTGATGATGACGGCGCTGTCCGTCATGTCGTCGTGGCGCAGCAGGCGATTGAGCAGCGTGGTCTTGCCGCTGCCGAGAAAGCCAGTGATCAGCGATACCGGTAGCCGCTGCGCCGATTTGTCGCTTTCGAACAGGCTCATGGGAAGCTCGCGCGCCGACCGTCATATTTTTGCCGCTGGACAACAGCGTAGCGGAGGAGGAGGCTGGCGGAAACAATTTTAGAGTCAGAGCTTATTCTGACCACAACCTGGGAGGGTGCAATGTCTAATGAGATCAATAACGTAGATCAAGACGACAGCGGCTCCACGACAGATCGCCGGACCCTGCTCCGCACCGCGGGCATCGCCGGCGTTGCCGGAGCCGCACTTGCCGGCTCGATGCACGGCAAGTTCTCGCTCGCCCCGATCAGCGAAGCCCAGGCGCAGACCGCAACCTCCATGCCCAAGGGCACCGACAAGCCCTGGTGGCCGTCGAAATGGGGCAAGGATGACGAATGCGGCGCCTCCAATCACATCACGCCCGAGAAAGTCCTCGACACCGCAAAATGGATCAAGGACGGCAAGATCTACAAGATCGGCCGTGTCTACGAAGGTGGCATGCCGCTGTTCGGTCCGCGCGCGTTCACGCTGCGCATTCCCGGCAGCCCGACCGGTGGCCCGTTCGGCGACAACAAGATGGTCTATCACGACGAATTCCTGACCACCGAGATCGGCCAGACCGGCACGCAGTTCGACGGTCTCGGCCATATCGGCATCCAGCTGGGCAAGGACGGCGACAAGAGCGAGATGAAATTCTACAACGGCTTCACTGCCCAGGAGATCAGCGACGCCTACGGTCTGAAGAAGCTCGGCGTCGAGAAGCTCAAGCCGCTGTTCACCCGAGGCCATCTCATCGACATGGTGGCGCTCAAGGGCGGCATGATGGACGCCGGGCAGGAGATATCAGCGGCCGACATCAAGGCGGCCTTGGCCAAGCAAAACATGAATGAGGCCGACATCAAGCCGGGCGACGCGATCTTCTTCCACACCGGCTGGGGCTCGCTGTGGATGAAGAACAACGATCGCTTCAACAGCGGCGAGCCGGGCATCGGCCTCGACGCAGCAAAATGGGTGGTCGAGAAGGACCTCGCACTGACCGGTGCCGACACCTGGGCGGTCGAGGTGGTGCCCAATCCCGACAAGTCGCTCGCCTTCGTGGTCCACGCCGAGCTGCAGACCAAGCACGGCATCCACAATCACGAGAACCTCTTCTTCGACGATCTGATCGCCGACAAGAAGTACCAGTTCGTCTACTGCTTCGCGCCCGCCCCGATCAAGGGCGCCACGGGCAGCAACGGCTGCCCGATTGCGATTACGTGAGGACAAAGATCGGCGCGGGCGTGTGAAGCGTCCGCGCCGATGCTGTGGTTTAGCCAACGCCATACAATCGGTGTCGTCCCGGCGAAGGCCGGGACCCATAACCCCAGGGAGAAGTTGTGGCGCGAAGCTGGTCACTCCGGGTCTTCGCAAAACTCTTGCTGCGGCGTATGGGTCCCGGATCTGCGCTTCGCTTGTCCGGGACGACAGATTGAGGTGCACGCTCTCGCATCAATCTCGCCGCACACAATTCCGCTGCCGAATGGTGAGTTGACGAGCGCGGCCACACCCTCAGTGTCGTCCCGGCGAAAGCCGGGACCCATACGCCGCAGCAGCAGTCGTTACGCGCGATGGTCATTACTCATCTTCGCCAAACGCTTGCTGCGGTGTATGGGTCCCGGATCTGCGCTGCGCTTGTCCGGGACGACAGGGGAGATTGACGCGCGATCGCGCGTCAATCTTGCTATCCGCTACTCCGCCGTTTGCTCCCGCAGCTCCGCCACGTCCTTCGCCGTCAGCTTCGAGCCCTTGGTGCCGAACCGCGCCGTGACGTAGTTCGCCACCGCCGCGATCTCGTCGTCGGTGTAGGCATTGCCGAACGCCGGCATCGACAGCGCGCCGTCGGGCGTGTGCCGCTTGGTGCCCGAGATCACGATCTGCGCGACGTTGGTGGCGGCGGGGTCATTGACGGCCCAGGTGCCGGTGAGCGTCGCCATCGGCGACACCGGGCTCTCGCCGCTCCAGCCATGGCAGCTGGCGCAGGCGCTGGCGAACACCTTCTTGCCGCGTGCGTCGGCCGTCACGCCGTCCTTGTGCGAGGCGGGCGCGACCGGCGCCGTGGTGGCCGGAAGATCGGGCGAGGGCACCGGCGGCACGCTGCGCAAATACGCAACGATGGAGCGGATGTCCTCCGGCGCGAACTGGCTAAAGCTGTGGTCGACAGCTTCGCCCATCGGACCCGAGGCCGAGCCGTGGCCCGGCGCATGGCCGAGCGACAGATAGGCGATCAGATCCGCGTCGCTCCAGTTGCCGAGGCCGGTGGCCTTGTCGGAGGAGATGTTGAAGGCGTGCCAGCCGGCGGTGATGGCGCCGGCGAACTTCTTGCGGTTGTCGAGCGCAAAGCCGAGATTGCGCGGCGTATGGCACTCGCCGCAATGGGCGAGCGCTTCCGCGAGATACGCACCTCTGTTCCACTCCGGGCTCTTCGACGTGTCGGGCGCAAAGCGCGTGTCCGGATTGAACACGGCCGACCAGAACAACATCGCCCAGCGCTGGTTGAACGGGAACGACAGTGTGTTCTCCGGCGCCTTGGCGCGCACGGCCGGCAGACTGAACAGATACGCCTTTACCGCCAGCACGTCGTCATCGCTCATATAGGTGTAGGACGTGTACGGCATGGCCGGATAGAGCCGGGCGCCGTCATGCCGCTTGCCGCGCTGGACCGCGTTGAGAAAATCCTGGTCGCTGTAATTGCCGATGCCGGTGTCCTTGTCGGGCGTGATGTTGGTCGAATAGAGCGTGCCGAACGGCAGCTTGAAAGCGAGCCCGCCGGAGTAATCCTTCTCGCCGGGCTTGGTGTGGCAGACCATGCAGTCGGCCGCCTTCGCCAGATATTCGCCGCGCTCGACCAGGCTTGCTTTCTCCAGCTTGGCCGGCACGCCCGTGGGCTTGCCGGCGCGGTAGTCGGCCAGCGCAACCCTGGTGCCGCCGGCGAAATCGAGCGGACCGGGTCCGCGGATGATGAAGACGCCTGATACCACCGCGACGATGGCGATCACGACGAGGCTTGCAAGGATACGCATTGTCCGGCTCATGCCTTCCTCCCGGCAGCCAGGAGTTTACGGTCGATCGGCAGGCGCCGCAGCGCCACGCCGGTTGCGGCGTAAATCGCGTTGCGTAACGCCGGCGGTCCGGCATTGACGCCGGCCTCGCCGATGCCGCCGGGCGCCTCGCCGCTCTTGACGACGATGACCTCGATCTTCGGCGTCTCGTTGATGCGCATCATGCGGTAGTCGTGGAAGTTCGACTGCTGCACGCGGCCCTTCTCGATGGTGATCTCGCCATAGAGCGCGGCGGTGAGGCCGAAGATCAGTCCGCCCTCGATCTGCGCCTTCACCGTATCGGGATTCACAGCGATGCCGGTGTCGACCACCGAGGTGACGCGGCGAAGCACGATCTCGCCGATGTCGTCGATCTCCGCTTCCACCACGGTCGCGATGAAGCTCGCGAAGGACGGCTGCACGCAGACGCCGCGGCCGACGCGCGCCGGCAGCGGCTGGCCCCAGCCGGACTTTTCAGCGACCTGGTTGAGCACCGCGAGCATGCGCGGGTTCTTGGTCAGCATCGACTTCCGGAATTCGATCGGATCCTTGCCGGCCTTGCGGGCGAGCTCGTCCATGGCGCATTCGACCGCGAACACGTTGTTGTTCGGGCCGACGCCGCGCCAGAAGCCGGTCGGCACCGCCGGCGGCTCGGCATGGACATATTCGACGTGGAAGTTGGCGAAATCATAGGGTGCGTCGACCGCGGCGTCGATCGCGTCGATGTCGATACCCTTCTGGAACGCCGGCGGCAGCCAGCGCGCCAACACGGCCGAGCCGGCGACCTTGTACTTCCAGCCTGCGACCTTGCCGTCGACCAGCGACGCCGTGACCTGGTCGCGATAAACCGGACGGTAGACGTCGTGCTGGATGTCCTCCTCGCGGGTCCAGATCACCTTGACGGGATAGTCGACCTGTTTTGCGATCTTCACCGCGGCAATGACCATGTCCGGCTCGAGCTTGCGGCCAAAACCGCCGCCGAGCAGGTGCTGGTTGACGATCACCTTGTCGATGGGGAGGCCGGCGGCCTTTGCGGCCTCCGACTGCACGCGCGTCATGATCTGCGTGCCGGTCCAGATCTCGCAGGAGTCTTTCGTGACCCGCACGGTGGCGTTGATCGGCTCCATCGAGGCATGCGCGAGGAACGGCAATTCGAAGGTCGCCTCGAACTTGTCGCCGGCCGCGAGCGCCTTGGCGATATCGCCGGTGGATTTCGCGATCGCACCGTCCTTCTCGCTGGCCTTGCGCAAATCGTCCCAGACGTCCTTGGTGGAAATCTCAGCGTTCGCTCCCTCGTTCCACTCGATCTTGAGCGCCGCGAGGCCTTGTTTCGCCGCCCACATGTGATCGCCGATCACGGCGACGGCGTCGTCGAGCACGACGACCTTGCGCACGCCGGCGATCTTCGTCGCCGCGCTGTCGTCGACCTTGCCGACCTTGCCGCCGAACACGGGGCAATTGGCAATGGCCGCGATCTTCATGTCAGGCAGGATCGCGTCGATCCCGTAGAGCGCCTTGCCGTTGACCTTGTCGGGCGTGTCGAGCCGCTTCAGCGGCTGGCCGATCA
Source organism: Bradyrhizobium sp. CCGUVB4N (assembly GCF_024199945.1). Classification (GTDB taxonomy): domain Bacteria; phylum Pseudomonadota; class Alphaproteobacteria; order Rhizobiales; family Xanthobacteraceae; genus Bradyrhizobium. The sequence goes on along the minus strand of NZ_JANADP010000001.1, from coordinate 7,698,862 downwards.
GGACGAAATCCTTGGGGTCCTTGACCGCGACGTCCTTCGGCGGCGTCTGGCCCTGCGCGGCAAGCGCCAGCTCGCCATAGCCGAGCTTGCGGCCGCTCGCGGCATGCGCGACCTCGCCTTTCGATGCCGTGCAGCTTGCGGGCTCGACGCCCCACTGGGCGGCCGCTGCCTGCACCAGCATCGCGCGCGCGGTGGCGCCGGCCTTGCGCAGCGGCATCCACCAGGCGCGGATCGAGTTGGAGTTGCCGGTGACCTGGAGGCCGAAGGTCGGGTTGGCGTAGAGCTTGTCGTTGGGCGGCGCGTGCTGCACCTCGACCTTGCTCCAGTCGGCATCCAGCTCCTCGGCGAGCACGGCGGAGATCGAGGTGTAGGTGCCCTGGCCCATCTCGACCTGCGGCATCATCAGCACGGTGCGGCCGGTCTCGTCGATCCGGATGAAAGCGTTGGGCGCAAACTTGTCCTCGGTCGCATCCTTCTGCACCGGCTCGTTCGCGGCGCGCAGCGGCACATGGAAGGCGAGCACGAAGCCGGTGGCGAGGCCGCCGGTCAGAAGCGCGCGGCGGGAGACGTTGTGATGTGCATTCATGGCGGACCTCACGATTGACGGCCGGAGGCGGCGAGCTTGATGGCCTCGCGGATGCGCACATAGGTGCCGCAGCGGCAGATGTTGCCGGCCATCGCCGCGTCGATGTCGGCATCGTCAGGGTTGGGCGTTGCCGCCAGCAGCGCCGCGGCCGACATGATCTGGCCGGACTGGCAGTAGCCGCACTGGATCACTTCGGCCTCTAACCAGGCTTTCTGCACCTTCGCGCCTGACGGCGTGCTGCCGACGTGCTCGATGGTGGTGATGGCGCGGTTTGCGACCGCGCTGATCGGCAGCACGCAGGAGCGCACCGCCTTGCCGTCGACATGCACCGTGCAGGCGCCGCATTGCGCGATGCCGCAGCCGAACTTGGTGCCGGTCATGCCGAGGATGTCGCGCAGCACCCACAGCAGCGGCATTTCGGGCGGCGCGTCGAAGGATTTCGTTTCGCCATTGATGGTGAGTGTCGTTGCCATATGCATCCCCTTCTTCGCCGGATCGCTTACGGCGATCTAGTTGGCGAGCTCGCGCGCGACAATAATCATACCGATGTGAAACGATGAAGCGTCGAAATTTCCGGCAATGCATATTTGCTTTGCCGGAGCATCAGGCCATGACGTTCACGAATTTGTGCAGGAATAGCTGCAACGGTTTTGGGCTAATTGATATGATACGCGTCATTTTCTGACGCTTTTGCATCATCGGCGTCTATGGCCGTCGCACATCACCGTGCGAATTCGCAAAACGGTGCGAAGGCGAAACTCGTGCGATTGCGAAAGGCGGGTGATGATCGGCTTCGACGAGATCAGTTAGCTCGCCCGCAGCCATCCTTCGAGACGCCCGCCTGCGGCGGGCCCTCAGGATGAGGGCGGCGTGCGCGGCAGCAATTTCAAACGACGCCGACGCTGCTCAGCCTTATCCTGAGGAGACCGCGAAGCGGTCGTCTCGAAGGACGAGGCGCTTGCTCGGGCGGTCGCCAAGACGTCGGCTGCGACTGCTCCCTCCTGCTGGAGACAGCGGCGACGAGATTGCGTGATTTCGGAATAATAGCATTATGCCGGTGTTTTGCCCGACGAGTCAAGCTACGTCGTGGCCTGCCGGCGCAAGCCGCTGATCCACCTCGCCCCGCTACTGTGCATGGGGTTGTTTTGCAGGTTTTTGTTCAGGAGTTGCAGCAGCAATCGTCAGCCCTGCCGGAATCCCATCCGGAACGCACCCCAGTGCTTGCCGCGGACCACGATCGGCGACGACAAATCCTTCATAAGGACGAATTGCCCGCCACCCATGTCGCGGCGATAGGTCTGCAGCAGGAAGGGCTTTGTGTTGGCCGCGACCTTCTTCACCGCGCGGTCGGTGAACAGGCGGCGGTTGCGGCAATTGGCGTTGTTCCAGACCGGGTCCTTGCCTTGCGGCAGCCGGTAGTTGGGATTGTGCGTCGGCAAATAGCCGCCCTTGGCCCAGGCGACGCAGAACACGATGCGGGGGTCGGACTTCTGGATCGGGTCCTGGATCGCAGGCAGCACCCGGTCGGTGAAGTCGACATAGGCGGTGTTGTACTGCTTGGGATCGGTGCCGGTGATTTCCCGGTATTTCTCATCCATGAGCTGGTCGAGCGTGATCTCGCCGCGATCGACCGCGGCCTCGAACTCGGCCGAGATCCGCTTGGCGGTGTCGACGACAACGCGGATTAGCGGCGCATCCGATGTCTCCACGCCGCTGTCGGCAATCAGCGCGATCAGCCCCTCGGAGGTATCGAGCAGTTTCGTGACACGCTGGTCGGCGCTCCGGAGATCGCGCGAGGAAAGGTCGACGCCCTTGGCGAGCTCGTTGAGCTCGTTGATGACGGTGTCGCAATGACCGAGATTGGAGGTCGCCGCACGCGTGACGCTGTCGATCTCGGCTTCCACCGAGGCAAAGCCCTGCTGGACGCGCGAGATGATGCCGGAAATCTGCTGGGCACCTTCGCCGGCTGTCTTCGCGCGCTGGGACGCGTCGCTGCTCTCGCCGATCAGGCCTTCGATCTGGCCGTCGAGATCGCGCACGGTGTCGGAGATCTGGTGGGTGGCCTGCCGGGTTGCCTCGGCGAGGTTCTTGACCTCGCTTGCGACCACGGCAAAGCCGCGTCCGGCAGTGCCGGCCCGCGCGGCCTCGATCGTTGCGTTCAGCGCCAGCAGATTGGTCTGCTTGGCGATCGCCTCGATCGAGCCGGAGACTTTTGCGACCTGCGCCAGCGCCGAGCCGACGGCGGAGAGGCGCACCTCGATCCGTTCCACGGCCGCGACGAGCTCGGAGATATGGCTGACCGCGGTGTCGACCGCGCCGCGCGATTGCGCGATCTCGCCGACCGCCGCCGATGTGGTCGACTGCACCGCCTGCGAGGCGTTGGCGATATCGTGGTTGGCCGAGACCATGGTCTCCGCCGTCTTCTGCAGGTGATGGAACCGCTCCGACTGGTTGGCGACGCGGTTGGCGACCTCCTGCACATTGCCGGCGATGTCGGCGAGCTCGACGCCGAGGCCGCCGATGCGGTCGGCGAGCTGGTCGATCAGCCGCTCGGCGAGCGTCCGGTTGGATCCGGTGTCCATGACTGCAAGCTGGGCGAGGGACATTTACGGCCTTCCTCAAGTCAGAGCCGTTCGCCGGCCCTCCGCGGCATTCCCATTCCAACTTCACTTAAAGACGTGATTCGCGGGCCGCGTCTTGCCCGAGAGCGCACTAAGGCACAATTCGCGCCTTAGTTTTTGAGTTTGGGCATGGTCTTGTCGAAAAACCGCTGCACACTTTTTCGGACCATGCCCTACAGCTTGTAAGCCGTGCGAAATCCGCCCCAGTGCCGGCCCTGCACGCGGATCGGGACGTCGATCTCGCGCATCATCACGGTGTTGCCGTTGCCCATGTCGCGCGCATAGCTCTGGATCAGGTACGACCGCAAATTGTGCGCCGCGGCCAGCCCCGCCGGATCGTTGAAGATGCGGCGGTTGCGGCTGTTGGCCATGTTCCAGGCGGCGTCGCCCGGCCGCTGCGGATGCGAGTAGATCTTGTTGTGCACCGGCAGGAAGCCGTTGCGGTCGACCATGGCGCAGAACGCCATGCGCGGTTCCTTGGCGAGAAAGGCTTCCTGGAACGGCGGCAGCGCGCGGTCGGCCCAGTCCAGATATTTTGTGCGGTATTGCTGCGGATTGGTGCCTGATATCTCGGCGTAGTCGGTGTCGAAGAGGTCATCCATCCTGACCTCGCCGCGCGCGACGGCCTGCTCGAAAATCCGGGTCAGCGCGGTGCCGGCCTCCATCGCGCGGGTGACGAACTCGGTATTCTCCTCGTGGATCGACCAGAGCTTGTCTTCGATCTTCTCGCGCTGCGCGGCGTTCGGGCTGACGAATTGCGTGCGGGCGCCGGCCTTGGACTGCTCGATCACGCGCAGGCGGCAGGCGCCGACGTCTTCGAGGCTGCCGTCGATGATCGCCTGCGGCGCCAGCCGGCCTGCTTCCGCACCGCCGATCAAGACGCCGTCCATCGCGATCTCGTAGACCGGCAGCATGCCGCGCGGAGTTTCGAATCTGAGGTGGCAGGGCAGCCGTTCGGTCTTGCGGCGGTCGTCATGCTCGCTCTGGCGGAGCAGTACGGCGCAGCGCGATTTCAGCTTCTGGGCAAAGGTCGTCACGGCCTTGCCGGCGCTGGCGACGTTCTCGCCATGGGTCTCGGCGGCCTTGGTCGCGGCGTCGATTTCGGCCGCGCTTTCGCCGACCGCGATGATGAACTGCGATGCGTTGGCCGCGTTGCCGGAGACCTCGCCGGTGGTGGCGGTCTGCTCGGCGACGGCGCCGTTGACGGTGTCGAACACCGGGCGGATCGCCTCGATCGCCTGCGAGATGCGGTGCACCGCGTCCGCCGAGCCGGCGGCGTCGCGCTGCAGTGCGTCGATCTTCCTGGAGATCTCCTCGGTGGCACCCTGGGTCTGCACCGCGAGCGCCTTGACCTCGGTGGCGACGACGGCAAAGCCCTTGCCGGCCGCACCGGCGCGCGCGGCCTCGATGGTGGAGTTGAGCGCGAGCAGCGTGGTCTGCCGCGCGATCTGGGCGATCAGATTGACGACATTGCCGATCGCCGCGGAGGATTCACGCAGGCGGTCGACATTGGCGCGGGCCTCTTGTGCTGCGGCGCTGGCCTCATCGGCGAGCTTGCCGGCCTCGCGGACCTGCGCGCCGATGCCTCGCGCGGATTGGGTGAACTTGTCGGCGGCATGGGCAAAGCCCGAGGCGTTCGACTGCGCGGCGTTGGTCCGCCCGGTCAGCGCATCGGTACGCTGGCGGATATCGGCCAGCGTCGCCGCGGTCGCCTCGGCGCCGCCCGCGACCGAATTGGCGGCGCGCTCGAGCTGGCGGATCATGGCGCCGAGCTCGAGTTCCAGCAGTTCCAGGATTTCACGGGCCGAATCGACCTCGGTGGCCGGTGCGGCCGCCGGCTGCGCAGCCTGCAGGGCTGGGGCCGGTGCGGCCGTATCCGGCAGGCGCTTCCGAAATAATGCGAACGCCATCGGGTCTACTCTTGTCGGGAGACGGGCGGAGGCCATTTTCGCAAGCCGGAATGAAATCAGGGTTAACGATGCCTGACTTCCGGGCACGGGCAACTACTGTATTACCTTAAAGTATGAGAGGCTCTTTCATTCCGGTGGGTTGGCGGCCTATAAGGCCGCGCTTCCCCAAGCTCACCTTTGGCGCACGATTCCCTAGAGAAGATCACGCATGGCCGGACATTCCCAATTCAAGAACATCATGCACCGCAAGGGCCGGCAGGATGCCCAGAAGTCGAAGCTGTTCGGCAAGCTGGCGCGGGAAATCACTGTCGCAGCCAAGCTCGGCACGCCCGACCCCAACATGAACCCGCGCCTGCGCGCGGCCATCATCGCGGCGCGCCAGGAGAATATGCCGAAGGACAATATCGAGCGTGCCGTGAAGAAGGCGCTCGGCAATGAGGGCGAGAACTATGACGAGATCCGCTACGAGGGCTATGGCCCCGGCGGCGTCGCCGTGATCGTCGAGGCCCTGACCGACAACCGCAACCGCGCCGCCTCCGACATCCGCTCCTTCTTCACCAAATCCGGCGGCAATCTCGGCGAAACCGGCTCGGTCTCCTTCATGTTCGACCGCACCGGCATCATCGAATACGACCGCAGCGTCGCCGATGACGATGCCGTGCTCGATGCCGCAATCGAGGCCGGCGCCGACGACGTGGTCTCGGGCGAAGGCGGACACGAGATCTACGCCTCGACCGAAGGCTACCGCGACGTCGCCAAGGCGCTCGAGGCCAAGTTCGGCGAGCCGCGCAAGGCCGCGCTGATCTGGAAGCCGCAGAACACAGTCGCCGTTGACGACGAGACTGGCGAGAAGCTCTTGAAGCTGATGGACCTGCTCAACGAGCACGACGACGTCCAGAACGTCTATGCCAATTTCGAGATTTCGGACGCGCTGATCGCCAAGATGGGCGGGTAGGGTACAGGCCCCTTTCTCCGGGGACTTCTGTTCTGTTTCTGTTTCGCTATCATGGGCCAACCGCTATCACTGGCCCATGACCGCGCTCCCGATTCGCCAACCCGTTCGCATCATCGGCATCGACCCCGGCCTGCGCCGCACCGGCTGGGGCGTGATCGAGGCCGACGGCAACCGCTTGATCTATATCGCCTGCGGTTCGGTGGAACCGCCGGATCATTTGCCGCTGGCGAGCCGGCTGCTCGCGATCCATGAGGGGCTCACGGCTGTTCTCTCCCATCACACTCCAATGGAGGCCGCGGTCGAGCAGACCTTTGTGAACAAGGACGGCGTCGCGACGCTGAAACTCGGCCAGGCCCGTGGCGTCGCCATGCTGGCGCCCGCAATGTTCGGCATCTCTGTCGCCGAATACGCGCCGAACCAGGTGAAGAAGACGGTGGTCGGCGCCGGCCACGCCGACAAGCAACAGATCGCGATGATGCTGAAGATCCTGCTGCCCAAGGCCGAGCCGCCGTCAGCGGACGCCGCCGACGCGCTCGCCATCGCCATCACCCACGCCCATCACCGCCAGAGCGCGGCGCTCAGGCTGAAGGTGGTGGGACTATGATCGGCAAGCTCAAGGGCCTGATCGATTCCTACGGCGAGGACTATGTCGTCCTCGACGTCGGCGGCGTCGGCTACCAGGTGCATTGCTCGGCGCGGACGCTGCAGCATCTGCCGTCGCCCGGCGAAGCAGCGGTGCTCTCGATCGAAACCTATGTCCGTGAGGATCAAATAAAACTGTTCGGCTTCCGCACCGACCAGGAGCGCGAATGGTTTCGACTGCTCCAGACCGTGCAGGGCGTTGGCGCCAAGGTCGCGCTCGCCGTGCTCGGCACGCTGGCGCCGGCCGATCTCGCCAATGCGATTGCTCTGCGCGACAAGGCCGCCGTGGCGCGCACCCCCGGCGTCGGGCCCAAGGTCGCCGAGCGCATCGTCACCGAGTTGAAGGACAAGGCGCCGGCCTTCGCCAATGTCGATCCCGCGGTCGTGCATCTCGCCGGCGCCGTCGATGAGCAGCGCGCGCCGCGCCCGGTGGCGGATGCCATCTCCGCGCTGGTCAATCTCGGCTACGGCCAGCCGCAGGCCGCTGCGGCGATTGCCTCGGCCTCGCGCAGTGCCGGTGAAAATGCCGAGACGGCGCAGCTTATTCGCCTCGGCCTGAAGGAGCTCGCGAAGTGAGCGATCCCAAGGCCAACCGCATGGTTTCGCCCGAACGCCGCAGCGATGACGTCGGCGACACCGCGCTGCGTCCGCAATCGCTGTCCGACTTCGTCGGCCAGCAGCAGGCGCGCAAGAATCTCTCGATCTTCATCGAGGCGGCGCGCAAGCGTGGCGAGGCACTGGATCATGTGCTGTTCGTCGGTCCGCCCGGCCTCGGCAAGACCACGCTGGCGCAGATCGTGGCGAAAGAGCTTGGCGTCGGCTTTCGCGCCACCTCAGGCCCCGTGATTGCCAAGGCCGGCGATCTCGCCGCGCTCCTGACCAATCTCGAAGAGCGCGACGTGCTCTTCATCGACGAAATCCATCGCCTCAGCCCGGCGGTCGAGGAGGTGCTCTATCCCGCGATGGAGGACTTTCAGCTCGACCTCATCATCGGCGAGGGGCCGGCGGCGCGTTCGGTCAAGATCGAGCTGTCGAAGTTCACGCTGGTCGGCGCCACCACACGCGCAGGTCTGCTGACCACCCCCTTGCGCGATCGCTTCGGCATTCCGGTCCGCCTCAACTTCTATACGATCGAGGAGCTGGAGAGCATCGTCACCCGCGGCGCGCGCGTGCTCAATGTCGGCATGAGCGCCGATGGCGCCAACGAGATCGCGCGCCGTGCCCGCGGTACGCCGCGCATCGCTGGCCGCCTGTTGCGTCGTGTGCGCGATTTTGCCTCGGCCGCCAATGCCGACAAGATCGACCGCAAGATTGCCGACCATGCGCTTAGTGCGCTCGAGGTCGACGCGGCCGGCCTCGATGCGATGGACCGTCGCTATCTCACGACCATCGCGATGAACTACGGCGGTGGCCCGGTCGGCGTCGAGACGATGGCGGCGGCGCTGTCGGAGCCGCGCGATGCGATCGAGGACATCATCGAGCCGTATCTCATTCAGTGCGGCTACCTCCAGCGCACGCCGCGTGGCCGCCTGCTCACCTCCCACGCCTTCCGCCATCTCGGTATCGCCGAGCCATCGCGCGATGCGGCAGCCCAGTTCGGCCTGTTCGGCACCGACGAAAACGACGATTGATCTCGCGCAGACGCGCAGCGTCCCGGTGTCATGAACTTCCGGTAATCTCGTGCAGACGATCTGCACAAGCGCACCCCAATTCCGCTCAAATCCGACCGCATCAAGCAAGTGCATCAGAAGCGGACTTCCATGATCAATCGGCGTCATCTTATCCGTTCCATCGGCGGTCTCTCCGCCCTCGGCGTCTCGACCGCCGCTTATGGCGTCGGCGTCGAGCCGGTGTTGCGGCTGCGCGTGACGCGCTATCATCCAAAGCCGCGGCAATGGCCGACGGATTTTCCGCTGAAGATCGCCGTCATCGCCGACATCCATGCCTGCGATCCCTGGATGTCGCTGGACCGGATCGAGGCCATCGTCGAGCGGACCAACGCGCTGAACGCCGACCTCATCGTGCTGCTCGGCGACTATGTCGCCGGTCATCACCATGTCACGCGCATCATCCCGGCCAGCGAATGGGCGGGGGTGCTGAGCGGTCTCAAGGCGCCGCTCGGTATTCATGCGGTCATGGGCAACCACGACTATTGGGACGACAAGATCGTGCAGCGGGCCGGGCGCGGGCCGACGGTCGCCCACCGTGCGCTGGAAGCGGCTGGCATCCCCGTCTACGAGAACGACGTCGTGCGTCTCACCAAGGATGGGCGCCCGTTCTGGCTCGCCGGCCTCGGCGATCAACTCGCCTATGCGCCGTCGCAGCGCTACGGACGCGCTCAGCGTTTCGGTGCTGACGATCTCACCGCGACGCTCGCAAAGGTCACGGACGACGCCCCAATCGTCCTGCTCGCGCATGAGCCCTATATCGCGACGCGCGTGCCCGCGCGTGTCGCGCTCCAGCTGTCCGGTCACACCCATGGTGGTCAGATCCGCCTGTTCGGCTGGTCGCCGGCGCTTCCGCAGCAGCGCGGCGTTCCACTCGTCTACGGCCATCTCCGGCTGAAGTGCGATGTCATCATCTCCGGCGGCCTCGGCTGCAGCATCATGCCGGTCCGCGTCGGTGTGCCGCCCGAGATCGTCGAGGTGACGCTGGGGCGGGCGCCGGTGGCAACTGTGTCCTAGCCGGCTTGCGCAGCCGGCCGTTTTTGCGCAAAACGGGCCGGTAGCGACAAGTGAAGAGGCTCGCGACGTGACAGCTCATCTCGACGGCGAGATCCGCGACGGCCGCCACCACATGCAGGTCCGCGTCTACTACGAGGACACGGATTTCTCGGGCATCGTCTATCATGCCAATTACCTGCGCTACATGGAGCGCGGGCGCACCAATCATCTGCGGCTGATGGGTGCCGAGCAGCAGGCGCTGTTCGATCAACCCGAGACCGAAGGCGCGGGCTTTGCCTTCGTCGTGCGCTCGATGCATCTGGATTTTCTCAAACCTGCACGGATGGACGACGTGCTCGATGTCGTGACCTGGCCCGTTGCCGTGAAGGGGGCTTCCATCATGCTGGCGCAGGAGGTGCGGCGCGGTACGGACGTGCTGGTCAAGGCTGAGGTGCGCGTCGCTTTCATCAGCGGCGGCCGGGCGCAACCGATCCCGAAATCGATCCGCGCTCTGATGAAGGCCGATTTGATTTCCTGATCGCCCGATAAGTGATCGGCCGACAGGTCACGGCCTATCGACTCCGTCAAATGCAGCGATAGATTGCGCCTCCAAAACAACCGATGAGGCCATCATGTCGCGCCCGCCGCTTCCGCCCTTCACCCGTGAGACCGCCGCGCAAAAGGCGCGCATGGCCGAGGACGCCTGGAATTCGCGCGATCCGGTGAAAGTCTCGCTCGCCTATACCGAGGACAGCCGCTGGCGCAATCGCTCGGAAGTGTTTCAGGGCCGCGAGGCCATCGTGGCGTTCCTGACCCGCAAATGGGAGAAGGAGCAGGAGTATCGCCTGATCAAGGATCTCTGGGCCTTCGACGAGAACCGCATCGCGGTGCGCTTCCAGTATGAATGGCACGACGCGAGCGGCCAGTGGTATCGCTCCTACGGCAACGAGCAGTGGGAGTTCGACGAGCACGGCCTGATGCGGCGGCGCGAGGCCTCGATCAACGACATCACGATTGCGGAGAAGGATCGCCGGTTCCACTGGGCCGCGCCCGGGCCGCGGCCGGCGAATGTGCCGGGGCTGGGGACGGATCCGTTCTGAACTCTCATCCCTCGTGGTGAGGAGCCGCGACGCGGCGTCTCGAACCATGCAGGCCCCGCCGCTGCAGCGGCGGCCTCGATCCTTCGAGACGCCGCCTTCGGCCGCTCCTCAGGATGAGGGGGCAGATTTGCGCGCGAGGAACCGCGTAATCGCTCCACCAAGCTTCGCGTTGTCCATCGGCTGCGCCAGCGAATCCCTTGCCGTTGCCACGACATCATCCGGCGCTTTGCCGTCGCGCAATTCGCAGCACACTTGCGCGAACTCCACGTCGAACTCCGGATGCGGCTGTACGGTCAGCGTTGCGCCATTGGCGTAGAGCAGGCCGGCATGCGGGGTAAACTCCGACGAGAGGATCGTGAGCGCGTCGTTTGGCGCCTCGATCACCTGGTCCTGATGCGAGCAGGCGATGGCGACGGCCTCGCCCTCGACGACGCCGTTCTCCGGCAGCACCTGATAGACGTGCCGGCCGATGCCCCAGCCCTTCTCGGATTTGCGCACGGTGCCGCCGAGCGCCTGTGCGATCAGCTGATGGCCGAAGCAGATGCCCACCATCGGCGTCTTGTTGGCGTAAGCGCTGCGCACGAAATCTTCCAGCGGCGCGATCCAGTCGAGCCCGTCATAGACGCCGGCGGCGGCACCGGTGATCAGCACGGCCTCGAGCTTGCCCGGATCGGGCAGCGCATCGCCATTCGGAATGCTGACGATTTCGACTGTGGCCGTCGGATCCTCGGCGTGGACCATGCGCTCGAACATGTCCGGAAACGAGCCGTGCTGTTCGCGATATTTTGGCGGAACCTGTCCGGTCTCGATGATGGTGATGCGTGCCATGTGCCCCTCAGGTCAAAGATTGCGAAGCTCAGTCGCTTCCTGCCCCATGTTGCTGGTGTGGCGCTGTGCGCTCCAACTGCGCACTCTCCTTGCGGATCTCGGCGAGAAACGCCTTGGCCAGACGCGACAGCGGCTCGGCTTCCGACCATAGCATGTAGGCGACCGCGCGCGTCGTCGGCGTGAACGGCCGGACCACGAGGCCGTGCCCGCCGTTCTGGCGCGGCGAGAAGGGATCGACCACGGCGGCGCCGACGCCTGCGGCCGCGAGCACGCAGGCCGTATTGCAATAGCGCACCTCGACTGTCGGCTGGAACGACGCGCCGGCGCGGGCAAAGCTGTCGCGCACGGCTTCGCCGAGCCGCGTGCCGCGCTCGAGCCCGATGAAGGGGAGGCCTGACAGATCCGCGGCCGAGATCACTGGCTTGTCGGCGAGCGGATGCTGTGGCGGCAGCACGCAGACCATCTCGCCGGTGTGCACCACCTCATGCGCGATGCCGGGATGATGGGTCAACCCGAGCGCGAAGCCGAGCTCGGCGACGCGGCTGAGCACGCCCTCGATGATGCCCTCATAGCGCCTGACGTCGAAGAACACGCGTGTGTCCGGACGCCGGCGCAGGAAGCCCGATAGCGCGGAGGGAATGATGCTGTAGGCGAGCGGCGGCGTTGCCACGATGGCAAGATGTCCGGCGCGGTTCTCGCGCAGATCGCGGACGCGGTTCTCGAGCTTGGCGTGCAGCGCAAAAATCGCTTCGCTCTCCTTGTAGAGCGCCATGGCTTCCGCGGTCGGAAACAGCCGGTTGTTGACGCGCTCGAACAGCGCAAAGCCGGCCTGCGCCTCCATCGTCTTCAGCGCATTGCTGACCGCGGGCTGTGACAGTGCCAGTTCGTCGGCCGCCGCCACCGTGGTGCGATGGCGGATGACGGCACGCAGGATCTCGAGCTGGCGCAGGTTCATATCACCGCCGATTATACTCTAGGCCAAAACATCATAGCACGATGAATTGCTTTTGCAGCCCTCCTTGCGCCTAATGGTCGCGGATTTGCATGCTGGATCAAAGGGTTCATTCGCCCATTGAGGCAGCATTGCGCACAGATTGGAGGCAGTCTTGGTTCGTGTCCTTCGCGCCGCCGCAGCCCAGATGGGGCCGACGCAGAAAGCCGATACGCGCGAGCATACGCTATCGCGAATGCTTGCCATGCTGGAGGAAGCGGCGAGCCGCGGCGCCAGCCTCGTGGTGTTTCCCGAGCTGGCCTTCACCACCTTCTTTCCGCGCTGGCTCCTGGAGGGCGATGCGCTCGACCACTATTTCGAGCACGGCATGCCGAACCCGGCCGTCGCAAAACTGTTCGATCGTGCGCGTGCGCTGCGCGTCGGCTTCTATGTCGGCTATGCCGAGTTGACCGCCGAAGGCCGCCGTTACAATTGCGCCATCCTGGTCGATCGCGACGGCGAGATTCTCGGCCGTTATCGCAAGGTGCATCTGCCGGGCTCGGTCGAGCCGCGCGAGGGCGCGCGCTACCAGCAGCTCGAGAAGCGCTATTTCGAATATGGCGACCTCGGCTTTCCCGCGTTCCGTGCCGGCTCGGCATGGGCGCATGCGATCATGGGCATGATGATCTGCAACGATCGACGCTGGCCGGAATCCTGGCGCGTGCTCGGCCTGCAAGGCGTCGAGCTCGTCTGCATCGGTTACAACTCGGCGGCCTATGATCCCAATGGCGGCACCACGGAAGATGCTTCGCTGCGCACCTTCCATTCGACGCTGGTGACGCAGGCCAATGCCTACATGAACGCGACCTGGGCGATCTCGGTCGCCAAGGCCGGCGAGGAGGATGGCTCGGGCCTGATCGGCGGCTCCTGCATCGTCGATCCCAACGGGCGCATCGTCGCGCAGGCCGCGACCCTGACCGACGAGGTGATCGTCGCCGATCTGGACCTCGATCTCTGCCGTCAGGGCAAGGACAAGATGTTCAATTTCGCCGCCCACCGGCGGCCCGAGCAATACAGGGTGATCACCGAGCGTGCCGGCGTCATCGAGCCGGCCGTGCTCGACGCGGACTGACGATCTGGCACGGCGCTGGCAAAGGAGCTGACATGATACGCCTCTCGCTTTCTCTCGGTTTCGCAGCGCTGGCTGCCGTAACGTCTGCGCAATCCGCGGAGCTTCCGGCGGAAATCAAGCAGGCGGGCACGCTCAAGCTCACGGTCAATTCCACCTACGCGCCGATGGAATACCGTGATCCCGCCAGCAACGAGCTGGTCGGGCTCGACATCGACCTCGCGAACGAACTCGCCAAGCGGCTCGGTGGGCTCAAGATCGTCTGGAGCGAGACGCCGTTCGCCGAGCTGATTCCGTCGCTCCAGACCAAGCGTGCCGATTTCATCATCTCCGGCATCTCCGATCGTGCCTCGCGACGCGAGAGCGCCGATTTCGTCGATTACCTCACGACCGGCCCGCAGTTCTTCGTGATGGCGGACAGTGCGGCCAAGGATGCGACCGATCTCTGCGGCAAGAAGGTCGGCACCACCCGCAGCACCAGCTTTCCGGTCGAGATCGAGAAGTGGAGCAAGCAGAATTGCGAGGCGGGCGGCAAGCCAGCCATCCAATATGTGCCGGGCGAGAACTCGATCGACGTTCGCAACCAGCTCAAGCAGGGCCGCATCGACGCTGCCGTACAGGGCAGCGAGACGTTGCCTTATGCGCAGACGCAGGAGCCGGGCAAGTACCGCGTCGTCGGCGAGTCCTTCGCGAAGGGCTATCAAGGCATCATGTTCCGCAAGGACGATGCCGCGCTCCGTGAAGTCGTGACGGAGAAACTCACCGTGATGATCGCGGATGGTTCCTACAAGGCAGTTCTCGACAAATGGGGTCTGGGTGCGAATGCGGTGACCCAGCCCATGCTGAACGCGGCACCGCAATGAAGGCGGCCCCGGCACTCGCGGAAGGTTTTCCCGATCTGTCGGGAATGCGGATCGCACGCGAGCCGCACTGGTTTCGCTGGCTGAGCGCGGCCCTGATCGTCCTGGTGCTGGCGGCGATCGCGCGAGCCTTCGCCAATGGCCAGATCGAATGGTCCTATGTCAGCCGCTTCATCACCGCAAAAGTAATCCTCGAGGGCATCGTCAACACCATGGTGATGGCGGTGCTGGCAATGGGACTCGGCATCTTCCTCGGAATCGTCGTCGCGATCATGCGGCTGTCGCCGAACCCGGTGCTGAAGACGGTGGCCGCAGGCTACACCTGGCTGTTCCGCGGCACGCCGCTGATCCTGCAATTGCTGTTGTGGTTCAATCTCGCGCTGGTATTTCCGACCATCGGCATTCCCGGCCTGTGGAGCGCGCGCGCCGTCGACGTCATGACGCCGTTCCTTGCCGCGCTGCTCGGGCTCGGCATCAACCAGGGCGCCTATACGTCGGAAGTGATGCGCGCCGGCATGCTGTCGGTCGATATCGGACAATATGAGGCGGCGCAGGCGATCGGCATGGGACGGCTGCGGGCGCTGCGCCGGATCATTTTGCCACAGGCGATGCGCGTCGTGATCCCGCCGCTCGGCAACGAGTTCATCGGCATGGTGAAGGCGACGTCGCTCGCGAGCGTCATCCAGTATCCTGAAGTGCTGCATAACGCCGAAAACATCTATTACGCCAATTCCCGCGTGATCGAGCTGCTGATCGTCGCCGGGCTCTGGTATCTGCTCGTCGTCTCGATCCTGACCCCGCTCCAGATGCTGCTCGAACGCCGTTTTGCACGCGGCACCATGCGGTTGGCGCGATGACAAAACCCCTCGTCGCGATCCGCTCGGTGAGCAAGAGTTTTGGAGAGTTTCAGGCTCTCAAGAACGTCTCGCTCGACGTCTGGCCCGGCGAGGTGATGTGCCTGATCGGCGCCTCCGGCTCCGGCAAAACCACGCTGCTTCGCTGCATCAACCAGCTCGCGGTCATCGATAGCGGCGGCATCTGGCTCGATGGCGAATTGCTTGGCGTGCGCGAGCAAAGCGGGCGGTTGCATCGCCTCAGCGAGAACGAGATCGGGCGGCAGCGGCTGAAGACCGGCATGGCGTTCCAGCGCTTCAACCTGTTTCCGCACAAGACCGCGCTGGAGAACATCACCGAAGGCCCGCTGCAGGTGCAGGGCCGCAAAGTCGACGAGGTACGCGCTGAAGCGCTCGAATTGCTGCGCCGCGTCGGCCTTGCGGCCAAGGCCAATTCGTATCCCGCGCAACTCTCGGGCGGCCAGCAGCAACGCGTCGCGATTGCGCGGGCGCTCGCGATGAAGCCGATGCTGATGCTGTTCGACGAGCCGACCAGCGCGCTCGATCCCGAGCTCGTCGGCGAGGTGCTCGCGGTGATGAAGGAGCTGGCGAAGAGCGGCATGACCATGATGGTGGTGACGCACGAGCTCGGCTTTGCCCGCGAGGTCGCCGACCGCGTCGTCTACATGGACCAGGGCGCGATCGTCGAACAGGGCCGCGCGTCCGAAGTGCTGGGCGCGCCGCGCGAAGAGCGCACCAAGGCATTTCTTTCGGCTGTGATCTGAAATGGGGGCGTATTGATGAAAAGACTTTTCGTTGCGGCGGCGCTTTTCGGTGCCATGAGCGTCTCGGCGCTTGGTACTAAGGCTTGGGCGATCGAGCTGCCGCCTGACATCGCCAAGCGCGGCAGCCTCAAGGTGGCGCTGGTGCCGAACTATCCGCCGATGGAGTTCCGCGATCCCGCGACCAACGCGCTGTCGGGCTTCGACATCGATCTCGGCGAGGCGCTCGGGCGCAAGCTCGGCGTCAAGATCGAATGGACCGAAACCAGCTTTGCCGAGTTCATGCCGTCGATTTCGACGGGGCGGGTGGACGCCATCCTGTCCGGCTTCACCGACTATGCGAGCCGGCACGACATTGCCTCCTTCGTCGACTATTTGCGCAGCGGCCCAAAATTCTTCGTGCAGCAGTCCCGTGCGTCCGAGTTCAAGGACATGGCTGCACTGTGCGGAAAGAAGGTCGGCGCCAGCCGCCGGACCATGTTTCCGGCCGAGATCGACAAGTGGAGCCAGAAGAACTGCGGCAGCAACCCGATCCAGTTCGTCGGCACGGATGGCTCGGCAGATGCGCGCACGCAGCTCAGGCAGGGCCGCATCGACGCCGCCGTGCAGGGCAACGAGACGCTGCCCTATGTGATGGATCTCGAGCCGGGCACCTATGCGCCGGTCGGCGATCCCTTCGCAACGCAGTTCACCGGCATTGCGCTGCCGGTCAAGGAAAAGGCACTCCAGCAGGCAATGCTGGAGGCGGTCGACGCGCTGATCGCCGACGGCACCTACAAGACCCTGCTTGCCAAGTGGAAACTGACAGACAACGCACTCGAAAAGGCGACCATCAATGCTGGACAGTAAGGCCCTCCAGAGCATTCCGCTCACCCCAGCCAACACCGCGGATCCCGCACCGGAATATCCCTGGCCGAAGCCGTACGCATCGGCGATGTTCCTGTCCTTCGACGTCGACGCGGAAAGCGCGTGGACCAGCAAGGACGCCGTGCACGCCCAGCGGCTCATCACCATGAGCTATGGCGGCTACGAGGCGCGCGTCGGCACGCCAAAGCTGCTGGAGCTGCTCTATCAGCTCGATCTCAAGGCGACGTTCTTCGTCACGGGCTGGTCGGTCGATGCGCATCCGGCGATGGCGGAGTCGATCCTCAAGGCCGGCCACGAGATCGGCCATCACGGCTATCATCATCTCCTGCCGGATCCCGGCGATCCCTGGATCGAGGAGGAGCTGGAGCGCGGCTTCGAGGCGCTGAAGCGTCGGCTCGGCGTCAAGCCGACCGGCTATCGGGCGCCATACGGTGAATTCACCGAGGAGCTGCGCGCAGCACTCGTGCGTCACGGCATCGTCTACACCTCCTCGTTCCGCGATGACGTGCGGCCTTATCGGCATCGCCTCGCCGACGGCAAGCCCGGCACGATCGAACTGCCGGTGACGGCGAGCTATGATGACTGGATGCACGGCCTGTCGGCGCGCTTCAGCCCGCGCTCGATCTTCCCCAAGGAGCACGTACTCTCGATCTGGAAGGACGAGCTCGACGAAACCAGGGACTGGGGTGCGATGGTGACGACCGTGCTGCATCCGCAATGCAGCGGCCGTCCGATGCGGCTGCGCCTGCTGCGCGAGTTCCTGACCTACGCAAAATCGTGCCCGGACGTCTGGATCACCACCGGCGAGAAGATCGCTGAGAACTTCCTGCGCCACGAGGCCGCCAACCGTTGAGGAGTGCCATGACCCGTCGCCGCATCCTCGTCATCAATCCCAACTCCTCGGCGTCGGTGACGACGGCGATCGACGATGCGGTCGCGCCGCTGCGGATATCAGGCGGGCCTGAGATCGAGGTGGTCGGTCTTGCCGAGGGACCGCCAAGCATCAGCTCGCAGCGCGATTCTGACAGCGTCGTGATGCCGCTGGTCAACCGCGTCACGCGCGACGATGCGGATGCCTTCGTGCTAGCCTGCTTCAGCGATCCAGGCCTGCATGCGGTGCGCGAGGCGGCCGGCGGACGCCCCGTGATGGGCATCGCCGAATGCGGGATCTTTCGTGCGCTGATGCTGGGCGAACGCTATGGCGTCATCGCGCTGTCGCCGTCGAGCATCCGCCGCCAGCAGCGCATGGCGCGGGTGATGGGCGTCGACAGCCGCTATGCCGGAAGCTGGTCGGTCGGCGCAAGCGCGGCGGAAACGGCGGGCGCGGACATCCGCGGCCGGTTGATCGACGCTGGTCGTGCGCTGGTCACGCACTATCGCGCCGATGTCGTGGTGATGGGTTGTGCCGGCATGGCCTCGCATCGCGCGGCGATTGCGGAAGCGATCGGCGTGCCCGTGATCGAACCGGCGCAGCAGGCGGTCGCGGCTGCGATCGGCGCGGTGTTGTTGAATACGTAAGATCCTGCAGGAGCTCTTGTAATGCCCATCTCTCGCCGTTCGCTCCTCAAGGCTGCCGCAACGGTGCCGGCGCTTTCGTTGCCGGGCATCGTCCGCGCCGAATCCCAGAGCACGCTGCGTTTCATTCCCGTGATCGATCTCGCCTTCGTCGATCCGATCTACTCGACCGCGCAGGTGTCGCGAAACCATGGCTTCATGGTCTACGACACGCTCTATGGCATGAGCTCCTCGCTCCAGGTCTCGCCGCAGATGCTGTCGGGCCATGCGATCTCGGGCGACCAGCTGCAGTGGGACCTCAGCTTGCGTGACGGCTTGTTCTGGCACGACGGCGAGCGCGTGCTTGCCCGCGATTGCGTCGCCAGCATTCGCCGCTGGGCGGCGCGCGACGGTTTTGGCGGCGAGCTGATGGAGGCGACTGCCGAATTGGCGGCGGCGGACGATCGCACCATCCGCTTTCGCCTCAAGCGTCCGTTTCCGCTGCTGCCGCAGGCGCTGGGCAAGGCCGCGATCAATCCCTGCTTCATGATGCCGGAGCGGCTGGCGAGCCAGGACCCGTTCAAGCCGCTGACCGACGTCATCGGCAGCGGTCCGTTCCGCTACCTCGCCGACGAGCGCGTGCAGGGCGCCCGCAATGCTTACGCTAAATTCGAGCGCTATCAGCCGCGCACCGACGGCAAGCCGGATTGGACGGCGGGTCCCAAGATCGTGCATTACGACCGCGTGGTCTGGACCACCACGCCCGATGCCGGCACCGGTGTTGCCGCGCTCCAGACCGGCGAACAGGACTGGCAGGAGACCACGCCGCACGATCTGCTGCCGATCATCAAGGCCGCCGGCGACATCGAGACGCGCATCCTCGATCCCAGAGGCTACGCCTGCATGCTGCGCCTCAATCATTTGCAGCCGCCGTTCGATAATCCGGCCGTCCGCCGTGCCTTGCTCGGCGCCATCGACCAGTCCGCCTTCATGACGGCCGTCGCCGGCACCGATCCGGCGTTCCAGGTCTCGCCGGTCGGCTTCTTCGCACCTGATACGCCGATGGCGAGCGACGTCGGCCTCGATGTGTTCCGCGGCCCGCGCAACTACGACAAGGTCAAGGCCGACCTGAAGGCCGCCGGCTACAATGGCGAGAAGATCGTGGTGCTGGTCCCCACCAACTCGCTGGCACAGAAGCCGCTTGGCGAGATCGCGGTCGATAGTTTGCGCAAGGCCGGCATGAATGTCGAATATGCCGGGCTCGACTTCGCAGTCGTGTTGCAGCGCCAGTTGAAGAAGGATCCGATCGGGCAGGGCGGCTGGAGTGCGGCGGTCGGTAACTGGCAGGGCATCGACTGGCTCAACCCGGCCGGCAACACCAACATCCGTGGCGAAGGCAAGGTCGCCGGCTGGTATGCGAGCGAGAAGATGGGACCCTTGCGCAGCCAGTGGCTGGCGGCGTCCGAGCTCGCGGAGCAGCAGCGCATCTGCCGCCAGATCCAGGCAGTCGCCTTCGAGGAAATCCCCTATATTCCAATCGGCCTGTACAAGCAGCCGACCGCCTATCGCAAAGACATCACCGGCATTCTCGACGGCACCGCCGTCTTCTGGAACGTACGCCCCGCATGAGCATCACGGCAATTTTCGGCAGCTATGTGCTGTCACGCAAGGACGGCGCGCAGGATGTGCTGCGCGACCATTGGGTCCTTGTCGAAGGCAAAAAGATCGCCGCGATCACACGTGACAGGCCGAGCGCGGATCACGTCTACGACCGTCCCGGCCGCTTCGTCCTGCCGGGCCTGCTCAATCTGCACAACCACTGCTTCTCCGAAGCCGTGGCGCGCAGCCATAGCGAGGACGGCAACGGCCGTAAGAACAACCAGAGCATCGTCTATACGGTGCTGCTGCCACTGACCAAGCGCGGCGCGGAGATTCTATCGGCCGAGGAGCGACTGGCGGTCGCGCGGCTCGGTATCCTCCAGCTCCTCAAGGGCGGCGCCACCACGGTGATGGAGCCGTTCCGCAATTCGATCCCCGAGATGTTCGACGCCGCCGAGGAGATGGGCATCCGCTTCTACGGCGCGCCCTATCTGTTCTCGACATCGGACGCGAAAGCTGGCGCCGACGGCGTAGTCCGCTATTCCGGTGACGACGGCACGGCCGACATGGCGACATGGGATGCGCTCTATCAGCGCTGGAACAATCGCGGCGACGGCCGCATCAGCCTCGCCATGAGCCCGCACGCCACCGACACCTGCGGCCCCGATCTGCTGAAGGCCTGCGCCACGCGGGCGCGCGAGCTCGGGGTGCCCATCACGACGCACATGGCGCAGAGCCGCGCCGAGGTCGAGACCATCGGCAGGCGCTATGGCGGCCGCACGCCGGCGGAATATCTGGACTGGCTCGGCCTGCTCGCGCCCGATCTGATGGCGGCGCACTGCATGTTCAGCAGCGACGATGATCTGAAGCTGATGGCCGCGCGCGGCATGACTGTCCTCAATTGCCCGCGCGTCTTCGCGCGCGCCGGCGTGACCGCGGCGTTCAGCCGCTTCGCGGAGCACGGCGTGCGCACCGTGGTCGGCACCGACGGCTACAACATGGACCTGCTCGGCGAGCTCAATGCGGCGTCGCTGATCTCAAAGGTGGCCTCGCAGCGCGCCGATGTGGCGAACTCACCGGAGCTGATCGAGGCGAACACGGCTGTCGCCGCCGACGTCATCAAGCGGCCGGACCTCGGCCGCATCGAGCCGGGCGCCACCGCCGATCTCACCGTCGTCGATCTCACCCATCCGCATCTTCAGCCGCTGTTCGATCCGCGCCGCGCACTGATCGCGCTCGCCAACCGCGCCAACATCGATCAGGTCATGGTCGACGGCCGCATGCTGGTCGATGCGGGCCGCTATCTCGGTGCTGATGAGGCCGCGATCACGGCGGCAGGCACCGCCGCGATCGGCAAGATCTGGGACTTGCCGGAGGCGCAGGCGGCATTCAACGGCTAGCCCTCGAAGTCGACGAGCGATTTGCGCATGGTCTCGACCAGATCGAGCGCGACCGGCGAGGGGCTGCGCTGGGCGGGAAAGACCGCTGAAAATTCGAAATCGATGCGCGGCAGGAAGCGACGCACGACGACGCCGCGGGTGGAGAACTCCTGCGCCGTGAAGGGATCGCAAATCGCAACCCCAAGCCCCGACGACACCATGCCGCACATGATCTCGGATAGCGCGGTCTCCACGCGCAGCACGCGGCGAACATCGTGGCGGTGGAAGAGCTGGTCGACGAGATGCCGGCTCGACGATCCCGCGGACAGCGAGATGAACGTCTCGCCCTCGAAATCGCGTGGCTCCAGGACTTCCTTCTCCGCGAGGCGATGACCCGTCGGCAGCACCGCGACGCGGGCCGGCGCGGGCAATTTCATGGTTGGTAGACCCGAATGCGCGATCGGCACCTCGGCAAAGCCGACGTCACATTGGTTGTTCAGCACCCAGTCGACCACGATCGGCGAGATCACGCCGAAGAACGCAAGGTTGAGATTTGGCCGCTCCTTCAGGAAGTGACCCGTCAGCCGCGGCAGATAACCGTTCGACAGCGCCGGCAGTGCTGCAATCCGCAGCGAGCCGGTGCGGCGGCCGCGGATTTCCTCGGCAGCGGCGGTGATGCGTTCGAGGCCGACGAACGAACGTTCCACCTCGGTATAGAGCGCCATCGCTGCCGCGGTCGGCACCAGGCCAGTGCCGCGCCGCTCGAACAGCTCCATTTTCAGCAGCGCCTGGAGGTCGCGCAGCAAGCGGCTGACCGCCGGTTGCGTCACCGTCATCAGCGCCGCCGCCTCGGTGACGCTGCCGGTCAGCATCGTTGCCCGGAAGGCCTCTACCTGCCGCGAATTGATCCGCGCCATCCCGATTTCCATTCATAACATTTGGGCATGCAGAGGGTGCCATTATTCATTGGACGATGGAAGTCGGGGTTTGCGATCTTTTTCATCAGAGCTGGAGACAGCCCGCTTTTTCGGCAGATTGGAGGGGTTCAAACCTCCAAATCGCACCAAATCCGCGAAGCAGGGGCCGGAGCCCTGCTTGAGGGTGGGATCGGTGCGGAAGGAAATGCGGAAGGCGCTTTGGCTAGTGGGACTTGTCGGCACGTCACCTCATCCCGGTATTGGAGATCGGACCACATGAAGACTCTCAGCCTTCTGACCGCGGCCAGCATCGCGGCGCTCATTGCCGCCCCGACGGCCGTCTCGGCCCAGCAGAAAACACTCTATGTCGCCGGCTATGGCGGCTCGTTCGAGAAGACGATCCGGGACGAGGTGATCCCGACCTTCGAGAAGGAGAACGGCGTCAAGGTCGAGTATGTCGCCGGCAACTCCACCGACACGTTGGCGAAGCTGCAGGCGCAGAAGGGCAATCAGCAGATCGACGTCGCCATCGTCGATGACGGTCCGATGTACCAGGCGATCCAGCTCGGCTTCTGCGGCAAGCTCGACGGACTGCCGGCCGCCGATCTCTACGACACCGCGCGCTTCAAGGATGATCGCGCCGTTGCGATCGGCATCGTCGCGACCGGCCTGATGTACAACACCAAGGTGTTCGCCGAGAAAGGCTGGGCGCCGCCGACCTCGTGGAATGACCTGAAGGACACGAAATACGCCAAGCAGCTGGTCATTCCGCCGATCAACAACACCTATGGCCTCGAAGCGCTGGTGATGCTGTCGAAGATGAATGGCGGCGGCGAGTCCAACGTGGACTCGGGCTTCAAGATCTTCAAGGAGCAGATCAATCCGAACGTGCTCGCCTATGAGCCGTCGCCGGGCAAGATGACCGAGCTGTTCCAGTCCGGCCAGGCCGTCATCGCCGTGTGGGGCACCGGCCGCGTGCAGAGCTTTGCCAATACCGGCTTTCCCGTCGATTTCGTGTACCCGAAGGAAGGCGCGGCAACGCTGCTGACGACGGCCTGTCCGATCGCGAAGCCCAACGCCTCTCCGCTGGCATCGAGCTTCGTGAAGATGCTGCTCGATCCAAAAATCCAGCTCGTGATGCTGAAGGACTATGGCTACGGCCCGGTGCTGAAATCGCTGGTGGTGCCGCCGGAGCTCGGCAAGATGGCCCCGATCGGCGAGCGCGCGGCAAAACTCTATAATCCGGACTGGACCACCATCAACGAGAAGCGTGAGGAGTGGACCAAGCGCTGGAACCGCGAGGTCGAGCGCTGATCTGATCGTTCGCAGCGGAGACAGCTCATGGCCTATCTCGAGCTCGATCGGGTCGCCAAACAGTTCGGCGCGCAGACCGTGGTCGATGACTTCAGTCTGGCGGTCGGCAAGGGGGAGTTCATCTCCTTCCTTGGCCCCTCCGGCTGCGGCAAGACCACGACGTTGCAGATGATCGCGGGCTTCCTCGATCCCACGCGCGGCGCAATCCGGCTCGAGGACAAGGACCTGACCGCGATCCATCCGGCCAAGCGCGGACTCGGCATCGTGTTCCAGAGCTATGCGCTGTTTCCGCACATGACCGCGGCGGAGAACGTCGCCTTCGGCCTCGAGATGCGCAACGCCCCGCGCAACGAGCGAGCCGAGCGCGTCCGCGCCGCGCTCGCGATGGTGGGCCTCGCCGGTTACGAGGATCGCCATCCGCGCCGGATGTCCGGTGGCCAGCAGCAGCGCGTCGCGCTGGCGCGCGCGCTGGTGATCAAGCCGAGCGTGCTGCTGCTCGACGAACCGCTGTCCAATCTCGACGCCAAGCTGCGCGAGGAGATGCAGATCGAGCTGCGCCAGATCCAGCGCACCATCGGCACAACGACGATCCTCGTCACGCATGACCAGAACGAAGCGATGTCGCTGTCCGACCGCATCGTGGTGATGAGCCAGGGCAAGATCGAGCAGATCGGCACGCCGCAGGAAACCTATGAGAGGCCGGCCTCGGCCTTCGTCTCGCAGTTTCTGGGCAAAACCAACGATTTTGCCGGGACCATCGATCGGACTGCGACCCCGGCGCGGTTGGTGGCCGGTTCCTGGAGCGCGCCGGCGCCTGCCGGCTTGAGCGGCCCCGTCACCGTCAGCATTCGCCCCGAACGCATCGGTTTCGGCGATGCCGGCCTCAGCGCAAAGATCGTCACGCGCATCTTCCAGGGCAATTACTGGCTGTTCCAGTGCGACAGCGAATGCGGCCCGGCGATCGTGATCCGTCAGAATGATGGTCAACCGCAGCCGGCTGAAGGCGAGGCCGTCCGCCTCTCCTGGCGGCCGGAGGACATGAGCGTGCGTGCGAGGACCGTCGCATGAGCGCGGCCGCCGAGGAGCGCAGCGCGCGTGCCCCATGGGCGCTGACGGCGCCCGCCCTGATGCTGTTCGTCGGCGTGCTGCTGATCCCCCTGGCGATGACCGTGATGCTGTCGTTCCACGATTGGGGCCAGTACAAGGGCATCGAGCCGGTCTTCATCCTGAAGAACTGGCAGGAGATCGCGACTGATCCCTATTACGCCGAGATGTTCTGGCGCACGTTCCGGATCGCGATCCTGACCACGTTGCTCACCGCTCTGCTCGGCGCACCTGAAGCCTACATCCTCAACCGGATGAGCGGCCGCTGGAAGAGCTTTTTCCTGCTGGTCATTCTCGGGCCGCTGCTGATCTCCGTGGTGGCGCGCACGCTCGGCTGGGCGCTGCTGTTCGGCGGCAACAACGGCCTCGTCAACAAGCTGCTGATGTCGCTCGGTGCAATCCGCTCACCCATTCCCTTCATGTTCACCGAGACCGGCATGGTCGTCGCGCTCGCGCATGTGATGATGCCGTTCATGGTGCTGTCGGTCTGGGCCGCGCTGCAGCGGCTCGATCCGCAGATCGAGAATGCCGCGATGTCGCTCGGCGCGGGACCCGTGACCATCATCCGCCGCATCATCATGCCGCAGATCATGCCGGGTGTGCTGTCGGGCGCGATCATCGTGTTCTCGCTCTCGGCCAGCGCCTTCGCGACGCCCGCGATCATCGGCGGCCGCAGGCTCAAGGTCGCGGCGACGCTGGCTTACGACGAATTCCTCAACACGCTGAACTGGCCGCTGGGTGCGGCGGTCGCGACGCTGCTGCTGGTGGCGCTGGTGCTGATCGTCGTCGGCAGCAACGCGCTCATCGAGCGCCGCTATGCGGAGGTGTTCCGATGAGACGGAACGGCCCGCTGGCGCTGATCTTCCACACCATCTTCGTTATCGTGATGGTGGCGCCGATCCTGGTGGTCTGCCTCGTCGCCTTCACGCCCGAAGGTTTTCTGTCGCTGCCGACCAACGGCTTCTCGCTGCGTTGGTTCAGGGCGATCGGCAATTATCCCGAGTTCATCCATGCCTTCTGGGTCAGCCTCGGGCTCGGCGCGCTGTCGTCCTTCGTGGCGCTGCTGTTTGCGGTGCCGGCGGCGCTCGCGATCGCGCGCTATCGCTTCCGCGGACGCGATGCGCTGGCGGCGCTGTTCCTGTCGCCGCTGATGATCCCGCATGTCGTGCTTGGCATCGCCTTCCTGCGCTTTTTCACCTCGGCGGGCCTCGGCGGCAGTTTTGCCGCGCTGATCATCGCGCACGTCATCATCGTGTTTCCGTTCGCGCTGCGGCTGACGCTGGCGGCCGCGACCGGTATGGATCGCACGGTCGAGATGGCCGCGGTGTCGCTCGGCGCCGGCGGCTGGACGCTATTCCGCCGCGTGACGCTGCCCTTGATCCTGCCCGGCGTCATCAGCGGCTGGGCGCTCGCCTTCATCCAGTCGTTCGACGATCTCACCATGACCGTCTTTCTCGCAGCACCCGGCACCGAGACGTTGCCCGTGCGCATGTTCCTTTATATCCAGGACAACATCGATCCGCTGGTGACGTCGGTCTCGGCCTGCGTGATCGCTGTGACCATGACCGCCCTCATTCTGCTCGACCGCTTCTACGGGCTCGACCGTGTGCTCGCCGGCAAGGGCGATACGGGACGATAGGAGAATCTATGTCTAAAGCGTTTTCGAGCGAAGTGGACGCCGGTTCGCGTAAAGAAAACGCGTCTAAACAAAAGTCCGACTATGACGTCGCCGTCGTTGGCGGCGGATTGCTCGGCTCCGCCATTGCCTGGGGCCTCGGCCGGCTCGGCAAGAGCGTGGCCGTGCTCGACGAAGGCGACATCACCAAGCGTGCTTCGCGCGCGAATTTTGCGCTGGTCTGGGTGCAGAGCAAGGGCCTCGGCATGCCCGCCTATACGGTGTGGACCGTGCAGGCGTCGCAGGCCTGGGGGCGGCTCGCGTCCGAACTGAAGCAACAGACCGGGCTCGACGTCGCGCTCCAGCAGAACGGCGGCTTTCATCTCACGCTCGGCGAGGACGAATTCGGCCAGCGCACCGAACTGGTCAAGCGCATGCACAATCAGGTCGGCGCGGCCGACTACAAGATGGAGATGCTGTCTGCATCCGAGGTCAGGAAGTCGCTGCCGCTGATCGGTCCCGAAGTCTCGGGCGGCAGCTATTGTCCGCTCGACGGCCACGTCAATTCGCTGCGCACCTTCCGCGCCTTCCATACCGGGTTCAGGGAATTCGGCATCGACTATTTTCCGGAACAGCCGGTCTCGGCGATCAGCAAGAGTGGCGGCGAATTCCGCCTGACCACGCCGAAGGGCGAGCTCCGTGCCGCCAAAATCGTACTTGCGGCCGGCAATGCCAACCAGACGCTGGCGCCGATGGTCGGCCTCTACGCGCCGATGGGGCCGACCCGCGGCCAGATCGTCGTGACCGAGCGCACCATGCCGTTCCTGCCGCATCCGCTGACCACGATCCGCCAGACCGACGAGGGCACGGTGATGATCGGCGACAGCAAGGAGGATGAGCTCGACGATCGCGCGCTGAAACATTCGATCAGCGCTGTCATGACCGATCGTGCGCAGCGGATGTTTCCGCATCTCGCGCGACTGAACGTGGTCAGGAGCTGGGCCGGCATTCGCGTCATGCCGCAAGACGGCTTTCCGATCTACGACCAGTCGGAGACGCATCCTGGCGCCTTCGTCGCCTGCTGCCATTCGGGCGTGACGCTGGCCTCCAACCATGCCTTCGAGATCGCGCGCATGGTTGCGCAAGGCGCGCTCGAACCGGAACTGGTCGGCGCGTTCTCCGCCAGCCGCTTTGGCGGCGCGGGCGCTGCGAACAACAGCGGCTATTAGAGATAATTGAAGGAGCCAAGAGGCATCCCATGTTCAGACGATCCGAGCAGGACAAGCGCCCGCAAGTGCAGATCTTCGTCGACGGCGTCGCCGTCGCGGCGCGTCAGGGCGACACCGTCTCCGCCGCGCTGCTGACATCCGGCCAGGACGCGCGCCGTTCCACGGCCGTGAGCGGCGCGCCGCGTCTGCCCTATTGCATGATGGGCGTGTGTTTCGACTGCCTCGTCACCATCGATGGCGTCGGCAATCGCCAGGGCTGCCTCGTGCCAGTCGCCGAGGGCATGCAGATCGAAATCCAGAAGGGCAAGCGGGAGATCGGACGATGAGCGTGGCTCCCAAGCGCGAAGAATACGATGTCGTCGTGATCGGCGCCGGGCCCGCCGGTCTCGCGGCCGCCGCGACATCAGCTGAAGCCGGTCTGTCGACGCTATTGCTCGACGAGAATATCGGGCCCGGCGGCCAGGTGTTTCGCGCGATCTCGTCGACGCCGGTGACCGACCGCGATCAGCTTGGTGCCGACTATTGGGTTGGTGCCGATCTCGTTCAGTCGCTCCGCGCGAGCAGCGCGGAGGTCATCCACCGTGCGACGGTCTGGAGCCTCGATCGCAACCTCGATATCGCCGTCTCGATCGGCGGTGCGTCGGCCTTCATCAAGGCCAAGCGCGTGATCCTCGCGACCGGCGCGCTGGAGCGGCCGTTTCCGATTCCCGGATGGACATTGCCGGGCGTGATGACGGCAGGCGCCGCGCAGACCATGCTGAAATCGTCGGCGCTGGTACCTGATGGCCGCACCGTGATCGCTGGGCAGGGGCCGTTGCTCTGGCTGCTCGCCGCGCAGATCATGCGCCTGGGTGGCCGCATCGATCGCATTCTCGACACCACCGAGCGCGGCAATTATTTCGCGGCGCTGCCGCACGCTTTCGCCTTCCTGACCTCGCCTTATTTCACCAAGGGCCTGTCGATGATGCGTGAGGTCAAGGCCAAGGTGCAGGTCGTCTCCGGCGTCTCTGAGCTCGCTGCAGCCGGCGATGGCCAGCTCGCCAGCGTGAGTTATGTCGCCGGCGGCAAGCGCGAGACCATCCCTGCGGATCTGCTGTTGCTGCATCAGGGTGTCGTACCCAGCGTCAATCTGGCGATGTCGGCCGACATCGAGCATCGCTGGGACGATTTGCAGCTGTGTTGGTCGCCCGTCCTCGATGCGAGCGGTAACTCTTCGGTCGCCGGCATCGCGATCGCCGGCGACGGTGCCGGCATCGGTGGTGCGAATGCCGCCGTCGTGCGCGGCCGCATCGCGGCGCGCGCGGCAGTCGAGGCATTGGCGCCTGCGGCGGCCGCAAAGCTTCCCGCGATGGCGACGCTCCGTGCCGATCTCGCCAAGGCGGAGCGCGGCCGCGTCTTCCTCGACACGCTGTTCCGTCCCGCGCCGCAATTCCGCATTCCCGCGGGCGACACCATCGTCTGCCGCTGCGAAGAGGTCACCGCAAAGGAAGTTCTCGATTCCGTCGCGATCGGCGCGACAGGGCCGAACCAGCTCAAGGCCTATCGCCGCACCGGCATGGGCCCGTGCCAGGGCCGGCTCTGCGGCCTCACCGTCACCGAGCTGATGGCGCAGGCGCGTGGCAAGACCCCTCAGGAGATCGGCTATTACCGGCTGCGCGCGCCGGTGAAGCCGATCACGCTCGCCGAGCTCGCCGCCGTTCCGAAGAGCGAAGCGGATATCAAGGCCGTGGTACGCGGATGACCCAAAACGTGGATGCGATCGTCGTCGGCGGCGGCATCCACGGATGCTCGACCACGCTGCACCTGTGCCTCGCCGGTCTGAGGCCGGTGCTGATCGAGAAGGACTATGCCGGCCGGCACGCGTCCGGCGTCAATGCCGGCGGTGTCCGGCAGCTCGCGCGGCACATCCCCGAAATCCCGCTGTCGATCCGCTCGATGGGGATCTGGGAAAAGATCGCTGATCTCCTCGACGACGATTGCAGTTTTGAGAGCTACGGCCAGGTGCTGGTCGCGGAAAACGAAGAGGAGCTTGCCGTTTGCCGCGCGCGCGTCGCCGAGCTCAACGCGCTCGGCTTCACCCATGAAGAGCTGATTGATGCGACCGAGCTACGTCGCCTCGTGCCCGCTGTGGCGGAGACTTGTCCCGGCGGCGTCGTCTCGCGCCGGGACGGTGCAGCCAACCCCGCGCAGACGACGACGGCGTTTCGGCGCAAGGCCCAGCAGCTTGGCGCGACCGTGCGCGAGGGCGTAGCCGCCTCCAACATCCGCTATAGCGACGGCCTCTGGTACGTCGACGTCGGCACTGAAACCTTTGCCGCGCCGGTGCTCGTCAATGCGGCCGGCGCCTGGGCCGGCAAGATCGCCGCTGATCTCGGTGAGCCGGTGCCGGTCGAGACCGTGGCGCCGATGCTGATGATCACCTCGCGCGTGCCGCACTTCATCGATCCTGTCGTGATCCTGCGCGGACGAAAGCTTTCCTTCAAGCAATTCAAGAACGGCACCGTGCTGATCGGCGGCGGCCATCTGGCCACCCCCTATCAGGACCGCAACGAGACGGTGCTGGACTGGAAGAGCCTCGCGATCAGCGCCCGCACCGTGTTCGAGCTGTTCCCGGTGATGCGCAGCGCCACGATCGTCCGCGCCTGGGCCGGCATCGAGGCCAAGATGAAGGACGATATCCCCGTGTTCGGGCCGAGCAGCCGCCACAAGGGGCTCTATCACCAGTTCGGCTTCTCGCTGCACGGTTTTCAGCTCGGCCCCGGTGCCGGCGCCGTGATGGCGGAGCTGATCGTCAACGGCGGCACCCAGACGCGAATCAGCGATCTCGGCATCGACCGCTTCCATCTCTCCACGCTTTAGGAAGAAGACGTCATGAGCATCACCCGCAGCATCCGCACGCCCATCATGCACCGCGCCGTCGAAGCCAATGGCTTCGTCTTCGTCGGCGGCACGATTGCCGACGACACCTCGGTCTCGATGGGCGATCAGACCCGCAACATCCTCGGCAAGATCGCCGGCTACCTGAAGGAGGTCGGCACCGACAAGAGCCGGATCGTCAGCGCCTCGATCTACGTCACGGATCTCTCCAAGAAGAAGGAGATGGATGCGGCCTGGACCGAGTTCTTCGGCGACGATCTGCCGACCCGCGCCACCGTCGGCGTCGCCGATCTCGGTGGCGGCGCGCTGATCGAGGTGGTGGTCACCGCGCTCAAGGGCTGATCCGCTCAGTCCGATTTGGCGAACATCCCGACCAGGGTCTCGCGCAGCCAGCGCTGCGCGGGCACGGTGTCGTTGCGCTGGTGCCAGAACAGGCTGACGATGCGGGCCGGCGCCTTGAGCGGCAGCGGCATCGCATGCAGGAACGGCGCGTGGCGCGACTGCGAACGGAGATCGCTTGGCAGTACGGCAATGAGGTCGGACTGCCGCACGGTCTCGTAGGCTGCGCTGTAATGGTTGACCGTCGCCACCAGATTGCGTGACAGCCCGCGCGAGGCGAGAAACAGATCGTAGGATGGCTGTGTCTTGCCGGCGAGGCTCACATCGACATGCCTTGCGTTGAGAAAGGCGCGCGTGCTCAGCCGCTTTTGTGCGGCGAGCGGATGGTCGCGCCGCATGAAGCAGGCATAGTCGACCGTCCATAGCGAGCGCGAGCGGATGGCGGCCGGCTGCTGCGCCTCGTTGACGTAAACGCTCAAGACACAGTCGACCCTGTTGTCCTCGAGCTGGTCGGCGATCTCCACGATGGTATTGGGAACGGTGTGCACGCGCGACTTCGGCGCGACCTTGCCGAGATGGTTCAGCAGGTCCGGCATCACCAGCGAAGCCACATAGTCCGACATCGACAGGGTGAATTCGGTCTGGGCGCGGCCGGGATCGAACACCTGCTCGTCGAGCGCGCCGCGCACGCTTTCCAGGGCTTCGCCGATCGGCTGCCACAGCACGACGGCGCGTTGCGTGGGGCGGATGCCGGTGCCGGATCGCACGAACAGGGGATCGCCGAGCGCGTCGCGCAGGCGCGCGAGTGCGTTGCTGACGGCGGGCTGGGTCATTGTCAGCGCGCTCGCGGCGCGCGTGACGCTGCCCTCGGTCATCAGCGCCTCGAAGACTTTCAGCAGGTTGAGGTCGAGCGCGCGGAACGACACACATTCACCGTGGTGATATATGAGATCAAGATTATAAATTATGACGATAATGTCACTTTGTCTATGCTTCGCTCCCGAACGACGCGCGGTGTGCCGGGCCGCAATCGAGGGGGATTTCCATGTCAATGATATCGGCGCGCATCGAGCGCCTTCCGTTCGCGCGCTTCCACATGCATCTCCTGCTGATGGGCGGGCTCGGCTACATGTTCGACGCGATGGACGCGGCGGTGCTGGCCTTCATCCTGCCGGTGCTGCGGACTGCCTGGAATTTGTCGAGCGTCGAGATCGGCGTGCTCGGCAGCAGCACCTATATCGGCTTCCTGTTCGGAGCCCTGTTCGCCGGCACGCTCGGTGACCTGATCGGGCGCCGTGCAGTGATGATGTCGGCGCTGGCGCTTTACTGCGTGGCGTCGATCGTCAGTGCCGTGGTCGATAGCTGGTCGGCGTTCTTCGCTGCACGCGTCGTCGCCGGCATGGGCACCGGCGCGGAGAGCGCGATCATCGCGCCCTATCTCGCGGAATTCGTGGCGCGGCGTTACCGCGGCAGCTTCACCGGCGCGCTGGCCGGCTTCTTCTCCTTCGGCTTCGTCGCGGCGGCCTTGCTCGGCTACTTCATCGTGCCCGCCTATGATAACGGCTGGCGTATCGTGCTGGTGATCACAGCAATACCCGTCGTCATGCTGTTGTGGTGGCGTCGGGCCCTTCCGGAATCGCCGCGCTGGCTCGAAAGCCGCGGACGGGAGAAGGAAGCCGAGGCTGTGCTTGATCGAATCGAGGCCGGCTTTGCGCGCGAGGGCCATGTCCTGCCGCCGCCGGTCGTCGAAGTTGCCCCGCCCGCCGGGACCGGCGGAACGCTGCTCGCCAATTTCGCGGCACTTCTGGCGGCCCGTCAGGCGCGCATCACCATCATGACCTGGATCATGTGGCTTGCGATCACCTTCAGCTATTACTCCTTCTTCGTCTGGATCCCCGGCCTTCTCGTCCAGAACGGCATGAGCATCACCAAGAGCTTCGGCTATTCGATCGCGATCTATTGCGCGCAGATCCCCGGCTATTTCAGTGCCGCCTATTTCAACGAGCGCATCGGCCGGCAGGCGACGATTGCGACCTACATGGTGCTCGCCGGAATCAGCGCGCTCGGTCTCGCCTTCGCGCAGACGGATCAGCACATCATGCTGGCGGGAATTCTGCTGTCTCTGTTCATGAACGGCACCTATGCGGGCGTCTATGCCTATACCGCCGAGGTATTCCCGACGCCGGTCAGGACCACCGGGGCCGGGCTTGCCTCCGCGATCGGCCGCATCGGTGCGATCGTGTCGCCGATCCTGGTCGGCTACCTCTATCCCAATTTCGGCTTCGCCGGCGTGTTCGGCGTCACCACCACCGTGCTGCTGCTCGGGGCGGTCACGGTCGTGCTGATGGGCGTGCCGACGCGCGGCCGGTCTCTGGAAGAGATCGCGGCGGGCGAGGTTGCATGATGCGAACCAAAACAATGGCTGATCCCTGGCTCTGCGCCGTCGCGGCAGCGCAGAGCAGCGTCGATCAGCCGAAGGCGTTGTTCGCAGCGCTCGACCAGGCCATGAAGTCGGCGATCGGGCACAAGCTGTTTACGATCCTGACTTACGACGACGCCAGCGGCGAAGCCGCGCGGGTCTATTCCAATCTTCCCGGGCCCTATCCTGCGGGCGGGCGCAAGCGCCTGGCGCCGGGGCCGTGGACCGAGGCGGTGCTCGACCGTGGCGAGGCCTATATCGGCCGCACGCTGGACGATCTGCGCAACGTGTTTTCCGACCACGAGCTGATTGCCTCGCTTGGTTGCGCGAGCGTGCTCAACATGCCCGTGCGCTGGCGTGGACGCACGCTCGGCTCGCTCAATCTGCTGCACGAGGCGGCCTGGTACGACGAGGACGACGTCGCGGCCTGTCTCCCCTTTGCCCAATTGACATTGCCGGCACTTCTGGCGCCGGCGTCCTGACAGGAAACCACCATGCCCAGCATCCTCTTCAAGAATGCCGCTCTGCTTGACCCGCTTCAGCCGGAGCTGCTGACGAGCCATGACGTGCTGGTCGAGGACAATCTGATCAAGGAGGTCTCGGACCGGCCAATCAAGGTGACCGCCGATCGAACCATCGATGTGAAGGGCAAGACGCTGATGCCCGGCCTGATCGATCTCCACGTGCACACCAACGCGATCGAGCTGAACCTGGCGCAGCAGGTCCACATTCCCAACGTGCTGGTGACGCTGCGCTCGACGCTTCTGCTGCGCGGCATGCTGCGGCGAGGCTTCACGACCGTCCGTGATGCCGGAGGCGCCGGCCACGCGATGAAGCAGGCGATCGAGACCGGCCTGACCGACGGTCCGCGGCTGTTCGTGTCGGGCCGTGCGCTGAGCCAGACAGGCGGCCACGCCGACATGCGGGCGCGTTCCGATTACCTCGCTAGCGACACGGCCTGTCCCTGCTGCGTTCGCGTCGGTGCGTTGGGGCGTGTTGCCGACGGTGTCGACGGCGTGCGCAAGGCTGTGCGCGAGGAGCTGCAGATGGGGGCCGACCAGATCAAGATCATGGCGTCCGGCGGCGTTGCCTCGCCGACCGATCCGGTCGGCGCCTTCGGCTACTCCGAGGACGAGATCCGCGCCATCGTCGAGGAGGCGCAGGGCCGGCAGACCTATGTGCTGGCTCATGCCTATACCGCGGCGGCGATCGCGCGCGCGGTTCGCTGCGGCGTCCGCACCATCGAGCACGGCAATCTCGTCGACGAGCCGACTGCGCGTCTGATGGCCGAGAAGGGCGCCTATGTGGTGCCGACGCTCGTGACCTATGAGGCCCTTGCCAATGAGGGTGCGCAATACGGCCTGCCGCCGGAGAGCGTCGCCAAGATCGCTGACGTCCGCGATGCCGGCCTGCGCTCGCTCGAGATCTATCGCAAGGCCGGGGTGAAGATGGGCTATGGCAGCGATCTGCTTGGACCGTCGCAGCGCCTCCAGAGCGATGAATTCCGCATTCGCGCCGAGATCCAGGGCGCACGCGAGGTCATCGCCAGTGCGACCGTGATCGGCGCGGAGGTGCTCGGCATGGAGGGCAAGCTTGGCCGGATCGTGCCCGAAGCTTTTGCCGACCTGCTGGTGGTTGACGGCAACCCGTTGCGCGACGTGACCTGCCTGCTCGGGCAGGGCGAGCACATCCCGCTGGTGATGAAGGCGGGCAAGGTCCAGTTCGACAGGCTGGCCGCATAACCCTGAGGCAATAAGATCCCCGCCGAGGACATGGCTTGATCTTGTCGCCCGGCGGGATTATGAGCGGGCTCTCAACAAGGATATTCGCAGCCATGGATTTCACCCCGACCGCAACGCCGATCCGCATTGCTCACGGGGAATTCCATGCCTGCTTCAATCATCCTGTCGCGCCTGTCACTGTCCACGCCTGACGGCCGCTCG
The DNA here is from genome assembly GCF_024199945.1 of Bradyrhizobium sp. CCGUVB4N. Lineage (GTDB taxonomy): Bacteria > Pseudomonadota > Alphaproteobacteria > Rhizobiales > Xanthobacteraceae > Bradyrhizobium. Next base: position 7,663,926 of record NZ_JANADP010000001.1, on the reverse strand, counting down.
CTCCTTTCCAACATCGATCTGACCTTCGGCGCCGAGCGCGCCGGTCTTGTCGGCCGCAATGGCGTCGGCAAGACAACGCTTTTCGCCGCAATCACGGGCGAGCACCTTCCGCAGTCGGGGCGTGTGATCGCCAACGCTACCGTCGGGCTGCTGCGCCAGGACGCCCAGCTCCGTGCCGGCGCGACGGTTGTCGACCTCTTCGGCGCGCGCGCTGCCCTGGACCTGCTTCGCCGTGCCGAGCGCGGCGAAGCCTCGGCCGAGGATGTCGCCGATGTCGACTGGACCCTGGAAACACGGCTTGCATCCGCCCTTGCCCGCGTTGGCTTCGATATCGCCGCCGACACGGAATTGGACCGCTTGTCGGGCGGGCAGGTCACGCGCGTTCGTCTCGCCGCGCTGCTCTTCACCGAGCCGGACTTCCTGTTGCTGGACGAGCCCACCAACAATCTCGATCGGGACGGGCGCCGTGCCGTGATCGATCTGCTGGCCGCCTGGCGCGGCGGCGCGATCGTCGTCAGCCACGACCGCGCGCTGCTGGAGACGATGGACGCCATCGTGGAACTGACCTCGCTCGGCGCTACGAGATACGGCGGCAATTGGAGCAGCTATCGCGCACAGAAGGCTGTCGAGCTCGCCGCCGTCAGGCACGACCTCGCCCATGCCGAGAAGCATCTGTCCGAGATCGACGGCAAGGCGCAGGAGGCGGTCGAGCGCAAGGCACGCAAGGACAGTGGCGGAAAGGCGAAGCGCGCCAAGGGCGACATGCCGCGTATTCTCGCCGGTGCGCGTCGGGATCGCAGCGAGGACAGCGGCGGCAAGACTGCGCAGATCACGGAGAGGCGGCGCGCGGAAGCGCTTGATGCGGTCGATACCGCACGCCGACGCATCGAGATCCTCCAGCCGCTGTCCGTCAAGCTACCCTCGACGCAGCTGCCGGCGGGGAGGGAGGTGGTTTGGCTCGATCGCGTCAGCGCGGGCTATCAGCCGGAGCGACCGATCCTGCGCGATCTATCGCTCACCATCGTTGGGCCGGAGCGGGTCGCGATCACCGGGCCGAACGGCTCCGGCAAGACGACGCTGCTGAAACTCATCGCCGGTGAGCTGCCCTCCAGCTCGGGCACCGTGCGGGTCAGGCCGGATTTTGCGCTGTTCGACCAGAAGGTCAGCCTGCTCGATCCCGCGGTCTCGATCCTGGACAATTTCGCGCGCCTCAATCCAAGGGCGGGCGCGAACGAGTGCCATGCCGCGCTGGCGCGCTTCATGTTTCGCGCCGATGCGGCCTTGCAGATCGCCGGCAGCCTGAGCGGCGGGCAGCTGTTTCGGGCGGCCCTCGCCTGCGTGCTGGGCGGATCGGCGCCACCGTCACTGCTGATCCTGGACGAGCCGACCAATCATCTGGACATCGAGTCCATCGAAGCCGTCGAAGCCGGCTTGAGGGCCTATGACGGCGCGCTGCTCGTCGTCAGCCATGACGAGGCGTTCCTGCAGGCGATCGGGATCACGCGGCGGCTCGATTTCGCCGCCTCGGCGTGATTGTTCGGCATGGCAGAACAATGATACCGGCGGCCGGCTGATTATCTTTCGCCGGAAAAGGGGCAAATCCTCCCGTGTCAGCCGCAAGCAGCGGCCGGGAACCACGGAGAAGGCAAATGTCCAACGGAAGCAAACAGGTCGCCATTGTCACCGGGGGCTCGCGCGGCATTGGAGCTGCGATTGCCGAACGGCTCGCCGGCGACGGCTTTGCCGTTGTCATTAACTATGCCGGCAGCGCGGCCGAAGCGGAGGCGCTGGCCGCCAGGATCGCGCAAGCCGGCGGCCGGGCCATCACCGCGCAGGCCGACGTCAGCGACGCAGCCGCCGTAACGCGGATGTTCGACGCGGCGGAGAGCGCGTTCGGTGGCGTCGATGTGCTGGTCAACAATGCCGGTGTCATGCGGCTGGCGGCGGTTGCGGATGCCGACGATGCCGTCTTCGACAGCCAGATCGCGATCAATCTGAAAGGCACCTTCAACACGCTGCGCGAGGCAGCACGCCGGCTGCGCAATGGCGGGCGCATCGTCAATCTGTCGTCGAGCCAGGCCGGTCTCCTGTCTCCGACCTACGGCATCTATGCGGCGACCAAGGCGGCCGTCGAGGCTCTGACCCATGTGCTGGCCAAGGAGTTGCGTGGCCGCAACATCACCGTGAATGCCGTGGCGCCCGGTCCGACTGCAACGAAGCTGTTTCTGGATGGCAAGACCCCGGCGGTGATCGATCATCTCGCCAAGCTCGCGCCGTTGGAGCGGCTGGGCCAGCCCACGGATGTCGCGGCCGCGGTCTCGTTTCTCGCCGGCCCCGATGGTGGCTGGATCAACGGACAGGTGCTGCGCGCCAATGGCGGGATCATCTGATCCCGCCCCGCATCCTGCCGCAATTCTTCAAAAACCCGACGCCCTGCCCCCAGCGCGTCGGGTGGAATGAATGAGTATCAATCGGTGATCCCAACGCCTTGTTGTGACGCGTGCTGCACCAATTGACCACTCCGGGAAACTACCGCGACGGAACCGACTCACCTGGTGTCGAGCGGTGCGTTACGCACTGCCGCCAGGCTCCAGCGCTTCGCCCATCTCCAGCGGATGCGCCATGGTCTCGTGCAGCGCCTCGCGGTCGAGCTCTCCCTCCGAGATGCTGATGACGACGCAGGCGACGCCGTTGCCGATCAAATTGGTCAGCGCGCGGCACTCGCTCATGAACTTGTCGATACCGACCAGGATCGCGATCGACTGGATCGGGATATCAGGCACGATCGAGAGCGTCGCGGCGAGCGTGATGAAGCCGGCGCCGGTCACGCCCGATGCGCCCTTCGAGGTGATCATCGCGATGCCCAGAATGCCGAGCTCCTGCCAGATCGTCAGATGCGTGTTGGTGGCCTGTGCCAGGAACAGTGTCGCCAGCGTCATGTAGATGTTGGTGCCGTCGAGGTTGAAGCTGTAACCGGTCGGAATCACAAGGCCGACCACCGAGCGGGAGGCGCCGAGATGCTCCATCTTCTGGATCATCTGCGGCAGCACCGTCTCGGATGACGAAGTGCCGAGCACGATCAGCAATTCGTCCTTGATGTAGGCGATGAAGCGCAGGATCGAGAAGCCGGCGAGCCTCGCGATCGAGCCCAGCACGATCAGCACGAACAGGATGCTGGTGAGATAGAACGTGCCGATCAGGGCGGCGAGGTTGAGCAGCGAGCCGAGGCCGTAGGCGCCGACGGTGAACGCCATCGCGCCGAACGCGCCGATCGGCGCCACGCGCACGATGATGCGGATGATGCCGAAGAACATCTTTGCGGCCTTGTCGATCGCCTCCGCGATCGGCTCGCCGGTCTTGCCGAGGAAGGCGATGGCGAAGCCGGAGAGGATGGAGACCAGCAGCACCTGCAACAGGTCGCCGCGCGCGATGGCGCCCACATAGCTGTCCGGGATGATCGCCATCAGATGGGCAACGATGCCGTCTTCGTGCGCCTTGGTCACATAGGTCGCCACCGATTTCGGATCGATCGTGGAAGGATCGATGTTGAAGCCGCGCCCGGGCTGGAGAATCTCGCCGACCAGGAGGCCGATGGCGAGCGCGACGGTCGAGACCGTCTCGAAATAGATCAGCGACTTCAATCCGACCCGGCCGACGCGCTTGAGGTCGCCCATCGAGGAGATGCCGTGCACCACGGTGCAGAAGATCACCGGCGCGATCATCATCTTGATCAGCGCGATGAAGGCGTCACCGAGCGGCTTCAACTCCTTGCCGAGGTCCGGATAGAAATAACCGATCAGCACCCCGAGCACGATCGCGATCAGCACCTGGACATAGAGGATCTTGTACCAGGGCTGGTGCCGGCGATGGACGGCTGGCTGGATCGCGACTTGTGTCATATGGCTTGCCCCGGAACGCTTTGATCTTGCATGATTTACATCATGTGATGTTCGCCGCATAAGCAACAATCACATTTTTGTCGGATCGCACGAAGATCAATCGCTGCACCGCAATGGGGGGAACATGTCGAACGCAACGGGCTCGGACGAGCACGCGAACAGCTATTTTCCGCGTTGGAAGCTGAAGACCTCGGGCGTGATCATGCCGGAGGAGCGGCTGCCGTGGGGCCAGACCATCGTCTCCGGTCTCCAGCATTGCGTTGCAATGTCGGGGTCGACGATCATCGCGCCGCTGCTGATGGGGTTTGATCCCAATGTTGCGGTCCTGTTCTCCGGCGTCGGCACGCTGATCTTCTTCGTCATCGTTGCGGGACGCGTGCCGAGCTATCTCGGCTCGAGCTTCGCGTTCATTGCCGTCGTCCTCGCCGCCACCGGCTATGCCGGGCATGGGCCGAACCCGAACCTGTCGGTTGCGCTCGGCGGCATCGTCGCGGCCGGTGTGCTGTACGGCGTGATCGCGCTGATCGTGATGTGGTCGGGGATCGGTTGGGTCGAGCGTTTGATGCCGCCGGCCGTCACCGGCGCCGTGGTTGCCGCGATCGGCCTCAACCTCGCGCCCGTGGCGGTCAAGGCGGTGAGCGCCAATGCGTTCGAGACCTGGATCGGGCTCGCCACGGTTCTGATCATCGGTGTGCTCGCCGTGGCCGCCCCGGGGCTTTGGCGCCGGCTGCCGATCATCCTCGGCGCCATCGGTGGATATCTGTTGTACCTGCTGTTCGCGAACGGCCTGGGCTTCGGCAAGCCGATCGACTTCACGCAGCTCTCGGCGGCGCCGTGGTTCGGCCTGCCGAACTTCACGACGCCGACCTTCCATGCCGATGCGATCTTTCTGATCGCGCCGGTCGCGGTCATTCTGGTCGCCGAGAACCTCGGTCACATCAAGGCGGTCGGCGCCATGACGGGCCGTAGCCTCGATGGCTATCTCGGCCGCGCCTTGTTCGCCGACAGCCTCGCGACGATCGTGGCCGGCTGCGGCGGCGGCACCGGCGTCACCACCTATGCCGAGAACATCGGCGTCATGGCGGCGACGAAGGTCTATTCGACCTTGCTGTTTGCCTTCGCCGCAACCGGGTCGCTACTGCTCGGCTTCTCGCCGAAATTCGGCGCGCTGATCCTGTCGATCCCGGGTCCCGTCATCGGCGGCCTTTCGATCGTGCTGTTCGGATTGATCGCGGCGATGGCGGGCCGGATCTGGGTCGAGAACAAGGTCGATTTCGCCAACCCGGCGAACCTGATCACCGTCGCCGTGGCGCTGACCGCAGGCGCCGGCGATCTCACGCTGAAATTCGGTGCGTTCACCCTCGGCGGGATCGGCACCGCCACCTTCGGCGCCATTATTCTGTACCAGATCCTGACTTCGCCGATCGCGCGCCGTGCGGAATGAATCCCAGCGATGCGTTGACGGATGGAACAAAATGCCGGTTCCATCCATGATGATGCATCCCGGAGAAAGCTCATGCCACAGACCGACCTCTCAGCTACCTTTCCCTCACGCCTTGTCGGCCGATATGCGCTGGTGACCGGCGCGTCCCAGGGCATCGGCCGCGCCGTCGCTGTCAGGCTCGCCCAGGAAGGGGCGACTGTTGCCATCAATTATGTCGATCACCCCGAGAAGGCGGAGGAGACGCTTGCGCTCGCAAGGACCGGATCGGGCGATCGCGGTCACGGCAAGCTCGATCATGTCATCGTCAAGGCCGACGTCAGCAACGACCATGAGGTGGCTGCGATGTTCGAGACGATCCTGGCACGTTGGAAGCGTCTCGATTGTCTCGTCAACAATGCCGGCTTCCAGCGGGAATCGCCGAGCGAGGCGCTCGACATCGAAACCTATCGCCGCATCATCGACGTCAACCTCAATGGCGCCGTGCTCTGCGCGCAGAAGGCGCTCGCGCATTTCGTTGCGCGCGGCGGGGCTGGCTGCATCATCAATTGCTCCAGCGTGCATCAGATCATCCCGAAGCCCGGCTATCTCGCTTATTCGATCAGCAAGGGCGGCATGGCCAATCTGACCCGCACATTGGCGCTGGAATTTGCCGGCCGCGGCATCCGCGTCAATGCGGTCGGTCCTGGCGCGATCGACACGCCGATCAATGCGGCCTGGACCGGCGATGCCGACAAGCGCGCCAACGTCGCGAACCATATCCCGCTCGGGCGCGTCGGCGCGCCGGAAGAGATCGCCGCCGTCTTCGCCTTCCTTGCCTCGGATGATGCCAGCTACATCACCGGGCAGACCATCTATGCCTGCGGGGGGCTGACGTTGTTTCCGGAGTTTCGCGACAATTGGGCGAGCTGACCCCGGGAAGTCTTCCGATGCAATCCAGCAACAGTCGGAAAGAACCGCAGCCTCGGCGCGACACCTACAGGCGAACTCAACCGAACGGTTGATGTCCGATCCTGTCTCCTGGCCCACAGTCCCGGCGGCTCGGAGGTCTGCTTGCAATGAAACTGCGATGGTTGGGCGCAGGCCTGGGGCTTCTGGTTCTTGGGCTTTTAGTTCTTGGGCTTGTCGTGGTCGATGCGGTGACGACGTCTGCGCAGCAGACGCCGCCACAGCCGCACCAGGCTGCGCCCCCGCAGCAGCAACCGGCAGCCAAGCCCGCCAATATCGACCGCAACGGCGTGTTGATGCTGATCCGCTCGACGCTGCTTGCGGTCGATCAGGCCAACAAGACCGGCAACTACACGGTGCTGCGCGATCTCGGCGCGCCGGGCTTCCAGGTCAACACCGCGGCAAGGCTCGCGGAGATTTTTGCCAAGCACCGCGGCGACAAGCTCGATCTCTCCGGTGTCGCCGTCATCGATCCGCAATTGTCGCTGCTGCCGCAGATCGAGCCAAACGGGCTGTTGCACATGGCCGGGTTTTTTCCATCGGTGCCGTCGCAGGTGAATTTTGAACTGCTGTTCGCGCCGGTCGACGGGCAATGGCGTGTGTTCGGCGTGTCGTTGTCAGTCGGGCAGTCCGCGCCGGTCGCGCCTGCTGCGCCGGAACCGCCGGCGGCCAAGGCCGTGGTGTCGCAAAAGCAGGCTGCGCCAACCAAGCCGAGCGCTCCCTCGAAATGATCAACGACGGTCCCGACCCCGTGACAGGTTGCTCAACGAAACAGCAAAACGCTCACAGCGTAAGCCATCGGCAATGTCACGTCGCCGCTTCGGACATGGAGCCCTGCATCATTCGTACGGTTGAAGTTCTGCCGTCGCTGTCGACATCGTGATAGTGTGTGACTGAAGGCGCAAATGCCAAATGCCTTGTTCGAAATGCTTGAGAGCCGGCCGTGACGTCTGAAGCCGCTTTGCTTTCAGAGGTGATCGGCCTCGTCTACGACGCCGCACTCGATCCGAGCCTGTGGCCGCGTGCGCTGGAGCAAGCCTGCCTGTTCGTCGGCGGTTCGTCCGGCGCCTTGTTCTGGCATGACGCAGCCACCGAGCAAACCGCCGTGCTGCACCTCTTCAACGAAGCGCCGGACTTCACCAAGCTCTATCTCGAGAAATATCTTCCATTGAATCCCTGCTTCCCAGCGGCCACGTTCTGCGAGGCCGGTCTCGTCTATGCATCCACCGACTTCGTTCCCTTCGAGGAGATGGCGGAGACGCGCTTCTATGAAGAGTGGATGAAGCCGCAGGGCATGATCGACGCGCTCGGGGCGAATCTGGAGAAGGGGGCAACCAATTCATCGATCGTCAGCGTGCGTTTGCATGAGAAGGACGGCCTCGTCAGCCCCGGCGCTCGCCACCGGTTCGCGCTGATCGTGCCGCATTTCCAGCGCGCGGTCTCGATCGGGCGGCTGTTCGATCAGAACAAGGCGGCTCAGGCGGTGTTGACCCAGACCCTCGACAGCGTCACGGCCGCCGTCTTTCTGGTCGGTCCCAACGGACGCCTCGTCTTCACCAACGCGCCCGGACGCATGGTGCTGGACGAGGCCGCGCTGGTCACCGAACGAAACGGAATGCTGTTCGCTGCCGCTCCCGAGGCGCAGCGCGCGTTGCGCGACGCGCTTGTCGCCGCCGAGAACGGCAATGTGCCGGCCGACAGCGCCGGCCCGATCCCGCTCGCGACCTCGCAAGGCCGCTGGTTCGCCAGCGTGCTGCCGCTCACCTCCGGCGACCGACAGCGCACCGGCGCGCTGCATTCCGCCGTCGCCGCCGTGTTCGTCCGCAAGACCTCGCCCGCAAGTCCGCCGCCGCTGGAGGCGCTGGCAAAGCTCTACAAGCTCACCGCCAGCGAGATCCGCGTTCTCGATGCCGTCATGAAGGTGAGCGGCGTGAAGGCCCTCGCCGTGGCCCTCGGGCTGACGCAGGCGACGGTCAAGACGCATCTCCACAATGTCTTCCGCAAGACCGGCACCGCGCGACAGAGCGAGCTCGTGAAGCTGATCGCCGGATTCGAGCCGCCCGAGCGGCCGTGATCTGGCAAAACCGGCCGGCGCAGACTACATCTGCGCCATGACAAACCCCCCGCTCAAGGAATTCGTCGGCCGGCACGAAAAACTGTTCGTGCTGACCGGCGCGGGCTGCAGCACCAATTCGGGCATTCCCGACTATCGCGACAGCCACGGCAACTGGAAGCGGACCCAGCCGGTCAACTTCCAGGCCTTCATGTCCGAAGAGCTCACGCGCCAGCGCTACTGGGCGCGTAGCCTGATCGGCTGGCGGCGATTCGGCCAGGCCCGCCCGAACGATGCGCATCATGCGCTCGCCCGGCTCGAGGCGAGCGGGCGGTGCGAGATGCTGCTGACCCAGAATGTCGACCGGCTGCATCAATCCGCCGGCCACCGGCAGGTGATCGATTTGCACGGACGGCTCGATCTGGTCCGCTGCATGGGCTGCGGGGCTAAGACGCCGCGCAACGAATTCCAGGATGCGCTCGGCCGCGCCAATGCGGAGTGGCTGACACTCGATGCGGCGGACGCGCCTGATGGCGACGCCGATCTGGAGCATGCGGATTTCTCCTCGTTCAACGTGCCCGCGTGCGAAGCCTGCGGCGGCATTCTCAAGCCCGACGTCGTGTTCTTCGGAGAAAACGTCCCGCGCGATGTGGTGGCGACCGCGCAGGATCATCTGGCGCAGGCCGACGCGATGCTGATCGTCGGGTCGTCACTGATGGTCTATTCCGGCTTCCGCTTCGTGAAGGCTGCCGCAGATCGCCAGATTCCGATCGCCGCGATCAATCTCGGACGCACCCGCGCCGACGATCTTCTGACGCTCAAGGTCGAGGAGCGCTGCGAGGCGGCGCTTGCATTCCTGCTCTGATCTGATGCGGCGCGAACACGTCTTGCCTATTGCATAGGTGCCAAGCAAAATGGCCTGGTGCAGCGTTCCGAGTGTGCCCGATGGCACGGAAATTGCTGTGTTTTTGCCCTCAGTCTTGACGATCAGCCGGAGAATTTTGGAATGCTTGAAGGAGCCGAAGTGCGGCTTGCCGTTGATATCGGTGGCACGTTCACCGACATCGTGCTGGACGTGGGCGAAGTGCGCAAAACCCGCAAGGTGCTGACGACGCCGCAACGGCCCGAACAGGCGGTGCTGGACGGCATGCGTCTCATCCTCACCGATGCGCGCGCGCATATCAGCGACATCGACGTGTTCATCCACGGCACGACGCTGGCGACCAACGCCATCATCGAGCGGCGCGGCGCCAAGACGGCGCTGATCGCGACCGAGGGTTTTCGCGACGTGCTCGATATCGGCACCGAGAGCCGTTACGACCAGTATGACCTCAGCATCGACAAGCCGAAGCCGCTGGCGCCGCGCAGCCTGCGCTTCACCGTGCCCGAGCGCATTGACGCACATGGCGCGGTTCGCCTCCCGCTGGACGAAGCGGCCGTGCGTGCGCTCGCGCCAAGATTGCGTGAGCTGAGGGTCGAGAGCGTCGCGATCGCGTTCCTGCATTCCTACGCCAATCCCGAGCACGAGCGACGTACTGCCGCGATTTTGGGCGAGGAGATGCCCGGCATCTCCGTGACGGTATCGTCGGCCGTGTGTCCGGAAATCCGCGAATATGAGCGCACGTCCACGGCGGTGGCCAACGCCTATGTGCAGCCGCTGATCGACGGCTATCTCGCCCGCATGGCCGACGCCTTGCAGGTCGAGCAGTTCCGTGGCGCCATCTATCTCGTCACGTCAGGCGGCGGCGTCACCTCGATCGCGACGGCGCGGCGTTTTCCGGTGCGTCTGGTCGAATCCGGTCCCGCCGGCGGCGCCATCTTCGCGGCGCAGATCGCGGCGCGTCTCGGCGAGAGCAAGGTGCTCTCCTTCGACATGGGCGGCACCACGGCAAAGATTTGCCTGATCGAGAAATACCAGCCCGAGACCTCGCGCGTGTTCGAGGTCGATCGTGCCGCGCGCTTCCTCAAGGGCTCCGGCCTGCCGGTGCGCATTCCCGTGATCGAGATGGTCGAGATCGGCGCCGGCGGCGGCTCGATCGCCCATGTCGATGCGATGAAGCGTGTGACCGTCGGCCCCGAGAGCGCGTCCTCCGAACCGGGACCGGCCTGCTACGGCCGCGGCGGCCAGCGTCCGGCCGTGACCGATGCCGACGTCGCGCTCGGCATGATCGACCCCGACACCTTTGCGGCCGGCACGATCAAGCTGGATCCAGAGCTTTCGAAGCAGGCGCTGCTGCGCGATGTCGGCGAGGCGCTGGGTCTGTCGGCGGAAACCGCGGCCTATGCTGTGCACGAGGTCGTCTGCGAGAATATGGCGAGTGCGGCGCGCGTGCATGCGGTCGAGCGTGGCGAGATCGTTGGCCAGCACACGCTGATCGCCTTTGGCGGTGCCGCGCCGCTGCATGCTGCGCGTGTCGCCGAGAAGATCGGCGTGTCCCGCGTGATCGTGCCGTCGAACGCCGGCGTCGGTTCGGCGGTTGGCTTCCTTGCCGCGCCGATCGCCTATGAGCTGGTACGCAGCCGCCACGTGCGGCTCGACGATTTCGATACGGCTGCAGTTTCCGAACTCCTGCAGGAAATGGTGACCGAAGCGCGTGCGCTGGTCGAGCCCGGCGCTGCCGGCGCGCCGGTGCGCGAGCGCCGCGCCGCGTTCATGCGCTATGTCGGCCAGGGCCACGAGATCACCGTCGAGCTGCCGAACCGGCCGCTGACGTCGGCCGATCTCGCCGGCCTGCGGCAAAAGTTCGAGGCGGATTATTCGGCGATGTTCGAACGTCCGATCCCGGGCGCCGCGATCGAGGTGCTGAGCTGGTCGGTGCTTGCGACGACGGAGGCACGTAATCCCCCTGTTGTCGCCGCCGTCACGCGTAAGCCCGCGGCCAAGGCCTCCGGCAGCCGCAAATTCTTCGACGGCCGGGCAGGCGAGGTGATCGAGATCCCGCTCTATCGCCGCGAGGACATGGCGCCGGGCGCGACGATTGCGGGGCCTGCGGTGATCGCCGAGGACGAAACCTCCACCTTCGTCTCGAACAGTTTCGACGCGCATATCGACGGTGCCGGCAGCATCGTCATGGAACGGAAGGCGGCCTGATCATGAGCAAGACCAAAGGCGCGAGCCTGATCGACCTCCAGATCATGTGGCACCGGCTGATCGCCGTGGTCGAGGAGCAGGGGCAGGTGCTGCTCCGCACCGCGTTCAGCCCGATCGTGCGCGAATGCGGCGACCTCTCGGCCGGCGTGTTCGACCTCAGGGGGCGGATGCTGGCACAGGCCGTGACCGGCACGCCCGGTCACGTCAATTCGATGGCGGAATCGGTCAAGCACTTCATCAATCATTTTCCGCTGGAGACGATGAAGCAAGGTGATGCCTACATCACCAACGATCCCTGGATGGGCACCGGCCATCTCAACGACTTCGTCGTCACCACACCCTGCTTCAAGGACGGCAAGATCGTCGCGCTGTTCTCCTGCACCAGCCATCTCATGGACATCGGCGGCATCGGCTTCGGCCCCGACGCCACCGACGTGTTCATGGAGGGGCTCTACATTCCCATGCTGAAGCTGATTGACCAGGGCGTCGTCAACGAGACGCTGATGGCGATGATCCGCACCAACACGCGGCTGCCGATCGACACCGAGGGCGACACCTATTCGCTCGCCGGCTGCAACGACGTCGGCTGCGAGCGCCTGGTCGAGATGATGACCGAGTTCGATATCGACACGCTCGACGAACTCGGCGACTACATCTGCGATCGCTCGCGCGAGGCCGTGCTCGCCGAGATCGCGAAATTGCCGAAGGGAATGTGGCGCAACACCATGGTGGTCGACGGCTACGATGCGCCGGTAACGCTGGCGGCGACGCTGACGATTTCGGACGAAGGCATCCACGTCGATTTCGACGGCACTTCGGCGGCCTCGAAGTTCGGCATCAACGTGCCGCTGTCCTACACCACGGCCTATACCGTGTTCGGCCTCGGCTGCGTCGTTGCCTCGCAGATCCCGAACAATGCCGGCTCGCTCTCGCCGCTGACGGTGTCGGCACCTCTGGGTGCGATCCTGAACGCGCCGAAGCCGGCACCGGTCGCCTCGCGCCACATTATCGGACAGATGCTGCCCGACGTCGTGTTCGGCTGCCTGCGCCAGATCATTCCCGAGCGCGTGCCTGCGGAAGGCACCTCGTGCCTGTGGAATCTCAACGTGCGCGGCCAGACCCGCTCGGGCGTCGGCGGCAATTACGGGTTCTCGATGGCGGTGACCTCCAACGGCGGCACCGGTGCGCGCTTCGGCAAGGATGGCTTGTCGGCAACCGCCTATCCCAGCGGCGTGCGCGGTACGCCGGTCGAGATCGCCGAGACGCAGACGCCGCTGATCTTCTGGCGCAAGGAACTGCGTCCGGATTCCGGCGGAGCAGGGCGCACCCGCGGCGGCCTCGGCCAGATCATCGAGGTCGGCACCGGCATCGACGCACCCTTCGACATCCTCGCGGCCTTCGATCGCATCGAGCATCCGCCGCGCGGCCGTGACGGCGGCCAGAATGGCGAGGCCGGCTATGTCGGCCTGAAGTCCGGCCAGAAGATGCGCGGCAAGGGCTTTCAGACCATTCCACCGGATGACCGGCTGGTGGTGATGACGCCGGGCGGCGCCGGCATCGGCGCACCGGGCGAGCGCGATCGCGCGGCGGTGCAGGACGATGTCGAGAGCGGATTGGTGTCTTCGGACAAGGCCATGGCGATCTACGGGCGCGGGTGAAGCGCTGACGATCTGGCCTTGCATCGCCCGATCTTGGCGGTCGTGCACGACCGCCAAGACACTTCCGCCAAGACGACCACCAAGACATTTCGGTCCGGGATTTGTCGATCGAGACGAAACGGTCAGCGCGGCTGCCGTTTTAATTTCGCGTCCGCGCGTCAAATCCGCGCCGTGCGCGCATTCCGTCGTTGCACTCCCCGCGATCCGGCGTACGCTGTGCCCGCGAACAGAAGTACAATCGCAACCACTCCAGTGAACATAGCTCCATTGGCGATATGCGCCGAAAGAGGGGGACATCCGTTGGCATATCATGCCCGACGGAGAGCGATCGACGTATCTTGACCTGCCAACATCCCTCGCAGCGGCGCCTACAAGACGCAATGATCAAACATAAAGCGGGAGGAAGTGCACATGAGGAAGCAGTGGCTTAACTCGGGCTTACCTGTTCTCGTTGCAGCGACACTTGCGGCGTCGGCAGCGTGGGCTCAAGCCGTGGATACTGCCCGGATCGAGTCCGCCGGTCAGAACGATTGGCTCACCTATCACGGTTCGTACAAGTCGTATCACTACAGCCCTCTCTCACAGATCAACACCAGCAATGTGGGCAATCTGGGCGTGGCCTGGATCCACATCCCCGGACGTTCGACCCGGGGGCTGCAATCGATGCCGCTCGCGGCCGATGGCGTGCTCTACTACACCGGCTCCTATAGCCGCACCTTTGCGCTGAACGGCGCTACCGGCGAGGTGATCTGGTCCTACTTCCCGGAGCTGGATGAAGCCCTGGTCGCGCGGCAGACTCATTCGCCCTACAATCGCGGCGCCGCCCTCGGCGAGGGAAAGGTCTATGTGGGGACAATGGATGGCCATCTCATCGCGCTCGACATGAAGAGCGGAAAGGTGATGTGGGACACCAAGCTGATTGATTCCCAGAAACTGACCGTTGGTTTCACCGGAGCACCGCTTTACGCCAAGGGTACGGTGGTGATCGGCGCACAGGGCGGCGAATGGCCGGGCCGGGGCCCGATCTTCGGTGTTGATGCCACCACCGGCAAGAAGAAATGGGAATTCCTGACGGTTGCCGGCACCGACGAAGCCACGAAGACCTGGGGCAATGACTCCTGGCGCACTGGCGGCGGCGGCGGCTGGATGCCGGGCACCTTCGATGCCGAGAACAACACCATCCTGTGGGGCACCGCCAACCCGGCGCCGCTCTACGACTGGTCGGGAGCCGATTACAAGACGCAGGGCGCGCGTCCGGGAGATAATCTCTATACCACCTCGGTGATCGCGCTCGATGTCGATACCGGCAAGCTGAAATCCTATCACCAGGAACTGCCTCACGACGCCTGGGACTTCGACAGCGCGGTCGGCGAGTTCGTGATGCTCGATCGCGACGGTCAGAAGTACGTCGTCCATCCGAACAAGAGCGGATACATCTTCGTCTATGACCGCAACCTCGGCGTCAAGAACGTCTGGCGGATCACGCAGAACAGCAATTTCGTCAAGGACATCGATCCCAAGACGGGTGAGCTGATCGGTCGTCGCGATTTCTCGGCCGGCAAGGTATCCGAGCCGTTGTGCCCGCACATTTCCGGTGGGGTGAGCTGGAACGCCGGGTCGTACAACCCGAAGACCGGGCTTTATTACAAGCTCGGCCAGGAATGGTGCATGACGCTCGAAGTTCAGAAGACGACTCCGATCGTTGCTCCTCAGGCTCAGCTCAACATTGGCGCCGACTTCAAGATCGCGCCACCGCCCAGCGGTGAGATCTATGGCCATCTCGACGCGCGCGACCCCATCACCGGCGTCAAGAAGTGGGAAGTGCGTTTCCCTGAGCCACCGCTCGGAAGCGTCATGTCGACCGGAGGCAATCTGGTGTTCGTGCCGGACTCGCGAGGCACGGTTCACGCCTATGATGCCGATTCCGGTGCCGAGCTCTGGAGCCACGGCGACGGCACCGGCCATCAGGGCGGCATCATCAGCTATGCCGTCAATGGCAAGCAGTACATCGCGGTCGTTGCCGGCTTCGGCGGCATGGCCTCCGATGATTACGCGCCGACGTTCGGCGGCGTCTACAAGAGCATGCCGCGCGACGACGGCGCGCTCATCGTCTACAGTCTGAAATAAGCCCTCGTGGCGCTGGGAGGGAGCAGCATGACGCTACTCCCTCCCCCGTCGAAGCGGGGCCGCCGAGCCGCGGCGCGAATTGGATTTCCGAGAGGTAGGTTTGGCCGGTATGCGATTGGCTTGGACCCTTGCGACATTGTCGGCGCCGACACTTGCCGTGCTCCTCACGATTTCAGCCTTGCCGTCCCGCGCGCAGCAGCCTGCGTCGCCCGCGCCGGACAGCGAGCAGCTCGATGTCGGACAGTTGTTCGCGACGACCTGTGGCTGGTGTCACTCCGCCGGCGGTCGTGCGGCCGGGAAGGGGCCGCAGCTCATGGACACCAAGCGAGACGACGACTTCCTGCGCATTCGCATCAAGAACGGCAAGGAAGGCGCCATGCCTGCCTTCGGCGCCGTGTTCAACGATGCGCAGATCGACGAGATCATCAAATATATTCGTGCCCTGAAGCCGAGCGAAGGCTAAGTCGGCAAGAAAGTACGGATCCACACTGGACATCTCATGAAGACCTGTCTCCCCTTCGTGGTCGTCGCACTGCTGGGACTCAACGGTGTGGCGCAGGCCCGCTCCCTCGAGGCGATCCGCGACTCCGGTGTGCTCGGACTATGCGCCCACCCCAACTCGTTGCCCTTCGCCAACAAGGCTGGTGACCCTCCGGGATTTCAGATCGAGCTGGGCAACGCGTTCGCGCGCGAGCTTGGCGTTTCGCTCAGGCCCGACTGGATCATCACTCAGTACCAGATGCGCAGTGCGGGCTGTGACATCTTGCTCGACGTCATCGCCGACCGCGAAGCGCAGGGCGAAACCCGATTGAGGATATCGAAACCATATTATCGCACGGGCGTCGCGCTCGCGGTGCCCTCATCCAGCGCGCTGACCTCGTTCAAGAGCCTCAACGGGTCGACCAAAGTGGGCGTGCAGGTCGGATCCGTTGCAGCCATGATCATCGGTCAGCGGCGAGTCCCGACATCGACATTCGGATTCGAGACCGACAGCCTCGATGCCGTGTCGAATCATGAGATCGACGCCGCCGCAGTCACGCCAACCGCAGCGAGCTATTTCAATCTGACGCATCCGGACAAGGCGCTCCGGATCCTGGATCGCGACGAAGGCGAGGCCGATCTCAATTGGAACGTCGCT
Organism: Bradyrhizobium sp. CCGUVB4N; assembly: GCF_024199945.1. Lineage (GTDB taxonomy): Bacteria > Pseudomonadota > Alphaproteobacteria > Rhizobiales > Xanthobacteraceae > Bradyrhizobium. Next base: position 7,647,571 of record NZ_JANADP010000001.1, on the reverse strand, counting down.
GTCGGCATGCTCCGCCCGGATGACGCGTTGCGCGAAGCCATCGACCGGGCGCTGGAACGGCTTCGGAACGACGGTACGATCGATCGGATCTACGGCCGCTATGGGATCGTGCTGCAAGCCCCGAAATAGCTGATTGCTCGAACAGCGACGTCGTCCAGGCCCAACCGGGACGACGTCGTCATGCGAACCGATAAGCGTCGGCGTTACGCCGCCGCCTTCTTTCGAGCCTGTTCGGCCTTGTACAGCTCGAACTCCTCCGCGATCGCTTTCGCGATCGACGGCCGCTGCCGCAGGCGCTCGTAATAGGCCTTCACGTTCGGCCATTTGGCGAGCTCGATCGGCGGCGTCGCCATGGTCCAGTTGATGACCGTGACGAGATAGGCATCAGCGACGCTGAAATGCTCGAGCAGGAACTCGCGCCCCTTCAGGTAGTTGTCGAGATAGTCGAGCCGCGACAGGTTCTTCTCCAGCACGTAGGCTTTCACGTCCTGCGACGCCTTGCGGTCGAGCACAGGCACGAACAGGCCTTTGTGCAGCTCGGTGCCGATGAAGCAGAGCCATTGATGCAGCCGCGTGCGATCGATGCCTGCCGCGGCGCCGAGGCCCGATTGCGGAAAACGGTCGGCGACATATTGCAGGATCGCCGCGTTCTCGGTCAGCACCACGCCCTCGTCGGTGCGCAGCGTCGGCACCAGGCCGATCGGATTGACGGCGCGAAAGTCGGAGCCGTCGTTGAGCACTTTCTTGGTCGGCGGATCGACTTCGAGATAATTCGCCTCGGCGCCGGCCTCATAGAGCGCGACGCGCGTCGCCATGGAGCAGGCGAGCGGCGAGAAATAGAGATCCATCTGTAGCCTCCTTGGGCAATTCTCTTTGTGAGTGTCGCTCAACCTGGCCAGATTGATTTTTGTACTGTCTTGCATATTATGTCGAAGGTCAAGGATTAATTTGCGAGATGGTACAAAAATCAAAGCCGCCAGCTGCTGCCACTGAGCCCGGGCGTCGCGGTGAACCCAAGCGCCGCGGACGGCCGCGCGCCTACGAGCCGGACGTCGCGCTCGGCAAGGCGCTCGACCTGTTTCGCAAGCAGGGCTTTGCCGCGACCTCGCTCGATGATCTCAGTGAAGCCACCGGCATGAATCGCCCGAGCCTCTACGGCGCATTCGGCGACAAGCGCGAGCTCTACATCAAGAGCTACCAGCGCTATCGCGAGGACGCGCGCGCATCGATGGTCGAGATCTTTCGCGAGGAGATGCCGGTGCGCCAGCGGCTGGAGCGCATCTACGCTGCCGCGCTGAATATCTATCTCTCCGGCGAGACCGGCCCGCGCGGCTGTTTCACCGTGGTGACGGCGGCGTCCGAAGCGGTGGGCGACCCGGAGATTCGCGCCATGGTGCTGGAGGGGCTGTCGGAGCTCGACAAGGCTTTCGCGAATTGCTTCCGCCGCGCCAGGGAGAAGGGCGAACTCCCGGCGAGTGCCGATCCCGCCGCACTGGCGCAACTCGCGTCCGCCACCATCCACACCATCGCCATCCGCTCCCGCGCGCGCGTTTCGCGCAAGGAGCTGGAGGGAATCGTGAAGGGAGCGATTGACGTGATGGTGGGAGCGGGCCCGAAACCCTGAGCCGTCTCCTTGGGTGTGCCAAGCGCCAGCGCGGGACGCGTAATCCCAGGAGACGTTCGGCGACGACTGAGGATTAGAGTTTCGCCCAAAAAATCTTCTCTGGCGTCATGCCTCCCGGCCGAGTGCCGGCGCCGATGTCGCGGCCTCGCGGAAGGCGTCGCGCAGGGAGCCCAGCAGTGTCTGCACGCGAGCGAGGTTGGAGCGCGTGGCGGGAACAAGCGCCTTAACCCAGAGATCGGGGACCTGGAGTTGCGGGAGCATCTCGACCAGCGCGCCGGACTTGAGCCGATCGGCCACGGCGGTGCGCGAAGCAATGGCTATTCCGCTGCCGGCGCAGAGGCTGTCGATGACGAGCGCGCCGTTGTTGGTCACGAGGTGCGGCCGAACCGTCACCGTCGTCACGCCGTTGCGCCCTTCGAAGGTCCATGCCGGCCCGATCGGCGAAAACACGATGCAATCGTGATTGACGAGATCACGGGCGTGCCGGGGATGGCCGCGCCGCGCCAGATAAGAGGGCGCCGCACACAGCACGCGTTCGAAGACGTGCAGGGGCTCCTCGAGCACGCCATCGAAGGATGACGGCATCATGGTGAGCACGATGTCAAAGCCTTCCTCGACCGGGTTCACCGTGCGGTCCACCAACACCGCGTCGAGCGTCACGCGCGGGTACTTGATCTGAAACGACGACAGCAATTGCGCGAGGTCGATGATCATCGGCGACGCCGGCGCCTTGATGCGCAACTGGCCTTCGAGCTCGTTCGGGGATCGCATGATCCCCTTCGCCATCTCGTCGTATTCGCGCACGATCTGGCGGACGCTGTCGAGGTAGCGCTCGCCGACCTCGGTCAGCGCAAGACGCCGCGTGCTCCGCCGCAACAGCGTCGTCTTCAGCGACCATTCCAGTTGTCCGACGCGCTTGGTGATGACCGATGGTGCCACCCCAAGCTGCCGGCCCGCCTCTGAGAAGCTTCCGGCCCGTGCCGTCGCCAGAAATGCCTTCATATTCAGCAGGCTATCGGCCATTTAATCCAACCTGGAAAAGATGATCGCGCAAAATAGCATATTCTCCTCCATTCCCGAAGGAAATAGGCTTCCCGGCTACCACAAGCCGTCACTAAAGAACGAACGGCTACGGGAGGATGAGCATGAGTGCATCTGACATCATCGATGTCACCGATGTCATCGAACGTCAGCGCCGCAACGGCCTGGTCCTGACGGTTCTGATCCTGTCCACCACGATGATGTTCCTGGACGGTTATGATCTTCAGGCAATGGCCTTTGCCGCGCCGTCGATCATCCGGGACTGGGGCATCGACCGGGCCTCGCTCGGGATCGTCTTCAGTGCAGGCATTTTCGGCATCCTCGTCGGCGGCCTCGTGTTCGGATCGCTCGGCGACCGCATCGGCCGTCGTCTGTCGATCGTCGCCTCCATGCTGGTGTTCGGCAGCTTCACACTGGCGACGGTGTGGGCCAACGACATCACCAGCCTGATCGTGCTTCGCTTCCTCGCAGGCATCGGCATCGGTGGCTTGTCGCCGTTGTGCTACGCGCTCAACCTCGAATATGCGCCTAGCCGGTATCGCGGCACGGCGGTCGCGATCATCATGGTCGGCTATGTCGCGGGCAGCAGCATCGGCGGCTTCATCGCTGCCGGTCTCGTGCCGCACTTCGGCTGGACCATCGTGTTCTGGATCGGCGGTGTGCTGCCCCTGCTGGGCGCTGCGCTGTGCTACTTCGCGCTTCCGGAGTCGATCAAGTTCCTCGTGGTACGCAATCGCGAACCCGCGGAAATCGCGCGCATCCTGAACCGGATCGAGCCCTCGCTCCAAGCGAAGGCGACGACCCGCTTCGTCCTGCGTGACGAGACATCCGGATCTGGCGCCGGCACCGGGCTGATGTCACAACTTCCGACGCTGTTCGACGGACGGCTTGCGGTCATCACCCCATTCCTGTGGGTGGCTTATATCGCGAGCTCGATCACGATGTTCTTCCTCAACAGCTGGACGCCGATCCTGGCGGAAGCGTCGGGGCATACGCCCGCGCAGGCGGCCATGGGCTTGACCGTGTTCAGCCTCGGAGGTGCCGTCGGCGGTCTCACCATCGGGCGAGTGCTCGATCGTTTCGGCGTCATTGCCATAGCGATCGTGCCGCTGATTGCGTCACCGCTGGTCGCTTCGCTCGGCTGGCTCGGTCTTGGTGACAGCACCTACCTGGCGACGATGGTGTGCGTCGGCTTCTTCGTGGTGGGCGGTCACCAGGGCCTGAACAGCTCGGTCGGACAGTTCTATTCCAGCGCCAACCGCACCACGGCCGTCGGCTGGGCGCTGTCGGTCGCCAAGATCGGCTCGATCAGCGGACCGCTGGTCGCCGGGATACTGCTCGCGCAGCATCTGCCCTTCTCGAACCTGTTCCTGCTGGCCGCTCTGCCGCCGCTGGTGGTGGCGGCTTGCGTCTTGGTGCTGGGAATCGCGCAGCGCAAGCATGCGGCAGCCGCACCCAAGATCGATCAGACGGCCGCAGCCTAGACGCGTTGGCGCGAAACGATGGAGTCCGAAACATGAAAATGCCCTTCGCAGGCGCGATCGATTGCGACCTGCATCCGCCGATGCCGAGCATGGCGCAGCTCCTGCCGTATCTCGACGACTACTGGCGTGACCAGATCACCAACCGTGCGATCGACCGGATGTCGTTCGCGATGATGAGCTATCCGCCGAATGCACCGATCACCGCGCGTGCCGATTGGCGCGCCACACAGGCCGGGTCGAGCGATCTCGATAGGCTGCGTGCCCATGTCCTCGATGCTTTCGATCTCCAGTTCGGCATCGCCAACGTAATGCACGGCGCGATCACGCTCTACAACGACGACATGGCGGCAGCGATCTGCCGTGCCGTGAACGACTGGCTGCGGGCGGAATGGCTGGATCGCGAGCCGAGGCTGCGCGGGTCCATTCTGGTGTCGCCGCAAGATCCGGCGCAGGCCGTTGCCGAGATCGAGCGCCTCGCGCCCGACCGGCGCTTTGTGCAAGTGGTACTGCCGGTGATGGGCGAAAAGCTGCTCGGCCGACGCGAGTTCTTCCCGCTCTATGAGGCGGCGGAACGGCACGGGTTTGTCATCGCCGTCCATGCGGGCAGCACCTATCGGTACGCGCCGACGATCGTGGGCTGGCCGTCCTATCAGCTCGAGGACTACGTCGCGCAGGCACAGGCTTTCGCCAACCAGACCATAAGCCTGGTCGCAGAGGGTGTGTTCCGTCGCTTTCCGCGCCTCAAGGTCGTGATGCTCGAGTCCGGCGTGAGCTGGTTGCCGATGACCGTGTGGCGCACCGACAAGACCTGGCGCGGTGCGCGGCCGGAAGTGCCCTGGGTGGACCGCTGGCCGTCCACGATCATCCACGAGCATTTGCGCTTCTCGATCCAGCCGTTCGATGCACCCGATGCGACAGCGGTCGCGCAGACGCTCGATCGCATCGGGTCTGACGCGGTGCTGCTGTTCGCCACCGACTATCCGCACTGGCAGTTTGACGGCGACGATGTGCTGCCCGACGGGCTGCCGCCGGACTCGCTGCAGAAGATTCTCATCGACAATGCGCTCGCAACCTATCCCCGCCTGGCGCAGGGCGCGGCCGTCGCCGCCGGGCGAGCGAAGGAGGACGTGAGATGAACGCACCCTTCGTCGAACAAAAGGCCCGGCAGACGCTCGCGGTCGTCGATTGCGACATCCACCCGGCTCACCGCACGCCCGGCGAGCTCTTGCCCTATCTCGAACCGCGCTGGCGCGAGCACTATGAGACCCATGGCGTCCATGTGCGGCAGGCGCTGCAGAGCGGGCTGATGTATCCGCGCATGATGGCCGCGGGCATGCGTGCCGATTCGCTCCCCGAGAAGGGCGGTCCGGCGGGGTCGGATCTCGATCTTCTGCGCAGGCAGCATCTCGATCCCGTCAATGTCGAATTCGGCCTGCTGATGGCGCTCAGCAAGGGGGGCATGGAGGAGCGAAATCCCGGTCTTGCGGCAGCGCTTTCGCGCGCCACCAACGACTGGCAGATCGATCGCTGGGTACGCGAGGAGCCGCGGCTTCGCGCCGGCATCGTCGTGCCGCAGGAGTTTCCCGAAGCGGCTGTGGCCGAGATCGAACGTTGCGCCGGCGATCGCCGCTATGTGCAGATCATGCTGTCGTCGCGGCCATCGGATCCGCTGGGTCATCGGCGCTATTGGCCGATCTATGAGGCTGCAGAGCGTGCCGGCCTGCCGATCGGGCTGCATCCGGTCGGCTACAATGGCGGTCATCCTTCCACGGGCTCCGGCTGGCCGACCTTCTATTTGCAGGAGCACTATGTCTTCGTGGCCTGCATGGAAGCCCTCGCCAGCAGCCTGATCATCGAGGGCGTGTTCGAGCGCTTCCCGAAGCTGAAGGTCGTGTTGGTCGAGGGCGGCTTCGGCTGGGCTCCGGCGCTGGCGTGGCGCATGGACAAGCATTTCGACAAGTTCCGCAAGGAGGTCGCGCATCTCAAGCGGCGTCCCTCGGAATATCTGCGCGAGCACATCTGGTGGACGACGCAGCCGATCGAGGAGCCGGCGCAGGCTCGCCACATCACCGAGATCATCGACTGGATCGGATGGGATCGCCTGCTTTACTCGTCGGACTATCCGCACTGGGACTACGACAATCCGTCCTTTGCTTTCAAATTCCCCATGACCGAGCAGCAGCGCCGCATGATCTTCAGGGACAATGCCCTGGCATTGTATCGCCTCGCATGAGCCGCCATGTGGTCTGCCCGGCAGCCGAGCTGCCGCCCGGTGCGCGCAAGGTCGTCGTCGTCGACGGGCGCGAGATTGGTGTGTTCAATGTCGAGGGGCGCCTGCATGCGCTGCTCAACCGCTGTCCGCACGGTGGGGCCGCGATCTGCTCTGGCGTGGTCACCGGCCTCAGCCAGTCGTCCGGCCCGGGCGACTATCGCCTGGAACGCCGGGGTGAGTTCTTGCGCTGTCCCTGGCACGGTTGGGAATTCGACATGGCGACCGGCCAATCCTGGTGCGATCCGCGCCGGACCAAGGTGCGCAGCTTCGAGGTGAAGCTAGAAGCCGGTTCCGACCTCGTGATGGGACCCTATGTGGCGGAGCGATATCCCGTCACGGTCGAGGACGCTTATGTCGTCGTCGATTTCTAGGAAGCCGGAGCGCGTCGAGTGAGGTTAGGCGAAGACTCGTCGTTCGGTACTGCGACCGGCCGTGATCGATGGATTCCGCGGTATGGGTCCCCGCGTTCGCGGGGACGGCAATGCGTGTGAGACGCGAAGCTGCCTCTTCCAGGCGGATCGAGCCCTAATACCCCCGCCCGCGATCCACCACGTTCTCCAGCGCGTCACCCGCCTCGAACCTTGCGATCTGTTCGGCGACGTAGGCCGAGATCGCGTCCGCGTCCGTGTCGGCCGCGTTGTGCGGGGTCAGCACCACCTTGGGGTGGGTCCAGAACCGGCTGTCCTTCGGCTGCGGCTCCTGGACGAAGACGTCGAGCGAGGCGGCGCCCAGCGTGCCGTCGTCGAGGCAGGCCAGGATGTCGGCTTCGTTCTGCAGGCCGCCACGGCCGGCATTGATCAGCACGGGCGCACCGAACGGGCTGTTGCGGTTGAGCTTGGTGAAGACGTCGCGGTTGAGGATACCGTGCGTATCCGGCGTCAGCGGCAGCAGCGACACCAGGATGTCGGTCTTGCGCAGGAACGCGTCCATTCCAGCCGTGCCGTGGAAACATTCGACGCCGTCGATCGTGCGCGGGCTGCGGCTCCAGCCGGCGACGCGGAAGCCGAGCCGCCGCAGCACGTCGGCCGCGTCGGCGCCGAGCGTGCCCAGGCCCATGACGCCGACCGTGACCGCACTCGCCGGCCACTGATATTTCGGCTCCCAGCGTTTTGCGCGTTGTGAGTCGCGCAAGTAAAGCTCCTGGCGGTGGTGCATCAGCACGTGCAGCACGACATATTCGGTCATGCGGTTGGTGAGGTCGGGCACGGCGACGCGCACCAGCGGCACGCCGGGCAGGCTCTTGTCGGCCATCAGCGCATCGACGCCGGCGCCGAGGTTGAAGATGGCTCGCAGATTCGGAAACGAGCCGAGGTCACCCGGTACCGGCTTCCACACCGCGGCATAGTGCACCTCGGCCGGATCGAGCCCGGCATCCGGCAGCAGCACCACGCGGCGGCCGCCGCAGACCGCGTCGAACCGGGCCTTCCAGCGCTCCGGCAGCCAGTTCTGCTGCGTGCTGTTGATCAGGACGGCCAGTGTGCCTTTGGTCATTCGAAGTGCCTCGTGGGTTCCGCTTTTGAAGGCCCTCCTTGGCATGAACCGCCGGATTTTTCTTGCAGTTTTTTTCCGCAGCCCTGTCGGGGCGGGGCATAGTGGATCGTCTTTAAAACAAGCGTTCAGGGAAGGTGCTGCCCATGCTTTATGCGATCCTTTGCTATCACGACGAGGACTTCGTCGGCTCCTGGAGCAAGGACCAGGACGAAGCCGTGATGAAGAAGCTCGCCGTGGTGCAGGAGAAGCTCGCACAGCAGGGCCGGCTCGGGCCGGTGGCCCGGCTGCTGCCGACCACGGCGGCGGCAACCTTGCGCAAGGAAGACCCGCCGCTGGTGCTCGACGGCCCCTATGCCGAGACCAAGGAGCAGCTGCTCGGCTTCTACATCGTCGACTGCAAGAACCTCGACGAGGCGCTCGACGTCGCGCGCGACCTGGGCGCTGCCAACCCCGGCGGCGCCTATGAGGTGCGGCCCGTCGGCGTATTCCGCCCCGGAGGAATTTCGGCGTGAGCGACACTGATACCGCCTGGATCGAGACCGCGCTGACCTCGGCGCGACCCCAGGCGGTGGGTGCGCTACTCCGCTATTTCCGCGATCTCGATACGGCCGAGGAGGCGTTTCAGAACGCCTGCCTGCGCGCGCTCAAGACGTGGCCGCAGAACGGGCCTCCGCGCGATCCCGCGGCCTGGCTGATCATGGTCGGCCGCAACGTCGCGATCGACGAGGTGCGCCGCACCCGCAAGCAGCAGCCGCTGCCGGAGGACGACCAGGCGATCTCCGATCTCGACGATGCCGAAGGCGCGCTCGCCGAGCGGCTCGACGGCTCGCACTACCGCGACGATATCTTGCGGCTGATGTTCATCTGCTGCCATCCGCAACTGCCGGCGACGCAGCAGATCGCGCTTGCGCTGCGCATCGTGTCAGGCCTGACCGTCAAGCAGATCGCGCGCGCTTTCCTGGTCTCCGATGCGGCGATGGAGCAACGCATCACCCGCGCCAAGGCCAAGGTCGCCGAGGCCGGGACGCCGTTCGAAACGCCCGGTGCGATCGAGCGCTCCGAGCGGCTCGCCGGTGTCGCTGCGATGATCTATCTGATCTTCAACGAGGGCTATTCGGCGAGCGGCGACACCGCCGAGATTCGCAAGCCGTTGTGCGAGGAGGCGATCCGGCTGGCGCGGTTGTTGCTGCGCCTGTTCCAGAGCGAGCCGGAGATCATGGGGCTGACGGCGCTGATCCTGTTGCAGCACGCGCGCAGCGCGGCGCGCTTCGCAAAAGACGGCTCGCTCATTCTCCTGGACGACCAGGACCGTTCGCTGTGGAACCGCACCATGATCGCGGAGGGCCTCGCGCTGATCGACAAGGCGATGCGCCATCGCCGCAGCGGGCCCTACCAGATCCAGGCCGCGATCGCCGCATTGCATGCGCGCGCGGCGACGCCGGAGGAGACCGACTGGACCCAGATCGACCTGCTTTACGGCGCGCTCGAGGTGGTGCAGCCCTCGCCTGTGGTGACGCTCAACCGCGCGGTCGCGGTCTCCAAGGTGCGCGGGCCGCAGGCCGCGCTCGACCTGATCGAGCCGCTGGCGCCCAAGCTGGCCAATTATTTCCATTTCTACGGCGTGCGCGGCGCCTTCCTGATGCAGCTCGGCCGTAACGACGAAGCCCGGGTCGCCTTCGACCGCGCCATCGCGCTGGCCAACACCTCGGCCGAGGCCGCCCACATCCGCATGCACATTGATCGGCTGATCCGGGACAGCCAGCCGAAGGGAGCCAATGGCGGGGCCAGGCAGGGCGCCAAGGCGAAGTGACGGCCAACTCTCTCCTCGGCGTCATGCCCGGGCTTGACCTGGGCACCCACGTCTTTCTTCGCCAAGAACGTGGATGGCCGGGACAAGCCCGGCCATAACGACCCAATCAAATTATTCGTTCCCAATTGTCGGCCGCCGTCGTCTCCCTTCGTCTTAATCCCGTATCCAGGGAGTCATTCATGCTGAAAGCCATTGCCATTGTCGCCATCGTGCTCGCGGTAGGGATCGCGGGCGTCCTCGTCTTCGCATCGACAAAGCCCGACACGTTCCGTGTCGAGCGCTCGCTCGCGCTGAAGGCGCCGGCCGAGGCGATCTATCCGCTCGTCTCCGATTTCCACTTCTGGACCAGCTGGTCGCCCTATGAAGGGCGCGACCCCGCCATGAAGCGCACCTACGGGGGAACTGTGAAAGGGAAGGGCGCGACCTATGCCTGGGATGGCAACAACAATGTTGGTGCCGGCCATATGGAGATCCTCGAGGCGAGCACGCCGTCGAAACTCCGCATCAAGCTCGATTTCGAACGGCCTTTCGAAGGTCACAACACCGCCGAGTTCACCTTTGTGCCGCAAGGCGATGCCACACTGGTCACATGGGCGATGTATGGTCCGGCTCCCTTCATGTCCAAGGTGATGCAGGTCTTCATCAACATGGACACCATGATCGGCAAGGACTTCGAGGCCGGCCTCGCCAGCCTGAAGAAGCTCACCGAGAAGTAACGCCAGTCACCGCCCAGAAGCAAAGAGGAGAGAAGCGATGCTCAATCCCTATCTGTTCTATCAGGACACCTGCGAAGCGGCGTTCAACCATTACGCCAAGGTGCTCGGCGGCAAGATCGAGATGATGATGCGCGCGAGCGAAGGGCCCGCCGATATGCAACCTTCCCCCGGACGAGAGAAGATGATCATGCATGCGCGGATGTCGCTGCCCGGCGGGAACGTGCTGATGGCCTCCGATGCGCCGCCTGATCACTACCACAAGCCGCAGGGCTTTGCGGTCTCGATCACCGTTGCGGACCCCGCGGAGGGCGAACGCAAGTTCAACGCGCTCGCCGACGGCGGAACCGTCACCATGCCCTTCGCCAAGACGTTTTGGGCCAAGGGCTTCGGCATGTGCGTCGACAAGTTCGGCATTCCCTGGATGGTGAACTGCCCCGCCGAAGGAATGTGAGCGCGACGCTCCGTTGCCTCCCCGAGCTGCGGCTTCCTCTCTCGATGTCTTGAGAGAGGAAGCGCCCTCGTCAGCGGATCGATCCGGTCACGTCCTCACCCGGCGGCTGCGTCACGCAGCTCCGGCAGATCACGAGCTTCGAGCCGAGCTGCCTGTCGTTCTCGGCCTCGATCTCGCTCTGGACCGCCCACCAAGCGTCGGAGTAGGGACGCAGCGTGCCCAGCACCCGTTGCCGCTCAATATTGGGATCGCTCTCCGGTGCCGTGTGATTGGCAAGGCGGCGTTTTGTGACAGCAGGACGATTGGGATTCTGACCGAGCCCGTCCCATGCGATCGGACGACGCTCCGCCGCCGGCGCGCTTGCGCATCCCACGAGCGCTGCGCAGAAACTGAGCAAGACGAGAATGTGTCGAGCCATCCCGGGCCTTCCGTGCGGTACACCACGCGAATTCGCGTGAAAAACTTTGCGTCGCAACGCGTACACGGGACTTGAGGGAAAACGACGTCACCGGCATGGCCGAAAGGAGATTCGTGCGCGCGATTCACTTTGCGAAAGCGCGCGAGCGTGTTTGTGACACGAAGCGAATTGCATCGCACAACAACTGGCGCAAGATTAGGCTGTGAACTTCGCGTCCGAATCGCTAAGTTTGTTCACAATACCTACAAATTAGGGTGGGCGTGACTTGGAAGGGAGCGATCGATGGCAGCGGCGCTACAAATCAATTTTGCTCTTTGGGGAATGCTGATCTGCGCCAGCGTGAAGCTCGCGCCGGTGATGCAGATTCTCTTTTACTGAGAGAAAAACCAGCCCGCCACGGCCACGGCTCCCTGTGCGAGCACGTAGAGCCAGCCGACCGTTGCGACCGCGCTCGTGACAAGGAACGTCAGGGTGAAGGCCTGATCGCTCCCTTTCCGCTGAAGTGATGACTGAGCTTGCGAATCGACAGGTCCGTCGGTGCTGATGCTTGTCATGAATTCCCCTGCGGACATCGGTGTCGCCGTGTTTATCTATGTCAGCTCAACCTTGGCTTTAGTGTGACGTAGCTCACGCGAAGCTTGTGGACGCAGCATCGTGCATCAGCTGATGAACAGCGCGATCAGCATGAAGCTCATGCCCATCACGACGATCATGGGAACCACGAGATTGCGTTGCCGCGCCTGGTGACGTGGCGGGAGCTTTCGCCGCCGCGGCGTCTCGCGCACGTGCGACGCAGGTTCCGATGGCACGAGCGAAACCTTGGCGTCCGAGCCCATGTACTTCACATACAACTCGAGCAGCCGCAGTTCGGAGGTCAGGTCGATCAGGCCCTCGCGGTCACGCCGCGTCAGCTCTTCGAATTCGCGGGTTTCTTCCGAACTCAGCGGGCCGAGGACGATCCGCCCCTCATCCGACAGGCGGTAGCGAAAATCGATGGACTCCATATGCGTCCCATTTGAAAATGACTGATCTTGAAAATGTGGAACCATTATATTCCGCGACCGCTGCCGGGATGTGACGGTCGCGCAGTCATCGCGATGCGCGACGGCCCCGGTCTGGCCACCATCATCATAAACGCCAGGAGAAAGCGGGAAATCGCGTAAATTGTGCACGCATTGCGACGTAGTTGAGCGGATTTCGCGTTCCAAAGGCCGGAATCACCGGCCGATGCCTAATCGTCGGACAGCAGGGGATTCATCGCGGTCAGACCGTCGCCCGTCGTCGCGACGTCATCGACAACGCGGATAGATCGCGGCGAGGTCGCGTCCCTTCAGCAACAGCAGGCGCGAGGTGAGGCCGCCGTGACGGCTGATCCAGTCGCGAACCGGACCCGGATAGGCCGCAAGCACGGCTTCGGATGCTTCCGGCTCGGCATAGAAGCGTCCGCGCCGGTCGACCGAACGCGCCGCGTGGAAACCAAGCACGGCACGTTTGGTGACGCAGATGCGCTCGCCCGGCACGATACTGAGAACCAGCGTGCAGGCGGACAGGCAGGGACCGTCGATCACCACGCGGTCGCCGCTCTCGCGCACCTTCTCGAACAGATCGAGGAATGGCCCGACCTGTCCGCCGGGGCTCTGGATGATGCGGATCTCGGCTTTGGCGGGAACGGAAGCGAGCAAAGCTGTCGAAATCGCGAACAGGGCGAGGCGTCGCATGGCGTCTCCACAAACTCAATCTCGGAGGGTGCGCAAAGGTGCGCAAGCGCCGTGCCCACCATTGTCACCTCGAATTGTTCAGATTGTGGGCACGCTGCGCTTTGCCCACCCTACGGGATTTGTGCCTACCCGTTCCGCCGTTCGCCGCGCAGCGTCGGCAGGCCGATGCCGGCCGCATCGAAGCCGCCATCGACGGCCAAAATTTGGCCCGTGATGTAGCTCGCGCGCTCCGAGCACAGGAAGAAGATCGCTTCTGCGAGTTCCTCCTCCAGGCCGTAGCGGTTGAGCGGGATGGCGTCGTGATAATCGGCGCGGATCTCCTTGGAGTGCACCTGCTTCGCCATCGCGGTGTCGACCGGCCCTGGCGCCACCGCATTGACGCGGATGTTGAGCGAGGCCAGCTCGACCGCGAGCTGCTTGGTGAGATGCGCAAGTCCAGCCTTGCTGGTGCCGTAGGCCGAGCGCAGCGTCGAGGCGCGCACGGCCGAGATCGAGGTGATGTTGACGATGGCGCCGCCGCCTTGCTCGCGCATCAGCGGTGCGGCCGCCTTCGTGCAGAGGAACGGGCCGTTGAGGTTGACCGCCATGATCCGGTTCCAGTCGGCATCGCTGGTCTCGAGCACGGGGGCAAACACGGCAACGCCGGCATTGTTGACCAGCGCATCGAGGCGGCCGAAGCGGTCCATGATCACCGCCATCGCAGCGCCCACGGCTGCCGTATCGGATACGTCGCAGGTGATCGCCAGCGTCGTCTCGCCGCGTCCGATCTCGGTGACCGCCCCGCCGAGCAACTCTCCCTCGATGTCGAGCAGCACCACGCGCCAGCCCTCGGCCAGGAATTTCTTCGCAGTCGCAAGCCCGATGCCGCGTGCGGCTCCGGTGACGAGGGCGACTTTTTGCGGGGCCTGCGGCATTTGCTATTCTGTCCTGTGTTCGAAAGGGGAGGGCATCCCCTGGGATTGGTCTTTTACTTCGCTTTGACCCCGACGAGAAAGGCCCTGACCATGCTCATCGTTCCCAGCGCGAACCCGCTCGAGGAATGGCGGCCGGGTGTGAAGACGCGCATGGTGACATCCGCGCGCAACGGCGCAACCGCGCTCTGCATCTTCGAGCAATGGGTCGATCCCGGCACGGGGGCGCCGACGCATAGCCATCCGGTCGAGGAGGTGCTGACCGTGCGCGAGGGCGAGGCCGAGATGTGGATCGAGGGTGAACGGATCGCGGTCACGGCCGGCCAGTCGCTGCTGGTCCCCGCCGGCCGTCAGCACGGCTTTCGCAATTCGGGCACGTCGACGCTCCACATCCATGCCGTGCTGGCCGCCCCGGTGTTCGAGGCGTTGCCGGAAGCGGCAAGCGAGCCGACGCGGCGGTGGGAGCGGTAGAGGGGCGGCAACCTCAATCGTGGTCCGTCACCCCTGAGGTGCCGGAGCGAAGCGGAAGCCTGGAAGAGCGACGGCCCGGCCGCATTCATCCTTTCGAGGCTCACCGTGCTTTGCACGGCGAGCGCTTCAGGATGATGGGGAGGGCGTTTGCTCTACGACAGTTCCGCCGACGCGCGCTGCATGTTCGCCGACATGTCCGCGGTCACGGCGCTCTGCTCCTCGACCGCGGCGGCGGTCGAGGCGATGAACTCGTTGACGCCGGCGATAGCGATCTTGATAGCTGTCAGTGAGCTCGCGACGTCGCCGGAGATGGTATTCAGCGCGTCGATTTCGGAGGTGATCGTGTCGGTCGCCTGCTTGGCCTGGTTGGCGAGGTTCTTCACCTCGGAGGCGACCACGGCGAAGCCCCGGCCGGCTTCACCCGCACGCGCCGATTCGATCGTGGCGTTGAGTGCGAGCAGATTGATCTGGCTGGTGATGCCGGCGATCATCTCGACGATGCCGCTCATGGCCTGCGCAGCCGCGTTCAGCCGCTGCGCCTGGCCGTCGGCGGCGTCGACCCTCGTGGTCGCAACCTTGGAGTTCTCGCGCGACTTCGCCATGGTCGCGGAGATCTCGCGGATCGAGGCGCTCATCTGCTCGCTGCCGGCCGCGACCGCTTCGATCAGCCCGCGCGCGTTGTCGGCCTTCTTTCGGCCGATCGCCTGCGCGGTGATGTCCGTGGCGTATTTCACCACCTTGTAGGGCTTGCCGTTGAGGTCGAAGATCGGATTGTACGACGCCTGGATCCAGATCTCGCGGCCGCCCTTGGCGAGCCGCTTGTACTCGGCGGCCTGGTATTCGCCGCGATTGAGCGTCTCCCAGAACTGGCGGTAGGCGGCCGAATTCTTTTCGTTCGGCTCGACGAACATGGAGTGGTGCTGGCCCTTGATCTCGGCCAGCGAATAGCCCATCGCGCTCAGGAAATTCTGGTTGGCGGTACGGATGGTGCCGTCCATGTTGAACTCGATCACCGCCTGCGACTTCTGGATCGCGGCGAGCTGGCCGTCATTGTCGGCGGCCTTCATCCTCTGCGCGGTGACGTCGGTTGCGAACTTCACCACCTTGAACGGCCGGCCCATCTCGTCGAGGATCGGGTTGTAGGTCGCGAGAATCCAGATTTCCTTGCCGCCTTTGCCGAGCCGCTTGTATTCGGCGGCTTCGAACTGGCCGCGGTTCAGTCGCGCCCAGAAATCGGCATAGGCGGAGCCGGCGCGATCCTCCGGCGTCACGAACATGCTGTGATGCTTGCCCTGGATCTCGTCGAGCGAGTAGCCCACCGCATTGAGGAAGTTGTCGTTGGCGGTGACGATGGTCCCGTCCATGTTGAACTCGATCACGGCCTGGGCACGGCTGATCGCAGCGAGCTTGCCCGCTTCCTCCATGCTCCTCATCTTGTACGCCGTGATGTCGGTCGCGAACTTGATGAAGCTGATGACTTTTCCGCTCTCGTCGAGCAGCGGCGCGTAGGAGGCGTGAACCCAGACTTCCCTGCCGTCCTTGCCGTAGCGCCTGTATTGCGTGGTCTGGAACTCGCCGCGGTTCAGGCTGGCCCAGAAATCGCGGTAGCGGGCACTCTCGCGCTCGGCCGGGCTCACGAAGATGCTGTGATGCTTGCCCTTGATCTCCGCGAGCGAATAACCGCTCATCTTCAGCAGATTTTCATTGGCATCGAGAATGGTGCCGTCGAGACCGAACTCGATCACCGCCTGTGACCGGTCGAGCGCCTCGACCTCGGCGACTGCGTGCCTGACTTTCTTGCTCTGAAAATTGAACAATTGATGCTCCGCAATGATTTGGGGACGGTTCATGAATCACGGTGCCGCCACACTTGATCTGAAAAGTTGCATGAGCGGATTGAGCAACTGTAAACAACTGCACAGAGCTGCGGGCCTTCCGTAATTTCACGTGTGATTCCGATGTCATTCAGTTCACGTGCGTTCTGGCTTCATAAGCACGGCGGGGTTCATACGAGTGCGTGCGTGCGTCCGTAGTTGTACGGTCGCGTTCCGAAAAATATTCTGCTGCGACGAGCTGTCGCGTGCCCATCCGCCTGGTCGCGGTTTGGCGCCTGCACGCCGCTACGTGAGTCGCAATGACCTCCGGAATAATTTTCACGGCTCTGTCGGCCTTGTAGAACGCCGTTCGTCTTACAAGGGAGTGCGGGCCATGTGGTCCGCTGATCTTCCGGCCATTCCGTGGTGCGCTTCGCAGCGCATGTCGCGGCGCGCCAAGTGGAATGACAGGGCCAGTGAGGACCGTATGCGATTCATGATGCTGATGATCCCGCTCGGCTACGAGACCGCGCCGGCGGACGTGCAACTCGATCCCGAACGCGTCGCTGCGATGATGCGCTACAACGAGGCGCTGAAGGATGCCGGCGTGCTGATCACGCTGGACGGCCTGCATCCGCCGTCGATGGGCGCCCGCGTCTCGTTTGCCACCGGCCTGCCTGTCGTGACCGACGGCCCGTTCGCGGAAGCCAAGGAAGTGCTGGGCGGCTATTGGATGATCGAGGTCGGCTCGCGCGAGGAGGCGATCGCCTGGGCGAAGAAGTGCCCGGCTTCCGCCAATGAGATCATCGAGATCCGCCAGGTGCAGGAAATGTCTGACTTTCCGCCTGACGTGCAGGCCGCGGCCGCCGGCTTTGACGATCTGAAGACCTAGCGGCCGCGACATCGCGGCATCAAACGATCAACAAGGGAGCGAACCGATGAGCACCGACACCTATCTCGCCGTTTTCCTCGGCAGCAAGGACAGCCCGAAATTTGCTGCGTGGAATGCGATGTCCGACGCCGAGCGCAAGGCCAAGGAGATGGAGGGCATGGCAGCCTGGAAGGGCTGGGTCGAGAAGCACCAAGGCGCGATCCAGGCCATGGGCGGCCCGCTCGGCAAGACCAAGAAGGTCGATGCCAAGGGCGTCGCCGACATCGCCAACGAGATGGGCGCCTTCACCGTGGTCCGCGCCGCCTCGCACGAGGCCGCGGCCAAGATGTTCGAGAACCACCCGCATTTCGCCATCTTCCCCGGCGAGCGGGTCGAGATCATGCCGGTGCTGCCGATCCCGGGTGGCTAGGCTGCGCCTTTGCGGGAAATACGGGTTCACCAAAACCCGCCCCTGCTAGTGACCTTCACGCGCGGCTCATGTAAAAGTTGTTCACATGAGCTGGCGCAAGGAGCAGCGCCGCGCCGAGCGCGGCTATCACCACGGCAATCTGAAGGAAGCACTTCTGCAGGCCGCCCTCGGGCTGATCGCCGAGAAGGGCGCGGCCGGGTTCACCTTTGCCGATGCCGCGCGCATGGCCGGCGTCAGCGCGGCGGCGCCTTACCGGCATTTTCGCGACCGTGACGAGTTGCTGTCCTCGATCGCCCAGCGTGGTTTTGAGCAGTTTGAAGCGCGTCTCACGGCAGCCTGGGACGATGGGCGCCCCGACACCGTCACCGCGTTCGAACGTGTCGGCCGGGCCTATCTCGCCTTCGCCCGCGAGGAGCCCGCTTTCTACAACGCGATGTTCGAATCCGGCCTGCCGGTCGATGCCAATGCGGCGCTGCAGGCCGCAAGCGAGCGTGCTTTCAACGTCATTCGCGCCGCCGCGGAGCGTCTTGCGGCGCTGGCGCCGCCCGGCACGCCGCGTCCGCCGGCGATGATGATGGCCCTGCACATCTGGTCGATGGCGCATGGCGTCGCCTCGCTGTTCTCGCGCGGGGACGCCGCGCGACGAAAGCTGCCGATGTCGCCGGACGAGCTGCTCGAGGCCGAGGTGCTGATCTATCTGCGCGGCCTCGGCTTCCCGACCGACCGCAGGCCGCAGGCGACAAGCGCCGAGCCGCCGCCGGTGCCGCCGGAGGCTCCCTCCGGTTCCGGCGTCCCTCCCGGCGGCCCCTGGGGCAAGCCGAAATAAAGTTGCGCAAATAATTACGAGACCGTGTTTGGCGGTCAGCTTGACAAAATCGCGGGATGGTCTAGCTATGTAAATGTTATTTACATTCACAACGGCAGATGCCGTGATGGAGAAGGGAAATGGCCTACACCGCTGATGTCAATCGCTGGCGCGGCCCCTCGGACCAACAGCAGCAGTACGAGCGGCCCCACATGCTCGATACGCCCTGGCATCCTGGCTGGATTGCCGTGACCATTCTCGGCTTCATCATCTGGTGGCCGATCGGTTTAGCCCTTCTCTTTTTCACACTCGGGAGCAGAAGAATGTCGTGCTGGAGCAACTCTGATCGCTGGCAGAACAAGATGGAGCGGATGCAATACAAGATGGACCGCATGCGCGACCGCATGGAGCGCCGAGGCTTCGGCGGCTTTGGCTTCGGCCCGCCGTCCTCCGGCAATCGCGCCTTCGACGAGTACCGCACTGAAACGCTGCGCCGGCTCGAGGAAGAGCAGGTCGAGTTCAAGAACTTCCTCGACCGTCTGCGTCACGCCAAGGACAAGGAAGAGTTCGACCAGTTCATGGCCCAGCACAAGACGCGTCCGACCCCGCCGCCGACCGACCAGCAGCAGGGTTGATCCCTCTCAAAGCCTTCAGGCGCATGCCCCCAAAGTCCTGATGGCCCCGAGCCGCCCGCCTGCGCACCCCGCAGGCGGGCGGTTTGGTTTTGGGGGAGGGCTTCAAAGAATCGTCATGCCCGGGCTTGTCCCGGGCATCCACGTTCTTGGTGCGTCGGAGTAAGGCGTGGATGGCCGGGACAAGCCCGGCCATGACGCGCCGAACCAGTTGGAGAACCAACATCGGACGTACTGACACTAAGACGTGTGCGCCGTTCGCGTGCCGATTTTCTGTTGGATGACGTCATGGACCTCACCACCCGCCTGCTGCTCGGCGCGACCGCCATCGCGGTGCTGGGCTATATCGGCTTCGTCTATGGCAGCTGCGCTGGCGATCCCGACTGCCATGTCCGCAGCTGCGGCCGTCAGCTCTGTGGTGTCGTCTACAACCATCCGCAGGACCGTCCGGCGCCATAGAACCCGATCCGCGAGCTTCAGCGCACGGTCACGACCTGCGCACGAACCGACGTCAGGAAGTGCTCGTAGGCGTGGTCGACGATCTCGTTGAGTGATCGCGTTCGCGCGAACATTGCCCTTGCTTCCGCGAGAAACTCGTCGCGGGTCGGAATCTTCGGCAGATGCAGATGCGTCAGCGCATCGACGCCGTCATGCGCGCGATTGAGGATGTCGTGCAGCGTCGGCAGTTGCAAATGGGTCGGATCGGCCCGGTGCAGCGCCGACGAGATCGCGTGCGCGAGGGCGTGCGCGTCGAACCGCCCGGCGAGCTCGCGGGCTGCGCGATTGATGACCCGCGCGCCGAGCGGCTGCTCGTTGCGCAGCACCTGCTCGGGCGGCGCCTTCATGTTCCAGACGATTCCGCACCACGACAGCACCTTCAGCACGTAATAAGTCATGTCGATTTCCCACCAGCGAAAGCCCTGTCGCACGCTGCTCTGGTAGGCGTGGTGATTGTTGTGCCAGCCTTCGCCCATGGTGAGCAGCGCCAGCAGCCAGTTGTTACGGGAATCGTCGCCCGTCACGTAGCGCTTGCGTCCATGCACGTGGGCGAGGGAATTGATGCAGAAGGTCGCGTGATAGACCAGCACCGTGCTCCAGAGGAAACCGACGACCAGGCCCGACCAGCCTGCGAACGCGAAGCAGAGTGCTGCAAGCACGAAGGCGGGCAGCAGCTCGAGCCGATGCAGCCACATCAGCTCCGGATAGACCGCGAGATCACCAACCTTCACGAGGTCGGTCGTGTCGTGCTCCCGGTAGAAGATCCAGCCGAGATGGCTGTACAGGAAGCCGCGATGCCGCGGCGAGTGCGTGTCGTGTTCGGTGTCGGAATGCAGATGATGGTGCCGGTGCTTGGCCGCCCACCACAACACGCTCTTCTGCGCGCTGCTTTGCGCAATGAAGGCCAGCATGAACTGAAACACCCGGCTGGTCGCATAAGCCCGATGCGAGAAATAGCGGTGGTAGCCCGCGGTGACCCCGAACATGCGCACGACGTACAGCGAAGCGCAGATCGCGACGGCCTGCCAGGTGACGCCCGACCAGATGGCTGCGAAGCAGCCGAGATGCACCAGCACGAACGGCACGGCGGAGGGGTACATGATGTCGTCGTGCTGGTCGTCGGTGGGCGCGTTGGGCGACATGTCTTGGCGTGACCTCGGGTAACATTATCTGGGATTTGCTTCGGCCGGACCGAAGATCATCGGGTACGAAAAACCCGCGGATGGCGGACCACCGCGCGGGCTTGAGATGCTTTTGAGAGTCCCGGCCAACACAGCGTCGGCCGGAAATCCGCCGGACTATATGGTCGCGGGCATCTGGCATGCAAGCTCGTAGCCTCACGGGGAGCTGCGGCATGATGCTCGGGTCGGCCGCGCCGCTGGCGCCGCTTTGCCCACCACCTATATAGGGAAGCATTAAAATACCGGAGGCGACGATGGCACCAGCTGCGGTCATGGCGAGCGACGACCTCTGGCAGACCATTCGCGACGAGGCGCAGCGCACTGCTGCCGCCGATCCCGTCTTCGGCAGGGCCGTGGCCGACGCCATTCTGCCCCATGATGATCTCGCGGCGGCGCTCGCCGATCTGATCGGGCGCCGGCTTGGCGGCCGTGCCGGCGAGCGCGAACGCTTCACGGCATTTTCCCTGAAAGCCTTTCGCGGCTCCCCCGAATTGATCGAAGCGGCCGGCCGCGATTTGCAGGCCATCGTGCGCAGCGATCCGGCCATCGCCAGCCTGTTGGCGCCGCTGCTGCATTTCAAAGGCTATGTCGCGCTCCAGGCCTGGCGCGTCTCGCACTGGCTGTGGCGTCATGACCATCGCGATGCGGCGCTGTTGTTTCAGAACGAGGCGTCGAACGTCCTGCAGGTCAGCATCCATCCGGCCGCGCAGATCGGCTCGTCCGTCTATCTCGACCACGCCACCGGCATCGTCATCGGCGCCAATGTCGTGATCGGCGACGAGGTCACGATCCTGCAGAACGCCAGCATCGGCCGCGGCAGTGAATTGCCGACGCGCTCGCCCCGGATCGGGCGCGGTGTCTATATCGGCGCCGGCGCGACCATTCTCGGCGACATCAGCGTCGGTGATTTCGCAAAAATCGGCGCCGGCACGGTCGTGACATCGGATGTGCCCGGCGGCTGTACCGCGGTCGGCAATCCCGCGCGGCTCACCAACTGCCCCGAGCCTGCCTCGGTGGCGTGATTGATCCCATCATCAGCTTTTCAAATGTTGGAGCGTGCAATGAAGACGGCAATCGTGATCGGCGTCGGACCGGAGCGCGGCCTTGGAGCCCAGCTCTGCAAGCGTTTTGCAGCCGAGGGGCTCAGGGTGATCGTCGCGGGCCGGACGCAGTCGGCGTTGCAGGCGGTCGTGGATGACATCGCGAAGGCCGGCGGCGTCGCTACGCCTGTCATCGCCGACGCGACCAAGGAGAGCGACATCACAGCCCTGTTCGATGCCGCCGGCCAAGACCTCGACCTCGCGATCTACAACGCCGGCAACAACACGCCGGGAAAGATCATCGAGATGGACGCCGATTATTTCGAGAATGCCTGGCGCGTGGTCTGCTTCGGCGGCTTCCTGTTCGGCCGCGAAGCGGTGCGCCGCATGGTGCCGAAGAAGACAGGAACGCTGCTCTTCACCGGCGCCAGCGCCTCGCTGCGCGGACGCTCCGGCTACGGCGCGTTCAACTCGGCCAAGGCCGGCATACGCACGCTGGCGCAGGCCATGGCCAAGGAATATGCGGGAGACGGCATCCATGTCGGCCATGTCGTGGTCGACGGCGCGATCGCCGGCGACAAGATTTTCTCGCGCTTCCCCGACGCTGCCGGCCGCGAGGACAGCCTGATCAGCATCGAGGGCATCGTCGATGCCTTCGCATTCCTCTACCGCCAGCCCGAGCGCGCCTGGTCGTTCGAGCTCGACGTGCGGACCTCGAAGGAGAAGTGGTGAGAGCAGGGGGCCGATCATGGCCTCCCGCTGTCATTGCCCGCGAAGGCGGGCAATCCAGTATTCCAGAGACGACATTGAGATGCGGAAGGGCCACGGCGTACTGGATACCCCGCCTTCGCGGGGTATGACAGTCATGAGCGATCAATACCCGGCGGCAAGTCCCGAGTTGCGCCGCGGATCGTTGGCGCCGTAGTAGCGGTTGTTGCCGACCTGCTGGCCGCCCAGTGACGGCGCGCCGACGATGATGACCGCCAGGTGGTTGGCCGGTTGCGGCGGCCCGAAATTGTGACCCATGCCCTCCAGAATTTTGCGCGTGTCGGGTGACAGCGCGTAATTCTCGACATTGGTCAGATCGGGCAGCCATTGCTGGTGGATGCGCGGCATGTCGACGGCTTCCTGCGCATTCATGTCGTAGTCGATCGCGTTGATCATGGTCTGCAGGACAGCCGTGATGATGCGGCTGCCGCCGGGCGTGCCCACCACCATGACGGTCTTGCCGTCCTTGGTGACGATGGTTGGGCTCATCGACGACAGCGGCCGCTTGCCGGGAGCGATGGAATTGGCCTCGCCCTGCACCAGGCCGTAAAGGTTCGGCACCCCGACTTTCGCGGTGAAGTCGTCCATCTCATCGTTGAGCAGCACGCCGGTCTTCGCAGCGGTCACCTTGGCGCCGAACCAGTCGTTCAGCGTGTACGTGACCGAGACCGCGTTGCCGTCCTTGTCGGCGATGGAATAGTGCGTGGTGTTACTGCCCTCGTGCGGCGCGACGCCTGGCTTGATGTCCTTGGAGATTCCGGCCTTGTTCGGATCGATCACCGCACGGATCTTGGCCGCGTAAGCCTTGTCGAGCAGGCGATCGAGCGGATTCTTCACAAAATCCGGATCGCCGAGGTAGCTGTTGCGGTCCACGTAAGCGTGCCGCATGGCTTCGATCTGCACATGCACGGCCGCTGCCGAGTGATAGCCGAGCTCCTTCAGCTGATAGCCTTCCAGGATATTCAGGATCTCGCAGATGATGACGCCGCCCGAACTCGGCGGCGGCGCCGACACCACGTGATAGCCGCGATAGTCGCATTCGACCGGCGCGAGCTCGCGCGTCTTGTAATTGTCGAGGTCGTCCTGCGTGATCAGGCCCTTGCCGGCCTGGCTCGAGGCCACGATGGCGCTGCCGACCCAGCCTTTATAGAAGCCGTCGGTGCCTTTGCCGCTGATCTCGCGCAGCGTCTTGGCGAGCTCCGACTGCACCAGCTTCTCGCCGACCCGGTACGGCTGACCGTTGTTGAGGAAGATGGCGGCGGAGGCTGGATCGTCCTGAAAGTCCGCGGTGGTGGTGAGCAGCAGGTCGATGTCGCCCTGGTCCAGCGCAAAGCCTTGTTCGGCGAGCTGGATCGCGGGAGCGAGCAGGTCGGCGCGCTTCATGGTGCCGTATTTTTCGCGCGCATATTCCATGCCCGAGACGGATCCCGGCACACCCACCGCGAGGTGTCCCTTGGTCGAGATGCCCTTGATGACGTTGCCGTCCTTGTCGAGGTACATGTTCGCAGTCGCGCCCTTGGGGGCGGTCTCGCGGAAATCGAGGAAGGTCTTGCGGCCGTCGGCGAGCTGGATCGTCATGAAGCCGCCGCCACCGAGATTGCCGGCGGCCGGATAGACGACGGCGAGGGCATAGCCGACGGCCACGGCGGCATCGACGGCATTGCCGCCGCGCTTGAGCACGTCGACGCCCACTTGGGTCGCCAGATGTTGGGCAGAGACGACCATGCCGTTTTCCGCGGCGATCGGTGCGACCGATGCCGCGCGCGCGGGGCCGAAGGTGACGAGGCTGACGGATACGATGGCGGCGGTCATCCACCGCAGGCTTGTTCCCGCATGTTGCACGGCTTGCTCCCAAGGCAAGGCCGGCTGTCTCCGGCCCTTGTTGGTGATGCAGGCCCAATTTATCAGGCGGCGTTCGTCGGGCAAATCGGCCGTCGAGGTCCAAGGGTGCCGGCCACCAGTCCAACTGCGCTCCCTCCCCCCTTGCGGGGGAGGGCGGGGGAGAGGGGTGGCTCAGCAAATGGTGTTTGTCAGAGCGTCCGGATTTCTTCGCCACGAGGCGAATCCCCGTGTGGCACCCCTCTCCCTAACCCTCCCCCGCAAGGGGGGAGGGAACCGACCTCCTGTGGGTCCGGGAGTTTGCTCACTCACTCGGTGCGGCCACGCGACATCCTGCCTCGCGCTTGCCCTTCCGCCCCCCATCCCTCGGCGCCGTCTCGCTTTCCCGCGGCCAAATTCGTCCCTGGTAACCCGGCATTAACCATCGGCGGGCTCTGGTAATTATGGACAATCGCGCCCGGAGCTGTCGTCGAGGCCCTTAGTTTTGACATCTTGGCAGGGAATGCAGGCGGCGGCTTTGGACGAGCCCCTGCACCCCAGAAAGACAAGGCTTTGAGCGGGCTTGCCGGCCGCGCCGGTTCTAGCGCGGCGGTTGGGGAACCGGCAGCCATTTTGCTAGCCGCGACATAGACAACGATCGCCCAAAAGCGATCGTCTTGAGAGGATATTTCTGATGAATCCGGCCGACGTGGCTCAGTCCACCCTTCCGGTTGTGGCGTCCGCCGACGTGTCGCTGATCGCGCTGTTCTGGCAGGCTCACTGGATCGTGAAATGCGTCATGCTGGGCCTCTTGTCCTGCTCGGTCTGGGTCTGGGCCATCGCGATCGACAAGATCTTCCTCTATGCCCGCACCCGCCGCTCGATGGACCGGTTCGAGCAGGCGTTCTGGTCCGGCGAGTCGATCGAGGAGCTCTATCGCACGCTCTCGGCCAAGCCGACCCATTCCATGGCGGCCTGTTTCGTCGCGGCGATGCGCGAATGGAAGCGCTCTTTCGAAAGCCACGCCCGCTCGGTCGCGGGCCTGCAGATGCGCATCGACAAGGTCATGAACGTCTCGATCGCCCGCGAGGTGGAACGGCTGGAACGCCGGCTCCTGGTGCTTGCGACCGTCGGCTCCGCCGGCCCCTTCGTCGGCCTGTTCGGCACGGTCTGGGGCATCATGTCGAGCTTCCAGTCGATCGCGGCGTCGAAGAATACCTCCCTGGCGGTGGTGGCGCCCGGCATCGCGGAGGCGCTGTTTGCGACCGCGGTCGGCCTTATCGCCGCCATTCCTGCCACTATTTTCTACAATAAGTTCACTTCCGAGGTGAACCGGCAGGCCCAGCGGCTCGAGGGCTTCGCTGATGAATTTTCAGCCATTCTGTCCCGTCAGATCGACGAGCGGGGCTGACGGACGGCATGTATAGTGTGAAGGCGAGATTGGGCACCAAGCCATGGGCATGAACGTAGCCAGTTCGTCCGGAGGCGGCGGGCGCCGCAGCCGGCGCAAGCCGGTCATGGCCGAGATCAACGTCACGCCGATGGTCGACGTGATGCTGGTGCTGCTCATCATCTTCATGGTGTCGGCGCCGCTGCTCACGGTGGGTGTTCCGCTCGATCTGCCGTCGACGCAGGCCAAGAGCCTCGATCAGAACGACCAGAAGCCGATCCAGATGTCGGTCGACATCAAGGGCAAGGTGTTCATCGCCGACGCCGAGATCCAGATCAACGAGCTGATCCCGAAGCTGAAGGCGATCACGGACGCGCGCGGCGGGCTCGAGGAACGCATCTATCTGCGCGCCGACAAGAAGGCGGATTACGGCACGGTGGCAAAGGTCATGGGCCTGCTGTCGGGTGCGGGCTTCAAGAAGCTGGCGCTCGTCACGGAAGCGGATCAGGGGTCCTAGGCCGGTGAAGGTGAACGTCGACAAGACACTCGTTGCGTCGATCGTGCTCCACGTCCTCGTGATTGGATGGGGGCTGCTCACCTTTAGCAGCAAGGCCTTCATCGCGCCGGAGGAGTCGCTTCCGGTCGACATCATTTCCAGCGATCAGCTCGCGCAGATGATGTCGGGCCAGAAGACCGGCAAGAAGGAAGAGCCGAAGCCCAAGGTCGAGAAGATCGCCGAGGCCAAGCCCGAGGAAGATGCCGTCGGCAAGGTCACCGAGAAGAAAGAGCTGATCAAGACCAACTCGACCCCCGATCCGCCGCCGAAGCCTGTCGAAAAGCCGGTCGAGAAGAAGCCCGATCCGCCGAAGCCGGTCGCCGAGACCAAGCCGAAGGAAGAGCCGAAGCCGCAGGAGAAGAAGCCTGATCCGGCCAAGGAAGATCCGATCGCGGAGCTGCAGAAGAAGCTCGACACCAAGAAGCCGCCGCCGAAGCCCGTGGAGCAGAAGGTTGCGGCTGTGCAGCCGCAGCAGCAGCCGAAGCCCAAGGAGCGCACCTTCGACCCCGCGCAGATCGCCCGCGACCTCGACAAGCGCGCCGCGACCCGGCACGAGCAAACGGGATCGGCGCTGAATGCGTCAGCATCGCTGGGCTCGACGACCGGAACTGCCGTCAGCAACGTCGCGACTTGGCAAGGTGCGTTCCAGGGCGCGGTCAAGCGCTGCTTCACGCCCACCTATAACGGGCAGGACGCCAACCTGTACGAAGCCGACATCGACATTCCCATGAAGGTCGACGGATCGCTGGCGTCGGAGCCGGTCATCGTCGCGGTGCGAGGACCGTCGCGGTCGATCGCCCAGGCGGTGGCGGAGAGCGCCAAGCGCGCCATCGTGCAGTGCCAGGTTTATTCGTTCCTGCCGAAGCAGCAATACGACAGCTGGAAGCTCATTCCGATGACTTTCGGCCTGAAAGACATGTTGTGACATCCGAACAAAAGAATTTTGCGATGAATGACGTTCGATCGATGAACCGCCGCCGCTTCATGACCCTGACCGGGTCGACGCTCGCGTTGCTCGGGGGCGGACAGGCCTTCGCGCAAGGTCAGCCGCCGCGGCTTCGCATCGATCCCACCGAGTTTCGGCCGATCCCGATCGCGATCACTGGTTTCGTACCGGGCTCGCCCGCCGACGGCGATGTCAGCAACGGTGTGACGCAGGTCATCACCAACAATCTGAAGCGCTCGGGCCTGTTCGCCCCGATCGATCAGGCCGCCTTCATCGAGCGCATCAGCAACATCGACGTCGCGCCGCAATTCCAGAACTGGAAGACCCTCAACGCGCAGGCCCTCGTCACCGGTCGCATGACGCGGCAGCCGGACGGCCGCCTCAAGGCCGAATTCCGCCTGTGGGACGTGGTCACCGGCCAGCAGCTCGCCGGCCAGCAATATTTCACCTCGCCGGAATATTGGCGCCGCATCGCCCACATCATCTCCGACCAGATCTACGAGCAGATGACCGGCGAAAAGGGCTATTTCGACAGCCGCGTCGTGTTCGTCGACGAGTCCGGGCCGAAGGAGCGCCGCGTCAAGCGGCTGGCGATGATGGACCAGGACGGCGCCAATGTGCGCTACCTCACCCGCGGCGCCGATCTCGTGCTGACGCCGCGCTTCTCGCCGAACTCGCAAGAGATCACCTATATGGAGTTCGGGCAGGGCGATCCGAAGGTCTATCTCTTCAACATCGAGACCGGCCAGCGCGAGATCGTCGGCAACTTCCCCGGCATGACCTTTGCGCCGCGCTTCTCGCCGGACGGCCAGCGCGTCATCATGAGCCTGCAGCAGGGCGGCAATTCCAATCTGTTCGTGATGGATCTGCGCTCGCGCTCGACCACGCGCCTCACCGACACGCCGGCGATCGACACGTCGCCGTCCTACTCGCCGGACGGCACCCGCATCTGCTTCGAGTCCGATCGCGGCGGCAGGTCGCAGATCTATGTGATGGCGGCGGGCGGCGGACAGGCGCAGCGCATCTCTTTCTCGAAGGACGACAACAACGCCACCTATTCGACGCCGGTGTGGTCGCCGCGCGGCGATTACATCGCCTTCACCAGGCAGGGCGGTGGGCAGTTCTCGATCGGCGTCATGAAGCCGGACGGCTCCGGCGAGCGGCTCCTCACCTCCGGCTATCACAATGAAGGCCCGACCTTCTCGCCGAACGGCCGCGTGATCATGTTCTTCCGTGATCCCGGCGGCAGCGGTGGGCCGTCGCTGTTCTCGGTCGACATCTCCGGCCGCAACGAGCTGAAAGTGCCGACGCCGGGCTTCGCCTCCGATCCGGCTTGGTCGCCGCTGCTGTCTGCGACCGCGGGCCAATAGGTCGATCGCGCGTCTGACGACGCGCGATGTTTTTTTCGAAAAAAAGCGCTGATTTTTCCGCTTTTCGCGCGCGCGGCAAGCTTTCCTTCACCTTGCGCCCGGCAAGGCTTGCCTAGTTGCTTGATATTTCAGCGGAAACAGTTTCGCTATTGCCGAAAAACAACTCGACTTTAACGATGTTCCCTCAGAAAGGCTTCATCAGGTGTGGGTAAAAGTACGCGCCAAACAGGACGCGCGTACAAACGAAAATGCAGTTCGCAAGCCAGACCGGAAAATCCGATCAAGGACAGGCGGCGCCCCCGGTGTCGGCGGCGCTGAATGATTCCCTGTTCGAAGCGCCCGGTCCGCTGTTTGCGGGTATCGTCTTCGTCGCCATCGGGGCCGCCATCACGGCGCTGAGGACCGGACAAACTCTGACCTGGGCGACGGTGGCCCTGATCATCCTGGCCGGAGCTCTCCGCCTGTTCGATCTGCGGCGCTTCCTGCCCCGCAAAGCCAGCCTGACAGCCGAAGAAGCCGTGGTCTGGCAGAGGCGCTATCTGATGGGCGCGCTGATCCAGGCCGCTGCCATCGGAACATGGTGCGGGCTCGCTCTGGTGAGCACTGACGACGCCGTCGTCCACATGATCGCCCTCTCCATCACCACCGGGATCGTCGGGGGAGGCGCAGGACGGGCTTACGGACGGCCATCGATATACCATCTGCAGGCCGGCCTCATGTTCGGTCCGGCCGTGATCGCGCTGGCGTCGTGGGGCACGCCCTACTACATCGCCATGTCAGTCGTGAGCGCCGCATTCCTGCTGGCGATCATGCAGCTCTCGGCCAATCTGCACAGAATATTCATGCGTGCCGTTGTGGCGCGGGAGCGCGAAGCGGCGCTCGCCGGCCAGTTCGACACCGCCCTGAACAACATGCCGCACGGCCTGTGCATGTTCCGCGTCGACAGGCAGCTCGCCGTGATGAACCACCGGTTCAGCGCGATGCTGGAGCTGCCCGAGGATCTCGTTCGGAGCGGCATCACCGCGCGTGACATCATGGCCGCGTGCGTCAGCTCCGGCTCCATCTCGGCCGCGAGCGGCGAGATGATCGTCACCGAGATCGAGAACTCGCATGCGAACGAGATCGTGACCGTCGATCCCGACGCGGAGAGAAACCGGTCATTGTCCTGGACGGTGCAGCCGATGGCCGACGGCGGCGCAGTGCTGCTGCTCGAGGATGTGACCGAGCGGCGCAATGCCGAGGCCAAGATCACCCATCTTGCCCGTTACGACGAATTGACGGCGCTCCCCAACCGCGTCCATTTCCGCAACGAGATCGAATCCCTGCTGGCGGCCTCGCGCCATTCCGACCGGCTCTCCGCGCTGCTGTTCGTCGACCTCGACCAGTTCAAGCAAGTCAACGACACGCTCGGCCATCCCTGCGGCGATCAGCTCCTCTGTGCGGTGGCCAACCGTCTGCGCGAGATGCTGCGGCCCGAGGATTTCGTCGCCCGCTTCGGCGGCGACGAGTTCGTCGTGTTCCAGCAGAATATCAACGCGGCCGAAGATGCCGCGAGCCTCGCCCGCCGCATCGTCGAGCGCCTGAGCGAGCGCTACCGGATCGACAATCACCTGGTCGAGATCGGCGCCAGCGTCGGCATCGCGCTGACCTCGCCGGATGGCGCCAGCGCCGACACGCTGCTCAAGAACGCCGACATGGCGCTTTACCGCGCCAAGGCCGACGGCCGCGGCACCTTCTGCTTCTTCCGCGACGAGATGGCGGCCACCGTCGAGGCGCGCCGCATCCTCGAGCTCGATCTGCGCAAGGCACTCGCCAACGAGGAGTTCGAGCTGTTCTACCAGCCGCTGGTCAATCTGAAGTCCGGCAAGATCACCACCTGCGAAGCGCTGCTGCGCTGGAATCATCCGGTGCGCGGCACGGTCTCGCCGGTCGACATCATCCCGGTCGCCGAGGACATGGGCCTGATCGTCGATCTCGGCCGCTGGATCCTGCGCCGCGCCTGCATGGAATGCATGAAATGGCCGGAGGGCGTCAGCGTCGCCGTCAACTTCTCGCCGCAGCAATTCCACCAGCGCGACGTGCTGAGCGAGATCCGTTACGCGCTCGAGGTCTCGGGCCTGCCGGCGTTCCGCCTCGAGATCGAGATCACCGAATCCTCGCTGCTGCGTAACACCCAGCTCACCCACGATATCCTGTCACAGCTGCATGCGCTCGGCGTGCGCATCTCGTTGGACGATTTCGGCACCGGCTATTCGAGCCTCAGCTATCTGCACAACTTCCCGATGCAGAAGGTCAAGATCGACCGCTCCTTCCTCGAGGGCATCGACGCCGACCGCCCGCTGACGCTGTTGCGCGGCGTGGCGCGGCTGTCGGCCGACCTCGGCATGTCGGTCGTGGTCGAGGGCATCGAGACCAACGAGCAGCTCGAGCTGGTGAGCGCCGACGGCACCGTTTCCGAAGGGCAGGGCTACCTGTTCAGCCGGCCGGTACCTGCCGTCAGGATCCGTCAGTTGCTCGATGCCTCGCATGGCCGCCGCATGGCGGACGCTCAGATCGTCTCGATCTCCTCGCGGTCGTTTGGCTAACGCCGCGCTCCCAGCCGTCCCCATTTCCTCAATGTTTCCCTGTATTTCCCCGGGGTTTTACGGGGCCTGATCCTTAACCCTAACATTTCGAAGCCTTTGCAATTCGGTTAAGGAGTCATTAATCTTGCCCACACTCGCGGAAGTTGCCCGCGGGGCGGGAGTATCAGATGAAGTCAGGAGCCGAGCCGCGCGCGCCGCTCGAAATTCGAGGGGCAGGGTTGTTCGACCGGCTCGATTATCGGCTCGTCGAAACCCCCGAGGACCGTGATGCGGTCTACGCGATGCGCTACCGGGCCTACCTGCACGGCGGACTGATCTCGCCGAACGCGTCTCAGCGGATCGTCGACACTTACGACGATGCCCCCAACGCCTGGATCTTCGGAATCTATCTCGACGGAGAACTCTGCAGCTCGCTTCGCCTGCACGTCCTGACGTCGGAATGGCGGATGTCCTACACCACGGAATTGTTCGGCGATGTGCTCAACTCGCGCCTGGACCGAGGCGAGGTTTTCGTCGATCCCGCGCGTTTTGCTGCAGATCCCGACAAGAGCCAGCGGTTTCACGAGCTCCCTTACCTGACGCTGCGGCTAGCCTATCTGGCCTGCGATCATTTCAATGCCGATCTCGGACTTGCGATGGTGCGTACGGATCACCAGGCGTTTTATCGCCGGATCTTCCTGCATGAGACCCTCACGGAGCCGCGTCCGTTCCCGGGCTGGCATTCGCGAAAAGTGGTCCTGATGGCCTCCGATTTCGCCAAGCTTCGGGAGCGGGTCTTGACCCGCTTTCCCATCATGCGCTCGAGCGCCTTCGAGCGAAGGATGCTGTTCGATCGTGCCGGCCAGACCCAGGCCGTGTCCCGGCCGGTGCTCGTCCCGGCCAGCACCGTGGCCTGATCGGCTAACGCCGGTTCCCGCAAGACTCTCCGTAAAGGCCCAAAATTCCGGCGGACTCGGCGTTTTTGCCGGCTAAGGCGGCTTGCCTTCACCCTCGCGCCACATTTACAACCCATTAACCATAGTGGGTGCTTTTCGCTGGTTGGGGGCATTTGACCGGCTGAGGCAAGGTTCCGTCAAGGTTGACGGAACGTTCGCTTAACCAACCCCCTGTAGACCGGACAGCAGTGGACGAACGTGAGCGTGGAGGCTCCGGAATGATGAATCCTATGCGTATCCTCCAGGGATTGAAGCTGGCCGCGGTGGTTGCCATCGCATTGTCGATGGGCGCCTGCGCGAAGCAGAACGCGGGCCTGGATGCGAACGCGAGCGCGGCGACGCCGGGCAGCCAGCAGGACTTCGTGGTGAACGTGGGCGACCGCGTGTTCTTCGAGAGCGACCAGACCGATCTGACACCGCAGGCGATCGTGACCTTGGAGAAGCAGGCGCAGTGGCTGCAGACCTATCCGCGCTACTCCTTCACCATCGAAGGTCACGCGGACGAGCGCGGCACCCGCGAATACAACATCGCACTCGGCGCCCGCCGCGCCCAGTCGGTGCGCTCGTTCCTCGCCTCGCGCGGCATCGATGCGAACCGCATGCGCACCATCTCCTACGGCAAGGAGCGCCCGGTGGCCGTGTGTAACGACATCTCCTGCTGGTCGCAGAACCGTCGCGCTGTGACCGTGCTGAACGCGAGCTCCTGACGTTCAGTCAGCCGCCGTTCATCTTCAGAAACCGATTATGCCGGCGCCCTCTCGGGCGCCGGTTTCGTTTCAGCGATCTGTGACAGAAACCCCGTGGTGCCAGTCACATTTTTGGCGTACTGCCTTTCAAAGTGTGGCGCGTCGCATGTTCCGTCGCAGATTTCGTTTTCGTCGTCAGGGCAAGATGTCATCCAAATTCAAGGCAATTACCGGCACCGTGGCGTTCGCCGCGCTGCTCTCTTTGTGCGCGCCCGCCTTCGCCCAGTCGGACGACGGCGATCCCGAGATGCGGATCGAACGGCTGGAAAACCAGCTGCGCCAGCTCACCGGCCAGAACGAGGAGCTGCAATATCGCAACCGTCAGCTCGAGGATCGGCTGCGGGCGCTCGAGGGTGGCGCGCCCGGACAGCCGGCACAGCCAAACGCCGCGGCCGTGCCGCCGGCCCAGGTTGCGCCGCCCTATCGCCAGCAGCCTCCGCAGCAGCAACAGGCTGCGCAGCCGGGTTACGAGCAGCCGCAGATCGCTGCTCCCGCGCCGATCGTTCAGGAGCAGCCGGGCCCCGGCGCGCCCGGCACGCGCCGCCGCGGTGATGCGTTCGACCCGAGCCAGAGCCCGAATGCGCCCGGCGCGCCGCGCGCGCTCGGCGGCGGCCAGCAGCCGATGCCGGCTCAGGGCGGCGCGCCTGGCGGCCGTGCTGCCGGCGAACCGCTCGACCTCAACAACACCGGCGGCCGCTATCCGCAGGCCGCGGCACCGGCGCAGCAGGGCTATCCGCCGGCGCAGCAGGGTTATCCGCCGCAGGCCGGTGGTCCGGCTCTCGCGACGCTGCCGCCCTCGGCGACGCCGCGCGACGAGTTCGACCTCGGCATCGGCTACATGCAGCGCAAGGACTATGCGCTCGCCGAGCAGACCATGAAGAATTTCACGGCGAAATATCCGAGCGACCCGCTGCTTGGCGACGCGCAATACTGGCTCGGCGAAAGCTATTTCCAGCGCCAGCAATATCGCGACTCGGCCGAGGCCTTCCTCGCCGTCACCACCAAATACGACAAATCGGCCAAGGCGCCGGATGCGTTGCTGCGGCTCGGTCAGTCGCTCGCCGCGCTGAAGGAGAAGGAAGCCGCCTGCGCCGCCTTCGGCGAGGTCGGCCGCAAATATCCGCGTGCCTCCGCCGGCGTCAAAGCGGCGGTGGATCGCGAGCAGAAGCGGGTGAAGTGCTGATCCGCCGCGTTTGAACCTGACAACGCCGATGGCGCTGCGCTAAATTGCAGCGTCATGTCCGACGACGACAATTCTCCGATTTCGGCACGCGAGGCGAAGCAGCTCTTCGCCGAGCTCAAGAGCGCGCCTGCGCTGGTGCTCGCGGTCTCCGGCGGGCCCGACTCGGTCGCGCTGATGTGGCTCGCGGCGCGCTGGCGGCGCAGCCTGGCGCGCGGCCCGGAGCTCATCGTCGTCACCGTCGATCATGGCCTGCGGGCGGAGGCGGCGCGCGAGGCGCGCGAGGTCAAGCGGCTCGCCACTGAACTCGGCTTGACACACCGGACCCTGCGCTGGCGCGGTGCAAAGCCGGCAACGGGATTGCCGGCCGCCGCGCGCGAAGCCCGCTATCGCCTGCTTGCGCAGGCCGCGCGCGCAGCCGGCGCGAGCCACGTGCTGACCGCGCATACCCGCGACGACCAGGCCGAGACCCTGTTGATGCGGCTGCTCCGCGGCAGCGGCATCGCAGGTCTGTCGGCGATGGCGCGACACGCGACGCGCGATGGCCTGGTGCTGGCGCGCCCGCTGCTCGATGTGCCGAAGTCGCAGCTCATCGCGACGCTGAAGCGGGCTGGAATCGGTTTCGCCGACGATCCCACCAACCGCGATGCGGCCTTCACGCGGCCCAGGCTTCGCGCGCTGCTGCCGCAGCTCGCAGCCGAGGGTGGCGATGCCCGCACGCTGGTTCGTCTTTCGGCGCGGCTCGCCCGGGCCAACGTGGCGGTCGAGGTGCTGACCGACGGCGCCGAGCGCTTCCTCCGTTTGCGGGATCGCGGCGATGCGCCGCAGCCGGACGTGCGCAGTTTCGCGGCCGCAGCCTTCGCCACCCTGCCCGAGGAAGTCCGGCTGCGGCTGCTGCTGCGGGCCATCGACGCGGTCGGGCACGAGGGGCCGGCGGAACTCGGCAAGGTCGAGACCCTGCTGGCTGCGATCGATCAGGCCATGCGCGACCAGGACATCTCCGCCCGCTCCCGTGCGCCCGTAAATAGCCGTGCCATCCTGAAGCAGACCCTGGCGGGAGCCTTGATCAGCCTTGCCGGGGGGCGTATCCACATCGCGCCCGCGCCGGCCCGGCGGTCCAGGAATGGTCCCAAAGGCGGATGAGGGCGGACCATGACACCGGCCGTTTCGGCAACGCGCCGTCAGGACACCTTAACCAGGCAGGAAAAACGCCCGCTTTGATGCCATTATTTCAGCGGGAATCGCTCTAAGATGGGATAAATAGTCCCATCTCGTTCCCTTGGCAGCGACCGGGGCGGCACCTAAATTGTATGCGTCTAACGATGAGGATTCCTTGGGGATTTCCTCGTAAAGCCCAAGGATGAGGCCGCGATCCGCGCGACCACGAAGGAAGATCGATGAACGCCAATCTGCGC
Source organism: Bradyrhizobium sp. CCGUVB4N (assembly GCF_024199945.1). Taxonomy (GTDB): domain Bacteria; phylum Pseudomonadota; class Alphaproteobacteria; order Rhizobiales; family Xanthobacteraceae; genus Bradyrhizobium. Next base: position 7,612,184 of record NZ_JANADP010000001.1, on the reverse strand, counting down.
AATTTCGCCCTCTGGGTCATCATTGTTTTGCTGCTGTTGGCGTTGTTCACGCTCTTCCAGAATCCGGGCCAGCGGGCCTCCTCGCAGGACATCGCCTTCTCGCAGCTCCTGAGCGAAGTTGACCAGGGCCGCGTCCGTGACGTCGTGATCCAGGGTCCCGACATCCACGGCACCTTCACCAACGGCTCCAGCTTCCAGACCTATGCGCCGAACGACCCGACGCTGGTGAAGCGCCTGTACGACAGCAAGGTCCAGATCACCGCGAAGCCGCCCGGCGACAACGTGCCGTGGTTCGTCTCGTTGCTGGTCTCCTGGCTGCCCTTCATCGCGCTGATCGGCGTCTGGATCTTCCTGTCGCGGCAGATGCAGGGCGGCGCCGGCAAGGCGATGGGTTTTGGCAAGTCGCGCGCGAAGATGCTGACGGAGGCCCATGGCCGCGTCACCTTCGAGGACGTCGCCGGCGTCGACGAAGCCAAGCAGGACCTGCAGGAGATCGTCGAATTCCTGCGCGACCCCGGCAAATTCCAGCGCCTCGGCGGCCGCATTCCGCGCGGCGTGCTGCTGGTCGGCCCTCCCGGCACCGGTAAGACCCTGATCGCGCGCGCGGTCGCGGGCGAAGCCAACGTGCCGTTCTTCACCATTTCGGGTTCGGACTTCGTCGAAATGTTCGTCGGCGTCGGCGCCTCCCGTGTGCGGGACATGTTCGAGCAGGCCAAGAAGAACGCGCCCTGCATCATCTTCATCGACGAAATCGATGCGGTCGGTCGTCACCGCGGCGCCGGTCTCGGCGGCGGCAATGACGAGCGCGAGCAGACGCTGAACCAGCTGCTGGTCGAGATGGACGGCTTCGAGGCGAACGAGGGCGTGATCCTGATCGCCGCGACCAACCGTCCCGACGTGCTCGATCCCGCGCTGCTGCGTCCGGGCCGCTTCGACCGCCAGGTCGTGGTGCCCAATCCGGACGTCGTCGGTCGCGAGCAGATCCTCAAGGTCCACGTCCGCAAGGTGCCGCTGGCCCCCGATATCAACCTCAAGACCATCGCGCGCGGCACGCCCGGTTTCTCCGGCGCCGACCTGATGAACCTCGTCAACGAAGCCGCCTTGACCGCCGCGCGCCGCAACAAGCGCATGGTTACCCAGGCCGAGTTCGAGGAAGCCAAGGACAAGGTGATGATGGGCGCCGAGCGCAAGTCGCTCGTCATGACCGAGGAAGAGAAGCTGCTGACGGCCTATCACGAGGGCGGCCACGCCATCGTCGGCCTCAACGTGCCCGCGACCGATCCGATCCACAAGGCGACCATCATTCCGCGCGGCCGTGCGCTCGGCATGGTCATGCAGCTCCCCGAGCGCGACAAGCTGTCGATGTCCCTGGAGCAGATGACCTCGCGCCTCGCCATCATGATGGGCGGCCGCGTCGCCGAAGAGCTGATCTTCGGCCGCGAGAAGGTAACGTCCGGTGCCGCCTCCGACATCGAGCAGGCGACCCGCCTTGCCCGGATGATGGTGACGCGCTGGGGCCTGTCGGAAGAGCTCGGCACCGTCTCCTACGGCGAGAACCAGGACGAGGTGTTCCTTGGCATGTCGGTCTCGCGGACGCAGAACGCCTCTGAGGCGACCGTGCAGAAGATCGACTCCGAGATCCGCCGCCTGGTCGAGGAAGGCTACAAGGAAGCGACCCGCATCCTCACCGAGAAGCACGCCGATCTCGAAGCGCTCGCCAAGGGCCTGCTCGAGTTCGAAACGCTCTCCGGTGACGAGATCGTCGACCTGCTCAAGGGCAAGAAGCCGAACCGCGAGTCCGTGCTCGAGCCGACCACGCCGCGTGCCTCCGCCGTGCCGCCGGCCGGCAAGTCGCGCCCGCGGCCCGATCCGGATCCCGGCCTGGAGCCGCAGCCGCAGGCGTAACGCCTACGCCTCATGGCCGGCACTTCCGGCAAACCGATAGTGCAAAAGCTCGGCATAAAGCCGGGCTTTTGTATTTTTGTGGACGGCCTTGCGACCGCCTACCGCGACGTGGTCGGCGAACTCCCTGACGACGTGACCATCGCCAGGACCGCGAAGGCGCCGCTCGACATGGTGCATCTGTTCGCAGCCGACGCCAAAGGCCTCGCCGCAAAACTGCGCAGCTACCGCAAGGCGATCGCGCCGGATGGGATGATCTGGGCGTCGTGGCCGAAGAAAGCGTCCGGCGTCGCGACCGACGTCACCGAAGCCCTGGTGCGCGAGACCGCGCTCGCGAACGGTCTCGTCGACATCAAGATCTGCGCCGTCGACGATGTCTGGTCCGGCTTGAAGCTCGTGATCCCCGTGAAGGACCGCGCGAAGCCCGCGAAATAGCACCGCTGCCGTAGGGTGGGCAAAGGCGCGCAAGCGCCGTGCCCACGACCTCTCGGCACGCACGATAGAGATCGTGGGCGCGCTCTCGCTTTGCCCGCCCTACGATATCTCACTTCGCCGCGGCGCCCGCCGTCTCACCGCCGCGCCCCAGAAACCGCATCACATCATCGGTGAACTGCCCGGGATCCTGCAGGAACGAGAAGTGGCTGACCTCCGGCTGGATCAGCAGGCCGGCGCCGGGAATATTCGCCGCCATGAATTCGGTGTTCTCGCGCTTGATCGCCTCGTCGTGGTCGCCGTCGACGATCCAGGTCGGCACCTTGATGCCTGCGAGATCGGAGGCCGTCCATTTCGGCTGGCTCTCCCACATCTTGGTAATCTCCGCGACGAAGCTCTTGTACTCGGTCGGCGTCGGCGAGAGGCGCTTGTACTCCTCGCCCGCCCGCGCGATGTAGGCGTTGAAGACGTCGCTCGACGCGATATCGGCAACGCCCGACGGATCCGAATTCGCTGCGAACGCAAACAGCCTGCTCACCCGCTCCGGATGCTTCATCGCGATGTCGAGGCCGATGATCGCGCCGTCGCTCCAGCCGACGATCGCGGCCTTCCTGATCCCGAGATGATCGAGCAGGGCGACCACGTCCGAGGCCATCAAATCGTAGCCATACGGCTCCTGATTTCGGTGGCTCCGCCCATGTCCACGACTGTCCATGACGATGACCTGATAATGCCGCTGCAGCGCGCGGACCTGATGGCCCCAGTAATTGGCATTGGCGAGGCCGCCATGCAGCAGGAGGACCGGCTCGCCGCGGCCGAAACTCGCGTACCAGATCTTGATGCCGTTGACGGGCGCGAAGCCGCTTTGCGTTGCCTTGGGCAAGGTCGGCGTCGGCGGCAGGTTCAGCCATCGCGGTGCTGCATGTGCCGTGCCGAGCGACATCGTGATGAGAAGTGCGGCGAAGAGATTGCGAAACATGGCACGTCTTCCTGCTGGGCGACCTGGCGCTGCGCTTCGTCCGCCTTACGGCTGCGGTGATCGTCGCCCGATAATGATTGGAGTTGGCCGCGATGTCATGGCATGCTCCCTTCAAATAAAGGTGCGGCGTGATCGCACCGGCAAATGGGAGGGGAGCCGATGCGCTTGACGGCGGCATTGGGCGCGTTGTGCGCCGTTTCATTTGTAACATTCAGCGCCTCCAGCGCCTCCAGCGCCTCCATCGCCGCCGAGATGCGCGGCATCACCGCCACCGAGATCAGGATCGGCCAGACCATGCCCTATAGCGGGCCGGTCTCCGCCTTCGGTGCGCTCGGCAAGGGCGAGGTCGGCTATTTCAAGATGCTCAACGACAAGGGCGGCATCAACGGCCGCAAGGTCAATCTGATTTCGCTCGACGACAGTTACGCGCCGCCGAAATCGGTCGAGCAAACGCGACGGCTGGTGGAGAGCGACGAGGTCGCGCTGATCTTCTCCTCGATCGGCACCGCGCATAACACGGCGATCGCGAAATATCTCCAGAGCAAGAACGTGCCGCAGCTCTTCATCGGCTCCGGCGCCTCCAAATTCGCCAACATCGCGCAATATCCGCAGGCGACGATGGGCGTGCAGGCGCCGTTCCGCTATGAGGCGCGGCTCTATGCGCGCTATGCGCTCGCCAGGAATCCGAACGCGAAATTCGCCGTGATCTCGCAGAACGACGATTACGGCCGCGACTATCTCGCGGGCCTCAAGGACGTGCTGGCCGAGAAATACGATGCCGTGGTCACCAATGCCACCTACGAGATCCAGGACCCGACCATCGATTCCCAGATCGTGAAATTGAAGGCCTCGGGCGCCGACGTGTTCGTGATCGCGGCGACACCGAAATTCGCAGCGCAGGCGATCCGAAAATCATTCGAGATCGGCTGGCGGCCGATGACCTTCCTGTCCAACGTCGCGGTGTGGATCTCGACCGTGATGGAGCCTGCCGGCGTGGAAGCCGGCACCGGCATTCTCTCCACCGCTTATGTGAAGGACCCCGACGATCCCGCCTGGAAGGACGATCCCGGCGTGAAGGCCTGGCGCGAGTTCATGACGAAATATGTGCCGGAGGCCGACCAGCACGACACCAATTACGTCAACTCCTACAACAGCGCGATGGCGCTCGAGGCGGTGCTGAAGGCCTGCGGCGACGATCTATCGACCGAGAACATCCTGAAGCAGGCCTACGCGATCCACGATCTCGAGCTGCCGATGCTGCTGCCCGGCATCAGGATCAACACCAGCGCGGCCGACCATGTCCCCGTCGACCAGATGCAGTTCATGCGCTTCAACGGCAAGACCTGGGAGCGCTTTGGCGAGCTGCAGACGGGAAATTGAGGGCGCCGCTTTTGCTGTTGTAGCCCGGATTTCGCTCCGCGCCATCCGGCCCTGGCCCGCCAGATCACGAAGAGGGCATCACGGCGGGGCCAAAATGCCTCTTGTTGACCATGATTTGGGGCGTACATTCGCCCCATCTGGGCAATGGCAGGGCAGTTGCAATGGCGGCTCAGTCTCACAAGACCGCAGAAGAGCAGTATGAGGAGCAAGTTCGCATCCTCATCCGCATCGTCTCAGCCTCCACTTTGGGGCTTCTCGCTTTCGCCGTGGGCCTGCTGATCGGGACCTTTCTGTTTTCGTAATCGAAGACGAATGGCATCAACAACGCTCGGCATGGATCCTATCCGCGGTGACCTGGCCCATCGCCTCAGGAGGCGAGACGAAGCCAGACGTCCTTGCTCGCCAGCGTGCCGTCCGGCGTGGCGATCTCCAGGTCCACGACATGCAGGGAGCCGGGCTGGTCGCCGTAGATATATTTCAGGTGCCATATCAGCCCCAGCTCGGGCGTGATGACGAAGTCATCCAATCCATCGGTGATCGCCCGAACGGCCTCACGGTGCGTCAGGGGCGCCGAAAACATCGCGTCGATCAGATTGGCCAGGCTCATGCCTTCGACCAGCATCATTCGGGCGATGTCGTCACCGTGGACGTGACGGAGCGCTGATATGATGACAGCGATGGCGTCCGGGTTCTTCATGACACGGTCTACTTCGAGGCCCTTTTCGCCGCCCCGATCCGGCTGCATTGAACTGCGTCAGGAACGAAGAGACAAGACTGCTTGCCAGGTCTCGCGACGTGCCGGCGAGCCCCACAGAGCGAATTGTAGACCGGGAATTGAGGGCCTGTCCCCGTAACCCGGATGGAGCGCCGTGCTTGATCCTGGCGGACGTATCAATCTTTGAGGTCCTGCCCACTAAGCGTTGGCGAACGATGGACGATGTGCGAGCCAATAGTCGATCTGCCAATTTTCGTAGCCGAGCAATTCGCCAAAGCGCCGTTCGCGCCCGTCGGACCAAGCTCCGGGTTCGTCGAGCAGCTTAAGCATGGCGTCAATTCGCCACTCGTGACCTGGCAAGACGTAAAACAGCCTGCGGCACTCGAGACGCGGAAGATCAGGACACGTGTCAATCAGTTCGCGTTTTATCAGGTGGCCCACAGCAACGTGCCTGTCGAACATCCGCCAATATCGAATACAAGTCTCCGGCTCACGACCAACGAAATCCATGAAATAGGCGAGAGGCTTGGTACCCCTCAGCATTAAGCCGAGTTCTCTATTGGTGTGAACCAAATAGGGCAGTTGGCGAAGCCATTCGGAGTGCATTTTGGGCATGTTGATCACGCCGTTCTCACTTCAGCGGCGCGGTGTCCTGATCGTCCCGCACATGCACCACCGCGATCTCATCACCATGGACCCGCTTCCAGCCCCTGATGTGATCCAGCATCTGGGCTGCCGGTGAATCCGGCGTCAGCAGCGTCGCGTCGATCCTGTTGTCGTCGAGCATGCGCAGGAGGCCGGAGACGTCGCGGCCGTCTTCGGCGGCAAAATAGTCCATCAGGAATTTTTCGCCGTAGAGCTCCGATCGTCCGTCGACGAAAGGCCTGAGGTCGCGGACGATCAGGTAGCCGCCGAAACCATAGGAGTTGAAGATGCGCGCGGCCTTGCGCTCGATCAGCACATCGACGGCCGCGACCGGCGTCTGTGCCGTGGAGAATTCGAAGGTGTGACGGCCTGCAAAGGTCGCGGTTATGCTTGCGGTCGCGAGCACGATGGTCACCGCGGCCAGCGCCGCCGGGGCGCCGGGGGCCATCCGCAGGCTGCGCGGTGCATCCGGGACAGCCCTGAACCAGCCGCCGAGCGGCTGCGCCAGCACCAGGGGCACCAGCACGCCAAAGGTCTCGATGCTGCGGACATGCGCCAGCGCCATCCAGGTGGTGCCGAGGATCAGCAGCACGCGCGGCGGCGACAGCGCCAGCCCGCGCGTGAGCGCGAGACCGAGCAGGCCGAGCAGCGCGCCCGCGAACGGGCTGAAGGTGCCAAAATCGGCCGGGCGCCATTCGGCGATGACGGAGAAGGACTTTCCGAGGCTGAGAATGCGCGCTGCACCGAGCAGCGTGTCCAGGCCATAGGGCGTGCAGCAGCTCGCCGCCAGCGCGCCGAACCCGAACGCGGCCCACCACATCGCGAGCGCCAGGCGGCGTGCCGGCGCGGCTCGCCAGAGCGCTTCGAGCCCGATTGCGCCGGCCAAGGCGAGGCCGAGCACGAAGCCGCCGTGAAGATTGGCCCACAGCGTCATCAACGGCAGCAGCAGGAAGGATGGTGCGCGGCCGCGGTCGGCCGCCGCCATCAGGCCTCCGGCCCAGGCAACCATGACCGGCAGCGCCAGCACGTGCGGGCGGGCCAGCAGATGCGGCGCGGCCAGCGTCATCGCCAGCAGGCAGAACACCAGCGCATAGGGCAGGTCGAGATGCCGTTGCAGGAAGGTCAGCAGCAATGCCATTGCCAGCGCGATCGCAGCCGCGGTCAGCACGACCGGCCCGGCCCATCCCCAATGGGCATAGGCCGTCGCGAACAGGACCTGCGACAGCCAGGAGGTCGAGAGCCAGACATCGCCCTGGTGCGTCAGCGAATAGAAATCGGTCCAGGGCACGGCGCGATGATCCAGGATCCACGCGCCGACCTTGATCTGCCAGAGCGTGTCGGGATCGTGCAGCAGGCTGTCGCCGCTCACCAGCAGCAGCAGGAAGGTCGCGGCCGCGACGCACAGCGGTGCCAGATTGCGCTGGGCGCGCGCGATCGGAACGCTGGCCGCGATGCTCATGGCTTGGCTGGCACGGCCGCATCGGGCGCGCCATCCCGCACATGGATCACGGCGATGTTGTCGGCATAGAGCCGCTTCCAGCCCTTGATATGATCGAGCACCTGCGCGGCCGGCATGTCGGCGCCCATCAGCGTGGCGTCGATCTTGTACTCTTCCAGCAGCCGCGTCAGGTTATCGAGCTTCTTGACCTCGACCGCCTTGAAGAAGTCCATCACGAACTTCTCGCCATAGAGCTCGGCGCGGCCGTCGACGAAGACCGGGATGTCGCGTGAGATCAGATAGCCGCCGAACTGGTAGGCGTTGAAGATGCGTTGCGCCTTGCGCTGCTGCAGCAGGTCGACGGCGGCGACCGGCGTCTGGTCCATCGTGAAGGTGAAGCGGTGATGCGACATGTAGATCGAGGTCGTGGTCCAGGCCGCGGCCGCGATCATCAGCGCGCCGGTGATGGTGACGTAGCGCGCGGCCCAGCTCTCGCCGGCCTGCGCGTCAGCTTGCGGCAGCGGCGATGTCTCGCCGAGCGGCTTGGCCAGCACCAGCGGCACCAGGAAGGCAAAGGCCTCGATGCTCCTGACATGGGTGAGCCCCATCCAGGTGAACAGCAGGATCAGCAGGATGCGCGGCGGCGACAGCGTCATGCCACGGAACAGGCCGATCGCGATCAGGCCGAGGATCGCGGCTTCGAAGGCGGAGAACGAGGCGAAATTCGCCGGCATCCATTCCGAGATGACCGACAGCAGCTCGCCGAGATTGAGGATGTTGGTCGCGCCCAGCAGCGTGCGCCAGCCATAGGGTGTGACGCAGGCGGCCGCCATCGCGGCGACGCCGAACAGGAACCAGCGTGCGAGCAGCCGGACCTGCTTGCCGGAATCGAGTGTCCAGATCGCCTCGATCGCCATCGGGCCGATCAGCGCGAGGCCGAGCACGAAGCCGCCATGCAGGTTCGCCCACAGCGACATCAGCGGCAGCCAGACCCAGGACGGCGTGACCTTGCGGTCGGCCGCATTCATGAGAATGCCGACCCACGCGATCATCACCGGCAGTGCCAGCATATGCGGCCGCGCCAGGATATGGTGCAGCGACAGCAGCACGGCCAGCATCGCGAACAAGACCGCGCGCGGAATTTCGAGATGCGCCTCGAGCAGGTAGACGAAAACGGCAGCCGATGCCGCGATCGCGAGCGCGGTGAGGATCACGGGCCCGGCCCAGTCCCATTGTGTGTAGGAGATGGCGAACAGGATCTGCGACAGCCAGGACGTCGAGATCCAGGGCTCGCCGGGGCGCGTGAACGAATAGAAGTCGGTATAGGGCAGGGCGTGGTGATCGAGGATCCACTGCCCGATCTTGATCTGCCAGAACGAGTCGGAGTCCTGAAGCAGGGTGTCGCCGATATAGAGAAAGAACAGGTACGCGCCCGCGCCGACGCATAGCGGCACCAGCGCGCGCGCGCGGCTCTGCACTGCAATGCTGTTGGTGAAGGATAGGGACATGCCGCCTCGTCTTGTTCTTGGTCCTGTTGGCCGAGCGGCGGCATTTGACCATGGCGGTCATAACTTCCCGTAAATCGGCGGAGCTACCTCGCTTCATGACGGTGCAATTTAACCGATTGTTTTAGATTTCGGTTTACCATCGGCGAATACATACAAACGGTTCCGCATTTACGCAGTCGAATTAACTGCGGCGCAAGTCTTTGCCCTTACGTTGAGTTCCATGGTCGGGCGGCGCTGGGAAGCCGAAAAGACCAGACCAGTTGAAGCCACGTGTATCCTTTGGAGCAGTCTATGAAGAACCTCGTTTCGCGTTTCGTGAAGGACGAATCCGGCGCCACCGCCATCGAATACGGCCTGATCGCCGCCGGCATCGCGCTGGCGATCATCACCGTCGTCAACAACCTCGGCACCACGCTGAACGCCAAGTTCGGCTCGATCTCGTCCAGCCTCAAGTAAGCTAGACGATCAACGGAATAGCGAAGAGCCCCGTCATCGACGGGGCTCTTTTGCTTTGTCCGGAGCATCGGGGCATTCGACGATCACGCTTAAGCCTCCTTCAAGTCCCGCGGGTGTATGGCTTGGACGCATCCGCGTCACCGTATTGCGCGTTAAAGGAAGCCGCATGGCCGAAGCTTCGTCCGCCCCGCCTGCCGTTGCTCGTCACGGCACGCTCCCTGCGACGCTCCTCAACATCTCCTTCGTGCTGGCGATCGTCACGCTGGCGTATTTCCCGACGGCCTATCTCACCCATGTGTGGATCTTCGGCGCGGACGGACGCGGCATCCCGACGGACTTCGTCAATGTCTGGGCGGCCGGAAAACTGGCGCTGGAGGGCCACCCCGCGCTGGCCTGGGATTGGGACATCCAGAAGCAGGTCGAGCTTGCTCTGCTCAAGCAGGATTTCGTCGGCCATTTCGCCTGGCACTATCCGCCGCCCTTCCTGTTCGTCGCATCTTTTCTCGCGCAGTTTCCCTATGCGGTGGCTTTCATCGGCTGGGCCGCGTTCAGCCTGGTGCCTTATCTCGCCGTGATGCGCGCGATCATCGGGCGCAATGCGGGCCTGGTGCTTGCGATTGGATTTCCCGCCACCTTCATCAACATCCTGGTCGGGCAGAACGGTTTCCTCACGGCGTCCCTGATCGGCGGCATGCTCTATCTGCTGCCGACGCGACCGGTGCTGGCTGGAATCTGCCTCGGCCTTCTGAGCTACAAGCCTCAATATGGACTGCTGTTTCCGCTGGTGCTGATCGCTGCCGCCGAATGGACGGTGCTTTTCACCGCCGCCATCGTCACCGTGACGATCGCAGGAGCGTCCTGGTTCGCATTCGGGACCGAAAGCTGGCAGGCCTTCTTCCACTGGATTCCGATGTTCTCGCAGGCCTTCCTGACCGAAGGCAGGGCCCCCTGGTTCAAGATGCAGAGCATCTTCGCGTTCGTGCGCTATGTCGGCGGCACCGAGCAGCTCGGATGGATCTTCCAGTGGGTGTTGACGGCAGCGGTTGCGGTCGTGCTGGTCGTGATGTGGCGGAGCAGAGTGCCTTACGCGCTGAAGGCGGCGATGCTCGCGGCCGCAACGCTGCTCACGACGCCCTATCTCTTCATGTATGACCTAGTCGTGCTGGGCATCGCGGTGGCCTTCCTCATCCGCGCCGGCCTCGAGGAAGGTTTCGCGCGCCACGAGGTGATGGCCCTGGCGCTCGTCTTCGCGCTGCTCGCGACCTTCCTGTTTCTCGGCCAGCCGGTGGGCTTCCCGGCGATCCTCATCGTCTTCGCCCTGATCCTCGGCCGTTGCGCAGCCTGGCGCGCTGCCGAGGCTGCATCGATGCAGCTCGCCGCAACACGAACGAATTGAGAAACGCGACCAGGTTCTGATCGAGCTCCGGTGTGGGACGCTAGGGCGTGTAGTCGTAAAAGCTCGCCGTCAGCGCGTCGATGTCTGCTTCGCCGTCGACAGCGGTGGAATAGCGGACATCCCTCGGTCGCCGCTACGGGCCAATTCCGGACATGACGTTAGGGTGTTTTTCACCGTATGCTGTCACTCAGGATATTGGAATTTCTCGATGTGGATACTCGTGAGCGCCAGCTTAGGCAGCTTAGTTGTTGGTTTCGGCCTATTCGCTTTGCTGTTTAGGCCGAGAAGGAGATGGGCTTGGGGATACCTGCTCGCCTTGCTGAGCAATCTTCCCTTGATCGTCCTGGCCTGTTTACTTGTTACTGCGCACGAGACGACTACGGCGGTCGTCGCGCTAGCTTTACTTGGTATGGGCGTGGCCGGATTTGGCGTTGGGTCGGTTGCGGGAATGATTACCGTGACTGTACTGGGGAGCCCGAGGTCATGCGATCCTCCGCAGGGAGATAGCGCCTGATTTCTGCTTCGGGTCACAAGCAGCGGTCATGGCTAGCATGGCCCCGCCTCCGATCTGCCGCCAATAGCCGACATGACAACCGGCCTCAACTTTGTTCGGCGCAGCTAACCTGCTCGCTCATCCCGTCAATTGGCACGCAGTGTCACGATCCGAGGCTGGATGTTGGATAGGTTTTCCGCTTGGCCATCGGGCAGCCGATTGCCGTTATGAGCACACGTCCTATCGCGCGGCCTGCTCAACGAGCGGGCAGCTTTCGAGCGTCGTGCCGGGGCGGGCGCCCTCGATGGTGGCACAGGGCCTGGTGGGATCGATGGCAAGCGCGTAGCGATCCAGCAGCGCGCTGCGGTCCGGTTCGCCGCGCATGTGCAATTCGCGGAGACCGCCGGGCAGCGGAGCCTTCAATCCGGCGCGGATGCGCTGGTCGAAGATGCCGCCGGGAACGATGGGCACACCGATATCGGCGAGCAGGTAGAAGCGCGACTGCGGCGGAAGCTGCGGCGCGATATAGGCGAGCGGCTTGCCGAGGATGAAGTAGGTCGCGGGCTGATCGAGCGCGTCGGCGATCTTCGGCCGGTAGACGTCCGACCAGGGGCGGTGCCACCAGTCCGCCGGCTGCGACCACAATGCGATCCCGGCTGCAACCGTCAACATCAGCGCGTTCGGCGGAACGGGGAACGCCGTGCGCAATGTCGGCCCCGCGCTCGCAGCGAGGCGCGCGAGCAGCACAACGATGATCGGGCCGCACAATAGTTCCAGAACCACCGCATAGCGCTGGATCGAGAACAGGCTGAGCCACGCCAGGTACGAGACTGCGAACAGCACCACCAGCTGCACATCACGCCGCGTGAGGATCGCGCTGACGCGCGTCATGCGCACAACGAGGCCGAGCACGAGCAGGATCGCCACGACCGCGAAACGCGCGTCGCGGAATGGATGCTCCGCGCCTCGGTGGTCGCCCATCAGCCAATAGAACGGATAGGCCAGCGCGTCGAACACGCTGTGCGGCATGAACTGCGCGTCCATCAGATTGATCGTCGCCACCTCGCCTGACTGGAAGACGGCATTGAACAGCGGGAAGATCGGATTGCCGGTGTCGCGCCAGGCGATCAGGCACCATTCGCCGCCGGTGAGTGCCGCGCCGACGATCCCGCCGAGTCCGAGCAGGACCGTCGCGCGAAGCGGCCGCGCGGCGGCGAGCAGTGCTGCGGCTGCGCCTATCGCGTAGACCACATTGGTGAGCTTCAGCCCGACCGCGGCGCCGATCAGGAGCCCGGCGAGCAGATAGCGGGCTACGGGCCGGTGATCCGCCACCAGGATCAGCAGGAAACCGCCGATCACGGGCAATGCCAGCAGCACGTCGGAAAAGCTCGTGCCCACTTCCGAGAGCGTCATCGGACCTGTGGCCGCGATGACGACCGCCGCCGCGATCGCTGCGAAGGTCGCGGCTTGTCCCAGTACCAGGCGTGCAAACAGGCAGATCAGCGCGAGGTTGAGGCCGTGAATTGCGCCGATGATCATCAGCCCATACGGCGACGGCAGATAGTGGCGGAGGTAATAGACCGGAAAATAGACGACCGGATTGAAGTAGGCTTGAAACCCCGGCGGGACCGCATCGACGCCATAGCGGCCGTTGAGCACGGCCCAGACATTGTATTCGTGGTAGTTCTGCCAATCCCAGTTGACGTCCTGGCCCATCGCGAAGGTGTAGAGCGCGCCTGCCAGCATCGAGCAGACGACGATGGCGATGGGTGCAAGCGCGTGTCCGCGCAGGTTCGTCATCCCTGATCGCCGCAGGCCTCCGGCCGCCGGCACGGACATGGCCTCTCGCAAGTCAGCGGTGGTTGTCGCGCGTTGCAGCATCAAAGCGCCGGCTGATGGGCGCAGCCTCTTTCGAAAACGGGGCGCGACGCAGAAGATACGCTGGTGGAACGCATTGCCGAATTCCGATTGATACGCGTAGGACTATGGCCGGCCAGTTAAGGTTGCATGAATCCGTGCGGGAATATTGCTGCCTTGCGCGCAAAGGTCGCGCACGGTCGAGCAATGGTGCTGCCATCCGGCAGACGCAGCAGAATGCCGCCGCCGTCGCCCGAAACATTCGAGATTCGGATATGCCGAATCGCAGCCTAAGCGGGTGGAGCGATGAAAACCGGCATCACGCATTTGCTTCTTGTCATCCCCCCTGAATAGTTGTTCAGTCTTTGCGGGGCGATTTGCATCTAGTGCAGTGACGAAGCGTTCGGCCGCGGGCGTGCGGCAGGCGTGTGGGACAGGAAGCGCGCCATGGTTTATCGGCGAACGCATCAAGTGGTTAAGCGCCTTGCGGCTCGGCGCAGCGCCATCCTGGCGGCGGCAAGGGAAGCCGCAGCCGAAGGCGGCATGGCGGCGGTGCAGATCGCACCGGTCGCGGTCCGGGCCAACGTGGCGGCCGGCACCGTCTATCGCTACTTCCCCTCCAAGGCCGAGCTGATTTCCGAATTGATCTCCGAGGTCTCCCGCGACGAGCTCGCGGCGATCCGGCGCGCGGCCGATGCCGCGCCTGGCCCGTCCTCCGCCCTGGCGGCGGCCGTGACCACGGTGGCCGTCCATACGCTGTCGCAGCGCCGGCTGGCCTGGGGCATTTTGGCCGAGCCTGTCGATGTCGATGTCAGTGCCTCACGCCTTGCCAGCCGTCGCGAGATTGCCGGCGAGATCGCCGCCCGGATCGACGCCGCCGTACGCGCCGGCCATCTGCCGGCGCAGGACACCGCGTTGGCCGCGACCGCGCTGCTGGGTGCGCTGCACGAAGCGCTGGTCGGTCCGCTCGCACCCGACAATCTCGAAGATCCCGTGAAGATGCGCGACGCTGTTCAGACCGTGACGCTGCTCGCGCTGCGCGCCGTCGGCGTCATGGACGCCCGCGCCCGCGGTCTGGTGGTGCAGCAGACGCTGCTGCCGACGACCAAGGCGCTGGTCGGGGCCTGACGCGATGGCGGCCTCGAGCTGATCGCGCTCAGGCCGTTGCCTGAGCCCGTCTTTTCGCAAAACCCGCGCAGAGCGGCCGGACCGGCCGGCTACTGTGCATGGGGTTGTTTTCGCGTTTTTTGTTGGCGGCCTGCCTGCCGCCTCACATCTGCGCTTCGCCCTCGGGACCGACCGAGGCGATGCGCACCATGTTGGTGGTGCCGGGAATGCCGAGCGGCACGCCGGCGACGATGATCACGCGCTGGCCGGCGCGGACGAAACCATCGCGGAAGGCGATCTGGCCGGCGCGGCTCACCATATCGTCCTGGTCGCGCGCATCTTCCGCCACCACGCAATGCACGCCCCACACAACGGCGAGCCGGCGTCCGGCCTGGATGTTCGGCGTGATCGCCACGACCGGCGGCTTCGGCCGCTCGCGCGCAACGCGCACGGCGGTCGAGCCAGAGCTGGTCCAGCAGATCAACGCGGGCAGGTCGAGCGTCTCGGCGATCTGCCGCGCGGCGTCGGCAATGGCGTCGCCGGCGGTGGATTCCGGCGCGGGGCGCTGGGCCGTGATCACGGACCGGTAGGTCGGGTCGCGCTCGACCTCCTCGCCGATGCGGTTCATGGTCGAGACCGCTTCGACCGGGAATTTGCCGGCCGCCGATTCCGCCGACAGCATGATGGCGTCGGCACCCTCGTAGACGGCGGTGGCGACGTCGGAGACTTCGGCGCGGGTCGGTACCGGTGACTGGATCATCGATTCCAGCATCTGGGTCGCGATCACCACCGGCTTGCCGGCGCGGCGCGCCATGCGCGTCATCTGCTTCTGCAGGCTCGGCACGCGCTCCAGCGGCAGCTCGACGCCGAGATCGCCGCGCGCCACCATCAGCGCGTCGGAGGCCTCGATGATGTCGGCGAGGCGATCGATCGCCTGCGGCTTCTCGATCTTGGCCATCACCGCGGCGCGGCCGCGGATCATCTTCTTGGCCTCGATCACGTCGTCGGCGCGCTGTACGAAGGAGAGCGCAATCCAGTCGACGCCGGTGACCAGCGCGGCCTCGAGGTCGGCGCGGTCCTTCGGCGTCATCGCCGAGACCGGCAGGTCCGTATCCGGCAGGCTGACGCCCTTGCGGTCGGACATCTTGCCGCCGACCACGACGCGCGTCACCGCGTGCTCCTTCGAGGTTTCCTCCGCGATCAGCCGCACCTTGCCGTCATCGAGCAGCAGGGCATGGCCGGGCCGCAGCGCAGCGAGGATCTCCGGATGCGGAAGATTGACGCGCGTGGCGTCGCCCGGGGTCTTGTCGGAATCGAGCGTGAAGGTCTGGCCGTTCTGGAGCTGGACCGAACCTTCGGCGAAGGCGCCGAGCCGGAGCTTCGGGCCTTGCAGGTCGACCAGGATGCCGATCGGGCGGCCGTAGCTCGACTCGACATTGCGGATCGTCGCCACCAGCTCCCGCATCTTGTCATGCGGGGTGTGGCTCATGTTGATGCGGAACACGTCGGCGCCGGCCTCGAACAGGCGGCGGATCATCGCGAGATCCGAAGAGGCAGGTCCGAGGGTCGCGAGAATCTTGATACGGCGAAGACGCCTCATGGCTTATTTCCAGACGGTGGCGAGGGAGCTGGCGGAAGGCCAGGCGCGGCGGGGGGCGTACCACCGGGCGGGCTATTGGGCAAACCCGGAACGCCGCCACCGGGGCCAACAGGGCCGGGCATCCCGGGGACGCGTTGCTGGGAAGGCTGCTCGTTGGCGTCGGTGAGCTGGACCGTCCAGGCCCGCTGCTCGCCGGTATCGACCTCGAAATAGCCGGTCCGGTCATAGCCGCGCGCCAGGCAGTCCTCGGTGCCGCGGATGGTGAATTCCTTGTCGCGCGAGCACATGAAGGCCTGCCCCGACCATTCACCGCCACGGTCATAGTCGATCGCGTAGATGTAATAGTAACGGGCGACCAGCGTTCCCCGCAGCAGCGTCTCGCAGGAGCGGGACGAGATGTTCCACCAGCCCTCGGTGGTCCAGCCGTCGGCGTCCTTGTAGCCAAGCGCGATGCCGACCCGGCTCGATGTGTTGTTGCAAAGCCGGAAATCGGCCGCGGCCGGGCTGGCCCAGATGCACAACAGGCCAACCACCAGCACCGGGACCAACCGGGCGAGCAGGCGAAGGGGGGCGGGGAGAGATTCGGCGATCATTGTCGCGGAAGCTATATCAGATCATTGACGATTTGGCGTAGGGGCGGGCGGAACCAGCCTCGGGGGCCGTTTGCGCTGCGATATGGCAAAATCTGTGACAGGACCCTACCTGATCCCGTAAGGGTGACGACATCAGGGCCAGCCAAGGGATCCAGCTATGGCAATCGACGACAAAACCAGAACGGAGCTCGAGGCGGCCGCTTTCCGGCGCCTGGTCGATCATCTGAAGACGCGGACCGACGTCCAGAACATCGACCTGATGAATCTGGCCGGTTTTTGCCGCAACTGCCTGTCCAACTGGCTCAAGGACGCCGCCGACGCGCAAGGCGTGAGCTTGAGCAAGGACGAAAGCCGGGAGGCCGTCTACGGCATGCCCTACGAGACCTGGAAGGCGAAGTACCAGGGCACGGCCAGCCCCGAGCAGCTCGAGGCGATGAAGAAGGTCCATCCCCACAATCACTGAGGCGACTGTCCGGCACGCCGCTTTGAGTCGCACCACACAACAGCTTTCTTCGGTCGCCTGCAGGAAGGTGTGGGCGCGCTGTGGACGAGCGCGATGCTTGCTTGAACGCGGTCGGCGCGAACCCTAAGGGTCTAGCCAGCACGCGCGGTGAGGTTGCCGGCGTCACCTCGTTTTGCCAGTTCCATTGGGAGTACCAAGATGGCCACCTCCGCCGCCGTCCGCGACGACGAGCCCGCGACGAAATTTGCCAAGGACCAGCTCAAATCCATCATCGAGCGCATCGAGCGGCTGGAGGAAGAGAAGAAGGCCATCTCCGACGACATCCGCGATGTCTATGCCGAGAGCAAGGGCAACGGCTACGACGTCAAGGCGCTGCGCACCATCGTGCGCCTGCGCAAGCAGGACCCCAACGAGCGCGCCGAGGCCGAGACGATTCTCGAGACCTACATGCAGGCGCTGGGGATGATCTGAGGCCTCGCTGTCGTCCTGGCGAAAGCCAGGACCCATAACCACAGGCCGTGGTTATTTGCGAAGGCTAGTCGTTGCGTTACCCTCGTGCGGGACTGGCACCGCGCTTTCATCGATGGATTCCGCGGTATGGGTCCTGGCTTTCGCCAGGACGACACCGGTGGCGTAGAAGCATCGAGGGAGATGTCAGTGACTGCACCGCCGCTACCGCGTGACGTGAACCGTGCCTTCGGCGCTCTTCCGGCGCCGATCGGCGAGCGGCTGATCCAGGTGCGTGACCTCATTTTCGCGACGGCTGCTGCGCATGACAATGTCGGCCGGCTCACCGAAACGCTGAAATGGGGCGAGCCCGCTTACCTGACCGATGAGACCGGCAGCGGCTCGACCATCCGGCTCGGCCGCCTCAAGGATTCCGACCGCGCCGCCATTCTGTTCAACTGCAAGACGACGCTGGTCGATACGTTTCGCGAGCGCTTTCCCGATCAGTTCGAGTATCGGCAGACGAGAGCATTGTTGCTGCCGGTGACGGGCAAGCTGCCAAAGCAGGAGCTCACGATCTGCCTGTCGCTGGCGCTGACATATCATCTGGATCGGCGGAAGAAGCGCTGACCGCGCTTGACGTCAGCGCAGCGCGGCGGTGCGCACGACGAACGACGTCGTCTCGAGCTTGGCGGTGGCGCTGCCCGAGAAACTGTCGCAGGACAGACCCTGCATCGGGTCATCGGTGAAGCCCATCGCGATCACAGCCTGAGGCTTGACGAAATAGCCGCGCATCGCCGCCATATCGAGCTCGCCCATCAGCGTGACCGACATCGCGCGGCTGGCGCTCGGCGACAGCATCACGATCTTGAGCCAGATGCTCTCACCCTTGGCGGCGGAGAGACGGGTCGCGGTGGCGATCATGCCGTCGGTGCTCTTGCCGACGACCGTGTTGATCTCGGTGGCCGGCGCGGCGTTGCGGGCCGCGGACACCGGGCGCACACCGCGCGGGATCGGCGCAGAGGCGGCGACGACGTTGGCGCGGTCGACCGGGGAGGCGGCCGGCGCGTAAGCCAGCGCCTGAAGGGTCGCGTTGGAGACGCTCGCGGTCGGCTGCGGGTCGGTCGCGGCGGCGAGTGCCTGGCGCGCCTTCAGGGCTGCGACCTGGGCGGGCGTCGCCTGCTGCGGCGTGGCGGGTGCATCCCAGAAGCCGCGGGCATTGATGATGTCGGCCGGAGTCTCGGGCTTTCCGTCGGCAGATTTGACGGCAGCCGGTTTGTCAGCCACGGGTGCGGGCTTCGGCTTGGGCGGCGCAACGAGCTGCGCGTCAGCCGAAGCGAGCTGGATCGCGGCGGCGACTGACGGCTTGGCGCGGGGCGTCGGGACCGGGTCGGCCGGCTTGGCGGCGGCCGCGACCACGGTCGGTGTCGCCGGCTTCTCGGCTGCGCCCTCGTCGTCCTCGTCGCTGCCGGCGGCCGGCGCCGACTTGCTCTTGAACAGGGCAGCGAAGAAGCCCGGTTTGCTGGCGCCGTCGTCGCCGCTGCCGCGCCGCTCGATGTCGGCCTTGGCGAGCTCGTAACCCTTCAGCGGTGTGCCGTCGGTCGGAACGTGGACCGTGCGGCCATCCGGGAAGACGCGGACGAGCTGGTCATGCGTCATGCGCGGCCAGTGCCGGATGCTGCCGGTGTCGAGATGCACGAAGGGCGAGCCGGAGGTCGGGTAGAAGCCGACGCCGCCGCGCTGCAGGCGCAGGCCGGCGAAGCGGATCTGCTCCAGCGGAACGTTCGGAATGTAGAAGTCCATCGCATGGCCCAGCATGTGCTGGCTGAAGCGCGCCACGCCCGAGGAGCGACGGCGGAGCATGGCGTTGGTGGCGGGGGAGCGATAGGACGAGATGATCTGGATCGGCTGCTTGCCGTCGACGTCGCGATAGACTTCCCAGAGGATATCGAAGAGGTGACGGTCCATGACCGTCTCGTCCTGGGTGCGCCAGTCGCGCAGGAAGTGATTCAGCGTCTTCAGCGCGGCTTCGTCGTAGCGGCCATCGCGCTTGAAGGTGACGGTGAGATCTTCGCCGGAGTGGGTGTGGTGGAAGGAGAGGGTCTTGGTTTCGTTCAGCGCGGCAGCGTTATGAACCGAACCGGCAGCCGCAAGCAGCACCAGCGAGGCGAGGCCGATCCGAGATCCGACCTTCACTCCCGCATGGGACAACGACACCGCAGCAAATTGGCGTGCGAAACCAGCCAGCACGTATGAGCCCACCCAGTCGACGAGCGTTCAAAATGGACTCTCCCGCTAACCCCGTTAGCGCGCGAAAGAGGATGAACGCTTTGTTAAAACGAGAAGGTTAATTCGAGGTTGACCTTCCCGCCCCCAAACCAAGTCAGACTACAATCCTAAACGGTTGACTGTGGCAAAAAAACGCCCGCTGCCGGAACCCGGGTAGCGAATGGTTAACGTCAAACGACCCCGTCCAGAGGGCGGGGTCGCTGATTTTATTGAAGAATTTTCTTGTGCTGGAGCGTCGGACTCGAGCTCAGCGGGTGAACACCCGCTGGGGCTTACGGCCGACCGGGGCCGGCGGCTGGGCAGGGGCACCACCGCCGAACAGCCGCTCGAAGAAGTTCGGGCCGGACGAGCCGAAGCCGCCGCCATTGTTGGCGATCGCCACGCCGGACGGCAACGTCGTCGCCGGGCGCGAATAGCTCGGCTGCGAGTGGGCCACGACGTTCTCGAGATCCTTGCCGCGGCTGTTCTTCAGGATGTTGATCATGGTCGCGTCGCGGCCATAGACGTCCTTGCGGAATTGCAGCTTGCCGCCGTCATCCACGAACGCGGTCTGATAGGTGATATTGACCGGGATCGGGGTCGGGAATTTCAGGTCGATCTCACCCGAGCCGTACATGCTGCGCACGCGCTCCGGGGTGTACTTCTCGCCCGGCATGGCGATGTTGAGCAGCACGGACGCATACTGATCCGGATACTGCACGCGCATGCAGCCATGGCTGAAGGCGCGATCTTCCCTGGCGAACAGGTTCTTGTCCGGGGTGTCGTGCTGATAGACCAGGAACTTGTTCGGGAAGTTGAAGCGGATGCGGCCGAGCGCGTTGGCTTCGCCGGGCGGCTGCGAGATGTGCACCGAGCCGTCGCGGTTCTGCTCGAGCTTCAGGCCCATGCGCTGAAGCACGGTCGGGTCCTGCTGCAGCGCCGGCAGATATTCGCCATAGACGATCGACGGCGGCACGTTCCAGGTCGGATTGACCGTGATGTACTTCATCGTCTCGGTCAGCAGCGGCGTGGCGTGCTGGCCCGGCTTGCCGGTGACGACGCGGGTGGTCCAGACCTGCTGGCCGCGCTGCATCACCTTGAGCGTGTAGTCGGGAATGTTGAGGATGACATAGGCGTCGCCCAGCGAGGGCACGCCGAGGTCGCGCGGCAGCCAGCGCCAGCGCTCCATGTTCACCAGCACGGTGTCGATCTGCTTGTCGCGCTTCGGGCTGTTCAGCGCTTTCACGGTCGCTGCGTCGAGCACGCCGGTCGCCTTGATCTCGGCGCCGTCCTGGAATTTGCGCACGGCTTCGGCGACCGTGGCGTCATAGTGATCGTCGCTGGCGTTTTCGGTGATGCCGAGCTTGGTGCGGAGCTGGGGCACACGCGAATCCTGCACCACGACTTCCGCCTGCTTCTTGCCCTTGGCGGGCGTGTACTTCAGCGTCGGGCCGTCGGTGATCTCGATCACCGGGCCGTCGCCCTGGCCACGCAGCTGCGCCAGCTTCGCCTTCAGCTCCTTGTAGAGCTTCTGCGGCGGGTTGTAGCTGTCGAGGGCGGCGGACGCGTCGGCTGCCGTCGTGACCTTGGTCAGCACGTCGTTCGGATCGGTCGGATGCTCGGGATAGAGGATGTCGGCGCTGACCTGGGACCAGTGCATGCGGCCGCTCTGCGCCTGGCGCGCATAGTCGAACATGCTGGCGGTGAGCTTCAGCTCGGCGTCCGCGAGCGCGTCGGGCGTCGTGGCAGCGGCGAAATCCGGTACCGGATAGTCGGCGGCATTGAGACCGTCGGAGGCCGCATCCTTCAGCCGTGCGATCACGCCCTTGGCCGCGGCCGTCAGGCTGCCGGCCTGCGTCCAGACCGGCGCGAAGTCACGGGCGCCGTAGAATTTCTCGACGGCAGCGCGCTCGTTCTTGCGGTCGAAATGGCGCGAGGTCTTGGCGCCGATGATATCCTTGATCTTGTCGGCGACCGGCTGGTCGGCGGCGGGGACGTTGCTCGCGGCCTTCACGGGCTCGGCGGCCGGGGACGCTGCCGCCGCCGCGGGTGCAGCGGGGGTGGCCGCCGGTGCTGCCGCGGTATCGGCCTTGGCGGGTTCGGATTTGGCGGGTTCGGTGGTGGCGGGCTCGGTCTTGGTCGTCTCGGTCTTGGCCGTCTCGCTCTTCGGCGCGTCGGCTGCCGGCGTGGTGGCGACGTCGGATGGCTTGGTCTCGACCTTGTCCGGAGCCGGAGCGACTTCGGCCTTCACGGGGTCCTTTGCAGTTTCCTTTGCAGTTTCCTTGGCAGTTTCCTTCGGCGCATCCTGGACGGTGGCGGTGGTGTCGAGCTTGATGTCGGATGCGGTCGGGGGCGGGACGTTTGCGGGCTCGGGGCGCGGGATCGCGGCTTCGATCGCTAGCTCGGCGGCGCTGCTGCGCGCCTGATCCTGCGCCAGCGCCGAGCCGGCCGATACCGTGAGGAAGGTCGCCGCGACCGTCGCCAAAACGCGGTCAAAGCCTGCACGGTGGTTCAAACAGTCACGCATTGTGTCGCACCCCTTGGGTGAACTGTCCCCCGTGGAACAGCTTTCGTTATCGCCTAATTGAGTTTCGGCTAAACCGCGCCGGCCTCTCGAAAGTTGCACGCCTGCACGCAACGATTCATACGCAGACGATATACAGGCCCCGTTTTGGCGGCCAGCGCTACCCGGGACAACTCACGACAAACTGACTTCAAGACAGGCTGTTTTGCAACGGATTGTGCGCTTTCATCGCGCGCTTTTCCCGGTGTCTGTCACTTCCAAGTCACGGTTTGGCTCGCCGCCGAATTTTGCCGTAATTCAACGGGTTGCGGGCGCAAGGCCGGGTCGCGCGAACCTCCGTTCGCATCAGGTTCAGTGCGTCTCCTCGCCGCTTTTCCCGCCATGTCCGGGAACCCCGGCTTCGTCGAGTTTGCGGTAGAGCGTGGACCTGCCGATTTTGAGGCGACGTGCCACCTCGGACATCTGTCCGCGGTAGTGCGAGATCGCGAAGCGGATGATCTCGTTCTCCATGTCTTCCAGAGGACGGACATCGCCGTTGGGTGTCAACATCGAGAGAGACCCTGCCAGCGGCAGCGGCGCGATCGGTATTTCACTACCCGACACGACCGAGGGCGCTGCGATCGGCTCGATCATCAGCGGCGCGGTCGGAATCTCCGTCGCCGACTGCGGAAGCGACGCAAGCAGCGGGAAATCGTCGAGACCGAGCTGATCGCCCTCGCTCATCACCACCGCGCGGTAGACCGCGTTTTCGAGCTGGCGGATGTTACCGGGCCAGTCGAGCTGGGCGAGATGCGCGACGGCCTCGCCGCTCACGCCGGAGATGGGGCGGTTCTCCTCCGCGGCAAAGCGCGCCAGGAAATGTCGCAGGAGATGCGGAATGTCTTCGCGCCGGGCCCTGAGCGACGGGATCGTCAGCGGCAGCACGTGCAGGCGATAGAACAGATCTTCCCGGAAGTGTCCCTGCTTGACCCGCTCCAGAAGCTTGCGATTGGTCGCGGAGATGATCCGGACGTCGACCTTGACGGGCTTGCGGCCACCGACGGCCTCGACGGCGCCTTCCTGCAGTGCGCGGAGCAATTTGACCTGCGCGGTCAGCGGCAGCTCGCTGACCTCGTCCAGAAACAACGTGCCGCCATGGGCCTCGATGAACTTGCCGGTATGTCGCTCGGTCGCGCCGGTGAAGGCACCCTTCTCGTGGCCGAACAGGATGGACTCGACGAGGTTGTCGGGGATCGCGCCGCAATTGACGGCGACGAAGGGCTTTGCCTTGCGCTCGCCGCTGCCGTGGATGGCGCGTGCGAACATCTCCTTGCCGACGCCGGACTCGCCTTCGATCAGCACCGGGATCGAGGAGTTCGCTGCCTTCTGGGCCGCGCGCATCACGCCCGTCATCGCTTCGGCGCGCGTGATGATGTCGGAGAAGGTCAGACGGCCCTCGCGGCTGTGACGGATGCGCTGCAATTCGCCCTTGAGTGCGGAGGCATTGAGCGCGTTGCGCAACGAGACCTGGAGCCGCTCGAGGCCCACCGGCTTGACCACGAAATCGGCAGCGCCTGCGCGCATCGCCGAGATCACGTTGTCGATGCCGCCATGCGCAGTCTGCACGATGACGGGGACGCTGAGGCCTGCTTCGCGGATTTTCGCCAGCACGCCCATGCCGTCGAGGCCGGGCATGACGAGGTCGAGGATCACGGCGTCGATCGCCGGCGCATCGGGAGCGGTGAGGGTGGCGATTGCGGCGTCGCCGGACTCCACGACGATCGTCTCATAGCCGCATTTCTGCACCATGTTCTCGACCAGACGGCGGGCTACGGCATCGTCGTCGGCGATCAAAATACTGGCAGCCATGGTGCTCCCCGCACGCTACTACTATCTGTCTCGAATCGGGTCACTCTGGCCGAAGCCGATTAACGCACTCTTAAACCTTGATGCCCCCGCCCGCCGCAGCGTTTGTTGAACACAGGTTTCCCACACAATGACTTCGCGCTCCAAGACTGCTCTCAAAAAGACTGCTCTTAAAAAGCCTGCTCTTAAAAAGCCTGCTCTCCGCAAGCCGGCTGCCAAGCAATCCGCCGTCAAGAAATCTGCCGTCAAGGCAAAGCCCTCCAAGCCCGTGAGCAAGACTGGCAAGCTTCCGGAGTGGAACCTCGCCGATCTCTATTCCGGGATCGATGCGCCGGAAGTCGCGCGCGATCTCGAAACGATGGATGCCGATTGCGTCGCGTTCGAGACGGACTACAAGGGCAAGCTCGCAACAGGCACAGCAAACGAAGATGGCGGAAAATGGCTCGCGGAAGCCGTGCGGCGCTATGAGGCGATCGACGATCTCGCCGGCCGTCTCGGCTCATATGCCGGCCTCGTCCACGCCGGCGACAGCGTGGACCCTGCGATTTCAAAGTTTTACGGCGACGTCTCCGAGCGGCTGACGGCGGCGTCGACGCATCTTCTGTTCTTCGCGCTCGAGCTCAATCGCGTCGATGACGATATTTTGAACCGCGCGATGCAAACGGCCGAGCTCGCGCATTATCGTCCGTGGATCGAGGATCTGCGCAAGGAGAAGCCGTATCAGCTCGACGACAAGCTCGAGCAACTGTTCCTGGAGAAGGCGCAAACCGGCTATTCCGCGTTCAATCGATTGTTCGACCAGACCATCTCGGGCCTCCGCTTCAAGGTCGGCGCCAAAGAGCTTGCGATCGAGCCGACGCTGAATTTCCTGCAGGACCGCGACGGCGCCAAGCGCAAGGCCGCGGCGGAAGCGCTGGCAAAAACCTTCAAGGCCAATGAGCGCACCTTCGCGCTGATCACCAACACGCTCGCCAAGGACAAGGATATCTCGGACCGCTGGCGCGGCTTCAAGGATGTCGCGGACTCCCGCCATTTGAACAATCGCGTCGAGCGCGAGGTGGTGGATGCGCTGGTCGCCTCCGTGCGCGCCGCCTATCCAAAGCTGTCGCATCGCTACTACGCGCTGAAGGCGAAATGGTTCGGCAAGAAGCGGCTGGCTTATTGGGACCGCAACGCGCCGCTGCCGTTCGCCGCGACCGATGTCATCGGCTGGGGCGATGCACGCAACATGGTGCTGACGGCCTATCGCGGCTTCTCGCCCAAAATGGCCGATATCGCCGAGCGCTTCTTCACCGACCGCTGGATCGATGCGCCGGTGCGTCCGGGCAAGGCGCCGGGTGCCTTCTCGCATCCGACCACCCCGTCGGCGCATCCGTATGTGCTGATGAATTACCAGGGCAAGCCCCGCGACGTGATGACGCTCGCACACGAGCTCGGCCATGGCGTGCACCAGGTGCTCGCTGCGAAGAACGGCGCGCTGATGGCGCCGACGCCGTTGACGCTCGCCGAAACCGCCAGCGTGTTCGGTGAGATGCTGACCTTCCGGCGGCTATTGGCGCAGACCAAGAGCGCCAAGCAGCGCCAGGCGCTGCTCGCCGGCAAGGTCGAGGACATGATCAATACCGTGGTGCGGCAAATCGCGTTCTACTCGTTCGAGCGTGCTGTTCACACCGAGCGCAAGAATGGCGAGCTCACCGCGACGCGGCTCGGCGAGCTCTGGCTGTCGGTGCAGGGCGAGAGCCTTGGACCGGCGATCGAGATCAAGGCGGGCTATGAGAACTACTGGATGTATATCCCGCACTTCATCCACTCGCCGTTCTATGTCTACGCCTATGCCTTCGGCGATTGCCTCGTGAATTCGCTCTATGCCGTCTACGAGAACGCGGCCGAGGGCTTTGCCGAGCGCTATCTCGACATGCTCGCGGCCGGCGGCACCAAGCACTACTCCGAGTTGCTGCGGCCGTTCGGGCTCGACGCCAAGGACCCGAAGTTCTGGGACGGCGGACTCTCGGTCATCGCCGGGATGATCGACGAGCTGGAGGCGATGGGCTGAGGGCCAAGTGCCCGAATTTCGGGCAGGATGGCTGCAGAGCATTCGTTGAACCGGCGTTCAGCGAATGCTGCGTCGCGCGCGGGATCCACGATAATCGGGATTCCAAATGAGCCTATTTGCTGGAAAACCGCGCTTCGGTGCCGTTGCCCTGCCCGAAGGTTTAAGGTATCCCAACCGAAGAATTCGACTTTCGACTGGGGACATCATCATGGCTGACCATAGCGAAGTGGCCTACACCACCGCCGACGGCAACGACTACGTTGCCCACGAGCAGACCTACGAGGGCTTCATCAAGCTCGTGAAGTACGGCACGGCCTCGGTCGCGCTCATCGTCATTTTGATGGCGATCTTCCTCACCTAATTCGTCGTTGGCGGCTGCCTCCATCTTCGGCGGCAGCTGCCCACAAAATTTGCAAACAAGCCGGTTCCAAAGCCGGTAAGCAACGTTGCGGGAGTAACGCTAAGTTTTTGCGCGCGCGCTTTTTCCCGCGTCGCCGGAGGGCCTATGAAGATCGCCGTTGCCAAGGAAATCGATCCGTCGGAGCCGCGTGTTGCCGCTTCGCCCGATACGGTGAAGAAGTTCAAGGCGCTGGGCGCCGAGATCGCCGTCGAGCCGGGCGCCGGCCTCAAATCGGGCCTGCCGGATTCCGAGTTCACCGCCGTGGGCGCGACGGTCAGCGCCGATGCGCTGAAGGACGCCGACATCATCATCAAGGTGAAGCGCCCCGAGGCGTCCGAGCTTTCGCAGTACAAGCGCGGTGCGCTCGTCATCGCCATCATGGACCCCTACGGCAACGAGGCGGCGTTGAAGACGATCGCCGATGCCGGCGTCGCCGCCTTCGCGATGGAATTGATGCCGCGCATCACCCGCGCGCAGGTGATGGACGTGCTGTCGTCGCAGGCAAACCTCGCCGGCTACCGCGCCGTGATCGAGGGCGCCGAGGCCTTCGGCCGCGCCTTCCCGATGATGATGACCGCAGCCGGCACCGTGCCTGCCGCCAAGGTGTTCGTGATGGGCGTCGGCGTCGCCGGCCTGCAGGCGATCGCGACCGCGCGCCGTCTCGGCGCCATCGTCACCGCGACCGACGTGAGGCCCGCGACCAAGGAGCAGGTCGAATCGCTCGGTGCGAAGTTCCTCGCCGTCGAGGACGAGGAATTCAAGAACGCGCAGACCGCCGGCGGCTACGCCAAGGAAATGTCCAAGGAGTACCAGGCCAAGCAGGCCGCGCTCACGGCCGAGCACATCAAGAAGCAGGACATCGTCATCACCACCGCGCTGATCCCGGGCCGGCCCGCGCCGAAGCTCGTTTCCGGCGAGATGGTCAAGTCGATGAAGCCGGGTTCGGTGCTGGTCGATCTCGCGGTCGAGCGCGGCGGCAATGTCGAGGGCGCCAAGCCGGGCGAGGTCGTCGATCTCGATGGCATCAAGATCGTCGGCTACACCAATGTCGCCGGCCGCGTCGCGGCCTCGGCCTCGAGCCTCTACGCACGCAATCTGTTCTCCTTCATCGAGACCATGGTCGACAAGAAAGAGAAGAAGCTCGCCGTCAACTGGGACGACGAACTCGTCAAGGCCACCGCGCTGACCAAGGACGGCGCCGTGATCCACCCGAACTTCCAGCCGAAGGCGTAAGGAGATCCGTCATGGAGCATGCTGCACAGGTCGTCGATCCCTTCATCTTCCGGCTGTCGATCTTCGTCCTCGCCGTCTTCGTCGGCTATTTCGTGGTGTGGTCGGTGACGCCGGCGCTGCACACGCCGCTGATGAGCGTGACCAACGCGATCTCTTCGGTGATCGTGGTCGGCGCGTTGCTGGCCGGCGGCGTTGCCAACGTATCGAGCGGTTCGGGCTGGGCGCGCGCCTTCGGCTTCGTCGCGCTGATCTTTGCCTGCATCAACATCTTCGGCGGCTTCCTTGTCACCCAGCGCATGCTGGCGATGTACAAGAAGAAGTCGAAGTAAGCGGCCACCTCGGGCTGATGGGATCAATGGGGACCTGAGATGAGCGCCAACCTCTCTGCATTTTTGTATCTCGTGGCGGGAGTGCTGTTCATCCTGTCGCTGCGCGGGCTGTCGAGCCCGGCGTCGTCGCGCCAGGGCAATCTGTTCGGCATGATCGGCATGGCGATCGCGGTCGCGACCACGCTGGCCAACCATCCGCCCGCGGACGGTCTCGCCTGGGTGCTCGTCATCGTCGGCATCGCCATCGGTGGCGCGATCGGTGCGGTGATCGCGCGTCGCGTGCCGATGACGTCGATGCCGGAACTGGTCGCCGCCTTCCACTCGCTGGTCGGCATGGCCGCAGTGCTGGTCGCCGCCGGCGCGTTCTACGCGCCCGAGGCCTTCGACATCGGCACCCCCGGCAACATCCATCCGCAGAGCCTGGTCGAAATGTCGCTCGGCGTCGCCATCGGCGCGCTGACCTTCACCGGCTCGGTGATCGCGTTCCTGAAGCTGTCGGCGCGCATGAGCGGCGCGCCGATCATCCTGCCTTTCCGCCACATCATCAACATCGCGCTGGCGATCGCGCTCGTCGTCTTCATCGTCGGGCTGGTGATGTCGGGCAGCGCGTTCGATTTCTGGATGATCGTCATCCTGGCGCTGGCGCTCGGCGTGCTCATGATCATCCCGATCGGCGGCGCCGACATGCCGGTCGTGATCTCGATGCTCAACTCCTACTCGGGCTGGGCCGCGGCCGGCATCGGCTTCACGCTGGGCAACTCCGCGCTGATCATCACCGGCGCGCTGGTCGGCTCCTCCGGCGCGATCCTGTCCTACATCATGTGCCACGCGATGAACCGGTCCTTCATCTCGGTCATCCTCGGCGGCTTCGGCGGCGAGACCGCGGCGGCCGGCGGCGGTGCAGGCGGCGAGCAGAAGCCGGCCAAGCTCGGCTCGGCGGACGATGCGGCCTTCATTATGAAGAACGCCTCCAAGGTCATCATCGTGCCCGGCTACGGCATGGCGGTGGCGCAGGCCCAGCACGCGCTGCGTGAAATGGGCGACATCCTGAAGAAGGAAGGCGTCGAGGTGAAGTACGCCATTCATCCGGTCGCGGGCCGCATGCCCGGCCACATGAACGTGCTGCTCGCCGAGGCCAACGTGCCCTATGACGAGGTGTTCGAGCTCGAGGACATCAACTCCGAATTCGCGCAGGCCGACATCGCCTTCGTGATCGGCGCCAACGACGTCACCAACCCGGCGGCCGAAGAGGACAAGACCTCGCCGATCTACGGCATGCCCGTGCTCCAGGTCTGGAAGGCCGGCACGGTGATGTTCATCAAGCGGTCGCTGGCGTCGGGTTATGCCGGTATCGACAATCCGCTGTTCTACCGCGACAACACCATGATGCTGCTCGGCGACGCCAAGAAGGTCACCGAGAACATCGTCAAGGCGATGTAGCATCGGAGAGCCGGCGGTAGGCGATGACAGTCCTGAAATGGATCGCCATCGTCGTTGCCGCCGGATATCTCGCCGGTCTCGTCCTGCTCTATGTGAAGCAGCGGGACATGCTGTTTCCGATTCCGACGACCGAGCGCAAGTCGCCGGCCGCGGCGGGATTTCCGCAGGCCGAGGAACACATCCTCACCACATCCGATGGCGAGAAGGTCATCGTCTGGCATGTGCCGCCGAAGCCTGGCCGCTCGGTGGTGCTGTTCTTCCACGGCAACGGCGACTTCCTCGCCGGCCTTGCCGGGCGCTTCAAGTCAATCACGGCTGACGGTACCGGTCTCGTTGCGCTGTCCTATCGCGGCTATGCCGGCTCCAGCGGTGCGCCGAGCGAGGACGGGCTGCTGCGCGATGGCGCGGCCGCCTATTCATTTGCGAGGGAGCGCTACGACGCACAGCGCATCGCAGCCTGGGGCTTCTCGCTCGGGACCGGCGTTGCCGTCGCGATCGCGTCCGAACACCCGGTCGGAAAGCTGATCCTCGAGGCGCCTTATACGTCGATCGCCGACGTCGCGGCCGCTCATTTCCCGTTCGTCCCGGTCCGTCTCCTGATCCGCGATCCCTTCCACTCGGACCAGCGCATCGCGCGCGTTGCGATCCCGCTGCTGATTGTGCACGGCGCGCAGGACCAGACTATTCCGATCGCATTCGGCGAAAAACTTTTTGCGCTGGCCCGCGAGCCGAAGCAGTTTGTCCGCGTCGCCGGCGGCGGGCATGACGATCTCGGAAATTTCGGTATCGCCGAGACCGCGCGAGCCTTCATCAACGGGTCATGAGGGCTGACGCGCGCGATGTTCTCGCGCATACTCGGCCTCCAGTTGCTTGGAGGAATTGCTGGAATGAGTACACACGGACCGATGCCGCGGTCGTCCTGGATTTTCCCCGCCCTGGCGGTGCTGCTGTTCCTGATCGTCACCGTGACCGGCTACGGCTTCACCCTGTCGGCCGGCGGCGGCCTGTTCGCGGTCGTCCTGCTGGTGATCCTGTTCGGCACCGTGTTCGCGGCCGTGCATCATTCCGAGGTGATCGCGGAGCGGATCGGCGAGCCCTACGGCACGCTGCTGCTCACGCTCGCGGTGACCATCATCGAGGTCGCGCTGATCACCACGATCATGCTCGGCGACAAGCCCGCGCCGGAGCTCGCGCGCGACACCGTCTTTGCGGTGGTCATGATCGTCTGCAACGGCCTCGTCGGCCTCTGCGTGTTCATCGGCGGGCTTCGCTACCGCGAGCAGGGCTTTCAGCTCTCCGGCGCCAACGTCTATCTCAGCGTGCTGATTGCGCTCGCGACGCTGACGCTGATCATGCCCAACTACACGCTGACGACGCCGGGGCCGATCTATTCGACGCTTCAGCTCGGCTTCGTCGACCTCGTGACCATCGTGCTCTATGGCGTGTTCCTCTACACCCAGATGGTCCTGCACAAGGACTACTTCGTTCACGAGCGGGCGGACGGCGAGGGCGGGACGGCCCATCTGCCGGGCAAGATGCTGGTGCTCAGCATCGTACTGCTCCTGATCTCGCTGCTGGCCGTCGTTCTCCTCGCCAAGAAGTTCTCGCTGGTGGTGGACGCCGTTGCCGACAGGATCGGCGCTCCGCCGGCGTTTGCGGGCCTGCTGGTCGCGCTCCTGATCCTGATGCCGGAGGGCGTCTCCGCGATCACGGCCGCCCGCCGGAATGACCTCCAGAAGAGCATTAACCTGGCGCTCGGGTCCTCGCTGGCGACCATCGGCCTGACCATCCCGGCGGTCGGGATCGCCACCTATGCGCTCGACCAGCCCCTGGTGCTGGGCCTCAATCCCCAGAACACGGCGCTGCTGTTCCTGACATTCTTGTTGAGCATGCTGACCTTCGGCACCGGCAGGACCAATGTCCTGTTCGGGCTGGTCCATATGGTGGTATTTGCCGTCTACGTGTTCATGGTCTTCGTCCCCTGAACCGATTCCCCGAGGAGAGTTCCGATGCTTGCCGCCAAGTCCGAGGTTCAGGTCGACAATGACGAGGTCCGGGTGACCGAGTGGCGGCTTGCCCCGGGCAGCGCGACCGGGCATCACACCCACGGAATGGACTATGTGATCGTTCCCGTCGTGGCCGGCGAAATGACCATCGTGGCACCCGGTGGAGAGCGTTCCAAGGCGCAGCTTGCGGCCGGGAAATCCTACTTCCGCAAAGCCGGCGTCCAACACGACGTACTTAACGAAACCTCAACCGAGATCGTGTTCCTTGAGATTGAGCTGAAGCCGTAAGGCACGCGTAACCTTTGCCATCGATCCGTCGCAGTTGATCCCTTACAATGCCCCAAAGTTCCCGCATCTGATCGCGCGGGGAGTGGCCGAGAAATGCTGAAATACCTCGCTAAAATTTCGATGGATATTTTCCCCTCGGTGCTCGCGACGATCATCGGGGCCTACATCGTCAATCACTACATCAACGCCAGGCCGGCGGCGGATACCCCAGCCGCGGTGGTGGCGCCTGCCGATGCCGGCAAGAACGGCAAACCCGCCGATGTGGCCAATCTCCCGGCCCCCGGCGTGAAGGCCAAGGGCGTCTCCGAGAAGAGCATTTCCGACAAGAGCGCGACGGACAAGCCCGCGGGCGAGAAGCCTGCCGAGGCCAAGGCTGCGGACAAGGCTGCGGACGTCGGCCGCACCCAGGCGCATGAGAAGGCGGTCGCCAAGTCCTCACCGGCCACGTCTACCCCGGCAGCCCCCGCGGCCCCGGTGGTTGAGGCCAATTCGTCGCCGGCTGCTCCGGCCGTGACCCCCGACGCCAACGATCTGGCTCGGGCCGCCATCGAGCGCCTGCGCAAGTCGCCCGAGGGCAAGGCCGCTGAGAAGGCCGCCGAAGCCAAAGCCACCGAGACCAAGTCCACCGAGAGCAAGTCGACCGACATCAAGCTCCCCGACGCCAAGTCGGTCGAGCGGAAGTCCGAGCCTGCGGTTCAGGAAGCGTCTCGCGTGCCCGAGCCGCCCCGTGTGGTGACTGCGGTGCCGTCGACGGTGAGCCCGCTGCCGCCCCCGATCAATGTGTCGACGCCGTCGTCGGAGGCCTATGGCAATGGCGGCTCGTCGCAGGCGAATCCGCCTTACACGGCCTCGATTGGTAACGACAACCCGAATCGGCTGACGCCGCCGGCCGACATTCCGGTGCCCGTGATCGCGCCGCCGCTGGATCTGCGCGCCGATGCCGGGGCAGCCGCCCCCACGCCGCGGCCCAAGACCAATGTCGCCGACGAGATGCTGTCGGGCATGAAGTCGATGTTCCACGCGGTTCTGCCGAAGGGCGCCACCCCCGATTAAGACGGCGTCAGCGCCGTGCTGACACCGTCAGCCGCCGACGCGGGCCAAGCCGCTGCGGGCGGCGTCATCGCGTGGGCGCAGGCCGACGGCCTTGTTGTAGGACGCCGCCGCCTTGGCCTTGTCGCCCAGCCGCTCATAGGCCTGTCCCCGGGTCGTCCAGACCTGGGCGTTGTGGGGATCGGCCTCTGCGGCCTCATCGAGATCGGCCGCCGCCTCCTTGATCTTGCCGATGGCGAGATAGCTGACGGCGCGGCCGAGCAGCGGTTCGGCCTTCTGGGGATTGAGCCCGCTTGCGGCGCCGAAATCGGCGATCGCGAAGTCGTGCTCGTTGTTGCCTTGGTAGAGCAGGGCGCGGCCGTAGAGCGCCTGCGCGTTATAGGGATCGAGCGCGACGGCACGATTGAACTCGTCGAGTGCTGCCTGCGTCTCGCCGGACTTCACCAGGGCCTGGGCTTTTACGGTGTGGGCCTGGGCCTCGGTGACATTGCCGGCGCTGACTGCGCTGTCCGGGGCAGCGGCCGCCTTGGGCGCTTCCTGGGGCTTGTCTTTCTCCGGCATCAGCGAGCCGAGATCGAAGGAGCAGCCGCACAGTGCGATCCCCACCAAAGTCAGCGCAAGCGGCTGTCGCCAGATCCGGCGCAACCGCGCCAAGCCGGGCTCGGGGAAAGGGGAGGCCATCTACGGTTCGCTCGCGCTGGTGCCGCATCTGTAGTGCCCCGTCCCAGAAAGGCACTGTTCACAAAATAATAACGCGGGCCCGGGGCCCGCGTCATTGAAAACTCAGTCCTGCAACGTCGGCAAGATCAGCGCGGTCCGCGCGGACCTGCACCGGGGCCGCCACGGCCACCACGCTCGCCACCGGGGCCAGCGCCGAACACCGGCTTCGGCTTCATCGGCAGCAGGCCTTCGCGCTGCAGCTTCTTGCGGGCCAGCTTGCGCGCACGGCGCACGGCTTCGGCCTTTTCGCGGGCCTTCTTCTCGGAGGGCTTCTCGTAGTGACCGCGGAGCTTCATCTCGCGGAAAATACCCTCGCGCTGCATCTTCTTCTTCAGCGCCTTGAGGGCTTGGTCGACATTGTTATCGCGAACGAGAACCTGCACGCGGCATCCTCTTCAGTGGATCGGATTTGAATTCTGGTAAGTCAAAGGGGATGGCAAAAAGCGCAAGCCCTTAACCTTGAGGGCGCGGATGTATCAGACAAAACCCGCCATGTCCACCTGCCAAGCGGGGTTTCGGGCCAAGTTCAGCCATTAAATGCGGCGAAAATGCTCTCTTGCGGCCTCGATTTGGGAGATTCGGCGCCAAAACGGGGCCGCAGCGGACATTGTTCCGGAATCTTGGAAATCAGGGGAGACGCCACATGGATATGAAGAAATACGCGGCCGAGGCCATCGGCACATTCTGGCTCACATTCGCAGGCTGCGGCAGCGCGGTCATCGCGGCCGGCTTTCCGCAGGTCGGCATCGGCCTGGTCGGTGTGTCCCTGGCCTTCGGCTTGAGCGTCGTCACCATGGCCTATGCGATCGGCCATATCTCGGGCTGCCATCTCAACCCCGCCGTCACGGTCGGCCTTGCCGCCGGTGGACGCTTTCCGGCAGGCCAGATCCTGCCTTACGTGATCGCGCAGGTCTGCGGCGCGATCATCGCCGCCGAGCTGCTCTATGTGATCGCCAGTGGTGCGCCCGGCTTCGACGTCACTAAGGGCTTTGCCTCCAACGGCTATGACGCGCATTCGCCCGGCCAGTACAGCATGGTGGTCTGCTTCGTGACCGAAGTGGTGATGACCATGATGTTCCTGTTCGTCATCATGGGCGCGACCCACGGCCGCGCGCCCGCGGGCTTTGCGCCGCTCGCGATCGGACTTGCGCTGGTGATGATCCATCTCGTCAGCATCCCCGTCACCAACACGTCGGTGAACCCGGCGCGCAGCACGGGGCCTGCGCTGTTCGTCGGCGGCTGGGCCCTGGCGCAGCTCTGGCTGTTCTGGGTCGCGCCGTTGATCGGTGGCGCGCTGGGCGGAGTGATCTATCGCTGGCTCAGCGAGGAGCCCTCGGGCGTCGTCGCAGGCGTGAAGACGGCCTAGAGCGTTTTCGAGCGAAGTGGATAGCGGTTCGCGTCGAGAAAACGCGCCAAAACAACAACTCAAAAAACGGGATCGCAGCTTTTGCTGCGGTCCCCTCACTTGCTTTTTGAAGGCCTGACTTCGGTGACGTGGCCCATCTTGCGGCCGGGGCGCGGCGCGCCCTTGCCGTAGATGTGAACGGTTGCGCCCGGCACGCTCAGCCAGCTCTCGTAATCATTGATCTCGTCGCCGATCAGATTGGTCATGGTGACGACCTCACCGTGACGCACCGGCTTGCCGAGCGGCCAGCCGGCAATGGCGCGGATATGCTGCTCGAACTGGGAGACCGACGCGCCGTCGAGCGTCCAGTGTCCGGAATTGTGCACGCGCGGAGCGATCTCGTTGACCAGCACCTTCGGCCCGGTGCCGCTGGCGAGCACGAACATCTCCACCGCCAGCACGCCGACATAGTCGAGCGCGGTCGCGATCTTGCCGGCGATGCTGCGCGCCTCTTCGGCGAGCGAATCCGGGATCGGCGCCGGCGCGCGGGAAATCTTCAGGATGTGGTCGCGGTGTTCGTTCTCGGTGACGTCGAAGCATTCGACCTGGCCCGAGGCCGAACGCGCGGCGATCACGGAGATCTCGCGCTCGTACGGGATGAAGGCTTCCAGGATCGCCGATTTGGTGGCGAGGCTGGTCCAGACTTTCGCGATGTCGTCGCCTTCGCGGATGATGGCCTGGCCCTTGCCGTCATAGCCGAAGCGGCGGGTCTTCAGCACGGCGGGAAGCCCGATCTTGACGATGGCCTCGCGCAACGAAGCCACCGAGGTGACGTCGGCGTAAGCGGCAGTGCCAATCCCGAGCCTTGTGACAAAATCCTTTTCGGCGAGCCGGTCCTGGGTGGTCTCGAGGATCTTGCGGTTCGGCAGCACCGGGCGGCGCGCATCCAGCACCATGGCGGCGGCGGCCGGCACGTTCTCGAATTCGTAGGTGATGACGTCGACGTCGTGCGCGAACATCTCCAGTGCCTCGACGTCGGCATATTCGGCGCAGGTCGCGTTCAGCACGACGTCGAAGGCCGGCGAATCCGGATCGGGCGAGAACACCTGGCAGCGCAGGCCGAGCCGTGCGGCGGCCATGGCCAGCATCCGTCCGAGTTGTCCGCCGCCGAGGATTCCGATGGTGTCGCCGGGCTTCAGCTTCACCTGCTTTGCGTCAGTCACGCCTTGTCCTCCGGGCGCTCGGCAACGGCCTCGGTCTGGGCCTTGCGCCAGGCGGCCAGGCGGTCGGCGAGGGCCGGATCGGACAGCGCCAGCACGGACGCTGCGAGCAGCGCCGCGTTGATCGCGCCGGCCTTGCCGATCGCGAGCGTGCCGACCGGAATGCCGGCCGGCATCTGAACGATCGAATACAGCGAATCGATGCCCTTCAGCGTCCTGGACTCGACGGGCACGCCGAACACCGGCAATTCCGTCAGCGCCGCGGCCATGCCGGGCAGATGCGCCGCGCCGCCGGCGCCGGCGATGATGACCTTGAAACCGGCCGCCTTGGCGCCCTTGGCGAAGGCAAAGAGCCGGTCGGGGGTGCGGTGTGCCGAAACGATGCGGGCGTCGGAGGTGATACCAAGCGCTGTGAGCGTGTCGGCGGCGTGCCGCATCGTCTCCCAGTCCGACTGGCTTCCCATGATAATGGCGATCGGCGCGGTCATGACGTCAATTGTGCTCGGAAAACAGAAGGATAGGCCAGATTAACGGTTCCGGCCGGCGGCTCGCAAGGCGGTGGCAAGGAGAAGGGAATGCACTATCCTGTCTTGGTGAATCCCCGCAAGCCTTCATTGAGCAGGATGCCCATGAAGAAACCAAAAAGGGCGACCGCGGCGAAGGCCCAAAAGGGCCGAAAAACCAGCGGAAGCCGAACGAAAACTGCACCCAAGCGGGCTGTGGCGCCGCCTCGCGCGCGGGCAGTCCGTGCTGCCAAGGGGACGAGGAAGGAAACCAGGAAAGAGCCGAGCGAGGATACCAGCAAGGCGACCATCCGCGCCCTGCGAACCAAGCTCACGCAGGCGCTGCGGCGTGTCGTCGAGCTCGAGGCGGCGGCCGACACCGATTTCCTGCTGGACATCCCCAACCGGCGCGGCTTCGAGCGCGAGCTCCAGCGCGCCGTGGCCTACATGAAACGCTACCGCGCCAGCGGCGCACTGATCGTGCTCGACGTCGACCGGCTGAAGCCGATCAACGATTCCTTCGGCCATGCCGCCGGCGACGAGGTGCTGAAGGCAATTGCCGCGACGCTGACACGGCAGATCCGCGCCTCCGACGTGGTCGGACGTCTCGGCGGTGACGAGTTTGCCCTGCTGTTGTGGAATCTCAGCGAGACCGATGCCAAGGCGAAGGCCGCGATCTTCGAGCAGGCGATCGACGAATTGTCCTTTGTCTTTCGCGGCCAGCACGTGACGGCGGGCGCTTCCGCCGGCGTCGCGTTGCTCGGTGCCCAGTCCGATGCCGTCCGCGCGCTGGAGGAGGCCGATGCCGCCATGTATGTGCGCAAGGCCCGCCGGCGGCACGAGCCGCGGATCAGGCTCGTGAGCAACTGATCCTACAGCGTGGCCAGATCTTCCGGCACGTTGCCGAATCTGCGCAGCAGCGTGGCGTCACCGAATTCGCCGGTCATGGGATCGCCGCTGCGGCTGAACGCGACCGCGCCGATATGGCCGGCACCGCGCGACAGGGCCTCGGCGCGTCGCAGCGCAGCCGTCGAGCTCTGACACTCCTCGGCGGCGCCCGCGACGGGCGATCCGTCGGCATCGATCAGGAAAGGCATTGCAACGTAATAGGTCACATCCGACATGGCGTTGCTCCGGTGATCAGAACTAGGCGGCGCCGCTCTTGCCCCGCGTCCAGCTGCGCGAGGTCTCGGGAATGCAGCCGGCGGAGATCGCGGCCTGCAGCTCTTCCAGTTCGGCTTCCAGATATTCGTTGGCCATGATCAGCGCCTTGATGGTGCTGCGCAGATTGCCGTCACACATCGCGATCGCCTGATCGCAGGCTTGCTCGTAATAGCTGTTGTCGAGAAGGGCGGGGACTGACATCTGCGGTGTCCTTGCGGGTTGTGCGTGCAGGTTTTTCTTGGGCGCTTTCTTGGGCGTTTCCTGGGGCGTCGGCGGCGGGATTTATGTTCCTCTTTTGTTCTTTTTGAGTCAAGCGGATTCATGTGGGCCGCAAGCCGCGACCGCTCGCGGATCAGGCGATGATGTCAGGCGTGATCTGGTCTTCGATGAAGGCGATGCGGTCGCGCAACAACAGCTTGCGTTTCTTCAACCGCTGTAACCGCAATAGGTCGGGGGCGGGCGATTGATGCAGTGCATCGATCGCCGCATCGAGATCTCGGTGTTCCTGCTGCAACCGGGTGAGCTCGGCTTCGAGCTCACGCTCGTCTTCATTGGTCATGTTTGCGGTGGCCGAAAACCGATTAGCTTGAGATTAAGGCTGTGGATGCCCTGTGGAAATTATCGTCCTTGCGCGGCGTGATCGCAAGCGATCTGCGACCTTCGCGCACCGCTCTCTCGCAAGATATTTCAACGATTCGCAGCAGTGTCGCGCAAGCGCATTGATATCATGGATCTTTCACCGCGTGGTTCCTTACTCACGCTTCATTACATATGAATTTTCAAAAATGACGCTGCGACGACGGATATCCATCGACAGAACGAATCGACGGTGTACACTTCTTCGTCCGGATCGAATCCAAGGTCACCCCTACCGAGGAGGTTTCGAATGACAATTCAGGCACATCTGGTTGAATTGGAACGGAAGCACAAAGTTCTCGAAAACGAATTGCACGAAGCTCTCGTGCACCTTTCAACAGACGACCTGCAAATTGTTGAGTTGAAGCGCCGGAAGTTGATGGTCAAGGACCAGATCGAGCGTCTGAAGCAAACCGGCGACACGCTTCACTAGTAACCCCCGTAACAGCGTAAAGTTTGATCGTATCCTTTCAGGCAGGGATGAGAGCGTTTGCGCTCGTCCCTGCTGTTAGGTGCGCGCCGTGCAATGATCGTTGCGCGGCCGCTTAGATTTCTGCGAGCTCTGCGACGTGGTCCGCGATCGCGAGCGACGATGTCAGTCCCGGCGATTCGATGCCGAACAGATTGACCAGACCCGCGACACCATGGTCGCGCGGACCCTGCATCAGGAAATCCTGGGTAGCCACCGCCGGCGGCACGATCTTCGGGCGGATGCCCGAATAGCTCGGCATCAACGCGCCGTCGGGAAGCGTCGGCCAGTATTTGCGGATCGCAGGATAGAAGCGCTCGGCGCGCGACGGATCGACTTCATAGTCGATCGTCTCGATCCATTCGACGTCGGGGCCAAAGCGCGCCTGTCCCGCCATGTCCAGGGTGAGATGCACGCCGAGCCCGCCGGGCTCGGGCACGGGATAGATCAGGCGCGAGAACGGTGCGCGCGCGTTACAGCTGAAATAGTTTCCCTTGGCGAGATAGGCCGGCGGAATCCGGTCGATCGGCATGCCGTCGATGTGGCGTGCCACGGTCGTCGCCGAAAGCCCGGCGGCGTTGACGAGCAGGTCGCATTGCAGCGTCATCGGCGCTTCGCCGCCGGCTTCGATCTCGATCACACCAGCGTCTGCCTTGGCGCGGATCAGCGGCGTGTGAAACGCAAAGGCTGCGCCGGCTTCTTCGGCCTCGCCGCGCAGCGAGAGCATGTAGGCATGGCTGTCGATGATGCCGGTCGACGGCGAGAGCAGCGCGGCATCACAGGCCAGCGCCGGCTCCAGCGCGCGCGCCGCCTCGCTCGAGAGCAACTGCATGTCGAGCACGCCGTTGGCCTCGGCATGCGCCTTGATCGATTGCAGCTTCTCGGTTTCCTTTGCATTGGTCGCGACGATCAGCTTGCCGCAATTCTTGTGCGGGATACCGCGCTCGCCGCAATAACGGTAGAGCGCGTGCTTGCCGCTGACGCACATGCGCGCCATCCAGCTTCCGGCGCGGTAGTAGATCCCGGCATGGATCACCTCGCTGTTGCGTGAGGAGGTGATGGTGCCGATGGCCTCGGCCTCTTCGAGCACGATCACTTCGCGCCCGGCCTGGGCCAGCTTCCGGGCCACCGCGAGCCCGACGACGCCGGCTCCGATGACGACGCAGTCGACCCTATCCATGGTTGTGCAGAAGTCCCGTTGAAGTTGCCGAGAGGGCCGGTTTGCCTGGGAAACGGGCCGCGCGGCCGTTGTCCATTAAGGAAGCATTTATCATGTCAGGGCAATTGCCGTATTTCGCGTCACATTTTTCTGTTGGGCGTACAGGCGTTTACCCGATCCAAACCCGTGAAGCCAGACAATCCGCAGTTGAAATCGCGGGTGGCTGATGGCTGAGAAGAACTGGCAGGAAGGCAGCATGCTTCCGATTGCTGTGCAGGCCGTCGTGTGCCTGGCCAGCGCGGTCGCGCCTTCGCGTGCCTATGCCGACAGCTTCAGTCCGTCGCGCTTTCTTGGCGATCTCGATCCCAATCTGGTCTGGGAAGCCCTGATCGGGGGCGTCGTCGTCTGCGCGTTCCTGGCCGCCATCGCATTGTGGATCCATTCCGCGCTGCGCCGGAGCAAGCGGTCGCAGTTGCGACGCAACGCCTTCGTCTCCTCCGCCATGAACAATCTCAACCAGGGCGTGGTGATGACGGATGCGCAGCGGCGCATCATCTTCTGCAACGACCGCTATATCGAGATCTACGGCCTGACGCGCTCGGACCTGTGGACCGGCATGACCGGCTACGACATCCTCGAGTTGCGGCGCCGGCGCGGGGTCCTTGCCGTCTCCGATGACGACTTCTACGAGAAGGCGGCAAGCTCCAACGGGCTGATCAGCGAATTGCCTGATGGCCGCGCCATCCTGGTCAAGTATTTCGTGCTGCCGAACGGCGGCTCCGTGGCCACCCATCTCGACGTCAGCGAGCAGCGCAAGCTGTCGCGGCAGCTCGCCTCGACCAAGCAGTTCCTGGAAACGGTGCTGGACAACGTGCCGGCCTGCGTGGCCGCGAAAAACATCGAGGACGGCCGCTACATCTTTGCCAACAGTGCCTATGAGCGGTTCTGGGGCTTTTCGCGCGATGAGGTCGTCGGCAAGAATGCCCGCGAGCTGTTCGGCCCGAAATCGGCGGCGAGCATCGAGGCGACCGACCGGGCCGCGCTGCTGGCGCCGGAGGGACAATATCGCAACGAATTCGAGGTCGAGGTCGAACGCGACCAGGCCCGGCGCATGGTGGCCTCGATCCGCATCGTGGTGCGCAACGAGAGCAACAAGCCGGAATTCCTGCTGGTGGTGTTCGAGGACATCACCGATCGGCAATCGCTGTCGGTGGAGCTGGAGAACACCAAGAAATTCCTCGAGCTGGTGGTCGACAATATCCCGGTGGCGCTGATCGTGGAGCAGGTCAAGGATGGCCGCTATCTGCTCGCCAACCGCAGCGCCGAGACGATCCTCAACCGCAGGCGTGAGGAAGCCACCGGCCTGACCGCCTCCGACATCTTCAATGCCAAGGAAGCCAAGCTGATCATCGCGCGCGACGAGGCCGCGATCAAGAAGCGCGGGATGATCACCGAGGAGCACCCGATCTCCACCAAGGACGGCCTGCGCCTGTTCCTGACCCGGCGCGCCACGGTGCTCAACGACGCCGGCCAGCCGGAATATCTGATCAAGACCCACGAGGACGTGACCAACCGCCGGCAGACCGAGTCGCGGATGGCGCACATGGCCTATCATGACGGCCTCACCGATTTGCCGAACCGCGCCGCCTTCCTCCAGGCGTTGAACCAGATGATCGAGGCCTGCGAGGGCACCGACGAGGAGTTCGCGGTCCTGTGCGTCGACCTCGACGGCCTCAAGGAAGTCAACGACGTGTTCGGCCATGCGCTTGGCGACAAGCTGCTGATCGAGGTGGCCCAGCGGTTCCAGGACGCCGCACGTGGCGGCCTGGTGGCGCGCCTCTCCGGCGACGAGTTCGGCCTGATCATCGATGGCAAGCAGCCCGATGCGGGTCTTGCGCTGGCGCAGCAGCTCGGCGACGCGCTTGCGCCCGAATTCCACATCGACGGCCGCGCCGTCCGTGCCGGCATCACCACCGGCATGTCGATCTTCCCGCACAATGGTCCCGACGGTGCGGCGCTGCTCGCCAACGCCGGTGCCGCTCTGTTCCGTGCCAAGCAGAAATCGCGCGGCACCATCAGCCTCTACCAGCCCGAGATGGACCAGCAGATCCGCGACCGTCGCGTGCTGCACCAGGATCTGTCGAAGGCGATCAAGAACGGCGAGCTGTCGCTGGCGTTCCAGCCCCAGGGCATCGCGCGCGACAGCGTCGCCGAGAGCGAGATCATCGGCTTCGAGGCCCTGGCGCGCTGGCAGCATCCGGTGCGCGGCCAGGTCTCGCCGGCCGAATTCATCCCGATTGCGGAAGAAAGCGGCCTGATCGTCGAAATGGGCGAATGGATCCTGCGC
Organism: Bradyrhizobium sp. CCGUVB4N; assembly: GCF_024199945.1. Classification (GTDB taxonomy): domain Bacteria; phylum Pseudomonadota; class Alphaproteobacteria; order Rhizobiales; family Xanthobacteraceae; genus Bradyrhizobium. Next base: position 7,569,774 of record NZ_JANADP010000001.1, on the reverse strand, counting down.
GAGGCTTGCCGCGAGGCGGCGTCGTGGCCGAAGCCGCTGCAGGTCGCGGTCAATCTGTCGCCGGCTCAGTTCATGCGCGGCGACGTGGTCGGGCTCGTCCATGCGATCCTGATCGAGACCGGGCTTGCCCCCGGCCGGCTCGAACTCGAAATCACCGAAGGCGTGCTGATCGAGGACTTCGATCGCGGCCTGGCGCTCTTGCGCCGCCTGAAGGCGCTGGGCGTCCGTATCTCGATGGACGATTTCGGCAGCGGCTATTCCTCGCTGAGCTATCTGCAGGCATTCCCGTTCGACAAGATCAAGATCGACCGCGCCTTCATCATCAATCTCGGCCGGAATCCGCAATCGGCCGCGATCGTCCGTGCCGTGATCGACCTCGGTCACGGCCTCGAAATGTCGATCATCGCCGAGGGCGTCGAGACCATCGACCAGCTCGCTTTCCTTGCCAGGGAAGGCTGCGACGGTGTGCAGGGCTATTTGCTCGGCAAGCCGCTGCCCATCGGGAAATATGCCGACCTCGTCGGCCGCGTCGAAGCCATGGAGCTTGCGCTCAAGACCGGCTAGTGAGAAGGGCGCATCGCTCCCTTCGACGGCTTCATGGCAGATTACGACCTCGCGATCATTGGTGGCGGCCTGAACGGCGTCAATCTCGCGCGCGATGCGGCGGGGCGCGGGCTGCGCGTCATTCTCATCGAGCAGGGCGATCTCGGCGGTGCCGCGTCATCGGCGACACCGCGGCTGATCCATGGCGATTTATCCGTGCTGGAGCGCCGCGGCTTCTGGCGGGTGCGCCGGGCGCTGGCCGAGCGCCGGACCTGGCTTCGGATCGCACCGCATCTGGTGCGGCCGATGAGCTTTGTGATCCCCGCCCATTCGGACGAACGTCCGCCATGGCTGTTGCGTGCCGGATTATACGTTTATGACGCCCTCACGAACCGCGGCGGCCTGCCCGGATCGGCCACCCTCGACATCACCCATCATCCGGTCGGCAACGCGCTGAAACGGCCGTTCGGCATCGCGTTCGAATATGCCGATTGCGTCGTCGACGATTCGCGCCTGGTGGTGCTCACGGCGCTGGATGCCGCCGAGCGCGGCGCTGTGATCCTGACCGGGGCGCGATGCGTGCGTGCCGACAGGACCGACACCTGGCGGCTCGCGCTGGTCGATCGCGGCCATCGCCGCGTCGTCACGGCACGCGCGCTGGCCAATGCCAGCGGCGGCTGGACGGCAATGGTCGCAGAGACCGTGCTGCGGCAGCCGCAGCAGGCCCTGGCGGCCATGCAGATGAGCCAGATCGTCGTGCCAAGGCTGTTTGAGTCCGACAACGTCTATGTGTTCCAGAACAGCGACGGACGGCTGATTTTTGCCAGCCCGTTCGAGCGTGATTTCACGCTGGTCGGCACGGTCACGCACGATTTCACCGGCGATCCCGCCATCGTCGCGATGCCGGGCGCCGATGTCAGCTATCTCTGCGAGGCCGCGAGCCGCTATTTTCGCGAGCGTGTTGCCCCGACCGACGTCGTGCGCACGGTCTCCGGCGTCAATCTGACGCCCGCGTCCGGACGGCGCGGCGACGGCACGACGCTGTTCCACGCGCGCCGGCGCAAGGCGCCGCTGCTCACGATGTTCGGCGGCGACGTCACCACCTCGCGGTTGCGGGCGGAGCGGGCGGTGACGCGCCTGACGCCGTTCTATCCGATGTCGCCGCGCTGGACCGCCGGCGCCGCACTGCCCGGCGGAGATTTTGCCTGGGATCGTTTCGAGACCGAGGTCGACCTCGCGCGCCACCGCTGGCGCTTTCTCTCCGAGACGCAGGCCCGGCGCCTGGTCGCGGCCTACGGCTCGCGATTGCCGGCCGTGCTAGGCGAGGCGAAGACCCGCGAGGAGCTGGGCCCGGCCTTCGGCGCGGACCTGACCGGCGCCGAGGTGCGCTATCTCATGGCCCGCGAATGGGCGCGCTTTCCAGAAGACGTTCTGTGGCGCCGCTCCAAGCTCGGCCTGACCATGCCGGCCGCGGACCGTGACGCGCTGGCCGCGTTCATGGCGGGTGTGAACGATCCGCCTCGAACCGGTTGAGCAAAGGCCGATCCGCCGCTAGCGTGCGGCGGCATTGGGGTTGGCAGGGACCATGACTGACGAGTTGTCTGGAACGGGCGCCGCGGCCAAGGCGGCTGGAGATGCGATTCCTGCCGCGGGTGAGCCGTTGCTGCGCATCGAGGGTGTGGCCAAGACGTTCGGGACGTTCCGTGCGGTCGACGGCGTGTCGCTCGACATCAAGGCCGGTGAGTTCTTTGCGCTGCTGGGCCCCAGCGGCTGTGGCAAGACCACGCTTCTGCGCATGCTCGCGGGCTTCGAGGCGCCGGACGAAGGGCGCATCCTGCTCGGCGGCAAGGACATCGCGCAGGCTTTGCCGCACGAGCGCCCGATCAACATGATGTTCCAGAACTACGCGCTGTTTCCGCATCTCTCGGTCCGCGACAACATCGCCTTTGGCCTCAAGCGCGCACGCATGGCGCGCGCCGATATCGCGACGCGCGTGGCCGAGATGGTTGCGCTGGTGAAGCTCGACGGGCTGGAGAAGCGCAAGCCCGATCAGCTCTCGGGCGGCCAGCGCCAGCGCGTCGCGCTGGCTCGCGCGCTGGCGCGACGGCCGCAATTGTTGCTGCTCGACGAGCCGCTCGCAGCCCTCGACAAGAAATTGCGCGAAAGCACGCAAGGCGAGCTGATGGAGCTGCAGCGCCGGCTCGGCATGACCTTCATCATCGTCACCCACGACCAGGAAGAGGCGATGACGATGGCTGATCGAATCGGCGTGATGAACGCCGGCAAGCTCGCCCAGGTCGCGGGCCCGCGCGAGCTTTACGAGGCACCGCGCTCGCGCTGGATCGCGGAGTTCGTCGGCGACATCAATCTGTTCGACGCCGAGTCCAAATTGCGCGACGGTCATCGCCTGGTCGTCGGCACGCGCGATGCGGGTACGCTGGTGGTGGCCGAGCCGCGCCAGCCCCTCGGCGACAGCAGGTTTTCGGTCGCGATCCGCCCCGAGAAGGTCAAGCTGTCGCGTCGTGGTCCCGTGAGCGAGGCCGGTCATGAAAACGCGATCAACCGGCTGGATGGCGTGATCGCCGACATCTGCTATCTCGGCGGCATCACTACCTACAAGGTGAAGCTCGATACCGGCGGCATGGTGCGGGCGTCCGTCGCCAACAGTGCGCGCCTCGATGTCGATGCCCATAGCCTGAACCAGCAGATCGTCGCCTGGTTCACGCCCGACGATTGCGTGGTGCTGCCGTCATGAGCGCGCGCCGGATTTTCGCGCGACCGGCGCGCTTTGCCGCGATCGCGCCCTATGTCTGGATGGTGCTGTTCTTCCTGGTGCCGTTCGGCTTCGTGCTGAAGATAAGCCTGTCGCAGACGGCGATCGCGCAGCCGCCTTACGAGCCGGTGTTCGACCTGACGGCCGGGTGGTCCGCGATCCGGGCGGCCTTTGCTGCGCTCTCGATCGACAATTTCAAGCTGCTCGCCTCCGACGACATCTACGTGTTCGCCTATCTGCGCAGCCTCACCGTTGCGGTGACGGCGACCGCGTTGCTGCTGCTGATCGGCTATCCCATCGCCTACGGCATGGCGCGGCTGCCGAAGCGTTGGCAAGCGGTGGCGATGGTGCTGGTGATCGTGCCGTTCTGGACCTCGTTCCTGATCCGCATCTATGCCTGGATCAATATCCTCCAGCACGACGGCCTGCTCAATCAGATCCTGCTGGCGCTGCACCTGGTCGGCGAGCCGGTGGTGTGGCTGTCCACCGATACCGCGATGTATATCGGCATCGTCTATTCCTATCTGCCGTTCATGATCCTGCCGCTCTACGCCACGCTCGCCAAGATGGAGCCGGCATTGGAGGAGGCCGCAAGCGACCTCGGTGCGCCGCCATGGCAGGTGTTCTGGCTGGTGACCTTCCCGCTGTCACTGCCAGGCGTCGGTGCCGGCGTGCTGTTGTGCTTCATCCCGATCGTCGGCGAGTTCGTGATCCCGGATCTTCTCGCCGGCTCCAATTCGCTGATGATCGGCCAGACCCTGTGGCTCGAATTCTTCACCAACAAGGATTGGCCGGTCGCCTCGAGCGCGGCGATCGTGCTGCTGGTGGTGCTGCTGCTACCGCTGCTGCTCTACGAGCGGCTGCAGCGGCGGCAATTGGAGGAGCGGTGAGATGCGCAAATTCTCCCGCCTGTCCCGCTTCAACATCGCTTCGCTCGCGCTCGGCCTCGGCTTCCTCTATCTGCCGATCCTCATTCTCGTCATCTATTCCTTCAATGCCTCGCGGCTGGTGACGGTGTGGGGCGGCTGGTCGCTGCGCTGGTATCGCGAGCTCTTTGCCGACCGGGCCATGATCGAGGCGTCCTGGATGAGCCTGCGGGTCGCGGTTGCGTCCGCGACCATCGCCACGCTGATCGGTACGCTGGCCGCGGTGGCGCTGTCGCGTGGCGAACGCTTTCGCGGCCGCACGCTGTTCTCCGGCATGCTCTATGCGCCGCTGGTGATGCCGGAGGTGATCACGGGATTGTCGCTGTTGCTGCTGTTCGTGGCGCTGAACGCCGAGCGCGGCTTTTGGACCGTGACGATTGCCCACACCACGCTGACGATGTGCTTCGTTGCCGTCGTGGTGCAGTCGCGCCTCGGTTCGCTCGACCGCTCGCTGGAGGAGGCGGCGATGGACCTCGGCTGCGCGCCCGTTCGGGCCTTTCTGTCAGTGACGCTGCCGCTGATCGCGCCCGCGATCGTCGCCGGATGGATGCTCGCCTTCACCCTCTCGCTCGACGATCTCGTGATTGCGAGCTTCACCACCGGGCCCGGCTCGGCGACGCTGCCGATCCGGATCTATTCCGAGGTGCGGCTGGGCGTGAAGCCCGAGATCAATGCGATCTGCACGCTGGTGATCGCCCTGATCGCGGTCGTCATCGTCATCGCCTCGCTTGCCTCGAAGCTGTCGAGCTCGCAGGGCGAGAGCGCAGCACCGCTGTGATCCGGAGGTCGTCATGATGTTCGCCTATCAGATCCTGATCCATACGCCGCCCTGGGTCTGGATCCTGCTCGCTTACCTGGTCTGGCAGGGCATCAAGGCGATGCAGCCGCGCAAGGTCGCGATCTGGCGCGCGCTGATCGTGCCCATCGTGTTCATCGTCTGGGGCGTCTCGCGGATCGGCTTCGGGCAGCAGGATACCCAATGGCCGATCGTCGCGTGGATCGTGGCGGCCCTCGTGCTTCTGCCTCTCGGCGTGCTGACGCCGCGTCCGTTCGACGTGGATCACAAGACCGGAGAAATCATCCGTCCGGGCAGCGCGTTCGCACTGATCCGCAATCTCGTCGTTTTCACTCTGCAGTACACGGTGAGCGTGATCTCTGCGATCGATGCGGGCGACCGCGCGGTGGCCATCATCGTCGGCCGCGCCATCTCGGGCGCTACCGCCGGCTATTTCTTCGGCTCGATGATCGCGCTGCTGCTCGCGTATCGGCGCAAGAGCGCGGAGAGCCGTTCCGGGAGCTGACTTGCGGCGCTCGGGCACCGCCTGGAATCTAGGTTAACAGTTCATATAGCTTATCTGGCTATCGTCGCCTCGCTTGGGGAAGAGGGCGATGAAGCGATTCTATATTGGTGTGGCCAGCACGGCGCTGGCATTGTTGTGTCTTGCCGTTCGGCCGTCGGCTGCCGCGACGCAGATGGTGTCGCTGGTGTACAACGGCTCGCCGCAGTCGCCGCAGCAGATCGGCTCGGACGAATTTCGCCGCAAGCTTGCCGAGGTCGCGCAGGGACGAATCATCCTCGATGCGCGGGCCGGCAACGCCTTGGGCAGCGAGACGGCGATCCTGGCCGCAATGCGCAGCGGTGTGGTCGACATGGCGACGCTGTCGGGCTCGGTGGTCAGCTCCGCCGTTCCTGAATTCGGCGTCTTCGACGTTCCCTTTCTCTTCCGCGATGCCGCGCAAGCCAAGGCGGTTGCGGACGGGCCGGTTGGCGCCCTGTTCGCCAAGCATTTCGCCGACAAGGGGTTGGTGCTGCTCGCGATCGGCAAGCAGGGCTTTCGCAATGTCACCAATTCGAAGCGACCGATTCATTCGCCCGCCGACCTCCAGGGGTTGAAGATCCGCGTCCTGCCGAACGAGGTCTATCAGATGACCTTCAAGGCGCTCGGCGCCGAGGTCGTGCCGATGGAGTTCACGCTGGTGTATTCCGCGCTGAAGGACGGCCGCATCGATGGGCAGGAGAACCCGGTCGCGACAATCGCCGCCAGCCATCTCGAGGAGGTGCAAAAATACGCCAGCCTCACCGGTCATTTCTTCGCCCCCATTGCTTTCGTCGCCAATCGCGAAGTGTTCCAGGCCCTCGCGCCCGCGGACCAGGCCGCCATCATCGCCGCAGCAAAGGCCGGCGCGGAGGCGACCTGGAAGAGTGGCGTCGCGGAAGAGGCGAAGAAGATCGAGGAGCTTCGCAAGGGCGGCATGGAGATCACCGAGAAGGTCGACCGCCAGCCCTTCATCGATGCCGTGAAGCCATTGGAGCCCGAATTCGAGAAGCGCTTCGGCAAGGATCTGCTCGCCCGGATCCGGGCTACGCCGTAATTCTCCGGAAAAAATCATGAACCTGACATTGCTTCTGTCGCGCATCGGCATCCGCCCACGCATCTTCGGCGGCTTCGCGCTGGTCCTGGGCTTCCTCTGCGTATTGGCACTGCTCGCCGTGCTGCGGCTCGCCGAGATCGGCGGCACCGTCGGCGAGCTCGTCACCAGCGCCGATGGCGATGCCGGCATGGCGAGGGTGCACGCTGCGCTGCTCTCGGCCAACGTCACCGTCGAGAAATTCATCCGCACGCGCAATCTCGGCGACCGCGACAGCGCCATGAAGGCGATCGACAATTTCGGCGCGACGTTTGATCAGGTCGATCAGCAATTTGCGCGTCTGCCGGCGATCGCCTCTGGTCGAAGCGCGCTGGTGGATGCGCTTGGGACCTATCGGAAATCCTTCACGGCGGTCGCCGGTGCCGTCGACCGTCTGCGCATTGCCAGCACCAAGGGCGAATCGCTCGGTGCCTCGGCGGGCCTCGATGTCGGTGCGATCAATGTGACGCTCGCCAACCAGCCCGAGCGCCTGCTCCAGCCGCTGCGTCTTGCCGGCACCGTGGATGCGATGCGCGTCGCGATGCTGCGCTTCACCATCACCCAGGCCCAGGTCGATGCCGACGACGTCTCGCTGACGATCGGCTACGCGCAGGCCGCGATTGCCGACAGTGAGGCGGAGATCGCCGCTGTCGAGGCGCCGCGATTGAAGAGTCTGATTACGGCCTTGAAGAAGGTGCTGGCCGACCAATCGGCGACGCTGACGGAGCTTTCTGCGGCGATGGGCGAGCTGCGCAAGGCGCAAGCCGACCTCGTCAAATCCAGCGGTGCAATCGACGCCAAGGCCGCCGAAATCAGCAAGGCTCTCGGTGCGGTGCGCACCGAGCAGAGTCGGTTAACGGCGGAATCGGTCGAGCATACGCGCAATCTCGTGTTCACCGTCGCAGCATCTGCACTCGCTTTGGGGGCACTCTTGGCCTGGCTGATCGGGCGCAGCGTGTCGCGGCCGATCGGCCAGATGACCCTGCGCATGCAGAGTCTCGCGAAGGGCGAGCTCGATGAGGCGATCCCGGGTGGCGAGCGCGGCGACGAAATCGGCCATATGGCCGAGGCGGTCGAAGTGTTCCGCCAGAACGCTCAGACCGTCCGGCGGATGGAGCAGGGCGCTGCCGCGCAGCGCGCCGCAGCCGAGACGGAACGTGCATCGATGATGGCTCAGCTTGCCGATCGCTTCGACAGCGGCATGGAGGGCGTCATTGGCGGCGTCTCGAGCCGCGCCGAGGAGATGGGGCATAGCGCCCAGAGTCTCGCCCGCGTCGCCGAGCGCGGCCGCTCGCTCGCCGAGCAGGTCGCCTCGACATCGGCCCAGGCGTCATCGAATGTGCAGACCGTTGCGGCCGCGACGCATCAGCTTGCCGCCTCGATCAAGGAGATTTCGAGCCAGGTGACGCGCTCAGTATCGGTGTCGGACCAGGCCAAGCAAGAGGCGTCCCGCACAGAGGCGCTGATGCGCGCGCTGTCGGATTCCGCCGAGCGGATCGGCACGGTGGTTCAGCTGATCCAGGCGATCGCGAGTCAGACCAATCTGCTGGCCCTCAACGCCACGATCGAGTCTGCGCGTGCGGGCGATGCCGGCAAGGGTTTTGCCGTGGTCGCAAACGAGGTGAAGAGCCTTGCAACGCAGACCGCGCGCGCCACCGAGGAGATCGCCGGGTTGGTCGCCGAGATCCAGGGCTCGACCGGACAGTCCGTCGCCGCGATCGGCCAGATCGGAAAGACCATCGCCGAGATGACGGAGATCGCGACCACGATTGCCTCGGCGGTCGAGGAGCAGGGGGCTGCGACCAGCGAGATCGCCCGCAATGTCGAGCAGGCGGCGAACGGCACGGCGGCAGTGACCGACCAGGTCGGCGCGGTCCGCACCGTGGCCGGAGAGACCGACGCCGGCGCCGAAGCCACGCTCTCGGCGGCCTCGGCATTGCAGGATCAGGCGCGCGCGCTCAAGAAAGCCGTCGCGGAGTTTCTGCAGACCGTACGCAAGGCGGCCTGAGGGCGTCTAGCGCGCTGCCATCCCTCGCCGGGTGCAGCGCGCAGCCGAAGTTCAGGACTTCACGGCGCCCGCTGTCAGCCCGCCCACCATGTAGCGACGGAAGGCGTAGTAGACCGCGGCCGGCGGCAGCGCGTAGATGAAGCCGGTGGTCATCAGCAGTTCCCAGGGCGAATCGTCGGCGGCGAGGAAGTTGCCGAGCGCGACGGGAAGCGTGATCTCGCGATCGTTCGAGAGCAGCAGGAACGCGTAGAGATATTCGTTCCAGGCCAGCAGCACCGCATAGGTGCCGATCGCGACCAGCGAAGGCATCATCAGCGGCAGATAGACCAGGCGGAAGATCTGCAGCGTGGTGGCGCCGTCCATCACCGCGGCTTCATCCAGCTCGACCGGCAGCTTGTCGGAGGCCTGCTTGAGCACCCAGATCGCGTAAGGACTGGCGATCGTCACCATCGCCAGGATCAGTGCCCAGTGATTGTTGAGCAGGCCGTAATTGCCCATGGTGCGGTACATCGGCACCGCGAGGAACGCCGCTGGGATGAAATAGGTGAACAGCGCGAGGTTCAGCACCATGCGCCCGCCCGGCACCTTCAGCCGCGAGATCGAGAACGCCGCGGCCGTGGCGATGAACAGCGTCAGCGCGCCGACCGCAGCTGCGATCAGCGTCGAATTCCAGAACTGCACGTAGAAGTCGCGCAGGAAGTAGTGCTGCTGCTTGAACACGATCTCGAAGTTGTGCAGCGTCGGATGGTCCGGCCACAGCTTGCCCGAGAACGCGTCCTCCTTCGGAGAGATCGCGAACAGGAACATGTGGTAGATCGGGATCATCGTCCACAGGAAGACGGGAATGCCGATCAGCAGCAGCCGCGCTTCCGTCGCGACGTCACGGAGAGAGGGAAGCTTCATCGCGACAACCGTTTCATCATGAAATACACGAGCGGCAGGACGAACGGCATCGCGCAGACGATGGAGGCCATCGCGAGCGAGAGCTGGTCGAGCCGGAGATAGCGGATACCGAGCGTCGACAGCACGTGCGTAAGATCGGCCGGGCCGCCGCCGGTGAGCAGATAGACGCTGTTGAAGTCACCGAGCGTCCAGATCATCGAGAGCAGCGTGCAGGTGATATAGAGCGTCTGCATCGACGGCCAGGTGATGAAGCGGAATTTCTGCCACCAGCTGGCGCCGTCGACCTCGGCGGCCTCGAACAGATCGTGCGAGATCGCGAGGCGTCCGGTGATCAGGATCAGCGTCCAGAACGGCAGCGACTTCCAGATGTGGACGCCGATCGCCATGCTCAGCGCCACTGTCGGGTCGTTCAGCCAGTTCGGGCCGTCATCGCCGGTGAAGGAGAAGATCAGGTGGTTGATCACGCCCCATTCGGGGTTGAGCATGAAGCGCACCGACAGGATGGTCGGGATCGAAGGCACCGCCCAGGGCAGGATGAAGATCACCGAGAGCCATTTGATCCAGGTGCGCTGCATGGCGAAGAAGCCAGACAGGAACAGCGCGATCAGCATCTTGATGTTGATGCCGATGACCAGGAAGATCAGCGTGTTGACCGCGGCGCGCGCGAAGATCGGGTCGTTATAGAGCGCGACATAGTTCGACGGGGCCCGCGCCAGCCACAGCCCGTAGCAGACGGGATAGACGACGAAGGCGAGGAAAACGAGCAGATAGGGCGCGAGCAGCACGATGCCCCAGACCTGCGCCGGGGTCAGCCGCTGCGACAGGGGTGGGGCGGGGATCGACTGATCGCCAGAGAGCGTGATCGCCATTCTTCAGGACTCTTTGAAAGGACTTCCGGCCGCACGAGGCGGCCGGTGTTAGCGTTTTGCCTCTCCCCGCGCTAGCGGGGAGAGGAAGAAAGAGAACTCAGCCTGCAACCTGCTTGATGCGGGCGATCATCTCGTCGACGGCCTTGTCGACCGGGACCTTCTCGCTGACAACCCGGTTCATCGCCTTGGCCCAGATGTTCTCGTTGTTGAGAATCGTGAACTTCCAGTTCTTGGTGAAATCGAACGGCGCGGTGCCGCCGGTGAACTGATTATAGACCGCCTTGCGATGCTTGTCGGCCTGCCAGAACGGGCTGGCCTGGCTTTCCTTCGTCACCGGGAACCAGCGGCCGAGCGCACCCTCGATATAGGGGCGGACATTGTCTTCCTGGAGCAGGAAGCTGATGAACTGCTTGGCCTCGGGCTTGTTCTTGGCCGCGGTGAAGATCAGTCCGGTCTTGACGTCGGAGCGGTAGCGGATGGTCGAACCATCCGGCGCCTTCGGGAAGGACGCCGTGACGATGTCCTGCTCATAGGCCTTCTTGCCGGCGTCGCGCTGCTCTTGCGTGAGCGCCTGGTTCTGCGAATCCTCGAACCACTTCGCCGCGATCGAGATCGTGAAGTTGTGGGTCATCACGATGGTCTTGTTGTGGAAGGCGACGTTGTTGTCCGGATCCTTCCAGGTCGTGGAGGAGGGCGGGGTGCAGCCCTTGATGTAGGTGTCGGTGTAGTCCTTCAGCGCGCTGATCAGGTTCTCGCGCACCTTGGGATCGTCGACCAGCAGCTTGCCGTCGTCGTCGACCAGCTTGACGTGATAGGCGTCCATGAAGGTGTAGAAGGACTGGAAGGCGTCGGTGGATTCCACACCCATCGGCTGGCCGACACCGTAGATGCGCTGACCGGTGGCCTTGCGGATCGCCGGCTGCACCTTGTCGCACCAGAACGTCCAGTAGCCTGCCCAGTCGGTCGGAATGTCGGCGACCTTGAAGCCGGCCTTCTCGAGCATGTCGCTCCAGATCTCGACATGCATGCTCTGCTGCTTCAGCGGGAAGCCGTAATAGGCCTTCTTCTTGGTGACGTCGTTATAGAGGATCGAGGCGTCCAGCGTGTTCTGCACGAACCGGTCCTTGATCGGCTCCATGACGTCGGTCAGGTCTTCGAGCTTGCCCTCATAGGCCCACTTGCCCTGCGCCTGCACGTCATAGGAATCGGAATAGGCGACATCGGGCACGGTGCCGGCGTCGAGTGCGGCGACCGTCTTCGGAATCATGTCCTGGATCGCGTACTGCGACAATTCGACCTTGATGCCGGTCTTGGCTTCGAACTTCTTGATCGTCTCGAGCAGCGCGTCGTCTTCGGAGCGATAGAAGCCCTTGCCCCACCAGACCGTAATCGTCTTTTGCTGCGCAAATGCGGGTGCAGCGGCTGCAAACAGCCCGGCCGCAGCGACCGCCAGTGATACTGCGCCAATAACCTTGGATTTCACGTTTTTCTCCCTCAAGCCGCCGGTGTTTTAACCGGTCGGATAAAACACTAGCCCATGGCCGCTATCCGATCTAGCGGCATGTTGTCAGACCTAGGTCGAGGGGTATCAGGCTAAAGGAGATGCTTAACGCGGGCATCGATGCGATCGCCGCATCAATTCGCCCCGATCAATTCGCTGATGTCGCGGACGCCGTCCTCAGTTGGACTTCGCGCTCTCCTTGGCGTTCTCGGCCGTCGGCGATCCCTCCGGCGCCTGTCGCTTTCCGCCGGTGATGCGCTGCTTCAAGAGATCGAGGAAGGGAGACGCCGCAGGCGATTGGCGGATCAGGGCCTCGGGATCGGGAAAGATCAGCGGATCGTCCCACGGGCCCTGCACCATGAAGGGCAGTTGAAAGCCGGACGTTGTGTTGAGGCTCGCCACACCCTTCATGTCGTATTCGCGCGTCGGCACCGATGCGGTGCCGGTCAGCGTGATCTTCGCCGAAGGTCCCTCGATGCGGATGTCTTCGGCGGTGGCGATCCCGTCGGCGAATTTCACGGCGATCGTGAGATTGTCGAAGGGCGTCGAGCCGTTGCGGAAATTGCCGCCGCCGGACAGCGGCCGGCGCTCCAGCCGTTTCAAGAGCTGCTCGGCGTTGAAGCCCGCGATCGCGCCGTCATGCCCGGTCACGGTGGCGGTGCCGTCGAGCGACTGCACCAGGCCGAACGGGCTGGAGCCGGAAGCGAGGAGCGACACGTTGATATTGCCGCGGCCGGACAGCTTGTTCAGGCCGAACAGTTCGGAGGCGCAGGCCTGAAGATCGACGTCGGTGAACTGGAATTGTGCCTTGATGTCGGCGACGCTGTCGGAGCGCGAGATGCCGAACGAGCCCTTGGCGATGCCGCCATAAACCTGCGCCTCGCCGACCGAGAGTGCCAGCGTGCCGTTGCGCAAATTCGCGCCGATCGCGGTGCGGCCGAGTTTGGTCGGGCCGACGGTCAGCCTGGCTGCCGACAGGCGCATGTCGAGGTCGGTGCTGGAAAGCCCGTTGAGATCGAACAGCTGCCTGTTCCAGTCGCGCGCGCCGCTCGCGAGCAGGCGGAAGGTGGAGATATAAGGCGTGAAGTCGAGCGCGTCGGCGGCGAGCGTCGCCTGCAGCGTCTGCCGGCCGTTATTGGCGTAGGTCATCACGCCCTCGGCGGCATTGCCGTCGAGCTCGACATTGACGTTGGTCAGCGCGATCGAGGCGCCGACGACATTGGCGCGCGCCTTCAGCGCGAAGCGGCCGAAGCCGCCGCTGCCGGGCTGCGGCTGGCCGGCCCAGCGCAGCGCGTTGCGCAAGGACGGGCTGTCGATGGTGAGCGTGCCCTCCATCATCGGGCTGGTGCGATTGGCGACGCTGCCGTCGAAGGCGAGCTTGAGCGGCGCGCTTGCGATCCGCGCCTTCAGGCCCGAGCGGTCGCCCGAAAGTGCCGCGACGAAATCGGCAAAGCTGATCGAGCCGTCGACGCGCTCGCCGCGCCAGTCGAACTGCCCGGTCGCGGCAAAGGAGCGGGAGATCGACGGCCAGGCCAGCGACAGATCGATGTCCTCGAACTTCTCGGTGGCTTGCGTGGCGACGTCCTCGTAGTTGAGCACGCCGTCCTGGATCCTGATCTCTGAGAACGAGACCTGGCTGTCGGCGCCGGGCTTCATCGTCCGTGCGATGGTCTGGATGAAGGGGGTCCAGTTGCTCTCGCCGTCCGGCTTCAGGCTGACATGGATGTGCGGCCGCAGCAGCGTCAGGTCGGCGATCTCGAACCGTTGCAGCAATAGCGGCAGGAGCCTGAGATTGGCGGTGAGCACGTCGACATGGAGCGCAGGGTCGGCGGTGCCGCCGCCCTTGAGGCCGACGTCATGGAAGGAGATGTAGCTCGCCGGCAGCACGGAAATGTCGATGTTGCCGGCTACGCTGAGCTCGAGCCCGGTGACGTCGCGAATCTGCGCTTCCACCGCCTTGCGCAACGCTTCGCGGTTGATGAGCCAGGAGGTCGCGATCAGGGCGATCAGCGCGACGCCGAGCAGCGCCGCGATCGGCGTCCCGAGGCGCTTCATTCCTTGGGCCATGGTCAATGGCATGTCCTGATCGGGTTGGTCGCTGGAGCCAAAAGGGCGGGGCGGGAAACCTGCGCGCCCCCACGCCCAACCCCCGCAACTTGATGGGTTTTCTTGTCGCTTTCAAGGCCGCGGACGGGTCTGCCCACGGCGTGGGCAGCTTCTACCACCGGCTCTCGGAACGGAGAACCCCGTATCATTGACGGCTTCGGACGATTTCGCCTAATAATCGCCGCCAATAAGGGCGCGACGCCTGCCGGCCGCAGCTTCAGTCGAGGGTTTTTGCATGAACAAGGTCTATCCCGACGCCAAGTCGGCTCTTGAGGGCGTTCTCAAGGACAACATGATGATCATGTCGGGCGGCTTCGGCCTCTGCGGCATCGCCGAGTCGCTGTCGGACGCGATCCGCGACTCCGGCGTCAAGGGTCTGACGGTTGTCTCGAACAATGCCGGCGTCGACGGCATCGGGCTCTCGCGCCTCCTGGAAACCCGTCAGATCAAGAAGATGATCTCGTCCTATGTCGGCGAAAACAAGCTGTTCGCCCAGCAATTCCTCGCCGGCGAGCTGGAACTCGAATTCAACCCGCAGGGCACGCTGGCCGAGCGCATCCGCGCCGGCGGCGCCGGCATCCCGGCCTTCTACACCAAGACCGGCGTCGGCACGCTGATCGCCGAAGGCAAGGAAGTGAAGGAGTTCGACGGCGAGAAATATCTGATGGAGCGCGGCCTGTTCGCCGACCTCGCCATCGTGCACGCCTGGAAGGGCGATACCGCCGGCAACCTGATCTACCGCAAGACCGCGCGCAACTTTAACCCGATGATGGCGACCGCCGCCAAGATCACGGTGGCCGAGGTCGAGCATCTGGTTCCGGCCGGCGAACTCAATCCCGACCACATCCACACGCCCGGCATTTTCGTGAAGCGCATCGTCGAGGTCGGCACGGCCCAGAAGCGCATCGAATTCCGCAACACCCGCCCGCGCACTGCCGCTTAAGATCAGGAGAGTCACATGGCCTGGACCCGTGAACAGATGGCTGCGCGCGCCGCGAAGGAATTGCGTGACGGCTATTACGTCAATCTCGGCATCGGCATCCCGACGTTGGTCTCGAACTATATCCCCGACGGCGTCGACGTCAGCCTCCAGAGCGAGAACGGCATGCTCGGCATGGGCCCGTTCCCCTATGAGGGCGAAGAGGACGCCGATCTGATCAACGCCGGCAAGCAGACCGTGAGCGAGCTGCCGTCGACCTCCTATTTCTCCAGCGCGGATTCCTTCGGCATGATCCGCGGCGGCCACATGGATCTGTCGATCCTCGGCGCCATGCAGGTGGCCCAGAACGGCGATCTCGCCAACTGGATGATCCCCGGCAAGATGGTCAAGGGCATGGGCGGCGCGATGGACCTCGTCGCCGGCGTCAAGCGCGTCGTCGTGGTGATGGAGCATTCCGCCAAGGACGGCGCCAAGCTCCTGAAGAAGTGCAATCTGCCGCTGACCGGCGAGCGCGTGGTCGACATGGTCGTCACCGATCTCGCCGTCTTTACCATTGACAAGCACGGCGACGGCGGCATGGCGCTGATCGAGCTCGCCGACGGCGTCACGCTCGACGAGGTCAAGGCCAAGACCGAAGCCGAATTCCGCGTCGCGCTGAAGAACACGTAAGGTCGTCGCAAGGGGCGCGCATGACGATACGGTCTGCGCGTCCCGAAGACGCCGATTTCATCGCAGGAATCATCCTGTCATCGATGCGCGGCTACCGGTCGCGCGGCTGGTTCGACGTCGCGCTCGGTTGGCCCGAATCCCAATGCCTCGATTTCATCGCGCGCGTGACGACGGCACGCACGGTGTCGATGTGGCACGTCTCGCAGTTCCTGGTTGCTGAGATCGACGGGAAGCCGGTCGCGGCGCTCTGCGCCGTGCCTGCGGCGAACACCGGGCTCTCGGCCTGGCGCGCGGTCGAGGAAGTCGGCTTTGCGACCGGGCTTTCGGCTTCAGAGCTGGATGCCATCCGCCAGCGCGCCGCCTACACGCGGGCCTGCTGGGTGCAGGGCGGCGAAGGCGACTGGATGATCGAGCACGTCGCAACCGATCCTGCCTATCGCGGCCGCGGCCTGGTGCAGGCGCTGATCGCCCATGCGCTGGAGAAGGGGCGGGCGGCCGGCTTTGCCCGCGCGACGATCTCGTTCCTGATCGGCAACGAGCCGGCCGAGCGCGCCTATGCCAGGGCCGGCTTCGTCCTTGCGGAAGAGAAACGCGATCCCGCGTTCGAGGCGATCGTCGGCGCGCCGGGCTTTCGGATGTTTGCGCGCGCGATTTGATCGCGCCGCGCCGACGGCGTGTGTGGTTACGACCTCGCCCACACCTTGCCCCACCGGGCCGACACGCTCGCCACCCACGACCGCTCCTCGCGCACGAGGCGGAAGCCGAGATTGGCGGGCGGCACGCCTTGCGCGCAGCCGCCGGCACGGGCGTCGCGGATGAAGTCCGTGACATAGGCGCGATGCGCGCCTTCGGCGACGCGCACGCCGCAATTCACCGTCGGGCGGCCGGCATTGCCTGAAGCGTCGACGCGCGAGCGCACGAAGCAGGTCGAGGTCCACTCCCAGACATTGCCGGCGAGATCGGACACGCCGCGCTCGTTCAGGCCGAACTTGCCGAACGGATAGGCGGTGGTGTCGGACAGGTCGCGTTCGGATTCGCGCTCATAGCGGCTGATCCAGCGCTTCGCGGGATCGTCCGCGTCGACCGGCGCGCCATCGTCCTTGAATCGGGAGCCCGCCGCGAAAGCCCATTCCGCATCGCTCGGCAGGCGATAGTGATGGCCGGTCCTGCGCGACAGCCAGCTGGCATAGGCCTGTGCATCGTGCCAGCTCACCTGCACCGCGGGGCGGTCGGGCGCGATCGTCACGCCGCGATCGAGCGCGTGGCATTCGCCGTCACGCACGCAAAGCTGGTAGTCGGCGGAGGAGACCTGCTCGCGCATGATGTGAAGCGGCCGCGTGAACTGCAGTGTGCGCAGCGGCGCCTCGGCCTGCTGCCCGGCGCGCGTGAAGTCGCCGGCCTCGCGATAGGCGAAGCTGCCCGCCACGATCTCGACGATCACAGGCTCGCCCTGCGTGCCGCGCATCGACATCTCGGAGACCAGCGGCGCAACGGCCAGCGGTCCTGCGAACCCGGCTGCACAGGCGAGGAGCAATTTGAGCTTGAATGCAATCAGCATGACTTTCCCCCGAAAGAAGAAGGGGCCGGCGATGGCCGGCCCCTTGTCGCGTCTAGTTGGTATTGGGAGCCGGTATCTCAGCAGGCGCCTTCACCTGGGTCATCAGATCATCGTTCCACTTGCCTTCGACCTTGAAGTGCGCGGTGGCGCCGAGGTCGGCGGCCTCGATCAGGTTGTGCGTGACATAGGCATAGATGCCGGGCTGCAGGAACTTGTACATCGCGGCTCCCGCCGAGCCGCCACGGATGAACCAGGTCTCGAGCCCGGTCTCCGGCGGGTTGGAGAATTTTCCGGTCTCCCAGACATAGTCGCCATGGCCGCCGATCAGATGCGGACGGCTGTCGCGATTGGCCTGCGAATGCACGATCAGCACGTTCTCGCCGACCTTGGCCGTCAGCGCGTTCTTGCCGGTAAGCGCGCCGACCTTGCCGTTGAACACGACGTGCGAGGGGATCAGCTTCTTCATCACCTCCTCGGTGTCGGTGAAGGCTTCGCCCGGCGAGTCGTAGGATTTGAAATTGCCCTTCTCGTCGCGCGGCACGTATATGTCCTGCTCGCCGACATAATAGATCTTGTCGTATTTCAGCGCGTGGCCCTTGCCGTCGTTCAGCCCGTCGCGCGGCAGCACCATCACGGCGCCGTTCATGCCGGAGACGACATGCCAGGGGATCATCGGGCCGCCCGGGGCGCAGTGATAGACGAACACGCCGGTCCGCGTTGCCTTCCAGCGCAGCACGACCTGCTCGCCGGGATTGACCAGCGTGAGCTCGGCGCCGCCGAGCGCACCGGTTGCGGAGTGGAAGTCGATGTTGTGCGGCATGCTGTTGGTTGCGGGATTGACCAGCGTCAGCTCGACATAGTCGCCTTCATGCACGACCATCAGCGGGCCCGGCATCGAGCCGTTGAAGGTCATCGCCTGGAAGGTCGTGCCCTTGTCGTCGATGACCACCTTCTTCTCCTCGATGGTCATCCTGAATTCCATGATCTTGGGCGCTTGTGTCGTGGCCTGCTCGTGCGCGTGCACGAAGGGCGGGGCGACCAGCTCGACCTTCTGCCGCGGCAGCTTGAGATCGCTGGCAGCGAAGGCGGGTGTCGCGAGCATCAGAGCGGTCGCGGCGGCGCTGATCAATGCGGCTCTGCGGGTGAACATCGCTAGGCATCCTTCATGTGAAAGGGTTTTGATGACGGATGCAGTGTGCGCCTGTTGCGGCAAGAGTATTTGCGCTGCGACAAGCTTTCGCCGGATTCGCCTCCGGTGAATTCCTTAAGAGGTTTTCCGATGTGCGGTACGGCGCCCGGACTTTGAGCGAGCGCAAGGTCGCGGGTTCGAAAGCGGGTAATCCAGTGCCATTCGCAGCTTGCCGTATCCGCAGGCGGCATCAATCGACGAATGGGTAAGATATGAGGACTGATCTCGCAGCGAGCTACGGCGAAGAGAGACTGCCGCGCTACACGAGCTATCCGACAGCGCCGCACTTCTCGCCGGCGGTTGGTGCCGACGCCTACGCACGCTGGCTGTCCGAGCTGCCCGCGGGCGCCAGCGCATCGCTTTATCTGCACGTGCCGTTCTGTCGCGAGATGTGCTGGTATTGCGGCTGCCATACCCAGATCGTTCGCCGCGACGGGCTGATCGCTGCCTATCAGCGGACGCTGCGCAGTGAAATCTCAGGGGTCGCCGAGGCCATCGGGCGCCGCATCAAGGTCGAGCACATCCATTTCGGCGGCGGTACCCCGACGATCATGGCGCCGGAGGCCTTTGCGGAGTTGATGGCAGCGATGCGCCACGCGTTCTTCGTGCTGCCCTCGGCCGAGATCGCGGTCGAGATCGATCCGCGCACGCTGACATCGGAGATGGTGGAGGCCATGCGGCTCTCCGGCGTCAACCGCGCGAGCCTCGGCGTGCAGAGTTTCGATCCGGTCGTGCAGCGCGCGATCAACCGGGTGCAGAGCTTTGAGCAGACGGCCTCCGTCGTCGACATGCTCCAGCGCGCCGGCATCAGGGGGATCAATTTCGACCTGATCTACGGCCTGCCGCACCAGACGATCGCATCGTGCCTGGACACGGTGCGGCGCTCGCTCGAACTGGCGCCGGCCCGCTTCTCGGTGTTCGGCTACGCGCATGTGCCCGATTTCAAGAAGCACCAGCGCATGATCAATGAGGAGCATCTGCCGGACGGCCTCGCGCGCCACGACCAGGCTTGCGCCATCGCCAACGCGCTGAAGGAGGCCGGCTATGTGCAGATCGGGCTCGATCATTTCGCGCGTCCCGATGACGCCATGGCGGTGGCTTTCGAGCAGGGGACGCTGCGGCGCAATTTCCAGGGTTACACCACCGATCAGAGCGAGGTGCTGCTCGGCTTTGGCGCCAGCGCGATCGGACATCTGCCGCAGGGCTATGTCCAGAACGCGGTGCAGATCGGTGCCTATGCGCAACGCATTGCGGATGGCCGCCTCGCCACCGCGAAAGGCTATGGGCTCACCGATGACGACCGGCTGCGTGCCGACATCATCGAGCGCATCATGTGCGAGTTCGGCGCCGATCTCGGCGACATCTGCGCGCGCCATGGCGCGAAGTCGGAGGCGATGCTGCAATCCGCGCCGCGGCTGAAGCCGCTGATCTCGGATGGCGTCGTCAGGCTCGACGGCGATCGCCTCGCGGTCGCGAGCGACTCGCGCTTCCTGGTCCGCAGCGTGGCCGCCGCGTTCGATGCGCATCTGGATCCGGGCAAGCAGTTGCACAGCCGGGCGGTGTAGTCGCCGCCAGCTTGCGCTTCAGCAAAGAAACGCAGCCCCGCTCCGCTATCGTCTGTTCGGAACGGAGTTGTCCATGCCCTTCCGATCCGACGATCTGGTCGATGATATCATGCGTGCGGCGCCGCACACGATCCGCGTGTTCCTCGCCTTCAGGATGGCCTGTGTCGGCTGTCCGATCGCGACCTTCCACACCGTGGACGATGCTTGCCGCGAGCACGGCATCGACCGCGACAAGTTTCTCGCCGCGCTGAGCGAATGCGTGCCGGCATGAGGCGAATTGGAGTCTGCGCGGGGGCGCGCAGCCTCCCGGGTGAGGGCGAGCTTTCGCCGTAAGCGGAGGCGCCCTCACCCCTATCGTCAGGCCGCACCACTGTCCGGATTGCGTTCTGCCAGCACGACGATCCGGTGCGGATCGCGCAGGATGATGCGCTGGCGGCCGCTCTCGACCAGCCCCTGGCTCTCCCAGCCGCTGAGGATGCGGCTCACCGTGTGCAGCGTGGTGCCGGTCATCTGCGCGATGTCCTGGCGACTGATCGGGAAATCGATCTCGATACCGCGATCGAGCTTCTTGCCGGATTGGCTGGCGAGCCGCAGCAGTGCATGCGCGACGCGCTGCTCGACCTGCTGGGTCGACATTTCCAGGATGCGGGTGTGGCTCTCCTGCAGCCGTTTGCCGACCGTCTGCATCGTGTTGGCGGCAAGCGCCGGAAACCGCTCGATCAGCCGCGGCCAGGCCGAATTCGGCCAGATCAGCGCGACGCTGTCATCGACCGCCATGGCGGTCGCCGGATATTGCGCGGCACCGATCGCCATCGCCAGTCCGAAGGTTTCACCGGGCGCGACATAGCGCACCACGATCTGCTCGCCGGTCGGTGTGGTCTTGGCCGCGCGGACATGCCCATGCAGCAGCAGGAAGAAGGATTGCGCATCCGCGCCCTGCTCGAAGATGGCGGTGTTCCTGGGATAGCGCACCGATCGGGCCTCGCGCAGGATCTCCTCGAGGTCTTCCGGCTTGACGCCGGCAAACAGCGGCAAATGCGCAACCAGCGATGTGTCGACCTTGGCCATACTGCCTCCTTGGCATCAGGGAGTGTGATGGCACCTGCAATCGTCGGGGTGTTTGCGATAGCGCAAAACGGACCGGCCGGACGGCAGTATTTTTCCAGCCGACGGTCCGAATTCACAGGAGTTGCCCCATGGCTGGCGCCCGATCCCGTAACCCTCAGGGCTGGCCGCTGTTTGCGAACAGCTTTCGGCCCTTTTTCCTGCTCGCCGCGATCCAGGCCGGGCTGTCGATCCTGGTCTGGCTGCCGATGTTCTATGGCGAGCTCTCAGTGACGTCGGCCTTCGCGCCGCGGGACTGGCACGTCCACGAGATGCTCTACGGCTTCCTGCCGGCTGTGATCACCGGGTTCCTGTTCACGGCGATCCCGAACTGGACCGGACGGCTGCCGATCCAGGGCACGTCGCTGGGCGCGCTGCTGGTGGTCTGGCTTGCCGGGCGCGGGGCGGTGGTTCTGTCCGCCGAGATCGGCTGGGCGTTCGCACTCGCCGTCGACGCGGCCTTCCTGGCGCTGGTCGTTGCGGCCGCAACGCGCGAGATCATCGCCGGCGGAAACTGGCGCAATCTGCCCGTCGTAGTGCTCGTGCTGCTGCTGCTATCAGGCAATGTCGCCTTCCATCTCGAAGCGCATTACGAGGGCGCTGCCGATGTCAGCATCCGCGTCGGTATCGGCGTGGTCGTGCTGCTGATCTCGCTGATCGGCGGTCGCATCATTCCGAGCTTCACCCGTAACTGGCTGGTCAAGTTCAACCCTGGCCGCCTGCCGGTGCCGTTCGGGCGGTTTGACGGCGTGGTGGTCGGGTTGAGTGCGCTGACGCTCATCGCATGGATCGTGGCGCCGCTGAATGCGATCACCGCTGTCGCGATGGCACTTGTCGGCTTGCTGCATCTGGTGCGGCTCGCGCGTTGGGCCGGCGATCGCACCACGCGCGAGCGGCTGCTGCTGATCCTGCATGTCGGCTACGCGTTCGTGCCGCTCGGCTTCCTCCTGAACGCCCTGGCTGGTTTCGGCGCGCTGCCGCCGAGTGCCGGCATTCACGCCTGGATGACGGGCGCCGCCGGAGTGATGACGCTCGCGGTGATGACGCGCGCGAGCCTTGGCCATACCGGGCAGGCGCTGACGGCATCACTGGCGACGCAAGTCATCTATGTCGCGATCATCGTCGCGGCGTTGGCGCGGGTTGCTGCCGTAATACTGCCGGCGCATGGCGATGTGCTGCTGCACATTGCCGCCTGCGGCTGGATCGTCGCGTTCCTCGGCTTTGCCGCCGCGTTCGGACCGCTGCTTGCCGGCAGCCCCCGGCGTGCACTCGCCATCATGGGCGTGCCGGCCCCGGCACGCTGAGTCAGGCTGCGTTCGCCGTCGGCGGCCGTACGCCCTTGCGCCAGTCGGTGATGGTGCAGCCGAAGCGGCCGCGGAACCAGCGCGCCATCGCGCTCTGCGCCGAGAAGCCGAGCTGTGCGGCGATATCCGCCAGCGGCCGGCCGGGGTCCTCGATCAGCTGGATCACGAGATCGGCGCGCTGCGCATCCAGGATCGCCGAGAAGCTGGTGCCGGCTTCGGCGAGGTGCCGGTGAATGGTGCGGCGGGTGCAGGCAAGATGCTCGGCCACGCGTTCGACCGTGCAATCGCCGCTCGCGAGCAGACTGCGCACGACCTCGTCGACTTTCTGCTCCCAGCTTGCCGGCCGGGTTTCGATCGCTTCGATGCGTTTGCGCAGATAGCTTGCGATCAGGGGATGCGCGCTCGGGATCCGCCGTTCCATGTCGTGCGCCGACAACTGGATCGAGTCCTCCTCCGCGTTGAAGATCACGCGGCAGCCATAGAAGTCGCGGTAGCGCTTGCGGTCGTGCGGCGGCGGGTAGTGCAGGTGCACCTCCTGCGGCCGCCAGTCACTTCCGAACAGCGACTGGATGATGCGATGGACGCTGCCCAGCGCCATGTCGATCGACTGGCGCGGGGCCGTCGGTTGCCGGCCGCGCAGATGCAATGTGACGGTCACGGTCTGCTTGTCCCTGACGACGTCGAGCTTCATGCCGTCGTGATGAACATGGATGAAGCGGGAGAACGCTTCGATCGCCTCGCCGACGGTCGCCTGTTCCCGCACGATCAGGCCGACCGCGCCGAAATTGGTCAGGCCGCCGCGCTCGGCGAGCCGCAAGCCGAAATCTTCGGCACCGGAGGCTTCTGCCGACAATTCGAGCAAGCGACGTAAGGCCGGGACCGCGATGGGTGTATCGGGCTTGTCGAGGACGGTCAGCGGCAGTCTGACCTTGCGCATCATCTGCCTGGGGTCGAGCCCGACCGACCGGGCGACCTCCGGGTAACAACTCAAGCCTGCGCTGCGAATGAGGTCGGTCATGCGACCCGTTCCTGTCAGCCATTCCCGCAGATGTCCCGAAATGTAAAGTTTCTGTCCCGATCCGTCAAATCCGGGAACAGGGCGGAACATACATAAGGGAAAGCGAAGCACCGGCGTGAATGCCGTGCTCATGACGGCGGGGCGCGATGGGGCCCCCGGCTGTCTCAAATCATTTGACCAAGACATTACTGGATCGGGATTATGCCGGGAAACATGCTTTCCAAGGGTGAGGTATTCGTCATTGAAACCGACGCCGCCTCCCGCGAACAATTGTCCAACGCGCTCCAGCAGAGTGCTTATGACGTGATCTGCTTCGCCGACGGCGCGTCGCTGCTGTCGGAAGCCAAGGCGCGGATGCCGGCCTGCGTGTTGCTGGAGATGCCGCCGGATCGCTCCGCCCTCGAGGTGCTCAAGCGCCTGCGCGAGGAAAACTGCATGGCGCCGGTCCTGGTGACCTCGGCGAACGGCAGCATCGCCATGGCGGTCGACGCGATCAAGAGCGGCGCGGCCGACTTCATCGAGAAGCCGTTTCGCACCCGCGATGTCGTCGACCGGATCGATGCCGCGATCGACGAGTCGGCCCAGCCGGATTCGACCAGGCACCGCTGGCTGCCCAGTTGCGAACCCCTGACCGCGCGCGAGAACGACGTGCTGGTGCATCTTGCCGCCGGTCTAACCAACAAGGAGGTCGCCCGTCGCATGCATCTGAGCGCACGCACGGTCGAGGGTTATCGTGCCAGCATTTTGAAGAAGGCCGGCGCCCGCAACGTGACCGATTTGCTCCGCCGCATCTTCGGCCAGGGTTCGCCGAGCCAGGCCTGAACAAGCCAAGCCTGAACAAGCAGCCTGGCCTCGGCTTCTGAGCCCCGGTTGTGCCGCGGCGCGGTGACGCGTTCCGCGGCCATGGTGCTGCCGCAGCCGCGCCCAACGGAAACCCCAATCGAACCAGTTCCTTCCCTGCCGCGTCTCACCGCGATGGCGTGGCATGTTTTCGCAGCGTCCGGCTGGCGGCGCGGCGATATCGGCAGGGAGAAGTTTATGCGCACGATCGCAAGATGTCTGGCGACGACGAGCCTGGTCCTGGTGACCACGGCGCTCGCCGCGCCCTCATGGGCCGCCGATGTGGACGCCACATCGGCCATCGACACCGTCACCGTCTATCCTGATGGCGCCACCGTCACCCGCGTGATCGCGATCGATCTCGCCTCCGGCGACAGCACCCTGGTCGCAAAGGATTTTCCGCTCTCGCTCGACCCGTCCTCGCTCCGCGTCGAGGGCGAGGCGGGTGCAAAACTCACCATCGGCACGATCGATGCGCGGCCGCCGCGTGCGGCGCCGCCGGTGAATCTCCCTGAGCTCGACAAGCGCATCGAGGCGCTCAAGGACGAGCGTGCCGATTTGCAAGGCGCGATCGATGCCGCGGCCGCCCGGCGCAAATTCGCGCAGCGCTTCGCCGAAGCCTCACCCGCCGGTCTCGGCGAGAAGGGCGAGGCGCGCCCGATCACCGAATGGCGTGCGGCCTTTACCGCGGTGGCCGAGGAAGTCGCGGCGGCAGAAACGGCGATCCGGGATGCTTCGCGAAAGCAGCGCGAGATCGATCGCCAGATCGCGCAACTCGAAGCCGACCGGTCGGCCAAGCCGCCCAGCAAGCTCGAGGTTCGCATCGACATCGCCTCCGCAGCCGCGACGAAGGCAACGCTGCGGGTCACTTATGCCGTGCGCAATGCGCGCTGGCTGCCGCTCTATGACGCCCGGCTCGATACCGGCGCCAAGGACCGCAAGCCGCAGCTCGAGCTGGTCCGTCGCGCCGAGGTCACGCAGTCGACCGGCGAGGATTGGTCCAACGTCACGCTGGGTGTTTCCACCGTCCGCATCGCCCGTGGCGGCAGCGCGCCTGAGCTGGGCTCGCTGGTGGCGCAATATCCGCAGCTGCCGAAGCCCCGTGCGCTGGGCCAGGCCCAGGACATGGCGATGCCCGCGCCCGCCACGGCACCGATGTTACGGAAGGTGGAGGCGGCACGAGACAAGGATCAATTTGATCTGCCGGCCCAACGTGCCGACGAACAGCAAGCGGTTGCCGAGATCGGCGACTTCCAGGCCACCTTCAAGATTCCCGGCCGCGTCAGCCTCGGTGCCGCCGAAGGCGCCAAGAGCCTGCGCATCGCCTCGATGAGCGTGCCCGCCGATCTGGCGGTGCGTGCCGCGCCGGTGCTGGATCCCACCGCGTTCCTCGAAGCCAGTTTCAAGCAGACTGACGATGCGACGTTGCTGCCGGGCAAGGTCGCGATCTACCGCGACGGCATCTTCGTCGGTCGTGGCAAGCTCTCGGCCTCGGCCAAGGACGATATCGTGCGGCTCGGCTTCGGCGCCGACGACAAGGTCAAGATCGAGCGTGCGGTGCTCAAGCGCAATGAGGGCTCGGCAGGCCTGATCGTGACGACGTCGAAGACCGACGAGCGTGCCTTCAAGACCACTGTTCGCAATGGTCATGACTTCCCGATCCACGTCGCGATCGAGGATCAGCTCCCGGTCAGCGAGAACGAGGAGATCGTCGTCGAGATGCTGCCGGCGACCACGCCGCCCACGGCAAAGGATCTCCGCGACAGGCGCGGCGTACTGGAATGGTCGTTCGACGCCAAGCCCGGTGAGGTCAAGGACATCAACTTCGCCTGGCGCGTCCGCTGGCCGAAGGACAAGAGCATGGTGATCGTGCCGTCGGGCTAGTTTCTCGCGGTCGGCGGCGCTGCCTTACCTCGCCCCGCTTGCGGGGAGAGGTCGGAATGCGCGCTGTAAGCGCGTATTCCGGGTGAGGGGGACTCTCCGCGAGTCCAACTCTCACCGTCGTTGCGGAGACTCCCCCTCACCCCAACCCTCTCCCCGCAAGCGGGGCGAGGGAGCGCACCTTCATCGCGGCGCAGGCACAACCGCCCGCATCGACTGCGGCAGCACATAAGGCACGCCGTCGGCCTGATGGACGACGGTGTCGATCTCGAAGATGTCGCGGATGGTTTCGCGGGTGACGATGTCGGTGCGCGGGCCATCGGCGGCGAGCTTGCCGCCGTTCAGCACGATCAGCCGGTCGGCAAAGCGGATCGCGAGATTGAGATCGTGCAGGATCGCGATGACCGCCGTGCCGCCGGCCGCGCGGCGGCGCGCGGCTTCGACCAGGTCGATCTGATGGCGCAGATCCAGGCTCGAGGTCGGTTCGTCCAGCAGCAGCAGCCCGGGTCCGTGCTCGGCCTCGCCACAGGCGAGCTGCACCAGCACGCGGGCGAAATGGGCGCGTTGCTGCTCGCCGCCTGATA
Organism: Bradyrhizobium sp. CCGUVB4N; assembly: GCF_024199945.1. Classification (GTDB taxonomy): domain Bacteria; phylum Pseudomonadota; class Alphaproteobacteria; order Rhizobiales; family Xanthobacteraceae; genus Bradyrhizobium. The sequence goes on along the minus strand of NZ_JANADP010000001.1, from coordinate 7,543,084 downwards.
GCGTCGGCAACTTCCGTTCGCGGAAATGCGACAGGCCGACTTCATCGAGCGCGGCGTCGACCAGCCGGCCCGCCTCGCGCGGGCTGCGATCGCCCGCGCCCATCAGCACGATCTCCTCGACGGTGAAGGGGAAGGTGACGTTGATGTGCTGGGACAGCATCACGCGGCGCGCGGCAAGCTCGCGCGGGGTATAGAGGCTGATGTCGCGCTGCTTCAGCTTGACCTCGCCCTCGCTCGGGCGGAGATCGCCGGAGAGCAGTCGCAGCAGCGTCGACTTGCCGGCGCCGTTCGGGCCGATGATGGCAACCATCTCGCCGGCTGTGACGCCGAGGCTGACGTCATCGAGCAGCCTCGCGCGGCCGGCGCGTTTGCTCAAAGCACGCGCCTCGATCACGGCGCTCATAGTGAGGCGAGCCCGCGTTGCCGCAGCAGGATGCCGAGGAAGACCGGCGCGCCGACCGCCGCGGTCAAAATGCCGATCGGCATCTCGGCCGGCGCCACGATGGTGCGTGCCAGCGTATCGGCGCCGACCATCAGGATCGCGCCCAGCAGCACCGAGGCCGGCAGCAGCAGGCGATGCGCGGGGCCAATGACGAGGCGCAACAGATGCGGCACGACGATGCCGACGAAGCCGATGACGCCGCTGATCGACACTGCGACGCCGGTCATGGCGGAGACCATCACGATCGCGATCCGTTTCAGGCGCTCGACATCGACGCCACCGTGAAAGGCATCGGCTTCGCCGAGCACCAGCAGATCGAGGCCGCGTGCGATGAAGGCGCAGGCGGCGAGCCCGGCCGCGAGGACCGGCGCGAGCACCGCGGCCTTGGTCCAGGTTGCGCCGCTCATCGAGCCCAGCATCCAGAACGTGATGTCACGGAGCTGGCGGTCGTCGGCGATGAACACCAGAAGCCCGATGCCGGCGTTGGTGATGGCGGTAATGGCGACGCCGGCGAGCAGGAAGATCGCAATCGATGTTCTGCCGGCACGGCTGGAGATGCCGTAAAGAATCGCGGTCGTGACCAGCGATCCCGCAAAGGCCGCGAGCGGCAACAGCTCGGTCTGGAGGAAACGAAACGTCTCGCCGAAGCGCGAATCGGTGAAGACGATCGCGCATGCAGCCGCGAGCGCGCCACCGCTGGAGACGCCGACCAGCGCCGGATCGGCGAGCGGATTGCGAAACAGCCCCTGCATGATTGCGCCGGCGGCCGCAAGAAGTCCGCCGACCATCGCGGTCGCCGCGATCCGGGGAATGCGGATCGACCACAGCACAAGCTGGTCGCGGGCGGTGACTGTCGTCGCGGCGCCGTCCGCGACAAGGCCGAGCGCGGCCGGCAGCCGGGCGAGCGGAATGCCGGCCGCGCCGACGGTCAGCGCGACGATTGCGGCGGCGATGAGCACGATGAGCAGAAGCGGAATCGCCAGCGATGCGGAGCGCCGTCCTGTGCGACGTCGAGGTCCCCGCGCCTCGGTCTCGACCGCCGCGCTCATTGCCGGCAATTCGCCGCCGACAAAGCCGATGTGAATGCGCCATCAGCCAACGCCGGATAGAGCTTGACCGAGAGATCGCGCGCCGCCGCCGCCGTGCGCGGTCCGAAGCCGAGCAGATAGAGCCCGTCCATCGTCACAAAACTCTTGTTGGCCGCGACCGGCGTCAGGGCGAAGCCGGGATGGGTGTAGACCGCGTCGGCCTGGAGCGAGTCCTTGCCGCGCTCGATCGACAGCACCACGTCGGGCTTGGCCGCGACGATCGCTTCGTCGCCGATGATCTTGTAGCCGTCGTAATCGTCGACGGCGTTGGCTGCGCCTGCGAGCTGGATGATCTCGTCGGCCGCCGTCTTGTGGCCCGCGACCATGGCGCGCCCGTTCTGGAGTGACATCACGAACATCACGCGCACCGGCTTGGTCACCTTGGCGCGCAGCGCGCGAAGCTCGGCGAGATCGGCACTGACCGCAGTGCTCAGGCATTCGGCGCGCGCATCGACACCCATGGCATGGCCGACCAGCCTGATCTTCTCGATCAGGCCGTCCTCGGAGAAGGTCTCGGGCACCAGCACCAGCGGCACCTTTGCGGTATCGAGGAGATCCATGGTCTCGCGCGGGCCCGAGCCCTGGATCGCGAGGATCAGCGTCGGGTTGAGGCCGAGCACGCCTTCCGCCGAGATCTGGCGCATGTAGCCGACGTTCGGCTTGTCGTGCAGCGCGGCTGCCGGATAGAGGCTCGTGGTATCGACGCCGACCAGCCGGCTCTCGAGCCCGAGTGCATAGAGGATCTCGGTGATGGCGCCGCCGATCGCGACCGTGCGCGCGATGTCGTTGACCGCGACGTCACGGTTGCGTGCGTCATGCACGACGATGCCGGCCGCGTTGGCGGCGGGCGCGCGTGTGATCGTACCGGCCAGCAGCAGATACAGCAGGGTGCGACAAAATGTCATTGCGGTCTACTTCGTCAGGATCAGCTTGTTCTGCGAGGTCAGGCGAAGGCGATAGTTGTCCTCGCCGTGTGCGATCATGATCTCGCGCTCGGTGGCAAACAGCTCGCGGCTGTCGATGCGATTGCCCCGCATCATCAGGGTTCGCGTTGTTGCAGAAGGGTTTTCCACGTGCCCTCCGGCGTCGTTGATGCTGTCTCCGGATGCGGCTGACATGGGTCTCGCGATGCGCTTTCGAAATTTCAGGTGCTGCTTGTTTGTATAAGCGGCGCGAGGCGCATTCCAACCGCAGCAACTTACAATCGATATAAACTGCAACCCGACGTCATTGACCGTCAGAGTGTTGCCACGTTACCAAACAGGACGATGCGGGCCGGGGGCCCGCACACAAATAGCCAGCCAGTCGCTCGCCTCGCGCTAGCGCACGCCAGCCAACAAGACACAAGATGATTGGGTTGGGGTTATGGCTGACGGGGCTAGGTATTCGCGCGCCTTGATTTTGGGCGCGTCGGTGGTTTCAATCGCGGCAATGGCGGCGGAGAGCAGTCTTGCGCAGACGGCGCAGCCGCAGGCCGAACAGGATTCGGCGGCAGGATCGAAGCAGGCCAAGCGCAAGCAGGCCAAGCCGCAAATTGCGCAGCAAGCCAAGCCTGAAGTCATGAACGCTCGTGCCCAGGCCGGCGGCGCGGCGCCGGTGCAGACGCTCGACACCATCACGGTGGCCGCGACCAAGACCGAGGAGCGCGCGATCGACTCGCTCGCGCCGGTCTCCTCCGTCTCGCTCGACAAGATCCAGGGTTTGCAGCCGAACCGGCTGTCGGACATCTTCTATAACGTCCCCGGCGTGTCGTTCCAGGAGCGCGGCGATGATCCCGCGACCGTCATCAATGTCCGCGGCTTGCAGGATTTCGGCCGCGTCGCCGTCGTGGTCGACGGCGCGCGGCAGAATTATCAGCGCACCGGTCACAACGCCAACGGCTCCTTCTTCCTCGACCCTGAATTGATCGGCGGCGTCGATGTGGTGCGCGGACCGACCGCCAACATCTACGGCTCCGGCGCGATCGGCGGCCTGGTCTCGTTCCGGACCAAGGACATCAACGACGTGCTGCGCCCCGGCGAGCGCTGGGGTGTCGATCTCTCAGGCTCCTACGGCTCCAACAACAGCCGCGGCCTCGGCTCGGTGTTCGGCGGCGTGCGCGCCACGCCCGACGTCGATATCTTCGGCGGCGCGGTCTACCGCACGCAGGGCAATTACAAGGACGGCAACGGCACCGAGATCGGCAACACCGGCAACCAGGTCGAGGCCGGGCTGATGAAGCTGACGGTGCGCCCCGCGCTCGGCCACGAGGTCAAGTTCGGCGCCACGTTCCAGGACTATCAATACAGCATCGGCCAGATCAACCGGGGTCCGACGACATCGGCGGCGCTGATCGCGTTGAACCGTGGTTCGTCGGTCTACGCCTCCGATGCCAAGAACTACACCGGCACTGTCACGTGGAACTACGCACTGCCGAGCGACAATCTGTGGGACTGGCACATGTCGGCCTACGCCAACCGCACCGAAAACGACCAGACCAAAACCTATGATTACGGCAACCCCACGGCCTATTGTAACGGCGGTCTCGGAAACAACATTTCGGGCTGCGTCGGTACCGGTCGTGCCTACAAGCTGAATACGTTCGGCTTCGATGCCAACAACACCACGCGTTTCGACGTTGCCGACTGGCGCAACGCGCTGACCTGGGGCGTCGATGCCTTCCAGGACGACGTCATCACGACCGACAGCCGCGGCAATTCCAACGTCACCACGCCGAGCGGCATCCGCACCGTGTCGGGCGGCTTCCTCCAGTTGAAGCAGAACTACGGCACCTGGTTCGAGGCGGTCAGCGCGGTCCGTTACGACCGCTACAATCTGCAGTCGGGCGGCACCAACACGGGCGGTGATCGTTTCTCGCCGAAGATCACCCTCGGCGTCACGCCGGTCCCGGGCTTCCAGCCCTATGTGAGCTACGCCGAAGGCTACCGCGCCCCGTCGATCACGGAAACGGTCATCTCCGGCGCCCACGCGACCGGCGGCGGACCGGCCCTGTTTGCCTGTCCGGACGGCACCTCCGGCGTGTTCTGCTTCCTGCCCAATGCGAACCTTCGCCCTGAGGTCGGCAAGAACAAGGAAGTCGGCTTCAATCTGAAATACGACAACATCTTCCGCGCATCCGACTCGTTCCGCGGCAAGATCAACCTGTTCCAGAACGACGTCAGCGACTACATCGACCTCGTGCCGTTCGGCTTCGTGGCGTTCCCGGGCTTTGGCTCGTTCGCGAAGTACTATCAGTACCAGAACATCGCCAGCGCCCGGATCCAGGGTTTTGAGGCGGAGACGATGTACGATGCCGGCGACTGGTTCGTCGGTGTCTCCGGTCATTACATCCAGGGCAAGAACGTCGCGACCAATGTCGGGCTTGCGACCATCACGCCGCGCAAGGTCGTCACCACGGGCGGTGTCCGCCTGCTCGATCGCACGCTGATCCTGACCGCGCAGTGGGCCTCGTACGGTCCGAACAACGACGTGCCCGCCGGCTATCTGCCCGCGACGGGATACGAGCTGGTCAATCTGTACCTGACCTACAACGCGACCAAGGACATCGTGTTCTCGGCCTCGATCGACAACCTCTTGAACCAGTACTACCGGCCCTACGCCATTCCCGGCAGCTCGGTCGACGGCACCACGCAGAACGACGTGCTGTGGTCGAGCCCGGGAGCGGGTCGGGTCTACAAGGCCGGCCTGAAGATCCACTTCGGAGGTGCGTAAGCCGCGCGTCGCAACGTCACCCACGTCCGCCGGGCCGCGCTGATGCTCCAGCGCGGCTTCGGCGTGTATTCGTTTCAATGAGAAGGAGAGACACTTATGTTCATCGCCATGAACCGGTTCCAGGTGAAGAAGGGCGCGGAGACCGCGTTCGAAACCGTCTGGGCCACCCGCGAATCCTATCTCGGCAGCATGCCGGGCTTCGTCGAGTTTCATCTCTTGAAGGGCCCTGAAGCCGAGGACCACACGCTCTATTCGTCGCACACGCTCTGGGTCGACAAGGCCGCGTTCGAAGCCTGGACCCGCTCGGACCAGTTTCGCCGCGCCCATGCGCGCGCCGACAATCAGACCGGCGAGAGCCTCTATCTCGGTCATCCCAAGTTCGAGGGTTTTGAGGTGATCCAGAGCGAGCGCAAGGCGGCGGCGGCCTAAGGCGGCGCAGATGAGGAGCCGGACATGCTGAGCACCGATCTCGCCGATCTCAGGGCGTACATGGCCGACAATCCCGGCGCGGTCATCGAGGACGTCGCGCGCGAGCGCAAGGTCACGCCGCGCGCCGTGATCGAGGCGCTGCCGTTGTCGATGCTGCGCATGGGCGGTGGCGAGCATTTCGCCGCCGCGATGCAGGACATCGCCGCATGGGGCGAGGTCACGCTGATCGTCCACACCGATGATGCGATCTTCGAGTTCACCGGCAGCATTCCGGCTGGCGAGATCGGCCGCGGCTATTTCAACCTGATGCAGCCGAAGGGCCTGCACGGCCATCTCCGCCACGAGCGTTGCGCCGGCATCGCCTTCGTCGAGCGGCCCTTCATGGGCAAGTCGTCCGCCTTCGCCGCCTTCATCAATGCCGACGGCGGCATCATGTTCAAGGTGTTCGTCGGTCGTGACGAGACCCGGGCGTTGCGTGCGGATCAGCTCCAAAGGTTCCGGCAGCTGGCGGACCGGATCGCGGTGTAACGTCATTCAGGAGATCAGGATGCAGGGCAATCTTCGGCTTCGGCATGTGATCGCAACCATCGCGCTGGCGCTCGCGCCGACACCGGTCTTCGCGATCGATGAGGCGCTGCTGCCGCGCAATCTGTCGCCGTGGGGTATGTTCATCGGCGCCGACATCGTCGTGAAGGCGGTGATGATCGGGCTGGCCTGCGCCTCGCTGGTGACCTGGACGGTGTGGCTCGCCAAGACCATCGAGCTGCGCCGCAAGAGCGCGCGCGCGGTGCAGCGGACGCGTGCGCTCGAAGGCAAGATGAAGCTGGCCGAGGCGGCCGAACGTGCGGGCGAGGCGCACGATGCGGTGGCGCAGCTCATCCAGTCCTGTGCGAAAGAGGCGGAGCTGTCAGGCGGCATCGTCGACGACGGCCTGCAGGAGCGCGTCGCGTTGCGGCTCGAGCGGGTCGAGGCGGCGATGTCGCGGCAGATTGCGCGCGGCACCGGCGTGCTCGCGACCATCGGCGCCACGGCGCCGTTCGTCGGCCTGTTCGGCACCGTCTGGGGCATCATGAATGCCTTCATCGGCATCTCGGAGAGCCACACCACGAGCCTCGCCGTGGTCGCGCCCGGCATCGCGGAGGCGCTGCTCGCCACCGCGCTCGGTCTCGTCGCCGCAATTCCGGCGGTCGTGATCTACAATCACCTGGTCCGCGGCATCGCCAATTATCGTGCCTTGCTCGGTGACGCATCCGCGCAGCTGATGCTGCAGGTGAGCCGGCAGCGCGATCACAGGGACTTCCGCCTGGCGCGGGCGGCGGAGTAGGTCATGGCAGCGAAGCTCGGCGCACGCACGGGATCGCCGCTCAGGCGCGGCGACCCTGGCGATCTCGACGTCGTCAATGAGATCAACGTCACGCCGTTCATCGACGTGATGCTGGTGCTGCTGATCATCTTCATGGTGGCAGCCCCACTCGCCACCGTCGACATCGGTGTCGAGCTGCCGGCGACGGCCGCCGAGCCGGCACCACGGCCGGACAAGCCGGTCTTCGTCACGGTGAAGCCGGATCTCGCGATCGTCGTCGGCGAAGACGTCGTGGCGCGCGACGCGCTTGGCACCTCGCTCGACGTCGCCACCAAGGGACGCAAGGACGAGCGCATCTATCTGCGCGCCGATAAGGCCGTTTCCTATGGCGACCTGATGGAGGTGATGAACACCTTGCGCAACGCAGGCTATCTCAAGGTCGCTCTCGTCGGCCTCGACGGACGCAGTTGATGACCGCGGCCAACGCCTTTGCGCTGCATCAGCCGCTTGGCGAGCGTGAGACGACGCGCTGGAGCGTATCGGCCGCTGTCATCGTCACATTGCATATCGCTGCCGCACTGCTCACGATGCACTGGCTCAGGTCGCAGCCGGAGCAGGGCGTCACCCTGCCGGCGATCATGGTCGACATGGCGCCGATGACGTCGGCGCCGCAATCGACGCAAGACGAGGTCGCGCCGGGACCAGTCATGCAGGAGGCCGACGCCTCGCCACCGGAGCCCGTGCGGCACCAGGCCGTCGAGGAGACCATCGCGCCGACGCCGCCGCAGGACAAGCCGGACGTGGTGGCGCCGCCCGAACAGAGGTTGAAGCCGGTGGACGCCGAGCCCACGAGGGTCCTCGCCGAGACCAGGCCCGAGCCGGTCAAGCCGAAGGTGGTGCGTCCCGAAGCGAAGAAGCCGAGCCACACGACACCCGCGCCGCGCACCACCGCTTCGCCGCGCGCGGAGCGGCAGGCGCCGGCCGCATCGGCCGTCAGCACCGGCGCATCGGCGGTGGCGATCGCCTCCTATAACCAGATGGTGGCGGCGCATCTGCAGCGCTTCAAGCAATTTCCGCCGGCGTCGAAGGCGGCCGGCGAGCATGGCGTGGCGCGGTTGAGCTTTACGCTGAGCCGCAGCGGCCAGGTTCTCGGCAGCCGTCTTGCCGGCTCGTCCGGCTATGCCGCGCTCGACGCCGAGACCATGGCGATGGTCCGCCGCGCCCAGCCATTCCCGCCGTTCCCGCCGGAGATCGCGCAGGCCTCGATGGGCTTTACCGTGCCGATCTCGTTTGCGATCAGGTAGGCTTTTTTCACCTCGCCCCGCTTGCGGGGAGAGGTCGGATTGCATCGAAGATGCAATCCGGGTGAGGGGGTACAGGTCTCACGACAATCTTACGTGTGGAGAGAGGCCCCTCACCCCAACCCTCTCCCCGTAAGAACGGGGAGAGGGAGAGGAGAGAGCTCTGCTTACTTCGCCTTCAGGAAATCGGCGACGTCGAGCAGCATGAACTCGTCGTCGTCGGCCTTGTTGGGATCGCGGCTCGACGAGAACGGCAGGTTGTTGTCGTTGCCGACGATGATGTGGGTGTCGTCGACGCGATCGACGTTCTCGATGGTGAAGAACGGGAAGGTGTAGACGCCGTCATTGAGCGGCTTGCGCGCCTTCTTGTCGGGATCCTGGATCTTCATGAGGTCGATATAGCCGATCTTGCGCACGGGCTTGCCGACATTGGCGTCGTTGAGTTCGATCTTGTAGACGCGCTTGAACTTGGCGACATCAGGGAAGCAGTTCTCGCCGCGCGTGCCCGCCGGGCAGGCCTTGTCGGGCGTGCCTTCGCCGTTGTCGCGCTCGATGACGAGGCCGGCGGAGGGATCAATCATGTTGAAGTCGCCGATGGCGTTGCCGTTCTGCTCGAACACATACTGCCAGTAGCGGCCGGTGAATTTTTCGGCGGCGACGTCGAATTCGAGGATGCGGGAAGCTTCCTTGCCGTCGACCCGCTCCCAATCCTTCTTGTCGGCATCCCACAGCGGGCCCTCGAGCAGACCGTAGAGGAATTTGCCGTCCTTCGACGAGGCAAAGCCTTCAAAGCCCTTGGAGCGGCGGAGATTGACGTTGGTGTAGGTCGCGCCCGGGGCGCCCGGTGTTGCCACCGCCCAATGATCGGGCGAGCGCACCGGCTTGCCGTCGGCGATGGTCTCGAACACGGCGAGGATCTTGCCGGTCTTGTCGGCCTTCAGGACGTAGGGGCCGAACTCGTCGCCGATCCAGAAGGTGTCGCCGATGATCTGGAAGCCCTCGGTGTCGAAATCGGCGCCGGTGAGATAGCGCTTCTCGGTGTCCTCGTGGACGATGCGGAACGGCACCTTCTTGTCGGGGTCGTGCAGGAAGACGGTCCCTTCGCGCTCGATCTTGCCGCCCGCCCAATCCATCTTGTAGTGGTTCAGGTACAGCATCGAGTCCATCGAATTGGCGCGCGCGCCCATGCCGTTGTCGGTGATGACCCAGAAGCTGCCGTCGGGCATCTTCTTGATGCCGGAATGGCCCTGCAGCGGCTGCCCCTTGAACGGCAGCGAGACGCCGGTCGAACGTTCGAAGGATTTGCCCATCACGGTGCCGAGCGCGTCGACGCGCTTGCCGGTGGTGTATTTTCCCGAGGTCTTGAGATCGGCCGGCGCATCGGCCGGGGCATCGATGAAGGTCGCAGCCGGCATCACCACGTGGCCGGCGAGCTTGGCCGGGAATTCACCCTCGCTCTGTGCGAGCGCGGTGCTCGCGGTAAGAACGATCGTTGCGACGGTGCAGAGAAAAGTCGCGCGCATGTGCGTCTCCTGTTAGCGGACGACGCCTTATGCGGATCGCATATTGCAGTTTTGTGAAGCCGGGCCAAACGCCGCAGGCGCGGTTTATTCCCTTACCGCACGCGGCGTCTCACGCGGTTTCGTAGACCAGTCTGGTGAAGAAGCCGGGGTCGACGAGGAACTGTCCCCACTTCGCATCGAACGCGGCGGTTGGCTTGGCCGCAACCGTCTCGTCGCGTGTCTTTCCCTGCTTCTTGAGATTGCCGACATTGTCCCTGATAGCGACCAGCATGTCGCGGAAGCCCTGAAGCTCGGCTTTGTTGCTGACGGGCTTGCCGTGACCGGGGATGATGATGGTGTCGTTGTTGGCTGCTGCCAGATTGGCATCGGAGGCCGCAATCATGCCGTCAATGCTGCCGCCGGTCGAATGGTCGATGAAGGGATAGATGCCGTTCCAGAAGGTGTCGCCGGCATGCAGGATATTGGCCTCGGCGAACATGACCGAGATGTCGCCGTCGGTGTGAGCGGGCCCGTAATATCTCAGCGCGACCGACGCTCCGTTGAGCTTGAGGTTCTGCTCCTTGGTGAAGACCTCGGCCGGGACCGCGCTGGCGGGCAACGCAAGGAAATTGTAGTCCCAGTCTTCGACCCGTTGAACGACGGAAAGATGCTTGCGGGTGTTTTCGTGGGCGATGATCTTCGCGCCGGCTGCGCTCAGCCATTCATTGCCGTCGGCATGATCGAAGTGCCAGTGTGTGTTGATCAGATGCGCGATCGGCTCGCCGCCGAGCTCGGCAAGCGCCTTGCTGAGCTGTGGGCGCGAGACGCCGATGCCGGCATCGACCAGAAGCTTGCCGTCCGGTCCGGTGAGGACGGCGATGTTGCCGCCGGATCCTTCGAGCGCGCTGATATTGTTGCGCAGCTTGTAGGTCTTGATCGGTGATGTCGCCGCGCTGTCCTTGATCAGGCTGACGAGGCCGCGCGCTTCTGCGTAGGCCTGCCGCGGGCTGAGCCATCCCCCCGTTGCGGCGAACGTGGCGCCGCCGACGCAGCACAGGCAAAAGCCGCGTCGGGACATTGACTGGAGCTTTGGCGATCCCATGTGATGCTCGCTTTCTGGAGCGAGGACAATTGCGGCCACGGTCGCTCCGCCGTTGCCGCCGCAAGGTGCGACCAGGGCAGACAGCAGTCTATCAGGACCGCACGATCACTTGCGCGCGCGGTGGCCCGTTACTCCTTCACCGCGCCGGTCAGCGAAGACACGTAATAGTCCACGAACAGCGAGTAGAAGATCGCAACCGGCAGCGAACCGAGCAGCGAGCCCGCCATCAGCGCGCCCCACTGATAGACGTCGCCGGTGACGAGCTCGGTCAGGATCGCGACCGGCACGGTCTTGTTGGCGCCGCTCTGGATGAAGGCGAGCGCGTAGATGAACTCGTTCCAGGACAGCGTAAACGAGAAGATGCCTGCCGAGATCAGTCCGGGCACCGCGAGCGGCAGCGTGATCCGCCGCAGGATCTGCAGCCGCGTCGCGCCGTCGACCAGCGCGCATTCCTCGAGCTCGTAGGGGATCGACTTGAAATAGCCGATCAGCAGCCAGGTGCAGAACGGTACCAGGAAGGTCGGATAGACCAGGATCAGGGCCAGCGGCGAGTCGAACAGGCCGAACTGCACCACCACGGTCGCGAGCGGGATGAACAGGATCGACGGCGGCACGAGATAGGCGAGATAGATGCCGAGGCCGACATACGGACTGCCGCGGAAGCGCAGCCGCTCGATTGCGTAGGCCGCCAGCGTGCTCGCGATCAGCGACAGCGTGGTCGAGCCGACCGCGACCAGCATCGTCGTCCACAGCCAGCGCGGATAAGCGGTTTCGAACAAGAGATGCTTGATGTGCGCCAGCGTCGGCGAGGTGATCCAGAACGGATTATGCTCCTTGTAATTCAATAGCTCGGCGTTCGGCTTGAACGACGTGATTGCCATCCAGTAGAATGGAAACAGCAGGATCAGCACGAAGCAGCCGAGCGGCAGATAGATCATCATCAGCCGCCGCAGCCCGGAATCCCAGGCCATGGTGTCGGGCGCCGCTTTTGCGTCGGCGACGGTCGAGGCTTGTGCGACGGTATCAGTCATTGGCCTCTCCCTGCTGCCATTTGCGGCGCGCCAGGCCGAAATAGGAAAACAGCGTCGCGAACACCAGGAACGGGATCATCGACACCGCGATCGCGGCACCTTCGCCCAGCTCGCCGCCGGCGATGCCGCGCTGGAAGGCGAGCGTGGCGAGCAGGTGGGTCGAGTTGACCGGGCCGCCGCGGGTGATGGCGTAGACCAGCTGGAAGTCGGTGAAGGTGAAAATGATCGAGAAGGTCATGACGATGGCGAGGATCGGCATCATCATCGGGAAGGTGATGTAGCGAAAACGCTGCCAGGCGCTGGCGCCGTCGAGCATGGCGGCTTCGTAGAGCGAGGGCGAAATGGTCTGCAGGCCCGCCAGCAGCGAGATCGCGACGAAAGGAATGCCGCGCCAGATGTTGGCCGCGATCAGCGAGAACCGCGCCGGCCAGGGCGAGCCGAGGAAGTCGATATTGGTCGTGCGCCAATGCAGCACGTCGACCAGAAGATAAGAGATGATCGAGAATTGCGGATCGTAGATCCACCAGAATGCCAGCGCGGAGAGGACTGTCGGCACAATCCAGGGCAACAACACGATCGCGCGCAGCAGGCTCTTGAACGGAAAATGGTTGTTGAGCAGCAGCGCGAGCCAGAAGCCGAGCGCGAACTTCCCGAAGGTCGCGATGCCCGTGTAGATCACGCTGTAGAACACCGCGTTCCACCACAGGGGGTCGGTGAGCAGGTATTGGAAGTTCTCCAGGCCGATGAACTCGCCCTTTCGACCGATCGTGGCATCCGTGAACGCGAGCCAGATGCCGAGGCCGAGCGGATAGGTCAGGAACACCGCGAGCAGCCCGATCGCTGGCGCAAGGCACATGGCAATCAGGAACGGCTTGTAGTCGAACAGCCGCACCAGCCAGTTCGGCTGCCGGTGGGCCAGCACGGGAGGGGAGAGGGTGGTCACGGACATCAGGGCGTTGTCCTGTCCTTAAGGGTCACCACACCCGTCATTGCGAGGAGCTTCGCTCGCAATGACGGGTGCTTTGTCGTCGTTACTTCTGCCGCCGGAAGTATCGCTTGCAACGCTGCTCCGCCTCCGCGGCCGCTGCTTCAGGTGTCGCAGCGCCGGTTGCGACCGAGGCGAACATCTGCACCGTGACATAGTCCGCGCGAACAGCGCCGGTGGCGGTCGAAATCGGACCTTTATAGCCGGCGTAGTATTTGCTGTTCATAGTGTCCTTGAAGATCGCGACCTTGGGATCGCCCTTCCACACCGCCGCGTCGGCATAGGCCGCAAGCGGTTGCGACCAGTAGCCGCTGTTGGCGTTGAGCCACGGCTCGTACTGGTCTTTCTCCAGCATGTATTGCAGGAAGGCCTTTGCAGCATTGGGGTACTGGCTGTGCTTGAACACCATGGCGTTCAGCGTCAGTCCGGACATCGGCGACACCGGTGCAAGACCCTTCGGCAACGCCTGATGTTCGGAATCCTCGGCGATTGCCGCGGTCGCCGGATCGTTCTTCAGCGAGAAGTACAGCGAGACGCCGTTCGCCGTCAGCGCGATTTCCTGCGAGGAATAGGCGCGGTTGTTGCTGACGTCGTTCCACGACGGCGTGCCCGCGATGAAGGTCGGATAGAGCTCCTTCACGTAGTTCAGCGCCGCAATCGTCTCCTTGCTGTTGATGGTGACGTTGCCTTCTTCGTCCAGCAACGCGGCGTTGTGCGCCCACATCATCCAGTCCGCAAAACCGTTGCCATCGCCGACGGCATTGCCCAGTGCAAAGCCGGCGGGTTTGCCGGCCTTCTGCAGCTTCTTGCAGAGGTCCAGGAAACCAGGAAGGTCGTCAGGTGCCTTGTCAAACCCGACAGATTTGAGAACGGACTTGCGATAGATCAGCGGTCCGCCGGAGGCCCCGAAGGGAAGCCCGATCCAGGAATCGCTCTTGGCCTTTTTGCCATAGGCCTTCGCCAGATTCTGCCAGCCGCCATACTTCTTGCCGAGATAGTCTGCGACGTCGGTCAACTCGATCAGCTTGTCGATATAGATATGCGGTGCGTCGGAGAAGCCGATGATGATGTCGGGGCCGGCGCCGGAATTGGCGGTGACCGCGGTCTGCTGGTTGATGTCTTCCCAGCCGACGAAATCGACCTTGACCTCGACGCCGGTCTCTTTGGTGAACTTGGCCGCATTGGCGCGGAACACGTCCTCGTCGGCCTGGACGAAGCGCACCGGCCGCAGCATGCGGAGCGTTGCGCCCTTCTCGATCGGCAGTTTCGGCGCGGGGACGTCGGCGGCCTTGATGTTCGATGTTTGCGCTGCAGCACCAGTGGCGGCGAACGTCGCAGCAGACAGGCCCAGCGCCAAGGCATCACGACGTGTGATGTCGTTCCTCATCAGTTCCTCCCTATGATGTCTCCCTTCCCGGCGTTGATCGCCGGTGAAGGGCCGTTTCGTTCTTTCGGCGCGCGATTTGCGGCCGGCCGCCTTAGCTGTTCGGGCCGCGATCCATGCCGACGGGCTGCCAGCGGCGGAGCGCGGTGTCTTGCAGCACCGACGGATTGACACAGCTTACCGGCCACATGCCCTGAAGCACCAGTGACAATTCGTAGCCCACGCGGCGCTTGCGCGCCTCGTCGAACCGTGCCGAGGCCGAGGCGACATGGGCGGTCAGGGTCACGTTCTCCATGCCCAGGATCGGGTTGTTGTGCGACGGCGGTTCCTTCTCCAGCACGTCGAGCGCGGCATGCGCGATCCAGCCCTCCTGCAGCGCCTTGATCAGGCTCTCCTCGTCCACGGTGGCGCCGCGCCCGGTGTTGATGAAGATCGAGCCCTTCTTCATCTGCCGAAAATGCTTCTCGGTCAGCATGTGATGCACCTCGGGCCGGGCAGGTGCATGCATCGAGACGAAGTCGGATTGCGACAGCACCTCGTTCAGCGTCGCCGGGATGACGCCGTGGTCCCACATCAGCGTTTCCTGGATGAAGGGATCATAGGCCATCATGCGCAGGCCGAACGGCGCGGCGCGCTTCGCAACCGCACGCGCGACGCGGCCGAACGAGATGAAGCCGAGCGTCTGGCCCATCAGCCGCGGAACCTTCAGGAGCGCAGGCCTGCCCTCGGCCCAGCGGCCGCTGCGCACCATCTTGTCCTGCTCGACCAGGCGGCGGAAGCCGGCGAGGAGCAGCATCATGGCATGGTCGGCGACCTCCTCGATGAAGGTGTCGGGGATGTTGGTGACGGGAATGCCGCGCGCGGTCGCGGCCTTCACATCGACGCTGTCGACGCCGACGGAACCGAGCGTGATGACCTTGCAGTTCTCGAGAGTGTCGATGATCGATTTGGTGATCGGGATGCCCTTGGCGTAGATCGCATCGGCATTCCTGGCGGCGGCGATGAACTCCGCCTCGTTGGCCGGTGCCTCGACGATCTCGGCATCGATCGGATCGAGCGCTTCGCGCTCGTAGGAGTAATCGCTGCCCGCGACCGTGAAACTCGCGCCCTTCGGCGTCACCACCCTGTATTTCGGCATTTCCTGCTCCCGATTTGGTTTGTCGGTTCTTGTTGCGACCCGGCCTTCTCGATCGGGCCTTTGCGTCTTTTACGCGAAATCGATCCGGTCGCGTACAATTCCCGGTTGTTGATCCGGCGAATATTTGCCGAAATCCCCGGCATCGTACGGGCTTCTACGGAGGCACGTAAGTAACTTGCTAAGGGGTCTCACACTAAAAGTTGATTCAATTTCGATCGATTCACTCGCGCGCCCGCATCCCTTTTTTCCGGAGCCCACCCCGTGAAGTTGAGCAATCTGAAAATCGCGCCCAAGCTTGGCATTCTCGTCGGCGTCACCTTGTTCGGCCTGTGCATCTCCGGAGTCCTGGCCGGTTACCTGATGAAGCGCGCCATGGTCGACGCGCGTATCGACCAGACCAAGGCGATCGTCGATCTCGGTCGCAACTATGCGGCCGCGCTGAAGAAGCGCGTCGATGCCGGCGAGCTGACGAAGGATGCGGCCATGGCCGAGCTTCGCCGCTACGGCAATTCGATGACCTATGACAACGGCTCGGGCTATCTGTTCGGCACGTCCTATGACGGCATCACCCAGCTCGCACCCGATCCGAAGCAGATCGGCACCAACCGCATGGACGTCGTGACCAACGGCCGCAAGCTGTCGGTCGAATTGATGGACGGCGTCAAGGCCAACGGCTCGATCCTGCTGTACTATGAATATGTGAAGCCCGGTCAGGAAACGCCGATCCGCAAGATCGGTTACGCCGTCGCCGTTCCCGGCTTCGACATGTATCTCGGCACCGGCGCCTATCTCGAGGACATCGACCAGAAGATGGGCCCGGTCTACTGGCTGCTCGGCCTTGCCATGCTCGGCATCGTCATCGTCGCCGGCAGCGTTGCCTGGCTGCTCGGCCGCAGCATCAGCCGTCCGCTGGCGCTGCTCGGCACGCGCATGAAGGATCTTGCCGACGGCAAGCTCGAGGGCGACATCCCCGGCGTCGGTCGTGGCGACGAGGTCGGCGCGATGGCTGCGACCGTCCAGATCTTCAAGGACAACGCCGTTCGCATCCGCGACCTCGAGCAGACCGATGCGGCGGCCAAGGACCGTGCCGCGGCGGAGCGTCGCAGCGCGATGGAGAATATCGCCAACGACTTCGAACGCAGCGTCAACGGCATCGTCCGTTCGGTCTCCTCGGCCGCAGCCGGCATGCAGTCGACGGCGCAGTCGATGACCGCAACCGCCAGCGACGCCTCGTCGCGCGCGGCGACGGTCGGTGCGGCCTCGTCGAAGGCGTCCGGCAATGTCGGCACGGTTGCGGCGGCCGCCGAAGAGCTGTCGAGCTCGGTTGCGGAAATCTCGCGCCAGGTGACGCGCTCGACCGAAGTGGCGAGCCGCGCCGTCAGCGACGCCGAGCGTACCAACGCCACGGTGCAGGAGCTCTCGACCGGCGCCGAGAAGATCGGCGAGGTGGTCAAGCTCATTCATTCGATCGCAGCGCAGACCAATCTGCTCGCGCTCAACGCCACCATCGAGGCGGCACGTGCCGGTGAATCCGGCCGCGGCTTCGCCGTCGTCGCCTCCGAGGTCAAGGCGCTGGCCAACCAGACCGCCAAGGCCACCGAGGAAATCTCCGCGCAAGTGGCGGCGATGCAGACCTCGACCAGCGATGCGGTCGCGGCGATCGGCGGCATCACCCAGACCATCGCCGAGATGAGCGAGATCACCGCCGGCATTTCGGCCTCGATCGAGCAGCAGGGCGAGGCCACCCGCGAGATCGCCCGCAACATCCAGTCGGTCGCGGCCGGCTCGAACGAGATCAACGCCAATATCGGCAGCGTCACTTCGGCCGCGGAAGCGACCGGCAGCGCGGCCAGCGACGTGCTGACCAACGCCCGCGAGCTCGACAGTCAGTCCGGCGCGCTGCGCAGCGCGGTGGACGGTTTCCTCGCGAAGGTGCGGGCGGCGTAAATTCTTGCGCTGAGTTCTTGGCGCCGAAGTTCTTGGCGCTGAATTCGTAGGGTGGGCAAAGACGCGAAAGCGTCGTGCCCACCTTTTCGTTTTGAGTGCGTGATGAAGTTTCCGCGGGCACGCTTCGCTTCGCCCACCCTACGTGATCGTCGTACGAGAGCCCTACTGCTTCTCGATCCCGGCGTCCCGGATCAGCCGCTCCCACAGCACTAGCTGCTCGTTCACGAACGTGCCGAGCTGTTCCGGCGTGCCGGAGAACGCGTCCATGCCGAGCGTGGCGAGCTGGGCCTTGATCTCCGGCTTCTCGACGATCTTGCGGATCTCGGCGTTGAGCCGCGTCACGATCTCCTTCGGCATGCCGGCCGGGCCGAAATAACCCTGCCATGACGAGATGTCGAAATCAGGCACGCCGGCCTCCTGCATCGAGGGAAGACTGGGGATCAGCGGCGTGCGGTCCTTGGTGGTGACGGCGAGCGCGCGCAGCGCGTTGCCCTGGACATGCGGCAGGCCGGTCAGGATGTCGACGAACATCATCGAGACGCGGCCGCCCATGACGTCGTTGAGCGCAGGCGGCGAGCTCTTGTAGGGCACGTGCAAGAGGTCGAGCCCCGCATTGTGCGCGAAGGTCGCGCCCGACACGATCGCCGAGGAGGAGCCCGAGGCGTAGCTCAGCTTGCCCGGATTGGCCTTGCCGTAGGCGACGAGCTCGGCGACGGTCTTGGCCGGCACGTCGGGGTGGATCACCAGCATGAAGGGCAGATCGCCGGTGCGCGCGATCGGGGTGAAATCCTTCACCGGATCGTAGGTCAGGCTCTTGAGCAGATAGGGATTGGCCGAATGGGTCGTGTTGGTGGTCACCAGCAGCGTGTAGCCGTCGGGCGCCGCGCGCGCGACATAGGTCGCCGCGATCATGCCGTTGGCGCCCGCCTTGTTCTCGATCACGATGCCGACACCGAGCGCCTGCGACAGATGCTGCGAGATCAGCCGCGTCGTGGTGTCGGTGCCGCTGCCGGCCGCAAACGGCAGCACCAGCGTGATGTTGCGGCTCGGCCAATTATCGGCCTGCGCGGCGGATGCGGCAGCAAGACACAGCACGGCGGCGCCGACAGTGCGCAAGACGCGCATGAGCGATGACAGCATGTTCGGACGTTCCCTCTTTTTTCGTTGGCGGGGAACCTAGCCGGTCCACATCAAAACCGGAAGACGGCAAGGACGCGCACCGCGTCCGCAACGCGGAATTACTTCACCGCCGAGCCCTGGCGCGAGGCGATCACGACGCCGGCGAGCACCAGCGCGTAGCCGATCAGGTGGAACGGCTGGAGCTTTTCGCCGAGCAGCAGGATCGCCATCGCCGAGCCGAACACCGGCACCAGATGAAAGAACGGCGCGGCACGGTTCGGCCCGATCAGCGCGACGCCGCGGTTGAAGAACAGATAGGCGAGCGTCGAGGGGAAGATCAGGATGTAGCCGAGCGTTAGCAGCGTCACCGTGTCGAATTGCATGACATTGCCGCTCCACGTCTCCCAGATCGCCGTCGGCAGCAGCATGAAGGCGCCACAGCAGGTGGTGAAGGACAGGAACGACAGCTGATGAACTTTCGGCCGGCGCGGGATGAAGGCGGAGTAGATGCCGAACGCCACCAGCGAGGAGGCGAACATGATGTCGCCCCTGTTGAACGAGATGCTGGCCAGCGCCGCGAGATCGCCACGCAGGATGATGACCAGCACGCCGACCAGCGAGATCGCGACGCCGGCGAGTTGACCGCCGGTCAGCCGCACGCCGAACAGCACCAGCGACCACAGCGCCACGAACAGGGGACCTGCCGACTGGATCAGCAGCGCGTTCAGCGCTTCGGTATATTGCAGGGCCCAGTAGGAGATCGCGTTGTTGAAGGCGAAGCCGACCAGCGACAGGAACAGCATCAGCGGCAGGCTTTTGCGCAAGGCCGGCCAGTCGCGCTTCAGATGCGGCCATGAAAACGGCAGCAGGATCAGGAACACGCCGAACCAGCGGATCGTGGTCACCGTCAGCGGCGGCACATGCGCGCCGACATGACGCGCGAGCACGATGTTGCCGGCCCAGAACAGCGAGCTCAGGCTGAGCAGCAGATAAGGCTGGTTGTTGAGCCAGCTGACCGGGTGAGAGGCAGGTGGCGCGGGCGATGCGATCGTCATTGGCGTCACATACGACCTTGCGCCGGATCGCCGTCGTGAGACAAGTCACGCCGCCGCAATGCTACAATGCAGGCGAGCCCTGAGGAGGTGCCATTGGCGGTCAATATGTTGAACATTGTGGGCCTGGAGCAGCTCGACCGGCATGCGCCGGTGGTGATGCTGAACCTGATGCGTTTCCACGCGCGCTCGCGCGATGGTGACGGCTCCGGCTGGGATGCGTATCTGCGCTACAGCGCGATCACCGTGCCCATGATCAGGGCGCGCGGCGGCACGCTGCTGTGGACCGGCGAGGCCAGGACGATCGCGCTCGGTCCGCACGCCGGCAACAACTGGGATTTCGTCGCGCTGGTGTTCTATCCGTCGGTCACCGCGTTCCTCGACATGATGACCTCGGAAGCCTACGAGCGCGATGCCGATCCACATCGCGTCAACGGCTGCGCCGAGCACGTCATCATTGCGACGAGCGAGGCGTACAGCAAGTTCAAGATGAAGTAGGCGCCGACTTGCTTACCCTCCCCTGGAGGGGGAGGCGCGAGCGGGGTGGGGTGATCTCTCCACTCGGGCACTGTTCGACGTGGAGAGACCGTCACCCCACCCCGGGTCACATTGCGCTGCGCTCAATGTGACCCGACCCACGAGCGAGCTACGCTCGTCTCGGACCCCTCCAGGGGAGGGTGAAGCGGCAGCGGTGCGCTGAGATGGTGCACGCAACTACGTCGTCTGCTTCCTTGACGCGACGAACACGCCCGACAGCACCAGGGCAAAACCGATGAAGTGGAAGGCCTGCGGGTGCTCGCCCAGGAAGGCCATCGCCATGATCGAGCCGAACACCGGCACGACGTGGAAGAACGGTGCGGCGCGGTTGGCGCCGATCAGGCGGACGCCGCGATTGAAACAGAGATAGGCAAGCGTCGAGGGAAACACCGAGACGTAGAACAGCGTCAGCAGGTTCGGACCGTCGAGCTTCATGACGGGGCGCGCCGACAATTCCCAGATCTCCAGCGGGATGAGGCAGGCCGCACCGGCACCGAAGGTGAAGGCGAGGAACGACAGGCCGTGGATCGGAGGCCGCTTCAGCGTCAGCACCGAATAGAGCGCGAAGATGATCAGCGCGACGATGAAGATCAGGTCGCCCTTGTTGAAGGCGATGTTCGACAGCGTGGTGATATCGCCATGCAGCAGGATGATCAGCACGCCGCACATCGAAAGAGCCACGCCGAAGGCCTGCGCGAGGGTGAGGCGGATGCCGAGGATGACCAGCGACCACAGCGCCACGACCAGCGGTGCGGCCGACTGCAGCAGCAGGGTGTTGAGCGCCTGGGTGTGCTCCAGCGCCCAATATTGCAGGGTGTTGAAGGCGCCGATGCCGGTGATCGACAGCACGATCATCAGGCCGAGTTTGTCGCGGATCGCAGGCCAGTCCTGGGCGAGATGCTTCCAGGCGAACGGCAGCACCAGCAGGAAGGCGAAGGTCCAGCGCAGGAAGGACAGCGTCACCGGCGGGATATGGCCGGCGGCGAGCCGCCCCACGACCGCATTGCCGGCCCAGCACAGCGCGGTGATGCTGAGCAGGAGATAAGGCTGGTTGGCGATCCAGTTGTGGCCGGATGTGTCGGCGCTCGTGGTCTGGCCGGTGGCGGTCATTGTGATTGTTATGGCCCCGCGGTGGAATGCACCAAGGCCGCCGGCCCGGCTCTGTCCGGGCCGGCTCGTAGCCCGGCCTCGTTCAAAGACACGGAAATCGCGGCTGCATCAACGGGGGCGGGCGCATCGCGACCATGCAGCGGCCGACGCTGTGCCTAGCGCTTTGGTCGAGGTCGGCCCATGGTCTGGGAACATGTCCGGATTTTCCGGGGATATCAAAGGCTTGGATCGGGCGTTGGGTCCTCAAAAAGCCCCGTTCTTGCTTGCTTAGAGAGGCTGCTTCCTTTATCCGGTTGGCTGCCCCGCATACGAACGGCTCCAGGCCGGGAATTGGGCTGGGCGCATCTAAATTCTTCGAAGGATTACCCGCGAATGGCCAATGTTGTCGTCGTCGGCGCCCAGTGGGGCGACGAAGGAAAGGGCAAGATCGTCGACTGGTTGTCGGAGCAGGCGGACATCGTCGCGCGCTTCCAGGGCGGGCATAATGCCGGCCATACGCTGGTCATCAACGGCGAGACCTACAAGCTCGCGCTGTTGCCTTCGGGCGTGCTGCGCCCGTCGAAACTGGCGGTGATCGGCAACGGCGTCGTGTTCGATCCGCAGGCCTTCCTCGACGAGGTGACCAAGCTGCGCGGCCAGGGCGTCGCGGTCGGCCCCGAGAATCTGCGCGTCGCGGAGAGCGTGACCCTGATCCTGCCGCTGCACCGCGAGCTCGATGCGCTGCGCGAATCGTCCAATTCCGCGACCGCGATCGGCACCACCCGCCGCGGCATCGGTCCGGCCTACGAAGACAAGGTCGGCCGCCGCGCGATCCGGCTGATGGACCTCGCCGACCTCGACACGCTGCCGCACAAGATCGACCGGCTGCTGGCGCACCACAACGCGCTGCGTCGCGGCCTCAATTTGCCGGAGTTCGACGGCAACGAGATCCTGAAGGAGCTGAGCGCGCTGGCGCCGCAGCTGCTGCCCTATGCGGAGACCGTGTGGCGCCTGCTCGATGCCGAGCGGCGTGCCGGCAAGCGCATCCTGTTCGAGGGCGCGCAAGGCGCGCTGCTCGACGTCGACCATGGCACCTATCCCTACGTCACCTCGTCCAACACGGTGGCGGCGCAGGCCGCGACCGGAACGGGCATCGGTCCGAGCGGGGTCGGCTACGTGCTCGGCATCTGCAAGGCCTACACGACCCGCGTCGGTCAGGGGCCGTTCCCGACCGAGCTGCTGAACGAGATCGGCGAGGAGATCGGCCGTCGCGGCCGCGAGTTCGGGGTCAATACCGGGCGCAAGCGCCGCTGTGGCTGGTTCGACGCGGTGTTGGTCCGCCAGACGGTCCGCACCTGTGGCATCAACGGCCTGGCGCTGACCAAGCTCGACATTCTCGACGGCTTCGATTCGATCGAGGTCTGCGTCGGCTACAAGCTCGACGGCAAGGAGATCGATTATTTCCCGGCCGGCGAGGGGGCGCAGGCCCGGGTCGAGCCGATCTGGGAGACCATCGAGGGCTGGAAGGAGCCGACCGCCGGCGCGCGGTCCTGGGCCGACCTGCCGGCCCAGGCCATCAAATATGTCCGCCGGATCGAGGAATTGGTCGGGTGCCCGGTGGCCCTGCTTTCCACCAGCCCCGAACGCGAAGATACTATCCTGGTGCAAAATCCGTTTGAGGCTTAACGATCTCTTACCGGGACGCGGGTATAGTTGAGTAGAAATGGCTGATTACTATCCGCTGATCGCCCGCGCTATTGCCGCCCTGGACCCCAACGCTCCCGGCGAAAGCCGGCGCGCGCTCTATGAACGGGCGCGCACGGCCCTGATCGCGCAGCTGCGCAGCGTGCAGCCGCCGCTCTCCGAATCCGAGATCACCCGCGAGCGGCTGTCGCTGGAAGAGGCCGTCCGCAAGGTCGAATCGGAAGCCGCCCAGCGGGCCCGCGAGGCCTCGCGCCCCGGTGGCGGCCCCCGCAGCGGGGGCGGCAGCGGCGACGCCTTCCGCCGGGCCAGCGCGCGTGCGGCCGACAACACTCCGCCAGCATCTCCTCAGCCGGCCGGACCGCCACGGGCCCGTCCCGCCGCACCGCCGCCGCGCAACGATCGCCCGCCGCTTGGCGGCGATGACCAGAACGACGCGCCGCGTCCGCCCCGTGCCCCGCGTTTCGATGCGCCGCCGCGCCAGCCCGGCCCGCCGGAGCCGCCGGCCGGACGCTCGCCTCCGCGTCGCCCGCAGGACAGCGGACCGCCGCCGCCATTGCCGCCGGCACCGGGCGTGCGCGGCTTCCGCGACATCACGGCCGACGTCAATGATCTCGGCGGTGCCGCCGCGCAGGCCAATCGCGCCGCGCGCCGCACCTACGCCAACGTGCCGTCGCCCTCGCCGGAATTCGACCGGCTCGAACCGAGCCTGGAAAACCGCGCCGCCGAACCCGACGCGCCCTATTCCTATGACGAGTCGATCGAGGAGGCCGAGCGCTACGCGCCGCAGCCGCCGTCGCCGCGTCCGCGCATTGCGCCCGACCGCGGCGCCAAGAAGCCCAAGCGCAGCGGCTCGGTCTTCCCGTTCAAGAGCGCGATCGCCATCGGCATCGTGCTGATCCTGGTCGGCGCCGGCATCCTCTGGGGCAAGCAGCTGGTGCAGACCGCGACCAATCTGTTCAAGCCTTCGCCCACCCAGGTGGTGGAAGCGCCGAAGGATGCCTCGCAGCCGCAGAGCAAGCCGAAGATTCCGGATCGCGTCGGCCAGCCCTCGGCCAGCGACCAGCCGGCCGCGCCGGTGGCGCAGAAGGTCGTGCTCTATGACGAGGATCCGTCCGACCCGAAGGGCAAGCAATATGTCGGTTCGGTGGTATGGCGGCTCGAGCCGATCAAGGCGTCGGGCAACCAGAAGGCCGACATCGCCGTGCGTGCCGACATCGAGATCCCCGACCGCAAGTTCAAGATGACTATGTCCTTCCGCCGCAATACCGACTCGTCGCTGCCGGCGAGCCACACGGCCGAGCTGACCTTCATCCTGCCGCCGGACTTTCCGGGCGGCAGCGTTTCCAACGTGCCGGGCATTCTGATGAAGTCGAACGAGCAGGCGCGCGGCACGCCGCTCGCGGGCCTTGCCGTCAAGGTCACCGACGGCTTCTTCCTGGTCGGCCTCTCCAATGTCGACGCCGACCGCGCCCGCAACGTCCAGCTCCTGAAGGAGCGCTCGTGGTTCGACGTGCCGCTGGTCTATGCCAACCAGCGCCGCGCCATCATCGCCATCGAGAAGGGCGCCCCCGGCGAGCGCGCCTTCAACGACGCCTTCGCGCAGTGGGGCGACTAGGCCTGTGCACCTCTCCCCAGCGGGGAGAGGTCGGATTGCTTTGGCGCGCAATTGCGCGCCTGAGCAATCCGGGTGAGGGGCCGCAACGTTCCGTGAGACCGTAACCCCTTACCCGGATCGCATCTGCGATGCGCTCCGACCTCTCCCTACGGGAGAGGTGAACCGACCCCTCCAACTGGCAGCGCGGTCAATCGAAGATTTGCCAAGCCGCTTATTGTGCGGCCGCTTCCCGCTTGCGCGATGCTGCTGCGGCGGCGGCTTCGCGATCCATCACGGCGCGGCAGCCGGGGCTGACCTGCGCCTTCTTCTGCACCATGCAGGCCCTGATGCGCGGGATGTCTGGGATTTCACTGGAGCACAGCCGCATCGCATCGCCCGAGCACATCTGCTGCGCTTCGGACGAGAAGGCGAGGGCGGGTGATGTCTGGAGGGTGAAGACCGTGACGGCGAAGGCGAATAGCGAAGCGATGGTTTGGTAGCGTGTCATGAAGAATGCGTCCCCGAGTTCCGCGGTTTGAACCACTTGGTTTTGGGGCGCCGCACGCGGCTTGATCTGCCGCATGTCTCAGCCTTCACGCCGGGAGCTCAATCCCGCATGTGGTCGCTCGATCTCTTGATGTTCGAATCGAAAAGTGCTGCGCCGCCCGATTCGAGTATGCGCGATTGTTACGAAGCTGCAATGGGCGACGCGAAGGAATTCGCAAATGTTGCGAGACCGTCACGCAAAATGCTGATGCGATCTCACATGCCGTGACTCTCGAACACCTTGCTGCACGACTTCGACAGCTTGGCGCGGTTGGCCTGCAGGCAGCCCTGTACCGCACCGTCATTGCCGAGGTCCTTGCGGCACAGCCGCGAGGCGTCGCGCGAGCAGGCCTTCTGCTCTTGCGGCGTGCCCATATGGCCTTGTGCAAAGGCGGGCGCGTTCGACAGGCCGCCGGCGGCCGCAAGCGTGATCGTCGCCAGCAAGAACAGTTTACGAGACATTGGCGGCTCCAGATCTGACAGGTGAATTTCAAGTCCTGTCTGAACCCGCGGCCTTGCCACTTGTTCCCCCCAAACCGCCCGCAGTCCTGCTATCCAAGGTTCCCGCCGCGCTGCTATAAATGCGTCTGCGTATGAGGAGTTCTTGATGAAACGCTATCTGGTGTTCGCGCTCGTCGGTCCGTTCGTGGGCGGCTTCCTGCTGCTGCTGACGACGACCTACCAGTCCGGCTACTGGACCCAGACCAGTCTCGGCGAGGTCGGCAAGCTGTTCGTCGTGTTCTTCAAGACGCTGCAATACAGCTATCTGTTCGGCTTCCTGCCGTCGCTGATGATCGGCGCGGTCGATGACATCCTGATCCATGTCAGGCGGATCGGCCCGGTGCTGCGGATGCTGCTGGTCGGCCTGTTCGCCTTTATCCTCGCCGCGATCACCTATGGTTCGCGCGGGTCGGATTCCGGCACGGTGCAGTTCATCCTGTACGGTCTGGTCGGTTTCGTGCCGGCGGTGCTGTCATCCTGGTTCGTGCATCACTATATCGAGGAGCCGCAACCGGCGGCGGCGGCGAGCTGAGCGCGCGACCTTCGGTCGCGGTGCAGCAACCTCTGCGGCGCTCGTGCGTTCCTCCAATGGCCATGACCATGCCCGACGATGACATTCTCACGCCACGCAGGTCCCGCTCGGGGACGCAGTCGCGCGCCGGTTTTTCGGACCGTGAGGCGCACGGGCCGATCATCGATCAGGACGGCCGTGAGATCCGCCCCGAAAGCCTGGAGCAGGGGTTTCAGGAGTTTCGCTTCGAATTCGGCAAAGAAGGTCAGTTCGCCGGCAACCCGTTCGGCAATCTGACGCGCGAGCAGCGCATCGCGCGGCTCGAGGCGCTCGCAAAGCTGCTCGACGTCGCCTTCATCCTGCCGGGCACCAAGATCCGCTACGGCATCGACGGGCTGATCGGCCTGATCCCCGTTGTCGGCGACATCATCACCACCGCGATCTCGCTGTGGCTGGTGCGCGAGGCCCGCGCCCTGGGGGCGCCCTGGTACATCACCGCGCGGATGCTCGGCAATGTCGCGGTCGACGGCGTGGTCGGCATCGTGCCGTTCGTGGGCGACGCCTTCGACGTCATGTTCCGCGCCAACATGCGCAACGTGCGCCTGTTGCGCCGCTGGCTCGACAAGCAGCCGCGGATTTAGCAGCGAGTGCGGTGCTTCTTCGCCTCGCCCCGCTTGCGGGGAGAGGCCGACGCGCTCCGGGCGATGCGGAGCATCGTCCCGCGCGCGGCGGGTGAGGGGGACTCTCCGCGAGTCCAATTCTCACTGCCTATGCGGAAAGAGCCCCTCACCCCAACCCTCTCCCCGTAAGAACGGGGCGAGGGAGAAGACGGAGCGCGCTCCAAACGCCGAAAGCGCGACAGCCTTTCGGCCATCGCGCTTTCCGCGCACATCGGAGGTTTTCAGAAAATTTACGCCGCGTCGGCGTCGGTCTCGGCGACCGGTTCCGGCTTGCGGTGGCGCGGCAGCGGGAAGGCCTCGCTCTCATAGAGCGAGCGGATGCCGTTCTGGTCGAAACGGGCTTCCTCGACCTGGAGATACGCGCCATTCAGCGAATCCGTCGGCAACTGCTCCATCGCGAACTGCACGGCTTCGGCCGCGGTGCCGAACCGGCGATAGGTAAAGCCCGCGCGCTTCTTCTTGCGGATGGCGGCGGGGAAGAGCTCGGCGGAGGTGTTGAAGTTGAACGGACGCAGTGGACGCATGGTCAAAGACCTCGTGATCTTGTCTGGGGCTTTAAGCGCGTGGGGTTTGGGAGGGCGGAGGCCGCAATCAAGCGGGCCCGCCGCACATCATTTTCGTCCACTAATATAGGCCGTTTTGACAGAAATGCGACCCCTGCGATGGGAGATGATGAATCCATGCATGGCAGGTCCGCAGCCGCAGAAAGTTAAATAATTTCAGTGGCTTGTATGGTTTACAATTTGCCAAGAAGCAGCAGGACGAGCAGCACCACCAGAACGACACCGCCGATCCCCATGCCGGAATGGCCCATGCCGTAGCCGTAACCGCCGATCCGGCCGGACCAGCCGCCCAAGAGATAGATGATCACCAGGATGATCAGGATGGTCCCGAGTGACATGGCGTCCTCCCTGGCGGCCGCCGGATGACGCTCAACGGCTGCACCGCCAGACAAGAAAAGCACAACGCGCCGCCGGGTTCCATCAGGGAACCCGGCGGCGCGCTATCTTATTTCGGCTCGAGCTTCAGCGCTGCCGAATTGATGCAATAGCGCAGGCCGGTCGGCCCCGGTCCGTCCGGGAAGACATGGCCGAGATGGCCGCTGCATTTGGAGCAGAGCACCTCGGTGCGGATCATGCCGTGCGTCGTATCGCGCTCTTCGTCGATATGGCTCTCGACCGCGGGCGCGGTGAAGCTCGGCCAGCCGCAGCCGGAGTCGAACTTGGCGTCGGACTCGAACAGCACATTGCCGCAGCCGGCGCAGACATAGGTGCCGGCACGGTGGTCGTGCTCATATTCGCCGGAGAAGGGACGCTCGGTCGCCTTCTCGCGCAGCACCGCGTACTGCATCGGCGACAATTCGTTTCGCCACTGCTCTTCGCTCTTGATGACCTTGTCGTCGGTGGATTTCGTCTTGGTGTCGGGCATGGGTCTCCCGTTTGTCTGATGATCTTGTTGTCGATGATCTCGCGATCAGTTGGTGGCCTTGCTGGCGCTCACCAGCGTCGGCTTCTCAATGTAGTTATCCGCGAACAGTTTTTTCAGGTTCTCGACCTTCGGGATGTCGTTATAGGCGATGTAGGGCTGGTTCGGGTGCAGCGTCAGATAGTCCTGGTGATAGCCCTCGGCCGGATAGAACGCCTCCAGCGCGCCGACCTTGGTCACGATCGGCTTGCTGAATACCTTGGCGCTGTCGAGCTGGGCGATATAGGCCTCCGCGACCTTCTTCTGCTCGTCGGAGGTGGTGAAGATCGCCGAGCGATATTGCGTGCCGCTGTCCGGTCCCTGGCGGTTGAGCTGGGTCGGATCGTGCGCCACCGAGAAGTAGATCTGGAGGATCTTGCCGTAGGAGATCTTCTTCGGGTCGAACTTGATCTCAACCGACTCGGCGTGGCCGGTCCGGCCGCTCGAGACGGTCTGGTAGTCGGCGGTCGCCTTGGTGCCGCCGGCATAGCCGGAGACGGCGTTGACGACGCCGGCCGTGTGCTGGAACACGCCCTGCACGCCCCAGAAGCAACCGCCGGCGATCACCGCGGTCTGGATGCCGCTCGCGGGGGCCGCGTCCATTGCGGGGGCGGGGATCACAACGGCGTCTTCGGCGGCCCGGGTCGGTGCGGCAAAGGCCAGCGTCAAGGCGGTGGTGGCGGCGAGCAGGGACAGGACGGAGCGGCGCATGGCGGATCCTCTTTCGGAAGGCCTGACAGTTTAGGGCGGTTGAGGGCGGGCGAACAGCCTGCCCGGCGTTTTCAGACACCGGAGATACGGACGGACCGGGCGATTGTTACGGGGAGAGAGACACGAGTCCGTGAAAAAAAGCCGTAGCCCCCGGGCCGGCTTGGCGGGCTGGGGAACTCCGGCTAGATGAACCGGCGCGATCGCTGATCGACTTAGAAATGTGGTGGCTGGAGCTGATCTGACAACATGCTGCGCGTCGTCCCCCTGATATCAGTCATCCTCGTCTCCGGCGTCGCGATCGCCGCCGCCGAGCCGCAAGCCGGCGACGACCTCGCCATTTGTCGTGACCGCCAGGCCGACGCCCAGGCGCGGACCACGGCCTGCGAGAACCTGCTCAACGCCGATCGCGTCACCGGCAAGGACAAGGCGGTCGCGCTGTCCGTGCGCGGCAATAATTTGATCAACAAGCGCGACAATTTGCATGCGATCGAGACCCTGTCCATGGGCGTCGATCTCGATCCCGACAATGCCATCATCCTCAATTTGCGCGGCATCGCCTACGAGCGCACGGGCCAGGACGACCTTGCGATGGCGGACTTCAATCTTGCGCTCCAGAAGCGTCCGACCTACGGCGTTCCCTACAACAATCGCGGCGTCATCCAGCTGCGCCGGAACGCGCTGCAAAGCGCGCTCGATGATTTCAGCCTGTCGATCAAATACACGCCGAAGTTCATCCTTGGCTGGACCAATCGTGCGCGCGTGCGCACGTTGATGAAGGATTATGACGGTGCGCTCGCCGATTTCGCGGAGGCCGAGAAGATCGATCCGACCGCGCCGCAGATCGCCAGCAACCGCTGCATCACCTATGGCCTGATGGGCAAGTTCGACCAGGCCTTTGCCGATTGCAACGGCATCATCGAAAAGCAACCGAAGAACACGGGCGCGATCAACAATCGTGCTGATGTCAGCATGATGAAGGGCGATCTCGACGCCGCGCTGAAGGACTACAATGCGGCGCTCCAGATCAACCCGAACAACATCCGCGCGCATTCCGGCCGCGGCCAGGTCTACGAGCGCAAAAAGGATCTCGGCCAGGCCCGCGCCGACTATCGCTCGGCTGCGTATTCGCTGACGAAGTTCGATGAGCTCGACGTCGCGCGCGCCCGCACCATCGCGCAGGAGCGTCTCGCCGCACTGACGCCGCAAACGCCGGGCGCCGCGCCCAGCGGGCGCCGCGTTGCGCTGGTGATCGGCAACGGCGCCTACAAGAACGTCCATGCCCTGCCCAATCCGCCGCGCGATTCGAAGATGATCGCGAGCGTGCTGAAGGATGTCGGCTTCCAAACCGTGATCTCCGTCAGCGACCTCACCCGCGACAAGTTCTTCGACGCGCTCAAGACTTTCGCCGAGGAAGCCGAGAAGGCCGATTGGGCGGTGGTCTACTACGCCGGCCACGGGTTCGAGATCGGCGGGGTGAACTACCTCGTTCCGGTCGACGCCAAGCTCGCCGTCGACCGCGATGCCGAGACCCAGGCCGTCGCCCTGGAGCAGGTGATCGCCGCCGTCGGCGCCGCGCGAAAAGTGCGTCTGGTGATTTTGGATGCCTGCCGCGACAATCCGTTCGCGCCGACCATGCAGCACACGCTGTCGCTGAAACTGGTCGACAAGGGCTTTTCCAACATCGAGCCCGGCGCCGGGTTCATGGTGGTCTACGCCGCCAAGCACGGCGAGACCGCGATCGACGGCGACAATGGCGCCGACAGCCCGTTCTCCACCGCGCTCGCCCGCGAGATCAAGGTGCCGAAGGTCGAGATCCGGAAATTGTTCGACATCGTCCGCGACGACGTCTGGTCCGCCACCAAGCACGAGCAGCAGCCGTTTTCGTACGGCTCGCCGCCGGGGCGTGAAGATTTCTATTTTGTGGCGGGGAAGTGACGGCTGCGTGTAAGGTGCGACGGAAGACCGCAACCTCCCGTCCTCAAATGGATCAGATTCGCCGACCGTTGAGGTCAGTTTCCGCACGGATGTGAACATTCGCCCCACTCAGCGAGCGGCGATGTGCTATTTTGGGGTCACGAAGGAGCTCGTCAGAACCCACAGCGCACATTGAGATGGGTGTTCAGATGATCACAATTCCAGAACTGGTCGCGCAGACTCTCGCGTCGTTCTTGACTTCGGACACACGAGATCGGTTTGGCTCTTCGCATGCCCGTCTGGCCGAGGTTCTTCCGTTTGCGGCCAGGCTCACATTGGAGTGCATCGGTAACAGCGACGCCCTGTATCACAACATCGAGCACTCGATGCTCGTCACCCTTGCCGGGCACGACATCCTGATGGGGCGAATGCTGTTGCGGCCAACGACAGTCGCCGACTATGCGAATTTCACCCTGGCGTGTCTCACCCATGACATCGGGTATGTGCGCGGAGTCGTTCAAGGCGACAGCGACGATTCCTATGTCGCGGATCTGGAAGGCCGCATGATCAGTCTTCCACGGGGCGCCTCCGACGCCGCGCTCGCTCCCTATCATGTGGACCGCTCGAAATTGTTCGTCCTGGAACGCTTCGACGACGTCGAAGAGATCGAGGCAGGCCGAATTGCCCGAGCCATAGAATTCACGCGCTTTCCCTATTCGGAATCCTCAAACGACAGTCTGATGGAAGAGGAGGGTATGTTGCTTCGCGCCGCCGACCTGATCGGCCAGCTTGGCGATCCCAACTATTTAAGGAAGTCGAACGCTCTGTTCCACGAGTTCGAGGAAATCGGCCTGAACAAGAAGCTCGGCTATGAAACGCCTGCCGACGTCGTCTACAAATATCCGCAGTTTTACTGGAACAACGTTGCTCCACAGATCCAGGCCGCGATACGTTATCTCAACATCACCTCGAGCGGCCGGCAATGGATCGCAAATCTCTACAGCAATGTTTTCCGGGCCGAGCGCGAGCCGGGTCTATCGGGTCCGCAACCTTGATGCTTGGTCGGGGGCGACGAGCGGGGTTTGACGTCAAACCACGATGCTCAGCCGCTTCGCCGCGCGCGTGATGCCCGTGTACAGCCATCTTGCCCGGCTGTCCTGAAACGCAAAGCTCTCGTCGAACAGCACGACGTCGTCCCATTGCGAGCCCTGCGACTTGTGCACGGTCAGCACGTAGCCGTAGTCGAACTCGTCATAGGGCTTACGCTGCTCCCAGGCGATCTGCTCGATGCCGCCCTCGAAGCAGTCGGCGCGCACGGAGACTTTCGTGACCTTGTGCCCAAAGTCCTCGTCGGGCGAGAGCCGCATGCTGAGGATGCGCGATTTCGAGCGCGAGGTGTTGCGTGATTTCACGCGCCACAGGCCGCCGTTGAACAGGCCCTTCTTGCGGTTGTTGCGCAGGCAGACCAGCTTGTCGCCGGCGACCGGGAAGGTGTCCTCGATGTTCTGGCGCTGACGCACCCGCATGTTGTAGGCGCGGCGCGTGTTGTTGCGGCCGACCAGCACCTGGTCGGCACCCATGACGCGATCGGGATCGAGCTCCTTGCGCGACACCACCTCGCTCTCGCCGTAGCGGCCGATGTCGAGCTCGCGGCCCTCGCGGACGTCCATCGACATCCGCACGATCGGATCGTCCTGGGCCTGGCGGTGCACCTCGGTGAGCATCGCGTCCGGCTCGGTGTTGGTGAAGAAGCCGCCGCCCTGGATCGGCGGCAGCTGCGCGGGATCGCCGAGCACCAGCAGCGGGCAGTCGAACGACATCAGGTCGCGACCCAGTTCGGCGTCGACCATCGAGCATTCGTCGATCACGATCAGCTTGGCCTTGGAGGCCGGCGCATCGTCCCACAGCTCGAAACTCGGCTGCTCCTCGCCGGATTCGCGGGCGCGGTAGATCAGCGAGTGGATGGTGGAGGCCTCGTCGCAACCCTTGTTGCGCATCACCAGCGCGGCCTTGCCGGTGAAGGCGGCGAACTTCACCTCGCCGTCGACGCCCTCGGCGATGTGCCGCGCCAGCGTGGTCTTGCCGGTGCCGGCGAAGCCGAACAGGCGGAAAATCGGCGGCGTGCCGTTGCGGCCGGGTTTGGCCTTCAGCCAATCGCCGACGGCCTTGAGGGCGGCATCCTGATGCGGAGAGAAATTGGTCATATCTGTCTTGAGGAGGGGCGAAACGAGGCGATTCGCCACCCCCCAAAACTAACCATTCGCCCCAAGGGTTCAAGCAGGGTGAATCCGGTCGCCCGCGGCCCTATTGCCAGCCCGGCACGCCACGCATGTCGGGCAGATGGTGGGCGATGCCCTTGTGGCAGTCGATGCAGGTCTTTTCGCCGGTGAACAGGAAGCGCTGATGCGCCACCGAGGCCCGCGGCGACTGCTTTGTGATGTCCATGGAATCGGCGCTGTGGCAGTTGCGGCATTCCAGGGAATCATTGGCCTTGAACCGCGCCCATTCATGCGCGGCGAGCTCGAGCCGGTGATCCAGGAATTTCTCCCTTGTGTCGATCGTGCCAAAAATCTTGCCCCAGACTTCCTTGGAGGCCTGCATCTTGCGCGCGATCTTGTCGGTCCAGTTGTGCGGCACGTGGCAATCCGGGCAGGTCGCGCGCACGCCGGAGC
Organism: Bradyrhizobium sp. CCGUVB4N; assembly: GCF_024199945.1. Taxonomy (GTDB): domain Bacteria; phylum Pseudomonadota; class Alphaproteobacteria; order Rhizobiales; family Xanthobacteraceae; genus Bradyrhizobium. The sequence goes on along the minus strand of NZ_JANADP010000001.1, from coordinate 7,509,627 downwards.
GGTTGGTGAAGTGGATGGTCGACTTCAGTTCGGCGAACACGTTGTCCTTCATCTCGTGACAGCCGGTGCAGAACTTCTCGGTGTTGGTCAGTTCCAGCGCGGTGTTGAAGCCGCCCCAGAAGATCACGCCGGCGGCGAAGCCTGCGAGCACCAGCGTGCCGAGCGCGAACACGGTGCTCGGCCGCGACAGCACGCCCCACAGCTCGAGCGCGAAATCCCAGCAACGCAGGATGAAGCCGCGCTTGGCTTTTGGCTCGTCAGCAGTCGTCGTCATCGCCGGCCACCCGGACTTGCGCGTGACAGCAAGGTATCGATATCCGTGAAATCGTTGCTCACCGGCGGCACCGCGGTGTTCTGCGGCACGTGGCATTCGGTGCAGAAGAACCGCCGCGGCGAGATCGAGGCCAGGAACTGGCCGTCGCGGTCCATGAAATGGGTGATCGAGACCATCGGCGCCTGCGATTCCGCGGTGCGCGCCCGCGCGTGGCAGGACAGGCATTTGTTGCCGTTGAGGTCGATCTGGTAGCCGTCGATCGTGTGCGGGATCACCGGCGGTTGCTCCGGATAGTTGCGCGACTCCCGCTCCGACGTATTGCGGTTCGGCAGCATCGGCGGCGCCGGGCCTTCGTCGTTGAGGGGCGTCGGGCCGCGCAGGCCCGAATTCACCGTCTGCGCGGTCAGCGAGCTTGCGCCGGCGGCGATCGCGCAGGCGAGCAGGGCTATGCCGAAGCGTTTCATCATGACACGTTCACCCGCTCGATGCGCACGGCGCATTTCTTGTAGTCGGTCTGCAACGAGATCGGATCGGTGGCGTCGAGCGTCACCTTGTTGATCAGCTTGGACTCGTCGAACCACGGCACGAACACGAGGCCCTTCGGTGGCCGGTCACGGCCGCGCGTCTCGACGCGGGCGCGGATGAAGCCGCGCCGCGAGACCACCTTCACCTCGTCGCCGCGGCGAAGCTTTGCCTCCGCGGCGTCGTCCGGATGCATGAAGCAGACGGCTTCGGGGAATGCCTTGTAGAGCTCGGGCACGCGGCGCGTCATGGTGCCGGAATGCCAGTGCTCCAGCACGCGGCCGGTCGAGAGCCAGAACGGGTATTCATTGTCGGGCGATTCCGCCGGCGGCTCATAGGGCAGCGCGAAGATGCGGGCCCTGCCGTCGGGGTAGCCGTAGAACTGCACGTCGGTGCCCTGCTTGACGTAGGGATCGCTGCCTTCGCGGAAACGCCAGCGCGTTTCCTGGCCGTTCACCACCGGCCAGCGCAGGCCGCGCTCCTTGTGATAGCTTTCGAACGGCGCGAGGTCGTGGCCATGGCCGCGGCCGAACGAGGCGTACTCTTCAAAGAGCCCCTTCTGCACGTAGAAGCCGAACGCCTTGGATTCCTCGTTGGCGTAGCCTTCCTCGATCTCCGTAACAGGAAACTTGTCGACCTGGCCGTTCTTGTAGAGCACGTCGAACAGCGTCTTGCCGCGAACCTCCGGTTTCTTTGCGATCAGCTCCTCCGGCCAGACGTCCTCGATCTTGAATCGTTTTGAAAATTCCATGAGCTGCCACAGATCGGACTTGGCTTCGCCCGGCGCCTGCACGAGCTGGTGCCAGAACTGCGTGCGCCGCTCGGCATTGCCGTAGGCGCCTTCCTTCTCCACCCACATCGCGGTCGGCAGGATCAGGTCGGCGGCCAGCGCCGTCACAGACGGATAGGCGTCCGAGACCACGATGAAATTGTCGGGATTGCGGAAGCCCGGATAGGTTTCCTCGTTGGCGTTCGGGCCGGCCTGCAAATTGTTGTTGACCTGCACCCAATAGGCGTTGATCAGGCCGTCCTTCAGCATCCGGCTTTGCAGCACGGCGTGGGCGCCGTTCTTGTCGGAAATGGTGCCCTCGGGCAGCAGCCAGAGATGCTCCGCCTTGTCGCGATGCTCCTTGTTGGTCACGACCATGTCGGCGGGCAGGCGGTGCGAGAAGGTGCCGACCTCGCGCGCGGTGCCGCACGCCGAGGGCTGGCCGGTCAGCGAGAACGGGCTGTTGCCGGGCGCGGAGATCTTTCCGGTCAGGAGATGGATGTTGTAGACGAGATTGTTGCACCAGACGCCGCGGGTGTGCTGGTTGAAGCCCATGGTCCAGAACGACACCACTTTCGTCTTCGGATCGGCATAGAGCTCTGCCAGTGCCTCCAGCCGATTGAGCGGCACGCCGGACATCTGCGCCGCCTTCTCCAGCGTGTAGTCCGAGACGAACTTGACGTATTCGTCATAGCTCATGTCGGTGGAGTCGTTCGCCTTGGCCGCGCCCGTCGCCTTCTTCTGCAGCGGATGCTCGGGTCGTAATCCATAACCGATATCGGTCTGGCCGCGCCGGAAGATGGTATGCGCGGCAACAAAATCCTTGTTGACGCGTCCGGTTGTGATGATGTGGTTGGCGATGGCGTTGAGGATGTAGAGATCGGTCTGCGGCTTGAACACCATGCCGATGTCGGCGAGGTCGAACGAGCGGTGCTCGAAGGTCGAGAGCACGGCGACGCGGACATGCGGCGCGGAGAGCCGGCGGTCGGCCAGGCGCGTCCACAGGATGGGGTGCATCTCCGCCATGTTGGAGCCCCACAGCACGAAGGCATCGGTGGCCTCGATGTCGTCATAGCAGCCGGCCGGCTCGTCGATGCCGAAGGTGCGCATCATGCCGGCAACGGCCGAGGCCATGCAGTGGCGTGCATTTGGATCGATATTGTTGGTGCGGAAGCCGGCCTTGAACAGCTTTGACGCCGCATAGCCTTCCCAGATCGTCCACTGGCCGGAGCCGAACATGGCGACGCCGTTCGGGCCGCGCTTCTTGAAGGCCTCCTTCCACTTCAATTCCATGATGTCGAAGGCTTCGGTCCACGACACCGGCGTGAAGTCGCCGTTCTTGTCGTATTTGCCGCCCGTCTTGCGCAACATCGGCTGAGTGAGGCGGTCATGCCCGTACATGATCTTGGAGAGGAAGTAGCCCTTGACGCAGTTCAGGCCGCGATTGACCTCGGCCTTGATGTCGCCATGGGTGGCGACGACCCGGTTGTCCTTGGTCGCGACCATCACCGAGCAGCCGGTGCCGCAGAAGCGGCAGGCGGCCTTGTCCCATTTCAGTTCGGATGCGTCGCGCTCGGCGACGAGATTGGCGGCAAGCGCAGGTGCCGGCATGCCGGCTGCGGCGGCCGCGATGGCGGCGGCCTCGAGCTTCAGCATCTGGCGGCGGTCGAGCTTTGGCGATGTCATGATGGCTCTCCCTGCCGTCAGGTCGTTTCGATGGCGTGAAAGACCAGCGCTGCGGAATAGACGTCTCCCAGCGACTGGATGGTGTTGAGGATGGTGCCGAGGCTGCCGGCGTCCGGCGCTTCGGTCACGACGACGAGTTTTCCGCGCGCGTCGCGGCCATGGATTTCGCAGCCCGGAATCGCGGCGATCTCGGCCTCCAGCGCGGCGAGGCGCTCGGGGCGCGCCTGCACGATGATGCTGGCGATCTCGCAGCCGGGCGGCGCGACGATGCGGTCGGAGCTGAGCACCCGGCCGGTGATCAATGCACGGCGGTTGAGTGTGGTGTGGGCCATGATGCCTGTCTTTCGCTTGTCGGGATCAATGCGGGGAGGAGGGTGGGCCCGGAGGGCCGGCGAACATCTGGTAGATCCAGACGCCAAGCCCGTAAGAGCCGACCGTTCCGACCGCGAGGACGGGCATCACGACCGCGGTCAGGAACAGGAACGCAAAGATCTCCATGCGCTTACGGCGCACGCGCGACATCTTGTCGTCAGGGGCCGACATATTCGGTCTCTCTGAAATGGTCTGGGGAATCGGGACGGCATCCGGGCCGTTGCCTTGGTGCACTTTAGATGCAACAGGGCGGCTGACGCGTTGATCTGGATCAACCGATCAAGTTGCGATCGTCGCAGCCGCCAAACCGGAAAACGCCAAGGCCGCAAGCGCAAGTTTGGATTGTGCAAGCGCGAAGGCGATGCGAGAGTTGGGCCCGTGAGCGGAGAACGATCAGTGTGAGCGGGCTGACGGCCATCGACCTCGGGTTTCGCGGCGCGGCCAGCGGCGTATTCCTGTTGATCGTCCTGGTGGCGCTGCAGCGCCGTGCCGCCAATCAGAACAGCTTCCTTGGCATCGCCATGTGCGCGGGAGGCATGTTCTATGCGATCGTGACCGCGCCGTCCTTTCCCAAGGCATCCTGGTGGTGGACGATGCCGATCGTGTCCTCGCTCCCCGCCCTTTTCTGGTTATGGGCGCGTGCGGCGTTCGATGACGATTTCATTCTGAGGCGATGGCATGGCGGCCTGTGGCTGGCCGTCGTGGCCCTCGGATTTGCAGTGTCGCTCAGTTTGCCGCAATGGCCCGCTTTGGCCAGGGGCGGCGGCAAGGTCCTGTCGTTGGTCGTCCTCGGGCTCGCGCTGGCCGCCGCGATCCAGACGGTCAAGACATGGCGCGTGGATCTGGTGATGCGCAGGCGCCGGCTGCGGCTGGCGGTGCTCGCCATCAATGTCGTGACCATCGGACTCGTCGCCGTCGCGGCCTTGTCCGATATTCCCGTGGGAGTCCCTGGCGCGTCCGGCAGTCTGCCGACCGCGCTCAGCATGTTCGTGATGGCAACGCTCGCGGCCCTGGGCGTGCTCAGTCCGCCGGTGGCGGCGGTCAGCGACGCCACGGCCGCGATCGCATCCGGCGAGGCGGGAAGGCCGGCCCGGGTCGCCGACCGCGCCGCCGCGGAGCGGGTCGCCGTCGATCCCCAGGTCGTCGTCGATCCCAGGGTCGTCATCGATCCCCGGGTCGTGATCGATCCCGGGGTGGCTGTCGACCCGATCCTGCTGCGGCGTCTCGATCATCTGATGACCGTGGAACGAGCCTACCGGCAGGAAGGTCTTGCGATCGGCGCGCTGGCGGCGCGGCTCGATGTCCCCGAGCATCGGCTGCGCCGGGCCATCAACGAAGGGCTGGGCTATCGCAACTTCAATGCGTTCCTCAATCGCTACCGCATCGAGGATGCCAGGCTGGCGTTATCGGACGCGACGCAACGAGAGGTGCCTGTGCTGACCATCGCGATGGATTCGGGTTTCCAGTCGATCGGACCTTTCAATCGCGCCTTCAAGGCCGAGACCGGCGTCACCCCGACCGAATTCCGCCGCGAGGCGCTGAACCGGCTGGACACCGACTGTGTCCCGCGCGGCGGAATTGCGACTGCGTAGACAGCGCCGCCTCACGCATTAAGATGCCCGCAACAAAAAAATAAGCGGGCAAGAAAACTTGGGAGAGACGGCGTCATGAAGTTCGGCATCTTCTACGAGCTGCAACTGCCGCGGCCCTGGGTGGCCGGCGACGAGCTCGCCCTTTACCAGAACGCGCTCTCGCAGATGGAACTCGCCGACCGTCTCGGCTACGACCACGCCTGGGTCGTCGAGCACCACTTCCTTGAAGAATATTCGCACTCGCCGTCGCCCGAATCGTTCCTCGCCGCCGCGAGCCAGCGCACCAAGAACATCCGGCTCGGCCACGGCATCCTCCAGCTCACCACCAATCATCCGGCGCGCGTCGCCGAGCGCGTTGCGGTGCTCGACCTCTTGTCCAACGGCCGCTGCGAATTCGGCATGGGCGAGAGCGCCTCGATCACCGAGCTGACGCCGTTCGGCCGCGACATGGAGACCAAGAAGGAAGTCTTCGAGGAGGCAGTCGCTGCGATCTTCCCGATGTTCAAGGACGCGGGCAGCGAGCATCACGGCAAGTATTTCGACATCCCCTTGCGCAATGTCGTGCCGAAGCCGGTGCAGAAGCCGCATCCGCCGCTGTGGATGGCCTGCTCGCAGCTGCCGACCATCGAGCGTGCCGGCCGCCACGGCTTTGGCGCGCTCGGCTTCCAGTTCGTCAGTGCCGACGCCGCGCATGCCTGGGTGCACGCGTACTACAACGCCATGACCAAGCGGCTCTCCAAGCTCGCCGACTACGAGATCAATCCGAACATGGCGCTGGTGTCGTTCTTCATGTGCGCCAAGACCGATGAAGAGGCCCGTGCGCGCGCCGACGGCGCCACCTTCTTCCAGTTCGCGCTGCGCTTCTACGGCGCCTCGCAGAACCGCCAGCGTCCCGCGCCCTACACCATCAACATGTGGGACGAGTACAACAAGTGGAAGCGCGACAATCCGGAAGCACAGGAGGCGGCCCTGCGCGGCGGCCTGATCGGCTCGCCCGAGACGATCCGCAAGAAGCTCAAGCGCTTTCAGTCGTCGCATATCGACCAGGTCATCCTGCTCAATCAAGCGGGCAAGAACAGCCACGAGCACATCTGCGAATCCCTCGAACTGTTCGGCCGCGAGGTGATGCCCGAATTTCAGAACGACCCGGCGCAGGCCGCCTGGAAGAGGAGCGTGATGAGCGGCGAGATCAAGCTGGAAGAGATCGACACCGAGGCCTTCACGGATCGCTACGGCAAGCTCGCCATCAACGTGGCGCCGGCGAAGGCGGCGGCGGGGTAGGGGGGCGCTTGTGGCAAAACACCGGATCTACACGACGAGCTTCGCAAGCGTGTATCCGCTTTACGTCGCGAAGGCGGAGAAGAAGGGGCGTTCGAAGGCCGAGGTCGATCAGATCATCTCTTGGTTGACCGGCTATGGTCAGAAGGAGCTGCAAGTCCAACTTGAAAGAAAGACGGACTTTGAAACCTTCTTCGCAGAGGCCCCCGAGATCAATCCCTCGCGCGCCCTGATCAAAGGCGTGGTGTGTGGGGTTCGGGTGGAGGAGATCGAAGAACCAACGATGCGGGAGATCCGCTATCTGGACAAGTTGATCGACGAACTGGCCCGGGGCAAGAAAATGGACCAGATCCTGCGAACAAAGTGATCAGGGAGAAGACGATGCGCATCCACGTGACGCCCCCAACTTCAGCGGCCGGCGACGTCACGCCGGCGGTGCTCGCCATCGGCCGCGCTGACTTCCCGAACATCCTCATCGACACGCTGCGCCGACAGGCCGGGGTCGGCCATTGCATGGTGTTTGCACTGACACGCGCAGGCGCCGCGAGCTGTCTGCTCGATGTCGGCAACATCCCGACCGGCGGCGATCTCGGCGCGGCCTATGCCGGGCAGTTCCACGAATCCGATCCCAATCGCGATGCGTTGTTCGAAGGCGAGGGCAGTGCGCCGATCGTGCTGCCGTCTTTCGCGCCGCGCATGTATGGCGCGCGCTACCGCAAGATCTTCTTCAACGACTCCAACATTGTCGACAAATGCGCCACCGCGATCTGGGTCGATGACACCTGCTTCTATGTCAATTTCTACCGCATCACGACCCAGGGCCGTTTCACCGATGCCCAGCGTGCGCGGCTGCAGGCGATCGCGCCGGCGATCGGCGCCAGCGTCGCGCGGCATTTCCAGCAGGCCGCGACTGCGACGCCCGACCAGGATCTCGCCGCGCTGTTCGCGACCCGCGCGCCACTCTCGCTGCTGACGGCGCGCGAGCAGGACGTCTGCCGCCGCATCCTGCTCGGCCTCAGCTCCGAGGCGATCTCGCAAGAGCTCGGCATCAGCCTGCATTCGACCCTGACCTACCGCAAGCGCGCCTATGAGCGGCTCGGCATTTCCGCGCAGAACGAGTTGTTCGGAATCGTGCTGCGGCTGCTCGCGGGGGCCCGTGGCCTGAACTGAGGCTCAATTCGGCGACATCCGCGTACCCCAGCACAGCGGACATGCCGTCGTTGGGAGCCAAGCCGACACGCTTGTCCCCGAGCCGACCTCCGCATTCGCACGATGAGCGATTGATGATAAGCATGCAGCGGAAGTTCATCCCGATCGAGGACACAAAAGTGGCTGCAAGGCTTGGCCGGATCATTGTTCTAGGTGCCTTCGGGGTGCTCACCGCACTTGGCACCGCTCACGCTGCAACCGTCGTGGCCCTCGGAGCCAGCAACACCTTCGGCAAGGGTGTCTCGCGCAGTCAATCCTATCCTGCGCAGCTTGAAACGCTTCTCCGTGCGAGGGGGTTCAACGTCCGTGTCATCAATGCCGGCGTCAATGGTGACACCACGGGAGGCATGCTGGCCCGATTGGATCGCGTGGTCCCGAAAGGAACGAGTGTTGTGATCCTTCAACCCGGCGGAAATGACCGGAGAAAATTGGCCGCCGACAACACGCCTGCCATCCAAAGTCGCCTGAGCGCGATGGGAATCAAGGTTGTCATGCTTCCGAACGGGATGCTGCACGGACTTCCCCATCAGCCTGATGGACAGCATCTCACGCCGGAGGGCTATCACTCGCTGGCACAGGAGCTGGTTGGCGAAGTCGCCGCGGCACTGGGGAAATAGCGCGGCAGGGCGGACCAGATTTGCTGGGGTTGAGTTCTTATTTGACCCAAAGCCGTCCTTCAAAGTTCCCCACCGTGCGGCGACAAGGTGCTAGGCTTCTCCTCCCATAGGCGTGTTCCTTGCTGGGAGGGACGCATGCAACGGCGCGATTTCATCCGCCTTGTTGGGGCTGCAACGGCCTGGCCGCTTGCAGCGCGTGCGCAGCCGCGGTCGAAGCACATCATTGGTGCTGTTCGTGTCCCGAGACGCGGCGAAAGCGCTCATCTTGAGGAGGCATTTCGCAAAGGCCTGGCCCAAACCGGCTACGTTGAGAATCAGAACGTCGTCATAGAATGGCGATATGCAGAGGGTGATTACCAGCGGTTGACGGGCATCGTGACCGAGCTGGTCGATCGTCGCGTTGACGTCATCGTGGCGCTTGGCGCAACAACAACGGCGCTCGCTGCAAAGGCTGCCACGCAGACGATACCCATCGTGTTCATGCTCGGCAGCGACCCCATCAAGTTCGGGCTCGTTGCAAGTTTCGGTCATCCAGGCGGAAACATCACGGGAGTTTCCATCCTTCAAGGTCCGGTTGTTACAAAGAGGCTCGATCTTCTGCATCAGCTGATACCCACGGCGAGGACCTTCGCGGTCCTGATCGAGCCGGATAATGCATTCAGCGAGACGGAGCGGTCTGAAGCAGAAGCCGCGGCGCGGACCCTGGGACTGGAGCTGCATGTTGCCAATCCGAAACGTCAGGACGAAATCGATGCTCAATTTCCGGATCTGATTGCCCGAGGCGTCCGTGGGATCATGATTGGAACGGACGCAATCTATTTGGGTCTCTCCCGCCAGATTGCCGCATCGGCCGCGCGGTACGCTGTTCCAACGGTCGCTCAATGGCGCGAGTATCCAGCCGCGGGGGGCTTGATGAGCTACGGGAGCAGCGTCGCCGAGGGGTATCGCCTGGCGGCAACATACGTCGGTCGCATCCTCAACGGCGAAAAGCCGGCCGAAATGCCGGTGCAGCAACCGACCAAGTTCGAATTTGTCATCAATCTCGCGACTGCGAAGGCGCTCCGGCTCACCATTGCGGACAAGATGCTCGCCATCGCCGATGAGGTGATTGAATAATCCGCATCCTTGCGGCGGTGCATCTCCAATCCATTCAGCACTTGCATTGGGAGACCGTGTCTGGCTGGCTCTTGCTCATCAACAGCCAAATCGGAACTCACGATGATCCATTACGATACCTTGCTGACCTACATGGCGGTGGTTCTCGGTCTCTTCCTCATTCCGGGTCCCGCCGTCCTCCTGGTGCTCGCGCGCTCGTCCGTGGGCGGGCATCGCGTCGGAATTGCCACCGGTCTCGGCATTGCCACCGGTGACATGCTTCACACGGCGATGGCCACGCTCGGATTGTCGGCGGTGCTGATGACGTCGGCTCTCGCCTTCAGCCTGGTGAAGTATGCCGGTGCCGGCTACCTCATCTATCTCGGCATCCGCGCATTGATGGAACGAGGCGAAGATCTCAAATTGACGCAGTCGCGTCTGGTCGACGCGCCGCTCGCCTTCCGGCAGGCGGTTCTAGCCGAAGTGCTCAACCCGAAGACGGCGCTCTTCTTCCTGGCTTTCCTTCCGCAGTTCGTTCATCCCGAGCAAGGCTCGGTCGTCGCGCAGCTCGCGGCTCTCGGTCTGGTCTTCGTGATCATGAGCGCCATCTACACGGCGTTGATCGCTCTCGCCGCCGGGCAGGTCGCCGGCCTGCTCGCCCGTCATCGCAGCATCGGTCGCTGGCAAGGCCGCGTCGTCGGGGCGATCTACGTCGGTCTCGGCGTTCGCATAGCCTTGCAGGAGAGGTAGTCCGATCGGATGGATCGCGCTATCCCCTGACGCGCGTCACGCGGGCGTCCGTGGCGTCTGTCCCAATCGCTAGGGACCATCGCGCGAGGGACCGATGCTAGCGTCGCGCGCTATTTCCAGCAGGCCGCGACCGGCTACGACGGGAAAGGGCTCAGTGGATTACTGTGTTACTCTGCTGCGGTTGAAAATGAGCGCTGCTTGAAACACACGCTCAAGATTGGTTCGTACTTCGACGGCAACGTCTCGCCGTTCGTCCATGGGCGCGAGGTCTCGGGCCAGATCAGCTAGTGTCCGAGCCGCTTCGACCTCAGCTTCGCGCTGAGTTTCGCACTCCAGGCCCTCCTCATCGGGATAAAGCCCGGTGTCGTCGCGGATATCGAAATAATAGCGCGTCACCTCGGTGCCTCACTGCATCTCGCACTGCTTCAACATCAGCGGCAACCGGCTGTTCCTTATGACGCGGAGCGCCGCCAGCTGATAGGGACAGAGTGACCGTCGCTTCCTTCCCTTAGCCAGCGGACCCCGTCTGCGGGAGCGGCGGCCTGCGTTCGGGAAGCTTCTTCTTCGGGGGGGCCGGCAGCAAACCTTCCCTGATCGCTTGCTTGCGGGCGAGCTTGCGAGCCCGGCGAATGGCTTCGGACCTTTCGCGTGCCTTTCTCTCCGAAGGCTTCTCGTAGGCACGACGCTGCTTCATTTCGCGGAAAACGCCTTCGCGCTGCATCTTCTTCTTCAGAACACGAAGCGCCTGGTCGACATTGTTATCGCGGACCACGACCTGCATTAGAACTCCCTTGCTGGCTGCAAAATGGAGCGATCCTGCGCGCAGCCAATTGCGCAGGAGTTCGTTGCGAATGAAAGAATGAGGGCGACCGCACATGTCCTCGCCGACCTCGAACGAGCAGTTTTGCTCGTCATGGCGATGCGGTTCACTAGGACCGACGTGACCACTCCCGCGTGAACAAGTCAAACGATAAAGGCCTTCGCGCGTCCCGACGTAGCAGTTTGGAACTGCCCTCGAAGGGCGCTGCAATTGGTGAGCTGAAACAAATTGTCCGGCTTCCTTGTAATATGACGATTGTGATGTATATTCACTCTATTCGATTAGCCGCTGTGCCTTGTTGATCGCGCCCGCGGGCTCCTTTTCCAAAGACATCGACGAAGTTGAAGTCGCCGCGTGATTGTCGCGGAACGCGCTTGTGCGCTTTGGAGAAGAATATGACGACAGGTACGGTTAAGTGGTTCAACGGCCAAAAGGGCTTCGGTTTCATCCAGCCGGACGACGGCAGCAACGATGTGTTCGTTCACATCAGTGCGGTCGAGCGCGCCGGTCTGTCGGGTCTCGCCGAGGGCCAGAAGGTCAATTTCGAGCTCAAAACTGACAAGATGCGGGGCAAGGTCAGCGCCGAAAATCTCTCGCTGGCTTGATCTCGTCGCGCCGTTTCACGGATGTACTGAAGCGGCTATGCTGCCCGCTCGATCCCTGGATTGAGCGGGTTTTGCCTATTTTGAACGGGTGAAGGATGAGCGCCAGAAAATCGGCAGTACCGTCACCTGAAGCGATCGCGCGCGCCGATCGTCAGCGCCTCGCCGTCGAAGAGGGGGTGCGGGCCATCGCGGATGCCGAACGGCAGGCGATCAAGGTGCGCAAGAACATGGCGCGGCTCCGCGAGTTACGCGAGGCCAAGGAAGCCGCGGACGCGGCAGTGGCAGTAACCCTGGCGGCGCCAATTCCCAAAAAGCGCACGAGACGATTGCTGGGATAAACACCCTCGACACTTGTCGACGAATTTGCCGAGGACCGAGTTACAAGCCGGGAGTGCTGACCGTGCCCAGAGCAAAATCGGACGGCGGTGGAACGATTACATTCACCCTTGCGCTGGGCGCAGCGCGACAAATTTGCCGACTTACGACGACGTTTCAGACCGACAAGCAGGCCCTCAGCTATCTGCACAAATATCGGACGGAGTTCGAGCGTATCGCGCGAGCGCGTCTTGCTTCAGGGGAGCTCGAAGACGGAATTGTCGTGCTCACGATGCTCTAGGTCAAGGCTTGCGACAAGGCCGAGCTATTTCGTGGAGGCTTTCGCTGCAGCTTCCCGGGCCAGACGCTCGGCTTTCAAGCGCTCGCGATTCTCGTGAAAGGTTTGCTCCGCCTTAGCGTAGTCGGCGATCGGCTTGGCGTTGCTGATGGTCTTGAAAGCGTTGTCGGCTTCCCGTCGATAGCGGGCATTCACTTCGTTTCTGGTCATTTCTGACCTCCTGAGTGGGGTTGTGTTTCCGCCATGCCGGACGCGGGAAGGTCGAGATTGCGTCACCAGGCCAGCTTGAGAACGCTGACAAGAAGCCCCGACAGGCAAATCGCGAGCGCAACGTCGACAAGGAGGAGCCCGACAGGCATGCCCCGGTTCGGCTTCACCTTGTCAATTCCTTGCGGACCGCAGCGGCAGAATTGCCGACCTTGTTGACGACCTGTTGCAGCTGCGCGCGCGTGATGCCGAGTTCGTGGACCCAATACTTGATCTCATGACCGCGGTTCATGTTGATCTTGCTGCGGTCCGGTTGCGTTCGCTTGGTCAGCACAGCCATATGATATCCCGATCCGGGACGACGGTAGAAATCTTCGCAACTTGCTCCCGGTAGGACGAGATCGCCACGTTTGCCAGCATGAGCCTTCGGCGCTCGCCGGCGCGCAGCTGCCGCTCGATTGAATCCAGGATGATAGTTGCGGACTCCGCAGCGCCTCTCAGCTCGCCGGACTTCTCGAGAAAGTTCCAGGCGATGTCGAACGATTCTTCGAGCGCGCTGATGAGCACCATGGTCATCAACTCTCGCGCACGAGGCCTGTTCCTCTCGCACGATGGCGGCGGTGCTCTGGTTCACGGTCGTCCAGGCGATTTCGCGTCAATGAGGCGCTTGCTGCCACGCAGAAGAGAAACGCTCAAGCTAGGATGGCGTCGGTAGCCCGGGTGACGTCAGCCATTTGTTGACCTCACAGGCAACGTCGATCTGCCGCGCTTTCTGCAAGAGCTCCGCGCGGCGGACGCCAACAGGCATTCCTTCCGCTTGTTGGCGCAAATTGATCGCCTCTTGCATCAGGCGATATTCGAATGTCATTGACTGTTAGGGGGATCCCAGCGCCGGCACTTCAATGCTCCACTATCGGTTGAGCGGGAGCGCAACTCGCGTTCACACCACCGGTAGATGCTGAGGGCCGGACGGTGGCAGTGCGACACTGCGCCTTTGTCCGCCCGATAGCGAACGCTATTCCGGGTTCCTGGCAGGAACCATCTGCAAATCGAGCGGAGTCATCTTCTGGTGGTTCAGGTGCTGGCCCGATGGGGACGGTTCAGTTCGCTGGTGCGTTCACAGGAGGAAGCGGCTTCGTCGGTTGGATTGCAAATTCATGCGTTCGTGAGAGCGCAAGCACCACTATCAAAAAGCCGATCGTGATGATGATCATCCCCCGCATGGGGCCAGCTTAAAGCAAACCCAGCCTGCACCAATATGACCGAAGTCTAAGGCCGATCTTGCTGTCGCTCCGACGACCATCCGACGGATGAGGACGCCCGCCAATGCCGTCCCCATTTCTAGGGACAGACGCCAGCGTCCGAGTTCGCTAGTCTGGCCCGAAGCACACGAGAATTCCGAGGAAGCCGCATTGAGCACCGCGCCGCGCATCGACATCGACCCGGCCGCATTCTGGGCCGACCCGTATCCAACGCTTGCAAAACTGCGCAAGGAGGCGCCGATCGCCTACGTGCCGCAGCTCGGCTCGACGCTTTTGGCGAGCCGCGACGACATCTCGATCTCCGAGAAGCAGATCGACGTGTTCTCCTCGCACCAGCCTGCCGGCCTGATGAACCGGCTGATGGGCCACAACATGATGCGCAAGGACGGCGAGGCGCATCAGGTCGAGCGGCGCGCGATGTTTCCGACGGTGTCGCCGAAGACGGTGAAGGCGCACTGGACCGCGCTGTTCCAGGCCCATGCCGACCGCATCATTGACGCCATCGAGCCCGGCCGGATCGATTTCATGCGTGACTTCGCGCTGCCGTTCTCCGGCGAATGCCTGAAATCGATCACCGGCCTCACCAATATCGGCTTCGCCGACATGGATGCCTGGTCGCAAGGCATGATCGAGGGCATCGCCAATTATGGCGGCGACACGGGCGTCGAGGCGCGCTGCCACGCCGCGACGTCAGGCATTGATGCCGCGATCGACGACATCCTGCCGGTGATGCGTAAGCATCCCGATCAGAGCATTCTCGGCGTGCTGCTCGCCTCCGGCATGCCGATGGCGAGCGTGCGCGCGAATGTCAAACTCGCGATCTCCGGCGGCCAGAACGAACCGCGCAAGGCGATCGCCGGCACGGTGTGGGCGCTGCTGACCCATCCCGAGCAGCTCGCGCTGGTGCGCAAGGGCGAGGTGACCTGGCTCGAGGCGTTCGAGGAATATGCGCGCTGGATCTCGCCGATCGGCATGTCGCCGCGGCGGATTGCAAAACCGTGGTCGATCCGCGACGTCGCGTTCGAGACGGACGAGCGTGTGTTCCTGATGTTCGGTTCCGCCAATCGCGACGAGAAGCATTTCGAGCGTGCCGACCAGTTCGACGTGCGGCGTGATACCTCCAAGAGCGTGGCCTTCGGTGCCGGTCCGCATTTCTGCGCCGGCGCCTGGGCCTCGCGCGCCATGATCGCCGACGTCGCGCTGCCGACGGTGTTTGCGCGTGCCGGGCATATCGAGCTTGCCGATGACGAAGAGGTGCGGATCGGCGGCTGGGCGTTCCGGGGCTTGCAGAATTTGCCGGTGCGATGGCTGCAATAGCCCGGCAAGGCCGTCCATCCCGAGCGCCGCCATCATGCCATCCTGCGCCTGTTTTGCCCGACGCGTCAAGTTAAGTTCGGATAATTCGTAGTCGGGTGCTTTTGCGCGCCCGGCTACTGTGCATGGGGTTGTTTTCGCCTTTTTGTTCCGGCTCCGAGTCAGAGGTCGAACGCGCGAGGCCGTTCACATCCGCGTGCAGAAAAATTCCATCTTCATTCGCTCCGCCGTTTGAAAGATTAATCATGCGCGCTGCCATAGGGGCAGTGTGTGCATCGCTATTTTCCCGCACGTCTCGACAGCTTTCCCGCTCCGCACCATCATTCCACGGACATGAATGATGACGGCCGTACGCGGCCGGGAGTTTGGAATGCTGCGTCGAGATTTTCTGAAACTGTCCGCCGGAACCGCCGCCGCAGCTGCGTTCGCTTCGCGTGCCGGCGCGCAAGGCGCGCTGAAGGAAATTCGTATCGGCTACCAGAAGACCGGCGTGCTGGTCATCACGCGCCAGCGGGCGACTTTGGAAAAACATTTCGCTGCCGTGGGCATCGACGTGAAATGGGTCGAGTTCTCCTCCGGCCCGCCGATGATGGAGGCGATGAATGTCGGCAGCGTCGATTACGGTGCGGTCGGCGATTCCCCGCCGGTGTTCGCCCAGGCCGCGGGCGCGGCGATCGTCTATGCCGCCGGCCAGCCCATCACCAACGGACAGGGCATGCTGGTGCCCAAGGATTCATCAATCCGTTCGATCGCAGACCTGAAGGGCAAGCGCGTCGGCTTCACCAAGGGCTCCAGCGCCCACAACGTCGTGGTGCAGACGCTGGAGAAGGCGGGGCTGACCTACGCCGATATCACCCCGGTCTATCTGACGCCGCCGGACGCCGGCCCCGCCTTTGCCAATGGCAGCATCGAGGCCTGGGCGATCTGGGATCCCTATTTCGCGATCGGCGAGACCAAGCAGAACGGGCGCATCCTGATCAATGCGCGCGAGGTCACCAAGACCAACTCCTTCTACATCGCCAACCGCGAGTTCGCGAAGACCCACGGCGCGATCCTGCAGCAGATCGTCGACGTCACCACCGCGACCGGTCAATGGGCCGAACAGCACCGCGACGAAGTTGCCAAGTCCTTGGCTGCGATCACCGGCGTTCCGCTGGATATCCAGGCCGTCGCGGCCGCTCGCGCGAATTTCGTGATCGGCCCCGTTACGGACGACATCGTCGCGACCCAGCAGGGCGTCGCCGACCGGTTCTACAAGCTCGGCCTGATCCCGAAGCCGATCGTCATCCGCGACATCGTCTGGCGCAGCACGGCGACCTGATCGTGCCAACCAATCTCCCCATTTCAAAAGGTCTGAACATGAGGCGTATCATTCAGCGACTGATTGCGGCGATCGTCCTGTCGATCGGCATCGTCGCGGCTGCGGTCGGCACCTCCTACGGCCAGGACAAGGTGGTGCGCATCGGCTACCAGAAATACGGCAAGCTGGTGCTGCTCAAGAGCAAGGGCACGCTGGAGCCGAAGCTGGCTGCCTCCGGCTACAAGGTGGTGTGGACCGAATTCCCGTCCGGCCCGCCGCTGCTCGAAGCGCTCAATGTCGGCGCGATCGATTTCGGCAACACCGGCGAGGCCCCGCCGATCTTCGCGCAGGCCGCCGGCGCGCCGATCCAGTATGTCGCCTATGAGCCGCCGGCGCCGAAGGGCGAGGCCATCCTGGTGCCGAAGGACAGCCCGCTCAAATCGGTGGCCGATCTCAGGGGCAAGAAGGTCGCGCTCAACAAGGGCTCCAACGTTCACTACCTCCTGGTCAAGGCGCTGGAGAAGGCGGGCGTCAAATACTCCGAGATCGAGCCGGTGTTCCTTGCACCGGCCGATGCGCGCGCCGCCTTCGAGCGCGGCGCGGTCGATGCCTGGGTGATCTGGGATCCGTTCCAGGCCGCCGCGGAAGCCGCGACCGGGGCACGCACGCTGGCTGACGGCACCGACATTGTCGCCAACTATCAGTTCTATTTCTCCTCGAAGAAATTCCTCGATGCCAACCCGAAGGTCGTCGACGTCGTGCTCGCCGAGCTGAGTTCGGTCGACGATTGGGCCAAGGGCGACATCCACGCGGTGGCCGAGCAGCTCGCTCCGGCGATCGGCCTGTCCGTCCCGGTGGTCGAGGTCGCGCTGAAGCGGCAGGCCTACGGCATCAAGCCGCTGACCGATGCCGTCATCGCCGACCAGCAGCAGGTTGCGGATGCGTTCTTCGCGCTCAACCTGATCCCCAAGGCAATCAAGATTTCCGACGTGGCGCGGAGGCCAGGTTCATGAGTAAGACCGCAAGCACGCAATCCAACGCCAACATCCTATGGTTCCTGCCGACGCACGGTGATGGCCGCTATCTCGGCACCGGCATCGGCGGCCGCGAGGTCAATTTCAACTATTTGCGCCAGGTCGCGCAGGCGGCGGACCAGCTCGGCTATTTCGGCGTGCTGTTGCCGACGGGACGGAGCTGCGAGGATTCCTGGGTCGTCGCCTCCTCGGTGGCGCCGTTCACGGAGCGGCTGCGCTATCTCGTCGCTGTCCGACCCGGCCTGCAATCGCCGACCGTGGCGGCGCGCATGACCGCGACGCTCGACCGCATCACCAATGGCCGGCTTCTGATCAACGTCGTCACCGGCGGCGATCCCGTCGAGAACAAGGGCGACGGCATCTTCCTCAGCCATGACGAGCGCTACGAGGTCACCCGCGAGTTCCTCAACGTCTATAGTGATCTGCTGGCCGGCAAGACCGTCAATGTCGAGGGCAAGCACATCCATGTCGAGGACGGCAAGCTGCTGTTCCATCCCGTGCAGTCGCCGCGGCCGCCGCTTTATTTCGGCGGCTCGTCGGATGCCGGCATCGACGTCGCTGTCGACGCCGTCGACAAATATCTCACCTGGGGCGAGCCGCCGGCGCTGGTTGCCGAGAAGGTCGCAAGGGTAAAAGCGGCTGCAGAAGCGCGCGGTCGAAAGCTCTCCTTCGGTATCCGTCTTCACGTGATCGTCCGCGAGACCAATGAAGAGGCCTGGTCGGCCGCCAACGAGTTGATCAAGCATGTCAGCGACGACACCATCGCCACTGCGCAGAAGAACTTTGCGCGCATGGACTCGGTCGGCCAGCAGCGCATGGCGCAGCTCCACGGCGGCAAGCGCGACAAGCTCGAGATCGCACCGAATCTCTGGGCCGGTGTCGGCCTGGTGCGTGGCGGTGCCGGCACGGCGCTGGTCGGCGACGCCCAGACGGTCGCCGCGCGCATCAAGGAGTATCAGGACATCGGCATCGATACTTTCATCATGTCGGGCTATCCGCATCTGGAAGAAGCCTATCGCTTTGCCGAGCTGGTGTTCCCGCTGCTCTCGCTCGATCTGCCGAGCAACGTGACCAAGCTGCACTTCAACGGCGGTCCGTTCGGCGAGACGGTCGGCAGCGATTACCGTCCGCAGCATCGGGTGTCGCAATCATGAGCCTCATCGACAGCGTCTCACTGCCACGCAACTTCCGTCTGCCGCGCGTTGACGGCCTGGTCCATTGGATCGTGCCGCTTGCCATTATTGCGATATGGCAGGTGGCGAGCGTCACCGGCTTCGTGCCGGTACGCGTGCTGCCGGCGCCGAGTGACGTCGCGCTCGCCGGCTGGAAGCTGCTGCTGTCCGGCGAGCTGATCCGCAACATCTGGGTCTCGTTCTGGCGTGCCTCGATCGGCTTCCTGATCGGCGGCAGCATCGGCTTCGCCTTCGGGCTCGCCAACGGCCTGTCGCAGCTGTCCGCAAAACTCACGGACACGACGCTGCAGATGGTACGCAACGTGCCGCATCTGGCGCTGATCCCGCTGGTCATCCTGTGGTTCGGTATCGATGAAAGTGCCAAGCTGTTTCTCGTGGCGCTCGGCGTGTTCTTCCCGATTTACCTCAACACGCTGCACGGCATCCGCACCGTCGACCCGCAGCTGATCGAGATGGGCCGCATCTACGGCATGAGCGACGGCGAGCTGTTCCGCCGCGTCATTTTCCCGGGCGCGCTGCCCTCAATCTTCGTCGGCATCCGTTTCGCG
This sequence comes from Bradyrhizobium sp. CCGUVB4N, assembly GCF_024199945.1. Lineage (GTDB taxonomy): Bacteria > Pseudomonadota > Alphaproteobacteria > Rhizobiales > Xanthobacteraceae > Bradyrhizobium. Next base: position 7,490,567 of record NZ_JANADP010000001.1, on the reverse strand, counting down.
CTCGGCATCATGTGGCTGACGTTGATCGTCGCGGAGACCATCGCGGCGTCCTCCGGCCTCGGCTACATGGCGATGCAGGCGCGCGAGTTCATGCTGATCGACGTCGTCGTGCTCTCGATCCTGATCTATGCCCTGCTCGGCAAGCTCGCCGACAGCGCCTCCCGCGTGCTGGAGCGCCTGACGCTCTCCTGGCACCCCGCTTTCCAGAAACGCTGAGAATCACATGCAAACAGCCCTTCGGACCTCCCTTCCGGAAACCGAGCTCGCCAGCCGCGCCAATTTCGCGCCCGCGGCCCGCGTGACGCGCGAGGAGCGGCCGCTGCATGTGAGTGGTCTGCCGCTCAGCATCCGCGGCCTGCGGAAATCCTTCGGCGACAACGAGGTGCTGCGCGGCATCGATCTGCACATACCGGCCGGCCAGTTCGTTGCCATCGTCGGCAAGAGCGGATGCGGCAAGAGCACGTTGCTGCGCCTGATCGCCGGCCTGGAAAAGATCGACGCCGGCAGCATCAGCTTCGGCGATGCGGCGATCCAGCCGGAGGATATCCGCGTGATGTTCCAGGAGCCGCGGCTGCTGCCCTGGGCGCGGGTACTGTCCAATGTCGAGGTCGGGCTCGGCCGCGATCGTGCATCCGATGATGCGCAGTCGCGTGCGGAGAAGGCGCTCACCGAGGTCGGGCTCGTCGACAAGCGCGATCAATGGCCGTCGGTGCTGTCGGGTGGCCAGAAGCAGCGCGTCGCGCTCGCCCGCGCGCTGGTCTCCCGTCCGCGCGTGCTGGCCTTCGACGAGCCGCTCGGCGCGCTCGATGCGCTGACCCGCATCTCGATGCAGCGGCTGCTGGAGCGGGTCTGGCGCGACCAGGGCTTTACGGCGATCCTGGTGACCCACGACGTCTCCGAGGCCGTCGCGCTGGCGGACCGGGTGCTGGTGATCGACGAGGGCCGCATCGCCCACGATGTCATGGTTAATACCGCCCGGCCGCGTGAGCGCGGCTCTGCCGAGCTTGCTGCGCTCGAGGGCTCGATCCTGAGCCACCTGTTGTCAGCGGACGATCGTACCTAGATAAAGAGGAACCCCGTTTCGGGGACCATGCCATGAATGTAGTGCCCCGCGATCTCATGACCGAAACTGCCGTCTCGTCTGCCGATTTCCGCGGCGCCATGCGCCATCTCACCGGCGGCGTCAGTGTCATCACCGCAGGGCGGGGCAAGGACATCACCGGCATGACGGTTACATCCGTAACCTCGCTATCGGTCGACCCGCCGACGCTGATCGTCAGCATCAATCGCGATGCCTCGTCATTTCCGCTGATCCGCCGCCACGGCGCCTTCGGCGTGAACATCCTCGCAGGCGATCAGCTCGATGTGGCCGAACGCTTTGCCGGCAAGGGTGGCCTGAAGGGGGCCGCGCGTTTCGCAGGCAGCACGTGGGTCACGGCGGTCTCCGGCGTTCCGCTGCTGGTCGGCGCCCTGTCTGCCGTCGATTGCGAGGTCGAGGAGATCGTCGAGCGTCACTCGCACGGCATCGTCATCGGCCGTGTCAGGGACATCAAGAATTCAGTGCGGACCGCAGCGCTCGCCTATTGGCACGGTCAGTATGTGGCGGTGGATCAGGACGAGGACGCCGCAAGGCTCGCCGAGGTCAGCGTTCCCGCGCGCAGCAGCCGCGGCGTTTGATCGCCGCGCTCAGGCTGGCCTTTTCTCGCCCATCGCTCTAGAAGCGCCCTGAGCCCTCCCGCCGGGACGGCAACGGAGCGGAACGATGAAGCGCGTCGGGATCTGGGCCTTCTATGCCGTCGGTGCGCTGGCGATCGTCTATCTCGCGCTCTACGCCTATGCGACCTTCCGCGGCCAGCCGTTCGTGCCGGGCGATCCCATCCACATTTTCCGCAAGCCGGATGCGCCGAGCTATTCGTAGGACTCGGGCGGTCTCGTAGGGTGGGCTAAGCGAAGCGTGCCCACCACCTTCATCCAACTGAAACAGATGGTGGGCACGGCGCAAGTGCGCCTTTGCCCACCCTACGGGACCTGCGCTTACCCCCGCAAGATCGCCAGCGCCAGCGCCTGTGCACGCGGCACGATACTGTCGAGCTCGAGATATTCCTCCGGCGAATGGGCAAGCCCGCCCACGGGGCCGACGCCGCAGATAGTCGGCGTCCCCACCGCGGCGGTGAATCCGGAATCGGCGCAGCCGCCGGAGAACTCGCCCTGCAGCGTGGTGAGGCCGGCCTGCTTTGCGGCGGCCTGATAATTTTCGAACAGCGCCTTCGAGCTCTCGCTCTGCACCACCGGCACGAACTCGCCTTTGATCGTCAGCGTCGCGCTGGTGCCGGGTACATAAGGCGTCGCGATGATGCGTTCGATCTCGGCCATGACAGTGGCACGATCCTTCGGATCGACATAGCGCATGTCGATCTGGCCCTCGGCGTAAGGCGCGGTCGTGTTGACCGACTGGCCGCCCGAGATGAGCCCGACATTGAGCGTGATGCCCTTGGTGAGGTCGGTCAGCGCGTGGATCTGGATGATCTTGTGCGCGAGCTCGCCGATCGCGCTGATGCCGGCGGCGAAATTGGCGCCGGAATGCGCCGCCTTCCCGGTGACGGCCATGTGCATGAAGATGCCGCCCTTGCGGCTGGTGACGACATTGCCGGTGGGGCGGCCCGGCTCGGAATTGAACACGGCGCGCGCAGAGCGTCCCTCACGTTCGATCACCGGCCGCGACGACGGCGAGCCGATCTCCTCGTCCGAGGTGATCAGCAGCTTGATCGGATGCGGGTTGCCGCCGAATTTGTGGAAGGCGGTCGCGACGAAGATGTTCATCACGACGCCGGCCTTCATGTCGGCGACACCGGGCCCGTAGGCGCGCTTGTCCTTGATCGTGAACGGGCGCTTCCCCGCTTCGCCCTTGCCGAATACGGTGTCGCGATGCCCCATCAACAGCACCGGCTTCTCGTTGCTGCCGGGCTTTGCCACGTCCGCGTGGATCGCATCGCCAAACGTGCCGTGGCTCTCCCGGCGCGAGGGAATGCCGTGTTCGGCAAAGTGCCGCTCGAACCGCGCACCGACCGCATCGACGCCTGCCTTGTCATAGGATCCGGAATCGATGTCCACGACGTCGCGCAGCAGATCGATCATCGCCTGCCGCTGCGATGCCAGCCAATCCGTGATTTGAGTCTCCGACATCGTCACTGTTCCCCAACTGATGCGATGCTGCGCTTATAGAGCCCTTGTCGACGATGAGGTAGGCGCCGAACGCGGGCACTCTGCGCAGAATCGCACGTCGGGTAGCGCAGGGGCGGAGTTGTCCAGCCAATTCGGACGCGCGACAGGGCGGATTCCGCCTGGCCGGTCCCAAACGGCAATAGCCTAACGGTTCGGTTCCGCCATCGCTTCTACACCGCGAAACTGCGTCGCGACGGTCAACGCACCGATCTTCCGGCCCATGTCCTTGCCGACCTCGGTCGAGAACCGGTAGTGGAAGCCGGCCCAGATACGGGCGTTGGAGACTTCGTCGCTATAGTCCTGGAGCCGGGACCATTTGCGTGTGACGCCCGATGCGGTGGGGCTGGTCAGCGAGAATTCGCCGAAATCCCCAACGACGGTCTGGAGCACGGTCGAGATCGCCGCCGACACGATGCAGTGAGCACAGGGGTATTCCGGGTGCATCGGCGTTTCCCCCAGCGGTAGCCAGGACGGATCGCGAGGCGTCGCCGCATTCGACGTCAGATCGGCGTTGCGGATGGCCGTGATCGGTCGCCAGAAATTGTAATGGTACTTCGCGTCAAATACGGCGACGATGGCATCGTTGCCCGCAATCGACGTCAGCGCGTACAGCCGGGCGCAGTCGACGAGATCCATGCCCTTGGCCATCGCCGCCTGCCTCACAATCGGATTGTAGGTGCGCGCGCCGACAAAGAACCAGAAGCGACCGATCGTCGTTTGCTCGGGGGTCCGGGTCGGGCTGCTTCGGCTACCGATCTCGCGGATCTCATTGACGTCCCGGGTCCAAACCTCTGAATCAAGAGCCGGCGGGGGCCCGGGGCGAAACTGCGATCCGGAGGCCATGACCCAGGGCGTCGTCGCACCCGTGGTTGTGAAACTCGGGATGGTGGTAGGGACGTAAGCACCCGGTGTCGTCAGCGGGCGGTAGGTTTCCGGAGCGGCGCTGCCGTCATTCGCGCGAAGCTCGACGATCTTCACTGCGGCCTCTCTTCCGAGCTCAATGCCGGCGATCTTGGAATCGCTGTCGGCAATGGGCGCCAGCGAGTTTGTCAACGTCGCGTCAAGGTCCGGCTTGAGGTCTGGATAGATCGACAGCAGCACGTCGTGAGCCGCAACTGCCGCCGCAGCTTCCCGCGACGTCGAACGGTCTGCGGGCAGGGAGACTTTGTAGGGCGCGTACCGGCGATCAATCGCGTTGACCGCCTCGAACATCGCGACGTGCATCATGGACAAGGCGCGGCTGTGCGGCGCTGGAGGAATTTGCTTCTCGGCAGCGATTGCGTCGGCCTTTGCATTCCAATCCATGATCACGTCGGCGCGCGCAAGCGGTGTCGAAGCTGCGATCAGTGTTACAATCAGCGATAAGCGGGAGATGGTCCACGACGCGTATTTCATGGCATGCCCTTTCGATTGAAGGACGTTTCGCGAGGCCGATGCGGCGCTGGCGGACTTCACATCGCGCTGCGCGAGGACTCTAGCTGTCTTGATCTGTTCTGCTTGTGAAATGCCTCACTCAGCGGCGGCGCGTGCATCGCGCAAGTTGTCGCGGCCGGCGGAATAGTCGAGGCTCGAATGGGTAGGCTTGGCTTACCGTTCGCGCTGCATTGTGGAGTCGGCTATAGTCGGCTCAAGCTGCCAGTTGGACGTGCCGAAGTCCGAAGCTGGATTTTTTTCAAGGCAGCTCGCATGCCGTCGGCAGGCAATGCCTCGCTCTCGTTTCAGAGCTTCTTTTCCGAGACTGCATTTTCGTTGCTGTAACCTCAACGGAGAGAAACATGCCGTTGTTCATCTCGTACGTCTCGTACTCAAATACCGGGATCAAGGGAATGATAGACAAGCCGATCGATCGCACGGCGGTCATCGGCGCGATGGTGGAAAAGGCCGGCGGAAGGCTCCAGGGAGCCTTCATGACCACCGGTCCACATGACGCGCTGCTCGTCACGGAATTTCCCGATGGAGCGGATGCCGTCGCCATTGCAATGGCCGCCGCTGCAAGCGGCGCCATTGCCAAGATCGAGACGGTGCGCGCCTGGAAGATGAGTGAATTTAAAGCTGTCGCGGAAAAGGCCGCGAAGCTTGCAAGTGTGTACGTACCGCCAGGCAAGTAATCTGACACGAGCGTAGTGGCCGCTTGGCCAAACACTCACGGTCGGGTCGTCCCGGCCGTGAGGCCCGGGGTCGGGCGTCACGAGACCGGCAAGCTGGTTGCCTACGCTCCCATCATCGGCATCCGCGGATACTCACCCGGCGTGCCGGCCGGCGTGATCGGGATGCCGCCGTCGGCGTATTCGTTGAGCTTGTTGCGCAGCGTGCGGATCGAGATGCCGAGGATGTTCGCGGCATGGGTCCGGTTGCCGAGGCAGTGCTTGAGCGTCTCCAGGATCAAATCGCGTTCGACGTCGGCGACGGTGCGGCCGACGAGGGCGCGCGTGACTTGCTCGGCAGCCATGGTGGCGTGCGCCACGGCCGGTGCCGTCTTGGCGAGGTCGAGGCGGTCGCCGTCCGGGGTCAGGATCGCGTCGGGCCCGATCTCGTCGCCCTGCGCCATCAGCACCGCGCGGTGCATGGTGTTCTCGAGCTCGCGGACGTTACCCTGCCAACGATTGGTGGAGAGCACGCGCTTGGCTTCGGCCGAGATGGGGCGCATCGGCACGCCATTGGCCTCGGCATATTTCTTCACGAAGTGCTGGGCGAGCTCCATGATGTCGGCGGGACGCTCGCGCAGCGGCGGGATCTTCAGATTCACGACGTTGAGGCGGAACAGCAGGTCCTCGCGGAACGTGCCTTCGCGCACGGCTTCCGCCAGGTTACGGTTCGAGGTCGCGATGATGCGGATATCGACCGGCACCGGCTTGGTGCCGCCGACGCGATCGATCACGCGCTCCTGGATGGCGCGGAGCAGCTTTGATTGCAGGCGGACGTCCATCTCGGAGATTTCGTCCAGCAGCAGCGTGCCGCCGGTCGCTTCCTCGAACTTGCCGATGCGGCGGGCGATCGCGCCGGTGAAGGCACCCTTCTCATGGCCGAACAGCTCGGATTCCAGGAGATGCTCGGGGATCGCGGCGCAGTTGATCGAGATGAACGGGCGCTTGGCGCGGGCCGAGCGGGTGTGGACGTAGCGCGCCAGAACTTCCTTGCCCGTGCCGGATTCGCCGGTGATCATCACCGAGGCGTCGGAGCCGGCGATCTGCTGAGCGAGCTTGATGACGCGCGCCATGGCTTCGTCGCGATAGACCAGCTCGCGGGAATCGTTGGCCACCGCGGCCAGCACCGCTGCGATCAGTTCCGGATCCGGCGGCAGCGGGATGTATTCCTTGGCCCCGGCGTGGATCGCGGCCACCGCGGCGCGGGCGTCGTTGGTGATGCCGCAGGCGACGATCGGGGCGTGGATGTGCTCGGCCTCGAGCCGCATCACGAGGTCGCGGATATCGAGGGCGACGTCGACCAGCAAGAGGTCGGCGCCCTTGCCGCCGCGCAGCACGCGCATCGCCTGCTCGTGATCCTCGGCGTGGGTCACGGTGGCGCCGTTCTCCATCGCGATCTTGGTGGCGGTGGTGAGCTGGCCCTTCAATGTGCCAACGATGAGAAGCCGCATGTCAGTCTCCTGTCCGTCTGTTCGCGCTGCCGCGCGTCATTCCCTGTTTGGCGCTAGCCGCGTTCAGTCCTGATGATTTCCGTCATGGTCACGCCGAGCTTGTCCTCGACCAGCACCACCTCGCCGCGGGCGACGAGCTTGTTGTTGACATAGATATCGATGGCCTCGCCGACGCGCCGGTCGAGCTCCAACACGGTGCCGGGCCCGAGCTTCAACAGCTCGCCGACGTCCATCTTGGAGCGGCCGAGCACGGCCGAGACCTGTACCGGCACGTCGAAGACGGCCTCGAGGTCGGCGGCGACGCGCGAGGCATATTCGTCCTCATTGTAGCTCACATCGGCGCCGGTCGGCGGCAATGGGCCGTTGAGGTCGGGCAGCGGGACCTGTCCGTCGTTGTCGCTCATGGCTTAATTCCCCCTGCGGGACGCGATATAGCGTCCGACCATGTCGTCGATCTTGGCCGCGATGGCGTGGCGCTCCAGTACGACGCCGCCATCGGCCCATTCGATCCGGCAGTCGCCGGTGGCAATTTCGGGTTCGGCCAGGATCACCAGCCGTCCTTCGAAGCCGCTCTGCTTGGCCAGCCGTTCGATCTTCTCGCGCGCGCTGTCGTAGAGCGCGTCGTTGATGCGAACGACGAGATGCGGCGTCGCGACCAGATGCGAGAAGCAGTCCTTGACCAGACCCATGATCTCGCCGAGCGGCTCGGCGGCGACCAGGTCGGCACACAGCTTTCGTGCGACCGCGACCGCGACGTCGACCGCCTCGGTCTCCATCTTGCTCTCGATGTTGCCGATCCCTGCGGCGATGCCCCGGATCGCGATGTTGATCTCTTCCATGGCGAGCGCGACGCGGCGGTCGCTCTCGGCCTTGGCCTCGCGCTGGCCCGCGGCAAAGCCGTCCTGATAAGCGCGCGCTTCGGCTTCCGCGACCTTCTGCGCGATCTCGGCCGCGGTCGCCGCCTTCTCGCGCGTCCGGTCGGGCGCGGCGAAGTCGGTGTCGAACAGGAATTTGGCCGGAGCGCCCATCAATACACCAGCTCGTCGTCAGCGCGGTTCTTGGTCAGCATGATCTCGCCCTTGGCGGCGAGGTCTTTTGCGAGGTTGACCAGCAGCGCCTGGGCCTCGTCGACGTCGCGCAGGCGCACCGGACCCATCGCCGCCATGTCGTCCTGCAACATCTTGGCCGCGCGCGAGGACATGTTGCCGAAGAAGAAGTTGCGGACATCCTCGTTGGCGCTCTTCAGCGCTACGCCGAGCTTGTCCTTGTCGACGTTGCGCATCAGGGTCTGGGCCGAGCCGGAATCGAGCTTCACGAGGTCGTCGAAGGTGAACATCAGCGCCTTGATGCGCTCGGCGGATTCGCGGTTCTCTTCTTCGAGCGAGGTGATGAAGCGGGTTTCGGTCTGGCGGTCGAAATTGTTGAAGATCTCCGCCATCACCTCGTGGGCATCGCGGCGGCGGGTCTGCGACAGGTTGGACATGAATTCGGTGCGCAGCGTCTTCTCCACGCTCTCGATCACCTCCTTCTGCACCGCTTCCATCTTCAGCATGCGGTTGACGACGTCGAGCGCGAGGTCCTCGGGGAAGATGCCGAGCACGCGCGCGGCGTGCTCAGGCTTCAGCTTCGACAACACCACCGCGATGGTCTGCGGATATTCGTTCTTGAGGTAGTTGGCGAGAACCTCTTCCTGCACGTTGGACAGCTTCTCCCACATGTTGCGGCCCGCGGGGCCGCGGATCTCGTCCATGATGCCGTTGACGCGCTCCGGCGCCAGATATTGCTGCAGCAGACGCTCGGTGGCGTCGAAATTGCCCATCAGCGCGCCGGAGGCCGACATGCGCGAGACGAATTCGAGCAGCATGTCCTCGACCGTGTCGACCTCGACGGTGCCGAGCGTCGACATTTCCAGCGAGAGCTGGCGCACCTCGTCGTCGTCGAGCAGCGACCAGATCTTGCCACCATATTGCTCGCCGAGCGCCAGCATCAGGATCGCGGCGCGCTTCGGTCCGGCCACCGCTTCGACCTTGGCGCCCGTGCGGCTGCCGGCGCGCTGGCCGAGCGTGGAGATCACACTGGTGATGTCGTTCGAGTTGGCGTTCTGCAGAGTGCCGGCCATGTCAGTTCACTCGATCATTTCGTGGGTTCGGTCAGCCATTGACGGATGATGGCGACGGTTTCGTTGGGATTGCGCTCGGCGAGCTCGCCGACGCGATGAACGGACTGGGCGTGGACCTGGCCCTGGATGGTGGCGACGTCGATGGCGCTGGCGGCGCCGCCCGGGATCAGGGCCTGGCCGCCGGAGCCTGCCGCCGCGGTCGCGCCCTCTTCGGACGCTGCGGGGCCGGTGAGGACGCCGGAGATGGCGGCGGCGACTTCGTCGGAGGCGAGGATGCGCTTCACCAGCGGACGGATCACCATGAACATCACGACCAGGCCGAGCAGCATCATCACGCCGAGCTCGACGAAGTACATGACGTCGTCCTTGGTGAACTGCAGCATGCCGAGGAAGCCGGAGGGCTCGGTGATCGGGGCGGTGGAGGGCGCGTCGGCAAAGCGCAGATTGACGACCTCGACCTGGTCGCCGCGCTTCTGGTCGAAGCCGATCGCCGAGCGCACCAGGGTGGCGATGCGGTCGAGCTGCTCCTTGCTGCGGTCGGTGTAGGCGAGCTCGCCCTTGTCGTTCTTGGCGTAGATGCCGTCGACCAGCACCGCGACCGAGATGCGGTTGACCCGGCCGGCCTCGGTCACTTCGGTCTTGGTGGTGCGGGAGATCTCGTAATTGTTGGTCTCTTCGGTCTTCTTGCTTTGATCCTTCGCCGCCGGGCCGCTGTTCTGCTGCTGGCCGGGGAGCTCGTTGTTGACCGTGACCTGGCCGTTATTGTCGGCGGTCATGCTCTGCTCTTCGCGGGTCTGGCTCGAGCGCAGCACGCGGCCTTCGGGATCGAACTTGTCCGAGGTCTGGGTGATCTTGTTGAAGTCGAAATCGGCTGAGAGCTGGACGCGGGCGCGGCCCGAACCGACCACCGAGGAGACGATGTCCTCGACCTGCTTGCGCATCCGCTTCTCGAAGGCGGTGCGGCGCTCGTCGCCGAGCGCCTGCTCCGGATCGGTGGCGGCACCGTCGGCGAGCAGCTGGCCGGCTTCGTCGACGATCGAGACCCGTTGCGGCTTCAATCCGTTGACGGCGGACGCGACGAGGTGGCGGATCGCGCGGATCTGCTGGGCTTCGAGCGAGCCGCGGACCCGGACCACGATCGAGGCCGACGGCTCCGGCGCCTCGCGCGCGAACAGCGGACGCTCGGGCAGCACGAGGTGGACGCGGGCGGCCTGAATCCGGTCGATGGCGCGGATGGTACGGGCGAGCTCGCCCTCCAGCGCGCGCAAGTGATTGATATTCTGGACGAAAGAGGTGGTGCCGAGTGCGTCCGATTTGTCGAACACTTCGTAGCCGATGCCGCCGCCCTTGGGCAGGCCGCCCTCGGCGAGCTTCATGCGGAGCCGGGTGACCTTGTCCTTGGGCACCATGATGATGGTGCCTTCATTGCGCAGCTCGAACTGGATGCCCTGGCGTTCCAGGTCCTTGATAATGCTGGAAGAATCTTCAACCGAGAGGTCGGTGAACAGGGTCGTCATCTGGGGCGTGGTGACGCGCATGATGACGAAGGCAAAGAAGCCGATGAGCGCGGCGGTGACCGCGATCATCGCCCCGAAGCGGGCGGCGCCGATACCTTTTAAGAAGTCCGCAAGACCTTGCAAGCAACCGCCCCGAAGCTTCGACCCGCAACTGAGCGGTCGAGTGGGCAATTATTGCCTAGGTGATGGTTTCGATATGGTTAACGAAGGTTAAGAGCTCGGACAAAAGTAGCGCCAAAACGAAACATTAAAAAAATCGGCCTCGCAGAGCGGGGCCGATTTTCATCAAAAGCAGCAGATTTCCGGATCGCTTACTGGCGATATTGCTGAATGCGGGTGGTGCGAAGACCCGCCAGACCATGCTGGTCGATGGAAAACTGCCAGGAGAGGAATTCGTCGACCGTCAGGGTGTACCGGCTGCAGGCTTCCTCGAGCGAGAGAAGTCCGCCGCGCACAGCAGCGACGACTTCGGCCTTGCGGCGGATGACCCAGCGTTTGGTGCCGGGTGCGGGCAGATCTGCGATCGTCAGCGGACTGCCGTCCGGCCCGATGACGTATTTTACCCTCGGGCGATGGGGTTCTGTCATGGCGTACTCACAAACTCTCAACCACTGAACTCACTTCACAACCCTACGCACGCGGGCTTAAAAATCCGCTAAGCCTAAGGCTTCAATACAATTCTCCTTGAAACTTGCGGGAACACGACCGGCCCGGCGGGCTGAAAGCGCGATTTCAGCGGGCGGAGCGGGGGTCTTCGTAAATACTTTACTAACGAACGAGGCCCGCAGTGATGCTTGCCGGGGCCTTTGAATGTCGTCCCGGCGAACGCCGGGACCCATATCGCGTGATCTATCGATGACACGCAGGTGGCAGTACCAAGACAGAATTCCTAACCACCGGTCTTCGCCAAACTGCTCCCTGTGGCTATGGATCCCGGCTTTCGCCGGGATGACACCGTATGCGTAGCGTCAGCGCGCCGCCTTAGCTGCCGGAGCTGCTGCTGCTCGCCACCACGCTCTTCACCTGGCTCAGCGTGTAGCTGTTGCCGTCGATGGTGAGCAGCGGCGGCGACTGGGTCAGGTCGACGGAGCTCACCGTGCCCTGCACCTGCGCGGCGACGCCGACATTGTTGCCCGCGGCGTCCTTGCCGGTCGCCGTGATCGTGTATTTGCCGTCGGGCCATTGCGTGCCGTCATTGCCCTGGCCGTTCCAGGTGAAGGGAATGTCGCTGCCGGCGCCGGCGGTGTATTGGCCGCTGAACACGGTCTGTCCGGTGGAATTGGCGATAGAGATATTGACCGTCGCGCTGGAGGGCACGTTGAGGTGCCAGGTCGCCGACGACTGCGACATGGTCGCGGTGGTGCCGTCGACCACGGCGGTCTTGCCGACGTAATCCAGCGCCTGGGTCGCCTGCGTGGTCTGCTGCAGGGTGACGAGCTGCGACAGCGAGTCGTTGGTCTTGAGCTGTTGCTCGACGCCGGCGAACTGCACCAGCTGCTGGGTGAACTGGTTGGTGTCGAGCGGATCGAGCGGGTTCTGGTTCTGCAGCTGCGTGGTCAGCAGCGTCAAAAAGGTCTGGAAGTTGCCGGCGAGCGTCGCGCCCGTGGACGAGCCCAGGCTCGAGCTCGACGAGGACGATGACGACGTCTGCGTGGTGCCGGAGACGACTGACGGCGCGGTGGCGGCATTCGTGGTGGTCATTGGCGAATACTCCTCACACTCTGATATCGACGCCGCTGCTCGATCCGAGCATGCGGCCATAGCTGCGGCTGACGGGGGCGCTCGCGGCCTGGTCATCCTCGCTGATGATCAGGCGGCGGGAATTGCTGCCATTGTCGTTGTTCTGGCCGGAGTTCTGTCCCGATGAATTCTGGTCGCGCAGGCTGAAGGAGAGTCCGTTGCCGCCGGTCTTGAGGCCGGCATCGTCGAGCGCGCGCTGCAATTGCGGTGCGTCCTGACGCAGCATCTGCAGCGTCTCCGGCTTTTCGACGGTGAGATGCGAGGTGACCTGGCCGTTGCGGTCGACATTGATTCGGACGTCGATGCGGCCGAGATCGCCCGGATCGAGGCTGATGTCGAAGCGCGTCTTGCCGGCGCGCGCGGCGGCCGCGATCTCGACCGGAATGCCGCTGATCGGCACCGCGGTCGGATTAGCTGCGGTCGCGGTCAGCGTTGCGGTGGAGGCGGTGGCCGCGGACGTCGTATTGGTCAGCGGCACCTGCACGGCGTTGGCCGCTTGCGTGCTGGCGTCGGTTGTCGCGCTAGCTGCGGCTTGCGTGTCGGCATGCGCGTGCGTGGTCGGCGCGGCTGGCGTCGCATCGGCGGTGCGATTGGCAGCGTCAGCCTTCGCATCGGCGGCAGCCGCGTCAGCTTGCGGCTTGGCGGCCTGCGGATGCGCGGCGGCGTTGGCCGTCGTCGCGGTCGCGGGATTTTGTGCGGTGGCCGCGGTCTGCGCGGTCTTGCCCGCGTCCTGGCCGATGTTGGAGACGTCGGTCTGGCCCTGCGCGGTCGCGGCGGCCTTGAACGAGGTCTTTGGCGTGCCCGGATCGACGGCGATCACCTGCGCGGCGTTCGCGGTGACATCGGTTGCGGTCGCATCCGTGGTCGCCGCGTCGGCCACCGCGACCTTCGCGTCGGTGGTCTTGGCATCGCCGGTCTTCGCGGTCTTGCCGGTCGCGTCGGTCTTGGCGCCGGCGATCTGCGCTGCGGTCGAGGCGCTGGCGGCGATGCCGGCGGCTGCGATCGTCAGCGGCGAGGAGGCGGTGTTGGCGGCCTGGTTGGCCGCCGCGTTCGGATCGACCGGCACCACGGGCGCGGCGACGGGGACGGCGGTCGGATCGGGCGTCGCTACCGGCGCTGCGGCGGCTTGTGCCGCGGCAGAGGCGTCGACTGCGGCGGCGAGGCCGTCGGTGGTGGCGTCGGTCTTGTCGCTTTTGCCGTCCTTGGAGTCCTGCGACTTGTCGCTCGCCTTGGTGGAAGAGGTGTCGCTCTTGTCCTTGGTCTTGTCGGGAGCCTTGGTCGGATCGGTCGTCGTGTCGCTCGCCGCCTGCGTCGAGGAATCCGTGCTGTCGCTCGCCTTGCTCTGCGAGGACTGATCGGTCGAGGACGAGTCGCGCGTGCTGCGGTCGGACGAGGAGGACGACGACGACGAGTCGGTCCGCCGCGGCCCGGTGTCCTGGCTCGAGGACGAGGCGCTGTTGCTGATGGCCTGGGTGTTGCTGTCGACCAGCGACCCGAAGGAGTCGCTCGGCGTGGTGTCCTTGGTGCTCTGCGACCGGGCAGGCTTTTGTTGCGCGCTGGAGACCTGCGCGCTTGCCGCTACGTCTGACGTGACACCAACCACAGGCGACCCCTTGAAAACATCTTCGGACCAGGAGGTCAGCAAGGAGCGGGCCAATCCCTTGAATTGCCGTTTTATCTATTGATATCAATATCTTGTCGAATCGGGGTGGCCGCAGCCGGCTCCCCGAAAACCCCGTCATTTCTGCCGCCCCGGCAAGAATTGCCCTAAGCTTGCGGCGGCCGCGATTGCTTCACCGGAATGCCGCCTATATTAAAGGGTGCTCTCAGCCGCTTTCGACCGGGCCAGCCAGTGCCCTTCGGGAACCCAGGTTCCCGGGGACCGCCGGTGTCCCGGTCCAAGAGACCGGGACACCGCATCAGCAATCGCGGATCGCCGCCGTTACAATCGCTTAAGGCCCATGCTCAACAGTCTGGATCTCGAAGGCCGTCCTGAGGACACCAGGGTCGTCGTTGCCATGTCGGGCGGCGTCGATTCCTCGACGACGGCTGCGCTGTTGAAGGCCGAGGGCTACGACGTCGTCGGCATCACGCTGCAGCTCTACGATCATGGCGCGGCGACCCACCGCAAGGGCGCCTGCTGCGCCGGCCAGGACATCCACGACGCCCGTGACGTCGCGGCCAAGCTTGGCATTCCCCATTACGTGCTCGACTACGAGGACCGCTTCCGCGAGTCCGTCATCGACAATTTCGCCGACAGCTACGCGCTCGGCGAGACGCCGGTGCCGTGCATCGAGTGCAACCGCTCCGTCAAATTCCGCGACCTGCTGAAGACCGCGCGCGAGCTCGGCGCGCAGGCGCTCGCCACCGGCCACTACGTCGCCTCGCGCCGTCGCGACGACGGTTCGCGTGCGCTGGTCTGCGCGGCCGACAGCGACCGCGATCAGAGCTATTTCCTGTTCGCGACCACGCAGTCACAGCTCGACTTCCTGCGCTTCCCGCTCGGCGACATGACCAAGCCCGAGACGCGCGAGCTTGCGCGCCGCTTTGGTCTCTCCGTCGCCGACAAGCACGACAGCCAGGACATCTGCTTCGTGCCGACGGGCCGCTACACCGACATCATCACCCGGCTGCGTCCGAATGCGATGGACCCCGGCGACATCGTCGATCTCGATGGCCGCGTGCTCGGCCAGCATCACGGCATCGCCAATTTCACCATCGGCCAGCGCCGCGGCCTTGGCATCGCGGCCGCCGCGCCACTGTATGTGGTGCGGCTCGAGGCCGCCAACCGCCGCGTCGTCGTCGGCCCGCGCGATGCGCTGAAGATGCACCGCATCACCTTGCGCGACGTCAACTGGATCGGCGGCGGCGACATCGACCGCGCGATCGGTTCTGGCCTCGAGCTGTTCGTCCGCGTGCGCTCGACCCGCGCGCCGCAGCCGGCTTGGCTGCGCGGCGCGAACGGCCATTACGAGGTCGAGCTCGTCGCCGGCGAAGAGGGCGTCTCGCCGGGACAAGCCTGCGTGTTCTACGACGCGCCCGGTGGGCAGGCACGCGTGCTCGGCGGCGGCTTCATCCAGAGCGCCGCGGCGAAGGCAGCGACGAGCAGCACGGCGAGGCCGCTCGCTGAGGCGGTTCGCGGCTAAGCGCATGATCCGGAAAAGTGTGAAGCGGTTTTCCGACCAGATCATGCGCAAGACAAAAAGCTAATACCGGGGCAGGGGGCATGGCAGCAGATATCTCGCGGGCCGGGGTCGAGAAGGCCTATGGCCGCTGGGCGCCGGTCTACGATCTCGTGTTCGGCAAGGTGTTCGATGCCGGCCGGCAGTCGACCATCGCCGAGGCCGATCGCATTGGCGGCCACATCCTCGACGTCGGTGTCGGCACCGGGCTTTCGCTCTCCGATTATTCGCGCACCACAAAAATCTGCGGCGTCGATATTTCCGAGCCGATGCTGCGCAAGGCGCAACAACGCGTGCGCGCGCTCCGCTTGAGCAACGTCGAAGTGCTCTCGGTGATGGATGCGAAGAACCTGGCGTTCCCCGACGCCGCCTTCGATGCGGTGGTCGCGCAATATGTCATCACCGCCGTGCCCGATCCCGAAGGCACGCTCGACGAATTCGTGCGCGTGCTCAAGCCCGGCGGCGAGCTGATCCTGGTCAACCACATCGGCGCCGAAAAAGGTTTTCGCAAACTCTCCGAGCTCGCGTTTGCGCCGCTCGCCCGCCGCCTCGGCTGGCGCCCGGAATTCCCGTGGCAGCGCCTGGTGAACTGGGCCTCGAAGCACGGCGGCGTCACGCTGGCCGAGCGCCGCCCGATGCCGCCGATGGGCCACTTTTCGCTGATCCGCTACCACAAATCGTAATGTTCAGAGGCTGGAACATCGGGGCCGACCCGGGCGTTTCCTCCTCATGCGCACGACATCAAACATCATCCTTGCGGGCCTCGTGATCGCAGCCTCTGGCGCCGCGATCGCGCAGGCCCCGCCCGCCCCGGCGACGCCGCCGCAAGCGACCGCGCCGCCATCCCCGACGCACACGGCGAACTGCGTGCCGCAGGACCGCCCGAATCGCGCCGCCGCGCCCGACGGCACCACCACCGGCCAGGCCCGGGAACCGCTCGGCGACAAGCTGGCGAAATCCGACGGCGTGCTCTGCCCGCCCTCCGGCGTCGACCCCGACATGCACGCCCCCGCACCGAGCACGGATGGGGCCATGCCCGTGATCCCGCCTCCCGGCAGCCCTGGCGGGGACCCAACGGTCCGGCCGAAATAGCGAATCTCGCTGCACCCTTCCTTCGCCTCTCCCCCGTCGGGGAGAGGCCGGAATCCGCGCCCAAGCGCGGATTCCGGGTGAGGGGACTCTCCGCGAGTCCACGCCGGAAGCGGTCGATTCCGGCGCCAAAATCAGGCGCACTTAGCTTGACTTCCCGCCGCCCCCTTCCTTATATGCCGCGCGTTCGCGAGATCGGCGGTATCAGCCGTTCGCGACCCTGTGGCGGGGTAGCTCAGCTGGTTAGAGCACGGGAATCATAATCCTGGGGTCGGGGGTTCGAGTCCCTCTCCCGCTACCAAACGCTTCCCCGCACGCCTTTGACGCGGTTGGGAAAAGCTCTTCCCCAGCAGAGCGTTTAACCGGCCTGCTATCTCCACGGTCACACCACCCAAGCGCCCGGAAGACGGTGACCGTCTCGACCAGATCTCTCATGGCTTCGGCGGCTTCGCCGTCGCGGCACTGACACCCTTTGCGAGGTCTCTTCAAGCCGGCCGAGTTGTGCCTCATATCGCTTGAGGATGGCCGGATGCGGCGCGACTTCCGTTGCGGTTGGAAATGCGGCGACGTCCCGCAGCAAGCGGGATGCTAACGCGTGGCAGGCAGTTCCGGAATTAACGCGCCGCGGGGACATCAAGCTTAATCCGCGACTTCGATTGCACCGGGGCGACAGTGCGATAGCGTCTCTGCACCGGACATTGCCCTTTGGTCCGGGTCCCCAGTGGCGAAGCCGTCGCGCCAATATACTCGGCGCGTCGGCTTCGTTTGGCTGTAGAACAGTGGCGCGAGCTTTATTTGATCAAGCAGTCAGACCGCGAGAACATCGATCTCATTGAGATGCGTCGGCAGCTCACGGCCCTACGCTCGCAACACTCGGACGATCTTCTCGTCGCATCGATATTGAACCGCTTCATCGTGAAGGTCGCATTCCTCTCGGAGCCGACAGACGCGAAGCATGAACAGCTTCTCCGGTCCGAATTTTTGGAAACGTTGGAGAAGGTGCAGGCGATCACCTCGCATAAGGCAACGGCGCAGGGTTCAGCGGTCACGAAGCCGGTGAAGTAACCGTAACGACCATATCTCATTGCGCTCCCTGAACGTGAAGCCGATGCTCGATGCAGTCGCGAAGTCGTCTTTGTTTCGCGTAACGACGCTTCGCGGCGAGGGGCGGCCGTTTTCTCGGGCGGCGACCCCGCCTTGCTACGAACCTTGAGGTGACCGAAAGTGTCTCTCGAATGGACGGGTATTGAACGGCGACGCGTCGCACGCAAGAGTCTCGAACAGATTGTTATGCTTTCTTTTCCAGACGAAGTGACGATCATGCCCTGCGAGATGTTGAACCTCTCCGTCCTCGGCGCCTGTGTGAGGACGAAAAATACCCCGATCCTATCGACCGACTTCCGATTGTCATTTGACGGCTTTCGAACATCGTTCGATTGTCGCTTGGTGTGGCGACAGGACGACCGCGCGGGCATCTCATTCGTGTCTTAGGGTCGCGTATCGAGCGGCGCGAACCCCGTCCAGAGGGCGCCGATGCTGTCACCGCTCAGTCGGCGATCTTGATTGCCCGGCGTCGACCGTGCGCCGCTGATTCAGCGGAGCGGCCGGTGAGACTGTAAGCGCGTTGCGGCAGGCCGTTTCTGGTGCGAAGCCGGTGCGGCGCTCCCAAATTGGCCGATCGGCCGTGATTGCTTTCACGGTTGGCCCTCTGCGTCATCTCGCCATGGGTCTGGAGCCCGAATCCGCCGATCCCGACCGCGCGCGCTTAATGGGCGTTTAACGCTTTTGCGCAACAGATAGATCACCAGCGCGGAATTAGTCCTAGTTACAAGTGCGAGCCGAGCTCCCGAGGAGGGGAATCGGATGGGACTGCTTTTTGTCGGAGTGCTGGCAGGAGTCCTGATCGGCTTTGGCTGGTTTGCGCCCTCCCGAGGGTATTTCCTCGGCTGCGCGTCACGCCCCTGTTTCGACAGGGTTGCAGTCGCCCAACCTGCGCAGCCAATGCCGCCGGCATTGGTGTCGAATCCTGCAATCGTCAAACCGAATCCCGAAGCTCCGGGAAGGTCCGGCAAGACATCATCTCTGAAGAAACGCGGATCGGCCGATCTGGCCAAAGCGGCGTCCCCGCGGACGAGGATCAGCGTCACGGCATCCAAACGGCCTGCGGAAGCATCAGATCCCGTCCTGGACAAGGCGAAGGTCGCCATTGCGACGAAGATGGAGGATCCAGGATCGGCCGAATTCACCGATATGAAGCACACCATGCGAAAGAACACGCTTGGACGCCCCGTGGATACGATTTGCGGGCGCGTGAAAGGAAGAACCGCGTCAGGCGGTGAGACCGGAGAGAGACCGTTTCTTTATCTCGTGAAGGAGGACGAAGCATATGTCGTCGACGGCAAGTCGGGGTCGGCGGCGTCAACGGCGTATCGAAATATCTGCAATTAGAGGACGCGTCGACTGCGTCATCGCGCAGTACGCACCCAAGTAATTTGAGCGGAAAGAATTTCCACCCAGGCGCCAGGTGATCCCACAGTGGATGCGGCACCAACGGCGGCACTGTGCCGCTCCCGTGATGATGCATTCAGGACGAATGCAGCGGCAAGGGACGCAATACGGAATGGGAATATCGCGGAAATTCTTTTCATCTCGAGGAAATCATGCACGACATAACCAATACCGCGAAGCGGCTGAATGACTCGCTCCACTTGCCTGTTCTGGTCATCATCGAGCCGCTCCTGTTGCCTCGCACATGCATTCTGAACGTCCTCAGGCGGGAACTGGACGAACTCGATATCCTCGACATGGCTTCGGTCCAGGGCCTTGATTGCACGTCGGCCCGCGATGTTCGTCTGGTGGTGCTGAGTATTGCGGACAAGCCCATCGATGATCCCTCGGTTGAGGACGATCTCGCCGTCGTCGTGGAGTGGTGTCCCGGCGCAGCAATTGCAGTCCTGTCGAACCATGATGACGAGCCGACAGTGCAGGCTGCGATGCAGCGGGGCGTGCGCGGCTTTCTTTCCACCTCGCTGCCGATCGAGATCGTCATAGCTGGACTGCGCCTTGTTCTCGTCGGCGGCGTCTACAGGCCGTTGCCCATGGCCGGGATGAACAGGATATCGGCTTTCGAGACCTCGGATGCGCGCGGGCTTGCGCCCGCATATCTGATGAACGAGGGAACCGGAGTGGCCATTGACAGAAGCCTGATCGGTCTCACGCCTCGTGAGCAACAGGTTCTGGCGGAAATGGAGCTCGGCCTGCCCAACAAGCTGATCGCCGCCAAACTGAACCTCTCGGAAAGCACAGTCAAAATGCACATCCAGCATATCATGAGGAAATGTGATGCGCACAATCGCACGGAAGCCGTCCTCCGCTGGCGCGGCCGGTTGCCCGCGCGGGGGCGCGATCACGACCCCGGCGCAGCTCCAATGCAGGAGACCTAGAGAGGAGACCTAGCGAGGAGACCTGGGGCCTGCCCCGGAACGCGATGACGATTCATCCCACGCGCATCGCGCTTTAGTCCTCTCTGAATGCACCACGGAAGCTGTCGAGCAGGGGCCTGAGCGCGTAGAGGGCCACGGTACCGCGCCCTGTCGTGATGTACACTTGAACCGGCATGCCGGGAACGATCTGGATGTCGTTTGCGGCGATCTGCGCGTCGTCGATCCGGATCCTGGTCGCGTAGTATGGCTGGTCGGTACGCTTGTCGAGGAGCCGATCTGCGGATACCTGCACGACGTTTCCCTTCAGGCGAGGTACGCGACGCTGATTGTACGGGACGAGGTGAACCTCGGCATTGAGGCCGGGATGGACCACATCGATGTCCTCGGGCCTTAGGCGCGCAGTTACGATGAGGCGGTCTTGCCGCGGCACCAGGTCCATGAGCGGAGCACCCGCTCCGATGACGCCGCCGGCCGTATGAATCCGCAGATCGGTAATCACGCCGTCCTCGGGCGCCTTGACCTCTGTTCGCGATAGCTGATCCCTGGCCGCAAGCAACCGCTCGCGGAGCTGGAATATCTGGTTCTGTGCTTCACGAAGCGACTGTGCGATCTCGTTTTGCCTCTCGCTCTCGAGCTTGAACAATGTGGCCTGCTGTTCGCTGATGACCTGGCCGGCGCGGGAAATCTGCGCGGCGATCTCGCCGCGGCGGCCCTCAACGTCGGCCAGCTCCCGCTGCAGGTTCAGAAGCCGCGGCCGCCGTTCGAGCCCCTTGTTGACGAGGGTCGCGACCATATCCAGTTCCTCCCGGACGATGTCGACCCGCTGCCCGGTGGCGCTCTCCTGAGCCTTGAGGCCTTCGATCTCCTTCTCGACCTGACGCCTTCGTTCGCGAACGACCGCAAGCTGCGACTCGTGAACCTGCAGGCGTGTCTGAAAGATGAATTGCTGCGCCGACACCGCAGCGGCGGCCATTCCGTTCTGCTTGCTGTCCTGTTCCAGCGCGTCCGGAATTGCGATCCGCTCAAATCTCTGCTGCTCGGCCTGAAGCCGTGCGGCACGTGCAGCTGCATCCCACAACTGGCCTTGAAGGCTTTGCGCCTCCGAGGCGGCCCGGGTGTCGTCCAGCGCGATCAGCGTTTGTCCGCTTCGCACGATATCGCCATCCGAAACCAGGATCTTCCTGACGATACCGCCCTCCAGATGCTGAATCGTCTTGCGGCTCGATTCCGATTCCACGACGCCGGACGCGATCGCGGCGCTCTCGAGGGGCGCGAGGCTCGCCCATGTACCGAGCCCCAGCATGAAGCAGAGTACCAGCAGATTGCCCGCGAGGGTGATACCGCGAAGCCTTCCACGTGGAGAGGTCGGCGTCGGCGTCGAGCACCATGGAAACTCCAGAGGCTCGAAATCGTCGATCGCGGTCACCACGACGCCAGATCGTCGGGCGGGCGGGGGGCTCGCCGGCGCTCGCACGAGCTGGTCCCAAATCATGGGAAGTCTCGAGACGACGGGAAGCAACCGGATGGTGAGAGCGTTCCGGATCATGGCGCAATCTGCGAGGTAACCTGGGGGCGGCTCAGGTGCCGTTCAAAGATCTCCTCGCTGTCGCCGAACGCGGCGACCGCCCCGTCTTCCATGATGGCAATCTTGTCCGTGGCGGCGAGGAGACCCATCCTGTGCGTGACGACGACGAGGATGACGCCTGCGAGCTTCATGCGCTCGATGGCATCCAGGAGCATTCGCTCGCCCCCGTAGTCGAGGCTGGCGTTAGGTTCGTCGAGAACGACGAGGCGTGGACTGCCGAAGAAAGCGCGGGCAAGACCAAGGCGCTGCCGATACCCGCGTGAGAAGGCTGTTTCACTGTGAATCACCGTGTCGTAGCCCAGCGGCAGGCGCATGATTGCGCCATGGATTCCGACGAGCTTGGCCGCTTCGACGACCTTCCGCCGGTCGGCATCTTCAAGGCGTGCGATGATGTCGTTGATGGTGTCGCCGAGCAGGTTGATGTCCTGAGGGAGATATCCGAGGCGGTCGCCGCTTTGGCCCTCGCGAAGCAGCGAGACGACGGTATCGTCGAGGAGGACACGGCCATATGTTGGCATCGACAGCCCGGCGATCACCTGGCCGAGCAAGGATTTGCCTGACCCGGACGGACCGATAATGCCGAGGCATTCTCCGGGCATGAGGCTGAACGAGACGCCGTTCAGCAGAAGATGGTCCGTGCCCGCCAGCCTCACGCTGACATTGTCGACGACGAGGCCGCTTTGCGCCTGCGGCGGAGAAACCTCCGCGCTCTGCTGCCTGGCGGCGGGGAATGCGGCGAGAAGTGCGCCGAGTCGCTGACAGGCGCTCATGGCCGCCACGAGTGATTTCCAGCCTGCGACGGCACTTTCGACCGGGGCGAGCGCCCGGCTGAACATCAGCGTCGAAGCAAAGATGATTGCCGGACTCTTTCCGTGATCGAGGACGAGCCACGCGGCAGCCCCCATGATCAAAACCTGCGACAGCGCGCGGACCGGCTTGGTGGCCAGCATGACCATCTCGCCGAGCCGGAGTGCCACATCGTGCTCTCTGCGCGCGTGCTGCGCGTCACGGTGGATCATGCGTGCGGCGCTATCGAACATTCCCATGGCGCGGATCATGTGGATGTTGCCCGCGGCAGTCTGGAGGCGGCCGCAGCTTCGGGACAGCGCGGCGCCGGATCTGAGCAGAACATCTTCCGTGACCAGCTCTCCGGTGATCGTGAGCGCGAACAGGAGGGCGACGCAGCAGGCGCCCGCCAGGCCAAGCAGGGGATGGATCAGAAAGAGGACGAGGAGGAACAAGGGCGCCCAGAGCGCGTCGAACAGCAACGTACATGCGCCGGACTCGACGAACTGGCGCAGCACGGTGAGATCACGATATGCGCCGGACGCTTGCGTCCAATCGCTGCGAAACGCCGATTCGAGGCCGGCCGAAAGCACGCAAGGACGGAGGCGATCGTCGAGCCATGCGCCAAGGCGTCCAAGCATGGCGCGCCGCAATGCATCGAACACGCCGCCGACGACCACCGTGGTCGCGACGATGAGCGTGAGCAGGAGCAACGTGTCGCCGCTGCGACTCGACAACACCCGGTCATAGATCTGGAGAAGATAGATGGAGGGCGCGAACAGAAGCAGGTTGTAGCTGCAGCTATACGCGAATACGAGACCGAGCGGTCCCACGCAGGACCGGAGGGCTGCGTGCAGTGGCGTCCGGATCTGCGGCAGGATAGGCAACCGAATGGGCGGCATCAGCATGATCGTCACCGCCTGAAATCGAGGTCTGACGCACTTGACCGATGGCTAACGTCATCTGCCGGCGATATCGGCAGGGTATTGGCTTGAACGTCAGGACCGGTGACGGCGGCCACCGGTCCTGCCAGTCGGACGAGCCGGTGATCAGAACGTATCGAGATGGAAGTCCACCTCTCCGCCCAACGCGGCGTTGCCGTCCCCGCCATTGCCGCCGATGCCGGCCACGACGTCCTGGTGCTGGTCCACCGAGACCTTGTTGATCTGGCTCGCGTCCGTATTGGCGTAGACCTTGGAGGTGTCGTAACCGCTGTAGGATTTCTGGCTTCCGTTCGACTCGGCGTCGCCGCCATGGGCCTTCGAAAACACCGAGGCCTTCGCGTTGGCACCGCCGGCATCCCAATCTGCCGTCTGCTTGACGTTGTCGCCGGTGTTCACATGCACGTCGGCACCGACCGCCTTGTTGGTCGGATCAAAGTTGAGGGTCGGCTTGCTGATGATAGCTCCCTTGAAGGTGCCGTCGCCGCCATTTCCGACACTTTGACCGCCGGTGCTGATCGATTTGAATTCGATCGAGTCCGAGATGTGGATCGCTTTGGGCATCATGTGTGCCTCCCTCGCTCTGTTGGCTTTCGCGCATCATCCGTCCCGATCAGGCGGACGCGCGCGGCAAGTCTGATCCGCCCACGCGCGACGGCGATAGATGTCAAATCGGACACCATCCGGCTTGGTCGACCTACGTACAAAAGTATGACATTCGTCGCGCAACACCGGAGCTCGATACGTCCGAGGGGGCCGCACGGCGAGCTTGCATGCGCGGAGCGTCGACGCGGTCCGCGATCGAGCTTGTGCGAGCGGCGCAACGTGTCGCTATCCCAGCAGGTGAAGATCTGACAGAAGATGGGCGGAAAGATCGCCACCCAGTGCGAGATTGCCGTGGCCGCCGTCCCCGCCAAGTCCGGCGATCTGCACCGCACTCTGGTCAATGTGCACGTTGTTGACCTGATCGGCTACGGCCGTCGAATGCGAACCCGCGATTGCGATATTGATGGGTGCATAGATCGCGACGCTGACGTCGATCAGGCTGCCGGCAAAATAGCCGTTGCCGCCATTGCCTGCGCCATTCGAACCGGTCGCGATCGCGTCGGAGCCGCCCCACAGGCCGTGGGAGAGAAGGCTTGCATGGCCGCCCGCGGCGGCATTGCCGTTGCCGCCGTACCCGCCGATGCCGGCGATCTGAACCGTGGATTGATCCACGTAGGCGTCATTTGTCTGGACCGAATGAGCGTTCGAGCCGTAGCCCGCGACTGCGATGTTGATCGGGTCGTACAGTACGAAGGACGTATGGACGAGGCCGCCGTAGAAGGCGCCGTCGCCGCCATTGCCGACCTGGCTCCCGCCCGTTTGAACGTCCGAGACGCCGCCTGCGTTGCTTGATCCCCAACTTGGGTCGAGCGTGACGACACTGCCGCCGGCGCTGACATTGTCATTTCCGCCGTTTCCGCCGACGCCCGCGATCTGGGTGGCCGATTGATCGATCTCGACCGTGTTCGATTGACTTGCCTGCGCAGTGCCGCCCGAGCCCGCCACCGCAATATTGATCGGATGATAGATCACCACGGGAGCGTCCACGATCGCGCCCGAGAAATAGCCGCTGCCGCCGTTTCCGGCGCTGTTGTCACCACTCGCGATCATGCCGGCGTCCAAGGACGTGCTGACGCTCGCTCCCGAAGCGATGTTGTCATTGCCGCCATGGCCGCCGACGCCGGCCATCTGAAAAGCGGATTGATCGACATTCAAATTGTTGGACTGGCTGGCCAGGGCGACCGAGCCGTATCCCAGGCTCACCGAGATGTTGACCGGTTCATAGATCAACAGGGACGCGTGAATGATACCTCCGTAGAAGTGGCCATCCCCGCCGTTCCCGGCCAAGTTTGCCCCACTCTCGACCGAAGCAATGGCCATCCCGGGATCGGATGCGCCGGCAGCAGGCTTCGTGGAGGAAACATCCGGGCCCGCCGCAGCGTGGTTGCCGGGGTGGCCGATCGTGCCGATCGCCGATGCGAGATGTTCGGATTGAACCGGGTCGGAGTCATGATGCTGGCTATTCGCGCTCGCGGGGCGCGCTCCAGGATCTGTAAACGGGCCGGGACCGCGGATCAGCGCGTCAGCCACGAACGGGGCACTCGGCGCAGGGCCCGGTTCGTCCTCGCCATCATACCCATCGTTGTGATGAGAGGCGTGATGCAGCCGGATTCCATCCGACATCCGCGAAAGATCCATCGTAGCCTCCCTCATCGCGATCGCTCCGCGTGATCGGACGGGTTCTGCACTCCGGACAGAATGTCATCCTGGAAAGGTCGAATGCCCAGTCGTCAGTTCGGATATGGCGCTTCGTCTGGCAGACGTAACATCGGCTACATCCGTTCGGATGCGGTTACATCCTTTGCGGGCCGATGCTGGAGGTGCGACCTTGAAGGGATGACGAAAAAGGACCATTGCGCCACCGGTGCGCGCCTCGCGGCCAAGGGCGCCGGCAAGCTCGATCAGGTGAAGATCCTCGGGACTGACGGCTTGCCCGGGCCAGCTGGCGGCATCCGCGCGGTTGCGGAAGGCGAGTGGGCAGCAACCTTCACCTATCGGACCGGAGGCGATCGATATGGCGAAGTCGATCCTGCTCGATTGTGCCGACAAGGTGCCGACCGTGGGCGCGGCCTGTCGTCGACCGTGCCCGCTGCGCGCCGTGGCAAGGACGAAACCTTTTGGTGGCCGGATGAAGCCAGCCGGAAACAAACCAGACTTAGCCTCCCCCCGGGTTGCTAACCCGATTTGAGGGAGGGATCCCATGAAAGCAGCGCTTTTGGCACTGTCGCTTCTTGGCCTGCCCGCGATGCCGGTTTCAGATCGCGTGCCCGTCTTCAACGTGGAAGCCATGTGCAGGGACGTTTCCGCCGACGACAAGGCGTCAGGGCTCGCCCTGGCGCAGGACGCCGGTGAGTGCACGCGTGACGAGACGCTTGCCCAGCAACAGCTGAGTTCGGCCTGGCTGACTGTTCCGGGTCCCGCGCGCGAAAGTTGTGAAGGCGAGGCTGCGGCAGCGGGAATACAAAGCTATGTCGACCTGCTCACCTGTCTGCAGATGGCCGGCTGGGCGAATTCGGATCGCCCACCGGCGACCCCGCTCAGGGGTGCGAGCAAGATGCGGAACGCCAAGAACTAGTTCAAGAACCAGTTCAGGAATTAGTTGCGCGCTCTCGCTCTTACGCGGTCGTACCGTTGATCGAGCGGCGGATCTCCCGCTGCACTTCCGCGCTCGATAGAAACAGATCGTGATTGATGATGCTCCAGCCTTCCTGGGAAGCATCGACCACGCGCACGCCGAGTTGCTGGATGACAGCCTTCTCGGCGGCGCCGACCCTGGTCATCCCGCCTGCGAGCTGTCCCGATAGAGCGAGAGCTCGATCGTTCGTCGCGGCGATCACGGTGATCTTGCCGGCAAGCGGACCGAGGCGGTGGATCGCCGACGTGAACACGTCCATGTCGATGTCGGGCGCGGCAAACACGACCGTGCCGATCTTGCTCGTGACAGTGTCGCCATATCTCGCATAGAGCTGACGCAGGCTCTCGAGCGTCAGCATGGTTCCCATGCTGTGCGCAACGATGTGCACGCGGCCGCCGCCTGAAGCCGTCACGAGGGAAGAGAGCACGCGTTCGAAATCGTCGCGAGACCACATCGCGCTGTCGCGGTCGTAGGCATAGTCGAACAGCCCCGCCTTGGAGGGCCAGGAGAACACCATGGTCCGGCCGCGGAACTTGATCCCATCGGAGAGATGGGCGGCATCGAGCACGGCCGTCTCGAATGTCTGCTTGAAGCCGTGCACATAGATCAGCACGTCTCCTCCCCCGCCGCCCTGCGCAAGGAGATCGCCGATGTCGGTCTGCACCGGTTCGACCTGATCGAGGCGCCAATCGGCCAGCCCGACCGAGGCGAGAGAAAGTCGGCTCTCGTCCGGCGCCACCAGCATTGCCCGCGCGACCGTCATTGTGGTGGCGCGCTCCGGCCCGAACCAGGGTTTGGTGCGACCACCCTTCACGGGCTTGCGCGTGGTGGTGATGAGCAATGTGGGGTCAGCGGAGAGTGACGACGCGTCGTAGCGCGCGCCGGTCGCGCCCAGGCCTGCGCATCCGCCGAGCGCGAGAGCGCTGCCTGCCGACACGAGCCCGCCCAGGAGCGCGCGGCGCGAAAGAGAATGATGAGAATTGCGTTGCAGAGGATGTCGGACGATCACACGGAACCTTTGGGAACTTTGCCCACCATACCGCCGCCCCGGCTAGCTCCCTGAATGACAATGGGGGCGAGAAGACGGCGAAGCAGCCTCGTCGCAGGTCGGGGGCAAGGCGTCCGCGTTCGCCGGCAGCGGGGCCCGCGAGCCATGCGACGAAGTTCCAACGCCGGGGTGGCGGTTGCCATCAATGATGGGCCGACACGCCCTTGACGCATTGGGTCAACAAATCAACGGAGGCGAATTGGCCGACGTCACCCAGGCTGATCATGCCGACCATCCGCTTGCTCTTGTTGATCACGGGTAGCCTGCGGATTTTCAGCGTCTCCATGTGATGCACGGCTTTCGCCAGATCGTCGTCTTCGCGGCAGCAATGGATTCCTTCGGTCATCACGTCCCGCGCCGTCATGCGCGCGGCGTTGAAGCTCTTGCTCGCGAGGCCTTTGCAGACGATGTCGCGATCGGTCACCATCCCGATCAGGTGGTCGTCATCGCCGATCGGAATACAGCCGATGTCGTGCCCTTGCATCAACTTCGCGATCTCGGTGATCGGGGTGTCGGGGCTGACCCAATCGACGCCCTTGTGCATCACGTCCTTGACCTTCATGGAGGACCTCCGTTGCGAACGCAGCCCCCGTGACGCGACTATACTACGATCCGGGCGCGACCGCACGCGCGCCGCGACAAGGCGTCCGGAGATTATCCCGACGCCATGCTGGTCAATCGCGCATGCTGAAGCGTCCATGCGGCGCATTGGCCGTCAGCCGTTCGAACTGCGCTTGCGTCAGCTGGAGCAGCGTCTCGTGGTCGCCGGCTTCGACATAGATCTTGGGCTGCGCCCGGATGCTGTCATCGACGATGAGATCGAGCCCGTAGCACCGGCCTATCGCCGGAACGGCGCCATGCGCGCAGTCCGCGAACAGCCGGTTGATCTCGGTTTCGTTCGCCATCGCGAGATCCGCGCCGAGCCTCTCCTTCAACTCCGGCAGGTTGAGATGGTGCGATGCCGGTACGATCGCGAGCATAAAGCCGCCGTCATGCCGCAGCACGACGGCCTTGGCGAAATGATCGCCCGAGACGTGGCAGGCCTGCGCCGTGCGCGCCGATGACATGGTGAAAACGTGCGGGATCTCGGCATACTGGATGTTCTCGGCAGCCAGGTATCGGTGGAGCGTGGGGGCTATGGTCATGGCATGGCCTTTCGGATGGATATGTGAACCATCCACCGTGAGGCTGCCTCCGCCGCACGATGGGCGGCCGCGTGATTGCCGGACGTCAGCATAGGCGTCGCCGTTGAATGCCGCAATCGGGTCGGTGGGCAAATCCGTCCGCGGCGCGCCATTCTGGCTTCGTTTGCGATGCCGCCGATTTTCCCGTGGCTTACGAAATCCCTGCCATAACGTTGGGCCGGTTCTTCTTGAGCCAGGCAACGGCCTCGGGGCCATCGACGACGCACGCGAAGGTTTCCCAGGTTGGGTCCTCCAGGGATTCCGATTGCAATCGCTTCGCCGCATACTCGACGAGGTCGTGTAGGCCTTCGTATCCTCGTCGGTGCTCGAGGGACTCTGCAATCGCCGTGCTGGTCCATCCTCGTTGGGCCAGACCGACAATGCTCGGCGCGTCGGCCTCGCTGAACCACGGTGTGGCATCGAACTCGATGCAGCGGACATTGTCGGCGGTGTGGCAAGTGGCGTGGATCATGGGAGTCCTCCGTTCGCCGGCTAAGATTCACATCGCGGCCTCGCACGCCCTCAGGCTTTGACCAGGTCCCCCAGCAGGTTTGCCGCCACCGTCAGCTTGGCAAGAGTCAGGCCGCTGGCCGCAATCTGCTCGACCGAGCGGCGGGTGCGCGTCGCTTCGGGGTGAGCCGCGAGCCAGGTCTCGACCGCCTGCTGGCCGCATTGGCCAGTTGCCAGCATATCCGCGGCCAGTCTGCGTTCGGCGCCGGCGATCTGTTCAACGGCGCGATCGACGGCAATGCGTTCAAAATAATCATTGGCCGGCACGCCGCGCGCGGCGGCGATGATACGGTCGAGACGGAAATTCGCCTCGGCGGCGTAGAAGGTCGCGGCGGCATCGCCGATCGGGCGCGTGGTGCGCTCGGCGATCGTCACGATATCGGGAGCCGCAATCAGCGCGTCGAGATCGGCGAGCTCGCCGGCGAGGCCGGCCGGGACGCCGGCATCGGCGAGTTCCTGGCGCCGCTTGCCGCGCGCGGTCTGTAGGTCCGGCGGCAGGGTGGTGTCGAGGGAGGCCGCGATCTCGCGGATACCCGGGCCAAAACGTCCGATCACCGCCTCGAGGCCGTCCTTGAAATCGACATTGCGCACGTACCAGACCATGCGGGAAATCAGGAGGTCCTGGACCGTCGCGTAGAGGCCGAGCTGCACCTGGCCGTCGATGCGGGTGTCGAGCGCGTCGATCGCGTCATTGAGCCGTCTGAGCTCGTAGATCGCGTCCACCGCCACCTGCGCCATGACGATGGTCGGGATATCGGCGTCGGTCTCGTCGGTCAGGCGCACGACACACGCCGGGCCGCCGCGGTTGATCACGGCATTGACGAGACTGGTTGCGATGATCTCGCGCCGGAGGCGATGGAGCTCGACCGCGGTCGGGAATTTATCGAGAACTTCGCGCGGAAAATACAGGGACAGTCTGCGGGCGAGATAAGGATCGTCCGGCACGCTGGTGGCGAGCAGGTCCTCGTAGAGCGTCAGTTTGGCGTACGCGAGCAGCACGGCAAGCTCGGGCCGTGTCAGGGCCTGGCCGCGCCGTGTCAGCTCGGTGAGCGCTGCGTCGTCGGGCAGGAACTCCACGGCGCGGCTGAGCAGGGCGCGCTGCTCGAGCGACTGCATCAGGCGGGTGAGGAAGCCGGTCTCGGCCACGCCCTTGCGCTCGGCGAGCGAGAGCGCCAGCGTTTGCAGATAGTTGTTGCGCAGCACCAGCGTGCCGACCTCATCAGTCATCGCGGCAAGCAGGCTGTTGCGGTCGGCGAAGCTGAGGCGTCCCTCGCGTTCGGGGCGCGCCAGCGCGACCTTGATATTGACCTCGACGTCGGAGGTGTTGACGCCGGCCGAATTGTCGATGGCGTCGGTGTTGAGCTTGACACCCTTCTGCGCCGCTTCGATGCGGCCGCGCTGGGTGACGCCGAGATTGGCGCCTTCGCCGATCACCCGGGCGCGGACATCGGTGCCGGTGATGCGGATCGGATCGTTTGCGCGGTCGCCGGCCTGATCGTCGCTCTCTGCCGATGCGCGGATATAGGTGCCGATGCCGCCGAACCACAGCAAGTCCGTGCGCGCTTTCAGGATCGCCGTCATCACCTCGAACGGCGTGGCTTGCGGCTTGTCGAGATCGAGCAGGGCACGCACTTCCGGTCCGAGCGGGATCGCCTTGAGCTGCCGCGAGAACACACCGCCGCCTTGGGAGATCAGCGATTTGGCGTAGTCCTGCCAGCTCGATCGCGGCAGGTCGAACAGACGCTTGCGCTCGGCGAAGCTGGTCGCCGGATCGGGCGAGGGATCGATGAAGATGTCGCGGTGATCGAAAGCCGCCACAAGCCTTGTCGTCGGCGAGAGCAGCATGCCATTGCCGAAGACGTCGCCAGACATGTCGCCGACGCCGGTCACGGTGAACGGCATGGTCTGAATGTCGGTGCCGAGCTCGCGGAAGTGGCGCTTGACCGCCTCCCAGGCGCCGCGCGCGGTGATCCCCATCTTCTTGTGGTCGTAGCCCTGGCTGCCGCCTGAGGCGAAGGCATCGCCGAGCCAATGGTTCTTCTCGGCCGAGATCGCGTTGGCGACGTCGGAGAAGGTGGCGGTGCCCTTGTCGGCAGCGACGACGAGGTACGGATCGTCGCCGTCATGCCGCACGGTGGCGTCGGGCGGCACGACGTCGTCGCCGTCGAGGTTGTCCGTGAGTTCGAGCAGCGAGCGAACGAAGATGCGATAGGCTTCGGTGCCTTCCGCGAGCCAGGCGTCGCGATTGGAAGGCGGGGGCAGGCGCTTGGGCACGAAGCCGCCTTTGGCTCCGACGGGCACGATCACGGCGTTCTTGACCTGCTGCGCCTTGACGAGGCCCAGGATCTCGGTGCGGAAATCCTGCGGCCGATCGGACCAGCGTAGGCCCCCGCGCGCAACCTTGCCGAAGCGCAGGTGAATACCTTCGACACGAGGTGAATAGACGAAGATCTCGTAGAGAGGTCGTGGAGCGGGAAGGTCGTCGACCCGGCGCGCGTCGAATTTGAAGGAGATCACCGGACGCGGATGTCCATCCTGGCCGACCTGCCACAAATTGGTGCGGATGGTTGCCTGCACCAGATTGATGAAGCGGCGCAGGATGCGGTCTTCGTCGAGCGAGGCGACGGATTTGAGCTGCTCCTCGATCTCGGCAAGGAGGTCCGTCTGGCGCGCCGAACGCTCGGCGTCGGTCAGGGTGAGGCGCGGATCGAGGCGGGCCTGGAACAGCGCGACGAGGTTGGCGGTGATCGTGCCATTCCTGCGCAAGGTCTCCCACATATAGTCCTGGGTGAACGGCGCGCGGATCTGGTGCAAATAGCGGGACAGCGCCCGGAGGCTCGAGACTTCCCGCCAGCCCAGGGCTGTGCGCAGGATCAAGGCATTATATCCGTCGGATTCAGCGCGATCGGTGACCACCGCCATGATCGAGGCTTCCAGGCGATGGCTCAATTCCGGGCTGATCTCGATCGGCTTGCCGTCGCTGGTCTCGATCGTCATGTCGTGCAGCCAGACCGGCTCAGGCCTGTTACCGGGCACGATCTGGTAGGTGCGTTCGTTGACCACGCGCAGACCATGATTTTCGATCACCGGCACGCGGTAAGACAGCGACAGCGGTGCGGCGTCCGAAAACACCTTCAGGCCGAAGCGCTTCGGATCGTCGCCTTCGATGCGGTAAACCGAAATCGTCACCGGACGGGCCGGCGTGAGCTTTTCGACGGTCGCGATATCGGCAATCGCCTGTTGCGCGCCGAATACCTCAGTATAGCCGCCGCTAAAGGCACGGGCATATCGGTTGGCGAGCATGCGCGCCCGCATGCCATCGGTCGACGCGTTAAGCGCGGCTTTCAGCTTGTCGGCCCAGGTCGCGGCAATGGCGCTGATCCCGGCTTCGAGCACGGAGTGCTCGACGACGGGCGTTTTTCCTTCATAGCGCCCGATGATGAAATGGACGCGTGCAAGCGCGCCTTCAGGGAATGATACGTACGAGGCGGACAGGGTCCCCTTGTAGGCCTGCGCAAGGAAGGCTCCGACACGCGTGCGGACGTCGGTGTCGTATTTGTCGCGTGGAATGAAGGTAAGGATGGAGACGAAGCGATCGAACTTGTCGACCCGCGCCAGCGCGCGAACGCGCGGGCGCTCGTAGAGGATCAGGACCTCGATGACGAAATTGTAGAGCGTGTCGACATCGATCTGGAACAGCTCGTCGCGCGGATAATCTTCGAGAATATGCATCAGCGCCTTGCCGGAATGGCCGTTCGGATCGAAGCCGGCGCGCTGAAGCACCCGCGAAACCTTATGGCGGACATAGGGGATCTGCCGTACCGAGCGGGTGTAGGCGCCCGAGGTGAACAGGCCGACGACGCGCAACTCGCCCTCGAGCCGGCCGTCGGGCGCATAGAGCTTGATGCCCACATAATCCATCCGGATGCGGCGATGGACGAGGCTGCTGACATTGGCCTTGATGACGATCAGCAGCGTCGGCTCGTGCATGAACTCGCGGATTTCCGATGTCATCACCACCATTTCGCTGCCGCGGCGCAGCACCTTCACGTCGGGATCGCGCAGGATGCCGAGGCCTTTGCCGGTCGTGATGTCGTCGGACGCATCGCTGTCGGGCGAGAAGCGATATTCGCGCACGCCGAGGAAGGTGAAATTGTCCGCGCAGAGCCATTGCAGGAACTGATTGGCTTCGGCGACCTCCTCGATCGGCAGCGGCGGCGGATTGGCCGCGAACGTCTTGATCGCTTCCTCGACGCGGTCACGCATGGCGCGCCAATCGGTGACGCAGGCGCGGACATTGTTCAACGTCCTGGTCAGACCGGCGACCAGCTTCTGGCGGTCGGCATCGACGTCCAGGCGGGTGATGTGGAGATGAATCAGGCTTTCGCGCGCGCCCGTGGCTCCCTCCGGTAGCGCTTCGCCGTAGAACCGCAGCAGGTTACCTTGATCATCGCGCTCCACGGCGATGATCGGGTGAGCGACGAGGGTGACTTCGATGCCCTGCTCGGCGAGCTCCGCCATGGTGGAATCGAACAGGAAGGGCATGTTTTCGTTGAGAATCTCGAGCACGGAAATCTCGCGCCCGTTCGGCAACGTCGGATTGACGACGCGGATATCAGCGCTGCCGGCCGTGCGCCGCTGCACGTGCTCCCAGGCTTGCTCCGCCAGGAGGGCAAGCGAAGCGGCGTCGTAGTTGGCGAGATCCTCGATATTGCTGTAGCCGAATAACGGCTCGGCAAAGGCCCGGGGGCTCTTGCCCGGCGGTACGCTGCCCGCTGCATCGCGGATCAGGGTTGCCCGGGCCTTGTCGTCACGCCACGCCATAATGTCCTCCATTTGCCGCGCCGTCCGACCGCAGTCGCGATCCTCAGCCTAGTTCTGGAGTGCATCCCGTCGAGCGCCGCGATCGAGTGGATACGCAAAATCCTCGGTCTCGTGCGTCGGCGGCTTCCGACGACCATACTACGATCCCGGAGTGAAAGGCGCACGCTGTCGTGAGGCGTGCCGAAATTCTCTACGGCAGCGGGCGGGCCCAGTCGGTGCCGACGGCCGAATCATTGAGGCGAGGAAAATCACAAGCAATTTCAGATATGTATGAGTTCGTGGCTTAATTCTGAATGGCGCGCCAAGTCGAGACCGCCCCACATTGGGCGACCGTAGGACACTTTAATGTTCGGGCCGCGCAAGCTTCCTCCATTTCATCAGCTGTCAGTGTGCCCTATTGGGCGCGTGCGCCGCGTTGCTCCCAGGGTCCCGGATTGAGAACCGCGCGGTTGACTTTGCCGGCGGCGTCGCGCGTGAAAGCGATCCGCGTATGATCGCCACTGTCGACGTAGAATTCATCCTTCGAAAGAACCGCCACGGGCGTCGGCTGCCCCTTGTCAAAATCAAGGATCGACCAGCTGCCTGTTGCTTCAACGACGAGCTTGCCGTCCGCGACACGGACTTGAAGCGCGACGCTGTGCGAGGGGACCGCCTCCCGGGCAAAGGCAACAACGAGCGGATCGGTCTGTCCCTGCCGGGTGATTTTGAGCTTGATCGCGGCGTTGACCGGACCTGAAATCCGGCGAAATGCCGCTTCCAGGGTCAGGCCCTTCGTCGACTGGTCGCCGATCGCCGTGATGAGGTCTCCCGCCAAAACGCCCGCCCGCGCGGCGGGGCCTCCCTCGGCCGGTTTGATCACCCTGAGGCCATCCGTGCCAGCGACAACGGACTCAAGGCCGGTCCAGCCGTTGCCGTCGGCAACCAACATCTGTCTGTCCAGCGAACTTGCGGACCCACCGAAATCGTAACGCCCGACGTAGTCGGTGAGAGCGCCTGCATTCAACTGCCCCGAGGCGACGGGCGCAGGCACTTCAGGAACCTTCAACGCCGCATACGGCAGACGACGGATGGCATTGAAATAGAAACCGTTCTCACTGTACTGCGTCCTCTGCATCATCATGACAAGGATCAGCTTCTGAACTGGGTCGACCGAGAAAAATGTGCCCCAGCTTCCCTGCCAGTTGAAGCTTCCGACGGCGCCTGGGATCAGACTGAAATCCGGATCGGTGCGGACGGCGAAGCCGAGTCCCCAGCCCGTTCCAAAAGCCGGACCGGCTTCGTGCCCCGCGAAGTGGATGCCGGGCGGCATCGAATTTGTCGTCATCAGCCGGACCGTTTCCGGCTTCAAGATCCGCGCTCCGTCAAGCTCGCCGTCGTTGAGCAGCATCTGGCAGAAGCGCAGAACGTCGGGAGCCGTCGAAACGATCCCGCCTCCCCCCGAAAAGAACGTCTGCGGCTTCCCGACGTCCCCATCCGAAAGAGGTTTGGGCTGCGCGCCCGGCACAGCGACGAGACGGGCGAGTTTATCCTCCGGCACCGAGAAGCCGCTGTCGACCATATGGAGCGGCGCGAACAGGCGGCTTTGCAGAAAATGATCGAAAGTCTGGCCCGACACGACTTCGATGACCCGTCCGAGAACGTCGTAGCCTATGGAATATTCCCAGACTTCGCCCGGCTGGTGCAGAAGTGGGAGGGTGCCGAGGCTCGCGACGAAGGAGGCGATAGGCTTGTCGCGGCGGAACGGCGCCTTGACGCCGTAGAGCGCGTGAATCGCGGCATTGCCGAATCCTGGATCGGTATAGTCGGGGGACGCATAGACCAGACCGGAGGTATTGCGCAGAAGGTCCCGGATCGTCATCGCCCGCTTGGCCGGTTCAAGCTCCAGGAGGATCGCGTCTCCTGTGGCCGGATCGGTCTTGACGACCTGCATGTCCTTGAGCTCCGGCAAATACTGCGCCACGGGAGCGTCAAGCTCGAGCTTGCCTTCATCGACCAGCATCATGGTGGCGACGCTGGTGATCTGCTTGGACATCGATCCAATGCGAAAGATCGAATCCGGTCGCATCGGAATTTTCTTGTCGCGGTCCTCAAAGCCGGTGGGCTGCAAATAGGCGAGCTTTCCGCCTCGGGCGATCCCAACGACAAAACCGGAGGGATCGCCCCTTTTGGACTGCGCCTCAAACCAGGAGGTGATGCGCGCCAGCCGTTTCGCCGAAAAGCCGAGACTGTCCGGATCGCCGACGGCCTGCAAATCGTCGGCAAGCGCCACACCGGCCAGACAGAGCGTAAGTGCCGCCAGCGCGGTCAATGAAACGGCAAATCGCTGATATCGCATGGGCAGCCCCGTTGTCGCAGCTATTGCGAGGAAGGATCGCCAACAGTCTGTCAAATTTTTTCGATGCCGTTCTCGCCGATTCCCGCAATCCGGCTGGCCGATTCCTCAACTCGACTGGCCGACTTTTGGTCGGCCGTTCCCGGGGGCTGCATTTCCCGCCATTGCAAGACGGCGGAATTCGGTTGGGGTCAGATCTGTCGCGGCCTTGAAGGCGCGGTTGAACGGCCCGATCGACTGGAAACCTGTGTCCATCGCAATTGTCAGCACCGGGACTTCCACTTGTTCGGGGTCGACCAGCGCTGCCTTGGCTTCCCCGATCCGGTAATGATTGATGAACGCATTGAAATTGCGGTAACCGAGGCCCTCATTGATGAGCTGCCGCAGCCGGTATTCCGGCGCGCCAAGTTCGGCGGATAGCAATCCAATGGTCAACCTCTCACGCCGGTAGATGCGCTCGACGGTCATCAGCTGTTCCAACCGGCGCAAGAGAGCCGATTCAATCGCGGCAGGCTTGCCCTGATCGTCAGACGCCTTGGCTGGCTTGCCTAAGGGGACGTTTGTCGCAGGCAGAAGGATCGAACCTTTCCGCGTACCCGCTTCCAGCAGATTCCATGCGCTCAAACCGACCAACGTGAACAGAGCAAAGGCGTTGGCGACGCTAGCCACGGAAAAAGTGGGAGTCGGGGGCTGCTGCAAGAAGCTCACGTAAGAGCTGAGAACGATTTGGGCCGATGCCCCGATCAAGACAACCAGCCGGAGCCGACGCCGGCCCTGCACCATGTCCGCCCGCCAGGTGAGAAGCGTTTGCGCCACTGCCAACAGTGCCAGGCCGAGAGAGGCGAACGACAGCGTGCGTTCGATCGCAAGCTCGAGCGCGGCCGATCGTGTCATGCCGCTGGCGTCCAGCCATTGCGCGACGGCGACGGCCGCCCACAAGACGCCATGCCAGAGCCGCGGCACGAAATCGTCATCGAAGGCGGCACGTGCCCATAGCCAGAACACGACACTGTTCGCGCCGGACAACGCCAGCAGCAACAGGCCCCACCACGCAAATGGCCGCGGGAACGTCGGCGCCGTGCAGATCATCGAAGCCGCGGCGCCGATCGCGAGCGCGGCGCCCAGCAGCGCGGCCGTGCTGTCGCGGCGATCGCGCAGCGCCATGGCTGCGATCAGCAGGCACAGTGCGACGACGGCGCCCCGTAACCCCAGATCGACCGACATCAAACCGCTGGTGTCCACGACCGGAAATACTCCGAATGCCATTATTGACGCGAAAGCCACGTAGGTTCGCTCATACGCCCCTGACGCTGCCGATGTCGAGTCGGCGGATGATTTTGAAGCGGCTACGAACCGGACGGGACCACTGGAGAAATATCGCAAATTTTGCTGGTGTGGGGAAAGGTGGTAGCGCCGCCCGCTACCAAGCCTCCCGTCACGCAAGCTCGCCTGTCACGAACTGGGCACGGCCCAATCCGAATGACCAGTCGGCATCGCCATTCTCGACAAAGGACACGATGACGTCCGAGCTGTCGAGATTGCAGGCGTCCTTCAGCATCTGGCACAGCAACTCGTAGAAGCGCAGCTTCTGCTCCTGCGGCCTGTTTCGGGATCTGACCTCGATCAGGACGACCTTGTTGGTTCGCACAATGCCAAGACCGGTATCGAGCGCGATCATACGTCCCTGACGATATTCCGAGACGAGCTGATAGCGGTCGCCATCGGGCACGTGAAACGCGGCAACCACTGCGGCATGAGCCGTATCGAGCAGCGTCGCGATCTCGGCGTCGGTTCGGCCTTCGAACATGTTGAAGCGAAGCAGGGGCATTGCCTGGTTCCTTTCTGGTTTTGAGAGATCGCGTTACTGACGGCGGCCGAACGACACCGGGTAGGCCGCTCCGCGCGCGTCGATCATTGGATCGGCAGCTTCGATTCCGGACGCCAAGGCGTTCGGGAGGAACAGCAGCGACTTGTCGGCGGCCTCGTCCGCAACGAGGCGCGTCAGCGTGATCGTGCCGAGTTCCGTGGTCTCGCGGCTGTCGGGCCAGGCGATCGAGGGATCATTCACCTTGTCGCCGGTCCCTGCGAGTTGCAGCACAAGGCGAAACTTCACGGGCTCCTTCGCCATGCGCTGCCTGATTTCTGCGATCAGATAATCCGGTTGCGCCTTGGCCACGGCGTCGTCCGCGAGATACTTCGAACCGGCGACCGGCTGCAGCTGGTAGCGTCCGAAAGTCGTCTGACCTGCCGCACTGGTGAATTTGAATGCATTGACGCCGAAATAGGGAAGCGTCGCAAAACTCTCAGGCGCGGGCTTGGGTGCGGTCAGAAATGCCTTGGCCCGCGGATGCCCGGCCAGGTAGGTGTCGAGCGGCGTCGGCTTTGCAGCTTTCGGCCCGGAACGTCCCAATGCAATCAGGAGATCGCGGAAGTCGGCGACGGTTGCCGACGGAAAGCCGTTGAACGAGTGCGTGACGAGATCGGTTTCGCTCCCGTCGGGCAGCTTGAACTTGATGGCCATGCCGTGCGGGCTGGCGAGCGGATCGTTGTCCGGAATTGAGGGGACACCGGCGAAGTTCGAGAAGCGAACGACCATGGGCACGGATGTCTGTTGCAGATGCGGCGCCTTGCTGATGCGCGACGCCGTCGCCGATGGCGTAAAGCTGCCTTCGAGGATGACGCCCTTGGCGTGAACGGCGCGCGCATGATGCTGGCCGAAGACACCGTTGAGGGCGTCGACCATCTGGTCGGGCGTCAGTTGCTCCGCCGAGACGGCTGGCGTCGCCGCGGCGAAACTGGAGATCAGAAACAGGGCTAGATGACGGGACCGGCGCATGGATCACCTCGATCGTTCGGCAGGTCGTATCGACCCGCACTGGATGCTTGATCCCGGATGATTTACGGCGCATAAAATTGCACATCAATGAAAGATATTTCGTATCCATTGTGCAAAAAATATAGTCAACTCCAGAAGGAAGTCTTCGATGGATTGGGAGCGGGTGAGGATATTTCTGGAGGTCGCGCGCGCGGGGCAGATCCTCAAGGCGTCGAAGAACCTGCGGCTGAACCATACGACGGTCGCGCGTCAGCTCACCGCCTTGGAAAGGAGCCTGAAGGCGAAGCTGCTCGAGCGGCATACGTCCGGCTGCACGCTGACGGCCGCGGGCGAGGCCCTGGTCCAGGCGGCCGAGCGCGCCGAAAGCGAGTTTCTGAAAGTGGGCGCCAGCATCGGCGGCAGCGCGGACACCATCAGCGGCACGGTGCGCGTCGGCGCACCCGACGGGCTTGGCAACTTCTTCCTCGCGGAGCATCTCGGCGCCTTGGCCGCGCGCCACCCGGGACTGATCATCCAGCTCGTGCCGCTGCCCCGCACGTTCTCGCTGTCGCGCCGGGAAGCGGACATCGCAATCACGCTGGACCGGCCGAAGCAGGGCCGGCTCATCCTCTCAAAGCTGACCGACTACACGTTGAGCGTCTACGGTTCGGAAAGTTATCTCGATCGCGAGGGGCCGATCGACGCGCAAGCCGACCTCGCCGGCCGCCTCTTCGTCACCCACATCGAGGATTTCGCCTACAGCCGCGCCCTCGACTACGCCGCAGCCCTCGGCCGCCTGATGTCCCGCCGCTACGAATGCGGCAGCATCGTCGCCCAGATCGAGGCGGTGCGTGCCGGACACGGCATCGGCATCCTGCATGACTACGCGGCAAGCCGCTATCCCGAACTGCGCCGGCTGCTGCCCGACATCCGCTTCGTGCGAAACTACTGGCTGACGTCACACCCCGACACCCACGGAACGCGCCGCGTCCAGGAGGTGCACCGCTTCATCGCATCATCGGTGAAGGCGGCGCGGGGAGCGTTTGAGTTGGGGTGAGGGGGGCTTGAGTGCGCAGGATGAGCACTTGCGAAATCCATCATCGCCGAGTTGACAGCGCGCGATGGATTTCGCTTCGCTCTACGCATTCTACGCCAGTGCTGCCTCATACGCGGTTGTTGCGAGCGTAGCGAAGCCAGTCAGAGACCTCCGCGGCGGCAGACTGGATTGCTTCCGCCTTCGCCAAGGCTTCGGCGGACAAGTCGCTGCGCTCGCAATAACGAGGGGGGCGAGTGTGCTTACGTCCGGATCACAAACCCCTTCGCGAGATGATTCCGCACGAAATAGATCATCGCTACCCCCGGCACGAGCGCGAGCACGGTCATCGCCATGACGAGGCCGAAATCGGTTCGAAAGCCGAACAGCGCGTTGATGGCCATGGTGATCGGCTTGCCGCCGGTCGTCGTCAGGATGCGCGCCAGCACCACCTCGACCCAGGAGAAGATGAAGCAGAAGAACGCGGTCACGCCGATGCCCGGCGCGATCGCAGGAACCAGATGGCGGAAGAAGAAGCTGGGAAGCGAATGGCCGTCCAGAAAGGCCGTCTCGTCGAACTCACGCGGCACTGTCCCGATAAATCCCTCCAATATCCAGATCGAGATCGGGATGTTGAAGACGCAGTGAACCAGCGCGATGCCGACCGGGGTGTTCTCCAGGCCGATTTGCGCGAACAGGACGAAGATAGGCAGCGACAGCACGACGGTCGGGGTGATGCGGAACACCAGCAGCAGGAAGAACAGCTGCCGGTCGCCGACGAAGCTGTAGCGGGCGAACGCATAGGCGGCCGGCAGTCCGACGCCAAGGCAGAGCGCGACGTTGAGCACGACGTAGATGATGGAGTTGAGGATCGCTTCCTTCAGAACCGGTGAGTGAAGGATGTTCAGGTAGTTGACGAGGCTGAAATGCCCTTCCGAGATCCCGGCTCTGGGCAGCGTCGACACGAAGCTCGTGACGATCGTCTGCGCCAGCGGCACCAGAACGAAGGCACCGACCGTTGCGAACAGCGCGATCCGCCCCAAGGATGACAGCGACTTCACTTGGCACGCTCCATGGCGACCTGCGCTCGCGTGCTCGTTGCCGCCTTGAAGGCCCAGGCGACCGTCAGGACGATCAGGAAGTAGACGATCGAGCGGGCGGCGGACGGTCCATAGTTGAAGGACTGGATCTCCTCGCCGAGGTCGAGGCTGAGGAATGCGGTCGCGCTATCGGGGCCGCCGGCATTGATGCGGAACGCCTCGATATAGATCATGAAGCTGTCCATGAAGCGGAGCAGAACGGCCATCGACAGCACGGTCTTCATCTTCGGAAGCTGAATGAAGCGAAACACCTGCCATAGCGACGCGGCGTCGATCGCCGCGGCCTGATAGTAGGCGGGCGGAATGCTGGAGATGCCTGCATAGGCCAGCACGACGACGAGCCCCAGCCAGTGCCAGGTGTCCATCACCACCAGTACGATCCAGGTGTGCAGGGCGTTGAACTTGTAGTCGAAGCCGACGCCCAGCCAGGCCAGCGTCCGGCCGGCGAGACCGATATTGGGATTGATGAAGTTGAGCCAGATCACCGGGATCATGTTCCAGGGCACCACCAG
The DNA here is from genome assembly GCF_024199945.1 of Bradyrhizobium sp. CCGUVB4N. Lineage (GTDB taxonomy): Bacteria > Pseudomonadota > Alphaproteobacteria > Rhizobiales > Xanthobacteraceae > Bradyrhizobium. The sequence continues at coordinate 7,448,749 of NZ_JANADP010000001.1, read as the reverse complement.
TGGCACGGTGATCAGAACGAGGACGGTGCTGACGACGAAGCGATGCGATCGCTGCAGCAAGAGCGCAATCCAGATGCCGAGCGGCAGCTGGATCGACAGCACGATGGCCGAGAACAGGAAGCTGCGCCCGAGGCTGGCATAGAAGCGCTCGGAGGTGACGATGTTCCGGTACCAGTCGACGCCGATCCAATAGGGATTGCTCAGGCTGAACAGGTCCTGGAAAGAGTAATTGGTGACGGCGATCAAAGGGAGGATTCCGACGAAGGTCACGATGACCAGGGCAGGAAGCACCAGGAACCAGGCTCTGTTGTCGTATGGCTTCATTTCAGACAATTGCAGCGGGACACCCCCGGGCACGAAAAAAGGCCTCGATTGACACCGAGGCCTTCTCAGCATTCCGGATCAAGCCAGAACTAGCCTGTCAAACGGCTGGAGTCCAAGAGACGGCAGCGCAGCCCAGTTCCGCGCGGCGATCATGTGTCGTTAGCGCGGGCCGCGTTCATCGTCCGGATCGCTCTCCGGTTCGCCCTCCGATTCACCTTCCGATTCCTGGATCAGCACCACCGGTTCGTCGTAGCCCTTGCGGCTGCTGTAGAACACCAGTGCCATCAGGCCGGCGCCGACGACCAGCGAGAACACGACGCCGAACACCAGCGCGACGTAACCGGCCTCCGGCACCTTGGTGTCCGTGCTGGTCCAGCCGAGATAACCGAGAATGCAAGCGGCGATGAGCAGTGCGGACAGCACCGCGATGACGACCCATCTGGCGAGCTTGCCGCCTCCGGGGCTGGATGGTGCGGTCGGCTGATTGTCTGTGCCGGTCATGGGCCTCTCCTGGAGCGCGAGGGCAGCGGCGGCGGCCGCGCTATGGCGTGGTGGCCTTGGTCGCGATGGCATGCAGCGCTCCCGTCATCGCGGTGACGGCCGCCTTGGCCGCTTCGCCAACGCCATGACGGCCGGCGAGATAGGCCGGATCGTTGTAGGACAGCCAGGTCGCGCCTTGCTCGTCCTGCCAAACCAGCGCCTTCAGCGGCAGGTCGATGCCGACGGTCTGCGCCTGTTGCATCAACGGCGTCCCACCCTTGGCGTTGCCGAAGATGAGAAGATCAGTCGGCCGTAGCTTCAGGTCGACGGCGGCCGCACCGGCGGCGTGATCGACATGGGCAAACACGGTGAGGCCCTTGGCCTTCACCTCGGCCTCGAGCCGCTTCATCGTGTCCGCGGGGCCAAAATTGCTCTTGATGGTGATGAGTCCGTCCGTAGCCATGGCCTGTGTCTCCCATGAACATATCGCTGCAACCAGCGCGATGATTTTGACCAGCGCGGAAAGCCTCATGATCGCGCGCTCACTTCTTGTGGAACAATCGGGCCGGGTCGAATTCCGGTTCCGGAACGAAGCCGTCGCGATTGGGCATCCTGATCTTCGGCAGACTGTCCTTGTCGACCTTGCCGTCGGCGGGAATGATGCCGTTCAGGCTCAGGATGTAGGCGGTAACGGCATAGGTCTCGTCGGTGCCAAGCGATCCCGGCGTCGGATATGGCATCGCGCGATGGATGTAATCGAACAGCGTCGTTGCGTAGGGCCAGAAGCTGCCGACAGTCTTGACCGGCATATTGGAGGCGAGCGTGCCCTGTCCGCCGGCCAAACGATCCTTAATGCCGCCCTGGCCGTTCTCGCCGTGACAAGCCGAGCAATAATCCGAAAACACCTGCTTGCCTTGCACGACTGTGCCGCTGCCGTCAGGCAGGCCCTTGCCGTCAGGCCCGACATCGATGTCCCACAGCTTGATTTCATCCGGCGTTGCCGGACGACCGAAGTCGAAAGCAAAGACGGGGGACGCGAGCAGGCCGATCGCGAGCACGCCGGTGATAAGTCGCTTATGCGAGGACATTGCGAACCCTCCCGGCCTCGTCGATGCTCCAGGTCTGCTGGGCGTTGTAGTGAAACAGTGCGTTGGTCCCCATCGCCGCGATGAAGGAGTTTCGGTCCGGCTGAACGTTGCCCTGCTCGTCGGTCGAACGGCTCACGATCGTGGTCGGCTTGCCGTCCCAGACCCAATCCATCTGGAAACGGACCTGGGCCTTGGACAATACCGGCTGGCTCAATTGCGCCTGGGTCCAGGTCTTGCCGCCGTCGGTCGAGATCTCGACCTCAGCGATCTTGCCATGGCCGCTCCAGGCCAAGCCCGAGATGCGATTGTAGCCCGGCTGGATCTGCATCATGCCCGAGGGCTGGGTGATGACGGAGTTGGTGTCCATCCGCAGCTGGAATTGCCGCGCCTTGCCGTCGGCGAGCAGCTGCGTATAGCGCGCAGTCTCCCAGCGCGTCATCCAGGGCGCGCTGCCGAACTTGAGGCGGCGCAGCCATTTGATGTTGAGGTTGCCTTCGAAACCCGGCATCACCAGCCGCATCGGAAAGCCATGCGCGGGCCTGAGCGGCTCGCCGTTCTGGCCGTAGGCGACGAAGGCCTCGTTCACGATCTCGTCGGTGAGGGGAATGCTGCGGTCGACGCCGGCGCCGTCGCCGCCTTCGGCCAGCATCCAGGTCGAGCCCTTGTCCTTGGCGACAAGGTCGATCAGGAATTTGAGCGGTACGCCGGTCCATTCGTTGGTGCTGACCAGGCCGTGCGTGTTCTGCACCGTCAAGTCCGGATCGGCCTTCTTCCAGTTCTCCCAGCCATTGCCGGTGCATTCGATGAAGACCACGCGCGAGATCGACGGCATCCGCTTGAGATCGTCGACGCTGAAAACCAGCGGCTTGCCGACCATGCCGTGGATCAGTAGCCGGTGTTGCACTGGATCGATGTCGGGTACGCCGGAATGGCTGCGCTCGTAATGCAGATCGGTCGGTGTGATGTTGCCGACCAGCTTTTGATGCGGCGTCTTGGAATTGATGGCATCGCTGGGATCGATGTTACGCTTGCCCGGCGTCGCCTCCGGGATACGGTCGATCTTGGCGAAGCGGGAGCGCTCGCTGTGTGCGCTGAGATCAGCGCCTGGGCCGCGATCGGGAACGTCGGCCAGCGTTTCCGCATTGGCCGCTTCGGTCGCCGCCACGCTCAAAATGCCCGCCGACAAACCTCCGACGAAGCCACGGCGCGACATGTTCGCAGGCCGGGACAACAACTCGATTGGCGTCTTGGACGTCATATGATCTCCCATCGATAATCGTGTTTTTTGGAAATCCCGATCGCGATCACGCGGCGAGATTTACCGCAGGCCGCGACGATTGCATGTTAGGTTGTGTTAGAAGGAGTGAGCGTTGGCGCGCTCACTCCTGTCGGCTGTTCAAGCTTCCTTGAAGGCCTCGTGCGCACGGGTCGAATAGACGAGTGCTGCGCCGGCATTGACCGAGATCGCGGTGCCGAGCGCTTCGGCCAGCTCGCCTTCGGTCGCGCCGTGCTTCTTCGCTTCGGCGGCATGGACGGTGATACAGCCGTCGCAGCGCAGGCTGATGGCGACGGCGAGCGCGATCAGCTCGCGCGTCTTTGCGTCGAGGTGAGCGGTCTTGGCGCCCGCGCCGCTCAGCGTCGCGTAGCCCTTGACCGTCTCCGGGGACAGCTTTCCAATCTCGCCGACGCCGGCGACGACCTGGCGGCGGTAGGTGTTCCAGTCGAGCATGGCCATGTTAACCTCCATCGGTGTTCTGTCCGCTAGAGTGCCCGCGCTTGCCGCGCCGGGACATGGCCGGGCGGCTCGAACATATGTCCGGGCGGATCAAGGAGTGCGAATGTCGGAGGCTGGAGCAGCCGAATTGTTGAATGCGATGGTGCCGCTGTTCAGGATCCGCCCCGTGATCGACGATTCCTGCAGGTTCGGTGGCAGCTGGGAGTCACTGCACGCGCCGAACGGCCGGGGATGGGCGCAATTCCATATGGTGACGCGCGGCGCCTGCGTGGTTGAGAGGCCAGGGCTGGGTCCGCAGAGGCTGGAGGCCGGCGATATTCTCCTGCTGCCGCACGGTGATAGTCATCTGATGCGAAGCGAAGTGAGGGGCGCTGCAGGGCGGGTTTCGACCGAGACTCGAAACGGTATCCGCCAGCGCACGATGGTGGACGCTGCGGTCGATACCGAGCTGCTCTGCGGCCGCTTCCTGTTCGAAACCTCGCTCGAGAATCCGCTGATCGCGGCTCTTCCCGACGAGATCATCCTGCGCACCGCAGGAGAGCCGTTGCTGGAAAGGTTTCGGCGCCTGTTGCTCGACATCCGCGAAGAGCTCGACGCAGCAAAGGCCGGATCGGAGATGGTCGCGGCTGATCTCGCCAGAGCCCTGTTCGTCATGATGCTCCGCGACCATCTGACGGAGCAGGCTTCCAGCCATGGGACGCTTTCGCTTCTGCAGGACCGTACGACGGCCCGCGTCGTGCTGGCGATCCTCGGTGATCTCGCCCGCGACTGGACGCTCGACGAGATGGCGGCGGTGGCCATCGCCTCGCGCGCAACGCTGGTGCGGGCCTTTCAGAAGCGCGCGGGCGTCGCGCCGATGACGTTCCTGTCCGATCTGCGACTGGCGATCGCGCGCAAACGGCTGGCCGGCACGTCCGATCCGATCGCGAAGATCGCGGATGAAATCGGGTACGCGTCCGAGAGCGCCCTCAGCAAAGCCATCATGCGCAAATACGGCATGCGACCCGGCGCGCTGAGAATGGAGCCGGGTGCCCAGCCGGTCGCGGTCAGCTCCGATACCAGCTCGCCACATTCCACGTCGTGACGTCCCACCCCGAGATGTCGGTCATGAGGTTGTTGACGGCGCCACCGACGATGTAGCGCGAGAGCAGCGGCAGGAACACGTTGGCCTCGCAGAAGATCTCATTGACCTTGATCAGCAGCGCGGCGCGCTTGACCGGGTCGAGCTCCTGTTGCGCGGCCTTGTAAGCCTTGTCGGCCTCGGGATCGGACCAGCGCGAGACGTTGCGACCGAGCCATTTGTTGTCCTTGTTGGCGATCTCCCAGGAGACGCACTGGTTCAGGAACCGCTCCGGATCGGGCTGCGGCATCGTCGTGTTGTACATCTCGATGTCGCAATAGAATTTCGAATAGGTGTCGGGGTTGCCGACGTCGGAGGAGAAGAACACCGACGCGGTGACCGATTTGAGCTCGATCTCGATGCCGGCCTTCTGGCAAGCCTGCTTGATGATGGCCTGGGTCTTTTGCCGTGGCGCGTTGATCGAGGTCTGGAATACGTATTTGAGCTTCTTGCCGTCCTTCTCGCGGATGCCGTCCGCGCCCATCTTCCAGCCGGCCTCGTCGAGGATCTTGTTCGCCTTGTCGATATTGAACTCGAAGTTCAGCTTGCTCGACTTGAACCGACCCGGCTGGTTGACGAAGCTTGCGGTTGCGACGGCACCGCGACCGTAGATGAATTTCTGGATCCCGTCGCGGTCGATCAGCAGATTGAGCGCCCGGCGCACCGCCGGATCGGACAGCGTCGGATGCTTGGTCTTGGCGCTGGAGCGTTCGCTGTCGACCTCGGTCCACGGGTCGGTCGTGTTGAGGATGATGAACTCGACGCCGCCGGATATTGTGAACTCCACCTTGCCTTTGCCGCCGGTCTCCATGCGCTTGAGGATCTCGTCCTCCACCAGCAGGTTCCAGGCGTAGTCGTATTCTCCGGTCTGCAGCACGGCGCGCGCCGCGGAGACCGCATCGCCGCCACCCTTGATCTCGAACGTATCGAAATACGGCTGGTTCTTCACGTGATAGTCGGGATTGCGTTCGGCCCGGACCAGATCGCCCGGCTTGAACTCGACGAATTTGTACGGACCGGTGCCGACCGGCTTCAGATTACCCGGTGCATCGCGGGATTTCGCGCCGATATATTCGCCGAAATGATGCTTCGGCAGGATCTGGCCGACCGAGCCGACGAAGGGGTCGGCCCAGAACGGGGTCGGAGCCTTGAAGGTGACCTTGACGGTGTGATCGTCGATCTTCTCGACCGTGATGTTCTGATAGGAGCCCGTGGTGTAGGCGGCAGTGGCGAGATCCGCGGCGTATTGCCAGGTGAAGACAACATCGTCGGCGGTGAAGGGCTTGCCGTCATGCCATCGCACGCCCTGCTTCAGTTTCCAGATCACGGTGGTGCCGTCGGTGGAGAGACCGCCATTCGCCTTGGTCGGCACCTCGGCGGCGAGGCAGGGGATCAGGTTGCCTTCCTTGTCCCAGCCGGCCAGCGGCTCGAAGAAGACGCGCGAGGCGACCTGGTCCTTGGTGCCGAGCGCGAAATGCGGATTGAGCAGCGTTGGAGCCTGCCAGAGCAGGAGCTTGAGCGGACCGCCGCCGCCGGCCTTGGTCGGCTTGTAGGCCAGCGTGGCATCCGCCATCGCCACGTCGTTCCAGAGCAGGATCTGGCTCGCGAGCGGAGCTGCGATCCCGACCGCAGCCATGGTCCGGATGAACGCGCGTCGCGAGAGCGTGCCCTGCTGCACCTCGGCCACCAGGCCGCGGATGTCCTTGTCGTCCATCAGATGACCTCCACCTCTCAGAAGAAAAGTCGCCGCCGGCCATGCAATTTACATGCACTGTAGCCCAGGATTTAGGGCCCCGTGGCGTCAAAGATGACGCAGGCGGTGGGCATGCAGGTCAAAGACTGCTAGGCTCCGGCCGTCAAATTTGGGCATCGACATGCTGAGATCATTTGATCAGCTCCGCGGAACGGCAGATCCAGGTCGCCTGGTTGCTGCTGACAATGAGTACGCGGCCCTGGTCGGCAGCGGCGAATACGCCATGCCGTGGCACTGGCATGATTGCCTGATGTTCATCCTGCCGAACCGCGGAACGATCGAGCTCAAGCACGAAGGCCAGCGCGCGGGGACGTGGCTGTCTCAGGATCGCTTCGCGGTCGTGCCGCCCGACCGCGCCCACGAAACCAGGGCCGGCATCGGAGCGCACAGCCACATCGCCCTCTATGTCACCGGACCGATCCTCGAGAGGTTTGAGAGAGAGATCGGCTCGCTGAGCGAATTCCGGAGGCGAACCCGTACGACCAGCTTCTTCCGCTGCACCTCAAGGCTGCGCGCCTTGCACGAACTATCGGCTCGGGGCGAAGGAGAGGCTTACGGCCAATCGCGCATTCGCCATGGCCTGTCCTCGGCGCTGCTGGTTCAATGCATCGCCGAAGTCATGGCGGGCGAGGTCGTGTCCGGCACCTCGCATCGCGAGCACGGCATGATGTTGATCGAGGACGTGAAGCAATACCTGACCCGGCATGTCGACCGGACCATTCCGCTCGACACGCTCGAAGCACGTTTTGGCGTGTCGCGGCGTCATATGAGCCGCTTGTTCCGGGAATTCACCGGTCTGTCGATCGGGGAATTCCAGCAGCGGGCGCGTCTCGACAGGGCCTGTGAGCTGCTCGCGGGAACTGATCTTCCCATCGGGGAGATCGCGTTCCGGGTCGGATTCGACAGCGGTGCCGCTCTCGCTCATGCGATGCGTCGGGCCGACGGCCGCTCGCCCAGCGAGGTCCGCAAGCGCATGGCCCGATCAATCAAACCTTAGGTCCCGTTCGGACACGCATCCCGCCGGCGGCGGTCATAATTTGACCGGCGTGAATTCTGCGTGACGGCTCGTCAGAGCCTCGCGCTCCGGGATGGGTGATGAACAGGTCAAGACATCAGGTTCGATTCGTCCGCGTGTTCGCCGCGGGGCCCGACGGCGGCAATCCGGCGCCGATCGTCGTCGACGCGGCCGGAATGTCGGATGCGCAGATGCAGGAGGTGGCGAGCTCCTACGGCCATGAAAGCGGATTCGTCCTGCCGGCGCCTTTGGCGTCGGATTGCGATTTCGAATTTCGCTTCTGGGTCCCCAACCACGAAATGTCGATGTGCGGACATGCGACGGTGGGCGCCGTCTGGCTGCTCGCGCAGCTCGGCCGAGTGTCGGGCGATCACTTGAAGATCTCGACCAAGAGCGGCCGCGTCGAAGCGCGGATCCGGCGGGCGGCAGGACAGGACGTCTGCGTGGAGGTCTCGCAGCCCGCAGGCCATGTCGAGCCGCTTTCCGATACCGATCAGGTGAGAGCCGACATTGTCGAGGTGCTTGGCATCCGTTCCGACGACATCGCGCCGCTGCCGATCCAGAATGCGCGGACCAGCCGCGTGAAGACTCTCATTCCGCTGCGATCGGTATCGGTGCTCGACGGTTTGAACCCGAACTTCGACAGGATCGAGCGGCTGTGTTCCCGCATCGCCTCCACCGGACTCTATCCCTACGCGATCTCCGACCGGGAGCGGCAGGTCGTCGACGCGCGTCAGTTTCCGCGCTCGTCGGGGTATCCGGAAGATGCAGCGACCGGCATCGCGGCATCCGCCTTGTCGTTCGGCCTGCTGTCCAACGGTTTGGTCGAAGCCTCCGATCGCGCGATCACGGTCCGCCAGGGGCGCGCGATGAAGCGTCCGTCTGAAATCCAGGTCCGCTTCAATCTCGATGATGGGCGCATCGACGGCTGCTGGCTCTCCGGCGTCGTACAGCCGACCGAATGCGAGAAAATTTCGACCTGACGAGCCGAACCCAGAACCCACCCGTGCCATGGAGATGAAGGTGAAACGTCGCGATTTTATCAAGCTTGGTTTGATTGCCGCCCCCGCAATCTCGATGTCCTGGCCGGCCAGAGCCGAAGATGCCGAGCTTATCGTCGGCTCCAATGTCGGCAGCCCGCCCTTTGCCTTCAAGGATGGCGACGGCTATTCGGGCTTCGACATCGAAGTCTGGGCCGAGGTAGCGAAGGGGCTGAACCGCAAATGGCATGTGCAGCCGATGCAGTTCGGCGCGTTGATCCCCGCGTTGCAGACGAAGAACATCGACGCGATCGTCTCCCAGCTGTTCATCAAGCCGGAGCGTCAGAAGGTGATCGACTTCTCGGAGCCCTACTATCAGAGCGGCTTGATTGCCATCACCGGAGCCGGCAATAACGCGATCAAGACGCCCGACGATCTCACGGGCAAGGCGATCGGCACCGAAACGGGAACGGTCGCCGTCGACTTCATCCGCGAGCACATCAAGGGCGCGAGCATCGAGCAGATGCCGACCATCAACAATGCATTGCTGGCGCTCGAGGCGGGGCGGACGGATGCTGTCGTCTATGACGCGCCGGCGCTGATGTACTACGCCAACAACGCCGGCAAGGGCAAAGTCAGGGTGCTCCAGCCGAAGCTGGAAGGTCGCGACGTCGGCATTGGCTTCCAGAAGGGCAGTCCTCTGGTTGCGACGGCGAATGCGTCGCTCGCTGCCATGAAGGCCGACGGACGGCTGAAGGCGCTGCGCGAAAAATGGTTCGGGCCGGAATCGACCTAAGGCGCCGGATCCCTTGCCATGTCGTTCGATTGGACCGCGATCACGGCCGCCTTGCCCGAATTGCTGGAGGGCCTCGAGCTCACCATCCTGATCGCGATCGCAGGTCTGATCGGCGGCACGATCGTCGGCGTCGTGACTGCGGTTGGTCTCAATTATGGGAACTGGCTGGTCACCGCGCCGGCACAGGCCTACGTCGCCTTCATTCGCGGCACGCCCATCGTCGTCCAGGTGATGTTCGTCTATTTTGCCCTGCCGATCATGCTGGGCATCCGCTTGAGCTCGACCAGCGCGGCGATCATCACGCTGATCGTGAATTCGGGGGCCTACACTGCCGAGATCGTGCGGGGCGCGCTGGACAGCGTCCCTGCCGGGCTTCGCGAGGCTGGCCTTGCCATGGGCCTGAGCTTCCGCAAGGTCCTGGCTTACGTGATCGCGCCGATCGCGTTTCGCCGTGCACTGCCCGCGATGGGCAATCAGGTCGTGGCCGTGGTCAAGGACACCTCGATCTTCCTCGTCATCGGCGTCGGCGAGCTGACCCGGCGAGGTCAGGAGATCATGTCGGAGAATTTTCGAGCGGTGGAGATCTGGACCGCAGTGGCGCTGATCTATCTCGTCGTGATCAGTCTGCTCGCCTACAGCCTTCGCTTCATCGAACGGAGATCGCGCCTGCCATGAGCATGATCGAATTCAGGCAGGCGACCAAGCGATTTGGAGCGCACACCGTTCTGCACCCGCTCAATCTCGATATCGAGAGCGGCGAGGTCGCCGTGATCATTGGACCGTCGGGCTCCGGGAAATCGACCATGCTCCGTTGCATCAACGTTCTGGAGACGATCAGCGGCGGTGATCTCCGCGTCGATGATATCAGCGTGCTCGGCGCGTCGCGCGACATCAGGCGCATCCGGCTCGAGGCCGGCATGGTGTTCCAGCAGTTCAACCTGTTTCCAAATCTGACCGCGATCCAGAACGTCATGTTCGGGCCGATCCGGGCACGCGGCCGCACCAAGGTCGAGGCGCGCGAGATCGCTGCGGCCCTGCTACAGAAGGTCGGGCTTGCCGAGCGCATGAACCATTATCCCTCGCAGCTTTCCGGCGGTCAGCAGCAGCGCGTCGCGATCGCGCGTGCGCTCGCTGTCGGGCCGAAGGTGATGCTGTTCGACGAGCCGACGTCGGCGCTCGATCCGGAATTGCGGCAGGAGGTGCTCAAGGTCATGCAGACCCTGGCGACCGAGGGCATGACCATGGTGGTCGTGACCCACGAGATGAGTTTCGCCAAGAGGGTCGGCTCGCGGTTGTTGTTTCTGGATGGAGGGCACCTCGTTCACGACGGCAATCCCACTGCGTTGCTGTCGGCGCCCCCGAGCGAGCGATTTCGCGACTTCCTTCAGCATATTGACTGACCCTCGACGGAGCTTCCACGGATCATGTCGTCATCTGCCTTCGAGACCAGCTATGGTTTCCCCCGTAGCGATGTCCGACTGTCCAACTGGCGTCAGGCGCCCTGGAACGTCTGGTCGTTCCGCCATGTCTGCGAGCTGATTCCGACCGCGCGCATCTCGGCGACGCCGGGTCTCGTCGAGGGGCCGCCCGTTGATGCCGAGGGCCTGCTCGGCGAGGAGCTCTCGGTCCGAGGCGAAAGAACGACTGTTGCAGATATTCTCCGGAGAACGTCGACCGACGCGCTCGTCGTGATGAAGTCCGGTCGCATCGTTGCTGATATCCACGCGCCGAACTTCACGCTGCAATCGCGTCACATTCTCTTCTCCGCAAGCAAGTCGGTGACTTCGATCGTCGCAGGCGTCCTGCACGGCGACGGGCTGCTCGATCTTGACCAGCAGGTGCCGCACTATGTGCCGGAGCTGAAATCATCCGCCTATGCGGATGCGCGCATCCGCGACGTTCTCGACATGCGGGTTAGCCTCGATTTCGAAGAGATATATCAGGACCCGCGCGGCGATTTCGCGCGCTATCGCCGCGCCGGCTTGCTGGAGCCCGTCGCGCCCGGACAAGCTGCGGAAACGCTCATTGAATTCCTGTCCTCGTTGAAGAAGGGTCCGGGGGGTCACAATGGCTCCTTCCACTACGCATCCCCGAATTCCGACGTTCTGGGCCTGGTCGTCGAACGCGCATCCGGCGAGCGTTTTGCGGATCTCGTCACGAGGCGTCTTTGGCAGCCGCTCGGAGCAAGGCAGGATGCCTATGTCACGGTCGATGCGGCCGGCTCGGCGCGGTCCGGTGGCGGCATCTGCATGAGTCCGCGCGATCTTGCGCGTGTCGGCGAGATGATGCGACTGGGCGGCGTCGCCAATGGGCGAAACATCGTCTCGCCGGAATGGGTGCGCGACACGGCGACTGGCACCCCTGCCGGGACGTGGAGCGCAGGCAAGCTCGCCGAATGGCTGCCGGGCGGATGCTATCGAAACAAATGGTACCAGAGGCGCACCGATGGCGACGCGTTCTTTGCTCTCGGCATTCACGGCCAATGGCTCTACGTCGATCCAGGCGCCGAGATGGTCGTCGCAAAATTCTCGTCGCAGCCGGTCGCCGTTTGCAACGACACCAAACGGCTCAACCTTGCGCTCTTCGACGCGCTCGCGAGAATGGCGTGAGTGGGCAGCTTCTGCCGGGACGGTTTTGCCGGCGTGACGAAGCTGCCGGCATGAACTCGCGATAAGTGCTTGATGGCAAAGATGCTCTTGTCTGGCACGCCCATTGCACGCGGAACGTGCGTTCGCAATGACAGTGGAGTTCGCGTATGAGCGTCGGCAGCATGAGCAGCATCAGTGGTGGAAGCGCGACGAGTTCGTCGTCGTCCACCCGCCCTTCGAAATCGACCGACGGTTCGCAGGGAGACGGCTCGACCTTCGCCTCGCTGATGCACGACGGCACGCCTTACGACGAGGTCAAGGTGAACCTGCCGAACGGAATGTCGGTCGGTATCGTCCATTTCGGCGGCGGCGGCTTCGACAGCAGTGCGCTCAAATCCATCGAGGATTTCGTCCAGCATTTCGCAAGCCAGCAGGTACCGGGAAGTTCGTCCTCCGCGACCGGCCAGACACAGAACAACGACACTCCCGACACCGTCGGAATCGACAAGATTCATGTCGATCTCCCGAACGGGTTCTCGTTCGAGGTCATTCATTCTTCCGGCAATCAGGCATCGGACAGTGCCGCCGTGATGAAGGAGCTCACCGAGGCGGCCGAAGAGCTCACCGAGTCCTTCGCGCAATATTCGCCGGCATCACAGGCCACGTCCGCCTATGCCGCGCAGCAGGCAGCGTCATCCGATCGGACGAGCCAGGTCGACGCCCAGGGCTGAGCAAGGCGCGGCCTGGGATGACCGCTTGAAGGGGAAACGCGCCGCAGGCCGCCGTGCGATCCGCGGGATGCGGCCATGCGCGCGGTTCCAGGCATCGGTAATCCGTTGCCCCCCGCGCGCTGGCCTCATTATATTGGTTGCGATGATTGCGACCGGGGCCGCCTGCACGGCGTGTCCCGCGATGAGGGCCACGCGATGGACGATACGATTGGTTTCCCCGACCCCGGTCTCGACCTGTCCGACGGCTTCAAGCCGCACACCTCGCATTGGGGCGTGTTTTCCGCACGCAACGGCGCAGCCGGGCTGGAGGTGAGGGCCTATGCGGGCGATCCCGATCCGAACGGCATCATCGACAATTTCCCCGGCGCCTTGCGTCACCAGGCGCGTATCGCCCAGCCCGCGATTCGCCGCGGCTGGCTCGAGCGCGGGCCCGGGCCGGATGACCGGCGCGGCCGCGACGAATTCGTCTCCGTCAGCTGGGAGAAGGCGCTGGACCTGCTCGGCGACGAGCTGATGCGCATCCGCGACACGCGCGGCCCAGGCGCCGTGTTCGGCGGTTCTTACGGCTGGTCGAGCGCAGGCCGCCTGCATCACGCGCAGAGCCAGGTGCACCGCTTCCTCAACATCGCGATGGGCGGCTACGTCCGCTCGGTGAATTCCTATTCCTCGGGCGCGTCCTCGGTGCTGCTGCCGCAGATCATGGCGGGCTACGAGGACATCACCAAGCGCAACGTCACCTGGGAGCAGATCGCGACCGAAACCGAGATCGTGCTCGCGTTCGGGGGCATGGCGCTGAAGAACTCGATGGTGGCCGGCGGCTCGATCAGCAAGCATGTCGAGCGCGGTGCGATGGAAGCGGCACGCAAGCGCGGCTGCGAGTTCATCCTGATGAGTCCGCTGCGTGAGGATCTGCCCGTCGAGGCCGGCGCGGAATGGATGACCTGCATCCCGGGCACCGACACCGCGCTGATGCTCGGCGTGGTCCACACGCTGGTCAGCGAAGGTCTGCACGACCAGGCCTTCCTCGATCGCTACACCGAGGGATGGCCGGTGTTCTTGCGCTATCTCACGGGTGAGAGCGATGGGCAGGCCAAGGACGCGGCATGGGCCGCCGCGATCTGCGGCGTCGACGCGAACACCATCCGCACGCTGGCGCGACGGCTTGCCGGCAAGCGCGCGCTCATCACCGTCTCGCATTCGCTGCAGCGCGCCGAGCATGGCGAGCAGCCGGTGTGGATGGGCATGGTGCTGGCGGCCGCTCTCGGCCAGATCGGTCTTCCCGGCGGCGGCTACGCCTATTCGCTCGGCGCGATCGGATACTACGGCCGCCGCGTCAACGATGTGCCGGGGCCGACGCTGGGGCAGGGCCGCAACGGCGTCCGTGATTTCATTCCGGTGGCGCGCATCGCCGATATGCTGCTCAATCCCGGCAGCACCTATCGCTACAATGGCGAGACGCGTACCTATCCGGATATCCGCCTGGTCTATTGGGCCGGCGGCAATCCGTTCCATCATCACCAGGACATCAACCGCCTGCGCAAGGCGTTTGCGAAAGTCGACACGCTCGTCGTGCACGAGCTCGCCTGGACCGCGACGGCCCGCCACGCCGACATCGTGCTGCCGTCGACCATGACGCTCGAGCGCGAGGATATAGGCTATTCCAGCAACGATCCCCTGATGGTCGCGATGCATCGGATCGCCGAGCCGTTTGGCCTCGCGCGCGACGACTACGATATCTTTGCCGACATCGCCGATCGCCTCGGGGCCCGCGAGCCTTTCACCGAGGGGCGCACGTCGCGAGAGTGGCTGGAGCATCTCTACGAGCCGACCCGCGCCTCGCTCGCCAAGCGCGGGTTAGAGGCCCCAAGCTTCGAGGAATTCTGGCAGCGCGGCAGCCTGGTCGTGCCGCAGCAGCCGGACGATGGCGGCCGGCTGCGTTCCTTCCGCGATGACCCCGTCGCGCATCCCCTGCCGACGCCGAGCGGACGCATCGAGGTCTACTCCGCGAAGATCGCCGGCCATGGCGATGCGGATTGTCCGGGACATCCGGTCTGGCTTGAGAAGAGCGACATGCCGAAGCCGGGTGCGCCTTGCTTCCTCGTCGCCAACCAGCCGGTGACACGGCTGCACAGCCAGCTCGATTTCGGCGGGCATTCGCTGGCCGCAAAGCATCGCGGCCGCGAGGTCGCGCGCATGAATCCGCGCGACGCTGACGCGCGGGGCATCAAGGATGGCGACATCATTCGCCTCTTCAACGAACGCGGCGCCTGCCTGGCCGCGGTGAACGTCACCGACGGCATCGCGCCCGGTGTCGTGCAGCTCCCGACCGGCGCCTGGTACGACCCGATGGATCCGGAAGACGCGGCGCCGCTCTGCGTCCACGGCAATCCCAACGTGCTGACCCGCGACATCGGCACCTCGTCCTTCGCACAAGGCTGCACCGGCCAGCTCACGACCGTGGAGGTCGAGAAGTTCACCGGCAATCTGCCGCCGATCCGGGCGTTCGATCCGGTGTAGCTAGCAAAGTGCGTAGGATGGGTAGAGCGAAGCGAAACCCATCAATTTCTGACCAAGACGAGACAGGATGGGTTTCGCAAGCGCTCTACCCATCCTACGATGCCGCGGAGTCGTCTACCCCCGCGCGAGCCGCGCCATCTCTGCCCGATACCAGTCGCCGATCTCGCTTGCCGTCATCGATGCGACGCCGTCGTGGCCGATGACGTAGTCGAGCAGCTGTTCGAGATATTTGATCCGGTGCGGCACGCCGGTGATGTAGGGATGGATCGAGATCGCCATCACCCGCGCATTGTCGGCGCCCTCGAGATACAGCCGGTCGAACTGATCCATGCCGCGCTTCAAGAACTGGTCGGATGGCAGGTGCTGGAGCGCGTGGACGACGATGTCGTTGGTCTCGACCGTGTAGGGGATCGTCGTGATGGTGCCATGCGGCGTCGCGACGTCCTGCGGCAGGTCGTCGATCACCCAGTCGGCGACATATTCGATGCCGTTGAGGCGTAAGAGGTCGAGCGTTTCCTCGGTCTCGGTCAGGCCCGGGCTCTCCCATGAGCGCGGCGCGCGCCCGGTGAAGTTTGCGATGGTCTCGACCGAGCGCTTGATCGCGTCTGCCTGGTCGGGAAGGCGGTGCATCGGGCCCTGCATGAAGCCGTGACCCATGAACTCGAAGCCGGCCTCGCGCGCGGCGGAGGCGACGCGCGGATAGGCGTTGCAGACATCGGCGTTCGCGGCCAGCGTCACCTTCATGTCGCGATCCGTCAGCGCCTTGAACTGGCGCCAAAAGCCGGCGCGCATGCCGTATTCGTGCCACGACCAGTTCGGCACGTCGGGCAACAGCGGCTGGCCCATCGGTGGGCTCAGCACGACGCGCGGCATCGCGTTCTCAATCCGCCATTCCTCGACATTGAGGATCACCCACACCGCGAGGCGCTTGCCGTTCGGCAGCTTCAGCTTCGGTCGGTCGATCAGGGCTTGATACGGAATGCGATCACTGAGGGCCATGGCGAGCCTCCTGTCGTGCCGAGAGGTTAAACTACTTCGTGCCGGCGGTGATGCGCGGCATCACCTGCTCGGCCATCAGGATCATCGAGCGGCGTCCGAGCTCGCGGTCGCGCCAATCCTTGCCGGCATAGAGCAGGGTGCCGAACTCGCCGACCTCTTCCTGAAGCGCCAGGATCTGGTCGGCGACGCTGTCGGGTGTGCCGTAGATGATCAGCTTGTCGCAGACGGATTCGAGCGTGACCTCGTCATCCGGCTGGTCGCGCCGCGTCTTGAACAGATCGATGCGCCCGTTGCGCTTCAGCTTGGTGAAGAGCGAGCGGTAGTAATAGACGTACGGGCTGTCGGGATCGGTGGCATAGGCCTTGGCGGTCGCCATGTCGTTCGCGACGAACACGCTCTTGGCCACGCGCCAATTGCCGGAATCGACCGGGCGGCCGACGCGCTCGCAGCCTTCGATATATTTCGGCCAATGGCTCTTCACCCAAATCGGCATCAGGAAGTTGGCCGAGATCGGATCCCAGCCGCGTGCGGCGGCCTCGGTGACGCCTTTGGAGAACGGCGCGACGGCGGTGACGACGATCGGCGGATGCGGCCGCTGCAAGGGCTTCGCGATAAAGCCCTGGCCGATGTCGGCCATCAGCGTCTTCTCGGTCGTGATGTTCCAGAACTGTCCCTTGATGTTGTAGGGCGGCTCGCTCGCCCAGATTTGCAGCACCTGATTGATCGCCTCGAGGAACATGGCGTTGCGATCGCGTTCGAGCGTGCCGAACAGTTCGGCATCCGAGAGCAGGCCGCCCGGACTGATGCCGAAGATCAGTCGCCCGTCGAGCATGTGGTCCAGCATCGCGATGGTGGCGGCGACGGTGGCCGGATGGACGTTCGGCATGTTGACGGTGCCGGTGCCGAGCTTGATCTGCTTCGTCGCAGCCGCAATCCAGGCCAGGAAGGCGATGCATGAGGTGATATTCTCGGCCTGGTCGGTGACGTGCTCGCCGACATAGGCCTCGCTGAAGCCGAGCTCGTCGGCCAGCAGAAACGCCTCGCGATCCTCGGCCAAGGACTGTCGCCAGTCCTTCTCCAGTGGATGGATCGGCATCGTGAAGAAGCCCAGTTTCATGGCCGGCACCTTTATTGTTCTTGTGTGGAACTCAGGCCTGCGTTCCCATCAGCTTGTCGACGGTGGTTCGCAGATGCCGGCGCATCGCCTCCATCGCACGCATGCGATCGCGTTGCTCGATCGCATCGATCAGCGCGTCGTGCTCGGCAAAGGAGGAGTAGTCTTCCGGCGGTCGCTCCGGCCTGGTATCGAGCCATCGCCACACCACCGCGCGCCGGACGTCGTCGACGGTTCGGTGGATCGCCGACAGCAGCGGATTTCCGGTGGCTTCCGCGATCAGGCGGTGCAGGCGCCCATCCAGCGTCTCGTAGTCCTTCCAGGTTTTGGCCTCGCGCATCTGCTGCGCCAGCACGCGCATGCCTTCGATCTGCTTGAAGGTGGCGTTGACCGCGGCGAGGCTGGCGATCTCCGGCTCCAGCACGAGCCTTGCCTCCATCGCGTTGCGCGGACTGGTGCTGTCGCGCAGCGCGGCGAGATTGGCGCTGCCGTTGTCCGCAGGCGCGCGGATGAATGTGCCGCGGCCGACTTCGCGCGAGAGGCGGCCGTCCAGCTCAAGGCGCGCGAGCGCCTTGCGGATCTCGTTGCGCGAAACCCCGAACTGCGCCGCGAGTTGTCGCTCCGGAGGAAGGCGTGTGCCGGGACCGCCCTCAGTCAATCGAGCCAACAAATCGAACACCGGTCCAATCCTCTATCGCAACCAATATCAACCAATCTCTATTTCACGCGCATTGTGTTCACAAATGCAAGACCAAAACGACGGTGATGAAAGTTAGGCGTTGACAGCCGCAGATTTGAAAGCGAGGCTTCAACCAATCAAAAAGCCAATTGTAAAATTGGTTGACCAATAGGCGAGGATCGTTGCGATGGTCGAGTCTGCCAGCGTTCGCACGTCAACCGACATGCCGATTCCCGACATGATGAAGGCTTGGGTGCTGGGCGACCCCGGCCAGCTGCGCATCACCGAAAAGCCGGTGCCGATGCCGAAGCGCGCGGAGGTGCTCGTGCGCATCGATGCGGTTGCGATCTGCGCAACGGATCTGGAGATCATCGAGCATGGCACGCCGGCGCTGATCGAGGGCGGTCCGCCCTTCAACAAGAATTTTACGCCCGGCCATGAGTACATGGGGACAGTCGCGGCGCTCGGCCCCGGCGTCGACGAGTACAAGATCGGCGAGCGCGTCACGGTCGAGATCCATGCCGGCTGCGGCCAGTGCAAGCGCTGCCGGCAGGGCATGTACACCTCCTGCCACAACTACGGCCTGAACTATGGCGACGTCGACAAGGGCCATCGGGCCAACGGCTTCACCACCGACGGTGGCTTCGCCGAATATGCCGTCAACCACATCAACACGCTGTCGCGCGTGCCCGACGACATGAGCGACGAGGAGGCGACGCTGGTGGTCACCGCCGGCACCTCGATGTACGGTCTCACCGAGCTCGGTGGCCTCGTTGCCGGCGAGAGCGTGGTCGTCACCGGGCCGGGGCCGATCGGTCTTCTCGCGGTGGCGGTTGCGAAGGCGCTCGGCGCCGATCCGGTGATCCTGTCGGGCACCCGCGATGCACGGCTTGCCATCGGCACCAAGCTCGGCGCCGATCGCGTCGTCAATGTCCGCAATGAGGATCTCGTCACCGTCGTCAAGGAGATGACTGGCCGCGGCGCCGATTATGTCGTCGAATGCGCCGGCACCGACACGGCGATCAACGAGGCTGCCAAAATGGTCAATCGCGGCGGCAAGATCTGCCTCGCCGCATTTCCGCATGAGCCGGTGCTGGCCGACATCGGTGCGCTCGTGAAGAACAACATCTACATCTACGGCATCCGCGGCGAGGGCAAGAGCGCGACCCATCGCGCCATGGCGCTGATGGCGGCCAAGCGTTTTGATGCCACGCTGATCCACACCCATACATTCCCGCTCGCGGACCTGCCGATGGCGCTGCATTACGCGCGCAATCGTATCGAGGACGCCATCAAGGTCGTGGTCAAGACCCGCGGCGCGGTCAGCCAGACCAGGAAAGAGGTGGCGTGACGCCGCCCCGCGACAATCGCTAGCATCTGGAAGGAAACGGCTCATGTCGGACTCAAATCCCCGCGCTCATTGGCCACTCGAGGTGCAGCGTGAATATGAGGAAGGGCGCAACAGCGGCTGCGTCGGCAGCGTGCTGGTGTCGGAGACCGATCGCGTGCGCGTCTGGCACCTGTCGATCGCGCCGGGCAAGCGCTGCGGCTTCCATCGCCACGTGCTGACCTATTTCTGGACGGCACACAATCCGGGCAAGGCGCGCGGCTATTTCGAGGATGGCCGCATCGTCGATGTCGAGCACTACAAGGGCGAAACGAAACATCTCGGCTTCGGCGCCGGCGAATACATGGTGCATGCCGTCGAGAACATCGGCACCACGGACCTGCTGTTCACAACGGTGGAATTCCTCGACAGCGCCAACAAGCCGTTGACGGTGCCGGACAGTGTGCGGCTCGCGGTCCCGAAGGGCGCTGACATCAAGATGGCATCATAAGCGGGCAGGATCGGCACGCGGGAATTTGGGTATGGGTACGAAAGCCAAGGCAATCCGCATGGCCGCGCAAGGCGGCCCCGATGTCCTGAAGCTGGAGACGGTCGAGCTGGCCGCACCCGGCAAGGGTGAGGTGCTGATGCGGCAGACCGCGATCGGCCTCAATTTCATCGACGTCTATTTCCGCGACGGCTCCTACGCGCTGGATCTGCCCGCCGGTCTCGGCGCCGAAGCCGCGGGCGTGGTCGAGGATGTCGGCGAGGGCGTGACCGAGTTCAAGGTCGGCGACCGGGTTGCCTATGGCGGCTCGGCGCCGGGCGCTTATGCGAGCCACCGGCTGATGCCGGCCGCACGCCTCGTTCCCATTCCGCAAGCCGTGAGCGACGAGGCCGCGGCGGCCGTGCTGATGAAGGGCATGACGGCGGAGTACCTTTTGAACCGCTGCGTTGCGGTCAAGCCGGGGCAGCAGGTGCTGTTCTACGCAGCGTCCGGCGGCGTCGGCCTGATCGCGGGCCAATGGGGCAAGCATCTCGGCGCCCGCATGATCGGCGTCACCAGCGGCGGGAAGAAGGCGGAGCTCGCGCTGGCGCATGGCTATGATGCCGTGATCGACCGCAAGAGCGAGGGCATCCCCGAGCGGGTAAAGGCGCTGACCGGCGGCAAGGGTGTTGCGATTGCCTATGATTCCGTCGGCAAGGACAGTTTTGAGGCGACGCTCGCCTCGCTCGCCCCGCGCGGCTTCTTCGTCACCTTCGGGGCGACCACCGGCGCACCGCCGCCGCTCGAGGCGGCATTGCTCCAGAAGAACGGATCTCTCTATTATACGCGGCCGACGCTTGCGACTTACATCGCCGCGCGCGAGGATCTCGTCGCGTCGGCGGCGGCCGTGTTCGACCTGGTCGGCAAGGGCGTCATCAAGCCGATGATCGGGCATCGCTATGCGCTGGAGGAGGCGGCCGCGGCCCATCGTGATCTCGAGGCTGGATCGACCCAGGGGTCGTCGCTGCTGATGCCCTGACTTTATCGACGGAGGCGGCCAGCTCCCGCCTCCGAGAGACCCCGCAGAACAACCAGAACAATAATTTCGGTTGGGTACGTCAACAGGAGGAGGCCGGCAGCGGATGGGACAATACGCAGGGTTGTTGCTCGATTCCATCGTGTCCGGCGTTCTCGTCGGCGGCTTCTACGCCGCCATGGCGGTCGGCATCTCGATCGCGTTCGGCATGCTCGGCATCAGCAATATCGCTCATCCGGCGCTCATTCTGCTCGGCTCGTTCATCGCCTATGTCTTGAACTCCCAGTTCGGCTGGGATCCGATCCTGGTTGGCGTGCTCGCGACCGTTCCGTTCTACTTTCTCGGGACGCTGCTCTACACGGCTTACGAATTCGCCTTCGAACGGCGCGGCACGCAGCTGATCCGTGGCCTTGCATTCTTCTTCGGCCTGCTCTTCATCACCGAGGTCGGCCTTCAGCTGATCTTCGGTGTCGATTATCGCCTGGTCGAAGCGGCCTATATCGGGCCGTCCTACAATATCGGGCCGGTCTCGCTGCCGGTCCGGATGCTGATTCCGTTCCTGGCCTCCGTATTGCTGCTGATCGGTCTGCAGATCTTCTTCGGGCGCACCTTCACCGGGCGGGCCATCATGGCAGTCGCGCAGGACAAGTTTGCGCTGCAGCTGATGGGCGCCGCGCCTGTTCGCATCAAGCGCATCGCGTTTGGTCTCTCCACGGCAACCGCCGCGATGGCCGGCGCCTTCCTCATCATTCTTCAGCCGGTCGAGCCGTCGATGGGGCGCGACTATATCGGCCGGATTTTTGCGATCTGCGTTCTCGGGGGCATCGGCTCGCTGCCGGGCACGTTCATCGCGGCGGTGATCGTCGGCGTCGCGGAGAGCATCACCGCGACCTTCTATGGTCCGTCATGGTCGCCCGCGATCGCCTTCGGCTTCCTGCTGATTGCGCTGGTGGTCAGGCCCGCCGGCCTGTTCGGGAGAGCCTGATGTCAAACGGGCGCTTCATCCTGCTCGCCTGCCTGGTCGGCGTCGCGCTGGTCGTGACCAGCCTGTTCGTGACCAACGAGTACTATGTGTTCGCGGCGTACTTCGTTCTTCAATACGTCGTGTTGGCGACGGCCTGGAATATCCTGGGCGGCTATGTCGGCTACGTCAATTTCGGCACGACGGCGTTTCTCGCCATCGGGCTCTACAGCGCGGCCGCCCTGAACAAATGGCTCGATCTGCCGATCCCGGTGCTCATCCCCATTGCCGGCGTGCTCTGCGGCGCCGTCGGCCTTGCCATGGGGTATCTGACGATCCGCCTGCGCGGCGTCTATTTCACCATCGCAACGCTCGCGCTCTCCGTCGTCGTCCAGACCTTCATCACCAACTGGGACTATGTCGGCGGCTCGCGCGGCATCTACATCATGCGGCCGACCGATGTTCCGGTGTTCGGCAGCTATGTTGCCTATCTCTTCTTCCTGATGACGGTGCTGGCCGTCGCTGCCGTCGTCATCGCGCGGGTCATTGAACGCTCGACCTTCGGCTTCGGCCTCGCCGCCATTCGCGACGACGAGACCGCGGCCGCTGCCTCCGGCGTTCCGGTGCTGCGGCTCAAGCTGGTCGCCGCCGCCATCAGCGGCGCCTTGATGGGCATGGCCGGCGCGCCGCTGCCGTTCTATCTGACCTATGTCGAGCCGACCTCGTCGTTCAGCCTCGCCTATACCGTCAACAGCGTCGCGATGCCGCTGGTCGGAGGCACCACGAGTTGGCTCGGGCCGGTGATCGGCGCGGTGCTGCTCGGCACCATGCAACAGGCCATGACGGTCTTGATTTCGTCGTCGGTCAATTTGCTCGTCGTCGGCGTGCTGCTGGTGATCTTCGTGATCGCCGCGCCGAACGGGATCCTGGGACTGATCCGATCGCTCGGCGGCAAGAAGGTCGATCCCGAGACCAATCCGCTCGCCGCGATGCTCATGACAGAGAAGCGGAGCAGCCAATGACGATCGAGGCGAGCGCTGCGACAACCAACGAACCGATCCTCGACGCCCGCGGCGTCACCAAGCGGTTCGGCGGCTTCGTCGCGCTGAACAATGTCGACCTTGCGGTCCGGCCCGGCGAGCGGCTCGGCCTGATCGGCCCCAACGGCTCCGGCAAGAGCACGCTGACCAACTGCCTGTGCGGCGCCCTGAAAACCGATGGCGGCTCGATATCGTTCGCGGGCAAGGCGATCGACAATCTCTCGTCCTATCAGCGCGCACGCCTCGGGCTCGGCCGCAGCTTCCAGCTGCCGCGGCCGTTTCACAGCCTGTCGCTGCTCGACAATCTCCGCATCCCGCTGGTCTATGCGGTGAATGCGCGAGGCGGCACGCATCTGACCGAACAGCAGATCCGCGCGCGCAGCACCGAACTGCTCGGCGAATTCGGCCTCGGCGGCAAGCTGCATCGGTTGCCGGGCGATCTGACCCAGGTCGAGATGCGCAAGCTCGAGCTCGCGCGTGCCATGGCCACGGACCCGACACTGCTGGTGTCGGACGAGGCCCTGGCGGGCCTGTCGCATTCGGAGGTCGACGAGATCCTGGCGCTGCTGCTTGCGCTCAACAAGCGCGGCGTCGCCGTGATCTTCATCGAGCACATCATGCGTGCGGTGATGGCGTTCTCGGAGCGTTTGGTGGTGCTGGTGGCCGGTGAGAAGATCGCGGACGGCGCGCCGAAGGACGTCATCGCCGACGAGCGGGTGATAGGGGCGTACCTTGGCCAGTAGCCTTCGCATCGACAGCATCAATGCCGGCTACGGATCGGTGCGCGTCCTCCACAACGTGTCCATGAACGTCGCGCCGCGTGAGACGGTGACCCTGCTCGGCACCAACGGCAATGGCAAGAGCACGCTGATCAAGACCATCATGGGCGTGGTGCGGCCGAGCTCGGGACGTATCGTCGCGACCATCGACGGCAAGGACCACGATCTCATCGGCAAGGAGACCGAGGAGATCATCGACCTCGGCGTGGCGCTGGTGCCGGAGGGCCGTCGGCTGTTTCCGCGCCTCACGGTCGAGGAGAATCTTCTGCTGGGTGCCTATCGTCCGACGGCGCGGGCGCGGCTCAAGGACAACATGGCCTATTGCTACGAGGCGTTCCCGCGGCTGGCCGAGCGCCGCACCCAGCTCGCCGGCACGATGAGCGGCGGCGAGCAGCAGATGCTGGCGCTGGGGCGCGCGCTGATGTCGGCGCCGAGCATTTTGATCGTCGACGAGCCGTCGGTGGGCTTGGCCCCGCTGTTCGTCAGCCGCACCATCGACATGATCGCGCAGCTCAAGGAGCGCTATCATCTGACCGTGCTGATGGCAGAGCAGAACTTCACGCAAGCGATGCGGATCGCGGACAAGGGCTATGTGATCGTCCACGGCGAGATCGCCTTCCGGGGCGAAAGCCCGGAAGAGATGCGGCAGAGCGATCTGATACGACAGCATTACCTCGGCATGTAGAACTCAAAACAAAAGCAGGGAGGAAGACGTGAGGATGTTTCCGCTGACTGGCTTGAGGGGCGTCGCACTGGCGCTCTCGACAATGATTGCCGCGCTCTATGCGCCGACCGATGCGGCGCGTGCGGCGGATCCGATCAAGATCGGCTTCGGCATACAGTTGACCGGGCCGCTCGCCGGCAACGGCAAGGCAGCGCTGCTCGGCGCGCAGATCTGGGCCGACGAGGTCAACAAGGCCGGCGGCCTGATCGGCCGCCAGGTCGAGCTCGTGCCCTATGATGACCAGAGCAATCCCGGTCTCGTGCCCGGCATCTATTCCAAGCTGCTCGACGTCGACAAGGTCGACCTCTTGCTGTCGAACAACACCAACCAGACCGCGCCGGCGATGCCGACGATCATCCAGCACAAGCGACTGATCATGGGAATGTTCGCGCTCGCCATCAACGAGCAGTTCAAATATCCCGGCTATTTCCAGATCCAGCCCTATGGGCCGAACGGCAAGGACTCGCTGACCCGCGGCTTCTTCGAGAATGCGATCGCGATGAACCCGAAGCCGACCACGGTGGCGCTGGTCGGCGCGGATGCGGAGTTCTCCAAGAACGCGCTGGAAGGTGCCCGCATGCAAGCCAAGCGGCTGGGCTTGACCGTCGTCTACGACAAGGTCTATCCGCCAACGACGGTGAATTTCACACCGGTGCTGAAGGCGCTGCAGGCGACGTCGCCGGACCTGGTGTTCGTCGCATCCTATCCGTCCGATACGGTCGGCATCATCCGCACCGCGCACGAGATCAATCTCGAGCCAAAGGTGTTCGGCGGCGCCATGGTCGGCACCCAGTATGCTGCGATCAAGCAGCAGCTCGGCGAGGCCCTCAATGGCGTCGTCTCCTTCGAGCAGTACATCCCCGAGCCGACCGTCAAATTTCCCGGCATCGAGGACATGCTGAAGAAGTACCAGGCCAAGGCGGCGGAGGTCGGCGTCGACGCGCTCGGCTACTACGTGCCGGCGTTCGTCTACTCGGCGCTTCAGGTTCTGGGTGAAGCCGTGACCAAGACCGGCGGCGTCGATCAGCAGAAGCTGATCAGCTACATCCATGGCAACACCTTCCAGACCGTGGTCGGCGACATCGCCTTCGGTCCTGATGGCGAATGGGTCGAGCCGCGGATGTTCGCGGTGCAGTTCCGCAACATCAAGGGCAATGACATCCAGCAGTTCACCCAGGCCGGCAAGGAAGTGATCATCTTCCCGCCGAAGTACAAGTCCGGCGACCTGGTCTATCCCTTCGCCAACGCCCAGAAGGCCGCGCAGAACTGACCAGATCATTTAAAAAGAAGAAACGAGACGTCATGACTGAAACGATCGGCATGCTCGGTATCGGAATCATGGGCTCCGCCATGGCGGGGAACTTGATCAAGGCCGGCTTTGCCGTGGTTGGCTACGATCCCGTGCCGGCGGCACGGGATCGCCTTTCCGATATGGGCGGCAAGGCGCTGTCGTCGCCGAAGGACGTGGCGGAGGCCGCCGCGATCAGCTTTGCCTCGTTGCCTGGCAGCACCGCGCTTGCGGAGGCCGCGGCGAGCGTCGCGGGTGCGCGTGGCTCCGGACAGATTCTGATCGAGTGCTCGACCCTGCCGCTCTCCGCCAAGCGTGAGGCGTTTGCCGTGATGGAGCGCGCTGGCAAGATCCTGCTCGATTGCCCCGTCAGCGGCACCGGTGCGCAGGCCGCAACCGGTGATCTCGTGATCCTCGGCAGCGGTGATGAGCAGGCGTTCAAACGTTGCGGGCCGGCCTTCGCCGGGATGTCGCGGCGTCAGGTCTATCTCGGCCGGTTCGGCACCGGCAGCATCATGAAGTACATCGCCAATCACCTCGTCACGATCCACAATGCTGCCGCGGCGGAGGCGATGCTGCTCGGCATGAAGGCCGGGATCGACCCAGGCCTGGTCTACGATACGCTCGCCGACAGCGCAGGGACCTCACGCATGTTCCAGATGCGCGGGCCGCTGATGCGGGACGAGAATTACGACAATCCGACCGCGACCATTCGAACCCACCTGAAGGATCTCTCCATCATCTCGGGCTTTGCCGCCGAGCTCGGATGCACACTGCCGGTCTACGCGGCGGCCGAGCAGCTCTATCATGCCGGCGAGGCGCTCGGCTTTGCTGCGCGCGATACCGCGTCGGTCTGCGCCGTGCTAGAGCATATCAACGGTTTCGACCGTCACAGCGGCGCCGGTGCGCCCACACTTTCGTCCTCCCAATCGTAAAAGGAAGAGCCATGTCTGCCTATTGGTGCGCGCGCGTTCACGTGACCGATCCCGAAACTTACGGAAAGTACGCCGCTCTCGCCGGACCGGCGATCGAGAAGCATGGCGGCGTGTTTCTCGCGCGCGGCGGCAAGCAGGTGATCCTCGAGGGCGGCAACTACGAACGCAGCATCGTTGCGCGCTTCCCGAGCCTCGACGCCGCGGTGAATTGCTACAATTCGCCCGAATATTCGGAGGCGCTCAAATACACCATCGGCACGTCCGAGCGCCATATGGTGGCGGTCGAGGGACTCGACTAGGCGGTGAGAGATCCGGACCGTCGCCCGACAGCAGGTTCAGGCGACGGTCCAGTGCGAACTCAGCGAACTTGGGGAAGTTGTAAGGCCGCGCGGAGACGCTAACCCGGCCGCCGAGGGCACATCAAGTTTCGCTGTGTTGCAGCGGCCAGAGAATCATTTCAGCCGCCGCCAAACCGCCACAGATGGCGATCGGGGATTCGAACGCCTTAGCGGTCGTTGGCAATCGCAATCGCCGCTTCCACCGCATTCTCCAGGATCTCGTCAGACAAAGCCTTGTCGTTGACCGCGCGCGCCAACTGAAGTGCGCCGACCATGGTCGAATAGATCGTGATCGCCTTGCGCCGGCGCTCCTTCGCGGAGCCTGGCCTGATCTGCTCCGCCATCAGCACGATGATATCGGCGACCTTGCCGGTGAAGGCATCGCGCGTCGCCTTTGGATGCCGTGCGATTTCGGCGACCAGCGCCGCGGTCGGGCAGCCGCTGCCGGCGCGGTCGCGATGCCGCGTCGAGAGATAGTTGCGGATCGTGGTTTCGAGCGCGACGCCGTTTTCCAGATTGGCCTTGTGCCGCTCTTCGCGCCGGGTGAGTGCATCGGTCAGCACCTCCCGCACCAGCTCCTCCTTGGAGGCAAAGTGAGAGTAGAAGGCGCCGTTGGTGAGGCCTGCCTCCGACATGATGCCGGCGAGGCCGACAGCGGCTATTCCGCTCTCGCGGAACTGCGCGGAGGCCACATCGAGGATGTGCCTGCGGGTTTCGTCCTTGCGTCCCTTGTCGTAGCGCATGGGGCCTAACTCCCTCCTGCCAGCCGACCGGGAGGTACCGGCCACAGGATCGTGAGCGATTTGCTATTGCATTACGGTCATAATAAAGCATTATGATCGTAATGCAATGGCTCGCGCACCGGCTGCAGCCGCGAAAAATAACAGGACTTCAGGAATGTCAGTCGAGGACGTCGCCGCACCGCCCTTGTCCGCGATCGAGCCCCCGGCGCGCAGCGCGGCCGCGCCTCGCAGCGTGCCGACCCCGGCCGATCAGCGGCGCGCCGCGCTTCTGACGGCACCGATCCTGCCGACCCTGCTCAAGCTCGCGTTGCCGACCGTGACCGTGCTGGTGGCGCAAACCGCGGTCAACATCGCGGAGGCCTATTATGTCGGCTATCTCGGCACCGATGCACTGGCCGGTGCTGCGCTAGTGTTTCCGATCTTCATGCTGATGACCATGATGTCGAATGGCGGGTTCGGATCCGGCGTCGCGTCGTCGGTGGCGCGTGCCGTCGGCGCCGGCCGCCGCGACGATGCGGATGCGGCGCTGTTCCACGCCATCGTGCTGGCGATCATCGCGGGCGCGCTGTTCACGTTGGGGGTGCGCCTCGGTGGTCCGGCGCTGTTCCGCGCGCTCGGCGGCCGCGACAGCGCACTCGACGCCGCCATCACCTATTCGAGCTATCTGTTTGCAGGCGCAATTCCGGTCTGGATCGTCAACCTTCAGGCGGCCGCGCTGCGCGGCTCGGGTAACGTCAAGGTACCGGCGCTGGTGACGCTGATTGGCGCGATCGTGACGATCCCGGTGTCGCCGCTGCTGATCTTCGGCTTCGGACCCGTCCCAAGTCTCGGCATTGGCGGCGCCGGCATTGCCTTCGGCCTCTATTACGGCGCGGCCATGCTGTTCCTGCTGCGCTACATGTCCTCGGGCGCATCAGGCCTACGGCTGCACATCACGCCGCTGCGCGCAAGGATCTTCGGCGACATGCTGAAGGTCGGCATCCCCACCGCGTTCAACGCCGTGCTGACCAACCTCACCGTCATCCTCGTCACCGGTGCGGTCGGCCTGTTCGGCACGTCCGCGCTCGCCGGATACGGTATCGCCTCGCGGCTCGACTACATCATGATCCCGCTGCTGTTCGGCATCAGCACGGCGACGCTGACCATGGTCGGCGTCAACATGGGCGCGGGCCAGACCGCGCGGGCGCAAAGGATCGGCTGGGTCAGTGGCGCCGCGGGCCTGATCATGACCGGCTCGATCGGCCTGCTGGTCGCGATCTTTCCGACGGCCTGGCTGCATCTTTTCAGCCACGACGCGGACGTGGTGAGCGAGGGCATGACCTATTTGCGCATCGTGGCGCCGGCCTATGCCGCGCTGGGCTTCGGCTTCGTCACGTCGTTCGCCGCGCAAGGCACGGGCCGGGCGATGGGTCCTCTGCTGTCCGCGGTCGCGCGCATCCTGATCGCGGCCGGCGGCGGCTGGACCGCGGTGGCGTATTTCGGCGCGGGAATGACCGGGCTTGCCGCCATGGTGACGGTATCGCTCGCTGCCTATGCCGTCATCTGCGTTCTGATCATGCTGTCGCCATCGACCTGGCGCGCCGCGCCACACTGATTACCGAATGCTGGTCACGCCGACCGCCATCACCGACAGCAGCAGCACGTTGGTGAGGAGCTGCACCGCGGTTTTCGGTTGCCCCAGCCAGCTCGATACCTTCTCGGCGAAGCTCAGATGGGCGTTGAGGAACACCGGCTCACTGGTGTGCTTGAAGAAGCGCGGGAACTTCGGCCCGAGCCAGGGCGTCACGAAGCCGTGGATGGTGGAGGCGATCACGACGAAGATCGCCGCGCCATAGCGCTCGCCGACGATCTCCGAAACGC
The DNA here is from genome assembly GCF_024199945.1 of Bradyrhizobium sp. CCGUVB4N. Lineage (GTDB taxonomy): Bacteria > Pseudomonadota > Alphaproteobacteria > Rhizobiales > Xanthobacteraceae > Bradyrhizobium. The sequence goes on along the minus strand of NZ_JANADP010000001.1, from coordinate 7,419,312 downwards.
CCATCAGCTTCACCGTCAGCGCCACGCCGGCATAGGTCGGAAGTCCCTGGCAGACTGCGTAGAGCCAAAAACCTTCGAACCGATTCAGCGCGGCGAATTTCGGGACGGCGAGGGCGCTCATGGCGGATCTCCTTGGCTATCGGACCGCCATTCTCGCGTTCTCGGCGCGGGCTTGCCGTGATACACCTCACGCTTGTCGACGCGGCCGTTCGTTTCTCCTTTGCCGCCGAAATGGAGAAGCGTTGCCCGCCGCAGGCGGCAAATATGGATTTCCATTTCATTGATTTCGCCTGGCGGAGAAGCGAATACGGTTCCAATCATTGCCGCCGAGTCATGGAGACCAAGATGTCGTTTCGTCCCGCCCTGATCCTCGCAACCGTGCTCGCCGTATGGTCGGCTGCAGCCGGCGCCGAGACCATCAAGATCGGCGTGACGCCGGGCCCGCACGCGCAGATCTTCGAGGCGGTGAAGCCGGTTGCCGCCAAGCAGGGGCTCGACATCCAGCTCATCGAGTTCTCCGACTATGTGGTGCCGAACGCGGCGCTCGATGCCGGCGATATCCAGGCCAATTCGTTCCAGAACCAGCCTTATCTGGACAACCAGAAGGCCGACCGCGGCTACAAGATCGAGTCGGTTGCGCTCACCGTGAATTTCCCGATCGGTGTCTATTCAAAGAAGCACAAGAGCTGGGCAGACATCCCCGACGGCGGCAAGATCTCGATTCCGAACGATCCGACCAATGGCGGCCGCGTGCTGCTGCTCTTGCGCGACAAGGGCGTGATCAAGCTGAAGGACGGTACAGGTTTCAAGCCGACCGTGCTTGATGTCACCGAGAATCCCAAGAAGCTGAAATTCATCGAGGTTGATGCGGCGCAGGCGCCGCGCGCGCTCGACGACGTCGATGCAGCCGCGATCAATACCAATTATGCAACCCAGGCGGGCCTCGATCCGGTCAAGGATCCGATCCTGCGCGAGGACCCGAAGGGCCCCTATGTCAACCTGATCGCGGTGCGCACCGCCGACAAGGACAAGCCCTGGGTCAAGATCCTGGTCGACAGCTACCACACGGCGGAGGTGAAGGAGTTCATCCTCACCAAGTTTAAGGGCGCGGTGTTGCCGAGCTGGTAGGCAATCTGCCTGGCCGGGCTCCAGCTTAGGGGGCCGATCCCGGCGGGCAGCCTTGCGCATTGCCCGCTTGTCTCGGGCCGCGGCAACCGACATCATCGGGGTCGTGGCCATCCTCGCCCGACAGGGGTCGTATGAAACGCTTTGCAAACCTGAAACGCCTGGGCTTCTTCACGCGGCTGCTCGACGAGGCGCCGCCGGCGGAGCGATATCGCTTCGCCGCCGAGCAGATCGTCCGGGCCGAGAAGGCCGGTCTCGATTCCGCGTGGATCGCGCAGCACCATTTTCACGAGCGCGAGGGCGGGCTGCCGTCGCCCTTCACCTTCCTCGGCTATGTCGCGGCCCAGACCTCGCGCATTCGCCTTGGTACCGGCATCGTCACCTTGCCGCTGGAGAGCGCGGTGCGGGTGGCGGAGGACGCCGCGGTGCTCGATCTGCTCTGCAACGGCCGGTTCGAGCTCGGTGTCGGCACCGGTGGCAACCCGTCCGCGTTTGCCGCCTTTGGCCTCGACGGCACCCAGCGCAACGAGATTTTCGCGCGCAATCTCGAGGTGGTCCGCAAGGCGCTGACCGGCAAGCAGCTCGACGGCGGCGATACGCTCTATCCGCAGCGGCCGCAATTGGACAAGCGCATCTGGCAGGCGACATTCTCGGTGGCGGGCGGCGCGCGCGCCGGCAAGGCCGGCGACGGCCTGCTGCTCTCGCGCACCCAGCCGCGGGCCAAGGACGCACCGAAGGCGACGCTTGCCGAGATCCAGAACCCGATCATCGATGCCTATCTTGCGGCGCTGCCGCCGGGTGCCGAGCCGCGCATCATGGCGTCGCGCAGCGTGTTCGTTGCCGACGATCATCGCGAGGCTTTGAGGCTCGCCGATATCGGCCTGCGCCGCGCGCTTCCGCAGTTCATGAAAGGCGGTCACCTTCCTCCGGGCGAGACGCTGGAGGAGATGATCACGGCGTTTGATACCCATGTCGGCGGCGCCGACGAGGTCATTGCCTCGCTGCGCACGGACGCGACGCTGGAGCGGGTGACCGATCTGGTGTTCCAGGTTCACTCGGTCGATGCGCCGCATCCCTACGTCCTGCGCTCGATCGAACTCGTGGCCGACAAGGTCGCGCCGGCGCTGGGCTGGATCCGGACGGCGCCCGAAGTCGCCCTGGCAGGCTAGCCGGGATTTTTTGGATTGTACGAGGCCTTATGATGAGTACGCCTGACGTCATCGACACGCTCGCCGGGATCAAGCCGGGATCGGCGCTGGATGCCATCCGCGCACGACGCCTGCAGGCGCGTGACAACGCGCAAAAGAGCTATCTCTCCTTGTTCGAGCCGATCGATGCGAGCGATTTCTCGCTTGTCGAGCGCGCCGCGGTCGCGGCCTTCGTGACCGGGCTCGACGGCGAATCCCCCGTCGCGACCTTCTATCGCGACAAGCTCGCGGCGAGTGCGGGTGGCGCGGCGCTGCTTGAAGCGATCGACGCCGAGATTGCGCGCGGCAGGACCTCGGGGCCGTATGGCTCGTTTCCTGCCGGTCCGCTGTCGGTCGAGAACACGGCCGGCCTGATTTATCGCGTCAGCACGGCGAGCAAGTCCGTTCTCGGCGCCCGGCTCGTCGCGGCCCTCGAGCATGCACATTTGCTGGTGTTCCGGCCGCGCGATGCGGCATCCGCCGACATGAAGGCGCTGTTGGCCGCCGGCTGGTCGAACACCGGCATCGTCACGTTCTCTCAACTTGTCGCATTCCTGTCGTTCCAGGTGCGGGTCGTCAGCGGCTTGCGCACGCTCGCCGCAGCGAACGCATAAGAGGAGGCCGCATCATGAGCGCCACCGTCAATCCGCCCGTCGTCTTCACCCAGGATGAGCTCGGCTGGGTCTCCTGGATCGAGCCGCTGCCCGAGGCCGAGCTGACCGAGCGGCATTTCAATGGCCTCGTCGATCGCGCCCGCGCCAAGTCGGAATATTTCCGTCTGCTGGTGCGCGATCCCGAGGTGCTGGAAGCCCGCACCAAGACCGACAAGGACATCTTCTACAACGTCGCCGACGGCCTGCCGCGCGCCGAGCGCGAGCTCGCGGCGGCGGCGACCTCGCGCTACAACGGCTGCATCTATTGCGCCTCGGTGCATGCGCGCTTCGCCAGCACCTATTCCAAGCGCCGCGAGGACGTGCAGAAGCTGCTCGACGAAGGCGTCAACGCCGATCTCGGCGAACGCTGGAACGCCGTGGTCAAGGCCTCGGTGGCGCTGGCTGCGACGCCGATCGCGTTCGGCCCCGACAATATCAAGGAGCTGCGCAGTGCGGGCCTCGACGATGCCGAGATCGTCGACGTCATCAACGGCGCCTCGTTCTTCAACTGGGCAAACCGGCTGATGCTGTCGCTCGGTGAACCCTCGAAATAGCCAATCTCACCGGCACAAGAATTGCTACTTTGTTTGTAACACCTGACTGGATGGAGCCGTGCATGAGCAACATCAATCGCCGAACCCTGGTGAAGGGCTCGCTCGCCGCCGCAATTGCGGGAACGTCACTCTCGCGGGCAGCCTTTGCCGACGGCGCCGAGCCGATCCTGCTCGGCGTCAGCGGTCCGCTCACGGGGCCGAACGCGCAATATGGCACGCAATGGAAGCAGGGTTTTGACCTCGCGCTCGATGAGATCCTGGCCGGCGGTGGCATCAATGGTCGCAAGCTCGCCTATCAATTCGAGGACAGCCAGAGCGATCCGCGCCAGTCGGTGGCGATCGCCCAGAAGTTCGTCTCCGATCCCAAGATCGTGCTGGAGCTCGGCGATTTCTCCAGCCCCGCCTCGATGGCGGCCTCGCCGATCTACCAGCGCGGCGGCCTCGTGCAGTTCGGCTTCACCAATTCGCACCCCGACTTCACCAAGGGCGGCGACTTCATGTGGAGCACCTCGGTGAGCCAGGCCGACGAACAGCCGCTGCTGGCAGCTTATGCCGTGAAGAAGCTCGGCTTGAAGAAGCTTGCCGTGCTGCACCTCAACACCGATTGGGGACGCACCAGCCGCGACTACTTCAACAACGCCGCCAAGGAATACGGAGCGGAGATCGCCATCACCGAAGGCTATATCGCCGAGGAGCGCGACTTCCGATCCACGCTGGTCCGTGTGCGCGACGCCAATCCGGACGGGCTGGTCCTGATCTCCTACTATTCCGACGGCGCGCTGATCGCGCGCCAGGCGCGGCAGGTCGGACTGAAGCAGGTGATCTGCGCCGCGAGCTCGGTCTACTCGCCGAAATTCCTCGAGCTCGGCGGCGACGCCGTCGAGGACGTTCACGTCGGCACGCGCTACTTCCCGGAGGATCCGCGTCCCGAGGTGCAGAAATTCATCGCCGGCTTCAAGAAGAAGTACAACGGGCTCGAGCCCGACGCCTTCAACGCCTACGCCTATGACGCGATGAACATGGCGGCCGCCGTGGTGAAGATCGGTGGCCCCGATCGCAAGGCGATCCGCGATGCCTTCGCCAAGGTCAAGGACGTCCCGAGCGTCATCTTCGGCACGGCGACGTTCGACGTCGCGACCCGCCGGGTCAAGGGCGCGATGAATGCCGAGCTCGTCGTGCGCAAGGGCCAGTTCTCGCTTTGGGACGGCAAGCCGACCTGACATGATGGCCGGAGCGGGGGCTCCGGCCGCTTTTCTCTGATTGGGACTATCGCGTGTCTTCCTGGCTCGACTACACCATCAACGGGCTGATCGTCGGCAATGTCTACGCCCTCGTTGCGGTCGGGCTCGCGCTGATCTTCGGCGTCAGCCGGCTGATCAACTTCGCACAGGGGTCGATCTACCTCGTCGGCGCCTATATCGGCTGGGTCGCGGTGGTGCAGCTGCACACGCCGTTGCCGCTCACCATCATCTTCGTTGCGGTGGTGGCGGCGCTGGTCGGGCTAATCATCGAGCGGTTCGGCCTGCGGCCGCTGCAGAACTCGGTGCGCATTGCACCGCTGCTCGCGACCATCGGCATCAGCTTCGTGCTCGACCAGCTGGTGATGCTGACCTTCTCGCCCAATCCGCGCGCGCTGCCGAGCCAGTTGCCGGACGTGCGTTTCCAGGTCGGCGGCGGCACGATCGGGCCGCTGGATCTGCTCATCGCCGGTGTCGGCATTTCCAGCGCGCTCTTGCTGTTCGTGTTCCTGCGCTACAGCAAGCTCGGCTGGGCGGTGCGCGCGGCCTCGCAGGACCGCGACGCCGCGATGCAGATGGGCGTCGACGTCAACCGCGTCAATCAGGCGGTGTTCGGCATTGCGGCTGCGCTTGGCGGCGTCTCCGGCCTGCTGGTCGGCATGTACTACAACCAGATCGACACCGCGATGAGCCTGCAGGCGACGCTCAAGGGCGTTGTCGCCGAAGTGGTCGGCGGTGCCGGCAACGTGCCCGGCGCCGTGGTCGGCAGCCTGTTGCTGGGCCTCGTCGAGAGCTACGGCGTCGCCGTGTTCGGCACCAGCTATCGCAACCTGTTCGCCTTCCTGCTGCTGGTCGTGGTGCTGGTGCTGCGACCGAACGGCCTGTTCGCCAGCGCCCGGCAGGCGCCGCCGGAGCCGCTCACCGGCACCTTCATCGCGCCGAGCCGGCCGGTGCGCATTCCGCGCTGGGCCTTGGCTCTCGCGGTCGCTGCGTGCGCGATCCTGCCGCTGCTTCCGGTGTCCTTCTACGTGCTCCAGACCCTGATCAATGCCTGGCTGCTCGGCATGCTCGCGCTCAGCCTGACGCTCGTCGCGGGCACGATCGGCCAGGTCTCGCTCGGGCACGCCGCGCTGCTCGCGATCGGCGCCTACACGTCCGCGCTGCTGTCGCTGGCTTTGAACGTGCCTGTCGCTCTCGCCATCATCGCCGGCGGCCTGATGAGCGCCGCGCTCGGCACGATCCTGATCTCGCCGTCGTTCCGGCTGCGCGGCCACTACGTCTCGATCGCGACACTGGCCATCGGCGAGATCGTGTCGCTGGTGATCCTGAACTGGGAAAGCGTCACCCGCGGTCCGATCGGCATCGCCGGCATCCCGCCGCTGTCGCTGTTCGGCTACGACCTGATCAGCCCCACGTCGATCTACTGGTTCAGCTTTGCCGTGATGGTCGTGCTGGCGCTGCTCCAGGCGCGCCTGCTCTCGTCGCATCTCGGCCGCAGCTTCCGCGCCATCCGCGACGACGACATCGCCGCGCGTGCCTATGGCCTCAGCCTGAACCGCTACAAGTCGCTCGCCTTCATCTTCGGCGGGTTCGCAGCCGGCGTCAGCGGCGGCATTGCCGCGCATCTCTACTCCTATATCAACCACGAGACCTTCAACACGCAGCAATCCATTCTCGCGCTGACCGTCGTGATCCTCGGCGGCCTCGGCAATGTCGTCGGCGCCATCGTTGGTGCGGTCGCGCTGGTCGGCCTGCCGGAAGTGTTCCGGATCGCGGCGGAGTACCGCATCCTAATCTACGGTATCGTTCTCCTGTTGCTCGTGCGATTCAGGCCGCAGGGCCTGCTGGGGACGATCTGATGGCGGAGGCAAATGCACCGCTGTTGTCCCTGCGCGGGCTGACCCGCCGCTTCGGCGGCCTGACGGCCGTCGACGGTATGGATCTCGATCTCGCCAAGGGTGGGCTGGTCAGCATCATCGGCCCGAACGGTGCCGGCAAGACCACGCTGTTCAATCTCGTCACCGGGCTCGACCGGCCGGATGCGGGCGAGGTTCGTTTCGAGGGACAGGACATCACGGGCCTTTCGCCGGAACGGCTGGCTGGCCGCGGCATCGCGCGGACGTTCCAGCTCGGCCGCGTCTTCGGCAATCTCAGCGTCATGGACAACGTGCTGATCGGCGCGCACACGCGGCTTCGCGCGGTGAAGCCGGCAGTGCCCGTGATCGGTCCGCTGCTTGAATTGGGGCTCGCGCTGTTGCGCCCCTCAAGCGTCAAGGCCGAGGAAGAGAAGCTGCGCGAGGAGGTGAAGGCCATTCTCGCCCGCTTCGGCGAGCGGCTGCTGCCGCGGATCGATCAGCCCGCCTACAGCCTCTCCTACGCCAACCGCCGCCGCGTCGAGATCGCCCGCGCGCTCGCGTTGAAGCCGCGCCTGCTGCTGCTCGACGAGCCGACCGCCGGCATGAATCCGAGCGAGACCGCGGAGATGCAGGCGCTCGTCGCCGAACTGAAGGCGGAGGGGCTGACCATCCTCCTGATCGAGCACAAGCTGGAGATGGTGATGCGGCTCTCGGATCGCGTCATCGTCATGGACGAGGGCCAAAAGATCGCGGAAGGGCCGGGCGAAGAGGTGCGCAACGATCCCAAGGTGATCGAGGCCTATCTCGGCCACGGCCTGTCCGGGGCGGCGGAGCAGGAGAGCGCGGCATGACCACGGGCGCACCCGAACCGCTGCTGGCGCTGACCAACGTCAACACGTTCTACGGCCAGGCGCAGGTGCATTTCGACCTGTCCATCACGGTCGGCCGAGGTCATATCGTCTGCCTGCTCGGCGGCAATGCCAGCGGCAAATCGACGACGATGAAGATCATCCTCGGCCTGGTAAAGCCGCGCTCGGGCGAGGTCACGTTCGACGGCGCTTCGCTGATCGGGCTCACCACGCCGCAGATCGTCCGCCGCGGCATCGCCTCGGTGCCGGAGGCGCGGCGGCTGTTCGCTGACATGAGCGTCCGCGAAAACATCCTGATGGGCGCCTTCGTGCGCAACGATCGCGATGCGGTGGCGCAGGATCTCGACAAGGTGCTGACGCTGTTTCCAAAGCTTGGCCAGCGGCTGTCGCAGCGGGCAGGCTCCTTGTCAGGCGGCGAGCAGCAGATGGTCGCGATGGCGCGCGCGCTGATGAGCCGCCCCAGGATGATCGTGATGGACGAGCCGACCATGGGTCTGTCTCCGCTCTATGTCGACCGCGTGCTGGAGCTGATCCGCACCATCAACCAGGAGGGCGTCTCGGTCTTCATGGTCGAGCAGAACGCCAGCCTCGCGCTCGAGATCGCGCACGAGGCCTATGTGCTGCAGACCGGCAAGATCGTGCTGTCAGGCTCTGCGCGCACGCTGAAAGACGATCCCCGCGTGCGGGATGCCTATCTCGGTGGGTCCGAGGCGGCGTAGCGGGATCTCGGCCTTATGGTTCGAGACGCCCGCTTGCGCGGGCTCCTCACCATGAGGGGCTGACATTTCGCCGCGGGCCAGGGCCTCATCCTGAGGAGCCCGCGCAGCGGGCGTCTCGAAGGATGGCCGCGAGCACTGCCGCAAAACTGTGCCTCCCTTCCGGGATTGCACTGGTCAGTATGATCATTCTATGGAATCATCATATCGTTGACGCAACGAGGCGCGCGGCAGAATGAGTTTCGTGACGAGGTCTGTGCGGGCGGTCGAGCCCGGAATGGTGCTGCTGTTCGGCGGGCTGATCGCCGCCAACATCGCTGCATGGGCCTGGGCCTTCGCGGCGTTCGGCGACCGGCCGGCGGTGATGGCGACAGCGTTGCTCGCCTGGGTGTTCGGCTTGCGCCACGCCGTCGACGCCGACCACATCGCCGCCATCGACAATGTCGTGCGCAAGCTGATGCAGGCGGGTGATACGCCGCGCAGCGTCGGCCTCTATTTCGCGCTCGGCCACTCTACCGTGGTCGTGGTTGCGACTATGCTGCTCGCGCTCGGCGTGGTCAGCCTCGGCGGCGACAGCCTGCTCCGGGAGATCGGCGGCTTCATCGGCACCTCCGTGTCGGCGTTGTTCCTGCTGCTGATCGCCGCCATCAATCTCGTCATCTTCGCCGGCCTCTGGCGGACGTTCCGCGCCGCGCGCGAGCAGGGCGTTCACGACGCCGCCGGCTTGGAGGCGCTGCTCGCCAACCGCGGATTTCTCGCGCGGCTGCTCGGCCCGATGTTTCGCCTGGTGACGAAACCGTGGCACATGTTTCCGCTCGGCCTCCTGTTCGGTCTCGGCTTCGACACCGCGACCGAGATCGGGCTGCTCAGCATCTCCGCCACCGAGGCCGCGCGCGGTGCCTCGCTCGCCGATATCCTGGTCTTCCCCGCGCTGTTCGCGTCAGGCATGGCGCTGGTCGATACCGCGGATTCCGCGCTGATGGTGAGCGCCTATCGCTGGGCCTTCGTCGATCCCATGCGCAAGCTCTGGTACAATCTCACGATCACCGGCGCCTCTGTCGCGGTCGCGCTGTTCATCGGCGGCATCGAGGCGCTTGGCCTGATCAGTGACCGGCTTGGCCTGTCCGGTGGCGTATGGGCGCTTGTCGATACTCTGAACGAGTCGCTCGCCAATGTTGGCTTCGCAGTGATCGCATTGTTTGCGATCGCATGGCTTGTCTCGGTCGTGCTCTACCGCCGCATGTTTGCGGATGGCCCGCGCACGCAAGTGCTCCGAGGGGCCGATGCGACCGAGGCGGCCTGAGCCAGGCTGCCGCTGCGTCGCTCTCGCTGCGCTTCCGGCTTTCGTTCTGATCGCTGATCCCGGCAAGGCCTTCGCGCAGAGCAGCACCACTCCGCGTGAGCTGCCGCCCGTTGAGGTCAGCGGCGGCGCGGCGCAGCATCACAAGAAGCCGTCCGCAGCGCGGCGCGCCGTCAGGCCCGTGGCAACGACGCGCTCTGTGGTCGCCCAGCCGGCGCCGGCTCCGGCAGGAGGGAACGCTGGCGTCGCCTCCGGCGCCAAAAGTGCGCCGAGCATGGCGAGCGAGATGACCTTCTCGGGAGAGGCGATCAACGCACGCATCTTCACACGGCCGGGCGAAGCCCTCGAGGCCGTGCCGGGGCTGATCGTCACGCAGCATTCCGGCGAGGGCAAAGCCAACCAGTATTTTCTGCGCGGCTATAATCTCGATCATGGCACCGATCTTGCGATTTATGTCGACGACGTCCCCGTCAACATGCGCACCCACGCGCATGGCCAGGGTTATGCCGATCTGAATTGGCTGATCCCCGAGACCATCGGCGCGATGGACGTGCGCAAAGGGCCATATTTCGCCGACGAGGGCGATTTCGCCTCCGTCGGCAGCATCCATATCGGCCTGATCGACCGCACCGAACAGGGCCTTGCGCAGGTGACCGTCGGCAGCTTTGGCTATCGCCGCCTGCTCGGCATGGACTCGGCGAAGGTCGGCGACGGCTCGCTGCTCGTGGCCGGCGAGCTTGGCACCTATAACGGCCCGTGGATGAATCCGGACGATGTGAAGAAGCTCAACGGCCTCGTCCGCTACAGCCAGGGCACGTCGACCGACGGCGTCTCCGTCACCGGCATGGCCTATGCCAACAAATGGAATTCCACAGACCAGGTGCCGCAGCGCGCGATCACCAGCGGTTTCCTCGACCGCTTCGGCGCGGAGGACCCAAGCGACGGCGGCAACACCAACCGCTTTGCGCTGTCAGGCCGCGTCGCGCAGAGCGACGATACAGGCTCCTGGAAGGCCAATGCCTATGTCGTGAAGAGCCAGCTCGACCTCTTCAACAATTTCACCTACTTCCTGACCGATCCCGTGTTCGGTGACCAGTTTCACCAGCACGACGACCGCCTGATGGCCGGCGCGAATATTTCGCGCACGCTGAACGGCTCGTTCGCTGGGCTGCCGATGCAAACCACCTTCGGCTTGCAATCGCGCTACGATTCGATCGATCTCGCGCTCTCCAACACGTTCCAGCGAAGCTTCCTGTCGAGCGTGCGCAGCGACAAGGTCGGCGAGGGCAGCGTCGGCATCTACGCCGAGAACACCGTGCGCTGGACCGACTGGCTCCGGACGACGGTCGGCTGGCGCGGCGATTACTACAGCGCTGACGTCACCTCGCTGTTCAACTCCAGCAATTCCGGTCATGTCGATGCCTCGCTCGGCAGCCCGAAATTCAGGATGGTGTTGGGTCCTTTCAATCAGACCGAATTCTTCCTCGGCGCCGGCTACGGCATGCACTCCAACGACGCGCGCGGCGCGACCACGACGGAAGATCCGAGCGATCCCACCACAAGACTCTCGCCATCGCCGCTTTTGGTGCGCACCCGCGGCGCCGAGGTTGGCGTCCGCACCAGGATCATTCCCGGCCTCGATTCCTCGTTCAGCGTCTTCATCCTCGACCAGGATTCCGAGATCCTGTTCTCGGGCGACGCCGGCGACACCGAGGCGACCCGCGCCAGCCGCCGCTACGGTTTTGAGTGGACCAACCACTATCGCCCGCGCTCCTGGATCGACATCGATGCCGATCTCGCCATGACGCATGCGCGCTTCCGCGGCTATGATTTCGATCAGGCGGACGTCTACGCCTCGCTCGCCGGCGATCCCGAGGCGCAGATTGGCAACGCGCCCGGAAATTACATTCCGAATGCGCCGCCGATGGTGGCCTCCGCCGGCATCACGCTCGGCGAGAAGACCGGCTGGTTCGGGGGTGTGCGCTGGCGCTATCTGGCGGCGAGTCCATTGACGGAGGACAATGCTTTCCGCTCGTCAGCGACCGGCATCTTCAACGGTCGCGTGGGTTATCGCGCCGACAACGGCTGGCGCATCCAGCTCGACGTGCTCAATCTCTTCAACACGCAGGCAAACCAGATCACCTACGCCTATGGTTCGCTGCTCAAGACCGACACGCTCTATAATCTCTGTACCGGCGGCGTCGCGCCGGCCGCGGTCTGCCAGAACGGCGTGATGGACTACGTGCTGCACCCGGTCGAGCCGCTGACATTTCGCGTGACGGTGGCCGGGGCGTTCTAGCGCAGCGGGTCCGAAAACCTCTCCCGCTTGCGGGTGAGGGTTCTCTCCCCTGGGGATTGTCCCGTTGCGGAGACACCCTCTCCGCTCCCTCCCGCAAGCGGGAGAGGGAGCGCACCTTCTTCGCGGTAGCAATCAAGCCGACGCAGCGCTCGGCATCTGCTCGGCCGGCTGATCGTCGCCATTCGGATCACCCGGCGCCGTCGCCCACGCGAGCTCGACCAGCGTCACGAACCTGCGTCCGCCGCCGTCGAGTTGGACGACGATCAGGCCCTGCTCCTCCATATAGCCGAGCAGGCGCTGGGCCCGGCGCAGCGAATGTGAGCCGTAAGCGCGTGCGATCGCGGCGTCGCCGGGGCAGGGCCAGCCTTCCTTGGCGGCGCGCGCGATCATCATGAACACGCCCTGCATGTCGTCAGGCAGGATCGAGGCGCGCAACGTCACCTCCTGCCAGGCGTCGTCATCGGCGATCTCAGTGCCCAGGCCTGCGCGTGCATGCGTCAGCATGCGGCGGAATTCGGTCAGGTCAGGCACCGACGCGCCGAGGCCTTCGATGCGGCAGCGGACCACGAATTCCTGATAGAGCACGCCGATGGCGCGGAAGCCGGCATCGGGCGCGGCCAGCACGGCGCGCAGCGTCCGATCCACGCGCTCGCGCCGTTCCGCGAGCTCTTCGGCGCTGACCGGTTCCTCGACCACGTCGGGGCTGACCTCGGGCGCCGCGGCCTTGGCGGCACGGAGCTGCTCGAGCAGGTCAGGTGCAGGCCGGCGCTGCGGCCGGCTGGCATCCGGCGGCGGTGCGGCCAGGATCACGGCGCGGGCATCCTCCAGCGTCGCTTCGGGCAGCGGCATCAGCCGCGGCGTCGAATTGCGTGGGGAGGTGTCGGTCGGGCCGATGTTCAGCCGCAACGGACGCCGCGACAGCGCAGGTCCGAGCGCCATGAACTGCCCGCGCTCGAGATCGCGAAAGGCTTCCGCCTGCCGCCGCTCCATGCCGAGCAGATCGGCCGCGCGCGCCATGTCGATGTCGAGGAAGGTGCGGCCCATCAGGAAGTTCGAGGCTTCGGCCGCGACGTTCTTGGCGAGCTTTGCCAAACGTTGCGTCGCGATGATGCCGGCGAGCCCGCGCTTGCGGCCGCGGCACATCAGATTGGTCATGGCGCTGAGCGAGAGTTTTCGCGCCTCGTCCGACACCTCGCCGGCGACCGCCGGTGCAAACAGCTGCGCCTCGTCGACCACCACCAGCATCGGGTACCAATGGTCGCGCTCCACGTCGAACAAGCCGCCGAGGAACGCGGCCGCGCGCCGCATCTGGTTCTCGGCGTCCAGCCCTTCGAGATTGAGCACGGTCGAGACCCGATGCAGCCGGGCGCGTTCACCGGCAACCTGAAGGCCGCGCTCGGTGTGATCCTCGGCCTCGATCACCAGGTGGCCGAAGCGCTCGGCCAACGTGACGAAATCGCCTTCGGGATCGATGATCGTCTGCTGCACCCATGGCGCGCTCTGCTCGAGCAGGCGCCGCAACAGATGCGACTTGCCGGAGCCGGAATTGCCCTGCACCAGGAGGCGGGTCGCCAAGAGTTCCTCGAGGTCCATGGCCGCCGCGGCGCCCGCCGTGGTCAACCCCATCTCGATCGCAACCGTCATCCCGACTCAGGCCCTTCCATTCGCGGACAGGGGCTTATCAATCGGATCGGGATGCGTCGAGCGAAACACGGCGAATCGCGCCGTGTTGCCCACGGTGGATTTTCAACTGGGATTCGAAAGCCGTAGAACTGCGGGCCGTTCCGCGGGCGAGGTCCGCGATGACGCCGGAATTCGGTAAAATCGCAATCGCGTCGACAACCAAGTTGGTGGTTCCGTCCACGAGGCGGAATATCCGGCGCATCCTTGTATGCATTATCCCAGTTGCCATTCCCGGCCAGTTTGCCTTAGATGCTGCAACGCACCCGCGGGCAACGGCCGGGGCTCAAAAAATCACACAAGATATCGAGGGGACGAACATGGCGCGTAACGTTCTGATTCTGGGTGCTTCCTACGGCTCCCTGCTGGGTACCAAGCTCTTGATGGCCGGGCACAACGTGACCCTGGTCTGCCGTGCCAAGACTGCGGAACTGATCAACCGCGACGGTACCGAGGTGCGCATCAAGCTGCGCGACGAGGCGGTGCACCGCGCGATCTTCTCGCGCGACCTGCCCGGCAAGCTCGACGCGGTGACGCCGCAGAATGTCGACGTCTCCCGCTACGACCTTGTCGGCCTGGCGATGCAGGAGCCGCAATACACCAACCACACGGTCCGCATGCTGATGGTCAAGATCGCCGCGGCGAAGCTTCCGTGCCTGTCGATCATGAACATGCCGCCGCTGCCTTATCTCAAGCGCATTCCGGCGCTCGCCGACATGGATCTCGAGGAGGCCTACACCAATGCGCAGGTATGGGAACGCTTCGAGCCGGGGTTGGTGACGCTGTGTTCGCCCGATCCGCAGGCCTTCCGTCCGCCGGAGGAAGCGGCCAACGTGCTGCATGTCGGCCTGCCCACGAACTTCAAGGCCTCGGCCTTTGCCGACGACAAGCACAACAAGGTGCTGCGCGAACTCGAGGCCGACATCGATGCAGTGACGCTCGACGGCCATGACGTGCCGGTGAAGCTGAAAGTGTTCGAGTCGCTGTTCGTGCCGCTGGCCAAGTGGTCGATGCTGCTCACCGGCAACTACCGCTGCATCACGCCAAACGAGCCGCAGTCGATCCGCGACGCCGTGCATGGCGACCTCGCGCGCTCGCAGACGATCTACGACCATGTCGACGCCATCGCCCGCCGCCTCGGTGCCGATCCGCAGGACCAGGTGCCGTTTGCGAAATACGCCAAGGCGGCCGAAAGCCTGCTCAAGCCGTCGTCGGCGGCGCGGGCGGTGGCCGGCGGCGCGCCCTTCATCGAGCGCGTCGATCTTCTGGTGAAGCTGATCTCGCATCAGATCGGCGCGCCCAATGCCGAGATCGACCGTACGGTCGACACCGTCGACCAGAAGCTGAACGAGAAGATCGTGCAGGGCGGATCGGGCGCGCAGTAACGGCGCGCTTAGGTCACCGGCGCCCGACGGGCAAAACACCTGCGAGGGCTGTCAATCGGCGCCGGCGAAAATATTCCACTTTACCGAAATTCGGAAATGGCGTATGTGTCGCCCATCCCGGCTCATCCTGGAGGGGCGATCGTACGTCGTCACTGATTGCGAGCCGGGCTTGCGGTGGACGCGGCAGCGTCGGCGCGAGAGGTGCGGGCAGCGCGGGTAGTCCCTGTGAGCCCGAAACCGCGCGTGGATGAGCGGCGCTGTCAGGTTCGTCTCGCCAACATTTTTCCTGCAACGTCGACAGCGCAGGAAAACCCTGTGGCGACAGGCGAACGCGCGTACGGCAAAACCGTGTGGTCCTGGCCGTCGTCGCTACGGTCAAGCCTGTCGCGGAGGTGTGGAGCGTCCAACCGGATCAACCACATCGCCAATTCGCGGGGCGAGGGAGGCCAGAAGGAATTCGGCTCCCGGGAGAGCACGGCATAAGCCGTCAACCCATCGCGCAGGGAAGGCCGAGTGATTGGCACCACCTGTATGCTGCTGTGCGGTTTTCTCTGCGCTACATTTTCGCGCAGCGGACCGCGGGTGCGAGGTCAGCACCCGGCCTTCCCTGCGCCCTCTTGGACAAGAGGGTGGCGAGACCAGGCAAAGCTCGGGCGAATTAAGCCGCGAGGGTGCGAAGGTGTGTCTGCAGTTGAAGGGGCAGTAGGATGGGTAGAGCACTTGCGAAACCCATCATGGCTCCGCGAGGACGAACAGCGATGGGTTTCGCTTCGCTCTACCCATCCTACGAACTGAACCGTGTGTTGGACAAACGCCGCGCGCGGCTGCGTCAACTCTGGCTTGCCACGCGCGCGCGATCGAGATGCTCCTCGATCTTGGGGCGATCACGGGTGCGCTCGAAGCTGGTGCAGAGCAGCTCCGTCTCCTCGAGCGAGACGGGCGCGCGATACAGCCGGCACATGAATTCGGCGGTGGCGCGTCCCTTGCCCGTGCTGGGGCTACGCTCGGCCAGGAACATGCAATCGCGGCAGACGCTGGCATCGAGCCGCTGATGGGCTGCGTCGAGATGATTGAGAACCTCGCGGAGCGAGTCGCGCAGATGGACACGATCGTCGGTCTCGAGGGCCCTGACGGCATTGACGACGTGATTGATCGGGTCGTGCTGGCTCAGGCACTTCTCACCCTGCGCGGTGACGTGTAGCACGACAGAACGCTTGTCTTCCTGCGACGGCTTTCGCACCAGGAAGGATTTGCTCTCCAGCGTCTTGACGATCTGCGATGCGGTCGCCCGGGTCGCGCCGATGAAGCCGGCGAGCGCGGACGGTGTGCGCGAGAAGCGGTTGGCGCGGCCGAGAAAGCGCAGCGCCATCCATTCCCGATCGCGCAACCCGTGTTGATTGCCTTCGAAATACCAGGCCCTGGCCGCCTGAACCAGCAGCTCGACGGCTTCGCGTGCCAACGGCATAAATTCCTACCTCGCCCCGGGAATCGCGTGTGCGGCGCCCCGAAGCCGCTTTCCACCATGGCGCACAAATGTCTCGCGAGAGTCATGATGCCCATCAATGTCCGATACGTGCGTCGTAGCCGGCTTCAGCGCGAAGCCCTGGACTGCACGGCACATGACTTGGACTGATGAGCGTCGCAGGACACCGCGCGAGAAACGCTGCTGCCGATGGCATGCCAACCGCAGAGTCGTCGAACGCAAGCCCGAGCTGCCGTCACCGCTGGACGATGGATCGGAGTTGTACAACCGAAGCCCCTGAGTTCAAGTCACACGCAGACGTTTCTTATGGCCCACCGAAACGATGAATGAGCTTCTCAACAAAATCAAGTAGAGACACTCGTGGAGAGCGGATGTCGTTGCAGACGAATGTAACGTTCAAGACAATCTCGCTCTTCAGAACACATGATGGTGAACGCATGTGCAGTCTAGCCGGCTAGATGCACGTAGTTCTACGCGCGTTTGATTGCACGGATATTGCTGTCCGTCGTTGAAGCAAGATGATCGAAGCTTGTGCACCGTAGGCGCCGCGCAACATGAAAATCATCCACAACTTCCGCGATCTGCTTCTGGTCTAGCCAGGACGGCATCAGGGGAACTTGCGGGGATTGCACGTGGCGGTTGTTGTGATGTTACACCCTAAGCATCATCCGCGTGTCGTTTTCCACGACCATGCTGACCGTCTCATCCAAATGGTTGAGATTCGCGCGGCGAATATTGCTGGCGAACAAACGCCTATGCAGTTTGTGCCACGACATGCGCGCACCGAGGGCAGGGTACGCGGTCGCGGGTGGCGCGGCGGGCCGGCAGCTTGCGCCGCTAGTCGCCCTTGAGCATGTCCCTGAGCTCGCGGAACGGATCGGCGCTCGGCGGAGCAGAGGCGTCTTGTCGCATGGCGTTGTAGATTCGCGGGACCATGTCGACGGCCTGGTCGAGCCCCGAATCGCGTCCCGACTGGTATCCGCCCATCAGGCGAAGGTCGCGGGTATCCTCGTATTTGGCGATCAGGGTGCGCAATTTGCTCACCAATTCGCGCTCCTCCGGGTCCCAGACGTTGTGGGCGAGGCGGGAGACCGAGGCCAGCACGTCCACGGCGGGATAGCGCGCTTGGTCGGCAATGTGCCTGGAGAGCACGATGTGCCCGTCCAGTGTGCTGCGGATGGTGTCGGCGATCGGCTCGTTGTGGTCGTCGCCGTCGACCAGCACGGAGAAGATGCCGGTGATGGTCCCGGAGCCCTCCTCGCCGGGCCCGGCGCGCTCCAGCAGGCGCGGCAGATCGGTGAACACCGTCGGGGCATAGCCGCGTGCCACCGCGGGCTCGCCGGCTGCAAGCGCGACCTCGCGGGCGGCGTGGGCGAAGCGGGTGATCGAATCGACCACGAGCAGCACCGATTCGCCGCGGTCGCGGAAATATTCGGCGACCGCCATTGCCGTTTTCGGCGCCAGTCGCCGCATCATCGGGCTTTCATCACCCGTTGATACGATGGTGATGGAGCGGTGCCGGTCGGTCCCGAGCACGTCCTCGATGAATTCGCGCACTTCGCGGCCGCGCTCGCCGACCAGCGCCAGCACGACGGTGTCAAAGCCCTGGCTGCGGGCGAGCATTGCGAGCAACGTCGATTTGCCGACGCCGGAGCCGGCAAAGATGCCGACGCGCTGGCCGGCGCAGATCGGCGCAAATAGATCGATGACGCGGACGCCGGTGCGCAGCGGCTTGTGTACGCGCGCTCGCTTCATCGCCGGCGGCGCTTCCGTCTCCGCCGAGACCGCGCGCGATCCCGGGGTGAGCGGGCCCATTCCGTCCAGCGGGGCGCCGAGTGCGTTGATGACGCGGCCTTTCCAGCTCGGATCCGGCGCGAACGACAATGCCGGCATGCGATAGGCGACTGAGCCGAGCCCGCCGGCGAATTGCCGGTCGAACGGTTTTGCGATGATGCCTTCGCTGTCGATCCGCACCACCTCGCCGATCTGGGGCTTGCCGCCGGAATTGACGCCGATCAGTTCGCCGAGCTTGACGGCGCGCGACAGGCCGGAGACGCGGAAATGCGTCGGCGCGATCTCGGAGATCGCGCCGCTGATGCTTGCCAGCGGCGTACTCTGCTGGAGTTCGAGCAGCGCCCACTCAAGTTGACGAAGAGCGTTCAAGGAAACCGTCCACCCAAATTACGCGCGACGCGCAGCCTACTTACTCGTATCGCCCAGCGTCCGGATTGCGTTGCTGAGCGTGCTCTCGGTGCCCTCGATCAGCGAATTGGTGCTGTCGAAAGCGCGCGAAGCCGACATCAGCTTTGTCAATTCCATCATCGGGTTAGCGCTGGAGCCCTCGACATAGCCCTGCTTGAAGCCGTCCCGGCTGAAATCGGCGATGGCGGTCGCAGGACGGTCAGGCGTGACGCCGGAATTGCCGTAGCGGTCGAGATCGGCATCGGCCGGAATGCTGAACAGGCCGATGGTACCGATCTCGTTGTTATCCTGGGTGACCGCGCCGCTGCGCGAGATCGAGACCGGTCCGCCGTTCGGGTCGAGCGAGATCTGCGCACCGCCGGAATCGATGACGGGGAAGCCCGACACCGTCTGAAGGTCGCCGTTGGCGGCGATCTGGAGCCGGCCGTCGCGGGTATAGACCGTGCCGTTGGGGCCGGCGAAAGCGATCCAGCCCTGTCCGACCACCGCGACGTCGAGCGGGTTGCCGGTCTCGGTGATGTTGCCGGCCTCGCGCGAGATGATGTTCTCGCCGGGCGAGGAGAACGCGACCGGGTTCGCGGCGGCCTTGGACAGCACGGTCTCGAATTTCACCACATCGGTGCGAAAGCCGGACGTGTTGACGTTGGCGACGTTGTTGGCGATCGTCTGGAGGCGCTTTTCGAGCGCGACCTGCGCCGACAATCCCACATAAAGAGCCGATTGCATGGCTTACCTGTTGAACCTGATGTTCTGAAGCGTCGTGAGCATGTCGGTATCCAGGCCGGCCGACGTCGTCGACGCGCCGGTGATCAGGACCAGCGCGGGGTTGGTCGAGGTGTCGCTCTGGGCCTGGGTCGCGTCCCACATTGCGGCGAAGCGCTGCACGAATTTCGTGACCTTGGTCGGGTCCTGGAAATCGGTCAGATCGATCTTGTCCGTGATCATCTTGGCCTGCATGTCGATGTCGGACGAAGAAATTGTCGACGACCAGCCCTCTGCGGTCTGCACCACCTGGGTCAGGGCCTTGTCGGCGAGGATCTGGTAGGGGCTGGTGATCGAGGAGGCCTTGCGCGTGAAATAGAGCGCGAGCCGCAGACCCTCATTCTGGTCGCCGGCGTCTTCCTCCAACGTCTGGGTCGCGTACTGGCTGGTCACGTTGGTCGTGGCCGCGGTAGCCTGGGTCGCATTGGCGCCGAGCGCCGCGAAATTGAAGGCGGTGGCGAAGTCCCGGTAGCGGCTGTCGCTCAGCTTGTTGGCGAAGGTGTCCGAGGTCGCGACGCCCTCGGTCAGCACTTTCCGCATGAAGGCCTTGGCGTAGATCATGTCGTCGAGGCCAAAGGCCTTCATCGCGTACGAGTAGAGCTTATAGTTATTGAGGAAATCGTCGATGCTCTTCACGTTGCCGATATTGGCCAGGTAGTAGGCGGTATCGCGGCTGACGTCGGGTTGCTGCTCGACCTGAGTCAGCGACTTGCTCATGTCCGTGGTCAGCCTGGTGTAGTCCGCGATCGTGGATAGCATGGCACGCGCCCCTTTGGCCGCTATTGCGACATCGTCTCAAGCTGCCGTGCATTGCTTGCGCGGGGCTGGCCATGCCGAAACCAGCTTCGCGCAAGCGTGGCCGACTAGATATTCCCGATGGGATCGGCGATGGAGTGGCGGGTTGCTCAGTTTCGTGGGGATTTTCATCACGGTGGCGGCACTGCTCGGCGGATTTGCCGCTATGGGCGGGCATCTGGCCGTGCTCATGCAGCCGTGGGAATTCGTGATCATCATGGGGACCGCGGTCGGCACCTTCATCGTGGCCAATCCGTGGAAGACGGTCACGGACACCGGGGTTGCCTGCATGCAGGCCATCACCGGCGCCGTGCCGGGTGAGCGCTATTATCTCGATCTGCTCGGGGCGCTTCATGCGCTGATGCGCGAGCTGCGCGGCAAGGGCCGCAACGAGGTCGAGGCGCATATCGACGATCCCTCGTCCTCGGAGATCTTCAAGGCGTTTCCGAGCGTGCTCGGGGATCCGGCGCTGCTCCAGTTCATCTGCGACTATGTCCGCCTCATCATCATGGGCAACGCGCGCACGCACGAGATCGAAGCGCTGATGGATGAGGAAATCCACACCATCGTAAAGAGCAAGCTGACGCCCTACCACGCGCTGGTGACGGTGTCGGAGGCGCTGCCCGCACTCGGTATCGTCGCCGCCGTGCTCGGCGTCATCAAGGCAATGGGCGCGCTCGATCAGTCGCCGAAGCTGCTCGGCGGCTTCATCGGCGCGGCGCTGGTCGGCACATTCGCCGGCATCTTCCTGTCCTACGGCATCATTTCGCCGTTCGCGCTGAAGATCAAAATGACGCGCGAAAAGAAGTGCCGGCCCTACATCATCGTCAAGCAGACGCTGCTGGCGTTCATGAACGGCGCCATGCCGCAGATCGCCGTCGAGCACGGCCGCAAGATGATTGCGAGCGGTGAGCGGCCGTCGATCGATGTCGTCGAGAACGAGACGATCGCAGGTCCCAAGGCCGTCGTGACCGAGGCTGAACCCAAGGCGGCGCGCGCATGACGATGGAAGACGTCGAGATCGATCAGCGGAAGCAGCTGCCGAACTATTTGCTGGACGCGGCCGGCATCTCGATCGAGCGCATGCCGATGCTCAATGTGATCTTCGATCGCATGGCAGCATCGTGCACGGACAGCCTGCAGCCGATGGCAGGAACGCCCTGCTACTTCTCGGTCAACGGCATCACCAACGATCGCGTCGGCGATATCATCAAGGACTATGAGGGCAACGCGGTAGCCGCCGTGCTCTATGCCGAGCAGTGGGACTCCCGCGTCATCATCGTGCTGGACCGCGATTTCGTCTTCACCATGGTCGAGGCGATGTTCGGTTCCGACGGCGCCGAGCCGCCGCTGGACGTCGAACGCACCTTCTCGAACATCGAGATCCGCCTGGTCCAGGCGCTGTTCGAGCGGTTCGCCAAGGCGCTGCAAACCGCCTTCGCCGGCACCTCCAACGTCACCTTCCGCGTCGAGCGGGTCGAGACCGCGATGGCCTCGCTGGCGATCGGGCGTGGCGGCAACATGTCGATCTGCGCGAACATCATGCTGCAGGCGCTCTATCGCGGCGGTCAGATGTTCCTGATCATTCCACACTCGGCGCTCAACCCGCTCAGGCAGAAGCTCGCTCACGTCGTCGTAAGCGAAGGCGGCGCGGCCGATCCACGCTGGCGCGAGCAGATGGAGAGCGAGGTTCATCGCACCGAGGTGACGCTGAGCGCAGTGCTCGACGAGAAGATGATATCTCTCGAGGACGTCGTGAAATTCAAGGTCGGACAGGTGCTCGAGCTCGAGGCCACGCCGCGCACGCTGGCGCGGCTCGAGAGCAACAACCAGGTGCTGTTCTGGTGCCAGATCGGCCAGCTTGATGGCTACTACGCCATGCAGGTGGCAGATCCCGTCGATCAGAAGCGGGAGTTCGTCGATGATATCCTATCTCGTTGATGCCGTTCTGCTGATTGCGCTCGCCTTCACCAGCATGCGGGTGACCCGGATGCACCGCGAGCTGGCGCGGCTGCGCAACTACCAGGGCGAGTTCTCGACCATCGTGCACGAGACCGCAGGCGCCTTCGATACGGTGATCACCGCGGCGCATGATTCCACGGCAAATCTCGGCCGGCTCGCCAACGTGCTGAGCACGAAGATCGACCAGGCTCACGAGGCGATTGCGGCGCTCGATGCGCGGACCGGGCTCCAGCCCGCTGCGACCGCAGGCGGCACCGAGGTCAACAAGCATTAGGGCCGGGACCGGCTGAACGGATAGATCGGAACGTCGCGGCGCTCCGGGAGCGGAAATACCAAGAGGCGATACCAAATGGCGCAATCCTTCGACTACGAGTCAGCAACCGCATCCGATGATGCCGAGACGACCCCGCTGGAGCGGCTGGCGGAGATCGCCGCGCGCACCGCGGAGGAGACCGGCAAGTTCGCCAATGTCGATGCCATCCTGCGCATTCCCGTCACCATGCAGGTGGTGCTGGGATCGGCGACCATCCCGGTGGCGAACCTGATGAAGCTCGGCCGCGGCGCCGTCGTGCCGCTGGATCACCGCGTTGGCGAGCCCGTCGACGTCGTGGTCAACGGCCGCGTCGTCGCCCGCGGCGAGGTGGTCGTCGTCGAAGAGGACAATTCACGCTTCGGTGTGTCGCTGACCGAGATCGTCGGCCCGCTGGGGCAGAGTGATTCCTGAACATGGCGGCACAGGTCGGCATCGCTCCCATCAAGCAGCGAGGCGTTGCCACGCTGGGCGGAACGGAAAAGGTCGCGGCGCTCCTGCTGGCCATGGGCCGGCAGGCGGCTGCGAGCGTGCTCGCGCAGTTCGAGCCGCAGGACATCCGCATCGTCACCAAGGCCGCGGCTGAGCTGCGGCCGATCACGGCGCAGGAACTCGAGTCGATCGTCGAGGAGTTCGCCCAGCAATTCTCGATGGGCGCGAACATTCTCGGCACCCTCGGCGGCCTCGAGGCCGTGCTCGGCGACGTGCTTCCCGCCGACCAGGTCACGGCGATCATGTCGGACCTGCTCGGCAATTCGAGCCGGTCGGTATGGGACCGCGTCTCGTCGGTGTCGGAAAACTCGCTGGCGACCTACCTCTCCAAGGAACATCCGCAGACCGCGGCGCTGATCCTGTCCAAGGTCAAGCCGTCCTGCGCCGCCAAGGTGATGAGCCAGTTGCCGTCGAGCCTGCGCAACGAACTGATGCGGCGCGTGCTCAGCCTCAAGCCGATCGTCGACGACGCGCTGAAGGTCCTCGAGAAGACGCTGCACGAAGATCTGACGCTCAATTTCGCCCGCAATCTCGGTGCCGACACCTACGCCCGCGTCGCCGACATCATCAACAAGATGGAGCGCGGCCACATCGAGGACATGCTGAAGAGCCTGTCGGAGAAGCGGCCGAAGTCGGCCGAAGTGCTGAAGGAGCTTCTGTTCACCTTCGACGACGTCATCAACCTGGCGCCGAAGGCGCGCACCATGATCTTCGACCAGGTGCCGACCGACCGTATCGTCGTCGCGCTGAAGGGCACCGACAAACACTTCCGCGAGTTGATCCTGTCTGCTGTCGCCTCGCGTGTCCGCCGCGTCGTCGAGCACGAGCTGGCCATCGGCGAGCCGTCGAACCAGCGCGATGTGCTGGAGGCGCGCCGCGTCATCACCGACCTCGCCCTCGACCTCGCCGAGAAGGGTGAGATCGAGCTCAATCCCGACCAGGAGGATGAGCTGGTCTTCCGCTGACCGCTGAGCAGGCATGGCAGAGTCATCCGATCAGGAGAGCAAAACAGAAGAGCCGACCGAGAAGAAAGTCCGCGATGCGCTCGAACAGGGCAATATTCCGGTCTCTCGGGAGGCATCCATGTTTGCGACCATGGCCGCGCTGATGGTGATTCAGGCGTTCCTGATCGGCCAGGGCGTGCAGCGGCTGACGCCGACCTTGAAGAGCTTCATCGACGAACCCGACGGCTTCCCGCTCAGCACTGCGGCCGACGCATTGAATCTTCTGACGGTGGTGGGCCTCGAGGCGCTGCGATTCCTGGTGCCGCTGGTCGTGATCATCGCGGTGTTCGGGCTCGCCGCCTCGCTGCTGCAGAATGCGCCGCGGCTGGTGCTGCAGCGCATCCTGCCCGACGTCTCCCGGATCTCCCCGGCCACCGGCTGGAGCCGCATTTTCGGAACACAGGGTCTCGTCGAGTTCGCCAAGTCGATGTTCAAGCTCGCCTCGGTGACCGCGGTCGTCTGCTTCGTGCTGCGATCGTCGGAGGCGAGGGCGTTCGAGGCGATGTACACCGATCCCGTCGCGTTGCCGGAGATGATCCTCACCATCGCGATGCGGATCGTGTCGGCGATCTGCATCGCGACGATCGTTCTGGTTGCGATCGATCTCGCCTGGGCGCGCTTTCGCTGGCGGCGCGAGCTGCGCATGACCAAGCAGGAAATCAAGGACGAGCACAAGCAGTCCGAGGGAGATCCGCTGATCAAGGCGCGCCTGCGCTCGCTCGCGCGCGACCGCTCGCGCCAGCGTATGATCGCCGCCGTGCCGCGTGCGACGCTGGTGATTGCGAACCCGACACACTTTGCGATCGCATTGCGCTACAATCGCGACGAGAACCCGGCGCCGCTGGTCGTGGCCAAGGGCATGGACGTGATTGCGCTGAAGATCCGCGAGACCGCCGAGCAGAACAGGATCCCGGTGATCGAGAACAAGGCTCTCGCGCGCGCGCTCTACGAGGCGGTGCAGGTCGACCAGGTCATCCCTGCGGAATTCTTCCGCCCGGTTGCCGAGATCATCTACTTCCTGCAGTCGAAGCAGACGCCGCGACCCGAGAAGGTTCAGTAGATTTACGAGGATGGTGCTTCGCCCAACAGCTTGACGAAAGCTTAACGCCCTAGGGTTCTTTCCAATGAATCATAATGGGGCCGTCGTGGGACCACTTTATCTTTTCGAACTCGCATCGTCGCAGGCGCGTTACCTCGAACTCCGCCAGTCGACCATCGCCACCAACGTCGCCAACGCCAATACGCCGGGCTTCAAGGCGCGCGACGTCGAGCCATTCAACAAGGTGCTCGACGCGATGCCGGTCAGGCTTGCGACGACGTCGCCCTCACATATGCAGCTTTCCCCGGCCGAAACCGATACGCGGGCAACCGCGAAGAAAGATAGCTGGGACGTCGTCCACTCCGGCAACTCGGTCAGCCTCGAGCAGGAGATGATCAAGGGCAACGACGTCAATCGCGACTATTCGATGAACTCGGCGATCGTGCGGTCCTTCAACCGCATGGTTCTGGCCAGCGCGAAGACCTGAGGTGAATTGATATGCTGGACGCCCTATCGGCTTCATTGACGGTCGCAAGCTCCGGGCTCGAAGCGCAGTCGACGCGCATGCGGGTTGTCTCGGAAAATCTCGCGAATGCCAGCTCGACGGGGCGCACCGCCGGTGCCGACCCGTATCAGCGCAAGACGATTACATTCGACGCCGCGATGGATCGTGCTTCGGGCACGCAGCTGGCGAAGGTCAAGGAGATCGGGGTCGACACCACGCCCTATCGCGTCGAGTACGATCCGGGACATCCCGCGGCCGACAAGGCCGGTTACGTCAAGATGCCCAACGTCAACATGATGATCGAGATGGCGGATATGCGGGAAGTCAACCGGTCCTACGAAGCCAATCTCCAGGTCGTGAAGCAGGTGAGATCGATGCTCGGCATGAGCATCGACCTTCTGAGGAGCTGACAATGCTAGAAGCGATTTCATCCACTGCGATCGGCGCAGGGCAGGCGGTTGCATCCCGGATCACCGAAACGCAGACCATTGCGCCCGGTGCGACGTCACCGGTTCAGGCGGGCGACGACGTCGGGTTCGATTCCGTCATGAAGCAGGTGACGACGGACGCGATCGGCACGCTGAAGGCCGGCGAGAGTGCGTCGATCTCGGCGATGCAGGGCAAGGAATCGACGCGGAAAGTCGTCGAGGCGCTGATGTCGGCCGAACAGGCTCTGCAGACCGCGGTCGCGGTCCGCGACAAGGTCGTGCAGGCCTACCAAGAAGTCGTTCGTATGTCGATTTGATCTGAAGGAATGACGCTGTGAAATCGCTCGCCATCGCGGCTACGGGCATGAATGCCCAGCAGACCAATATCGAAGTCATCGCGAACAACATCGCCAACATCAACACCACGTCGTTCAAGCGCGCACGTGCGGAGTTCACCGATCTGTTCTACCAGATGGATCGCATGCAGGGTGTCGCGAACGTCAACGGCGCTTCGCCGATCCCGGAAGGTGCCAATCTCGGCCTCGGCGTCAAGTCGGCCGCAATCCGCAAGCTGCACATCCAGGGCGCGCTGACGCAGACCGGCAACCCTTATGACCTCGCGATCAACGGACGCGGCTGGTTTCAGGTGCTCGGCCCGAACAACGAGGTGCAGTACACCCGCGCGGGTTCGTTCAACACCAACGCCACCGGCCAGTTGGTGACGATGGACGGCTACCTGCTGGATCCCAACATCACGGTGCCGCAGGGAACGGTGCAGGTCACCGTCAACCAGACCGGCCAAGTGTTCGCCAAGCTCGATACGGAAGTCAATCCGCGGCAGATCGGCCAGCTCAACCTCGCAAACTTTGCCAACGAGGCAGGCCTCGAGCCGCTGGGCAGCAATCTCTATCGCGAGACCACCGCATCGGGAGCGCCGGTCGTTGGTCTCCCCGGCGATGCCGGCTACGGCAAGATCAACCAGCAATATCTCGAGGCCTCGAACGTCGATCCGGTCAAGGAAATCACCGAGTTGATCTCGGCGCAGCGCGCCTATGAGATGAACGCCAAGGTCATCCAGGCGTCGGATGAGATGGCGCAGACGGTATCGAAGAATCTCAGTCGCTAGTTCCGGTGTGTCCATGTTGAACAGGGTGGGCCTGATCGCGCGCGGGTTGGCCGCCGCGCTGCTGGTTCTCGTCTCCGCGCGGCTCGCCGCCGCAGACGAGAAGCGGCTTCCGGTGCCGGCCGTAGCGATCCGCGCCGGCGAGCTGATCAGGGAAGACATGATCACCGACCGTAGCTTTGCGCCGAACGTGCTCGGCGTCGCCATGTTCATCGAAGGGCGTCAGGTGCTCGTCGGCCGCATGGCGCGGCGGGCGCTGCTGCCGGGCCAACCGATCCCCACCAATTCGGTGGAGGATCCCTGGACCATCGCCCGTGGCGCCATGGTCAAGGTCGTGGTCGAAGACTCCGGTCTGTCGATCGTGACCTACGGCGCGGCGATGCAATCAGGTGCGCCGGGATCTCTGATCACCGTGCGGAACACCGACACGGGCGTGATGATCCGGGCCATCGTCCAGCCGGACGGCACCGTCAAGGTCGCGGACGGGTCATGACCAGATTCCTGATCGCGCTTCTCCTCATCGTTTCCGCCGCCAGCGCCCAGGCCGCCGTCCGCATCAAGGACATCGCGGACATCAAGGGTCTGCGCGAAAACCAGATCGTGGGCTATGGCCTCGTTATCGGCCTCAACGGCACCGGCGACACCCTGCGCAACGCGCCGTTTACGGAACAATCGCTGCAGTCGATGCTCGAAAATATGGGCATCAATGTCCGGAACGAGACCACCAGCACGAACAACTCGTCGCGGCCGACGACGCTGCGCACGCGCAACGTTGCCGCCGTGATGGTGACCGCCGACCTGCTGCCGTCGATCGGCGCCGGCGAACGGATGGACGTGACGGTGTCCTCGCTCGGCGATGCGACGTCGCTGCTCGGCGGCACGCTGGTGATGACGTCGCTGCGCGCGGCCGACGGAGCGGTCTACGCAGTGGCGCAAGGCGCGGTCACGGTCGCCGGCTACAGCGTCGGGGGCCAGGCCCAGAATGTCAGCCAGGGCACGCCGACGGCGGGCCGCATTCCGAACGGCGCGCTGGTCGAGCGCGAGGTCCAGGGAAGCCTCCACGAGATGGAGTACCTGGTGCTGGAGCTGAAGAACCCCGACTTCGTCACCGCGACGCGGATCCTGGACGCCGTCAATCGCTATGCCGGCGGCCGCTATCGCGCCCAGATCGCCTTCGAGCGCGACTACCGGACGATCGTGCTGTCCAAGCCGCGCTATGTCGGCCCGGTGCGCTTCCTCGCCGAGATCGGGGAGCTCACTGTCGAACCGGACACGCCGGCGCGGGTCGTGATCAACGAACGCACCGGCACGGTGGTGATCGGACGCGACGTGCGGATCTCCACCGTCGCCGTCACCCACGGCAATTTGACGGTCCGTGTCACCGAGCTGCCCGTGGTGTCGCAGCCGGCGCCGTTCTCGCAAGGCCAGACGGTCGTGGTGCCGCAGACCGTGGTCGAGGCCAACGAGGCCGGATCGCAGGTGGCGATCCTGAGCGGTGTCGACCTGCAGCGCCTCGTGCGCGGGCTGAACCAGATCGGACTGAAGCCGTCCGGCATCATCGCGATCCTCCAGGCGATCAAGACGGCCGGCGCGCTGCAGGCTGAAGTCATCGTGCAATGATGCATAAGCGTCGTGCAAGCTTGGTCGCTCAATGCTCAGGTCTCGACCGAGAATCGCACGCGAGCCGATGCTGAAGCTGGATCACATAGCGCAACTTCTTCTCCTGGCCGCGATGTTCGCGCTCGCAGGCACGTCGCCCGCGCTGGCGCTGGATGAGCCGAAGCCGTCGAAGCCGCTCAATCTGCTTTCCTTCGCACGCGCTCGCGCGCCCGGTCCGCAGAGGCCGCACGTGGCGGCGACGCCGGTCCCGGGCGATAATTCACAGGCAACCGCCTGGGCGGCCGAGGATTCGGGTCCTGCAATCACGGGAGCGGTTCCGGCGGCGGCTGCTCCGCCGGCGCCTGCACCAGCACCCGTGCCGACGCGCCCGGCGAAGTCCGGCAGCATCACGGCCCCGCCGAAGCCGGCGCCGGCTCAAGCTGCTGCGCCCGGTGACAACGAAGTTGCGCTGTTCTGCAGCAACGTGGCCGACCCCGCCGTCGACGCCAGGCTCGCCTGGCAGCTGAAAGAGCTGGAGAAGGCCGAGAGCCTGCTGCGGGAGCGGATCGCCGAAGTCGAGGCCAAGCGCGCCGAATACGAAAAGTGGATGGCCCTGCGCGACGACTTCCTGAAGAAAGCGGAAGCGAGCGTCGTCGAGATCTATTCGCGCATGAAACCGGACGCTGCCGCGACCCAGATCGCCGGCATGGCCGACGAGACGGCTGCGGCGGTGCTCGCAAAGCTCAGCCCGAGGAGCTCGAGCGCGATTTTCAACGAGATGGAGACCGGGCGCGCAGCGCATCTCGCCGACCTGCTCGGTGGAATGCGTCGCGTGGATGACGGGAAGACCAAGTAATGAAGAAGCCGATCCTCCTCCTGTCGCTCGTGCTTCTCGGCGGATGCTCCCATGATCCGGCAGAAATCCTGACCGGGCCGAAACTGTCGCCCGTGGGCAGCGGGCTGAGGACGCCGGCCGAACCGATCCCGGTGACGCCCCGCATGCGCACGCCGGTCAGCTATCGCTCGACCTGGGATGACGGCACCGACCTCTACCGCGATCCCCGCGCCCGGCGCGTCGGCGACGTCGTGACGGTGATCATCTCGATGCAGGACAAGGCCAAGCTCGACAACAAGACCGACCGTTCGCGCGACTCGCAGATCCAGTTCGGGCTGAACTGGCTGATGGACGTCGCAGGATGGCAGGATAAGGGCCAGACCAACGCCAACCTCAACACCAATACCCAGATCAAGGGCAACGGCCAGATCGACCGCTCCGAGGACATCAAGCTTTCCATCGCCGCCGTCGTCACCGACGTGTTGCCGAACGGAAATATGATGATCAGCGGGTCGCAGGAGTTCGGTATCAACACGGAGATGCGCGTGCTCAACGTCGGCGGTATCGTGCGCCCACGCGATATTTCGCGAACCAACACCATCTCCTACGAGAAGATCGCCGAGGCGCGCGTGTCCTATGGTGGTCGCGGAAATCTGTCTGACGTGCAGCAACCTGGATGGGGTCACCGGATCTATGATGCCGTGGCACCGTTCTGAGGCTCGCGCGTCGTGGGAGCAGGGGGCGTCATGCGCCTGATTGCCGCCATCCTCGTGCTGACCCTGGTCGCGATCGGCGCGGGCGCGCTCGCGGGCTTGCACCTGTTCGCGGCGGCCGAACGCGTCGCGGACGCAAAGAAGGGCGCCACGCCGCCGCCGATCGCCTCGAGCTACGCCGGCAGCGCGCGGCTCAGGAAGCTGTCTCCGATCGTGACCAATCTCGCGGCGCCGGCCAACAATTGGGCCCGGGTCGAAGCCTCCATGGTGACCGACAGCATGAGCGACGAGGATGCCGGCATTCTGGCCGCTCATATCAGCGAAGACATCGTCACTTACTTGCGGTCCGCCTCGGTCACGCAGTTCGAAGGCACGCGCGGACTCCAGCATCTGCGCGACGACCTGTCGGAACGCGCCAGCATCCGCTCGTCCGGCAAAGTCCGTGAATTGATCATTGAGACGTTGGTGATCCAGTGAAACTGAGAGTCCTGCTGCTTGCGTTGCTCCTGGTCGTGCTGCCCGAGGTAGCGTTCGCCCAGATCCCGGACCTCAATTCGCTGCTGCCGCCGGGCAACGGCTCGACCAGCGGCCGCATCATCCAGCTCATGGCGCTGCTGACGGTGCTGTCCGTCGCACCGGGGCTGCTCATCATGGTGACGAGCTTCACGCGCTTCGCCGTCGCGCTCTCGTTCCTGCGCGCCGGCCTCGGCCTTCAGACGACGCCGCCGAATCTCGTGCTGATCAGCCTTGCCATGTTCATGACCTTCTACGTCATGGCGCCGACCTTCGATCGCGCCTGGGAAACCGGCGTGCAGCCGCTGATGAAGAACGAGATCTCGGAGGAGGAGGCTTATCTGAAGATCAGCGATCCCTTCCGCGAATTCATGCTGGCCCACGTCCGCGACAAGGACCTGCAGACGTTCGAATCGCTCGCCGCGGAAAGCTTCCGCAAGAAGTTCGACGACAAACGCATCGACATGCGCGTCATCATTCCAGCGTTCATGATCTCCGAGCTCCGGCGTTCGTTCGAAATCGGCTTCCTCATCATCCTGCCATTCCTGGTCATCGACATGATCGTGGCGACGCTGACCATGTCGATGGGCATGATGATGATGCCGCCGTCGATCCTCGCGCTGCCGTTCAAGGTGCTGTTCTTCGTGCTGATCGACGGCTGGAACTTGCTCGCCTCCGGACTGGTGCGATCGTTCTCGTAAGAGCGATCATCGCCCCAACGATTGGTTAAGGTTAGCAAAGCGTAATGTTAACCATATGATTTTGCTACAGAATTCAAGTCCGTCTTAATTCGGAAGCAAGATTCGACGTGCTAGCAATGCGGCACGGCGGGTTGGACCCCACCCACATCAGTCCAAAGGCATGATGCCGCCCCTCCGTACCGGTGAAAGCCCGGTATGTCCCCTCGTGAAAATGTAACGCGTACATCAAAGGGACATTCGCAATGTCAAGCCTGCTTACGAACTCGACCGCTATGACCGCCCTCCAGACCCTGCGGTCTGTGAGCTCCCAACTCGCCACCACGCAGACCCGCATCTCCACCGGTCAGCGCGTCTCGACCGCTTCGGACAACGCTGCCTACTGGTCGATCGCCACCTCGATGCGCGCCGATAACGCCGCGCTCTCCGCGGTCTCCGACTCGCTCGGTCTGTCGGCCGCGACCGTCGACACCGAATATACCGCTCTGACCTCGGTTGTCGGCGACAGCACCGGCGGCCTGACCAAGCTGCAGTCGCTGCTGGTCGAAGCCAAGACGGCCGGTATCGATCGCACGAAGATCCAGGCGGACGTCACCCAGATTCAGCAGCAGATGAAGGGTACCGCCGATGCGGCGACCTTCAACGGCGTGAACTGGCTGAGCGCGACCTCCTCCACGCCGGCAACGGTTGACCTGGTGTCGTCGTACTCCCGCGTCGGCGGCACGCCGACCACGGGCTCCATCGCGCTGACGACTGCCACCTATGCGCTCTATAGCACGTCCACCACCGGCATCCTGGACACGGTGAGCGGCGGTGCGTCGGTCAACACGATCGACATCTCCACGCTGACCGACGCGGCAACTGACCAGGCCACGCTCGATACCTACATCGCGAAGGTCACCGCTGCGATCAACTCGGTGGCCTCCGCCGCCGCCAACCTCGGTGCCGTCAAGAACCGTATCTCGACCAACACGGACTTCGTGAAGTCGCTGATGGACTCGGTTGATCGCGGTATCGGCCAGCTCGTCGACGCTGACATGAACCAGGAGTCCACCCGTTTGTCGGCTCTGCAGGTCCAGCAGCAGCTCGGCGTTCAGGCGCTCTCGATCGCCAACGGCAGCAGCCAGAGCATCCTCTCGCTGTTCCGCTAAGCCTGAAACCATCTGGGAGAGGGCCGCGCTTCTCGCGAAGCGCGGCCTTTTCGTTTGGCGTGACCTTCCGTGCGCGCTGAAATTTCGGCTGCCCTGTTGCAGCTACGACACAGAGCCACAAGCCCCACACAAGCTTCGAGCGTTACGGTCGCCGCTACGACAGGTTGGGCCTAACCGCTTTTCCGCAGCCCAAAGGCATGACGCCGCCCTGTCGTACCGGTGCAAGTCCGGTATGTCCCCAAACAACTCAATCTTCAAAGGGACATCAAAATGGGTTCAAGCCTTCTTACCAACTCCGCAGCAATGACGGCGCTGCAGACCCTCCGCAACGTCAGCTCCAACCTCCAGACCACCGAAAACCGCATCTCCACCGGTCAGCGCGTGGCCACGGCTTCGGACAACGCCGCCTACTGGTCGATCGCGACCTCGATGCGCGCCGACAACGCCGCACTCTCCGCCGTCTCCGACTCGCTCGGTCTGTCGGCCGCGACCGTCGACACCGAATATACCGCTCTGACCGCGGTTGTCGGCGACAGCACCGGCGGCCTGACCAAGCTGCAGGCGCTGCTGGTCGAAGCCAAGACCGCCGGTATCGACCGCACAAAGATCCAGGCCGACATCA
Organism: Bradyrhizobium sp. CCGUVB4N; assembly: GCF_024199945.1. Lineage (GTDB taxonomy): Bacteria > Pseudomonadota > Alphaproteobacteria > Rhizobiales > Xanthobacteraceae > Bradyrhizobium. The sequence continues at coordinate 7,386,214 of NZ_JANADP010000001.1, read as the reverse complement.
CCCAGATCCAGCAGCAGATGAAGGGCACCGCCGATGCGGCAACCTTCAACGGTGTGAACTGGCTCAGCGTGACGACGGCAACGCCGGCGACCTTCGACCTCGTGTCGTCGTTCTCCCGCGTTGGTGGCACGCCGACCATCGGCTCCATCACCCTGACGATCAACAAGTACTCGCTCTACAGCACGTCCACCACCGGCATCCTGGATACGGTGAGCGGCGGTGCGTCGGTCAACACGATCGACATCACCTCGCTGACCGACGCGGCGACCGACCAGGCCACGCTCAGCGCCTACATCACGCAGGTGACTGCTGCGATCAACTCGGTGGCTTCGGCCGCCGCGGACCTCGGCGCCGTCAAGAACCGCATCTCGACCAACACTGACTTCGTCAAGACCTTGATGGACTCGGTGAATCGCGGTGTCGGCCAGCTCGTCGATGCCGACATGAATGCGGAATCCACCCGCCTCCAGGCGCTGCAGACCCAGCAGCAGCTCGGCGTTCAGGCGCTCTCGATCGCCAACCAGAACAGCCAGAGCATCCTCTCGCTGTTCCGTTAAGCCTGAAAACCATCTGAGGGGGCCGCGCTTCGCGAGAAGCGCGGCCCCTTTCATTTTGGCGTGCGTCGTTCGCGCGTCAAAGGTGCGATTTCGCGCCTCGGATTGCGGTCCGGTCACAGAGCCACAAGCCTCGCGCAAACTTCGCGTGCTATCGCCGCCGTTACGACAGGTTGAGCGTGCTTTTTCGCAGCTCAAAGGCATGATGCCGTTCTGCCGTACCGGTGCAAGCCCGGTATGTCCCAAAAATTTCAAATCGTTTTCAAGGGGACGTCGAACATGAGTTCTAGCCTGCTCACCAACTCCGCGGCAATGACCGCGCTGCAGACGCTGCGCAACGTCAGCTCCAGCCTCCAGACCACCGAAAACCGCATCTCGACCGGCCAGCGCGTGGCCACGGCTTCGGACAACGCCGCCTACTGGTCGATCGCGACCTCGATGCGCGCCGACAATGCCGCGCTCTCCGCCGTCTCCGATTCGCTCGGTCTGTCGGCCGCGACTGTCGATACCGAATATACCGCTCTGACCGCGGTCGTCGGCGACAGCACTGGCGGCCTGACCAAGCTGCAGGCGCTGCTGGTCGAAGCCAAGACGGCCGGTATCGACCGCACCAAGATCCAGGCCGACATCACCCAGATCCAGCAACAGATGAAGGGCACCGCCGATGCGGCAACCTTCAACGGCGTGAACTGGCTGAGCGTGACGACGGCAACGCCGGCGACCTTCGACCTGGTGTCGTCGTTCTCCCGCGTCAGTGGTACGCCGACGATCGGCTCCATCACCCTGACGATCTCCAAATACTCGCTCTACAGCACGTCCACCACCGGCATCCTGGACACGGTGAGCGGCGGCGCGTCGATCGACACGATCGATATCACCTCGCTGACCGACGCGGCGACCGACCAGGCCACACTCAGCAGCTACATCACTGCGGTCACCACTGCGCTCAATTCCGTGGCTTCAGCTGCCGCCGACCTCGGTGCCGTCAAGAACCGCATCGCCACCAACACCGACTTCGTCAAGACCCTGATGGACTCGGTGACGCGCGGTGTCGGTCAGCTCGTCGACGCCGACATGAACGCGGAATCCACCCGCCTCCAGGCGCTCCAGACCCAGCAACAGCTCGGCGTTCAGGCGCTCTCGATCGCCAACCAGAACAGCCAGAGCATCCTCTCGCTGTTCAAGTAAGCTCGCGCTTCGAACACGACCGTGCTCCCACGGGAGCACGGTCCCCGCCGTGAGTGGCGGAAGTGACGGCACATGATGTGCCCGTAGTCGCCCCCGACGCCCAGACCTGATGCCATAGGCTGCAGCCGATCACGCGGTCACGCGTTCGATCGTCCGTCCGTGCCATTGACCTGCCTGCGTCGCCCAAAGTTCTTGTAAAATTGCAACGCCTCGCCTGCGAAGCGACACATTCGCGTTTGCGCGCAACCTTCAGACAAGGTTGACAGCGGAGTGTCCTCACCGTTCGCATTGGTACGAGGTCATATGCTCAGTCGCGCGCAGCTACAGCAGCTGCTCAACAATCTGCTGGAACTTGGGCCGCGACGTCTGATGGCCTTGGGACTGATCGGCTTCGCCGTCCTCGTCACCGTGGTCGGGGGTGCTTATTATCTGAGCCGGCCGGAATTCGAATCCCTCTACACCGGCCTGACCCGTGAAGACGTGACGCGTATCGGCGCCGCGCTGCGCGAGCAGAACATTGCCTTCGATATCAACGCCGCCGGCGATACCGTCTCGGTGCGGCCGAGTCAGACCGCACAAGCGCGAATGCTGCTGGCGGAGAAGGGGCTGCCGACCAGCGCCAATGCCGGCTACGAGCTGTTCGACAAGATCGGGTCGCTTGGGCTGACCTCCTTCATGCAGGAGGTCACGAAGCTCCGCGCGCTCGAGGGTGAGATCGCGCGCACCGTTCAGCTGATGAAGGGCGTCAAGGCGGCGCGGGTGCACATCGTGATGCCGGTGCGCGGCTCGTTCCGCGCGACGCAGCAGCCGCCCTCCGCATCGGTTGTGCTGCGCACCGACGGTGCGATCGAGGCGCGCACGGCGCAGTCGATCCGCCACCTCGTCGCGGCTGCCATTCCCGGCATGACGCGCGATAAGGTCACCGTGCTCGACGCCGACGGCTCGATGCTGCTGGCCGAAGAGGATGAGGCCAGCGCCGCGCCGACCAAGATGGCGAGCCTGCAGAAGACGGTCGGCGGAATGGTGCAGGAAAACATCCGCAAGGCGCTGACGCCCTATCTCGGCCTGGACAATTTCGAGGTCAGCGTCGCGCCCCAGCTCTCCACCGACAAGCGCCAGATCAACGAGACGGTCTACGATCCCGAGACCCGGGCCGAGCGTTCGGTCCGCAATGTCCGCGAAAATGAAAAGTCGTCGAACGCGGATCGCTCGACGCCGACGACCGTCCAGCAGAACCTTCCGGACCAGCAGGTCAACGCCGGCGGCACCAAGAACTCCAGCGAGGACAAGACGCGGCGCGAGGACGTCACCAATTTCGAGGTCTCGTCCAAGACCACGACGACGGTCAGCGACGGTTACTCGGTCAAGAAACTCTTCATCGCCGTCCTGGTCAATCGCGCGCGGCTCGTCGCCGATCTCGGCGACAAGACCAACCAGGCCATCGTCGACAGCAAGCTCGCCGAGATCAGCCAGCTCGCAGCGACCGCAGGCGGACTGGACAAGGCGCGCGGCGACCAGATCCAGGTGACTGCGGTCGACTTCGTGGAAGGCTCGCGCGAGCTCGCGCCGGTGCCGCCGATCAGCTTCGTCGAGATGATGAACAAGCAGCTCGGCAGCGTCATCAATGCGGTGACGATCCTGGCCGTCGCCTCGATGCTGGTCTGGTTCGGGCTACGGCCCGCGGTCAACGGCATCCTGACCCATCGCGCCGCGCAGGAACAGACCGAGGCGGCCGAGGCCGCCGAGCTCGAGGCCGCCACGGCCCTCGCATTGGCCGACAGCCAGGATCCCGAGCTCAACCTCGTCGAGGACCTCGAAGGCAAGATGCAGCGAACGCCGCAGAAGCGGCTGGAGCAGATCGTTCGCCTCGATCAGATGCAGGCGGCAGCAATCCTTAAAGACTGGATGCGACGCGAGGAGGCGGCATGAACGCGGCAATCGGAAAACTCCTGACGCAATTCGATGCGAATGGCCGGGCCAAGTCGCCACCGCCACCGCCGCCGCCGAAGATCCAGGATGTCCTGACGAGAAAGGAGCTTCGGCGCGAGCCGCAAGCGCAGCCGCAGCCTCAAGCGCAGCGTCAGCCGCAGGCGCAGCCTCAACTTCAGCCGCCTCCGGCGCCCGCACCGGAAGCCGCGCCGGTCAATCTGCTCGAAGACGCCTATCGACGCGGCCATACTGCGGGTCTTGCGGAAGGCGAAGCCAAGCTCGCCGAAGAGCGCGTTCGCAGCGCGATCCGGCTCGGCGAGGAGCGGGCCAAATGGTCCGACCAGCAGGCGGTCGCGATCGTCAACGGTTTTGACGCCGCCTGCCGCGAGATCGAAAGCAACATTGCGAGCTCGGTCGCGCGGATATTGCTGCCGTTCCTCGCCGATGCGGTCCGCGACAAGGCGATCGGATCCCTGGTCGAGCAGATCTCGGCGCTGACCTCGAATTCCCCGGTGCCGGCATTCCGCGTCACTGGACCGAGCGAGCTCATCGATCTCGTCAGGACGCAGCTCAATCTGGCCGGCCGCTCCGGCGTCGAATACCAGTCCGCCGACACCGTCGAGGTTCGCGTCCTCGCCGATCAGACCACGATCGAGACGCAGATCTCGACGTGGATGGATCGGCTGAAAGAGGCACGCCGGTAGTTTCACCATGGAAGAGGTCAAGCACGAGCTCGTCATTATCCGCCGGCGGAGCGCTTTCGAGGACGAGAAGGCGCACGGCGGCGTTTGGAAGATCGCCTATGCGGACTTCATGACCGCGATGATGGCGTTCTTCCTGGTGATGTGGCTGCTCAATGCGCTCAACCAGGACCAGAAGCAGGTCGTTGCGAGCTACTTCAACCCGATCAAGCTCGCGGAAAACGCACCCGCGCCGAAGGGACTGAAGGACCTCACCAAGAAGGAGCCGACGACGTTCGAGGGACAGGATGGCAAGCGCCAGCCGTCCGGGCCGAACGAGGAGCGCCGCGGCGACTCGCCGACGGCCGAAAAGCCGCCGTTCTACGAAGAGAAGGTTCTGTTCCGCGATCCCTATGCAACGCTCGCCGAAATCGCGGCCAGCTCGAACCAGGCCTCGGGCCAGCGACGCGCCGGTGCGACGACTTCCGCGGAAGAAGATGGCCTCAAGGGCGGCGACGCCTATCGCGATCCGTTCGATCCCGGCTATTGGAAGCTTGCGCCCGAGGCCGCGAAGGAAGCGGATCGGATCATGGAGGGCGAGCCGAAGCCGAATGCGTCCGCGCGCGACAATTCGGCCGGCACAAATCAGGGCGAGCCGCGCCGTGGCAAAACCGATGACGCCGGTGGCAGCGTGGCCCCCGATGCGCAGGCGTCGACCGCGAGCCAGTCGCCGTTGTTGCCGCCGGGACCGGCGCCATCATCGTCTGTGCGTGACGCTAACGTTCAGCCGAACACGCAGGCCAACCTTCAGGCCAACGCCGCGCCGCAGGCACGTCTCACCGACGCTCCGAAGGAATCCGAGCCGCGTGACGCGGCCCAGACCCAGCAGCCGACCGTCAAGCAGCTTCAATCTGCGATCGCCGATGCCCTGTCGGATATCAAGGCCGGCGCCGGGCCGGTGGCCGAGGTCCGCCAGGTCGAGGAGGGGCTGCTGGTCAGCCTGACCGACGATGCGAGCTTCGGCATGTTCGCGGTCGGGTCGGCCGAGCCGCGGCCCGAGCTCGTTCGCGTCATCGACAAGATCGGACCTCTGATCGCGAAGCGCCGCGGCATGATCATCGTCCGCGGTCATACCGATAACCGGCCCTACAAGTCGGACAACTACGACAATTGGCGGCTGTCCACCGCGCGCGCGCAGATGGCTTACTACATGCTGGTTCGCTCCGGCATCGATGCGCAGCGGATCGAGCATGTCGAAGGCTATGCCGACCGCCGGCCAAAGCTTCCGAACGATCCGGCCGCCGCGCAAAACCGGCGTATCGAGATCCTGATCCGGGAGAAGCGCCCTTGATCAGGCCGCTGCTCCGCGCCGGGCTGCTGATCGTGCTGTCGCTCGCGGCGACACGCGCATCTGCCGAACCGACGGCTCCGTCCGGGGAGCCGTTCGAGCTCGTCCGCACGCTGCAGGCGGTGCAGGACGGCATCGCCAATGGCGACACCGCGGCGCATGCCAGCCACATCGCGTTGATCCGGCAGATCGGCGAAAAATTTCTCGCCGCCGACGCGAGCGTGTGGAGCAATCCGCAGAACGGCCAGGCGGTCGTGATCTATCTGCTCAGCGGCGGCGCCCCACAGATCGTCCGCAAGCTACCGCGCGACAAGATCAACGTGGATTCGCGGTTGTTCGACGGCGCGCTTGCTTATGTCGAAGGTCGGCAGGACGAGGCGAAGGACCTGCTCAAGGACGTCAAGCCGCGCACGCTCTCGTCCGGCATGGGTGGGCAGGTCGCACTGGTCCAGGGGGCGCTGTTCGCGCGTTCCGAGGCATCGCTTGCGATCGAGCGTCTCGACGACGCGCGCCTGCTGCTGCCGGGCACGCTGGTCGAAGAAGCGGCGCTGCGACGCGAGATCCTGCTGGTCGGGCAGGCGGAGGATTTCGACAAGTTCGAGTTCCTGACGCTGGCCTATATCCGCCACTACCGCAACTCGGTCTATGCTGGCGATTTCTGGCAACGCTTCTCCACCGGGCTGACGCAATCGAGTCTTGCGCTGGATGATCGCCGCTTTGCGCGGGTCGCGGCGCTGCTGGAACAGATCGACCGCGCCAGCCGCCTCAAGCTCTATCTGGTGATCGCGCGCGGCGCGTTGGTTCGCGGCAAGCTCGTCGTGACCCGGCTCGCAGGCGAACGGGCGCTGACGCTCAGCGCCGATGCCACGTCCGATCGTGAGCGTGCGCATTTCTACCGCGGCGCTTCCCGCGCGCTCACTGACGAATATGATGGCGGCCTTGCCGAGCTGAAGGCGCTCGACCGGGCGAAGTTGGCGGAGCGCGACGTCCTTCTTCTCAATGCAACCCTCCAGCTCGCGCTCGACGTCCGCAAGCCGATTGCGGGTCCGACTGCCGTCATGTCGGCCGACAAGCCGCCGCCCACGCCGGCCCGGATCGATCTGGCGTCGTCGAACGCAATGCTCGCGCGCGCACAGACGCAGCTCGGCGAACTGGAGCTTCTCACCAAGGATCGCCGTCCATGACCAAGCTTAGCGGAACGTCCGGACAGTTGTTCGCAGGCCTCGCCGAAAGTCTTACGCGAGGGGTGTCGCGCTCGGCGAAGGGTACTGCGACGACGGGGGCGAAAACGGCGGACGATTCATCGTTTCACGATCTGCTTCACACCGTCTCGAACATGGCCAAGCGGGCGTTGGACGATCAGGGGAGCGACGCCAGCGCAAAGGCCGCTCCGGTACGCCCACGCCTGGTTCAACTGACCGAGCCCGACACACCGAAGGACGAGCCGGTGCACGAGCGCACCGAAGAGCCCAAATCGTCGACCAAGAAAGACCCGGTCGATCAAACGGCAGAGGCGGACGTGCCGAGCAGATTGAGCGTTCCGACCATCGTGGGGCAGGAGCTCGCCGCCGCGCAGGCCGTGACGATGCAGACGCCGCAACCGTCGAACGACAAGAAGGACACCTCGGCCCGCGACGAACGCCCCGCCACAGCGAAACGCGACGTTCAGGGCATCACCGACGCAAAGGCTGTGACGGCAGATGTCGCGCGATCCGCCGCCGCGCCGTCGACCGTTGCGCCGCGCTCCACGGCCGATGTCTCCGGGCCGCGCCCACAGCCGGCCGCGGCGCCCCTTCAGGCGATGCCGGATGACAGCGACGTTCAACCGAAAGCCATGCCCGCCGCCACATCCGGGTTCGAAGCGGTCACAGCGAATGTCGAGCGCGCTGCAAAGTCCGCGGGCCGCGACGCGTTGCCCGAAACGACCAAGGTCACGGTGGTCCAGCAGGAGACGCATCTGCCTCCCGTGCAGCAGTTCAGCGCGAGCCAGCAGGTCGCGAACGCCGTGGTGTCGGACCTGAAGAGCTCGCCCGCGCCGACTGCGTCCGCCGCGGCCGATCTTGTCGGCGCGCAGAGCAATGCGCCGGATCAGCCGGTCAAGATCCTCACCGTCAATCTCGAGCCGCCGGATCTCGGCAACGTCACCGTGCGCCTTCGCCTCGTCGGCACCGAGGTGTCGGTTCAGCTCGCCGCCCAACGCAAGGACACCAGCACGATGCTGGATCAGCAGCGCGACCAGATTCGCGACCTGATGCAGTCGGCGGGCTACGTGGCTGACGTCGCACCCGTACAGCACGGCTCGCTCGATGGATTCCAGGCCGGATCCGGCCAGCCGCAGTCGCAGCCGCAGCTCGCGAGCCAGCAACAGCAATCATCCCAGTCGCAAGGCGCGTTCAGCGGCGCGGGCACCTCGTCCGGTCAGTCGGACGGCGGAGCCAGGCAAGCCCGGCAGGATCAGCAGCCCAACCAGGAGGCACGCCATGACCAGGACGTGGCGCCGCAGACTCGCCGCGGCCCTGTTTATCTGTAGCACCGGCGCTGCCGAGGCGGCGGCGACCGACACTGCGCGCCCCTGCGAGCGCGAGATGGCGCGCGCCTCGCAGCAGCATGGAATTCCGCTCGGCATTCTTTATGCCGTCGGTCTCACCGAGACCGGCCGGCGCGGCGCGCTCTATCCCTACGCGCTCGGTGCTGAAGGGCAGACCGTGTTCGCCAAGGACATGGATGATGCAATGGCGAATTTCGAAGCGATGCGAGCCAGGGGCATCAAGCTGATCGATCTCGGCTGCATGCAGATCAACCACTATTTTCACGGCGACAAGTTCACCTCGGTGCGCGCGATGTTCGATCCGGCCAGGAACGTCGACTACGCCGCGCGCTTCCTCAAGGAGCTGAAGCAACGCGAGGGAAGCTGGACCATGGCGGTCGCCCGCTACAACGCCGGCCCCAACAATCAACCGGCGCAGAAGCGTTACGTCTGCCACATCGTCGCGCATCTCGTCTCCAGCGGCTTCGGCGCGTGGACCGACAAGGCGCGCTCGTTCTGCCAACCCAAGACAACGTAAGCCAACGAAGTAAAACGACGATGCATCGCATGAAGTTGTGCATCGCCGCCAATCATCAGCCCCGCGCAAGCAAGATCACCCATTGTAACGACAATCTGTCAAAGGAGCCCACTACATGAGCCTGTATGGTGTTATGCGCACCGGCGTTTCCGGTATGAACGCGCAGTCCAACAAGCTGTCGACGGTCTCGGACAACATCGCGAACGTCAACACGGTCGGCTACAAGCGGGCATCGACGGAATTCTCCTCGCTGATCCTGAAGAGCGGCTCCGGCAACTACGACTCCGGCGCAGTCGAGACCACGGTTCGCTACGCCATCACCGATCCCGGCAACCTCCAGTTCACGACCTCGACGACGGACCTCGCGGTCCAGGGCAACGGCTTCTTCGTCGTGCAGGACACCAACGGCAACAACTTCCTGACGCGCGCCGGCTCGTTCGTGCCCGACAGCTCGGGCAACCTGGTCAACACGGCCGGCTTCCAGCTGATGGGCTACAACATCCAGAATGGTGCTGCGCCCAACGTCGCCGCCAACGGCTTCGGTGGCCTGCAGGTCGTCAACGTCAACCAGATGGCGCTGCAGGCTTCGGCTTCGACCAAGGCAACCGTCGCGGCCAATCTGGATCCGAGTGCGACGAGCGGTGCAGGACCGGCGAGCCCCACCAACTACACCTCGAAGACGTCGATGGTGACCTATGACAATATCGGCAATCCCGTGACGCTCGACGTCTACATGAAGAATACCGGCGCGAACACATGGGATATCCAGACCTATAATGGATCGACGCTGCTTGCTCCGACGGGGTCCACCACGTTCACCTTTGACACGACGGCGACCGGCAAGGGAGCTCTGGCTGCAGCGAGCCCGAAGACGCTTTCATATACCGTTACCAGCGGCGCCTCGACTTATCCCTTCACGATGGACCTCTCGGCCATGACCCAGGTCGCGTCGAGCTTCGACTTCAAGGCGACCGTCGACGGCAACGCGCCGTCCGCCGTCGACAAAGTCAATATCGACAGCAAGGGCGTGGTCACCGCAGTGCTCAAGAACGGCACCGAGCTGCCGAGCTTTCAGATCGCGCTCGCCACCGTGCCGAGCCCCGACCATCTGACGCCCGAGGTCGGCAACGTCTATTCGCCGAACCTGGACTCCGGAAACGTGCAGGTCGGCCTCGCCGGCCAGGGCGGTCTCGGAACCATCCAGTCCGGTGCGCTGGAAGATTCCAACGTCGATCTCGCGGACGAACTGACCTCGATGATCGAGGCGCAGCGCGGCTTCACCGCCAACTCGAAGTCGTTCCAGACCGGCGCTGATCTGCTCGACGTCGTCGTCAACCTGAAGCGCTGAATTCTTCAGCGCCCTTCCCGGGCAAGAGAACGTTCAAGAGCACGCCATGTCCCTTACGTCAGCCCTCGACTCCGCCCGCAATTCGCTCATGGCGTCGGGCATCCAGTCGTCGACCGTCTCGCGCAACATCGCCGGCGCCAGTTCGACCGGCTATTCGCGCAAGATCACGGTGCTGGACAATCTTCCCGGCGCCGGCGTCTACGTGGCGGCGATCCAGCGCGCCGCCAGTTCGGGTCTGTACAGCAACGTGCTGACCGCGACCTCCGCGGCGGCCACGCAGAGCGCGATCTATGACGGTCTCCAGAAGATCGCGTCTGCCACGGTGGACGATCCGCAGCTCGACCAGTCGCCGACGGCGCAGCTCAATGCGCTGAAGCAGGCGCTTCAGCAATATGCCAACGCTCCGGACAACACCACGCTGGCCCAGGCCGCCGTGACGTCCGCGAAGGACATGGCGACCGCGCTCAACCAGGCAACCCAGACCGTGCAGTCGGTCCGCGAGGGCGCGGATGCCGACATGAACATTTCGGTCCAGAACATCAACCAGCTGCTCTCCCAGTTCCAGACCGTCAATACGGCAATCGTCAAGGGGACGATCGCCGGCGACGACGTGACCGATTATCTCGACCAGCGCGACAGCATCGTCTCGAAGCTGTCCCAGGAGGTCGGCGTCACGATGTCGATCCGCACCAACGGCGATGCCGCGCTCTACACCGACAGCGGCGTGGTGCTGTTCGACAAGACGGCGCGGGCGGTGAGCTTCGCCCCGACCACGTCCTATTCGGCGAACATCAGCGGAAATGCGGTCTTTATCGATGGCGTGCCCGTGACCGGTCCCAATTCGGTGATGCCGATCAAGTCCGGCAAGCTCGCCGGTCTCGCCCAATTGCGCGACACCGACACGGTCACCTATCAGAGCCAGCTCGACGAAGTCGCCCGTGGCCTGATCAATACTTTCAAGGAAAGCGACCAGTCGGGCGCGTCGCTGCCCGACGTTCCCGGCCTCTTCACCTATCCTGGCTCGCCGGCGATGCCTGCAAGCGCCACCGTCTCGGTGGGCCTTGCCGGTACGATCTCGGTTGCCGCATCGGTCGATCCGGCCCAGGGCGGCAACCCGAATCTGCTGCGCGACGGTGCGATCAGCGGCAACGTCGCCTATCAATACAACACCGCCGGCAGCGGCGGCTATTCGACCCGGCTTCAGCAGCTCATCACCAACATGGATGCGTCGCAGCCGTTCGATGCGACCACGCAGGGCAAGCCGAACGGCAGCCTGATCGACTATGCGGCGTCGTCGACGAGCTGGATCGAAAATCAGCGCAAGACCGCCAATGACAACTCCCAGTACCAGAGCACGCTGCTCGACCGCAGCACGACGGCGCTGTCGAACGTCAATGGCGTCAACATGGACGACGAGATGTCGTTGATGCTCCAGGTCGAACGCACCTATTCGGCGTCGTCGAAGATCATCTCGACCGTCGACCAAATGTTGCAAGCCTTGCTAGCCGCCGTGGGGAATTAGTCATGATGAGCGCCAACTACATTTCGACCCTGATGTTGTCCTCGTCGTTGAGGTATTCGATCACGAGCAACCAGGCCGCGCTGAGCAAGGCGTCGACGGAGGCGACCACCGGCCGCTTCGCCGATGTCGGCCTGGAACTCGGTGCCACGACGGGAGGCGACGTCACCTTGCGTGCGGACATGAGCTTCGCCGACCAGCTCGTCGATACCAACGGGCTGGTCGCGGGACGCCTGGACGTGACACAGGACCGCATCACCCAGCTCAGCACGACCGCAACGGACTTCCTCAAGGACCTGATCGCGGCCCGCAGCACCGACGGCGGCGGGCGGATCATCCTGCCGCCTGCGTCCTCCAACCTCCAGGATCTGATCGGCGCGCTGAACATCTCCTATAACGGCTCGTATCTGTTCTCCGGCATCAACACGCAGAATCAGCCGGTCACGGCTTATGCCGCCGGCTCGGCCAGCAAGAACCAGGTCGATAGCGATTTCCTTGCGGCCTTCGGTTTCCCGCAATCCTCGGCCAGCGTGAGCACGATTACCCCGGCTCAAATGCAGAGCTTCCTCAACGGTCCCTTCGACGCCGAGTTCGCGAGCCCGGCCTGGAACACCAACTGGTCGTCGGCCACCGACCAGGTCATGCAGAGCCGCATCTCCACCACCGAGATTGCCGATACGTCGGTCAGCGCCAACCAGACCGGTTTCCGCAAGCTCGCCGAGGCCTACACGATGATGGCCGATCTCGGAAATGCAAACCTCGACCAGTCGACGTTCCAGGTCGTGGTTGACAAGGCCATCGGCCTCGTCGGCAGCGCCATCACCGACCTCGCTGCGCTCGGCGGCAGCGTCGGCACGGTGCAGCAGCGGCTCACCACCGCGACCGACAAGCTCAAGACCCAGAAGGACATTCTGAACAATCAGATCGTCGGCATGGAGCAGGTCGATCCGACGGAGGCATCGGTGCGCGTCAATGCGCTGCAGACCCAGATCCAGACGGCGCTCGCGCTGACCTCGCAGCTCCAGAAGATCAGCCTCATCAACTATCTCTGAGCCGCGCGTCGTCGCGTTCGCTTTTAGTTTCTTGCAATTTTCTGCGCAGAGTTGTCCGGATGACTTTTGAAGCCTACGAAACGGTCGTTGAAGACAGCGGCTACGAGGCGCGGGGGCGCGAGCGACAGGCGCTCAGCCTCGGCATCGACCGGCTGGAGCGGCTCCAGAGGGAGCATCACAGCAGGGAGGATCAGGTCCAGAGCCTGCTCTACGTCCGGCGGCTGTGGACCATCTTCATCGAGGATCTCGCGCATCCGGAGAACGGACTGCCCGAGCAGCTGCGCGCGGACATCATCTCGATCGGCCTGTGGGTCGTCAAGGAGGCCGATCGCCTTCGCGAAGAACGTTCGAGCGACGTGATGCAGCTCGTCGAAATCAACCGCATGATCCGAGACGCGCTTTAATGAAGATTTCCTTGCGGGCGGGCGAACGGGTCTACATCAACGGCGCGGTGCTGCGCGTGGACCGCAAGGTCTCGCTCGAGCTCGTCAACGACGTGATGTTCCTGCTGGAAGGGCAGGTCATGCAGGCCTCCGACGCCACCACGGCGATGCGCCAGCTCTATTTCATCGTCCAGCTCATGCTGATGAATCCGACGGATATCGCTGCAGCCGCCTCGCTCTACGCGCAGCACCACGCCGCCCTGCTCGCCGTGTGCGAGAACCGCGAGATGCTGGACGGGCTCGCCGCGATCGACGAGATGGTCGGCGGAACCCGCTACTTCGAAGCGCTCAAGCGGATCCGGGCGCTGTTTCCCCTGGAGCAGGCGATCCTGGCCGGCGCCAACACTGAAGCCCCATTCGAGGCTGCCTGACAACAGCGGAGAGGCAAATGAACGTTTCCAGCGCAACCGATACCACCAGCACCAATTCGACGAGCTCGACGTCGTCCACCACGTCCACGTCGAACAACACCGTCGACTATAACACCTTCCTGCAGCTCCTCATCGCCGAGATGAAGAACCAGGATCCGACCAATCCGATGGATACGTCGCAATATATGAGCCAGTTCGCTCAGCTGTCGTCGGTCGAGCAGGCGATGCAGACCAATACGAAGCTGGATTCGCTGCTGTCCTCGCAGGCGCTGTCGCAGGCGGACGGACTGATCGGGAAGAACGTCAGCTTCACCGACTCGACCGGGGCGACCTTCACCGGCAAGGTTGCGTCGATCTCGATCAACAGCAACGGCTCGGTCGCGACCCTCGAGGACGGCACCAAGGTCGCGGTCGGCCCCGGCCTGACGATCAGCTAGCCATGAACGAGCGGGACGCCCTCGACATCGTCCAGGCGGCGATCTGGACCATCCTCGTTGCCTGCGGACCCGCGGTCGGCGCCGGGATGCTGGTCGGAATCGTTATCGCGCTGATCCAGGCCCTGACCCAGGTCCAGGAGGCGACGCTGACCTTCGTTCCGAAGATCGTCGTCATCCTCGTGGTCGTGGCGGTCTCCGGCTCCTTCATCGGCGCCCATATCTCCACCTTCACCGAGATGGTCTATTCGCGGATCGAGCACGGCTTCTGATCCGCGAAGAGCTCCGGCCACCACCCTCGCGTAAGCTTTGCGGGGCAAAATGCAGGCGGACCCTGCTGCCGGTGACCCATGGCCGATACTTTAGCTGCTAGCCTGCCCAACCCGCGACGCGTCGGCGCGGATGCCTTCTTCGCGGGCGGTATCGTGGCCATGCTCACGATCCTGTTCCTGCCGATCCCTCCGCTTCTGATCGACCTCGGCCTGGCGTTCTCGATCGCGCTCGCGGCGCTGATCCTGATGGTCGCATTGTGGATCCAGCGGCCGCTCGACTTCTCCGCCTTCCCGACGGTCCTGCTGATCGCGACGATCCTGCGGCTGGCGCTCAACGTGGCGACGACCCGCCTGATCCTGTCCCGCGGCGGGGAGGGCGAACAGGCTGCCGGCCATGTCGTCGCCGGCTTCTCGAAATTCGTCATGGGCGGCGACTTCGTCATCGGCCTGATCATCTTCGCGATCCTGGTCACGGTGAACTTCGTCGTGATCACCAAGGGCGCGACGCGTATCGCCGAAGTCGGCGCCCGCTTTACCCTGGACGCCATCCCGGGCAAGCAGATGGCGATCGACGCGGACCTGTCGGCGGGTCTGATCGACGACAAGGAAGCGCAGCGCCGGCGCCGCGAGCTCGAAGAGGAAAGCTCCTTCTTCGGCGCGATGGACGGTGCTTCGAAATTCGTCCGCGGCGATGCTATCGCCGGCCTGATCATCACCGCGATCAACATCTTCGGCGGCATCATCATCGGCGTCACCCATCACGGCCTGACGCTGTCGCGTGCTGCCGACGTCTACACAAAACTCTCCGTCGGCGACGGTCTGGTCACGCAGATGCCGGCACTGATCGTATCGCTTTCGGCGGGCCTGCTGGTCTCCAAGGGCGGCACCAGGGGTTCGGCGGAGCAGGCCGTGCTGCGGCAGCTCGGCGGCTACCCGCGCGCGGTGTCGGCGGCGTCGTTGATGATGTTCGTGCTCGCCTTGATGCCCGGCCTGCCGATGGCGCCGTTCGTGCTCCTGGGCGGCGTCATGGCCTTCGTCGGCTACTCGCTGCCGAAGCGGCAGGCGGCTGCGCAGCAGAAGGAGGCGGCGCGCAAGGCGGAAGAGCGCGCGCAGAACGATGCCAAGGAATCCGTCAAGGAATCGCTCAAGACCGCCGAAATCGAGCTGTCGCTCGGCAGCCATCTGTCGGTCCATTTGCTCGGCTCGCGCAACGAGCTCGCGCACCGCGTCAGCAAGATCCGCAAGAAGTTCGCCAAGCAGTACGGCTTCGTCATTCCCGAGATCAAGCTGTCGGACAATCTGTCGATCGATCCCAAGGGTTACCAGATCCGGATCCACGATACCCGCGTCGCCCATGGCGAGCTCAGGATCGGCGAGGTGATGGTGCTGGTGGACAAGGACGGCAAGCCCGACGTGCCCGGCGACGAGGTAATCGAGCCCGCGTTCGGCATGAAGGCGCTGTGGGTGACCGAAGCCTTCACCGATGAAGTCAGGCGGCAGGGCTGCAAGCCGGTCGACAATCTGTCGGTGCTGCTCACGCATCTGAGCGAGGTGCTCAGGGCGAACCTCTCCCAGCTGCTGTCCTACAAGGACATGCGCGGGCTGCTTGACCGGCTCGAGCCCGAGTACAAGCGCCTGGTCGACGATCTCTGTCCGTCGCAGATCTCCTATTCGGGCCTGCTGGCGATCCTGAAGATCCTGCTGGGCGAGCGAGTGTCGATCCGGAATCTTCACCTGATCCTCGAGGCGGTCGCCGAGATCGCGCCGCATGTGCGGCGTTCCGAGCAGGTGGCCGAGCACGTGCGCATGCGCCTGGCTCAGCAGATCTGCGGTGATCTCTCCGACAATGGCGTGCTCAACGTCCTTCGCCTCGGCAACCGCTGGGATCTCGCCTTCCACCAGAGCCTGAAGCGCGACGGCAAGGGCGACGTCGTCGAGTTCGACGCCGACCCGCGCCTGATCGAACAGTTCGCGACCGAAGCCAGTGCCGCGATCCGGAAATTCACCGAGGACGGCACCAGCGTGGTGCTGGCGGTGACGCCGGAAGCCCGCCCCTATGTCCGCATGATCCTGGAACGGGTGTTCCCGACATTGCCGATCCTGTCGCATGTCGAGGTCGCTCGCAGCGCCGAGATCCGGGCGCTCGGAGCCATCTCGTGATCAGCGGCCTCGCCGACAACGTGCTCGCGACGTTTATCGTATTCTGCCGTATCGGCTCCTGCCTGATGCTGGTGCCCGGTTATTCCAGCACGAACGTGCCGCCGCAGATCCGCCTGTTCGTCGCGCTCGTCACGACGTTTGCGCTGTCACCGATCCTGGTCTCGATGCTGAAGCCGCTGGTGGACGATGCGTCGCCGCTGACGCTCGCGCTGCTGATCGGCACCGAAATATTGGTCGGCAGCGTCATCGGCCTCGGCGGGCGCGTGTTCTTCCTCGCGCTCCAGACCATGTCCACCGTTATGGCGAGCTCGATCGGGCTCAGCAACATCCCGGGCGTGCCGCTCGGCGACAACGATCCGACGCCGGCCTCGGTGCCGCTGATCATGGCCGCGGTCACCACGCTGTTCTTCCTCACCGACCAGCATTGGCAAGTCGTGCGTGGGTTGATGAACTCCTACGACGTCTGGCATCCCGGTGAGAGACTGAGCGGCGAGATGGCGCTGAATCAGCTCACGAGCCGCCTCACGGACGCGTTCGTGCTGACGCTGCGGATCACCAGCCCCTTCATCGTCTATTCCGTCATCGTCAATTTTTCGATCGGCCTCATCAACAAGCTGACGCCGTCGATTGCGGTCTATTTCGTCTCGGTGCCGTTCGTCCTGGTCGGCGGTCTACTGCTGCTCTATCTCACCAGTGACGAGTTATTGACGCAATTCATGCTCGGCATGTCATCGTGGCTGGCGGGATGACGGGCCATGAATTCGCGCGCGGACAAGCTCGGTCGGATCGTCTCGCTGGTGAAGCTTCAGCTCCGTCTGTCCGAATGGCAGCTCGCGCAACTGCGGCAGCAGGAGCAGACCATGCAGGATGAGCAGGTTTGGCTGGTCGGGACCCTGAACGGGGGAAAACCGCCGGCCGGATCGTCGAGCGAGTCGCTCGCGAGGCGCCTCAACAGGACGACCGTCGGCGCGCGCGCCGTGCAAGAGCGGGCCGCGATGCAGCTCGCCAAGGTCCGCTCGGAAAACCGGCGCGTCAAACAGCTCGAGGAGGTCGCCAAGGTGGCGCTGGCCGAAAAGCTGCGCGACGCCGAGAAGCGCTCGCTCGAGGACATGACCGAGACACATGCCGCCGTGCGCGATTTGGCGCCACGGCCAGCCAGCCGGAACAAGACATGATCGTGACGCCGACATCCGACCTCGTTCTCGACGTCCTCGACGCCGCCGATCCGGTGACGCAGCGCGCGGCGACCGCGAAGCTCGACGCGCTGAAATCGTCGGGCGCCGATTTTGCCGCGACGATGGAGTCCGAGGCCACCAAGGTCGCCGCGGCAGCGGCCGATCAATCCGCCGCGAATGTGGCGGAGGCGCAGTCCGGAGTGGTGAACGGGCCGCCGGTGCAGGTGATCAAGAAGCCCGGCCCGGATGAGGTCTATCGCAAGTTCGAGGCGTTCATCCTCCAGACCTTTGTCGAGACGATGCTGCCGAAGGAGTCGGAGGAAGTGTTCGGCAAGGGCACCGCCGGCGGCGTCTGGAAATCGATGCTGGCCGAGCAGCTGGGCGCCCAGCTCGCGAAGGGCAAGGGAATCGGAATTGCCAAGCAGCTCGCGTCCGCACACCCGCCTGGTCCGGATGTGACGGGCAAGTCGGGCTGATGGATCTGGGACACGGGTGACCAAAGTTGAAGGGTGAATTTGCTATGCAGGTGGAACAGGGCGCGACACTTCCGGTGATAGAGCAGCCGGTCGTCGAACAGCAGGTCTTGGACTCCGAGATGATGACCGGGGCCGCGCCGGGCGATGCTCTGTTGCCCGTGCTGCTGCCGAATGTCGGCGGCGAGATGCCGTTCGACGAAGCCGAGGCGGCAAGATTGGAGGCGACGCGGGCCGAGGAGGTCAGCGGCCTGCTGTCAGCGATCCGCCGGCTCGAGACCATCGTCGAGGAAGAAACCGTCGCGCTCGCGACCGGACAGAAGGTCGATTTCGACGATTTCAGCATGCGCAAGAGCCGGAGCATGCTGGAATTCGTCCGCCTGATGCGGGCGCGGATGCATCTCGGCGGCGAAAGCGAGATCACCGAGGAGATCCGGCGGCTGCGCGAGAAGCTCGAGCGCAACCGTTCGCTCCTCGAAATGCATTACGACGCCGTGCGTGAGGTTGCGACCATCATCGTCAGGGCGATCAAGGATGCCGAGTCTGACGGCACCTACACCGGTCGCGCAGCGCGGGACGGAAAATGATCAAGCTGGTGCTGGCCGGGCTCTGGGTATGCATCCTCACCGCGGGCACGAGCTACGGCGTGGCCTATTGGAAGGAAAACGGCACCCTGCTGCCCGCGAAGGACGAATATCTGGACGGGCTGCAATACCAGAAGACCCGCGCGCTGAGCATCCCCATGGTCGAGAGCGGCGCCGTGCAGGGCTACATCGTCGCGCACTTTGTCTACACGGTGGAGGCGCGAACCATGCACCAGCTCACCGTTCCGCCCGAGCCGTTCGTCGTGGACGAGGCCTTCCGCAGGATCTACGCTGACGACAAGCTCGATTTCAGGAAGCTCGCCCGCTATGACCTCTCCGTCCTGACCGCTGGGATCAAGCAGCGCGTCAACGAGCGGATGCAGGCCGACATCGTCCAGGACGTGCTGGTCGAGGACTTCAACTACGTCTCCAAGGAAGAATTCCAGCAGAAGCCGTAACGCGCCGGGCCGCGAGGCCGCACGGGTGCAACGACGTTTCTGCTGCTGAAGCAAGCCGGCCTCTGCGGATGTCCCCGCAGAGGCCGGTTGTTGTTTGCGAGCCGTGGCTTGAAAGTACATGACCCGGAAAGGTGTGCGGCGGCTTTCCGGGGCATGTTCAAATCCAAAGCGCGATGAGGATCTCACCCGATCTCATCGCGCTTTGGCGCGTCAGTTGCCGGCCGGGTACGCCGCCGGGGCGGCATGTGCCCGGTTCAGGAGGATACCGACCTCGTCGAGCTCCTGCATCGGCTCGTCGATGGCCTCGTTGGCGGGGATGTTGAGCCGGTATCCGACGTAGCGCCGTGCCACGATTGCGTCGAAACCGAGCCGATCACGCAGCTTCTTGCGCAGCTTGCTGACGTGGCTTTCGATCACGCTCTCGTCGAACGTGGATTCGAAGATGCCGTAGACTGCGTTGAAGATCTGCGTCTTGGTGATCCACTTGCCGTGATTGCTGACCATATACTCGAGAATGCGCAGCTCGCGGCGGGGCAGTGTGAGGGCATGGCCCGCGATTTCGGGGTCACGTCCGTTGAAGAAGACCTGGATCCGGGTCTCGCAGGGCCTTGGCAGCTCGCCCACCCGGCGGCGGGCGATCGCGGCCGTTCGGGCGAGGATCTCACGCAGGTGAATCGGCACATGAACCACGTCGTCCACGCCGGATTCAAACAGCTCCAGCGTGTTCTTGAGCATCTTCTGGCCACTCATGGCGATGATCGGAGCCGTGGACCGCTTGCGCATCGCCCGTGGCAGACTTCCGCGGGCATCGCAGTCCCCCAGAAGGAAGGCATCGACCGCTGCCAGGTCCGATTCGTTCGCGGATTGCAGCCAGTCCCAGAATTCTCCGGAGGAGAACCCGATCGACGATACGCCCTCGCGAACGAGCCCTCCTACGTAGCTGTTCGTGACGCTCTCGCGATCATCAACGATTATATACATTAGTCAGTCGCCCCTGTTTCGCACTTGCAGCGGCCGGGAGTTGTTGTGATGCCCCGGCTCGACGCCATGCTGTTTGACGATATTCCCTCCCGCGAACCGTTGTTATGTTTCGATGTTCGCGGGCAGCCCTACGCATTCAGTGCCTGCGTGAGCAGGCCTGCTACTTCGACTCAATACTGAACGCTTACTGCGTGAGGCTCGGCGGGTGTCTTACGGATCACCCCGCGGAGCGGTGAGACAGCGACCTAGAATAGTTGCGCTACGTTGCTGATTACGTCCGAACGCTACTGAACTTGGTCGATCTCCTCGCCAACTGGCGAGAATCACTTGAGTAGGACCGTAACAATTGCCGATTTCCGATCAAGCGTGCGGAACAAAGCGTTTGCTACGTGTGCTTGATGCTGTTGGTTTGTTTCTGGTTGTTTCTTTGTATGTCAAAGATCATCAGTTGATTTGAAATCCAAACTACTTTTGCACCGTGACGGTTATAAAGTTCCATATGCCCGTACAAATACAGCTATTTTGGGTAGTGCTGTCGGGCTATCGCAGGGAAGGGTTTTCAACCCCGGATTGACTCTCCTGGCCGCGCACCCGGCTGCGACAATTCGACTCATGTATGGCGGCGAGACTCCAGCTTGGCGAAATCTTGGCGAGTGTGTGTCTTTCGAGTCGCACTTTCGCCTCGTGCATGACGCGTTGGACTCATTCGATGTCGCATTGTTTGTGACGAATAGATTTTTTGACGCGCACGTTTCAGGCAAGCTTCGCCAACTAGCTTCGTTCAACAGATCGAAAACGAACGGAGCATTTTCAAATGTTGTCCGATGGAAAAACGCGTCCCGCCGAAACTGCGGATTTGACCGCAGCGGCGAGGCCGGCTCCGGAAGCGCGCGACACGAAGACCAATAATGCGCCGCGTGCGGCCAAGCCCGCACCAAGCGTGAAGCCTGTATCGGCAGCGAGCGACGAAGTTGCCGCCAAGGCCGCGCTCGAGGGATTGAAGCGCATTCGCGCCAAGGCGCGCCTTGATAAGATGGCGATACCAAAGCCTGCGCCTGTGGCGATCAAGCCAGCGGTGATCGTGGCCAAACCGCCGCCGCCACGTCCAACATGGGTCGCGCCGCTTGCGACATTGGCGGTTGCCGCGATCCTGGTGGTCTGCGCCTGCACCGGCGTCATTGCCTATCTCACCACGCAGCCGAGCCAGACCAGTGCCGCGGCCAGTGCGGAGATCAGGAATCTGCGCGATACGGTCACGCAGCTGCGCAAGCAATTGGCCGGCGTGTCCGAGAATCTGGACGGCCTGCGGACCGCGGTCGATCAGTCAAGCAAGTCGACCAGCGATCGTTTCGGCCGGTTCGCCGAGAATCTGGATCGCATCGAGCGCGTGAGCTCGTCCTCGACCGCCAAGCTCGACAGGCTTGCGCAGGCCCAGGTCCAGCCGCCGACTCCCGTTGCCGCGCAGCCGTCGCCGGCGGCGCCGATGATGGCCTCGCTTGCAGCACCCGAGACCACGGGCTCGGTGTCTCCGGCCGAACGCAGCTCGGCGCCGCGAAAGGTGGTCAAGGGCTGGTCGGTTCGCCAGGCTTATGAAGGCATTGCGATCCTGCAGGGGCCGAGCGGTGTCATAGAGGCCGTGCTCGGCCAGCAGGTCCCGAATCTCGGTCGCATCGAGGAGATCAGGAACGAGAGCGGCCGTCTAGTGGTGGAAACCAGCGGCGGCGTCGTCTATTCGGCGCGCAAATGAGCTGCGGACAGCTCTATTGGCGATGATGCTCGAAGCTGGTGCATAGCAGGTCGATCTCGGCTTCGGCGATCGGCGCGCGAAACAGCCGGCAGGTGAATTCGACCGTCGTCTTGTTCTCGGAAGCTGTGCGATCCTCCCGGAGGAAGATGCATCGCTTGCAGACGTCGGTGTGGTGCCGCTGTTCGGCGGCATCCGCCTGATCGAGCACGTGTCGCAAGGTGTCGCGAAAGCGGAGCTTGCCGTCGTCATCGAGGATCGCGATCGCCTCGACGAGGCCATTGACGGGATCGCGCGCCAGAAACTTCTTGCCCTGCTGCGTCACGCTCAGCGTCACCGAGCGCTTGTCCTTGGTGGAGCGCTTCCGCTCCACATAGCCGAGCCGTTCGAGCTCGCCGATGATGAAGGAGGCGGTGCCGCGCGTGGTGCCGACATAGCTTGCCAGTGCCGAAGGCGTCCTCGAGAACCGGTTGGCACGGGAGAGAAAGCGCAGCGCCATCCACTCGCGATCGCGCATGCCGTGCTTGGTGCCTTCGAACCACAGGATTCGCGCGACCTGTCCAAGTAATTCAATCGCTTCACGAGCCAAATTCATATCGATGCCAGATCGGATAAAGCTTTATTCAATTGAGCAGTTGGGTGCGCAATCGCTGCGGGTCGGAATGAAGCTGTCGAGCGTCGCTCGAAGCGGAAACAATTGCCGCGCTTGGAAGACGCTTCTCCGTTCTGGAGATGGAACATTCGGGAGTGGAACTAGAGCGTCACGAAGAAAGTTCGAGTAAATATGACGGCTCAACTGATCTGAAAATTTCAGTCAAATGACGCGTGCTTGCGTTCAAATATCGGACCGTGTGCTGTGCCCGGGCAACATGATGTGTCGTTGCGGCCACGATCGAGCCGAATGTTGCGGCGAAACGTTTCGAATTGCGCGAAGCCGCACACAGCCTGCAACGCGTGATGGCGCCGCGGCCTGGGGGAGAACCCCCTTTTTCGGTTAATGGATGTTGCGACGCAATGCGGTCACGCGGTTAAATCGGGCACACAATCACCGGGAATTCGAGAGTGCCGTCAGGAAACAAGCCGTTCAACGTCAAACGCGCAGCACTCGCCGCCACCGTCGGCAACATGCTCGAGTTCTACGACTTCATCACCTACAGCTTCTTCGCGATCCAGATCGGCCACACCTTCTTCCCGACCGGAAGCGAATACGGCAGTCTGATGTTGTCGCTTGCGACCTTCGGCGCCGGCTTCGTGACGCGGCCGATCGGCGGCATCGTGCTCGGTACTTATTCCGACCGGATCGGCCGGCGGCCGGCCATGCTGCTGAGTTTCGCACTGATGGGGGCGGCGATCCTCACCATCACGTTCACGCCGTCCTACAATACGATCGGCATTGCAGCGCCGATCATCGTGATCGCGGCCCGCATGGCGCAGGGCTTTGCGCTCGGCGGCGAGGTCGGGCCCACCACCGCCTATCTCATCGAGATCGCGCCGCCCGAGCATCGGGCGCTGGTGGTGGCGTGGCAGCCGGCGAGCCAGGAGATCGCCGCGACCGCCGGCGCGCTTGTCGGCGTCATTCTCAGCAAGACGATGGCGCCGGAGATGCTGGACGCGTATGGCTGGCGGGTCGCGTTCCTGATCGGCGCAATCTGCCTGCCGTTCGGCGTCTGGATGCGCCGAACCTTGCCGGAAACGATTCCGCAGGCGGAAGCCGGAGCCGTCGCGAAGGAGAGCGCGGGCCATTTCTCGCAGGCCCGCCGCCACACCGGCCTGATCGCGCTGGCGCTGATGGTTCTGGCCAGCGGCACGATCTCGACCTATGTCACGCAATACATGACGACCTATGCGCAGAACACGCTGCATGTTTCGTCGACCTTGGCGTTTGGCGTGTCGCTGGTCAGCAACGCCATTCAGTTTGCCGGCGCGCTGGTCGGCGGCTGGCTCGCCGACCGCCTCGGCCGCAAGCCCGTCATGATCTGGCCGCAGCTCGCAACGCTGCTGCTGACCTATCCGGTCTTCCTGTGGATCGTCCATGCGCCCGGCACGCTGTCGCTGCTGGTCGGCTTCGGTCTGCTCTCCGTCATCGGCTCGCTGCCCTTCACTGCGTTCTATGCGACCTTTACCGAGGCGCTGCCCCAGAACATCCGCGGCGGCGTGTTCGCCACCGTCTACGCAGTCGCGATCGCAAGCTTTGGCGGCACGGCGCAGCTCGTGGTGACCTGGCTGCTCCATGTCACCGGCGATCCGCTGGCGCCGGCCTGGTATCTGCTGCTTGCGGCGATCGTCGGACTTGTCGCGATGAGCCTGATGCCGGAGACCGCACCGGTGAAGCAGCGCGATCGCCGGATCTGAAGGCCCGGCGCTCTCAGGCTGGTGATTTGCGTTTCGCAGGCATTTATTGGCGAATGCGTCGCCTGAAGATCAGGGCTAGGCATCAGGAAGGAAAGACCGATGAGCATAGAAACCACCATGACAGCCGACGTCGTGGGGCTGACGAAAGTCGCCCCGGTGTCGCGCCGCGGCTTCATGAGCGCCACCGCGGCCGTTGCTGCCGGCTACACGCTTGCGGCCGGTCCCGTCCGCGCCGAGGTGATCACGACCGACACCACCGGCCTCCAGGCTGGCGATGCCAAGATCAAGGTCGGTTCCGAGGAGATGCCTGCTTACTTCGCCCGTCCCGCCGGCAACACCAAGGCGCCGGTGATCATCGTCGCGATGGAGATTTTTGGCCTGCACGAATACATCAAGGACGTGACGCGGCGCCTCGCCAAGCTCGGCGCATTCGCGGTCGCGCCCGACTATTATTTCCGCAAGGGCACCGATCTCACCAAGATCACCGACATCAAGGACTTGCTGCCGGTCGTCAACGCCAAGCCGGACGCCGAGCTGCTGTCCGATCTCGACGCGACGGTGGCATGGGCGGGATCGCAGGGCGGCGACACCGCGAAGCTCGGCATCATCGGCTTCTGCCGCGGTGGTCGTACGGTCTGGGAATATGCCGCCCATAGCGGCACGCTCAAGGCCGGCGTTGCCTTCTACGGTCCGCCGGTCGATGCGCCCAATCCGCTGTGGCCGAAGAGCCCGCTGCAGCTCGCGCCCGAGATGAAGGCGCCGGTGCTTGGCCTCTATGGCGGCGCCGACACCGGCATCCCCGTGGCGCAGGTCGAGCAGCTCAAGGCGGCGCTCGCGGAGAACAAGAAGACGGACGACTTCAAGATCTATCCGGAAGCGCCACACGGCTTCCATGCCGACTATCGCGGCAGCTACCGCAAGGACGCGGCGGAGGATGCCTGGAAGCAGGCGCAGGCCTGGTTCAAGAAGTATGGCGTCCTGAGCTGACGCCAGAATCCAAAAGGGCGGTCCGAGCGACCGCCCTTTTTTACTTGCGCGCGGACCGGCCTCACTTCGTCATCGCGCCATAGACGATGTCCTGCACCTGCTCCCGATAATACTTGCGCAGCTCACCGGGTGCCGCCGTCCCCACCACCACGACAAGCCGTTCCTTGGGATCGCAGAAGAACTGCGTTCCGTAGGCGCCGTTCCAGGTGAACTCGCCGGGATTGCCGGGGACTGAAGACAGTCCTTCGCTGGTCCGAACCGCGACCGCGAGGCCAAAGCCGAAACCGGCACGATGCGGCTCGACATTAGCCACGTTGTTCTTGATCTCGGGGCCGAGATGGTTGCTCGTCATGTGATGTACGGTCTTGGGCGAGAGGATGCGCTGTCCGTCGAGCTCGCCGCCATTGAGAAGCATCTGACCGAAGCGGATGTAGTCGCCGACCGTCGCGAACGAGCAGGCGCCGCCGCAATCGAATTTGGTCGGGGTATCCAGAAGCTTGATGGCCTGCGGCTTCCCCGTGATCGGATCGTTGGCAAAGGGGCGCGCGAGACGGGGGCGCTGTGCGTCGGTCGGATGGAAGGTCGCGTCCTTCATGCCGAGCGGCTGCCAGACATTGGCGGCGAGATAATCACCAAGGTGCTGCTCGCTCACCTTCTCGACAACGGCGCCAAGCACGTCGATCGAGAAGCCGTATTCGAACTCGGTCGAGGGCTGATGCACCAGCGGCAGTTTCGTGATGCGATCGATGAAGGCCTGCGTGTCGCCTTCGATCGCCGGTGCAGTGCCTTCAGGGTATTGCCGCGCGAGCGCGCTGGAGGAGTCCGGACGGCCGCCATACATCAGGCCGGACGTGTGGCGGTACAGGTCGTGAATGTAGATCGGCGATGCCTGCGGTTCGAGCTTCACCGAGCCGTCGGCTTGCTGAACGCCGACCTTCATGTCGGCAAAGGCGGGATAGTAATCGGACAGTTTTGCCTGGAGCGGCAGCTTGCCTTGCTCCAGCAGCGTCAGGCCGGCGACCGCGGCCATCGGCTTGGTCATCGAGGCCAGCGCGAACATCGCATCGATCGGCATCGGCGTGCCCTTGTCCGGATCGAGCATGCCATAGGCCTTGTAGTGCACGAGCTTGCCGTCCCGCGCGATGGCGACGACGGCGCCGGGCACACGCTTGGCGGCGATCTCGCGGGCGAAGAAATCGTCGAGCCGTGCGAGGCCCTGCTTCGAGAAGCCGACATCGTCGGGATTGGCCTCGGGCAGCGGCGCGGCGCGCGCTGCTCCGAACGTGATGACGGCAGCCGCCGCGATCATGGCGATCGTCTTGTTCATGAAATCCTCCCAGGCGGCGAGCTCGTTATGCGGTGGCTCGCTCCACGCCTAGATCATGACCGCGCAGACGCGAAGTCAAGCGCGGGTAGGGCATGTCTGGGACGCGCCAAAACCTTATCGTCCGTCGCCCGTTCGCCACAGCGCATCGAGGCCGTGCCGATAGGTCGGATAGGCAAGCCGGACGCCGAGCTCGTGCTTCAGCCGCGTGTTGGAGACGCGGGCGCTGCTGGCATAGAAGCTGCGCGCCATTGCCGACATCTCGGCGGTCGCGAACGCCTCTTCCGCGGGCGGCGCAACGCCCATCAGTTGCGCGGCGTAGGCGATCACGTCCTGGGGCGGTGCGGGCTCGTCGTCGCAG
The DNA here is from genome assembly GCF_024199945.1 of Bradyrhizobium sp. CCGUVB4N. Classification (GTDB taxonomy): domain Bacteria; phylum Pseudomonadota; class Alphaproteobacteria; order Rhizobiales; family Xanthobacteraceae; genus Bradyrhizobium. Next base: position 7,359,412 of record NZ_JANADP010000001.1, on the reverse strand, counting down.
ACGTTCCAGGTGCCGCTGCCGTTGTGGTCGATCGCAGCCATGATGGCGCTGGCGATATCGTCGACATGAATGCGGTTGAAGACCTGGCCGGGCTTGATGATACGGCGCGCCGTGCCGTTGCGCAGCGTCACCAGCGCGTTGCGGCCGGGACCGTAGATGCCGGCGAGCCGCAGGATCGCGACGTCGCCGTGTGCCGTGTCGGTCCAGGCCTGCTCCGCCGCGACCCGCATCCGCGCGCGGTCGAGGCTCGACTGAGGCGGTGTGCTCTCGTCCACCCATCCGCCGGCGTGATCGCCATAGACGCCGACGGTGGAGAGATAGACCACCTTGCGGCGGCGCGCTGCGAGCACGTCACCGAGCGCCGCCAGCGCGGGATCGCCGGTGCTGCCCGGCGGGATCGAGATCAGGAGGACATCGGCATCGCTGATACGGTCGACCGTCGCGTCGGCCGGGCGGCTGCCGGAAAAGCCATGCACCTCGATCCCCGCAAGGTCGACCCGCGCGGCGGGGTCGCGGACCGTGCCTGCGACATGCGAGAAGCTGCCGCCGAATGTGCGGACGAAATGCCGGGCGCTGTAGCCGAGGCCGAGGATGAAGAGCCGCATGCGTCTCCCGTGAGTTCCCGTTTGCGCGAGGCGCGCAGCTCCGCTCATAAGAGATTTTTGGGTCCGGCAAAAGATATTGCGATTTTACTCGCCCGCCGCCTCGGGCGATGGTCGCCCGTCACAGGAGGCGTCGACCATGCAGGCGGAAGCGGCCACCATAGTGCCATCCGGCGCGGCGGAGCTGATCCGGAACGCGGCCGCTCTGATCTTCGACGTCGACGGGACCCTGGCCGAGACGGAGGAGCTGCACCGGCGGGCCTTCAACCACGCCTTTGCCCGTCACGGGCTCGACTGGCATTGGGACCGGGCCGCCTACAAGGATCTGTTGCGGGTGACCGGCGGCAAGGAGCGCATCCGCGCCTTCCATGCCCGGCAGTGGATCGCGCCGCCCTTGTCGGATGCGGATATCGCCGAACTTCACCGTATCAAGACCGCTCATTATGCCGAGCTGGTCGAGACCGGCTGCTGCCCCCTGCGGCCCGGTGTGACGGAGCTGCTCACAGCGGCCAAGGCGCGCGGCCAGCGGCTCGCGATCGCGACCACGACCTCGCACGGCAACATCGATGCGCTGCTGTCGCGCGCGCTGGGGCCGCGCTGGGCCGCGGATTTCGATGCGATCGTTGCCGGTGATGATGTCAGGCACAAGAAGCCTGCGCCGGACGTCTATCTCGACGTGCTGGTGCGATTGAAGCTGGCGCCATCCGACTGCGTCGCGATCGAGGATTCCAGTAACGGGCTGATCGCGGCCTCGCGGGCCGACATTCCCGTGCTCATCACCCGCAGCCTGTTTTTCCGGGATGATGATTTCAGCGCGGCGCAGGTGGTGCTGGACGATCTGTCGGAACTCGCCGTCGAACCAAAAACCGCAAAACAACCCCATGCACAGTAGGACGCTGTCGCGGTCAGTGCACCCGGTGACTTGCTCTATCGTCCTCAGCCTGCTCGACAATCTGCGCGATCGGGCTCGACTGGTGATGCACCAGGCGCCAGCCGTCGCCGACGCGCCGAAAATGGTTGGCGGCGGCGAGCGCGGTGCCGTCGACGATCTCGATGCAGAGCACGCGCGCACTGTCGCCGTCGACGATCGCCTGCGGCTCGGCGCAGACGATCTGCGGCCGTTCCGGATTTTGCAGGATGTCGCGCCAGCTTCCGATCACGGTGGCGTGGCCGACGATTGCGGGCCAGCCGGGATGAATGCAGGAAATGGCGTCGTCATCCGCCCACATCCGCTTCATTTCGTCAAAATCGCCCGTCGAAAAGGCGGCGTAGAAAGCCGCGTTCGCGGCGATGACCTTGCTGTCCTTTGCCATGCCTCTCGGGTGAGCCAATGGCAGGCAAAAATCAAGCGCGACTTGAGTCCGACTTTGAACGCAGTGCAGCATGATTGCCCACTTTATGGTCACGCCGAAATGAGCGTCTCCACCGTGCGTCGCGCACCGTCCTTGTAGAGGCGGCCGAGTGCCGCGGTCACGGCCTCGCGCAGGCGCGGCTCGGCGCTGAGCGGCCCGAACACCTTTGTGACGCCGAGCAATGCCGGCGCCAGCCGCTCCGCGACGGGACCGGCCTCGCGCGCCAGGCCCGCGAGCTCGGCGGCGAGGGGATCGCGCACGTCGATGGCGCGGCCCTGCTCGTCGCGTGCGGTGACGTAGCGCATCCAGCCGGCGACCGCGAGCGCGTGCGTCGCGATCGGCAGGTTTTTGGCCAGGCGATCCTGCATCGCGCCGAGCAGGCGCTGCGGCAGCTTCTGCGAGCCGTCCATTGCGATCTGCCAGGTGCGGTGATGCAGCGCCGGATTGGCGAAGCGCTTGAGCAGGGACGCACGATAGGCGGCGAGATCGGTGCCCGCAGGCATCGTCAGCGTCAGCGCCGCCTCTTCCATCACCTGCGCGGCGAGGCGCGCGAAATGCGGATCCTGCATGGTCTCGGCGATGGTCTCGTAACCGGCGAGATAGCCGAGATAGGCGAGCGCCGAATGGCTGGCGTTGAGCAGCCGCAGCTTCATCAGCTCGAACGGCTTGACGTCGGCGACGAGCTCGACGCCGGCGGCAGCCAGATCGGGCCTGCCGGCGGAAAAGCGATCCTCGACCACCCATTGCGTGAACGGCTCGGTCATCACTGGCCAGGCATCACGCATCCCGAGTGCGGCTGCGACGGCATCACGGTCGGCATCGGTCGTTTCCGGCACGATCCGATCGACCATGGTGCAGGGGAATGTGGCGTTATCCGCGATCCATTTGCCGAGGTCTTTCGACCGAAGTGCCGCGAATTGCGTCACGATCCGCTGCACGGTGTGGCCGTTGGCGGCGAGGTTGTCGCAGCACAGCACCGTGAAGGGCGAAAGTCCCTGCGCCCGCCGGCGCGCCAGTGCAGCCACGATGAAGCCGGGCGCCGAGCGCGGCGCGTCGAAATTGTTGAGATCGTGCACGACGTCGGGATGCCGCTCATCGAGATCGCCGGTCTGCGGCGTGTGGCAATAGCCCTTCTCGGTGACCGTGAGCGAGACGATGCGGATGGCGGGATCGGCCATCCGCGCGACCAGCGCAGCCGGTTTCTCGCGCGCGACGACGCTGTCCAGCAGCGCGCCGATGACGCGATGCTCGGTGCCCTCAGTGGCGCGCACGGCAACTGTGTAGAGATGATCCTGCGGGGCGAGCGCGTCGCGGGTTTCAGGGCTGCGCAGGCTCGCGCCGACAATGCCCCACGAGGTGGCGCCGGTAGCAAGGCAATCGTCGATGACGACGGCCTGATGGGCGCGATGAAACGCGCCCAAACCAAGATGCACGATACCGGGCGTAACACGCGCGCGATCATAGGCCGGGCGGCGGATGCGAGGTGCCAGCCGATCGAGATTGGAGCTGCCAAGCCGCATGGTCGTCTCTCCCTGTATTTGGCCGCTGCTTGACATGGCGGCCGTCCTGGGTCAATGCTCCGGTCAATTGGTAAGGCCAATTCTCCAAAATTGGCGGGTCGCCGGATCCACCGGCGCGACCCTTTCGGGGAGGCCAGCGTGCCGCTGGAAGCTGTGGAGGCGAGACGGCTTTACCGCCAGGTCGCCGATCAATTGCGAAGCCTGATCGACAGCGGCGAGTACGCGGTCGGCAGCCGCTTGCCGACCGAGCGCGAGCTCGCGGAGCAGCTCAGGATCTCGCGCCCGACGGTGCGCGAAGCCCTGATCGCGCTCGAAGTCGAGGGTCGCGTCCGCATCCGTGTCGGTTCAGGCATTTATGTGAGCGAGCCCGCGGACGCGGCGCCGGCGTTGGCGGCCGCCGTCATTGAAGGTCCGTTCGAGCTGTTGCGCGCCCGCGAATTCCTCGAAAGCGCCATCGCCGAGCAGGCCGCGCGCGTCGCGACCAAGGACGATCTCGGGCGCATCGATGCCGCCCTGGTGGCGATGGAGAACGTCGCGCATCCCGGCGAAGCCTCGATGGTCCATGACCGCGCTTTCCATATCGCGATCGCCGGATGCCTCGGCAATGCCGTTCTGGTGCGCGTGGTCGGCGAGCTGTTCGACCAGCGCCTCAACCCCTATTTCGCGCAGCTTGCGCATTATTTCGAGAACCCCGGCACCTGGCGCACGGCGCTTAGCGAGCACCGGGCCGTGCGCGATGCCATCGCGGCGCGCCAGCCAAAGGCGGCCCGCGACGCCATGCGCGATCACCTCGCGCATTCGCAGGAGCGCTTTGCGCAGAATTTCGGCGCCGAAACCGCCGCGGCAGCGCCGACGATGCGGAAGCGGACCGCGCGATCCGACGCTCAGCCGGCGAAGCCAACACGACCGTCGAAGAAGCAGGTCAAAAGCGGCAGCGCGCGGCGGCGATGAGATTGGGCGGCTCGCATCGGTTTCGAGGTGAGTGAACAAGAAGCAGACTTGAGTGAGTGGAGGAAAATCAGTGTTGAAGAAAATCACGATGGTGCTGGCGGTCTCGGCCGCGGCAATGTTTGCGACGACCCAGGTCAGCCTGGCGCAGACCAAGCTGAAATGGGCCCATGTCTACGAGACCTCGGAGCCGTTCCACACGGCTTCGGTCTGGGCCGCGCAGGAGATCGGCAAGCGCACCAACGGGCGCTACCAGATCGACGTCTATCCGGCGTCCCAGCTTGGCAAGGAAGCCGACATCAACCAGGGCCTCTCGCTCGGCTCGGTCGATATCATCATCTCCGGCTCGAGCTTCGCGGCCAAGAGCTTCCCGCCGATCGGCGTGACCTATTATCCCTACACCTTCCGCGATGCCGATCATCTGCTCGCCTATACCAAGAGCGACATCTTCAAGGAGCTCGCCAAGGGGTACGAGGACAAGAGCGGTCACCACATCATCGCGGTGACCTATTACGGCGTGCGCCAGACTTCGTCGAACAAGCCGATCAAGACCTGCGCGGACCTGAAAGGTCTGAAGATGCGCGTGCCCGACGTGCCGGCCTATCTCGCCATGCCGCGCGCCTGCGGCGCCAACACCGCGCCGATCGCTTTCGCCGAGGTCTATCTCGCGCTCCAGAACGGCACCGTCGAGGCGCAGGAAAACCCGCTGACCACGATCGAAGCCAAGAAGTTCTACGAGGTGCAGAAGCACATCGTGCTCACCGGCCACATCGTCGACCACCTCAACACGGTGGTGGCGGGCGCGCTCTGGAAGAAGCTCTCGGACGAGGACAAGAAGATCTTCACCGACGTGGCGCAGGAAGCGGCCGCGAAAGCGACCGAGGAGATCAAGCAGAACGAGGCCAAGCTCGTCGCCTTCTTCAAGGAAAAGGGCCTGACCGTGACCGAAGTCGACAAGAACGAGTTCCGCGACATCGTGCTGAAGAACGTTCCGTTCGAGACCTTCGGTTATCGCAAGGCCGATTGGGAACGGATCCAGGCGGTCAAGTGACGACGTAGTCGTCATCCCGGGGCGGTCCGCAGGACCGAACCCGGGATCTCGAGGTTCCGGGTCTGGTGCTTGCGCACCATCCCGGAACGACGTGAATTAGTTTTGGGGAGTAACCACATGTCGACCGCCGAAGTGCACCGGCAGATCACCGGGGACGAGATCGCCCATACCTTCGAGGAGGAGGCGACGCCGAAGGTCGATCTCGGCGTCTACGCTTTCGAGGATTGGGTGGCGCTGGTGATCTTCTGGGTGATGGCGCTCGCCGTCTTCCTGCAGTTCTTCACCCGCTATGTCCTCAACGACAGCTACGCCTGGACCGAGGAGATCGCGACCTACTGCCTGATCGGCGTCGTCTTCATCGGTGCCTCGATGTGCGTGCGGCTGTCGCGGCACATCCAGGTCGACCTGATCTACCGCTATCTGCCGCACGTCGTCGCGCGCGCGCTGTCGACGGCGATCGACCTGATCCGGATCGCCTTCTTCGGTTACGCCATCAAGCTGGTCTGGGTCTACATCCAGATCATCGGCGACGAATCCATGACCACGATCAATCTGCCCAAGGACTACGTCTATTACGCCGTCCTCCTCGGCTTCGTGCTGATGTTCGTTCGCTCGGTGCAGGTCGCGCTGCAACATCTGCGACAGGGCTATTCGATCCTCGAACGTCCCGGCGCCTACGACGGTTTTGAAGGATAATCTCATGCTGCTGTTGCTTGGCGGTTTTCTCGTCCTGATGCTGCTCGGCGTTCCCGTGGCGATTGCCATGGCCGCGTCGTCGCTGCTCTACATCCTGGTCAGCGGCGTGACGCCAGATGTCACGCTGGCACAACGCATGATCGCGGGCGTCGAGAGCTTTCCGCTGCTCGCCGTGCCTTTCTTCATCCTGGCCGGCAATCTCATGAACATCGCCGGCGTCACCGGCCGCATCTACAAGTTCGCCGTCGCGCTGGTCGGCTGGATGCGCGGCGGCCTCGGTCACGTCAACATCATCGGTTCGGTGATCTTCTCCGGCATGTCCGGCACCGCGATCGCGGATGCCGCCGGTCTCGGCACCATCGAGATCAAGGCGATGAAGGACCACGGCTACACCACCGAGTTCTCGGTCGGCGTCACCGCGGCCTCGGCCACGCTCGGCCCGATCATCCCGCCGTCGCTGCCCTTCGTGATCTACGGCATGATGGCGAACGTCTCGATCGGCGCGCTGTTTCTGGGAGGCGTCATTCCCGGCATCGTCATGACGCTGCTGATGATGGCCACCGTCACCTACTTTGCGCACAAGAACAAATGGGGCAGCGACACGCCGTTCTCCTGGCCGCAGCTCGGCTCGGCCGGCCTCGAGATCGCCATCGTGCTCGCATTCCCGCTGGCGATCTGGCTGATGGTGATGGCCGGCATGTCGACCAACATGGCCGTCGTGATCGGCCTCGGTGCGCTGCTGGCGATCGACTGGTACTTCGATTTCTCGGCGGTGATGGCGCTGATGGCGCCTGTCATCCTGATCGGCGGCATGACGCTCGGCTGGTTCACGCCGACCGAAGCGGCCGTGGCGGCGGTGATCTGGTCGCTGTTCCTCGGCCTCGTGCGTTACCGCACCATGACCCTCAAGACGGTGGCGAAGGCGACCTTCGACACCATCGAGACCACGGCTTCCGTGCTGTTCATCGTCACCGCAGCCTCGATCTTCGCCTGGCTGCTGACGGTGTCGCAGGCGGCCCAATTGCTGTCGGACTGGATGCTCAGCATCACCCACAACAAATGGGTGTTCCTGGCGCTCGCCAACGTGCTGATCCTGTTCGTCGGCTGCTTCATCGACACCACGGCGGCGATCACCATTCTGGTGCCGATCCTGCTGCCGATCGTGCTCAAGCTCGGCATCGATCCGATCCATTTCGGTCTGATCATGACGCTGAACCTGATGATCGGCCTGTTGCATCCGCCGCTCGGCATGGTGCTGTTCGTGCTCGCCCGCGTGGCAAAGCTCTCGGTCGAGCGCACGACGGTCGCGATCCTGCCCTGGCTGGTGCCGCTGCTGATCGCGCTGATCGCGATCACCTACATTCCCGAACTCACCCTCTGGCTGCCGAAATATATGGGACTCTCCAAATGACCTCGACCTCTCTCGCCGCAACCCTGTTCGGCCCCGAAGATCTGCGCATGATCGAGCATCCGCTCGACAAGTTGGCTTCCGGCATGGTGCGCATCCGTTTCGGAGCCGGCGGCATCTGCGGCTCGGACATGCATTACTTCCGCCACGCCCGGACCGGCGATTTCGTGGTGAAGTCGCCGCTGGTGCTCGGTCACGAGATCTCGGGCCAGGTTGTGGAGATCGCGGGTTCCGCGGCCAATCTGAAGGTCGGTGACCGCGTCGCCGTCAACCCGTCGCGCTGGTGCGGCCATTGCGGCGCCTGCCGCGAGGGCCGGCAGAACCTCTGCGAGAATATCTACTTTATGGGCTCGGCGTCGAAGACGCCGCACATGCAGGGTGGTTTCGCCAACTATTTCGACGCGATCCCGGCGCAGTGCGTGAAGATCCCGGACCACGTGTCCTATCAGGCCGCGGCGCTTGCCGAGCCGCTCGCCGTCTGCCTGCACGCGGTCGCGCGTGCCGGCAACATCCAGGGCAAGCGCGGCATCATTTTTGGTGCGGGCCCAATCGGGCTGTTGACCATGCTCGCCGCGCACCGCGCCGGCATGGCTGACGTCACGGTGGCCGACATCGCGCCGGCGCCGCTGGCCTTCGCGACCAAGCTCGGTGCGTCCCATGTCGAGAACGTTTCGGGCGGAGAAGAGGGCCTGAAGGCGCAGGCGGCGTCGCGTCCCTACGACGTCGCATTCGAGGTCTCGGGCACGGCCGCTGGTCTTGCCAGCGCGATCGGCATCGTCCGGCGAGGCGGCGTGGTGGTGCAGATCGGCAATCTGCCGGGCGGGCAAATTCCGACGCCGTCGAATGCGGTGATGGCGAAGGAGATCGACCTGCGCGGCTCGTTCCGCTTCGGGCTTGAATTCATGACGGCGGTAGAATTGATTGGAGCCGGCAGCGTCGACGTGCTGTCACTCGTCACCGCCGAGCGGCCGTTGTCGACCGCGCCTGATGCGCTGCGGCTAGCGCTCGATCGCTCGCAGAGTGTCAAGGTCGTGCTGACCGCCAATTGATTGGAGAATACCCATGATGCTCGAGGGATGGCGCTGGTACGGGCCCAATGATCCCGTGTCGCTCGACGACGTCAGGCAGGCTGGCGCAAGCGATATCGTCTCGGCGCTGCATCAAGTGCCGATCGGGGAAGCCTGGACACGCAAGGCGGTCGAGGAGCGCAAGAATTTCATCGAGAACGGCCAGCCCGGCCGCTCGCAGCTGACCTGGTCGGTGGTGGAATCGATTCCGATCCCCGACGACGTCAAGCGGCTCGGCGGAAAGGCGACGAAATCGATCGAGGCGTGGATTGCAAGTCTTGAAGCAGTGGCCGCAGCCGGCATCAAGGTCATCTGTTACAACTTCATGCCCGTCGTCGACTGGTGTCGGACTGATCTCGAATGGGAGCTGCCAAACGGCGCCCGTGCCCTGCGCTTCGATCAGGATCGCTTTGCGGCGTTCGAGCTGCACATCCTGGAACGTCCGGCTGCGCGACAGGAATACTCCCCCGAGCAGCAGGCGCGCGCCAAGAAGCTGTTCGATCAGATGAGCCAGGCCGATATCGACTATCTCATCATGGTCATCGCCAGCGCGTTGCCCGGCTCGACCACCGAGCCGATGACCATCCCGCAATTCCGCGACAAGCTGGACGCTTATCGCGATATCACGCCAAAGATCCTGCGGCAGCATCTCGCCGAATTCCTGAGCCGCGTCGCGCCGGTCGCCGAGCAGCTCGGCGTGTCGCTGACGCTGCACCCTGACGATCCGCCGCGGCCGCTGTTCGGCCTGCCGCGCATTGCTTCCACGGCAGAGGACTACCAGGCGCTGTTTGACGCGGTGCCGTCGAAGGCCAACGGCATCTGCCTTTGCACGGGCTCGCTCGGCGTGCGCGCCGAGAACGATCTGCCCGCCATGGCCGAACGCTTCGGTCCGCGCATTGCCTTTGCCCATCTGCGCGCGACCAAGCGCGAGGCGGACGGGGTATCGTTCCACGAGTCCGATCATCTCGACGGCGACGTCGATATGATCGCGGTGCTCAAGGCGCTGTTGAAGGAGAATGCGCGGCGCTCACCGGACCAGAGGATCGTCTTCCGTCCCGACCACGGCCATCGCATGCTGGACGATCTCGCCGCTACCAAGCGTACCAATCCCGGCTATACTGCAATCGGCCGCCTCCGTGGCCTCGCCGAGCTCCGCGGCGCGATTCGTGCGATCGAGCATCACTAGGAGATCTAAGGTAAGCGATGCGGCTGGCACAGTGTCATAACTTCCACGACTTCCGGCGGCTGGCACGCAGCCGGCTGCCCGGCCCGATCTTCGACTATATCGACGGCGGGGCCGACGATGAGACGACCCTTCGCCGCAACAGTGCCAGCTTCGAGCATTGCGACCTGTTACCCAATGTGCTGCGCGGCGTGCAGCAGGTCGACCTCTCGGTCACCGTCATGGGCCAGAAGCTCGCGCAGCCGTTCTACTGCTCGCCGACCGCCTTGCAGCGGCTGTTTCATTATGACGGCGAGCGTGCGGTCGGCGCGGCGGCCGCGAAATACGGCACCATGTTCGGCGTCTCCTCGCTCGGCACGGTGAGCCTGGAGGAATTGCGCAAGGCCTATGACACGCCGCAGGTCTATCAGTTCTATTTCCACCGAGATCGCGGTCTCAACCGCGCGATGATGCAGCGGGCCAAGGAGGCCGGCGTCGAGGTGATGATGCTGACGGTCGACAGCATCACCGGTGGAAATCGCGAGCGCGATCTGCGCACCGGCTTCAGCATTCCCTTCCGCCTGACGCTGGCCGGCATGCTGCAATTCGCGATCAAGCCGCGATGGGGCATTGATTACGTCACCCACGAGAAATTCCGGCTGCCGCAACTGGACGAGCATGTCGACATGGGCCGCGGCACCATGTCGATCGGTCGCTATTTCACCGAGATGCTGGATCCCGCGATGAACTGGGACGATGTCGCGGAGATGGTGAAGAACTGGAACGGGCCGTTCTGCCTGAAAGGGATCATGTCGGTGGAAGACGCGCGTCGCGCGGTCGACATCGGCTGTGCCGGGATCGTGCTGTCCAACCATGGCGGCCGCCAGCTCGACGGCTCCCGCTCGGCTTTCGACCAGCTCGCCGAAATCGTCGACGCCGTGGGTGACCGCATCGACGTGATGATGGATGGCGGCATCCAGCGCGGAACCCATGTCCTGAAAGCGCTGTCGCTCGGTGCCAAGGCGGTCGGGCTCGGACGATATTATCTCTATCCGCTCGCCGCCGCGGGCCAGCCCGGTGTCGAGCGTGCCCTCGGGCTGCTGCGCACGGAGCTCGAGCGCGGCATGAAGCTGATGGGATGTACGTCGATCAGCCAGCTGTCGCGCGCCAATCTGCGCTTCCGGCCCGGGTAGAGCGTTTTCGAGCGAAGTGGATACCGGTTCGCGTCAAGAAAACGCGTCAGAACAAGAATCCAGAGCCTTTCCCGTTCCGATTCCATCGGAACGGGAAAGGCCCTGGCGCGCACTCAATAGCAGGCGGCCATCGCGCCGAGCTTCGGATAGAGCTTGTCGATCGCGGCGATCTCGCTTTGCATCTGGGCGATGATCCAGTCGCGGATCTCGGCTGCGATCGGGCGCATCGGCCGGTTGCGCGGCGGCAGGAATTCGCAGATGCGGCGCGTGGTGGTGAGCCTGTCGGAGGCCGGCACCAGCGCGCCGGTCAACAGCCAGTGCGAGGCCACCGTGAGCCAGCCGAGCGCGATGCCCTGGCCGAGCAGCGCCGCCTGCACCACGACCGCATAATCGGTGAAGCTCAGCGCCTTGGCGGCGCCGCGCCGTCCGGTGAGCAGCGACGCATAATCCGCGGCCCAGTCGCCCGGCGTCTCGGCCAGGCGGATGATGGTGTTGCCCTCGGCGGCATCGGTCTCGCCGAGATAGCCGGGGCTGCACATCGGCAACATCACTTCCTTCATCACCAGCGTCCCGCCGGACGACGGTTCGTCGCGATCGCGAAAACGCATGCCGAGGTCGACATTCTCGACCGCCCCGCGCAGCGCGCCGGAGATCAGCTGGAAGCGCAGGTCGACCTGCGGAAACTGTCGCTGCAGCTTGTCGATGCGCGGCATCAGCCAATGCGTGGTGAAGGCGGAGGAGACGGACAGCGTCACCGTCTCGGTGCCTTTGCGGCGCCGCTCGATCTCGGTGAGACCGGTCTCGATGCTGCGAAAGCCTTCGAGCACGCGGCGATAGAGCAGCTCGCCTTCCTCGGTGAGCACCGCGCGGCCGGCCTTGCGGTCGAACAGACGGACACCGAGATGGTCCTCGAACTGGCCGAGCATGCGGCTCACCGCGGGCTGCGTGACGTTCAATTCGGCGGCCGCTGCCGTGAAGCTGCCATTGCGCGCCGCTGCGTCGAAGACGAACAGGGCGTTACTTGAGGGCAGCATCCGGCGCAGCTCGGGCATAACGTCATGTTATGAGCGCGGTGAGAATTTGGCAATTGCCGAGTTTTGCCAAGTCTGGTGTCATTGGCATCACAGCCTAACGACAGGGTGTTTTGAAGAAGAATTTGGTGCGGCGCACGCAGCGCCGGCAAGTGCTCCAAAACGCTGTCTATAATGCAGGCTTATGGCGCGCAGTGAGGCACGCCATTGCAGGGAACGAGACGAGGTCGATCGTTGGACAAACGAGCGGAAAGCGTCGAGATCAGGTCCGCGAGCAAGGCGTATGGCGCCGTTCGCGCTCTCGACGACGTTTCCCTCAATGTCGGCGCCGGCGAATTCGTCTCGTTGCTCGGCCCCTCCGGTTCCGGCAAGACCACGCTGCTCGGCATTCTCGGCGGCTTCATCCTGCCGACATCGGGCACGATTCTCTTCGGCGGCCGCGACGTCACCTATATGCCGCCGCACAAGCGCGACATCGGCGTGGTGTTCCAGAACTACGCGCTGTTCCCGCATATGAGCGTCGGCGAGAACGTCGCCTTTCCCTTGCGGGCGCGGCGCCTGCCGAAAGCAAGCTGGCCCGACAAGGTGCGCGCGGCGCTCGCGATGGTCGGCCTCTCCGGCTACGAAGAGCGCGGCATCGCGCAGCTCTCCGGCGGCCAGCGCCAGCGCGTCGCGCTCGCACGCGCCATGATCTTCGAGCCGCAGCTGATCCTGATGGACGAGCCGCTCTCCGCGCTCGACAAGCAGCTCCGCGAATCCATGCAGATCGAGCTGCGTGCGCTGCACAAGCGGATCGGCGCCACCATCATCTATGTCACCCACGACCAGCGCGAGGCGCTGACCATGAGCGACCGCGTCGCCGTGATGAAGGACGGCAAGCTGATCCAGATCGACCAGCCCGAGCGGCTGCACGATCATCCCGCCGATTCCTTTGTCGCTAGCTTCATCGGCGAGGCGACGATGCTGCCGGTACGCCGCGTCGATGCCTCCAGTGTCGCGCTCGGCAATGCGCTTTTGCGCAGCGCCCGCGCCATTCCCGACGGCGATGCGCTGATGCTCGCCGTGCACAGCGAAAAGCTCCTGATCGACGACGGCGCGCAGGATGCCGCCTGCAACCGCCTGACCGGGACGGTCACCGACATCGTCTACCAGGGCGAGAGCCTGCGCATCTTCCTGGCGCTGACGGACGGCATCGCGCTCAGCCTGCGCCAGCCGAGCTACCACCAGGCCTACAGTCGCATCCCGCCGCTCGGCGGCAGCCTCACCGTCACCCTTCATCCCGAGGACACCATCGTGGTGCCCAGGGTGGACTGACCAAACCTTGTCCAACCGAGAGAAGAAACTGATATGTCGACCCAAGCCGCGTTCAGCAATTTCAAGGTTCTCACCTTCGACGTCGTCGGCACCTTGATCGATTTCGAAACCGGCGTGCTCTCCGCGGTGCGCAGGATCTCCGGCAAGACGCCGGCCGAGCTCAGCGACGAGCAGATCTTCGAGCCCTACAAGCGCGGCCGCGACAAGCATTACGATCGCTCCAGCGAGGCGATGTTCCACGTCTATCGTCATCTCGCCAAAGAGCTTGGGCTGCCGGCGGACGACGCGTCCTGCGACGTGTTCCAGCTCTCGGTGCTGCGCTGGGGACCGTTCTCGGACTCCGTGGAGGCACTGAAGCGGCTGCGCACGAAGTTTCGCCTGGTGGCGATGACCAATGCCGATCGTGTGGCGCTGTCCTGCTACGCCCACGCGCTCGGCAATCCCTTCGACGACACCGTCTGCGCCGACGACACCGGCGTGGCGAAGCCGAACCCGGAGTTCTTCGCCTTTAACAAGGGGCGTCAGTCGGCGTTCGGCTACAAGCAGTCCGATATCCTGCATGTTGCGCAGAGCCAGTATCACGACATCGGGATCGCGCGGAAGCTCGGCTACAAGGTGTGCTGGATCGAGCGTCGCCAGGGCGTCGCCGGTTTTGGCGGCACGCCGGCGGTGGAGACGCTGACGAAACCGGACTTCCATTTTCCGACGCTGAAGGCGCTGGCCGACGCGGCCATCGGGCCTGCGGCGTAATCCGTGAGCGCCGGTATGACACGGGACTGGAACGCGCTGCCGTCGGCCAATTCGCTGTGGGAAGCCACGGCGGAGCCGGCGCGCGCGTTTCCCGTGCTGTCCGGCGAGCAACAGGCCGACGTGGTGATCATCGGCGCGGGCTACACGGGTCTCTCCGCCGCGCACCACATCGCCAAGAGTGGTCTCGCGCCAATCGTGCTGGAAGCCAATCGTCCCGGCTGGGGCGCGAGCGGGCGCAATGGCGGCGTGATCACCGCGAAATTCCGGCTCTCGTTCCGCGAGATCGACGCCACCCATGGCCGTGCCATGGCCAAGCGGATGTACGAGATCGCGCATGAATCGACCGACATGGTCGAGGAGCTGGTCTCCGAGTTCGGTATCACCAGCGCCAACCTGGCCCGCACGGGCCAGGTCAAGGCCGCGCATAATGAGACGACGCTGAAGGCCGCGATCGACGAAGCCAATTGGATGACGCGCGAGATGGGCTCGGCCGAGGTCCGTATCCTCGACAAGAGCGGCGTGCGCGAGGAGACCGGCTCGGACATCTTTGTCGGCGGCGTGCTCAATCCCGGCTCGGGCGGCATCCATCCGCTGAATTATCTGCGCGGCCTTGCCGATGGCGTGGCGCGCCGCGGCGTTCCCATTTTCCAGGAATCGCCGGTGATCAAACTCCGTCGGGAGGGCGATGGCATCGTCGCCGAGACGCCGCAAGGCGCGGTGCGCGCGAAGCAGGCGATCATCGCCACCAACAGCTATTCGGATCTCACCGGCGCGACTGCGCATCTGCAGCGCACGCTGATCCCGTTCCGCAGCGCCCTCATTGCCACCGAGCAGTTGCCGCGCAATCTCGCCGGCAAGCTGATGCCGACGGGACGCACCTACACCGAGACCAAGCGCATGATGCGCTGGTTCCGCATGGTCGATAACCGCGTGATCTTTGGCGGCCGCGGCGCCTTCGGCAAGCAGGATTCGCAAGCCGCGTTCGACGCGCTGCGCAAGGCGATGGTCGGTATCTTCCCTGATCTCGCCGACGTCCCGCTCGAATACAAATGGTCGGGCCTCGTCGGCATGACCCTGGACTCGGTGCCGCATATCGGCCGGATCGACGACCGCACGCTGGTCTCGATGGGCTACAACGGCGCGGGCGTCGCGATGTCGAGCCTGATGGGCCGCTATCTCGCCGCCTTCGTGCGCGGCGAGACGCCCGAGGTCGGGCTGCTCGATGTCAGCCGCATGAAGGCCATTCCTTTCTACCCGCTGCGCGAGCCCGCCGTGCGCATGGTCGCCGGCTGGTACCAGTTTCTCGATGCGATCGGTCAGTGATGTTCACTTGGAGGAGGCGAGGATGAATACGAAGCTGAATTTGGGATTGGGCTGCGCATTGCTGGGCGCATGTGGTTTCACCGCGGCGCACGCCGCCGAGCAGATCACCTTCGTCTCGCAAGGCGGCGCCTATCAGCAGGCACAGACGGTGGCGATCCTCGATCCCTCCGCCAAGAAGCTCGGCATCACAATCAACCAGGACTCCATCCCCGACGCCTGGCCTGCGATCAAGACCCAGGTCGGCAGCGGCAAGCCGATCTGGGACGTCGTCGACACCCCTACCGGCAATTGCCTGCGTGGCGGCGAGCAGGGGCTGATCGAGAAGCTCGACTTCTCGAAGATTCCAAACGGCGCCGCGATGCCGGAGTCCTATCGCAGTCCCTATTCGGTGTCCTACGAGTTCTATTCCAGCGTGCTGTCCTACAGCCAGAAGACCTTCCCGAAGGACGCGCCCAACAGCTGGGCCGATTTCTGGGACGTGAAGAAATTCCCGGGCCGCCGCGCGTTGCGCAACCATCCGTTCGCCACGCTCGAGGCGGCGCTGATGGCCGACGGCGTCGCGCCGGACAAGCTCTATCCGCTCGACGTCGATCGCGCCTTCAAGAAGCTGGAGGAGATCAAGCCGCACATCACGGTGTGGTGGACCTCGGGCGCGCAGTCGGCGCAGTTGCTCAATGACGGCGAGGTCGACATGGAAATGGCCTGGAACGGCCGCGTCAGCGCGGTCGCGAAGGAGGGCGCCAAGGTCACCTTCACCTACAACCAGGGTATCCTGCAGAGTACGTCGCTCTGCATCCTCAAGGGTGCGCCGAATCTCGACACGGCCGTGAAGTTCCTCAACGAGGCCGTCGATCCCGTGCACCAGGCCAATTTGCCGCTCAACATCGACTACGGCCCGGGCAATCCCAAGGCATTCGAGACCAGCGTGATCAAGCCGGAGCGTGCCGCGCAATTGCCGAGCGAGCCGGCGAATGCCTCGAAGCAAGCACTGATGTCCTACGCCTGGTGGTCCTCGCCGGCCGGAGAAGCCGCCGAGAAGCGCTGGGCATCGTTCATGCAGAAGTAAGAGAGCGAGGCAGCGTTGACGACATCCGTGCCAGATCCCTCCGAGAAGCATCAGCGCCGCGAGAACGGCCTGATGCTGGCACTGGTGTCGCCGGCGTTGCTGGTGATTTTGGCTCTGATCGTGCTGCCGGTCGGCTGGCTGGCCTGGCAGTCGATCTACCATGACGGCTTCACGCTGGAGAACTATCGCCGCGTCTTCACCGAAGACATCTACTGGCGGAGCTTTGCGCTGACCTTCGAGATCAGCCTCGCGGTCACCGTGATCGCGTTGCTGCTCGGCTATCCCGTGGCCTATCTCGCCAACTCTGTGCCGAAGGGCTGGAGCATCCTCATCCTGTCGCTGGTCGTGCTGCCGTTCTGGACATCGGTGCTGGTGCGCGCCTATGCCTGGCTGGCGCTGCTCCAGCGCACTGGCGTGATCAATCAATTCCTGCGTTATCTCGATGTCATCTCCGAGCCGCTCGCGCTGGTGCACAACACCTTCGGCACGGTGGTCGCGACCGTGCACATCCTGCTGCCGTTCATGGTGCTGCCGCTCTACGCCACCATGCAAAAAATCCCCGGCGATCTCATGCAGGCCGGTGCCAGCCTGGGCGCAAGCCCGTCGCTGACATTCTTCCGCGTGTTCCTGCCGCTGTCGCTCCCCGGCGTGCTGGCGGGCTGCACCATGGTGTTCGTGCTCTGCCTCGGCTTCTACATCACGCCGGAGCTGCTCGGCGGTGGCCGCACCGTGATGGTGTCGATGCTGGTCAGCCGCAATGTCGAGCTCTACAACCAGTTCGGCGCCGCGAGCGCGGTCGCCGTGGTGCTGCTCGTGAGCGTGCTCCTGATCTTTTTCGTCGTCAGCCGCTTCATTTCGCTCGATCGCGTGTTGGGGCAGAAATGACGCGCATCTCGCCCGCCCGCATCGCCCTCTACGTGATCAGCTCGCTGGTGCTGATCTATCTGATCCTGCCGGTGCTGATCATCGCGCCGATCTCGTTTTCCAGCGCGCGATTCCTGACGTTCCCGCCGCCGTCGTTCTCGCTGCGCTGGTACCAGCAATATTTCGCCAATCCGGCCTGGATGCAGGCGACGCAGGTGACGCTGACGGTCGCGCTGTTCACGGTGGCGATCGCAACGCCGTGTGGCGTCGCCGCCGCCTACGCCATCAGCCAGTCGAAGCTGCGGATCATGCGCGTCATCCACATGGCGCTGCTGTTGCCGCTGGTGGTGCCGATCATCATCACCGCGGTCGGCATCTTCTTCGTCTACGCCAAGATCGGCCTGGTCGCTACCCTGCCGGGCCTCGTGCTCGCGAACGTGATGCTGGGCTTGCCTTACGTCGTCATCTCGGTGCTCGCGGGCCTGCAGAGCTTCGATCCCGCGCAGGAGATGGTCGCCCGCAGCCTCGGCATGAACCGCCTGCGCAGCTTCTTTGCGGTGACGCTGCCGCAGATCAAATCGAGCGTGGTCGCGGGCGGCATCTTCGCCTTCATCTCGGCGATGGACGAGACCATCGTCGCGCTGTTCATCTCGGGCGGCCAGTATCAGCCGCTGACCAAGCGCATGTTCACCGCGCTCCGCGACGAGATCGATCCGACCATCGCCGCGATCTCGACGCTGATGACCGCGGCGTCCTTCATGCTGGTGTTGCTTGCGAGTGCGCGGCAGAAGAAGACGGGGTAGGGGTTAATGTCGTCCCGGCCTAGTGCGCAATTGCGCACTAGGCCGGGACGACAGCGAATGCGTGGCAGCGCTTTCGCCTCAACCCTTCGCCCCCAACCACGCCAAGATCATCTCCACGATCTGGCTCCTGCTCTTCGCCAGCACCTTCGGCTCGCTGAGGTCCCGATCAAACAGCGCCCCAAACGTATGCCGGTTGGCGACGCGGAAGAAGCAGTAGGAAGAGATCGCCAGATGCAGATCGATGGCGTCGACGTCGTCGCGGAAGACGCCCTCGCTGCGGCCGCGCTTCAAGATGCCGTCGAGCGTCGCGATCACGCTGGCGTTGAGCTGGCGCAGCTGCAGATTCTGCTTCAGGTGCTTGCCGTGGTGGATGTTCTCGATCGAGACGAGGCGGATGAAGTTCGGGTTGCGCTCGTCGTGGTCGAAGGTCGCCTCGATCAGCCGGCGCAGGCCCTCGCGCGCGTCGCAGCTTGCGATATCGAGCTGGTCTTCCAATGCGCGGATGCTGCGATAGGCTTCCTCCAGCACCGCGAGGTAGAGCTGCTCCTTGCCACCGAAATAGTAATAGATCATCCGCTTCGAGGTGCGCGTCCGCGCCGCGATCGCATCGACGCGGGCGCCGGAATAGCCCTCCGAGGCGAATTCGGCCATCGCCACTTCGAGGATGTCGCGCTTGGTGCGCTCGGGGTCGTTGGTGCGCTTCAATGGGGGTGGCATGCGCTCGAGCATCACTGTTTCTCCCGCCCGTTTCTATGGATCACCTTGAAGGTGAAGGCAAATTTCGCCCAATCCGACGTCTTTTGAGGTGGACTTGCATAAACGTACTAGTTCGTACATTATGGATTGAAACCAAGGTTGCGGCAACCAAAAGCAAAAAAGGCGCGCACGGCCGGACGGGCCAAAGCGAGCTGCGACCGCCATCGCACACGGGGAGGAATTTTCGATGAGCTCGATCTCAACTGCATCGCTGCACGCGCCGGCCGGCGCGGAAACCACGCCAAACAAGCTGCCGAAGCGCGCTGCGCTCGTCAGCTTCGTCGGCAGCATGCTCGAATACTACGACTTCTTCATCTACGGCACCGCGGCGGCGCTGATCTTTCCAAAAGTGTTCTTCGCCAATGTCGATCCCGCGACCGGGACGCTGCTCGCGCTGTTGTCGTTCGGCATCGGCTATATCGCGCGTCCCGTCGGCGCCGTCATCCTCGGCCATTTCGGCGACCGCATCGGCCGCAAGACGGTGCTGCTGTTCACGCTGGTGATCATGGGCGCTTCGACGCTCGCGATCGGCCTGCTGCCCGACGCCAAGACGATCGGCAATGCCGCGCCCATCATCCTGACGCTGCTGCGCCTGCTGCAGGGCCTGTCGGCGGCCGGCGAGCAGAGCGGAGCAAACTCGTTGACGCTGGAACATTCCGCCAATTCCAACCGCGCCTTCTTCACGAGCTGGACCCTGAGCGGCACCCAGGCCGGCGCGATCCTGGCGACGCTGGTGTTCATCCCGGTGTCCAGCATGCCGGAAGATCAGCTGCTGAGCTGGGGCTGGCGCATTCCGTTCCTGCTCTCCGCGCTGGTGCTGCTGGTCGCCTATCTGGTGCGGCGGACCATGCCGGAAACGCCCGTGTTCGAAGACATCAAGGACAAGGCGCAAGTGGCGCGCTTTCCCGTGGTCGCGCTGCTGCGTGACTACTGGCCGGACGTGCTGCGCGTCATCGTCTGCGCGCTGATCGCGACCGTCAGCACGCTGACCGCGGTGTTCGCGCTCGGCTACGCCACCAGCAAGTTCGGCGTCGCGCGCCCGACCATGCTGTGGGCCGGCGTGCTCGGCAATGTCACGGCGCTGTTCGCGCAGCCGCTCTGGGCCTTGCTTGCCGACAAGATCGGCCGCAAGCCGGTGTTCATCGGCGGCGTGCTCGGCTGCGCCGTGTTGTTGTTTCCCTATTTCATGCTGGTGACCTCGGGCAGCACGCCGGCGATCTTCGCCGCCGCGATCGGCCTCTACATCATCTACTCCGCGCCGAACGCGATCTGGCCGTCGTTCTATGCGGAGATGTTCGAGGCGCGCGTGCGCTATTCCGGCACGGCGATCGGCACCCAGCTCGGCTTCCTCGCCGCCGGCTTCACGCCGCTGGTGAGCGCGAGCCTGGTCGGCGAAGGCCCGAATGGCTGGGTCCCGGTTGCGATCTTCGTCGCCGGGTGCTGCGTCGCCTCCGCCTTGGCCGCGATGACCGCACGGGAAACCCACAAGGTCGACATCGCCGATCTCGGCAAGCGGCGCGCGTGAGCGCAAGACAGGACAAGGATCGATGCTGACCAACGCTATTCCGACCACGCACGGCCCGATCATCGGGGCCGAGCAGGGGCACGTCCGCGCCTTCAAGGGCGTGCCGTTCGCGACCGCGCGGCGATTTGCCAAGGCGACGCCGCCGCAAGCGTGGACGGAGCCGCGCCGTTGCACGGACTACGGCGCTTATGCGCCGCAGCCCGGGCATCTCGATCAGGTCGAACAATCCTGTCTCAGCCTGAATATCTGGACGCCCGTGGGCGCTGATCGCCCGCTGCCGGTGCTGTTCTTCATCCATGGCGGCGCCTTCGTCACCGGCGGCGGCGCCGATTATGACGGCGCATTCCTTGCCGCACACGGCCCGGCCGTCATCGTCACCATCAACTACCGGCTCGGCCCGCTCGGCTTCCTGCAGCTGCATCGTCACGGATTGGCCGAGGCCAACAACCTCGCCATTTCGGATTCGCTAGCCGCGCTCGACTGGGTCCATGCCAACATCGCCAGTTTCGGCGGCGATCCGAACCAACTGACGCTGTCGGGCCAGTCCGCCGGCGCGTCGATGGTGATCGCGCTCGCGACGCTGCCGCAGGCCAAGGGCAAGTTCGCCCGCGCACTGGCGCTGAGTGCGCCTGGTCGCAACATCATGAGCGCCGACCATGCTGACCAGGTCGCGCGCCGCGTCATCGAAGAGCTCGAGCTTGCGAGCGACCCCGCGGCCATTGCCTCCGTGCCGCTGCCAAAACTCTTCGCAGCCGTCGAGCGCGTCGGCCGCAGGATCGCCGACGAGACCGCTTCAGGCACCGTGTTTGGCCCGGTGCTCGACGGCACCGTGATCGCACGCGAGCCGCGCGACATCTTTGCCGAGGGAAGCTTGCGCGACATTCCGCTTTGGCTCGGTTCCTGCCGCGACGAGATGGTGATGTTTTTGAAGAGCACGCCGCCGGCCGCGATGATCCGCACCACCGAGCGCAATGTGCGCACAGCTTTCGGCGATGCCGGCTGGGAGCGTCTGCTGGCCTGCTATCGCGGCTCGGCACGCCCTGACGAGGATCCATACGAGGCGCTGCTGTCGGATGCGTTCTGGCACCGCCCGATGGCCGATCTCGCGCGAAGCCACGCAGCCGCGGGTGGCGCGGTGTGGCTGAGCCGGTTCGACCATCGCCCGTCGCTGGAGCCGTTCCTGTCGCAAGGACCGACCCACGGCGCCGACAATGCCTGCCTCTGGGCGCATCTGCCCGACTTCATCGATCGTCCGATCCTGAAGCGCAAGGGCGGTCCGATGACCCCGGCCGATATCGACGTCGCGGCGCGGTTCCAGACCAGCCTGCTGCGCTTCGTGACATCTGGCGCGCCCGATGTCGCGGAAGCCTGGCCGCGGTTCGACCTGCCTAAGGAGCCACTCGCAATCTTCGGCCAGCCGTTTCATATTGTGCCTCTCAACGAAGGCGTGCGCTCTCGCCTCTGGGCGGAACTGAGCACCGGCACCAACAATAAAAAGACCATCAGGGAGGCCGTATGAGCATCTTGAACAGGAATGCTACGCGCGGTTCGATCGTCTCGCTCCTTGGCGCGTTCGCGCTGCTGACGGCTTCACCCGTCGCCGCGCAAATCGTCGCGACGCCTGTTCCCGGAGACCCCGTCAGCATCGACAGCGGCGCCGTCTCCGGCAAGGTGCTGCCGTCGAGCGTCAAAGCCTATTTCGGCATTCCCTTTGCCGCGCCGCCGCTCGGCGATCTGCGCTGGCGCGCGCCGCAGAAGGTCGAGGCGTGGAAGGGGGTCTACCACGCCGACCGGTTGGGGCCGGAATGCATCCAAGTGCTGCGACGGCACAATCTCAATCACTATTTCGGCGAAGAGGCGACCAGCGAGAACTGCCTCTATCTGAACATCTGGGCGAGCGCGGATGCCAAGCCGGGCGCGAAGCTGCCGGTCGTGGTCTGGATCTATGGCGGCGGTTTCACCCTCGGCTCCAGCGGCATGGCGATGTATGACGGCGAGAACGTTGCGAAGAAGGGCACGATCTTCGTCAGCTTCAACTATCGCGTCGGCATTCTGGGCAATCTCGCCCATCCCGAGTTGACCGCGGAATCGCAGAACCATGCTTCCGGCAATTACGGCCTGATGGACCAGGTCGCGGCGCTGCAATGGGTCAAGCGCAACATCGCGCAATTCGGCGGCGATCCCGACAACGTCACCATCACCGGTCAGTCGGCCGGCGCGATGTCGGTGTCGGCGCTGGAAGCGAGCCCGCTGGCCAAGGGCCTGTTCAATCGCGGCTTCGCCATGAGTCTCAGCATGTTCGACAACCGCTTCAAATTCCCGGCGCTGCCTGCCGCGGAGAAGATCGGCCTCGAGGTGCAGTCAGCGCTAGGCGCATCGTCATTGGCCGAGATGCGGCAGATCCAGGCCGACAAGATTCTCGCCATCCAGAAGGATTGCCAGCTCGGCTGCGCCGGCACGATCTCGGTCACGCCCGATATCGACGGTTACGTGCTGCCTGACACGGTCCCCAACATCTTTGCTGCGGGCAAGCAGAACGACGTCGCGACCGTCGCCGGCTTCACCAGCGACGAAAGCTCGAACGATCTGCGTACCGCGGGCACGTTAGAGGCTTATGTCGCCGCCGCGAAAAAGCTCTACGGCGACCAGGCCGATCGCTTCCTCGCGCTCTATCCTGCGAAGACTGACGGCGAGGCGAAGGCGATGGGCCTGCTCGCCGCGCGCGAGGGACTGGTCGAGATCGGCACGCGCAACTGGGCGGAAGCCCAGGTGAGGGCCGGCAAGGCGCCGTTCTACATGTACATGTTCTCGCGCGTGCATCCGTTCGCGCCCGGTGTCGAGTTCTTCGACAGCCCGCAGAAGATCGGGGCCTATCACACCTCTGACGTACCTTACTGGTTCGGTACGCAGGACGCCTTCAACAAATTCCGCACCACGCGCAACTGGACCGAGTTCGACCGTGCGCTGTCCGAACGCATGATGGACACGCTGGTCGCCTTCGCGCGGTCAGGCAATCCCGCCACGCCGGCAACGCCATGGCCGCAATGGAAGCAGGACGCGCAGACCTATGTCGAGTTCGGCGACGACTCTGGCGTGCGTGAGGAGAACCGGGCGCGGCTAGAGTTCCACACGCCAGCCAACGTCACGCCCTCGACCCCGCGCGTGTCGCGCGATTAGTGCGGGCTCACGGGAGCCCGGCCAGACGCAACGCGTCTGGTTCGGCGCTTGCGGGCAGAAGCGGACATCAACCTGCTCACAACGTCTGATGAATCCGCCGGGAATGAGACCCAAACCAGAAGCCGCGCTTCCAATCAATTTCGGCTATTCTAACGCAATATCAGTTAGTTGGAATTCGATGGCGTAGGCGTCGTAGCATAGTGATCGAAACTCATCGTGAAAGTCGCACGCCCTCGGCTCACAGAGCGCAGGCTGTTCGCGTAGCCGAACATGTTCGTGAGCGGCACCATCGCGGTAATGACGTTGGCCTTGCCGCGCATGCCTTGGTCCTGAATCTGGCCGCGCCGCGAATTCAGGTCGCCGACGACCGCGCCGGTGCAGTCTTCCGGGGTCACCACTTCGACCTTCATGATCGGCTCTGCGCTCAAAAACTTCACTCCGCGTGTGAACTGGGCCAGCTTGAGTTCAACCCAAGGTTAACACTGTTACCTTGAACGGTCTAGCTTGGCCCGCTTTTGGCCCATCGCAACATTTGCCGCAGTCGCACAGAGGTCGTCGGTATCGGGGCTAACCGAACACGGACGAAGATCTATGATTGCGCCCTGGCGCCAGACCGATCACCAACCCGCACCTGTAATCTGCTTCACAGCCAGTCGCGCCGATCTGCGCTAGATGACATCAGGCCCCGCGTCTGCGCGGCCGGCTTCGGAGCTGGCGATGATTGCTGCACTGGCAAGAGCAATATCCCGCGCGACGGGAACCAATATCGAGGTCGAAACACTGAAGATCCTCATGATCTTCTCGGGCGCGGGCCTGCTGGTCTCGCTCGTGGCCGCGATGATCTACGGACAGGCCTTCAACGCCGCTTTGTTCTGAGCGCGTTGCGATCCGTTAGGCCACCGGATCTTCCGAACGGCTCCGCTCAATCGGTGCCAGTGGTGGCGCGCGCTTGAGGGGAGCAGCTTCGCGTGGCGCGGCGTCACTGCCTGAGGCTTGCTCGACCGGCGCGGGGCCGGTGTCGCGGTAGGCGACGATCCAGATCAGAAAGCCCAGGACCGCCAGGGCAGCACCGACGGGACCGGTGGAGGTCCAGCCCCAGCCTTGACGAATGGCGAGGCCACCGAGGAACGGGCCGAGCGCATTGGCGGTGTTGAACGCCGAATGATTGAGCGCGGCAGCGAGCGCCTGAGCGTCTCCCGCGACATCCATCAGCCGCGTCTGCAGCACGGCACCGAGCGCGACGCTCGCGCCGATCGCGAAAATGTCGATCGCAAGCAGCCAGGGATTTCCGGCGACAAGCGGAAACGCCAGCAGCGCCACGGCTGCAAACACCAGGATGCCGCCCGCCGTTGGCATCAGCGCGCGGTCGGCGAAGCGCGGCACGAACAGATTGCCGAGGGTCGCGCCGATGCCGAAGATCGCCAGGAAGAACGGGATGACTTCGGTGCTGACCTTGGTGACCTCGATCAAGGTCGTCGCGAGATAAGTGTAGACGGCGAACATGCCGCCGAAACCGATGGCGCTGATCGCGAGCGTGGTCCAGACGCGGCGGCTTTTGAGCGCGCCGAGCTCGCGCAGCGGATCCGATCGGCCGGCCTGGTCGCGCGGTGCGAACAGCGCGCACAACAGCATCGTGAGCAAGGCCAGAACCGACACGAGGCCAAAGCTGGCACGCCAGCCGACCCGCTGGCCGATCAGATTGGCCAGGGGCACACCGATGATGGTGGCGATGGTCAGCCCGAGCATGACCTGGCCGACCACCCGCGAGCGGCGGTCTTGCGGAACGAGCGATGCCGCAACCAGCGCGGCGATGCCGAAATAGGCGCCATGGGGTAGCCCGGAGAGAAAGCGGGCGGCGATCATCGCGCCGAAGCCGGGTGCCAGCGCGGTGAGGGCGTTGCCGAGCGCAAACACGGCCATCAGCGCCAGCAGCTGCGTGCGCCGGGCGAATTTCGCACCGAGCACGGCGATCAGAGGCGCGCCCAGCACCACGCCGAGCGCATAAGCGCTGATTGCGTGTCCGGCGGTCGGCTCGTCGATATGAAGGTCAGCCGCGAAGAACGGCAGCAGGCTCATCGATGCGAATTCGGTGGTCCCGATCGCAAAGCCGCCCATCGCGAGCGAGAACAGGACGATGGCGAGATGAGGGGGCGCGGAAGCCGAATTCGGTGTCGCGCTTGGCGAGGCCGCGTGAGGCGAGGTCGTCATGTGTCCTGCATGGGTGACGGCAACGGGAACCAGCCCAGCGAACGTCGCCATCCCTGCAGTCTTTGTCTCACCTACTTAAACGCGCATGGATTCGCGTCAACACCGGAAGGGCCACGTAAGGCAGCGCGCATATCAGCGTCCCGGTTTGCTCAGGGCATCCGCGTCAATATGTCCGGTGAAATCGGCCCAAAACGCCGCAGCTGCGCTTGCTGCGCGGCTGGTCGGCAGTGCGTCATCCTGGCTCAGCCGAGATACGGCACCGGACTGGCCGCGCGATAGAACAGATTGATCAACGTGTTGATGTCGAACACCGGCAGGCCCGATCTCTCGGCGACGTCTCGCGAGAACGGACACATGTTGGTGCACTCGAACAGGATCGCGCCCGGGTTCTTGCAGGACGCCATGAACGCTTCCGTCATTTCGATCATCTCGGCACGCAGCACGTCGGTGTCCAATTCCTCCCGACCGAGAATATAGGTCGCAGGAAACTGCGCATCGGGCTTCATGCCCTGGATCTGGACGGGGATCACGTCGGGCGACCAGCCGACGCCGCGGAAGTGCCCCTCGTTCATGTGATGGCCGCGTTCGGTGAAGATGCCGATGACCTTGCCCGGCGGCAGCATCGCATGGATCAGCGGTGCCTGGATCAGGCTCGAGGTGAAGACCGGGATATTGACGGCTGCGGCGAGCTGTTTCTGAAACGGCGCGAGAAAGCCGCAGCTCGTCGTGATCGCCTTGACGCCGTCGGCCTCCAGCTCGCGGGCAGCCGCGATGAAGGGATCGAGCAGGGCCGGATCAGGCTGGTCGCCCATGATCCTCGTCGCGTGAGCGCCGCGGACGATCTTGTAGCGCACCGGGAAGTCATAGGAGAGCGCGTTGCCGATGTCGCCGCGCGGACGCGGAAACTTCGTGTCGAGCATCAGGATGCCGATCGTCTCGCCGTAATTCGTGAAGCCACCGCGCAGTTTCATCAATCGTCCCACTGATTCGGAATGGTCGCGACGCCAGTCTAATGCGTCTCGTGAAACCGGCTGAGAAAGGATTTCAGCCGTTCGCTGCGCGGCTGGCGGATGGTCTCGTCCGGCGTGCCGATCTCGGCCATGACGCCGTCGTTCATGAAGCCGACGCGGGTGGAGACGTCGGCGGCGAAGGCCATCTCGTGGGTGACCAGCACCATGGTCATGCCTTCGGCGGCAAGGCCGCGGATCACGGAGAGCACTTCGCCGACGAGTTCTGGATCGAGCGCCGAGGTCGGCTCGTCGAACAGCATCACGTCGGGCTTCATGGCGAGTGCACGCGCGATGGCGACGCGCTGCTTCTGGCCGCCGGACAGCCGGCTCGGGAAGGCGTCCGCCTTGTCGGCGAGGCCGACTTTGGCCAGGAGATCGCGGCCGAGTGCGTCGGCCTCGTCCTGCGCCATGCCTTTCACCTGCACCGGGCCCTCGGTGACGTTCGACAGCACCGACATGTGCGGGAACAGGTTGAAGTGTTGGAACACCATGCCGACGCTGCGTCGAAGCAGCGCGAGTTGGGCGTCACCCGCGGCACGCACGCCCTTGCCGAAGGAGAACTTGTGCGTGCCGATCGCCAGTTCGCCCTGCTGCGGCATTTCCAGCAGGTTCAGGCAGCGCAGGAAGGTCGACTTGCCGGAGCCCGAGGCACCGATCAGGGTGACGACCTCGCCGCGTTCGACCGCGAGCGAGACGCCCTTGAGCACCTCGTGGTCGCCGAACGCCTTGTGGATGTTGGTTGCGATCAGAGCACTCATCGATGCGCTCCCATCTTGAGCTCGACCCTGTCAGCGACCAGCGTCAGCGGAAACAGCACGACGAAGTACAGCACGGCGATCGTGGTGTAGACTTCGAGTGGCTTGTAGCTCGACGCGGTGATCACCGTGCCCTGGTAGAGCAGGTCTCCGACCGCGACCACCGACACCAGCGAGGTGTTCTTCAACTGCATGATGGTCTGGTTGATGAAGGAGGGGATCATCACCTGGGTTGCCTGCGGCAGCACGATGCGGCGAAAGATCTTGCCGCGGCGCATGCCGATGGCGCGCCCGGCCTCCCACTGGCCGGTGTCAACGGCTTCGATGCCGCCACGGAAGATTTCTGCATAGAACGAGCCGGCATAGAGCGACAGCGCGATGAAGCAGGCCATGGCCGGCGACATGTCGACGCCGATCAGGACGGGCAGGGCGTAGTAGACCCAGATCAGCTGCACCAGCAGCGGCGTGCAGCGGAACACCTCAATATAGAGACGCAGCGGCACCGTGACCCAACGCGGCGCCGTCGTGCGCAAAATGCCGACGAACAGTCCGATGGCGAGACCCGCGACCACCGTGGTCACCGTGTAGAACAGGGTGACCAGGAGCCCTTGCCAGATCAGGCCCCAATACGGCTTGAGCGCCGCGAAGTCCCAGACATACATGATCGATCAGAACTGAACTTCGGGCGGGAGATCGTCGGCGGTGAGGCCGACAGCCTCGAAGCCCTTGAGCATCCATTCGCGGGTCTGGCCCATCGAGCGGTTGTAGTCGGCCCAGGCGCTGAGGAAATCCTTGTAGCGGCGGTCGCTCTCGGCGCGGATGCCCATGTTGGTCGGCAGCGTCAGGAGCGGGCGCGGAATCGCGAGATCGCCGAGGTTCGGGTTCTTCTTCAGCGTCGAGACGGACAGCACGGCGAGCGAGACGTTGCAGTCGGCGCGTCCGGTCGCAACCGCAAGGATCGCCTCGTCGCGGTTCTTGAAGCCGAGGATGTTGGCCTTGGGGCAATAGCGGCGCGCGATCGTCTCGTGCGTGGAGCCGATATCGACGGCGATCTTGACCTCGGGCTTGTTGAGATCGGCCCAGGTCTGCGGTTTGGCAAAGCCCTTCTTGGTGATGACGGTGAAGGAGTGCACCAGGATCGGCGTCGAGAAGTCGATCACCAGCGCGCGCTCCGGCGTCGGGTTCACGGCGAAGGCGAGGTCGACCTTGTCGGCCTGGAGGTCGAGGATCTGGTTGCCCCAGGTCGATTCCAGCGTCTCGAGCTTGGCGCCGAGCTTGCTCGCGATGTCCCTGGCCATCTCGATGCAGGCGCCTGACCATTCATTGGTGGCGAGATCCTTGTGGAAGTAGGGTTCCTGTCCGACGATGACGGCGACCCGCAGCAGGCCATTCTTCTTGATGCGGTCGAGCGTGGAGGTCGGTGCGTCGGCCTTGGCCGATCCGCTGGCGGCAGCCATCGCGGCGCCCGCGAGCGCGACAGTGGTGAGAGCGTCCCTGCGATTCATGGTCTCTGTCTCCCTGGAATTTGGGTCGGATCGTCTCCGGCCACTGGACTATTTCTGTATTCAGGATAAAATGCAATACGGTATTTCGATTTGCTGACCATTTGGGCGGCAAGGCAGAAATGAGCCCAATATCTTGGCAGGATTGCGCAAAATTCCTGAAAGCCAGGGATTGCAAATCGCATTCAACTCTGAATACAAGACTGAACGCAATATCGAGATGTGCTGAAGGAGAGGCCTGTGCGCGCCCTATTCGTCGATGCGAACGAGACCCTGGCGGCGGTGACCGACAAGCTGCTGGCTGCCTCGAGGCTGCCGGTCGGCATCAACCGCAATCCCTCGATCAAGCCCGACGATCTGCCCGGCCTGCTCGGCGATGCCGAGATCATGATCGTCGACCACACCGCGGTGCCGACCCCGATCGCCGAGAAGTGCAAGGCGCTGAAGCATGTCGTCTTCCTCGGCACCGGCGCGCGCAGCTACATGAATCCGGAAGAGCTTAGCCAGCGCGGCATCTCCGTGCACACGATCAAGGGTTATGGCGACACCGCCGTGGCGGAATGCGCGATCGCGCTGATGTGGGCGTCTGCCAAGAGCTTCGGCGAGATGGATCGCGGCATGCGCGAGGGCAATTGGCTGCGCCGCGACGCGGTGCAGCTCACCGGCAAGACGCTCGGCCTGATCGGCTTCGGCGGCATCGCTGCGGAAGCCGCGCGCATGGCGGCGGGTTGCGGCATGAAGGTGATCGCCTGGAACAGGACGCCGAAGACGCATCCGGGCGTCGCGTTCGTCTCGCTGGAGAAGCTGCTCGCCGAGAGCCACGTCGTCTCGCTGCATCTCCTGCTCAACGACGAGACCAAGGGCTTCCTGTCGCGCGAACGCATCGCGCAGATGCGTCCCGGCAGCATCCTGATCAACACCGCGCGCGGCGCCGTCGTTGACGAGGACGCGATGCTCGACGCGCTGCGCTCGGGCCACATCGCCCATGCCGGCCTCGACGTCTTCACGGTCGAGCCGCTGCCGGCCGGCCACGCCCTGACAAAACTGCCGAACGTGACGCTGTCGGCGCATTCGGCGTTCCGCACGCCGGAGGCGAGCGACAACCTCATTGGTGCCGCGCTCGATCATTGCCGCCGCATCATCGCCACCGGCAAGTAAAGCAATAAGGACATCCCATGTCGGATATCACCCGCATCGACCAGAATGCCCGCCGCAGCCGCGCCTCCGTGTTCGGCGATCTCGTTTTTCTCGCGGGCCAAGTGGCGGACACCAAGACCGCCGACATCACCCAGCAGACGAAAGAAGCGCTGGCCAAGGTCGACGACATGCTGGCGCGCGCCGGCACCGACAAGTCACGCCTGCTCAGCGTTCAGGTCTGGCTGAAGACCATGGACGATTTCGATGCCATGAACGCGGTCTATGACGCCTGGGTCGTGCCCGGCAACACGCCGACCCGCGCCTGCGGCAAGGTCGAGCTCGCCGATCCAGCCTTCCGTATCGAAGTGATCGCGATCGCCGCGCGCGCGTAGAGGACGGCTGTGACTGTCAGGGCTCCCGCATCGACTTTCCGCCCCGCACAGCGCATCAGCGCGATCGGCGTGTCCGAGATCCTCAAGATCGGCGCGGTCGCGCAGCGGCTGAAGCGCGAGGGGCGGCCGGTGATCGTGCTAGGGGCCGGCGAGCCTGATTTCGATACGCCCGACCATGCCAAGGACGCAGCCGAGCGCGCCATCCGCGCCGGCCAGACGAAGTACACCATCCTCGACGGCTCGGTCGAATTGAAGGCGGCCATCGCCGAGAAATTCCGCCGCGAGAACGATCTGGTCTATGCCGCGGACGAGATCACCGCCGGGGCCGGCGCCAAGCAGGTGATCCACAACGCCTTCATGGCAACGCTCAGTCCCGGCGACGAGGTGATCCTCGTCGCGCCCTATTGGACCAGCTATGCCGACATGGTGCGCATCGCCGACGGCACGCCGGTCGACGTGCTCTGCCGCGAAGACAACGGCTTTCGTCTCGATGCCGCCGATCTCGAGCGCGCGATCACGCCACAGACGCGCTGGCTGCTCCTGAACTCGCCGGCCAATCCGACCGGTGCGGCCTATTCCGCGGCGCAGCTGCGCCCGATCCTGGATGTGCTCAAGCGTCATCCGCATGTCTGGCTGATGGCCGACGATATCTACGAGCATCTCACTTACGATGGCTTGCCGTTCGTCACGGCCGCCGCGCTCGAGCCGAGCCTGAAATCGCGCACGCTGACGGTGAACGGTGTCTCCAAGGCCTATGCCATGACCGGCTGGCGCGTCGGCTATGGCGGCGGCCCGCGCGAATTGATCGCGGCGATGGCGGTGGTGCAGAGCCAGAGCACGACCAATCCGTCCTCGGTGAGTCAGGCGGCTGCGATCGCCGCCCTGACCGGGCCGCAGGACGTGCTCATCGAGCGCCGTTCTGCGTTCCAGCGTCGCCGCGACATCGTGGTCGATGCGCTCAACGCCATCGACGGCGTCACCTGCCGCCGGCCGGAGGGCGCGTTCTACACCTATGCCAGCTGTGCCGGCCTGATCGGCCGCCGCGCGCCTGATGGCACCATCATCGACAGCGACGCGGCGTTCTGCCGCTTCCTGCTGGAGAGGCATGACGTGGCCGTGGTGCCGGGCAGCTGTTTCGGCCTTGCACCTTATTTCCGCCTGTCCTACGCCACCTCGGAACAAAACTTGCGCGAAGCCCTAGTCTTACTGCGTCACAAAAGAAGGCGCTGTTTGATCGGGCGAATGCAACAGGGACAGCGTGAGAGGGTGCGGACGATGGCAACGATCAGTCTTCGCCGCATCGTCGCAATCGAGTTCGGGATGTGACGTTCGGGTCGCAGCAGCGGAGCCTCTGGGTCGGTAACCGTTGGAAACCGCAAGTCTCTTGAACGGCCTGGTGGAACGAGATCCCGAGGGGGGAATCGTCTCCCTCTCGGAGACCAGGAATCCGTAGGCTGCGATGCACAGCGTAGCGTGGTGGTGGAAGCCACGCCAACCTCGCCCTTCGAAATGCCCGAGCCCGACCTCTTGTTTGAGATCCTGATAATCGCGCTCGATGCGCCAGCGCAGCTTGGTTAGATCGACTAGCCTTCCAAAAGTGATCGTTTCCGGCAACGTTGAAAGCCAGTATTTGGTCGGCTCGTCCTCACCTTCTGGCCATTCGATCAAAAGCCATTCTTCCGGTCGGCTTTCGGTGAGTTGGTAATCTCGATGCGCGACGCAAACGCGCGCGCGAGCGAAGCGCGACGATAGCCGCTCGGCCGCGCCCTCTCGCCACTTGATCGTGCGCCAGACCCGCTTAGGAAGGCAAAGAGCAAGCTCCTTGACCGAAATCGGTTGATGCTTGTGGTCGCGGCGCAGCAGCTTTGGTGGTCGCCCTTTGCCCGACCATTTTTTCGGCGGTAGCGGCGCCGTGTCGGATGTCCACACCGTGGTGTTTGGCAAGATACCAGCCACATAGGTCAACGCCAACGCGCTGATGCTGGTCCGCAGGTCCGTGTTGCAGCCATATCCGGCATCCATCAGCACCACGCCGCGAGGAAGCCCGGTTCTGCAGGCTGCTTCGATCTGTTCAAGCGCGATCTCTGGCTTGGTCTTAAAGCTGATCTCCTTGGGCACGCCCGCTTTGCGCCGACGTTTCTTATCTGCCGCCCATTCCTGCGGCAGATAGAGACGATACATCGCCGGCAGACTGGCGTGGTGATTGGCAAGCGACAGGGATACCGCGACTTGGCAGTTATCCTGCTTGCCGAGCTGCCCGCAATATTGACGCGCCACACCGACCGAGTGCGCTCCCTTCTTGGGAAAACCGGTGTCATCGATGATCCACGCTTCGATCGGTCCATGGCGCTCTATCGCCGGCAGTACCATCTCACCCACTTTGGCCAAAACACCCTCGTCAGACCAAGGCGATTGGCCGACGAAGTGCAGCAGCGACTGATGCTGCGCCGCCGTCCGATCAGGTGCCGTTACCGCTGCCATAGGCTCAACGCTTTTACGCTCCCCCGGCATGATTAAGCCGATGCAATAATCAAACAACGGCTGGGCCCGGTCCGCATGTCCGATCACACTCACAAGTTTCTCGACAAAAGCCGAAAATCGCGATTCACTGCCGCCTGATGTCCGGAGATCCATATCAGCCCCCGTTGCCGATGCCTGAATCTCAACAGGTAACTGATTCTCACAGGATCTCGCCCGCGATCTTTTGAATCAGACACTTTTCTGACTCAGTAGTACTAGGAGCCTGTCCGAGTAGTCCCTGTTCAATTGGGTGGGTTTCTGATTCTATTGGCGGCGATGAGCAAGTATTTTCGCCTCTGGAAGATTGATCAGCCGCAGCTTCTGCCGCCCAGCGTGCAGGATTTCGTACCAAGGGACCACTTGTCACGGTTCATCGTGGAACTGGTGCGGGAGAGCCTCGACCTCACCGAGATTAGCGGCAGCTACACGAGTGCGCTCGGCCAGCCGCCGTTCGATCCGCGCCTGATGGTGGGGCTGCTGCTCAACGGCTATGCGAGCGGCATCTACTCCTCCCGGCGCATCGCCAAGGCGTGCATCGAGCGCGCTGACTTCATGATGATCGCAGCCCTCGATGCGCCGGACTTCCGCACCATCTCCGAGTTCCGCAAGCGGCACCTCAACCAGCTGGCCGGGCTATTCGTGCAGGTGTTGAAGCTCGCCGAGAAGGCTGGGCTGGTACGGCTTGGGCATGTCGCGCTCGATGGCACCAAGATCAGGGCGAATGCGTCCAAACACAAGGCGATGAGCTATGGACACATGAAGAAGCGCCAAGCCGAACTGCAGGCCGAGGTCGATCGCTGGCTGGCCGCCGCCGAGGCCGCGGATGCCGAAGACGACAAGCTGCACGGCACCAAACGTGGCGACGAACTGCCCGACTGGGTCGCCGACAAGCAGAAGCGGATCGCCAGGATCGCTGCGGCCAAGGCTGAGCTGGAGGCGGAGGCCAAGGCCGCGGCCGACGAGGAGCGTCGCATCGAGGCCGAGAAGCAGAAGAGCCGCGAGGCTGAGGGTCGCAAGAAGACCGGCAAGCCCGCCGCGCCGCCATCCGACGAGCCTGCCGCAAAGGCACAGCGCAACTTCACCGATCCTGAAAGCCGCATTCTCAAAACCAAGGACGGCTTCATCCAGGGTTATAACGCGCAGGCGGCCGTCGATGGCAAAGCGCAGATCATCGTTGCACACGGGCTGACGCCGAGCACGAGCGACCATGGCCAACTGGTGCCGCTGGTCGATGGCATCGAAGCCAATCTCGGCCACAAGCCACAACAAGCTTCCGCCGACAGCGGCTATCTGAGCGAGGCCAATCTTGCGAGCCTCGAGCAGCGCGGGATCGACGGCTACATCGCCACCGGACGCGCCAAGCGCCCCACCGCCGACAACGGCAAGGTCGGCGGACCGCTGACACAGGCGATGAGAAAAAAGATTGCCGATGGCGGCTTCGACACCCCCTACCGGCTAAGAAAGCAGATCGTGGAGGCGGTGTTCGGACAGATCAAGCAGGCACGCGGCTTCCGCCAGTTCCTGTTGCGGGGCCTGGCCAACGTGCGTGCCGAATGGGCGATGATCTGCACCGCCCACAACCTCGTGAAGCTCGCTAACCTCGCAAGGGCCGCATGAGCGGGATTCGTGTCAAAATGCGCCAACCAGAAAGATATCTGGACGGGCTCCTAGAGCGTATCGCCAAAGCCTGCAGGGAGCTGTCATGACCATCAGAAACACCCGCACCGGGGGCCAGATCCTGATTGATCAGCTGGTCGCCCAGGGCGTCGATCGCGTCACCTGCGTGCCGGGCGAGAGCTATCTCGCCGCGCTCGACGCGCTGCATGACAGTCCGATCGACGTCGTGATCTGCCGCGCCGAAGGCGGTGCTGCGATGATGGCGGAAGCCTATGGCAAGCTCACCGGCCGTCCCGGAATCTGCTTCGTCACCCGCGGCCCCGGCGCGACCAATGCCAGCCACGGCGTCCACATCGCGATGCAGGATTCGACGCCGATGATCCTGTTCGTCGGCCAGGTCGACACCGGCATGCGCGAGCGCGAGGCGTTCCAGGAGCTCGACTACAAGGCGGTGTTCGGCACCATGGCGAAATGGGCGGTCGAGATCGATCGTCCCGACCGCATTCCGGAGCTGGTCGCGCGCGCCTTCCGCGTCGCGATGCAGGGCCGCCCGGGTCCGGTCGTGATCGCGCTGCCGGAGAACATGCTGACCGAGACCGCCGCCGTCGCTGACGCCATGCGCATCGAGCCCGCGGTGAGCTGGCCGGCGCCATCAGATCTCGAGCAGGTCGGTGCGATGCTCGCGAGCGCCAAGGCGCCGCTCGTCATCCTCGGCGGCTCGCGCTGGACCGATGACGCCACCAAGAGCATCGCGCGCTTTGCCGAGCGCTTCGACCTGCCGGTCGCGACCTCGTTCCGCCGGGCGTCGCTGATCGACGCCGATCATTCGCACTATGCCGGCGACCTCGGCATCGGGCCGAGCCCGGGGCTGAAGGCCCGCATCGACAACGCCGATGTGATTCTTCTCATCGGCGGTCGCATGTCGGAGATGCCGTCATCGTCCTACACGCTGCTCGATATCCCGACGCCGAAGCAGAAGCTGATCCACGTGCATCCGGGCTCGGAAGAGCTCGGCCGCATCTATCAGCCGGCGCTGGCGATCCAGGCGACACCAGCCGCGTTCGCCGCCGCCGTCGAAACGCTGAAGCCTTCGGGCGCGGTGGCCTGGAAGGGCGAAGCCGCCAAGGCGCATGCCGATTACCTCGCCTGGACCGACAAGGCGCGCGAGCTGCCGGGCACGTTCCAGTACGGCCAGGTCATGACCTGGTTGCGCGACCGCCTGCCGAAGGATGCGATCGTCTGCAACGGCGCCGGCAATTATGCCGGCTGGATCCATCGCCATCACCGCTTTCACAGCTTCGCCGCGCAGCTCGCACCGACCTCGGGCTCGATGGGCTATGGCGTGCCGGCGGCGGTTCTTGCAAAGCGGCAATATCCGGATCGCGTCGTCGTCGCCTTTGCCGGCGACGGCTGCTTCCTGATGAACGGCCAGGAATTCGCGACCGCCGTGCAGTATGACGCGCCGCTGATCGTCATCGTTGTCGACAATTCGCAATACGGCACCATCCGCATGCACCAGGAGCGCGACTATCCCGGTCGCGTCGTCGGCACCCAGCTCAAGAACCCCGACTTCGCGATGTACGCCAAGGCGTTCGGCGGCCATGGTGAGCGCGTCGAGCGCACCGAAGAATTCGCGCCGGCGTTCGAGCGTGCGCTGGCCTCGGGCAAGCCGTCGATCCTCCACTGCATCATCGATCCGCGCGCGATCTCGGTCGGCAAGGATTTTGCGCCGGCAGTGAAGGCGTAAGCAATGTCGCAGGGCCGCCACGTCGCCATCATCGGAGCAGGCGCGGTCGGCGTGATCAGCGCCATCGAGGCGCTGCGCGAGGGCCATCGCGTCACGCTGATCGACGCGGGCGAGCCTGGTGGCGAGCAGGCGGCGAGCTACGGCAATGCCGGCTGGCTCTCCTCGCATTCGGTGATCCCGCCGGCCGAGCCGGGCATCTGGAAAAAGGTGCCGGGCTATCTCCTGGATCCGCTCGGCCCGCTCGCGATCCGCTGGTCGTATCTGCCGAAGGCGCTGCCCTGGCTGATCAAATATCTGCTCTCGGGCTGGACCGAGGCGCGCGTCGAGAAGACCGCCTTTGCGCTGCGTGATCTCCTGAAGGACGCGCCGCTCTTGCACCGGAAGCTCGCGGAAGAGGCCGGCGTCCCTGAATTGGTCGAGCGCAACGGCGTGATGCACGTGTTCCCGTCGCGCGGCAATTTCGACAACGATCTCGGCTGGCGCCTGCGCAAGAAGGTCGGCGTCGCATGGATGGAGCTGAACGCCGACGAGATGCGTCAGCGCGAACCGGATCTGCATCCGCGCTACACTTTTGGCGTGGTGGTGGAGGAGGCCGGCCGCTGCCGCGATCCCGGCGCTTACGTTGCAGCGCTGGCCCAGCACGCGCTGGCGAACGGCGCGAAACTCGTGCGCGCCAAGGCGACGGGCCTCAAGCTTTCCGGCAACAAGATTGTCGCCGTCCTCACCGAGACGGGCGAGATCGCTTGTGACGCTGCGGTGGTTGCGGCCGGCGCGCATTCGAAACGGCTGACCGCTTCCGTTGGCGATCCCCTGCCATTGGAAACCGAGCGCGGCTATCACGTCATGATCGAGCATCCGGAATCAGGTCCGCGCAGCTCGATGATGGCATCCGACGCAAAAATGGTGGTGAACTGGACCGACAAGGGTCTGCGCGCCGCCGGCACGGTCGAGATCGCCGGCCTCGAGGCCGCGCCAAACTGGAAGCGCGCCGAGATCCTGCGCAACAACCTTCTCGGCATGTTCCCCAAGCTGCCGAGAGATATCCCGGCTTCGCGCATAAAAACCTGGTTCGGGCATCGGCCGAGCATGCCCGACGGCATTCCCTGCATCGGTTACGCGCGCGCCTCGCGCGACATCGTCTATGCCTTCGGCCACGGCCATATCGGCCTGGTCGGCTCGGCCCGCACCGGCCGTCTCGTCGCGCAACTCCTGAGCGGCAAGCAGCCCGAAATCCCGCTCGCGCCATTTTCGCCCACTCGCTTCCTCTGAGATCGCACCATGACCAACGCAGCCAGCTCGTCTTCCCGTATCGCCCGTGGCGGCAAGGCCATCTATGGCGCGCCGCTCGGCATCCTGATGCTGGAAGCACGCTTCCCCCGCATTCCCGGCGACATGGGCAACGGCACGACCTGGCCATTCCCCGTGCTCTATCGCGTGGTGAGCGGTGCTTCGCCGGAGAAGGTGGTGCTGAAGGGTGCCGCCGGCCTGCTGCCTGACTTCATCGATGCGGCCAAGGATCTGGTGCGGCTTGGGGCCGAAGCCATCACCACCAATTGCGGCTTCCTCTCGCTGTTCCAGAAGGAGATCGCGGCGGCCGTCGGCGTTCCCGTCGCGACCTCGTCGCTGATGCAGGTGCCGTGGGTGCAGGCGACCTTGCCGCCGGGCAAGCGCGTCGGTCTCGTCACGGTGTCGGGCTCGACCCTGACGCCGGCCCATCTCGAAGGCGCCGGCGTGCCGCTCGATACGCCGCTGGTGGGCACCGAGCACGGCAAGGAGTTTTTCCGCGTCCTGATCAAGGCCGAGAAGGACGACATGGACGTGGCGCAGGCCGAGCGTGACGTGGTCGAGGCCGGAAAGCAGCTGGTCGCCAAAAACCCCGATGTCGGCGCGATCGTGCTCGAATGCACCAATATGCCGCCCTACGCGGCCGCGTTGCAGGCCGAGGTCGGGTTGCCGGTCTATGACATCTATTCCATGATCACCTGGTTTCATGCTGGACTGCGGCCGCGCGCCTTCGGCTAAGTCCGGCGGTTGCGAAGCTCTTCACAACCTCTGCCCTCGTTTGCATTGCAATCGCGCCCGCAGCCCCGGTATATTGGGCTGTGTGCGGGCATGAATGCAGTTGATATGAGCAACGTGGAACTGGCTTCCGATAGTATCGTCGATCGCGTCTATGAACAGCTCAAGGCGATGGCCGTGAGCTATGAGTTCAAGCCGGGCGAACGGCTCAACGAGGGCGAGCTGGCCAAACGCCTCGGCGTCAGCCGCACGCCGCTGCGCGAAGCGCTCAACCGTCTCAACACCGAAGGCTTCCTGCGCTTCACGCCGGGCAAGGGCTTTTTCTGCCGCGAGCTCGACGCCCACGAGATCTTCGATCTCTACGAGCTGCGCAAGTCGATCGAGGTCGCCTCGGTCCGCCTCGCCATCAAGCGTGCCAAGGACGAGGACATCGACGCGCTCCTGAAATTCCTCGAAGCCACCGGCCCCGATCCCGGCGAGCGCTCGTCAGTGGAACTGGTCGAGCTCGACGAAACTTTTCACGAGCGGCTGATGGCGATGTCGAACAACGCCGAAATGCTGCGCGTGCTCCGCAACGTCAACGCCCGCATCCGCTTCGTGCGTTGGATCGACATGGACAGCATCAACCGCTCCAACACCCAGGCCGAGCACCGCGCGGTCGTCGAAGGGTTGAAGGCGCGCAACGAAGACGCCTGCGTCTCGGTGCTGGAGAAGCACATCGATCGCCGGTTGGATCGCATCACGTCGGCGATCAAGGAAGGCTACGCGCAGATCTACATGCCGGCGGCGGCGAGGTCGGTGGCGAACTGAACCAGCCTGAACGGCGGTGCCTCTTCCCTTCTCCCCTCATGTCCGCCGAAGCCTTGGCGAAGGCGGATGCGGGAGAAGGTGGCGCGAAGCGCCGGATGAGGGGTATCTCTCGGCGCACATAGCTGCGCGTGAGTGCGTGGAGACGTGCCCCTCACCCAAGTGAGTTTGTGTCGACCTGCGGTGATGCCCTGTCCCGCAAGGGGAGAGGGCGCAATCATCCGCACTGCGCGAAAACCCAGCTATACAATCCTTCGATATCTGATCGTCCCAGACGGTCAGAGCTTTTGCGCCCGAACATCGCTAGCGTGCCGCTCGCAATTCACGGAGACACGCGGTGCATAGCCCCAAGCCCAATCCTGAAACCGACTGGCCGAGCGAGCTCTATCGGGTCCTCAAGGCCGCCGACGTCAAGCAGATGTCGTACGTGCCGGACGCCGGTCACAGCCAGCTCATCCGCATGTTCTCGGCCGACCGCGACGTCACCACCAACGTGCTGA
Source organism: Bradyrhizobium sp. CCGUVB4N (assembly GCF_024199945.1). GTDB lineage: Bacteria > Pseudomonadota > Alphaproteobacteria > Rhizobiales > Xanthobacteraceae > Bradyrhizobium. Next base: position 7,319,590 of record NZ_JANADP010000001.1, on the reverse strand, counting down.
CCACGGAAGAGGAAGGCATCGCGATTGCCGCGGGCGCCTGGCTCGGTGGCCAGCGCAGCGTGCTGCTGATGCAGTCGAGCGGGGTCGGCAATTGCATCAACATGCTGTCGCTGTCGGCGATCGGCCGCTTTCCGCTCTTGATGCTGGTGACGATGCGCGGCGAATGGGCGGAGTTCAATCCCTGGCAGGTGCCGATGAGCCGGGCGACGCAGCCCTCGCTGGAGGCCATCGGGCTGAAGGTAATGCGGGCTGAGACGGCGGAGGATCTGGTCGAGACCGTCGAATCCGCGGCGTCGCTCGCCTACGAATCCGACCAGCAGATTGCAGTCCTGATCGGGCAGCGCCTGATCGGCAAGAAGAAGTGGTGATATCGATGACCGTTCCCTCCGAGCTCGATCGCCGCGCCGCCGTCGCGGCTCTTCTCAAGAACCGCAAGGACACGCTGGTCGTCTCCGGCCTTGGCTCTCCCACCTACGATTTGCATTCCGTCGGAGACCACGACGCCAATTTCTATCTTTGGGGCGCCATGGGCGGCGCTGCGCTGATCGCGCTTGGATTGGCGCAGGCCCAGCCGGGCAAGCGCGTCCTCGCGTTGACCGGTGACGGCGAGCAATTGATGGGCATCGGCGGTCTCGCCACCATCGGCGTCGCCCGTCCGCGCAATCTCGACATCGTCGTGATCGACAACCAGCATTTCGGCGAGACCGGCATGCAGGCGAGCCACACCGGCCGCGGCGTCGATCTCACCGCGATTGCCGCGGCCTGCGGCTTTGCTGCCACTGCGACGGTGCGGACGATCGAGGAGGTGCAAGACCTCGCGGCGCAAATCGCCGAGCCGGCCGATGGTCCGCGGCTTTTTGTCATCAAGGTGAGGGCGGAAAATCCGCCGCGTTCGCTGCCTTCGCGCGATGCCGTCTTTATCAAGAACCGGTTCCGTGCTCATCTCGGCTTCGCGGCAGCTTGAACCGGAATCCTCTCCGGGATAGCTCGCTGCCCAAGCAGCTATTCTGGAGTGAGACCCATGAAACTATCCGGCAAGGTCGCCGCCATCACCGGCGCGGCACGTGGCATCGGCAAGGCCTGCGCAAAGCGGTTCCTCGATGACGGCGTGAAAGTCGTCATCTCGGATGTCGATGCCGATGGCCTGGCGGCAACGGCTGCCGAGCTCGGCCGGCCCGATGCTCTGCGCACCGTCGTCGGCAATGTCGCCAAGCGCGCCGACGTCGACCAGCTCGTCGCCACCGCCGCGAAAGAGTTCGGCCGGCTCGACATCATGGTCAACAATGCCGGTGTCGCCCGCAACCGCGACATCCTGGAGATTTCCGAAGCCGAATTCGACGAGATCATCGGCATCAATCTGAAGGGCGCGTTCTTCGGCGTCCAGGCCGCGGCCAGACAGATGATCGCGCAAGGCGGCGGTGGCGTCATCATCAACATGTCCTCGGTCAACGCGCTGCTGGCGATCCCCGCGCTTGCGACCTACGCCATGTCCAAGGGCGGCATGAAGCAGCTGACGTCGGTTGCCGCCGTCGCGCTCGCCCCGCACAACATCCGCGTCGTCGCGGTCGGCCCCGGCACGATCCTGACCGACATGGTGGCGTCCTCGATCTACACCTCCGAAGACGCCCGCAAGACCGTGATGTCGCGGACGCCTGCGGGGCGCGGCGGCGAGCCGAGCGAGGTCGCCTCCGTCGTGGCGTTCCTCGCCAGCGACGATGCGTCCTATATCACCGGACAGACCATCTATCCCGATGGCGGCCGGCTGATCCTGAACTACACGGTGCCGGTGAAGGAGAAGTAGAGGAAGTCGCGGCTACACTTTCGGTGTCGTCCTGGCGAAAGCCAGGACCCATTACCACAAGACGTGGTTTGACGAAGATTTGTGGTCACGAGCTTGGACGACAACTACTCCCTGGGGTAATGGGTCCTGGCTTTCGCCAGGACGACTGGGAAACCTCACTCCGCCGCGATCGTCATGCCGTAGCCGAGCCGCTTCGAAATGTGGCTCGCGCAATCGCGCAAGGCGTGAGCGATCGGGCTGTCCCAGCGCGCATCGAACGTGCCTTCCGGCCCCATCGCGGTGATGACCAGCGCGACATGGCCGGCATGGTCGAACACCGGCGCCGAGAACGCATTGACGCCGGGCAGGGGATCGCCGAGCGCGCGGGCGAGGCCGTGCTTGCGGACCTCGGTCAGCATCTCGGTGACCTTGGCGCCTTTCACGGCGCGCTTGGGATTGTAGCCGACGCCGTGACGATCGAGGCCGCTTTCGAGCGCGGCATTGATGGTCTTCTCCGGCAGGAAGGCTGCGAAGGCGCGGCCCGTCGCGGTTTCCAGCAGTGCCATCACCGATCCGGCGCGCATCACGATGTGGACGGGCTGGCCGGGCTCTTCGAGCTGGACCACAGTCGGGCCGTGCGTGCCCCAGACCGCGAGCGAGACGGCGTGCCCGATCTGGCTCGCCAGTGCGGCGATCTTCGGCTGGGCGATGCGGACGCCGGAGAGGCGGCGCAGGCTGATCAGGCCGAGCTCGAGCGCGAGCGCGCCGATCTCGTAGCGGCCGGTGGTCTCGTCCTGCTCGATCAGGCCGATGCGCGAAAAGCTGGCGAGATAAGGATGCGCCTTGGCCGGCGTCATGCCGGCCTCGCGCGCGAGATCGCGCAGCATCATCGGCTCGCCGCTCCTGGCGAGGGCGCGGAGCAATTCTCCGCCGACCTCGATCGACTGGATGCCGCGGCTTTCTCTCTTCATGCGCCCCCTGGCGTGTGGTTTACGCCGCGTCGCGCTTGGCGGCGCTGTCGGCGAGATGACGGCCGGCAATGTAGCCGAAGGTCAGCGCCGGCCCAAGCGTGATGCCGGCGCCGGGATAATTGCCGCCCATGATGCTCGCCATGTCGTTGCCGGCGGCATAGAGCCCGGGAATCACCCGGCCCTCGGCGTCGAGCGCACGCGCGTTCTCGTCGGTGACAATGCCGGCATAGGTGCCGAGATCGCCGACCACCATCTTGATGGCGTAGTACGGACCGTTCTCGATCGGCGCGATGCAGGGGTTGGGGCCGTGCATGGCATCGCCCTGGTAGCGGTTATAGGCCTTTGAGCCCTTGCCGAATGCGGCGTCATGCCCCTGCGGAGCGGTCGCATTGAACTGCTTGACGGTCTCGACGAACGCTTTCGCATCGATGCCGGCCTTCGCCGCCAGCGCTTCAAGCGTGTCGCCGCGCATGAGGTAGCCGGTCGCGAGGTGATGACCGAGCGGCATCGGGAACGGCGGCACGCAACCGAGGCCGTATTTGCGCAGCGTCGGATGATCGCAGACGAGATAGGCCGCGATCTCTTCGCCGGGCTTTGCGGCCTTGATCATGGCCTGGACGAAGTCGTGATAGGAATTGCCTTCATTGGCAAAGCGCTTGCCGTCGCGCATCACCGCGATCACGCCGGGCTTGGCGCGGTCGATGAAGTGCGGCATCACGCCCTTCGAGCCATCCTTGCGCGTGGTCAGCGACACCGGCACCCAGGCCGCCGCATTCGGCAGGCGGTCCTCGACATGCCCGCCCGCGCTTTCGGCCAGGCGCAGGCCGTCGCCGGTGTTGCCGGTCGGGCCGGGCGAAAAGTGCTCATGGCCGGTCGGCGCGTGGGGAAACATCTTCTTGCGCCGCTCGACATCATGCGGGAAGCCGCCGCAGGCGAGCACGACGCCCGCGCGCGCACGGACACGGACCTCGCGGCCCTCGCGCGAAACGATCGCGCCCGTCACCGCGCCGTTCTCCACCGTCAGCTCACGCACCGGCGAGGATAGCCACATCGGGATCTTCAGATCCTGCGCGGATTTGGCGAGACGGCCGGCGAGCGCGTTGCCATTGGTCAAGGTCATGCCGCGGCCGTAGCGCAGCACGTCCATCAGGTGCCGCGACAGGCGCTTTGCGACGTAGACCGCCGAGGTCAGCGACTTCGTCACGCGCATGAAATGGATGATCTCCTTGCCGGAGCCCAGCATCATGCCGAACACGGTGAGCTCGGGCAGCGGCATGCCGAGCGTCTTGATTTGATCGCCGAGCTCGCGGCCGTCGAACGGGCGCGTCACCATGGAGCGGCCGCCCTGCGTGCCGCCGGGCACCTCGGCATGGTAGTCCGGGAACACCAGCGGCATGTCGAAGCGCAGCGCGGTTTTGGTGGTGAAGAAGTCGACGGCTTCGGGGCCGGCGCTCAAGAACGCATCGACGCGCGCGGCGTCAAAATTGTTGCCGGCCTCGTGCCGCAGATATGTGCGGGCCTGCTCCGGCGTCTCCGCGATGCCGTAGACTTTCGCCAGCGAGGTGCCGGGGATCCACAGCCAGCCGCCGGAGCGGGCGGTGGTGCCGCCGAAGCGCGGCTCCTTCTCGACGATCAGCACGTCGAGGCCGCGATAGCGTGCGGTGATCGCGGCCGACATGCCGGACGCACCCGATCCGGCCACGAGCACATCGCACTCGTATGTTTCGCTTGCGTTGCGCTCGTTGCCGGTCATGTGAGCCTCACTTCTTCAGCAGCGGACATTTGGACTCGGAGACCGGGCGATAGGCGTCCTCGCCCTTCACGGTCTTGATGATCTCCAGATAGTCCCAGGGCTCCTTGGACTGCTCGGGCGACTTCACCTTCGCCAGGTACATGTCGCGGATGACGCGGCCGTCTTCGCGCAACTTGCCACCATGGACGAAGGTGTCCTCGATCGGCAGCTCGCGCATCTTGGCCATCACCTTGGCCGGATCGTCGGTGCCGGCGGCCTTGATGCCCTTGAGATAGTGCAGGACCGAGCCATAGACGCCGGTCTGGATCATGGTCGGCATCACATTGGTGCGGGCGAAGAACTTTTTCGACCAGGCCCGCGTCGCCTCATCCATGTTCCAGTACGACGCCGTCGTCATGTAGGTGCCTTGTGCGGACTTCAGCCCGATCGCGTGCACGTCGGTGTCGAACATCAGGAGGCCGACCAGCTTCTGGCCGCCCTGGACCAGGCCGAACTCGCCGGACTGCTTGATGGCGTTGTCGGTGTCCTGGCCGGCATTGGCGAAGGCGACGACGTCGGCCTTGGAGCTCTGCGCCTGCAGCGCGAAGGAGGAGAAGTCGGCGGTGTTGGTCGGATGCTTGACGCCGCCGAGCACCTTGCCGCCCATCTCGTTGATGAAGCGCGTGGCGTCCTTCTCGAGCTGCTGGCCGAAGGCGTAGTCCGCGGTGATGAAGTACCAGGATTTGCCGCCTTCCTTGATCACGGCGGAGGCGGTCACCTTCGACAGCGCATAGGTGTCGTAGGTGAAGTGCACGGTGTTCGGGCTGCACAGCTCGTCGGTGAGCGAGCTCGCGCCGGGGCCGGACAGCAGCGCGATCTTGTTGCGCTCGCGCACCATGTTGTGCACGGCGATCGCGATGCCGGAATTGGGAATGTCGACGACCGCATCGACCTTGCCGTTGTCGAACCAGCCGCGCACGATATTGACGCCGACGTCGGTCTTCATCTGGTGGTCGGCGCTGATGATCTCGATCGGCTTGCCGAGCACGGTCGGCCCGAATTCCTCCACCGCCATCTTGGCGGCCTCGACCGATCCGGGTCCGGAATTGTCGCGGCCCCAGCTGGAGAGATCCGTCAGCACGCCGATCCGCACCACGTCGTCGGAGACTTGCGCGCTCGCAATAGTGGTCATGGCGGCAGACGTCATGGCCGCGAGCATGGTGCAGGCCAAAAGCCCTCTCATCGTCGTTCCCTCTCTTTTATGGGCCGCCTTGGCGCGGCCGGTTGTTCTGGCGATAAATTAGATATTAGCGAATTCATTTGTCAATGGCGAATTTTCGCGCGCCTCGTCCTTGCGAGCAAAGCGAAGCAATCCGGAACACCCCCGTAAGTTGCAACCGACATCATGATTAGCCATGATGCCCGCTGGAATCGTGGGGCGCATGGCAATGACGGCAGCAGCGGGGGTCTCCGGTGTCACGGAGCGGTCGACCACGGCGCATGTGGTGTGGGCGAGTGCGCTCGGCACTGCGATCGAGTGGTATGATTTCCTGATCTACGGCACGGCCGCCGCCCTCGTGCTCAACAAGCTGTTCTTCACGAGCTTTGACCCGTTCGTCGGCACGCTCGCGGCATTCTCGACCTACGCCGTCGGCTTCGTGGCGCGGCCGATCGGCGGCGCCATCATCGGACATTACGGCGACCGGCTCGGGCGCAAGAGGATGCTGGTCGCGACCATGATCGCGATGGGGCTCGGCACCTTCCTGATCGGATGCCTGCCGACCTACAGCCAGATCGGGGTCTGGGCGCCGATCCTGCTCGTCATCCTGCGCTTCGTCCAGGGCATCGGTCTCGGCGGCGAGTGGAGCGGCGCGGTCGTCATGGTGGCCGAGCATGCCGGCAATCGTCGCGGCTTTTATGGCAGCCTGGTGCAGATCGGCTTTCCCGTCGGCGTTGCCGCCTCCACCGGCATTTTCGGGCTGATGACGCAACTGCCCGAAGCCGACTTCTTGAGCTGGGGCTGGCGCGTGCCGTTCCTGATCAGCATCCTGCTGGTCGGAGTAGGCTTCGTCGTGCGGCTCAAGCTCGCGGAGACGCCGCACTTCAAGGAGGTGGTCGAGCGCAAGGAGGTGCTGGCGCAGCCGGTGTGGGAGGTGATACGCCGCGACTGGCGCAGCTTCCTGCTGGCGATTGGCATCACGGTGTCCGAAGTCGGGCTCGCTTATCTCCTCGCCGTCTTCACCGTGGTCTATGCCACGACGAAGCTCGGCCTGCCGCGCCAGGTGATCCTGAATGCGGTGGTCTATGCCGCGATCGTCGAATTCGCGACGCTGCCGCTCGCCGGCTGGCTGTCCGATATCTTCGGCCGCAGGGCGCTCTATCTCGCCGGCGGCGTGTTCTCCGTCGCGCTCGCGTTTCCGCTGTTCTGGTTCCTCGACACCAGGGACCCGGTGCTGATCACGCTCGCGCTCGTGGTCACGATGACGCTGACGCATGCGCTGCTGTTCGGACCCAAAGCGGCGTTCATGCCGGAACTGTTCCGCACCCAGGTGCGCTACAGCGGCGCCTCGCTCGGCGCAAATGTCGCAGCCGCGCTGAGCGGCGGCTTCTCGCCGCTGATCGCAACGGCGCTGCTCGCCTGGGTCGGCACGTACTGGCCAGTATCGCTCTACATCATCGCGCTGTCGATCATCACGATCGTTGCGACGTTGATGGCGCCGGAGACCGCGCGCGACACGCTGAAATCATAGGCAGTCAGAGGCAGGCGGGATTGGCCGCGCCGGGGATCACCAGGAATGTGATCGTGGCCGGCGCGAGACGGATCGTGCCGGCCGCTGTTGGAAGGCTCGCGATGTCAGGCATTCGATCGCCCGCCACAAGCGCGAGCGGGCTGCCGTTCAATTGCACGCCGGCACTCTGCAGCCGGGCGGAGCTGAGCGTGTAACGCTCGGATGGAAGCGGCAGGGCGAGCGAGCGCGAAGCATCGCGCGAGGTGTTGATTGCGAGCAGCGTGACCGCGTCGTTCAGCTCCGGATGGCAATGCGCGTAGACGTGAAGACCCGGGACGATCGCGAGACCTGTCTCGAGCACCGTCGGTCCCATCAGCCGATGCCAGAGCAGCGCAGCCCAGTAGTTCGGGCGGGGACGGAATGTCGTCTCATCCAGCAGGCCGTAGTCGCTCGCGGCCAGCGTGTTGTGCATCACGACCTGGACGCCGGCTTTGGCCAGGCGCCCGAGCTGGTCGAGATAGCGAAACGTGTCGAGGAATGTCTTGTCCCAGCGATTGCCGCCACAAGCCGCATCCGCCGTCTCGGTCAGCCAGATCTGCCTGCCCGGCTCGAACGTGTCGCGTAAGTCGCGATAGATCGCCAGCGTCGAATCGGTACGCCCGAGCCATTGTTCCGAAAGCGCCTGCGCCGGGTCATCGCGGCCCCCACAGCGCGGCGAGATCGTGTTGTAGTGATGATAAGAGAAGCGGTCGACGCCAGGGCCGGACGCGGCGAGCAGGTCGCGCGTGGTGATGCCTGAGTCAGATGGGGAGGCGGTATCGCCGACCGAGCCGGGCCCTGCGATCAGCGTCTCCGGCGCACTGTGCCGAATCCATTCGCGAAAAATCTTGATGTCACGGCCGTAGGCGGTCGCGTCGTACCCGGGCGGAGCGCCGGCCGCGAGCGTCGGCTCATTCATGAACTCGACGGCACTGAGGCGGCCGCCGAGCGAGCGCGTGAAATCGAGCAGGCGTTGAGCCTGATCTGGCCGCCAGGTACCATTGCCGTTGCGGCTGCCGGGACTGACGGCCAGGGAGGTGACGATCTCCGCATCGACAGCGCGCGCGAAATCGACGACGCCGCCCCACTGCGCGCGGGTGAGTACGGAGTTGAAACCGGCCGGCGGTTTCGACGGTGCGCTCTCGGTGTCGGCAAAGAACGTCGCATTGGCCCAGGTTCCGCTGATCCGCATATAGGCCGGCGACAGAGCGGCTGCGAGTTTGCGCAGGCGCGCGTTGGACAGATCGATCGGAGGCCTGAAGCTGTAGCGATCGCGCTGATCGAAGCTGCGGCCCGCGCGCGGATACGGCTTCCAGAACCGTCCGCCCGTCACCTCCACCATCTCGATATTGTAGGACTGAAAGCGCGGGTCGATCTTTCCGATCGCTTTCAACGTCGCCGCCGCAATGGATGTTTCGTCGGCATGTGCGACGCCCGAGGTTGCGGCAATGAGCAGCACAATCGCCGCCGCTGTTGCCGCGCGAAGGGGCGTGCGCCGTTGTCTGCGTGTGCTTGTATGCACGGCCTGACGCCTTCTTATGCGCGCTGCCGAAAGCAAATGCAGCGGCCCGAACCATTAGCCGCTCTTATACGCCGAATTTTTACTTCCAATTTTACTTCGCGAAACCTCAGCCATAGCCTCACGCGCAACTGATCACGGAAAGCAGCCGATCAATGGCGATCGGTGCGAGCGTTCATCGTAACCAACGAGGGTTGCCATGTCTGATGAGACGAAGGGAACGTCCACCTCCAATCCGGCGGGAATGGAAGCGGGATCGACGAAAAAGCTGAGCCGGCGCACGCTGTTGAAGGGTGCGGCCGCTGTTGCGGGTGCGGCCGCGGGGTCGGATGCGATCCGCGGATTCCCGACCATCTGGGCGCAGGAGATCAAGGACATCGAGCTGCGCCATGTCGGCGTCTCCTATTCCGTCGTGAAGGCGATCGGCGACCAGGCCGCCAAGGACCTCGGCTTCAAGGTGACGATGCAGAACCTCGACACCTCCGCCGCTATCAACCGCTTCATAAGCCAGCCTAATACGGTCGATATCGCCGACCTCGAGGGCTGGCAGGCCAAGCTCGCCGCCAAGCGCAGCGTGATCCAGGGCATCGAGGTCAAGAAGATCAAGGAGTTCGACAACATCCTGCCGATCTTCACCAAGGGCGAGATCGACGGCCACAAGATCCCGCGTCAGGGCATTTCGCCCTACGAGGCCATGTACATCTCCAAGCCGGACTCGACCGATCTGCATGACGGCGTCACCGAATGGGCGACCTTCCTGCCGCAGGTCTACAACGCGGACTCGATCGGCTATCGCCCCGATCTCGTCGGTCATGAAGTGACCGAATGGAAGGACCTGATCGATCCGAAGTTCAAGGGCAAGGCCGCGATCCTCGACGTGCCCGCGATCGGCATCATGGATGCCGCGCTCTGCTTCGAAAGCGCCGGGCTGATCAAGTACGGCAACAAAGGCAACATGACCAAGGAGGAGATCGACTTCACCTGCAACAAGCTGATCGAGCTGAAGAAGCAGGGCCAGTTCCGCGCGACCTGGACCACCTTCGACCAGTCGGTGCAGCTGATGGCGGCGGGCGAAGTGGTGATCCAGTCGATGTGGTCGCCGGCGGTGGCCGCCGTCCGCGTCAAGGAAATCCCCTGCGTCTACGCGCCCGTGAACGTCAAGAACGGCAAGGAAGGCTATCGCGGCTGGTGCAACGGCATGGGCCTGATGAAGCATCTCTCCGGCAAGAAGCTGGATGCCGCCTACGAATATCTCAACTGGTACCTCTCCGGCTGGCAGGGCGGCTTCGTCGCGCGCTACGGCTATTACAGCCCGGTGCCTTCGACGGCCAAGAAATTCCTGACCGCTGCCGAATGGGACTTCTGGTACGACGGCAAGCCGGCGCCTGAAGTCATCAACGATCCCTATGGCGTGCCGATGGAGAAGGTCGGCACCAAGCGTGACGGCGGCTCGTTCCTCGACCGCGTCAAGAACATCTCGTGCTGGAACACGCTGATGGATGAGGCGGCCTACATGAACAAGCGCTGGAACGACTTCAAGGTGGCCTGAAACCTGCTTTCCCTGACGCAAGCGAAGCACCGGCGCCGTCACGCGCCGGTGCGACAAGACCGAGTTCGAGGCAATTGCTGATATGCAGCCCAGTCCAAGCTCAAGTCCTTCGCGCTCCAATCTCGCCGGCTGGCTTTATGTGTCGCCGCTGGTCCTGGTGCTCGTGCCGTTCTTCGTGGCGCCGATCCTGGTTGTGCTGGCTGCGAGCTTCTTCGCCGCCGACGGCTTTGGCGGGCTGACGCCGGGTTTCACGCTGGCAAGCTATGTCGAGGTGCTGCACTCGGCGCTGACGCTGAAGCTGTATCTGGCGACCATCAAGTTCACCGTGTTGACCTGGATCTTCACGCTGATCATCGGCTTTTTCGTCGCCTATTTCCTGGTGTTCCATGTCCGCAACCAGCTGCTGGCGATCGGCCTGTTCCTGCTGTGCACCGTGCCGTTCTGGACCTCGAACATCATCCGGATGATTTCCTGGATCCCGCTGCTGGGCAAGGAAGGCCTGATCAATCAGGCGCTGCTCGCGATGGGCGTGATCCATCAGCCGCTGGAAGTGCTGCTGTTCTCCGACCTCGCCGTCGTCATCGCCTATGTTCACCAGCTCACGATCTTCATGATCGTGCCGATCTTCAATTCCATGGCGCGGATCGACAAGAAGCTGATCGAGGCCGCGATCGACGCCGGCGCCAGCCGTTTCGACATCATGCGCCTGATCGTGGTGCCGATGTCCAAGAGCGGCATCGCGCTCGGCACCATCTTCGTGGTTTCGATCGTGATGGGCGACTTCTTCGTGGTCAAGGTGATGTCCGGCGGCGGCTCGGCCTCGGTGGTCAGCGCGTTTTATGAAGACGTCGGCGTGCTGCAATATCCGACGGCGGCGGCGAGTGCCGTGCTGCTGACGCTGGCGCTGGTCGCGATCGTCTCGCTGATCCTGCGCACCGTCGATATCAGGCAGGAGATCACGCGATGAGCGCGGTTCTCGCCGACATGCCCAAAACAGGCGCGTCCAAGCCTGGCACCTCCAAGTCTGTCGCGCCGGCGACGACCAAGGCGATCGCGCCGAGCAGGGGCGGCCGGCCCTGGACCTTCTACGTGCTGGCGGCGCTGTTCGCCGCTTACGTCATCGCCCTCTACGGCCCGATGTTCTGCATCTACATCCTGTCGTTCCAGGATATCAGAGGCGGCCTCGTGTTCCCGATGAAGGGGCATTCGCTGCACTGGTTCGTCGATCTCTTCACCCAGGCGCGGACCGGCGACGTCAAGGGCTCGTTCGACCGCTCGATCAAGCTGGCGGTGATCGTCACGATCATCACCGTCGTGGTGTCGTTCCTCGCCGGACTCGGCTTCCGCAAGCGCTTCCGCGGCGACACGTTCGTCTTCTACATGATGATCGGCAGCCTGGTCGCGCCCGGCCTCGTGCTCGGTCTCGGCACGGGGCTTCTGTTCCAGGCGCTGGGGCTGGATGCGAGCTGGTATACCTCCGCACTCGGCGCGCAGCTGTCCTGGACGCTGCCGTTCGGCGTGCTCGTGATGTTCGCGGTGATGTCGCGCTTCAACCACGTCTGGGAGGAGGCGGCCTATGATCTCGGCGCCAGCCGCTGGCAGTCGATCTGGCTGGTGATGATCCCGGTGCTCGCGCCCGGCCTCGTTGCGGTCGCGCTGTTCGGGTTCACGCTCTCTTACGACGAATTCGCGCGCAGCCTGCAGACCGCGGGCTCGCTGAACACGCTGCCGCTGGAAATCTGGAGCATGACGCTGAACGTCACCTCGCCCTCGCTTTATGCGCTCGGCACCGTGACCACTATCGTCTCCTTCATCGTCATCGGCGCAAGCCTCGGCACCATCGTGCTGATCCAGAAGAAGCGCGGCAGCCAGGCCAAGGGTTGAGAATGAAGAGCGATCGCGGCGATATCGAACTGGCAGGCGTCTGCAAGAGCTTTGACGGCGTCACCAATGTGGTCGACGGCGTCAATCTCAAGATCGACGACGGCGCCTATTGCTGCTTCATCGGCCCGTCCGGCTGCGGCAAGACGACGATCCTGCGCATGATCGCCGGCCATGAAGACCCGACCGCGGGCGAGATCGTGATCGGCGGCCAGAATGTGGTGGGGCTTGCGCCCGTGCAGCGCCGCACGGCGATGATGTTCCAGTCCTACGCGCTGTTTCCTCATCTGACGGTCCGCGAGAACATCGCCTTTGCGCTGCGCGTGCGAGGCCAGTCCAAAGCCGATCGCCTCCGGGCAGCCGACGCCATGATCGAGAAGGTGCGGTTGACACAGTTCGCCGACCGCCTTCCGGCGCAGCTCTCCGGCGGCCAGCAACAGCGCGTGGCGCTGGCGCGGGCCGCGATCACGGAACCGCGCGTGCTGCTGCTCGACGAGCCGTTGTCGGCGCTTGACGAGCAGCTCCGTGTCCAGATGCGGCAGGAGCTGCGGCGGATGCAGCAGGAGCTTGGCATCACCTTCATCCATGTCACCCACACCCAGCTCGAGGCGATCGCGCTCGCGGATCTCGTGGTGGTGATGGAGCAGGGCAAGATCAAGCAGGCGGGCGCTGCGCGCGACGTCTACGCCCATCCGCACGATCGCTATGTCGCCGAGTTCATGGGCGGCCAGAACGTGCTGTCCGGCCGCGTCGAAAAGGTCAACGGTGCGAGCTTTACGCTCGCACAGGCGGCCCCGTCAGGCATCGAGGTGCCGCTGCAGGCGCGCCCAACCGTCAGCGTCGGCGACAAGGTCGATATCGCCGTACGTCGCGACGACGTCGCGCTGGTCAGGCCGGGCAGGGACTTGCCGCCCGGCTATACCACGTCGCTGCCGAGCCGCGTCCTTGCGATCGAATACCAGGGCTATTTCGTCAAGGTCATGCTCGACACCGTGCCGGACGACGAGTTCGTCGCCTATGTGCCGGAAAAGACCTTCTTCGCAGATCCCTTCACCGTCGGCGATGTCGTCATGGCCACATGGGCCACCGGCAGCGCGCTTCCACTCGCCTAAAGCCCCGTCGCGCAGGAGTATGACCTTGCAGATATCCTTCACACTCAACGGCCGGCCCACCACCGTGGATGTCGAACCCGCGACGCTCGTCGCCGAGTTTTTGCGCGAACAGCTCAACCTCACGGGTACCCATATCGGCTGTGACACCAGCCAGTGCGGCGCCTGCGTCGTACATCTCAATGGCCTGCCGGTGAAGAGCTGCACATTGCTTGCACCCGCGCTTGACGGCGCGACCTTGCTCACCATCGAGGGGCTTCAGGGCGCGCCCGGCTCGAACCAGATGCATCCCATGCAGGAGGCATTTCGCGAGCATCACGGTCTGCAATGCGGCTTCTGTACGCCGGGCATGCTGATGACCGCGGTCGCACTTGCCACCGGGAAACCGGATCTGACCGAGGCCGAGGTTCGTCATGGCCTCGAAGGCAACATCTGCCGCTGCACCGGCTACCAGAACATCGTGGTTTCCGTGATGGCCGGCGCCGCCGCCATGAACGCCGCCAAGGGAGAGTGATCATGGGCAATGTGATCGGCATCGGCGCTGCTCCGAAGCGGAAAGAGGACCAGCGCTTCCTCACCGGCCGCGGCAATTACGTCTCCGACATCAAGCGCCCGGGCATGACCGCTGGCGTGTTCGTGCGCTCGCCGCATGGGCATGCGGTGTTGCGCGGCATCGACAAGAGCGCGGCGTTGGCCTCGCCCGGCGTGATCGCGGTCCTGACCGGCGACGACGTCAAGGCCGACGGCCTTGGCGGGCTGCCTTGCGGCTGGGGCATCTCGGACGCCAAGGGCGTCCCGATGAAGGAGCCGCCGTTCCCGATGCTGGCGCAGGGCAAGGTGCGCTTCGTCGGCGATATGGTTGCCTTCGTCATCGCCGAGACGCCGCAGCAGGCCAATGCTGCGGCCGAGCTGTTGATCATCGACTACGAGGTGTTGCCCTCCGTGGTCGGCGTGCTCGAAGCGGTCAGGCCCGGCGCCCCGCAATTGTTCGACGACGTGCCGAACAACATCTGCTGCGACTGGGAGCTCGGCGACAAGGCCGCGGTCGAGACCGCGTTCCGCAAGGCCGCGCATGTCGCCAAGCTCAGCCTCGTCAACAATCGCCTGATTGGCAACCCGATGGAGCCGCGCGCGGCGATCGCGGAATATGAGCCCGGCACCGATCGCTTCACGCTGTGGACCACCAGCCAGTTCCCGCACGTCGTGCGCTTCCTGATGGGCGCGCTGGTGCTGAACATTCCGCAGCACAAGCTGCGTGTGGTCGCGCCCGACGTCGGCGGCGGCTTCGGCGTCAAGCAGTTCCACTATGGCGAAGAGGCCGTCATCACCTGGGCCGCCAAGCGGGTGAAGCGGCCGATCAAATGGGTTGCAAGCCGCTCGGAAGGCTATGTTTCCGATCGCCACGGCCGCGATCACGTCACCGAGGCCGAGCTTGCGCTCGATGAGCACGGAAAGTTCCTGGCGTTTCGCGTCAACACGCTCGCCAATATGGGCGGCTACCTCTCGACCTTCGGGCCGAACATCCCGACCAATCTCTACGGTCCGCTGCTCGGCGGCGTCTACACCACGCCCGCGATCTACTGCAATGTGAAGGTGGTCTTCACCAACACCGTGCCGGTCGACGCCTATCGCGGCGCTGGCCGTCCCGAAGCGACCTTCGTGCTGGAGCGCATCGTCGATGTCGCCGCCAGCGAGATGGGCATCGACCGCGTCGAGATCCGCCGCCGCAACATGATCCCGAAGGAAGCCTATCCCTACCAGACACCCGTGCTGGTGCAGTACGATTCCGGCGATCCCATGGGATGCCTCGACGGCGCGTTGGTCGCTGCTGACGTGAAGGGCTTTGGCATCCGCAAGGCGGCCTCCGCCAGCAAAGGCAAATTCCGCGGGCTCGGTTATTCCACCTATGTCGAGGCCTGCGGTCTTGCGCCGTCGCGCTTCGCAGGGCGGCTGGGCGCGCGCGGCGGTCTCTATGAGAGCGCCACGGTGCGCGTGCATCCGACCGGCCAGGTGACGGTCATGATCGGCACGCACAATCACGGCCAGGGCCACGAGACGACGTTTGCGCAGATCGTGTCGGAGAAGCTCGGCGTGTCCTTTGAGAATGTCGATATCGTGTTCGGCGATACCGACCGCGTGCAGTTCGGCATGGGCACCTATGGCTCGCGCTCGCTGGTGGTGGGTGGTGCGGCGCTGTCGAAGGCGACCGACAAGGTGATTGCCAAGGGCAAGAAGATCGCGGCGCATCTGCTCGAAGCCGCCGAGGTCGATATCCAGTTCGAGGCCGGGAACTTCTCGGTCGCGGGCACGGACCGCATCAAGTCGTTCGAGGAGATCGCGGGCGCGGCCTATGTGCCGCATAATTATCCGCTCGAGGTGCTGGAGCCGGGGCTGGAAGAGCAGGCCTATTACGATCCCGTCAACTTCACCTATCCCGGCGGCTGCCACATCGCCGAGGTCGAAGTGGACCCTGAGACGGGCACGGTGACGCTGGTCAACTACACCGCGGTGGACGACGTCGGCACTGTCATCAACCCGATGATTGTCGAAGGCCAGTTGCATGGCGGCATCGTGCAGGGCGTCGGCCAGGCGCTGTTCGAGAATGCGGTCTATGACGAAGGCTCCGGTCAGCTCCTGTCGGGTTCGCTGATGGACTACTGCATGCCGCGGGCCGACCACATGCCGATGATGAAGGTTGCGACCCATTCCACGCTCTGCACG
Organism: Bradyrhizobium sp. CCGUVB4N; assembly: GCF_024199945.1. Taxonomy (GTDB): domain Bacteria; phylum Pseudomonadota; class Alphaproteobacteria; order Rhizobiales; family Xanthobacteraceae; genus Bradyrhizobium. The sequence goes on along the minus strand of NZ_JANADP010000001.1, from coordinate 7,303,560 downwards.
CACACGCCGATGGGCGTGAAGGGCTGCGGCGAGGTCGGCACCATCGGCTCGCCAGCCGCCGTCATCAACGCCGTGGTCGATGCGCTGTCGCATCTCGGCGTCACCCATGTCGACATGCCGGCGACGCCGAACCGGATCTGGCGCCTGCTGCAAAACGCGTCGCTGCCGGTCGCTGCGGAATAGGGAGGACAACAACAATGAAACCATTTGCCTATCACCAACCCGACCAGATTCCCGATGCGGCCAAGCTTTTGACCTCGATCGAGGACAGCAAGCTCGTCGCCGGCGGCATGACGCTGATCCCGACGCTGAAGCAGCGGCTGGCCAATCCGCCTGCTCTTGTCGATCTCTCGAAACTCGCAAACCTCAAAGGGATCACCGACGACGGCGCCACCATCACAATCGGCGCGATGACGCCGCATGCCGTGGTGGCGGCCTCGAAGCTTGTGCAGACGAAGATCCCCGGGCTCGCGGCGCTCGCCTCGATGATCGGTGATCCCGCCGTACGGAGCCGCGGCACCATCGGCGGCTCGGTCGCGAACAACGATCCGGCAGCGGATTATCCGGCCGGCGTGCTTGGTCTCGGCGCCACCATCGTCACCAGCACGCGTGAGATCGCTGCCGACAAGTTCTTCCTCGGCCTGTTCGAGACCGCGCTGGAAGCAGGCGAGATCATCACTGCGATCCGTTTTCCCGTGCCGCTCAAGGCAGGCTACTCAAAGTTCAAGGCGCCGGCGTCGCGTTATGCGCTGGTCGGCGTGTTCGTCGCGAAATTCGCCGATGGTGTCCGCGTCGCTGTAACCGGCGCGGGTCCCGGCGTGTTCCGCGTGCCGCCGATGGAGGCGGCGCTGTCGGAGAATTTCGATCCGTCCGCGATTGCAGCGATCAAGATCGACAACGACGGCCTTACCTCCGATATCCACGCCGAAGCCGATTACCGTGCACATCTCGTCACGGTGATGGCCAAGCGCGCCGTCGACGCGGCGCTCAGCTAGCTCTTTAGGGTTGATGATGACTGATGGTTCCGGCCGAGCGGCCTTCCCGCCGGCGCCGACTGGCCTTGGCGCGCTTTCTGCTAACGAGATCATGGCCGGCTACCGCCGCAAGGCGTTCACCCCGCGCGATGTCGTTGACGACACCATTGCTGCGCTCGAAGCCACGAATGAAGCCTGCAATGCGGTGGTGACACCGATGTACGAGCAGGCGAGGGTGGAGGCCGACCGTATCACCAAAGAGATGCGGTCGGGCGAAGCCAAGGGTCCGCTCGCCGGCGTGCCCGTCACGATCAAGGATCTCGTGTTCGTTGCGGGCGTGCCAGCCTATGCCGGCTCGCCCATGAACAAGGCGTTCGTGCCCGATGTCGACGCCGCCGTGGTGTCGTCGCTGAAGGCATCGGGCGCGATCATCACCTGCAAGACCACGACTTGCGAGTCCGGCTACAAGCTCACGGCGGACAGCCCCGTCACGGGTACGACGCGAAATCCCTGGAATCCCGGCCGCACCAGTGGCGGGTCGAGCGGCGGTGCGGCAGCGGGCGTCGCCGCCGGTTGCGGCCCGATTGCGATCGGCACTGACGGCGTTGGCTCGATCCGTGTGCCCTCTTCGTTTTGTGGTGTGTTCGGGCTGAAGCCGACCTTTGGCCTCGTGCCGCGCTCGCCCGGCTTCTCGCCGCCGTCCTGGGCCTCGCTCGCGCACACCGGACCGATCACGCGGACGGTCGCGGATGCCGCGCTGACGCTGGAGATCATTGCGGGGTTTGATCTACGTGATGCCGCAAGCCTTCCCGTGTCCACGCGCCGCTTCGACGCGAATGCAGGGCGGCTCGATGGCATTCGCATCGGCGCCAGTGCCGATCTCGGTTACGCCGCCGTCAGCCCCGATGTGTGTGCTGCCTTTGGCAAGGCGCTCGCCATTCTGGATTCCTGCGGCGCGCAGGTCACCATGGATGGGCCGGGTCTCGATCCCGGCATTCTGGAGCACACGCTGAAGCCGATCGCGTTCACCGAACAGGCGGCGGCGGTGGCGACCAAGACGACTGCCGATCTCGCCAGCTCCGAAGCTGATTATCGCGAAGTCGTCAGCGCCGGCCGTCGCTACACCGGAACGGACTACATCGAAGCCAGTTACCGCCGCGGCCAGGCACGCAATGCCTTCGTCAAACTGTTCGAGCGCGTCGATGTGCTGGTGACGCCGACGGTCGCGGTGACCGCATTCGAGGCTGGCCGGATCGGCGTCGACACGATCGATGGCAAGAAGGTCGATCCGCATCTCGGCTGGTCGCCCTTCACCTGGCCGATCAATCTCGCCGGGCTTCCGGCGGCGACGCTGCCTTGCGGTTTCGATCGCGACGGCATGCCGGTCGGTCTTCAGATCGTCGCGCCCTGGCTCGACGAGCCCACGATCTTCCGCATCGCAGCCGCGTTCGAGCAGGCGCAGCCCTGGGCCAAGTTCTGGCCACAGGTAGCGTTACGCTAGCCGGAGGAGGAGCGCGAAAACCCCTTTGCAAACAAGGGCCGTTCTACTGTGCATGGGGTTGTTTTCGATGTTGTGTGGGCCTAGCCCAGCTCGATCGGCGCACCGCGGCCGCTGAGCTCTTCGTCGAGGCGCAGGTAATGCGCGAGATAGTCGTGCAGCGCGGTCGCCGCCTTCGAGGTGGCCCCGCTCGATTTGTAGAGCAACAGCTCGATCTTCGGCAGCGGCGGCAGGCCCTCGTTCGGGCCGATCTCGCGCATCGCCGGCACCAGCGCGCTGCGGCCGAGCACGGTGACGGCCATGCCGGCGAAGGCCGCGGCCTGCAGTCCGCCGACGCTCTCGCTGACGCAGGCGATGCGCCAGCGCAAATTGGCGCGCTCCAGCGTATCGATGGCGTAGTCGCGATAGATGTTGCCCGGCGGCAGCAGCGCGAGCGGGATCGGGCGCTCCTGATGCGCGGCGGATTGCTCGCCGGTCATCCACACCAGCTGCTCGCGCCGCACCACCTGGCCGCCGGTGAAATCGTTCATGCGGGTGACGAGCGCGATGTCGACATCGCCGCGCTTGACGAGGCCGACCAGCGGCGTCGACAGCGCGCAGTTGAGCTCGACCTGCACGCGCGGAAACGATTTCCTGAACACGCTGAGGATCTGCGGCAGCATGAATGCCGCGTAGAGGTCGGGCGTGCCGAGCACGACCTGGCCCTCGATCTCCTGCGATGCCAGCTGCGAGATCAGCTCGTCATGCAACCTCAGGATGGATTTGGCATAGGTGAGGACGGTGGTGCCGTCGTCGGTCAGCGTCAGCCTGCGGCCACCATGCTCGAACAGCTGCTTGCCGGTCAGCTCCTCCAGCCGTTGCAGCTGCAGCGTGATCGCCGGCTGGGTGCGGCCCAGCCGGCGCGCGGTCTCGGTGATGCTGCCGGTCTCGACCACCGATATCAGCGACCTGAGCATGCGGATGTCGAGACTGATGAGGTTCATGCGGCGTCCATGTCGCCCAGAATTTATGCAAGTTCCATGCTAGGCCTTACTTGGCCCGAGACGCAGATGCGGCGGATTTCACGCCCGGCCGGCCCTTGCGGACCGAATTCCAGAAATTCTCGGCCGCCCGGGTCATGCGGGCGCGGGTGCGGAACAGCGAGACATTGATCGGAATGTCCCAGTCTCCGCCGCCGGCCCGCAGCAGGCGGCCATGGTCGAGATCGGCGCGGACCAGGCTCATCGGCGCCCATGTCACGCCGCGCCCCTCGCGCGCCATGTCGATCAGCAACATGACCGGCGCGGAGAAGCCGGGAACGAGCCAGGCCGACGGATCCTTTGCCGCCAGGAACGACGTGACAAGCCGCCCCACGCCCGAGCCCGGGTGATAGGCGAGATAGGGCAGCGGCGCGCCGGATGCGCCGGGCAGGGGGTAGCGCGGCAGTGGCTTCTTGCTACGGCTGCCACCGCGGCCCGGCTTTGCCGCCGGCGCGCTGATCGGGATCAGCACGTCGGTGGCGAGATCGATGCGCTGGAAGCGGTCCATGTCGAGCCGGCTCACCAGCGACGGATGGTAGTGCGCCAGCATGAAGTGCGCCTGCGCGTCCAGCAGCAGTTTTTCGCATCCGGCGAAATTCGAGGCGACGAGCTGCACGGCTGAGCCCGCGCGCGCGCCATCGGAGTTACGGATCCATTCCGGGAAGAAGGTCTGCGACAGCGAATGCGTGGCGACGAAGGTGATGGTCTCGGCTTTCAGCCGGGCCACTTCGAGCGCCTCCTCGCGGCCGACCAGCACCCGGCGCAGCACGTCCTCGGCGACCGGGCGAAAGCTCTCGCCGGCGGCTGTGAGCGTGATGGTGTGGGTCGAGCGTTCGAACAGCTGTGTCCCCAGCCAGTCCTCGAGCGACTTGATGCGACGGCTCAGCGCCGGCTGGGTCACGTGCCGCCGCTCGGCGGCGCGGGAGAAGCCGCCCTCCTCGGCGATGGCAAGGAAATCCTCCAGCCAGACCAGGTCCATGATGCCGTTTCGTCCTCAAATCATACCGATACGGCATTAGCGCCTGACACGCCGCTGGTCCAATGTAAACGCCATCGAAAGACAAGAACGAAGCGCCGTCAACGCATGGCGCCGATGCCGTTGGAGGAAAGTACATTGCAGATTGCCGCGACGCCGCTGTCTGAACCCATGGCGAGCTCCACGTCCGAACGCCGCCGCAAGCCGCTCTGGCGCGAGCAATATGTCCTCGTGGTCGCCGGCGCCGCGCTCGGCGCGCTGCTCGGTGCTCTGTTTCCGAACTTTGCGGTGGAGCTCAAGCCGCTCGGCGATGTCTTCATCTCGCTGATCAAGATGACCATCGCGCCGCTGATCTTCCTGGTCGTGGTCACCGGGATCGCGCAGGTCGGCGACATGAAAGCGGTCGGGCGCATCGGCCTCAAGGCCTTCGCCTATTTCGAGGTGGTGACGACGATCTGTCTCCTGATCAGTTTCGTCGTGGTGCGCTGGGTGCAGCCCGGCGCGGGCGTCGCGCACGCCACCGCGCAGCAGGCCGAGACGGTCGCGCGCTATCAGCAGGCCCATGTCGGATCGCTGTCGGCCTACATCCAGCACATGGTGCCGGAAAGCTTCGTCGGCGCTTTTGCCGCCGGCGACGTGCTTCAGGTGCTGGTGCTGGCACTGCTCTGCGGTATCGGCCTGTTGCTGCTCGGCGAGAAAGCCGGCCCGCTGCGGACGGGCCTCGAGCGCGTGACCGAGCTCGTGTTCAGCGTGGTTCATGTCGTGGTGGCGCTGGCGCCCATCGGTGCGTTCGGGGCCATGGCGTTCACCGTGGCAAAATTCGGCGCCGCGACGCTCTATGCGCTGGCGCTTCTGGTCGGCACCGCCTGGGCGATGATGGCGTTCTTCATCTTCGTCATTCTCGGCACCATCTGCCGCCTGGTCGGCGTTCGCCTGATGGATCTCCTGCGCCTGCTGCGGACCGAACTGCTGGTGGTGCTCGGCACCTCGTCGTCGGAGACCGCCATTCCCGGCATGATGGAAAAGCTGCCGAAGGCCGGTGTCGGCCGCGCGGTCGCTGGCCTCGTTATTCCGTCCGGCTATTCCTTCAATCTCGACGGCGTTGCGCTGACGCTGCCGCTCTCCACCATCTTCGTCGCCCAGGTCTACGGCGTCGAGCTCACGGCCGCGCAGCAGCTGAGCCTGTTCGTGGTGATGCTGTTCACCAGCAAGGGCGCGGCCGGCGTCACCGGCGGTGCGTTCGCAGCACTTGCCGCGACCGTCGTGGCCGCAGGGCTCCCGGCGGAAGGATTGGCGTTGCTGCTCGGCATCGACCGTTTCATGTCGCTGGCGCGTGCCATCACCAACACCATCGGCAACGCAGTCGCCGCGATCGTGGTCGCGAAATGGGACGGCGAATTCAATCGCGAGGACTGGGTTCAGTCCGCCGCGCAAATCCAGCAAGCGAAGTAAGGATCCAAGGCTTCAATATGGCTATCAGCACCAACGAACTTCCTGTCATCGCGCTGACGCCCGGCGACTGCACCGGCATCGGCCCCGAGCAGATCGCGCGCATCCTCTCCGACGACCGCCTCGCCGATGTCGCACGTCTCGTCGTGGTCGGCGATGCCCGCGTGCTCGACATGGGCATGGAACATGCCGGCGTGAAGCTGAAGGTCGAGCGGATTGCCTCGCCGAAGGCCGCAAAATGGGGCCTCGGCACGGTACAGCTCGTTGACCTGGGCAACACCGATCCCGCCAAAATCCCGCTCGGCAAGGCCAGCGCCGAATCCGGCCGGTTGACTGGCGAGACCCTTTCGCGCGCGATCGACTTCTCCAAGGCCGGCGAGGTCGATGCCATCACCTTCGCGCCGCTCAACAAGCGCGCGATGTTCGACGGCGGCTGGAAGTTTCCCGACGAGCACAAGATGTTCGCGAGCCTGCTGGGGCACAAGACCTACTTCTCCGAGATGAACGTGCTCGACGGCCAATGGATGTCGCGCGTCACCGGGCACCAATCGCTGCGCGAGGCGCTCGACGGCATCAATCCGGAGAGCATCACCGATGCGATCGAGCTGGTTGACCGCATGATGCGGCGGGCCGGCGTCGCCAAGCCGCGCATCGCGGTCGCAGCTCTCAATCCGCACGCCGGCGAGAACGGCCTGTTCGGCCGCGACGAGATCGAGATGATCCGTCCGACGGTCGAGGCCGCCGCCAAGACCGGCATCGCCTGCACCGGGCCTTATCCCGCCGATACCGTCTATATCCGCGCCTTCGCCGGCGAGTTCGACAGCGTGGTCGCGATGTATCACGACCAGGGCCAGATCGCGACCAAGCTGCGCGGCTTCAACCGCGGCGTCACCGTCACCGCGGGGCTCGAGACCGTCTTCACCACGCCGTCGCACGGCACGGCGTTCGATATCGTAGGCCAAGGCGTCGCCAACACCGGTGCGCTGGAGAGCGCAGTGCGTCTGGCGGCCAAGCTGGTGTCGATCAAGGTCAAGGAGGCTGCCTATGCGCACTGATCGCAGGACCTTACTCCAGGCGGCGGCTGCGCTGCCTCTGGCCACAGTCGGTGCCAACGCGGCCTTCGCGCAAGCCCCAGCTGCAGCGCCCGCTGCCGCGCCGCCCAAGGAGGTGACGCGCGCACTGGCGCATTATCTCGTCAACGCGCAGCACGACGACTTGCCGGCCAATGTCCGAAAAGAGGGCGTGCGGACGCTGCTGAACTGGGTCGGCGTCGCCATCGGCGGATCGCATCACGAGACGGTCGATATCGCGGTGTCCGCGCTCGGCCCGTTCTCCGGGCCGCAGCAGGCTTCCCTGTTCGGACGGCGTGAGCGGTTCGACATCATGAACGCCGCCTTCATCAACGGCGTGTCGAGCCACATCTTCGACTATGACGATACGCATCTGAAGACGATCATCCATCCGGCCGGTCCCGTGGCCTCGGCGATCCTCGCGCTGTCGGAAATGCAGCCGGTCTCGGGCAAGGACTTCCTCAACGCGCTCGTGCTCGGCGTCGAGACCGAGTGCCGGATCGGCAACTCGGTCTACCCGAACCACTACGATGTCGGCTGGCACATCACCGGCACGGCCGGTGTGTTCGGCTCGGCCGCGGCCGTCGGCAAGCTTCTCAAGCTCAACGAGCAGCAGATGACTTGGGCGCTCGGCCTCGCCGCATCCCAGCCCGTGGGTCTGCGCGAATCCTTCGGCTCGATGAACAAGAGCTTCAATCCGGGCCGTGCTGCCTCCAGCGGCATTTTCGCGGCGATCCTGGCCTCGAAGAATTTCACGTCGTCTGACGCGATGATCGAGGCCAAACGCGGCTGGGCCAACGCGATCAGCACCAAGCAGGATTACAACGAGATCCTCGGCGACCTCGGCAAGCGCTATGAGGCCGCTCTCAACACCTACAAGCCGTTCGCCTGCGGTATCGTCATTCATCCCGCGATCGATGCGGCGATCCAGCTCCGCAACGAGAATAAGCTGACTGCCGACCAGATCGAGCGGGTCGATCTCAAGATCCATCCGCTGGTGCTCGAGCTGACCGGCAAGAAGACGCCGAAACTCGGACTCGAAGGCAAGTTCAGCATCTATCATTCGGTCGCGGTCGCCATCGTCGAGGGCGCCGGCGGCGAAAAGCAGTTCAGCGATCGTGCGGTGAACGACCCCACAATCGTCGCGTTGCGCGAGAGGGTGTTCCCGGTCATCACCCCCGGCATCAAGCCGGAGCAGGTCGATATGACCATCGTGCTCAAGGACGGCCGCAAGCTGAACCGGTACATCGAGCATGCGATCGGCAGCGTCGAGGTGCCGATGACCGACAAGCAGCTCGAAACCAAGTTCTCCGACCTTGCCGACGGCATCATTCCCGCGGCGACCATCCGGCGCGTGATGGATGCCTGCTGGGGTGTCGAGAATCTGCCGAGCGCGGCAGAGATCGCCAAGATGTCGGTCGCGGTCTGATCGCGAGGGAGAGAAGCAATGCGGTCACGCCGCCATTTCCTGCAATCCTCCGGTTCGGTCGCCGCTCTGGCTGCCACCGGCGGCCGCGTGGCTTTCGCAGCCGGACCGGGCGTGACGGAGCGGCTCGCCCGCTACATGGTTGCCGCGCGGGACCAGGAGCTGCCCGAGCAGGTGCTGCGCGAATGCAAGCACCGCATCCTCGATACGCTCGGCGCGATGATCTCGGGATCGCGCATGAAGCCGGGCGAGATGGCGCTCAAATACGTGCGCACGCTCGGCGGCGATGCCCAGGCCTCCGTGGTCGGCTCGGACTTTCGCACCACGGCAGTCAACGCGGCCCTGGCGAATGCGATGTGTGCGCATGCGGACGAGACCGACGATTTCGAGCCCGTCACCAAGGCGCATCCGGGATGCTCTGTGGTACCGGCCGCGCTCGCGTTCGGTGAGCGGGAGCATCGCAGCGGACAGGACGTCATTCGTGCCGTCGCGCTCGGCTACGATTTGACCTGCCGCCTGTTGATGGCGCTGGGCCCGGATCTCGTGCGCGGCACGCACCGCAGCGCCGAGGGAACATCATCGACCTTCGGTGCGCTCGGCGCGGCGGCCTCGCTCGCACGGCTCGACGAGAAGGGGATGCGCTACGCGATCTCCTATTCGTCGCAGCAGGTTTCCGGCTTGTGGAGCTGGGTGAAGGACCACGATCACATCGAGAAGGCGTTTGACTTCGCCGGCATGGGCGCCCGCAATGGCGTCACGGCGGTCGACATGGTTCTCAACGGCCTGACCGGTGTCGACGACGTGCTCGACGGCACGCATAATCTCTTCATCGCGCTGTCGACCGATCCGAAGCCCGAGGAGATGGTGAAGGATCTCGGCAAGCTGTTCTATGTCACGGAAACCGCGATCAAGACCTTCTCGGTCGGCTATCCGATCCAGTCGCCGCTGGATGCGATGCTGACGCTGCGCAAGCAGCACAGCCTCACGCCAGATAACGTCCGTAGCATCCTGGTCAAGCTGCCGACCGATGCGATGGGAATTGTAGGCGAAAGCGCGATGCCGGACGTCAATTGCCAGCACCTCGTGGCGGTCGCGCTGGTCAAGGGCGCGGTGTCGTTCAACGACAGTCATGACGTCGCGCTGATGCACGATCCAAAGATCCTGGAGCAGCGCGCCAAGGTGACGCTGGCCGGTGACAAGGCGCTGATGGACCCGGCGGCGCCGCGCGGCGCCAAGGTCGAGGTCACGTTGACGGATGGGCGGAAGATTGACCATTTCACCAGGTTTCCGCCGGGCACCAAAGAAAATGCGCTCTCCACGCAGGCGGTTGGCGCGAAGGCACGTGACCTGATGGCACCTGTGCTGGGTTCGGGTAAGGCCGACAGGCTCATCGAGCAAATCAACAATCTGGAGGCGGTCGGGGATGTAAGCCAGCTCCGCGAATTGCTGGTAGCTTGAGAAGATCGCCGGCCGCGTTGAGCCGTCGCGCACAACTGGCGAGGTGTCAGATCAAGGCACCAGCCGCAGGGAGGAAGAAGGCCATGCGAACGAGACACTCGCGCCTGGTGGCGCTCATCGCGCTGATGTTCGTGATGCGGTTGTCGGCGGCCGACGCCCAGAACGACGCTTCGGGCGTTCCAAAGGTTCAGACCAGCCTCGGCAGGGTGGAAGGAGCGCGCCACGACGATACGGACGTGTTTCTAGGCATTCCCTATGCGCTGCCGCCGACGGGAGAGCGTCGTCTTGCGCCGCCTGTTCCGGCTGCTTCCTGGAGCGCGCCATTGCGCGCGATCGTACCTCCATCGGCCTGTCCGCAATTGCCATCGCCCGATCCAGCCGGACTCGCGAGCAGCAACGAGGATTGCCTCTATCTGAATATCTGGAGGCCGACGGCGGCAAACAGCGTCGGCGCGCGTGGCAGGCCGGTCATGGTATGGATCCACGGCGGCGGCTTCGTCGAAGGCTATGGTGCTGCGAAGCAGTATGACGCAACCCATCTCGCGCTAGCTGCCGATGCGGTCGTCGTCACCGTTAATTACCGGGTCGGCGCCCTGGGCTTTCTTGCGGCACCCGCGCTGGACGATGTGGATGCCCGTCATATCTCGGGCAATTACGGCCTTCAAGACTTGCAGATGGCCTTGCATTGGATCGCCCAGGATATCGCCGCATTCGGCGGCGATCCAGGCAACGTCACCGTGATGGGTGAATCCGCCGGCGCCAACGCCGTGCTCGGACTGTTGGCATCGCCCGGCTCGGAGGGACTGTTTCACCGCGCGATCGTGCAGAGCGCGACCGACGGCGCACACACTCTGCCGCTCAAGCAGGCAGAGCGCGAGCGGTATGCCAGTTCGCTGGATGAGATCGGCTGCGGCACGGTGCAGACGCTGGCCTGCCTGCGCTCCGCGCGCTCCGACGCCTTCCTGCGCATGACGGCTAGACCGACCATGATCCAGGATGGGATCGTCCTGCCGCTTGATCCATTTGAGGCGTTTCGGCAGGGACGTTTCATGAAGGTGCCGGTGCTGATCGGAACCAACGCCAAGGAAAACTATCTCTTCACGGCGCGCGTCGAATCCGATGTCCTCAAGCGGATCATGTTGCCAGGCGACATTCCGGGCATGCTCAAATCCAGTTTTGGCGACAAAGCCGACGTAGTGGCGGCGCAGTACGTGCCGGAGGCCTACGCCACCGCCTCGACCCTGATCGGCAGCGCGCTGACGGACCGGCGCTTCGCTTGCATGGCCAATCTCACGCGTAACGCGCTCGCGGCTTCCGTGCCCGTCTACGGCTACGAGCTCGACATCGCCGATCCCATGCAGCAGCAGCCGCTCGTGCAAGGCAGCGACCTGCCGAACCTGTCCTACCATACGACCGATCTCGGCTACCTCTTCAACAACGACAACGATGCGCATGCGCTGCCTGGTCGGCACGCAGCGTTGTCGCGCATGATCGCGGGCTATTGGAGCGCTTTCGCCGCGACTGGAGAGCCGAACGGAGGCGAGGCAAATGCGAATACGAATGGGAGCGGCCCCGAGCGCCTTCGCTGGCGCCGCTTCACCAGCGATGATCGGGCCGTGCTCTCGATTTCGGACACGCCTGTCATGCGCCGCGACTTCGCCGATGCCCACAAATGCGCCTTCTGGGAAAGCTCAGGGCTGGTGGCGCCGACATGGTGAGACGTCATGCGGGGCATCCACGCATACTCAAGGGAAGAAGCATGAAGCCGAAGCAATGGATCGCCGTATGCGGGGTCGTCGTACTGCGGCAGCACATGCCGCCGCGGCGGCTGCAATTGACATCTCCGCCCGCGATATCGGCAAGCTGAGGCCGTTGATGACGGCTTGACGTCCTGCGATCAACGATAAACTAAGAGAGAGGAAACGCCTGATGTACCGATACTGCCGCCGCTGGGTTCTTGCCGCCTGCGGCGCGATCCTGCTTTGTGGTCCGGCCCTCGCGCAGGATTATCCCTCCCGGCCCGTCAAGATCATCGTGCCGTTCCCGGCCGGCGGGTCCAACGACATCATCGCCCGCATCGTTGCCCAGAAGCTGACCGAGCGGAACGGCCAGAATTTCCTCGTGGAGAACCGTGGTGGTGCCGGCGGCAATATCGGCGCCGAGGCGGTCGCGAGCGCAGAGGCCGATGGCTATACCTTGCTGCTGACCGCGCCGCCGCCGCTGACGATCAACGGCTCCCTCTACAAGAAGCTGCCGTTTGATCCGGCAAAGGCCTTTGCGCCGGTCGCGCTGATCGCCTCGGTGCCGATCGTGCTGGTCGTCAATCCTTCGGTGCAGGCAAGGAATGTCGGCGAGCTGATTGCGCTGGCCAAGGCCAAGCCGGGCACGCTGAATTTCGGCTCGTCGGGCATCGGGTCGACCAATCATCTCGCCGGCGAGCTGCTGAAGAGCATGGCCGGCATCGATATCGTGCACGTGCCGTATCGTGGTGCGGCTCCGGCGATGAACGATCTGCTTGCGGGCCAGATCCCGTTCATGTTCGACAACATGCCGGCAGTGCTGCCGCAGGTGCAAGGCAAGGCCATCAACGCGATCGCGGTGGCCGGTGCCAAGCGGGCGGAAGCGCTGCCTGATGTGCCGACGGTCGGTGAGACCGTGCCGGGCTTCGAGGCCTCCTCCTGGTTCGGACTGGTGGCGCCGGCCAAGACGCCTGCGCCGGCGCTCGCCAAGCTGAGCGGCGAGTTCGAGACGATCCTGAAGATGCCTGACGTCAAGAAGCGGCTTGCCGAGCTCGGGGCCGAGCCTGGCACGGTGTTCGGCGATGCGTTCGGGCAATTCATGACGGACGAGACTGCAAAGTGGGGCAAGCTCGTCAAAGCCTCCGGCGCCACGGTAGACTGAAGGGCGTAGCATGGATCTGAATCTGGGCGGCAAGGTTGCCGTCGTCACCGGCGGCAGCATCGGTATCGGCCGGGCCATTGCTGCCGAGCTTGCGCGCGAGCAGGCGCATGTCGTCATCGTGGCCCGCGATGCTGAGCGCCTTGCCGCGTCCGCGCAAGACATGTCGCGGGACACCGGCCGGCGGGTGATTGCATGTGCTGGCGACATGACCAGGCCGGACGACATCGCCCGCGCCATGGATACCGCGCGCGAGGTGTTCGGTCGGGTCGACATCCTCGTCAACAATGCCGGCGCCTCGCCGATGGGCCGGATCGCGGAAACGCCTGATGCGATCTGGGCCAAGTCGATCGAGCTGAAACTGCTCGGCTACATGCGCTGTGCGCGCAACGTGCTGCCCGAGATGCGCGACCGCCGCTGGGGACGCGTCATCAACATCATCGGTCGCAGCGGGCATCAGCCCCGCGCGGCCTATATGTCGGGCGGCGCGGTCAACGCGGCGCTGCTCAACTTCACGCTCGCGCTCGCCGAGGAATGCGCACCTGACAATGTGCTGGTTACCGGCGTCAATCCCGGTCCGGTGCAGACCGATCGCTGGGACAGCCTGATCTCCCAGGGGGCGGCCATCTCCGGACAGGATCAGGGCGCAACCAATGCGGCAGCCATCGCCTCGGTTCCGCTTGGCCGCGTTGGACAGCCGGACGAGGTGTCGGGGATCGTTGCATTCCTCTGTTCAGACCGCGCATCCTTCATTACGGGTACCTGCATCAATGTCGATGGCGGTGGAACGAGGTGTATCTGATGGCTAGCGAACTGCGGAAGATCGGTGTCAGCGACGATTGCGAGCTTGCGGTTCGCGTCGACGATTATCTCCTGCCGTGGGACACCAAGTCGCCGGTCGTGATGCTTCATGGGCTCGCCGAGAGCGGCGAGGCGTTCCGGCGCTGGGTACCGTATTTTGCCACGCATCATCTGGTGGTGAGGCCAGATCTTCGCGGCTACGGCGATTCGACGCCGATGCAGGGCGCCTATGTCTATCGCTTCGCCGGCCTCGGCGACGATATCATTCGGACGCTGGATGCGTTGAAGCTCGATCGCGTGTTCCTGATCGGCGGCAAGATCGGCGGCACGCTGGCGATGCATCTCACGGCCAAGCACCCGGATCGCGTGATCGCGGTTGCCGCGGTCGGCGCGCCGGCGTCGCTGACCTCGTTCAACGAGCGGGCGCCGACCTGGCGCAAGCAGATCCGCGAGCAGGGCGTCGAAGCCTGGGTTCGCGAGACCACGGCCGGCCGGCTCGGCTCGTCGCTGCCGCCAGCGGCGCTCGACTGGTGGATCAATCTGATGTCGAAGACCAAGGCGTCGACGCTGGAAGCGTTCCTTCAGATGGTGCCGACGGTCGACGTCACCGGCGAGCTCCTGGCGATCAAGCGCCCGGCGTTGGTGATCACCACGACCGGCTCAGGGCTCGGCGACGTTGCATCGGTGAAGGCGTGGCAGGAGATGATCCCGGGCTCGAAGCTCGAAGTGCTGCCGGGCGATTCCTATCATGTCGCCGCGACGGACCCCGACACCTGCGCGCGAAAGGTGCGCGAATTCTTCGATCGCGTCGCGACTTAAGACGTACGGGGCGGGCCATTGGCCCGCCCGTCGTTTGGCTCTAAGATTGACGTTCCGACAAGAAACGGCGAAAATCAGGGAGTGACGCCATGACAAAAGCCACCCGACGCAGCGTGCTCACTGCCGCAGCCGCGATGACCGCTGCAGGCCTCGCAGATGCGCCGCCGGCCGCAGCGCAGGCTACGCCCAAGCCGATCTTCCCGGTGCCGATGGTCGCGATCCCGATCGTCGGCGAGACGAGCGTGTTCCAGGTCCGCCGCATTTACTGCATCGGCCGCAACTATGCCGCGCACGCGATCGAGCGCGGCTCGGATCCGAACCGCGAGCCGCCGTTCTTCTTCCAGAAGCCGACGGATGCGATCCAGAACGTTGCGATCGGCGAGGTCGCCGATCATCCCTATCCGTCGCTGACCAAGAACTATCATCACGAGGTCGAGCTGGTCGCGGCGCTGAAATCCGGCGGGACCAACATCCCGGCCGAGAAAGCGCTCGACCATGTCTATGGCTACGCACTCGGCCTCGACATGACCCGGCGCGATCTCCAGAACGGCATGGCTGCGGAGAAGAAGCCGTGGGAGATCGGCAAGAGCTTCGACCATGCTGCGGTGATCGGCCCGATCCATCCCGCGAGCAAGACCGGTCATTTCGAGAAGGGTGCGATTTCGCTCGCGATCAACGGCACCGTGAAGCAGAGCTCGGATCTCAGCAAGATGATCTGGAGTGTCGCCGAGCAGATCGCAAAGCTTTCGGAAGCGTTCGAGCTGAAGGCTGGCGACATCATCTATTCCGGAACGCCGGAGAATGTCGGCCCCGTGGTGAAGGGCGATGTGCTGTTGTGCAAGCTCGAAGGCTTGCCCGATATGTCGATCAAGATCGTCTGAGTATCCGCGAGCAATTCAGTGCTGGAAGGACGTGACATGTTGCGGCTCGGCTTGATCGCCACGTTGGGATTGGTCGCTCTCATGACCGGTGCTCCCGAGGTGAAAGCCGAGGGTGCGCTCGAGGTTGCGCCGACGGGAACATTGCGCGTGGCGGTGGCCGTCGGTCCCGCCGCGTCGGCGTTCTGGACGACGCGCGATCCCGCGACCGGGAAGCCGCGCGGCGTCACCGTCGAACTGGCCAAGGCTGCCGCCGGGATGCTCCACCTTCCGCTGCAGCTCGTCGAATACCAAAGCTCGGACGAGATCGCCGCTGCCAGCGGCAAGGACGTCTGGGATCTCTCCTTCATGCCGGCTGACGTCAAGCGCGAAGCGTTCGTGGACCAGGGGCCGGCCTACGTCGCCTATATGAGCGGCTATCTCATCCGCGCGGGTTCGGACATCCGCTCTGTTGCGGATGTCGATCGCGCGGGCATGCGGGTCGGCTGCATCGAGGGAACGTCGACATCGCGGACGGTCGAGAAATCGCTGAAGCAGGCGAAGCTCACGAAGTTCGTCAAGCCGGAACAGGCGGCCGAGCTGATCGGCAAGGGCGAGCTCGATGCGCTCGCAATGGGCATGGGGGCGCTGGAAGACCTCTCGCGAAAACTGCCGGGAACGAAGGTGCTGGACGAAGTGATTCAATCGACCGGCGTGGTCGTGGTCGTGCCGAAGGGCAAGACCGTCGCGAAGGTCTGGGCCGCGCAATTCCTGACGGAGGCCAAGGCTGACGGCACAGTCCGCCGTGCGCTCGACCGCAACGGCTTTACGGCCGACAAGGTCGCGCCTTAGCGCGCGGAAATCGCGGCCCGAGCCATTGAATTGCCGGAGTTCCATCCGCGATTGCCCCGTGTTGGGCCACGAACAAACCCGCTGTGGCCATATTTGAGTCAGAGTGATCTCCCGAGAGGGAGGCGCTCCGATGAACAAAGCTCTGATCACTGCCATCGTGCTGCTGGCCGGCGTGCCGGCAAGCGCCGCTGCGCAGGAGCGCGCTGGTTCTGCGGCATTAGGCGCCGTATCCGGCGCCGTCGTGCTCGGTCCGATCGGTGCCGTCGCGGGCGCGGTAATCGGCTATACCGCCGGACCTTCGATCGCGAGGTCATGGGGCGTGAGAGGTTCGCAGTCGGCGAGACATCGGCAGCCGTCACGCCGTGAGGCGTCCCCCGTCGCCGCAACCACCGCTCCGCCGCGCACGCGCCAGGCGATGGAGGCCAGCGGTCAGATGAGAGCTGCGAGCAATCCGCCGGTCCAAGCCGCACCTGTGGAGCAGCCGGCTCAAGCTGCACCGGCGGCGCCGGTGGAGACCACGACGCCTCCGGTTCAGGGATTCGACTGAAACTACGCCGCCGTCTTCGGCCGCAGCCGGTCCACCGTCCGCGCGATCAACGACGCGACCTCCGCCACCTTCGGCCCGATCCGGAATTCCGGCCCCGCGACGACGACCGACAGGCGGCGGTCGCCGATCGGCAGCGGGATCGCTGCACCAGCGAGGTCGCGGCTGTAGTCGGCAAAGCTCTGGCAGTAACCACGCTCGATCGAAATGCGCAGCTCGGCCTCCACCGCCTCGATGCTGATCGGGGTCGACGGGCCATATTGCTTGAACTCGATCTTGCGATAGACGGAGTCGCGCTCCTCTGGCGAATATTGCAGCAGCAGCGCGCGGCCGCTCGCGGTGGCGTGGATCGGCACGCGGTGGCCGATGGTGGCGAAATAGCGGATCGCGGCCTGGGATTCGACGACGTCGATGAAGACAGCCATGACGCCCGCGGGCGCCACGATGGACGCGGTCTCGCCGGTCTCGGCTGAGAGATCTGCGATCAACGTATGCGTCCACGGCGGCAGCGGCTCGACTTCGGAGATCATCCGCGCCATCGCCAGCCATCGCGGTGTCGGATAGAAGCCGGCGCGCGGCCGGGGTTCGTAGAGATAACCCTTCTCCGACAGCGTCGCGAGCAGGTTGAAGGTCGACGAGCGCGGCCAGCCGAAATGATCGGCGATTTCGGCAAGCGTCGCCGGCTTCCTCGTTTGTGCGAAGAATTCCATGATCTCCAGGACGTTTGCGGCTTGGCGAACGATCATGGTGGCGGCGTTCCGATCTAGCTCTCGCCGAGGATCTTCTTCGCGGCGCGAAGATGCGGCTTGTCGATCATCTGGCCGTCGAGCCGCAGCGTACCGGAGTTCGGATTGCTCGCGAACGCCGCGATCACCTTCTCTGCCCAGGTGCGCTCGGCATCCGTCGGCGCGAACGCCGCGTTGACGACATCGACATGTTTGGGGTGAATCAACGCCTTCGCCGAAAACCCGTCGCGCCGCGCCGCGCGCGTCTCCTGCTCGAGGCCGGCGAGATTGTCGATGTCGGTATAGACGGTGTCGATCGGTGCGACTTCCGCCGCGGCCGCCGCCATCAGGCAGAGGTCACGCGCGAGGCGATAGGGGCTGTGGAACACGCCGCCCGAAGCCTTCTCGGTGGCGCCGAGCGAGGCCGAGAGATCCTCCGCGCCCCACATCAGGCCGGCGAGGCGAGGGGAGCAGCCCTTGTAGCTGCCGAGACCGAAGATGGAGCTTGCCGTCTCGGTCGCAACGCAAACGATACGCGTCGTGCCGACCGCGATGCCGGCGGCCGCCTCCAAGGCTTCGAGCCAGGTCGCGACTTGCCGCACGTCGTCGCCGCCTTGCGATTTTGGCAGCACGATGCCGTCGGGCTTGCCCGGCATCACCGCGGCGAGATCGGTCAGCGTCATGCCGGTATCGAGCGCGTTGACGCGGACATAGAGCTGATGCGGGCCGGGTCGGCTCTTCAGCATCGCAAGCGTCAGGGTGCGCGCCTCCGGCTTCTTCTCGGTGACGACGGAATCCTCGAGATCGATGATCAGCGCGTCGGCCTTGCCTTCGCTGGCCTTCTCGAACTTGCGCGGGGAATCGCCCGGCACGAACAGCATGGAACGCATCAGACCGGCCTCTTGTGCATCATCGCCATGCGGCGGCATTTGCCGACGATCTCGTCGTTCTGGTTCAAGGCATGATGCTCGAACTCGACGATGCCCGCCTTCGGGCGCGATTTGGATTCCCTCAACGAAAGCACCTTCGTCGTCGCCCGCAAGGTGTCGCCATGGAAGACCGGTTTCGGAAAAGTCACGTCGGTCATGCCGAGATTGGCAACGGTGGTGCCCATGGTCGTATCATAGACCGTCATGCCGATCATGATGCCGAGGGTGTAAAGGCTGTTGAAAATGCGCTGGCCGAACTCGGTCTTTTCCGAGAAATGCGCGTCGATGTGCAGCGGCTGCGGATTGAGCGTCAGCAGGCTGAACATGGTGTTGTCCATTTCCGTGACGGTCCGGGTCAGCGGATGCCTGAACTCCTGGCCCACGGAAAAGTCCTCGAAATAAAGTCCGGCCATCGCGTTTTCCTCCCTGTTGTCCTGCGATTTGGCCGGCGCCTGCCTCTAGGGCGGCGCCGCCAGGTGAACTGCCTTCTGCTCCGCCAGCCGTTCGATCTCTTCGGACGAGAAGCCGGCCTCGCGCAAAATGTCGCGGCCATGCTGGCCGAGCGTCGGTGCCGGGCCGGCGGGCTCCGGCTGGGTCGCGCTCCAGGTCGAGGGCACGCGCATCTGGCGGATGCGGCCCTCCACGGGGTGATCCACCGTCTTGAAGAAGTCGATCGCCTTCAGATGCGGATCCTCGAGGATCGTCTCCAGCGTGTGCATCGGCATCACCGGAATATCGGCACGCTCCAGCAGCTCGCGCCACTCGGCGGTGGTGCGCGTAACGAAGACGTGGCCGATCTCCTCGTAAATCTCGTCGATGTGCTTTGTGCGCGCGGCGTGGTTGGCAAAGCGCGGCTGCTCGAGGAAATGCGGCTGCCCGATCGCCTCGAAGAAGCTACGCCAGTGCTTGTCGTTGTAGATGAGCACGCAGAGATGGCCGTCGCTGGTCTTGTAGGGCCGGCGATAGCGCGAGAGCAGGCGAGCATAGCCGCCGTGATCGAGCGGCGGATCGTAGGTCAGGCCACCGAGATGATCGACCAGCACGAATTCGGTCATGGATTCGAACATCGGCACGTCGATGCGCTGGCCCTGGCCGGTGCGTTGCTGGTGCATCAAGCCGCCCATGATGGCGTTCACCATCATCAGCCCGACGATGCGATCGGCGATGGTGACGGGGACGTAGCGCGGCGTGCCGTCGCCGGCTGCCGCAAGCAGCGTCGGAATGGTCGCCGCGCCCTGGATCAGATCGTCATAGGCAGGCTTGGCAGCATAGGGGCCGGACTGGCCGTAGCCGAACGCGCCGACATAGACCAGCGACGGATTGATCGCGGCGAGCGTCTCGTAGTCGAGGCCGAGCCGCGCCATGGCCTGCGGGCGCACATTGTAGACGAGCGCGTTGGCGCTCTTCGCCAGCCGCAGCAGCGTATCGCGCGCCTCGGGCTTCTTGAGGTCGAGCACGATGCTGCGCTTGCCGCGATTGGCGTTGTGAAACATCCCGCCCATGCCGGGTGTGCGGCCGGGGCCGATCTGGCGAACGATGTCGCCTTCGGGGCTTTCGACCTTGATGACGTCAGCGCCCATGTCGGCCAGCACCTGGGTGCCGTAGGGGCCCATCAGCACCGAAGTCAGGTCGAGAATGGTGAAGCCGGCGAGCGGTCCCATGAGGCCTCGTGAGCTAAATTCATATAGGTGGAGTTAGAATTCATAAATCGGCGATGTCAATTCGCGTGGTTCGCCGAGGGGCGCATAGCTCCATGCATAGTTCATATACTTGACAGATAAATTCACATATATGTACATTTTCCTCAAGCAAGAAACGGAGCGAGGGACCGAACGGCTCGGCAGCAAGCGGCTGCCGCCTTCGGCGCGGGACGCCTCAGGGAGAATGACATGAAGACAAATCTGGTCCGGGCTGCAGCCGTGCTCGCGTTGTCGCTGCCGGTCTCGACATTGTCGGCGCAAGCGCTCGAGCTGAAGGTCGCCGACAGCTTCCCCGCCGGACATTATCTCGTCCGCCTGATGCTCAAGCCCTGGATGGACGACGTCACCAAGCGCACCAACGGCGCCGTGACCTTCACCTATTATCCGAACCAGCAGATCGGCAAAGCCGCCGACATGCTGCGGCTGACGCAGTCGGGCGTGGTCGATATTGGCTACATCGGACCGTCCTACGTCTCCGACAAGATGCCGCTGTCGGAAGTGGCGCAATTGCCGGGCGCGTTCGCGACCAGCTGTCAGGGCACGCTTGCCTATTGGAAGACCGCGCGCGAAGGCGTGCTGGCCAAGCAGGAATACGCGCCGAACAAGATCAAGCTGCTGCTCGCCGTGGTGCTGCCGCCCTACCAGGTGTGGACCGTCAAGTCGAAGGTCGAGACCACCAAGGACATGCAGGGCCTGAAGCTGCGCACCACCGGCGGCGCGCAGGATCTCACGCTGCGTGCGCTCAACGCCGTGCCGGTGCGCATGGCCGCACCCGATGCCTATGAGTCGCTGTCGCGCGGCACGATGGATGGCCTGCTGTTTCCGCTGGATAGCGTCGTGGCCTATGGCCTCGACAAGCTGGTCAAGCACGCGACCGAAGGCGTCAGCTTCGGCAGCTTCATCGTCGCCTATTCCATCAACCAGTCGGTCTGGGACAAGCTGCCGGACGACGTGAAAAAGGCGATGAACGAGGCTTCGGAGGCAATCACGCCGAAAGCCTGCGCCGATGTCGACAAGGAAGGCGAAGCCACCAAGAAACACATGCAGGACGAAGGCGTCACCTTCGATCCGCTGCCGGAAGCAACGCGCGCCGAAATGAAGGACAAGCTCAAGGGCGTCGGTCATGAATGGGCCGCAGGTCTCGACAGCCGCGGCAAGCAGGCCTCTGCCGCGCTGAAGGAGTTCGACGACCTGCTGGCCGCCGGTGGCAAGTAATCCGCAAATCGGAGAAGGAGGCGCGACGTGATCGAACGGGCAGGGCAAGTGCTCGGCGCGCTGGAGCGCGCGCTGACAGTGATCGCGGTGTTATTCATGTTCGTGATCATGGTTCTGGTCGTGACAGACGTGTTCATGCGCTATGCGCTGAACAGCCCGTTCTCCTTCACCTATGATCTGATCGGGCTCTATCTGCTCGCGGGCGTGTTCTTCTTCACGCTGTCGGACGCCTTGCGCGAGCATGTCCATGTCGGCGTCGACATCCTGTTGTCGCGGTTCTCGCCCACGGGGCGGCGGCTGTCCGAGATCGTCACCGCGCTCGCGGGCCTCTTCGTGTTCGTCCTGATCTGCAAGGTCGGCTTCGCGCGCGCGCTGGAGAATTACGAGCAGCACGACGTTCTCTCTGGCGCCATTCCCTGGCCGACCTGGATCTCGGCGGCGCTTGTGCCGTTCGGGTGCGGCGTTCTGGTGCTGCGGCTGGCGCTCCAGCTGGTCGGCAATGTGCTGAGCCTCGTCAGTGGACGCGACCTCTATCCGCTGCCGCCGGTGACCGGCGTCGGCGAAGCGCGCGGCTTCGAGTAACGGCGGATATCCATGACACCTCTCATCGTTCTCGCTTTGCTGTTCGGCCTGCTCGCGCTCGGCACGCCCGTCGGTTTCGCCATGGCCTTTTCCGGCTCGGTCGGCCTCGTGATGGTCGGCGGCTTTCCGACCTTGTTTGGCATCCTGGAGACAGCGCCGCTCTCGACCGTCTCCTCCTACGAGCTGATCACCATCCCGATGTTCCTGCTGATGGCGGATCTCGTGCTGTTGTCCGGCGTCGCGGACGATCTGTTCAAGACAGCCTCGGCCTGGGTCGGCCGTGTTCCCGGTGGGCTCGGCATGGCGACTGCGCTGGCCGGCGCAGGCTTCGGCGCGATCTGCGGCACTTCGACGGCGTCCGCTGCGACGCTGTCCTCGACCAGCCTGCCGGCGATGATCCGCCAGGGCTATGAGCCGAAGATGGCCGCGGGCGTGGTCGCGATCTCGGGCACGCTGTCGATGCTGCTGCCCACCAGCGTTGCGCTCGTCATCTTCGGCCTGCTCGCCGAGGTGAACATCGGCAAGCTTTTGATCAGCGGCATCATCCCCGCGATCCTTGTCACCTTCACCATCATGGCCACGATCTATTTCCTGGTCTGGCAGGATCCCTCGCGGGCGCCGGCTGCAAAGTCAGTGCCGTGGCGGGAAAAGTTTGCGCTGCTGTGGCAGGTCTCGCCGATGGTGGTGCTGTTCTCGATCGTCACAGGCACGATCTATCTCGGTGTCGCGACGCCGACGGAGGCCTCGGCCTTCGGCGCGTTCGGTGCCTTCCTGCTCGCGATCGTCAAGGGCAAGATCACGCCGACCTCGCTCTACAAGACGCTGCTGCGCGCCTGCCACGGCACCTGCATGATCATCATGATCCTCGTTGGTGCCTCGATCTTCGGCTACTTCTTCACGCTCACCCATGTGACCCAGGATCTCGTCGCCTGGATCGGCAGCTTGCCGACCTCGCGCTGGGTGATCATCACGCTGATCCTGTGCGGCTATATCGTGCTCGGCTCGTTCATGGACCAGATCGCGATCCTGGTGCTGACCGTGCCGATCGTGCTGCCGCTGATCAAGACGCTCGGCTTCGATCCGATCTGGTTCGGCGTCATCAAGATCGTCACCGCCGAGGTCGGCATGATCACGCCGCCGGTCGGGCTGAACTGCTTCATCGTCGCCCGCTACGCCAAACGGCCGGTGGCGGAGGTGTTTCACGGCACCTTCCCCCACTTCATCGCCCACCTGATCGCGATCGCGATCCTCGTGGCGTTTCCGTCTATCATCCTCTGGCTGCCCTCGCAGATGGGGCGCTAGGTTCAACGAGCCTCCACAAGGAGACCATCATGGATTTCGCGCTCACCGATCAGCAGGAAGCCATTCGCGACGCCATCGCAAAGATCTGCGAAGGCTTTCCCGATGCCTATTGGCTGAAGAAGGACCACGACGGCGGCTTCCCGCATGATTTTCACAAGGCGCTCGCGGATGCCGGCTGGCTCGGCATCTGCGTGCCGGAAGAATATGGCGGTTCAGGGCTCGGCATCACCGAAGCCGCGATCATGATGCGCACGATCGCGGAGTCCGGTGCCGGCATGTCCGGCGCCTCCGCAGTGCATATCAACGTGTTCGGTCTCAATCCCGTCGTCGTGTTCGGCACCGAGGAGCAGCGCAAACGCATGCTGCCGCCGATGGTGGAAGGCCGCGAGAAAGCCTGCTTCGCCGTCACCGAGCCCAACACCGGCCTCAATACCACCCAGCTCAAGACCCGCGCGGTCGCCAAGAACGATCGCTACATCGTCAACGGCCAGAAGGTGTGGATCTCGACCGCGCAGGTCGCGCACAAGATTTTGCTGCTGGCGCGCACCACGCCGCTGGAGGAGGTGCGCTCGCCCACCCATGGTCTCAGCCTGTTCTACACGGACTTCGACCGCAACAGGATCAAGGTCCACGAGATCGAGAAGATGGGCCGCAAGATCGTCGATTCCAACGAGCTGTTCTTCGAGGATTTCGAGATCCCGATGGAGGATCGCATCGGCGAAGAGGGCAAAGGTTTCCAGTACATCCTCGAGGGCATGAACCCCGAACGCATCCTGATCGCGGCGGAAGCCGTCGGCCTCGGCAAGCTTGCGCTGTCGCGCGCGACGGAATACGCCAAGACGCGCGTCGTCTTCAATCGTCCGATCGGCAAGAACCAGGGCATTCAGCATCCGCTCGCGGTCAACTGGGTCGAGCTCGAGGCAGCCTGGCTGATGGTGATGCAAGCGGCCTGGCAATACGACAAGGGCTTGCCGTGCGGCGCCGGCGCGAATGCCGCCAAATATTTCGCAGGCGAAGCCGGATACCATGCCTGCGAGCAGGCGGTGATGACCCACGGCGGCTTTGGCTACGCCAAGGAGTTCCACGTCGAGCGTTATTTGCGCGAGGTGCTGATCCCGCGCATCGCGCCGGTCAGCCCGCAGCTCGCGCTCAGTTTTATTGCGGAAAAGGTGTTGGGCCTCGCGAAGTCATACTAGGCTGAAGCAGAATTGGCGATGCCCGAGGACACGGCGCCAATCGACTTCTCCGGCCTGATCCGCGAGGGCGATCTTGTGGTGTGCGGCCAGGCGACGGCAGAGCCGGTCACCCTGACCGAAGCGCTGGTAGCGCAGGCCGGAGATTTGCCGGCATTCCGCATGATGGTCGGGCCGATCTTCTCGGAGACGTTCTCCGCGGCCTGCGCGCCCAACGTGTCATTCCAGAGCTACGGCGTGATCGGCAATGCGCGGCGGCTGGCCAAGGCTGGGCGGCTCGACGTGATCCCGAGCAGCTACAGTGCCTTCTGCTCCGATTTTGTTGCGCTCCGCCATCGGGCCGATGTCGTCCTGGTGCAGCTTGCGGAGTCCGGCGGACGGCTGAGCGCCAGCCTCTCCAACGACTATGTCATCAGCGCCGCGCGCGGTGCGCGCCTCGTCATCGCCGAGGTCAATCCGGATGCGCCCTTTACGTTTGGCGCGGAATGGCCTGAGGACGTGCCGATCCACATGCGCGTGGTGGCTCGCCGTCCTCCTGTTGAGTTGGCGTCACCGCCTCTGGACGAAGTCTCCAGGCGTATCGCGGCGCATGCCGCGAGTCTTGTCGCCGACGGCAGCACGCTTCAATTCGGCGTCGGGCGGATTCCGGATGCGATCCTCTCCTCGCTATCGCATCTGCGCAATCTCGGCATCCATTCCGGCCTGATCAACGACGCCGTGGTCGACCTGATCGAGCGCGGCGCGGTCACCAATGCGGAGAAGGGGATCGACGCGGGGATCACGGTCACCAACCAGGTGATCGGCACGAAGCGGCTCTATCGTTTCGTGCACGAGAACACGGCAGTCGCAGTGCGGCCGACGTCCTACACGCACGGCCAGGGCGTGCTGGCGCGGATCAACCGGCTGGTCGCGATCAACTCGGCGCTTCAGGTCGGGCTCGACGGCAGTGTGAACTCCGAGACGCTGAACGGCGTCGCGATCGGGGCGATCGGTGGGCAACTCGATTTCGTGCGTGGGGCCAATGCGTCTCCCGGCGGACGGGCGATCATCGCGCTGCCGGCGACGGCATCGGACGGCACCAGCCGGATCGTCGCCCATGTCGAGACCGTGACGACGCCCCGCGCCGACGTCGACGCCATTGTCACGGAATGGGGGATCGCCGAGTTACGCGGCTGCGGTCTTGCCGAGCGCGCGCGGCGCATGATCGCGATCGCGGCACCGGAGCATCGCGATCTGTTGTCGGAGCAGCTCCGCGGCTCCGCGCGCTAGCTCAGTTCATCATTGCCAGCGTCGGCCGCTGGCTCTCGGCAGATCCGATGATCCCGGGGAGATCCGTCACCTCGCCCGCAATCATGATCGACATCCGCCAGAACAAATGGGCCAGGCGGGTGAACACCAGCCGCTCGCGCTCGGCGGCCGCGGTTCCGTCCGGGATTGTCACGGTTTCCAGGCCCACCACCTTCTTGAAATCCGGCCAGATCATCATCGACTGCGCGATCACGGAGTAGCAGCTCGGAGTTTCGTCGCTCTCGTCGGGCGCCTGCGGCAACCCTGGATATTGCGTCGCCGCGGCGTAGAACTTGTAGGCACCGTAGCCGAGCTGCAGCAGGAACTTTTCGGGCACCGCGACGTCGGCGGCAAACGACACCAGACGTGCCTCGCTCAGGATCTCCGGATCGATGGCGCTGAGGTCCTGGGCACGCAGCGCGGAGACGAACGCGAGCTCGCGATTGTGCTCGCGCAGCAGGTTGGCCAGCGGTTGTTGCTGTTGCACGGTGTCGGTGAGCAGGATGACGGTCTTGAGCATCGCGTGATGTCCCTCAGGGGAAGAGTTGGCGGGCGGTCATGACTGCGTCGTCGGCCGCGTGATGTGCAAAGAAGTCATTGGCGATGCGCTGTCCCGGAGCGATCTCCAGGATGCGGTAGCGCGCCAGCGCCGCCGCATCACGCGCCGCGCCGACATCGTCCTGCCAGGCGCACAGCGACAGTTCGAGGCGGCCATAACCACCGCAATCGGCGGCATAGGCGCCGGTCACGGCCTCGACGGTGGCGGCGACTGCGCCGGCGTCGCTGGCCGAGATGTCGCGCAGGATGACGGCGATGCCCTTGCCGGCTTCGGCTTTCGACGTCATGACCATGAAGGCATCGCGCGCGCCGGTGCGCCCGGCGCGACGGGCGGTGCGCACGAGGCCGGCGAAGGCGGAATCGGGTCCGAGCTCCAGCGTCGTCGTCTGCTGGCTGTGCAGAACAGTGGCGCGCATCGCGCCGAGATCGCCGGCCAGCGCGTGATAGGATCGCGGCAGCCACACCGTATCGAGCGGCACTTGCGACGAGGTCAGGCTCCAGGCCTGGTCGAGCAGATAGCCCTCCCAGATCGCAGGGTACGACGCCGCGAGATGCTGCCAGGTGCGCAGCAGCATCTCCGCGGCCCTGGTCCGACCGAAATAGAGCGTGCGCGCCGACATCTCCCAGCGATTCCACTTGTGGAGTGCGACGTCGCAGCCGAGGAAGGACGGTAGCAGCGGCGCCTCGCGGAGCACGGCGCCGGCTTCGACGAACAGCAGCGGCTCGCGATATTTGTTCCACATCCGCAGCATGAACTCCGCCTTCTCGAAGCAGAGCAGGCGGTCGCTGAACTGGGTGTCGATCGGCTCGATGTGACAGGCGAGATCGAATCGTTCGAGCGAATGCCGGAGCGCAAAGGCAGCGGTCGCGTCGCCGCCGCGCGGGTAACAGGAGACGACCCGCGGGCGGACGGTGGACGTATCGGCGCTAGCGAGGAACTTCGACCAGCCGATGCCACCCCACCACATCTCGTGCGGACCGTCGGCGCCGCAGGGGCCGACGGTTCCGAACTCGGTCAGCTTGGACTTGAGGAAGTCGAAGCCGGGGTTCTCGCTGGTCGGAATGACGACGGCACAGCCCGGATTGAGCGAACGGTAGAACAGCTCCGCAGCAGCGCCGCTCGGCGGCTCCTTGAGGATGACAACGCCGCTGCGCCTGTTACCGGCGAGGTCATCCAGCGTCGGCGCGCCATACTGGCCGGTCAGCCAGTCCAGGCGGTCGCGCTGGGCCCTGCCGAGCCGGATGCCGCCGGATCGCAAGAGGTCATCAAGGTTTGCGTGCGTCCCGTCCGTCAATTCCGTGCCCCTCACATCGCCACTCAGCCCTTGGACTTGAACGGCCAGGGCGGCGCGATCAGGCGCACTAATTGGGGCTGGAACCGAGCGGGGTGATCGCAACCGAATAGATTGCGATGTCATGCGCCATTGGGGCGACGGGGATCAGCAGGCAGGCGTCGTCGGTCTCGGAGCGATAATGGGTATCGTTGTGCTGCGCGCCGGCGAAGATCAGGCTGTCGGTGGCGATGCCGGCGACATCCTGGCTCTCGGTGGCGTCGCGAATGTCGTCCGCTGATTGGATGGTCACGCCATGAAGAAGGCCTTCTGCGGCGAATGTCGGCAGCGGCAGTGCGATCATGGCGATGCCCATCGTGCGCGAAAGGGGGATGCGCAGGCGCAACTCGCCGAGACCAGTGCGGTAGAGAGTTACGGTGTCCAGCGTGGCTGCGCCGTCGGCGCGGAACAGTCCGATCTGGACCTGGCCGCAGGGGCTCTCTTCAAAGACGTCGGCCGGCAGGCGGTTGGCCCCGAACAGCGTGTAGAGATAGGCGTTCGACGGCGACAGCCGGGCAAAGCTGCCGGCGAGCCACATCGGCGGGGCGGCAGACGCGCAGGCGGCGGAAAAGCCGCGGGCGGTGAACTGCCGGCGGAGGAAGTCGCTGTCGATCATCGGCGCCAGCGCGTGCGTGCCGAGATTGACATCGTGCTTCAAGCCGCCGAGCAGCGCCAGCTCGTCCTCGTCAGGCAGCAGCAGGAACCGCGCCAGTGTCGCCGCGCACCAGCGCGCAGCGACATCAGGCGCGGCATAGGGAGCGAGGCAGAAGTCGAGTGCCACGTCCTCGGCGCTCTCCGCAAAGGCCACGCTGCCTGCCTGGATCTCCGCGGCGAGTGCGATCTGGCCGGCCGGGCGCGGATTGATCTCACGCAGCACCCGCTCTCCGTCATAATCCCGGACCGAGCCATCGGCGGAGCAGCAGATCTGCTCCAGCAGCGCAATGTTGCGGATCAACATGCGCTTGATATGCGGCGTCACCACCAGGTCCGAGATCAATCCTGTCGCGCTGTCTTCCTCGGCGACATCGTCGAAGGCATCGTCGAGCGAGATCAGATAGGCGCCGTGGAGCCGGATGTTGATGCCTTCCATGTCGAACACGCGGCGCAGCGCCTTCTGCACGCTGCCGGAATAGCCGAGATCGGCGAGCACCAGGTCGGTACATTCGTCGAAGCCGGGGATCGTGTGACGCAGATAGGCAAGCAGCCGTGCGCGCAGGGCCGCTGCAAGCTCGGCGATCTCGCCGGCATCCATCAGTTCCGGCAGAGCTTCGGCGAGATCTTCGCCGGGAGCAATTCCGTCAGGATAGGCCGCGAAGAACGCTTCGACCTTCGGCGGCAGGATCTTGATCATGTCGCGGAAGGTCGGCGCGTCGATCTTCAACACCTTGCTGAGCAGGTCGATCAACGGCTGCATCGTATCGGCCGAGGCAATCAAGCTGACGCGCCGGTTGATCTCGAGATAGGCCGATGTGGTGCCGTGCAGGTCCTGCCAGGTCCGGTGCGGCAGGAAGCCGTCGCGGCCGAGGAAGGCGAGGGCGATCTTCCTGCCGGGGCCGGCGGCCTCCTGGCAGCGCCGGGCGATGAAGGCATCGAATGCCGTCATCACCGGGCCGAGCACGGTCATGCCGAGATGGAAGGCGGGAGATCTCTCGGCGTTGCGTGTGGCGACCATGCGCCGCAAGGTCCGTGCGCCATGATCGAGCCGCGCCGGCGTGCCCGGGCACAACAGCTCGAGCAGCGCGGTCTCGCGCTGGAATTTGGAAGCCAGTTGCGGCGTCGCCTGCGGATAATAACGCGGCCGAATGCCGTGGCGCTTCGCGCCCTTGATATCGGCCTTGTCGTTGTCGCCGACGTGAAAGGACACGCTGGCGTCGATACCCTGCTCGGACAGGTACTTTGCGAAGAGCGCCTCGCTCTTGCCGCTGCCGTGGTCGCAGGAAGCGTAGAGGAAGTCCCACGTCAGCCCGGGGCGGCATGCGAGCAGCAATCGCGCCAGCCGGTCGGTGTCCCAATAGGTATCGGAGATGAATCCGACACGGTGCCCGGCGCGCTTCATGTCCAGATATTGCCGAAGCATGTCCGGATTGGCGCGGCAGAGCTCGAGCTCGGCCGAGAACTCTGATTCGACGAGATCGTTCAGGTGATGGCGCGTGAGACCGAACAGCTTGAATGGAAAATAGGAATAGATTTCATCGATGCGAACTTCGCCGCCGCCGCGCTTCTCCTTCACGGTCCTCCGCGCACGCGCTTCGGCCTGGACACGATGCTGAACGAAACTCGCGGAAATATTCGGACAAGTCCGTGAAATGCCGGAAAGCTCGTAAGCCCTTTCAAATACACCATCCGGCGTCGTGCACGCGCGCAACAGAAATGTATCGAAAACATCGAACGACCAAGCAGAAACAATTTTGGCGCGGCGCTGCGCACCGGCCGTTGCGATCGTCATGTGCAGATTCCCCGCCAATCAGATCAATTAACGCGCACGTTCACCATGTCAGGCGCCACAAGCGCGAAAATAATTCACGCGCGATTCAAAAACGCATTCGTCACGACTGACAGATTCAAAAAAATCGCTAGGTTCGAAAAAGGTGATTCGGAAAAAATTGCCGGGTGCGGAAGTCGTCTCGCGTACATTCACACTCGGAAACAATCGCTTCTTGATGCGCTGTGTGCGTGTCGCGTTTGATCGCCTAGTGCCGCGTAATGTCAGCGTTTTCTCTCAACGACATCTGTTCAGGATGGACGATCCGCCATGGCGCGAGACGATGTGATGATTGCGGGTGTGAGGTGCGAGAGTAGCACGCGCTCGGCAATTATTGCCCGACACTCGGCAAAAGATACCGGCTAACATCTTGAAAAATAACAAAAATTCTCCGCCTGGATTGTTTTGGCCCCGCGTTCAACGCCTGGAAGCCGTGTGGCATGTGCGCCGCCGGCATTGCGGGTTGGAGATTGCGGGATGAGTTACGCTGCTGATGTCTGGGCTCCCGCCGAGGCCGAGATTACGACGACGCTGCCGGCTGAAGAGATCGTGCCCATGATGCCGTCGGTGCCGCTGGCGCCGGACAGCGCGCCGGTCGCCGACGAAATCGTCTTCGACGAGGACAGCGAGCTTCTCGACAAGCTTGCCACTGGCGACGAAGCCGCGTTCCGCATGTTGGTCGAGCGTCACATCGATCGCGCCTATGCGATCGCGCTGCGCATCGTCGGCAACGCCGCGGATGCCGAAGACGTGGTGCAGGACACCATGCTCAAGATCTGGAGCCATCGCGGTCGCTGGCAGCACGGCCGCGCCAAGTTCTCGACCTGGCTCTACCGCGTCATCTCCAACCGCTGCATCGATCTGCGCCGCAAGCCGCGCAACGAGAACGTCGAGACCGTGCCGGAGGTCGCCGATGGCCAGCCCGGCGCCGTCGAGATCATCGAGCGCAACGAGCTGAACGGCATGCTGGAGCTCGCCATGCAGCGCCTGCCCGAGCAGCAGCGCATCGCGGTGATCTTCTCGTACCACGAGAATATGAGCAACGGCGAGATCGCCCAGGTGATGGACACCACGGTGGCGGCGGTGGAGTCCCTGCTCAAGCGCGGACGCCAGCAGCTGCGTCAGTTGCTGCGCAAGCACGAACGCGACATCCGCACCGCGTTTACCGATTGCTAACCATAAAATTTGCTCTGCGAAAATTTTCGCGCCTGATCTCCTTGCGCTCCACCGTTTGAGCGAACGGACGGGGCTGCGGTCTGCGTCGTCAATCGTCTTCAACGATGCGGCACGCCATGCCCATCAGCACAGGAGTTTCCAATGCCTGCAATTTCCACCAATACTGCGGCGAACTCTGCGGTCCGCTACCTCAACATCAATTCCGCGCAGGAGAGCAGCGCGCTTGCCAAGCTGTCGAGCGGCTCGCGCATCACCTCGGCCTCCGACGACGCCGCCGGCCTCGCGATCTCGACCCGCATCTCGTCGGACGTCACCACGCTGCAGCAGGCCGCGACCAACGCCTCGCAGGCGACCGCGATCCTCCAGACTGCTGACGGCGGCGCCTCCAACATCTCGGACATCCTGGCGCGCATGAAGTCGCTGGCCTCCGAATCGGCCTCGGGCACCACGACTGACTCCAGCCGCGCCTACATCAACTCGGAATTCACGCAGCTCACGAGCGAAATCGATTCGATCGCCAGCGGCACGCGCTATTCCAGCCAGAGCCTTCTGGACGGCTCGAGCGTGTTCTCCTCGGGCGTCTCCGTGCTGGTCGGCTCGTCCGGCTCCGACACCATCACCATCACGCTCACGAGCCTGACGTCGTCCTCACTCGGCGTAACTTCGCTCGACGTCAGCTCGCTGTCGGATGCGGCCTCGGCGCTCGACACGCTCGATACTGCGATCGACACGGTCTCGGCCGCCCGCGCCAGCATCGGTGCGCAGGAATCGCGGTTCAATTTCTCGTCGGACTCGATCTCGACCCAGACCCAGAACCTGCAGTCGGCGAACTCGGCGATCAAGGACGTCGATATCGCGGCCGAGCAGGCCACGCTGTCCTCGGCCGAGGTGAAGACCCAGGCTGCGGTGTCGGCGGAATCCGCAGCAAACCAGATGCCGCAGTACCTGCTCAAGCTGCTCGGCTAAGCGCTTGCCTAGACGACCTCCGGGCCGGCTTGATGCCGGCCCGGTTCACCCTGGGATGGATCGGCCAGCACAGTGACGTCAGTCAGTTCGAGCACCAGTAGCACTGCGAGCACCACCTCGAGCACGTCGAGCGCTTCCACGGTGACCACGACCGGCACCACCACATCGACCAGCGTGGACTGGAGCGCGCTGATCACCGCGGCGGTGAACGCCAAGCTGACGGCAGCGACCACGATCTCGACCTCGATCACCAACAACGAAGCCAAGATCTCCGCCTACCAGACGCTGCAGACCGATCTTTCGACGCTCTCAAGCGGCCTGTCCTCGCTCGCGACGGCCGTCGTCAATTCGCTGGCGACCAACGTTTTTGCCACGCGCGCGGCGACCATCAGCTCGACTGGCGACGTCAGCGCGTCCTCCGCGCTCTCGATGTCGGTCAGCAATGGTGCTGCGACCGGCGACCACACGCTGACCATC
This sequence comes from Bradyrhizobium sp. CCGUVB4N, assembly GCF_024199945.1. GTDB lineage: Bacteria > Pseudomonadota > Alphaproteobacteria > Rhizobiales > Xanthobacteraceae > Bradyrhizobium. Next base: position 7,270,996 of record NZ_JANADP010000001.1, on the reverse strand, counting down.
AGCCAGGTCGCGACCGCGCAGAAGGTGGTCGGCACCTCACAGTCGAGCGAAACCACAGCGCTCGGCTATTCCGGCACGTTTTCCCTTGGTCTCGGCAGCGGCAGCACCGCTGACATCACCGTCACCAGCACGATGTCGATGCAGGACGTCGTCGACGCCATCAACGCCCAGACATCGACCACCAATGTGCAGGCCTCGATCGTCCAGGTATCGAGCGGATCGTACGAGATGGTGTTGTCCGGCACGGAGGACGCCTCTGACATCGCCTATTCCAGCACGTCCGGCAACGACATCCTGAACGAGCTCGGCCTCACCGACAGCTCGGGCGCTTTTTCCGACGTCCTGCAAACGTCTCAAGCTGCCAAATTCACCCTCGACGGCATCTCGATGACCCGGGATACCAATGATATCACTGACGTGCTGACTGGCGTGACTTTCAATCTGCTCCAGGCGACGACCTCAGGAGCGACGCTGAACATCAGCATCGAGCCCGATACCAGCCAGATTGAGACGGCGGTTGAGAGCCTCGTCACCAACTACAACACGTTCCGCGATGCGGTGATCGCGCAGCAGGCGACGGCCTCCGACGGCACGGCGGATTCGAGCGCGGTGCTGTTCGGCGACGGCACCATGCGCGACATCATGGATTCGCTCCAGAACGCGCTCAACAGCACGGTGGGCGGCCTCACCATGGCCGACCTCGGCCTGTCCTTCAACGAGAAGAACGAGCTCGAGCTCGACACCTCGACGCTATCGAATGTTCTCAGCACCAATCTGAGCGGCGTCACCACGCTGTTGTCGGCTCAGACCAAGACCTCGTCGAGCCAGCTCAGCGTCGTCAACACCGGAACGTCGCCGCAATCCTTCACGCTCGACCTGACGGTGGATTCGTCTGGAAATCTCTCCTCTGCTTCGGTCGGCGGCGATTCCTCGCTGTTCACGGTGAGCGGCACGACGATCCTTGGCGCTGCCGGAACGGCCTATGCCGGCATGGCCTTCACCTATTCGGGATCGACGTCGCAATCGATCACGGTGACCTCGACCTCCGGCATCGCCACGCAGCTCTATCAGCTGTCCAAGACCTATTCGTCGAGCTCGGGCTCGCTGCAGACGCTGATCACCAACCTGACCGATCGCGACACGGACCTGCAGCAGAAGGTCGACGACATCGAGAGCGCGGCGTCCGCCTACCAGACCCAGCTCCAGACCCAATACGCGAATTACCAGGCCGCGATCACGAGCGCGAACAACACGCTCACCTATCTCAAGGCCCTGCTTAACTCCAGCTCGAGTAGTTGATGATGCATAATCCGATGGCGTACATGGCCAATCAGGCCTATCGGGGCGCGGCGACCAGCGTGCCGCCGCTGAAGGCGATCTCGATGCTGCTTGGCGGCGCGATCACCTTCTTCCAGAAGTCGCTGGCCGCGCAGGAAGCGCGGCGCTTCGAGGAAGGCCACGAATATCTGCTGAAGGCGACCGCGATCCTGCGCGGGCTGAGCCACAATCTCGACTTCGCCAAGGGCGGGGCGGTGGCCGAGCGCCTGTTCCAGACCTACAACAGCCTGATCGTGGCGAGCCACAAGGCGTTCGGCCGGCCGCATGCGCCTCAGAGTTTTCGGCGGATCATCGCCGCCGTGACCGAGCTGCGCGAGGCGTGGGAGCATGTCGACGCGGCGGTGCGGGGCGGCAAGGTCGCGCCGGCCGATTCGGCCCGCACGGGCTGAAATCGCGAGCGCCTGGACCGCGGAGGGGGGCCCAGCGATCGCCCATCGCGCAGTTTGGCCCGTTTCCGTAGTGCTGCGGGCGCTTTTGGCGCGCGAAGCTGCCGGAAATCGGTTTCCGCCGCACCTGCAATGCTTTATGAGGGGCCTGACCGAGGCGGGATCGGCGGGCGATGGACGTCACCGAGTTTGAGGAACTGATCGACCGGCTGGGCGAGGATCTCTCGCTCTGGCCCGACGACCGGCGTTTGCCCGCCGAAGAGCTGCTGAAGCGTTCCTCCTCTGCCCAGGCCTTGCTGGAAGAGATGCGCGCCTTGCGCCAGGCGCTCGCCGCACCTCCGGTCCGGGCGCCCGCAGGCCTCGCCGATCGTATCGCCGCCGCCGCCGCGAAAATGAAGAGCGACACCGCCGAGCCGCGCACCGAAGGCGAGACCGCGGGGAGCTGAACGGCTCTTTCTCTGACATTCCGATCCCAATGCTTTTGCGCTCGTGCCCACACGCGCGAGCGGCTGCGCTTTTTCGTAAGCGCACTTTCAGCATTCCCGAATACTGCGCACGCGGCAGATTTTGCCGTGTCGAAAGCGATTTTTGCGGGTGAATCCGCGCCTGAATCCACGCGGCCACGCGTTTCATCAGCACACAGATTTCAAGCGCGCTGACCGACATCGTCGTCGCCGGCCGCGCGAGAAAGCCGGAGTTTCTGATGACAGTTTCCGCAACGAGTTCCGCAACGACTGCGACCACGACGACGTCGTCATCGTCGAGCACCTCGTCCAGTTCGACGCTGACCTCGAGCGATTTCCTGAGCCTGCTCGTCAGCGAGCTTCAGAACCAGGATCCGCTGAACGCGACCTCGACCACCGACTTCATCAATCAGCTCACCTCTTACGCCAATTTCAGCCAGCAGCAGTCGATCAACTCCAATCTGACGTCGCTCTCCAGCTCGTTCTCGAGCCTCGTGACGCTCAACTCGGTCAACTATATCGGCCACACCGTCGAGGCGAAGACAGACACGTCGACCTTGAGCAGCGGCTCGGCGACGTTCGGCTATTCGCTGTCGTCGGCCGCTTCCGACGTCGCGATCACCATCAAGGACTCCTCCGGTAACACCGTCTACACCGGCACCGGGACCGGCAACTCCGGATCCAACACCTTCACCTGGGACGGCAAGAATTCCAGCGGCACCCAGCTCACGGATGGCGGTCAGTACACCATCTCGGTGACCGCGACGGATTCCGCCGGCAACTCGGTGCTCAACTACACCACCATTTCCGGCACGGTGACCGGCATCGACACCTCCACGTCCACGCCATCGCTGACCGTGAACGGCGTCTCCGTCAGCGCCGCCGACATCATCGGCGTCACGTCCTGATCCTACGTCCTGATCCCTCTGGAGTTTCTTCATGAGTCTCACCGGTGCACTCTCTTCGGCGATCTCCGCGCTCAGCGCGCAGAGCCAGTCCCTGTCGATGATCAGCGACAACATCGCCAATACCAGCACGACCGGCTACAAGACGACGTCGGCGATGTTCGACGACCTCGTGACCGCGTCGAGCAACGCGACCTCCTATGCCTCGGGCGGCGTCACCGTTTCGGGTCGCGCCAACATCACCCAGCAAGGCCTGCTTGCCGCGACCTCCAACGCGACCGACGTCGCGATCCAGGGCTCGGGCTTCTTCGTCGTGACCAGCGCCACGTCGGGCGGCACCACGTCCTATACGCGCAACGGCGCCTTTTCGACCGACAACGCCGGCTATCTCGAGAACAATGGCAGCTACCTCGAGGGATGGCGCACCGATTCGGACGGCAACGTCGTCGGCAATGAATCGGCGAGCAATCTCGAAGCCATCAACACCCAGGTCGCCTCGACCAGCGGCAGCGCCACAACCAAGACCACGATTGCGGCGAACCTGCCGTCGGATGCAGCGACCGGCGATACCTATACCAGCTCGATGACCGTCTACGATTCGCTCGGTGCGGCGAACTCGATGCAGGTCACCTGGACCAAGACCGGGACGAACACGTGGAGCGCGAGCTTCGCCAATCCGACCTCGACGTCGGATACCACGACCGCGACCGGCACGGCCTCGGGCACGATCGCCATCACCTTCAACAGCGACGGCTCGCTTGCCAGCACCAGCCCGAGCCCGGCGACCGTCGCGGTGACGGGCTGGACCGATGGTGCAGCGGACAGCACGATCACGATGAGCCTCGGTACCGCCGGAGGCACGGACGGTCTCACACAATACGCCTCGGGCGAGACAACGCCGACCGTCAACGTCACCAGCATCTCCTCGGACGGCCTGTCCTACGGCAAGTTGTCCAGCATCTCGATCGGCAAGAACGGCGTTGTCGACGCCACCTATTCCAATGGCCAGACCATCGCGATCTACAAGATCGCGGTGGCAACCTTCGCCGATCCAACCGGGCTTTCCGCCGCCAGCGACGGTCTCTATTCCGCGACCGTGACGTCGGGCAATGCCGCACTGCAGGCGTCCGGCGAGAACGGCGCGGGCACGATCTATGGCAGCGAGCTGGAATCCTCGACCACCGACACCTCCAGCCAGTTCTCGAGCATGATCTCGGCGCAGCAGGCTTATTCGGCCGCCTCCCAGGTCATCTCCACGGTCAGCAAGATGTACGACACCCTGATCTCGGCGATGAGGTGAGCGATGCGCAGCGAGGAGGCCAAGGCCGCCGGAGAAGCGCTGCTGCGCCGGCTGCGACGGCTGGTGGCCCGGGCCGCAACCGTGAAGGACACCGACCACAGACAGCTGCTTGCCTTGCTCGACGATATCGAGACGACCCGCCGCGGCCTGTTGAAGGAATGCGCAGAGGTCGAGGGCGAGATGAGACAGGCGACCGTCAGGACGACCGCGATCGGTGCTTATCTGCGCAACTCGCAAGCCCATCGCGGCAAACGGCATAATTAGAAGAAGGCGATGACCATGAGTGTAGCCCAAGCCAATAGCCAAGCCACGCGGACCAACGCCGCAAGTGGCGACGCCCGGATCAAGTCGCTGATCGGACTGATCGACGTCCTGACCGCGCTGGTCGCGGAAGAGAATGCCGAGCTCGCCAAGGGCCTTCCGGCCTCACGCCTGAAGCAGGTCGACGAGAAGAACCGGCTGGCGGAGATTTTCGAACGATCCGTCGCCGAATGTGCGGCGGGCGGGACCACGCTGACCGTGCGGGACCGGATCCTGCGCGAGCAGCTCCTGGATCGGATCCTGAAGCTGCGCGCGGCGATGGACGAAAATCTGGTGCGCCTGCGCGCCGCGATCGAGGCCAGCAATCGCCGGATCGAAGCGGTCATGCAGGCGATCCGCGAGCAGATCGCGGCGGTGTCGCCCTATGGCGCCTCCGGCCGGGTGGCCGCACGCGCCGTCTCCAGCGGCACCAGCCGCAGCGCCTGACGAGCAGGGGGAGTCCGCCGTGTCGCTCGATATCGCACGATCGATCGCCTTCAGCGGCCTGTCGTCCACGTCGGTGCAGATCAGCGTGACGTCGTCGAACATTTCGAACGCCGACACGACGGGCTATACCAAGAAGACCGCGAACCAGTCGAGCAGCGTCACCAACGGCGTCGGTACCGGCGTCACGGTGACGGGCATCACCTCGACGGTCGACAAGCTGCTGCTGAAGTCGCTGGTCGGCGCCGACTCCGATCTCGGTTCGGCCGACACGACCAATAGCTATCTGACCTCGCTGGAGAAGCTCTACGGCTCGACCAGTAGCACGGACAGCTCGTCGACCGGGACCTCGCTGGCCAACAACATCGCTTCGCTGGAATCGGCGCTGTCGTCGCTGGCAAGCACGCCGAGCAGCGCCTCGCTGCAATCCAACGTCATCAGCGCGCTCGACGACGTCACGAGCCAGTTGCGGGAGACCTCGAGCGGCATCCAAAAGCTCCGCTCCAACGCCGACCAGGATATCTCGTCCTCGATCGACGACGTCAATACGGACTTGCAGAACATCGCGGATCTGAACGCGGAGATCAAGCAGACGGCGGCAACCGGGCAGTCGACCGCGGACCTGGAGGACCAGCGCAACACCGCGCTGCAGGACGTCGCCTCCAAGATGAACGTCAGCTACTACACGGCGTCGAACGGCGATCTCCAGATCTACACCACGACCGGGCAGGCGCTGGTCGACTCTTCCGCACACAAGATCAGCTATACCGCCGCCGCCAACGTGTCGTCGTCGACGACCTACACCGCGGGCTCCTCGTCGAGCGGTTTCAGCGCGATCACGGTGAACGGCGTCGACATTACTTCCCAGATCACCGGAGGCGACATCGGCGCGCTGATCACGCTTCGCGACAAGACCCTGCCGGCGGCACAGTCCCAGCTCGACCAGCTCGCGACGCAACTTGCTTCCGCGGTCAACACCGTCTCGAACAGCGCGTCATCGGTGCCGGCGCCGACCAGCCTGACCGGAACGACCAGTGTCACCAGCGCCACGCCGTTGTCCGCCACCGGCACAGTGCGTCTTGCCGTGACCGACCAGAGCGGCAACCTGGTCTCCTACAGCGATCTGGACCTGTCGTCCTATTCCACGGTCGGCGATCTCGTCACCGCCATCAATGGCATTTCCGGGATGTCGGCGTCGGTCGATTCGAATGGCCATCTTTCAATCACGGCGACAGGCTCGGGCAACGGCGTTGCCATCAACGAGATGACCAGCTCGGTCGGTAGCTCGAGCGAGGGATTTTCCGACTATTTTGGCCTCAACGATCTCGTGACCGGAACGAGCGCGTCGGATATCGCGGTCAACAGTAGCATCCTGTCCGGCACCAATGAGCTGCAGCTCGCCACGCTGGACTCCTCGTCGACCCTCACGGTCGGCAGCAGCGTCCTGACCTCGGGATCTGCGACCGTGGTCAATTCATTTTACAGCGCATTGACGGCCTCGCGCACGTTTGCGTCCACGGGAGGGCTCGCCGCCACCACCGGCTCCCTTGCCGACTATGCCTCGACCATCGTGGCCGACGTCGCGAGCAAGGCCTCGCAGGCGTCCACCAACTACACCGCCAAGGAGACCGCGCAGTCGACCTATGCGAGCTCGCTCTCGTCGCAGTCGGGCGTCAACCTCGACGAAGAATCGGCCAATCTGAGCACGCTGCAAAACCAATACACGGCGGCCTCCGCGTTGATCTCGGCCATCAACAGCATGTACTCGGCGCTGATCACCGCCGTGCAGTCGTCGTAAAGCGCGGGGGAGCAGCTCCATGGTCGCGATGCGGATTGCCACCTTCGCCCAGTCGAGCAAGATGATCGCCGACGCGATGCGTGTGGAGTCGGTCATGGCCAACGAGCAGGTCCAGGAATCGTCGGGCGTCATCTCGACCGATTTCGGCGGATACGGCTCGAACGCGCAGCATGTTGTCAACCTCCAGGTCTCGGTGACGCGCGCGCAGTCCTATATCGATGCGGCCACGCTGGCCGACAGCAAGGTTCAGGTGATGTATTCGGCCGTCGGCTCGATGACGGACATCATCACGCAACTCCGCTCCCAGCTCAGCGCTGCCTCGACCGGGAGCTCGACCGAAACGAACTCGGTGATCTCGTCCGCCCAGCAGATGCTGGAGCAGATGGGCTCGCTGATGAACACGCAGTATGATGGCCAATATGTCTTTGCCGGCGGCAAGACGGATACGGCGCCGGTCGACCTCACCAGCTTTTCGTCGGGCACGGGTTCCACCACCACGGCGGATACCAGCTATTACAACGGCGATGACGAAATCGCCTCGGTGCGCGTCGCCGCCGACAACACGGTGTCGTATGGCGTCACCGCCGACAATTCGGCGTTCGAGGAAGTCATGCGCGTGCTGAAATACGTAGCCAACAGCACCTCGCTGTCGTCCTCGGACATTTCCAGCGCGCTCGATCTCGCCAGCACGGCGCTCGACGACACCGCGGCGGTGCAGGCAAAACTCTCCAGCTCGGCGTCCTCGATCGAGTCGGCGAGCACGCAACAGACCGACTACAAGAGCTACGCCGAAAGCCTGTCGAACGACCTCACCGGCGTCGATGTCGCGGCCATCACCGCCCAGCTCTCGACCTATCAGGCCCAGCTCACCGCGTCGTATTCGGCGATGTCCAAGATCCTCAGCATGAATCTGGCGAGCTATCTGAAATAGGCGACGCTTATTCAGCCGCGATCCGTTCCATCGCCATGGCGCGAAGTTTTGCGCGCTGGATCTTGACGCCGTTGGCACTGTCGGTCACCGGGAAGGCGTCCACGACATAGATCCGTGCCGGGACCTTGTAGCCGGCGAGCCGCTCACGCAGGCGTGCCGTCAGCACCTCCTGGTGCGGCGAAGTGCCGGCCGCGATGACAAAGGCGACGCAGCGCGCCTGGCCCTTCAGGTCGACCGCGACGACCTGGGCATCAGCGACGCCGGTACAGGACTTGAGCTCGTCCTCGATCTCGCCGGGCGCGACCAGGAAGCCGCCGAGCCGCATCGCATCGCCGGCGCGGGTCTCATAGACGAAGGCGCCGTCGCGCAGCCGGCCGATGTCGCCGGTGCGGAAGAAGCCGTCCGCGGTGATCGCATCGCGCGTCGCATCGGGGTTGTTGAAATAGCCGAGGAAGCGCGACGGCGCGCTGATCTCGATCTCGCCGGAGACGCCTTGCGCGGCAAGCCCGCCGGTCTCGGTATCGCGCACGCGGACCTTGGCCTCGGGGGACATTGGCCAGCCACCGCCCTCGATACGATCGGCGAAGGCGTCGCTTGTGTGGGCGATCGAAAACAACGCCTGCACCTCGCTCGAACCATAGAGGCCGAATAGCGGCAGGCCGCGCGCTTCGGCCTCTGCGGCCAGCTCGCGCCAGCCGGGCTGGAACGCTGCGAAGCCGCAGACTTCGAGATGCGGAAAGGGCCGCTGCGCGTCTGTGAGGGCGAGGATGCGGCGGAACATCTCGTCGGAGCCGAAGGAATGCGTGATCCTGTGCGCGCTGAGGATTTTCAGCGCCGGTGCGGCCTCGAAGGCGTCGAGCACGTGGACGGTCGCGCCGGCTGCGATGAAGCCGAGCAGGCTCGTCATACCAAAGGTGCCGCAGAACGGCAGCATTGCGAGCAGCGAGTGACGCTGCGGCGCGAGCTGGAGCGCCTTGGCAATTGCGTTGGCGTGGGTCGCCAGCGTTCGCTGCGAGTGCGCGACGAGCTTGGGTCCCTTGGTCGTGCCGGATGTGGTGTAGAGCAGCACGGGGAGGTTGACGTCGTCCACCAGGGTCGGAGCCGGCGGATAGCGCTTCTCGAACGCATCGAACCGCACGCACGGCCATTGCGCGGGGATCGCATCCGCGCCGACCACCGCGAGCTTTTGCAGCGCGGGGACATCGGCCCCGGGGATATCGGAGAGAATGGAAGCGAAATCGATCGAGCGAAACGCCGCCTCGACAACCAGCAGCTTGGCGCCCGACAGTTTCAGGAGATGTGCCACTTCCGCGCTGCGGTAGCGGGTGTTGACGGCCGCGACGACCGCACCCAGCCGGGCGGCGGCGAACAGCAGCGTGATCCATTCGACCCGGTTGATCAGCCAGACGGCGACGACGTCGCCCTTGCCGATACCCTGCGCGGCGAGCCAGGCCGTGGTCTGCGCGACCATCCCTGAAAACTCCGCGCGCGAGACGGGTTTGCCGTCGAACACGAAGGCAGGACCGGCGGCCGTCTCCGATCCGATCAGCGATTGCAGTGAAACATGGTCGGCTTGCATGGCGACCGGAGTAGCCCGATCGCGCAAAGCTGTCTACTTGGTGCCGAACATCCGGTCGCCGGCATCGCCCAGCCCCGGCACGATGTAGCCGTGGTCGTTGAGCCGTTCGTCGATCGCGGCGGTCCAGACCGGCACGTCCGGGTGTTCGTCCTGGAACTTCGCAACGCCCTCGGGCGCCGCCAGCAGGCAGACGAAGCGGATGTCGCGGGCACCGCGGTCCTTGAGCAGCGAGGCGCCGGCGCAGGCCGAATTGCCGGTCGCCAGCATCGGGTCCATCAGGATCACGGTGCGGTCGGACAGATCCTGCGGCGCCTTGAAGTAATATTCCACGGCCTGCAGCGTATCAGGATCGCGGTAGAGCCCGATATGGGCGATGCGGGCCGAGGGCATCAGCGCCAGCATGCCGTCGAGGAAGCCGACGCCGGCGCGCAGGATCGGCGCCAGCGTGAGCTTCTTGCCGGCGATCTTCGGCGCCTGCATCGGCGCGATCGGCGTCTCGATCTCGACCAGCTCCAGCGGCAGGTCGCGCGTCACCTCGTAGCCGAGCAGCATCCCGATCTCGTTCAGGATCTCGCGAAAGCTCTTGGTCGAGCGGTCCTTCTCCCGCATCAGGGAAAGCTTGTGCTGGACCAGGGGGTGGGCGACGACGTTGACGCTGCTTGTGCTCATGAAACCGATCTACACGGTTCCACGAAACTGCGCCAGATCGGCCGGACGTTTTCCGCAACGAGGGGCGGCCTGGCCGGGCTCTGCGACCCGCCATTCGCGCCCGGTTGCTTGCCTCGTAGGCAGCCATGGTCAATTCGCGGTCGATCGCCGTGAAGTCTAGACGCCAAGCCCGCGGGCAGCGAGCGTGATCACGATCGTCAGGACCGCACCCCAGACCAGGCTGAGCGTCATGGTCAGGATCGTCGTGGTGACCGCGTGCTCGAGATGTCCCTTGAAGAGCGGCATGCTACCGCCTCAGGAACCGCGCCACGAGCACGATCAGCGGATTGCCGTGGTTCTCGATGTCGAGCTCGAAGGTCTCGGTGGGAAACACCAGCGCGCAGCGCGCCGGCCGGCTCTGACGGTGGGCGAAATCGACGGCCGAACTCTTGAACAGGAACAGGCCGCCGATGCGTCCGTGCGCCTCGCGGGCGACCCAGAGGCCGGCCCGGTTGCGTCCGATGAAAAAGGCGGGAATGGCGTCGCTGATCACATCGGGATCGAGCGGCCTGAGTTCCGCCGCCGGCACCTGCCGCTTCTGGCGGTGAGTGGCTTGGAGAGCAATTGCGGCCATGGCGGCCTCCTCACACATCTGCAAGGTCATGGTGGTCACCGGGACTTCAGGCGTGGAGGTGCCAGACGAAGATCGCGGTCTTCAGCGCGATCAGCGCCGTGAGCACGCTTCCCATCGTGAGCACCGCGAGTGTGCGCATCGCGACGCGCTTGAGTTGGGCTTTGCGCTCACCAGGGATCCGAACCGGGCGTTCAGCCCAGTTGGAGGACCGTTCAAAGCCCTGAGTCAGCATCGACATGTCAGAAGTCCTTGTCTGTGGGGCGACGAGACCGTCGCTCCAACCTGCCTCTCATGATGAGTATTGCGGCATATGAATGCGAGACGGGCGGCGGCGCCGTCATATAGGAGCGCCATAAAGGCGCGCTCTACGCGCCGACGTTGTCGATCAGATCCTCGTCGGCGATCGCGGCAAATGCGCGTACAACCTCTCTCTGTGCGGCCGCGTCCAGCGGCACGATCGGCAGCCGTGTCGCGGCCGACATCACGCCAAGCACGCTCAGGGCGTATTTGAGCGCGGCCGGGCTTTCCCGGGAGAGGCAGGTCATCAGCGGGACGAGGCGCTTGTGCAGGTAGCGCGCTGTTTGCAGGCGGCCTTGCCTGACCTGCGAGAAGATCGTCCGGCATAGATCCGGCGCGATGTTGGAAACTTCCGAGATCGCACCATCGCCGCCGCCGGAGATGTAGCCGAAACTGGTGGCGTCCTCGCCGGACAGCAGCCGAAAGCCCGCCGGCAGCAGCCGGCTCAGGCGCATCGGGCGGGTGGTGTCGCCGCCGCCATCCCGCAGGCCGACGAACTGGCGCGACTCGACGAGACGCAAAAGGGTCTCGTCCGCGAGTGGGCGCAACGTGCGGGAGGGAATGTCGTGCAGGATCACCGGCAGTCCGGTCGAGCCGGCAATGGTGCGGAAATGCGCGAGCATCCCCTCCTGCATCGGCTTGTTGTAGGCGGGCACCACCGACATGATGGCGTCGGCGCCGGCCGCTTCCGCGCGCCGCGCGAGTTCGACGGCGCGGCCGGTGGCATTCGACATCGCGCCCGCGATGACCCGCGACCGACCGCGGGCGACGTCGACCGCGGTGCGAATGACGAGCTCCTGCTCGGCGGGTGAGAGCGTCGGTGCCTCGCCCGCCGTCTCACAAACCACGAGCGCGGGAACGCCGGCCGCAACCTGGCGCTCGCAGAGTGCGGCGAACGCCTTGAGGTCGATCGTGTCAGCCGCGTCGAACGGCGTCGGCAGATCCGGAATGAAGCCGGTGAACCAGGCTGAGGGAGGAATGAACATGGCTTACTCGCCGAATGCGGTCCGCTCAGGCGGCGCGCTGCGAGAGGTCGGGGTGTCTGCCCATGTCGAGCTCGATCTCGCGCGGCAGCTCGACGATGGTCTCGGGATGCTGTCCGTTCTCGAACAGTGCGTATTTGATGGCCTGGGCGCGGCTGACGAACAGGCCGCCATAGAGGCCGTTCTGCTCCTGCGCGACCCACTGTCCCCTGTGGTTCCGGCCGATGAAGACGATGCTTGAGAGGGAGCTGCACGAGGGAGGTTCGACGAGTTTCACGGATTTGGTCCTTCCAATTGATGCGGCCTGCGGGATCTCCTCCCGCAACCGCCGCATCAATATCTTTTCGAAGGGATAGGATTTCGAGAGAGGGCGCGCGGCGATCTCATAGGAGCGCCATAAGGCCTCGTATGAGGGCCTGGTGTTCGATCAGCTGAAATTCTCGCAGGCGACCGGTTCGTACAGCGAGTCCGGAGCGGGGCGTACGCTGGGAACGCTCGGTCGGGATGCTTCCACGGCCAATGCCTGGACTTCGACGAAGGCCGAAAGCAGCGCGATTGCGAGGTCGCCGTGGCATCCCTCGACAGCTGCGTCGAGCCAATCCGGCAACTCGCGCTCACGCGAGAGCGCGCAATGCCATTCACCTTCGTCATAGGCGATACGGCGGACATGCCACAGCGGCAGTTCGAGCTCCATCAGCCCCAGCGCCGCATCGGCCCAGGCTTCCGCGTCGATCAGGCGCATGAGGCGGGCGGTGCGCTCGGTCTGTCCGAGCGAGGGAAAGCGGCGGCAGGCTCTGTCGATGATCTCGAGCATCAACGGCCGCGTCATGCCCTGCGCATTGCGCAGTCGGTCGCCAAGCGCAGGCAAATCGTAGAGTCGTAGGGCGGTCATCTCGGGCCTCCTGGAATTGGCGTCGGTCAGTCGGCCGGCCTCTTCAGGATGGCGGGAAGGACATTGGAAAACGAGATGGGGGCGGGGCGTGAGATATAAAGATTTCATAAATGCGGGCGCTCACGCATGAGTGATGCGAAACGCCGCCGGTTGCCCCGCCCTTTATGAGATTCCTATAACTTCGCCATAGCCCTCGTCTCGAAAACCTATGTCCGTGGTGGCACTTCAACACGGTCAAAAGTCCCGCTTGGGCCGTGGAATTGCATTGCGATTCTCTCCACGAGCTCCGCCGGGTCCCCGAGAACGAGTTGCTCCCGATAGCGGGACGCAACGAGGAGCAATCCCATGATGGACATTCTGATGCTGGCGCTGGGCTTCGGCTTCTTTGCCCTTGCGATCGGCTACACCTACGCCTGCGAACGGTTGTGAGGGAGCGGACCATGATCTTCGATTATGCGCTCGCCGGCGCCGTTTCGTTCGGCCTCCTGATCTACCTCACCTACGCGCTGCTGCGGCCGGAACGGTTCTGAGCCGTGCTGCAGCTTGTCGAATTGCTGCTGGCGGACATTGCGCTGGTCGGCTGCCTGCTTGTGGTGCTCCTGCCGCTGTTGCGCCGGACACCAAGCCTGAAGGGTTAATGCCATGACTGTGATCGGTTGGCTCCAGATCATTCTTTTCTGCGTTATCATCGTCGCGCTCACCAAGCCGCTCGGCTGGTACATGACGCGCGTCTTCAACGGCGAGCGGACGTTTATGTCACCGGTGCTGCGCCCGATCGAGGCCGGCATCTACTGGATCTCAGGCGTCGACGAGAAGCGCGAGCAGCATTGGCTGACCTACACGGTCGCCATGCTGCTGTTCCATGTCGGCGGCTTCCTCATCATCTACGGCGTGATGCGCCTGCAGGCCGTGCTGCCCTTCAATCCGGCGGGGCAGGGCGCGGTCGCCGAGGATCTCTCCTTCAACACCGCGATCTCCTTCATCACCAACACCAACTGGCAAAACTACGGCGGCGAGAGCACGATCTCCTATCTGGTGCAGATGGTCGGCCTGACGCACCAGAATTTCCTGTCGGCTGCCACTGGTATCGCGTTGGCAGTCGCCCTGATCCGCGGCTTCTCGCGTGCCTCGATGCGCACGGTCGGTAATTTCTGGGTCGATGTCACCCGCACCACGCTCTATGTGCTGCTGCCGATCTGCGTGGTCTACACGCTGTTCCTGATCTCGCAGGGCATGCCGCAGACGCTCGGCGATTATGTCGATGCCACCACGCTCGAAGGCGCCAAGCAGACCATCGCGGTCGGCCCGGTGGCCTCGCAGGTCGCGATCAAGATGCTGGGCACCAATGGCGGCGGCTTCTTCAATGCCAACGCCGCACACCCCTTCGAGAACCCGACCGCGCTGTCGAACTTCGTGCAGATGCTGTCGATCTTCCTGATCGGCGCGGCCATGACCAACGTGTTCGGCCGCATGGTCGGCAACCAGCGTCAGGGCTGGGCGATCCTGGCCGTCATGGGTGTGCTGTTCGTCGCCGGCGTCGCCGTCACCTATTGGGCCGAAGCCAATGGCACCTCGACGCTGCAGGCGCTCGGCCTCACCGGCGGCAACATGGAGGGCAAGGAAGTCCGCTTCGGCATCGTGGCGTCCTCGCTATTTGCCGTCGTCACCACCGCCGCCTCCTGCGGCGCGGTCAATGCCATGCACGACAGCTTCACCGCGCTCGGCGGCATGATCCCGCTGATCAACATGCAGCTTGGCGAGATCATCATCGGCGGCGTCGGCGCCGGCCTCTACGGCATGCTGCTGTTCGTCGTGCTCGCGATCTTCGTCGCCGGCCTGATGGTCGGGCGCACGCCGGAATATGTCGGCAAGAAGATCGAGGCGCGCGAGGTCAAGATGGCCATGCTCGCGATCCTGGTGCTGCCGCTGATGTATCTCGGCTGGACTGCGGTCGGCGTGGTCTATCCGGCGGCGGTTGCCTCCATGGCCAATGCCGGCCCGCATGGCTTCACCGAGGTGCTCTACGCTTTCACCTCGGCGACCGGCAATAACGGCTCGGCGTTTGCGGGCCTCACCGGCAACACCTTGTTCTACAACCTCACGCTCGCCAGCGCGATGTTCGTCGGCCGCTTCTTCATGATCGTCCCGGCGATGGCGATCGCGGGCTCACTGGCCGCGAAAAAATCCATTCCGCCGTCGGCGGGCACGTTCCCGACCACCGGCGGGCTGTTCGTCGGTCTCGTCGTCGGCGTGATCCTGATCATCGGCGGCCTCACCTTCTTCCCGGCTCTCGCACTCGGCCCGATCGTCGAGCATCTCGCGATGAACGCCGGTAACGTCTTCTGATTGTCGGAGTGACCTCCATGGACACCATGAAACTGCAAAAACGCGCCTCCGTCTCGGCGATGCTCGATCCCAAGATCGTCGTGCCCGCGATCCGCGCGTCCTTCACCAAGCTCGATCCGCGGCTGATGATCAAGAACCCCGTGATGTTCGTGGTCGAGATCGTGGCCGCGCTCACCACCGTGATTTTTCTGCGCGATCTCCTCACGGGGGGCGCCAACCTGGGCTTCACCTTCCAGATCATCCTCTGGCTCTGGTTCACGGTGTTGTTCGCCAATTTCGCCGAAGCCGTGGCCGAAGGGCGCGGCAAGGCGCAGGCAGATTCGCTGCGCAAGACCCGCACCGAAAGCCAGGCCAAGCTCCTGACCGGCGCGGGCCGGGACTTCAAGCTCGTGGCGGGAACGAGCCTGAAGGTCGGCGACATCGTGCTGGTCGAGGCCGGCGATACCATCCCCTCGGACGGCGAGGTGATCGAGGGTGTCGCTTCCGTCAACGAAGCCGCCATCACCGGCGAATCCGCGCCCGTGATCCGCGAGTCCGGCGGCGACCGTTCCGCGGTGACCGGTGGCACGCAAGTGTTGTCCGACTGGATCCGCGTCCGCATCACGGCAGCGCAAGGCTCGACCTTCATCGACCGCATGATCAAGCTGGTCGAAGGCGCCGAGCGGGCGAAGACGCCGAACGAGATCGCACTCAATATCCTGCTCGCGGGCCTCACCATCATCTTCGTGTTCGCCACCGTCACCATTCCGAGCTACGCCGCCTATGCCGGCGGCTCGATCTCGGTCGTTGTGCTGGTCGCGCTGTTCGTGACGCTGATCCCGACCACGATCGGCGCGCTGTTGTCGGCGATCGGCATCGCCGGCATGGACCGTCTGGTCCGCTTCAACGTGCTCGCAATGTCCGGCCGTGCGGTGGAGGCCGCCGGCGACGTCGATACGCTGCTGCTCGACAAGACCGGGACCATCACCCTCGGCAACCGTCAGGCGACGGCGTTTCGCCCGGTTCGCGGCGTCACCGAACAGGAACTGGCTGACGCTGCCCAGCTCGCCTCGCTCGCCGACGAAACGCCGGAGGGCCGTTCCATCGTGGTGTTGGCCAAGGAGAAGTACGGCATCCGCGGCCGCGACATGGCCGAACTTGGCGCCACCTTCATCCCGTTTACGGCGCAGACTCGCATGAGCGGCGTCGATGCCGGCGGATCGTCGGTGCGCAAGGGCGCGGTGGATGCCATGCTGAACTATGTCGGCGGCGGCGCGCCGCTGGCTGTTGCCTCCGGCAATACGGCGCGCGCCATTCAGCCCGCCGGGCTCTCGGACATCGGCCGTGAAATCCAGACCATTGCGGACGAGATCTCGAAGGCCGGCGGGACGCCGCTCGCGGTCGCCAAAGATGGCAGGCTGCTCGGCGTTATCCAGCTCAAGGACATCGTCAAGGGCGGTATCCGCGAGCGCTTTGCCGAGCTGCGCCGCATGGGTATCCGCACCGTCATGATCACGGGCGACAACCCGATGACGGCCGCCGCGATCGCGGCAGAGGCAGGTGTCGACGATTTCCTGGCGCAGGCGACGCCCGAGGACAAGCTCAAGCTGATCCGCGACGAGCAGGCCAAGGGCAAGCTGGTCGCGATGTGCGGCGACGGCACCAACGACGCGCCGGCGCTGGCGCAGGCCGATGTCGGCGTCGCCATGAACACCGGCACGCAGGCCGCGCGCGAGGCCGGCAACATGGTCGATCTCGATTCCAACCCGACCAAGCTGATCGAGGTGGTCGAGATCGGCAAGCAGCTGTTGATGACGCGCGGTGCGCTGACGACCTTCTCGATCGCCAACGACGTCGCAAAATACTTCGCGATCATCCCGGCGATGTTCCTGGCGTTCTATCCGCAGCTCAACGTGCTCAACGTCATGAACCTGTCGAGTCCGCAGAGCGCCATCCTGTCGGCGATCATCTTCAACGCACTCGTCATCATCGGGTTGATCCCGCTCGCATTGAAGGGCGTCGCCTATCGCGCGGTCGGGGCCGGTGCGCTGCTTCGGCGCAACCTGCTGGTCTACGGCCTCGGCGGCATCGTCATTCCCTTCATCGGCATCAAGGCGATCGACCTCGTCGTCGTCGCCTTGCACCTGGCCTAACCGTCGTCCCGGGTTGCGCAGCGCGCGCCCGGGCCGCGACGAAGACATTGGAGATACACATGCTCAGAGAAATCCGTCCCGCCATCGTCCTCCTGCTGGTGCTCACCGCCATCACGGGCCTGGCCTATCCGCTCGCCATGACCGGCATTGCCGGCGCGATCTTCCCCGTTCAGGCGAAAGGCAGCCTGATCGAGAAGGACGGTAAGGTGGTTGGCTCCGCCCTGATCGGCCAGGAATTCAAGGACGACAAATATTTCCACGGCCGTCCCTCGGCGACGCTTGCGCCGGACCCGAATGACTCGACCAAGACGGTCTCGGCCCCCTACAACGCCGCCAATTCGGGCGGCTCCAATCTCGGCCCGACCAGCAAGGCGCTGGCCGACCGGCTGAAGGAGGATGTGGACAGGTTGAAAGCCGAGAACCCGAACGCCCCGTTGCCGGTCGATCTGGTCACGACCTCGGCCAGCGGTCTCGATCCCGATATTTCCCCCGAAGCGGCGCAATTCCAGGTGCCGCGCGTCGCGAAGGCGCGGAATATGTCGGAGGATGCGCTGAAGGCGCTCGTCGCCTCCAACACCCAGGGCCGTCTGCTCGGCCTGCTCGGCGAACCCCGGGTTAACGTTCTTGCCCTGAACCTCGCACTGGATCGTGCGTCCGCGAAGTAGCGCTCTAGGCTGGGAATGCCCGGATGATTATATTGGCCTGATGGTTCAACAGCGCCGCGATCCCGAACAACGTCCGTCTCCCGAGGCGCTGCTGGAAGCCGCGCGTCGGGAGGAGAGCGCGAGCGGCAAGCTGAAAATCTTCGTCGGCGCCGCCCCCGGCGTCGGCAAGACTTACGAGATGCTGCAAAGCGCCCATGCCAGGCGCAAGGCCGGCATCGATGTCGTGGTCGGCTTCGTCGAAACCCATGGCCGCGCCGAGACCGAGGCGCTGGTGCGCGGGCTTGAACTGGTCCCGCGCAAGCGGCTCGAGTACCGCGGCCAGATCGTCGAGGAGATGGACCTCGATGCCGTGATCGCGCGGCGTCCGAAGATCGCCTTGGTCGACGAGCTCGCCCACACCAACGCGGCCGGAAGCCGGCACCCGAAGCGCTATCTCGACGTCGAGGAGCTGCTCTCCCACGGCATCGACGTCTACACCGCCGTCAACATCCAGCACATCGAGAGCCTGAACGATGTCGTCGCGCAGATCACCCATGTGCGGGTGCGCGAGACCGTACCGGATTCGATCTTCGATCGCGCCGATGCGATCGAGCTGATCGACCTCACACCCGACGATCTGATCCAGCGGCTGCGCGAGGGCAAGGTCTACGTCCCCAAGCAGGCCGAGCGGGCGCTGGAGCATTATTTCTCGCCGGGCAATCTGACCGCGCTGCGCGAGCTCGCATTGCGGCGTACCGCCGAGCGGGTCGACGAGCAACTGCTCACGCATATGCAGGCGAACGCCATCGCCGGCCCCTGGGCTGCGGGCGAGCGCATCCTCGTCTGCGTCAGCGAGGATCCGCGTGCGGCCGGCCTCGTGCGTTACACCAAGCGGCTGGCCGACCGGCTGCATGCGCCGTTCACAGCGATCTCGATCGAGACGCGGCGCTCGCTTCAGCTCTCCGACCAGGAACGCGACCGGCTGGCCGACACGCTGCGGCTCGCGGAATCGCTTGGCGGCGAGGCGTTGACGATCCCCGCGGTCGGCCGCCGCATCGCCGACGACGTCATCAATTTCGCGCAAGGTAACAACGTCACCCAGATCGTGATCGGCAAGTCGACGCGCTCGCGCTGGTTCGAGATGGCGCGCGGCTCGGTCGTGCATGATCTGGTACGCCGCGCCGGCAATATCAGCGTTCACGTCATTCCCGGCGACGAGCTGCCGGATGAGGTAGCGCCGAAGACGGCGGTGCAGACGGCTGCGCGGTCCGAGCCGTTCAATCCGCTGCCCTATCTGAAGTCGCTGGGCATCGTGCTGGTCGGCCTCGGCGCCGCGGTTCTGCTGCAGCCGCGCTTCGGCATCGAGAACGTGGATCTCGTGCTGCTCACCGCCGTGGTGGCCGTCGCGGTGCGCTACGGCTTGTGGCCGTCGCTGCTCGCGAGCTTGGCTGCCTCGCTCGCCTATAATTTCTTCTTCCTGCCGCCGGTCTACACCTTCACCATCACGGACCCGACCAACGTCGCGGCGTTCTTCTTCTTCATGCTGATCGCGATCCTGGTGTCGAATGTCGCGGCGCGCGTGCGTACGCAGGCCGACACCGCGATCGGCCGCATCCGCACGACCGAGCAGCTCTATGCTTTCAGCCGCAAGCTTGCCGGCACCGCCACGCTCGACGACGTGCTGTGGGCGTCGGCCTATCAGATCGCGCTGATGTTGAAGGTCCGTGTCGTGCTGCTGCTGCCGGAGGACGGGCTTTTGACGGTGAAATCCGGCTATCCGCCGGAGGACCAGCTCGACCAGGCCGATCTTGCCGCCGCGAATTGGGCCTGGAGCAATGACCGCTCCGCCGGCCGCGGTTCGGATACGCTGCCGGGCGCCAAGCGCCTGTTCCTGCCGATGCGCACCGGGCGCGGCCCGATCGGGGTGATCGGCATCGACAATGACCGCACCGGTCCGCTGCTGACGCCGGACCAGCGCCGGCTGCTGGACGCGCTGGTCGATCAGGGCGCGCTCGCGATCGAGCGCGTGCTGCTGGTCGAGGACATGGATCGCGTCAAGCGCACGGTCGAGTCCGAGCGCTTGCGCTCCGCGCTGTTAACGTCGATCTCGCACGATCTGAAGACGCCGCTCGCCTCCGTGCTGGGCGCGGCTTCGACCATGCGCGATCTCGCCGGTGCGCTGTCCGACACCGAAAAGCGCGATCTGCTTGCGACCGTCATCGACGAATCCGAGCGGCTCAACCGCTTCATCGCCAATCTGCTCGACATGACCAAGCTCGAATCCGGCGCCATTGTGCCCAACACCGCGCTGCACGATCTCGGCGAGATCGTCGGCAGCGCGCTGCGTCGGGCATCGAAAATCCTCACTGCGCACAAGGTCGAGCTGGTGCTGGCCGCCGATCTGCCGATGCTCGAGCTCGATGCCGTGCTGTTCGAACAGGTGCTGTTCAACCTCCTCGACAATGCCGCGAAATATTCGCCGCCCGAGACCACGATTGCGATCAAGAGCCGGCGCGAGCGCGATCAGGTGGTGCTGGAGGTCGCCGACGAGGGCGCCGGCATTCCGCCCGACGAGCTCGAAAGCGTGTTCGACAAGTTCTATCGCGTGCAGAAGGGCGATCATGTCCGTCCCGGCACCGGCCTCGGGCTTGCCATCTCGCGCGGCTTCGTCGAGGCAATGCGCGGCACGATTTCGGCCGCCAACCGCAGCGACCGGAGCGGCGCGGTCCTCACCATCCGTCTGCCCGTTCCGGCGCAGACCCACGCATTGGATACCGCCGCATGAGTGCTGCCCCGATCAAGGTTTTGGTGATCGACGACGAGCCGCCGATCCGCAAATTGCTGCGGATGGGGCTTTCGACGCAGGGCTACGAGATTCTGGAGGCGTCGAACGGCAAGATTGCGCTGGAGAAGCTCACCGAAGATCCCGCGCTGATCATCCTCGATCTCGGCCTGCCGGATATCCAGGGCCATGAGCTGTTGCGCACCATCCGCGCTCGCAATGAGAACGTTCCGATCGTGGTGCTGTCGAGCCGCGGCGACGAGGCCGGCAAGGTGCAGGCGCTCGATCTCGGTGCCGACGATTATCTGACCAAGCCTTTCGGCATGGACGAGTTGCTGGCGCGCCTGCGCGCGGCGTTGCGGCATCAGTTGCAGGTGCAGGGCGAACGACCGGTCTTCCGCACCGGCGATCTCTCCGTTGATCTCGTGCGCCGCATCGTCAAGCTCGGCGAGCGCGACGTCAAACTCTCGCCGAAGGAGTACGACCTTCTGCGCGTGCTGGTGCAGCACGCCGGCAAGGTGCTGACCCACAGATTCCTGCTCAAGGAGCTCTGGGACGAGCTCACCGACGCGCAATATCTCCGCGTCTATGTCCGCCAGCTTCGCCAGAAGATCGAAGCCGATCCGGAGCGGCCGCAATATGTGCTGACGGAGACGGGAATCGGGTACCGGCTCAAGGCGGGGGATTGAGACTCAGATCTGTAGGATGGGTAGAGCGCAGCGAAACCCATCATCCCTCCGCGCCTGAAGATGCGTGATGGGTTTCGCTGCGCTCTACCCATCCTACGACGCTCACATTAATGACGGCGTAAATCACCCCGCCTTCCTGTGCCGCGCCGTCGACCGCTGCGTCTTCTTCGCAGCCCGCTGCCGCCCCGTCACCCGGCGCGCATGCGACTTCGCTGCCGTCTTCTTCCCGCCACGTCCCTTCAGGCTCTGCTTCAGCGCATCCATCAGGCTGACGACGTTGCTCGGGCGTTCCTCTCGCTCCGGTAACGCGATCGTCTTGCCGCTGGCCTTGCGCTTCAGCAGGGTCTTCAGGGCCGTCTCGTACTCGTCCTTGAACTTGCTCGGGTCGAAGTGGGCGGCCTTGGTGTGCAGGATGTGCCCTGCGAGCTCGACCATGTCCTTGGTGATTTTCGGGCTTTTGATGTCGTCGAAGAATTCGTCCTCGTCACGTAGCTCGTAGGGAAAGCGCAAGGTCGTGCCGAGCAGGCCCTTGCCGAGCGGCTCGATCGCGATGATGTGCTCACGATTGGTCAGCACGATCTTTGCGAGCGCCACGCGATCCTGGTCCTTCATGGCGTCGCGGATCACGGCAAACGCATCCACCGCGGCCTTGCCTTCGGGCGCGATGTAATAGGGATGGTTGAGGTAGCGCTGGTCGATCTCCTCGCTCGGCACGAAGCTTTCGATGTCGATGGTGTGGTTGCTCTCGATCTGCATCGCCTCGAGCTCCTCCGGCTCGATCTCGACATATTTGCCCTTGCGCAGCTCGTAGCCGCGTCCCTTCTGGTCGCTCTCGACGACATCGCCGGTCTCGGAATCAACCATCTGCTGCTTGAGCCGGTTGCCGGTCTCGCGATTGATCATGTGAAAGCGGGTCTTCTCGGCCGTCGTGGTCGCGGGGTAGAGCACGACCGGGCAGCTGACCAGCGACAGCTTCAACGTTCCCTTCCAATAGGCGCGCGGGGCCATTCCATTCTCCAGCGATTTCAAGGCTTTTCAGGAACTCCAACCGGGCCCCCGGGTTTTGGTTCCGATGGAGACTTTTGCCGTGATAGGCTTCAAAGCGACGAGAGAATGCGGGACCGGTCGTGCTGCGAAAACTTTCCACCTACCGACAGAAACGCGACTTTGAAAAGACGCCAGAGCCCTCGGGAAAGACGGCGGTCGCGCCGTCGAAGCAGCGTCGTTTCGTGATCCAGAAACATGACGCCACCCGGCTGCATTACGACTTTCGCCTCGAATTCGACGGCGTGTTCAAGTCCTGGGCGGTCACGAAGGGGCCATCGCTCGATCCGCACGACAAGCGGCTGGCTGTCGAGGTCGAGGACCATCCGCTGGACTACGGCGATTTCGAAGGGACCATTCCCGAAGGCCAATATGGCGGCGGAACGGTCATGCTGTGGGACCGCGGCACCTGGGAATCCGATGATCCCCAGGCCGGTTTCAAGAAGGGCGACCTGAAGTTCACCCTCCACGGCGACAAGCTGCACGGCAGCTGGGTGCTGGTGCGGATGCGGCATGATCGCGACGGCGGCAAGCGCACCAACTGGTTGCTGATAAAGCATCGCGACGAATATGCCAGCGAGGATGAGGATATTTTGGCGGAGGACAAATCCGTGGCCTCCGGCCGAGCGATGGCGCAGATCGCCGACGGCAAGGGGCGTGCGCCAAAGCCGTTCATGCTGGCGAAGGGTGCTAAGGGCAAGGCAGATGCCGTTTGGCAGTCGAACCGCGCCGAGGAGACGAAGGGGCGTACGGTCAAGGCTGCACCCCGCGCGGCGTTGAAGGCCGGAACGGTCCTCAAAACCAAGGGCGCGAAGAAGAAGGCTACGACGGCAACGAATGCCAGTCGCATCTCTGAAATGCCGGACTTCATCGCGCCACAGCTCTGTACGCCGGTCGAGCGTCCCCCGTCAGGCGATAGCTGGTGCCACGAGATCAAGTTCGACGGTTATCGCATGCAGCTCCGGGTCGAGAGCGGCAAGGCGACGCTGAAGACGCGGACGGGGCTCGACTGGACCGACAAGTTCGCCGCGATCGCGCAAGAGGCCGGCGCGCTGCCGGACGCCATGATCGATGGTGAGATCGTCGCGCTGGATCAAAGCGGCGCCCCAAATTTTTCGTCGCTGCAGGCCGCATTGTCCGACGGTAAGACCGAGGACCTGATCTTCTTTGCCTTCGATCTCTTGTTCGCCGAGGGCCTCGACTATCGCCGCTTGCCGCTCGGCGAGCGCAAGGCGCGGCTCAGGGAAATTCTGGCGGCACGCAAGCGCAAATCGAGCCAGATCCGCTACGTCGAACATTTCGAGAGCGACGGCGACACGGTGCTGCAATCGGCCCTAAAGCTCGAGCTGGAAGGCATCGTCTCGAAGAAGCTCGATGCACCCTACCGCTCGGGGCGCACAGAAGGCTGGACTAAGACAAAGTCCCGCGCCGGTCAGGAGGTCGTGATCGGCGGCTGGAAGACGACGGCCGGGAAATTCCGCTCGCTGATGGCCGGCGTCTATCGCGGCGATCACCTCGCCTATGTCGGCATCGTCGGCACCGGTTTTGGCGCCGACAAGGTCAAGCGTATCATGCCGCTCCTGAAAGAGGCGGCGTCGAACGAAAGCCCGTTCGGCGGCAAGAATGCGCCGAAGAAGACGCGCGACGTGCACTGGGTCAGGCCCGAGCTGGTGGCTGAGATCGAATTCGCCGGGTTCACCGCCGACGGCAATATCCGTCAGGCCGCCTTCAAGGGGCTGCGGCAGGACAAGCCGGCCGAGGAGGTCGAGGCGGAAACGCCTGCGGATACCGAGCTCGCCAAGCCCTCCGCCAGGAAGCGCGTTGCGGCGAAGCCTGCCAAAGCGAAGGGGACCGCCGAGGTGATGGGCGTTGTCATCTCGAAACCGGACAAGGAGCTGTGGCCGGATGGCGGAGACGGCGAGGGGGTCACCAAGCTCGATCTCGCGCGCTATTTCGAAGCGGTCGGCGCCTGGATGATCGCGCATATCAAGGGTCGGCCATGCTCCATCCTGCGCGCGCCCGATGGAATCGGCGGTGAAAAATTTTTCCAGCGCCATGCCATGCAGGGCACGTCGAACCTGCTGGAGCTCGCAAAAGTGTCCGGTGATCGCAAACCGTATCTGCAGATCGATCGCGTCGAGGGGCTTGCCGCGGTCGCGCAGATCGGCGGCGTCGAGCTGCATCCCTGGAATTGCGCGCCGGATGCCTATGACACGCCGGGCCGCCTGGTGTTCGACCTCGACCCTGCGCCTGACGTCAAATTTGCCGATGTCGTCGAAGCGGCAAAGGAGATGCGGCAGCGGCTCACCGATGTCGGCATGGAGAGCTTTTGCAAGACCACCGGTGGCAAGGGCCTGCACGTGGTGGTGCCGCTCCTTCACGGCGCGCGCGACAAGGTGAGCTGGAAGGAAGCCAAGGCGTTTGCGCAAGGCGTCTGCCAGTGGATGGCCGATGACGATCCCGAGCGCTACCTGCTCAACATGTCGAAGAAGCTCCGCAACGGAAAGATCTTTCTCGACTATCTGCGCAACGATCGCCTGTCGACGGCGGTGGCGGCGCTATCGCCGCGTGCACGCGATGGTGCGACCGTGTCGATGCCGGTCACGTGGCCGCAGGTGAAGGGCGATCTCGATCCGAAGAAATACACGGTGCGGACCGTGCCCGGCCTGCTGGCGCGGTCGAAGGCGTGGGATGGCTATGACGATGCAGCCGCGTCGATCAAGGCGGCGGCGAAGAAGCTTGCGGTGAAAATGAAATAGGCGCGAACTCCGAGCGCGATCCCCGTAGGGTGGGCAAAGCGAAGCGTGCCCACGATCTGTCTGTTACGGAGAGTGAGGGTGGGCACGGCGCGTTGCGCCTTTGCCCACCCTACGAGGTCTCGTATTAGATCCGTCCCAGCAATAGCAAGATCAGCAGGATGACGATGACGAGTCCGAGGCCACCGCCGCCGTAATAGCCGGTGCCGTAGAACGGCCCGCCGCCGATGCCGCTGAAGCCGCCGAGCAGCGCGATAACCAAGATGATCAGAATGATCGTACCGATAGACATGCTAATCTCCTCCAGCCCTTTGTCGAAAGGGTCGTTGCACCTGTCCCGTTGTGCGAGGGCAACTTGCCGCAGGTTTTAAAGTTCCGGATTTGAAACGGGTCGACAGGTCCCGACTTGCATGGAACCTTTGACCCTCCGGCCGACATGACTATGTGAGGATCAGCCACTACAGGGCAGGGCCATGTCAGAACCGCTTGTCGTCTCCATTCCGCATCGTCTCGGCCGCGAGGAAGCCGTGCGCCGGCTCAAGACCGGGCTTGGCCGCGCCGCGGCGAGCATTCCCGTGATGCAGGTCGAAGAGGAGCGCTGGAGCGGCGATAGCATGAATTTCCGCATCCGCGCGCTCGGGCAGATCGCGAGCGGCCAGGTCGACGTTGCCGACGATCACGTCAAGGTTCAGGTGGTGTTGCCGTGGCTGCTGCAGCGCTTTGCCGAGATGGCGCAGGCGACCATCCGTAAGCGCGGACAATTGCTGCTGACCAAGGACGAGGGAAAATAGGCGTCAGGCGCGCGCGGCTTTCCGCGCATGCCTGATGGCGCTTGCCGCGCGGCCCGCGATGACCGCCGCGGGAAGATCCCGGAAAGCTTGCGCGAGCGGCCATTCGTTGCCCGCAAGACCCGGCGCGGTGTAGCCGCTGATGTCGACGGTCGCGTCAAGGCCCTCCAGCGCGGGCCACGCCCGCCCCGCTTGCGTGAAGGGCGCGAATTGCCGCCCGACCACAACGATCGCCGCAGCGCGGCCACGGGTGCGGGCATACGCGATGACATGGTCTGCGTGTGTGCCGCGGACGTCGAGCGGCTGATAATCTCCCTGGGCGAAGACGTCGGCGAGTTCGTTGCGCAGCTTGAGCAGGTGTCGCGTCCAGGCCAGCTTGAGCTGCCCGTCCGGCCAGGTCTTGATCAGGCCACCCCAGTCCGGCGTTTCCATCGACGCCAGCGCCGCCTGGCGCGAGGCAAAATCCACCGGGCGGCGGTTGTCCGGGTCGACCAGCGACAGGTCCCAGTATTCGGTGCCCTGATAGAAATCGGGCACGCCCGGCAGCGTCGCCTTGAGCGTCAGCTGGCTCAACGAGTTCAGCGCGCCGAGCAGCGCGACGCGGCGGGCGAGGGTCCGGAGCGCCTCCAGGAATTCGCCGGACAGCGCAGGATCCAGGATCTTCTCGATGAAGCCCTTTACGCCGTCCTCGTAGGTTTCATGCGGATTGAGCCAGCTCGTCTCTTCCTTGCCCTCGCGCGCCGCCTTGAGCGCATAGGCCTGGATGCGCTCGACGAAGTCGGCATCGGCCGGCCCTTGGAGCGGCCACGCGCCGAGCAGAGTCTGGTAGAGCATGTATTCGAAGGTTGCCGAGGGCGCGCGCAGATTGCCGTGGAGCGCAAGGTGCGGCGCGTTCAGCACCTTCCACCGCGCCACTGCGCTGGTCCATTCGCCGGGAATTTCGCTCAACGTCGCGATCCGCGCACGTGCATCCTCGCCGCGCTTGGTGTCGTGGGTGGCCGTTGCCGTCATCCCTTGCGGCCATTCCCTGGCGCGGGCCCGCATCGCCTCGTGGAAGGCGGCAATGGTGAGGCCTTGGCTGGCGGGATCGCCACCGACCTCGTTCAGCGCCAGCAGCCGGTGGAATTGATAGAACGCCGTGTCCTCCAGCGATTTCGCCATCATCGGCCCGGTGAACTGCTGCACCTTCAGCGCGAAGCGGCGCACGCGCGGGGCGCTGTGCGGCGGGCGGCCTGGTTTGAGCAGGTCCATCGTCAGCGCATCGCGCAAGAAGTCGAAAATGCCGTCGTCGGCAGCGAACCATTCAGCGCGGGCGCGCTCGATGGTGTCGTCGATCAGTTTTCGGTCGAGCGCAGTCGGGCCGCTATGCGTCAGGTATGTGCGATAGACCGGGAAGTGCAGCACGTACAGTTCCAGCGCCTGCCGCAGGCTGTCGGCGGAGAAGTCGCGGGTCGAGTAATGCCCGTTGGCGATACGCGCGAGCAGCCGCGTCAGCACGGTGAATTCGCTGGTCAGCAGCGTCTCCAGCACGCGCCTTTTGGCGTCCTTGACGTAAGGCGCGAGCCGCGGCGACCGGTTGCTGATCTGCCGCCAGGTCTCGTCCAGCGCCTCCAACCCTTTGGCGTCGATCAGCACCTGGGTGATGGCGTTCATCCATTCGTAGCCGGTGGTGCCCTGAACGCCGGCGAAGTGCGGCAGCTTTTCGTGCTCGCACAGGATCTTTTCGATCACCGTGTAGAACGGCTTCGTTGCGCCTTGCGCGTCGCGCACCAGCCGCCGCAGCCGCTGACAATATTGCGCGGGATCGCGCAGGCCGTCGATGTGATCGAGGCGGATGCCCTGCAGCTTGCCCTCGGCGACGACTTGCTTCACCAGCCGGTGCGTGGCGGCAAACGTGCTCGGATCCTCGACGCGCAGACCTGCGAGCCCGTTGACGTCGAAGAAGCGGCGATAGTTGATGTCGCTGGAGGCAAGCCGCCAGTGGCCGAGCTTGTAGTGCTGCCGCTCCAGCAGATGATGCAGCGCCAGCGTCTGCGCCGGGCGATCCTTGGCGGCGCGATAGGCGGCGAGGCCATGGGTGATGATGTCGGCGCCGCCTGCGATCTCCTTCAGCTCGGCCTTGAAGCCGGGTGCCTCCTTGCGGTTCGGCCGGCGCAGGCCCGTGTAGCGGGCGGCAAGTGAAAGCAGGCGTTTGCCGGCGACGGTGTCGGCGGCGTCCGCTTCCTTCACGATCACGCGCAGCATTTCGCCATAGCGCTCCGGCGCGATCGGCAGGCGATGTTCGAAGTACCAGGCCGAAAAACTGCCTTCGTCCGCGTCGTAGCGCAGCTCGATCTCGCCGCGCTCGAGCGCTTCGCCATAGGGCGAGCCGAGGATCGGCAGCAGCACGCCGCCGCGGGCGCGGTGCGGCAGCAGGTCCCAGTCGATATCGAAGGCGACCGCGTGCGGTGAGGTCTGGCCCCACTCCAGCACGTCGAGCCACCAGGGATTGTCGGCAAAGTGCACGCCGACATGGTTCGGCACGAAGTCGATGATGAGGCCGAGATCGTTCTCTCTAAGCGCTTCGCTCAGCCGTGCAAAGCCGGCCTCGCCGCCGAGCTCTGGATTGAACTGGCTGTGATCGACGGTGTCGTAGCCGTGGGTCGAGCCCTTGCGCGCCTTCATCACCGGCGAGGCGTAGAGATGCGTGATCCCCAGCGCCTTCAGATAAGGCACCACCGCGGCGGCTTTGTCGAAGTCGAAATCCGCGGTGAGCTGAAGCCGGTAAGTCGCGAGAGGAATCGCGGACGGCATATCAACCTCCGAGATGCCAGAGCACCGACCACGGCGTGAGCCGATTGTCACTTGCGGTGCCCCAGAGCGGCGCGCCTGCATGTCCGTTGGAATAAATGATGTCCTTGTCCGACAGATTGGCCGTCAGGCGCAGCGTCGTCCCGTCACCCATGCGCCAATGCGCGGTGAGCAGGCCATTATCGGCCGCCTCGGCATCGCCGAAGCGCGCGCCCTTCAGGCGCGGCATAATCTCCTTGCTCCGAAGCGTGAGCAGCTCACGCACCAGCGCCAGCCGCGCATCCTGCGCCGGCGTGCGGCCGGTCCAGTCGAGCACAGCCGATTGCGGCGTGGCGGGATCGAGCGGATCGGGCACCTCGTCGCCGTATTTGTCGTAGGCCCAGGCATATTCCTGCTTGCGCCCGCTGCGCACGGCGTCGGCAAGGCCGCCCTGGAAATCGCAGAAGAACGGGAAGGGCACGGTCGAGCCCCATTCCTCGCCCTGGAACAGCATTGGCACCATCGGCGCCAGCAGCGTCACCGCGAGTGCGGCCTCGATCTGCCGCGGCGGTGCCAGGCTTTCCAGCCGGTCGCCGAGCGGGCGGTTGCCGATCTGGTCGTGGTTCTGCAGGAAGTTGACGAAGGTCGCCGGCGGCAGCTCGCCGCTGGCCTCGCCGCGTGGCTTCTTGCCCCAGAATTCCGAGATCTCGCCCTGATAGACGAAGCCCGAGGCGAGCGCGCGGGCCAGATCCATGCGCGGCGTCTGATAGTCCGCGTAATAGCCGGCGAGCTCGCCGGTCAGCATCACATGCCAGGCGTGGTGATAATCATCGTTCCACTGCGCGCGATATTTGCCGTTCGGCGGCTCCTGCGCCGCATCGAGCAGGCTGGCGCGGTTGTCGCCGTTCTCCAGCACCAGATGAATGTGCCGCCCGGTGGCCTTGGCGAGCTCGCCTACGGCAGCGCTGAGGTCGTGCAGCATCGACTGCTCGCCGGGGATCGCCATGATGTGGTTGGCAGCGTCCAGCCTCAACCCGTCGAAACGGTAGTCGCTGAGCCAGGACAACGCATTCTCGATCGCGAACGCTCGCACCTGCGGCACGCGATAATCGATCGCGCTGCCCCAGGGCGTGTGCGCGTCGGTGAAGAAGGTCGGTGCGTAGCGGCCGAGATAATTCCCTTCGGGCCCGAAATGATTGTAGACGACGTCGAGAAACACCATCAGCCCGCGCAGATGGGCTTCGTCGATCAGCGCCTTCAGTTGTTCGGGCCGACCATAGGCGCTGTCGGGCGCATACCACAGCACGCCGTCATAGCCCCAGCCGCGGCCGCCGGCGAAATCGGCCAGCGGCATGAGCTCGAGCGCGGTGATGCCGGTAGCTGTGAGATGATCGAGCTTGCCGATCATGGCGCGGTAGGTGCCATCGGTCGTGAAGGTGCCGACATGGGTCTCGATCAGCACGGTCTCTTCCCAGGGGCGGCCGCGCCAATCTCTGGCGCGCCACGCGAAGGAATCGTGGTCGATTACTTCGCTCGGGCCGAACACGTCCTCCGGCTGGAAGGCGGATGCGGGATCAGGCACGTCGATCTCGTCGTCGATCCTGAACTTGTAGGTGCTTCCGACCGGCAAGCCGGCGATCTCGGCGACATACCAGCCATCCTGCCGGCGCTGCATGGCGTGTCGTCGATCGAGCAAGAGATCGACCCGACGCGCGCCGGGCGCCCACAAACGAAACGAGACGCCGTCCCTGGTCGGCTTCGCCCCGAAGGATGGCCTCATAGCGCCCCCGCGAAGGCGAGCACGGAGCGCGGCGGCGCCTTGCTGTCGCTTCCGGGCAGGAAATCAATGCTGTTCAGCTTGGCATCCGTCGTGTTCAGGATCTGCTGCCAGCTTTTGTATTCGGGCATTTTTGGCAATTTGAATGCGATCTCTTCGGGGGCGGCGTTCAGTACGATAAAGATCGCCGCGCTGCCCGGTTCCATCGGACCCATCACATAAGAGAGAAACCGGCCATCGGGAAATGTCCAGTCGCTCTCCGTCATCTCGTCGCCCGCGGGCGTCAGCCACAGCGCGCCGTAGGAGATGCCGTCCTTGGGCCGGCCATCGAGCCAGCGATGGCTGCGCAGCTGCGAGAACTTCTGGCGGATGCCGGCGAGATCGGCGACGAAATCGACCATGTCGTCGCCGTCCTTGCCGAGATTGTCCCAGCCGACCCAGCCGACCTCGTTGTCCTGGCAATAGGCGTTGTTGTTGCCGGATTGCGTATTGCCGACCTCGTCGCCGGCGAGGATCAGGGGAATGCCCTGCGCCAGCATCAGGCAGGCCAGCACATTCTTGCGCAGCTGCCGCCGCAGGCTGAGGATATTGGGATCGTCGGTCGGGCCTTCGACGCCGCAATTGTTGCTGTGGTTGTCGTTGGAGCCGTCGCGGTTGTCCTCGCCGTTGGCCTCGTTGTGCTTCTCGTTGTAGCTGAAGAGGTCGGCCAGCGTGAAACCATCATGCACGGTGATGTGGTTGATGCTGGCACGGGGGCGCCGTCCGTCATGGTTGAACAGGTCGGAGGACGCCGTCATGCGGCTGGAGATGTCGCCGATCAGGCTGCCTTCTCCGCTCCAGTAGCGGCGCATGGCGCTGCGATAGCGGTCGTTCCACTCCGACCATTGCGAGGGGAAGGCGCCGACCTGGTAGCCGCCGAGGCCGAGGTCCCAGGGTTCGGCAACGAGCTTGACGGTCGCGAGCACCGGGTCCTGCCGGATCGCGGTGAGGAACGAGATGCCGCGATCATAGCCGTTCGGCCCGCGCGCGAGCGTCGTGGCGAGGTCGAAGCGGAAGCCGTCGACATGGCAGACCTCGACCCAGTAGCGCAGTGAATCCATCACCATCTGCAGCACGCGCGGATGAGTGAGGTTGACCGACGAGCCGCAGCCGGTGAAGTCGTCGTAATAGCGCGGGTTCTCGCGGTTCAGCCAGTAGTAGGAGGCATTGTCGATGCCGCGATAGCACAGCGTCGGGCCGAGATGATTGCCTTCGGCGGTATGGTTGTAGACGACGTCGAGCATCACCTCGATGCCGGCATCGTGCAGCCGCGCCACAGTGGTGCGGAAGGAATCGAGCGCGTTGTCCTGGGCATAGCGCTGCTCCGGCGCAAAGAAGGACAGCGTATTGTAGCCCCAGTAATTGGCGAGCTTCTTCTCCACCAGCACGCGGTCGTCGACGAAGGCATGGATCGGCAGCAGCTCGACCGTGGTGACGCCGAGCTTCTTCAGATGCTCGATCATCGCCGGAGAGGACAGGCCGCCATAGGTGCCGCGCAAATTCGGCGGCACGTCGTCGCGCTTCTGCGTCAGTCCCTTGACGTGAGCCTCGTAGATGATGGTGTCTTCCCAGGGGATGTTGGGCCGGATCTCGCGGCGGCCCCAGTTGAAGGTCTCGTCGACGACGACACCCTTGGGCATGCCGCGCGCATTGTCGCGCCGATCGAACGACAGATCCTCGCGCGCCGAGCCGGTACGGTAGGCGAAATGCGCGTCACTCCAGACGAGCCGCCCCGAGAGCCGCTTGGCGTAGGGATCGAGCAGCAGCTTGTTGGCGTTGAAGCGGTGGCCGTGCTCGGGCTCGTAGGGGCCGTGCACGCGATAGCCGTAGAGCTGGCCCGGCGAGACGTCGTTGAGATAGCCGTGCCAGACGTCCTCGGTGCGCTCCGGCAGCTCGATCCGTTCGAGCTCGCGCCGGCCCTGGCTGTCGAACAGACACAGCTCGACCTTCTGCGCGTTGGCGGAAAACAGCGCAAAATTGGTGCCGCGTCCGTCCCAGCTTGCACCGAGGCGTGCGGGCGATCCAGCAGTCAGGCGCATGTGTCAGCTTTCCGGAACGAGGAAGATCGCGGCGAGCGGCGGAATGGTGAGGCGGAGCTCGGGCGCCTTGCCGTCAACGGTCTGGACCTCGCCGATGTTCCCGACATTGGTGCCGCCATAATGGGCGGAGTCCGAATTGAACACCTCTTTCCACTTGCCGGCGAAGGGCACGCGAACGCGGTAGTTGCGGTAGACGTTGGGTGAGAAGTTGACGATCACCAGGCACCGCGCGTGCTCGTCGAATCCCTTGCGCAGCCAGGCGAACACGTTGCGGTTGGCGTCATCCGTGATCAGCCATTCGAAGCCGGCCTGGTCGCAATCCATCTGGTGCAGCGCCGGCACGGCGCGATAGAGCCGGTTGAGATCGCGGATCAGCGCCTGGATGCCCGAGTGATATTTGTATTCGAGCAGGTGCCAGTCGAGCGACTGGTCGTGATTCCACTCGCGGCTCTGCGCGATCTCGGCCCCCATGAACAGCAGCTTCTTGCCGGGATGACCGAACATGAAGCTGTAATAGGCGCGCAGATTCGCGAAGCGCTGCCATTCGTCGCCGGGCATGCGGCCGAGCAGCGAGCGCTTTCCGTGCACCACCTCGTCATGCGACAGCGGCAGGATGAAATTCTCGGAGAACGCGTAGTGCAGGCCGAACAGGATCTCGCCGTGATGATGTTTGCGGTGGATCGGATCCTTGCTGATGTAATTCAGCGTGTCGTGCATCCAGCCCATGTTCCACTTGTAGCCGAAGCCGAGCCCGCCGAACTCGACCGGGCGCGAGACCTGCGGCCATGCGGTGGATTCTTCGGCGGCCGTGGTCGCCTGCGGGAAGCGGGCGAACAATTCCGTGTTGAAGCGGCGCAGAAAGTTGATGGCCTCGATGTTCTCGCGGCCGCCATACTGGTTCGGAATCCAGGCGCCGGGCGGGCGGCTGTAGTCGAGATAGAGCATCGACGCCACCGCATCGACGCGCAGGCCGTCGATGGCGTAGCGCTCCAGCCAGAACAGCGCGTTCGACACCAGGAAGTTCGTCACTTCGGTGCGGCCGTAATTGTAGATCAGCGTGCCCCAATCGAGGTGGCGGCCCTGCAGCGGATTGGCGTGCTCGTAGAGCGAGGTGCCGTCAAAGCTGCCGAGCCCGTGCGGATCATCCGGGAAATGGCCGGGCACCCAGTCGAGCAACACGGCGATGCCCTCGCGATGGCAGGCGTCGATGAGCGCGGCGAAATCCTCCGGCGTACCGAAGCGGCTGGTCGGCGCATAGAGGCCGGTCGGCTGATAGCCCCATGAGCCGTCGAACGGGTGTTCGCTCACGGGCAGGAATTCGAGATGGGTGAAGCCCATGTCGCGGGCGTAGGCCGGCAGCTGCTCGGCCAACTCGCGATAGGTCAGCCACTCGTCGCCGTTCTTGCGCCGCCACGAGCCGAGATGGACCTCGTAGATCGACATCGGCGCCGACAGCGCGTTGATGCCGTCGGGCGCAGGACGTGGCCGCGGCAGGTGCGCTTCGTCGAACACGATCGAAGCCGTCTTCGGCCGTACCTCGCTCGCAAACGCCAAGGGATCGGATTTCAGCGGCAGCAGATGGCCGTGTGGTCCGATGATCTCGAATTTGTAATGGTCGCCGGCCCTGGCGTTCGGGATGAACAATTCCCAATAGCCGGCGCCGCGCACCCGCATGGGATGACGCCGCCCGTCCCAGAAATTGAAGTCACCGACCACGGAGACGCGTCGCGCATTCGGCGCCAGCACGACGAAGCCGATGCCGTCGATGCCTTCGAGCCGCATCGGATGCGCGCCGAGCTTGTCGTAGATGCGCTGATGGGTGCCTTCGCCGAGCAGATAGAGGTCGAAATCGGTCAGGATCGGCGGGAAGCGGTAGGCATCCTCGAACTCGACGACGTTGTCGCCGAATTTGGCGCGGAGCTGGTAGTGTCTGGAGCCGTTGGGCAGGGCGCCGATGAACAGGCCTGAATCGTGGACCCGATCGAGCTTTGCCACCTCGCCGTGCTCGCCGATGGCCTCGACATTGGAGGCCTCGGGCAGGAAGGCACGCACCACGCTCTTGTCCCCCTCGGGGTGCAGCCCGAGATAGTGGAAGGGGTCGGAATGGCGGCCCTCGATGATCGCGTAGGCTTCGGCTGGCAGTTTAGGCATGGGCTTCGCTCTCGGCACTGGACAGAATGCGAAGCAGGCCGGTCAGCGGCGCATTGAGCCCCTCCGGCCGGTGGGACAGCTCGTACTCTACCTCGTCGAACGCTTGATCAAGCAGGAAAAACCTTAACATGCTTTCCGCGGAATGGTTCTCTTGCGGCCAGAGCCGCCGATCGGTCATGGCCTCGCGATAGGCGGACAGGAACGTCGCGGTGGCGTGTTCGCGCCATTCGCCGAGCGCGGCCGCCAGGCGGCCCTGCTCGTCGCTGCCTCCGGAGAGGGCCCGGTGAAGTGCGGCGTTAACCGAAAGATCAATCGATCGGATCAGTCCCGCCACGTCGCGCGCGGCAGGCAGCTTGCGCCGCTTGTCGGCCAGAGCGAGATGCGGATCGCCGTCGAAATCGATGATGAAGATGTCGTCCTTCACGATCAGAGTTTGCCCCAGGCGGAAGTCGCCATGATGACGGATGTTCAACCCACCGATGTCGGATGGCAAGAGCGCATTGATGTGGTCCGGCAGGGTCGCGCGTACCGCGACCAATTGGTCGATCAGGGGCCTGTCGCCCTCGCGCAGGCCATCCCGGCTGTCGGCGAGCCGGTCGAAGACCCGCTCGGCGCGCGCCTTGAGATCTGAGGTCCAGCGCTTGACGTGCGCAGGACTGACCGGCTCCGGCGCGAGATCGGCGGCCTTTGCGGCGGCCAGGGCCACGTGCAGCTCGGCGAGCCGCCGGCCGGTCTGCGCGATGAAGTGCAGATAGGGCGCCTGCTCCTGGGTCACCCGGGGCATGTCGTCCACCGGCCCCAGCCGCTGCTCATCGATGTAGCGGTCGAGATAGCCCGTGGTCACGGTCCAGCCGTCGCCCTGGTTTTCGACATAGGCGTGCAAGACGCCGATCGCGCTGCGGCTATTGCCTTCGACCAGTTCGACGCTGCCAAGCAGCGCCGGCGCATTGGCGAAGCGGGCGATCTCGGTCAGGTAACAGCCGATCTCGATCTCGGGATTGATGCCGCTCTCGAGCTGGCGATGGATTTTTGCGACATACTGGTTGTCGACCAAGGCCGTGCTGTTCGACTGCTCGACCGCGCGGATACGCGCCGGCTCCTTGATCGTGTATTCGGCGAATCGGCTGGTCGGCTTGAATTCGAGCCGGAGATTGTTCTCGTCCACCACGAGGTTCTGCGACAAGCCTCGCAGGAACAGTCCGATGAAGATCTGGTCGGTGGCGACGTCGAGCAGCGTGCCTTCGCGCGCACCTTGACGCACGGCGGCGAGCGCCTTCGGGTTGAAGCGCTCGCGGTCGAAGCGCACCCATTCGATCTGCATCGGCAGCACGTAGCGCGTCGTTACGTCGTCCTGCGTCGTCTCGAAGAAGGCGATCCAGGGCCGGTTGTCGCCAATTTCGCTGAACGGCACCGCCGAGGTCAGCGTGGCCTGGATGTGCTTGGGATTGTGTTCGGGGTACCAGCGCGTCCGCGACAGGAAGCCCGGCAGCACGTCGCGCTCGAACACGCCGCGCTCGCGCGCCAGCGACACCCAGTTCGAATTGACCGGCACCACCAGCGTCTCGAACTCCGGCACCGCGCGTGGCACGACCGGCTCGGACTTGTCGCGCTCGGTGAGCTGGAACCAGTAGAAGCCGTACGGCCCCAGCGTGATCATGTAGGGCAGCTCGCCGATCGCCGGGAAGCGCGTGCGGCCGAGCATCTCCTGCGGAATGCGGTCCTTCCACGGCGTCAGGTCGAGTTCGGTCGCCTGCGCCGCG
The DNA here is from genome assembly GCF_024199945.1 of Bradyrhizobium sp. CCGUVB4N. Lineage (GTDB taxonomy): Bacteria > Pseudomonadota > Alphaproteobacteria > Rhizobiales > Xanthobacteraceae > Bradyrhizobium. The sequence goes on along the minus strand of NZ_JANADP010000001.1, from coordinate 7,234,381 downwards.
CGCGACAGATTGGCGACGCAGAGGATGACCTCGTCGCGATATTGCCGGACATAGGCGAGCACGGACCGGTTCGCCGGGCGGATGAACGTCATGGTGCCGCGGCCGAAAGCCAGCGTCGACTTGCGCACCGAGATCAGCCGCTTGGTGGCGTTGAGCTGCGACGACAGGCTGCGCGACTGCGCCTCCACGTTGACCGACTCGTAGCCGTAAACGGGGTCCATGATCAGCGGCGCATAAAGGCGGGCGGGATCGGCGCGCGAGAAGCCGCCGTTGCGGTCCGGGCTCCACTGCATCGGCGTACGCACGCCGTTGCGGTCGCCGAGATAGATGTTGTCGCCCATCCCGATCTCGTCGCCGTAATAGATGATCGGCGTGCCGGGGAATGACAGCAGCAGCGAGTTCATCAGCTCGATCTTGCGCCGGTCGTTGTCCATCAGCGGCGCGAGACGCCTGCGGATGCCGACATTGATGCGTGCGCGAGGATCGTTGGCGTAGGTGGTCCAGAGGTAGTCGCGCTCGACGTCGGTGACCATCTCCAGCGTCAGCTCGTCGTGGTTGCGCAGGAACAGCGCCCATTGGCAGCTCGCGGGGATGTCCGGCGTCTGCCGCAGAATGTCGGTGATCGGGAAGCGGTCCTCCTGCGCTATCGCCATGTAGATGCGCGGCATCAGCGGGAAGTGGTAGGCCATGTGGCACTCGTCGCCGCGGCCGAAATATTCCTGCACGTCTTCCGGCCATTGATTGGCCTCGGCCAGCAGCAGCTTTCCCTTGGAGTAGGCATCAAGCTCCTGGCGCAGGCGCTTGATGATCGCATGCGTCTCGGGGAGGTTCTCGTTCGAGGTGCCCTCGCGCTCGCAGAGATACGGAATCGCGTCCAGCCGGAAGCCGTCGACGCCGGCGTCGAGCCAGCGCTTCATCACCTGGATGATGGCGCTGACGACGCGCGGATTGTCGAAGTTGAGATCAGGCTGATGCGAGAAGAAGCGGTGCCAGTAGAATGCACCGGCCTCGGGATCCCAGGTCCAGTTGGATTTCTCGGTATCCGTGAAGATGATCCGCGTGCCCTGGTATTTCTGGTCGGTGTCGCTCCAGACATACCAGTCGCGGGCGCTCGAGCCGGCCGGGCTGCGGCGCGCGCGCTTGAACCAATTGTGCTGATCCGAGGTGTGGTTCACCACGAGCTCGGTGATGACGCGCAGCCCGCGCTTCTGCGCTTCCTGGATGAAGCGCTTGAAGTCCTTCATCGTCCCGAAATCGGGATTGACCGAGCCGTAGTCGGCGATGTCGTAGCCGTCGTCGCGGCCGGGCGAGGGGTAGAACGGCAGCAGCCACAGCGCAGTAACGCCGAGATCCTGCAGATAAGGCAGCTTCTCGGTCAGCCCGGCGAAGTCACCGATGCCGTCATTGTTGCTGTCGGCAAAGGCCTTGACGTGGAGCTGGTAAATGATGGCGTCCTTGTACCAGAGCTCATCCACGATCTCGGCAGCCTCGGCCTTCTTGGTGTCGACGGAAGACAAAACATTCATGGCGTGATCCTTACGCCAGGCAGCGGAAGAGCAGGGCCGGATCGCGGTCGGGATCGATACGCAGCCTGATCCCGCCCCATTCGATGCGGGACTGTTCGCCTGTCATGAGATTTTCAAGAACGGTAACGTGGCGGCGTTCGCCGCCGACGTCGATGGTGAGGTCGCCGAGCGGCAACCAGAACTCGCGTACATGGCGCGAGAGGGCGATCGCGGCAACGACAGTGTTGGCCGGTTCAGCCGCCTCCTTGGCGAAGGCGATGGTTTCGCCGTCATCGATGCCGAGGAAGCGCAGATTGGTGGTCTGCTGCAGCGCCGCGTTGTCGTTGCGGATGCGATTGAGCGCGGTGATGTAGGGCTTGATGTTGCCGGGCTTGTCCCAGTCGCGCTGGCGGATCTGGTATTTCTCGGAATCCTGATATTCTTCGCGGCCGGGAACGGCTTCGTGCTCCAGCAGCTCGAAGCCGCTATAGAGGCCGTAATTACCCGACAGCATGGCGGCGAGCGCCACGCGCGATTTGAACATCCAGACCTCACCGCTCTGGAGATGGTAGGGCAGCAGGTCCGGCGTATTGACGAACAGGTTCGCCCGATAGAAGTCCCGCTCGGGATAGCGCGAAAGCTCGCCGAGATACTGCTCCAGCTCCCATTTCGCCGTGCGCCAGGGGAAATAGCTGAAGGACTGCGCGAAGCCGAGCTTGGCGAGGCCCTTCATCAGCTTCGGTCGCGCAAAGGTCTTGGAGAACAGGATCACCTCGGGATGCCGCTGGCGAATGTCGCGGATCAGCCACTCCCAGAACGGCAATGGCGCGGTGTCGTGATTGTCGATCGCGAAGATGGTGACGCCGTGCTCGATCCAGAACAGCATGGCATCGCGCAAGGCATCCCATAGTCCGATCCGGTCGACGGAGGCGAAGTCCGGGATGACGATATCCGAATAGGGGCCATCCGCCGACCGCACCGAACGGTCCGGCCGCCATTTGAACCATTCCGGGTGCTGTGTCAGCCAGGGATGATCCGGCGAGCATTGCACGGCGAAATCGAGCGCGAGCTCGAGGCCGTATTCCAGGCAGGTCGCCACCAGCGCGCGGAAGTCCTCGATGGTGCCGAGCTCGGGATGCAGTGCATCGTGCCCACCCTCGGCCGCGCCGATCGCGTAGGGCGAGCCGGGCTCGCCCTCGGTTGCGACGGCGGCATTGTTGCGGCCCTTGCGGCGGGTGCGGCCGATCGGGTGGATCGGCGTGAAATACAGCACGTCAAAACCCATCGCGGCGATGTCGGGCACGCGCGCGATGCAGTCGCGCAGCGTGCCGTGTTGGCCGGAGATCGGGCTCTGGCTGCGCGGCATCATCTGATACCAGGCCCCGAAGCGCGCGTTGTCGCGGTCGACGATCAGCGGGAAGTTCGCCGAGCGCGTCAGGTCGGGGCGCGCCTGGCTCTCGGCCATGGCGTCGCTCAGCTCAGTCGCCAGCAGCGGCGCAACATCACCGCTGCCGAGATAATTCTCGCATTGCCGGACGATCACGGCCGCGGCGTCCTGCCGCGCGCTGTGCGCCTTGGTCAGCAGGCCCGCGCCCTCGATGGCATCGAGCGTGACGTCGCCGCCGCACAACTGCTTGCGTTCGATGCCGTGACGCCAGGTGGCGAATTCGTCGGTCCAGGCTTCGATGGCATAGACATACTGGCCGGGCTCGACGGGTGTGAACGCGCCGGACCAGCGGTCATCGCCATGATGGGTCATGGTCTCGCGCCGCCAGTCGCGCTCCTGCTCGCCGCGCCAGACCAGCGCGGCGCTGATCCTGGCGTCGCCGTCGCGGTAGATGTCGGCCCACACCTCGATCCGGTCGCCCGCGATCCGCTTCACGGCAAAGCGGCCGCCATCGATCAACGGATAGATATCTTCGATGAGGAAAGCGCTGCCTGAAGCGGCACTCTCGACAGTTTGAATTGTCTTGTTCACGGTGATGCCATTGACAAGAGTGCAGGGGCCCGTTTCCCTTGTCGGGAACCTACGCTTGGTACCTATATAGAAAGCCGCTTGTGTGTCATTGGTTCCCCTGGGAACGGGAGGCGCGGTTTGTGAGTTAAGTGCGACTAACCTCTTCCGCGACCACGTTAAAATCGATGCCCCCGGCCTGAGAATGGCCTGCAAGCTGCGTGCCGAATGGACCTTTTAGCCCAAGCCCGGATCAAGGGCGTTCAATCCGAATTCATCGATGCCCTCGGAAAGCTGCGGACCACCGCGCCCGAGGCGCTCAAATCCATCCTCGACGCCCTGCCGGAGAAGCGGGTCTACCGCTTTGTCAGTGGGCCTGTCGTGGTTCGTGCGCTGGGCAATCCGCGCACCGAGCTCGCGGCCATCGGCGCGGCGCCGCTGCAATGGAAAATCACCGGCAATGGCAATGCCATCGCGCAAGGCGAGACGCGCGAGCCGGTGATCGCCTGGCCCGACGGCCTGCCGCTCGGCTATCACCGGCTGACGCTGACCGATGCCGCCGGTGCGACGGAAGAGGTGCCGATGATCGTGGCGCCCGAGCGCGCCTTCGGCGGCGATTTCGACCGCGGCTGGCTGCTCGCCGTGCAGCTCTACAGCGTCCGCTCCGATCGCAATTGGGGCATCGGCGATTTCACCGATCTGGCCGGCCTGGTCAGGCTTGCCAAGCAACTCGGCGCCGACGGCGTCGGGCTCAATCCGCTGCATGTCCTGTTCGATAATCATCCGGCCGATTGCAGCCCCTATTCGCCGAACAGCCGGCTGTTTCTCAATCCACTTTACGTCGATGTCGAGGCCATACCGGAATTTTCGGCAGACCTGATCCCGGACGCGGCCGCGACCGCCGCGCGGCTGCGCGAAGGTGACCGGGTCCCTTATGCCGATATGGCGGCGCTGAAATGGCTGGGCTTGCGCGCAGCGTTTGACAGTTTCGTGAAAACCGCGAGCGGTGTCCGCCGCAACCAGTTCGATGCCTTCCGCGCCGACCGGGGGGCACTGCTGGCGCGCTTTGCCTGCTTCGAGGTGCTCCGCCACCGCTTCGTGTCGCCGTGGTGGGAATGGCCGGTGGAATGGCGGCAGCCGGACGATGCCAAATGCGCGGAGCTTCGCAACGGTGCCGACAGGCATGAGGTCGAGTTCGTCGAATTCGTGCAATGGACGGCGGATTCGCAATTGCACGCCGCCAAGGAGCTGTCGGTCGAGCTCGGCATGCGCGTCGGGCTCTATCTCGACGTTGCGGTCGGGGTGCAGTCCAACGGCTTCGATGCCTGGAACGAGCAGACGGCGATCTCGCGCCACCTCGCGGTCGGCGCGCCGCCCGACGTGCTCAACACCGTCGGGCAGGATTGGGGCCTCGCCGGCTTCAATGCAGGCGGCCTGGAGGCGCAATCCTTCGTGCCGTTCGCCAACATGGTGGCTGCCTCGATGCGCCACGCCGGGGCGATCCGGCTCGATCACGTGCTCGGCCTGAAGCGGCTCTATTTGGTGCCGCGCGGTTTCAAGCCGGACAACGGCGCCTATGTGCAGATGCCGCTCGAGGCGCTGCTGGCCGCCGTCGTGCGCGAGAGCGTCACCCACAAATGCATCGTGATCGGCGAAGACCTCGGCACCGTGCCGGAAGGTTTTCGCGAGACCATGCAGGATTTCGGCATCTGGTCCTATCTCGTCATGATGTTCGAGCGCGACGATGCCGGCCATTTCCGCAACATCGACCATTACCGGCCGAACGCCTTGGTCACGCTGAACACGCATGATCTCTGCACCTATGCGGGCTGGCGCTCGTTCAGCGATCTCAAGATGAAGCGCTCGCTCGGGCTAGATCCCGGCGAGGACGACCAGGCGCGTTGGGATGCGCTCGGTGGTCTCGACCAGATCCTGCGCCAGAACGGTATCAACGCCAACGATCTCTATTCGGTGCTCAATTTCCTGTCGCGCACGCCGTCGCGGTTGCTCGCGGTGTCGATGGAGGATCTGCTCGGCGTGATCGACCAGCCCAACATTCCCGGCACCATCGACGAGCATCCGAACTGGCGCCAGCGCCTGCCCGTCGCGCTCGACAAGATCGCCTCGAAGGTTGATCTTGCGGCCTTGAAGGCCGCGACGCGGGAACGTTCGCTGCACGGCGGGAGTTGATCGACCGGGATTTCCAGGGCTCGCAAGACATTGTCAGAGAAGATCGAGGACTATGCGCTGATCGGCGACTGCGAGACCGCAGCGCTGGTCGGACGCAACGGTTCGATCGACTGGCTGTGCTGGCCGGCCTTCGATTCCGACGCCTGCTTTGCCGCGATCCTCGGCACCCACAAGAACGGCCGCTGGCTGATCGCACCGGGCGAGGACGTCACCACAATCTCGCGCCGCTATCTCGGCGATACCCTCATCCTGGAAACGCGCTTCGAGACCAGGAGCGGCACCGTCGAGCTCATCGACTTCATGCCGCCGCGCGGCAAGGCCTCCGACATCGTGCGGCTGGTGCGGGGCCTCACGGGCACGGTGAAGATGCGGATGGAGCTCGTGATCCGCTTCGGCTTCGGTGTCGACATTCCCTGGGTGCGCCGCTGCGAGGATCGCTCGCTGCTGGCAGTCGCCGGCCAGGACATGACCGTGCTGCGCACGCCGGTCGAGACCCGCGGCGAGGATCTGACCACGGTTTCCGACTTCGAGGTCAAGGCCGGCGAGACCGTGCCGTTCGTGCTGACCTACGGTCCCTCGCACCTCGATCCGCCCGCGCCGATCGATCCCGAGATCGCGCTCCAGGAGACCGAAAAATTCTGGAGGGACTGGTCCAGCCGCTCCACGCATGACGGCGAGTATCGCGATCTCATCATGCGCTCGCTGATCACGCTGAAGGCGCTGACGTTCGGGCCGACCGGCGGCATCGTCGCCGCGCCCACCACGTCGCTGCCCGAAAAGCTCGGCGGTGCCAGGAATTGGGACTACCGCTTCTGCTGGCTGCGCGATGCCACCTTCACGCTGCTGGCGCTGATGAACTCGGGCTACACCGAGGAAGCCTCGGCCTGGCATAATTGGTTGCTGCGTGCGGCTGCAGGCTCGCCCGCCAACATGCAGATCATGTACGGCATCTGGGGCCAGCGGCGCTTGCTGGAATGGGAGGCAGGCTGGCTCGCCGGCTATGAAGGCGCCCAGCCCGTGCGCGTCGGCAATGCCGCGCATGCCCAGCTTCAGCTCGACGTCTACGGTGAGTTGATCGACGCCTTCCATCAGTCGCGCATGGCGAAGCTCAAGCTCGACGATGAAGCGAACTGGGCGCTGGAATGCGCCGTGCTCCAGCATCTCGCCGAAGTCTGGAACCAGCCCGACCACGGCATCTGGGAGCGGCGCGGCCAGCCTCGTCACTACGTCTTCTCCAAGGTGATGACCTGGGTCGCCTTCGATCGCGGCATCAAGAGCGCCGAAACCTTTGGCTTCAAGGCGCCGTTGTTGCATTGGCGTGCGCTGCGCGAGGCGATCCACCGCGACGTCTGCAACAGGGGCTTTGACGCGGAAGCGAACGCCTTCGTCGAGTCCTATGGCTCGAAGCTGCTTGATGCCAGCGTGCTGCTGCTGCCAGCGGTCGGCTTCCTGCCCGCGGGCGACCCGCGCGTCCGCGGCACCATCGCGGCGGTCGAGAAGCACATGATGCGCGACGGCTTCGTGCTGCGGCACGATCCCCGCGAGGTCTCCGAGGAGAAGCAGCCGATCGAGGGCGCGTTCCTGGCCTGCACGCTGTGGCTCGCCGACGCCTGCGTGCTCGCGGGCGATCTCGACAAGGCGCAGATGCTGTTCGATCGCGTGGTGGGCATCGCAAACGATGTTGGCCTATTGGCCGAGGAATACGATTCCATCGCGCGCCGCCAGACCGGAAATTTCCCGCAAGCGCTGACTCACATCGCGCTCATCAACACCGCGCACAATCTCTCGGCGGCACGGCACGCGAGCGAGAAGCCGGCGATGCAGCGGTCGAAGTAATTTGCTTCTCCGAGAAAGGTGCGCTCCCTCTCCCGCTTGCGGGGGAGGGCTGGGGTGGGGGAGTCTCCGCTGGGCGAGAATCCCCAAGAGGAGAGAACCCTCACCCGCCGCTACGCGGCGACCTCTCCCGCAAGCGGGAGAGGTTGAACCAGCCGCGGCGAGCTTAACCCACCCCGTTCCGCTTCAAGATCATCTCCATCGCTTCCGCAAAACCGTCCTGCTCGTTGGTCGCGGTGACGTTGGTGGCCTGGTCCTTGACGCTGTCGGTGGCGTTGCCCATGGCGATCGAGGTGCCGCTGACGCGGAACATCGCGAGGTCGTTCTGCATGTCGCCGATGGTGGCGACTGCGTCGGTGGAGATGCCGAGGCGCTTGGCCATGGCCTGCACGAACGTCCCCTTGTCGAAGCCGGGCGGGGTGATGTCGAGATAATAGGTCTGCGAGCGTACGGCGGTGGCCTCGCTGCCGAGCGCCTGCTGCATCGCCTTCTCGCAGGCCTCGAGGCCGGCGGCATCGGCGCTGGCGCCGACGATCTTGCAGGCGCTGGCAAGGTACGGCGAAAAATCCGTCACGATGGTCGGCTCGGACCGGATCGTGTGCTGCTCATGCGCGACGTATTTGCCGCTCGGGTTGTCGATCAGCCATTTGTCGTAGGTGAACAGCCAGATGTCGGCGCCGAACTCGCGGAGGATCTGCAAGCTGCGCTCGGCCGCGTCTTTCGGGATCAGATGCTGCTCGACCGGATTCATCTCGGGGTCGACGATCGAGGAGCCGTTGAATGGGCCGACCGGCAGCCACAGTGCCAGCGGCTCGATCAGGAAGCGCATGCCGATCGCGGGGCGGCTCGAGGTGATGGTGAAGCCGATGCCAGCCTGGTGCAGCTTCTGCACCGCGGACCGCGCGCGGTCCGTCAGCGTCTTGTCCTTGGTCAGCAGCGTGCCGTCGACGTCGGAAACGACCAGTGAGATTTTCGTCATGGCAGGACCTTGATGACAGTCGCTTGGGTTACACGGCCTTGCTCTTGCCGCCGTCGAATTTCAGCTGCCGTATGATGCCGTCCACGATCGCCTCGACCGATTCGTCGATCGACGCCGTGATGACGTGCTCGCTCGTCTCCGGCGGCTCCAGCGTGTTGAACTGGCTGGTGAGCAGTCCGGGCGGCATGAAATGGCCCTTGCGGTGCGCGAGCCGGTCGGCGATCAGCTCCTGCGTGCCCTTGAGGAACACGAAGCGCACGTCGTCGCGTCCGCGCAGCAGCACGTCGCGATAGGTGTGCTTGAGCGCCGAACAGGCGATGATCACGTGCTCGCCCTTGTTGCAGACCCGCGCGATCTCGTCGGCGATGGCGTTGAGCCAGGGCCAGCGGTCCTCGTCGGTGAGGGGATGACCGGCCCGCATCTTCTCGACATTGCTGGCGGGGTGAAAGCTGTCGCCGTCCTCGAACCGCCAGCCGAGCCGCTTGCCGAGCAATTCCGCCACCGTGCTCTTGCCCGAGCCCGACACGCCCATCACGATCAACGCACAAGGTGCTTTAACGCCCGCCACGAATTCCCTCCGGAAGCGCGGCCCGGTCGACCATCCAGACGGTCTCACCATTCGAGCGCGCGCGTACAGCCGGCAGAGTCTCGCCATTGAGGAGGCGCGTCAAGATCGGCTGCTTGTCATGCCCGGCTATCTCGAACAGCATCTCGCGGCAGGACGCAAGCGCCGGCAGCGTCAGCGAGACCCGCGGCACGAAGGGCGCGACATTGGCCTTGGGCACACCGACGACCCAGCGCCCGGTCTCCTCGATCTCGGGATAGCCGGGAAACAGCGATGCGGTATGTCCGTCGGGGCCGGCGCCCATCAGGACGAGGTCGAACAGCGGTCGTGCCGGATCGAGGCTTCCGGAGCCGTAGAAGGCCTGGAGCTCGTGCGCATAGGCTTGCGCACTGCCATCGGGATTTTCGGCCGTGGTCGGGATCGGATGGATATGGCCTGACGGCGCATTACGATCGAGGAAGGTCGCGCGCGCGACGGCCATGTTGTTGAGGGGATCGCTCTCGGGGACAAAACGCTCGTCGCCAATGAACCAATGCACGCGATCCCAGGGGATTTTTCCGCGCCAGGCGTCGCTGCCGAGCAGCTGATACAGCTTCTTCGGGCTCGAGCCGCCGGTGAGGCAGATCGCGATCCGGCCGGAATTGGCCGCGATCCGCGCCATCACCCGTTCGGCTGCCCCCTGCGCCAGCGCCTCGGGATCGGCGACGACGATCAGCTTCGGCTCCCCGGCCGCCGCCATCACGAAAACTTCCGCCAGCTGCGGCCGTCGCGCTTGAGCAACTCGTCGGCGCAGGCCGGGCCGTCGCTGCCGGCTTCATAGGTTTCGATGCCGTTGCTGCCTGCGGTCTTCCAGGCGTCGAGGAACGGTTGCACCGCCGCCCAGCCGGCCTCGATACCGTCGGCGCGCTGAAACAGGATGTTGTCGCCGATCATGCAGTCGTAGATCAGCGTCTCGTAGCCGGTGGAGGGATCGGCGCGGAAATAGTCGCCGTATTTGAACTTCATCTCGACGCCATCGATGGTGATGCTCGGCCCCGGGATTTTTGCGTTGAACTGAAGTTCGATGGTCTCCGTCGGCGCGATGCCGATGGTGAGGAAGTTTTGCGACAGCCGGTCGACCGTCGTGCCCGAGAACATCGAGAGCGGCGCCTGCTTGAACTTGATCGCCACTTCCGTGCGCTTGTGGCCCAGCGCTTTGCCGGTGCGCAAATAGAAGGGAACGCCGGCCCAGCGCCAATTGTCGATCATCAGCTTCAGCGCGACAAAGGTCTCGGTGGCGCTGCCGGGCTTGACGTCCTCGGTCTTGCGGTAGTCAGGGATGTTGTCGTCGCCGATGCGGCCCGCGAGATATTGCGCGCGCACCGAGTTCTTCAGCGCTTCCTCCTGGTCCGGCTGCTGGATCGAGGTCAACACCTCGGCCTTCTCGGAGCGCACGGAGTGCGCATCGAAGCGCGCCGGCGGCTCCATCGCGACCAGCGACATCAGCTGGAACAGATGGTTCGGCACCATGTCGCGCAACGCGCCGGTGGCGTCGTAGAAGCCGCCGCGATGGCCGACGCCGAGCTTCTCCTCGACGGTGATCTGGATGTGGTCGATATGGTTGCGATTCCAGATCGGCTCGAACATGCCGTTGGCAAAGCGCAGCACCAGGATGTTCTGCACCGTCTCCTTGCCGAGATAATGATCGATCCGGTAGATCTGGTGCTCGTCCATGATCTTCAAGAGTTCGCCATTCAGCGCCTTGGCTGAAGCGAGGTCGGTGCCGAACGGCTTCTCGATCACGAGGCGACGCCAGGCGCCGTTCTCCTTCATCATGCCGGTGCGGCCGAGCTCGCGCGCGGTCGGTGCGAACGCGGCGGGCGGGGTCGCCAGATAGAACAGGCGATTGCCGCCGGTGTCCTGCGCGCATTCCAGCGAATCCAGATGCTCGCGCAAACGATCGAACGAGGCCGGGTCCCTCGCATCAGCTTCGACGAAGGTCACGCATTCCAGCAGCTTCCGGGCGATGTCGTCGTCCACGGGCCGTGTCGCGAATTGCTTCAGCCCCTTCAGCAGACTGTCGCGCAGTTCGTCATCCGACTGGCCCTTGCGGGCCACGCCGACGACGCAGAACTTTTCCGGCAACAAATGCTCGGCGGCGAGATTGTAGAGCGATGGCATCACCAGGCGATGGGTGAGGTCGCCGGTGACACCGAAGATGACGAAGGCGCAATTTTCCGGCTTGCGCTTGGCTTGCGGGTCTTTTGTCACGAACTGTCGGCCTTCGCTTGCTTGTGGCTCTTACTTCGATTTCGAAGCGTCCGGCTGCTTCGGCTCCTTGTGGCCGCCGAAACCTGCGCGCATCGCGGAGAGAATTTTTTCGGCGAAGGTGTGTTCCTTGCGGGAACGGAAACGTGTGTAGAGCGCTGCAGTCAAGACTTCGGCCGGCACGGCCTCGTCGATCGCCGCATTCACGGTCCAGCGTCCCTCGCCGGAATCCTCGACGAAGCCGGAATATTCCGCCAGTTGCGGGCTGTCGGCGAGCGCGGTCGAGGTGAGATCGAGCAGCCAGGACGGGATCACGCTGCCGCGGCGCCAGACTTCGGCAATGTCGGCGAGGTCGAAATCGTAACGATGATCCGCGGGCAGGGCGTCGATATTGGCGTTCTTGAGAATGTCAAAGCCTTCGGCATAGGCCTGCATCAGGCCGTACTCGATGCCGTTGTGGATCATCTTGACGAAATGGCCCGCGCCGACCGGACCGGCATGGATGTAACCCTGCTCGATGCGGGGATCGCGTCCGTCACGTCCGTCGGTGCGCGGAATGTCGCCGGCGCCGGGCGCGAGTGCCGCGAAGATCGGGTCGAGCCGGTCGACCACCGGCTTCTCGCCGCCGATCATCATGCAATAGCCGCGATCGAGGCCCCAGACGCCGCCGGAGGTGCCGACGTCGACATAGTGGATGCCGCGCGCCTTCAGCGCCTTGCCGCGGCGGACGTCGTCCTGCCAGAAGGTGTTGCCGCCGTCGATGATGACGTCGCCTTCCTGCATCACGCCCGCGATGGTCTCGATCGTCTGCTCGGTGATGCGGCCCGCAGGCAGCATCACCCAGGCCGTGCGCGGCCGCTCCAGTTTCGAGATGAACTCTTCCAGCGTCGCCGAGCCGACTGCGCCATCGGCTGCGAGGCCGGCGACGGCCTTGGCGTCCTTGTCATAGACCACGGTCGAGTGGCCGTGGCGCATCAGCCGGCGAACGATGTTGCCGCCCATCCGGCCGAGGCCGATCATGCCGAGTTGCATTGAGATATTCCCCTTAATTCAGCGCGTCGTTAAGCGCCGCGTTGAGCGTCGCGAGACCTTTCTTGAGCGGACCCTTCAGGTGCACCCGAAGCGCGCGCCGGCCGCGCTCGGTGAGCACATCGAAATCGCCGCGCGCCTGCGCCGCCTTGATCACGCCGAAGCTCGCCTTCTGGCCCGGCACGGCCAGGTCCTTGGCATCATCGGCGGTGATCTGCAGGAACACGCCGCTATCGGGCCCGCCCTTGTAGGCCTGGCCCGTGGAGTGCAGGAAGCGCGGGCCGAATTCGGCGGCGGTCGCCAGATGCCGCTTCTCGAGCACGGCCGTCCGCATCTCCTGCAACGCCTCGATGGTGGCCTTGTCGCGCGCGATGTAGCCGAGCAGGGCAAAATAATCACCGCGCCGCGAGCGCGTGATGTGCGCCTTGAGCCAGGAGGTAAGGTCGCCATTGGCTCCCATGGTGCGCAACGCGGCGGCGTTGGTGTCGTCGGTGTAGAGGTCGAACTCCGCGGTGCTCACCACGGGCTCTTCGGCCGGCAGCGCGCCGGTCTTCTCGTACGCCGACGTCAGCTCGCGGGTCTTGATCTTCGCCGCTTCGACGTCGGGCTGGTCGAACGGGTTGATCCCGAGGATCGAGCCAGCCACGGCGGTCGCCATCTCGAAGCGGAAGAACTCCTGACCGAGATGGTCGATCGACTTCATGACGATGCGGACGACGGGATGGCCCGCCGCTTCGATGCCGGCCAGCGCCGAATCGTGTGCGGCGTCCGTCTCGCCCTCGGTGCGGATGTTGATGAAGAAGCGGTCGTTGCCGTAAGCCGCGGATTCGACCAGCGGTTCGCCGGCAATCGGGATCAGGCCCTTGCCCTCCTTGCCGGTCGATTCCGCGATGAGCTGCTCGGCCCAGGCGCCGAAATCGGCGATCTTCTTCGACGCGAGGATCGTCACCTTGTCGCGGCCTTCGAGGCCGGCGAGGCCCATGGCGAGGCCGAGCTGCACGCCCGGGTTTTCGCTTGGCGGCACGTCCGGTCCGCAGGAGCGCGCCATCGCAAGCGCATGCTTGATGAAGGTCTTGACGTCGATGCCGGCGGTGGCCGCCGGCACCAGGCCGAACGGGGACAGCACCGAATAGCGACCGCCGATCGACGGCTCGCCATGGAAGATTCGGGCGTAGTTGAGCGTCTTCGCCGCCTTTTCCAGCGAGGAGCCGGGATCGGTCACCGCGATGAAGCGGAAGCCGGTCTTGGCCTTCGGGCCGAGCGCCTGCGCCACGCGCTCATGGAAATAGTCCTTCATCGCGTTCGGCTCGGTGGTGCCGCCGGATTTGCTGGAGACGATGAACACGGTGTTGGCGATGTCGATCTTGGCCTCCATCGCCCGCACCTGCGCCGGATCGGTGGAATCCAGCACGTGCAGCTTCGGGAAGCCCGCCTTCCTCGCAAAGGTCTCGGCCAGCACTTCCGGCCCCAAGCTCGATCCGCCCATGCCGAGCACGACGGCGTCGGAGAATTTCTGGCCCTTCACGCGGTTGGCATAGTCCTCGTAGTCGGCAACGTCGGCTTTCGCCGCGCTGTCGAGCCAGCCGAGCCATTTGTCCTCGTCCGTCCCGGTCCAGACCGATTTGTCGCGCTGCCACAGCCTGCGGATCTTGGCCGATGCGCGCCATTCCTCGGTGCTCTTGGCCACGGCCTTGCCGAGGCCGTCACCCAGCGAGAGCTGCTGGCGGTCGATCGCCGGCCCGAGCACGGTGGCGCGCTTGTGGGCGACGGCGCCGTAGAGCTTGTCGGCGGCGTCCGCAAACTGCTTGACGCCGTCCTTGACCAGCTCATCGGTGATGGCGTCGAGCGAGACGCCGGAGCGCTCCAGCTCTTCCAGCACATGGCGGGCGTCGTCGACGTTCTCTTCCAGGCTGTCGCGCGGCTTGCCGTGGTCGCGGAATGCATCGAGCGTCGCGGGCGGCACGGTGTTGATGGTGTCGGGGCCGATCAGCTCCTCGACATAGAGGACGTCGCTGTAGTCCTTGTTCTTGGTGCCGGTCGAGGCCCACAGCATGCGCTGCGGCTTGGCGCCCTTGGCGGCGAGCTTCTCCCAGCGGGGGCCCGAGAACAGCCGCTTGTAATCCTGGTAGGCGACCTTGGCGTTGGCGATCGCGACCTTGCCCTTCAGCGCGGCGAGGCGCTCCTTTTCGGACGGGTCGTTGGCCCGCGCGATCTTCTCGTCGAGCTGCTTGTCGACCACGCTGTCGATGCGGCTGACGAAGAAGCTCGCCACGCTCGCGACATGCGAGGGGTCGCCGCCGCCGGCGACGTATTTCTCGAGGCCGGCGAGGTAGGCCTCGGCGACCTGGAGATAGACCGCCTTCGAGAACAACAGGGTGATGTTGATGCTGATGCCGTCGCCGATCAGCGTTTCGATCGCCGGCAGGCCTTCCGGCGTCGCCGGCACCTTCACCATCAGGTTCTTGCGATTGACGTCCTTCCAGAGCCGTCGCGCTTCGGCGACCGTGCCTGACGTGTCCATCGCCAGATAGGGCGAGACCTCGAGGCTGACATAGCCGTCATGGCCTTTGAGGCGGTCATAGACCGGGCGCAGCACGTCGGCGGCGTTCTGGATGTCCTCGACCGCGACCGCCTCGAACAAATCGGCCACGGTCCGGTCGCCGCGCTTCAGCGCCTTGCCGATCGGGGCGTCATATTCGTCCGAGCTGCCGATCGCCTTTTCGAAGATCGACGGATTGGAGGTCACGCCCTTGACGCCGTCGGTGTCGATCAGCCGCTTCAGGTCGCCCTTGGCGATGAAGCCACGGGCGAGGAAGTCCAGCCAGACGGCTTGTCCGTGCTTTTCCAGTTCTTTGACGGGATTCATGGTGCTTTTTATCTCCAAGCCTGCGGGCGGAGGGGGTTTCCGCGCCGGTCCTGACGCGCTATCCTTTAGCCCACATGCTCCCGGGAGGGAACCAATCAAGGGTATTGGCGTCATTCTCTCAGTCTAACTCCGTCGCGATCATGGCGATCCAGGCGGGAGTCGTGCTTTTGCGTAATAAAAATTTGGCCGGGATGGTTCGGCCCAGACTTTTGTTGCGTCCGAGCCTTGTTGCGGTGAGCCTTGTTGCGTGAGGACATCTGTCGCGTCGCGGAGTGTCGTCGGCGGTTATCGATCCGTCCGATCGTCATGGGCCGATCGCTATTGGCTTCATCGCGAATGGCCATGCTGGGGGAAAGCATGCACGCACGTCCTGACGGCGTTGCCACCGCCAATCACCGGCCATCGATCGCGTCGGCCGTCTGCATCGGCGCATTCCATGATCTCGACATCGATCGATCCGTCATGCGGCTCCTGGTTGCGGCGGGCGTTGCGATAGCGCGGCCTCGTCCAAGCTTTGCGTTCAAGTCAGGCGCGGCAGCTCGTCTGCATCCGTGCCGCCACGCAGAACGACGTTATCCCTTCGGAGGGTTTGGCGACCGATTTTGATACAACGCTGCGCGCTTGCCGCGACATTCATGCTGCATGCAGTCCACGCATCGCATTGCAGCAGGGGAAGCATTGCAGCAGGGAAGATGAACGCGGCGCGCAAAGCATCGCCCTGCGAGCGTCATAAGTTCGCCGCTCGCAGATCGTCATGTTGCAGTGCCGGAGGGGACTCAGCCCCGGTATTGCCCGGATGTGGCGAGCGAGTGACATTTTTTGGAAAAGAGCGAAGATAGATAGAGATTCGCACAAATTACAGGCAAGTGCCTGTTCGTAATTCAGCGAGTGCCTACCTTGTACATTGCGTCGTGTCGGCACCCGGGTGTCCAATGAACGTCATGTGCTCACGCTGATTCGAAAAGCGGCCTGAGGAACGGTCCAGTAACTGCTTTCGTTTCAGCTTGTAGCGGAACTCACGCGGAGAGGGATCATGTACAACGATTCTCTATTCAACGCTTTCGCTCGGTCGTTCGAGGCGAGAAGCCAGCACGACATGTCGATGGCGGAATATCTGGAATCGTGTCGAAGCGATCCCATGAAATACGCGAACGCGGCCGAACGGTTACTAGCGGCGATCGGCGACCCTCAGACGATTGACACGGCCAAGGACCCACGCCTTGGCCGTATTTTTTTGAACCGCACCATCCGTACCTATCCGGCCTTCGCCGGCTTCTACGGCATGGAAGAAACCATCGAGCGCATCGTCGGTTTCTTCCGACATGCGGCGCAAGGTCTCGAAGAGCGCAAGCAGATCCTCTATCTGCTCGGACCGGTCGGTGGCGGCAAATCCTCGCTCGCCGAGCGGCTGAAGTCGCTGATGGAAGTGCATCCGATCTACGTGCTCAAGGCCGGCGATGAACTCTCGCCGGTGTTCGAGAGCCCGCTCAGCCTGTTCGATCCGGATAACCTCGGGCCGATGCTGGAAGAGAAGTACGGCATTCCGCGCCGGCGCCTCACCGGCCTGATGAGCCCGTGGTGCTACAAGCGGCTGGAAGCCTTCGGCGGCGACATCTCGCAATTCCGCGTCGCCAAGATCCAGCCCTCGCGGCTGCGCCAGATCGCAGTGTCCAAGACCGAGCCCGGTGACGAGAACAACCAGGACATCTCCTCGCTGGTCGGCAAGGTCGATATCCGCAAGCTCGAAACCTATGCGCAGAACGATCCCGACGCCTACAGCTATTCCGGCGGCCTCAATCGCGCCAATCAGGGCGTGCTCGAGTTCGTCGAAATGTTTAAGGCGCCGATCAAGATGCTGCACCCGTTGCTGACCGCAACGCAGGAAGGCAACTATATCGGCACCGAGAATATCGGCGCGATCCCGTTCACCGGCGTGATCCTCGCGCACTCCAACGAAGCGGAGTGGGCGAGCTTCAAGTCGAACAAGAACAACGAAGCCTTCATCGACCGCATCTGCGTCATCAAGGTGCCGTACTGCCTGAGGGTCACCGAGGAGCAGAAGATCTACGAGAAGCTGATCCAGGGCTCCGAGCTCGCGGCCGCACCTTGCGCGCCATCGACCCTGGAAACGCTGGCGCGGTTTTCGGTGATGTCGCGTCTGCGCAAGCACGAGAACTCCACGCTGTTCGGCAAGATGCGGGTCTATGACGGCGAGAGCCTGAAGGAATCCGATCCGAAGGCGCGCAGCGTCCAGGAATATCGCGATGCTGCCGGCGTCGACGAAGGCATGGACGGCGTCTCCACCCGCTTCGCCTTCAAGATCCTGGCTGCGACCTTCAACCACGATCCGCAGGAAGTCGCCGCCGACGCCGTGCACCTGATGTACGCGCTGGAGCAGTCGATCCGCCGGGAGCAGTTGCCCGAGGAAGTCGAGAAGCGCTATCTCGAATTCATCAAGGCGGACCTTGCGCCGCGCTACGCCGAGTTCATCGGTAACGAGATCCAGAAGGCGTATCTCGAATCCTACTCGGACTACGGCCAGAACCTGTTCGACCGCTATGTCGACTATGCGGATGCATGGATCGAGGACCAGGACTTTAAGGATCCCGACACCGGCCAGCTGCTTGATCGCGAATTGTTGAACCAGGAACTGACGAAAATCGAGAAGCCGGCGGGCATCGCCAACCCCAAGGATTTCCGCAACGAGGTCGTCAAATTCTCGTTACGGTCCCGGGCGCAGAACGGCGGCAAGAACCCGACCTGGACCTCCTACGAGAAGATTCGCGATGTGATCGAAAAGCGGATATTCTCTCAGGTCGAGGACCTGCTTCCGGTCATCTCGTTCGGTTCGAAGAAGGATGGCGAGACGGAGAAGAAGCACGGCGAGTTCGTCGCACGCATGGTGGAGCGCGGCTACACCGAGCGTCAGGTTCGCCGACTGGTCGAGTGGTACATGCGTGTGAAGCAAGCCGGTTGAGGCGGATGAGAAAGTGGCCATTCACATTATTGACAGGCGCCTGAATCCAGGCGGCAAGAGTCTTGAGAACCGCCAGCGGTTCTTGCGTCGGGCCAAATCCCTGGTGCAGGGCGCCGTCAAGAAGACCTCGCAGGAACGCGACATCAAGGACGTCCTGGAGGGTGGTGAGGTCACGATCCCGCTGGACGGCATGCACGAGCCGCGGTTCCGCCGTGAAGGCGGGACGCGCGACATGGTGCTGCCCGGCAACAAGAAGTTCATCGAGGGTGACTATCTGCAGCGCTCCGGCCAGGGCAGCGCCAAGGATTCCGGCCCCGGCGAAGGCGACAGCGAAGACGCCTTCCGCTTCGTGCTGAGCCGCGACGAGTTCGTCGATCTCTTCCTCGACGATCTCGAGCTGCCGGATCTTGCCAAGCGCAAGATCGCGCAGACCGAGAGCGAAGGCATCCAGCGCGCCGGCTACACCACGTCAGGGTCACCCGCCAACATCTCGGTCAGCCGCACCGTCAAGCTCGCGCTCGCCCGCCGCATCGCGCTCAGGCGTCCCAGCAAGGAGGAGATCGAAGCGCTGGAAGCCGAGATCGCCGCGTCGACCGACGAGGACGAGCGCGCGGAGCTCGTGGCCCGGCTCGAAAAGCTGAAGGCGAAGACCAAGCGCATTCCCTTCATCGATCCGCTCGACATCCGCTACCGCCGCTACGAGAAGGTGCCGCGGCCGGTGGCGCAGGCCGTGATGTTCTGCCTGATGGACGTCTCCGGCTCGATGTCGGAGCACATGAAGGATCTGGCAAAGCGCTTCTACATGCTGCTCTACGTGTTCCTGAAGCGGCGCTACAAGCATGTCGAGATCGTCTTCATCCGCCACACCGACCGCGCCGAGGAGGTCGACGAGCAGACCTTCTTCTACGGCCCGGCCTCCGGCGGTACGCTGGTCTCCAGCGCGCTGCAGGCGATGCACGAGATCGTGCGCGAACGCTTCAGCCCGGCGGACTGGAACATCTATGCCGCCCAGGCTTCCGACGGCGACAATTCCTATTCCGACGGCGAGCTCACCGGCCTGCTGCTGACCGAGAAGATTCTCCCGGTCTGCCAGTTCTTCGCCTATCTCGAGGTCGGGGAAGCCGGCGGTAGCGCCTTCGATCTCTCCGATTCCTCGCTCTGGACCCTCTACGAGCGCCTGCGCAACTCCGGCGCACCGCTCTCGATGCGCAAGGTCAGCGAGCGCAGCGAGATCTTTCCGGTGTTCCACGATCTGTTCCAGCGCCGCGATACTGCTCAGGAGAAAGCCGCTCAATGACGGAACGCTTGTTCGAAGGCGCCGATTGGGATTTTCACACCTTGCAGCGCATCACCGATGCCTGCGAGGAGGTGGCGTTGAAGGATCTCGGGCTCGACGTCTACCCGAACCAGATCGAGGTCATCACGGCCGAGCAGATGCTGGATGCCTATTCGTCCGTCGGCATGCCGCTGTTCTACAAGCACTGGTCGTTCGGCAAGCACTTCGCATACCACGAGGCGTCCTACCGCAAGGGCCTGATGGGCCTCGCCTATGAGATCGTGATCAACTCCTCGCCCTGTATCTCCTACCTCATGGAGGAGAACACGGCGACGATGCAGACGCTGGTGATCGCGCACGCGGCCTTCGGCCATAACCACTTCTTCAAGAACAATTACCTGTTCAAGCAGTGGACCGATGCGGAGGGCATTCTCGACTACCTGGATTTCGCCAAGAACTACGTCATGCAGTGCGAGGAGCGCTACGGCCGCACCGAGGTCGAGCGCACGCTGGATGCCGCGCATGCGCTGATGTCGCATGGCATCGATCGCTATCCCGGCAAGAAGCAGCTGGATCTGCGGGAGGAGGAGAAGCGGGCAGGGCGCCGCCGCCAGCACGAGGAGGAAGTCTTCAACGACCTCTGGCGCACCGTGCCCAAGGGCGCGTCGAAGGCTCGGACCGCGATCTCGCTCGAACGGCGTCGCAAGCTGCTCGGCCTGCCGCAGGAAAACCTGCTCTACTTCCTGGAGAAGAGCGCGCCGCGCCTGGCGCCCTGGCAGCGCGAGCTCTTGCGCATCGTCCGCCACATCGCCCAATATTTCTATCCGCAGAGCCAGACCAAGGTGATGAACGAGGGGACGGCGACCTACGTCCACTATCGCATCATGACCCAGCTGCATCAGCAGGGCCGCATCACCGACGGCAATTTCCTCGAATTTTTGGGATCGCACACCAATGTGGTGTTCCAGCCCGAATTCGACGATCAGCGTTTCTCCGGCTTCAATCCCTATGCGCTCGGCTTTGCCATGATGCAGGACATCGAGCGCATCGTCACCAGTCCTTCGGACGAGGACCGCGAATGGTTCCCTGACATCGCCGGCAAGAACGACGTGATGGGCGTGCTGCGCGACGTCTGGGCCAATTACCGCGACGAAAGCTTCATCGGGCAGTTCCTGAGCCCGAAGTTGATGCGGCAATTCCGCATGTTCCACCTGCACGACGATCCCGAGGAGCGCGCCGGCATCCGCGTCGACGCCATCCACGACGAGCGCGGTTTCCGCCGCGTCCGCCGCGAGCTGGCCCGCCAGCACGACGTCGGCTACATCGACGCCAACATCGAGGTGGTGGATGTCGACCTCTCCGGTGACCGCCGGCTGATCCTGCATCATCGCGTCATCAAGGGCTCGCAGCTCAACGAGACCGATGCCAAGCGGGTGCTGCAGCATCTGGCCGATCTCTGGACCTACGACGTCGCGCTGATCGAGGTCGATGCCAGCGACAAGGTGCTGCGCGAATATGTCGTGAGCCCGCGCCCGATCGCGGCGGCAGTGGCGTAACGCCGCCGCAACTCCTGGCCGATAGCTCGCCCGCGGCCCATCCTTCGAGAAGCCCGCCTTTGGCGGGCCCTGAGGATGAGGACGGAGTGGGTGGCAACTGTTTCGACAGCGGAGATGCTGATGAGCCTCATCCTGAGGAGACCGCGGAGCGGTCGTCTCGAAGGACGAGGCGCTTGCTCCGGCTACGCCGGTCGCTTCTTCGCAGGCTTCTTCTTCGACGCGTTCAGCTCCACGGCCGCGCGGATCAGCGCTTTCAACGCCTTCTCGTTGATGTCAGCGCCCTCGCCAATATCGATGGCGCGCCGCACATTGCCGTCGAGGCTGGAGTTGAACAGGCCGGCCGGATCATCCAGCGCCGCGCCTCTGGCAAAGGTCAGCTTCACGACGGCCTTGTAGGTCTCGCCGGTGCAGATGATGCCGTCGTGCTCCCACACGGGAACGCCGCGCCATTTCCATTCCTCGACCACGTCAGGATCGGCTTCCCTAATCAGGCCGCGGATCCGCGCCAGCATTTGGCCGCGCCAGTCGCCGAGCTCCTTGATCCGGCCGTCGATCATCCCCGAGGGTGACGGTCCGCCTGCGTCCTTTGCGCTGGTTTTCTTTGCGGCCACCGCCTTTTTCATGACTGCGCCTCGCTGCGACGGCCAAGATAGGGCAGCGCGAACAGGTAAAGCCCGGTCGCGAGCAACGGAATCAGCGGCACGAAGGCCAGCAAACCGATCCACGTCGCCTGAACCTGCATGGTCAGCGCAACGATGTTGGCGATCACGGCAAGCGTGAAGGCAAGCGACAGCCAGCGATGGATTTGTCGAATCCACATGTTCGAACGCATTGAGGTCTCCTGTGAGAATGTTGGAAATGGACGCGGGGCTATTCGGCCCGCGCCAGCAATTCGTCCAGCTTGGCGAAAAATTGCTTCCAGCCGGCATGCGCGCCGCCATAGGCCTGCTTCTGGCTGGGGCGGAAGCCCGCCTGCTCGACGCGCAGATGCGTGCCCGCGCCTTGCGGGGTGAGCGTGAAGGTCACCACGCTTTTGAGGTCGTAGGCGGCGTCCTCATGGGTGAAATTCCAGGTGTAGGCGAGAGAACGCTGCGGCTCGATGGCGAGCACCTCGCAATCCAGCACGCCGCCCCATTCGCCGCGCAGATTGAAGCGATGACCGACCGTCGGCTTGAAGTCGTTCTTCATCAGCCATTCCTCGATCAGATGCGGCTGCGTCAGCGCGCGCCACAGCCGCTCCGGCGGATAAGCGAATTCCCGCTCGATCACCACGGAACGTGTTTCGGTCGCAGCCTCGGTCATTGGTCCATCCTCTTCAGCAAATCGTCGAGCGCATCGAGCCGGTTCTGCCAGAAGCCCGCCATCTGGCTGGTCCAGTCGATCAGCGGATTGAGCGCGCCGGGCTGCGCGCTGTAATGGGTCTGGCGTCCTTCATGGCGATCGCGCACCAGGCCCGCCTGCTTCAACGCGCCGAGATGCTTTGAGACCGCGGGCTGGGAAACGCCCGATCGCGCCGTCAGTGCCCCGACCGTCTGCTCGCCCTCGCGGCAGAGCCGCTCGAAGATCGCTCGCCGCGTCGGGTCGGCGAGCGTCCGGAACAGGAGATCGTGGGCGGCGGACATGCGGGAATCCATAACTCGTGGGTTATGGATTAATTCATAACCGTAGAGTTATGGATAAGTCAAGCGGGATTGACGGAGGGCGCGGCCTCGCGCCTCACGGCCTCAGATACAGATACCCCTGCGACTGCAGCTCGGCCAACCGAACCACGCCGCCCTTTTCCGCACTCACGAAGCCCGGCAGCAGATCCGTCAGCGTGATGTTCTGCGCCTTCATGGTGTTTCCGCAGGCGGCGAGCTCGACGCCGTCCTTCGCAAAATTGCCGACCCGCCTGCTGACGTCAGGATTGGCCTGCGCCCAGTGGAAAGCCTTCAGTGCCGGCCCGTGGATGACAAGGGCAATCGTGACATGGTCGGGGCCGCCGACGCCGTCGATATGGTTCTGGATGTTGCCGAGCACGAAATTGACCTTGTCGGCGTCGGCGAGGTGATAGACGACCTTCAGCTTGTCCGACTTGGCGGGTTCAGTCGTAGCTTTTTCAGCAGCCTTATCATCAGCCTTGGCGCGCGACGCGGCAAACGCTGCGCCCAGCGCCGAGACGGTGCTCCACAAGATGTTCCGGCGGTTCATGACGATCTCCCACTACTTTGCCGGAGGCATATCATTTGTGGCGGAGCGCGGCGAGTTCCTTGCGGTCGTATGCGAGCGCAGCGCACTCGCTGTTGTCGGTCCGCTCGAGGCGGAAAATCCCGTCATCGCTGCCGGCGACCAGGGTGCGGTTGTCGTCGTCTTCAGTCGCCTTGTTGTGCTGCCAGATCCTGATGCTTTCGAGCCGCACGATGGCTGATTTGTCGTCCTTCGACAGCGCGATGCCGAGGCCGCCGCCCTCGCAATCGACGCCGCAGCCGAGGCGCACCTCGCTGCCGTCCTTGGTGAGCACGGTGTGGTGACAGGAGCCGCTGGAGTCGAAATCGCCGCTGCGGTGGCGGTACCGGAAGCCAATCCGGAACGAGTTGTGGAGCTGCTCGTCCGCCTCAAAGGTCTCCGCCGACACCAGCAGCTTCATCGACGCAACCTTCTGCTTCGGATGCTGCGCCAGATGCTCGGCATCGTAGCGGCGGACAAAGCAGGCATAGGCCGTTTTGCCGGGTGTGCCCGCATACATGCGCGCATTGAAGGTTTCGGTCTCAGCCGGGGTGGCCTCGCGAAAGTCGTCGGCCCCCTCGGCCCGGGCGACGCCGATGAAGGCGACAAAGGCCAGCGGAAGGATGAGGGCAAGCTTCATGATGACACCGGGGCTTCAGCCATGGACGGCCCGCATCGCGCGGCGAGGGCCAACTGGCCGTTAGTCGCGAGCCGAACAGGGTGCGTTCAACTGCGCCTGCTGCGGGCAGCCTCGCGCAAGGTTCCAGGCTTAACCCTTGCAAGGGAGGGGTGCGGATTGACCCCCGGTTGTTGCAAATGGCTGGAGGCGATCGAAATGTCCGAAAGTCAGAACTTGCCCAATCTCGCGATCGGCTATTCGCGGGCCCGGCTGCTGATGGTTTTCGGCGGCAGCCTGCTGCTGACGCTGCTCTGTGCCGGGCTCGCATTCAACTGGCAGCAAGGCCAGAACAGCACCACGCCCCAGGTCGCCATCTGCTATATCGGCGCGGTGTTTTTCGGCCTTGCCACTTGCAGGATGCTCTGGAGGCTGATCACAGCGAGGCAACCGGTGGTCTTCCTCAGCCGTGTCGGCATCCGCGACACCAGGCTCGCCGGCGAGACCATCGCCTGGAGTGCGGTGCGGAAGGTGTTCCTCTGGGAGCAGCGCGCGCAGAAATTCGTGGTGCTCAAGGTCGATCCCCTCATCGCCCAGCGGTTCTCCGGAGGATTTGCGACGCAGGCGCTGTCGCTGCTGAACAAGGCGCTTGGCACTGACAGCGTGATCGTCAATGCGGGTGGCCTGACCATGGACACCGAAACATTGCTCGAGACCTGCAAGCAATATTGGGGCGCCGGACGACCGGTCCCTGCGGACCAGCCCGTGCCGGAAGCTGTGCCCGCGCCGGAGCCTGTCGGCTAGAGGTCAGGCCTGATTGCTGCCGGGGCGGTGCACTCAACCTCGCTCGCAAGCGGGAGAGGTTGAGCACTGGCGCAGCCTGACGTTGATGTTGTCCGCCGCCGGCCTCCACATGGTTGAGATGGATGCTCCGCGTGCTGCCTTAGTCGCAGGGTGGGCCAGGAAGGTTCAGACAACCAACAAGTCCCTGCTCTCTGGAACTCGCTACCGGCGATTCCTTCGACGTTGTTCCGGTTCGCTAATGTGATAGCGTTCACACGCAATTATTTTTAGAAGTCGTAGGCTGGGGCCGCCTCTTGTAGGTTTGTGGAGTCCCCCGCAATGGGCGAAATTCGCAATTTCAGATCCGGGAATCAGAACGAGCCTCCTCCGCACGGCGGAATGCCTCGTCGTCTCGCAGCGATCATTGTCGGCGACATCGCATCCTACAGTCGCCTGATGCAGGCAGACGAGGAAGGCACGCATGTCCGCGTCAAGCGGATCGAGCGGGACCTCATCGAACCCAGCATCGTCGAGCATCATGGAAGTCTGGTGAAGACCACGGGCGATGGATTCATCGCCATTTTCGACAGCCCCGTCGAGGCCGTTCGATGCAGCATCGTGATCCAGCAGAATCTCGTCGGCCGCAACGCCTCGATTCCGAAGGAATCCCGGATCGAATACCGAATTGGCGTCAATCTCGGTGATGTCATTGTTGAGCCGGACGACGTCTACGGCGATGGCGTCAACATCGCCACACGCATCGAGGGCATTGCCGAGCCCGGTCAGGTCTACATCTCCGGCGCGATCTACGAGCAGATCAAGCACAAGGTCGTGTGCGGCTATGAGTCGCTCGGGGATCGCAAGGTCAAGAACATCACCGATCCCGTGCGCGTCTATCGCGTTCTGCCGGACGCGGATTCGGTCGGCACCGCGCGCGGCCGGCGCGAGAACACCCTGATCTTTCTCCTGGGCATCACGCTGCTGGTCATTGCCGCTGGCGTGCTCTGGTATCTGCTGGCGCAGCCGCAACACAGGGTCGGCGAGCAGGCCGCCGTGCCGACCGCGTCTCCAACCGCCTCTCCGGCCGCATCGCCGATCCCGCAGGCGTCACCGCGCGAGGCGGTGACGCCGACGCCGCAACCGTCTCCCTCACTGGCATCGGCGCCTCCGTCGCCCACTCCATCGCCCGTTCAACCGACGGCGGCACCGGTTCGTGAGCCCGAGATGATCGCCATTCGCGGCGGCAGCTTTGCGATGGGAAGCAACGATGATCCGACCGAACGTCCTGTCCACCAGGGCACGGTCAAGCCGTTCTCGATCGGAAAATATCCGGTGACGGTGCAGGAATGGAACGAATGCGCCGCCGCCAAGGCGTGCGGATTCACGGCCATCGGCAAGGACGATGCGCCCGTCACCAATGTGAGCTGGACCGACGCCCAGCAATATGCCGCCTTCCTCGTGCAGACGACGAAGAAGCCTTACCGGCTCGCAAGCGAGGCCGAATGGGAGTATGCGGCGCGCGGCGGGACGTCGACAAAGTATTGGTGGGGCGACAAGCCCCAGCAGGGCATGGCCGGGTGCAAGGACTGCGGTGATGCCGCGGCCGAGCAGCCGGCGAAGGTCGGCAGCTTCAAGCCCAATCCTTTCGGTCTCTACGACATGGGCGGCGGCGTCGACCAGTGGGTCGAGGACTGCTGGCACAGGACCTATCAGGGCGCGCCCAATGACGGTTCGGCATGGACCGGTGGGGACTGCAGCTCGCACGTGCTGCGCTCAGGCTCCTGGAAGAACGATTCGAGATACGTGCGGCCGTCCAACCGCGACGGTTACGATACCAATGTTCGTTACCCGACGCATGGATTCCGCGTGGCGCTCAGTCCTTGAACTGCCGGAGTAGATTGATGAAGATCCTTCGCTGCTTTGCGCTGTCGGCGGCGCTCGCATTGCTCCCGGGCATGGCCTTCTCGCAAGGCAAGGCCGCTCCAAAGGACGCGAAGGTCTATTTCATAACCCCGTATGACGGGCAAAGGGTGCGCGGCGCGTTCCTGGTCCGGTTCGGCTTGCGCAACATGGGTGTGACGCATGCCGGCGACGATTATCAGAACGCCGGCCACCATCATTTGCTGATCGACGTCAACGACCCCATCGATCCCAAGGAGCCGATCCCGCAGGACAAGTCGCATCTGCATTTCGGGGCAGGGCAGACAGAAACGACTCTCGAGCTTCCGCCCGGGACCCACACCCTGCAGCTGGTGCTGGGTGATGCGAAGCACTATCCGTTCGACCCGCCCGTCGTCTCGGACAAGATCACCGTCCGCGTCAGGCAGCCGCGCGGCAAATGATCAACGCAGGCTGGCGTTGATCTTGTCCAGCACCGACGAGCCCGGGCACAGCGTATCCGCTTCCAGCGTGTTGAGCGGGGTCTCGACCGTGTTGAGATGGCTGTGCAGATCTTCCGCGTCGGGATCGACGTAGAGCAGCCCGGTGACGATCTGGCCCTTGGCGGCGTGCCGGGCGAGGAATGTCTGAGCCCCCAACCGGTCATGCGGATCGTAATCGGCGTCGATCTTGCGCAGCGCGATCTTGCTGCCGTCATGCTGCTCGACCACCTGCACCGTACCCGGTGCGTAGTCGACCGCGATGGGATCGCGACCGACCAGCACGTCGAGCCGATTCACGGCGTCATTGTGTTCGCGGACATAGTCGAAGCTCTTGGTCGAGCCGGCATGGTTGTTGAAGGCGATGCAGGGGCTGATGACGTCGATGAAGGACGCGCCCTTGTGGCCGATCGCGGCCGCGATCAGCGGCACCAGCTGGGTTTTGTCGCCGGAGAACGAGCGCGCCACGAAGGTGGCCCCGAGCTGCAGCGCGATTGCGACCAGGTCGATGGCGTTGTCGGTGTTGGTCACGCCCTTCTTCGACTTCGAGCCGCGGTCGGCGGTGGCCGAGAACTGGCCCTTGGTCAGGCCGTAGACGCCGTTGTTCTCGACGATATAGGTCATGTTGACGCCGCGCCGGATCGAATGCGCGAACTGGCCGAAGCCGATCGAGGCGCTGTCGCCGTCGCCGGAGACGCCGAGATAAATTAGATCGCGATTGGCGAGGTTGGCGCCGGTCAAGACCGACGGCATGCGGCCGTGCACGGAGTTGAAGCCGTGCGAATTGCCAAGGAAGTAGTCCGGCGTCTTCGATGAGCAGCCGATGCCGGAGATCTTGGCGACCCGGTGCGGCTCGATCGAGAGCTCGTAGCAGGCCTCGATGATCGAGGCCGTGATCGAATCGTGGCCGCAACCGGCGCACAGCGTCGAGATCTTGCCCTCGTAGTCGCGATGGGTGTAGCCGAGATCGTTCTTCTTGAGCCCGGGGTGAGAGAATTTCGGCTTGGCAATATAGGTCATGACACGGCCTTGCGGAGCGGGGTCACCTTGAGGTGATCCTGGTGGTCGCCAATGGCTTTTGCGATATAGCGGGCGGTGATCGGGGTGCCGTCATAGTGCACGATCGGCACGAGGCGAACGGGATCGATGCCGTTCTCGTTGACGATGAGCTGGCGGAGCTGGCTGTCGCGGTTCTGCTCGACGACATAGACGAAGTCGTGCTCGGCGAGGAAGCTCGCCACGCTCGAGTGGAACGGGAAGGCACGGATGCGCAGGCGGTCGAGCTGATGTCCGCGCGCCTCCAGCAATCCGATTGCCTCGTCCATCGCCGGCGAGGTCGAACCGAAATAGATCACGCCGTATTTGGTCGGCCGTTCCGCATTGGCTTGCAGCGGCCGCGGCACGAGGTCCTGCGCAGTCTCGAACTTGCGTACCAGCCGCTGCATGTTGTCGGCATAGACCGAACCTTCCTCGGAATAGCGCGCATAGCGGTCACGCGACGTGCCGCGGGTGAAGTACGAGCCCTTGGTCGGGTGCGTGCCGGGATAGGTGCGGTAGGGAATGCCGTCGCCGTCGACGTCGAGATAGCGGCCGAAGTCGCGGCCTTCTTCCAGCATCTCCGCGGTCATCACCTTGCCGCGGTCATACTGCTTGGCATCGTCCCACTTCAGCGGCCGGCAGAGCCGGTGGTTCATGCCGATGTCGAGATCGAGCATCAGGAAGATCGTGGTCTGGATCCGCTCGGCGAGATCGAAGGCGGCGGCCGCGAACTCGAAGGCCTCGGCCGGATCTTCCGGGAACAGCAGCACGTGCTTGGTGTCGCCATGCGAAGCATAGGCGCAGGCGATGATGTCGCATTGCTGGGTGCGGGTCGGCATGCCCGTGGAGGGGCCGGCGCGTTGAATGTTCATGATCACGGCCGGGATCTCGGCAAAATACGAGAGGCCGATGAACTCGGTCATCAAGGAGATGCCGGGGCCGGAGGTGGCGGTGAAGGCGCGGGCGCCATTCCAGGAGGCACCGATGACGATACCGATCGAGGCGAGCTCGTCCTCGCCCTGCACGATCGCGTATTTCGCCTTGCCCGTTTCCGGGTCGTGCCGGTACTTCTTGCAGTGGGCGGTGAAGGCCTCCGCCACCGACGAGGACGGCGTGATCGGATACCAGGCGCACACGGTGGCGCCGCCATAGACGGCGCCGAGGGCGGCGGCGCTGTTGCCCTCGATGAAGATGCGGTCACCGACCTTGTCGGACTTCTTCACCCGCAGCCCGATCGGGCATTTCAAATTCTGCAGCGCCCAGTCGCGGCCCAGATGCAGCGCATGGACGTTGGAGGACAAGAGCTTCTCCTTGCCCTTGTACTGCTCGCCGATCAGTTGCTCGATCAGCTTCGGGTCCATCTCCAGCAGCGCCGAGAGCGCGCCGAGATAGATGATGTTCTTGAACAGCTGGCGCTGGCGTGGATCGGTGTAGGTCGAGTTGGTGATCGCGGTCAGCGGCACGCCGATCACGGTGATGTCGTCGCGGAATTTCGTCGACGGCATCGGCTTGGTGGAATCGTAGAACAGGTAGCCGCCGGGCTCGATGCCGGCGACGTCCTTGTCCCAGGTCTGCGGGTTCATCGCCACCATCATGTCGACGCCGCCGCGGGCGCCGAGATGGCCGGCTTCGGTGACACGCACCTCGTACCAGGTCGGCAGGCCCTGGATGTTGGAGGGGAAGATGTTGCGCGGGGACACCGGCACGCCATGGCGCAGGATCGCGCGCGCGAACATCTCGTTGGCGCTGGCCGAGCCCGAGCCGTTGACGTTGGCGAAACGGACGACGAAGTCGTTTACGCTGCTGATCGGCTTTTTGTCGGACATGTCGAACCTGCGTGAGTCATCTCGATGAAATATTTCTGCATGTCCCAGGCACCGGTGGGACAACGCTCGGCGCACAGCCCGCAATGCAGGCAGACGTCCTCGTCCTTGACCATCACGCGCCCGGTCTTGAGGTCGGAGGACACGTAGAGGTCCTGATCCGGACGCGGCGAGGGCGCCTTCAGCCGATGGCGCAGATCGTCTTCCTCGCCATTATTGGTGAAGGTGATGCAGTCCATCGGGCAGATATCGGCGCAGGCATCGCACTCGATGCAGAGCGAGGTCGAGAACACGGTCTGGACGTCGCAGTTCAGGCAGCGATGCGCCTCGCCGAGCGCGAGCTTGACGTCGTAGCCGAGCTCGACCTCGGTGCGGATGTCCTTCAGCGCGATCACCTTGTCGCGATGCGGCACCTTGAAGCGCTTGTCGATGGAGATGTCGTTGTCATAGCTCCATTCGTGGATGCCCATCTTCTGCGAGGAGACGTGCACCTCCGGCAGCGGACGTTCGGTGATGTCCTCGCCCGACAGCAGCTTGTGGATCGACAGCGCGGCGTCGTGCCCCTGCGCCACCGCCCAGATGATGTTCTTCGGCCCGAAAGCGGCGTCGCCGCCGAAGAACACCTTCGGGTTGGTCGAGACGAAGGTCTGCGGATCGACCTTGGGCATGTGCCATTTGTCGAACTCGATGCCGCAATCCGGCTCGATCCAGGGGAAAGCGTTCTCCTGGCCGACCGCGACCAGCACGTCGTCGCAGGGAATGGTCTGATCGGGATCGCCCGAAGGCACCAGATTGCGGCGGCCTTTTGCGTCGAACTCGGCTTTGACGTGCTGGAAGGTGACGCCGATGAGTTTGCCGGCGACATGCTTGAATTCCACCGGCACCATATAGTTGAGGATCGGAATATCCTCGTGGATCGCGTCCTCCTTCTCCCAGGGCGAGGCTTTCATCTCCTCGAAGCCGGAACGCACGATCACCGTGACTTTCTCGCCGCCGAGGCGGCGCGCGGTGCGGCAGCAATCCATCGCGGTGTTGCCGCCGCCGAGCACGATCACGCGCTTGCCGATCTTGTCGGTGTGGCCGAACGACACGGACGACAGCCAGTCGATGCCGATATGGATATTGCTCGCGGCTTCCTTTCGGCCGGGAATGTCGAGCTCGCGGCCGCGCGGCGCGCCGGAGCCGACGAAGATTGCGTCGTACTTCTCGGCGAGCAGGGCCTTCATGCTCTCGATGCGATGGCCGCCTTTGAACTCGACGCCGAGGTTGAGGATGTAGCCGGTCTCCTCGTCGATGACCGAATTGGGCAGGCGGAATTTCGGGATCTGCGTCCGCATCATGCCGCCGGCTTCGGGATCACCGTCGAATACGGTGCAGTGATAGCCGAGCGGCGCGAGATCGCGCGCCACCGTCAGCGACGCGGGACCGCCGCCGACGAACGCGACGCGCTTGCCGTTCTTCGCGGTCGGGTGCGGCAGGCGCTGCTTGATGTCGTCCTTGAAGTCGGCGGCGACGCGCTTGAGGCGGCAGATCGCCACCGGCGTTTCCTCGACGCGTCCGCGGCGGCACGCCGGCTCGCATGGGCGATCGCAGGTGCGTCCCAGAATTCCGGGAAACACGTTCGATTTCCAATTGATCATGTAGGCGTCGCTGTAGCGGCCTTGTGCGATCAATCGGATGTATTCGGGAACCGGGGTGTGCGCAGGACAGGCCCACTGACAATCGACTACCTTGTGAAAGTAGTCGGGGGCCGCGATATCGGTCGGTTTCATTCCTACCCTCGTCCGCGCAGGCTCAAAGACCCGGCGGCCTTTTCTTTGAGCTTGTCGACGCTTAACGCGCGGCGATCTGGTTTCTGAATGACGTCATTGGGTTAGCTTATTAGAACCATTCCCAAGTACAACGGCAAATTTTCGCGATCACCGCCTTTCATGGGAGCTGCGCGCACACAGCATTAACACCGCGCGGGCGACCAATGCGGCGGTGCAATATATTGCGATGCGGATGATGTTTCAGCTGCTCGCGATATCGCTCTTCGCGAGGTCCCACATCAGGCTGTAGGTGCCGACGGAGACGGGCAGCGGGAAGGGCGCGGCGGCTGGTCCGGTGAAGCGCTCGGCGATGACCGCCGAGACCGCGCCGACACGCGTGCCGTCGATCAGCACGAACCAGTCGCGTGCGCCTTCGTTGCGCACCGCTGGGATATCGCCGGTCGCGCCCGACAATTCCGGCTCGGTCTCGAGCAGGTGCATCGAGATGATGCCTTCGCGGTCTTGCGGCACCAGCTTTTCTTGCAGTGCATCACGCCACGCCCCGGCATTGTCGGCGGTGGGGCGCAGCCGCACCAGACCGAGCGCAGCGCCGCGGCCGGTGCCCTTGCTGATGGTGATGCGCGCGACCACGCGCAGCATGTTCATGAAATGCGCCATGGTCCGCCGCGACCATTCGGTCTGGTTGGCCAGGCGCGTCCGGTAGGCGGGACTGTCGAGCACGTCGAGCGTCGCGGTCGAATACAGCGAGAGATATTTGGGATTGGCGGCGTGCGCGACGTAGCGCCGCGCTTCCAGAAAGCCCTCGATCGCAACGCGTTCTTCCAGATGCTCGCGATCGTACCAGCGATTGAAATCGGCTTCATCTGCGGCGTCGATGTTCATCGACGTCAGCAGCATGCCTGTCCCGGCGAGCGGCATTTTCTTGTTGTCCTTCCCATGCGAACCCAGACCCTCATGGTGAGGAGCCACGAAGTGGCGTCTCGAACCATGAAGGCCCCGCTGTAGCATCGCGGCCTTTCATCCTTCGAGACGCGCTCCATCGGAGCGCTCCTCAGGATGAGGGTCTAGATCTCTAGCGTGGCATCTTAGACGCGAGGTCGGCGATCGACTTCATGACCGCGTCCCGCACGCCAGCATCATAGAGCGAATGTCCGGCTTCTTCCACGATCCTGACCTCGGAACCCGGCCAAACTTTCGCGAGCGCCTGAGATGTCTCAGGAGGGCACAACAGGTCGTAGCGTCCTTGCACGATGATGCCCGGAATGCCGGCGAGCCGGGGAGCGTTTCGCAACAACTGGTCTTCGCTCATGAAGGAATTGTTGACGAAATAATGCGCCTCCATGAACGGCGTCGCCGGCAGCGTGCGCCAGACGTTGAGCGAGGCAAGGTCGATGCGTGTCTTGGCCGGCTTGTGCTCCGACAGGGCGCGTTCGGTGTCATGCCAGGCGCGCGAGGCAGGTCCGTGCACGGCCGGATCGGCATCGAGGATGCGGCGATAATAGGCTTGCACCGGCTGCGCGCGTTCCTCCGGCGGCAGAACACTCAGAAAATCCTCGTGCAGCGTTGGATAGAACTGCGCCAGGCGCGAGGTGAAGGCGATCTCGACCTCTGCCTGCGTGCCCAGGAAGGTCGCGCGCAGCGCAATGCCGGAGACGCGCTCGGGATGAGCCTGCGCGTAGGCCAGCGCCAGCGTGGCACCCCAGGAGCCGCCGACCACCATCCAGCGTGCGATGCCGAACCTTTCGCGGATCTTCTCCATGTCCGCGATCAGATGCGCCGTCGTGTTGTGCTCGCGCGAGCCCTTCGGACGGCTGCGGCCACAGCCGCGCTGGTCGAACAGCACGGCATGCATGCGCTCGGGATCAAAGAGCCGGCGATGATCCGGCTGGCAGCCGCTGCCCGGCCCGCCATGCAAATAGATGGCGGGGATGCCGTCGGCGCGGCCGACGCTCTCGACATGGAGCTCGTGGTCATCGCCGACATCCACCATCTCGGAGGTCAGCGGCGCAAAGGGATCGGCACGTCTGGCCGATGCGGCCGCGTCGGCGTCAGGCGTCATTCCCGGATTCCAGAGTGCCGCCGGCAAAATTGCGATAGAGGAAGCGGTTGGTTTCGCCCTCGGCCTCGCGCTCGGCCTGCTTGAAGATGGTCTCGTGCAGCGGCGACAGCGCGCAGGCCGGGTCGGTGTTGGCGGCATCACCGGTCAGCGCGAAGGCCTGGCAGCGGCAGCCGCCAAAATCGATCTCGCGGAATTCGCAGGTCTTGCACGGCTCCTTCATCCAGCCGGTGCCGCGATAGCGGTTGAAGGCGTCGGAGTTCTGCCAGATCCAGGCGATCGAATGATTGGAGCGCACCGACTCGAAGTCGAGCCCGGTGATGCTCTCGGCGGCGTGGCAGGGCAGCACCTTGCCGGCGGGCGAGATGTTGAAGAACTGCCGGCCCCAGCCGCCCATGCACTTCTTCGGCCGCAGCGCGTAGTAATCCGGCACGACGTAATCGATCGCGAGCGTGCCTTTCAGCCGTTCGCGCGCCTCCTCGACGATGCGCGTGCATTCGTCGAGCTGCGCCACCGTCGGCATCAGCGCGGCGCGGTTCTTCAACGCCCAGCCGTAATACTGGACGTTGGCGACTTCGAGCCGATCGGCGTCGAGATCGATCGACATCTGGATGATGTCGGGAAGCTGATGCAAATTCTGCCGGTGCATCACCGCATTCACGGTGAGCGGCAAATCGAGCTCGCGGGTCCATTTCGCGACTTCGAGCTTCTTGCGGTGGCCGCCCTTGTAGCCGGCGACGCGGTCGGCGAGCCCTTCTTCGATGCCCTGGAAGGAGATCTGCACGTGGCAGAGCCCGGCATCGGCAAGCTCGCCGAGCCGCTCGCGCGTCAGCAGCACGGCCGAGGTGATGAGGTTGGTGTAGAGCCCGACGTCGCTGGCATGCTTGACCAGCTCGACCAGATCCTTCCGCGCGGTCGGCTCGCCGCCGGAGAAATGCACCTGCAGCACGCCGATCTCGGCGAGCTCGCTCAGCACTTTCTTCCATTCGTCGGTGGTCAGCTCCTTGCCCGAGCGATCGAGTTCGACTGGGTTGGAGCAATAGGGGCACTGCAGCGGGCAGCGATGGGTGATCTCGAGCAGCACCGCGAGCGGAATACCAAACGTCTCCGCCGTCGAACGCTGTTTCTCCAGCACTGCGAGGCTGTCGCTGGCGTCGGGCGGGATGGTTGGGAGCACATCGCTCATGGCGTCTTCTCCCGGGCCTCGGTGAGAAAGCCTTTGTCGGCGAGATCCTGCAGCATGACGATGACGTCGGCCAGGATCGCCTC
Source organism: Bradyrhizobium sp. CCGUVB4N (assembly GCF_024199945.1). GTDB lineage: Bacteria > Pseudomonadota > Alphaproteobacteria > Rhizobiales > Xanthobacteraceae > Bradyrhizobium. Next base: position 7,199,464 of record NZ_JANADP010000001.1, on the reverse strand, counting down.
GCGCGGTGCGGCGTATTTCGCCGCGAGCTGGTCGGACACATCGCCGACAGTGCGCTTGCCGTCGCAGAGCTGCAAGACCTCGACCGCGATCTCATCCGGCGCCAGCACGCGTTCCGGCGCCAGGATCACCCAGACCTTTCGCGTCTCGTCATATTTCAGCTTGGCATGCCGCGGCAGCACGGGGCGGCTTGCCTCGCTGACGCTGATGTTCCGCGGCCCGGCCATTGCTGTTGTCCCTAACTTGCCTTGGGCACGAACGCGCCCGGCGGAATGTTGCCTTCGACATAGGCGTGCTGGAGCGCATCGAGCTGCACCCACAGCACGTTGGTCTTGAAGATCAGCGCATTGCAGACCTGCGCGCGCTGCTCCGGCGTCGTGGCGTGCGCCTTGACGTAATCGAGCGCAAAGCCGGCATCGCGCGGCGCCTGCGCCAGGCGGCGCTTGAAATAGCTCATGATGTCGGGATTGACGAAGTCGTAGTGCTCCAGCATCCCGGAGATGCGCTCCTCATGCAGGTTCGGGGCGAACAGCTCGGTGAGCGAGGAGGCGATCGCCTCCAGTGGCGACTTCTCGCGGCAGTAGTGGACGTAAGCCTCCACCGCGAAGCGCGTCGCCGGCAGGATGCCTTCGGTCGATTCCACGTAAGCCGGGTCGAGGCCGAGGCCGGTGGTCAGCTTGAGCCAGCGCTCGATGCCGCCCTCGGAGCCGACGTCGCCGTCATGATCCTCGATGCGGTGGCGCCATTCCAGCCGCGTGGCGCGGTCGCGGAAGCGCGAGATCACCACCGCGTCCTTGATCGGGATCGTGCTCTGGTAATAGTAGCGGTTCAGCGCCCAGGCCTGCACCTGGCCCTTGTTGAGCTTGCCGCCGTGCAGGAGCTTATGGAACGGATGCAGGCTGTGATAGCGCGTCGCCCCGATGTGGCGCAGCGTCGCTTCCAGCTCCTCGGCGGAGTTGAGCTTGATGTCCTTGCCGACCGACAGCGCAGTCATCCCAGTCATGGACGCGGCATTCACAGCACGATCTCCGTTCCGTCGGCGGGTATCTGCCAGCCCGCGGCCTCAGCCGTCTTGCGTTCAGGCGAGGCTGGCAGCAGCGCCGGGTTCGAGTTGTTGATATGCAGAAACATCTTCCTGTCGATATTGAGATCGGCCAGCCGCGCGATCGCGCCATCGTGACCGGACATCGCGACATGGCCCATGCTCTTGCCGGTCTTGTGGCCGAGCCCGGCCCTGATCATCTCGTCATCCTGCCAGACCGTGCCGTCGAAGAACACCAGCGCGGCACCGTCGATCTCGGCCTTGAGCGCATCGGTGACCTCGGCGCAGGCGGCGATGAAGTAGAAGCACTTGCCGGTCGACTTGTCGGTGACCTTCAGCCCCAGCGTATCGCCGTCGCCGCTTTCGCCGCCGGGATGCGCCTTGCCTTCGAGATACCAGGCCGATTTGCCGGGTACGGCGAACGGCAGCACCTCGAGTCCTGAGCGCGCGCCGTCAGGCAATCGCGGCTCAAAGGGTTCGCTGATGCCGATCGGCTGGCGCTTGACGTTCTTCTCGTTCAGCACGTTGAAGATGCTGTTGCTGGCCAGGATCGCCAGCACCTTCTCATGCGCATAGACCGTGAAGGGCGAGCCCTCGCGCATCGAGAGCAGGCCCGCGACCGCATCGACTTCGCTGTTGGTCAGGATCACGCCTGCGACAGGCGTATGGCGCAGGCTGCCTGCCTTGGGATGCAGCTGCGGCGTGGCATTCAATTGCTGGCGAAGATCGGGGGAGGCGTTGATCAGGAACCAGTGCTCGCCGTCGCCGCTGAAGGCAACCGAGGCCTGGGTTCGATAAAGCTCATGTCCGCCAGCACGGGCCGCCCGGCAGCCCTCACACCCGCAATTCCATTGCGGGACTCCGCCGCCAGCCCCGGCGCCCAGGACGACGACGCGAAGCATGATCCGTCTCCTGGAAGCAACGTCGCCAGGTGGATCCTAGGCCAACACAGTTTCCATCATCCGGAAACCGATCGTGACCGGCAGACCCACCTGCGCAAAACGCGTACTCACCAACCGCTTACTTGCGGGTGGCGCTCACATACATGTTGATTTCCATGCCGCAGGGCACTTCGACGATCTTGGGGGCTTTCCAGGCCATTTTGGCTCTCCATTTTCGCGATTTCGGACGTTTACGCCCGGGGGGTAAGTTACTGCGGGCGCAAAAGTTCGCCAGTGAAATTTTCCCGAGAAAGCCATGTTGCGCCGCAAAAATTCGTGGTGGAACATCACTTCTCGTGACGCTGCCTTGCGCCCGGCGCATTCGGTCGCGAACCCTGTCCTGATAAAGCAGTTGTGAGTGCGGTGCAGCTTTCAATCCGATACAGGCGCCTCTAGCTGGATCCCGTGATGCCCAAATACTTCTTCAACACCCGTATCGGCGATGAATTGATCGTGGACCCCGACGGCGAGGATCTGCGCAATCCCGATCGCGCCTGGGAGGTCGCCCGCCAGATGATCCTGGAGGTGGTGAAATCCGAAGGCGCCCAGCCGGCGCTGATGGAGGCGGTGATCGAGGTCACCGACGTCGAAGGCGAGATCGTGCTGGAATTCCCGTTTACCGAGGCGTTGCTGGACATGCCTGACCAGTCGGCGACGCGGCACTAACCCGCTCTTCCTCCCTGCGAAATCCGCATGGCTTTGCTGCGTTCCCGGCGCTAAAAGACGCCGGTCACACGGAGCACGTCATGCAAGATCTCTGGCGCCTGTCGGCCGCCGACCTCGCCACCCTCGTCAAATCCAGGAAGGTGTCCGCCCGGGAGGCGGCCAAGGCCGGCCTCGACCGCCTGGACGCCGTCAATCCAAAGCTGAACGCCGTGATCGACCACCGGCCCGAGGACGTGCTCAAGCAGGCCGATGCCGTCGATGCCGCCATCGCGCGGGGCGAGGACCCCGGCGTGCTCGCCGGTGTGCCCGTCACCATCAAGGCCAATGTCGACCAGGAGGGCTTCGCCACCACCAACGGCCTGAAGCTCCAGCGCGACCTGATCGCGCGCGAGGACAACCCGGTGGTCGCCAACTTCCGTAAATCCGGCGCGGTTCTCCTTGGGCGCACCAATTGCCCGGCCTTCTCCTATCGCTGGTTCACAACCAATCTCGTCCACGGCGATACCAAGAATCCGCGCGATGCCGCGCTGACCCCGGGCGGCTCGTCCGGCGGCGCCGGCTCGGCGGTCGCGGCCGGCATCGGCCACATCGCCCATGGCACCGACATCGCCGGCTCGATCCGCTATCCCGCCTATGCCTGCGGCGTGCATGGCCTGCGACCGACCTTGGGCCGCATCCCCGCCTTCAATCCGGCGCTGCCGGAACGTCCGATCGGCCCGCAGATCATGGCCGTGTCGGGCCCGCTGGCCCGCACGGTGAATGATTTGCGCATCTCGCTTGCCGCGATGTCGGCGCGCGACGCGCGCGATCCCTGGTATGTGCCGGTGCCGCTGGAAGGCGAGGTGCGCGAGAAGCGCGCTGCGATCTGTCTCAACCCGGATGGCCTCGCCACCACGCCCGAGGTGAAGGCGGCCGTGATCGACGCCGGCAAGCGCCTCGAGCGCGCCGGCTGGACCGTCGAGGTGATTGAAAACACCCCGCCGATGCGCGAAGCGGTCGAGTGGCAGCGAAAACTCTGGCTCGGCGATGCCTATGAGGCGCAGCTCGAAATGGCGGAGCGCGAGGGCGATCCCGGCGCACTGGCCTGCCTGCGCGGCAACCGCGCCAAGGTCACGCCGATGGACCAGGCCAACTACGCGCAGGCGCTGAGCCGCCGCGCCACGCTGACCCGCGACTGGATGCTGTTCTTCGAAAAATACGCCGTGGTGCTGACGCCGGTCTCCAGCGAGCTGCCGTTCCCAGATCATCTCGATCGCAAGGATGCGGCCTCCTTCGAGCGCGTCTGGGAGGCGCAGCTGCCGCAGATCGCGACGCCGTTCATGGGCCTGCCGGGCCTCGTGGTCTCGACCGGTCTCGTAGGCAAGACGCCGGTCGGCGTGCACATCGTCTCCGGCCGCTATCGCGAGGATCTGTGTCTGCTCGCCGGCGAAGCGATCGAGGCGGGCGGCGTGCCGGCCTCGCCGATCGACCCCGTGGGTTAGCGATGTCCGCGATCTACGACTTCAAGGCCAATTCGCTTGCCGGCGACGAGGTCGCCCTGCGCCAGTTCGAGGGGCAGGTGCTCCTGATCGTCAACACCGCGAGCAAATGCGGCTTCACGCCGCAATATCGCGGGCTGGAGGATCTGCATCGCGATCTCTCGCCGCGCGGCTTCTCGGTGCTCGGCTTTCCCTGCAACCAGTTCGGCGCGCAGGAGCCGGGGCAGGCCGCCGAGATCCAGTCGTTCTGTTCGACCAACTACGACGTCACGTTTCCGCTGTTCGAGAAGATCGACGTCAACGGCGCCCACGCGCATCCCCTGTATGAGTACCTGAAACGTCAGCAATCCGGCCTGTTGGGCGCCTCCATCAAATGGAATTTCACCAAATTCCTGGTGGACCGTGCCGGCTACGTGATCGCGCGCTATGCGCCGACCGCGCGGCCGGAAGGATTGCGGCAGAAGATCGAGACCCTGTTATGAGCGAGACAATCATGAGCGACGAATTTCCGGACCGCCTGTCGGTCGACCCCAACAGCCCCTATTACAACGCCGACATCCTCCAGCGCGACGTCGGCATCCGCTTCAAGGGCATCGAGAAGACCAATGTCGAGGAGTACTGCATCAGCGAAGGCTGGGTCCGCGTCACCGCGGGGAATGCCAAGGACCGTTACGGCAACCCGCTGACCATCAAGGTGCATGGTCCGGTCGAGCCGTATTTCCGGGACAAGAAGTAAGCGTAGCGTCAAATGCATCACCGTCACCCTGAGGTGCTCGCCTCTTCGGCGAGCCTCGAAGGGCGACGGCCCGGCTGCAGCTCGGCCGTTCATCCTTCGAGGCTCCCGGCGCGATGCTAGTGCATCGCGCCACTCGCACCTCAGGATGACGGGCAGGCAGTCACGAAGTCTCTCTTGACCACCGAGGCCACCCATGTCCGTCCGCATCGTCGACGTCCGCGAAATCACCAAGCCGATCTCGTCCCCGATCCGCAACGCCTATATCGACTTCACCAAGATGACGACGAGCCTCGTCGCCGTCGTCACCGACGTGGTCCGCGACGGCAAGCGCGTGGTCGGCTACGGCTTCAATTCCAACGGCCGCTACGGGCAGGGCGGCCTGATCCGCGAGCGTTTCGCCGCGCGCATCACCGAGGCCGATCCGAAGTCGCTGCTCAACGCTGCCGGCGACAATCTCGACCCCGACAAGGTCTGGGCCGCGATGATGACCAATGAGAAGCCGGGTGGCCATGGCGAACGCTCGGTCGCGGTCGGCACCATCGACATGGCGGTGTGGGATGCTGTTGCGAAGATCGCGGGCAAGCCGCTGTTTCGCCTGCTCGCCGAACGTCACGGCCTGACAGCCAATCCGCGCGTGTTCGTCTACGCCGCCGGCGGCTATTACTATCCCGGCAAGGACCTCTCGATGCTGCGGGCTGAGATGCGCGGCTATCTCGATCGTGGCTACAACGTCGTGAAGATGAAGATCGGCGGCGCCGACATCGACGAAGACCGCACCCGCATCGAGGCGGTGCTGAAAGAGATCGGCAAGGACGCGCAGCTCGCCGTCGACGCCAACGGCCGCTTCAACCTCGAGACCGGCATCGCCTACGCCAAGATGCTGCGCGATTATCCCTTGTTCTGGTACGAGGAGGTCGGCGATCCCCTCGACTACGCGCTGCAGGCAGCGCTTGCCGAGTTCTATCCCGGCCCGATGGCCACAGGCGAGAATCTCTTCAGCCACCAGGACGCCCGCAACCTCATCCGCTACGGCGGCATGCGCCCCGACCGCGACTGGCTGCAGTTCGACTGCGCGCTGTCCTACGGCCTGTGCGAATACCAGCGCACGCTGGAAGTGTTGAAGACTTACGGCTGGTCCCCCAGCCGCTGCATCCCGCACGGCGGCCACCAGATGTCGCTCAACATTGCAGCTGGCCTGGGCCTCGGCGGCAACGAAAGCTACCCCGACCTGTTCCAGCCCTATGGCGGCTTCCCCGACGGCGTCCGCGTCGAGAACGGCCACATCACCATGCCCGATCTCCCCGGCATCGGCTTCGAAGGCAAGTCCGATCTCTACAAGGAGATGAAGGCGCTGGCGGAGTAGCGTTGGCGACGACGGCCGCGCCACGCACTCAGTGTCGTCCCGGCGAACGCCGGGACCCATAACCCCAGGGAGGAGTTATGGTGCGCACTGGTCACTCCGAGTCTTCGCCAAACCAAATCCTGTGGCTATGGGTCCCGGATCTGCGCTTCGCTTGTCCGGGACGACAGTTGAGTTCGCATCGTGGCATCCGCCACCGCCATCGGCTGCCGAACCCCGTACATCAATGATCGCCAGAGCCATTCGAGCGGGCCGTAGCGGTAGTGGCGCAGCCACCATGTGCTGAAGCGCAACTGGCCGGCGTAGACGATGATGCCGATGGCAAGCGCCGGGGTGATGCCGAGCCGGCCGAACTGGCCGAGGCCATAGCCGTAGAAGATCCAGCCGAAGATGATGGATTGTGCGACGTAGTTGGTGAAGGCCATGCGGCCCAGCGGTGCGGCCCAGCCGAGCAGCTTCTTGCCGCGCTCGAAACTTGCAGCGAAGAGGATGGCGGCACCGTAGCCCAGCGCCAGCAGGATGGTGCCGAGCGGCTCGATGCCGCGATAAAGCAGGCCCGCGCCGAGGCCGATCGCGGGAAGCGCGATGGCGAACAGGCCGCGGGGATTTTGCACGATGCGGCTGCGCCAGGCGAGCGCGCCGACGAGAAACAGCCCGATCGTGCGCAGGAAGACGAAGGCGTGCAGGGAGGCGATGAGGGGAATTTCGCGCAGGCGAAACGCCAGCACGTCGAGGAAGCCGCCCGTCGCATAGATGCGGTTGGCGTCCATGACGTCCTGCCAGATCGCGGCCCGGCTCGGAAACAATCCGGCCGGCGGAAAGGCCTGCATGGCCAGATACAGCGCGAGGGACAGCAGCGCGGCAAGCGTCAGCAGCCAGCGCGGACCGAACAGGAATGGCAGCACGATGAACCCGGCCAGCGCATATTCGGTGAGAATGTCGCCGTTCCAGATCAGGCACAGATGAATGATGCCGAACACCAGCAGCACGGCGAGCCGGCGGACGAGCAGCACAATGCGGCGCTCACTGGTTGCGAGACGGTCGAATTGAATGGCGAGCCCTGCGCCGAACAGCAGCGAAAACAGCGCGAATGCCTTGAGTTCGACAGCCTCCGTCAGGATCGTCTCGATGGCGCGATCGACTGGCGAGGCCAGCATTCTGGGGCCGAGAAATTGGTCGAAGATCGAAACGCGAAATTCCATCACCAGGTTGATGGCCATGACGCCGAACAGGGCGATGCCCCGCAGCACGTCGATGGCATCGATCCGCTCCGCGGGGGGCGTCGGCCTGGGGACCGCGGCGCTGTTGGACGTCATGGGAGAATTCAGGTGCGTTGGATGAGTGACCGCAAGCTCCTTATATCGGTCACTGACTCGATCTCATAGACCGACTTCACCAATTGCTCCGACTTGTCCCGCCCCACCACCGGCGCGATCAGGTCGCGCGCCTTGTCGATGACCTCTTCGCGCGTCATCGGGTTGCGCGGGGTGCCGCGCACGGCGGTGACACGCTCGGAGAGCTTGCTTCCGTCGGCAAGCTCGATCTCGACCACGGCGACGCGCACCGGCAACAGTTTTGCGAGCTCCTCGTCGCGCACCAGATTCACCTTGGCCCGCATCTGCAGGACGGCTGCATCCTGCATGCGCGGCTTGTCGTGTGCGGCGTGGAAGGACGCGGTCTTGTCGAGCAGCATCACGGCGACCATGTGCTGCAGGCAGATGTCGGGGATGTCGCGATTGTCCACGATCTCCGCGACCGGCGGCGCGAGGCGCACCGTCACGCGGCCGACCTCTTCGGCCTCGAACGCGTGCCTGCCGCGGATGGCGTAGATCGCATCGAGCGGGCCCTGGATCGGCGAGCCCACCGTCCACTTCTTGATGTCGGTGCCCGCGATCTCGTAGCGCTCGCCGAGCTTGTCCACGAGCTTGCCGAGCGTGGCCTTGGGCGCATGAGCCTGGAAGTAATTGTCCGGCCCCGAGAACACGTCGTCGACGCCGTTCCAGTCCGAGCGCACCAGCAGCGCCGAGGTGACGCCGTTGCGGGCCGGCATGCCGGCAAACACAAAACCTTTCTCGATATGGTCGACATCGCGCCGCCACACGATGAAGCCGGAGGATTGTTGCGCGGCATAATCGAGCACCCAGCGCATCCGCTGCGCGTCGAAGCCGGCGACACAGGCGGCTGCCGCGGAGGCGCAGAACGTGCCGGAGATGCTGTGCGTGCTGAGCAGGCTGTCATAGCTGAAATCGGCCCCGCCCATCGCCACCACCACGCGCGTGCCGACATCGTAGCCGAGCGTCACCGCGCGCAGGAAATGCCCGCCCTCGATCCCGAGATGCTCGCCGAGCGCAAGGGCTGCGGGGATGACCGAGCAGCCCGGATGCGAGCGCGACGGGCTGTGGGAATCGTCGGTCTCATCGGCATGCGCCATCACGCCATTGGCGAGCGCGGCCTCGACCGGCGATGCCGTCATCGCAGTGCCGGCCACAGTCGAAGAGCCCTGCGTGCCATTGGCGCGGATATAGCGCTGTGCCGCCTGGCCGGGCGGCAGCTCCGATCCCGAGATCATCGATGCCAACGAGTCGAGGATGTGATGTTTTGCCTGTTCGACCACATCAGGCGGAAGGGCCCGGGATTTGGCGGCGCTCATGTAGTCGCACAGCGCCGTCATCTCCGGACTCGTGAGGGGGCCTTCCGCGAAACCGCGTGCGGGCGCGAGGGCGAGTCCGGTGGTTGTCAGCCTGAGAAAGTCGCGTCGTTTCATGGTGTCCCGTCTTTGGTGCAGGAATTCCGGTGAAACGGATAGCGCTGAAGGTGACCGTGTGTCCAGTCGGCGGGCGCCATTCGCGGCTTCTTAGGGCCGAGCCAAATACTTCGCTGTCATGCCCCGGCTTGACCGGGGCATCCAGTACGCCGCGGCGGATGTGGTGGGAGCGAGCTCTTCAACGCCGCCCTCTGGAATGGTGGATCGCCCGGTCAAGCCGGGCGATGACGCCGTCTGTGTTGCAACGCCTCAGCCGCCTACGACAGCCGCATATCCAGCAGCCTGCGTCCTTCGCCCTTGAGCAGCTTCTTCACCGCGCTCGATGCCACGACCTCGCCGTCATTGGCGTAGGCTTCGTGGTTCTTCTCGATGTCGTCGAGGCGGTAGAGGTAGTTCACCATGACGCTGGCGGACTCGCGCACGCCTTTGGGCGAGAGGTCGCCGAGCCAGTTGATGCGCTCGAGCCGGGCGCCGTTGCCGAGATGAAAGCGGGCGACGGAGTCGATCAGGCGGTTCTTCGGCGTACGCGCTTTCAGGAAGTAGTGGGCGGCGAGCGGCTCGATCACGCCGCGCAGCTGCGCGGTGGTCTCGGGATTCTCATACCATTTGGGATCGTCGAGGCGCTTCAGGATCTCGCGGTCCTCCTCCGACAACGGCAGGTCCTTGTCCTGCTTCACCCATGGCATGAAGCCCGGCACCGGCGACAGCGTCACGAAGGTGTCGAGTTTCGGCGTTTCGCGGCGCAGTTCCTCGACCACCTGCTTGATCAGGAAGCTGCCGAAGGAGATGCCGCCAAGGCCACGTTGGGTATTCGAGATCGAATAAAACACGGCGGTGCGCGCCTTCTCGATCGGAAGGTACTGTCGATCGACGGCCAGCAGCGGCGCGATCGCGCCGGGGATGGTCTCGGTCAGCGCGACCTCGACGAAGATCAGGGGCTCGTCGACCATTGCGGGATGGAAGAACGCGTAGCAGCGCCGATCGACCGGGTCGATGCGCCGGCGCAGATCGTCCCAGTCGCTGATCTCGTGCACGGCTTCATAGCGGATGATCTTTTCGAGGATGTTGGCCGGAGTCGACCAGTCAATCCGGCGCAGCACGAGAAACCCCCTGTTGAACCACGAGGAAAGAAGATGCGAAACGTCGCGGTCGAGCGCGGCGAGATCGGTGTGTCCGTTCATCATGCCGAGCAGGTCGGCACGCATGGCGACGAGATCGCCGGTCCCGCCCGGCGCGCGGTTGAGGCGGCGAATCAGCTCCTGCCGCCGCGGTTCCGAGGCGAAGTGCAGCGAGCTCGCGTCCTCGTCGGTCGGCTCAGCGCTCCACTTCTCGATCGCCTTGGTCAGCCGTTCCCGGTCCGGGCCGAAATCGCGCACCAGCGCGTCGAAAAAGGCGCGGCGTCCCGTCGCATCCAGCTCCCCGTAGAGATCGAGCACCTCGCGCGCCATGGCTGTGCCCGAGGCCTCGCCCCGGCCCGACAGCAGCGCGCCGCAGAGCTCGATCAGCCCGTCGGCATCCTGTTTCGTATCGGCAGAATCGCGGCGCAACAGCGTGCGGCCGCGCTCGGAAATGGTAGCAAGCAGGTCGGAGAAGAAGGCGTTAGCCATCTGGGCCTTTCGAAACCGGGTTTGTGCGGTGCGGAAGCTTACACGGGATTTAGGCGGAAGCCGATCACAATCAAGCGGCGGCATTTTGTATCTTTGGGGGTACCATGCATCCCAACAGGGCTGTCATGTTCCGGCCGCCTTGCACGCCGTCATTGCGAGCGTAGCGAAGCAATCCAGAGTCCCTCTGTGGACGGACTCTGGATTGCTTCGTCGCTGAGCTCCTCGCAATGACGTGGGGAGAGACGCGCTCGCAATAACGGCGAGCCTCACACCTTCCCCGCGAACTCCGTCGGCGTCCGCCCGGTCACCTGGCGGAACGCTGCCGAAAAAGCCGGCACGCTGGCATAGCCGAGCTGGGTGGCGAGCTGCTTCACCGATACGTTGGCATCTGTCGATAGCCGTTGAATCGCCGCCGCAATCCTGGCGCGCTGGCACCAGCTCTTGAAGCTCAGCTGCGTCTCCGCGGAGAACAGCCGCGACAGCGTGCGTGCGGACGTTCCGACCTCGCGTGCCAGCGTGTCGATGTCGTGCAGGCCGGTGGGATCGTCGAGCACGATCATCGCGGCGCGCCGGCAGCGCGGCTCGTGCGGCAGCGGCACGAAGGTCGCGGAATCCTCCGCCTGGTGCAATTCCAGCATCACCAGGCGCACCAGCAGCTCGGTGCGCTCCTCGGTGTTGCGTGCATCGAACAGCGCGAGGATCGCCTGGTTGAGCAGCGGCGACACCCGCACCACGAATTCCCTGGTCAGTCCTTCGTAGCGCTGCTCGCGCTTGAGCCAGGCGAGGTCGAAGTACAGCGTGCGCATCTCGATGTCGGCGAGCAGGTCGATGGCATGCTGGAGCCCGGCCGGCACCCAGACCGCGCGGTCCGGCGGCACCAGCCAGCGTCCCCCGGGCGTGTTCACCTGCATCGTGCCCTTGGCCGCATAGATCAGTTGCGACTCGCGGTGCATGTGCAGATCGATCCGCATGCCCCTGGGATAGTCGCGCGCGACCAGGTGCACGCCCGCGGTGGAGCGGTGGTTGCCCTGGACCTCCCTCAGGATTGGCGTTTCCAAAATTGGCGTTTCCAAGATTGGCGTCTCCAAGACAGTCATTGGCAGCATCCCGTCATGGCTCCGACATATAACTCATTTCGGAGCAGGAGAGGATTCCGAATGAACAGCCCCAGCCGGGTCATCAGTTTCGTCAACGCCGGTCATTTCATCGACCATTATGCGATGTTGATCTTCGCCGCCGCCGTGATCATCATGGGGCCGGCGCTCGGCATGGCCTATTCGGAACTGCTTCCCTACGCGACCCCCGGTTTCATCGCCTTCGGCGCCGGCTCGCTGCTCACGGGCTGGCTCGGGGACCGCTGGAGCCGCCGCCACATGATGTTGATCTTCTTCATCGGCATCGGCGCTTCCATGATCTCGGTCGGCTTTGTGCAGACCCCCGTGCAACTCGGCGCCGCGCTGCTCGCGATCGGCATCTTCGCCTCGATCTATCACCCCGTCGGCACCGCGATGATCGTGTCCTATGCCGAGCGGCTCGGCCGCGAGATGGGCATCAACGGCGTCTGGGGCAATCTCGGCGTCGCTTCGTCGGCGCTGGTCACCGGCGTGATCGGCCAGTATCTCGGCTGGCGTTTCGCCTTCATCGTCCCCGGCATCGTCACCATCCTGATCGGCATCGCCTTTGCGATGCTGGTCGTGCACGAGGACCGCAAGGGTTCGAAGCAGGCGGCCGCCCAAGCCCGCGTCGCCAAGCAGGACATGTGGCGCGTGGTGCTGTCGCTGCTCATCGTCGTGATCGCGATCTCGACCACCTTCAACGCCGTCACCGTCGCACTGCCGAAACTGTTCGCGGAGCGGCTCGCCGACCTGACCAAGAGCCCGGCGTTGCTCGGCGTCATCGCGGCCTGCGTCTACGTGTTCGGTGCCATGACGCAGTACACGATCGGCCGACTGCTGGATCGTTATTCGCTGAAGACGGTGGCCTTGCCGCTGTCCTTCATGCTTGCGCCGTTTCTCTATCTCGCAGCCAGCCTGTCCAATCTGCCGCTGATATTGGTGTCGATCGGCATCGTCATGGGCGCGTTCGGACAGGTCACGGTCAACGACGCCATGGTCGGCAAATACACATCCGAAGAATGGCGCTCGCGCGCCTATGCCGTGCGCTATTTCATCGGCTTCACCGCGGCGGGCGCGTCGGTGGGCCTGGTCGCCTGGCTCTACGAGCAGGGTGGTTTCGTCACCATGCTGCACGCGTTTGCGGGCCTGTGCCTGCTGGCGATTGCGGCGGCGATCATCCTCCCGCGCGAGATCCGGACGCCGGTGGCGGCGTGAGGGGGCTTGCTACGCAAGCTCCCGCACCGGGTCCTGCGGCGCGGCGAGGCATGATCTGACGCAGGCCCGTGCCAGCAGGTCGGTCGGGTCCAGCAAGGCCGCGCCCAGATCGTTGTTGAGGGCGGCCAGCGCCAGCGCAATTTCCGTGCAGGCCATCGCAACGTGCGAACTGCCCCTGACGGCGAGCGCTTCTGCTTCCCTGCCAAGGATGCCCGCGGCTTCGTCCGTACGTCCTGCCTTGACGAGACGGATCGCGCGCATCGCCTCCCTGAAATTGCGTCAGCGGCGGTCTCGTCCGCTGTTAAGGGAAGGCCGGACGTCCTTGACGATCCGAACGACGCAACTGACCCAGAGCAGACCTTCAGCGTTCGCGTTCCCAGGTCAGAGTGCCGACGACTTTCTTGCCGACATATACAGAGCTGACTTGTTCGGCCGTTCGGATGCTCAACCGGTCGCCCTCCAACTTGAAAAACCTCACCTGATCCTGCCCGGTGAGTAGCTCGTTGCCAGATATGTCGACCTTGGTCGTGAATTTGTCTCCGTCTATGAAGAATTTGCCGGAGTAGAGAAGCAATGACTTTAGCAGTGCCGCACTGTCGTCGTTGTTTGTTGCGGGCTTGCGGTTTGCTCCGACAATAATAAAGGCCGCGTATCCGTCCGACGTGAGAAGTGCCCTACCTTTCGGATTGGAACCAAATGGTTCGGTTGCGTCGCCACCGACAATTCGAATGGTCCATGAGGTCAGTTTCCAACTTCCGACCAGCAGTTTCGATGCATCGTCCGCGAACACAAGTCCAGACTGAAAATAGCAATGGAAGGCAACCAATAAGGCAACGAGACGCGCCATGCTGTTCTCCCATGAGTGGCAAAGTCGGGCTTCGAAAATGACCAAGATAGCTTGGGCGATCAAAACTTACGAGGACCTCGGGCGGTGGCCTCGCCAGCCCTTCTTCGATGCGCTGGATCAGCCGCTCCCGCAAGGCAGGCGCCACGTTGCCGAGGACGACGAAGGTGCGAACGATAGGCAAATTTGGCTTCATGGCCGCCATCAGTTCCGCGAGCGACATGCCAGCGAACCGCGCGTATTCGGATTGCGCGGCCGCATTGGTTGCGCGCGGCCGCTCCGGATTGTCGACAATTTCTGGCGCGAGTTCGGAAAGGCGCCTTCACCGATCTTTTCCCCCAGCGATCCCTGCATGCCCGTTCTCCGCCGTGCAGAGGAAACACCGCCGGCGGCGCAAAAGGAACCCCTCTCATCGCAGTGCCGGCGGACATTATGATCGCCCTTCAACCAGAGAGCTTCGTCCACTCCGGTAGATATCATCCCTCCGGTACGCCAGCGAGGCGCAAGCCTTCACAGAAGCGCTCGAGCCCAGCACGGTAAATCGGATTGTCGCTTTGTTGAGCAGCCATGAAGCGACGAATGGTGAAACCAGAGTTGAGCGCAAGTCCTGTTCCTGCAGCGGTTCGCGCCTCATCGAGCGCGCCGGTCAAGCCCAACGAAGCGGCGAGCGACACATGAGCAAGGGGAAAGTTGCGGTTCGCCTCAGTGCTTCGTCGTAGCCAACTCACGGCTTCGGCGTCCAAACCAAGCTGCAGCTTGGCCACGCCTACAAAACACGTCCATTGATAGGTTTCAACGTCGCGAGGGGACAGACGTAAAGCATCGCGTATATGGCCTTCGGTTTCGGCAGCGCGACCCGCACAGAATTTGGCGAGCCCAAGGGCAGCATGAGCGTTGGCCGCATTTGGATTCAGCGCCAGCGCATACTCGAATTCACGGATGCCTTGGTCGGCCCTGTTCGTAAAGATCTGGACGTAACCCCGAGCCAAGTGGGCCGAAGTACGGTTCGGCCTGATCGACAATGCCTTGTTCACCATCGCCTCGGCCGCTGCAAACCGCGCAGGCCCATCATCCGTCGTAAAGCTGGTTGCAACTGCCGTATCAACACCTGCCAGGCCGATCATTGCTTCGACGTTGCGAGGATCGAGCACCAAAGAGCGCTCGAAGAAGCCACGCGCTTGTGTTACGCATTCAGGGCTAAACCCCTTCATCAACCAGGCCCGGCCCTGGAAGTACAAGTCCATCGCATCGGGATGCAGCGTACGCTCGGCTCGTCGCGCCTCGGCCTCGATGAGCTGGGCCCCTAATGTATTGGCGAGCCTCGATACGATTTCGTCCTGCATATCGAACAGGTCGACGACAGGCTTCTCGAAGCGCTCGGCCCAAAGATGCTGGCCGCTGTCAGCATCGATCAACTGCACGTTCATCCGAAGCCGCTTGCCGCTGCGTTGTACTGAGCCTTCGAGCACGTAGCGAACGTTCAATTCGCGGCCGACCTGTCGCACATCGACTGCTCTACCCTTGTATGAGACGGCGCTGGTCCCTGCGATAACAAATGAACCGCTGATGCGTGACAAGTCTGTAGTCACACTCTCGGTGACACCGTCGACGAAATAGTCCTGCTCACGATCACCACTTAGATTGACGAACGGCAGTACAACGATGGAAAGACGAGGCGGCGGCAGCGGGCCTGGCCTCGCGCCCTCAACCTGGGTCGTCGGACCGGGTCTTGCCTGGACAACTGCATAGACCCGGACCGCGCTGCGGATGTTCTTGAGATTTTTCTCGCCTAGATCAATGAACTCGGCGCTGACCTTGCCGCGCACATGGTCGTATGCAGAAGACGAGATGCAGATGCCGCCAGGCTCTGCGATACTCTCGAGCCGTGCCGCAATGTTTACACCGTCGCCGAAAATGTCATGCGGCTCGACAATCACGTCGCCGACATTGATGCCAACACGAAAAGCAATACGGCTGTTTTCCGACTCAGCGCCTGTAAGCTCCTTGACGCGGGTCTGGAACTGTACGGCAGCCCGAACCGCCTCGACCGCGCTTGGAAACTCTGCCAGGAACCCGTCGCCGGTGTTTTTGACGATGCGACCACCGTGCTCGGAGACCGCGGGCATGATCCCGTCCGCGAGGAGCGCCGTCAGTCTGGTATGCGTGGCCTCTTCGTTCTGGTGCATGAGCCGCGAGTAGCCAGCGACATCGGCGGCCAATATCGCCGACAACCTGCGCTCGATCCGGGCTGGGCGGTCTTGAACCATGGCACTGGTCCTCGCAAGGCCGAGTTATACGATAGAGCTGCTCGGATGCCTACTTGGCCGATGTCTCTTTTTGGCCCTTCGCGTCATTTGCTGGGCTGGCAAGGGTGTCTATCGGGAGCGAAGCGGACTCCTCGGTTTTGTTGGCAGCGGCCCTGCGGTGCATGGTCGTTTCGCTAATCCCGTCTTCGCCCCTTCGAGTAGCGGGAACCCCGTCCACCTCCCGCGGGTTCTATCCCCGGTGGTCTCGGCACTTCGCCGAGAGCCCAAACGGGGGAAGATGCCTGCATGCAGTGGAGCCTGCTCCGACCGGTCGGCCTTGTCCCCGCGGCGCTTGTCCTCACCACCATTGCGGCGAGCGCCGAGGGCGGCAAATCGGCTGGTCCTTCCGAATTCCTGCTGGTGACGCAGATCGTGCTGCTGATCGCCGTCGGCCGCGGCCTCGGCGAGATCATGCAGCGGATCGGCCAGCCCTCGGTAATCGGCGAGCTGCTCGCCGGCATCATCCTCGGGCCGTCGCTGTTCGGCTGGATCTGGCCGGAGGCGCAAGCCGCGATCTTTCCCAAGACGCCGGAGCAGAAGGCGATGCTCGACGGCATCGCGCAGGTCGGCATTCTGCTGTTGCTGTTGCTCACAGGCATGGAGACTGATCTCAAGCTGGTCAGGAAGGTCGGCAAGGCTGCGATCGCAATCTCGATCGCCGGAATCCTGGTGCCCTTTGCCTGCGGCTTTGCGCTCGGCGAATTCCTGCCCGATGCGCTGCTGCCGAAGCCCGAGCAGCGCCTGGTCGCCTCGCTGTTCATGGGCACGGCGCTGTCGATCTCCTCGGTGAAGATCGTCGCCGTGGTCGTGCGCGAGATGAACTTCATGCGCCGCAACGTCGGCCAGATCATCGTCGCGACCGCCGTGATCGACGACACCATCGGCTGGATCATCATCGCGGTCATCTTCAGCCTGGCCTCGCAGGGCACGTTGGACGTCGCCTCGGTGGCGAAGGCGGTGCTGGGGACGCTTGCCTTCCTCGCCGTCAGCTTCACCATCGGCCGCCGGCTGGTGTTTCACCTGATCCGCTGGGCCAACGACAATCTCGTCAGCACGGCGGCGGTCATCACGGTGATCCTGTTGTTGATGGGCGTGATGGCGCTGATCACGCACGCGATCGGCGTCCACACCGTGCTCGGCGCATTCGTCGCCGGCATCCTGGTCGGGGAGTCACCGATCCTGACGCGGCAGATCGATGAGCGCCTGCGCGGGCTGATCTCCAGCTTCTTCATGCCGGTGTTCTTCGGCCTCGCCGGCCTCAGCGCCGATCTGTCGGTGCTGCGCGATCCCGGTCTTTTGATGCTCACCGGATTGCTGGTCGTGATTGCCAGTGTCGGTAAGTTCGGCGGCGCCTTTGTCGGCGGCACCGTCGGCGGGTTGAGCACGCGGGAGTCGCTGGCACTTGCGAGCGGGATGAATGCGCGCGGCTCGACCGAGGTCATCATCGCGACCATCGGTCTGTCGATCGGCGTGCTCAGCCAGAACCTGTTCACGATGATCGTGACGATGGCGATCGTGACCACGATGGCGATGCCGCCGATGCTGCGCGCGGCGCTCGCCAGGCTGCCGATGAACAAGGACGAGAAGGAGCGGCTGGAGCGGGAAGAGTTCGAGAAGCGCGGCTTCGTTGCCAATCTCGAACGCCCTTTGCTTGCCGTTGACGAGAGCGTCAACGCCACCTTCGCATCACACATCATCGGCCTGATCGCCGGCATGCGTGGCCTGCCGATTACCGTGCTGCATATCGGTAAACGCGCCAAGGACCAGGAAAAGATCCGCGACGAAGAGGAGAGCCACGAAGCCGTCGTGAAGAAGGCGGCCGAAACGGTGTCCGCCCATGGCGACGGCGATGCCGGCAGCGTCGATGTCGTGACCCGTGCGCGTCGCGCCGAGCTCGGCGAGACGATTGCGGATGAGGCGCGCAAGGGCTTTGATCTTCTCGTCGTCGGTGTCGACAAGGTCGCCGCGAGCAAGGACCGCTTCGACCGCAAGATCGAGGACATCGCCGCAAAATTCGAGGGGCCGCTCGCGATCGCAGCAGCCAAGGGCAAGCATTTGAAGCAGCCGATGCCCGAAGGACTCAACATCCTCGTCCCGGTCTCCGGCAGCAGCGTCTCAAGGCGCGGCGCCGAGGTCGCGGTCGCATTGACGCAAGCCGGATCAGGCTCGATGCGGGTGATCTATGTCGCGACGACGCGGGACAAGGGCGCGCAGCGCGGTGCGTCTCGCGGTCTCAGCCAGGAGGCGGGCATCCTGAAGGACGCGAGCGATCTCGCCGCCCGCTACGATGTCGACATCACGACCACGCTGCGCGTGAACCGGGCGCCGGAGGCGGCGATCCTCCGCGAAATCGACACCACCGACGTCGATCTCGTCGTCATGGGCGTCGACCGAATTCAGGCCGATCATCTCTCCTTCGGCGGCGTCGCCGACGCCGTGCTGCGGCAGTCGAAGGTCTCGGTGCTTCTGGTGTCGAGCGGCGAGGCGCGCCGGGCGCCAAGCGAGAAAGATTAGCTGCGCCTGCAATGACGGAGGGGTGGGGCAACGCAGGTCACCCGCACCACCGACGATGCCACTATGCCGGTGTTTTGCCCGACGGAGCAAGCAATTTCGGTGATACCGAATTGTCTCGCGCCGTTTCAACCCCATCCCTACTGTGCATGGGGTTGTTTTCGCGTTGTCGTCGAAGCCGCCTAGGGCTTCACCTTCGCCGCCGGCTGCGCCTTCGGCGCCTTCCGCGACCCGAGCCAGTTCTCGAAGCGCTGCACCACCACGAAGAAGGTCGGCACGAACAGCACCGCGAGGCAGGTCGAGGCCAGCATGCCCGAGAACGCCGTGATGCCGATCGACTTGCGCGCGCTGGCGCCGGCGCCGGTCGCGATCACCAGCGGTACCATGCCGAGGATGAAGGCAAACGACGTCATCAGGATCGGGCGGAAGCGGGCACGCGCCGCCTCGATCGCGGATTCCAGTACCGGCTTGCCGTCGCGGCCGTGCAGCTCGAGCCCGACCTCGACGATCAGGATCGCGTTCTTGGCCGACAGCGCGATCAGCAGGATCAGGCCGATCTGGCAATACAGGTTGTTGTCGATGTTCAGGCCGTTGAGGACCAGCATCGGCCCGATCAGCGACAGCGGCACCGCGAGGATCACCGAGATCGGCGAGTACCAGCTCTCATACTGGCCGGCGAGCACGAGATAGACCAGCAGCATGGCGAGCCCGAACACCCAGTAGATTTGGTTACCGACCGCCTTCTCCTGATAGGACATCGCCGTCCATTCAAAGCCGGTGCCCGGCGGGAGCGTCTTGTCGCCGATCTCTTCCATCAGCTTCAGCGACTGGCCGGATGAATAACCCTGCGCCGGCAGGCCGACGATGGTCGAGGACGGATAGAGATTGTAGAGGCTGATCAGCGACGGTCCCGTGACCGGCGTGATGGTGGCGACCGTGCCGATCGGGATCATGTCGCCGTTCTGGTTGCGCACCTGCATGTTGGCGATGTCGCGCTCGGTGACGCGGAACGCCGGATCGGCCTGCGTGTAGACCTGGAACACGCGACCGAACTTGTTGAACTGGTTGACGTAGGACGAACCCAGATAGGTCGACAGCGCCGCGAACACCGCGTCCGTGGTCACGTGCAAGGTCTGCGTCTTGACGCGATCGATCTCGACGTTGAATTGCGGCACCGCCGAGCGGAACGATGAGGAGACGCGCTGCAGCGCGCTCTGGCTCTGGGCGTTACTGACCATCGCGCCGGTGATGGCCTGCAGCTTGGCGAAGTCGCTGTTGCCGTCGCGCAGCTCGACCTGCATCGAGAAGCCCGCGGCGTTGCCGATGCCTTGAATGGGCGGCGGCGGCAGCACGAGCGTACGCGCCTCCATGATGGTCCCGACCTTGTCGTTCAGGCCGTAGACCAGCGAGCGCAAATCCTCACCGGGGCCTTTGCGCGCATCCCAGTCCTTCAGGATGATGTAGGCGACGCCGGCATTGGCAAGGCTCGCGCTGCTGTCGAGCGCGGAGATGCCGGCAATGGTGATCACCTGGGCGACGCCCGGCGTGTCCTTGATGATATCGGCGGCGCGGTCGAGCACCTTCTGGGTTCGCTCCAGCGAGGCGCCGTCCGGCAGCTGCACGGCGGCGATCAGATAGCCCTGGTCCTCGATCGGAAGGAAGCCGGTCGGCACCCGCGACAGGCCGTAGCCGCCGATCCCGATCAGGACCAATGCGACCGCCACCGACGCTGTGGCGTGTCCGACCAGGAAGGCGATCAGTCGGGTGTAGCCTCGTTCGACGCGGTCGTAGACGGCGTTGAAGCCGCGGTAGAAGAAATTGCGCTGCTCCGGCGGCACCGCCGGCCGTAGCCAGAGCGCACATTGCGTCGGCTTCAGCGTCGCCGCGTTGATGGCAGACAAAAGCGCAGTCGCCGCGATCACCAGCGCGAATTGCGAATAGATGCGTCCGGTGAGGCCGGCGAGGAAAGAGGCCGGCAAGAACACCGAGATCAGCACCAGCGTGATGCCGACGATCGGCGCGAACAGCTGGTCCATTGCCTTGATCGCGGCGTCGTGGCCGTTCATGCCCTGCTCGATATTGTGGGCCGCACCTTCCACCACGACGATGGCGTCGTCGACGACGATGCCGATCGCGAGAACGATCGCAAACAGCGTCGACATGTTGATGGTGAAGCCGAGCGCCGCCATCGCGGCGAAAGCGCCGATGATGGTCACCGGCACGGTCGTCGCCGGCACCAGCATCGCGCGCCAGTCCTGCAGGAACACCAGGATGACGACCAGCACCAGCAGGCCGGCCTCGATCAGCGTCATGTAAACCTCGTGCACCGAGGCATTGACGAACTTGGTGGTATCGAACGGCGTGTCGTATTTGATGCCTTCCGGGAAACGCTTGGCGAGCTCCGTCATCTTCCTCTCGACGGCCTGCTCGACCTCGAGCGCGTTGGCGCCGGGCGACTGGAACACGCCGATGCCGGTGGCTGGTTGCTTGTTGAGCGAGAAGATCTGGCTGTAGGTCTGCGCACCCAGTTCGACCCAGCCGACGTCGCGCACGCGCGTGACGTCGCCGCTCGTGCCCGTCTTGACGATGATGTTCTCGAACTGCGTGGTGTCGTCGAGCCTTCCGTTGACATTGAGCGTGTACTGGAACGCCTGTCCCGGCGGCGTCGGCGGTGCGCCGACCTGGCCGGCCGAGACCTGCTGGCTCTGCTGCTGGATCGCCTGGATCACGTCCTGCGGCACCAATGCGCGCGCCTGCAGCTTGTTCGGATCGAGCCAGATCCGCATCGAATACTGGCCGGCGCCGAACACCGTGACGTTGCCGACGCCGGGCAAACGTGACAGCTCGTCGCGCAGATTGATGGTGGCGTAGTTGCTCAGGTAGAGGCTGTCGAACCGGGAGTCCGGTGAGGTCAGCGTCACGAACAGCAGAATCGAGGTCGACTTCTTCTGGACGGTGACGCCCTGGTTCTGCACGGACGACGGCAGTTGCGACAGCGCGCTGGAGACGCGGTTCTGCACCAGCACCTGCGCGAAGTTGAGGTCGGTGCCGATCTTGAAAGTCACCGTCAGCGTATAGGTGCCGTCGGAGCCGCTGTAGGACTGCATGTAGAGCATGTCCTCGACGCCGTTGACCTGCTGCTCGATCGGCAGGGCAACCGTGTCGATCACGGTCTTGGCGCTGGCGCCGGGATAGCGCGTGGTCACCTGCACCGTCGGCGGCACCACGTCCGGATATTGCGCGATCGCGAGGTTGAACAGCGCGACGCCGCCGATCAGGATCATCAGGAGCGCGATGACGTTCGAGAGGACCGGCCGCTCGATGAAGAATTTTGAGATCATGACAGGCGCCTCACTGGTTCGAGGCCTGCGGCTGCTCGATCTTGGTCTGCTGCGGGTCGATCTTCTGGCCCGGGATCACGCGCAGAAGTCCGGAAATGACCACGCGGTCGTCCGGCTTCAGGCCGCTCTCGATCACGCGCAGGCCGTTGTCGGCGGCGCCGATCTGCACCTTGCGCTGCTCGACCACATTGTCCTTGTTGACCACCAGCAGATAGCGCCCGCTCTGGTCGCTGCCGAGCGAGGTGTCGGGGACGAGGAGGGCGTTCTTGTCCTGGTCGAAGGGCACGCGGACGCGGACGAAATAGCCGGGCAGCAGCACCCGCTTGTCGTTAGGCACGACGCCGCGCACCGCGAGCGTGCCCGTCGACGTATTGAGGGTCGGCGAGACGTAGTCGAGGTGGCCTTCATGCGGATAGCCGGTCTCGGTCTGGAGGCCCACCTGGATCGGCAATTGCTTGAGGTCGGCGACGGTCAGCCCCCGTCGCTGCGCTTCGGCGCGGATCCGCAGCACGTCCTGCTCGTTGACCGTGAAGTTCACCCAGATCGGGTCCATCGCGACGATGGTGGCGAGCTGGGTTGGCGAGGAGGCGCCGACAAGCTCGCCGATCGAGACCAGATGTGCGCTGACGATGCCGTCGAACGGCGCGCTTACCTTGGTGTAACTGTAGTTGAGCTCGGCGATCCTGGTGTTGGCCTGGGCCTGCTGGAGGCTGGCCTGGGCGTTGTCTCGGGTCGACGTCGACGTGTCGAGGGTGGCCTGCGAGACCGCCTGGCGCTGAACGAGATCGACCTGCCGCTTGAAATCGGCTTCAGCCTGCTTGAGCGAGGCCTGCGCACCGGCCTCGGCCGCCTGCGCCTGGTCGAGCTTCAGCTTGTAGGTCTCCGGCTCGATCGTGAACAGCTGGGTGCCCTGCTTGACGAAGGTGCCGTCGGTGTAGTCGATCGATTGCAGGAATCCTTGCACGCGGGCGACGAGATCGACGCTCTTGATCGGCGCGGTGTTGCCGGTGGCCTCGACATAGCGCGTGACCGCACGTTGGATCGGCGTCGCGACGTCCACCTTCGGCGGCGGCGGCGCCACGAAGGTGTTCTTGTCCTCGCAGCCGGCCAGCGCAACTGTGGCCGCGATCGCGACGGGTAGAAGGCCGATACGCCGCCATTGTCCGTCGGCTCGTGCGGGAGAAGCGAGAGTCGCGCGCGTCATTCGGTGGCCCCCGATGGCTGTCTGTCGGTGCAGCAGGCTACCAACAAAAGCCCGGCCGTGGAACCACCATAGCCATGGTGGTCACAGGCCTTGCACCGCAAACGGACTTGAAGTTTGTCATGAGATGCCGCTTTTCAAGGAGCGGATGATCGGCCAGAATTGTGTCAAAGGCCGCGCGACCGGCGCGAGGCGGGCGAAATGAAGCGGACAGCACAAGAAGAAACGCGAGGAGACAATGACATGCCAACGCCATTCCGGTCGGCCTGGGCCGGCCTCGCTCTTGCCGCCGTGGTCGCCATGCCCGCGCTAGCCGACGGCCTGAAAGACGAGATCGCGCCGACCGGCAAGCTGCGGGTCGCGATCGCGATCAGCCCGGCGGGCGGCGCGTTCTGGTCGACCAAGACTGAAGCCGGCTATGCGGGCGTACCCGTCGATCTCGGCAAGGACATGGCGGCGCAAATCGGCATCCCCGTCGAATATGTCGTGTACCAGAATTCCGGGCAGATCACCGACGCGGCCGGCAAGGGCAGCTGGGACGTCACCTGGTTGCCGAAAGATCCCGAACGCGAGACCAGGATGATGTTCGGCCCGATCTACGAAGTCGCCGACGCCACCTATATCGTCAAGGCCGGTTCGAGCGTCACCAATTTCGCCACGCTCGACCAGCCCGGCATCAAGGTCGCGGCCGTCAACGCCACCACCACGATGCGCGGCGCCATTGCGCATCTGAAGAACGCGAAGGTTACGGGTTATCAGACCTATGACGAAATCTTTGGCCTGTTGAAATCCGGCGAGGTCGATGCCTTCGCGCTCTCGCGCGATCAACTCAACAAGATGGCGCAGAAGCTTCCGGGGACCAGGGTGCTGGACGAAACGTTCAAGAAGACGGTGACAGCCGTTGCGGTCCCGCTCGGCCATAGTCAGGCCTTGGCGTTCGTCACCAAGTTCATGACCGAGGCCGTGACGAACGGCACCTTGCGCAAGGCCTATGATGATAACGGCCTGAAGGACTCGCCGATCCGCACCGAATAGATTCATCCTTTCGGCCACATCGAGTTTCGACTGGGCGCACATGCTTGGACGTTGGATTGCAGCCGCGATGGTGTCGCTGGTCTTGATGATGCAAAGTGCCCAGGCCCAACCGCTGACGGTCGATCCCGAGACCGTCGTCCCGTTGCCGCCGCGGTTCGACATGGAGCCGCCGGCATCCGACGTACCGCCCGAGATCGCCCGATTCCAGGGCGCATGGATCGGGACCTGGCAAGACGACCGGCACATCCTCGTGGTCGAGCGCGTCCGGGCTGACGGGCATGCCGACCTCGTCTTTGCCCGGTCGGACTCGGCCTTCAACGGCATGAATCGCGAATGGTGGCGCGACCAGGCGACGGTCGTGGACGGCGTGCTGACCATGACGGGGTTCCGCATCTTCCGCTATGCCTTCGATGGCCCCGATCGATTGTACATGACGGCCACGCTCAAGAATGGCGTCGTCACCTCCGGCGCGCTGGTCCGCACCGATCCGGCGCGTCTTGCTGCAGGCGATCGGCCAAACGACTGGCCGTGGCCCGGCGAGCGTGTCCGGATTCCACACCTCACGGTCCGCACGCCTGATGGCACACGGCCGATCACGCTCGAGGGCACGTTCTATCCGCCGACGGGGCCGGGGCCCGCACCGCTCGCGATCTTCACCCATGGATCCGACGTCGGTCGCAATCAGCTGAGATCCTGGTCTTTCTCGACCGAAGCGCATTGGCTGCGTGACAACGGATTCGCGGTGCTGGCGCTGATGCGCCGCGGACGCGGCAGCTCCGAGGGTATCAACGGCGAGGAAACGTTCGGACGCGATCACGACGGCAGCTTGATCGATGTTTCGGCCGGTGTCGCTGAGGCCGTCGAGGATCTCGCATCCGCGATCGCCTATGGCCGCGCGCTTCCTGGCGTCAAGCCGGGCAAGGTGCTGCTCGCCGGCCAGTCGCGCGGCGGCTTCCTCGCCATGCACTATGCGGGCCTCAAGCCGGGCGAGGTGATGGGCGTGGTGAACTTCTGCGGCGGCTGGTACCCGTACGGACCGGTGACCACGCCATATTACGCGAGCGCCGGCCGCGGCGCGGGCGCCAACGTCAAGCAGCTCTGGCTCTATGCCGACAACGATCGCCTCTACAAGGAAGATCTGATCCGCGAGTATCAGCAGGCATTCGCCGCCGCCGGCGGCAATGCGCGCTTTGAGCTGTTGCACGGCATCCCCGGCGACGGCCATTTGCTGCGGCTTTATCCCGATCGCTGGCGTGCAGTCGCCGACCAGTATCTCATCTCGCTCGATCGATGAGCCCTTACGGCTCGGCCGTGCGGATGCCGGCGGGACTCACCTGCATCTTGAGCGTCGATGTCTTGGTCAGCGCCTTGCCATCGAACGAGAACGCGATCAGCTCGCTCTCGACCATGCACTGGGCCACGACAAACTTGGAGTCCTTCGACCACACCATGCCCTGGCACCAATGGCCGATCTTCGCTTCCGCCACTGGCGCAAGCTCGGTGCCGGTAATCTTGTAGACCTTCAGCAGGCCGAAATCGTTGAAGAAGGGCGAAGCGGAAGGCTTGTTCGAGCCGTTCATGACGGTGACGGCGACGTAACTGCCGTCCGGCGACATCTTCACGCCCTCGGGGGTCTGCCCCACGCTGACCGTGGTGACGACGCGGATCGGCTTCGCATTCATGTCGATCACACTGATCGTATCGGCGTCGCCGCCGCTGGCTCCGACGTTGCCGATGATGGCGGTGGCGCTCCCAGTGAGATCGATGTCGTAGGGACGTACGCCGGAATAGAGGTCGCGCTTGGCGTACTCGACCTTGTTGCCGTCCACCGTCAGCAGCGAGGTTCGGCTGTCGCCGTCGCGGGTGACCAGCGCGGTCGTGCCGTCATGGGAGAAGACGGCGTGGCTCGGACCTGATTTTGCATCCCCGAGCTGGATTTTGCCTGCCGGCGTCAGCGTGCTGCCGCTGATGGTGAAGACCGAGACCGTGCCTTCGCTCCGGTTCGCGACCAGCGCCAGGGTCGCTGTACGGTTGATCGACACGCCGGCCGCACCGGCGCCGGCCTGCAGTGTCGCCAGCACTTTTGGCTGTGGGGATTTCAGGTCGATCACGCTGAGCTTGTCGTCCGGCGCCGTCTTGGTCGCATCCGTCGGGTCGACCTTCATCGCGCCCGTGACCAGCGCAAAGGAACCATCGGGCGCGACCGCGACGCTCGGCGGCGGGCCGACGACGCTTGCGGGAGCCGGCACTTCAGCCAGAAGTTTGAGCATCCCATCGGTGAAATCGATGATGCTGACCGTGTCGGGCAGAGGCTGCTTGCGCACCACGGCGTTGCCGTTCTCCAGCACCATCTTGCCGTCATTGGCCGTGACGAGGATTTCGGCATGGACGGTGAAACTCGCCAGGCCAGTGACAGCGCTTGCGGCGATGGTAGATGCAACACGGCCCAGGCGCGTGCGACGAGTGGCTCTCATGTTTCCCCCGCAGGATTGTTTTTGTTCGACAAAACTAAATGCAACCAAAGCGGGTTCGCAACAATTCCGGCGCAGCGATTTTTTATTCCAGGCGGGGAATAATCGCCGATGCGCGGGCCTGTGAATTTCTTTGTCCCAACAACTGCGCAAAGTGTCTCTTGCGTCAAACTGACACAGCTCTGTCAAATGTGATCGCTAGGGTTGCCCCGTCATTCCTTCAGGGCGAACAAAAATGAAATCCAAATTTTTGACGACGGCTGCGATGTTCGCGGCCGCGACGACTCTTGCGTGCAGCGTTCCGGTGCTCGCAGAAGATTTTGGTCGCGATCACGACCGCGATCATCGCCATCCGCATGAGATTCATACGGAAACCCCGATCAAGCATCTCGTGATCATCTTCAACGAGAACCGCTCGTTCGACCATTATTTCGCGACCTATCCGAACGCGGCCAATCCCTCGGGCTCGATCCCGTTTGTGCCGAAGCCGCATACGCCCCGGGTCAACAACCTCGCCAACGCCAATCTGCTGGTGAATAACCCGAACAACAATCCGGCCAACGGCACCGGCGCGACGGACCCGTTCCGCCTTGACCGCACCCAGGCCAACACGCGCTCGCAGAACCACGCTTATACGCCCGAACAGCAGGCCGTCGACAACGGCAAGGAAGACCTGTTCCCGAAATTCACCGGCCGCGGCACCGCCGGCGGTGCCGGCGCGTTCGGCACCAACGGCCAGGTGATGGGCTATTTCGACGGCAACACCACCACCGCATTCTGGAACTACGCCCAGCACTTCGCCATGAGCGACAACAACTGGACCGACACCTTCGGTCCGTCGACGCCGGGCATGCTGGAAGTGGTCGGCGGCCAGACCAACGGCGTGCAGCCGGTCATCGGCACCACGGCGTCGATCGCGGACGGCCAGGGCGGCCTCACCCTGACCGGTGACACCGATCCCGGCAACGATGCCTGCTCGAGCACGACCAGCACCATGCTGATGGGCGGCAAGAACATCGGCAACCTGCTCACTGATGAGCGCATCAGCTGGGGCAGCTTCATGGGCGGCTTCGACCTGACCCTCAAGAACGCCAACGGCACCACCGGTTGCGCCCGCAGCACGTTCTCGACCAACGTCAACGGCACCATCGTCGACTACATCCCGCACCACGCCTTCTTCCAGTATCATGCGTCCACGGCCAACCCGACCCATGCGCGGCCGAGCTCGGTGCACGCGATCGGCCATACCCATGACTTCAACGGCAAGGTCGATCCCGCCAACCACAACTACGACCTCGAAGACCTCTATGCCGCGATCAAGGCCGGCAATTTCCCGGCCGTCTCCTATGTCAAGATGCCTGCCTTCCAGGACGGTCACGCCGGCAACTCCGACCCGCTCGACGAGCAGGCCGGCAATGTCGAGCTGATCAACTTCCTGCAGAAGCAGCCGGAATGGCGCGAGACCGCCGTCATCATCACCTATGACGACTCGGACGGCTGGTATGACCATCAGTACATGCCGCCGAAGACCGCCTCTTATGACTCGACCGCCGACCAGGTGAACGGTCCGGGCCTGTGCGGCCTCGGCGCCAACAAGCAGCCGGCGCCGAACGGTCTCAGCGGCAAGCCGGTCAACGGTCGCTGTGGCCCGGGCACCCGCGTGCCCCTGATCGTGGTCTCGCCCTACGCCAAGACCAACTATGTCAGCCACACCTACACGACCCAGGCTTCGGTGGTTCGCTTCATTGAGGACAATTGGCTGCGCGGTGAGCGTCTCGGGGGCGGCTCGTTCGATGCGACCAGCGGATCGCTGATGGACCTGTTCGACTTCGACCAGGATCACAGCCATGATTTCCGCACCGACGCGCTGTTCCTCGATCCGACCACGGGTACGGTGATGGTCAGCCCGCCGGACGAGCACCACCACCACCACTAGTCCAGCGGGACATCATAATGAACAGCCGCACTTTGTGGCTCCTCGGCGCCGGCCTGCTCGCTCTGGCCGGCGCCGTCTTTGCGGCCGGGACGCAAGGACTTGCAGAGGCAAACCAGCCGGGCACGAATCCGAACCCGGTTCGCCTGATGCGTCCGCCCGTCGCCCCGTTGTCCGCAATGGCCCTGCTCGGCAAAGAGATCTTCTACGACGCCTCGCTGTCGTCATCCGGCTCGCTGTCCTGCGCATCCTGTCACAGTCCGGATCGCGCCTACGGCCCGCCCAATGACGGCCCGGTGATGCTCGGCGGTGCCAATCTGTCGCGGCAAGGCGCACGCGCAGTGCCGTCGCTGACCTATCTCGATCGCCAGCCGAATTTCAGCATCGGCCCCGACAAGGGCGACGACGACAACATCATCCCCCTCGCGCAGATGGCCGCACTCGGCCAGCAGGCCGCGCGCACGACCAAGACTGCGGGTGGTTCCGGCGCATCGGCGAATATCGTGCCGCAGGGCGGCCTGTTCTGGGACGGCCGCGCCGACACGTTGCAGGACCAGGCGCTGTTTCCGCTGCTCGACGCCAACGAGATGGATGGCGGCAGCGCGGAGATCGTGGCCGACAAGCTGCGCCGTGCGCCCTATGCCAGCCGCTTCGTCGAGCTGTTCGGCGCCGGCGTGCTGAGAAACCAGCGGCTGCTGATTGCGGAGGCGATGTTCGCGGTTGCGCGCTACCAGGTCGAAGAGCCGAGCTTCCATCCCTACACCAGCAAGTACGACTATTGGCTCGAGGGCAAGGCGCGGTTGTCCGAGGGCGAATTGCGCGGCCTGCAATTGTTCAACGACCCCGACAAGGCGAACTGCGCCGGCTGCCATACCTCGGCGCCGACCCGCGATGGCTTGCCGCCGATGTTTACCGATCACCAATATGAGGCGCTCGGTGCGCCACGGAATGCCGCGCTCGCGGGCAACAAGGATTCCGGCTATTTCGATCTCGGCGTCTGCGGTCCGCATCGGACCGACATTTCCGAGCAGACGCAGTATTGCGGCATGTTCCTGACGCCGACGCTGCGCAACACCGCGACGCGTCACGCCTTCTTCCACAACGGCGTCTTCTCCACCCTCGAGCAGGTGATGGATTTCTACAATTTCCGCGACACCAATCCGGAGAAAGTGTTTCGGCGCGCGGCCGACGGCACGGTGCAGAAATACGACGACATTCCGCAAAAATATCACGCCAATGTCGACGTGACGGATCCGCCTTTCGATCGTCACCTCGGCGACAAGCCGGCAATGACGGATCAGGACATGACCGACATCATCGCCTTCCTGAAGACGCTGACGGACGGCTACAAGGCGGAGAACCAGGGTGTGTCCGGCACAGCGCGCCCCTAGCGCGGCCTGATCTCCGCGTATTTCACCATCGCCTTGTCGAATTTCCGCTTGAACAGCCACATCGCGCCCAGAATCTCGCGGAAGCTGGCCGAACTTCGCGCGCGGTCGGTCCTGCCGAAGGCGAAGATGCTATTGTTGCGCAGGTGCTTCATGATGGTGGGATCTGACACCCGGTAGTTCAGCAGGTCGCCCGACCTCAGTGCCGAGCGCGTCGGGGTCGGGATGATCTGGATCAGTTCGAACAGCTTCATCTGCTCGATCGGATCGGGCAACGTCTTCACGATCGCCGGGATTTCGGCAAACAGCTCTGCATGCGCGTTCATGAGGCCGTCGCGCACATTGGTCCAGTGGTTGAAGCGGCGATCAGTGCCGCGGGACCGCGCCTCTTCCTTGTCGTCGCGCGCGTTCAATGCGGGGTCGGCGGCCGCGATCGTGCCCTTGATGGCCTCCCATTTGCGCTGGCCGTTGCGGTCCTCGGACGGGCCGGTCTGCAGGCTGCCCATGTAGGTGTTCGAGCGCGCATTGCGGACGTTCTGCTTGCCGTTGGTCTCGGCATAGAACAGCCCCAGACTGATGAGGCCGGCTGCGCTGGCGTCCGCAGGCGAAAGCCCCTTGGCACGCGCAATCGCAGCCCCGAGATCGATGACGTCCTTGAACGGCGTTGCCGAGTTCTGTGCGTTCGCGGGCGGCGCCTCCATGACCTCGAAGATGTCAGCGTATTCGTCGACCAGCGGCTCGATCGCGGCATCGAAATAGGCTGGCGGAATCCCGAACTTGTTCGGCTTGCCGATCCGCGACGGCACGGCGTCGGTGAGATCCTTGTAAGCGCTGATCATTGCGACGCGCGCAAGATACAAGGCCTGGCCGGGTAGGTTGGGCAGCGGCTGCTTCGCCTCGATCTGGCGGCGGCGCTCGCCAAGGATCGATTTGAAATCGCCGAGCGCGCGATCGTAGGCGGCTTGCGCGTCTGATTGCGTTGCCGTGAGCGTTTGCGCTCTGCCGGCGACAGGCGTTGCGAGGAAGAGGGTGAGCGCCGCGATGGCCGCGGCTGCCTGGCGTTGTGGTCGCATCGCGGGCTCCCGGGTCGGTCGATTCGTTCGCTGCTGCGAGCGTAAGCATCAAGGTGCAGCTTGGCGAGGCGCAACTCCTGATCGGTCCGCGTTGCGCCGAGACTCCGTAGAAAAACGGATCAATCCGTCAGGCTGACAGGAAGCTGACAAAACGCACCTGCGATTCGCAAGAGAACTTTACGATTAAGTAGCGCGGCATCTGCAGAATGCTCCGTCTCATCAGGAGCGATGCGCGACCCGTGCGTTGGTTCCTGGCGTCGGTTTCGCTTCCAGAAATTCCTCTTAGTGATTGATCAAACAAAGAGTCGGGCGAGGGCTTGGCAATGGCAATTCCCGGAACGATCCACCATGTAGCCCGGCTCGTCTCGCGATTGAAGCGCGACTCCAGAGGCAACGTTGCCGCCATGTTTGCGATCGCACTGGTGCCGCTGATCGCCTCGATCGGATGCGCCATCGACTACAGCATGGCAACGCGCATCAAGGCCAAGCTGCAGGGTTCGGCGGATTCGGCGGGCGTGGCGTCGATCTCAGTGAACTCGGCCGGCTACAACGCGGCGATGGCGATGACGTCGAATGGATCCGTTGGCGCCGGCGTCACGGAAGCGAACAACGTCTTCAACGGAAATGCTGCGACGTTCTCCGGCAGCTACACCAATCTCGGTGTGACAAGCACGGTCACCAAGACCGGTAACAAGCTCGTCTCGAACGTGCAGTTCAGCGCGGATGTGCCTGTCACCTTCATGCAGCTTCTCGGCTACAGGAAGCTGACCGTGACCGGCAGCTCGTCCTCGACCACCACGCTGCCGCTGTATCTCGACTTCTACCTGACGCTGGACGTCTCGGGCTCGATGGGTCTGCCCTCGACCACGGCGGAAGCCCAGCGTATGCAGTCGATCAATCCCGACAACTACCGGCAGTACCCGACGGGCTGCACGCTGGCCTGCCATTTCTCGCCGCAGAACAGCGCCTGCACGGATTCGGGGACGCAGGGCTATCCCACCAACAATTACTGCCTGGGCTATGCGATCTCGCGCGTCAGCCAGAGCGGGTACAGAGGCCTGCTGCAGACAAAGACCAGCAA
Source organism: Bradyrhizobium sp. CCGUVB4N (assembly GCF_024199945.1). Lineage (GTDB taxonomy): Bacteria > Pseudomonadota > Alphaproteobacteria > Rhizobiales > Xanthobacteraceae > Bradyrhizobium. The sequence goes on along the minus strand of NZ_JANADP010000001.1, from coordinate 7,167,358 downwards.
CCCCATGGGAGTTCAGTTGCCGTCGTCGATCGTCTCCGGATTGCCGAACTCGCTCTACTCCAACCTCGCGACGGTGGCGAACTGTCCGACTGACGGAACCGATTCCTGCATTCAGTTGCGACTGGACGCCGTCGGCTACGCGGTGAATCAGCTGTTCGTCACGGCGAACAATACCGAGAAAGTGGCGAACCAGTTTCGCATCGGCCTCTATCCCTTCATCCGTTATCTCTATTCGTACTTCCCGCTGACCAGCAGCATCAACGGGTCGACGACCAATTCCTCGACGATCAACTATGCGGCCGCGAACCTCGCGACCTTGCTTGATACCAACATGAATACGAATCTCGGGTCGGGTGGCACGCATATCGACACGGCGCTGTCGAGCGTGAACACGTTGATCACGAGCGTGGGCGACGGCAGTGCGTGGAACAACACGCTGCCCTACGTCTTCCTCGTGACCGATGGTGCGCAGGATCCGCAGGTGAAGGGCGTTCCGAACGGCTCATGGTCGGGCAGCAACCATGCCACGACGATTGATCCGGCCACGTCGTGTACGCCGCTGAAGAACCGCGGCGTCATCATCTCCGTGCTCTACATTCCCTATCAGAAGATCAATCCGGTCAACACGTCCTTCGCCGGGGACGAGGACGACTATGCCAACTGGAACATCCCGAACATTCCGGCGAGCCTGCAGAACTGCGCCTCGCCGGGCTTCTTCTACACCGCGAATACGCCGGCCGACATCACGGCGGCGTTGAACGCGATGTTCAATCATGCGGTGCAGGAAGCCCGCATCACCAACTAACCCGCCGCCCGGTACTCCGGCGCCGACGACAGGAATTTTGCATAGGCGCCCGCGTCGGGCGGCAGGAAGTGTCCGGCGAGCCCGCCGCGCTTCTGCGTCTTGGTGCCGATGTCGGCCATCAACTCGTCGAAATGGCGGTAGTGATAAGGCGCGACGCACAAGCCGCCATAGACGCCGGCGGCCGGCCGCTCAACGCGTTTGAAGTGCAGCATCATCTCGATGTTGTCGCGCATCTGCTGCGCCGTCGGCTGCCTGGCGAGTTGCCCGTCGGCATAGCGCACCAGCCAGTTCGCGGCGAGATCGGCGCAGAGCACGGTGCAGAACGACGAGTTGAAGCCGACGAAGCCGAGGTCGGGCAGGTCAGGGTTGGCGATCAGGCGGTAGAGCCGGTACTGCCCGTCCGCATCGACCAGCTTTTGCTGATAGGCATCCGGCAGGAAGGGTACGCCGAGCTTGTAGCCGATCGCGAGCACGGCGATGTCGGCGCTGATGCGCTCGCCGCCGCTCATCACAATGGTGTCGCCTTCGTAGCGGTCGAAGCTGCCGAACACGGCCTTGATCCGGCCATCTGCGACCATCGGGTAGAAGCCGGGTGTTGCGATCGGTACCGAGCAGTTGACGCCATCCTCGATCCGCTCCTTCGGCACCATCCTGCACTTGTTGAGCTTGAGCTGCGCCTTCAACAGGCTCTCGAGCCCGCGCCAGTTTGCCCAGATCAGGGGCGCGGCGATGCGGTACGCCAGCCGCGACATCGCGCCGATGCCCCAGCCCGGAAACATCTCCTCCTGCGCGCGGATGTAGAGGATGCGCTTGAAGTTCACGAGCCCGCCGATGAAATAGGGGATGCGCCAGACCGGCTCGCGCATCACGATGGTGACCTCGCGTGCGCCTGATTTCACCGCGTTCACCGCGATGTCGGTCGCCGACTTCGATCCGCCGAGCACGACGACGCGGCGTCCTTTGGCCAGCGTGGGATCGCTGTATTTCGACGAGTGCAGGATCTGTCCGCCCTGCGCCAGAAAGCCGTCCTCGCCGGGGCAATGCAGCTCGCGCGGCTCGTTGAACTGCCCGGTGCACACCGCGACGAAATCGAAATCCTCGTTCGTGGTGGCGCCGTCCTTGCCCGCTAGCGCGAGCGTCCAGCCCGGTCTGCCGTCGGTGCGCCGCGCCATGCCGGCCGCGCCAGTGTTGAGGCGCAGCATGCGGTCGAGACCGAAGCTTTTCGCGTAGTCGGCGAGATAGGCGTGGACCTGCGGCCCGGTCGGCCATTCCGGATAGGAGTCCGGCATGGCGCGATCCGTGTAGCGGTAGAGATCCTTGGGGCTTTGCGTCTGCACCTCCGGATAGGAGCGCGCCGGCTCCCAGACGCCGCCGAGATCGGCGCTACGCTCGACGATGGTGACGCGGTGGCCGCGGGCGGAGAACGCTTTTGCTGTGGCGAGGCCGGAGACGCCGGCGCCGATCACGCAGACATGCTTTGGGCTGACCATGGGATGGCTCGCAATCAATGGGTTTCGCGCGCAAGCGATCTCGTTCGGCCGCAAGGTGCGGCCGGCGGACCAGCAAGCGGATGAAAGTGGACGAGGAGCGCCTGACGCCTAGTCGTTGGCCTCGGGCGGCAGGAAGTCGACCTCATGCAGCGCCGAGATGCGCACGACCTCGGCCGGGTCGGTCAGATTGTGGAGCTGGTTGAACAGCGCCTCCAGCTTCTGCATCGGCGAGACCCAGAACAACGCGCGGCACGGCTTGTCGGACTTGTTGAAATAGCCGTGCGGAATGCCGCGTGGCATGCGCACGAGATCACCGGCATGGGCCTTGACCCATTTGCCGTCGAGCTTGAGATCGAGGGTCCCTTCCTGCACCAGGATGAACTCGTCCTGGGTCGGATGGATGTGCACCGGCACGAACTGGCCGGGGTCGCTGTTGGTCTCGAATGCGAAAGTGGACTCGGTGACGGCCTTGGGGAAATAGACCTGACCCAGGATGTTCCAGGTCTTGCCGCCATAGCCCGTACCGTTTGCGGTAATGCCCTTTTCGAGTGCAGTCATGCTCGCCTCCTGTTGGATTCCGGCCAGGATGGAGCTTCGGCCACGCCCGGGCGGCTGTCTATCCGCTAAACGAATCCGTCGCGGCTGTTGCCATGCAGCACGACGATTCTGCGACGCGGCCCTTTTCGCGTCCGCGGAACTATTATAGGCTTAAAGCAATTCCGTGACGCGAAGCGTGGTCGATGATGTCCGCAGCCGTGCAGGAAATGAGCACGACAACGCCCGTAGCCGAACGGCTGGCGGGCTTCGCTCGCGTCACCACCGATGATGTCGACGAGGCGGCCGAGCAGATCGGGCGCATCTTCTGTCCGCACGATCTCAAGCCGGCGCAGGCCCGCGCTTCCGGATTTTCGGCGCGGCACAATTGCGCGGCGTTCGACGGCTTTTCCATCAACTACGTTGCCTATGGTGGGACTGTCAGCATCGATCCGGGGTGCCTCGACCGCTTCTTCCTGGTCCAGATCCCGCTCACGGGCACCGCCCACATTTGTGCGGGGGCCGGTGGCTTCGACGCCGCGCCGGACCGGACGGCGTCGCTGCTGTCGCCGACGGTCCCGACCCGGATGACGTGGCGCGACTGTGCGCAAGCGATTTTGCTGCTGGACCGTCGCATGGTTGAGCAGCGCGCCGCGGCGCTGTCGGGCAGGGCGGCCGGCGCGGTCGAGTTCGATCCCGTGATCGACCTGAACGCGCCGTCCGGCCGCCAGCTGCAAACGAGCCTTGCCGAGCTGATGAGGCTCGCCGAGCGGCTCGGACGGTCTGGCCGGCTTTCCCCAGTTGCGATGGCTGATTGGCGTGAGGTGCTGCTCGATCGCCTCCTCAATGGCCAGCGGCATGGCCTGTCGGATGCGATCAGGACGTTCTCGGGACAGGCCGAGCGCCTGCCGCGCGCACTCCGCGCCGCACGGGACCATCTTGCGGAAAATGCCGGCGAGCCGCTCGATCTCGCGCAGCTGGCGGCCGCGTCCGGCATCGGCATCCGCGCGCTCCAGCTCGGCTTCCGCCGTCATTTCGGTGTGTCGATCTCGGAGATGCTGCTCGATATGCGTCTTGCCGGTCTTCATGCGAGGCTCGCGCAGGCTTCGCCGGATGTTTCCATCACCGACATCGCTTTCGATCTCGGCTTCACGCATCTCGGCCGCATGGCCGGAGCGTACCGCGAAAAATTCGGCGAGACGCCGTCGGCAACGCTGCGACGGCGGATGAGCTAGCGAGCGGCGCCGGCAAGGTTCATTTTCGCGATCGCGTCGCGCTCTCGTCGGTCTCCTGCTTGCGCAAGAACCCTTCGACCTCGGCCTGCACCGAATAGGGCGTCGGGATCGGGTCGCCTGCCGCATCGACGGCGGTATCGAGCGAGCGGCGCAGCATGCGGGCGAGCTCGGCCTTGCGGTAGGGTTTTGTCAGAAGCGGCGCACCCATGGTGGCCTGTCCCAGCCCATGCGGGGAGTCGTGGGCATAACCCGACGTGAACAGCACCCGCAAGGAGGGGCGCGCAGCCACCATCTCGTCGGCGAGCTCCCGTCCATTCAAGGCGCCGGCCATCACGATATCGGTGAAGAGCAGATCGAAGGACGTACCCTCCGCCGCGATGGCGAGGGCGTCGGCTGCGTTGGTGGCCGGAATGACCTTGTAGCCGAGGCTTTCGAGCTGGACCGTGACGTAGTGACGGACATCGCGGTCGTCCTCGACGCACAGGATGGTCTCCGTCCCGCCCACGATCTTGCGCTCGTCATAGCCGGTCGGGCGAAGCACGCTTGTCTCGGCCTTCGGCAGGTAGATCGTGAATGTCGTGCCGCCGCCTTCTTCCGATCTGACCTTGATGCCGCCGCCCGACTGCTTGACGAAGCCGAACACCATGCTGAGCCCGAGGCCCGTGCCCTTGCCGACCTCCTTGGTCGAGAAGAACGGATCGAAGATGCGTTCGAGGATCGCCTGCGGAATGCCTGTGCCGGTGTCGGCAATCTGGATCTCGACATAGTCGCCGGCATAGCCGGCGCCGACCGCGACGGCCTCGCGCACGCCGAACACCACGTTGCGCGTCGTCAGCGTCAGCCTGCCGCCTTCAGGCATTGCGTCGCGGGCGTTGATCGCGAGGTTGAGCAGCGCCGAGGAGAGCTGCCCGCGGTCGGCGAAGGCGAGCCAGATGGTGCCGTCGAGCCTCTTCACGATCTCGATCTTCTTGTCGAAGGTCGCCAGCATCAGCTTGGCGAGCTCTTCGAGCAGGTCGTTGACGTCGATATCGGCCGGCTGCAGCGCCTGCTTGCGCGCAAAGGACAGCAGGCTCGAGGTCAGTGCGGCACCGCGATCGGCTGCCTCGCTGATCAGCTTGGTGATGGTGGCGAGCGGCGGGTTGTCCTTCACGGCATCGGCGAGGATCTCGATCGTGCCCGTGATCACCGTGAGCATGTTGTTGAATTCATGGGCGATGCCGCCGGTGAGCTGGCCGACCGCTTCCATCTTCTGCGCCTGGATCAGCTGTTCCTCGGCGGCGCGCTTCTGGGTGATGTCCTTGACGAAATTATTGATGACGGTGCGTCCGCCGAGCTGGAGCGTGGTGCTCGACGCCTCGATCAGGATCTCGTCGCCTTCCCGGTGCAGCAGGGTCGCCTCGAACCGGATGCCGATCGGCGTATGCGAGAGCTCCGGCAGAAGGCGCATCATGCGTTGCCTGAAACCGTCGCGGAGCGGCTCGGCGATGAGGAGATTGACGACGTCAGTGCCGAGCGCCTCCTCGCGCGTCCATCCGGTCAGCGCCTCGGCCTGAATGCTCCATTCCAGGATGATCCCGTTCGCGTCGGTCTGGACGAAAGCATCCAGCGCAGTCTTGATGACGGCCTGGGTCATCTGCGCGCTCGACTGCGCCTGCTCGGCCAGTTGTGCGGCCATGCGCTTGTCCTGAGCCGTCTCGATCGTGCGCGTGCAGAGCCGGGCGATCAGCAGCGCGACGGCGCCGCTTGCGAGCAGGGCAAGGATCTCCGCAACGCCGAACCCCGGGCCGGCCACGGCATAAGAGACGAGGAGAGCCGCGGCGGTCACGACTACCTGCGCGGCCATCGCGAGTGTCAGAAGCCCCCTGAGTTTCATGGTCTTACCAACGACGTCCACCGCGGACCCTCGCGTCCGCCCTGTCAAATGAGTCCGGCTCCATGTGAGCTACAGACTCCCTGCGGCGGCGTCGAGGGCAATTTCCGTCAGTATCGGGGCGAGCCGTTGCTTTGTGTCAACTTGCCGGCGAATCGGTCTGGCGCAGCGTCGTGACCCAGATCACACGTGCGGCCTGCTGGGTCGGGTTGTCGAACATGTGCGGCACGATGCTCGGAAAACGAAAGCTGTCGCCGGCCTCGAGCACATGGGCCTGGTTGTCGAGCCACAGCCGCAGGCTGCCGGAGAGGATGTAGCCGGCCTTCTCGCCGGTGTGCTGCAGGAAATCAGTACCGGACGAGGCGCCGGGATTGAGCGTGAGCTCGTAGAGCTCGAGCTGACCCTTGCCTTCCGGCGTCAGCGCCTCCTTGACGACGCCGCTGGCGGTGAGCCGCAGCAGGCGCCGGTTGTTCTTGCGTACGATGTAGCGCTGCACGTCGGCGGCGGGATCGCTGGTCTCGAAGAAATAGGAGATCGGCACCTCGAGCGCGATGCTGAGCAGGCGCAGCGTGCGGATCGACGGCATGGCGCGTGCTCGTTCGAGCTGGCTGATCATGCCGTTGGAGAGGCCGGTCTTGTTGGCGACGTCCTGGATCGATAGGCCGGCGCGCTGGCGCAGCAGCCGCACGGTCTCGCCGAGCCTCTGGTCGACCGCATCGTCGGCCTCGATCGTCGGGGCGTCTTTCGGACCGTTGGTGTCGCCGCGACCATCCATGTCGCTCTCCCGTGCATGACCTTGCCGCCGGAATGGCCGGCGGTGTGAAAAGGTCGCGCATCCTAGCAATGCGATTGACAGCTGTATTTAGTCATGATGAACTTTTGATCGAAAAATTTAGAAGCACTAAAGCCCACTCCTGTCCCTTTGCCGGGTCTCGGGGCGCGGGAGAGGTGCCGCGTGCGGGAACGGAGACTGGTCATGGCAGACAGCACCGGCAAGTTCGGCGTTGGCGGACTGCATCATCTCGGCATTCCAAATCGCCGACAGTTTTTTCAACTCGGCGCCGGCGCCGCGGCGGGATGGACGCTTGCAGGTCGCGCCTTTGCGCAGACCGAGCGTCCGGGCAATCCGCCGGACAAGCCGCGCGGGCAGGTGATCGCGGCGCTGTCGCAGGAGCCGACCGTCTTTCATCCGCTGATGCCCGGCATCGAAGTCGACCAGGGCGTCTGGTGGCAGGTGTTCTCGCCGCTCTGGTTCATCGATCCCGACGGCAAGTTCGTGCCCGATCTCGCGCGCGAAGTCCCGACGGTCGAGAATGGTGGCCTTTCGGCCGACGGCCTGACCTGGAAGATCAAGCTGCGCAAGGACGTGAAGTGGCACGACGGCACGGCCTTCACGGCGGACGACGTCAAGTTCTCGCTCGAGCTGATCAACAATCCCGACTTCCGTGTCCGCAACCGCGTCGGCCACAGCCTGGTCAAGGACATCACGATCGTCGCGCCCGACGAGATCCACTGGCGAATGGAGGCTCCCTATTCGCCCTACATGTCGATCCTGTCGCTGACCTTCATCGTGCCCAAGCACATTCTGGAGAAGGTGTCGGATCCGAATTCGTCGCCGTTCCACAATGCGCCTGTCGGCACCGGACCGTTCCGCTGGGGCGAGCGCGTGCCCGGCGACCACATTCAGTTCAATGCCTATGCCGGCTATCACGGCAAGGGACCCTACGTCGAACGCGTGGTCTTCAAGTACATCCCTGATCTCACCGTCCTCTACACCCAGTTCCGTACCGGACAGGTCGATTACACCGGCCTGCAGGGCATTTTGCCGAACTTCGTGCAGGAGGCGAAGACGCTGAAGGCGCGCAAGATCTTCGTCTCGTCGACGTCCTCGGTGGAGCACATCGCGCCGAATCTGGAGTTCGGCCCCTTCGCCGACCGCGCGGTGCGCGAGGCGCTCTATCTCGCCATCAACAAGCAGGCGATCATCGATGCCTTGAACTACGGCCTGCCGATGCAGACCGAAAGCTTCGTGCCGCAGGAGGCGTGGTCGTTCCAGAAGGGCCTGCCGCAGCACAAATACGATCCGACCAAGGCGAATGCGCTGCTCGATGCAGCCGGCTGGGTGCGCGGCGCGGGCGGCGTGCGTGAGAAGGGTGGCGTCAAGCTCGAATTCACCAACTCGACGACGTCCGGCAATGCCGTGCGCGAGCAGACCCAGCAGCTCCTGATCCAGGACTGGCGCGCGATCGGCGCGAGCATGCGCGTCAACAACATGCCGGCCGCCGTGATCTGGGGCGACTTCTGGCAGCAGTCGAAGTTCAATTCGGTCATCGTCGGCGTGAATTTCATGCTGGGCAGCGACCCCGACGTGACGCCGCGGTTCGGATCGGGCGCGATCCCTGCCAAGGGCGGCCGCGGTTACAACACCTATCAATACCAGAACGCCGAGGCTGATCGTCTGCTCGCGCAAGGCGCCAAGCAATTCGATCTCGCGCAGCGCAAGACCACCTATGGTGACCTGCAAAAGCTCATCCGCAACGACCTCGCGATCCTGCCGCTGTTCCAGGGCTACATCGTCGAGGGCGTGAAGGAGGGGCTGCAGGGTTTCCGTCCCAACATCAACACCTCGATCAATTGCTGGAACATCCGCGAATGGTACTGGGCCTGATGCGTTCCATTCGCGAGATCGTCTGAGATGGTTCGCTACGTCGCCAATCGCCTGGCACAGGCGGTCATGCTGCTGGTGATCGTCTCGGCGATCGGTTTCGCCCTCTTGCATCTGGCGCCCGGCGGTCCGCTCTCGCAATTCGCCGTGTCCGCGCAGATGACGCAGGAGGATCTCGACCGCGTCACCAGGCAGCTCGGGCTCGATCGCCCGCTGCCGATCCAGTATCTCGACTGGTTCGGCCGCATGCTCAAAGGCGATTGGGGCAAGTCCTATCGCGACGGCGAGGCGGTGCTGTCGGTGATTTCGTCACATCTTGGCGCGACGCTTGAGCTGATGGTGACGGCGACCATCATCGCGGTGCTGCTCGGTTGCTGGATCGGCATGTTGGGCGCGCTGAGGCGATATTCGCTGTTCGACTCGCTCGCCACCGTTGGCGCCATGATCGCGCTGTCGATCCCGACGTTCTGGTTCGGCCTCGTCACCATCTATGTGTTTTCGGTGACGCTCGGCTGGCTGCCGGCCGGAAACCGCGCGACCGTCGGCGATGGCTCCTTCCTCGACCTGCTGCATCATCTGATCGCGCCGGCAATGGTGCTGGGGCTGGTCGAGACCGCGATGTGGAGTCGCTTCATGCGTTCCTCCATGCTTGAAGTGATCAACCAGGATTACATCCGCACCGCGCGAGCCAAGGGCATGCCGGAATGGCGGATTCTCACGGTGCACGCATTGCGCAATGCGCTGCTGCCGATGATCACGGTGGGCGGGTTGCAGTTTCCGACGCTGCTCGGCGGCGCGCTGGTGGCCGAGACCGTGTTCACCTGGCCCGGCATGGGGCGGCTGTTCCTGGATTCCATCGGCTATCGCGACTATCCCGTGGTGATGGGCATCCTGATGTTCTCTGCGGTCATGGTGCTGATCGGCTCGCTGGTTGCCGACATCCTCTATGCCGTCGTCGATCCGCGCATTCGGGTGGGCTGAAGCGATGGCGACCGCAGTCTTGTCCACCGCTCAATCCGGCCCCGGTCAGGGCGCCTGGCAACGCTTCTGCCGCCACCGGCTCGCGCTCGCGGGCGCGATCGTCATTCTCGTCCTGGTGCTCGGCTCGGCGTTCGGTCCCTATCTGCTGCCGTTCGACGACACCTATATCGATATCATGAAACGGTTTGCCCCGCCGCTCTCGGGGGCGCACATCCTCGGGACCGATGAACTCGGCCGCGACGTGTTGGCGCGGCTGATGATGGGCGCGCGCGTCTCGTTGTCGATCGGCTTCGTTGCAATGGTGATTGCGATGGCCGTCGGCATCGTCGTCGGCGCCTTCGCCGGCTTCTATGGCGGCGTCGTCGGCGCGGTGCTGATGCGGCTGGTCGACGCCGTGCTGTGCTTTCCCACCATCTTCCTGCTGCTGGCGTTGGCGGCGCTCACCGAGCCCGGTTTCGTCACGACCGCCGTGTTGATCGCGGCGACGTCATGGATGTTGGTGGCGCGCGTCGTCGAGGCGCAGGTGCGCTCGCTGAGGGAGCGCGAGTTTGCGGTGGCCGCGCTCGCCTTCGGCTCGTCGAACCTTCGGATCATGTTCCGCGAGCTCGTGCCCAACGCGGTCGCGCCGATCCTGGTGGCGGCAACGCTCAATGTCGCCCAGGCGATCCTGCTGGAATCCTATCTCAGCTATCTCGGGTACGGCATCCAGCCGCCGGCCGCGAGCCTGGGCAACATGCTCAACAATGCGCAGATCTATCTCACCAGCGCGCCGTGGCTCGCGATCGCGCCGGGCGTCGCCATCACGCTCGCCGTGACGAGCTTCAACTTCCTCGGTGACGGCCTGCGCGACGCGCTCGATCCGCGAATGAACATCTCATGACGAGCAAGCTCTCGACCGAACTGATCTCCAGGAGTGCATCATGTCCCCGCCGCTCAACCGTATAAACAGCGACGAACGCCTGCCGGCGCAGGCGGACGTCGTCGTCATCGGCGGCGGCGTCATCGGCGTCTCGGCGGCCTATCATCTGGCGAAGAAGGGTCTCTCCGTCGCTCTGGTCGAGAAAGGTCATGTCGGCGGCGAGCAGTCGAGCCGCAATTGGGGCTGGTGCCGCCAGCAGGGCCGGGCGCGTGAGGAAATTCCGCTGGCGCGCGAGGCGCTACGTCTGTGGGAGGATATGCAGAACGACGCCGGCGTCGATGCCGGCTTCCGCCGCACCGGCGTGCTGTTCCTGACGAAGAGCAAGGACGAGCTCGCGAGCTGGGAGCGCTGGGCGGCGGTCGCGCGCGAAATGCAGGTGCATTCGACCGTGCTGACCCCGGCCGAGGTCGCCGAACGCATGCCGGGCAATACCGACAAATGGGTCGGCGGGCTGCACACGCCGAGCGACGGCCGCGCCGAACCGTCGATGGCCGTGCCTGCGCTGGCGACGGCCGCGCGAAAGCACGGCGTCACGATTCATCAGGGCTGCGCCGCGCGCGGGCTGGAGACACAAGGAGGACGCGTCAGCGCCGTCGTCACCGAGAAGGGCACCATTCGCACGCAAGCGGTGCTGCTGTCGGGTGGCGCGTGGTCGTCGCTGTTCTGCCGCCGTCACGGCATCGAGTTGCCGATCGGTCTCGTCAACGCCACCGCATGCCGCACCACGCCGGCACCTGAGATCACCTCCGGTGCGCTCGGCACCGATCTCTACTGCATCCGCCGCCGTCTCGATGGTGGCTTCACGCTGGCGCTGCGCAACCGCGGCACGGTGGAGTTGTCGCCCGACCTGTTCCGCTACGCGCGCACGTTCTGGCCGACCTATCAGCATCGCAAGGGTGGGCTCAAACTGTCGTTCGGCAAGTCGTTCTTCGACCAGATCATGCGCGGCACCAGCTGGAGCTTTGACAAGCCGTCGCCGTTCGAGACCGAGCGTGTGCGCGATCCCGAGCCTGATATGTCACTGGTCACTGCGGCGCTGGCCTCGCTGATCAAGGCAAACCCGGAGCTCAAGGACATCGAGATCGCGGAGGCCTGGGGCGGGACCATCGACTGTACGCCGGACACGATTCCCGTGATCTCGCCGGTCGACGCGCTGCCCGGCTTCTTCCTCGCGACCGGCTTCTCCGGTCATGGTTTCGGCATCGGTCCTGCGGCCGGCAAGCTCGCCGCCGATATCGTGACCGGCGCGACCCCGCTGGTCGATCCCGCAGCCTACAGCCACAAGCGCATGATCGACGGCCGGCGGCTCGCGCCGGTCAGCCCATTCTGAGGGCGGCATGACGGTTCTCTACAAGGCCAACATGGCGCGCGGCGCGGAGTGGGCCCGCTTCTTCGCCGAGCGCGCGCCGGACGTGCCGTTCCGGGTCTGGCCGGATATCGGCGATCCCCAGGCGGTGCGTTATCTGGTGGCTTGGCAGCCGCCCGACAATATTGCGGCGACGTTCCCCAATCTCGAGCTGGTGTTCTCGGTCGGCGCCGGCGTCGATCAGTTCGACATCACGAAACTACCTCCGCATGTCCCGCTGGTCCGCATGATGGAACCCGGTATCACCGAGCGCATGGTCGAATATGCCTGCATGTCGGTGCTCGCGCTGCATCGTGATCTCGTGCAGTTCATCGGCCAGCAGCGCGATCAAGTCTGGCGCGAGCTCTCCGTGACGCACACGGGCGAACGGCGTGTCGGTGTGATGGGGCTCGGTCTGCTTGGCCAGGCCGTGCTCGACCGGCTCAAATCGTTCGACTTTCCGCTGCTCGGCTGGAACCGTTCGCCACGCAGCATCGCGGGCGTCACCTGTTATGCGGGTGCGGAGGCCCTGCCGGATTTCCTGGGGCAGGCCGACATCCTCGTCTGCCTGCTGCCGCTGACATCGGAGACGCGCGGCATTCTGAACGCAAATCTGTTTGCGCGTCTGCCGCGCGCGGCTGCTCAATGTCGGGCGGGGCGGCCATCTGGTCGAGGCCGACCTCGTCGCGGCGCTGGACGGCGGCGTGCTGTCGGCCGCCGTGCTCGACGTCGCCGAGCCCGAGCCGCTGCCCGCGGGCCATCCGTTCTGGAGTCATCCGCGTATTCTTCTCACGCCGCACATCGCCAGCACGACGAAGCCGGAAACCGCGGTCGACTACGTGCTCGACACCATCGCACGCCACCGCCGCGGCGAGCCCCTACCGGGGCGTATCGACCGCGATCGCGGCTACTAGGATACTTGCATGAGCATCGGCGCAAGCAGACCCGATCAGATCGTTGCCGGCGCGCTGGCGCCCGTGCTGTCGGTCTCGGGCCTGACTACGTCCTTCCTGCGCGACCAGCAATGGATCCCGGTCGTTCGCAACGTCTCCTTCGATATCGCGCCACGCGAGACCGTCGCGATCGTCGGTGAGTCCGGTTCGGGCAAGAGCGTCACCGCGCTCTCGATCATGCGGCTCATTCCAAAAGAGAGCGGCCGCATCGAAGGTCGCATCAATTTGGTCGGCCGCGATCTGCTGACGCTGCCCGAAGCTGATATGAAGGACATCCGCGGCAACGATGTCGCGATGATCTTCCAGGAGCCGATGACCAGCCTCAATCCGGTGCTCACCATCGGATTCCAGATCGCGGAAGCGCTGATCCAGCATCGCGGCCTGTCGCGTGCGGCGGCCGAGGCCGAGACCATCCGCCTGCTCGATCGTGTCCGTATCCCCGCTGCAAAATCGCGCTTCCACGAGCATCCGCATCGTTTCTCCGGTGGCATGCGCCAGCGCGTGATGATCGCGATGGCGCTGGCCTGCAAGCCAAAACTCCTGATAGCGGACGAGCCGACCACGGCGCTCGACGTCACCATCCAGGCGCAGATCCTGGAATTGCTGAAGGAGCTTCAGCAGGAGGAGGGGATGTCGATCCTCTTCATTACCCACGATATGGGCGTGGTCGCCGAGATCGCGGATCGTACCGTGGTGATGTATGGCGGACAGGCTGTCGAGACCGACGCGACGTCGCGCATCTTCGCCGCACCCTCGCATCCCTATACGCGTGCACTGCTCGCCGCCGTGCCGCGGCTCGGCTCGATGGACGGCCGGACGCGGCCGATGCGCTTTCCCATCGTCGACAAGGTCACGGGCACCTCGGACGAACCGGCGGAGACGCCCGATACGGTGTCGAGCGCGGAGCGTCCGCTGCTCGAGGTATCAAACCTCACCACGCGCTTTCCGATCCGCGCGGGTCTGTTCGGCAAGGTCTCCGGCCGCGTTCATGCCGTCGAGAACATCTCGTTCACCTTGCGCGCCGGCGAGACGCTGGCGCTGGTTGGCGAATCCGGCTGCGGCAAGTCGACGACGGGGCGATCGATCCTCAAGCTGACCGAGCCGGATGCCGGCACCGTCCTGATCGACGGCCAGGATGTGCTCGCCATGAGCGGTCGCACCTTGCGCGATTTCCGCAAGCACATGCAGATCGTGTTTCAGGATCCGTTCGCGAGCCTCAATCCACGGATGTCGGCGGGAACGGCGATCGCGGCGCCACTGCTGGCCAACGGCCTCGCCTCGGCGTCGCAGGCGCGCGACAAGGTCGCCGACCTGCTCGTGCGCGTCGGCCTCACCGCCGACATGGCCGCACGCTTCCCGCATGAATTCTCCGGCGGGCAGCGCCAGCGCATCTGTATCGCGCGTGCGCTCGCGCTCGGGCCAAAGCTGATCGTCGCGGACGAGGCGGTCTCCGCGCTCGATGTCTCGGTCAAGGCGCAGGTCGTCAATCTGATGCTCGACCTTCAGGCCAGCATGGGGCTCGCCTATCTCTTCATCTCCCACGATATCGCCGTGGTCGAGCGCATGAGCCACCGCATCGCGGTGATGTATCTCGGCGAGATCGTCGAGATAGGTCCGCGCGCTGCGGTGTTCGGCAACCCGCAGCATCCCTACACCAAGAGGCTGATGGCCGCCGTTCCCGTGCCCGACCCCGCACGCCGCGGCAGCAAGCGCGAAGTGGCCAACGACGAAATCAGAAGCCCGGTGCGTGCACCGGACTATCAACCGCCGATCCGACAATATCGCGAAGTCTCGCCCGGCCATGTCGTGCAGGCGTGGGGCGAGGAGTGGTCGGGCTGACTGCGAGCTTCGCACGTCCTCCGGAGATTGTGACTGGATGGCGGGGCAGAGAACAGTGATCTGTGAACCGCTTCATAGTTCATCCCTCACGATTTGAACTATCACTCCAGCAAGAAATTGCCGCACCCGGAGCTGGCTGACAGGCACGGGTGAGTTGCAATGCCTGCGCAGCGGCGTGCGCGCAGCCTCGGATTGGCTCTCGCCTTCGCGAGCAAGTCAGCCCCATCACTCAGCACAGATCTTTCTGACATTGGAATCAAGGGCATCGAGAACCGCGTCCCGGCAGATTCTATTCGGGTCGGCCAGTAGACTGCCAATTGCTCATAAGGAGCCCCCAATGAAGAATACCAGTGCAAGTTCGACCGCATTTTCCCTCACAAGGTACGTCAGCGGTCTCGGGATCGCCCGTTCCAGCCTGATCAAGTCTGCCCATACCCTTGAAAGAATTGGGCTGGCGGCCGTTGGAGCCTCTTGCGGTCTCTATGTGGGGGCGACCCTGTTGCGTCAGAAAGATGGGCTGTTTGAGAGCGGCTGGATCGTGCTGATAACGATGCTCTACGGAGCTCTCAGCTTTTATGTCGGAATTGACTTGTCCGGCAATCTCGCGCGGCGGCCGAAATCGAGCATCTCGGAAGAATGGAACGGCTCTGAGCCGGCTGAAATCATGAGCGCGGCCGGAACGTTCGGCGCGGCGATTGCCGCAACTCTTTCCGTAAGCATTCTTGTCCTTGATCAAAATCTACCCGACGCCCTGATAGGCTTTGTTGCGGTCTGCTGGGCGGTCGGATCTTCGCTTCAGGTTGCGGCGGGCACGATGGCTCGCAGCCATGAGGCGCCGACGAACGAGCAATGAAGCAGACGTCTCCTTGGCATTGCATGTGAGCACCAGGTGCAGTCGGTCGGCTTCAGAGCTGGAGTGAGGCGTGACTAATCATCGCAACCTCCGCTGTCAAACGCTGCGTGTCGGCGATGTTTGGTAGCGCGGCCGTTCACATCGGGTCGTGTCCCGACCGAAGCGTCATCGGTAACGAGTAACCTAATTTTCGCAGGGCAAACAAGACGTGCCATCATGGTGGCGTTGGGATATTGTCTCGCCGCGGCCGTGGTCCAAAATTCTGCTAATCGCCAGTCATAAGATGGGTGAGCCATGCAGATTGCGGAGTGGCTCGAGAAGCTGGGGCTTGGGCAATACGCGGAGCGTTTTGCCCAAAACGGGATCGACGTTGGCGTCCTCCCCGAGCTGATGGACGAAGACTTCGACAAGCTCGGAGTCCTGCTCGGTCATCGCCGCAAGATGCAACGAGCCATTGCCGACCTCGATCCGGCCGCATTGATCGCATCGCCGGCTCCTCCTCACGACGCCGAGCGGCGCCACCTCACCGTCATGTTTTGCGATCTGGTCGGCTCGACCAAGCTCTCGGCGCGCCTCGATCCCGAGGATATGTGGGAAGTGATCCGGGTCTACCGCGCCGCATGTGCGCGGGTCATTGCGGCTTATGACGGCAGCATAGCCAGGTTCGTCGGCGACGGAATACTCGTCTATTTCGGCTATCCGCGCGCCCACGAAGACGATGCGGAGCGCGCGGTGCGCGCGGGCCTCGACATTATCGCCGCAATTCGCCAGCTCGACACAGGCGCCGGCGAACGGGTGGAGCTGCGGATTGCAGTTGCGACCGGTCTCGTGGTGGTGGGCGACCTCATCAGTGGAGATGCGTCGGAGGAGCATGCGACCGTCGGCGACACGCCAAATCTCGCTGCTCGGCTTCAGAGCCTCGCGGAACCCGGGGCGGTCGTCGTTGCGTCATCGACCCGCCGGCTGCTTGGGGATCTCTTCACGTTTCGCAATCTTGGCCGCCGCGAAGTCAAGGGGATAGGCGAACCCGTCGCAGTGTGGGCGGTGGAAGGCGCGACCGCATCCGAGAGCCGTTTCGAGGCGGTCCGTGCCGCGCGCTCGATCGGCTTTGTCGGCCGCAAGGATGAGATCGAATTCATTCTCTCGCGCCAGCGAGACGCATGGCAAGGTCACGGCCAGATCGTATTGATCTCCGGCGAGGCGGGTATCGGCAAGTCGCGCATCGTCGCAACGCTGTCCGAAAGTCCCTCGTTGGGGACGCACCGTCGCGTGCGATATCAGTGTTCGCCTTATCATACCAACAGCGCGCTTCATCCCTTTGTCGCACAGCTCGAGCGCGCCGCCGGAATCCGCGCGCACGACACGCCGGAACAAAGGTTCAGCAAGCTCGAGGCCATGCTGGCGCTTGGAACCCAGCAGGTCGCCCGGGCAACACCGCTCATTGCGGCGTTGCTTTCGCTTCCGACCGGCGACCATTGCCCACCCCTCGGCTTGAGTCCGGCGCAGCAGAGGCGACAGACGTTTGCCGCCCTTCTCGATCAGCTCGAGGGGTTGGCGCGAGGTCAGCCTCTGCTGATTATCTGCGAAGATTTGCATTGGGCCGATGCCACGACCCTTGAGCTGTTCGATCTCGCGGTCGATCGGATCAGGGCACTGCCGATCCTCATGCTCATGACATCCCGGCCTGAGTTCGAGCCGTCCTGGTCGGGCCTTGCCAATGTCGGCCTGCTGCGTCTCGACCGGCTCGATCGGCAGGACACGCGCGCGCTGGTGGAACAGGTGGTTGTCGGTCGCCAGCTGCCACGCGAGATGATGAAGCAGATCATCGACAGGACGGATGGTGTCCCGCTGTTCGTCGAGGAACTGACCAAGATGGTGCTGGAGTCCGGCCTGCTGGTCGAAGATGCCGGGCGCTATCGCCTGAATAGTCCGCTCCCGCCGCTCGCAATTCCCGCTACGCTGCAGGATTCGCTGATGGCGCGGCTCGACCGGCTCGCTCCAGTCAAGGAGGTGGCGCAGATAGGTGCCGCCATCGGCCGCGATTTCTCATACGCGCTCATGAAGTATGTGGCGGGACGCGATGATCTGACGCTGAGTGCCGCGCTGGGACAACTTGAAGAAGCCGAACTGCTGCTTCGCCGTGGGGTTCCGCCCGACGCAAGCTATAGTTTCAAGCACGCCCTCGTTCAGGAGGCCGCCTACGAGAGTTTGCTCAAAAGCAAACGGCACCTGCTTCACACAAGAATTGGCGAGGTCCTGCGTGAGAAGTTTCCGGTCGTCGCCGAGATCGAGCCGGAAGTTCTGGCGCATCACTTCACCGAAGCGGGGCTGAGCGAGGTAGCCCTCGAATGGTGGCGCAAGGCGGGCCAGCAGGCGCTGAAACGCTCTGCCTATTCCGAGGCGGTCGCGCATCTCGGCAAGGCCGTCGCGACCGCCGACGAGCTGCCGGATGACCCCCGCCGGATGATGACCAGGCTGCATCTGCAGATCTCGTACGGCCGCGCACTGAGGGGCAGCCTCGGGCACAGCGCTCCCGAAACGATCGCGGCATGGACGCGTGCGCGCCGGTTCGCAGCCGACATCGATGATCCCGTTGAACTTGCGCCTGTTCATTCGGGGCTCTTCAATGCCTGCCTGACACACGGCGAATTCGCTCCGATGCGGGAGCTTGTGGACGCCATCAGGGGCGCCGCGGATCGACGGCCGGACTCGCCGGTGGCGGCCGTGGTTGCCCAATGGACGAGCGGCGTCACCTGCTGGTTCGGCGGCGACTATTTGAACGCGCGAACGCATCTTGAGCGGGCGCTGGCCATCTATGCTGCCGAACCGGATCCGGCGACATTCAGGGCTTCGACACTGGATCTGCCGTTCGTGATCATGAGATTTCTTGCCCTGGTGCTCTGGCCGCTCGGTCTCACTGCACGCGCGCGCGAGCTCGCCGCCGAAGCGGTGGGTGCGTCGGGAGAAAAACGGGCGCTTTCCCGGGCCAATGCGCTGGTTCATCGCGCTGTGTTCGACGGCGTATGCGGGGGCATGTTGCAGCAAACCGAGACGATCCTGGCGCTCGGTCTCGCGCGCGACCACACCATGCCGCTGTATGTGGCCGCGGGCACCTACCTGAACGGACTGGCCAAGTGGCGCGCCAGCGACCGAATGGCCGGACTGGCGGACATGCGTCACGGCTGGACCTTGCTGCACGAGAACGATTGCTACCTCTGCGAACCGTTCTGGGGGCTGCATGTCGCCGTGGCGAATGCGGAGATGGGCCAGGTCGAAACAGGGCTCGACATCCTGAACGAACTGATCGCCCGGACCGGACAGTCCGGCCAGCATTGGCTTGATGCCGAGCTGCATCGTGTCCGCGGAAAGCTGCTATGGCGTCAGGATTCTTCAGACGAATCCAGGGCCGAAGCCGACCTCAGGCGAGCGTTGGAAATCGCGCGACACCAGCGGACGAAGACCTTCGAGCTGCGCAGCGCGCTTGGACTTGCCCGCCTGCACAGGACAAACGGCCGAGCCGGTGCGGTCTATGAAGTGCTCGCGCCGGTGTTCGCTGAGTTCGAGGCCGAGCGCAACCTTCCTGAATTGATGGAAGCGAAAGAGCTGCTTGCGCAGGAGCGTGAGGCGCGTGCCGTTTCCGCGGCGGGTCGTCTTGGCGGCGGGGAATGATAGTCACGAATTCACGTGCACGAAATCCCGCAGCAGCGGGTAGATCTCGTTATTCCAGCGCTTGCCCGAGAAGACGCCGTAATGGCCGACACCGGCCTGCATGTGATGGACCCTGCGATAGGCGCGCACGCTGGTGCAGAGGTCTTGCGCGGCGAGCGTCTGGCCGATCGAGCAGATGTCGTCCTTTTCGCCCTCGACCGTCATCAGCCCCATGCGGCTGACGGCCTTGGTGTCGACGGGGCGGCCGCGATGCATCAGCTTGCCTTGCGGCAGCAGGTGCTCCTGGAACACGTCGCGCACGGTCTCGATGTAGAACTCGGCGGGCAAATCCATCACCGCAAAATATTCGTCGTAGAAGGTCTTGATGCTTGCCGCTTTCTCCTTCTCGCCCTTGGCGATGTGGTTGGCGAGATCCATGTGCTGCTTGATGTGGCGCTCGAGGTTCATCGAGACGAAGGCGGTGAGCTGCACGAAGCCGGGATAGACCTTCCGGAATGCGCCGCGGCACTGCACCGGGACGTAGTTGATCAGGTTCTGCTCGAACCATTCGATCGGCTTGCTCTTGGCGAAGTCGTTGACCTTGGTCGGCTGGATCCGCGTGTCGATCGGCCCGGCCATCAGCGTCAGCGTCGCCGGCCGCGACGGGTGATTGCCCTCGCACATGATCGCGGCGGCCGCGAGCGCCGACACTGACGGCTGGCATATCGCCACCATATGCGGGCGCGGACCCAGCTGTCCGAGGAAGTCGATCAGGTGTTCGGTGTAGTCGTCGAGCCCGAAGCGGCCCTCGCTGCGCGGAATGTCGCGCGGATTGTGCCAGTCGGTGATGTAGACGTCGTGGTCCTGCAGCAGCGTCTTCACGGTGCCGCGCAGGAGCGTGGCGAAATGTCCGGACATCGGCGCCACCAGCAGCATGCGCGGCTGCTCGGTCACGCCGTCCTTCTTGAAGTGCAGCAGCGAGCCGAACGGCGTCGCATAGGCGATCTCCTCGGTGACGCCGACCTCGCGATTGCCGATCATCACGCTGTCGATGCCGTAGGCCGGGCGGTGATAGGTGAGGGTGGAGCGGGAGATCAACTCCAGCGCCGCCGAGAGCCGGCCGACCACCCTGTCGGACATGCCCTGCGGCACCAGATCGAGGAATTTGAGCGCGGACGAGGCGCCCGCCCGCCACGGCGCCGTCAGGTCCATCTGGTTCTGAAAAGCCTGATAATACATCGACATCATACTGAAGCGCCCACCTCTCCGATGTTGCCATGCAATATCGGAGCCAGACGGACACTGGCCGCCCCTCAAATTGGCACGTCGCTTGCTGCTCCTTTGGCCGTAAACGTGAGGGAAGGCCCTATGGCGAAGGCGACACTGACCATCAGCAGCAAGAACTATTCGTCCTGGTCGCTGCGTGGCTGGCTGCTGACGAAGTTCTCCGGGCTCGATTTCGAGGAGATCGTCACCGCACCGGATGACGCCTCGGCGCGTGCCGAAATCCTGCTGCTGTCGTCCTCGATCCTGGTGCCCTGTCTGCGCCACGACGGCGCCACGGTCTGGGATACGCTTGCCATTGCCGAATATCTCAACGAGGTGATGCCGGACGCCGGCCTGTTGCCGGCGGATCGCGTCCAGCGCGCGCATTGCCGCTCGATCTGCGGCGAGATCCATTCGGGCTTCACCACGCTACGCGCCTCGCTGCCGGTCAATCTGAAGGGCCACTTCCCCGGCTTCAAGATCTGGTCGCGCGCGCAGGCCGACATCGACCGGGTCTGGTCGATCTGGCGCGACTGTCTGGAGAAATCCGGCGGCCCGTTCCTGTTCGGCGAGACGCGCACCATGGCGGATGCGATGTACGCGCCCGTGGTGACGCGCTTCGTCACCTATGACGTCAAGCTCGAGCCACGGTTGAAGGCCTATGCCGATACCATCATGGCGATGCCCGAGATGAGGGAATGGATCGCGGCGGCGCAGGAAGAGCCGGCCGAGATCGAGGAGCTCGAGGTCGAATATTAGGCAGGCGGCCTACGGTCCTGCCTGTTTCCGGGGCGGCGGCGGCCTGCGTCTCGCCGACCTCCATGTCTTTGCCATCGTTAACTTTTGCGGCCGGTATCTGGCGAGGGCGCATCTCGCACCGCGCAGATATTGTGCGCCCCGGCGGCGCCTTGTCGACATCTAGCCGTGAACAGCCGCGTACAGCGTCAAACGGCTGATTCGGACGTGATTCGTTCGGGCCGCGTTCCGTTCGTTAAGGCGGAGCGCGGCCCCGTTGCATTTTGAGACAGAACCAAACCGTCAGGCCACGCCGGAATGCTTCACGCGCGGCACGCGCCAACCAATGACGGTGGCTTCCACCGGGACGCCGGCCGCGTCATTCTGCCAGCGGCCCTCGACATAGCGGCAGGCGAACGGCAGTTGATATGTCCCGCTGTGATCCTCACACAGCACCTCGACCGGCAGGCCAGGTGGTGGCTCTCCGGCGCCATCGAATTCTGCCAAACGTCTATCGCGCGTTGCCATTCCAAAAATCTCCCCTAATCAAAGCCGCGGAAAGAGCGCCTACTTCTTCCGCGTGCGGTTCACCGCTCCCCGTCCAAGGGAACAAGCCAAGCTCATCGCGAGAATGCGGTGCGAGTGTGGTAGCTTCGGGAAGGCGCGCGCAATCGGCGCACATTGCCGTGATTAATTTGAAGAGGAACCTGGATGCTGTGCCGGATCGCTGCCGTGTGTTTCGCCATGTTACCGCTCGTCGCGCATACGCCGGCGCTGGCGCAGGACGTGCCCGGCATCGAGATCTGCACGGTGGAGAAGACGATGGAGCGGCGCACCAGTTGTCTCCAGAGCAATGTCGATTTCCTCCAGAAGACCATCAGCAAGCTCAATCTCGATCACCAACAGAAGATCGACGCTGCCAACCGCCAGATCGACACGCTGAAGGTGACGCTTGCAGGCTTGCAGAAGACCATCGGCGATCTGCAGACGGCGCAAGTGAAACAGGCGGAGGATCTGAAGAAGAAGCAGGACGCGCCGCCGCCGAAGGATGCTGCGAAGTAGCGGCAGCGATCACGCCACGCGGTAGCGCTCGATCACGCCGCGATCGGGATCAAGGCCGAGTCCCGGGCCCGTTGGTACCGCGACATGTCCGGTCGTGTCGACATCGGCGCGGCCGCCCCAGAGGCAGGCCTCACGCCTGAGATAGAACATCTCGACAAGCCCGTCGTCGCGCGTCGCCAGCAGATGCAAGGTCGCCAGCAGGCCCGGACCAAAGTAAGGGGAATGCGGGACGATCTTGACGCCGCGCTGATCGGCGAGCCGCGCAACCTTCAGAAATTCCGTGATGCCGCCGACCTTGATCACCGACGGCTGCGCATGGCTCACGGCACCCGCATCCATCATCTGGCGGAATTGATATTCCGTGCAGGCATTCTCGCCGGCCGCGACGCCAAGTCCACCTTTGCTGCGGACCTCGGCGAGCCCAGCAAAATCCTCCGGCGGCCAGACCGGCTCCTCCAGGAACATCGGCTGCGCGTCCTTGCACGCTCCGGCGAAAGCGATCGCCTGTTCGGCCGTGAGCGGACAGTTCATGTCGACCATCAGCGGGATACCGGGCCCGATCGCCTCGCGCGCGGCGAACACCGCTGGCGTCGTGGTCTCATGCAGCTTGATGGCGCCATAGCCGAGCGCGAGCGCCTTCCTGCATTCGCCGGCGATGTTCTCGGGCGAGCCGATCCGCAGCAGGCTCGCGTAAGCGGGAATCTTTGCGCGCTTCGTCTCGCCGAGCAGGCGATGCACCGGCACGCCCTCGATCTTCGCGGCAAGGTCCCACAGTGCGATGTCGAGCCCTGAGATCGCGAACATGGTGATGCCGTAGCGGCCGAACAGATGCAGGTTGCGCTGGATCTGCTCCATGGCGGCCGGAATGCCGGCCGCGTCGGGCACCTTCAGCCCGCGCGCCTGCGGCGCGATCATCTCCTCGACGGCGCTCCGCGTGGTGGCCGGGCAGACATAGGCGAAGGCATCGCCCCATCCCGTCAGCCCGGCATCGGTCGTCACCTCCACCAGCACCATGTCGAGGGCTGAGATGGCGGATGCGCCCTGGCGGAAGCTCGCGACACCGGCGTCGTAGGGAATGCGGATATGGTGCGCCCGCACATCGGTGATTTCCATGACGCGGTTCCTCCATGCTTTCTTTGAGCGGTTCCAGACAGTGTAGCTGCGAATATCGGGGCGTTGCCACTGGCCATTCCCGGACTATCCTCATGCGCAGACCGCAATGCCGATCAAGCGCGCTCCGGCGGCGGCGCGCATCATGGCCGTGCTTCGAACGAGAGCTTAGTCACCATGAACCCAGCCCAGCGCGCGCTCTGGTACATCGAAAGCCATCTGGCCGAGCCGATGACGCTCGACGAGATCGCTGCGATCGGTGGCGTGTCGCGGTTCCACATGGTGCGTGCGTTTGCCGCAGCCACCGGTTATCCGGTGATGCGTTACGTGCGCGCACGGCGGCTGAGCGAGGCGGCGCGCAGCCTTGCCAGGGGAGCGCCGGACATTCTGTCGCTGGCGCTGGAGGCGGACTACGGCTCGCACGAAGCATTCACCCGCGCGTTCCGCGACCAGTTCGGCACCACGCCCGAAGCGGTGAGGGCGGCGACGTGCACCCACCATCTCAAGCTTCAGGAGCCGATCCTCATGGACTCCACCCTGTCAGACAATCTCAAAGCCCCGCGTTTCGAAACCGCAAAGGCCATTCTCGTCGCCGGTCTCGCCGAGCGCATCTCCTGCGACAACGGCGCCATCATCCCGGGGATGTGGGCGCGCTTCCACCAGGAGGTTGCCGACATTCCCGAGCGCATCGGCAACGTCGCTTACGGTGTCTGCTGCAACGGCGATGATTCCGGCAATTTCGATTACATCGCCGGCGTCGAGGTCGCTGACTTCTCCGACCTGCCACGCGGCTTCGGCCGCATCCGCATCCCCGAGCAGCGCTACGCGGTGTTCACGCACGCCGATCACGTCGCTTCCATCAGGCGCACCGTCAATGCGATCTGGAATCAATGGCTGCCGGGGTCGGGCCACAAGGCCGCAGATGCGCCGAACTTCGAACGCTACGACGAGAAGTTCGATCCCGTGACCGGCAATGGCGGCTTCGAAATCTGGGTGCCCATCAAAGAATAGCATGATCCGGACCCGAAGGGCCGCGTTAGCGCAAAGTGCAGAGCGGTTTTCCGAAAAGATCATGCTCAAACAATAGCGCAAGGCGCGATGCCCTCATCGCGCTTCGCGGCTGCAACGCAGCATTGCGCCCGCTTGCTTGGCAAGGGGGACCTGGTTTGTCATAACCGCTGGCAAAACTTGCCAGCGGGGCCCGTGCCGGACATCCCGAGCAAGCCATAACAAGCAGCCGGGAGAGTCCCCCAAATGTCCACTGCCACGCCCAATATCCGTGTTCTCGCCACCGACCTCGAATTTCCGGAAGGGCCGGTCGTGATGCCGGACGGCTCGGTGGTGCTGGTGGAAATTCGCGGACAGCGCCTGACCCGCGTTTATCCCGATGGTCGCAAGGAGGTCGTCGCGAAAGTGCCGGGCGGCCCGAACGGCGCGGCGCTGGGTCCCGACGGCAAGATCTACATTTGCAACAATGGCGGCTTCTCCTGGATCCCGACCGGCAAAATGATCATGCCGGGCCCGCAGCCCGAGGATTATCTCGGCGGCTCGATCCAGCGCGTCGATCTGCAATCCGGCAAGATCGAGACCGTCGTGACCAAATGCGGCGAGCACGATCTGCGCGGGCCGAACGATCTCGTGTTCGACAAGCATGGCGGCCTGTGGTTCTCCGATCTCGGCAAACGCCGTCCCCGCGAGATGGATGTCGGCGGCATGTACTACCTCAAGCCCGGCATGAAGGAGATCGTCGAAATCGTGCACGGCGTGCTGCCGGCCAACGGCATCGGCCTGTCGCCGGACGAGAACACCGTCTACATCGCGGAGACGCCGACGGCGCGGCTGTGGGCCTATGAACTCTCCGCGCCCGGCGTGCTCAAGCCGCGCGAGGTGATCTATCGCGGCGAGCGGGGCAAGCCGATCTGCGGCCTCGGCGGCTACCAGATGTTCGACTCGCTCGCGGTCGAGGCCAACGGCAATGTCTGCGTCGCCACGCTCGTTTCCGGCTGCATCTCGGTGATCGCGCCGGATGGCACCCTGGTCGAGCAGGTCCCGACCGGCGACCGCGTCACCACCAACATCGCCTTCGGCGGCCCCGAGCTGAAGACCGCCTACATCACGCTGTCAGGCAAGGGCGAGCTGATCGCCATGGACTGGCCGCGCGGTGGTTTGCCTCTCAATTTCCTAAACAAATAAACGGTGCTAGTTACCGTCATTGCGAGTGGAGCGAAGCAATCCAGGAATGCCGCCGAGGTGACAGTCTGGATTGCTTCGTCGCTTCGCTCCTCGCAATGACGCGACGCCGTACGTAAGGAGAGACTTCAATGCCCTGGCCTGATCCCATTACCCTGCGTGGACAGCACGCCCGTCTCGAACCGCTGTCGAAAGAGCACCGCGAGGGGCTGGTAGAGGCCGTGAAGGACGGCGAGCTCTACACGATCTGGTACACTGCGATCCCGACGCCGGAGAACGTGGCCAAGGAGATCGACCGCCGCTTGGGCCTCCAGGCCGCGGGCTCGATGCTGCCGTTCACCGTGTTCGATGCCGGCGGCAAGATCGTCGGCCAGACCACCTACATGAACATCGATGCCACCAACCGCCGCGTCGAGATCGGCTCGACCTGGTATGGCAAGAGCGCGCAGCGCGGGCCTCTGAACACGCAGTGCAAGCTGTTGCTGCTGACTCATGCTTTCGAGACGCTGAACTGCATCGCGGTGGAATTCCGCACGCATTTTTTCAACCACCAGAGCCGGCGCGCCATCGAGCGCCTCGGCGCCAAACAGGACGGCATTTTGCGCAGCCACCAGGTCGCGCCGAACGGCACGCTGCGCGACACCGTCGTGTACAGCATCACCGCGGCGGAATGGCCGACGGTGAAGGCGCATCTCAACTATCAACTCAACGACAAGCCGCGCTAGGGGCGGCCGGGGCACCATGGATAGATTTGACTATGTGATCATCGGCGCGGGCTCCGCCGGTTGCGTCCTCACCAGCCGGCTCAGCGAAGATCCCAACACCAGCGTCTGCGTGCTCGAAGCGGGCCCGAACGACTGGCATCCCTACATTCATCTGCCGGCGGGTTTCATCAAAACCTTCCACATGAAGAGCATCAACTGGGCCTACCAGCAGGAGGTCGGGCCCTACACCGGTGGGCGCAGCATCTACGCGCCGCGCGGCAAGACGCTCGGCGGATCGTCCTCGATCAACGGCCACATCTACAACCGCGGCCAGCGGATGGATTTCGACACCTGGGCGCAGATGGGCAATCGCGGCTGGGGCTATGCCGACGTGCTGCCCTACTTCAAGCGGCTGGAGAAGCGGGTCGGCGAGGGTGACAATACCTTTCGCGGGCGTGACGGCAACCTCACCGTCACCACGATGGATTGGCGCGATCCGCTCTGCGAAGCTTTCATGGAAGGCGCGGTCTCGCTCGGCATCCCCCGCAATCCCGACTACAACGGCGCGAAGCAGGAAGGCGTCTCCTACTGCCAGCGCACCATCGACAAGGGCCTGCGCGTCTCCGGTTCGACCGCCTTCCTCAAGCCCGCGATGAAGCGGCCGAACGTGCATGTGCACACGCATGCGCATGCGACCGAGATCATCTTCGAGGGCAAGCGTGCCGTCGGCGTGCGCTACACCAAGGGCGGCCGTGGCGGCACGCCGGTGGAAGTACGCGCCAACAAGGAAGTCATCCTCTCCGGCGGCACCTATAATTCGCCGCAGCTCTTGCAGCTCTCCGGCATCGGCTCGCCGGATTTGCTGAACGCCCACGGCATCCAGGTGCGTCACGCCCTGCCGGTCGGCGAGGGGCTTCAGGACCATTACGCCCCGCGCACCGTGGCGCGGGTCAAGGACATCAAGACCATCAACGAGCTGCGTCGTGGCTTCTCGCTGTGGATCGAGGCGCTGAAATGGGCGACCGCGCGCAAGGGCCTGCTCTCGCTGTCGCCGACCATGGTCTATTGCTTCTGGCACTCCGGCGAGAGCGCGGATTCGTCCGACCTGCAGCTCACCTTCACGCCGGCGAGCTACAAGGAAGGCGTGCAGGGCCAGCTCGAGGACGAACCCGGCATGACCGTCGCCTCCTGGCAGCAGCGCCCGGAGAGCCGCGGCTATGTCCGCATCCGCTCGAATGATCCCTTTGCGCCGCCGATCATCCAGACCAATTATCTCGACGCCGAGCTCGACCGCCGCGTCATCGTCGGCGGCATGAAGCTCGCGCGCAACCTGCTGAAGTCCGCGCCGCTCTCGCCTTACTATGCCTACGAGGATTTCCCCGGCCCCAACGTCAACACCGACGACGAATTCCTGCACGCCGCCACCGAACGCGGCACCACCACCTTCCATCCCGGCTGCACCTGCCGCATGGGCCCGGCGGATTCGTCGTGGGCGGTCGTCGACGACCAGCTCCGCGTCCACGGCCTCGAAGGCTTGCGCGTCATCGACGCCTCCGTGATGCCGCGCATGATCTCGGCGAACCTCAACGCCTCCACGATGATGATCGCCGACCGCGCCTCCGACCTGATCCGCGGCAAGGTCCCGATGGAAGCTGTGCGGCTTCCGGACGCAGCGGTGGCGTGAGGTAAACTTCGTAACTTCGTAGGATGGGTAGAGCGAAGCGAAACCCATCATCGTGCAGCACTCGTGGAGGCACGATGGGTCTAGCTGTGCTCTATCCATCCTACAAGATTTCGATGCTTATCTTAAGTTGTGCTATCATCAGGTATGACCTCCTATCGGCGCAATTTCGTCCCCGGCGGAAGCTTTTTCTTCACTGTCAATCTGCTCGACCGCCGGCAATCCCTCCTGACGGCGAACATTGACCTGCTGCGCGCGGCCTTTCGCGAAGTCCGTCAACGGCACCCATTCACCATCGACGCGATCGTGGTGCTGCCTGAGCATCTTCACACTGTCTGGACGATGCCCGACGGAGATGCTGATTTTGCAATGCGCTGGCGGCAGATCAAGGCGGCGTTCTCCCGCAGCCTTGTGACCAAAGAACCGGTTTCAGCAAGTCGCTCAAGCAAAGCGGAGCGCGGCATCTGGCAGCGTAGGTATTGGGAACACACCATTCGCGATGAGGAAGATTATGCTCGGCATATAGATTACGTGCACATTAATCCGGTGAAGCACGGCTTGGTCAATCGAGTCCGTGACTGGGCGCCGTCGTCATTCCATCGGCAAGTGGAGCTCGGCGCCTATCCGGAAGATTGGGCCGGGGATCTGTCACAATATGACGGCGATACCAAATTTGGAGAGCGAAGTTGAGGGGCCCTGAGCAAATCGAAACCCATCGGGCTTTAGCGAACGCAGCATAATGATGGGTTTCGCTGCGCTCTACCCATCCTACAAGTCCGGTCCTTACACTTCCCTTCTGCTCAAGAACGCCAGATATCATAGGGTGGGCAAAGCGACTTGTCCGCCGTAGCTCGAAGAGCGAAGGCGGAAGCGTGCCCACGCATCTTGCCAATCATTACCGAATGGTGGGCACGGCGCTTTGCGCCTTTGCCCTCCCTACGGCATTGTGCCCTAAACTTCCCGTCGGCTCAGGAACGCCAGCCGTTCGAACAGGTGCACGTCCTGCTCGTTCTTGAGCAGCGCCCCGTGCAGCGGTGGAATGAGCTTGCGCGGGTCGCGTTCGCGGAGTTGCTCGACGCTCATGTCTTCATTGAGCAGCAGCTTGAGCCAGTCGAGCAATTCCGACGTCGACGGCTTCTTCTTCAGGCCGGGCACCTCGCGCACCTCGAAGAAGATGCGCAGCGCTTCCTCGACGAGACGCTTCTTGATGCCGGGGAAGTGGACGTCGACGATGCGGCCCATCGTGTCGGCGTCGGGGAACTTGATGTAGTGGAAGAAGCAGCGGCGCAGGAAAGCGTCCGGCAGCTCCTTCTCGTTGTTGGAGGTGATCATCATGATCGGGCGCTGCTTGGCCTTGATGGTCTCGCCGGTCTCGTAGACATGGAATTCCATGCGGTCGAGCTCGAGCAGCAGGTCGTTCGGGAATTCGATGTCGGCCTTGTCGATCTCGTCGATCAGCAGCACCGGGCGCTGCTCGGCGGTGAAGGCCTCCCACAGCTTGCCGCGCTTGATGTAGTTCTTGATGTCGGAGACTCTGCTATCGCCGAGCTGGCTGTCGCGCAGGCGCGATACCGCATCGTATTCGTAGAGGCCCTGCTGCGCCTTGGTGGTGGACTTGATGTGCCAGGTCAGAAGCGGCGCGTTCAACGCCTTCGCCACTTCCTCCGCCAGCACCGTCTTGCCGGTGCCGGGCTCGCCCTTGATGAGCAGCGGGCGCTCCAGCACGATCGAGGCATTGACGGCGACCTTGAGATCGTCGGTCGCAACATAGTCCTTGGTGCCGGTAAATTTCATTGCGCGTCCTTGTTGGTCGTCGTCCCGGGAATTGCCAATGGCATTGCCGTGGTCACGACATGGGAACGGCCGCTCATGGCGGCCGTTCCTGGTTCGGTCAGGCTTTCAGACCCGTTTTATCAGCGAAAGGATGACGAGCACAATCACCGCGCCAACCGTGGCATCAATGATGGAGCCCAGCGTGCCCGTGGCGAGCGCGATACCGAGCTGCGGCAGCACCCAGCCCGCCACCAGCGCGCCGATGATGCCGACGACAATGTTGCCGATCAGCCCAAATCCCGCCCCGTGGACAATCTTGCCGGCCAACCAGCCGGCGATCGCGCCAATGATGAGCGCTGCGAGAATTCCCATTGCAAACGTCCCCAAAAAGACCCCTTGAGGTCCCCAATTGTAGAGCAAAAAGCCTGCCGGTCCAGCGCGCAGCGAAGGCCTCCGCCCCTTGACGTTCGCCACCCGACGGGCAATCTGTCACCCATGTTCCTGCA
Organism: Bradyrhizobium sp. CCGUVB4N; assembly: GCF_024199945.1. Lineage (GTDB taxonomy): Bacteria > Pseudomonadota > Alphaproteobacteria > Rhizobiales > Xanthobacteraceae > Bradyrhizobium. The sequence goes on along the minus strand of NZ_JANADP010000001.1, from coordinate 7,137,194 downwards.
ATTCTTTACGTCTCTGCGCGATGCGCAGGTCCCCGTGACGCTGCGCGAATACCTCACGCTGATGGAGGCGCTCGACGCCGATCTGTCGGACTATTCGGTCGAGAATTTCTACTACCTGTCGCGCACCTCGCTGGTGAAGGACGAGCGCAACCTCGACAAGTTCGACCGCGTCTTCGGCACCGTGTTCAAGGGGCTGGAAAGCCTGCTCGACGCCATGGAGAAGGCGGAGATCCCCGAGGAGTGGCTGAAGAAGCTCGCCGAAAAATACCTCAGCGAGGAAGAGAAGAAGCAGATCGAGGCCATGGGCTGGGACAAGCTCATGGAGACCCTGAAGAAGCGCCTCGAGGAGCAGAAGGGCCGGCACCAGGGCGGCTCGAAATGGATCGGCACCGCCGGCACCTCGCCGTTCGGCGCGCATGGTTACAATCCCGAAGGCGTCCGCATCGGCCAGGAGAAGAACCGCAACAACCGCGCCGTGAAGGTGTGGGACAAGCGCGAGTTCAAGGATCTCGACGGCAATGTCGAGCTCGGCATCCGCAACATCAAGGTGGCGCTGCGGCGCCTGCGCAAGTTCGCGCGCACCGGCGCACCGGACGAGCTCGATCTCGATACCACCATTCGCGAGACCGCCAATCACGGTTATCTCGACGTTCACATGCGCCCCGAGCGGCGCAATGCGGTGAAGCTCCTGGTGTTCTTCGACATCGGCGGCTCGATGGATTCGCATATCGAGCAGGTCGAGGAGCTGTTCTCGGCGGCGAAGAGCGAGTTCAAGCACATGGAGTATTTCTACTTCCACAACTGCCTCTATGAGGGCGTGTGGAAGCAGAACAAGCGCCGCTTCACGGACCGCACGCCGACCTGGGACGTGCTGCACAAATACCCGCACGACTACAAGGTCGTGTTCGTCGGCGACGCCTCGATGTCGCCTTACGAGATCATGGTGCCCGGCGGCTCGGTCGAGCACGTCAATGAGGAGCCCGGCTCGGTCTGGCTCGATCGCATCATCCGGACCTATCCGCACACGGTGTGGCTGAACCCGGTTGCCCAGAAGCACTGGGACTATTCGGAATCGACCACCATCATCAAACGCATCTTTGCCAACCGCATGTACCCGATCACGATCGAAGGTCTGGAGAGTGCGATGAAGGAATTGACGCACTAGCACGCGCGCCTGCGAACGACGACAAGAGGGAGAAGCATATGCCCCAGAACATCACCCGCGGCATCAAGGCGCTGATCGACGAGGCCAATGCCGAGATCGAGACGCTCACCGCCAGGGACGCCATCGAGATCTCCAAGAACGGCGACGTCGTCATCGTTGACATCCGCGACCCCCGCGAGATCGAGCGTGACGGCCGCATCCCCGGCGCATTCTCCTGCACGCGCGGCATGCTCGAATTCTGGATCGATCCGCAGAGCCCGTATGCGAAGCCGATCTTCCAGGAAGACAAGAAGTTCGTCTTCCACTGTGCCGGCGGCCTGCGCTCTGCGCTCGCGGCCAAGACCGCAAAGGACATGGGCCTGAAGCCCGTCGCCCACATCGCCGGCGGCTACGCCGCCTGGCGCGATGCCGGCGGTCCGACGGAGCAGTGGGAGCCGAAGAAGAAAGCCTGATTGAGTTTCAACTATCAGCCACACCGTCATGCCCGGGCTTGTCCCGGGCATCCACGTCCTCACCCGCTGACAGCAAGAACGTGGATGGCCGGGACAAGCCCGGCCATGACGACTGAGACAATTGCCGGAGCATGCCAATGACCACCCCCACCGATCCCCTCGTCTCCACGGAATGGCTCGCCGCCCACATCAACGATGCCAACGTCAAGGTGCTCGACGCCAGCTTCAAGCTGCCGGGCGTGCTGCCGCTGCCGAAGGATGACTACCTCGCCGCGCATCTGCCGGGGGCCGTGTTCTTCGACGTCGAAGCGGTGTCGGATCATTCTAACCCGCTGCCGCACATGTATCCGAGCGCCGAGCAGTTCGGCCGCGATGTCGGTCATCTCGGCATCTCCAATGCCGACACGGTCGTGCTCTACGATGCCGGCGGTTGGGTCGCTGCACCGCGTGCGTGGTGGATGTTTCTGGCCTTCGGCCACGGCAACGTCCGCATCCTCAATGGCGGTCTGAAGAAGTGGCGCGCTGAGGGGCGCCCCGTGGAGAGCGGCGAGGTGAAGCCGAAGCCCGCGACGTTCAAGGCGACTTACGATTCAAAGCGCGTGCGCAGCATGCAGCAGCTGATCGCCAACGTCGAAAGCCGTGTCGAGCAGGTGATCGACGCACGCGCTGCCGATCGTTTCGAAGGCCGCGCCCCCGAGCCGCGCGCTGGCATCCGCTCCGGCCACATCCCCGGCTCGCGCAACGTGCCTTATGGTCAGCTGTTTGATGCCGCGACCGGCACGATGAAGCCGCTGGACGATCTCCGCGCCGCCTTCACCGGCGCCGGCGTCAAGCTTGACGCGCCGATCGTGACGAGCTGCGGCTCCGGCGTCTCGGCCGGCGTGCTGACGCTCGCGCTCTATCGCCTGGGCGTCACCGACACCGCGCTCTATGACGGCTCATGGTCGGAATGGGGCCAGGAGAAGGGCCCGCCGATCGCGACGGGGCCGGCGTAACGCGTCGCGGCCCCACATCCGCCTTCGCTTCGGCGGACGAGAACGGGCGAGGTGAGGAGACGTTCAGCGCGTGCGCGAGGCCGTGGTGGCGAGCACCTGCTGCTGCTGTTGCTGCTGCATCTGTCGCTGCTGCATCTGCTGCTGCTGGATCTGCTGCTGCTGCTGCATCTGCCGCTGCTGGCCGAACGGATCATACGATTGCTGGAGCTGCTGAGGCGGCGGGCGCCGCACGATGCGGTGGCGCTTCTTCTTGAGCGCGCGCGGCTTGCTGTCGGGCGCGGCGCTGTTGGCTTTGGTCTTCGCCGGCGCGAGGTCGTTGAGCGCAGCCACCCTGGCTGCTGCAATGTCGCTGACGCGTGATGCCAGCGCTGGTGTTGCGGTTCGCGGCACGTCGGTGGCGCTCACGGCTGGTGCGGGCGTCGTCTGGGCCATGGAAACGGTCGTGTCAGCGGGGGTGAGTGTGTCGGCGGGGGCCGGAGCCGCAGCCTGGATCTCGGCTTGCTCAGGCGCCGGCACCTCGGTGGCGGGCGGAGCGGGCTCTGCAGGCGGCGCGACGGCGACGATCTCAGGCTGAGGCTCAGACTTGGGGTCAGGCTGGGCCTCAGGCTTGGGATCAGACTTGGGGGCAGGCTTGGGCTCAGACTGGACCTTGGCCTCGAGCGCCACGGCGGCCATCTGCTCGGGCGCAGTCTCGACCGCGGGCAGGCCGATACTCGGGACCTCGTTGCTCAGGGCTTGGTCCTGCATCGCGGGCGCCGGCTCATTGACGACCGGCGCGACCGGCTCCACGCGGAGCGCCGCGAGCACCGGCTGGGTCGGCTCGGAGGTCTGCGCGAACACCTGTTCCTGCGGGCCATTCCGCCAGGAGGGGTTGTTGACATACTGCTCGTGGCTCGCCCGCAGCAGCGAGGCGGCTCCCAAGCCGAACACCAGGATGGAGGCAGACAGCAGGATCGCGGCAAGCAGGAAGCGAAAGCCGGGAAGCATTGACGGGTTACGCGTTTCCGCCCCGGCGGCTGGCCAGGGCCCATGAGCCATCTGAACGCGGTGACGGTACTGATTGCCGCCTTCGCCACATGGGATCCGAGCTCAAATCGGTGGCGAATCAGGCTGATTCGACCATATCGCAACGTCTCCGCGCCGTTCCGCAAAAATCGGGGCCGAAGACTCCGGCAATCTAAGGCGTAATGCGATTTCCATCCCCGTGATGCAACGGGGCAACTATGTGCGATTGCATCACAAATCGCTAAATCAGGCCAAATCAGCCTGTTATGTCTTGAATGTGCCGCTATCTTCGGTCATCTGGCCGTTGACGGCTCGGACGGGGCCCGGGGACTATACAAGAGCGATGATGATCAAACATTTTCTGACGATATGCGCTGCCGCAACAGTCGCTGCGGCGGGAACCTCGCTCGCACAGGCCCAAAGCTATCCGGTTCAGCAGGCGCCGAGCTACGGCGCTCCGGCCGAATACCGGCCCGGCGACCGCACGCCGAACTTCGACTCGCTGGAGGATGACGACGACGCGATGCCGCAGGCCGCGCTGCCGCCGCCCGGTCCGGCCGACGATCCGCGCTACGGCCGTCCGGCCGGCGCTCCCCCGGTTTATTCGGCTGCCCCGCCGCAGGGCCCGGTGATGTCGCCGGATGATCCGCGTTACGGCCGCCCGGCTGGCGCTCCGCCGGTCTATTCGGCCGCGCCGCCGCAGGGGCCGGTGATGTCGCCCGATGATCCCCGCTACGGCCGCCCCGCCGGTCCGCCCCCGGTGATCTATGGCGATCGTTCGGGCCAGGCGCCCGGCAATGATGGCATGCGTCCGCCGGAGGCCGTTGGCCCGGCCGCGACCGGTGCGGTCTCGCCGCAGCCCGGCGCCGGTAACCGGCCGATGTCGGTGGCGTCATTGCCGCCCGAGGAGCAGCCTGATGCGGCGCCGGCGCAGCTCGCGCCGAATCTGCGCCGCCAGGAGGTCGCGTTCCAGACCAAGGAGCCCGCGGGTACGATCGTCGTCGATACTCCGAACACCTATCTCTATTACGTCCTCGGCAATGGCCGCGCGATCCGTTACGGCGTCCGCGTTGGTCGCGACGGCTTCACCTGGACCGGCGTGCAGAAGATCACCCGCAAGGCCGAGTGGCCGGATTGGCATCCGCCGGCGGAAATGATCGAGCGCCAGCCCTATCTGCCGCGCTTCATGGCCGGTGGCGAAGGCAATCCGCTCGGCGCTCGCGCCATGTATCTCGGTTCGACCGTGTACCGCATTCACGGCACCAACCAGCCCTCGACGATCGGCAAGTTCGTCTCCTCCGGCTGTATCGGCATGCTGAACGAGGACGTCTCGGATCTGTTCGACCGCGCCAAGGTCGGCACCCGCGTGGTGGTGATGCAGGGTGGTACGCCGCCGGGAACGGCGACCGCATCGGCTGCGCCTGCGCCGGGCGCGGCTCCCGCCGGTCCGGTCCCGGGCACGCAGCCGACGGTGGTGCCGCCGCTGCCCGCGCCGGTCACCGTGCGCTAAGCGCTGCAAGACAATTGAAATTGCGAAGGGCGTGCCATCGGCGCGCCCTTCGTCGTTTCAGGTCCGCGTCGCTTCAGGCGAGCTTGCGCGGCAGATCATTGCCCTTGGTGAAGGCGTCGATCGCCTCGACCATCTGGCCGTAATGGATGCGCAGACCGTCTTCGGTCGCGTAGCCGAGATGCGGCGTCAGCACGAGATTGTCGAGCTTGCGGAAGGGATGATCGACCGGCAGTGGCTCGACCGAGAACACGTCGATGCCGGCGCCGGCGATCTTGCGCTGCTGCAAGGCCTCAAGCAGGGCCGTCTCATCGACAATCGGCCCGCGCGCAGTGTTGACCAGGAAGGCGGTCGGCTTCATCCGCGCCAGATCTGCGCGGCCGACGAGGCCGCGTGAGCGCTCGCTCAGCACCACATGGATGGTGACGATATCGGCCTTGGCGAACAGCTCTTCCTTGGTGGCATAGCCGACGCCGGCGGCCGCGCACTTCTCCGGCGTCAGGTTCGGGCTCCAGGCGATCACGTTCATGCCGAAGGCCTTGGCGATGCCCGCCATCTTGGTGCCGAGCTTGCCCAGCCCGACGACGCCGAGCGTCAGTCCCTCGATCTCGACGCCGGCAAAGGTCTGCCAGGGCTCACCGGCATGCATGCGCGCATTCTCGCGGCCGATGCCGCGGGTCAGCTCCAGGATCAGGCCCATGGTGAGCGGCGCGGTCGGATCGCGGGAATATTGCGTGCCGCCGAGGGCGACGCCGCGTCCCTTGGCAGCCTCCATGTCGATCGCGGCGTTGCGCATGCCGGAGGTGAGCAGCAGCTTCAGCTTCGGCAGCTTCTCGAACAGGCTCTTGGGGAATGCCGTGCGCTCACGCATCGCGCAGATGATGTCGAAATCGGCCAGCGCGCTGGCTGCGGCCTGCTCGGAGGCGAAGGGATGGCTGAACACGGTGGCATCGACGCGGTCGGACAGTTTCGACCAGTCGGCGACGTCGAGGGCGAGATTGAAATAGTCGTCGAGAATTGCACAGCGCAGCCGCGTCATTAGCGTTCATCCAGGACCAGAGTTGACGGCGAGAGGTGGCGGCGCCAGGCGGAAGGGCGCCATCGTCGGAACCGGGCCATGGTTGCGCGCAATCAGGCCTGTGCGCAAGCAGTCTGGGTCTTCAAGAATCCGTTGGCAAATCCGGGAGGGAACGGCGGCTCAGAGGTCGCGGGGCTTCAGCCGGACCGGCGCATCCATGCCGTGCTTGGCGCGCCAGGCAGGTCCAGGACCGCGCATGTAGTGCAGTTCGGGCCGGTAGGGGTTGAAGGCCGTGGCGAAGAAGCGTTTCCAGAAGCCCTTGATCTCCGAGACGAGCGCGGAGGTGCGGCCGGCTTCTGCCGGAACGGGGAGGGAATGGGTCTCGATCAGAGCCATGATGGGGCCTCGCTGTGCTCCCCGTTCGTTCTGAGCGGGTGGCGCTGTTTCCGCGCGAAACCGAGCTTTGGCCTGATTTATTAAAAGATGGTTTCAATTGTCCGGAACGGGGTCAGGATGGTGTCCGCCCGGTATTCATCCGTGGTGAACGGAGGGAAAACATTGCCCTTTGGGGGCGGGATCGCTACATCGGCGGCAAGCAAAACTCCTCAAATTGAAGGTTTCACGGGACAGATGGCGCGCCAGTTCGTCTACTTCATGGAAGGCCTGACCAAGAGCTACCCGACCCGCAAGGTCCTCGACAACATCCGGCTGAGCTTTTACCCGGACGCCAAGATCGGCGTTCTCGGCGTCAACGGCTCCGGTAAGTCGACCCTGCTCAAGATCATGGCGGGCCTCGACAAGGAATATACCGGCGAGGCCTGGGTCGCCGAAGGCGCCCGCGTCGGCTATCTCGAGCAGGAGCCGCATCTCGACGCGGCGCTTTCCGTGCGCGAGAACGTCATGCAGGGCGTCGCCAAGCAGAAGGCGATCCTCGACCGCTACAACGAGCTTGCGGTCAACTATTCGGACGAGACCGCCGACGAGATGACCAAGCTGCAGGACGAGATCGAGGCCCAGGGCCTCTGGGATCTCGACAGCAAGGTCGACCAGGCCATGGACGCGCTGCGCTGCCCGCCCGACGATGCCGATGTGACCAAGCTCTCCGGCGGTGAACGCCGCCGCGTCGCGCTGTGCCGCCTTCTGCTCGACCAGCCCGAGCTTTTGCTGCTGGACGAACCGACCAACCATCTCGACGCTGAGTCCGTCTCGTGGCTCGAAGGCCATCTGCGCAACTATCCCGGCGCGATCCTGATCGTCACCCACGATCGTTACTTCCTCGACAACGTCACGGGGTGGATCCTCGAGCTCGATCGCGGCAAGGGCATCCCCTACGAGGGCAACTACTCGTCCTGGCTGATCCAGAAGCAGAAGCGTCTGGAGCAGGAAGGCCGCGAGGACGCCGCGCACCAGAAGACGATTGCGCGCGAGCAGGAGTGGGTCGCGTCCTCGCCGAAGGCGCGCCAGGCCAAGTCGAAGGCGCGCTACCAGCGCTATGAGGAGCTGCTCAAGCAGGCGAGCGAGAAGCAGACCCAGACCGCGCAGATCATCATCCCGGTCGCCGAGCGTCTCGGCGCCAACGTGGTCGATTTCGAAACCCTCAGCAAAGGCTATGGCGATCGCCTGCTGATCGACGATCTCACCTTCAAGCTGCCGCCCGGCGGCATCGTCGGCGTGATCGGTGCCAACGGCGCCGGCAAGACCACGCTGTTCAAGATGATCACCAAGCAGGAGACGCCGGACAAGGGCACGATCACGGTCGGCGAGACCGTGCATCTCGGCTATGTCGACCAGTCGCGCGATGCGCTCGACGGCAAGAAGACTGTGTGGGAGGAAATCTCCGGCGGCAACGAACTGATCCTGCTCGGCAAGAAGGAAGTGAACTCGCGCGGCTATTGCTCGTCGTTCAACTTCAAGGGCGCCGACCAGCAGAAGAAGGTCGGCGCACTCTCCGGCGGTGAACGCAACCGCGTCCATCTCGCCAAGATGCTGAAATCCGGCGCCAATGTTCTGCTGCTCGACGAACCGACCAACGACCTCGACGTCGACACGCTCCGCGCGCTCGAAGAGGCGTTGGAGGATTTTGCCGGCTGCGCCGTCATCATCAGCCACGATCGCTGGTTCCTCGACCGTATCGCGACCCACATCCTGGCCTTCGAAGGCGAGAGCCACGTCGAGTGGTTCGAAGGCAACTTCCAGGACTACGAGAAGGACAAGATGCGCCGGCTCGGCCAGGACAGCATCATTCCGCACCGCGTGAAGTACAAGAAGCTGACGCGGTGATCAGCCGGTCTCGCAGGTTCCCGAACCTGTCGAGAAAGGCGTGGGCGCGTGGCAGCGCGTCGTGAAGAAACTGCTTTGGCTCACGCAGCCAAAGCCCTTCGATTTCGCGAGATCGTTGATTCGAGATCAGGACGTCCATCGGCAGATCGACGAGCGTTGCGTCCCAACCCGGAAAGAACCGGCGTGCCCGCCGAAAGCTGAGCGACAGCAGCTGAGCTTCCGTCGTGAGTCCGTGGTAGTCGAACGTATTGCGGCCATCGGTGACGAAGATGTGGTGGCCGATATAGCCGGGCGCCGGCTTGATCCAGCGCGCGTGAAAGCCGAGATCCGCGTATCGTTCCAGAAATGCATAGGCCAGCACCTGGCAGGCGCCATTAGCGAAGAACTGGCGGTCCGGTCGGTGCCATCGACGAACAGGGTCATCCTTGACGTTGACCTTCGGGAAGAACATCGCGCTTCCGACCTTCTCCGGCTACAACCGCAAACGAGCGTTGCGACTCGGTCGATGTCCGAGCCTTCAGGAACAGGTGCGGAAATGCAATATCGGACAATGATCAAGCTGGCCGGCGCCTTGCTATGGTTGGTTCTGCTCGGCTCGCAACCGATCCACGCCGCCGATGCCGCCTTCACGCAGTTCATCGCCTCGCTCTGGCCGGAAGCACAGGAGGCCGGTGTCTCGCGCGCGACGTTCGATCAACAGACGCGCGGGCTCGAGCCGGATTACAAGCTGCCTGATCTGATCCTGCCGGGCCGGCCTGCGACCGGCGCGCCGTCGCAGGCGGAATTCGTGCAGGTGCCGGCGGACTATGTCCGGGAAGGCTCGATTGCGAATCTCGCGGGCGAGGGGCAGCGGTTGCTGCAGAAATACAATGCTGCGCTGACGAAGATCGAGAACAGCTCCGGCGTGCCCGCCACCGTGATGCTCGCGATCTGGGGCCGCGAGACCGATTATGGCCGCTACACGCTACCTTACGATCTCGTCCGCGTGCTGGCGACGCAGGCCTATGTCGGCCGGCGCAAGGACACCTATCGCAACGAGTTCATCCTGTCGCTGAAGATCCTCGGCGAGGGCGTGGTGACGCGCAAGGACATGCGCTCGTCCTGGGCCGGCGCCACCGGGCTCACGCAGTTTCTGCCGTCCGAATATTACAAGCATGGCGTCGATTTCGACGGCGACGGCCGCATCGACATCTGGCACTCGGTGCCGGATGCGCTGGCCTCGGCCGCGCAGCAGCTCGTCAACAAGGGCTGGCAGAGCGGCGTGCGCTGGGCCTATGAGGTCAAAGCGCCGGCCAAGGTCGACTGCACCACCGGCGTGCCCGAGGTGACGAAGCCGATCGGCCAGTGGTTGCGCGAAGGCTTCGTGCCGGTGCGTGGCGAGAAGCTCAGCGCGGCCGAGCAGGCACAGCCGGCATCACTGCTCCAGCCGGAGGGCATCTATGGTCCGGCGTTCCTGACCACGAAGAACTACTTCGTCATCAAGGAATACAATTTCTCGGACCTCTATGTGCTGTTCGTCGGTCATCTCAGCGACCGCATGACGAGTCCGCTCCCGTTCGCGACGCCGTGGTCCGCGTCGAAGCAGTTGCGCACGAAGGACGTCGAGACGATGCAGCGCGGGCTGACGCGCGCAGGTCTCTACAAGGACAAGATCGACGGCAAGGCCGGCATGCAGACGCGCGCTGCGCTCGGCGCCTATCAGAAGTCGGCCGGGCTCAAGGTCGATTGCTGGCCGAGCGAAGAGGTGCTGCGTTCGATCCAGGCGGCGCGCTGACAAGGCCCGCTAAAAAGAAAAAGCCCGGCCGATGGTCTCGGCCGGGCTTCGATCGCGGCGCTCGATCAGCGCCGTGCGATCAGATCAGTAGCAGACGCGAACCGGGCGAACGACCCAGCCGTAACCGTCCCAATAGCGCTGGCGCTGCCAGTAGCAGGGCGGGGGCGGCGGGCCGGGCTCGGCCACGTACACCGGTCCGCCGTAAGCGGGACGGCTCGACGCGATGGCGCCGCCGATGATCGCGCCGCCGAGCAGGCCGGCCGCGATGCCGACACCGACGCCGTCATGGGCCTGGGCGGACGGCGTGGCGGTCACCAGCGAACCGGCGATCGTCGCAACCGTGAGGGCGGCAACAATAGTCTTCTTCATGCTCTTGGCTCTCCTGGGAGATGGACGCACCTTGTTAGAGGCGCCCGGGATTTAAAAGTTCACGCGCATTTGGATCGAATTGGCCTTGCAGCTAGGAAGCGCGCAAATGGTCAATCCGCGGTAAACGCACACGGAGCTGTGACGAGAAAAAGCGGTCTTTTTCAGGCCCGCAGATGAACGGCGCATCCGTAGTGAACCGGCTCATTTTGAATCGGTCCAGCCGAGCGGCTTAACGCGCCTCAGCCGCAAACTCGGACGCGCCGGACGCGCCAGGCGTAGCCGTCCCAGAAGCGCTGCCTCTGCCAGACACAGCCATCGCCATAATAATCGTCGGCGACGTAGCCAGGACCCGGCGCGTAGTAGCGGGGCGGATAGTAGCCGGGGCCGTAACCCGGGCCATACGCGTAGCCCGGTCCGGGTCCGTAATAATACGGGGAGGCCAGTGCGCCCCCGACGATGGCGCCCCCGATGATCCCGGCGGCGACGCCGGCAGCGACACCGCGCTGTGCATGGGCCGGTGTGCCCGCGGCCAAAACCAGGGTGACGGCGGCGGCGACCGCCATAAGCGACTTCTTCATTCGGGCGACCTTTCAGCGAACACGGAACTCTTCCGGCCAAAGTTCCATATTTCGCTTGAATGATCAATGAACGGCGCGTTGGTCGGCCGCGACCAATTGGTGGAAATGGCGGCTTTCAAGCCTGGGAGACGACGATGAACGTCCTGACCAATGCCCTGATCGCACTGGGTGCCGTCGGCGTGGTTGGCTATGCCCTAATCACCCATTTTCAGAACCGCGCGGCGCGCCCGCGCGCGAGGGCAGGCGGTAACGGCGGAAGCGGCGACAGCTATTCGGATACGACGAATGACGGCTTCTCGCTCGGAAGCTGGTTTTCCAGCGACAGTTCCGGAAGTTCGACCGACAGCGGCAGTTGCGCCGTCAGCGATAGCGGCAGCAGTGGCGGAGATTGCGGTGGCGGGGGCGATAGCGGGGGAGGCGGGAGCAGCGATTGAGCCCAGTTCGGTATCATCTTGATCCAGCGCAACGCGCTATTTTAGAGCCGTTCTAGGCTGTTTCCTGGCCAGTTTGGAATAGCTTGAAATACCGGTTTTTCCTTTTGCATCCGGACGGCCCCTTAAATATCGATGATGGCGCATCACCGAAGGGCCTACCGCTTCCATGATCGTTTGTTCCTGTAACGTGCTGAGCGATGACGACATCCGCGCCGCCGTCGCCGAGTCCGACGATGCCGTGCGTCATGCCAAGCAGATCTACGGATGCCTCGGCTGCAGCGCCGAGTGCGGCCGCTGCGCCCGGACGATCAAGACCATCATCGACGAAGCGCTCGGCCCCTGTGCCAAGTCCTGCTGTTCCGGCTGCCCGCACAGCCACACCGTGGCCGCCAACGATGAGGCGGCCCAGCCCGCCCAGTTCGCCCTCGCGGCCTGCTGATAACTTCCGCAAATTCGGCTGAGTTTTTCCCCGGCTGCGTCCCCGTAGCCGGTTGCTCTCGCGTTTAATCTCATTTAGAAGCATTCTAAAGTCGGATAGGTCCGATTTGGACTGCAAGATCTGGAGTGAACCATGCAGGGCGACGCAAAAGTCATCGACTATCTCAACAAGGCGCTGCGTCACGAGCTGACTGCGATCAACCAGTACTGGCTGCACTATCGCTTCCTCGACAATTGGGGCCTGCTGGACATGGCCAAGGTCTGGCGCAAGGAGTCCATCGAGGAGATGGAGCACGCCGACAAGCTCACCGCGCGCATTCTGTTCTTCGACGGCTTCCCGAACATGCAGGTGCTCGATCCCCTGCGCATCGGCCAGAACGTCAAGGAAATCATCGAGTGCGACCTCGCCGCCGAGATGAGCGCGCGCGCGCTCTACCAGGAAGCGGCGACCTACTGCCACGGCGTCAAGGACTACGTCACCCGCGACCTGTTCGAGAAGCTGATGAGCGACGAGGAGCACCACATCGACTTCCTCGAAACCCAGCTTGATCTGATCGGCCGCATCGGCCTTGAGCTCTACACCCAGAAGCACGTCGGCGGGCTCGAGGGCGAGGGGCACTAAGCTCCGTCCAAGTCCATCGCGGTTGCCACAAGCTCAGCTGTCGTCCCGGCGAACGCCGGGACCCATAACCACAGAGAGTGGTTGCGGCGCGAGCTGGTAACTCCAAGTCTTCGCCAAACCACTCCCTGTGGTTATGGGTCCCGGATCTGCGCTTCGCTTGTCCGGGACGACACCGTGATTGTCGTGCCTTTCACAGCTGAGTCTTGTAACGCTCTTCCACGATCTCCTGGCTTTCCGGCTCGCCGAGTCCGGTCTGGTCGTGGATCACCTGGGCGACACTCGGCATTACCGAGCGCTCTACCTTCTCCGGTGCCCATAGCTTTGAGCGCATCAGCGCCTTGCCGCAGTGGAAATAGACCTCGCTGACAGCGACGCTCAGCACCGCACGCGGCGGCTTGCCGAACTCGACCATCGACGCGAGCAGCTCCGGATCGGCCGACAGCGTGCCGCGCCCGCCGACGCGCAGCGTCTCGTCGATGCCCGGCACGAAGAACAGCAGGTGCACGAAGCCCGAGCCTTCGACGACGTTGCGGAAACTGTCGATGCGGTTATTGCCGGCGCGGTCGGGCATCAGCAATTGATTGGGGCCGGCGACATGAACGAATCCGATGCCGCCGCCGCGCGGTGAGGCGTCGACGCTGCCATCGAGGCCTGATGTCGCGAGCACGCAGAATGGCGACATCTCGATGAATTTCTTCGCATGCACGTCGATCGCCGGACGCGCCTTCGCGATCACGCGCGGGGTCGGCTTCGCATAGATGGTGGCAAGGTCTTCGGCGCAGAGGTCGGTCACGAAGGTCTCCCTGATTGAGGCTTCAAGGATATCATTCCCCGGCCTGACCACTATCCCCTTTATGACACCGCCATGGCCAGTCGATCACGCCGGCGCAGTAAAGCGCCCACCAGATGATCACCGGCTGGAGCGCCAGCCGCGGCCCGTGATAGAGCCAGCTGTTGGGGATGGGCGGAAGGTCGATGCCTTCGAGGGCGTGCTTGATGTTCGCCGGCCAGACGCAGAGCGCATAGAGTGCAAGCGCGACGCCAGCCCACCAGCGCAATGGTCGCGTCACCAGCGCGATGGCGCCTGCGATTTCGCAGAGGCCGGTGATGAGGATCAGCCGCGCAGCAAACGGGACCCAGGACGGTGTGATCGCGAGCAGCTTGTCCGGAACACGGAGATGCGCGATCCCCGCTGCAAGGTAGAACGCCGCCAGCACGAAGCGCATCACGGCGCGTGTTCGGTCGTTTGCAGGGGGCATCAGCTGAACTAGCACGCGCGGCGGCGAGGCGCCATCATGCGCGCTACACTGCGTCGGCGGGCACGAAGCAACTGATGATGATGGCGCCGCGGTGGTGGACATACCACACCACGGCTTGACCGACCGGATTGCCGCGATCGCGGATGATGGCGCGCTCGGGCACCTCCATCCATTGTCCCTCGATCGGCACCCAATAGGTGCCTTTGCGCACGTCGTAGTCGGTGCGATGGCCATCGGAGATGTCGCAGCAGGGTACGCCGTTCGGCGCGATCACGCTCTTGAACCAGGCGCGGATGTCGGGCGGAACGTTGTCGTATTGGCCGTTGTCGAACGCGAACGCGGCGCTCGTCATCGCGGCGAGCCAAACGCACAGCGCAAGCCTGTGCATGCAATCCTCCTCCTCATCGCGTGTCGATTCGTATCGTTGACGCGATTAAGCCCGAGCCGCCGGCTCATTGCATGCTCAAATAATATGCGGCGCTGATGCGCCGCATATGATGCGTTGCGACATCGAGGTCGTTCCGACGATGCCTACATCGTGCGCTGCGGTGCAGTCTGCAGCAATTGCCGAACCTGCTCGGTGTAGAATTTCGCGTTGCCGGTAGTGCCGTGGCCCCGCGTCTCGGTGCTTGCCGGGATGAGATACAGCTTGCCGTTCTTGACACGCTTCATTGCAGCGTCGGTCACGCCGGTCTCGGGCGGATTGCGCTCGTCATCGGCGGAATTGATCAGCAGCAGCGAGGCCTCGATCTGCTCCAGCTTGTCGCCGGCGTTGTAGTCGTGCGAGGAATCCCACTGGTAGACGTAGTCGTTGGCATCCGCGGTGATCGGTGTCGCCAGCCGATCGTCGACGATCTTGTCGGCCTTTGCGGCAGTCGGTGCCTGTTGCTGATAGGCCAGCGTGCCGCCGATGCTGGCGATGCCATAGGCCGTGATGGCGTATTTCATCATGCGCGGCTGGCTGGTGTAATTGCCGCCATTGTAATCGGGATCGTTGCGGATGGTGTCGAGCATGATCCGCCGCATCATCCAGTTGCGCGACGCCATCTCGGTCGGTTGCGAGGCCATCGGCACCAGCGCGTCCATGTCCTTGGGATATGTCTCGCCCCACAGCCAGGTCTGCATGCCGCCCATGGAGTTGCCGATCACGAGCCGCAGATGCTTGACGCCGAGGCCTTCGGTCACGAGGCGATGCTGCGCCTCGACCATGTCGTCGTAATTGTATTTCGGGAAGCTCGTCTTCATGCCGTCGGACGGTTTCGACGATTTGCCGTGGCCGATCGCGTCGGGAATGATGATGTAATATTTGGACGCATCGAGCGGCTGTCCGGCGCCGAACATCTCGCCGGCGAATGCGGGTGTCAGCATGCTCGCGCCCGAGCCGCCGGTGCCGTGCAGCACGAGCACCGGTTGTCCGGTCGGTTCACCTACAGTGGTGTAATGCAGCTTCAGTTCCGGCATGACCTCGCCGGTGTGGAACTTGAAATCCTTGGCAACCCAATCGCCCTGTTTCGGCGCCGGATAGTCGGCGGCGAATACCGATGTCGAGATGGACAGCAGAATGACCGACAGCGCCGCACAAGAAGCTTTCATGTTTGTCTCCCCATAAGCGGCTCATGGCTCGTGGCCGCGTTGGGATGGACTTTAGCAGAAGTGTCCGGAAAGATGTAGGATTTCGGCTCCGCCGATCGTCTTATGAGGAAATCATCGGGAGAGACTGCATGTGTCGCAACATCAAGACGCTGTTCAATTTCGAGCCGCCGGCGACGGAGGGCGAGATCCATGCCAGCGCGCTCCAGTTCGTGCGAAAGCTCTCCGGCTTCAGCAGGCCGTCGCAGGCCAATGAGGCAGCCTTCGACCGCGCGGTCGTCGAGGTCTCGGAGGCTGCGCGAAAACTCCTGACGTCGCTTCACACCCATGCACCGGCGCGCGACCGCGAGGTCGAGGCGGAGAAGGCGAAGGAACGTTCGCGGCTGCGTTTCGGCTAACGGTCCGGCCGGGCTCGACCGTGATCTGGCTCACGGAAGCGATGGCCGTCACGCGCGATGATGCTCGCCGGGGTTTTGACAACCCGGAGCACGATCATGAACCGCCCCCTTCTTCCGCTGAAAGCAGGTGCCATCGTTTTCACGCTGTTGTGGACCGCGTGGATGATGTGGTGGAGCGGCTCGTTCTCGAGCGCGAACATGGTGATCCTGGCCATCTGCGGCGCGGCGGTCGGTTATCTCTGGTACCGCGCCATGCGCTGGCAATTCGAGCGCATGGGCATGCTGCCGCGGCGTGAGGATCGGAAGTAGGCGCTAGTCCTTGTGACCGTGCTTCTTCTTTTTCTTCTTTTTCTTGTGATCGTCGTCTTCGTCATCCTCGCCATCGGCGGAGGCATCGTCAGCCTCCTGCACGGCGGCCTCCAGCGCCGCACGCTCGGCAGCTTCCTGCGCTTCGCGCTCGGCGGCCTGCTGCTCGCGCCGGCGGCGGCGCTCATCCCAGGCGTCGAAGAGTTGCTCGAGCCAGGGGAGCACCTGCTCGATCGACGGTAATTGGCCGGGCGGACCGGCTTCGCCGCGCGGGCCTTGAGGACCGGCGGGCCCTTGCGGACCTGCGGCGCCCTGCGATCCGGCGGCGCCCCGCGCACCGGCTTCGCCCGCCTTGCCCGGCAGACCTGCCTTGCCCTGCGCTCCGGCTTTTCCGGCCGGTCCCGGCTTGCCCTGCGGGCCCGGCTTGCCGCGTGCGCCGTCGGGGCCCCGCTTGCCCGGATGACCCTGCGGTCCCGGCCGTCCCGGTTCGCCCTGCCGTCCGCGCGGACCCTGGGGTCCCTGCCGTCCCTGTTCGTCTGCCACGCCGCTGCTCCTTTTGCGCACGCAAGCTACTTAGCGGCGTTTGACGACAGCAGCAATTCCGCCCGCGCCTCGTGGCGGGCTTGATCAACATCAATCGGCGCGGCGGAGCGCGGCCCGGCGCGTCAATCGTGATACGCCGGCACCTCGATGCCGGACGCCGCGTAGATCCTGATCTTGTTGCGCAGCGTGCGCACCGACAGGCCGAGCACGCGCGAGGCACGCGTGCGGTTGCCGTCGCAGCGTGCGAGCGTCTGGAGCACGAGCTCACGCTCGACCTCGCCGACGGTCGCGCCGATCAACAGTGGAACGATCTCATTGGGTGCAAGAAATTGCGCGCCCTGCTCGGGCGCCGCGACATGAACAGTGGTCATCAATACACTCCCCGATCAACGCCCGCTTCCATCGTTGGAAGCGGATCGAGAACAAACGACCCCCAAGCCGAATATCCTAAGCCGTACATCTACGGTGGGCGGGTTTGGTTAACGAAAGGTTAATTGCGCGCGATCGCACGAATTGACCTTGGGAATGCCGCCGCGCCGCCGCGATTGGCACGAGATGCATAGCGATGCGGACCGATTTCGCGCCTCACACCGTGCGATATCCGCCGTCCACCATCACGATCGTACCCGTGACGTAGGACGACAGGTCCGAGGCGAGGAAGATCGCTGGGCCGACGATGTCCTCCGGCTTGCCGGTGCGCGCGAGCGGGGTGTGGTCGACGAAGGCCTGCACCAGCGCCGGATTGGTGGCGCGCACATGAGCGTTGATGTTGGTCTCGATGAAGCCCGGCCCGATCGCGTTGACGCGCACGCCTTCCTTGCCGAGCTCGACCGCGAGCGCCTTGGTGAAGCCGAGCACACCGTGCTTCGAGGTGGTGTATGCCGCCGAGCTCGGCGTGCGCAGATGCACGAAGGACTGGATCGAGCCGATATTGACGATGCGGCCCTTGGCTGCACGTAAGGGCGCGAGGAACGCCTGCGTCATGTTGAAGACGCCATTGAGGTTGAGCGAGATGATGTCGTTCCAGTCCTTCGCGACCGCCTCGGTCTCGGCGGTGAAGGCGTTGCGGCGGGTGATGCCGGCATTGTTGACGAGGATCGAGACCTGCCCGACCTTGTCGGCGATGGTCTTCGCCAGCGCAAAGCAATCGTCGCGTTTGGTCACGTCGAGCGCAAAGCTCTCGGCCTTGCCGCCGGCCTTGCGGATCTCCTCGGCGGCTGCCGCGACCGTGTCTCCGTTGACGTCGAGCAGCACCACACGCGCGCCCTCGCGGGCATAGCCGGCGGCGATGGCCCGGCCGATGCCGGAACCGGCGCCCGTGACGACAGCGATGTGGTTTGCGAGCAATGCCATGACAATTTCCTCCCGGATTCGTTTCTAAGTTTCATGAAAGGCTAACTCGAAATTAAGGGGTCGGAAACGGCCGCCTTGGCATACTCGTCTTCATTGCTAAACGTTGCGCGCATGATGGAACGACTTGAATCCTGGAAATTGGCGCTCGAGCGCCTGCGGTCGGCGGAATTCGCCGATTGGGCCGAGGCAGGGCGGCTGGTGGCCGAGATCGTGCGGATGAGCACCAATGCCACGCTGCGGCAGGCCGCCGAGCAGGCGCTGCCCGTGTTGCGCCAGGCTGCCGACAATGACGATCACGGCGTCACGCTGGCCGCACGGCGCCGCGTCGGCGTGATCCTCGACGTCGTCCATGATCTGACCGCGCCACGCTTCGGCCGCCGCAACGCCGCGCCGAAGAAGCTGTCCAGCGAGGACCGCGCGCGCAAGATGCTGGGCCTGCCGCTCGCGGTGCAGCTCACTTGCGACGACATCAACCAGGCCTATCGCCGCGCCGCCAAGGGCATGCATCCCGACCAGGGCGGCAGCGCGCAGGCCTTCATCGACCTCAGCTCCGCGCGCGATATTCTCATTCACCCCGGCGCGCACAAGGACGCCTGACGGCGCTCAGCTCTTGTTGACGCAGCTCGGATAGGGCGCGGCTTCGCCCGGCATGATCGGGCAGAGATCGATCGGGCTCAGATCGCGCAGGCGGGCTTCCCAGCGGTCGTCGTTGACCGGCGGCTCGTCGCTTTCGGGGCCGCGCTCGGCCCACTGGATGGTGTAATAGTCGGTCGTGCCCTTGAGCGTGATCAGCAGCGCAGTCTCGCTGTGCCGCGTCGGGCCGCTGTCGATGCGGCCGCAACCGACCACGGCGACAAAGCCCTCGAAGCGGCCGAATGTCGTCTCGCCCAAAGGCCTCGCCGCAAAACTGTCCGGGCAGGCCGTCTTGAATCCGCCTGCGATGGTGCCCGCAAAAATCTGCGGCGATGCGCCCGGCGTCAGCGTCATGCCCTTCTCGCCGGTGACCGTGATCATCTGCGTCCAGCGCTCGGGCGTCTCGCCCTTGAGCACGGCTTCGCGGATGTAGTGGCCGCCCTTGGTGTTCTCGAACACGGCCGCGAAATTCGACGGCATCGCGAAACTGACGAGCTGGCTGAAGATCGGCGAGATCACGCGGAAGGATTGCGGGGCTTGCGCCTGCGCCGCTGCGGCGAGCAGCAGCAAAGCGGAGAAAGCAGCCAGCGTCGTCGTCCGTGCGCGCATCGACCTGCTCCAATCCGCGAGGTGAAAAAACGACCGGGCAAGGATGCTAGTATCGCATCCTTGCCCGGCCCTGTCGTCCGCCGATCGAATTCTTACCAGCTGCAGTGACCGGCCTTCAATGCGTTATCCTTCAGCGCGAGCGCGTCGAGGAAGGTCGGCACGGACGCGCTGGCGCGATGGTAGCCGGCCGGCCACGGCGTGGTCGGGATGCTCTCGTCCCAGATCTGGCACACGCCGCTGTCCTGCCAGCGGATCAGATGATAGCCGGCTTCGGCCGGGCTCGCGGCGACGAAGGCGGCAGCAGCGACACCGGCGGCAGCGCACAGCATGGAAAGACGACGCATGGATCAGCTCCTCAAAATGAAAGATGTGATGCGCCTCCCGACAATGGCGGGGAGGGGTTGCGGGGCGCTCTCAGCCTGTGCCCCGAACAAGAGGTGAGTAGTTCCGTGTGCTGATCAGGTTCAAACCGCAAATGGCGGAAATGGCGGAATTCGCTGGCCAAAAGCAGAGGGCGGGCTGCCTGCGCAACCCGCCCTCGAAACTCGATTGGCCGATCGGCTCAGAGAAAGCAGCGGCGCTCGGCGCGCAACTTGATCTGCAGCTCGGAGGCCTGCGTGAAGGTCGGGAGCGGCTTGCTGACGACCTTGTAGGTCGACGCGCCCCACTGGAACGGCTTGTAGCGGAGATCCTCGTTCCAGACCTGGCAGATGCCAGTGTTGTCCCAGCGGATCACGTAATAGCCGGCTGCCGCCGACGCCGGCACGGCGAACACGGAAGAAGCGATGCCGGCAACGGCACAAAGGGCGAGAACGCGACGCATGAAAGATCTCCTGATGGGAAACGTGACGGGAGACTGGTGCGGCAAAACTGCGCAGCTTGCAAGCCCGGCGTGACCGATCACGGATATGTCAGGCAGATCCCGGTTGACTATCCTTTCGCCAGCGAGGCCACCGCCTCGATCTCGATCAGCATCTTCGGATCGGGCAGCGCGTGCACCACGCAGGTGGTGCGTGCGGGAAAGGGCGGCGGGCCGAACGCGCCGGCATAGAGCGCATTCATCGCGGCCACGTCCGAGGCGCGGGTCAGGAGCACGTTGACCTTGGCGAGGTCGCGCATCGTGGCGCCGGCCTCGTCCAGCACGCGCTTGATGTTGACGACGACATTGGCGAATTGCGCCTCGAAGCCGTCGGGCAGCGCACCATGGGCGTCGAAGCCGGGAATGCCGGAGACGAACAGCAGGTCGCCGACGCGGGTCGCGAAGGAGAGCGGCGGCGCCTTGACGTGCGGCGGGGCAGCGAAATGCTGGATCGGCATGGGGGACCTCGCATGCAATGATGATGGCGTGCGGGAGAGCGTAGCGTCATGCGGGGCATGCTCCAACACAAAACGCGAAAACAACCCCATGCACAGTACGGATCATTGGCGAAATCGAGATTTCGGGAAGACAGAAAAAATGTTTGACCCGTCGGGCAAAACACTGGCAGGATGGCATGGTGGGGTGATGCGGGGGAGCGCGGGCGGGTTGCTTCGCCTCTCCCCGTAAGAACGAGGCGAGGGAGCGCACCGACGGCGCTCCCCATCATGTTGCCGCCGCGATCGATCGGATACATTGCAGCGACTGATTCGCTTTCCCCTTGAAAAATAGCCCCCGGAGACGCCTCATGAAGATTGCTTCCACCCTGCGTGCCGCGCTCGTCGCCCTTGCAGCACTGGCCGGCCTCTCGACCGCGGCGCAGGCCGATGGCGGCACCGTGGTGCTGACGATCTACAAGGCGGGCTGGATCATCGGTGGCTCCGGCGGTTCGGGCGTGCTGAACTTCCGCGGCCGCGCCTATTCGCTCTCGACCGGCGGGCTCGATTACGGGCTCGTCTTCGGCGGCTCCAAGACCGTGCTGCGCGGCCGCGTCTCCAACATCAACCGTCCCTCCGATGTCGCCGGCGTCTATGGCGCCGCCGGTGCCGGCCTCGCGGTCGGCCGCGGCGCCCGCGCCATCGTGCTGACCAACCAGAAGGGCGCGGTGCTGGAGCTGTCGGGCTACCAGACGGGGTTGATGGCGAATGCCGATCTGAGCGGGCTTGCGATCACGATGCGGTAGGAGACGGTGTCGTAGGGTGGGCGAAGGCGCACTTGCGCCGTGCCCACCATCTCTCTCGATCGCGAAAAATGCGTGGGCACGCTTTGCTTTGCCCACCCTACGAGATCCCGGCCGTGGCTACTTTCCGCTCACCATCGCATGAACCCGCTCGCAATGCGTGACGAGGTTCTTGTGCGCATCGACGAACGCCTTCAGCGGCGTCGGGATCGGGAAATAATAGATGTTGGCGATGAAGCCGTAGATGCCGGCATCGCAGCTGGTCGGCCGCTCGCCATCGACGAAACCGTTTGCGGGCACGATCTCGGCCAGCACCTGCAGATCGGCCAGTCCTCGTGCGTAGGCCTGCTCGGGCGTGTAGCGGCCGATGCCCTGGTAGTGATAGCGCTGCGCATTGTAGGCCTTCGCCTTCTCGAAGCCTGCGGCGTCGATCTGCGGATGCTGCGCAATGAAGCCGTCGCGAAACGCGGGATAATAGCGCTCGTCCTTCCAGCGCGAATAGGACATCACCCAGTAGAGATCGTCGAGCATGCGCGTGACGAGATGATGGGTGCGGCGCTGCGCGGGCGACAGCGCGGCATCGATGGTCAGATGATATTTGGCGATCGCATGCGCGATGATGGTCTCGCTGTCGCCGATGGTCTCGCCGTCATCGACCACGTAGGGAAGCTGCCCGCGTGGTGCCGTGGAGGCGTCGAACACATGCTCGTGCACGAACGGCACACCGGCGAGCTTCAGGAAAGCGTAGACCTTGAGCCCGTAGCCGTTGTTGTCGGCGACGCCGAACAGCTCCGGATACGAATAGAGGGTCAGCATGATGGCTCCTCCCAGTAAAATTGGACTATGGGGCCGGTTGGTCCGCGCGCTTGCCGATGGTGTGCGCCTGCGCGCGCTTGCTGGAGCGGATCATCAGGAACGAGCCTGATGTGCCCGGCAGCCGCCAGCGCCCGTCGATCTCGGTCGCCTCTCCGTTCATGATGCCATCGTAATGGACGATGTCGAAGCCGTAACCTGGCGGCTCGTAGCGTTTGACAAACGACACGGCGTGGCCTGAGCGATGGCCCGTGATCGAGGCGCTGTGGGTTCGCACCGGACAGCGCGGATTCGAGCAGGGTTCGGTGACGTGGCCTGCGAGCGCGCCGCCGGCCTCGACCAGCGTCGCGGTGAACGTGACCATTCCCGTGCCGGGTTGAATGTAAGTGCCGTCCCAGACACCGGAGAGATCGTCGCTCATGGCGGCGGCTTCCTCGACATGACGTGCGCCGGTTGAGGCTCGGCTGTTCCGTCCCACGTTCTTTCACTCCAAGTCGTATCGCCGCCATCACGCCCTTGCAATAGGCTGCATGCGACGTCGATCGATCGGAGGACGGCCGGCGTCATTCATTTGACGGAGGTAAGGCGAATTGCGGGTTAGCTTACCGCGCCGTGGACTTGTGCGAACTCATCTGACCGTGCCGACCACGTAACAGCCGCGCGAGCTTTCGTAGCACGGCTTCCATTCGCTGAAGCTACTGTCCCAATAGACGTTGTAAGTGGCGCATGGGTGCGCCTGATTTCCACATTGGCCTGTTTGCGCCTCCGCAGTCTGGAGGAATTGCCGGGCCGCGATGATGCTGAGCGCTGCTGCAATGACCGTCAGCACGGATTTGGTGTATCGGTCTGTCATATCCAATCCTCCAATCGCTGCAAAATAATAAACCTATGGTAGTGCAGGCTAGCAGTGCACACTGATGCAAGGCAAGCGCAGGACGCGAGGAGCGGAGCAAAATTCGCCCCAGGACCTGCTTGGGCCTAAAAAATTCCGTATCGCTGTCGGGGCGACGTGCCCGGGCTCGTCCTTGGGATGGCGGCTTGCAGTTCGCCCGTCCGGTCCCAGACAAAAGGATATTCGCATATGACCTCCATCACGCCGTTTCTCTGGTTCGACAACAATGTTCCGGAAGCCGTCGCCTTCTACAAATCGGTATTCCCTAACGCGAAGGTCGAGACCGTCAGCGATTTCATGGCGGTGTTCGAGCTGGAAGGACAGCGCTTCAACGCGCTCAATGGCGGGCCGCAATACCGCTTCAACGAGGCGGTGTCGTTCTTCATCAGCGTCGAGACGCAGGACGAGGTCGACTATTTCTGGAGCCGGCTCACCGCCGACGGCGGCGAGGAATCGAGGTGCGGCTGGCTGAAGGACAAGTTTGGGCTCTCGTGGCAGGTGGTTCCGACCGCGCTCGGCCGGTATCTCGGCGATGCCGATCGCACCAAGGCCAATCGCGTCATGCAGGCGATGATGGCGATGCGAAAGATCGTGATCGCGGATCTCGATAAGGCGTATGCGGGGTGACGCAGTGACGCGTCGCGGTTTGGCGGAATGTCGTATCCAAACCGAAAGTGTCGTCCCGGCGAACGCCGGGACCCATAACCCCAGGGAGTGGTTTGGCGAGGACTCGAAGTCCGGTACTGCTGTCGCCACAACCGATAGAATCCGCGGTATGGGTCCCGGCGTTCGCCGGGACGACGGCTGAGTGTGACGTACAATCGCTAATCCACGCTCACGCCGATCTACTTCGCGAGCGCGCTTTGCATCGCTATACTGCCGACATCAGCAGGATGGTGATCTCATGGCAAACGAATTGGCAGGCAAGGTTGCCGCGGTGACCGGGGCCGCGTCGGGCATCGGCCTGGCGAGTTCCGAGGCGATGCTGGCCGCGGGTGCGCGCGTGGTGATGGTCGATCGCGACGAGGCCGCGCTGAAGGCGCTCTGCAGCAGGCATGGTGACGCGGTGATCCCGCTGGTGGTCGATCTGCTAGACCCGAAGGATTGCGCGACGCTGCTGCCGCGCGTTCTGGAGAAGGCAGGGCAGCTCGACATCCTGCATGCCAATGCGGGCACCTATGTCGGTGGCGACCTCATCGATGCCGACACGATGGCGATCGACCGGATGCTGAATTTGAACGTCAACGTCGTGATGAAGAACGTGCACGACGTGCTGCCGCACATGATCGAACGCCGGAGCGGCGACATCATCGTCACGAGTTCTCTTGCCGCGCATTTTCCGACGCCATGGGAGCCGGTCTATGCGTCGTCCAAATGGGCGATCAATTGCTTCGTCCAGACGGTGCGGCGCCAGGTCTTCAAGCACGGCATTCGCGTCGGCTCGATCTCGCCCGGCCCGGTCGTCACCGCGCTGCTCGCGGACTGGCCGGCGGAGAAGCTCAGGGAAGCCAGGGATTCCGGCAGCCTGCTGGAGGCCAGCGAAGTGGCTGACGTCGTGATGTTCATGCTGACGCGGCCGCGCGGCATGACCATCCGCGACGTGGTGATGATGCCGACCAATTTCGATCTGTAGGGCGCGGTGCCGTAGCTTTTGTAGGATGGGTAGAGCGCAGCGAAACCCATCACCCGGTCTGCGGTCTAGCCAGCCCTGTGGCGCAGTCGAACAGGCGCACCTGTTGCTTCGGTCCAGTTGATGGGTTTCGCTTCGCTCTACCCATCCTACGGAATACGGCACCGTGCCTAGCCGGCCGCCGCCGTGAAAACCGCCAGCTGCGCATCGAACGCGCGCTGGAACGCCGGCCGCGCTTCGCCGCGGGCGACATAGGAGGAGAGGGTCGGATAGTCGTCGAGGATGCGCGATGCAGCCAGCCTGCGCAGCACCGTCACCATCAGGAGATCGCCGGCGCTGAACGCGCCGTCGAGCCAGTCGGCGCCGCCGAGATGGCGGGCCAGTTCGCCGAGCCGGACGCAGACCCGGTCCCTCAGGATCGGCAGCCGCACCTCATACCAGCTGCTGTCACGTTCGGTCAGGATCGCCGTCCCCAGCTCGCCGATCGGCGGTTCGACGGTGTTGACGGCGGCAAACATCCACGCGATGGCGCGCGCCCTGGCGTTCGGCTCGCCCGGCAGCAGACCGGCATGACGCTCGGCGATATGCAGCACGATGGCGCCGGTCTCGAACAAGACGAGGTGACCGTCCTCGAAGGTCGGGATCTGCCCGAACGGATGCAGCGCAACATGTTCAGGCTGCTTGATGTGATCGAACGTTACGAGGCGAACGTCGTAGGGCTGGCCCACCTCCTCCAACGCCCACCGAATCCGCATGTCGCGCGCCAGACCCCTGCCGCGGTCGGGAGAGTTTGCGAAGGCGGTGATGGTGGGCATGCGAGATCTCCGGGGTGATGGCGGTTTGGACCAGAGGACGAACGAGCGGAGCGGATTCCGACAGTCTCTCCGGTGCGCACGGTCCCGTAGGGTGGGCAAAGGCGCGCCCTTCGCGCGCCGTGCCCACGTTCTGTCGATTGGTGGAGAGATCGTGGCACGGCGCTGGGGCGCCTTTGCACACCCTACGAGAGCCAACCCCTCATGGTGAGGAGGCGCGAAGCGCCGTCTCGAACCATGCAGGCCCCGATCTCGCCCGCGGCCATCCTTCGAGACGACCGCTGCGCGGTCTCCTCAGCGACTGTGTTCTTTGTCAAGCGGATTGCCATTGTTTTTGGTCTCTGAGCATGGCGTTGAGGATGGTGAGAACCTTGCGCGCGACCGCGATGAGGGCAACCATCTTGGGCTTTCCGGCGGCCAGCAGGCGTCGATAGAACGTTTTGAGCTGCGGATGATGCTGGCTAGCGGATAGAGCAGCCATATAGAGCCCAGCGCGCAGCGCGGCTCTTCCGCCCCCGATCATGCTCTTGCCCTTCCAGCGGCCGGACTGACGGGTGAACGGAGCAAGGCCGGCAAGGCTTGCAATCTGGCGACGGTTGAGGGTGCCGAGTTCGGGCACCTCGGCCAAGAACGTGCGAGCGAGCGTGTTGCCCACTCCCGGAAAGCTGATCATCAGTTCCTCCTTGTCGCGCCAGACCGGCGATCCGCGCACCAAGGTGTCGATGTCGTTGTCGATCTCCGGTAGTTCCTTCTCGAGAACCTTGATGTGGCGAACAAGGCTCTTGCGAACGCGCACATTCTCGACCCGCTTCTCGCGCTGGCGTTCGGCAACGATCATCTCGATGATCTGCCGCCTGCGACTGACCAGCTCCGCCAGCAGCCGCGCCTGCTGATCCGGCAGAGCGCGCGGCGTTGGTCTCACGGCCTCGATGAACCGTGCGATGACCGCCGCATCGATCGGATCGGTCTTGGCACGCCGACCAACGGCTTGGGCGAAGTGCCGGATCTGGGCCGGATTGACCACCACCAGCGGCAATTCGGCGCCGGCCAGCGCTGCCGCAACGATGGTCTCGAACCCGCCTGTCG
Organism: Bradyrhizobium sp. CCGUVB4N; assembly: GCF_024199945.1. Classification (GTDB taxonomy): domain Bacteria; phylum Pseudomonadota; class Alphaproteobacteria; order Rhizobiales; family Xanthobacteraceae; genus Bradyrhizobium. Next base: position 7,110,537 of record NZ_JANADP010000001.1, on the reverse strand, counting down.
CCTCCACCGCAATCAGCGTTGGCGAACAAGCCGCAAGACGCGTAACCAACTCTTCCAAGCCTTTGCCGTCGCGCGCGACGGCAAAGGCTTCTCCATTTGGACGTACATGCACGTCCAGCCGGTCCTTTGACACATCAATGCCAACATAGATCGCGTCCATCTGCACCCCTCCTTGCGCAACCGGGCTCGCCAGGCGGCCCTCGCGACTGTTCGGGTTCGATGGAACAACGGACGGGGCGCCGCGCTGAGGCACGGGCTTCGCGGCCCTTGGATGAAGCGGTCTCCCGTCCGTTACCGCGCCGGCTATCTTAGCCGATCCGGCACGATCTGACTTACAAGGATGAGGTGCTTCGCGTGTTGAGCGGCGTCTGCCCGTAAGAGTGACATCACAAGGTAGTTGCACCCAATAATTGCATATATTAAACTTGGAACCAAACAATAAGAACCAGTCGGCTTTTTTCCAAAGTTCATTATCGAAGGAGTAGTGCAATGCGACCATTGCTATTCGTTTTGATGCCCGTCGTTCTCCTGAGCTTTTCAAGTTCTCACGGGCAGGAGAGCGCTCAGAGCGGCCCCGCGATCACGTTGCCGAGGGTAGACCCAAATGAAATGAAGGCGCTTAGCGACGCGTATCCGACGCCAAACAAGCCCGATAGGGCAACGTTCGTGGCGCCAAAGACCCAGCGTGGAACCACTACGATAATCCCCGAAGAAGTTGTCGTGAAGTTTTGCAGCGGGAAAGATGGCTGCATTGTTCGGATCGGAATGCACAATTGGGACGACACTGGGCGCGTCGCCTCCCGCCACTTCCTGTTTTTTTACAACAAGGAGACAGGCGTATGGCGTGCCGAAGCGGGAGATGCCGCCGGGACCAACAAGAACAATGTGACTGAGCACGTCAACAATTCCTGGGCCTGCTACTTTACCGATGGACGATACGAGAACTGGCAGGACAAGGGCGACACCGACGGCAACTTTGGTTTGCTCTCGTGGAATCAATATAACGCGGATTGCTATCTGACGTTGGTCAACTAGCGCTCACAACGTTAGCAGTCTCGGCTTGAGTCTTCTTGTGCGCGAGGCGTAACCTGTTCGGTCGCCGCTAGATACTAGCGGAGCACTTGTGGGGTGCGCCTCGCTCGTCTCTCCTAAGCACCAATCCACGCCGCCAGCTCTCGCCACGGCTCCAGCGTCCAATGCCCCGAGGCCGCCCCGGACGGCGACGGCAGCACGAACACCTCAGGCCAACTCGCGTCACGCACCTGCCGCCCCAACAAAATCCCACTCGACGGCCGGCCATAAAACAGGCTCGCCGCCTTCTTGCTCGTGAACGCAATCGTCCGCGGCCGATATTTTTCGATCTTGGCCCGAAAGCCCGGCACGTCGATCGTCTCCGCCGCGATCTGGTGATCCATCCCCGCACCCGACTTGGAAAGATCGGTGAAGCCGATCCCGAGCTCGATCAGCGATGCGAACTCACCCGGTTGATACCGTCGCGGCGTGATCCCGGCCTCATGGATCGCGCGCCAGAAGCGGTTGCCGGGATGGGCGTAGTAATGCCCGAGTTCAGCCGAGCGCGTCGAGGCGGCGGTGCCTACGAAGACGAGGCGGAGGTTTTCGCGGAGCTGGTCGGGGAGGCGGTGACTAGTGTTGGACATTTTCGATGCGACTATTGACTTGCTTCTTCGCTGAATCTGCCGTCGGTATTGTCAGGGCACGCGAGCGCCGCGTGCCTCAGGCCGGTTGGGGGAAGCATGCTAGACCAGTTTGAGTGGCCCGAGCCCGAACATGAAGCCGACAAGGTCGTTTTGCGCAACGTCCGGAATCACGGCTGCCATATCACGGGCATACCTGATGCCAATCCGCCGTTTGCATTTTCAATCGGTCTGTACCTGAACTACGGCCACCCCGAACTTATCATCTTCGGCCAGAGCTTCCACAGCGCGCAGGCCATCATCAATCTTATCCGCGATCGCGCCGCCGCGGGGCATAAATTCGTCGACGGTGATATCTCCGACGAACTGCTGGAGAACGGCTACAAGCTCGGCTTCTGGCAGGTGCCGTTCGCGGCTTATCCTGATTATCTCGGCATTGCGATCTGGTTCTACCGAAAATCGCGGCTCGCATTCCCCTGTCTCCAGGTCGTCTGGCAGGACGTTGATCGTCATTTCCCCTGGGAGGCGGACTGCTCGCTCGACGTCAGACGGGACCAACCGTTGTTGAGGAGGACGGTCTCTTGATGTTGTCCTTCGAAATGGCCTGACGATGGACCGCGAAGAATTGGCCGTCGCCTATGCCGCGCCGGGCCGCCACTATCACAACCTCGCGCATATCGAGGACTGCCTCGCCGCGCTTGCGCAGGTGGAAGGGCTCTCGGCTCACGAGCGCGAGGTTCTGTCGGAAGCGATCTGGTGGCACGATGTCGTTTACGATCCGACCCGGTCGGATAACGAAGAGCTCAGCGCACAACTGGCCGAAGCGCACGTGCGCGCCGATATCAGCCGCGAGGTCGGTCGCCTGATCCGTCTGACGAAGACGCACGACGTCGCGGCGGATGATCGCCTCGGGGCCATCCTGATCTCGATCGATCTCAGCATTTTGGGCGCGGAGCCGGCGCGCTACGACGCCTATGCCGCGGCCATCCGGCAGGAGTTCATCCACGTCAGCGATGCCGACTATCGCGCCGGCCGCGCCGCGGTGCTGCGCCGGTTCGCCGCCCGACCGGTCATCTATCCCGATGCCGGTTTCGCTGCGAAATATGATCAGCGGGCGCGCGAGAATCTTGCGCGTGAATTGGCGTCGTTGAGCTGAGCAGCGTAGGGTGGGTTAGCCGCTCACAAGTGCGGTCATTCAACACGCGACGGCGCAAGGCGTAACCCACCACGTCTGGAGAGGCGTTGGATGCCAACTGGTGGGTTACGCTACGCTAATCCACCCTACGGGTTTGCTGCGCAGGGTAGGTTAGTGCAGCGTAGCCCACCAATCGTCCAGCATCCTGCGTGCTGTCACGAGCATTGGCACAAGCAATCGCCCTGCAACGGTCATGCAGCCGGGGTCGTTCTGCTCTTCTTTCTCCTTGAGGACGCCAGCGGCAACAAGCGCGGCACGGTCATCCGGGCAAAACTCGGATGATTTTCGATCCAACTCCTCGAGACTAAGTGGCGTTGAGAGAATGCAGGCATCCGTGCCGCGATGCCCTGTGCGGTACGCGATTGATTTGAGAATCAGCTTGTAAGCTCGGGTCGCCGTGATCTCGTGATCCCATGGAGATTGCAGCCACCAATTGCCAGCGACGATCCGCGCGGTGGAGACGACACCGACGTGGTAGGACGTCGTTTCGTCGCCAAAGCTCGCGGAAAACGCATAGCGCCAATTCCAGGCCTCGACGTTCAGATCGAACGGAACAAGAAGATACTTGAACGAGGGCGCATTTCCTTCGTCCGCTGTTCGCTGGATGAACCGGTCTGCCACCTTGGTCGCCTCGAATTGCGTGGGCGTTGCGAGCAATTCGGATCCGAGCGGAAGGTCTAGAGCTTGCACAGAGACGGGGGCGGTGAGCACACGCCGAAGCGCGCAAACCAGCGGCTGAACGAAGTCCGTGCGTTTCAAGTCTGACTGGATGTAGAGCACGACTTCCGCAGGTGCGATCGGCCGGGCAACCTCGTGCGGCTGCTCCTGCGCCAGCGCGCCGGACGTCCCAGCGAGCAGGAAGGAAAATATCAGATGGTGCAATCTGTACTTCAAGGTGCGATACGGCTCGCCTACGTGCCTTTGTTCTACCTTGTACCGACATAAAATGAGATAACAACCAAAGGGTGCGAAGACTTCACAGGTTGGTTAGCGAAGTGCAACCACCATGCAAAAGAAGGAAGCGAATGACGATTTCGTGCTCGCTCATTGCCGCAAACAAAAAAGGCCGGGCGCTTCAGCGCCCGGCCTGTCGTTTGGTGGGTGCGCGCTTATAGGCTCACAGCACCCGATTGCTCTCCTTCACCTTCTCCGCATCCAGATACAGGCTCTCGCCCATCTCCTTGAACTTCGCGCTCATCTTGGCCATGCCGTCCTCGGCCGTGCCGCTCATCGACATGCCGATGCTGTTCGGATCGTTCAGCGTCGCGGCGTAGTCGCGGACGTCCTGGGTGATCTTCATCGAGCAGAACTTTGGGCCGCACATCGAGCAGAAATGCGCGACCTTGTGGGCTTCCTTCGGCAGGGTTTCGTCGTGGAAGTTCTTGGCCGTGTCGGGATCGAGGCCGAGGTTGAACTGGTCGCTCCAGCGGAAGTCGAAACGGGCGCGCGAGAGCGCGTCGTCGCGGAGCTGGGCGGCCGGGTGGCCCTTGGCGAGATCGGAGGCGTGCGCGGCGATCTTGTAGGTGATGACGCCGACCTTGACGTCGTTGCGGTCGGGTAGCCCAAGATGCTCCTTCGGCGTGACGTAGCAGAGCATGGCGCAGCCGAACCAGCCGATCATGGCGGCACCGATGCCCGAGGTGATGTGGTCATAGCCCGGCGCGATGTCGGTGGTCAGGGGCCCGAGGGTGTAGAACGGCGCTTCGCCGCATTCCTTGAGCTGCTTGTCCATGTTGATCTTGATCTTGTGCATCGGCACATGGCCGGGGCCCTCGATCATGACCTGGCAGCCCTTGTCCCACGCGATCTTCGTCAGCTCGCCGAGCGTTTCGAGTTCGGCAAATTGCGCGCGGTCGTTGGCGTCGGCGATCGAGCCCGGACGCAGGCCGTCGCCGAGCGAGAACGAGACGTCATACTTGCGCATGAGGTCGCAGATCTCGTCGAAATGGGTGTAGAGGAAGCTTTCCTTGTGATGCGCCAGGCACCACTTCGCCATGATCGAGCCGCCGCGGCTGACGATGCCGGTGACGCGGCTGGCGGTGAGGTGGATGTATTGCAGGCGCACGCCGGCGTGGATGGTGAAATAGTCGACGCCCTGCTCGCACTGCTCGATCAGCGTGTCCTTGTAGAGCTCCCAGGTCAGCTTGACCGGATCGCCGTTGCACTTCTCCAGCGCCTGGTAGATCGGCACGGTGCCGATCGGAACCGGCGCGTTGCGCAAAATCCACTCACGGGTGGTGTGGATGTTGCGGCCGGTGGAGAGGTCCATCACGGTGTCGGCGCCCCAGCGGATCGCCCACACCATCTTCTCGACCTCTTCCTCGACCGACGACGTCACCGCCGAGTTGCCGATATTGGCGTTGATCTTGGTCAGGAAGTTGCGGCCGATGATCATCGGCTCGAGTTCGCTGTGGTTGATGTTCGAGGGGATGATGGCGCGGCCGCGCGCGATCTCGCTGCGCACGAACTCCGGCGTGATGAAGGCGGGCACCGCGGCGCCAAAGCTCTCGCCGTCGGCAAGGGCGGCTTCCGCGCGTTCGAGCTGCTGCTTGCGGCCGAGGTTTTCGCGCTCGGCGACGTAGATCATCTCCTTGGTGATGATGCCGGCGCGGGCGAATTCGAGCTGGGTGATCTTGTGGCCGTCGAGGCCGCGCAGCGGCTTGTGATAGGCGCTGAAGGCGCGCGCGGCGTGGTCGGTGGAGACGCTGCCATTGTCTTCCGGTTTGATCTGGCGGCCGTCATATTCCTCGACGCCGCCGCGCTCCAGCACCCACGCCTTGCGGCCGCGCGCGAGACCGGCGTTGACGTCGATGGTCACGGACGGATCGGTGTAGGGGCCCGAGGTGTCGTACACCGGCAGGTTCGGCTCGCCGGCACCTTCCGAGAGGATGATCTCGCGCAGGGGCACGCGGACATCCGGCGCGGCATCGGGCGATGCGAAGATTTTTCGCGAAGAGGGCAGCGGGCCGGTGGTGACGGCAGGCACGGTCTTGTCGGGGTTGGAGCGGATGTTCATGGGATCCTCCGTTGAATATGATTATCGCGTCGTCGCGTGCTGTTCGTCATCCTGAGGTGCGAGCACTTGCGAGCCTCGAAGGATGGAGCCGGGCTGTCGCCCTTCGAGGGCCGCTGAAGAAGCGGCCACCTCAGGGTGACGGGATAGAGATTGAGTGAGGCGCATCACGCAGCCTCCTTCAGGCCGAGCCATTGCCGCACGCGCGCATCCGGGTCGGCATTCTGGGTGACGTCGCTGACGACGGCGATGGAATCGGCACCCGCGGCAAAGATCTCCGCGGCGTGCTCGAACTTGATGCCGCCGATCGCGACCAGCGGGATGGTGCCGATGCGCTTCTTCCATTCGGTGATTTTTGGAATGCCCTGCGGTTCGAAGCGCATGGACTTCAGCGTGGTGAAAAAGATCGGACCGAGCGCGACGTAATCGGGCTCGGCCTTGAGCGCGGTTTCGAGCTCCGCGTCATCATGTGTGGAGACGCCGAGCGACAGGCCGGCCTCGCGGATCGCCTTGAGGTCGGCATCCGCCAGATCCTCCTGGCCGAGATGCAGATATTTTGCACCGGCGACGATCGCCGCGCGCCAATAGTCGTTCACGACCAGCTTGGCCTGCGTGCCGTTGGTGATGGCCAGCGCATCGGTGACGATCTGCAGCGCGTCAGCGTCGTTTAGCTCCTTGGCGCGGAGTTGAATTGTGCCGACGCCGAGCTTGGTCAGGCGTTCGACCCATTTGAGGCTGTCGACGACGGGATAGAAGCGATCAGGATACGGCATGCCAGAACGGGGTCCCAACGACAGGGGTGGAGGGGGAAGCGAAGTCGCGGGCGTTCATCAGCCCGGCTTCGAACGCAGTGCGGCCGGCCTCGATTCCGAGGCGGAAAGCTCTGGCCATCGCGACGGGATCGGCGGCTTTTGCGATCGCCGTGTTAAGCAGCACGGCGTCATAGCCGAGCTCGAGCGCTTCGGCGGCGTGCGAGGGCGCGCCGATGCCGGCATCGACCACCAGCGTGATATCGGGCAGCCGCTCGCGCATCAGTTTCAGCGCGTCGCGATTGGTGATGCCTTTCGCGCTGCCGATGGGCGCGGCCCACGGCATCACCACCTTGCAGCCGGCATCGACCAGCCGGTTCGCGACCGAGAGGTCCTCGGTGCAATAGGGGAACACCTCAAAACCGTCCTTGATCAGGATCGTCGCGGCCTCGACCAGGCCGACGACGTCGGGCTGCAGCGTGTCGTTGTCGGCGATCACTTCGAGCTTGATCCAGGATGTGCCGAACAATTCGCGCGCGAGCTTGGCTGTGGTGACGGCCTCGCGCACGCTGCGGCAGCCGGCGGTGTTCGGCAGCACGGCGACGTCGAGCTCGCGGATCAGCTTCCAGAACGCGTCGCCGGTCTTGCCGCCGGCGGATTCGCGCCGCAGCGACACCGTGACGATGTTCGAGCCCGAGGCGCGGATCGCGTCCTGCATGATCGCAGGCGAGGGATAGAGCGCGCTGCCGATCAGCAGGCGCGAGGCGAAGGTTTTGCCGTAGAAGGTCACCATGTCCTCACCCTCCCTGCCGCGGCGTGATGATCTCGATCTCGTCGCCGGCCTTCAGTGCGGTCTCGGCCCAGCGGCTCTTCGGCACGACGTCGTAGTTGAGCGCGATGGCGAAATGCGTGCCCTCGTAGTCGAGCTCCGAGAGCAGCGCATCGACGCTGGCCGCATTGATCTCGCGCTGTTCGCCGTTTACGATCACAATCATTGCACGATCACGCGCATTGCATCACCTCATTGTCGATCTGGCCGCGCTCGACGTAAGCGAGCGTCAGCTCGGCCAGCGCCGGCGCGAGCAGGAAGCCGTGGCGGTAGAGCCCGTTGACGCTGATCTGGCCGCCGCGCACGCCGATGCGCGGCAGATTGTCCGGATACGCGGGGCGCAGGCCCGAGCCGAATTCGACGATGCGGGCTTCGCCGAAGGCCGGATGCACCGCATAGGCCGCGCCCAACAGCTCCAGCGCGGAGCGGACGCTGACGCCGGTGTCCTCGGCCTCGATCGAGGTCGCGCCCAGCATGAACAGATTGTCCTCGCGCGGGATCACGTAGAGCGGCCAGCGCGGATGGATCAGCCGCACCGGGCGCGCAAGCTGCACCTCGCTGCTCTCGATCAAAATCATCTCGCCCTTGACGCCGCGCAGCTCGCCTTGTTCCTCGCGCGCGGACAGGCCGCGGCAGTCGATGACGATGCCTTCCAGATCGTTGGCGGTGACGTCGCTGCCGAACTTGATGGTGCCGCCGGCGGCCTTGATGCGTTCGTGCAGCTTCGGCAGCACGCGGCGTGGCTCGACATGGCCCTCGGTCGGGAAGAACAGCGCGTCGCGGAAGCGGCCTTCCAGCGACGGCTCGAGCTCGGCAAGGCCCGCGGCATCGAGGCGGCGATGGCCTTCGGTCATCCGCGCAAAGCGCTCGAAATCGTTGCGCTCGCGCGGATGGGCGACGACGAGCGAGCCGTTGAAGGGGGTATCCGGCAGTTCGCGCCGCCAGATATCGAGCGAGCGCAGGCCGAGGCGGCTGATGATGGGCTCGGCGACCTCCGCCTCGCAATAAGGCGCGAGCATGCCGCCGGCCCAATGGCTGGTGGCGTCGGTCATGCCGGCGTCACTGCGCTCGTGTAACGTCACGGCATGGCCGGCCTGCGCGAACAACAGCGCCTGCCAGGCTCCGGCTATGCCTGCACCGATGATGGATACCGGAGAATCCGGTCGCTTGGTCGTCTGCAACATCCCTGTCCCTTCGCCGGCATGACCCGGATCAGGTTCAAAGGGTCACCGCGGTCCTGGGCCGGCTTGCTGAAGTGCAGGCTTGCCCATTTAGCGGTATCTCAGCTCCTCCTCGGAGCACCCCTCGGAACGGCTCTAATGTAGGCTAGTGGGGGCCTGTGTCAACGCGTTTGGCTGGAACAGGGCGTTATCTGGGCGCCTGCGCCCGCGCGTTGCGGACGTGCTGGGCGAGCTTGCGATGCGCCGGGCCGCCGAACAACGGCTGCGGATTGCCGTTGGGCTCGAGCCAGGCCTGGTCATTCGCCACGAAGCTCGCCTGCTGCATGGCCTGCTGGCGCTGATGCTTTGCAACGTAGTAATAGCCGCCCGCGAAATAACGCACGGCTCGGTCGTGGTCGCCATTGGCGGCGTGATAGGCGCCGGCGAGGTACTTCACCGCATAGGTGAGATTGGTGTTGGGGTCGCGCAGGCCTGCGGCATCGCCGGTGTAGCCGAGGCCGCGGGCGGTCGCGAGCTTGATCTGCATCATGCCGATCGCGCCGCCACGGCCGAGCAGGCCGGGCTGATAGCGGCTCTCGCGCATGATGACGCGATGGACCAGCGCCTCCGGCACGCCGTTGGCGCGCGCATGCATCGCGACCATCTCCGCATATTCGGCCTGGCCCGCGAAGGCGGCCTGCGGCGACACCAGCGGCAACATCATTCCTGCCGCAATGAGCGCGGCAGCGCGTAAAATTTTCATCAGATACCCCGGAATGCCTGAGCAACCTGCGCCCGGTTGCCGTTAGGCCTCCCGAACGCGGCGATGATGTGACCAAACGCCGCCGTGACCGATTTGGCGGCGCAGAGCCGCTGTTACGACTCAATGCCGGCGCAAGAGTTCCCTCAGGTGGACACGCGTGTCGCGGCAGCAAGCCTGTCTATTCGCGCTCGTCCGCGAAAGCGAGTAAGAAGCGCCCTGCGAATCGGGAGAGGTGCCATGACAAAAACAACCATGGTGAAGACCCACACCGGCGACATTCCCAGACAGAATCCCTGTGCCCAGTGCGGCGCGCCGATCGCGCAGCCCGACTGGATCGAGCCGGGCGAGGGGCGGGTCTCCTATCTCTGGAATTGCCAGGCCTGCGGCTATCGCTTCGAGGCGATCGCGATCTTCGACGAGTCTGCCGTGGATTATCCGCCGCTCGCAGCTTAAGCAGCGACCTGCGCCGCCAGCGGCGGCTGCTGCCACACCGGCAATTGCATCCGCACGATCAGCCCGTGCGGCTGGCGGTCGTGCAGCGACAGCTCGCCGCCATGGGCGAGCGCGATCGCGCGCGCGATCGACAGGCCGAGGCCGAAGCCGGTGGAATCGTCCATGGTGCGCGCGTCGTCGCCGCGCACGAACGGCTCGAGCATCTCCTGCTTGCGCGCGTCCGAAATGCCGGGGCCGTCGTCCTCGACGTCGATGACGAGTCTTGTGCCGTCGACATCGAGGCGGATCGTCACCTCGGCGCCGAAGCGCACCGCGTTCTCGACGAGGTTGGTGACGCCGCGATGCAGATCGTCGGGGCGCGCCGCCGCTGTCGCCGACGACGGGCCGTCATAGTGCACGACATGGCCCATGTCGCCGAACTGATCGGCGATCAGCTGCAGCGTGCTCGCGATATCGACCAGCGTGATCGCCTCGATCTTGCGGTCGTTGCGCAGGAGCGACAGCACGCTTTCCAGCATCGAGCGCATCTGGTCGAGGTCGATCAGCATGCGCTTGCGGTTGCCCTCGTCCTCGATGAACTCGGCGCGCAGGCGCAGCCGCGTGATCGGCGTGCGCAGATCGTGGCTGATCGCAGCCAGCATGCGGGTGCGGTCCGACATCAGCCGCGCGATCCGCTCATGCATGCGGTTGAGCGCGCGGGCAACCGAGCGGATCTCCTCCGGGCCGCGCTCGGGCAGGGGCTCTGCGCCGCCGTCCAGGCTGAAATTCTCGGCCGCCTTGGCAAAGGACGAGAGCGGCGTCGCCAGCGCGCGCGCTGCCCACAGGCCGAGCACGCTGATGCAGATGAAGGCGGTCATCAGCGTCACCAGCCATGGCGCGCCCCAGAACCACGGACGCGGACCGTTCTCGACATGGCCCGCGATCATGGTGCCGTCAGGCAATTGCACGCCGATGCGGTGGGCGCCGCCCTCGGGCGCAAGCTGCACCACCTTGTAGCCGCGGCCGAGATGGCGACGGAGCCCGTGCAGGTGCTGGCTTTCGCTGTCCTCGACCACAATCGCCGTGCCCGGCGCCGATATCTCGATGTTGAGCTTCGGGAAGGCGCGCGCGATATCTGCGGCGAGACGCGGCCGGTCGTCCGGCTTGGCCGAGCCGAGCAGCAGCGCGGCATCCATCAATTGCGGCGCACCGTCCGGCGGCTGGTCCGGGCGGTCGGGCCGGCTGATCAGGAAGGCGGTGGTGACGACGAGATGCAGCGCGACGGTCGAGGCCAGCACCAGCGCGGCGATCTGCCCGCCGATGCCCTTGAGGTGGAAGAACCCGAACGGCCTCATCGTCTTAACGCCCCGTCAGTTGCTCAGGGGCGTCGTAACCGCTTCCGTTCTGGGCGTAAACAGGTAACCGCCGGAACGCACCGTCTTGATGATGGTGGGATCGGCCGGATTGGGTTCGATCTTGCGGCGGATGCGGCTGACCAGCACGTCGATCGAGCGCTCGAACGAGCCGGTGTTGCGGCCCTGCGTGAGGTCGAGCAGGCTGTCGCGCGAGAGCACGCGGCCGGGACGCTCGCAGAACGTCCGCAGCAGGTCGAACTCGGCGCTGGTCACCGCGACGCGCGCGCCTTCGGGATTGCGCAGCTCGCGCAGCCGCAGGTCGATGCGCCAGCCCTCGAAGGCGAGGGTGGAGGCGCCCTCGATCGAGCTCGCGGCCTGTGCGGAAGCCTGCCGCCGCAGCACCGCGTTGATGCGGGCGAGCAGCTCGCGCGGGTTGAACGGCTTCGGCAGATAATCGTCCGCACCCATCTCGAGGCCGACGATGCGGTCGACGTCCTCGCCGCGCGCGGTCAGCATGATGATCGGCGTCTGGGCCTCGGAGCGCACCTTGCGGCACAGGCTGAGGCCGTCCTCGCCCGGCAGCATGACGTCAAGGATGATGAGATCAACGCGGTGGTCGGCCATGGCACGCGACATCTCGCGGCCGTCGCTCACAGCGGTAACGTTGCAGGAGTTGTTGCGGAGATATTTCGCAATCAACGTCCGGGTTTCGCGATCGTCTTCGACGATCAGGATGTTGGGAGAAGGAATGGCCATGAGCTTTGTTTGTCCAAGATTCGGGCCAAAAGGCGAAGATTTTTGTTTCCGTTTGTTTCCGAATGTATTTCCGCAACACCCCGCAACGACTGGGTAGTCATACGGCAAGGTCTCGTTAAGCCCGTTAACCATACCGTGGCGCCGGAATGTACGAAACCCCGCAAAAACCACGGTGCACTCATGACGTCGATTTCGGCGACCTCGGCCAGTAATCACCAGTCGCCGCTGCAGCGGCTGCAGCAGGAATTGCAATCGGAAGTGTCGGACGGCACGATCTCGTCGTCGGACCAGTCCGCCCTCACGACCGCCCTGCAAGACATCGACACCGCGCTTCAGCAGAGCAGGTCCAGCGATCAGTCCAGCGGCACCAAGCCGTCCAAGGACGGCCTGAAGTCGAAGATCGACGATCTCATCGCAGGCGAGGTCTCGAACGGGACGTTGACGTCGGACCAGGCCGACGAGCTGAAGGGCGTCTTCCAGTCCGCCTTCGGCAAAGGGCCCGGTGGTCCGGGCGGTGCGGGCGGCCCGCCTCCCGGTCCGCCGCCGTCGGATGGCGGTTCTTCGGACGCCTCGTCGTCGACGGATTCGACGAGCAGCAGCTCGACCGAGTCCAGCACGGCGAAAATCCTCGAGCAGTTCCTCCAGGCGCTGCAGCAGTCGCAGTCTTCGTCGAACTCGTCCTACAACGCGAACGGCACGACGAGCTCCGCGAGCAGCACGGACATCTCCGCGCTTCTGATCGACTACCAGAGCTGACCCGCGCGACGCAGGTCGGCGCGTTCCTCGCCGCGATCGTGCTACATCCCAGGGCGCAAGATCGTCGGCGAGGAACTGTGCGTTTCGCACGTTCCTCGACAGGAACCTTCCTCGCAGCGCAGCGCCGCAATGAGGCAACGAAATTGCCGCAGCACAGGAACTGCGGATGATGGTGGCTGTTTTCTCCGCATGCGTTTTCTGCTGAAGGAGAGGACAACAATGTTGATGAAATCGATCGCCGCCGGCCTTGCCGGCACCGCTCTGCTTGCGACCGTTGCGTTCGCGCAGAACCCGACCGCCACAACCGACAAGTCGCCGACCGCGGCCACCACCGCGACGACCACCACCACGACCGCTTCGGGCGAGTGGCGCGCGTCGAAAATGGTCGGCTTGAAGATCTACAATGACGCCAACGAGAGCGTCGGCTCGATCAACGACCTGCTGATGGACAAGAGCGGCGCCGTGAAGATCGCTGTGATCGGCGTCGGCGGCTTCCTCGGCATGGGCGAGCATCTCGTGGCCGTGCCCTATGAGAAGCTGAAATTCGTCAACGAGGCGGTGGCCTATACCGGCACCGGCGCGAACCCGAGTGCCAAGCCCGCTGCGACCACCACAACGGGCGCTGCGACCGGCACCGAGAAGACCACGACCACAGCGTCGTCCTCGTCGAAATGGTATCCGGACCACGCCGTCTTCAACGCCACCAAGGACGAGCTGAAGAACATGCCCGAGTTCAAGTACTCGGAGTAATGCAGATCGCGTGATGGCCTAAACGCAGCGCGCCCGGTTTTCACCGGGCGCGCTGTCGTGTCTTCTTACCTCGCCCCGCTTGCGGGGAGAGGTCGATCGCGAAGCGATCGGGTGAGGGGGAGTCTCCGCGAGTCCAATTGTCACCGTCCTCGCGGAGAGTCCCCCTCACCCCAACCCTCTCCCCGCAGGCGGGGAGAGGGAGAAAAGATTCAGTTCCCCTTCACCAGCGGGCAGCCACCCTTGTCGAGCGGCCGGAAGGCTTCGTCGCCAGGAACGGTGGCGAGCAGCTTGTAGAGATCCCACTCGCCCTTGGACTCTTCCGGCTTCTTCACCTCGAACAGATACATGTCGTGGACCATGCGGCCGTCGATGCGGATCTTGCCGTTCTTGGCGAAGAAATCGTTCACCGGCGTATTGCGCATCTGCTCCATCACCTTCGGAGCTTCATCGGTCTTGATGGCTTCGATCGCCTTCAGATAGTGCATAGTCGCCGAGTAAAGACCGGCCTGGATCATAGTCGGCATGTGGCCGACCTTGTCGTTGAAGCGCTTGGAGAAGGCGCGGGTCTCGTCGTTCATGTCCCAGTAGAACGCGTCGGTGACGATCAGGCCCTGCGTGGCCTTGATGCCGAGCGAATGCGTGTCGGTGATCTCCTGCAGCAGCGCGATCATTTTCTGGCCGCCTTGCGTGATGCCGAACTCGGCCGCCTGCTTCAGCGCGTTGGTGGTGTCGCCGCCGGCGTTCGCCAGCGCGACCACCTTGGCCTTGGAGGCCTGGGCCTGCAGCAGGAAGGAGGAGAAGTCGGATGAGTTGAGCGGATGGCGGACCTCGCCGAGCACCTTGCCCCCGCTCTCCTTGACGACGTTGGCAGCGTCGCGCTGCAGCGCCATGCCGAACGCGTAGTCCGCGGTGACGAAGAACCAGGTGTCCTCGCCGCGCTTCACCATCGCCTTACCGGCGACGTTCGACAGCGCATAGGTGTCGTAGGTCCAGTGCACCGTGTTGGGCGAGCAGGCGGTGCCGGTGATGTCGGAGGAGCCGCCGCCGGAATTGATGTTGATCCTGTTCTTCTCGCGCGTCAGCGCCGAGATCGGCAGCGCGACCGAGGAGGTCGGCACGTCCATCACCGCGTCCACCTTCTCGTTGTCGTACCAGTTGCGGGCGATATTGACGCCGACGTCGGGCTTGTTCTGGTGGTCGGCGGACACGATCTGGATCGGAACGCCTGCGACCTTGCCGCCGTAATCGGCGACCGCCATCTCGACAGCGGCGAGCGAACCCTTGCCGGTCGCGTCGGCATAAAGGCTCGACATGTCCGTGAGCACGCCGAGCTTGACGACGTTGTCGGAAATCTGCGCCTGCGCCGCGCCGGACGTGGCGGCGAGCGCAAGGCCGGCCGCAACTGCGGCGATCAGTTTTTGCATGTGTTTCTCCCTCAGCGTTGTTGTTTGGGCTTTGTTTGCGCCGACTGTTCTAGCGACAAACCGTCGCGGGGGCAAAGCCAGGGAGGCATGCGGCGGGCTGAGAAATAAGTAGGGGGGAGAGATGGGCTCGCGTTACGTGCGTGATATTGACGATAAAGGCACAAATTGCGAAATTTCTGACAAAGAGTGGTTGAATAGCGTGCTGGCTATTTTGTGCCCGCGGAGAGAGATGACCCGCTAATTTTGAAACGGGGGCACAGGCTGTTTGCTGGAGAGGCGGTTGGCCAGATCCACCAGCAGTCAGTGCAGCAATTGCGAGTGATGCGATATGGATATGCTGAATTGCAGGATGAATTGGGCAAGAGCTGGTCTGACAGTCCGCGTCTTTGTTCTTTGCGCTCTATTCTGGACAGGAGCCGCTAGAGCAGGCGATCGGGTCGCGCTGGTGATCGGCAATGGTGCATATCAGCGGGTCCCGGCACTTTCGAATCCCCCACAGGACGCGAATGATCTCGCCAGCGCCCTGCAGCGGCTTGATTTCAAAGTGACACGGCTGATCAATGGCACGGGTGCCGATATGAGAAGGGCGTTCGTAGAATTTGGCCATGCCGCCGAGGGTGCGTCTGTTGCGGTCGTCTTCTACGCAGGTCATGGAATGGAGGTCGGGGGCGAGAACTGGCTGATTCCAACGGATGCCGAGCTGCGAAGCGACGCTGATGTCGAGAGCGAGGCGATCAGCCTGCGGTCAGTCAATCTCCAGGTCAGCAAGGCGCACCAGCTCGGTCTCATCATTCTGGATGCATGCCGAAACAACCCGTTCGCTGCGAAGATGAAACGTTCGCTCGCCACGCGGGCGGTTACCCGAGGACTTGCGCCAACCGAGCCAACCGACAATGTCCTCGTTGCGTATGCAGCTCGCGATGGTACGACGGCGAGCGACGGCGACGGTCGAAATAGTCCGTTCACGACAGCTCTGCTGAAGCACATCGAAACTCCGGGGCTCGAAATCTCGTTTCTGTTTCGCCGGGTCCGAGATGACGTCATGACGGCGACCAAGCGCGAGCAGCAACCATTTGTGTATGGTTCGTTGTCCAAAGAGGAAATCTACCTGAAGGCGTTGTCCGCGCCCGCTGCAGCGTCAACGCAGGGCGCTCCGTCCGCGCAGACAACCGCCGAAGACGATCAATTCTGGCACTCCATTCAGACCTCAACTGTTCCGGGCCTGTACGAAGAATTTCTGTCGCGATACCCAGGAAGCAACCATGTTTGGGAGGCGCGCCAACGGCTCGTGGATCTCCGTGCGAGCCAGCTGGCTGCGACCTCACCATCCACCTCGCCTCCATCTGGAGCCGACCCGAGCCTCAAGCAGGGACCGGGAGGTTCGAGCCCCGCGTCAGTTCGTCCCTTTACAAATGAAGACAACCAGCGCGTCCAAGCGATCGCTGCACAACAGAAACTCACGCTGCCCCAGTTTACGATCTCAGTCGACGAGGTCGATCGCTCAAGTCCCAATTCGCAGTTTGTCGGGGTGTGGTCGAACAAGCTCGGATGGGAAAACGGCGAGGGGCGCTACACCATGCTGGTGGTGACCAAAGTCTCCGCCACCGGCCTCGCGAGCGGATATTATCTTTGGGGGCCGCCAACGAAACGATCGTGGCAACAGACGCCAGCCGGCTATACACGGTTTGCAGAGTACATTTCCAAGAATACGTTCACACTGCAAGTGGGTGATACAATTGCGGTCAAGTTAGATCGGAATACTCTGACGATGACCTCCGCCCGCCAGGGCAAGTCTTCCGATAGGGCCTCCATAGAGCTTCATCCGGTCTGGCAGCTCGTCGAGCCTGTGAGAGAGGACAAGAAGAGTTCAGCTCGTTCCGGTTCGGGAAAGAGAACATCGACGACCTTGATTGCTGACGAACGCCGAGGCCGTGAGATGCAGCTCACACAGCAGCCGAAGCCGGAGGGGGAAGATCTTGTCGCAAGATGCCGCCAACAGGCACACCGGCAGCTAATTAATGATTCCTCGCGGATTGCTGCCTGCGCTCAAAATGGAGGCAAGATCTAGGAGCGCTCGCCCTTCTCCCGAAAGCTCTGTCGGTCAAGGCTGCTGGTATTGGCCGTCGCTCAGCCGCTACCACCCTTGAGCCGTTCGTTGCGCCGGCGCAGGCCTTCGAGCGTCGCGAGCAGGATGACCGAGACCGTGGTCAGGATCACCGCGGCGGCGGTGATGGTCGGGCTGATGTTCTCGCGGATGCCGCTGAACATTTCGCGCGGCAGTGTGCGTTGTTCTGGCCCTGCCATGAACAGCACGATCACCACCTCGTCAAAGCTGGTCGCGAAGGCGAACAGCGCGCCCGACGCCAGTCCCGGCAGGATCAGCGGCAGGATCACGCGGCGGAACGCTTCGAGCGGTGAGGCGCCGAGCGAGGCGGCGGCGCGTGCGAGGTTGGTGTCGAAGCTCTGCAATGTCGCGCCGACCGTGATCACCACGAAGGGCGTCGCGAGCGCCGTGTGAGCCAGGATCAGTCCGAGATAGCTGCCGGTCAGTCCGATCGGCGCGAAGAAGAAATAGAGGCCGACCGCCGTGATCACACCGGGCACGACGACCGGCGACAGCACGAAAGCCAGCACCAGCGGCTTGAACCGGCTCTTCCATTGCGCGAGGCCGAGAGCTGCCAGCGTGCCGAGCACCATCGACAGCAGCGTCGAGGCGACGCCGATGATCATGCTGTTCTTCAGCGAATTCATCCAGCGCGGCGAATTGATGAAATCGTCGTACCAGCGCAAGGAGAGGCCCGGCAGCGGATAGGTCAGGTACGAGCCCGAGCTGAAGGACAGCGGCATGATCGCAAGGATGGGGGCGATCAGGAAGATGAACACCAGCGTCGAGATGACGATGGTCGAGGTCCATGCGATACGCTGGCTGGGCGTGCGGAGGGAAGGACTGTCGCTCAATTCTTCATCCCTCCCGTGACCTGCTGGCCCTGCACCAGCTTGCCGTAGACGAGAGCGAGCAGAATGGTCGCCAGCAGCAGCACGGCACCGAGCGCCGAAGCGAGGCCCCAATTGGCGGTCTCGGTCGTGTAGAGCGCGATGAAGTAGCTGATCATCTGGTCGGCGGCGCCGCCGACCAGGGCAGGCGTGATGTAGTAGCCGAGCGCGAGGATGAAGACGAGCAGGCTTCCCGCGCCGATGCCGGGCAGGGTTTGCGGCAGGTAGATGCGCAGGAAGGCGGTGAGGGGTGGTGCACCGAGCGAGGCGGCGGCCCGCATGTAAGCCGGCGAGATCGCCTTCATGCTGCTGTACAGCGGCAGGATCATGAACGGCAGCAGCACGTGGGTCATCGCCACGCAGACACCGAAGCGGTTGTAGATCAGGCGCAGCGGCGCGTCGATGATGCCGAGCCAGTGCAGGCTGTCGTTGACGACGCCGTTGCTCTGCAGCAGCACGATCCAGGCGCAGGTGCGCACCAGCAGCGATGTCCAGAACGGCAGCAGCACGAAGATCATCAGCAGGTTCGATCGGCCCGGCGGCAGCGTCGCCAGCAGGTAAGCGACCGGGAAGCCGAGGATCAGGCAGAGCGCGGTGACACCGAGGCTGATCAGGAAGGTGCGGGCGAAGACATCGCGGTAGATCGCCTGATCCGGCGCGGCCGCGACGATCGCGCCGTCCACGTTCCGTGTCAGGTCGAGCGCCGCCAGAAGGTAGAAGCCGGTGACTGGGCCACCCGCATCCTTGATCGTCGTCCAGGTGGTGCGCTCGCGCCAGGCCGGATTGATCTTGCCGAGCGTCTCCTTCGCGGTGCCGGGCTCCGGCACAGTCTTCAGATTGCGTGCCGTGCTGGTCAGGATCGTGCGAAAGCCGTTCAGGGCGTAATTGAGTCGTTTGGCCGCGATGGCGATGGTGCCGGCGGCGCGTGCCGCCACGATGTCGCTCGCCAGCGCCGCGTAGGCTTTCTCGTCAGGCAGGTCCTTGCCGTCCCAGCTAGCGAGAGCCGCGACGGTTTGCGGCAAGGCCTGGCGGACCTCCCGGTCATCGATCGCGCGCCACAGCATGCCGGCGATCGGGCCCGCAAAGGTGAAGAGCAGAAAGACGAGAAGCGGCAGCACCAGCGCCAATGCCTTGACCTGGCGTGTCCGCTCCGCGCGCCTCAATCGGCGCTTGAGCGGCACGTTGGTCGACGCATTGGCGCCGGTCAGAAGCGCATCCGTCATGAATCGGGCCTTGCAGGCCGCGCTACTTCGCGGCCCATTTGTTGAAGCGCTCGGTCAGCTTGTCGATGTTCTCGAGCCAGAAGGCCACGTTGATCTCGACCGCGTTCTTGATGTTGTCAGGCGCTGTCGGCAGGTCCTTCAGGACGGCCGGCTGGATCAGACCGGCGGCGTCCTTGTTCGAGGTGCCGTAGGCAATGTTCTCCGACAGCTTCGACTGGTTCTCCGCCTTGCCGGCGAAGTCCAGGAATTTGTAGGCCGCGTCCTTGTTCGGGCTGCCCTTCAGGATGACCCAGCTGTCGAGGGTGAAGAGCGCGCCGTCCCACACCATGCCAAAGTTCTTCTTCTCGTTCTTGTTCGCGGTGTCGATGCGGCCATTGTAGACCGATGTCATCGCCACTTCGCCGGAGGCGAGCAATTGCGGCGGCTGGGCGCCGGCCTTCCACCAGACGAGGTCGCCCTTGATGGTGTCGAGTTTCTTGAATGCGCGATCCACGCCCTCGTCGGTCGCCAGCACCTTGTAGACGTCCTTCGGCGGGACGCCGTCGGCCATCAGCGCGATCTCGAGCGTGGTCTTCGGACCCTGACGCAGGGCGCGCTTGCCCGGGATCTTCTTGGTGTCGAAGAAGTCAGCCCAGCCCTTGGGGGCGTCCTTCAGCTTGTCCTTGTCGTAGCCGAGCACGAAATCATAGAGAATGGCCCCGACGCCGCAGGGATTGACCGACGGCTGGATATAAGCGGCCTCGCCGCCAATCTTGGAATAGTCGAGCTTCTCGAACAGGCCTTCCTCGCAGCCGACCGCGAGCTCGTCGCTCTCGACCTGGACGAGGTCCCAGGTGGCGGCGCCACCCTGGACCTTGGCGCGCAACACGCCGACGCCGCCGTCCCAGGACTCGTCGTTCATGGCAACGCCGGCTGTCTTCTTGAATGGCTCGAAATAGACCTTCTTCTGGGCGTCCTGATAGGCGCCGCCCCACGACACGACGGTGAGGTCGCGCGCCTGCGCGAACGTGGCCAGCGCGGCGCTGGCGCTGAACGCCGCGGCGAAACCCAGAGCAATCTTGCCAATCTTGCGCTTCAGCATGGTCCTTGTTCCTTCTTCATCTGCGTTTGCATTGAGTCGATCGATTGCAGTGCGTTGGTCGGATCAGACGGGATCGAGGGCGAGGCAGTCCTCGGGGCGGAAGGTGACGAAGACATTCTCGCCAGGCCTCAGGCTATCATGCGCCCCCGGTTGAAGCTTGACCATGAATTCGGCGTTGCCGGCGACATCGAGCACAGCCAGCGCGTGATCGCCGAGATAGATTGTGTTCTGCACCTTGGCCGGCAGCCGGTTCGGTCCGTCGCCGGAGGCGCCATCAGGGATAATGGCGATCCGCTCCGGCCGGACCGACAGGGAGGTCGATGCGCCTGCGCCCGACACGTTGACCGCACGCGCCATGACGGCGCCGCCGGCCGCCAGCGCGACACGGCAATAGTCCTGCTCGATCGTCTCCACGGTGCCGGCCAGCACATTGTTCTCGCCGACGAAGTTGGCGACGAAGCTGTTGACAGGGTGCTCATACAGCGCATCGGGACGGTCGATCTGCTGCACGATGCCGTCGTTGAACACGGCGATGCGGTCCGACATGGTGAGCGCTTCGCTCTGGTCGTGGGTGACATAGACGACGGTGATGCCCATCGTCTCGTGCAGCTGCTTGATCTCCAGCTGCATCTGCTCGCGCAGTCGCTTGTCCAGCGCGCCCAGCGGCTCGTCCATCAGCACGAGCTGCGGGTTGAAGACCAGCGCGCGGGCCAGCGCCACGCGCTGCTGCTGGCCGCCGGACAGTTGCCCGGGCCGCCGCTGCGCCATGGTTTCCATCTTGATCATGCGCAGCGCCGCCTTGACGCGCGCCTGCGTGTCCGCCTTGCCGACCTTGCGGACGGACAGCGGAAAGGCGACGTTCTCCTCGATCGTCAGGTGCGGAAACAGGGCATAGTTCTGGAACACCATGCCGATGTCGCGCTTGTGCGGCGGCATGTTCTTGATCGGCCGTTCCGCGAGGTAGATCTCGCCGTGGGTCGGAACCTCGAAGCCCGCCAGCATCATCAGCGTGGTCGTCTTGCCCGAGCCCGACGGGCCGAGCAGGGTGATGAACTCGCCCTTCTTGATGTCGAGATCGAGGTTCTTCACCACGAGATGCTCGCCATCATAGGTTTTCTGAATGCCGGAAAACCGCACCAGTGCGGGCGTGACCATGCCGGCTTCCATATCGTCTTCGCGCCCCACTCAACTGCCGCTGTCAGCACCTCATCCGAGGTTGCGACGGGCAGCTTAGCACCCTCCGACGAGAATGCCAGCGGCGGAAGCGATCAGGACAGCGCGGATTCCGTGCAGGAACGCGCGCTACATCCCCGACAGCTTCGTCACGTACACGTTGAGTGTGCCGCCGGCTTCCGCGACCACGCGCAGCGTCTTGGAATCGAAGGCGATGTCGGCCAGCGTCAGGCTGCTGATATTGGCCTCGACCTTGACGCCGTCCTCGCTCTTCTGGAAGTCGGCGATGACGCCTGCGATCTTCTCGCGCGCGTTGGCGGCGATCGGCTTCAGGTCGAGCGTCGCCTTCTGCACCAGCGCCTGCTGCATCTGCGGCACCACCGCGCGGGCGGCTGCACCAAGCAGCCCGAAGGCCGCTTCGGACTCTACCGCGAGCTGGATGTCGGCGAGCCGCAGCGTCTGCTGGGCCTGGTCGAGCATCGGCCGGCCCCAGATGTGCACGGTCGCCTCGGCGCCGAGCCCGAGCCAGCTCTTCTTCTCCTTGGCGCGCACCAAGAGCGAGATCAGCAGCCGCTCGCCGGAGGGCACGACGTTGACGCTCTTCACCGTGACCTCGACCGGACCGGAGCCATCCTCGGGATAGGTGTGGCCGACCATCTGTGCCGCGATCAGCTTGTTGATCTCGGTGAAGGGCACGTCGATGGGAACGCCGATGTTCACGCCGGTGCCGGTCGGCGGCACGATCGAGATCTTGTCGGGGAACGGGCAGTCCGGCTTGGTCTGTGACGACGTCACGCGCGTCTCGGCCTCGAGGCCGAGCAGCAGCGTCACGTTCTGCGCGTCGACGCGCGGCTGCGCCGCGATGGCGCGGGTCGGCTTCATCTCGAGCCAGAGCGGCGGCAGCGCCGCCGAGGAGCCGCCGCCTTGCAGCGGGATCGAGCGGCAGGCCTTGGCCCATTGCACCTTCGCGTTCTCGCGCAGGCTGGGGTCGTTGCGGATGCGCTCCGAGACGACGTTGAGCTGATCGCCGACGGTCTTGTCGATCAGCGGCTTCACCTGCGCCGGCACGTTGACCTTGGCGCCGGCGACGTTGAGGTTGGTATCGCCGAGATTGACCTGTGCGCCCAAATTCGGCTCGAGATGCCAGGCGGCCGCGAGCTTCGGGCGCGAGGTGACGACCACGTTGCCCTTGATCTCGGCACTGGCGTTCAAATTCTTGATGTTGACGGCGCCGATCCGTTTCGCCGCGTCCCCGCCGAGCACGCTGCCCAGCGCATCGCCGAGCGCGCCGGTGGCTTTCGCCGAGAGCGATCCCGTCACGTTCAGCTTGCCGGTGATCGGCGTCGACAGCGTCAGCACGTCCTTGTCGCCGACAGCCGACATCGGTCCGCGGGCGGCGGTCCAGCCGATATCGGCGTCCTGCAGAATCTGCGAGATCGGGTTCTCGGCCTTGCCGGCAAAATTGCGCGGCGAGGCCTTCTCGGCCTGCTCCCGGATCGCCGACAGCGCGATCGCCACCGGCGCCACCACGATCGAGCTTTTCGAGACCGGCGGCAGCGGCGGCAGTTGCGCGACCGGCGGCGCGGAATTGGTCGCGCGCGGCGACAGCCAATCCATTGCCTTCAGGCTGATGAAAAATGACGCCGCGAGCACCGCAACGGCGATCAGGACAGTCTTCAAGTTCAACGTCAGACGCATCAATCCCCCAAGCCGCCCCGACGGGGATTTTACAGGGCGGGCGAGGAGGGCGCTAGAGCGCACCGGTGGGGTGGAATTGCGGCAAATCGGTTAACGGCTGCGGCTGTGCGGTGTCCCTCTGTTCGGGCGGCCAGCCCGCAGCTAGCCCCGCCTGGGACGGCGGACCGCGCGCACCTTGCCGCTGTCGCCGCCGCCGCAGAAAAGGCGGTCGCCGCCGTCGGATTCCAGCCCCGAAACCATCGTCCCGGCCGGCAGGTCGAGCTGCTCGAGCACCTTGCCCGTATCAGGATCGATCCGCCTGATATCGCTGTCCTCGCCCTCCCAGGTGCCATGCCAGAGCTCGCCGTCGACCCAGGTCACCCCGGTGACGAAGCGCTTGCTCTCGATGGTGCGGAGAATCTTGCCGCTGTCGGGATCGATCTGATGGATCTTGCGCTCGCGATACTGACCGACCCAGAGCGAGCCTTCGGCCCAGGCCAATCCGGAATCGCCGCCGCCACCGGGCGCGGGGATCGTGGCGAGCACCTTGCCTGTCGCGGCGTCGATCTTCTGGATGCGATCCTCCGCGATCTGGAACAAATGGCGGCCATCGAACGCCGTGCCCGCATGTGCGGCGACATCGAGCGAGCGCGCGATTTTGCCGTTGGCCGGATCGAGGCCATTCAATTTGTCGCCCGATGCGAACCAGACATGGGTGCCGTCATAGGTGACGCCATGCACGGCCTCGACGCCTTCGAAAGGCCCGTACTCCGTGACGATCTCTGCGGCGGAACGCTTCATCTGCTCGATCCCTGTGATGTGACCAATCTACGCCTTCAGGAGCGGTCCGGGGAGTAACAAGCCTGTCGGGAATCCGGGGACCGGCGGGGTCATCCAGCGGCGCGCCCGTCCGTGGCCGAACGACTGCACCTTGTTTGCGCGCGCCAGCTCTTCGAGCGCCCGCTGCACCGTGCGTGCACTCATGCCAAGCGCGAGCGCGAGCGCCGAGCTCGACCACGGCTCGCCGTCGGCGAGAATGGCGAGCACGGCGGCGTGCTTCTCCTCGACGGGCCGCGCCAGCACGATGACGTCGCGCGTTTTCCGCGGCGCCAGCTCAAAGCCATTCTTGGTGGCGCTGATCTCGGCCAGCGGCTTGAGCTGGGTGCGGAGCCGACCGATCTCGACGCGCAAGCGCGCGCGGTGGGACTCATCGACGTGCCTGGCCCCAAACGCGCCCGATATCAGCGCCTCGCGCGAGACATCGGCGGGCCATGCCTGCGCCAGCAGGCGGGCGAGCGCGAACAGCACGGGGCGCGTTCCGAGCGACACGGCCGTGCCTTGCCTGCGCACGACGTGATGGAAGGTGTCGACGACGAGCGCCGTCGAGGTCGCCAGTCTCTCGACCTCGCCGAGCAGCAGCGGGTGCTCGCCGCCGCGCGCGATCAGGCGCGCAGCAGGCGTGTTCAGGACGAGGCTGGCGCTGTCGACCTCGGCTGCGAGCGCCGGGATTCTTGCTTGCAGCGCTGCCTTGCCGGCGCGGTCGAGCGCGGCGCGCGCATCTCTGGTTTTCAGCCGCCTGATGGCGATGCCGGCGACCACCAGCTCGCGCACCACAAGGGATGCAGGCGGCAGCGGGGAGGCGCCGATCTCGGCCAGCGTGCGCTCGGCCTCGTCGATCCGTCCGAGCAGGAGCAGCCGACGGGCCTCGATATGGCCGGCATGGGCGGCATTGGCGAGATCACCATGGCTTGCGAGCGTCGCACGTGCGGCTGCGAGCGTCTTGGCTGGCCAGCTCAGGTCGCGCGAGACCAGTGCGATCTCGGCCTCGGCCACCACGCATCTGGCGCGCGCGACCGCCTCTCTCGGCCCGAACGCGCGGGCGGCGCTGCGCAGCAGTGTCTTCGCCTTCGCGAGATCGCCGAGCTGCGCCATCGCGATGCCGCGTAGCGCCAGCGACGGCGCATCGTTGCGCAGCGCGACGCGGTTCAGGGCGCCGAGGGGATCGCCGGCCTCCAACGCGCGCGCGGCGGCCGTGATCAGCGACTCCATGAAAATCCCGCCACACTTGTTACTCCCACCGGGGCCTCGTCCGGTGCGAGAACTCGCTCACGGCCGACGATGTGCGGTGAGCAAGAGGTTTGGAGAGACATGATGACATCAGTTGAAAAAGCAGGAACTAACGCCGCCATGCAAACACCGCCGGTGGTGTCGCCGCAGGACTGGGAGGCAGCCCGTCAGCAACTGCTCGTGAAGGAAAAGGCGCATACCCGCGCCCGCGACGCACTCGCCGCAGAACGCCGGCGCATGCCGTGGATGGAAGTCGACAAAACCTACGCATTCGAGGCGCCCTCGGGCAAGGCCAGTCTGCTCGATCTGTTCCAGGGCCGAAAGCAGCTCATCCTCTACCGGGCCTTCTTCGAGCCGGGGGTGTTCGGCTGGCCTGACCACGCCTGCCGCGGTTGCTCCATGGTGGCCGACCAGGTCGCCCATGTCTCCCATCTGAACGCCCGCGACACCACGCTGGTGTTTGCCTCGCGCGCGCCGCAAGCCGACATCGTGCGGCTGAAGGCGCGGATGGGCTGGAACATTCCGTGGGTCACCATCACCGACAGTTTCGATGCCGATTTCGGCGTCGGCGAGTGGCACGGCACCAACGTGTTCTACCGCGACGGCACGCGCATCTTCCGCACCTATCTGATCAAGAGCCGCGGCGACGAACAGATGGGCGGCACCTGGAACTATCTCGACATCACCCCGCTCGGCCGCCAGGAGCCCTGGGAGGATTCGCCGGCCGGTTATCCGAAGTCGCCGACCTACAAATGGTGGAACTGGAACGACAGCTACGAGGCGGGTGCTGCGCCGGACAAGAAATGGGTCGAGGTCTCGGACGCCGGCGAGATCGCGCTCCGCACGCCGGGCGCGCAGTGAGCGAGGTCCATCCCGCCGGCACCAGCCGTGACGGCACGGAGGCCGCGTCCCGCCTCGCCCGATGGCTGGGTCTTGCGGCCACGCCCACCTTCGCGATCATGGCCGTGCTGACGGCCGTGCTCGGGGGCGGCCCGGCGGACGTGCTCTGCTCCGCCGGACACGGCTTGTCGCTCGGCGGGATGGTGCCGATGTATCTGCTGATGAGTGCGTTTCACTCAGCGGCGTGGTTGCGCCTGATCTCGGGGTCGAAGAACAAAGCCATCAGCGTCTCATCGTAATATCGGCCATTGTGCTTCAGCGCCTTCACGCCGCGACCGTATTCGACAAACCCTGCAGCCGCGTAGAGACGCAACGCAGGTAGGTTCTCGCTGACGACGGCGAGATGAAGCTGCTCGACGCGCTGTGCCGCATGAGCCGCGACCGCATCGACGAGCAGCCTGGCCGTGCCGGATTTGCGCGCGCCGGGCCGCACATACATGCCCCACAGCACCGCCTTGTGCGCAATCTTCGCGCCGTCCTCGCGGCGGAAGCCGGCGGTCCCCACCAGCTCGTCCGCGATGAACGTGCCGAACACGTCCGATGTCGTGAGGCGCTCTTCGAACCATGCGAGCGGCTTCTCCTGCTCGCGTTCGAACGTGCTGGTGAAGGCTTCGGGATGCGCCGCGAGCGCTTCGAGCCGGATTGCGCGGTAGAGGGGCGCGTCGGCGGGGGTGAGCAATCTGATCATGGCGATGCGAGATGTGCCAGAGGCAACGGTGCGCCGGCTTTCAGCGTTTGGATTGCAATGCTGCTGCGCACTTCCTTCACAATTGGCAGGTTGAGCAGCTTGTCGACGAGGAAGCGCTGATAGTCCTCGAGCTCGGGTACGACGATCTCGAGGAGGTAGTCGGCCTCTCCGGACACGAGGTGACAGGCAACGACCTCAGGCATGGCGACGACCGTTCTCTCGAAGCCCAGCGCCTGGTTGTTGGCATGGCCGTTGATCTTGACGCCGAGGAAGGCCGAGAAGCCGAGGCCGAGACGGCCGCGTCGCAACGACGCGCGGTAGCCGTCGATATAGCCGTCTTGCTCCAGCCGCCGCACCCGCCGCAAGCAGGGCGACGGTGACAATCCGACCCTTTCGGCCAATTCGATATTGCTCAGTCGTGCATTCCTCTGGAGTTCGGTGACGATGCGCCGGTCGATCGCATCCAGCTCGCATTTTGGCATGAACCGCATCCTGTTGGATCGAGAAGGGCACAATGTTGCGCCCGCGTCGCCAAGACTAGCCCAGTTCGCAAGGACATGCCTCGGCTTTCCGTGGGATGGATTGCTCCGATCTTGCCGCTGATGGAGTGAACCATGACCGAAAGCCCGGATGTCGCGCCTCTGCTGGAGGCTGTCGAGCGCTACTTCAAACTGATGTACGATAATGACGTCTCGCAGTTCGATCGCGTCTTCGCGCTGACGGCGCAACTGCACGGATTTCGCGATGCCGAATTGCGGATACTGCCAGCCGCCGACTACAGGAGGATGCTCGCATCGACGCCGTCCCCCCAATCAAGGAATGCCCAGCGTCTTCAGGAGATACTGCTGCTTGACTTGGCGTCACCGGCGCAGGCTCTGGTGAAGGTTCGCGTTCGGATCGATGTGCTCCAATACATCGACTATCTCGCGTTTCACCGTATCAGCGGCATCTGGCTGATCACCGCAAAATCGTTTTATATCGAGCGACGATATGAGCCGACCACCACCTAGCCCCCGTGATTCTATTGGCTGGCTGCCGCCTGTAGATATGCAACCACCTTGGCGGCGTCGTCGGCCGAGATGCCGCCATAGGGCTGCATCTTGTTGCCCGAGACGATTTCGTCGGGCTTGACCATGAAGCGGGTGAGCTTGTCCCGGTCCCAGACGAAGCCGGCATCCTTCATCGACGGCGAGTAGTTGTAGTTCGGCAGCGCGCCTGCCTTGCGTCCGACGATCTTGTTGAGGTTGGGACCGAGGCGATTGTCGCCTTCCTTCACCGAATGGCAGGTGCGGCAGGAATTGTTGAAGGTCTGCTGGGCAGCATCCTCGCTCGCCGGCTGCTGCGCGAGCGCGGAGGGCACGGCGAGGAGCAGCGTCAATGCTCCGACGGCCGCGATCGGACGCAGCCATGTGTCCGGCGACGTCTGCGGGCGTGGTTGCATCTGCGCCTCCACGTGAGATGACAAGGTCTGCCCGTTGCCAACGAAAACGGCCCCGGTCGGTTCCGGGGCCGTTTGCGTCACGATGTCCTGTCGCTTGCGACCGGCGCTACCGAAGCTCAGCGCGCCGCTCGGTCATCGGCAGCACGATCACCTTGGTGCCGACGTTGACGCGGGAGTAGAGGTCGGAGACGTCGTCGTTGGTCAGGCGGATGCAGCCCGAGGAGACGTGCTTGCCGATGGTATCGGGGGCGTTGGTGCCGTGGATGCGATAGACGGTGCCGCCGAGATACATGGCGCGGGCGCCGAGCGGATTGCCGGGGCCGCCGGCCATGTGGCGCGGCAGGTAAGGCTGGCGCTGGATCATTTCCGGCGGCGGGGTCCAATCCGGCCATTCGGCCTTCTTGGTCACCGACTGCGTGCCGGACCAGGTGAAACCATCGCGGCCGACGCCGATGCCGTAGCGGATCGCCTGGCCGTTACCGAGCACGTAGTAGAGATACGTGTTGGGCGTATCGATGATGATGGTGCCCGGCGCTTCACGCGTCGCATAGCTGACGGTCTGGCGCCGGAAGCGGGCCGGCGTCTCGACGGCGTCCTGATCCTCGGACGGCGCAGTCTGATAGGTCGGCGCCTGATAGGGCTGGTACGGTTGAAGCGGCTGCGGCGCGGTCATCGTCGGCAGCGGCTGGAAGAACGGGAAG
The DNA here is from genome assembly GCF_024199945.1 of Bradyrhizobium sp. CCGUVB4N. GTDB lineage: Bacteria > Pseudomonadota > Alphaproteobacteria > Rhizobiales > Xanthobacteraceae > Bradyrhizobium. Next base: position 7,081,755 of record NZ_JANADP010000001.1, on the reverse strand, counting down.
AGCTGCACGGGCGCAGCCTTGGCCGGGCCGGCAAATGCGATTGCGGTCACGGCCACTGCACTCATGGCAACGGCGCGCGAAAACGTCTTGAACGTGTCCAGATTGAACATTGGTCGCCCCTGTTTGCGTGGTGTTTCTTGGTCACCCCGGCACCGTTTCGGTGCTCCGTTGCCCAATTCACTAACGACAATAAGTTTCGGGACGTTTGCTCGGAAAACCGAAAACGGTTTCGTCGTGGCAAGGATTGTTTCATGACAGTTTCGTGGCCGGGCGCGCCCGTTAACGAACAAAACAGCGCGCCGACACTTATGTGACGTCACACGCCTGAAATATCCGTGGTTGATGGTCCTAAGCCGAGAATCATCAAACTCTCGGGATTTCCCCATGCGGGTATTAATCGCGACTGACGCCTGGCATCCGCAGGTCAACGGTGTGGTCCGGACGCTGACCTCGCTGGCGGCTGCCGCCAAGGCCCTCGATGTCGAGATCGACTTCCTGACGCCTGATGGCTTCAGGTCCTGGCCGCTGCCGACCTATCCGGGCCTGCGCATCGCGCTGCCGAGCGGAAAGGAGATCGCGCGGCGGATCGAGAAGGCCGCGCCCGAAGCGCTGCATATCGCCACCGAAGGCCCGATCGGCTGGGCTGCGCGCGCCTATTGCCGCCGCAACGGTCTCGCCTTCACCACCTCCTACACGACGCGCTTTCCGGAATACGTCTCGGTGCGGACCGGCATTCCCGATGCCGTCGGCTATGCCGTGCTGCGCCACTTCCACGATGCCGCCGCCATGACCATGGTGGCGACGCCGTCGCTGCGGCAGGAGCTTTCCGGGCGCGGCTTCAAGCGGCTCGGCTTCTGGGGCCGCGGCGTCAACACCGAGCTGTTCCATCCGGACGCTCCGGCCAAGCTCGATCTGCCGGGCCCGATCTTCATGACCATGGGCCGCGTCGCGGTCGAGAAGAACCTCGAGGCGTTCCTGTCGCTCGATCTGCCCGGCACCAAGGTCGTCGTCGGCGACGGCCCGCAGAAGGCCGCGCTCGAGAAGAAATATCCGGACGCGGTTTTCCTCGGCGAGAAGAAGGGCGCGGATCTGACCGCGCATCTCGCTGCCGCCGACGTCTTCGTGTTTCCGAGCCTCACCGACACGTTCGGCGTGGTGCAGCTCGAAGCGCTCGCCTGCGGCACGCCGGTTGCGGCGTTTCCGGTGACGGGTCCCAAGGATGTCATCGCCGATCATCCGATTGGCGCGATCGACAACGATCTGCGTGCCGCTTGTCTGCGCGCACTCACCATGTCGCGCGAGACCTGCCGCAACTTCGCGCTGGAGCGCTCCTGGGAGAACAGCGCGCGCCAGTTCGTCGGCAATCTCACCTCACTCCAGCCCAGCCGTGCCTTGCGCGCCTCGCCCGTGATGGCGCGGCGGCCGGTGCGCGGCTGATCCAACCTTTGACCCACAGCGAGAACCTCATCGATGGCTAAGATCATGAACCTTGACGGCACCCAGCAGCTCGACCTCACCCGCGGTACGGTCGAGCAGGCCTATGATCGCTGGGCGCCCGTTTACGATCTCGTGTTCGGCGGCGTGTTCGCAAAAGGACGTCAGGCGGCGATTTCGGCCACCAACAAGATCGGCGGGCGCGTGCTCGAGGTTGGCGTCGGTACCGGCATCTCGCTGCCGCTCTATGCTCCGAACCTCCGTATCTTCGGCACCGATATTTCGGAAGCGATGCTCGACAAGGCGCGCCGCCGCGTCACCGAGGGCAACCTCAAGAACGTCGAAGGCCTCGCGGTGATGGATGCCGAGAAGCTCGAATTCCCCGACAATTCGTTCGACGTCGTGATGGCGCAATACGTTGTCACCGCGGTGCCGAATCCGGAGAAGGCGCTCGACGAATTCGCCCGCGTGCTGCGTCCGGGCGGCGAGCTGATCATCCTCACCCGCGTCAGCGCCGACACCGGCATGCGCCGCTTCATCGAGCAGAAGCTCCAGCCGGTGGTGCGTCCGCTCGGCTTCCGTACCGCCGAGTTCGCCTGGTCGCGCTATGCCAAATGGCTGTCCGGCGCCAAGGGAATCGAGCTCGCCGAGCGCCGTTTGATTCCGCCGCTCGGTCATTTCTCGCTGGTGCGCTTCCGCAAGGTCGACGTCGCCAAGGCAGCCTGAGCAGGGCTGCGAGAGAGCGGCGGTGCGATCCGCCGCTCACGCGTTCGCGTGCGTCATCGCGTCGCTGCACATCGTCACATGACAAAATGATGATGTCACACGGCGTACATCGAATCCCTGTAAATCCCTTACCCGAAAGCATTTTGGGGAATAGCATGATCAAGAATTATCTCGAGCAGCTGCGGATCCAGCGCTGGGACGACCATCGCTACTATCACCACAGCCGCATCAATCAGAGCCTGCACTTCGTCAGCGCGCTGAGCTTTCTCTTTGCCTATGTCTGGCTGTTCGTCGATCCCATGATCTCGGCGCTGGTCGGCTGGCTGGTCTCGATGACCTCGCGCCAGGCCGGTCACTTCTTCTTCGAGCCGCATGATTACGACCACATCAACCAGGCGACGCACGAGTACAAGGAAGACATCAAGGTCGGCTACAACCTTCAGCGCAAGGTGGTGCTGATGGCGATCTGGGCGCTGTCGCCGCTGGTGCTGGTGGTCGATCCGACGCTGTTCGGCCTGTTCACGCCCTGGGCTTCCGCGACCGATTTCATGCGGCAGGTGGCCAAGATCTGGCTCGTGATCGGCGGCGGCGGTCTCCTGTTCCGCACCGTGCATCTGTTCTTCATCCGCGACGTCGAGACCGGCCTGGTCTGGATGACCAAGATCCTGACCGACCCCTTCCACGATCTGATGCTCTATCGCAGCGCTCCGCTCGCCTTGATGCGCGGCGAACTGATGGATCCCGGCCTGCACCTCAACCCCGAGCACACGCTGGGACTCATCTCCGAGCCGACGCTCGAAGAGCAGCACGCCTGAGCGCGCTTCGATCCAACACTCCGATGTCTGATGGTTACGTCATGCCCGGCCTCGTGCCGGGCATCCACGTGTTAGGGATGGCCGCTGCGGCTTCTTCGCCTCGCCCCGCTTGCGGGGAGAGGCCGGCGCGCGCAGCGCGACGGGTGAGGGGGAGTCTCCGCGGGGGTGTTGCTGGTGGGTTTTTCACCAACTCTCACCAGACGCGCGGAGACTCCCCCTCACCCCAACCCTCTCCCCGCAGGCGGGGAGAGGGGGAGGAGAGACCGCGCCCCGGAATGACGGTGAATGTGGTTGGAGTAGTGGCCTCAGCGTCCAAAACGCTTGGCCAGCATCTCTTTCAGAATCTGCCGCTTGATGTTCTTGTTGGTGAGCGCGCCATCGTGCCACCAGAAGCCATCGGCCTTCATCTTCTCGGCCGCGCGGACGAAGCGGTCGGCGACTTCGCTGAAGTCGGCGTCGGTGTAGTTGAGGCTGAAGATCAGCCGCCCGGTGCCGACCCAGCTCAGCGACAGGCCCTCGGCACGCAGGTAATATTGCAGCATCCAGTTGTAGCGGGACGGAGTGGTGTATTTCACCGTCCAGATCGACGAGAAGTTGGCGAACTGCACGGGCAGCTTCGCGTCGGTCATCATCTGGTTGAGCTTTTGCGCGCGGCCGTTCCAGGTCGCGTCCAGCCCGTCATAGATGGCCCGGAAATTCGGGCTGGCGAGCCGGCTCAGGAACTCGTCCATCGCCGTCATGACGTAGGGGTGCGAGTTGAAGGTGCCGCGGGCGAAGCAGATGTCGGCGGGACGATCGTCGCGGAAGCGGCGCATCAGGTCTTTCTTGCCGCAGACGACGCCGACCGGCAGGCCGCCGGCGAGGCTCTTGCCGTAGGTCACCATGTCGGCCTTGACGCCGAAATATTCCTGGGCGCCGCCGGCAGCGAGACGGAAGCCGACGAAGACCTCGTCGAAAATCAAGACGATGCCGCGCTCGGTGCAGACGTGGCGCAGCTTCTTCAGCCATTCCGTGTAGGCGGCGCGATCGAAATTGCCGCCGCGCGACGAGTCGACCAGCGAGGAATCGCCGGGCGCGTTGCCGTTCGGATGCAGGCCCTGCAGCGGATTGACCAGCACGCAGGCGATGTCCTTGCGCGTGCGCAGCACGTGGAGCGTCTTCTCCGACATCTCGGAAAGGGTATAGGTCTCGTGCGCGGCGATCGGATTGCCGACGCCCGGTTGCACATCGCCCCACCAGCCGTGATAGGCGCCGGCGAAACGGACCAGATGCGTGCGCTTGGTGTGGTAGCGCGCGAGCCGCACGGCCTGCATCACGGCTTCGGTGCCGGACATGTGGAACGAGACCTCGTCGAGGCCCGAGATCTGGCAGAGCCGCTGCACGTTCTCGAGGATGACGGGATGGTAGGGACCGAGTACCGGACCGAGCGCATGCGCGCGCTTCTCGGAGCCTTCGATGCACTCCTTGTAGAAGTCGTTGCCGAAGATGTTGACGCCGTAGGAGCCCGTGAGGTCGTAGGAGGTATTGCCGTCGACATCCGTGACGGTGACGCCGCTCGAGGATTCCATGAAGGTCGAGGTGCCCAGATGCTCGCGGACGAGACGCGCGAACTGGAATGGCACGCGGTAGCTTTCGGTGAAGTTGAGGTCGGAGATCGTCTCCGCCGCCTCCTTCGTCATCGCGCGGCCCTTCGGGTAGCGGTCAGCGTAGAGAGCTGCGAGCCGGAAGAAGGCGTCCTTGCGCTGCTTCACCACGTTCGCGGGCGCGCCGTCGCAGCCGAAATATTTGTCACCCTCGAATTCGTAGAACGGCAGCAGCTTTGCCACCCGGCGCGACATCTTGGAGTGCCCGGCGAGCGAGCGGTGCTTGGCGCGGGACAGTTCGACCCGCGCCTTGATCTTCGGGAGGACGGCGGCAGCGGACGCTGCGGCGGCCACGGAAAATGAGAGAATCGGGAGTGTCGTTTCCATGACAACAAGCGCTAATACTGCGAGCTGACAGATTCATGACAGTCAAAGCCCTCATCGCCTCTTTCACCCAGCAGGAAGACCTCAACTTCCTGTTGACCAACCGCATCCCCCGCGCGGCGCTGACCCGCTTCATGGGCTGGTTCTCCAAGATCGAGAACCCGCTGGTGCGGGACGGCTCCATCGCGCTGTGGAAGCTGTTCTCCGACCTCGATCTGTCGGAGGCGAAGAAAGACCATTTCAGGAGCCTGCACGATTGCTTCACCCGGGAGCTCAAGCCGGGCCTGCGGCCGTTTGATCCGGACCCGTCGGTGGTCGCCAGCCCCTCGGACGGCATCGTCGGCGCCCATGGCCGGATTGCCGACACCGAGCTGTTCCAGGTCAAGGGCGCGCCCTATTCGCTGCTCGACCTGCTTGGCGACCCCGCGCTGGTCGAGCAGCACCGCAACGGAAGTTTTGTGACGCTGCGGCTGACCTCGAGCATGTATCATCGCTTCCATGCACCGTTCGATGCACATATCGAGCGCGTCACGCTGATCCATGGCGATGTCTGGAACGTCAACCCGATCGCGCTGAAGCGGGTCGAGCGTCTCTTCTGCAAGAACGAGCGCGCGGTGATCCGCACGCATCTCGCAACCGGCGAGGCGGTGACGCTGGTGCCGGTCGCAGCGATCCTGGTCGCCAGCATCCGTCTGCATTTCCTCGACATGGTGCTGAACGCGCAGACCAGGGGGCCGGTCAATTTTCCCTGCGATGTCAACGTCACCAAGGGCGAGGAGCTCGGCTGGTTCGAGCACGGCTCGACCATCATCATCCTGGCACCGGGTGATTTTTCGTTCTGCGACGGTATCGGAGAAGGAGCGCGCATCCGCGCAGGCCAGGCGCTGCTGCGAAGAAAATAGCCTTCAAACCGCCGTCCCCGCCGCCTATACCGTCGGCGGGGGCGATTGGACGATACGGGTTTTGTGATGGCGCGGGCGCCGGTGATGGCGGCGGGTGGTATTGTGCTGCGGCGTGGCGACACGCCGCTGATTGCCATCGTGCGTCAGCGCAAGCGCAATGAATGGGTCTTGCCCAAGGGCAAGCTCGACGACGGCGAGACGCCGAAGGAGGCCGCGCACCGCGAGGTGCTGGAGGAGACCGGCCACGACGTGCTCGTGCACGAGTTTCTCGGCACCATCGCCTACCAGTCCGGCGGCCCCATCAAGATCGTGCATTTCTGGCGCATGGAGGCCGAGGGCGGTCCCGTCCGCAAGCTGATGAACGACATCAAGGCCGTCGACTGGGTGACGCTGGACGACGCGCTGGCGCGCCTGTCGCGCGAATATGAGCGCGCCTTCCTCACCCAGGTCGGCCCGATCGCGATCGCCGCGGCCGGGCTTGCACCTCTACCCGCACTGGAGCCGACGCCAACGCTGGCGGCCGACGACATCGATGCCGCCTTGCAGACGCTGACGCCGGTTGAAGTCGCTTCTGTCGACGAACTGCGGCATGGCCTGTTGCAGAAAGTGAAGGCCTGGCTGCGCGGCGAGGCGTAGGCGCTACCCGCGAGTCCGGAATCGCACAATCGTAGGGTGGGCAAAGCGGAGCGTGCCCACGATACCGAAGACGGGCACGGCGCTCACGCGCCTTTGCCCACCCTACGATAGCTTGCTCCGCGGCGAGGCCCTACCGCTTCTTCTTTTCTTTCGGTGCCGGAGCCGGCGCGGGTCTGCGCGGGGCGACTGGGCGCTGCGCGGCCGGCAGGCGCTGCTGCAGGCCGGGCTGGCGTGGCGCGGCGCCTTGTTGCGGCTGGGCGGCCGGCGGTGTGCCGGGCTGCAACCCGGTGCGCGGCGTTTGCGGCGTGGTCCCGTTCGGTTGCGCCGGCGCGGCGCTGCCCGGCTGAGGCGCGACCGCACCAGGCGGTTGCGGAGATTGTCCGCCGCGCTGTGGCTGCGTCGGCCGCGTGCCGCCGGGTTGCGTGCCTTGTCCGGTGCGCGGCTGACCCGTGCCCTGCGGCTGTCCTGTGCCTTGCTGCTGACCCTGGCCCGCGCGCGGCGCGCCCGGCTGCGCGGCGCCGCCCTGTCCTTGGCGCTGCGGCTGCTGCGTACCCTGGCGGTTCGGCGCACCCGGCTGCTGCTGACCCGGACGGTTGTTCTGACCCGGCTGGCCGTTCTGCGGCTGCTGGTTCGGCGCCGTGTTGGGACGCAATTGCTGTTGCTGCGGCGGCTGCGCCGGTCGCGGAATGCGGCTGACCGCGGCCGGATTGGCGCGGCGGAAGTCGCGCTGCTCGGTGACGATCTGGCGGCCGGTGGTCTGCGCCGCATGCACCTGGGTGACGAAGCCGCGGTCGCGCGCAATCTGCTGCGGCGGGATCGTGATCGGCACCGCGGCAAAGCGCATGCCGCCCGGGCCGGCCGCACCCGGCCGGATCGCAAAGCCGCTCGAGGCCTGCGTCAGCGCGCCGAGCCGCGTGCCGCTGGCGCGGTCGTTGACGTCGATATGGCCGACGCGCCCGTCGGCGTCGGGATAGAGCTTGATGTTGACGTTGTTCGCGTTGTTCGCGGTCGCGTTCTCGGGCACGTCGACGACGCCGGTGGTGCCGCGAATGCCGAGCGTCGCGGTCGGCGTTGCTATCTTCATGTCGCCGGTCTTCGCCACCGCCGCCGCGACGAACGCAACCGTGCCCTTGCCGATGTCGAAGATCGCCGAGTTCTGCTTGCCGCCGTCCTCATAGACGTAATTGTCGATGGTGATCTTGGAGCTGGCGGAGAGGTTGAACGTGGTGGCGTCGTTGAAGGTGATGCCGAGCGACGAGTTCGAGGAGGTCTGCACGACGTCGTTGAGATAGATGTCGTCGCGCACTTTCAGCGGATAGGAGTTCTTGTCGCGGATCACGGTCGCGATCCCCGTCACCGTCGCGACGTTGCCGATCGGCTCCACGGCGGTGGCTTGCGCATCGGCGGCAGGCGCCGGCGAGGCCGATGGGGTCGGGGAGGGCGCGGGCGTCGGTTGTGCCTGCGGCTGCGCTTGTGTCTGTGGCTGCGCTTGCGCGAGCTCGATGGCGTCGGACGCGCATGCCCTGTCCGCGCCGGCCAGCGGCAGCGCCAGCAGCGGCAAAGTAAACACGACGCGGCGCCAAGCCACCATCAAAGCCACGAATGAGGTCCCGGTGAGAACACGAGGCGAGATCGGCCGATATCAGCCGGAGCCGGCTGAATGGCGGATGAACGTCTGTCGCACGGAACGGGAGAACGTTCAAACGCCACGTCCCGGTGTCAGGGACGTGGCGCCATCATAAGAACAGGAATGCTTGCCTGCGGGCGATGCTTCGGCCTCAGCTCACGCGCTTCCAGGTTTGACCGCCGCAGAACATGCCGCCGAAGGCGCAGCCCTGCACGCGCATCGCGTTCGGACCCTTCATCGCGATCGTCGAGTCGTAGTTCTTGCCGGAGTCGGGATCGTGGATGCGGCCGCTCCACTTGGCGCCATCGGGCTTCATGTTGATCAGGATCCGTTCGTTGGTCTTCTCGGCATAGCCGCAGAGATTGGCGCCGCACTGTTCGACGCGGACATTGCCCTTGTTCTCTTCGGTCGCCCACACGCCGACCGGCGTGTTCGCGGCCTGCACCGGCGCGACGGGAGCAGGGGCCGGAGCCGGCGCATAAGCGGGAGCAGCGGCAACCGGAGCAGGGGCTGCAACCGGCGCAGGCTGCGTGGTCGTGTCGACAGACGGCGCAGCGGCGACGGTCGTGGCCGGAGCGGCGGCGGCAACAGCGGGCGCGGCTGGCGCGGTGGCCTGCACCGGCGCGGGCGCCACGGGCTGCTGCTGCACCGGAGCCGGCGCGGGCTTTGCCGTCGTCGTCGCCGGCGTGGTGTCGTCATCGTCCTTGGAGCCGCCAAGGCCGTTGAGGTTGATGTTGTTCAGCTTGATCGGCTTGTTCGACAGGCCCGGCGCCACGATGGTGACGCAATCGAGCGAGGCGCAGTTGCGCGGCGTCTCGATGCGGACGCGCTGGCCTTCGATCTGGAACGAGATCGAGTTGCCGGCATGCGCGGCGGCGGTCGAAGCGAGGAAGAGCGCGGTGGCGGCGATGGTGAGCTTGTTCATGACAACCTCCGAAATGGCGTGGTCCCGATATGGACTGAAGTCGGTCGTGGACCGGATGTGGTTCGACCTTATGCCGGCGCCCTCCGGCCTTCTGTGATGAACCTCACGATGGCTCCCAGGGTGAGCCAGCGCACATTCGGACGCCCTTCATCCGCGTAACGTCGCCGTGACAGAGTGGGAGACATCGATGAAGCGGCTTGCGATTTTGCCTGGCACGTTGATCGCACTGACGGTGATCGCGCCTGCGGCGCAGGCCGGTTCCTACTCCTTCACGATCAGCGGCCATCGGTTCCATGTCGAGGCACCGCGCAACTGCCGATCCACGTCATGCGTTTCGGTGTCAAGCCGATCGCTGCGAACGACGGACGATGTCGCCACCACATCCGCCCCGCCGCCTGCGCCTGCACCCGCGGTCCAGGCGCCACAGCCGGTCTATCCCGTTGCCTCAGTCAGGCCGGCGCAGGCGACGGTCGTCGCGCCGCCCGCCCCCGTGCTTGCCGCCACGACATCACAGCCCTTCGCGCCGCCGCCGGCGCCAAGACTTGAGGCGCCAAGACTCGAGACGCCAAGACCAGAGACGCTGAGCCCCAATCCGCCGCGGGTTGATCTGTCACGCCTGGATCCGCCGAAGACGATTCCCCTGCCGCAGCCGGAACCACCGGCCCCCAATCCGGATCCCACGCTCCAGCCGGCCACGACGATCGCACCGCGCAGCGACGACGAGCCGGCCTACATGCCGTTCGGCGAATGGGAGAGCGACGGCGCCAAAGGCACGGTCCGCATCGAACGTTGCGGCCCCGCGCTGTGCGGCTTCGCGCTGACCGAGGCGTCGACCCGGGGCGAGAGCGTGCTGGTCAACATGAAACCGAAAGCGCACGATGTCTGGGCCGGCAGCATCTACAGCCGCTCCAGCGGCAACACCTATTATGCGACGATGACGCTGAAGAGCTCCGGCAAGCTTTACGTCGAAGCCTGCGCGCTCGGCCATTTCTGGTGCTCCGGCAACGACTGGACGCGCGTCGAGCCGCGGCCGGAGAAGCTGATCACGACCGCGCGCCAGTGGGGCGCAAGGTCGTAGGTATGGTCGTGGGCAGCCTGGCTCCCCTGTCCAATTTGTAATCGTCCTGCACCGAACCTGCATCTCGCTTGCGCGCGACCGATGGCTGACGACGCATGCAAGGAGATTGCACATGAAACGCCTCGCCATCATCGCTGCGCTGCTGATCGGCAGCGCGATCTCGGTCCACGCCGACACCGACATCTGGGCCAATGTGCTGAAGCAGAAGCGCGGCGACGACGCGCTGAATGTCGACAGCTCATTCTGCGATGCGCAGCTCGGCGCGCCGCAGAACGGCACGGCGATGTCGGCCGCGTACAAGCGCTGCATGCGCGGGCGCGGCTGGCGCTTCAGCCACACCGTGCGCGTGAAGGACGATCGCTATCCCGATCCTGACGATCCCGGCATGATGTGCCGCGATTTCAAGATCGGCGGCATCACCGGATCGGACTGCTCGAATTTCTGAGCAGCGCAGAGCACCCGGCGGACAATCTGTCTCAGCCGGGCGAGCTCTGCGATAAGATCGGCGGACGCTGCTAGATCATGCCGAGCACGATGGCGACGACAAAGGCCATGGCAACGTACGCTGTGATAACGCTCAGTCTCCCGACGAACGTCATGACGTTGCTCCCTGAGATCCCGCTTGGGATCGCGGACATCATGGTTAACAGAAACTGACCGTTGAAAAAAGCCAGCCTCTCTGTCGTTCATCTGCGGCTGCGGACGCGTCATGGTAAAGCAAAGCTGAAATCGACACGTTGAAGAGTCTTTAAGTAAATTCACCGAACGTGCGTGCATGACGCGCGGAGTTCGTTTGTATCTCGTCGGCTCCATCGTCCTTGTTTCGCTTGCGGGTTGCGGACGCGGCTTTTTTCAGGCCGAACGTGAACCGTGGCGGGCCGAGGCAGAAGCGGCGTGCCTGAAATCGGGCGCCGTGAAGGAGAGTGCCGACATCGTCCGGATCGATCCGATCTCCGGACCCGGCATGTGCGGCGCCGAGTTTCCGCTGAAGGTCGCCGCCATCGGCGATCCCTCCAGCAGCTACGGTTTCGCCGATGAGGACCTGCGCCCGCCCGGCAATGTCGGCAATCAGCCGCGCTGGCCGGTGACGCAGCCGCAGCCGAATTCCTATCCGCAACGGTCGAACTATCCCGAGAGCGCGGTGCGCCAGCCTGCCGGCTATGGCGCGTCCTCCGGACCGGTGTCGCTCAGCGCGCCCGGCGTGGCGCCGCAGGAAGATGAGATCGACCTGCCGCCCGAGGGCACCGATGCCGCGGGCGCCGCGCGCTACATGAATGCGCCGAGCTATCCGGCGCGGCCGCCCGGTCCGGCGCCTTACTCGCAGGCGCCCATGCAACAGCCGCTGCCGCGGCTCGGTCCCGCGCAGGGCAATCCCGTCACCGCCGTCGGTCCCGTCGCGGTGAAGCCGACCGCGACGCTGGCCTGTCCCATCGTGTCGGAACTCGACCGCTGGTTCGCCGACACCGTGCAGCCTTCGGCGATGCGCTGGTTCGGCGCCCGCGTGGTCGAGATCAAGCAGATCTCCGCCTATTCCTGTCGCGGCATGAACGGCAATCCGCACGCTCATATCTCCGAGCACGCCTTCGGCAACGCGCTCGATGTCGCCGCCTTCGTGCTCGCCGATGGTCGCCGCATCACCGTGAAGGACGGCTGGCGCGGGATGCCGGAAGAGCAGGGGTTCTTGCGCGACGTCCAGTCGGGTGCGTGCGCGCATTTCACCACCGTGCTGGCGCCGGGCTCGAACGTCTATCACTACGATCACATTCACGTCGACCTGATGCGCCGCGCCAGCCGCCGTCTGATCTGCCAGCCCGCCGCAGTCTCCGGCGAAGAGGTTGCCGGGCGCGCACAGCGGCGCACGCCGTATGCGAGCAATCGCGATCCCTCCGTGACCGGCGCGCTCGGTGCGCACAAGAGCAAGCACGACAAGGTCAACGAGGAAGACGAGTTCTCGGACGACTAGCCGCGCAAGATTGAAGAGGGCGGGGCGTAGCGCGGCACCGCGCGCCACCGCCGCAGATCAGAACACGTCGATGGTCGGGAAGCGCGGCTCAGCGGTGATGCAGTCCCAGAGATAGATCGCCAGGCCGACGTCGCCGGTCCAGAGCGAATAGCGTCCGCGGCCGACGACGATCTTGGCGCCGCGATACTGGACAATGGCCGTCATGGCGAACTGGCGTGCGCGGTCGAGCCAGACCGGATCGTTCGTGCGGCGATAAAGTTTGAGGAACGCGTAGCCGTTCCCGCCGGTGCCGTGGCATAGGTTCGAACCCTTGGTCAGCGGTCCGGCGGCCCAGGTGAATCGGCCGGCATCGTGCAGAAGCGCGTCAAACTCAGGCGTCGCGAGCGGCGCGTCGGCCAATGTCGTCGCCATGCCGGGGGCGCCGTGGCAGTGCTGGCACAAGGTCGGTGGCGTCTCGCGCTTGCTTCTCGCGCCCCAATTGGCTCCGAGCTCGGACGACCACGCATTCGCCGCCAGCGTCTGCGGCACGATTTCGGCGACCTGCGCCTGCTGTGCCGGTGTCAGCCAGTCCCATCCACGCAGCAACGGGATGATGTTGCCGGCGAAGCCATGCACGGGCCCGAGCCAGCGGTCCTTGGCGCCGTAGAGATCCTGGGTCCAGAGCCGGCCTTGCGGCGTTTCCTCCAGATCATCCAGCAGCCGGGCCGCTTGCGTTTCGAACAGTCCGCGCCATCGCGGCTCCCGTGTCATCTCGGCCATGTGGACCGCAGCCAGCATGGATCCGGGCATGCCCCACATCAGCTCACGGATCGGGAGTTCGGTATTGGCTTCCGCGCGCGCATAGACGAGATCGGCGAGGCTTGGTGTGGGATCGAGGCGCATGGCGAGGAGTGCGGCCCCCATGTCGCCAAACAGCAGCGAGCCGTGCTTGGCGTAGCCGGCCGGCGAACTGCTCTCGAACCTGGCGGTTGTCCGTTCGAGAAGTTTTGGCAGGACCGCGCGAAAGTCCTTCGCGATGGGGCTGGCGCCGACACGATGCAAATAATCGAGCGCCCAGATGACGCCTGCCGCACCGAAATAGAAGCTGGGGTTGCCGTCTCCGGCCCCATCGTCGCCGGGGTGACCGGGCCAAAACGTCTCGGGATCGAAATCGGCGATGGCATCGGCCACGATGTCCGCAATCGCGGTGCGGGCGGCCGGCTCGCTCCAGGCGTCGTGCACAAGCGCGCGGTGGCGACCGAGGGCAATCATGATCTGCGTTTCGCGACGTCCGTCGCCGGCGCCAGCCCCATGCATCGCTGCACGTCGGCCGGGACATTGTAGGTCCGCATGATGTGGCGGCTGTCGCGCAAGCCGGTTGCCTCGCGTTGCACCACGAACATCCAGAGCGCCTGGCCGGCTTCCATCACCAGCTTGCGCCTCGCCGGCTGCATCGCATCCGGGATCTCCGGAACCGCATGCGCGGCGTCGAATTCGCGCAATTGCGCGAGCGCCTGCTCGAGCGTGCGGCCCATCCGTCCAAGCGCGGAGGCCTGTTCCTGGACGATCTCGTAGTGGAGGATATCGACCGGCGGGCGAAGATCACGGGACATGGCGCTCAATATAATGCGGCGCCAACCGCGTGCGCAACGCGTGGCCCGTCGCCGTTACTTCGCCTTGTACGCGGCGAGGAACATCCGCGTCGCGCTGTCGATCACTTCCGTCATGCGCTGTTCTGTCGGCGGCGGCGCGGCCTGGAAGACGAAGGGCAGGAAAAGTGAAGCCTTGCACAGTTCCATGAACTGCGAGGCGGCCAGGTCGCAATCGTCAATCGCGAGATCACCGGGGGCGACATGGGCTTTGAGATAGTCGGACAACCGGCTGATGGTCTTTTCGAGCACGCAACCATAATAGCGGCGGCCGACGTCGGGCATGCGCTCGGCGATCGCCATCACGGTGCGGATCGCCGATCCGCCGCCGGGCCGGCAGAGCAGATGCAGATAGGCCTGGCCGAAATCCTTCAGCGTGGTCTCGGCATCGCGCGCGGGGTCGAAGTTGAACACGACCTGGCCATGAAACAGCGCCTCCTCCTCGAGGATGGCTTCGAACAGCGCGCTCTTGTCGGCGAAGTAAACGTAGAGCGTGCCCTTGGAGACGCCGGCCGCGCGCGCGATCTCGCCCATGCTGGCGCCGTCAAAACCCAGATCCATGAACACCTTACGGGCGCCGGCCAGGATCTGGCGGCGCTTGGAGCTGTCCTCCTCCTGGAGGACGCGCAGAGGTTCAGGGCTGGCTACAACCATTGGTTCAGCGTCTCGAAAGGTTTCTCGAATCGGGCTCGAAGCATGAAACCGAAATAAAGGATTCGGACCAGTAGGGTCCGCGCGGGAATATTAAGTATATTGACCGAACCGTTCGGTCAATGATATTTGGGATGGGTGAGCGGGAACGCGGCCGTGCGACGGCTGCCCCGGATCGCACTCTTATTGGGGAGGCCTTTATGGCCACATCGAGAGACCAGGCTGCGCGCGTCCTTCGCCAGGAAGCGGTGGAGACGACGACGCCGAACGGTGAAGCTGCGACCGGAACATCCGCAGTCCTCGCCGAGCAGTTGCGCTCTCATGTGGCCGAAGAAACCAAGCGCCGCACCAGCGAGGCGCCGGAGAAGCCCGTGACCGACCAGCCGGCTCCGACATCCGCGCCCGCCGCTGCCGCGCCAAAATCCGGCAAGCGTAAATTCGTCATGATGGGCATCGGCCTCGTGCTGGCGCTCGCGGCGGCAAGCTATGCCGGCTACTACACGCTGGTCGGCCGCTTCTACGTGTCCACCGACGACGCCTATGTCCGTGCCAACAACACCATGCTGGGCGCGCGCGTGGCCGGCCATATCTCCTCGATCCTGGCCGGTGACAACACGCTGGTGCATGCCGGCGACACCGTGCTGCGCATCGACGACGGCGACTACAAGATCGCCGTCGACGCGGCTGCGACCCGGATCGCGACCCAGCAGGCCACCATCGACCGCATCGGCCGCCAGATCGCGGCGCTCGACAGCCAGGTCGCACAGGCCAAGGCGCAGCTCGTCTCCGCCGAGGCCGGCCTCAAGCGCGCCGATCTCGACTATGAGCGCCAGCAGGCGCTGAGCAACAAGGGCTTTGCCTCGCGCGCGACCTTCGAAACCTCGGAAGCCGGTCGCGACCAGGGCGCCGCCGCGGTCAAGGCCGCACAGGCCGCCTACGACGTCGCGGTGAGCAATGTCGACGTCGCCAAGGCGCAGCAGGCCGAAGCCCAGGCGCAGCTTGCCGAGCTCAAGACCACGCTCGCCAAGGCCGAGCGCGATCTCGCCTTCACGGCGGTGCGCGCGCCGGTCGACGGCATCTTCTCCAACCGTCTCGTCAACGCCGGCGACTTCGTCGCCGTCGGTCAGCGCCTCGGCAATGTCGTGCCGCTCGACGACGTCTATATCGACGCCAACTTCAAGGAAACGCAGCTCAAGCGCATCCGTCCCGGCCAGCCCGTGACGATCAAGGTCGATGCCTACGGCATGCGCAAGTTCTCCGGCGTCGTCGACAGCATCGCGGCGGGCTCCGGCTCGGTGTTCACGCTGCTGCCGCCGGACAACGCCACCGGCAACTTCACCAAGATCGTGCAGCGCGTGCCGGTCCGCATCCGCGTGCCGAAGGCGGTTGCCAGGCAGAACCTGCTCCGCGCCGGCATGTCGGTCTATGCGACGGTCGACACCAACAAGGGCGCCGCCGACGCCGACAGCGAGATCGATCTCGACGATCCCACCATGATCCATCCGCAGTAAGCGCGTCCGAGCGCTGCGAGGTCAGACCATGGCGAACGCCACGACTGCTTCACCTGCCATGATGGCATCAGCCGATTCGGAGCGCATCGCGCCGAAGCGGCTGATCGCCTTCATCATCATGGTGTTCGGGATGTTCATGTCGATCCTGGACATCCAGATCGTGTCGGCATCCCTCAGCGAAATCCAGGCCGGCCTGTCGGCGAGCTCGAGCGAGGTCTCCTGGGTCCAGACCGCCTATCTGATCGCCGAAGTGATCGCGATCCCGTTGTCGGGATTCCTGTCGCGCGCCTTCGGCACGCGGCTCCTGTTTGCGATTTCGGCGGCCGGATTCACGATTTCGAGCCTGCTCTGCGGCTTCGCCACGACCATCGAGGAGATGATCCTCTGGCGCGCGCTCCAGGGCTTTCTCGGCGCCGGCATGATCCCGACGGTGTTCGCCTCGGCCTACACCGTGTTCCCGCGCACGAAATTCCACATCGTCGGTCCCATCATCGGGCTTGTGGCGACGCTGGCTCCCACGATTGGCCCGACGGTCGGCGGCTACATCACCGATCTGATGTCGTGGAACTGGCTGTTCTTCATCAACGTCGTCCCCGGCATCGGCATCACCCTGGGCGTGCTCGCGCTGGTCGATTTCGACGAGCCGCATTTCGAGCTGCTCGACCGCTTCGACTGGTGGGGCCTGATCTTCATGGCCGGCTTCCTCGGCACGCTGGAATATGTGCTGGAGGAAGGTCCGCAATATGAATGGCTGCAGGACACGTCGGTGGCGATCTGCGCCTGGATCTGCGCCGTGTCGGCCATCGCCTTCTTCGTGCGCGTCTTCACGGCGGCCGAGCCGATCGTCAATCTGCGTGCCTTCTCCAACCGCAATTTCGCAGTCGGCTCCACGCTGCAATTCTGCATCGGCATCGGCCTCTACGGCCTGACCTACATCTATCCGCGCTATCTCGCCGAGGTGCGCGGCTACAGCGCGCTGATGATCGGCGAGACCATGTTCGTCTCGGGCATCACCATGTTCCTGGTCGCCCCGCTGGTCGGCCGGCTGATGGCGAGCCTCGACATGCGCTACATGATCGCGTTCGGCTTGATCGTGTTCGCGATCGGCTCCTACCAGATGACCTGGATCACGCGCGACTTCGATTTCTACGAGCTCCTGATCCCGCAGATCCTGCGGGGCGTCGGCATGATGTTCGCGATGGTGCCGACCAACAACATCGCGCTCGGCACGCTGCCACCCGACAAGGTGAAGAACGCGAGCGGCCTGTTCAATCTGATGCGCAATCTCGGCGGTGCGGTCGGGCTCGCCGTCATCAACACCGTGCTCAACGATCGCGCCGACCTGCACATCACGCGTCTGCAGGAGCGCGTGACCTGGGGCAATGCCACCGCGACCGAGACCCTGACCCTGCTTCAGCAGAAATTCCAGGGGCTCGGAGACTCGACGCTGATGGCGATGAAGCAGCTCAGCCAGATCGTGCACCGCCAGGCCGTGGTGATGAGCTTTGGCGACGCGTTCTTCATCCTGACCTTGTTCTATCTGAGCCTCAGCCTCCTGGTCACGTTGCTGAACAAGCCGGTTTCGCCGTTCGGCGCTGGCGGCGACGCGCACTGACGGTCATACGATCGGTGTCGTCGCCCGGCCTTATGCGCAATTGCGCATCAGGACCGGGCGACCCAGTATTCCAGAGGCCGGCGTTGCAGAGTTCGCTCTCACCACATTTGTCCCGGCGTACTGGATGCCCCGGTCAAGCCGGGGCATGACAGCAGTGATGGGGCGGCAGCACCGCGCACCAAAATGCAACACTCGTGCGTGATCTCGCGCGGGGCCCGTTGCAAAACGCGAATCACACATCTATAAAGCGCACCTCATTCAATCGAACCGGGGAGAGATTTGCATGATTTCGTCGCATTCGCAGATCGCGTTTCCGCGCTCGATGATGGTCTGGCTCGGTACCGTTTCGGCCTGCTAGAGGCCGCTTCCGCCAGCTTCGATTGGGCCAGGGTTTTGCCCAAACGCCCCGATCGCTCCGCTTCCCAAGTCAAATTCAGTTTTAAGTGACGCCGTCTCGGCCCTCGCGGCCGGCCCGCGTCCATCGATGGAGCCGGCCCGCGGCAAAGCGGCCGGATGACGCCATGACCTCTCTGTCAAAAAAGCCCGCGGCGATCCGCGTGGTGTTGCCCTTCGTGTTCCGGCACTGGCTGAACCAGCCGGGGCGCACGCTCGCCATTGCCGTCGGTCTGCTGGGGGCGACCGTTGCCGACCTGTTCATGCCGGTGTTTTCAGGACATCTGGTCGACGCGCTGACGCGCGGCCCGTCCGATCCTGACGCCCGCCACGCCGCGCTGGTGGCGCTGGGCGGCATCGTGGTGCTGGGCGCGGCCTCGATGGTGCTGCGCCTGACCGGCCTGCAGGTGATCGTGCCGTTCACGCTGAAGATCATGTCGGACGTGGCGCAGGACGCATTTCTGCGCGTGCAGCGCTTCTCAACCGACTGGCACGCCAACTCCTTCGCGGGCTCGACCGTGCGCAAGATCACGCGCGGCATGTGGGCGCTCGATCTGCTGAACGACACCATCCTGCTGGCGTTGCTGCCGTCGCTGGCCGTCCTGATCGGATCGATGGTCCTGCTCGGCGTGCATTGGGCCTCGCTCGGCGCCGTGATCGCGCTCGGCGCGGCGGCCTATGTCACGATGACGGTGCTGTTCTCGACGCGCTACATCGCGCCGGCCGCGCGCGTGTCCAACGCCTGGGACACCAAGGTCGGCGGCACGCTGGCGGATGCGCTGACATGCAATGCGGTGGTGAAGTCCTTTGGCGCCGAGTCGCGCGAGGATGCGCGGCTCGCCCGCGTCATCAAGCGTTGGCGCACGCGCGTGCGTCGCACCTGGTTCCGCTACAACTACACCGCCATGGCGCAGCTCTCGCTGCTGCTGTGCCTGCGTGCGTCGGTGATCGGCGGCTCCGTGCTGCTGTGGATGTACGGACATGCCTCGCCCGGCGACGTCACTTATGTGTTGACGAGCTACTACGTCATTCACGCCTATCTGCGTGACGTCGGCATGCACATCAACAACCTCCAGCGCTCGGTCAACGACATGGAGGAGTTGGTGGCGATCCATGACGAGCCGATCGGCATCGCGGATGCCGCTGACGCACGGCCGATCGCGATCGAAGGCGGCGAGATCGTGTTCGACGACGTCACGTTCCTTTATGGCGGCCATCGCGCGCCGCTGTACGACGGGCTGTCGGTCAGGATCCGTGCCGGCGAGCGTGTCGGCCTGGTCGGTCGCTCCGGCTCCGGCAAGACGACGTTCGTCAAGCTGGTGCAGCGGCTCTACGACGTCACCGGCGGTCGTGTGCTGATCGACGGGCAGGACATCGCGCTGGCCACGCAGCAATCGCTGCGCAGCCAGATCGCGATCGTGCAGCAGGACCCGATCCTGTTTCATCGTTCGCTCGCCGAGAACATCGCCTATGGCCGGCCCGGTGCCAGCCTCGAGGCGATCGAGCAGGCGGCGCGGCTGGCGAATGCGCACGACTTCATCCTGCGCCTGCCGAAGGGCTACGGCACGCTGGTCGGCGAGCGCGGAGTGAAACTGTCGGGCGGCGAACGGCAGCGCGTGGCGCTGGCGCGCGCCTTCCTGGCCGATGCGCCGGTGCTGATCCTGGACGAGGCGACCTCGAGCCTCGATTCGGAATCGGAGGCGCTGATCCAGCAGGCGATGGAGCGGCTGATGAAAGGCCGCACCTCGATCGTGATCGCACACCGGCTGTCGACGGTGCGCAGCCTCGATCGCATCCTGGTGTTCGACCGCGGCGAGATCGCCGAGCAGGGCACGCATGCCACGCTCGCGGGCAAGCCTGGCGGAATCTATCGCAGCCTGTTCGAGCGCCAGGTGGTGGAGCTCGGGCATATCGCAGCAGCTGAGTGAGGCGCGGCGGCGGGGCGCAAGCCCTGCCGTCACGTCGCCAAAGACTGGAATGAAATCCGTCAAGGGTGGAATGAAATGAAGGACCTGACGCGCGGCTCCATCGTAAGCCACATCCTGAGCATGGCGCCACCGATCGTGGTCGGCATGATGACGATCATGATCTGCCAGCTTGTCGATCTGTATTTCGTGTCCGGGCTCGGCGATGCCGCGGTTGCGGGCGTCGCCGCGGCCGGCAACGCCGGCTTCCTCGTCAACGGACTGATGCAGATGCTCGGTGTCGGCACGGTGGCGCTGGTCTCGCATGCCGTGGGCCGCAAGGATCGCGACGACGCCAATCTCGTGTTCAACCAGGCGATCGTGCTGTCGGCGCTGTTCGGGCTGTTGACGCTGCTCGGCGGCTTTGCGCTCGCGCGCCCCTACATGCGCGCGATTGCTGTCGATGAGGCCACCATCAATGCCGGCACCACTTATTTCCTCTGGTTCATGCCGGCGCTGGCGCTGCAATTCATCACGCAGGTGATGGGGGCGGGGCTACGGGCCACCGGCATCGTGCGGCCGAGCATGCTGGTGCAGGTGCTTGCGGTCATCATCAATATCGCGCTGGCGCCGGTCCTGATCACGGGCTGGGGCACCGGATACGCGCTCGGCGTCGCCGGCGCGGGCCTGGCAAGCACGATCGCCGTCTTCATCGGCGTGCTGATGCTGCTGTACTATTTTCGCAGGCTGGAGCGCTATGTCGCCTTCCATCCTGCGCAATGGCGTCCGCAGCTGCGGCAGTGGAAGAGGATCCTCAATGTCGGCCTGCCCGCGGGCGGCGAGTTCGTGATGATCTTCATCTTCATGGCGGCGATCTACTACGTGCTGCGCGATCTCGGTCCGGCGGCCCAGGCGGGCTTTGGCATCGGGACGCGTGTCGTGGGCTTGATCCAGATGCCGGCCCTTGCCGTCTCGCTCGCGGCAGGGCCGATCGTCGGCCAGAATTTCGGCGCGGGCAACTACGAGCGGGTGCGGGAGACCTTCGTCAGGGCGGCGCTGATCGCGACGTTCGTGATGATCGCGCTGACGATCTTCGTGCAGCTCAAGCCCGGATTGCTGCTCGCCGGATTCTCGAATGACCCGGAGACGATGAGCGTCGCGTTGCTGTTTCTGAAGATGATCTCGCTGAACATGGTGGCGCAGGGGTTGATCTTCACCTGTTCCAGCATGTTCCAGGGCCTCGGCAACACCAAGCCGGTGTTGTGGAGCTCGGCGACGCGCGTCATCACCTATTCCTTGCCGGCGATCTGGCTCTCGACGCGGCCCGGTTTTCGGATCGAGTATGTCTGGTACCTGTCGAATGCGGCGACGACGCTGCAGGCCGTGCAGAGCCTGTGGTTGCTGCGCCGCGAGTTCAGGAAGCGCCTGGTGCCGGGGCAGCAGGCGGATGCGCCAAGGCAGGTGACGTCCGAGCCCGTTGCGCCTCCGGTGAGCGAGCCCGCGTAGCGAGGGCCCCACGCTTGTCGCCCACCCACGGCTCCGGCTAGTTTGCCGGGCCGTGGGATGGCGCGAACCTGCAAGGGATGGAAATGACCGGAGTGTCGAACGAGCTGGGGCGAGCGTCCGTGCTCTCCGAGATCTGGGCCGCGCGCTACCGCACGCCGGCCCGTTTCGTCGCGCTGGTCGCGCTGTTGCTGCCGTGGACGACGACCGGTGTGACCTTTGCGCTGATCCCCTGGCTGATCGCCTTCGCTTTCGTCGATTTGCGTGAGTTTCCGCGTTCGCTGCTGCGCCCGGTTTGCCTGCTGCCGATCGGGCTGGTGCTTCTCGCGCTGGCCGGAACGCTCTGGTCGGATGCACCCTGGCCGGACAGGCTGCACGCAGTCGGACCGGCATTGAAGCTTCTCGCGATCCCGCTTCTGATCTACCAGTTCGAGCGTTGGCCCTACGGCAATTGGATGTTTTCCGCGTTCCTTGCATCTTGCGCGTTGCTGATGGTTTATTCCTTCGCCGTCGCGATCGATCCCGCCCTGTCGCTGAAACTCTATCTGTCGCGCGGACCCTACAAGGTCGAGAGCGGGATTGCGGTGCGCAACTATATCGACCAGAGCCAGGAGTTCGGGCTCTGCGTGATCGCGCTGGTCTATCCGATCGTGACGCTGTTTCGTGACGGCCGCGTCCGCAGCGCGATATTGCTTGCGATGTTGTTGCTCGGCTTTCTCCTCAACATGATTTTCGTGGTGGTCTCGCGGACGGCGCTGGTGACGCTGCCGATCCTGGCTCTCGTGTTTGCACTGCTGCATCTGCGCTGGCGGATGGCTCTGCTCGCCGCGAGCGCGATGGCGCTGGTTGCGGTCGCTCTCTGGTCCGTCTCGCCGCATCTGCGTGCGACGGTCGCGAAATTCCAGGGCGACTATGAGACGAGTACGCAGGACAATAAGGTCAGCGGCATGGGCTCGCGCCTGGAATTTTGGCGGAAATCGCTGGGGTTCATCGCGGATGCGCCGCTGATCGGTCATGGCACCGGCTCGATTCGCGAACTGTTTGCGGGCGTGGCCGCGGATGAGGACGTCGATCCGCTGCGCGGTCAGATCGTCAGCAATCCGCACAATCAGACCCTGAGCGTTGCCGTGCAGTGGGGCGTGGCGGGCGTTCTGGTTCTCTATGCGCTGTGGTTTGCGCATTTGCTGATGTTCCGCGGCGAGGGGCTGGCCTGCTGGATCGGCCTTTTGGTCGTCGTGCAGAACATGCTGTCCTCGCTGCTCAACACCCATCTGTTCGACTTCGCGCCGGGCTGGATCTATGTGCTCGGCGTCGGTGTCGCCGGCGGCATGGCGCTGGCGAAGCAGTCGACGATGGACGTCAGAGCGAGCTGATGCTGTTCCAGACCAGGGTGGCGCCCGACAGGAACAAGAGGCCAAGCACGACATCGCCAAAGTGCTTGTCGCTGAGCGCGTGATAGACGCGCGCGCCGGCCCATGCGCCGATCAGCGTGCCCGGGAATGCCACCATCGTGAGCCAGACCACCTTGAATGCGACCAGGCCCGAGGCCGTCTGCACCACCAGCGCGGTCGCGAGCACCGTGAAATTGAACAGCTGGAAGATGCCGCGCCGCTCGTGCTTGTTCCAGCCGCGGATGTTGGCCCACAGGATCGGCAACGGTCCGGACAGTCCGGCGAGCCCGCCCAGAATGCCGCCGGCAAATCCGATCGCGCCGTCGGCGATGCGGCCGCCGAAGGTGACGGCGAGCGGCCTCTTGTTGAGATAGAGGGCCGTCGAGAAGATCAGGATCAAAACGCCGACGCTCAGCTTGAACACTTTCGGATCGGCGGAGGCGATCAAGGTGGTGCCGATCGGAACGCCGATCAATCCGCCGATCAGGAACGGCCACACCAGCGAGAGATCAAAACTCTTCCACATCGAGGGCAGCGTCGAGGTCTGCGCGATCACCGAACAGATCAGCACCAGGGGCACCGCGAGCGAGGGCGGCAGCACGTAGAGCCAGATGCCGAGCGCCATCAGCGCGGTGCCGAACCCCGCCAGCCCCGAGACGAAGCCGCCAGCCAGCGCGCCGAACAGGAGCAGCGCGTAAGTGAGCGTTTCCACCGATGAATCCCTGCCATGACCGGCGACCCGGAAGCCGTGATCGCCTCATGGCGCTTAGCACAGATGCGGCGCGAGAGGTCAATTTCAAAACCGCAGGCCCGCGCAATTCCCTGGTTCGCTAGACGATCTGCCTGACGTCGGCAGGCTTGTGCAGTGCGCCGACGAGGATGCGCAGCGCCTCGGTCAATTCCGATCGGTTGCGCGCCGCGCCGAGTGAAACGCGCGCCGCATGCGGCGAGGTTCCGTCGACGGTGAAGGCGTCGCCGGCAACGATCGCGAGCCCATTTCGCAAGAGATGCGCGGCGACGTCCGGCCGTCCCTCCGGCAGGTGCAGCCACAAATGATGTGCGGCGGGCTTCGCCTGGAACTGAAAACCTTTCAACGCGCGCTGTGCCAATTGCTGGCGGCCGACCGCTTCGTTGCGGATCGCGGTGATGATGCGGTCGGCGACACCGGTCTCGAGCCAGTGCGTCACCAGCGCGACCATCAGCGGCGCCGGCATCTGCACGGTCGCCTGGAGATGGCCGCGCATCTGAAGCTGCGCACCGCCGTCGGGCGGCAGCAGATAAGCCACGCGCAGCGCCGGCGCGATGCATTTCGACAGCGTGGTCGCCAGATATGTCCGCTCCGGGATGAGATTGGCGATCGGCGATGCCGAGCGATCGAGCAGCCCGTAGGCATCGTCCTCGATCAGCATCGTATCGGCGTCGCGGACGATCTTGGCGATCGCGCCGCGCCGCTCGGCGGAGAGCGTCGCCGTGGTCGGGTTGTGCAGCGTCGGAATGAGATAGACGGCCTTCGGCCTGTGCGTGCGGCAGGCCTTCGCCAGCGCATCGGGCAGCACGCCGCCGTCATCCATGGCGACGCCGACGAGCCTGACGCCGAGCTGTGCTGCGACGGCCTTGATGCCGGGGAAGGTGATGGCTTCCGTCAGCACGACATCGCCCGGTCGTGCGAGATGGGCGAGCAGGTTGAACAGGATCGTCTGTGCGCCCGGAAAGATCACGAGCTTGTCGGCATGCGCATGCGGAACGCGCGTGCGCATCCAGCGCGCGGCGACCTCGCGCTCATGGGCGCTGCCGCCGGGCGGCTGGTAATTCAGGAATGCGGTGAGGCCCGATTGCGCGCGAATGGCCTCGAGCCCCGCGATGATGCGCTCGTCGAGCTGCGCTTCGAGCGGATGCGGCGGCACGTTCATCGAGAGGTCGATCGCGACGGGATGCGGCAGGTCGACCGCGCGGCGCGCGCTGGTCTCCGACACGAACGATCCCTGGCCGACGCGGGCCTCCATGATGCCGCGGCGCCGCGCCTCGGTGTAGGCGCGCGTCACCGTGGTCAGGTCGATGCCGAGCGCTTTTGCGAGCGCACGCTGCGTCGGCAGTTGCTGGCCCCGCACCAGCCGGCCGGCGGCGATGTCGGCCTCCATGGCCTCGACGATGCGCTGGTAGCGCGGCCCGCTCAGCTCCGAGATTGTAGGAGTCCAATCCATGCAATTTAGGCCCATATCCTTTGAATGTATGGATGCAAGATATTATTGTATGGATCAGCAAAACGGAAGAGGTGTCGTCATGGCGACCGGTTCGATCTCTCTGGCAAAGGCGATGTGGCGCGGGTTTCGCGGCAAGTGCCCGAACTGCGGCGAGGGGCACATGTTCGGCCGCTTCCTCAAGGTGGCCGACGCTTGCGATCATTGCGGCGAGGAGCTGTTCCACCAGCGCGCCGATGATTTTCCGGCCTATCTGGTGATGGTCGTGGTCGGCCATCTCGTGGTGCCGGCGATCCTCGCGGTCGAGACCGCCTACGCGCCGCCGGTCTGGCTGCAATTGGCGGTGTGGTTGCCGGTGACGCTGTTTGCCTCGCTGGCGCTGCTGCAGCCGACCAAGGGCGCCATCGTCGGGCTGCAATGGCAGATCGGCATGCACGGCTTCGAGGCGAGCAAGCTGCGGCGCGAAGCTTCTCAGCTTGCGCCCGTGCTGGTGAAGGCGCCGCGCGCGGCTTGATGCCCCGCGGCGTTTACATCGCGCCGCTCCCCGCTACACTCCATCGTATCAAACAAGAACGATGGAAACGCCGATGGCCGCACGCGCAAGAACCTTCCTGCTCTGTCATGGCGCGTGGTCCGGCGGGTGGGCCTGGAAGAAGATGCACCCGCTGATGGCGCAGGCCGGTCACCGCCTGGTCGCGCCGACCTACACCGGGCTCGGCGAGCGATCGCATCTCGCAAGTCCCGAGATCGATCTCGAGACGCATATCCAGGACATCCTCAACGTCATCAAGTTCGAGGACCTCAGCGACATCGTGCTGCTCGGTCACAGCTATGGCGGCATGGTCGCCACCGGCGTTGCCGATCGCGCGCGTGAGCGCGTGACGCAATTGATCTATCTCGATGCCTTCGTACCGCGCGATGGCCAGTCATTGTTTGATCTCAACGAGACCGGGCGAGAGCCGATGCGCAAGGCGGCGGCCGCGGCCGACGGCTACCGCATTCCGCCCAACCCGCCGCCGCCGGATACGCCGCAGGCCGATCTCGACTGGCTCAATGCGCGCCGTATCAACATGCCGCTCAAATGCTTCGAGACGAAGCTGAAGCTCGGTCACGGCGAACCCGCGATGCCGCGCAGCTACATCTACTGCAAGCGCATTCCGCCGGGCGATGTGTTCGGGCAATTCGCCAAGCGAACCAAGAGCGAGGAGGGCTGGCGTTATTTCGAGCTCGATGCGAGCCATGCGCCGAACGTGACGGCGCCGGAAGCGCTGATGGGCGTGTTGCGGGAGATCGTTGAGTAACAGGCCAAGATGCGATGCAGTCGACCGATGAACGGTCAAGCCTTCCTTATTTCGATCCCGAATTTTGCAGGAAGGTGATCCAATGCGCTGCCGCGAGTTGCGTGGTGTGGCTTGTCGCGGCCGTGCTGATTCTTGGCCTGGTCGATCCGAGCAACGGTCGATGTCCGGGTTGGATCATCTACAGCACCAATGGGCAGGCGTCTTCGCTGTGGCTCTTCGTTGGGCTGTTCGCTGCGCTACCCACAATCTGGATTTGTTATAACGCGATATGGTGGGACCGCTTTGTGACGAAAGTCTATGAGAGTGCGAAGGGCACTTATAGGCCATTCCCAAACGCAGCGCCCAAGCTTCGCGAGCGGTATCAACCCGATCCGCTCATCTTTCCCTACAATTTTACGTTCGTCGTAGTGAGCGTTGGCTGGAGTTTCTTTTGTACAATTCCGCTTTGGGTGATGCTCTCCCACTGCATGAGCTTGCCTCACTATTTCGGATACAATTAGGCATCATCCTGAGTTCCCCGGCCCAAAATTGGTGAGGGGTCCGATGCGTCGGCATCGGACCCCTCGTTGCTTCCTAGTTAAGACGCGCTTTCTTGACGCGAGCCGGAACTCCACTTCGCTCGAAAGCGCTTTAGTATATCAGCCGGCCTGTAAGCCGGGTTCTGTAGGGCACCGCCCGCTTGCGCAGACGGTACGTGACGGCCATTCCTCTGGGACCATGTTTGCACATGGCCTCGAGCAACCTACCCGGACGGCGGGCCTGACATCGCCCCGCGGCGTTATCGCTTTCGCGAACAGCCCGCTACGCCGTCCCTATTCGGTTTTGCTCCCGGTGGGGTTTACCATGCCGGCTCCGTTGCCGGACCCGCGGTGCGCTCTTACCGCACCTTTTCACCCTTACTTCCTCCGAGGAGGGAGCGGTTCGTTCTCTGTGGCACTTTCCCTGGGGTCGCCCCCGCCGGACGTTATCCGGCACCGCATGTCAAGGGAGCCCGGACTTTCCTCCCCGGCGGCCTTTCGGCACTTGCCGGAGCGGCCGTCCGGCCGACTGACGGCCTAGGCAATGGGCATTTGTGACGGTTTCGTCAAGCGGAGATCGTCGCGCACGCGGCGGTGTAAATAATTTATCCTGAACATGTCGTTGGGCGCGGACCCCGTTCGACTGGGTGCCGGCGATCCCGCCAGCAACAGGAGTTGAGCGATGCAGTATCTGCTGCTGATCTACCGGAACGAGGCGCAACAGGGCCAGATGGCGCCCGCCGATTACCAGAAGCTGCTGGCGGAGTATTCCGCCTACACCCAGTCGATCGTCCAGAGCGGCCATTTCAAGGCAGGCGACGGACTGCAGCCGACCAAGACGGCGACCACCGTGCGCGTTCGCGACGGCAAGACGCTGGCGACCGATGGTCCCTTCGCGGAGACCCGCGAGCAGCTCGGCGGCTATTATCTCGTCGAGGCCAGGGATCTCGACGCCGCGATCGAGCTCGCGGCACGGATTCCCGGCGCCCGGGAAGGGTCGATCGAAGTTCGGCCGGTCATGATCTACAAATGATCTCGAAAATAATCTCGCGATGATGTCGTTTGGTGCCGGCCCCGTTCGACTGGTGTCGGTCATCCCCCAAACAACAGGAGTTGAGCGATGCAATATCTGCTGCTGATCTACCGGAACGAAAACTACATGACCGACATGAGCGCCACCGACCGTCAGAAGCTCGCGGGAGAATACGGCGCCTACACGCAGTCGATCATCCAGAGCGGCCATTTCAAGGCCGGCGATGGACTGCAGCCGACGACGACGGCGACCACGGTGCGCGTGCGCGACGGCAAGACCTTGACCACCGACGGTCCGTTCGCGGAAACGCGCGAGCAGCTCGGCGGCTACTATCTGGTCGAAGCCAAGGACCTCGACGACGCCGTTGCGCTCGCCGCGCGCATCCCCGAGGCCAAGCGCGGATCGATCGAGGTCAGGCCGGTCATGATCTACAAGTGATCGCACCAGCCGACATCGACAGGATCTTCCGCGACGAGGCGGGGCGGGCGCTCGCCACCCTGATCCGCCTCGTCGGTGATTTCGACCTGGCCGAGGATGCGCTCCAGGACGCGTTCGCGGTCGCGCTGGAGCGCTGGGCGGCGGGCGAGCTGCCCGGCAATCCACGCGCCTGGCTGGTCAATGTCGGCCGCAACAAGGCGATCGACCGTGTGCGTCGCCAGGCCGCCTTCCGCGGCAAGCGGCAGGCGCTCCTGCACGAGCTCGAGCTCAACGCGGACACGCCGGCCGAACCCACGGCGATGCTCGACGACGATATGCTGCGGTTGATCTTTACCTGCTGCCATCCGGCGTTCGCGCCGGAAGTGCGGGTCGCGCTGACGCTGCGCACGGTCTGCGGCCTCTCCACCGCGCAGGTCGCGCGCGCCTTCCTCGTCGGTGAGGACGCGATGGCGCAGCGCCTCGTGCGCGCCAAGCAGAAGATCAGGCTCGCCGGCATTCCCTATGAAGTGCCCGAGCGCGATGCGCTGGCACCGCGGCTCGACGGCGTGCTCGCCGTCATCTATCTCGTCTTCACCGAGGGCTATGTCGCAACCTCCGGCGCCGACCTGATGCGGCCCGACCTTGCGGTCGAGGCGATCAGGCTCGGCCGTTTGCTCGACCGGCTGATGCCCGAGCGCGCGGGGATCAAAGGATTGCTGGCGCTGATGCTGCTGCACGATGCGCGCCGGGCCGGTCGCGAGACCGCGGCCGGCGACATCGTTCTGCTGGAAGAGCAGGACCGCTCGCTCTGGGATCGCGCGCAGATCGAGGAGGGGCTGCGTCTCGTCGATGACGCGCTGCGCGTGCCGGGTCGGCCGCAGCCTTATGCGGTGCAGGCCGCGATCGCCGCGCTGCATGCCCGCGCGCCGAGCTTTGAGGCGACCGATTGGCCGCAGATCGCCGGGCTCTACGAAGTGCTGCTGCGCATCAGCCCGTCTCCGGTGATCGAGCTCAACCATGCCGCCGCGATCTCGATGGTCGACGGCCCGGCGCGCGCGCTCGATCTCGTCGACGCGATCACCGCGCGCGGCGGGCTGGACGGCTATGAGATGTTGCCGGCGGTGCGTGCCGATCTGTTGCGACGGCTCGGCCGCAAGGATGACGCGCGCGAGGCCTACCGTGTCGCGACCGAGGCGACGCAGCTCGCGCCGTTGCGGCGGCTCTATGCGCGGCGCGTGCGGGAGCTCGACTAGATGCCGAGCGCGCTCTGATAGGCGAACAGCGCAGGCGCGCCGCCGGTGTGCAGGAAGATGACATCCTCGTCGTTGCGCCAACGCCCCTGGCGGATCATCGCAATCAGGCCGGCGAGCCCCTTGCCCGAATAGACGGGGTCGAGCACGAGTGCCTCCGTTTGCCCTGCAAGCCGGATCGCTTCGATCGTTGCCTCGTGCGGCACGCCATAGGCCGGTCCGGCGTGACCGGCGACCACTTCGACCGTGGACTCGTCGAAGCCGACCTCCAGTAAATCCGCGGCTTGCCGCGCGAGGGCCACTACATCGGAGCGCACCCGCGCGGGCTCGGCGTCGATATCGATCCCGACGATTTGCGTGTCCGGCATCGCCGCCGCCGCGCCGACGACGAGGCCGGCCTGCGTGCCGGCGCTGCCGGTGCAATGCACGATCGCGGCCGGCTTGAAGCCCGACCGCGCCGCCTGCCGCACGATTTCAGAAATCGTGGTGGCATAGGCGACAGCGCCGAGCGCATTCGAGACGCCGTAGGGCACGAAATAGGGCCTGCGCCCCTTCGCCTGGAGATCGTCGACGAGCGTGCGGATGGCCGCGTTGCGGTCGCCGGTCCAGGGCACGTCGTGCAGCTGCGCGCCGAACAGCCGATTGAGAAAGGCGTTGCCCGAGGTCTCGTATTCCGGCGTCGGCGGCGCGAGCCGGCCGTGATAGACGGCGAGATGACAGGCGAGCCCAAGCTTTGCAGCAACCGCTGCGACCTGCCGCTGGCTGTTCGATTGCACGACGCCGCCAGAGACGATCGTATCGGCACCCTTTGAGACGGCATCGTGCAGGACGTAGTCGAGCTTGCGCAGCTTGTTGCCGCCGAAGCCGAGCCCGGTGGCGTCGTCACGCTTGATCCACAGTCGTGGCCCGCCGAGATGGGCCGTCAGCCGCTTCATCGGTTCGAGCGGCGTGGGAAGATCGGCCAACCCCAGGCGAGGAAAGGCTGCTAATCGCTCAGTCAGTGGCTTGCGATCGATCTGCATCGTATCGTTCGTCCTGCTTGCGTCTGATCGCGGGACAATAGCCCGACGCACGCAATCGCAGCGACGATTGCGTGATCACATTCGAGCGAACAGCGGACCATTTTTTATCGAGGCGTCACTTCGACGCGACGGCAGTCCCGTCCGCAGGCAAGCTCGCCAGCAGCGCCTGCAAGGTCGACAGCGTCGAGTGATCGGCAACACCATCCAGTCGCGCCGGGCGGAAGTGGCGCTGGAATGCCGTGATGACTTCCATCGTCGCTGCGTCGTATTTGCCGGTCAGCGGCACGCCATAGCCATAGCGCGCCAGCGCCTGCTGCAGGCTCAGCACCTCGTCGCTGATGGTGCCGAGCATCAGCGTTTCACCGCGCACGATCGGCGCCGGCGTCACCCAATGACCGACGCCGGAATTGGCCAGCGAATGCCAGGGAAATTTTTCGCCGGGATCCTTCTTGCGCGCGGGCGCAACGTCGGAATGACCGAGCACGCGTTGCGGAGTCACCTTGCGGCGAAGCATGATGCCACGGCACAGCGCGATCACGGCGGCGATCTGGCGCAGCGGATATTCCGGATAGCCCCAATCGTGGCCGCGATTGATGATCTCGATCCCGATCGAGCAGGAATTGATATCGTCCTCACCGGCCCAGGACGAGACGCCGGCGTGCCAGGCGCGCCGCGCTTCGGGGACGCACTGCACGATGCGGCCGTCTTCGAGCACGACATAGTGCGCCGACACCTCGGTGCCCGCCGTGCACAGTCGCGCCAGCGCGCCCTCGACGTCGGGCATGCCGGTGTAGTGCAGCAGGATCATGTCGGGCTGCCGTCCCTTGTTGCGCTCGCCGTGATTGGGCGAGGGGATGATGTCGGAGACGGTCGACGAATCCGGCTCGAACGTCCGCATGTTCGCCGCGGCCTTGGGAACCGGGAGAACGCGCTGACGCTTCGAATCAGTTCCAGATGGCGTGGACGGACCGGACGACATAACCAACTCGGGTCGGACAGGATAATGGGCCAAGCCCTTCTCTTTACTATTTCTTTACTGTCCGGTCCGCGCAATCACGCGATGCGGTTAACGGGTGCATTTTGGCGCATGTGTGTGGATGACGCATCACCGATGGGTCGCCTTTTCGACTTGTAATGAGCCGATCAACGCTTTCTTAACGCTAAGGGCCGTTACTGAGGGGTGAAGAGCCGACCCGCGTCCGGAGGCGGCCAGAAGCGATTTTGGCTCGAAATCCCATGGCTGCCCGACATATTCCACTGGGATCACCGGGCTTGCCGCCCGGGACGACCGGGCTCGGCACGCATGTTGGACTGGGGCTTTGTCGTGGAACCGCCGCGACGCGGAATTATTCGAGGCGTGATGGGCTGCTTCGCCCCATATTTTACCTGCGTGCACGGCAGGTGCGACGCATGAGTGACGCGCCGCACATTCCCGTGCTTGGCCGCGAGGCGATCGAGCATCTCGCGCCGCGCGAGGGCCGCATCTATATCGATGCCACCTTCGGCGCCGGCGGATATAGCCGCGCCATTCTCGATGTGCCGGGAACCCGCGTCATTGCGATCGATCGCGACCGCACCGCGATCGCCGGCGGCGCCGAGCTGGTCGCGCATGCCGCGGGCCGGCTGACGCTGGTCGAAGACCGATTCTCGAATCTTGCCGAGGTCTGCGCGGCGCAAGACGTCGACGCGGTCGACGGCGTCGTGATGGATGTCGGCGTGTCCTCGATGCAGCTCGACCAGGCCGGTCGCGGCTTCTCGTTCCGCCTCGACGGTCCGCTCGACATGCGCATGGGGCAGGTCGGCCCGACGGCTGCCGAAATCGTCGCGCGCGCCTCGGAAAGCGATCTCGCCGACATCATCTATCTCTTCGGCGAGGAGCGGCATTCGCGCCGCGTTGCCCGCGCCATCGTGGCTGACCGGCAGGAGACGCCGTTCACCACCACGCGCGCGCTCGCCGATCTCGTCGGCCGGGTGGTGCGCTCGAAGCCCGGCGACATTCATCCAGCAACGCGGACGTTCCAGGCGCTGCGCATCTTCGTCAATGAGGAGCTCGAGGAGCTTCAGACCGCGCTCGCGGCGGCGGAGCGCGTGCTTAAGCCCGGCGGACGCCTGGTGGTGGTCTCGTTCCACTCGCTGGAAGACCGCATCGTCAAGAATTTTCTTAGCCTGCGCGCCAAGACCGGCGGCGGCTCGCGGCATCTGCCGGAAGTGGCGCAAGGCGCGCCGAGCTTCCAGCTCTTGACGCGGCGCCCGGTGATCGCCGGCGAGGCGGAGGTTGCGCACAATCCGCGCGCCCGTTCCGCAAAGCTGCGTGCCGCCGAGCGCACCTCGGCGCCGGCACACGACGATTCAGAGCCGTCGTCCTGGCCGAAGCTCTCCGACGTGATGAGGGGGGGCTAAGCACATGCGCTTCATCCACCTGCTCGTCATCGGCGCGCTGATTTTCGCGGCCGCCTATGTCTACCGGATCAAGATGGACTCCACGGCCCGCACCGAGAAGGTGCTGCGGCTGCACGCGGAGATTCGCGAGCAGCGCGACGCGATCGCGCAGCTGCGCTCCGAATGGGCCAAGCTCGATGCGCCCTTGCGTCTGCAGGGCCTCGTCGAGCGCCATCTGCCGCTGAAGCCGGTCAACGGTACACAATATGACTCGCTGAAGAACCTGCCGGAGCGTCCGCCGCGGATGTTCCGGCCGGGCGAGCCCGATCCGATCGGCGCCATGCTCAACACCATCGAAGCCGCGAGCGACCCTGATACCGTGACGGGCTCCGTGCCTCAGCCCGAGGACAAGCAATGAGCGCTGCGACTCCGGCCAAACCCAAGCCGACTGAACCGTGGCGGCAGCGGCTGATCCGCAGCCTGCTCTACGGGCGCAATGTCGATCGCGCCGCGAAGGCGCGGGCGCGCGTGGGGCTCGCAATGGTCGCCTTTTCCCTGGTCTATGCCCTGATCGGCAGCCGGCTCGTGATGTTCGCGATCGGCGCCGACGCTCATAGCGCGCGGCGGGCCGCCTCGCAGGAAGTGGTCGCGACTGCGCGGCCCGATATCGTCGACCGCAACGGCGCGATCCTCGCGACCGACGTCAAGGCGGCAAGCATGTTCGGCGAGCCGCGCCGCATCATCGACAAGGACGAGGCGATCGAGCTGTTGACCGCCACCGTGCCCGACCTCGACGAAGCCGAGGTGCGGGAGCGCCTGAAGACGCGCAAGGGCTTCGTCTGGCTGAAGCGCGAGATCACGGCAAAGCAGCAGCAGGACATCCACAAGCTCGGCCTTCCCGGCATCGGCTTCCTGCGCGAGAACAAGCGTGTCTATCCGACCGGCAACGAGGTCGCCCACCTCATCGGTCTGGTCAACATCGACAACCAGGGCATCGCCGGCATGGAGAAGTGGCTCGACAATCAGGGGCTCGCCGATCTCCACCGTGCAGGTTTTGCCACCGACCGCCTGCAGAAGCCGATCGAGCTGTCGGTCGATCTGCGCGTCGAGCACGCGCTGCGCGACGAGCTGTTGAAGGCCAAGGAGAAGTTCCACACCAAGGCCGCCTCCGGGCTTGTCACCAACGTCAACACCGGCGAAATCATCGCGATGGTCTCGGTGCCGGATTTCGACCCGAACAATCCGAAGGAAGCCCACGACCCGGACCGCATCAATCGCTTGACGACCGGCGTCTACGAGATGGGCTCGACCTTCAAGGCGTTCACGCTCGCGATGGCGCTCGACACCGGCAAGTATGGTCTCGACTCGCTGTGGGACGCGCGCGGGCCGCTGCACTACGGCAAGTTCGCGATCCATGACGACGAGCCGAAGGGCCGCTTCCTGACCATGAAGGAGGTCTTCACCTTCTCCTCTAACGTCGGCGCGGCGCGCATCGCGCTGTCGCAGGGCGTGGAAGCGCACAAGGCGTTCCTGCGCAAGATGGGGCAGATGGAGCGGCTGCGCACCGAGCTGCCGGAGAGCGCCTCACCGATCCTGCCGCGGCGCTGGAGCGATTTGAACACCATCACCATCTCGTTCGGCCATGGCATGGCGGTCGCGCCGTTGCAGGCCGTGATGGGCGTCAGCGCCCTCGCCAACGGCGGCCTTTTGATTCCGCCGACCTTCCTCAAGCGCACCGAAGAGGAGGCGCGGGCGGTCGCAAAGCGTGTGATCAAGCCCGAGACCTCGGACAAGATGCGCTTCCTGATGCGGCTGAACGCAGAGATCGGCACCGCCAAGCGAGCGAATGTTCCCGGCTACTACATCGGCGGCAAGACTGGCACCGCGGAAAAGGTGGTCAATGGCCGCTATGCCAAGAAGAAGGTGCTGACCGCGTTCACTGCGATCCTGCCGGCGGACAAGCCGAAATACCAGCTCCTGATCATGCTCGACGAGCCACAGCCTCTGAAGGAAACCTACGGCTTCATCACGTCGGGCTGGAACGCCGTTCCGACCGCCGGCAACGTCATTAGCCGTATCGGGCCGCTGCTCGGCATCGAGCCCCGCTACGACCTGCCGCCTGCGGACCGCCTTATTCTTGCAGCATCCAGGACAACCCAGTAATCAATCGGGTAGGCCGTAGCCGCTGCTGAGTCGGGGATTTTCCTCAAGATTCGGCTTTTCGGCACGGTGACCGGAAGACCATGAAGCTGCGTGACCTCTTAGGCAATGATGCCGCAATCGAGCCCGCTACCGCCGCGCTCGATGTGGGCGGCGTTGCGTTCGACAGCCGCGTGGTCAAGCCGGGCGATCTCTTCTTCGCGCTCGCCGGCAGCAAGACCGACGGCGCGCGGTTCGTCGATGCTGCGATTGCGGCCGGCGCGGTCGCCGTGGTCGGCGATCATGCGCCCGATGGCTGCAAGGTGCCGTTCGTCTCCGTCGCCAATCCGCGCCGCGCACTGGCGCTGGCTGCAGCGAGATTTTTCCCGGCCCAGCCCGCGACGATTGCGGCGGTGACCGGAACCAGTGGCAAGACCTCGGTGGCCGCATTCACGCGCCAGATCTGGGAGCGGCTGGGGCATGCCTCGGCCAGCATCGGCACCATCGGTCTCGTCTCGCCGAAACGCACTGTTTATGGCTCGCTGACGACGCCGGATCCGATCGCGCTGCATCGGCAGCTCGATGAGATCGCGCGCGAGGGCGTGACGCATCTCGCCTTCGAAGCATCGTCCCACGGGCTCGACCAGTATCGGCTCGACGGCGTGCGCGTCTGCGCCGGCGGCTTCACCAATCTCTCGCGTGACCACATGGATTACCATCCGACCGTCGCGCACTATCTCGCAGCAAAGCTCCGGCTGTTCCGCGAGCTCGTGCCGCCGGGCGGCGCTGCAGTGATCTCGGCCGATCACGATTGCTCCGCGGAAGCGATCGACGCGGCGACGGGGCGCGGCTTGCGCGTGATGGCGGTGGGGCGTCACGGCGACGGGGCCGGCGAGGGCATTCGTCTCACCGATGTCGAGGTCGAGGGCTTCTCGCAAAAGCTTGCACTTGAACATCGCGGCAAGCGCCATGTGGTCCGGCTGCCGCTGGCCGGCGAATTCCAGATCGAGAATGCGCTGGTCTCGGCCGGCCTTGCCATCGGCACCGGCAGCGATGCGGCCGGTGTGTTTGCGAGCCTCGAACATCTCGAAGGCGCCAAGGGCCGGCTCGAACGCGTCGGCGAGCGGAACGGCGCGCCGATCTTCGTCGACTACGCGCACAAGCCCGATGCACTGGCGAAAGCGTTGCAGGCGCTGCGGCCCTACGCCAGGCGCAGGCTGATCGTCGTGTTCGGCGCCGGCGGCGATCGCGATGCCGGCAAGCGGCCGATCATGGGCCAGATCGCGGCGGAGAATGCCGATCGCGTCATCATCACCGACGACAATCCGCGCAGCGAGAAGCCGGAAGCTATTCGCGCCGCGATCCTCGCCACCGCAAAGGGCGCGCGCGAAATCGGCGACCGCGCAGCTGCGATCCGCGCCGCGATCGAGGACCTGGAAGATGGCGATGCGCTGCTCGTCGCCGGCAAGGGCCACGAGACTGGGCAGATCGTGGGTGGCGAGGTCCTGCCGTTCAGTGATCACGAGGCGGTCGCCGCCGCATTAGCATCGAGGGTCGCATGAGCGCGCCACTATGGACGGTTGCCGAGGTGGCGCGTGCGCTTGGCGCGAGCGGATCATTCCCGGACACGCCCATCGACTTCGTTACCCAGGACAGCCGCCTGGTGAAGCCGGGCAGCCTGTTCGTGGCGTTGAGCGGCACGCCGAGCGGCGGCTTCATCTCGGCCTTCGCCAGCGCGCGCGACGGCTGGGAGTTCGCGGACAAGGCGGAAGCGTCGGGCGCGGTGGCGATGATCGTGCCGCACGAGATCGCGGGCGTTCGCATTCCGCAGATCGTCGTGAAGGACACGCTGATCGACGGCCTCTGGGGCCTCGCGCGCGCCGCACGCGCGCGCTTCAACGGTCCGGTGATCGGGCTCACCGGCAGCGCCGGCAAGACCAGCACCAAGGAGTTTCTGGCGGCCTATCCCAATGCCTATGCGAGCCCGTCGAGCTTCAACAATTTCTGGGGCGTGCCGCTGACGCTGTGCAATGCCCGGCCCGATGCCAGCCTCTGGGTCGTCGAGATGGGGATGAACCAGCGAGGTGAGATCGCAAGGCTCAGCGAATTGACGCGGCCGACCGTCGCGCTCGTCGTCAATGTCCAGCCGGTGCATCTGGAAAAGCTCGGCTCGCTCGATGCGATCCGCCGCGAGAAGGTGTCGATCGCGCTCGGCCTGCCGGAGGACGGCGTGCTGGTGCTGCCGGCCGGCATCAAGGCGCCGGACTGGAAGGGCAAGGTGGTGCGCTTTGGCGAGAAGGCCGAGGTGCACGAAGTCGCACACGCGCCGCACGGCGAGAGCTGGCAGGTCGTGGCCGCGATCGGCAAGAAGGAGATCGCCTTCAGCCTCACGCCGGGGGCGCCGCACCGCGTGCAGAATGCGCTCGCTGCGCTCGCCTCGGCTCACGCCGCGCATCTCGATGCCGCGACGCTCGCGATCAAGCTCGACCGCGTCGGCATCATGACCGGCCGCGGCGTCGAACAGGCGGTCGGCGGCGTCACCGTGATTGACGACAGCTTCAACGGCAACCCGGCGAGCGTCGCTGCTGCGCTGCAAAGTCTGCAGGCGCGCAACATGACGGGCGGCCGCCGCATTGCGGTGCTCGGCGACATGCTGGAACTGGGCGACGACGCACCAAGCTACCACATCGCGCTGGCCACGCATCTCGACGGCATCGACGGTATCTATTGCGTCGGGCCCTTGATGCGGCACCTCTATGACGCGCTTCCCGCCGGCAAAGGGCTCGGCTGGCACGACGATCCCGCGACGCTGAAAGCCAGCGAGGTCGCGGGCCTGCTGAAGGCAGGCGATGTCGTGGTTGTCAAGGGCAGCAAGAAGATGTTCTGGGTCAACAAGTTTGTGCCGGGGCTAGTGGCCGCCTTGCAGGCAAAGGCGTAAACTGCTTGGAAGGCGCTGTTCCCGAATCCCACTCTTTGCGGTGCCAAGGCTGCACGTTTCTTGCCGTCCGGTTTCTTTGAGGTCGCCCGACCCATGATGAAAACCAGCGAATGCGCGTGAGTCGAAATCTGCGTCTGAAGAAGCCTGCGTGCGAAAGGCGCCATAGGACCGTCTGAATGTTTTACTGGCTGATCGAGCTCTCCAACACATTTCCAGGCTTCGGTGCGGTGCGCACCGTTCTGAACGTCTTTCGCTACATCACCTTCCGCACCGGCGGCGCCATCGTCACCGGCGCGCTGTTCGTGTTCCTGTTCGGACCCTGGATCATCGATCATCTGCGCATCCGCCAGGGCAAGGGACAGCCGATCCGGACCGACGGCCCGCAATCGCATCTGGCCAAGAAGGGCACGCCCACCATGGGCGGGCTGATGATTCTGTCCGGCCTCACGGTCGGCACCGTGCTATGGTGCAATCCGCTCAATCCCTATGTCTGGATCGTGCTCGCGGTGACGCTCGGCTTCGGCTTCGTCGGCTTCTATGACGATTACCTCAAGGTGACCAAGCAGACCACGAGCGGGTTCGGCGGCAAGCTGCGCCTGCTGATCGAGGCGGTCATCGCGCTGGTCGCCTGCTATGCGCTGGTGCGGCTGAACCGCGATCCCGCCTCGACCGCGCTGACGATCCCCTTCCTGAAGGACACCGTGCTGCATTTCGGCTGGTTCTTCGTCGTGTTCGGTGCCTTCGTCATCGTCGGCGCGGGCAACGCGGTGAACCTCACCGACGGTCTCGACGGCCTTGCCATCGTTCCCGTGATGATCGCGACCGCGAGCTTTGCGATGATCGCCTATCTCGCCGGCAACGCGGTGTTCGCCGACTACCTCCAGATCAAATATGTCGCGGGCACCGGCGAGCTGGCGGTGCTCTGCGGCGCGCTGCTGGGCGCCGGCCTCGGTTTTCTCTGGTTCAACGCGCCGCCGGCCTCGATCTTCATGGGCGACACCGGCTCGCTCGCGCTCGGCGGCATGCTCGGTTCGATTGCGGTCGCGGTGAAGCACGAGATCGTGCTCGCGGTGATCGGCGGACTGTTCGTGCTGGAGGCGGTCTCCGTCATCGTGCAGGTGGTATCGTTCAAGCTCACGGGCAAGCGCATCTTCCGGATGGCGCCGATCCACCACCATTTCGAGCAGCTCGGCTGGACCGAGCCGCAGATCGTGATCCGCTTCTGGATCATCTCGGTGATGCTGGCGCTCGCCGGCCTCTCCACGCTGAAGCTGCGCTGACGGTATCGCGATGATCCCGGTTACATCCTTTGCCGGCAAGACGGTCGCGGTGTTCGGCCTCGGCGGCTCGGGGCTCGCTTCCTGCCACGCGCTGAAGGCCGGCGGCGCCGAAGTGATCGCCGCCGACGACAATGCCGAGAACGTCGCCAAGGCGGCGCAGGCCGGCTTCATCACCGCCGATCTGCGCAACGTCGCCTGGGACAATTTCGCGGCGCTCGTGCTGGCGCCCGGCGTGCCGCTGACCCATCCGGTGCCGCACTGGAGCGTGCTGAAGGCGCGCGAGGCCGGTGTCGAGGTGATCGGCGACATCGAGCTGTTCTGCCGTGAGCGCCGGCGCCACGCGCCGAACGCGCCGTTCATTGCGATCACCGGCACCAACGGCAAGTCGACCACGACGGCGCTGATCGCGCATCTCACGAAGGTGGCCGGCTACGACACCCAGATGGGCGGCAATATCGGCACCGCGATCCTGTCGCTGGAGCCGCCGCGCACGGGCCGCGTCCACGTCATCGAGATGTCGTCCTACCAGATCGACCTCACGCCCTCGCTCGATCCCTCCGTCGGCATTCTGCTCAATGTCAGCGAGGATCACATCGATCGTCACGGCACCATCGAACATTACGCCGCGGTGAAGGAGCGTCTCGTTGCGGGCGTGCAGGCAGGCGGCACCTCGATCGTCGGCGTCGACGACGGCTATTGCCGCGACATCGCCGACCGGCTCGACCGCGCCGGCAAGAATGTGGTGCGGATCTCCGTCAGGAATCCGCTGGCGAGCGGCATTCATGTCGAGCACGGCACCATCGTGCGCACCGCGGGCGGCGCCCGCAGCGAGATCGCCAAGCTCGGTGGCATCGGCTCGCTGCGCGGGCTGCACAACGCGCAGAACGCGGCGTGCGCGGCCGCAGCCGCGCTCGCGATGGGCATCGGTCTCGACGTGCTGCAAAACGGCCTGCGCAGCTTTCCGGGCCTGGCGCATCGCATGGAGCAGGTCGGCCGTCGCGGCAACGTGCTGTTCGTCAACGACTCCAAGGGCACCAATGCCGATGCCACCGCGCATGCGCTGTCGTCCTTTTCGGAGATCTTCTGGATCGCCGGCGGCAAGCCGAAGGCCGGCGGCATCACCAGCTTGACCTCCTTCTTCCCGCGCATCCGCAAGGCCTATCTGATCGGCGAGGCCGCCCAGGAGTTTTCCGGCACGCTCGGCCCGGTCGCGCACGAGATCAGCCAGACGCTCGACGTCGCGGTCGCGCATGCCGCGCGCGATGCGGAAGCATCGGGTCTCACCGACGCGGTCGTGCTGCTGTCGCCGGCCTGCGCCTCCTTCGACCAGTACCGCAACTTCGAAATCCGCGGCACGAAGTTCCGCGAGCTGGTGCAGGCGCTGCCGGGTGTGAAGCCGGTGGTCTGAGGCATGTCGCGGCGACGCAGGATCGGACTCGTCGTCGCTGCTCTTGCTATTCCCGTCGGTTTCCTTTGCGTTGTCTTCTTTGACAGCGTCATGCACGAATTCGGCGCGTGTCGTGTCGTTCGCCAGAAGTTGTTCGCCTCGCCAACTGGCAGCAAGCTGGTCGTCGTGGTCTGGAAGTCGTGTGGCGCGAAGGTGCCTGACAGCACCCAGGCCAGCATCGTGGCGCGCGGTCGGACGTTCTCGCCGGAGGATACGCCGACCTTTGTCAGCGTGCGTGGGCATCTTGACGTCGTCGTCGTCTGGAGCAGCGAGCGAGCGGTCAGGATCGGCTTCATTCCCGAGCCAGGCGAGGTCTTCAAGCGCGATCCGCGCGCGGGGGATGTCGCGATCAACTACGAATAGGGCTCTCGTGTCCCGGACGCGGTGCAGCGTGTAACGCTGCTCCGCAGAGCCGGGACCCACGCCACGCGATTGCTGGGAGACGTGGGCCCCGGCTCTGCAGCGCACCGTCGAAGAGACGCTGCGCTGCGTCCGGGGCACGAGACTCTTCAAAACTTGAACGATTCCTTAACCCCCCGGTAACCAACCTCGGCGACCAATGGACGGACCTCTGTCCGAAAGCGGCCG
The DNA here is from genome assembly GCF_024199945.1 of Bradyrhizobium sp. CCGUVB4N. Lineage (GTDB taxonomy): Bacteria > Pseudomonadota > Alphaproteobacteria > Rhizobiales > Xanthobacteraceae > Bradyrhizobium. Next base: position 7,040,576 of record NZ_JANADP010000001.1, on the reverse strand, counting down.
CCCATGCTCTCCCGTGAAGAACGCACCCCCTTTACCGAGTGGTGGTGGACCGTCGACAAGCCGCTGCTCGGTGCGATCCTGGTGCTGATGCTGACCGGCGTCATCCTGTCGCTGGCGGCGAGCCCGCCGGTGGCGACCCGCATCGGGCTCGATCCCTTCCACTTCTTCAGCCGTCACGTGATGTTCCTGGCGCCGTCCTTCATGGTGCTGGTCGGCGTGTCCTTCCTGTCGCCGCGCTCGATCCGGCGAAGCGCGCTGATCATCTTCACGATCAGCATCATCCTGATCGTGGTGACGCTCGCCATCGGCCCTGAGGTCAAGGGCTCTCGCCGCTGGATCACGCTGCTCGGCGTCAACATCCAGGCCTCGGAAATCGCAAAGCCGTCGTTCGTCGTCATCGCCGCCTGGCTGTTCGCGGAATCGACCAAGCGGCCGGAGATGCCAGCGACCTCGATGGCGCTGGTGCTGCTGATGATGCTGGTCTCCCTGCTGGTGATGGAGCCGGACTTCGGCCAGACCATGCTGATCCTGATGGTGTGGGGCTCGCTGTTCTTCATCGCGGGTATGCGCATGATCTGGGTATTTGGCCTCGCTGGCATCGGCGCGGCCGGGCTGTTCAGCGCCTATCTTTTTGTTCCCCACGTTGCCGGGCGCATCAAGCGCTTCATGAATCCAGCCTCGGGCGACACCTTTCAGGTCGATACCGCGATGGAGGCCTTCTACAACGGCGGCTGGTTCGGCCTCGGACCGGGCGAAGGCATCGCCAAGCGCAGTCTGCCGGACAGCCACACCGACTTCGTGTTCGCGGTTGCCGCCGAAGAATTCGGCATCATCCTGTGTCTGGCGATGTTGACGCTGTTTGCCTTCGTCGTGATCCGGACGCTGTCGCGCGCCTATGCCAACGAAGACATGTTCTCGCGCTTTGCAGCCTCTGGGCTCGCGATCCTGTTCGGCGTACAGGCCGCGATCAACATGTCGGTCAACCTCCAGCTCATTCCCGCCAAGGGCATGACGCTGCCCTTCATCTCCTACGGCGGCTCCTCGATCGTGTCGCTCGCTTATGGTGTCGGCATGATGCTGGCCCTGACGCGGCTGCGCCCGCGCACCGAGGTCGAGGCCAGCGGCCATGCCGAGGCGATGCGCAGTTACGCGTGATCCTCACCCCCGCGCAACGGCGAAGCCGTTGTCGCTGGAGGAGCCGCGCTCTGCGCTCCTCAGGATGAGGGTTTGAGATGCCGCTTGCTGCGCTCGTAATGACGAGAAAGACCTTGTAAAAGGCCTCTCCATGGACACTTCCCCCTTGATTCTTCTCGCCGCGGGCGGCACCGGCGGCCATCTGTTTCCGGCCGAGGCGCTTGGCGTCGAGCTGATCCGGCGCGGCTTTCGCGTGCGCCTCGTCACCGATGAGCGCGCGCTGCGCTATAGCGGGCTGTTCACCAAGGACATGATCGACGTCGTCGCGAGCGAGACCGCGCGCGGCCGCAATCCGATCCAGCTCGCTTATGCCGGCCTCACGCTCGCCACCGGCACGCTGTCCGCTTACCGCCTGATCAAGCGATTGAAGCCAGCTGCCGTCATCGGCTTCGGCGGCTATCCGACATTGCCGCCGCTGGTCGCGGCAAAGTTCGCGGGCGTACCGAGCATCATCCACGAAGCCAACGCGGTGCTCGGCCGCGCCAACCGGTTTCTCGCGAGCCGTGTGCGCGCCATCGCGACGTCGCTGCCGGGCGTGCTCGACCGCGATCCGGCGCTGGCGGCCAAGACCACGACGGTGGGCACGCCGATGCGGCCGGGGGTGCTCGCGGCTGCGGCCGTGCCATATGCCGCACCCGAGGTGAATGGCCCGCTGCGCCTGCTCGTCGTCGGCGGCAGCCAGGGCGCGCGCATCATGGCCGACGTCGTGCCGGGCGCGATCGAGCGGCTCGAGCCCGCGCTGTGGGGTCGGCTCATTCTCACCCAGCAGGTCCGCGACGAGGACATGACCCGGGTGCGTGCGGTCTACGACAAGCTCAAGATCAATGCCGAGCTCGCGCCGTTCTTCGCGGATCTGCCGGCGCGGCTTGCCTCCAACCATCTGGTGGTGTCGCGCTCCGGCGCGGGCACCGTCGCCGAGCTCGCCGCGATCGGCCGGCCGTCGATCCTGGTGCCGCTGCCGGGCGCGATCGACCAGGATCAGTTCGCCAATGCCGGCGTGCTGGCCAAGGTCGATGGCGCCATCCGCATCCCGCAGACCGAGTTCACCTCTGATCGCCTCGCCGCCGAGATCTCGGGTTTTGCCGCCGAGCCGGCGCGTCTTGGCGCCATGGCAGCGGCGGCGAAGGGGGCAGGCCGGCTCGATGCCGCCGAGCGGCTGGCCGATCTGGTGGTCAAAGTCGCGGGAATCTGACGCGAAAAAGCCCTTGTCTTGGCCTTCCAAAGCGGGGCATCCAGTAAGAACGGCGCGGCTGATTTGGCCGTGACTTTCGCCAGATGCCGCCTGCGCAAGGCGGCGAGGTCAGGGAAGAGAGCATGAGACTGCCGCGCGAGATCGGACCCATCCACTTCGTCGGGATCGGCGGGATCGGCATGAGCGGCATCGCCGAGGTGCTGGTCAATCTCGGCTATGTCGTGCAGGGTTCGGACGCCTCCGACAATTACAATCTCGACCGCCTGCGCAAGAAGGGCGCGAAGGTTTCGGTCGGCCACAAGGCCGAGAACGTCGACGGGGCCGCGGTCGTCGTCGTCTCCACCGCGATCAAGCGCGACAATCCGGAACTGATGGCGGCGCGCGAACGGCGCATTCCCGTGGTGCGTCGCGCCGAGATGCTGGCCGAATTGATGCGGCTGAAGAGCTGCGTCGCGATTGCCGGCACGCACGGCAAGACCACGACGACCACGATGGTTGCAACCCTGCTCGACGCCGGCGGGCTCGATCCGACCGTGATCAACGGCGGCATCATCAACGCCTATGGTTCCAACGCGCGGCTAGGGGCCGGCGACTGGATGGTGGTGGAGGCCGACGAGAGCGACGGCACGTTCCTGAAGCTGCCGACCGATGTCGCGATCGTCACCAATGTCGATCCTGAACATCTCGATCATTTCAAGACGTTTGACGCCGTGCAGGACGCCTTTCGCCATTTCATCGAGAACCTGCCGTTCTACGGCTTTGCCGTGATGTGCATCGATCATCCCGTCGTGCAGACCCTCGTCGGCAAGATCGAGGATCGTCGCATCATCACCTACGGCGAGAATCCGCAGGCCGACGCGCGGTTGCTCGACCTGACGCCAACGGGGGGCGGATCGAAGTTCAAGGTCGCGTTCCGCGATCGCAAGACGGGCGCCGTGCACGAGATCGCCGACCTGATGCTGCCGATGCCGGGTCGCCACAACGCCTCCAACGCGACGGCTGCGATCGCGGTCGCGCGCGAGCTTGGCGTGTCCGATGAAGATATCCGCAAGGCGATCGCCGGCTTCGGCGGCGTCAAGCGCCGCTTCACCAAGACCGGCGAGTGGAACGGCGTCACCGTGATCGACGATTACGGCCATCATCCGGTCGAGATCGCGGCGGTGCTGAAGGCGGCGCGGGAATCCACCAACGGCAAGATCATCGCCGTGGTGCAGCCGCATCGCTACACCCGCCTGCAATCGCTGTTCGAGGAATTTTGCACCTGCTTCAACGATGCCGATGCAGTGGTCGTTGCCGACGTCTATGCCGCGGGCGAGACCCCGATCGACGGCATCGATCGCGATCATTTCGTCGCGGGCCTGCGCGCCCACGGCCACCGCGAGGTGATCCCGCTGCCGGCAGCCACCGAGCTCGCCGGCATTGTGAAGGGAATTGCCAAGTCAGGCGATCTCGTCGTGTGTCTCGGCGCCGGCAACATCACGCAATGGGCGTACGCACTGCCGGACCAGTTGAAGGCGTTGGGGTAGGGCGAGCGGATGTCGAGCCATCGTCGACCACCGCTCGTGTGGCCACCCCTCTCCCTAACCCTCCCCCGCAAGGGGGGAGGGAACCCATCCGCCGGTGCCTTCCTAACTCCATCAAAGGATCAGAGTGCAGCTGCGATGTCAGGTGAGGCGAGCACGCTGGTTAGGCTCCCTCCCCCCTTGCGGGGGAGGGCTGGGGAGAGGGGTAAGCCCCGAGCGCTGGCCAACAACGTCATGGTCGGTGCGGCATGAGCTTCCCCGACATCACGCCCTCGCTCAAAGCCGCGATGCCGCAATTGCGCGGGCGGCTGCTTGCCAATCAGTCGCTGGCCGAGCTCACCTGGTTTCGCGTCGGCGGTCCGGCGCAGGTGCTGTTCACACCGGCGGACGAGGATGATCTCGCTTACTTCCTTGCGCATCTCGCCAGCGACATCCCCGTCTATGTCGTCGGCGTCGGCTCCAACCTGATCGTACGCGACGGCGGCATTGCCGGCGTGGTGATCCGGCTGGCGCCGCGCGCTTTCGGTGAGGCGACTGCGAACGGTGATGTCGTCATCGCGGGCGCGGCTGCGCTCGACAAGCGCGTCGCGGAAGTCGCGGCCGCCGCCAATATCGGCGGGCTCGAATTCTATTTCGGCATTCCCGGTACGATCGGCGGCGCGCTGCGCATGAACGCGGGCGCCAATGGCGGCGAGACCAAGGACGTGCTGATCGAGGCGCGCGGCGTCGGCCGCGACGGCACGAAGCACATCTTCGCCAACGCCGACATGAAATTCGTCTACCGCAACAGCGGCGTCGATCCCTCCATCATCTTCACGTCGGCCCGCTTTCGTGGCGAGATCCGGGATGTCGAGGCCATCCGCGCGCGGATGGCCGACGTGCAAAGCCATCGCGAGACGGCGCAGCCGATCCGCGAGAAGACCGGCGGGTCGACCTTCAAGAATCCGCCCGGCCATTCCGCCTGGAAGCTGGTCGATGCCGCCGGCTGCCGGGGCTTGCGCGTCGGTGGTGCGCAAGTGTCGGAGATGCACTGCAACTTCCTGATCAACACCGGCGATGCCACCGCGCACGACATCGAGACGCTGGGCGAGACCGTCCGCGAACGCGTCAAGGCGAATTCCGGAATCGAGCTGCACTGGGAAATCAAGCGGATTGGAACTCCCGGCTAATTTGGAGAGGCGACGAGAGACTATGCGCATCACCATCCTCTTCGGCGGCTCCAACCGCGAACGTCTGGTTTCCGTCGCGTCAGCCCAGGCGCTGCACCAGGCGCTCCCCGAGGCCGATCTCTGGTGGTGGGACGTCGAGGACAACGTTCACACCGTCCAGTCGAAGCAGTTGCTCGAACATTCCCGGCCCTTCGAGGACGAGTTCAAGCCTGGTACGCGCGGCATTCCGCTGGCGCAGGCGCTCGACAAGGCCAAGGCGGAAGACCGCGTCCTCGTACTCAGCCTGCATGGCGGCGGCGCCGAGAATGGCGAATTGCAGGTGATGTGTGAAGCGCGCGGCGTGCCGTTCACCGGCTCCGGCTCGGCCTCCTCGCATCTCGCCTTCGACAAGATCGCGGCCAAGCGCTTTGCCGCGCTCGGTGGCGTGACGCCGCCCGAGGGCATCGCGCTCGAGAATATCGATGAGGCCTTCGCCGAATATGGAAGGCTGATCGCAAAGCCGGCGCGCGATGGATCGAGCTACGGCCTGATCTTCGTCAATGCCAAGCAGGATCTCGTCGCCGTCCGCAATGCGGCCAGGCACGAAGAATATGTGATCGAGCCCTACATCGCCGGCGTCGAGGCGACCTGCGGCGTGCTCGAGCGCATCGACGGCTCGCTCATCTCGCTGCCGCCGATCGAGATCATCCCAGGTGAGGGCAATTTCGACTACGCCGCAAAGTACCTGCTGTCGACGACCCAGGAGATCTGCCCGGGCCGCTTCACCGCCGAGGTCACCGCCGCGCTCAAGAGCCAGGCGATGCTCGCGCATCGTGCGATGTCCTGCGCCGGCTATTCCCGCTCCGACTTCATCGTCTCGGAGAAGGGGCTGATCTATCTCGAAACCAACACGCTGCCCGGGCTGACCAAGTCCTCGCTCTACCCCAAGGCGCTGAAAGCCGAGGGCATCGCGTTTGCCGACTTCCTCCGCGACCTGATCGAGCTGGCGGTGCGGCGGGTGCGGAAATAATTAGGATTGGTTAACGGCCGAGAGGGCGAAAACGGCCGTTTTGGTGCCCAAAGCCGGTAAAATGCCGGAGATCGTGGCATAACTGCCTCACCGAGCTGGGCAAAAAGCATTCTTCGTTAACGAACTTTACCTTTTGTTTACCAGGAAGTCCGAAGGTTAACGCTGGCGGCGCATATGGCGTTTTGGCTGCCGGCGCGTGAGCTGTTTCGGATTGTCCCCGACCGGCGAACGCTTTGAAGGGGAGCGGTTTCTTCAGCCGAAGACCAGTTACCCGGCCCGGCAAGTTCGAGACGTCATGTTCGCCAGGACCCGCGCGGTGTCGTGGGCAAACTGTTGACGAGCTCGTGCAATGGATGGTGCAGGAAGCCTCTCCCGGTCGTTTTTGAGATCGCTGAGGCCCCAAGCTGATCTGAAGGCGGCCGCTATCGGAGCGGTCGTGCTTCTGCGCGAGTGGGTACAGGACAAGCGCGCCGAGAAGCGCGCCGCTGCCAAGCAAAAAATCAAGGCCAAGGCGGTCGTCGAACGCGAGCCGCCGCCGCATCTGATCGCGGTCGTCGAGCGCTATCTGCCGCGCCGGGTCGGGATCAGCATGACCGTGCTGCTGCTGATCGGCAGCTGCGGCCTCGGCATCGTCAAGGGCGGCCATCTCCAGGATTTCATCACCGCTGTCAGCGACGCGCGCAACGCCATGGCCAATTCGGCCGGCTTCCGCATCACTTCGGTCGTGATCAACGGCCGCAAGCAGCTCAGCCAGGACGAGATCCTCGCGATCGGCGGCGTCAGCGGCCGCTCCTCGCTGCTGTTCCTCGATGCCGACGACGTCCGCGACAAGCTCAAGGCCAATCCCTGGATCGCGGATGCGACCGTGCTGAAGCTGTATCCGGGCCAGCTCATGATCGAGATCACCGAGCGCAAGGCGTTCGCGCTGTGGCAGGAGGCCGGCCGGCTCTCCGTCATTGCCGACGACGGCGCGCTGCTCGAACCCTATGTCTCGCGCCGGTTCCTGTCGCTGCCGCTCGTGGTCGGCAAGGGCGCCGACACGCAGGCCCGCGACTTCCTTGCGCTGCTCGCCCGCTATCCGCAGGTGAACTCGGTGACGAAGGCCGCGATCTATGTCGGCGAGCGGCGCTGGAACCTGAGGCTGAAGGACGGCCTCGACATCCGTCTGCCCGAGCAGGACGTCGGCAACGCGCTCGCCGCGCTCTCCAAGCTCGACAAGGACGACAGGCTGTTCTCGAAGGATATCGTCGCGATCGACATGCGCCTGCCCGACCGTCTGGTGGTGCAGCTGTCCGATGACGCCGCCAAGGCGCGCGAGGATCTGTTCAAGGACAAGAAGAAAAAGAAGGCCGGGGACGCCGCATGACCGGTCTTGATCGCACCCAGACGCCGAAGATGCGCCCGATGCCGCACAAGCGCGCCGGTCTCGTCGCCTGCCTCGACATCGGCACCAGCAAGATCGCCTGCATGATTGCCCGGCTGAAGCCGTCGGCGCCGAGCGAGGCCCTGCGCGACCGTACCCATGCGGTCGAACTGATCGGTTACAGCCAGATCCAGTCGCGCGGCATGAAGGCCGGCGCGGTGGTCGATCTCGCCGAATGCGAGCAGGCGGTGCGCCAGGCCGTCGGGCTTGCCGAGAAGATGGCCAAGGTTCGGGTCGAGTCCGTTTTGCTGTCGGTCTCCGGCGGCCGGCTCGCGGGCCAGCTTGTCGAAGCCGCAGCCGATATCCGTGGCGGCGCGGTGACGCCGGCCGATGTCAGCCGCGTCACCTCCACCGGCATGCGCCACGCCACCGGCGAGGGCCGCACCGTGCTGCACGCGCTGCCGGTCGGCTACACGCTCGACGGCGTCAAGGGCATCCGCGATCCCCGCGGCATGGTCGCGCATCAATTCGGCGTCGACATGAACGTCGTCACCTGCGACGCCACCGTGGCGCGGAACCTGATGCTGGCGGTGGAACGCTGCCATCTCAACGTCGAAGCCATGGCGGCGAGCCCCTATGTGGCCGGCCTGTCGGTGCTGACCGACGACGAGGCCGATCTCGGCGCGGCCGTGGTCGAGATGGGCGCGGGCACCACCACCATCGCGGTCTATTCCGGCGGCCGCTTCGTGCACGCGGCCGGTTTTGCGGTCGGTGGGCAACATATCACGATGGATCTCGCGCGCGGACTCTCGGCGACCATTGCCGATGCCGAGCGAATCAAGACGTTATACGGCACCGTCATCACCGGCGGATCGGACTCGCGTGAGCTGATGTCTGTACCGACAGCCGGTGACGATCAGGATCTGCCGCAGATCGTTTCGCGCGCCACCATCGCCAACATCGTCAAGCATCGTGCCGAGGAAGTCTTCGAAATGGTTCGGGACAAGCTGAAGGATTCGCCCTTCGCGGCGGAGCCCAAGGGCCGTGTCGTGCTCTCCGGCGGCGCCTCGCAGCTCACCGGCCTCGTCGAGCTCGGAACCCAGATTCTCGGCCGGCCCGTGCGGGTCGGACGTCCGCTCGGTTTTGGCCGGCTGCCCAACGAGGCGAAGAACGCCGCGTTTGCGGTGCCGGCCGGACTTCTCGTCTACCCGCAATATGTTCACCACGAACATGTCGAACCGCGGCATACGCGGCAGCAGGTCAGGACAGGAACGGGCGGTTATTTCGGAAAGGTCGGGCGATGGCTACGCGAGGGCTTTTGATGACCGCTTTCCCCAATTGTCGATTTTCACCAACTCCCGCGGCCGCAGGCCGGGGCGAACCCACGCGCGCGTGATCGAGAGGCAAACATGACCATCAGCATCAACGTTCCTGATATTCACGAGTTGAAGCCCCGCATCACCGTGTTCGGCGTCGGCGGCGCCGGCGGCAACGCCGTCAACAACATGATCACGGCGGGCCTCCAAGGCGTCGACTTCGTGGTCGCCAACACCGATGCGCAGGCGCTGACGATGTCGAAGGCGCAGCGCATCGTGCAGATGGGCACCGCGGTGACGCAGGGCCTCGGCGCCGGCTCGCAGCCGAACGTCGGCGCTGCCGCCGCGGAAGAAGTCATCGACGAGCTGCGCGATCATCTCTCGGGCGCCAACATGGTGTTCGTCACCGCCGGCATGGGCGGCGGCACCGGCACCGGCGCTGCTCCGGTCATCGCCAAGACCGCGCGCGACATGGGCATCCTCACCGTCGGCGTCGTGACCAAGCCGTTCCACTTCGAGGGCGGCCGCCGCATGCGCACCGCCGAAGCCGGCATCAACGAGCTTCACAAGGTCGTCGACACGCTGCTGATCATCCCGAACCAGAACCTGTTCCGGGTTGCCAACGAGAAGACCACGTTTGCCGACGCCTTCGCGATGGCCGACCAGGTGCTCTACTCGGGCGTGGCCTGCATCACCGACCTGATGGTCAAGGAAGGCCTGATCAACCTCGACTTCGCCGACGTCCGCGCCGTCATGCGCGAGATGGGCAAGGCGATGATGGGCACCGGCGAAGCCTCCGGCGACAAGCGCGCGCTCACCGCCGCTGAAGCCGCGATCGCCAATCCGCTGATCGACGACTCCTCGATGAAGGGCGCCAAGGGCCTCCTGATCTCGATCACCGGCGGCAAGGACCTCACCCTGTTCGAGGTCGACGAAGCCGCGACCCGCATCCGCGAGGAAGTCGATCAGGACGCCAACATCATCGTCGGCGCCACCTTCGACGAAGCGCTCGATGGCCTGATCCGCGTCTCGGTCGTTGCCACCGGCATCGAGCAGGCCGCGATTGCCCGCAACACCCAGGGCACCAGCGCTCCGGTCGCAAACGCCGCACCGCAGCAGCTGCAGCAGGCTCCCGCTGTCCCGGCCGCCGCTGCCGAGAGCCGTCTCGCCGACCTGACCGCGCGCCTCCGTGCCGACAACCAGCGTCTGGCCGAGCGCGCCCAGAAGCTGGAATCGCAGATCCCGGCCGCACCCGCCGCTGCCGCGCCTGTCGCACAGCGTCCCAATGTCGAGCGTGCGGCGCTTGCCGCCATCGCCGCTGCCGTGTCCGAAGTTCCGTCGGCGCCCGCGCCGCAGACCTATGGCGACGTCACCGTGCGCCCGATCGCGCAGAAGCCCACGCTGTTTCCGGAGCCCGAGCAGGCGCCGGTTGGCATGCATGAGCCGATGACGCCGGAAACCTTCATCCCGCCGCAGGCCGAGCGTGCTCCGGCCCGCGCCCCGCGCATGCCGCGCCTCGAGGAACTGCCGATGCCGGCCCAGGCCGAGCTGCGTCAGGCCCGTGGCGAGGTGGAAGAGGAAACGCCGCAGAAGACCCGTCTGTCGCTGCTGCAGCGCCTTGCCAATGTCGGCCTCGGCCGGCGCGACGAGGAGACCGAGGCCCCGATCGCCGCCCGGACCGCCGGTCCCGCCATGCCGGCGCTGCCCGATCGCAAGCCGCAGCGGACGGTGCAGCAGCAGATCGCCGCCAGCGAACCGGTGTCGGAATACGCCCGCCGGCCCGCGCCGCAGGGACTCGACGCCCATGGCCGCCCCGCACCTGTTGCGCCGGCGCCACAGGGAGACGACCATCTTGATATCCCGGCCTTCCTGCGCCGGCAGGCGACCTGAGATTTGTTACAATAAGGCAGATGCAGAAAGGCCCCGGCGGGAAGCTTGCCGGGGCCTTTCCTTTGGTCCCGTGCATATCCGGATTGCGCGTTCAAGCAACTGATTTTAAATCATTAATTACCTGTTCGGTGCATCAGTAAAGCTGCCGACAACGGCCCGAAACTCCGGCGCAATTTGGTTAAGCCTTGGCGCGAATACGGCAGGTTTGGGGTAACAATCGGTAAAAAAGCGTGAGTTGGCGCTGTTTGAGGCAGTGACTATGGTTCGGTGTGACTTGGGGATACGGAGATTCGGACGGTCGATCTCGATCGATCAGTCGGGTCTAGTATAAGTCGCAGTGGTCGTAGTGGGGCGGTTCCTGATGAAATTTAGCCGGCAAACAACGCTTCGTGCGCAAGCCACCGTGGCAGGCGTGGGCGTTCATTCCGGTCTTCCCGTCACCCTTACGCTTGGACCTGCACCCGTCGATGCAGGTCTTATTTTTGTCCGCACCGGACTTGAGGGAAGTGACCGCGAGATCCAGGCGACCGCCGAGCAGGTGGTCGCAACCGATTTCGCGACCGTCCTCGGCGACCGCAATGGTCCGCTGATCTCCACCGCCGAGCATGTGCTTGCTGCGCTGCGGGGCATGGGCGTCGACAACGCCATCATCGAAGTCGATGGTCCGGAAGTACCGATCATGGACGGCAGCGCCGCGGCCTTCATCGCGGCGATCGACCAGGCCGGCATCGTCAACCAGCCGGCGCAGCGCCGGTTCATCCAGGTTTTGAAGCCGATCTCGGTCAAGATCGGCGATTCCTTCGGCGAGATCCGGCCCTACGCCAACGGCTTCCGCGCCGAGGTCGAGATCGATTTCACCAATCCCGTCATCGGCCAGCAGAGCTACGGCTTCGACGTGAGCCCCGAGCGCTTCCGCCGCGAAGTCGGCCGTGCCCGGACCTTCGGTCTGATGGGCGATGTCGCCAGGCTCTGGAGCGCGGGCTATGCGCTCGGCGCCTCCTTCGAAAATACTATCGTGTTCGACGAGGAGCGGCTGCTCAACACAGAGGGCCTGCGTTACGCCGACGAATGCGCCCGTCACAAGGTTCTTGACGTGATCGGCGATCTCGCTCTGGCCGGCCTGCCGCTGCTTGGTGCTTATCGCTCGGTGCGTGGCGGTCACAAGCTCAACCACGCCGTCCTGACCGCACTGCTCGCCGACCGTAGCGCCTGGCGGGTGGTCGAGGGCGAGGCGGCCCGCCGCACCACGCGTGGCGTTGTCGAGGTCGGCAGCGGTATCGTTGGCGGCCGGATCGCCGCGGCCTACGGGCCGGACGTGTCCTGAACGGCTGCCCCAAGCGGCATTTTTATCGGGGAAACTCCTGGTAACCATGATCGACTAGGATTGCGGCGTTTTCGCCTTAATCCGGGCGGAATGCCTGCCTATCCGATGGGTTAACAATCGTTTTTCGGTTACACCGACGTGGTCGCATGGCAGGCACCACGGACACATTTCGCGCCCGTGACGGGGATCACGGGCTGGCGGGCACCGCATCACAGGGCGTCAGGTCTCAAATTCATGTCGGCACAGCGTATGACGCGCGGATATCTCTTGGTTTCACCGCGAGCCCGTGGGCTGCTTCAGGCTGCGACTCTCTTCTTGCTCGCGTTGCCGCTGGCCGGTTGCGGCACCGGCTCGCTCTGGGACAAGTTCACCGCCAAGGACGATACCTTCGTCGAGGAGCCTGCCGACAAGATCTACAATGAGGGCTTGTACCTCATGAACGAAAAGAAGGACATGAAGGCGGCGAACAAGAAGTTCGAAGAGGTCGACCGCCAGCATCCCTATTCCGACTGGGCGCGCAAATCGCTGCTGATGTCGGCCTACGCGTCCTATCAGGGCGGCGACTATGACAGCTGCATCGGCGCTGCCACCCGTTACGTCACGCTGCATCCCGGCAGCCCGGACGCCGCTTACGCGCAATACCTGATCGCGGCCTCGCATTACGACCAGATTCCGGACATCAACCGTGACCAGGGCCGCACCGAGAAGGCGATCGCCTCGCTGGAAGAGGTGGTGCGCAAATATCCGACGTCCGAATATGCGACCTCCGCCAAGGCCAAGATCGAGGGCGCACGCGACCAGCTCGCCGGCAAGGAAATGGCTGTCGGCCGTTACTACATGGGCAAGCGCGACTACACCGCCGCGATCAACCGCTACAAGGCCGTGGTGACGCAGTATCAGACCACGCGTCACGTCGAGGAGGCACTCTATCGCCTCACCGAGTCCTACATGGCGATCGGCATCGTCGGCGAGGCCCAGACCGCCGCCGCCGTGCTCGGGCACAATTTTCCCGACAGCCGGTGGTACAAGGACGCCTATAATCTTGTAAAATCCGGCGGTCTCGAGCCGAGCGAGAATCAAGGGTCCTGGATCAGCCGGACCTTCAAGGGGATTGGCCTCTAAAGGTCTCGGCTAGGAAATCTGGTTCCATGCTGGCGCGTCTGTCGATCCGTGACATCGTCCTGATCGAACGGCTCGATATCGAATTCGCCACCGGACTTGCGGTTTTGACCGGCGAGACCGGTGCGGGCAAATCCATCCTGCTCGATGCCTTTGCACTGGCGCTCGGTGGCCGCGGCGACGCCGGCCTCGTGCGCCATGGCGCGGAGCAGGGGCAGGTCACCGCCGTCTTCGATATCCCGAAGAATCACCCCGCGACGAAAATTCTGGCCGAGAACGGGCTCGACGACACCGGCGAAATGATTCTCCGCCGCGTCCAGCTCGCCGACGGTCGCACCCGCGCCTTCATCAACGACCAGGCGATCAGCGTGCAGACGCTGAAGGCGGTCGGCGCAGCGTTGGTCGAGATCCACGGCCAGCATGACGAGCGCGCGCTGGTCGATGCCGCCACCCATCGCCGCCTGCTCGATGCCTTTGCCGGCCTCGAAAAGGATGTCGCAGCCGTCGAAGCGCTCTGGGACGCGCGCCGCAGCGCCAACACCGAGCTGGAAGAGCATCGCGCCGGCATGGAGCGGGCCGCGCGTGAGGCCGACTATCTGCGCCACGCCTCCGACGAGCTGAAGCAGCTCGCGCCGAAGGACGGTGAGGAGACCTCGCTCGCCTCACGCCGTACCACCATGATGCAGGGCGAGAAGATCGCCTCCGATCTGCGCGAGGCGCAGGAGGTGGTCGGCGGTCATAATTCGCCGGTCGCGGCGCTGTCGGCCGCGGTACGCAGGCTGGAACGCCGTGGCGTCAATTCGCCGGCGCTGGTCGAGCCCGCGGTGAGGGCGATCGACATCGCGATTAATGCGCTGGAGGAGGCCGATCAGCACCTCCAGGCGGCCTTGGCTGCGACCGACTTCGATCCGGCCGAGCTCGAACGCATCGAGGAGCGGTTGTTCGCTCTGCGCGCCGCCTCGCGTAAATATTCGACGCCGGTCGATGGCTTGGCCGCACTTGCCGCACGATATGCCGCCGACGTCGTGCTGATCGATGCCGGTGCCTCGCGCCTGAAGAAGCTGGAGCAGGCCGCGATCGAGGCCGATGCACGTTATGCGGCGGCTGCGCAAAAGCTCTCCGCGGCGCGGCAGAAATCGGCCGAGAAGCTCAATAAGGCCGTGAATGCCGAGCTCGCCCCGCTCAAGCTCGAACGCGCAAAATTCATCACGCAGGTCACGACCGACGAGGCCGCGCCGGGTCCGCAAGGCTTCGATCGCGTCGAGTTCTGGGTGCAGACCAATCCGGGCACCAAGCCGGGGCCGATGATGAAGGTCGCCTCCGGCGGCGAGCTGTCGCGCTTCCTGCTGGCGCTTAAGGTCGTGCTGTCCGACCGTGGCTCGGCGCCGACGCTGGTCTTCGACGAGATCGACACGGGTGTTGGTGGCGCTGTCGCGGACGCCATCGGTGGGCGCCTGGCGCGGCTCGCCGGCAAGGTGCAGGTGATGGCCGTGACCCACGCTCCGCAGGTCGCGGCCCGCGCCGGCCAGCATCTCTTGATTTCCAAGGATGCGATGGACAAGGGCAAGCGCGTCGCCACCCGCGTCAACGCGCTGGCCGCCGACCACCGCCGTGAAGAAATCGCCCGCATGCTCGCCGGCGCCGAGATTACGGCCGAGGCGAGGGCGGCTGCCGACCGGCTGCTCAAGGCGGCGACGGCCTAGACCTCGTGTCCCGGACGCGGCGCGTCGCGCTGCATCCGGGGGAACAAGTCCCGACCTGCCTTTACCCTCCCGCCCGCTCCGTCGTATCCAAGCACCATGGCAAGAGCAGCAAAATCGAAACCGCTTCGTGACGTTGCCGACCTCACCAAGGCGCAGGCCAAGGTCGAGCATATGCGGCTGTCGCTCGAGATCGAGGGACACAACGAGCGCTACTATCAGGACGACGCGCCGACCGTCACCGACGCCGAATACGACGCCCTGCGTCAGCGCTTCGATGCGATCGAAAAACGCTTTCCGGAATTCGTCAGTGGGGACTCGCCCTCACAGAAAGTCGGTGCGGCGCCGTCCGGGCGTTTCAGGAAAGTGCGGCACTCCGTTCCGATGCTGTCGTTGGACAACGCCTTTGCCGACGAGGACGTGCGCGACTTCGTCGGCCGCATCGTGCGCTTCCTCAAGCTCGACGACGACAAGATCAATTTCTCGGCCGAGCCGAAGATCGATGGCCTGTCGATGTCGCTGCGCTACGAGGGCGGCGAGCTCGTCACGGCGGCGACGCGCGGCGACGGTGCGGAAGGCGAGGACGTCACCGCCAACATCCGCACGCTCGAGGACGTGCCGCACAAGCTGAAGGGCCGCAACATCCCTGACATCTGCGAGGTGCGCGGCGAGGTCTATATGACCAAGAAGGCGTTCCTCGCGCTCAACGAACGGCAGAAGGCGGCCGGCGATACCATTTTCGCCAATCCACGCAATTCGGCGGCAGGCTCGTTGCGTCAGAAGGATCCGACCATCACCGCATCGCGTCCGCTCGGCTTCTTCGCCTATGCCTGGGGCGAGATGAGCGCGATGCCCGAGGATACGCAGAGCAGCATGATCCACTGGTTCGAGCGCTGCGGCTTCAAGACCAATCCGTTGACGAAACTCTGTCACTCCGTCGAGGAGCTGATCGCGTTCCACCAGAGCATCGAGGAAGAGCGCGCCGAGCTCGACTACGATATCGACGGCGTCGTCTACAAGGTCGACCGCATCGACTGGCAGGAGCGGCTCGGTTTCGTCTCGCGCACGCCGCGTTGGGGCATCGCGCACAAATTCCCGGCCGAGCGCGCCCTGACGGTGCTCCGCGATATCGAGATCCAGGTCGGCCGCACCGGCTCGTTCACACCGGTCGGCAAGCTCGAGCCGATCGGTGTCGGCGGCGTGATCGTGCAGAATGTCACGCTGCACAACGAGGACTACATCAAGGGTATCGGCAACAAGGGCGAGGTGCTGCGCGAGGGGCGCGATATCAGGATCGGCGATACCGTCGTGGTCCAGCGCGCCGGCGACGTGATCCCGCAGATCGTCGACGTCGTCCTCGACAAGCGGCCGAAGAGCGCCAAGGAATTCACCTTCCCGAAGAAGTGCCCGTGCCCGCTGCATACCGATGTCGTGCGCGGGGAGACGGCCGCTGGTGAGGAGGAATCGCGCGCCCGCTGCACCGGCGAATTCGCCTGCCCCTATCAGAAGATCGAGCATCTCAAGCTGTTCGTGTCGCGGCGCGCCTTCGACATCGATGGCCTCGGCGAGAAGCAGCTTCAGTATTTCTTCGACGAAGGATGGGTCAAGGAACCCGCAGATATCTTCACGCTGGAGAAGCGCAATTCGAAGCTCAAGCTCGAGGAGATCGAGGGTTACGGCGCGACCTCGGTGCGCAATCTGTTCGGTGCGATCGAGAGCCGGCGCAGAATTGCGCTGGAGCGCTTCGTCTATGCACTCGGCATGCGGCATGTCGGCGAGACCACGGCGCTTGCACTGGCGCGCGGCTACGGCTCCTGGGATGCCTTCCACGATGCCTGCCTCAAGGTCGCCAAGGGCGACGAAGAGGCGATGGCGGAGATGGACGCGCTCGACCAGATCGGCGACACCGTGATCAAGAGCATCGCCGATTATTTCGGCGAGAGCCATAATCGCGGCATCGTCGAGCGGCTGACCAAGGAGGTCGAGATCGTCGACGCCGAGAAGCCGAAGAGCAACTCGGCCGTCGCCGGCAAGACGGTGGTGTTCACGGGCTCGCTGGAGAAGATGACGCGGGACGAGGCCAAGGCGACCGCGGAGCGGTTGGGCGCCAAGGTCTCGGGCTCGGTGTCGAAGAAGACCGACCTCGTCGTCGCCGGCCCCGGCGCGGGCTCGAAGCTCGCGGACGCCAACAAGCACGGCGTCAAGGTGCTGACGGAGGACGAGTGGCTGACGCTGATCGGGGAGTGAGGGGCGTTCGCGCCTCTTGCTCTTCTGTCATCGCCCGGCTTGACCGGGCGATCCAGTATTCCAGAGACGTACGTTGGAGATCTCGCTGCTGCTACTGATGCTGCGGCGTACTGGATGCCCCGGTCAAGCCGGGGCATGACAGCGAGGTTGGGGCGCTGCTGTGGGCGTCCCTCACATCATCCCCGTCTCTTCCTCTTCCGCCTGCTCGATCAATTCCTCGCTCACCACCAATTCGCGGCGCGGGACGACGAAGATCATCATGCAGGCGCAGAGCAGCGAGATGGCGAGGACGGCCGATGTCAGCGGCAGCGTCGTTGCGGAGTGGCCGCCGAGATAGGCGCCGAATTGCGACATCAAGGCACCGATGCCCTGCTGCAGGAAGCCCATCGCGCCTGACGCGGTGCCGGCGGCTTCCGGGCGGATGCTGATGGCGCCGGCTGCGGAATTTGCCATCACGAAGGCATTGCCGACCATCACGATCATCTGCGTGCCGAACAGCCAGGCCGGTGCTTCGTTCCAGCCGGTAAAGCTCCAGAGCAGGTTCAACAGGCTGCCGCAGAGTTGCAGGCCGAGTCCGAACCAGATCAGCTTCTCCAGCGAGTGCCGCGGCGCAAAGCGCACGCAGAGCAGATTGCCGACCAGATACGCAAAGCCCGTCGTTGCGAACCACGCGCCGTATTCGGCGCTGGTCCGCCCCATCTGCGTCACCACGATGTAGGGGCCGCCGCCTGCGAAGGTGAAGATGATCTGGGACGCCAGCACCTGGCACATCACATAGCCGATGAAGGCACGGCTCTTGATCAGAGTGCCGACGTCGCTGCGAAAGCCGCCGCTGCCGACCGCGCGGTCTCGGCGCGTCTCGGGTAACGCGATCGCGATGCCGATTGCGACGACGATCGCGGCGATGGTGACGGCGTAGAAGATCGCGCGCCAACCGAACGCGGTCTCGATCAAGCCGCCGGTGAGCGGCGAGACCATCTGGCCGATCATCAGGGCGGCGACCACGAGGCTGATCATGGAGGCCACGCGGTCCCGCTGGTAGATGTCGCGGATGATGGCGCGGCTCACCACCATGCCGGAGGCGCCGCCCAGCGCCTGGAAGAAGCGCGCTGCAATCAGTTGCGGCAGGGTTTCGGCGAAGATGCAGGCGACGCTCGCCGCCACCATCAGCGCGAGGCCGCCGAGCAGCACGGGGCGCCGGCCGAACCTGTCCGACAGCGGCCCCATGATCAGCTGCGACAGCGCGATGCCGACCATGTAGAGCGACACCGTCATCTGCGCGATCGAGATGTCGCGGCCGAAATTCGTCGCCAGCACGGGTAGCGCCGGAACCAGGATGTAGAGCGAGATCGGCGCGATCCCGGTCATGACGACCAGCAGCAGCAACACCACGCGCGAGGTCGCGATGTTTGTCGTCGCCGCGTCCTGCGGCCTGCTGATCATGCCGTGCATGCGTGTCCGTCTCTCGAAGTCGAATCGGACTGTAGCGTGCTCGCACAAGACGGATATTGGCGTTTCGGAATGCGGCCATACCGATTCCGGGACTGTTATAATCACAGTGCGCAGGAAGCCGTCGTTTTACGGGGAAGCGTGGCGAGGAATGCACCAAGTCAGCCGCGATCGCAGGCAAAAGCGGCTGAGCCTTGCGCAAACCGCGTAGTGCTATGCGGGCACCGTCTAGGCCTTCAGCTCCGCCGTGGCCTGGTCGAGCCACGTCTTTGTCGTCTCATCCAGCGCCGGTCCCACTTCAGCGCGGACGCGCGCGTGGTAGGCGTTGAGCCAGGCGAGCTCTTCCTTGCTCAGCATCGCTGCGTCGATGAGCCGGCGATCGATCGGCGCCAGCGTCAGCGTCTCGAACGCGTTCATCGATTTCTCGGCGCCCTTGATGTCGGCGGCGACCACCAGCTCGAGGTTCTCGATGCGGATGCCGAAGCCGTCAGTCTTGTAGTAACCCGGCTCGTTGGAGAGGATCATGCCGCGCTTCAGCGGTGTGGTGCCGAGCTTCGAGATCCGCGCCGGGCCTTCGTGCACGCTGAGATAGCTGCCGACGCCGTGGCCGGTGCCGTGCTCGAAATCGACGCCGGCGGCCCAGAGATATTGCCGGGCCAGCGTGTCGAGTTGCGCGCCGGTGGTGCCGTCAGGGAAGATGGCGCGCGCGATCGCGATATGGCCGCGCAGCACGCGGGTGAAGCGGTCGCGCATCTCCTCCGTCGGTTCGCCCACCGCCATGGTGCGGGTGACGTCGGTGGTGCCATCTTCATATTGCGCGCCGGAATCGATCAGCAGCAGGTCGCCGGGGGCGATCCGCCGGTTGCTCTTGCGGGTGACGCGGTAGTGCACGATGGCGCCGTTCGGGCCGGTGCCGGAAATGGTCGGAAACGACACGTCCTTGAGCGCGCCGGTGTCGCGGCGGAAGGTCTCCAGCGCCTCGACCGCGTCGATCTCGGTGAGCTTGCCGCTTCCTGCCTCGCGATCGATGAAGGCGAGGAAGCGCGCCAGCGCGATGGCGTCGCGGCGATGCGCCGTCTGCGTGCCCTTGATCTCGGTGGCATTCTTCACCGCTTTGAGCAGCGCAATCGGATCGCTGCCGCGCAGCGGCTTGCCGCCGCCGCCCGCAATCAACCGGCTCAGCGCGTCGGCCGCGGTCGCGTTGTCGAGCGCGATCGCAGCGCCGCTTTTGGCGAGCGCCATCAGCGTCGGCGTCAGTGCATCGGGCTCGCGCACGTCGGCCGATTGCTCGAGATGGTCGCGCGTCAGGTTGGAGAGCTTGCGGTGGTCGATGAACACGGTGGGCCGGCCGACCTTGGGCACCAGCGCGTAGGACAGCGGCAGCGGCGTATGCGCGACGTCGGCGCCGCGGATGTTGAAGGTCCAGGCGACCGCATGGCTGTCGGACAGCACCAGCGCGTCTGCGCCAAGCTTGTCGATCTCGCTCTTGATCTGCGCCACCTTCTCGGCCTCGGCGACCCCGGCATATTGCAGGCCGTGGATCGCGACCGGCGCGATCGGCGGCTGCGGCCGATCCTGCCAGACCGCGTCGATGGGATTGCTGTCGACCGCGACCAGTTCGGCGCCGGCCTTGGCGCAGGCCGCCGAGAGGCGCTCGGCTGCCGCAAAAGTGTGCAGCCACGGATCAAATCCTAGGCGGTCGCCGGATTTGAGGTGCGCCGAGACCCAGCTCTCCGGCGGCGGATCGATCAGCGATTCCACCGCCCAGGCCTTGGCGTCGACCTGTTTGGCCGCCTGGATCGTGTAGCGGCCGTCGACGAACAATGCAGCTTGCTGGGTCAGCACCACGGCGAGCCCGGCCGAGCCGGTAAAGCCGGTGAGCCAGGCGAGCCGCTCTTCGGAGGGGGCTACATATTCATTCTGCTGCTGATCGGCGCGCGGAATGACGAAGCCGGTCAGCTTGCGGCGGGCGAGTTCTTCACGGAGTGCGGAAAGCCGCGCCGTCAATGCGACGCCGGCCTCGGGCTCCTCGAATGTCTGGAAGTGCGCTTCGAACATGGCTCAGTTTAGGATTATGGAGATCAGTCCGCAATGTAGACGCATTTGCCATTTCATCTGGCATGGACTGTGCTTGAAAAGGTTCCATTCGAATTGAGTGGAGTAAAGGATGCAGCAGTTGCGCTTCGTCCGGATAACAGGGAAATTCGAGCAAGTGGTTCATCTCAACGGCGAGGGGACACACGATGCCAGCGTTCACGTTTGAGAAGATTTCGCCGCCGGTGCGCCGCGCACCCGCAGCAACGACACCGAAGAAGCCGCGCGGCCTCATCAGCCAGATGATTGATCGTGTCGCCGAGCGTCGCGCGAGGCGGGCGTTGCAGAGCCAGCCCGCAATGCGTCGGGACGAAAAGCCGGCGGCGGAGTAGGACGCTCTTAACCTCGCCCCGCTTGCGGGGAGAGGTCGGATCGCATCGGAGATGCGAGCCGGGTGAGGGAGACTCTCCGCGAGTTCAACTCTCACCGTTCCCGTGGAGACTCCCCCTCACCCCAACCCTCTCCCCGCAAGCGGGGCGAGGGAGCGCATCTCGCTCAATCGAGTTTCCGCAGCAACAGGCTGCTCCATCCCTCGATGCGCAGATGCCGCAACGGCACCAGGCCGCGCGCGCGGTAGGCGGCAATCACGGCGGGGGCCTGGTGGGTTAACAGGCCCGAGAGAATCACCCGGGCCCCGGGCGCGAGATGTCGCGTCATCGGACCTGCCAATTGGCGTAACGGATTGGCAAGGATGTTGGCCAGCACCAGGTCGAACGGGCCGCTTTTGGCAAAGTCCGGCGCAGCGAAGCCGGTCGCCCGGATCACCCGCACCTGGTTGCCGACCTCGTTCAGGGTCGCGTTCTCGGCCGCGACCCGCACGGAAGGCGCGTCGATGTCGGAGGCCAGCACTGCGCGATGCAGCGCCTTCGCCGCCGCGATCCCCAGCACGCCGGTTCCGGTGCCGAGGTCGAGCACGCGCTTCGGCCGCGCATGTTTCAGGACATGGTCAAGCAGAAGTAAACAGCCACGCGTGGTGCCGTGGTGGCCGGTTCCGAAGGCGAGCGCCGCCTCGATCTCGATCGCGAGCTTGTTTGGCGCCACGCGGTCACGGTCGTGGCTGCCATGGACGACGAAGCGTCCGGCCGGTACGGGGACCAGGTCTTCGAGGCTCGCCTTGACCCAGTCCTTGGCCTCGATCGTGTCGAAGGCAAGCGTCGCGGCGATGTCATTTCCTGCTGAAGTTGCAACGAGTTCGCGGAGCAATTCCTGATCCGGCGCCTCGGCGAAATGGAGCGTGACGTCCCATTGTCCGTCCGGCCGTTCGAAGGCGGCGACGGCGGCATCGCCCTCGAAAAAGACCTCCGTGAGGACGTCGACGACACGCCTGGCGGCAGCCTCGTTGCCGATCGAAAAACTCGCGCGATGGGTGGGTAAAGGCTGCATTCTGGAGTTCCGTCGAGTTTAATTTTTGGAACTTTTGTTCCCAATTTTCCGTATAACTTGCAGTTCCCAAGTTAACTAGACCGCAGGTTGTCTCCCGTAGATTTCCGGATGTTGGAACCAACCAGCACACCCTGAAATGGAAATGGAGGCGAAGTCTTGAAGCGCATGGTTTCGAAGTTCTGGTCCGATGAGTCCGGTGCAACCGCGATCGAATACGGCCTGATCGCGGCCGGTATCGCGCTGGCGATCATCACCGTGGTGAACAGCCTGGGCACCACCATGAACGACAAGTTCGGTTCGATTAGCAGCTCCTTGAAGTAATTTCTGCCTCCCATTTCCCAGCGGGGGCTAGTTTCTTCATAGACGGCTTATTTGACGAGCGCCCGCTGGGGGAATTGCCCTCTGGCGGGCGAAGTCGTTTTGGCAGCACGTTTCACAGCACTCCCCAGCTTGTCCCCCATGAATCAAGTCGCAATCCACCGGCTTCTACGCGGCTTATCAACCCCTTCTCCACAGCTTGATCCGGACTTGCACCAACCCATCACGCCGCCCTTGCACGGCTTCTCCACAGCTCTGCCAACAGGCCTGTCCACAGCCCGTCCACAGACCTATCCAAGGCTTGCAAACAGGCCGCGGTGATCTCGCAAGATCGCCTGTGCCGCGTTGTGGCCGGGCGCGCCGGTGACGCCGCCGCCGGGATGGGCGCCGGAGCCGCAATGATAGAGGCCCTTCAACGGCCCGCGATAATCGGCATGGCCCAGCATGGGCCGGGCCGAGAACAGCTGGTTCAACGACAGTGCACCGTGGAAGATGTCGCCGCCGAGTAGCCCGAACTGCCGTTCGAGATCGAGCGGGGAGAGGATCTGGCGGCCGAGCACGCTGGCCGCAAAGCCCGGCGCGTAACCGTCCACCGTCGCAATCATGAGGTCGGCGACCTCGTCGCGGTGGTCGTCCCAGGATTTTCCGTCGGGCAGCTCGGGCGCAACATGCTGGCAAAACAGGCTCGCAACGTGCTGCCCCGCAGGCGCCAGCGTGTCGTCGAGCGTCGAGGGGATCAGCATCTCGACGATCGGTTTTTGGCTCCAGCCCTGCGCCCGCGCATCGAGATAGGCGCGGTCCATATAGCCGAGGCTCGGCGCCAGGATGATGCCGGAGGTGAGGTGATCGCCGTCGCCTGGCAGCGCGGCGAACGAGGGCAGGCGGTCCAGTGCCACGTTCATGCGGAAGGTGCCGGAGCCGTTCTTCCAGTGGCGGATGCGGGTGAGGAAATCCGCGGGCAGGGCATCGGCCGCGATCAGCCGCGTGTAGAGCAGTTTTGGATTGACGTTGGCCGCGACGTATTTTGCGCGAATGGTCGAGCCGTTCTCCAGCACCACGCCGACGGCGCGGTCGCGCTCGACGATCACCTCGCGCACGCCGGCATCAAGGTCGATCGTGACGCCGCGAGCCCGCGCAGCGCGCGCCATCGCTTGCGTGATCGCGCCCATGCCGCCGATGGCGTGGCCCCAGACACCCTTCTTGCCGTTCACCTCGCCGAAGGCGTGATGCAGCATCACATAGGCCGAGCCGGCGGCGTAGGGGCTCGCGTAATTCCCGACGATGGCATCGAAGCCGAACAGCGCCTTGACCAGATCGTGCTCGAACCGCTCGTCCAGCATCTCCCCGGCCGAGCGGGTGAAGAGATCGAGCAGGCTGCGGCTCTGCTCCAGCGTGAGGCCGCGCAGGATGTTGGCTGTCGACAACGCGTTCGCGGCCTCGCGGATGGCGCCGATGCCGAAACTGGCGAGCAGGTTCGGCGGCGCGCGCAGCACGAACTGCCGCAACACGTCGGCGATGTCTTCCAGCTCGCGCGAGAACCCGTCGAGCGCATCGGCATCGCGCGCGCTGAGCCGCGCGACGGATGCCTTTGTCCGGCCCTCGCCGGTGAGGAGATAGTTGCCGTCGGGCGCGGGCAGGAAGTTCTGCGCGCGCCGCTCGACCACGCGCAAGCCCTGCTCGGCGAGGCCGAGATCGCGGACGACCTGCGGATTGAGCAGGCTCACGGTGTAGGCCGCGACCGAGTTACGGAAGCCCGGATGAAACTCCTCGGTGACCGCGGCCCCGCCGACCACCTTGCGGCGCTCGACGACATACACGCGCAAGCCCGCCATTGCGAGATAGGCCGCGCAGGTGAGGCCATTATGGCCAGCGCCGATGATGACGACGTCGGTTTCGGTCATGAAAGCTCGAGCTGTTCCATTGAGGATGGTCCGTCGGACCTGATCCGAAATGACACCTGTATATCAAGCATTCCTCCTTGCAACATCACGAGACCATTTATTGCCCGTTCAGGCGCGGTGTGCTCCATTGCGCGCGCCCGGCGCCCGCCGGGGGAATTGGCCGGAGCTCCCATGGATTCGATCGTGCAACCCGCCGCCACGGAGCAGCCGTCCTCGTCGCGCAACCGGTTGCTGCTGACGGTCTACACCGCCGCGATCTTCGTCAGCGCGCTCCTGCTGTTCTCGGTGCAGCCGCTGTTCACGAAAATGGTGCTGCCGCGGCTCGGCGGCTCGCCGGCCGTTTGGTCGGTGGCGATGGTGTTCTTCCAGTCGCTGCTGCTGGCGGGCTACGCCTATGCGCATCTCCTCATGCAGATCAAGAGCCGCGTGGTCCCGGTCGTGGTGCATCTGGTGCTGCTGATCGCGGCCTTCGTCACGCTGCCGCTCGGCATCGCCAGTGCCTATGGCGAGCCCCCAAGCGCCGGCTACGCGTTCTGGCTGCTCGGCCTGTTCGTGATGTCGATTGGGCTGCCGTTCTTCGCGCTTGCCGCCAACAACCCGCTGCTGCAGGCCTGGTTCGTCCGCACCGGCCATCCTGATGGCCGTGATCCCTATTTCCTTTATGCCTCCTCCAACATCGGCAGTTTCCTCGCGCTGTTGTCCTATCCGTTCCTGCTGGAGCCGATATTCACGCTGCACACGCAGAACCGGCTCTGGACCGGCGGCTATGCCGTCTTGATCCTGCTGATCGCCGCCTGTGGCGTGCTGTTGCTGCGCTCGCCAAAGCTGGCTTTAGCCGATGTGCAAGCGGAAGAAGCCGATGCGCCGGCGCCGACGCTGGTGACGCGGTTGCGCTGGATCTTCCTCGCCGCGGTGCCGTCAGGCCTGCTCATCGCGGTCACCGCGCATATCTCGACCGACGTCGCGGCGGCGCCGCTGCTGTGGGTGCTGCCGCTGTCCCTGTACCTCTTGACCTGGGTCGTGGTGTTCCAGTCGCGGCCGCTGCTGCCGCACAAATGGATGCTGATGCTCCAGCCGGTCGCGATCGCAGGCGTCATCTTCCTGCTCGCCTTCGGCGGCGAGCAGAATTTGCTGCTCACGCTCGGCGGACATCAATTGTGCTTCTTCGTCATCGCCATGGCTTGTCACGGCGAACTGGCGCGGACCCGGCCCGCAGCCAGATATCTCACCGGCTTCTATGTCGCGCTGTCGTTCGGCGGCATGGTCGGCGGCCTCTTTGCCGGCCTCGTCGCGCCCTTCACCTTCTCATGGATCGCCGAATATCCGATCCTGGTCGCGCTCGCCGCGCTGTGCCGCCCGTCGGCCAACGAGCGACTTGCAGGAATCGTGAGATGGTACTGGCTGGCGCTTGCCGTGCTCGCGGCAGCGCTCGTTGCACCGTCTTACATGACGGGCGATCTTTCGACCTGGTTCGAGGATCACCGCGTCTGGCTCGCCGCCGCCGTCGGTGTGCTCGCCGCGCTTCTGGCGCTGGCGCTCAACGCAGATCGCTGGAAGATCTTTGCCACGGTCGCGCTGGCGCTGGCCCTGACTCGGATCTATCCGGCCGACGAGGGCCGCGTCACCACGGTGCGCAGCTTCTTCGGCGTGCACAAGATCGTGGTGACGCCGGGCGGCTATTTCCATGTGCTGATGCACGGCACCACGATTCACGGCGCCGAGCGCTTCCTCAACAATGACGGCACGCCGGTCACCGGCCGGCCCGAGCCGATCACCTATTATCACAAGGACGGCGGCATCGGTCAGGCCATCACCGCGATCCGTGAGCGCAAGGGCGCGCCGCTGAAGGTCGCTGCGATCGGCGTCGGATCGGGCACGCTGGCCTGCGCCGCCGAGCCAGGCGAGGACTGGAAATTCTTCGAGATCGACCAGTCGATGGTGGATGCCGCGCGTGATCCGAAGAATTTCCGCTACATCTCGAGCTGCCAGCCGAACTTCAAGCCAGTGATCGGGGACGCGCGGCTCACCTTCGCGCGGGAGCCCGACGGCGTCTACGACCTCATCATCGTCGATGCTTATTCGTCGGATGCGATCCCGATTCATCTGGCGACCGAAGAGGCGATGAAGATCTACAAGGACAAGCTCGCCCCGCACGGTGCCGTGGTGATGCATGTCTCCAACCGGCATCTCGATCTCGAGCCCGTCGTGGTCGGCATTGCAGATGCAAACGATCTCAAGAGCTGGGTCTACGACGAAGATTCCGGCCGCGACGCCGACTACATCTTCTCGACCGATGTCGTCATCTCCGCGCGCGAGGCGGATGACGTCGGCAAGCTCGCCTCCTCCAAGCAGTGGGAGGAGACCGACGCGGACGAGAAGGTCCGGGTCTGGACCGACGACTATTCCAACATTCTCGGCGCGCTGTATCGGCGTTTGCGCTACGGCGAGCAGTAGCGGTTTCCTACGGCTGGACCGCCGTGCCCGCCGGCAGCGCAAGTCCCTTGTCGCCGGCGACCTGCCGCAACAAGTCGGGCCGGTCCGAGATGATGCCGTCGACGCCGATCTCGATCATCCGCGCCATGTCGTCGGGCTTGTTGACGGTCCAGACCACGACGCGCAACCCCAGCGTATGGGCTTCGGTGACGAGCGCCGCGGTCACGTCGCCGAAATAGGGCGACCACACCGTGCCACCCGCGGCCTTGATCGTGCGCGGCAGGGAGCCACCGTGATCGGCCGGGCTGTAACCCGCCGTCCAGCTGGTGGCCTTGTCGAGCGCGATGGTCGGTGCCGAGCCGCGCTGCAGCGTCAGATACACGGTCGGAACTGTCGGGGCCTGCTGCTGGACCAGCAGCAGGGTCCGCCAGTCGAACGACTGGATCATGACGCGGTCGGAAAATTTCTCGGCCGCGATCACTCCGAGCAGCTTTGCGACGAAGGCCTGCGGCTCCAGCGATTGATCCGGATGATCCGGATCGATCTTGGTCTCGATATTGAAGCGCACGCGCTCGTTGCCGGATTTGCGCACCAGCGCGAACAGCTCCTTGAGCGTCGGAATGCGGGTCCCCGGCACCGCGTGCTGGTCGGGAAACTGTTTTGCGTAGGCGCTATCGGGCCGGATCTGGCCAACGTCGTAGGTCCTGACATCGGCGAACCGAAGCTTCACGAAAGGCGTGCCGGGCGCCGCGACATAGGCGCCGTTGGCGTCGCGCGCGAGATCGGGATTGAGTCCCCGCTCATGCGACACGACGACCTCGCCGTCGGCGGTCACGCCGACGTCGAGCTCAAGCGTGTCCACGCCCATCGAGAGCGCATTGGCAAAGGCCGGCAGGGTGTTTTCCGGCATCAGCGCCCGCCCGCCGCGATGCGCCTCGAGGTCGAAGGCCATGGCTTTTCCTGCACCGAGAAGACAGATCGTGCCGAGGAGTAGCGCAAGACGGAATGACATCATGAACCGCGCCGGGCAAGAGGGATGGCGGCTACCGCCGCAAGGCCGGATCGATCAATAATCGGCATCGGCCGCGCCGTCCACCGGGCAGGGGGCGGCACGTCGGGGCGAGGCGGAAAATGCGCGAGAGGCCGCAGCGTTCAGCGGTCGGGCACGGAGGCCGCAAGCTGGTCGATGGTGGGATGAGGCTTCGACGGGCGCGGCATGTTGAACGGGCTGTCGTCCTCGCCCAGGTCGTTCAGGAAATCGTCGACCGTGCTGCCGATGAAGCCCTTGACCTGGTCCGAGCCGCGGTCGCTGAGATCGTTGTGCTGGAATTCGGTCCGGACCACCTGGATGCCCGCCTTGGCGCAGGTTTCATCGTCTGGAACGACGCCGGGATCGGCCTTGAATTGCGGATCCTTCGAGCGGAAGGACAGGATCTTGACCCTGCCGTCGGTGACGAAGGGGACGCGCAGATTGTCGAGCGTGACCACCTTCTTCACCAGCTCCGGGTGCAGCTTGGCGAAGTACATCGAGATGTCGCCGCCGTTGGAGTGTCCGACCAGCGTCAGATGGCGGTAATCCGCGTTCGGATACACCTTCTTGAGCGCGTCGATCGTGAACAGGATGTTGGCGATGCCTCGGTTGTATTGCGAGCGGCGACCGACATATTCCTCGCCAGCCTTCGTCACCATCGGATCGTCGGTCGACAGATCGTGCTGGATGCTGACGACCAGATAGCCGCGGGCGGCGAATGTGTTGGTGAGGAACGAATATTCGGTATGCTTGACCGTGTTGCCGTGGCTGAGGATCACGACCGGCAACTCGATCATTTCAGCCATCGCTTCCATCTCGCGGTCGCGGCGGACCGACACCTCCACGGTGACATCGCGGTCGTCGCGCAAGATGTCGGCGAGCGCGACTGTGCTGTGATGGATGGCCCATTTGCCTGCACTGAAATAGAAGATGCCCATCAGCGCTGCGGCTGAGGCGAAAACGGCGATGCCTCTCTTCATGACAGTCTCCGCATCCGGTGTTCAAATCGCGCGGGCGGGAACCGGTGCTGCGCCTGCCGCGATGCCGGGCGCAGCGCCCCGCCGGGTGTCCATGCTCAACGAATGGGCGGACGGTATTGCGGGCTTTTTACAGCTGGATGACCGGCCCCGCCGGGGTGGCTGAAGCGGCTGATTCTCTCGCAAAAGTGAGGGAATCGACCGCTTTTGGGCGTGACCTGGCGCCGCAGCCCCGCGGGCGGGACCTGTTGAAACCTCGGGCGGCGGCTTGGGTTGCGATCGCCCGGCTTGTATGTAGTCTTGGCGCCTTTGGAATCCCGCCCGTGCAACAGAAACGCGATCACCGCATCATTCGCAGCCGGCATTTTCACAAGATGCAGCGGCGGCATTTCATCATTTTCGACGTTTTGCCCTTTGTCGGCACCTTGGTTGCGCTGGGCCTCCTGTTCTACCGTCCGATCGGCGTCGTTGAGCTCAGCCTGTTCTTCGGTTTCTGGCTGATCACCGGGCTTGGGCTGACCGTGGGCTATCACCGCCTCTTCACCCACCGCGCCTTTGCCACCTCGACCGCGATGAGCGCGATCCTGATCGTAATGGGATCGATGGCGGGCCGCGGCCCGATGCTGTCCTGGGCGGCGATGCATCGCCGGCACCACGAACTGTCCGACCACGACGGCGATCTGCATTCGCCGCGTCTGCATGGCGACGGTCTGCTCGGTCGCCTGCGCGGCTTCCTGCACGCGCATCTGACCTGGATGATCGCGCACGACTATCCCAACGTCGCCCTTTACGTGCCGGATCTGATGGCCAACCGCACCCTGGTCGCGGTCAACAGCTACTATCACAGCTGGGTCGCGCTCGGCCTGCTGCTCCCGGCCGCGATCGGTGGCTTGGCCACAATGAGCCCGTGGGGCGCGCTGACGGGCCTGCTGTGGGGCGGCGTGGTGCGCATGTTGGTGGTCGAGCAGACCATGTCCGCCATCAACTCCATCATGCACACGTTCGGCGCGCAGCCCTTCGTCACCCGCGACGACAACAGCCGCAATCTCGGGGTGATGGCGTGGCTCGCCTGGGGCGAGGGCTGGCACAACAACCATCACGCCTTCCCGTATTCGGCGGCGTTCGGGCTGCGCTGGTTCGAGTTCGATCCCGGCTTCATCTTTATCCGCGCGCTGGAGGCGCTCGGGCTCGCCTGGGACGTCAAGGTGCCGAGCGAGGAGAAGATCGCCCGGCGCATGCTGCGGCAGCCGGGCGATGCAGAGCCCGATCTGGAAACGGGCTAAGGATCGGCATCCGGCGATGACGGCGCAGCGCTGAACCGATGCTGTTCAACGACTACCCCTTCCTCCTGGTCTTCCTGCCGGCGGCATTGCTGATCTACCGCCTGGTCGATCCCTACCCGCATCTGCGTATCGGCGCGCAGGTGGCGTTGTCGCTGGCCTTCTACGCCTGGGGCAGTCCGTCCTTCATCCTGCTCCTGGTCGCCTCGATCGTCATCAACTGGCTCGCTTCGGTCGCCTATGGTCGGGTGAAGTGGAAGCTGGTGCTGACGCTTGTCATCGCGCTCGATATCGGCGTGCTGGCGCTGTTCAAATACGCCAACTTCATCCTCGCCAATCTCGGACATGTGCTGGGCGCCACGTTGCCGATGCTCGACATCGGGTTGCCGCTCGGCATCTCTTTCTTCACCTTCCACCACATCATGTATCTGGTCGATCTCAAGCGCGGCAAGGCGCCGCTCTACGCGCTCGATCGCTATGCGCTCTACATCGCCTTCTTTCCGCAGGCGATCGCCGGCCCGCTGGCGCGCTGGTCGGAGGTGATGCATCAGTTCGGCAGACAGGTCTATGTGCCGGGCTGGCAGCGTCAGTTCTGCATCGCAATCTGCTTCATCGCGATCGGCCTGTTCCAGAAGGTCGTGATCGCCGACAGCATCGCGCATCTGCTCGATCCGATCTATACGCAGGCAGCGAGCGGTCCACTTGCAAGCGGCGATGCCTGGCTCGCTTTCTGCTTCTCGTTCCAGATCCTGTTCGACTTCTCCGGCTATTCCGACATCGCGATCGGCCTTGGGCTGCTGTTCGGCGTGCAACTGCCGTATAATTTCAATGCGCCGCTGCGCTCGACCAACATCCAGGATTTCTGGCAGCGTTGGCACATCACGCTGATGTTGTTCCTGCGCGATTACGTGTTCTATCCACTGGTCAATCTGCGCATCCTGCCGCGGCGCTTTCTGCCGGTGCAGTTCTTCGGCGCAATGCTGATCACCATGGCGTTGTGCGGCTTGTGGCATGGCGCGAGCTGGGCTTTTGTGCTGTGGGGCGTGCTGCACGGTGTTGCGCAGGTCGTTTGTTCACTCTGGCGGCGCTATGGTCCACACTTTCCATCATGGCTCGGCTGGGCGCTCACCGTGCTGTTTGTGCTGGCGACCGGCGTGATCTTTCGCGCCGGCTCGGTCGAGGCCGCCTGGCATGTCTTCGCCGGGCTCGCCCAGCCGCTGCCGCTCGCGCGCGGGCAGCACCTCTGGCCGCTGATCGTGGCGCCGTTGTTCGCCTTCCTGTTGCCGGCGAGCCAGGACATCGTCGCGGTCTTCACGCGCCGTCCGAGTCCTGTCCTTGCGGGCGTTCTCGGTCTCAGTCTTTTCGCGTTGCTGCTCCACATGGGTGGTCGGGATCTCCATGAATTCGTCTACTTCAAGTTCTGACACCGATCCCCGCTGGGGGAGGAGCCTTGCTGCCTGCATGGGCACGCTGATCGGCGCGGCCATGCTGGTGCTGGCGCTGATGGTCGTCGTCGATCCCTATGACAGCGGCAAGCTCGGCCTGCTGGGCATCGACGGCGTCGACAATCGTCTCACCCAGATCACGGCTGCGAGCCGCGCCAGAGACCCGAATTTCAACGCCGCCATCCTCGGCAACTCGACGGCGCAGATGATCGAGCCTGAGGCATTGTCCCGCGCAACAAGCCTGCGCTTCGTGCAGCTCTACACCACCGGCTCGGCTCCGCGCGAGCAGCTCGCAGTGCTCGACTTCTTCCTGCGCAATCACAAGCAGGTTGGCGCGCTGGTGATTGCTGCCGACCCCGGCTGGTGTGTGCATGCGCGGCCGAAAGAGGAGGGTGCTCCGTTTCCCTATTGGCTCTACGACACGAGTGTCGTCACCTACGCGGTGCGGCTGATCTCCTGGCAGGCGATCGAGCAGGCCTTTCAGCGGCTCGGGATCGGCCTCGGCTGGCGGCAGCGGATGAATCCGGACGGCTTTGTCAGCTATGAGGACATCTGGCCGCCCGGCCAATTCAAGGAGGCTAACGCGCCGCGAGACCCTGTACCTGCTGTCTCGGCGCGAGCGGCGTTTCCCGAGATCAGCGCCCTGCAGGACGTCGTCCGGAAGCTGCAGGCCGACGTACCCATCGTCATCATCGTGCCGCCGACTTTCGCGGCCACCGTGCCGATATCAGGCACGGATTTGGCGCTGGAGCGCGGCGCTTGCGATGCCGCGCTGAAAGCCGTCATTGCAGGGCGCGCGCGCAGCAATTTCATCAGCTATCGCGTCGACAACGCGCTGACCCGCGACCGCGATAACTTCGTGGATTTCATCCACTATCGCCCGAAACTCGCGCGCAGGATCGAGCAAGGCATTATCGCGAGCCTGCGCGATGGCGAGAGCGCGAAGATCGATTTCTGAGCCGGCTCAGCCGACTTCCTCGAACCCGCCGTCGAGCCAGAGTCTGCGCGCAAGCTTGCGCTGGATCTTGCCGCTGGTGGTTTTTGGCAACGCGCCGGGACGGATCAGCGCGATGTGTCGCGCGGAGATCTCGTGGCTGTCGGCGATGGCCTCGCGAATCTGCCCCTTGATCTCGGCGGTGTCGATGGTGTGACGGGCGGTGCGCTCGACCTCCTGGACGATGACGAGACTTTCCTCGCCATGTTCGTCCGGCACCGAAAAGGCCGCGCCGCAGTTCTCGCGCAAGGCGCCGTCCTGCGACTGCACCGTGCGCTCGATGTCCTGCGGATAGTGATTGATGCCGCGGATGATGATGAGATCCTTGATCCGGCCGGTGACGAACAATTCGCCCGCATGATCGAGGAAGCCGAGATCGCCGGTGCGGAGCCATCGACCATCCTCGCCCGCGATCTCCGCATTGAGCTCTTCGCGCGTCGCCGCATCGTTGCGCCAATAGGCGCGGGCGACATTGGCGCCGCTGACCCAGATTTCACCGATATGGTCGGCCGGGAGCCGCACACGGTGTTCGGGGTCGACAATGGCGATCTGCTCGCCGGTCAGCGCGCGGCCGCAACCGACGACGAGTTGCGCGTCGCCCGGATCGGCAGGCGGCTTGGCCACATGCGCCTGAAGCGCGGCGCGGCTGACATGGCGTGCGACGTGGCGACCGCCGCGCGTTCCGCCGGAAATCAGGAGCGTCGCCTCCGCCATGCCATAGGCGGGATACATCGCGCGCGCGTCGAAGCCGTGCGGCGCAAAGGTTTCGATGAAGCGCGCGATGGTGTCGGCGCGCACCGGCTCGGCGCCGTTGAGCGCGATCCTGAGCGAGGACAGGTCCACGCCCTCCATCTGGTCGGCGCGATAGCGGCTGACGCAGAGGTCGAAGCCGAAATTGGGGCCGCAGGCGACCTCCGCACGATAATGCGAGATCGCGCGCAACCAGCCGAGTGGCCGCTGCATGAACGCGTTCGGCGCCATCAGCACGCAGGTCGCGCCGACATAGAGCGCCTGCAACGCGTTCAGGATCAGCCCCATGTCGTGATAGAGCGGCACCCAGTTGACATAGGTCGATTGCCTGGTGTTGCCGAGCGCAATCCGGATCATCTCGAGATTGGCGAGCAGATTGGCGTGGCTGACCATCACGCCTTTCGGCTCGGAGGTCGAGCCGGAGGTGTATTGCAGGAACGCGATGTCGTCGGGAGTAGGCTCTTGCTGCTCGACCGTGGCGTCGGCCGCTTCGGTGAGATCGACTTCGATCCACCGGATGTTCTCCTGCGCAAAGCGTTCCCGCAGATCGCCGCGCAGGGCGAAGGCCGAAGTGGTCAGCGCGAGCGCCGGCGTGCAATTGGCGAGGATCGCGGCGCTGGCATCGCGGGCGCTGTTCCGCCGCGGCATCATCATCGGGACGGCGATCACGCCGGCGATCAGGCAGCCGAAGAACGCCACCATGAATTCGATGCCCGGCGGAAACACCAGGATTGCACGGTCTCCGGGCTGGGCGGTCGCGGTCAGGCGCGCGGCGAGGGCGCGCGCGGCATCATGCAATTGGCGGAAGGTGAGGGAGGCTTCCTCCGTCCCGCGATCGGAGACGAAGACATAGGCGCGATCGTCAGCCTGCTCCGCCGCGCGCCGGGCCAGGAGCGCCACGAGCGAGCGGTGGTTGTCCACGGGGGCGCCGGCTTCAGCCGCCCTCAGGCGGCGGAGCGGAGCGCGCGCTTGTCGGCGAGAAATCGCGACAGCGCCTCAACCGTAGGGTGGTCGTAGAAGTCGTCCGTCGACAGTTCGAGGTCGAGCTTCTCCTCGAGTTCCATCATGAGGTAGACGAGCATCGCCGAATCGATGCCGAGCCGGCTGAATTTCGTGCCGGTGTCGACGCGGTCCCTGGAGATTCTCAGGATATTGGCTAGCGCAATAACGCAGAAATCCGAAATCTGCTCGCGTGTCATGTCATTTCCCAGAAATACTCAGAACGACAATACGGGCGACCTCAAGGTTGTCAATTTGGCCCAAACGCCGCAGCCGTTGAAGGTTGGGGACTGTTGCTTTCCTGCGTCGCCGGATGCTCATTTCGTGCACAAGCGGGCGCGATTTCCCGCGGTCGACAGGGGCGGCGACCGCCCCTATCTTTCCAAAATTGCAGTTTGACGCGCGTGACGGGATTTTCGCATGAGCCGCGCCCGCTTGTTCGCCGCCCTTTTTCTCGCGGCCCTGACCGTATCGAAGCCGGCCACCGCCCAGCGCGGCAATGATTTTGATTCGCTGCTGGCGCAGATGAATGCCGCGACGCAGGGCGGGCATTGGGCCGAGGGGCTGGCGGCCGCCCAGAAGCTCGAAAACCTGGTGCGCCGCCGGCAGGGCGCCGACAACATGAACTATGCCGGCGTGCTGCACAACGAGGGCATGTTCCTGCACAATCTCGGCCGCTTCGGCGAAGCCGCCGACAAGCTCAACGCCGCGCTCGCCATCAAGCTTCGCAACAACGATGTCGCCTCGACGCTGCGCACCTCCAACATTCTGGTGGGTTCGCTTGGCATGCTCGACCGGCGTGCGGAGGCGACGACGGTGGCCGAACGGGCGCTGGCGCTCGGCACCAGCGCCTTCGGCGCCAATGACGTCCGCTTGTCGGATACGCTGGCCGCGCTCGGCGGACTGGCGCGCGACAAGGAGAACTACAGGGAGGCTGCCGGTTACTTCGAACGCGCGCTGACCGGCCTGCAGGCCGCCAATGCGCCTCCCGTCGATATTGCGTCCGCCATGGACAATCTCGGCGACACCTACGGCCTGCAGGGCCGCTTCGACGACAGCGAACGCCTGCTGCAGCAGGGGATCGCGTTGCTCGATCGCAGTTTCGGCGGCAATGCCGAGGCTGCACCGAACTACGACAAGATGCTCAACGACCTCGGCAACCTCTATCTCGATGCGGGGCGCTTGTCCGACGCCGAAGCCACGATGCGGCGCGCGCTGGCGATCACGCGGACGCGTAGCGGCGACGCGCATCCCAATGTCGCGGCCACCATGGGCAATCTCGCGACCGTGCTGGAGCACGAGGCCCGCTACGTGGAGGCCGAGAAGCTCTACCAGCAGACGCTTCAGGTCTATGAGCGGATCTACGGGGCGAACCATCCGACCACGGCGATCGGGCTGAACAATCTCGCCAACGTCTACTCGGCGCAGGGCAAGCACGAGGCCGCCGCGGGTCTGCAGGAGCGCGTGCTCGCGATCGACGAGAAGGCCTTTGGCGCGGACAGCCCCGATGTCGGGCGCGCCCTCAACAATCTCGCCAACAGCTATGCGAGCCTCGGGCGCAGCGACCAGGCGCTCGGCCTCTACCGCCGCTCGCTTGCGGTGATGGAGCGCAAGTTCGGCGAGGGCAGCGGCCCAAGCGCGCTTGCGGCCGGCTCACTCGGACAGGCCTTGATGGACGCCGGCAAGACGGACGAAGCCCGGCCGTATCTGGTGCGTTGTCTCGAGATCGACGAGCGCGCGCTTGGCGCGACTCACCCGCAGCTGATCAAGGATCTGCGCGCCGTCGCGCTGCTGGACCTCAAAACCGGTCAGTTGGCCGAGGCGCGCAGCCGGCTCGAGCGGGCGCTTGCGATCGCGCAGGACAAGCTCGGGTCTCATCATCAGGACACGATCGCGACGCTGATCAATCTGGCTGACGTCGATCGACGCGAGGGCAAGTGGCCGGAGAGCCTTGCGAAGCTGCGGCTCGCCGCGGCGACGCTCAACGCAGAGCGCAATGCGCAGTTCACCCGTTTCACCGACATCGATCCCTGGCTGATCGAGGGGATCTGGCGCGTCTCCGACGGTAAGCCGGATGCTATGGCCAAGGATGAGGCTTTCGGCGCCGCGCAGCGCGCGCATGAGACCAAAGCGGGCGCAGCGTTGTCGCAGATGGCAGCCCGATTTGGCGCCGGCAACGATGCGATCGCGGGCCTAGTCCGGCGGCAGCAAGATCTGAAGGCGAGCCTCGATACGCTCAGCAGGCG
Organism: Bradyrhizobium sp. CCGUVB4N; assembly: GCF_024199945.1. Taxonomy (GTDB): domain Bacteria; phylum Pseudomonadota; class Alphaproteobacteria; order Rhizobiales; family Xanthobacteraceae; genus Bradyrhizobium. The sequence continues at coordinate 7,004,231 of NZ_JANADP010000001.1, read as the reverse complement.
GGTGACATCCGAGCTTGCGCAGGCGGACGGAAAACGCAACGACACCTTGCTCGCAAATTTGCGCGCGCAAGCATCGCAAGCGCAGAAGTCGCTCGACGACGTCACGGCGCAGCTCGACCGCAGCTTTCCGGCCTATGCCGAACTGTCCAATCCGCAGCCGCTGCCGATCGCGCAAACGCAGGGCCTGTTGAAACCCGATGAAGCGCTGGTGGCGTTCATCACGCTCAGTGACAAGACCTATGCTTTCGCGGTCACACGCGAGGCCAGCGCGCTGCGCCAGATCGCGCTCGATAGCCGCAAGATCAGCGACCGCGTCGCTCATCTGCGGCAGGGGCTCAGCGATCCCGAGGCGGTCCAATCCGCGTTCGACCTCGATGCGTCCTTCGAACTCTACAGTGGATTGTTCGGCCCGATCGCGGCGGATATCGCCGGTAAGCCCAAACTGCTGATCGTCCCCGCGGGTGCGCTGACCAGCCTGCCGTTTCAGGTGCTGGTGACGAAGAAGCCGGATGGAGCGTCCCCGGATCGCTACCGGCAGGCAGCGTGGCTGCTCAACGAGCGCGCCATCACCGTGTTGCCCTCGGTGCCGAGCCTGCGCGCGCTGCGCAGCCTGGCCAGGGACTCGCGGGCGCAAAAGCCGTTCATCGGTTTCGGCGATCCGATCTTGCAGCGCTCGCCCGGCGACAAGCGGCCAGGGCGCAATGTGCAGCCCTACCAGAACTACTATGAGGGTTCCGCGGTCGATCTCGAGCGCCTGCGCACCGGATTGCCGGCGCTGCCGGAAACAGCGGGCGAGCTCCGGGCCGTGGCGAAGGCGCTCGGTGCCTCGCCGCAGGACGATGTCAAGCTCGGTGCGGCCGCGACCGTCACCAGCGTCAATCAGCTCGCGCTCGATCAGTACCGCGTCGTCGATTTCGCCACGCACGGGCTTGTCGCGGGCGAAGTCAACGGTCTCAGCGAGCCGGCGCTGGTGCTGACACTGCCGGACAGGCCGACCAGTGACGATGATGGTCTGCTCACGGCGAGCCGCATCGCAAAACTCAAGCTCGATGCCGATTGGGCGGTGCTGTCGGCCTGCAATACGGCCGCGGGCGACCAGCCGGGTGCAGAGGGCCTGTCAGGCCTCGCGCGCGCGTTCTTCTATGCCGGCGCTCGCGCGCTGCTGGTCTCGCACTGGCCGGTCGATTCCGATGCGGCGGTGCGCCTGACCACGGGCGCCTTCTCGGAGCTCAGCGCGCATCCCGGCATCGGCCGCGCCGAAGCGTTGCGGCGCTCGATGAAAGAGCTGATTGCCGATCGGTCGTCACCGCGTAACGCCGATCCGGCGGTGTGGGCACCATTCGTGCTGGTCGGCGAGGGCGGTTGACGACGGCCGCGAAGAGGCGAAACTGGTTTGCAAAAAGACCGGGAGCGATTCACATGCGGCTCATCCTCATGGCAACGATGGCGGCTCTGATGGTTGGACAGGCAGCCGCCAAGGACGTGTTATCGGGCGCGAGCCTGTATGCCGATGTCGCGCGCTACGCCTCGTTCGGCCTGCACCGCTTCGGCTCGCCCGGCGATCGCGCGACCGCTGACTGGGTCGCGGGCGAGCTGTCCGAGGCCGGCTTCGCCATCAAGTTCCAACCCGTCGTGCTTGGCCGGCAATACGTCGTGGAGCGCGCGAGTGCGGAAGCGGCCGGCACGCGCGTCGAGGTAACGCCGTTCTGGTGGCCGCCCGAGGATAAGGCCAGCTTTCATCTCTCCGCGCCGCTCGCCCGAGAGGGCGACGTTGCCGGCAAGATTCTCTGGGTCGATCTGCCATTCGATCGCGGAGCCTATCTCGGTCCCGCGCATCGCGCGGCGATCGCTGAGGCCACGGCGAGGAAACCCGCCGCCATCCTGCTGACGATCGGCAATCCCGCGGACGACCGTTTCGCCTACAACGTCACGCAGGAGGACGCACCCTGGCCGGTACCGGTGATGGTGGTCGGCGCCAAGGCCCGCGATCCGTTCGAGCGTGCGCTCGCGTCAGGCGCTCCGGTCACATTCGACCTTGCCGGGCACTACGATCACAACGTCTCCGGCCGCAACGTCATCGCCGAGATCGGCATTGGCCGCGGACCGACCATCGTCGTCTCCACGCCGATGACCGGCTGGTACAGCTGCGTCTGCGAACGTGGTCCCGGCATCGCCAATTTTCTCGCGCTGGCGCGCACGGCGGCTGCGGAGAAATGGCCGGCGCATTTCGTCTTCATTGCGACCGCCGGCCACGAGATCGGCCATGGCGGGATGGAGTTGTTTCTGAAAGACGGCGCGCCCGCGCCAAAGGACACGCTGGCCTGGATCCACTTCGGCTCGTCGAACGCGTGCTACGCCTTTGCGGAAGGCGCGCGGATCAGCCGGCCCGAGGAGGAGCACTATCTCGTGCTGAGCAAGTCAGCCGTCGCGCTGACCGATGAGGTCTTCGCCGCGGTCGCGGCAAAACGTCTGGTGACGGAGAAGCAGGCGGTCGGCGAGCTGCGCGACGTGCATGCGGCGGGCTACGCCAATTTCCTCGGCATGGCCGGTCGCCATCAGACCTTCCACACGCCGGCAGACGATCTCACGGCAACCGGGCCCGAGATCCTCGAGCCGGTTGCCCGCGCCTTCGTCGATGCTGCGCGGAAGATTGTCGAACGCGGCGACGCCGCGTTCAGATAACCTCAGTTTTGATAATAATAATTGCGCGGCTGATAATACTGGCGCGGCTGTTGCTGCTGATAGTAGTAACCCTGATGGGCCTGCACCGGATCGGAGCCGTAGCTCGGCTGCGGTTGCGGCAGCTGCTGGTAGACCTGCGCGCCAGGAGGGCGGGCAATCGGACGCGGCGCCGGGTAACGAGCGCCGGTGTCGCTGCCGTCGGCGGGATAGATGTAGTTGTCGTCCTGCGGCATGTAGCGGCGAGGGGGCTGCATCGGCGGCGCCAGATTCACGGGATCGCCTGTCGTCGCATACTGCTCCTCAGCCGGCTGCTCGGCGCGGGCCACCGCATTGTTGGTCCGGCCGCGCGGGTTGCGGGCCAGCGCCACCTGCGCCGAGCCCGTCAGCGTCACCGTGGTGTTGAGCACGCCCTGCTCCTGCACCAGCGCGTAGAGGGTCGAGGCGTTCTGGCGCGACAGCCGCACGCAGCCATGCGAGGCGGGCGTACCCAATCGTCCGACCGAGTCGGTGCCGTGAATGGCATGCCCGACCTTGGTGAAGAAGATCGAGTGCGGCATCGGCGCGTCGTCGAATTCCTTGGAATAGTGATCCTCTTCCATGCGGAAGGCACGGAACGAGCCGGCCGGCGTCTCGCGCGAGGGGATGCCGGTCGACACCGGCCAGTGGTAGCGGGTGACGCCGTCGACCACGACGGTCATCTGCTGATTGTTCTTGTCGACGGTAATGTCGACCTTGGCCTGCGCGGTGCCCGCGCTCAAAAGCATCAGGGACGTGAACGCAACGAAAAAGGAACGCATCTGAAATCTGGCCTCCGGCCTGTTCGCGCTAGAGCATGATCCGGAAAAGTGTGTAGCGGTTTTCCGAAAAGATCATGCTCAAACAATAACACCGCGGCTCTCCGTCCCCGGCTCGCACTATGCCTGCAATCCGGCTTTCGTTCCAGCGGGCTGCTCACCCATCGTTAACGTGATGCCGGGCGTAAGCAAGGCCGCTTTGTGCCGCGCCGGCTCTGACGATGCTGACATTTTCGCGAGCGGGAGCTGCGTTCACAACGCCGACAATTCGTCACAAAGACGCAACCATTTGGCCGCTTCGGGCGTTGAACACGGCCTACCAATTGGCGGCTGTCGCCGCCGTCTACTCCCGGGGACTCAAGATGAACAAAGCTCGTATCGCCGCCGCGCAGTTGCCGGCGGGTCTACCCGTTCGCCTGTTTTTCGCGGGCGCCGCTGTCCTTCTTGCGCTGGCTTGCGCGCCGCAAGCCGGCCACGCCCAGGGCATCGTGCGTGGCGCCCAGGAAGGCTCCTATGAAGGCAACCGGATTGCCGGTCCCGTGGGCGGTGCGGTCGGAGGTGTCGTCGGTGCCGGTGTCGGCGGCGCTGTGGGCGCCGTCGATGGTATTCTGGGCATTCCCTACCACGGCCACCGCCATTGCCGCGGCTACTACGACGGCTATCACCACTTCCGCTGTTATCGGTAAGTCCACCGCCCGTCATTCCGGGCTCGCGACTTCGTCGCGCACCGGAATGACAGTCAGTTCTTCAGCCGATAACCGGTCCGGAAGATCCACCAGATCACGGCGAGGCAGATCGCCAGGAACGCCAGCGTCATGCTGAAGCTGACGGCGACGCTGACATCGGCGATCTCGTAGAAGCTCCAGCGGAAGCCGGAGATCAGATAGACCACCGGATTGAGCAGCGCCACCGTGTGCCACGTCGGCGGCAGCATGTTGACGGAGTAGAAGCTTCCGCCCAGGAAGGTCAGCGGCGTCACCACCAGCATCGGGATCATCTGGAGCTTTTCGAAGCCGTCGGCCCAGATGCCGATAATGAAGCCGAACAGGCTGAAGGCCACCGCCGTCAGCACCAGGAAGGTCAGCATCCAGATCGGGTGATGGATGTGCAGCGGCACGAACAGCCCGGCGGTGGCGAGAATGATCAGGCCGAGGATGATCGACTTGGTCGCGGCGGCGCCGACATAGCCGAGCACGATCTCGAAATAGGAGATCGGCGCCGACAGGATCTCGTAGATCGTGCCGACGAATTTCGGGAAGTAGATGCCGAACGAGGCGTTGCTGATGCTCTGTGTCAGCACCGAGAGCATGATCAGGCCCGGCACGATGAAGGTGCCGTAGCTGACGCCCTCGACATCGCTGATGCGCGAGCCGATCGCAGCGCCAAACACCACGAAATAGAGCGAGGTCGAAACGACGGGCGAGACGATGCTTTGAAACAGCGTTCGCCAGGTGCGCGCCATTTCGAACAGATAGATGGCGCGAACGGCGCGGTAATTCATGACGCCCTCACGAGGTCGACGAAGATGTCCTCGAGCGACGATTGGGTCGTGTCGAGATCGTTGAAACGGATGCCGGCGGTACGAAGGTCGCTGAGCAGGCTGGTGATGCCGGTGCGCTCGCCCTTGGTGTCGTAATCGTAGACCAGCGTCGCGCCGCTGTCGCAGAGGTCGAGCTCGTAATGGGCGAGGCTCTCCGGCAGCGCGGCGATCTTGTTCTGCAGATGCAGCGTCAGCCGTTTCTTGCCGAGCTTCTGCATCAAGGTGGCCTTGTCCTCGACCAGCACGATCTCGCCCTTGTTGATCACGCCGATGCGGTCGGCCATCTCCTCGGCTTCCTCGATGTAATGCGTGGTGAGGATGATGGTGACGCCGGACTGCTGCAGCGTGCGGACCACCTCCCACATGCCCTTGCGCAGCTCGACGTCGACGCCGGCGGTCGGCTCGTCCAGAAACAGGATCTGCGGCTCGTGCGACAGCGCTTTCGCGATCATCACGCGGCGCTTCATGCCGCCGGAGAGCGTGATGATCTTGTTGTCCTTCTTGTCCCAGAGCGACAGATCCTTGAGGATCTTCTCGACCAGGGCCGGGTTCTTCGGCTTGCCGAACAGGCCGCGGGAGAAGCTCACCGTTGCCCACACGCTCTCGAAGGAATCGGTGTGCAGCTCCTGCGGCACCAGGCCGATCATCGATCGCGCCTTGCGGTAGGAGGTCTGGATGTCCTCGCCGCCGACGCTGATCTTGCCCTCGCTGGGGTTGGCGATGCCGCAAATGATGGAAATCAGCGTGGTCTTGCCGGCGCCGTTGGGGCCGAGCAGCGCAAAGATCTCGCCGCGTTTGATGTCGAGATTGACGTTCTTGAGCGCCTTGAAGCCGGACCCATAGGTCTTCGACAGGTTGGCGACGGAAATGATGGAGGACATGAGGGCCGGTCGGGGGTGGGGAGGGATGCGCCGGAACCCGCACCCTGGCGGGCGGAAGACCGGCGGACCCCCGAAATAGGAATGGCCCTGCCCGGCCGCAATTGCCTGGAGAAAAATGGTCTCAAAACAGGCCCTTAAGTGGCAGGTTTCGGGCAGGTGTTGCGCGATGGTCACGGATTGCGGCTAAGATCACCATTCACGCGGCTCTTTGTTGCGTCTGCGAGCAGGCCGTGGCTACGATTCCGGCCAATCGCGAAGCGTATGTCCCCAGGGAAAAGATCGATGAGACCGAACGGCCGTCACACCGCCGGCGCCAGCCAGTTGTCCACTCTCCGCATGTGGGCGACCTGCCTGCTGCTGCTGTCAGCTGTTGCCATGAGCCCGACCACCGCCAGGGCCGCGCCGAGCCAGGCTGCGGCGACGACGCATGTCTATCTGCTCCGCGGCGTGCTCAACATCTTCTCGCTCGGGCTCGATACGATCGGCGCACGGCTGCAGGCGCAGGGCATTCCGGTGACCGTCGCGAACTTCGTGTCCTGGTCCTCGCTCGCCGATGAAGCCGCGACCGAATACAAGGCCGGCCGCCTCAAGACCATCGTCCTGGTCGGGCACTCCTCGGGCGCCACCGCGCTGCCCGACATGATCGCCAAGCTCAACCGTCTCGGTGTGCCGGTGAAGCTCGCGATCGGGCTCGACTCCGTGTTCAAGACCAAGCTGTCGACCGGCGCCGAGCGCTACATCAACATCTATATCGGCGATGGTCCTGGCGAGCCGGTGCGGGCCGACGCGGGCCTTCGCGGCAAGCTCGACAATGTCGACGTGCGCGGCAGCGGCGTCGGCCACATCACCATCGACAAGAACGATGCAATCCAGCGCCGCGTCATCGCCGAGATCGACGCCGCGATCGCCCGCTCGCGCGGTCCGGCTGGCCCGGTCGCCCAACCCGGCGCGCCGCGGGCCGCGCATTCGGCGGCGGCAACGGCTCCGGCGAGAAACTGAAGACTTTCGCCCGCAACGGCTGACTTCATCATGCCGCCGTCGACTTGATTGTCGACGGCGGCATTGTCTTGGCCGCCACGCCGTCGGAATGTGAAAAGGGCCCGCTGCAGGTGCAGCGGGCCCTGTCCAGGCGTCGATCGCGGCGAATTACTTCTTCTCGGGCACCCAGGTGGTGCTCGCCTTGTCGTATTTGAAGCCCGGCGCTTCCTTGAGCGTGTCCTTCGTCTCGTCGATGGTGAGCCACCATTTGTCGTTCTTCTTGGCGGTCTTGATGGCGCTGAAGGGCACGATGACGTCCTTTTCGCCGGCACCCAGGAATCCGCCGACGCCGAGCACGAGCCCGGTGATCTTGCCGGACTTGTCGACGAGCACGTCGTCGACGTCGCCGATCTTGCTTTCCTTGGGATCGTAGACGGCCTGCTTGTAGTAGTTGGTCACCGTCCAGCTTTCCGTCGGCGCCGACTTCACGGTGGTCGTCGCGGCATGAGCGGCAGTCGCAGCAACAACTGCAAATGCACATGCCATAGCGAGCTTCTTCATCTTGGTCCTCCTCAACCAGTTGATCGCGGTGGCAACAGGAGGGAGCGGCAAAGGTTCCTACAGACGCGAGGGCGAGAGGTCGCTGGTTGCCGGCGAACTCGCTTATCGCTTCCTGACCAGCTTGAGCGGACCGCTGGTCTTTTGACCGCGCGGCTTGCTCGCGATGCCCTGCGCTTCGGGCGGCTTCAGGAAGCGGGCGATCATCGTCCTTAGATGCGCCGCGCTCTGCTTGATGTCGAGCTTCGGGTTGCGGATCGGCAGCGCGCGGGATCCGTCGATGAGGGCGATCAGGATGTTCGCCGTCGCATCCGGATCGAGTCCTGGATCCACCCGTCCCTGCTGTTGCGCGTGGCGCAGGAAATCACTCCACATGCGGCGGACGGCTGCGGTGTGCCGCTCGATGATCTTTGCGAAATCCGGATTGCGGGCGGCCTCGGCGAGGCCATCCAGATTGAGGGCCTGGGCGGGACGAAAGCGCAGGCTGTTGTCCTCGATATCGGCGAGCAGCGCGTCGATCACGTCGTCGGCCGCGAGAATCCTTTCGAACCGCTCCGCCGCATGCGCAAGACCCATATCGATCATCGCTTCGATGATCGCCTCCTTGCTCGGAAAGTAGTGGTAGAGGTGGCCGGGACTGATGCGCGCCTCGGTGCAGATGTCCGTCGTGCTGGCGCCGCGGAAGCCGTCCCTGATGAAGCAGCGGATCGCCGCGCCGAGGATCTCCTGGCGCTTCAGTTCATGCTTGACGGGATCGACTTTCCTCAAACCAGACATCTCCATTCACACTCGCCCCGTTTACCACGAGGATTTGCCACGAGAAAATCAAAATTAGAGAGTTCCATCTATTTATGTTGACGGGTGGCGAGGGGCGTGAGAGTGAATATTAGAGCGATCTATCTAATAATCCGCCGATGCGGGAACGGGACCATGCGCTTGCCACGGACGGCCCTGATGAGTGTCGCGCTGGCTCTCGGGGGCTGCGCGACCGCGCCGCTCGAGCAGGCCGGCTCGCTCAGGAGCTACGACCGGATGTCGGACGCCAACGGATTGGTGACGCGGTCGAAGATCCGCGTGAACAAGAAGGACGTGCTGGCGGCCAAGACGATCCGGATCGCATCGACCGTCTTCCAGGCGCGCGCCGATGTCCCCTTGAACGAAAAAGAACGCCGCCTCGTCGCAAACGCGATCAGCCGCGAGCTGTGTCTGCGCCTGAGTGAGCGCTTCCGCATCGTGGCCGCCGATGACGATGCGGACCTGACGGTGCAGGCGACGGTGACGCATGCCGCGCCGACCAATCCGACTGCCGCGGGCGCATCGAAAGCCCTGGCGATCGCCAAGACCGTCGCGCTTCCCGGCGTGCCTGTGCCGGTGCCGCGGCTTCCGGTCGGGCTCGGCAGCCTGTCCGTCGAGGCGGAAGCGCACGACTTTGCAGGATTCGAGAAGGCCGCCATGGTCTGGGCGCGTGGTGCCAATTCCATCACGAACTCGCCGCGGGTCGCGAACGAGGGCGATGCATATGATCTCGCCGCCGATTTCGGCGCCGACTTCGCCAAGCTGGTCGCGACCGGAGAATCTCCGTTCGGCGGCGTCCCTGCGCTGCCTGCCATGGACAGTATTCGCGTGCGACTCGGCGGTGCGCCCAAATACGTCGCGTGCGAAGCGTTCGGACGGTTTCCAGGCGTAACGGGCCTTGCGGGGCAGGGGTTGGGGCTGCCGCCAGGCTGGACGGATTCAGGCGCCAAGGAAAGTCCGGCCAGCAGTCCCGCCGCACCATCCGCGCACGAGGCGTCTCCGGAGCAGACGCTCACGCAATGACGTGGCTGCGCTCTTTGCGACCTCCAACCTCAACCTGTTTGTAACCGATCCGAGTCAACGACATGCCGACACCTGGAATACATCGCCCGCCCCAACGCGCTTTGCGCCAAAGTGCAACGCAGGCGAGGAGCGTTCCCCTGTTTACCGCCGATGAAGCGTGGAGCAGAACCAACGCGGATCGGCGCGCAACGAGCGAGACGGACGATCTGAACGCGATCCTCGAACCCGGCTTCTGGATGACGGCCCTGGTTGCGTTCCTGCCGACGGTCGCCGGCTGCCTCTATCTCTTCCTGACCCAGGGATGACACGCAAGTATCGAACGCGGCACCGCGCATCTCCGCGGGCGCTGGCCGCTGTCCTGGCGCTGTTGCTGGCGGGATGCGCGTCGAGCGCGAATCTGCCTCCGGCCTATCATCCCTCGCGTGCGCCGGGCGCCAAGGCGGTGCAGGACGGGGTGAGGAAAGCAGCCGCGGAGGCCAAGCTGGGCGGAGGCCTCGAGACATCGGCCGTTCGCTACAGCGACCATGGGCCCGGATCGTATTTCGTGTGCCTGAGGCAGACAGGCCCATCGGCGGGCGGACCGCCTGCTTATTCGGTTTTCTTCGACAATGACGAGTACAAGGGAATCCAGAGTTCGGTATTGTCCGAGGCGTGCGAAGCCGAGCCATTGGCTCCGTTTAGGTGAGGCCAGGATGTTGATATGGTCGGAGTGAGGGCTATTGCTGGTCGGCCGTGGCCACGGTTCCGTGCCCCAAAAACCGCCCAATCTGGGGTCACTAAGCGCCGCGGGGGAGGCCTGTGCCTTCCGTTGTGGGACTGCAGGACTTGATGATTGATCCAAGGCGACTTGTGGTGCTGGCAGCTTTTGCGCTGCTCGCCTTGAACCCTTGTCTGGCCACAGCCTCGCCCGCCAAGTCGAAGCCGGCTGCGGCCCCCGCTGTCGCGCCGCCACCTCCGCCGGCTGAGCCGCTGCCGCCGCCGAAGATCTACCTGTTCCGCGGCGCCATGGGGCCGATCTTCTCGACCGGCATGGACCGGCTCAGCGAGAAGCTCACGGCAGCCGGCTTCTCGGCCGACGTCTACGAGTTCACTCTGTGCCGGCTGATCGGCAATCGCGCCATCGCCAGCTACAAGGAGAGCCCGGCGCCGATCGTGCTGATGGGCCACTCCATGGGCGGCCTGTGCTCGGTTCTCATCTCCGAGATGGCGGCCAAGGAGAACATCCCGATCAGCCTCGTCATCACCATCGATCCCGCCCATGCGACCGATGACGTGCCGCTCAATGTCGAGCGCTTCATCAACATCTTCCTCTCCGACAGTGTGCTCGGCGGCGGCAATGTGGTCGCGGTGCCGGGCTTCCGCGGCCATTATGCGAGCTATGACCTGAAGCAGAACAGCCGCGTCTCGCACATCAACATCGAGAAGTCGGACGACATTCACCGCCAGATCGTCGAGATGGTGACGCAGTTGCCGCGGATCCAGGCGGCGCAGACCGAGGCCGATTCGGTACCGCTGCGCTATCTCGTGCCGGGCGACTCGCTGGTCGAATTGTGGGACAGCGGCGTGCGTTTGCCGGTGCGTCGCGGCGACACCATGGAGAGCATCGCCGCCGCCAACCGCGTGCCGCTGTGGTCGCTCGCGCAGAGCAACTCACTGCCGGAGAACGCAACGCTCACTCCGGGCCAATCCATCATCGTCCCGCGGCATCTGACGCCGCCGGACGCCGCGGCCGCAATGGTGGTGCCGCCGGCGGCGGCACCTTCACGGCGGAAGTAGCTTTCCTCTAGACGTTCGAGCCGTGGATCGCGTCGATCACGGCATCCGTCACTTCCTTCGTGGTCGCCTTGCCGCCGACATCGGGCGTCAGCACGCCGGCGGCGCAGACCTGCTCGACGGCCTTCATCAGGCGCGCGGCGGCATCCTTCTCGCCGAGATGCTCGAGCATCTGTGCGCCGGTCCAGAATGTCGCGACCGGGTTGGCGATGCCCTTGCCGGTGATGTCGAAGGCCGAGCCGTGAATCGGTTCGAACATCGAGGGGAAGCGGCGCTGCGGATCGATGTTGCCGGTCGGAGCCACGCCGAGGCTGCCGGCAAGCGCGCCGGCGAGGTCCGAGAGAATGTCGGCGTGGAGGTTGGTCGCCACGATGGTGTCGAGGCTCTTCGGATGCAGCGTCATGCGCACGGTCATGGCGTCGACCAGCATCTTGTCCCAGGTGACGTCGGGGAATTCGGTCGCAACTTCAGCGGCGATCTCGTCCCACATCACCATGCCGTGGCGCTGCGCGTTCGACTTGGTCACCACGGTCAGGAATTTGCGCGGACGCGATTGCGCGAGCTGGAATGCGTAGCGCATGATCCGGGTCACGCCGACGCGGGTGAAGACGGCCACTTCGGTGCCGACCTCTTCCGGCAGACCCTTATGCGCGCGGCCGCCCATGCCGGCATATTCGCCTTCCGAGTTCTCGCGCACGATCACCCAGTCGAGATCGCCGACGCCGACATTGCGCAGCGGCGAGGCGACACCGGGCAGGATCTTGGTCGGCCGCACATTGGCGTACTGGTCAAAGCCCTGGCAGATCGGCAGGCGCAGGCCCCACAGCGTGATGTGATCGGGCACGTCGGGCGCGCCGACCGCGCCGAAATAGATCGCGTCGAATGTCTTCAGCTCAGCAAGGCCGTCCGCCGGCATCATCACGCCGTGCTTCTTGTAATAGTCCGAGCCCCAGTCGAAGGTCTTGACGTTGAAGGCGAGGTCGCCGCTGCGTTTTGCCAGCGCCTCCAGCACGCGGATTCCGGCCGAGATCACCTCGGGGCCGATGCCGTCGGCGGGAATGGCTGCGATCGAATGGGTGCGCATGGATGTGCTCCGTTTGGGGTGTCAGTGGGATTGCGGGACGGGTTCGACGGGCGCGGTCTGCGCGCGCGACAATAGCAGGGTCAGCACCGCCGAGAGAACGAGCAGGCCACTGACGAAGTACAGACCGCCGACAAAACTGCCGGTCTGGTCCTTGATCCAGCCGATCATGGCCGGACCGACGAAGCCGCCGAGATTGCCGATCGAGTTGATGGTGGCAATGCCCGCCGCGGCCGCGGGGCCGGAGAGGAACAGCGTCGGCATGCTCCAGAGCGGCGGCTTTGCGGAGGAGATGCCGATATTGACGAGCGTCAGCGCGACGAGCACCGCGACGACGCCGGATGCAAGGCCGGCATAGGCGAGGCCCACGGCGGCAATCAGGCAGGCGAGCACGACGTGCCAGGTGCGCTCGCCGGTGCGGTCCGAATGCCGCGCCCACAGCACCATGGCGACGACTGCCGCCGTGGCCGGCAACGCGTTGAGGAAGCCGACCTGGAGCGAAGACAGGCCGAACTGCTTGATGATCTGCGGCGCCCAGACGCCGAGCGTGTAGAGGCCGGCCGAGGTGCCGAAATAGATCAGCGACAGCGCCAGCACGCGCGGATCGGCCAGCCCGCGCCAGATGCTGTGGCTCGCAGTCGCGGCCTTGCTGGTGGTCTCCTCGTTCATGGTCTCGACCAGCCAGCGGCGCTCGTCATCGGCGAGCCATTTTGCTTTCTCCGGGCGATCGGTCAGGAAGGCCAGCACGACGAAGCCGAGCAGCACGGCCGGCAGCGCCTCCAGCACGAACAGCCATTGCCAGCCCTTGAAGCCGAGCAGGCCGTCCATCTCCAGCAGTGCACCGGACACCGGCGAACCCAGCACGGTCGAGAGTGGTGCTGCCGCCATGAACAATGCGGTCACCGCGGCGCGCTGGCGTGCGGGGAACCAGTAGGAGAGATAGAGGATGATGCCGGGAAAGAAGCCGGCTTCCGCGACGCCGAGCAGGAAGCGCAGGATGTAGAAGCTGGTCGCGCCTTGCACGAACGCCATCGCCGCCGAGACCATGCCCCAGGTGATCATCACCCGCGCGATCCAGATCCGCGCGCCGACCTTGTGCAGGATGATGTTGGAGGGCACCTCGAACAGGAAATAGCCCCAGAAGAAGATGCCGGCGCCAAAACCGTAGACGGTCGGCGACAGGCCGATGTCCTTGTTCATCGTCAGCGAAGCAAAGCCGATATTGACGCGGTCGATGAAGGCCACGAAGTAGAGCAGCATGATGAAGGGAACGATGCGCCAGGTGATCTTGCGCAGCACGCGCGTCTGAATCTCGCTCGCCACTCTGGCCTCCCCACGGTTCCGGCTTGTTGTGTGGCAGCGAGCCTAGGCGGGAGCGGCTGGCGGACTCAATTGGCACTGGTTTATACAAAAAAATGATATAATCCTCCGACGGCGAGACGAGAGGATCCGGAATGGAATTGCATCAGTTGCGATGCTTCGTGGCGGCGGCCGAGCAGCTGCATTTCGGCCGCGCCGCGCAGCATCTCCAGATGCTGCCGTCGGCGCTCGGGCGCCAGATCAGGCTTTTGGAAGAGGATCTGGGAACGCGGCTGTTCGCGCGCACGACCCGCGCGGTCTCGCTCACCGAGGACGGCACGTCGCTGCTGCGCGACGCCCGCGCCATCCTTGCCCGGGTCGAGGCCGTGGAGAGCAATCTGCGCAATCGCTCGCGGGCGGGCGCTGCGCGGCGGCTGCGGGTCGGCGCCATCGACAGCGCCGCGGCCGGGTTGCTGCCGCCGCTACTGCGCGATTTCCGGACAAAACATCCGGAGGTCGCGGTGCAGCTTCTGGAGGACAAGACCGTCCGGCTGTTGCCCAAGGTCCTGACCGGCGCGCTCGATCTCGCCTTCGTCCGTCCGCCCGACCGGGCGGACAAGCGGCTCGAGTTTCGGCCTCTGCTTCAGGAAACCGCGATCGTCGCGTTTCCGCAGCGCCACGCGCTCGCCGGGCGCAAGTCGATCACGCTGGCCGACATCGCCGACGAAGCCATGCTCGTCCCTGACCGCCGCTCGCGACCACATAGCCACGACCTCACGATAAAACTGTTCGAGCAGGCCGGCTTGACGCCGCGCATCGTGCAGGTCGCCGACGAGAAGCAGACCATCATCCATCTGGTGGCAACGAAGCTCGGCGTCGCCATCGTACCGCGCTGGACCACGCGGATGGCGGTGACGGGCGTGCGCTTCGTGCCGCTCCGGCCGAAGCAGAGCGGCCCCGTCGGCCGGCTGCCGCTGGCCGCGGCCTGGTTACGCGGCTCGCGCGATCCGGCCCGCGATGCGATGCTCGCAGTGCTCGAGGCGCGCCTGCGCAGCTATGCGCGGGAGGCGTGAGCGGTTATGACTGGGTTTGGACATAGGGTGTGATGCGATGAGCGGACAAAAAGCTTCCAACGAATTGCGGGTGGCCATCGCGGGCCTGGGCTCGATCGGCACCAAGATCGCGACCGCGCTCGATCAAGGCATCGAGGGCCTGACGCTGTCGGCCGTGGCCGTGCGCGATCCCGCCAAGCATCAGGCATTTCTGAACGGCCTTCGCCATCTGCCGCAAATCCTGCCGATCGACCAGCTCGGCGACGCCGCCGACATCGTCGTCGAGTGCGCGCCGAGCAGCCAGTTGCGTGCGATCGTCGAGCCGGCGGTGAAGCGCGGCAGGTCCGCGGTCGTGGTCAGCGTCGGCGGATTGCTCGACAATGATGATCTGATCGATCTCGCCCGCGCCAATGGCGGTCGCATCCTCGTCCCGACCGGCGCGCTGATCGGGCTCGACGCGGTCAACGCGGCTGCGGTCGGCACCATTCATTCGGTGAAGATGGTCACGCGCAAGCCGGTCGACGGGCTGAAGGGCGCACCGTTCATCGTTCAGAACAACATCGACATCGACAATCTGCGCGAGCCGCTCAAGCTGTTCGAAGGCAGCGCGCGCGACGCGGCGAAGGGCTTTCCGGCGAACGTCAATGTCGCCGTTGCGCTGTCGCTGGCGGGCATCGGGCCGGATCGCACCCAGATGCAGGTTTGGGCCGACCCCACCGTGACGCGCAACGTTCATCGCATCGAGGTCGAGGCGGATTCGGCGCGGTTCTCGATGGGCATCGAGAACATCCCGTCCGAAAATCCCAAGACCGGGATGATCACCGCGCTGTCCGTGATCGCGCTGCTGAAGAAGCAGCGCGCTACGCTTTGCGTTGGAACGTAATCCTCAAGCGCCCGTCACGCGCCAGATTACGTTGCCGACGTCGTCGGCCATCAGCAGCGACTTCTTGTCGGGGCCGATCACGACGCCGACCGGGCGGCCGTAGGATTCCTTCTCGTCCGGGGACAGGAAGCCCGACAGGATGTCGCGGCCGGGGCCGGACGGCTTGCCGTTCTCGAACGGGATGAACACCAGTTTGTAGCCGGACAGCGTGCTGCGATTCCACGAGCCGTGCTGGCCGATCACCATGCCGTCGGGGAAGCCCGGCAGGGTGCCTGATGGCATCCAGCACAGGCCGAGCGAAGCGGTGTGGCCACCGAGCGCGTAGTCGGGTTGCAGCGCCTTGGCGACCATCGCGGGATCCTGCGGCACGCGGTCGTCGACCGTCTTGCCCCAGTAGCAATAGGGCCAGCCGTAGAAGCCGCCATCACGCACCGAGGTCAGGTAATCCGGCGGCGTCTCGTCGCCGAGCCCGTCGCGCTCGTTGACGACGGTCCAGAGCACGTTCGTGTTGGGCTCCCATGCGAGTCCAACCGGGTTGCGCAGGCCTGCGCCGAAGATGCGGTGCGTGCCGGCGACGAGATCGAGCTCGTAGACCGCGGCGCGGCCTTCCTCGACCTCCATGCCCATCTCGGCGATGTTGCTGAGCGAGCCGACGCCGGCATAGAGCTTCTTGCCGTCGGGGCTCGCGAGCAGGCTGCGCGTCCAGTGGCCGGCGGGCTTGAAAGTGGTGAGCCGCTTGCCGGACGCGGTGATGCGGTCGGCATTGGCGACGTAAGGGAAGGCCATCACGCCGTCGGTGTTGCCGACATAGAAGGTGTCGCCGACCAGCGCCATGCCGAACGGCTGGCTGAGGTTCTCCATGAAGGCGCCGCGATGTTCTGCGACACCGTCGCCGTCCTTGTCGCGCAGGAGCGTGATGCGGTTGGCGGACTCGCCGAGTGCCGCGGCGCGCCGCATCGTCGCCTGCATCGCGTAGTGGAACACCGACCTCGGAGCACCCGCGATCTGCGTGGCTTCCGCAATCAGCACGTCGCCATTGGGCAGCACCTCGATCCAGCGCGGATGGTCGAGGCCGGTGGCAAACGCATTGACCTTGAGCCCGGGCGCGACCGTCGGCTTCTGGCCCTCGCTCCAGCCGCGGGCGGTCGGCATCTTCAGCGTCGGCAGCGCGCCTTGCGGCTTCGCGTCGGGAATCGCCGGGGCCTGCCCCCAGGCCGGCGCGGGCGTGGTGCCCGACAGCTTTCGCCATTGCAGCGCGATGCCGCCCACGAACGCGACGAACTGCGCGAAGATGCTGGAAAATGTCATGAAAATCCCCTGTCGAACCTGCGGCACTGTCCAACGACGGATCGTCCAAAGCCCCGCGCGGGCTCAGACCGGGTCGTCGACCTCTCCAGATCCACGATGGAACGTCGTCATGCCGTTTTGCGCGCGCATCCAACTGGGTGGCGGTAAAAAGGTCAACCTGTGCAGGGTCGGATCGAGCCGTTCACGGCGCAAATGGCTGCACGCCGAATTTGCATGGCAGCCGCCACCACATTGCTGTCCCGGCGAAAGCCAGGACGATACCGGCGAGTTCAGGGGCTACATCACCGCGGCGACGTGAACGGGATGATCATCGGTACACGGCGGCAATAGGCGCCGTAGGCGTCCTCGCCGAGCTCCTTTGACAGGAACACCTCTTCCATCCGGCCCTTCTGCCACATGCCGAGCGAGATCAGGATGGCGCCGAGGATCGTCGTCACCAGGCCGATCGCAACGCCGGTCACCAGCATGCCGAAGATCAGCCCGGTGTAGATCGGGTGACGCACGATGCCGTAAGGGCCGGTGTCGATGACGCGGTGATCTTCCTTGTGGGTGATGGTGTTGGACCAGAACTTTCCGAGATGCAGCCGGCCCCACCAGGCGAAGGCGATGCCGGCGACCGAGAGGATTGCGGCAACGGCGATGCCGGTGTTGCCGAGCACCCAGAGCGGCTTCCAGCCCAGGATCTCCGCAATAAAGGGCGTGTACAGGATGCCGCCGACCAGGATCGGCAGGCGATAGCGCTGCGACTCCAGCGTCATGACCTGCTTCTTGGTCTGTCCCTGCCAGAACGAGGCGCCCACCCAGCTGGCGAGAAAGGCGACCCAGATCAGGGCGAGGAGTTCGGTCGGCCAGGCCGTGGTCCAGCCACCCCAGGCCACGGAGAGAAGCTTGCTGAAATCGAAGGACATGCGGAAAGGTTCTTTGGTTTGGGCGGCGGCCTTAGCTCGCGCGCGAGGAGAGCGCGTGATGCTTGATGGCGCCGGAGGGCTGCTGGCCGTTGCGGGCGAGCAGATGGGTGATGGTTTCGTGCAGCACCGGTTCGATCGGGCGCGGCGCATAGCCGAGCTCGGTACGCGCCTTGCCGATCGAAAGATCGCTTGCGGCGAGCGCGATGCGCACGCCCTCGGCGGTGCCGTTGGGTGGACGGTGCGTGATGCGATCGGAGATCGATTCCAGCATGATGGCGGAGAGCTCGGCGATCTTGCCGGGAACGACGACCGGGTATTGCCGCCGTCCGCTCATCGCCGACATCATCCGCAGGATCTGGCCGAGCCGGACGCAGTCGCCGCCGAGGATGTAGCGCTGACCGGTGCGGCCGCGCTCCATGGTCAGTAACAGGCCCATCGCGACGTCGCGGACGTCGACGAGGTTGACCAGGAAGTCGAGATGCGGCTGCACCTTCTTCTGCAGGAAGTACCACAGCATCGCGGTGGGCGGCGTCAGATTGTGGTCGGCGGCGCCGATCGGCATCGTCGGCGTGCCGATCACGAGCGGGAAGCCGCTGGCTGCGGCTTTCGCAGCGTGATGCTCGGCGAGCGACTTCGAGCGCGTATAGGCGCCCGGCATCGCGTCAGCCGGCTGCAGCGCCTCCTCGGCGGCAACGCCGTTGAGGTTCGCATAGGGAAACAGGATCGATTCCGTCGAGCAGTGCAGGAAACGCGAGACGTTGTGCTTCATCGCAGCCGCAAGCACGACCTCGGTGCCGCGGAAATTGACGTCGTGGAAGTCCTGCTTGTTGGCGACCCACATGCCGGGCAGGCCGGCGAGGTGATAGACCTGATCTATGCCCGAAAGCGCGGCATCGACCGCGGCACCGTCCAGCACCGAGCCATGCACATACTCAACATCCGTGTTCGCCGTGGCCGGCGGTCGCACATCGAGAACACGTACCCGCTGCCCACGGGCGCGGAGCGCTTCGACAAGATGCTGTCCGATGAAACCGCTGCCACCGGTAACCAGTACGAGAGTCATGAAGTAGGTTTTGCTGTTCCGCTTCGAGAAAGCTATCGGGTTGAAAGGGAGTTGGTCGGAAGAGGCGCGAGAATCGCGGCGAGGTCGCGACGAAAACCCAGTGCAATGTAAAATTTTGCCATGACGAACATCGGTCCAAGCAGGAAATGCGTGGGGTGGTCGACCATCGACGGCTGCCGTTCCTCGAACACCCTGTGCCCGACGATTTGCGATGCGACGCCGAGCACGATCAGCACCGCAAAAATCGACCACATCATGGCAAGCGAGACCTGATTGCCGATCGCGGTTGCGACCGAAAGCAGCACGATCATCGACACGAGGATGCCGAACCCGACGCCGGCGTCCAGCATCAGCCAGTATACCAGTACGGGCAGGGCCAAAATCACGGCGAGGCTGACCTCGACCCCGAACACGGAGAAATGGACCAGCGTCAGCGGCAGCGTCGCGCCGGTGAACAGCAGGAGAATGCCGACCACATGCATCGCGCAATTCCAGGGATCGCGATGGTATTCGACATAATCGGCCAGTTGGCGTTGAAAATAGCCAGCCATCTTGGTCTCGTGCGGCACGGGGGCGGGGAAGGGCGAAGACAGCCTATAGCACCTGATAGGGCAGTGCACAAACCGGCGCTATTGTCGCGCAGGACCATGCTGTCGCGCTGTGAGACAGGTCACAAAATAGTCAGAAGTTCAACGGGTTCCGCCACACGCGACGGATGCGCGCTCAATGCTTCTTGGCGGGCTTTTTCGCCGCAGGCGCAGGGGCTGCTGCGGGATGCACAGGCGCTTCTTCGGGCACTTTGGCAAAGGTCAGGATTTGCAACTGGCCGTTGACGGCCGAGGTCGGCTTGGCGCGGTCGAGGAACTGCTCCTCGCCGAGCCCGATCGGCTGCAGCCGCTTGGTCGAGATCTTGAAGGTGTTCACCAGCACATCACGGATCGCATCCGCCCGGCGCTGGCTCAGGATCGCGTTGGCTTCCCGCGTCTTCTGATTGGACTCGACATGGCCGACGATCAGGAAGGTGTAGGGCAGCAGCGAGGCGTGAACCAGCGCGTCGGCGATCCGGCCGACGGTCTGGTAGGAGTCCGGCTGGATGATCGGCGTGTCCGCGTCGAACTGGATCTGGGCGTTGAAGGCGGGCAGCTTGGCGAGATCCGGCGCGATCAGAGGCCGGTTCACCGGACCTGGATCGTTCTTGATCCTGGCCTTGGCCCGCTCCATCACCTGCTGCTTCAGCGCGGGGAGATCGACTTCGGGGGCTTCCTCGAAATGATTGAGCTTGCCGACGATGTCGTCGCGGGTCGGCGCCGTCTGCGCGCCCGCTGCGCCCGCGAGCAGAGCGAGACCCAACGCGAAACCGATTCCGGCGGTGAAGTGCCCGGTTGCCCGCATCATCGATACCCCGCGTCGTCGACGGCCTTCAGGCAGTTGTTGCTGATGCCCTTGGGCGTCGAGATCAGGCAGGGGATCGACTTGCTGGTTTCCTTGGTCGAGCCGCCGCAGACCTTGACGATCTCGCGCTGGCAGGCGTTCGCGACCGTGACGCGGGCGGCGACGCGCTTCTGGATGGCATCGAACGCCGTGAGATAGTCGCTCTGGCACTGCTGGGAGAGCACGTCCCGGTTGCGGGACAGGCACTCCTTGAGGCGGGTGGAATCCGGATTGACGCCGCGGCAATTGGCGACGATTTCCGCACCGCAGCTTTTTGCCAGCAGCCCGATCGAATCGCCAAAGCTCATGGTCTCCGCCGTCGCAAGCGACGGCATCCCCAACAAAAGCACGATCAGTGTGATGGAGCCCCGGACCATGGTTGCATCTGATACGGGGAAGTTCGCCATGGTCAAGGGCTGTTCGAACCAGAACCGTCGAGAGTCCGGCCAGTGCGGCTAACAGTCCTCACTCCTCGGCGTCGTCGCTGGGAGGAAATTCGATCAGGACGGCCGTGTGGTTCCGTATGTCGTCGGCAAATTCGGGATCGGCCTTGAGTTCGTCCAATGTCCTGGGCGGGGGAAGCTCGCGGCCGTCCTCGGTCAGCTCCTGCGCATAGAATGCGATCGCCTCGGGCGCATTCTCCAGGGCCTCGTCGGCGTCGTCGCCGCCGGAGATGCAGCCGGGCAGGTCCGGAAACCACAGGCTGACGTCATCCGGGCCCGCGTCTTCGATGATGGCGACGTAGTGAGGCATGTCGGCCTCACGCCCGCTGCACAAAGCTGTCCACGACCTTCTTCTCGCCGGCCTTGTCGAAGGCGATGGTGAGCTTGTTGCCGTCGATCTTGGTGACGCGGCCGTAGCCGAACTTCTGGTGGAAGACACGGTCGGAGAGCGAGAATTCCGATGTCGTGCCGGTCGATTTGGCGACCAGCTCGCCCTCGATCGTCATCGGCCCGCGGCGACGCGAGGAGAAGCTGCCGAAATCGGGGCCGGATGACGAGGACGACGAGAAGTTCGGGGCCTCTTCCTCGAAGCCGCCACGTCCGCCGCCGCCATTGCGTCCGCCGCCGCGATTGCGGTTGGCCTGGGCGCGCTGCCAGCCCGGCGTCGAATAGGTCGAGCCGAACGCCTCCATGTCGTCGAAGCGGGAGGCGCCGTAGCCGCCGGTGCCGCCCCAGGCCGAGCCACCCTTGGATTCCGTGATCTCGACATTGGCCGCCGGCAGTTCGTCGAGGAAGCGCGACGGGATCGTGGTCGACCAGGTGCCATGGATGCGCCGGTTGGTCGCGAAATAGATTTTCGCGCGCCGCCTCGCGCGCGTGAGGCCGACATGGCCGAGCCGGCGTTCTTCTTCCAAACCGGCGCGGCCCTGCTCGTCGAGCGTGCGCTGGCTCGGGAACAGGCCTTCCTCCCAGCCGGGCAGGAACACGTTGTCGAATTCGAGACCCTTGGCCGAGTGCAGCGTCATCAAGGACACGGCGTCTTCCTCGGCACCGCCATCGCGGTCCATCACCAGCGAGATGTGCTCCAGGAACCCTTGCAGGTTCTCGAACTCTTCCATCGAGCGCACGAGCTCTTTGAGGTTCTCCAGCCGGCCGGCTGCGTCCGCCGAACGGTCCTTCTGCCACATCTCGGTGTAGCCGCTCTCGTCGAGCACGATCTGGGCGAGATCGGTGTGCGCGGTGACCTCGCGCTGGGCGCGCCAGCGGTCGAACTGGGCGACGACGTCGCGCAAGGACCCGCGCGCCTTCGGCTTCAGTTCGTCGGTCTCGACCACCGCGCGTGCCGCCTCGAACAGCGGAATGCGGCGCTTGCGGGCGTGGTCGTGCAGCATCTGTATGGTGGCATCGCCAAGCCCGCGCTTAGGCACGTTGACGATGCGCTCGAAGGCGAGATCGTCGGCAGGCGAGTTGATGACGCGAAGATAAGCCAATGCGTCGCGGATTTCGGCGCGCTCATAGAAGCGCGGGCCGCCGATGACACGATAGGGCAGGCCGAGCGTGACGAAGCGGTCTTCGAACTCGCGCATCTGGTAGGACGCGCGCACGAGGATGGCGACCTCGTTGAGCTTCTCGCCCTTGCGCTGGATCTGCTCGATCTCCTCGCCGATGCCGCGGGCTTCCTCTTCCGAATCCCACGAGCCCGTGACCGTGACCTTCTCGCCGTCCTGGTCTTCGGTGCGCAGCGTCTTGCCGAGCCGGCCTTCGTTGTGCGCGATCAGGTGCGAGGCGGCCGCGAGGATGTGGCCGGTTGAGCGGTAGTTGCGCTCGAGGCGGATCACCTTGGCGCCGGGAAAATCGTGCTCGAAGCGCAGGATGTTATCGACCTCGGCGCCGCGCCAGCCATAGATCGACTGGTCGTCGTCGCCGACGCAGCAGATGTTCTTGACGTGCGGCGTCTGCTCCTTCGCCCCGCTTGCGGGGAGAGGGAGAGTCTCCACGAGCTCGGTGCTCGGAGAGTCCGCCTCACCCGCATCGCTCTGCGATGCGACCTCTCCGCGCACGCGGGGAGAGGTGGAAGACGGCGCCTGCGACAGCAGCCGCAGCCACAGATACTGCGCGACGTTGGTGTCCTGGTACTCGTCGACCAGGATGAACTTGAAGCGCTGCTGGTACTGCCGGAGAATATCCGGATGCTCGCGGAAGATGCGGATGTCCTCGAGCAACAGGTCGCCGAAATCGGCCGCGTTCAAAATCTTCAGCCGCTCCTGGTAGCTCGCATAGAGCTTGCCGCCCTTGCCGTTGGCGAAGACGGCGGCTTCGCCTGACGGCACCTGCGACGGTGCCAGGCCACGGTTCTTCCAGCCATCGATCAGCCCGGCCAGCATGCGCGCGGGCCAGCGCTTGTCGTCGATGTTGTCGGCCTGCAGCAGCTGCTTCAGCAGCCGCACCTGGTCGTCGGTGTCGAGCACGGTGAAATTCGACTTGAGCTGCGCCAGCTCCGCATGGGTCCGCAGAATGCGGCCGCCGATGGAGTGGAAGGTGCCGAGCCACGGCATGCCCTCGACAGCCTGGCCGAGCATCTGGCCGAGCCGGTGCTTCATCTCGCGCGCGGCCTTGTTGGTGAAGGTCACCGACAGGATCTCGGAGGGGCGGGCGCGGCCCTGGCTCAGGATGTGGGCGATCCGGGTGGTCAGCACGCGGGTCTTGCCGGTGCCGGCACCGGCCAGCACCAGGACCGGGCCGTCCAGCGTTTCGACGGCGTCGCGCTGCTCGGGATTGAGCCCGGTCAGATATTTCGGGCCCACCGAGGCGCGCGCACGCGCGGCGATGCCGCCGGCTGCGGGCTGGTGGTCGGGTACGCTGGTGATTTTGCTCGGCTCGGTCATGCGAATCATTGGCCCCACGATGGCACCGCGGGGTGGCGGAAGGGAGCCTTCATAACAGGGATTGCCGCCTATATGGGGCGGCCGGCAAGGGTTTTCCACGTGCACGCCGGGCTGATTTGTTCCTGCGTGCCGGACGAATTTCCAGCCCCGGCGGGCCGGAACCAATGTTCCGAGCCGGAGATTGTTTGTTCAAGTGAGGCGCCTCAGCCGCGCCGATCGCAGACAGACATCAAAACAGAGGTTAAGGCCATGCTGAGCTGGGTTGTGACATTTCTCGTTATCGCACTGATCGCCGGTCTTCTGGGCTTTGGCGGCCTCGCCGGCGCATCGATCGAAATCGCCAAGATCATCTTCTTCGTCGCGATCGTCCTGTTCCTGGTCTCGGCCGTGGTCGGCCTTGCCCGCGGCCGCAGGATCTAGTGCGCCGGATCATGCACTAACGCTTCGAGGGCATTGCCACGTTTCGGCCGATGCCCTCGGGGCGCGGCACGGCGCTGTGAGCCCCGACGACGGCCGCGATGCGCGCGCGAATATCCGGCGGAAAGGCCGCCACCTTGCGCGAGCCCATGTCGATGTGCAGCGACATGTTCTCGGAGGTCGCCGACAGCCAGCCCTCGGTTGCGTGCCGCAGCTCCTGGAAGGTGTGCAGTCGCTTGTCGTCGGCCTCCAGCAGCCAGACCGAGACCTGCACGGGATCGCCGAGGTGAATCTCACGCAGATACCGCACGTGACACTCGGCGGTGAAGGTCGAGCCGTTGCGCTCCTTCATGTATCCCGGGCCGATCCCAAGCTGCAGCCACATCTGGTCGATCGCCCGGTCGAACATCACGTTGTAATAGGCCATGTTGAGATGGCCGTTATAGTCGATCCATTGCGGCTCGATCTGCATGATCGAGGCGCGGAACGGCTCAGGCGTAGGGGCGGTGGCACTCTCCGGCATGTCTCATTCCCTGGCTATGCGTCCGGTCGCTTGACTTGACCGGTGAGATGTCCTTTGCCACGGTTTCCAGTGTCGGGAGGACTATCCGTGGGTACGACCATCACCAATAATCCGCCGCGGCCGGAGCCGAAAGCCCTTGCAAGCGCGCTGGAGCAGCTTGCCGCACGCTTCGGCAACCGCCTCATCACCTCGCAGGCCGTTCGCGAGCAGCACGGCCATACCACCACATGGATCGTCAACCAGCCGCCGGACGGCGTGGTGATGGCGCAGGAGACCGCCGACATCCAGGACGTGGTGCGGATCTGCGCGAAGCACGGCGTGCCGGTCATTCCCTTCGGCACCGGCACCTCGCTCGAGGGCCAGGTCAACGCGCCCGCCGGCGGCATCTCGATCGATTTGCGCGACATGAACAAGGTGCTCGCGGTGCATGCCGAGGATCTCGACTGCGTGATCCAGCCCGGCGTCACCCGCAAGGCACTCAACGAGCACCTGCGCGACCAGGGCCTGTTCTTTCCGATCGATCCCGGCGCGGACGCCTCGCTCGGCGGCATGGCCTCAACGCGCGCCTCCGGCACCAACGCGGTGCGCTACGGCACCATGCGCGACAGCGTGCTGGCGTTGAAAGTCGTGCGCGGCGATGGCGAGATCATCACCACCGGCACACGCGCGAAGAAGTCCTCGGCCGGTTATGACCTGACCCATCTGTTCGTCGGCGCCGAAGGCACGCTCGGCATCATCTCCGAATTGACCATTCGTCTCCGCGGCATTCCCGAGACGATCGCCGCGGCCGCGGTCTCCTTCGAGACCGTGCACGGTGCGTGTCAGGCGGTGATCCTGGCGATCCAGACCGGCATTCCCGTGGCGCGCATCGAGTTGCTCAACACGGCGCAGGTGAAGGCCTGCAATTCCTATTCGAAGCTGACGCTGCCGGAGACGCCGCTTCTGCTGATGGAGTTCCACGGCAGCGAGGTCGAGGTCGATGCGCAGTCCAAGGCGTTCGGCGAGATCGCAAGGGAGTGCGGTGGCGGCGATTTCTCCTGGACCACCAAGCCGGAAGATCGCACGAAATTGTGGCAGGCGCGGCACGATGCCTATTGGTCCGTCAAGGCGCTGCGGCCCGGCGACAGCATCGGCGTGGTTGCAACCGACGTTTGCGTGCCGATCTCGCGGCTCGCCGACTGCGTCAGCGAGACCGAGGAAGATCTCAAGCGTCTCAACCTGTTGTCGCCGATTGTCGGCCATGTCGGCGACGGCAATTTCCACTGCTCGCTGGTGTGTGACACCAACGATGCGGCCGAGATGGCGCGCGGCGAGGAGTTCATGCATCGCCTCGTCGAACGCGCGCAGGCGATGGATGGAACCTGCACCGGCGAGCACGGCATCGGCCAGGGCAAGCAGAAATATCTCAAGGCGGAACTCGGCCCTGAAGCAATCGATGCGATGCGTGCGATAAAAATGGCACTCGATCCGCAAAACATCTTCAACCCCGGCAAGATCGTGCCGGAGGCGTAGCGCGCGCCATTGCCTTTCGCTTATGCTCGCTCCATCACGGCGGAGCGAGACAATGCAGTGGTTCGCGCGCAGGACGCGAGAAGATATATGGGACGAAGCGATCGAGTGGCCGCTCGGCGATATCGAGGCGGTCGCGCGCATCCGCTCCATCTGTGACGCTGCGGTCCAGAGCGCCGCAGGCTCCGCCTGTAACGACAAAAGCGAGAGCGCGCGTTATGAGCGCGCCGCAAAGGTCGCGATGGAAATCGCGATGAAGATCTCCGACGGCCTGATGCGCGACGACGCGGTGCATCGCATCGTCAATCTCTGCATGGCCGCGAACGACATCAAGACGGCGCAGATCCTGTTCCGCGCGATCCACGCCAGTTGGATCCGCGAAACGGCGCAGCGCGATCATCCGGCTTTGGTTTAGACATGATCCTATTCGACGACCTCGTCGGTGCGGGCGAGCAGCGCGGGCGATATATTCAGCCCCAGCGTCTTCGCGGTCTTCAAGTTGATCACGAGTTCGAACTTGGTCGGCTGTTCGACTGGTAGATCGGCCGGCTTGGCCCCGCGGAGTATCTGATCGACGTAATCGGCCGCCCGTCGGAACAGAGCCGGGAGGCTCGGTCCATAGGACATGAGTCCGCCGCTTTGGACACCGCCACTGACCCCCCAGATTGTCGGCAGCCGTGCGCCCAACGCCAGCTCGTTGATCGTAACTTGCTTGGCGTCTACCAATGCTTCGCTCGCGATATAGAGCGCTTCGGCTCGTTCCTTCAGTCCTTCGAATGCAGGTGCGATATCCTGCTCGCCGCGGATTTCCAGTGCGATGACCTCAACGCCAAGCGCGTGCGCCGCGGCCTGAACCTCGGCCAGCTCTTGCTTGGCCGCGGGATAGGCAACGTTGGCCATCACTGCCATCCGTCGGAGCCCGGGAATGACTTCCCGCAAAAGTTCAGCTCGTTTGCCTGCAAGATCGGGCCCCTGGATCGACAGTCCGGTCACGTTGGCTCCCGGTCGGGACAGATTATCGACGAAGCCACTGCCAACCGGGTCCACAGCTACGGCGAACACGACCGGAATCGTCGATGTCAGCTTCTTGATCGCGAGGACCGCGTTTCCTCCGGTCACAATGATGTCGACCTTGAGACGGACGAACTCCGCGGCTATTTCGGCGATCCGGTCATTGCGTCCGTCTGCCCAGCGATAATCGAGGGCAACAGCATTGCGACCTTCCATCCAACCGAGCTCGCGTAACCTCGTTTCGAAAGAAGCGGTCGACCTGGTCCACGATGATTGCGCGACTGTTCCAAGAAAGCCAATGGTCGGCCGTTTCGTTGACTGCCCGCGCGCCGCGACTGTGCACGCAACAGTCGCGCCTCCGAGCAACGTGATGAACCCTCGTCGCTTCATGCAGCGTCCAGGATAAGGCCAGATATTTGAGGCCCGCAGGGTAGCACACTGGAGGCGGCGGGATAGATCGCTCGGCGCCCCGCAGCTACTTCGCCAGCTTGCGTACGGCCTCGTCCACGCTGTGGAAGACGTGCTCCTTCGGCAGCACATCGAACAGCCTGAAGCGCTCGAAGGCGTCCTGCGCGCGCACCGATTCCAGCCGCGCCAGCGCGACCGTGACGCCTTGTTCGTGGCAGACTTTGAAGACGTCGAGCAGGATCTGCGCGGCCGTGAAGTCGATCTCGACCATGCCGCTTGCCTCGAGCACCAGCAATTGCGGCGTCGCCGTGCCGAGGACTTTCGTCACGTCGCTGCGGAAGCCCGGCGCATTGAGGAAGGACAGCGGCGCCTGCAGCCCGATCACGGCGACGCCGGCGATGCGCTCGCCGGTGATGTGCGGGTGCGCCGGCCACCAGATCGTGGTGCCCGGCACACGCTCGAATTCGACCAGTCTCGCGCGCGTCGTGCTCCAGATGCCGTGCAACAGCGACAGTACGATGCCGAGGAACGCGCCCTGCTGGATCGGCAGCACGATGATCAGCGCGGCGGTGGCGACGATCAGCAGAAACTCGCTGAAGGACTGGCGATAGATCGTCACGATCTGCTTGGTGCGGATGATCCGCAGCGCCACGAACAGCAGGATGCCGCCAAGAGCTGCATCCGGGACATGCTGCAGCAGCCCCGTTCCGAACGCGAGCAGCAACAGGACGATCACTGCGGCCGCAAGGCCCGCAAGCTGCGATTGCCCGCCGGTCTCGGCAACGATGCCCGTACGCGGCGGGCTGGCATTGACCGGAAACGCGCCGAACAGGCCCGACAGCACGCTGCACGCGCCGGCGCCGAGGAAGTCGCGATCGACATCGGCGGGCTTGTCGGGATCGGACGGGAACGACCGCGTGGTGGCTGCGGTCTGCACCATCACCACCACGGTCACGACGAAGGCGAGCGGCACCAAGTGCACCCATTGCTCCGGCGCCAGATCAGGGAAGGTCGGCC
Organism: Bradyrhizobium sp. CCGUVB4N; assembly: GCF_024199945.1. Classification (GTDB taxonomy): domain Bacteria; phylum Pseudomonadota; class Alphaproteobacteria; order Rhizobiales; family Xanthobacteraceae; genus Bradyrhizobium. Next base: position 6,975,969 of record NZ_JANADP010000001.1, on the reverse strand, counting down.
GGGGCAGCGTGCCCGGCACCGTGCCGACGACTTTGACGCCCTTGCTCTCCAGGCCAAACGCGATCGTGGCCAGCGTCGCGGCAACGAGCCCGATCAATGCGCCGGGGATTTTCGCGCTGATCCTTTCGGAGATGAAGACCACTGCGAGCACGCCGAAGCCGATGCAAAAGGTGATGGGATTGGTGCGGCCGATCTCGGTTGCGAGCACGCCGATGCGATCGAGCGTCGGGCCGCTCGGCGAGTCCAGTCCCAGCACGCCCGGCAATTGCGAGACGATGATGTGGACGGAGATGCCGGCGAGGAAGCCGACCATCACCGGCATCGACAGAAGGTTGGCGATACCGCCGAGCCGGAACGCGCCCCCGGCGAGCATCATCGCGCCGACCATCAGGGCCAGCGCGATCGCGAGCCCCTGATATTCCGGTGAGCCGGCAGTGGCCAAAGCGGCAAGCCCGCCGGCGAAGATCGGCGTGATCGTGGAATCCGCACCGCAGGACAGGAAGCGGTTGCCACCGAGCAGAGCAAAGCCGAGCGAGCCCGCCATGAAGGCGAAGAAGCCGATCTGCGGCGCGAAGCCGCCGAGCCGCGCGGTCGCCATCTGCTCGGGGATCGCGATCGCCGCCAGCGTCAGCCCCGCCATGAGATCGCCGGGGAGGGCATAGGAGGCGAGCGAGCCAAACAGCGGCCATGCTTTCCTGGCGTGAGCGTCTTGCGGCATCGATGCGGAATCCCCGGAAAATCTGCGGTGGTCCGTCAGACTACAACATTTCCGGATTGGAGGGCGGCCGACTGCGCAACTTCGCGATCATCAACAAAAATGTCCGCAAGCGAGGCTTGCGGACATCAATGCCTATCGCAGTGCGGCGGTGTCAGTACCTGGTGCCGCGGTTATAGTCGCCGCCGCCGCGTCCCATGCCTCCACCGCCATGGCCGCCCATGCCCATTCCCATGCCCATGCCGAGGCCAATTCCGAGACCGATTCCGACGGCTTCAGGCGGCGGGCCGGGAGGCGGCGCGCGCTCGACGACGACTTCGTCAGGCGGCGGCCGGCGCTTCGGCGGCGTGTCGACGACCTTGCGCTTTGGCGGCGTGTCGTCGACGCGCTTCTTGATCACGGGCGCAACCGTCGGGTTGATCGGCGTTGCCGGCGGCGTCGGTGCCGAGCACGGGCAGGTCGGTGCCATCGCGACGGCGACCGGCACTGCGGCGGCGGCAACCGGCAGGGCATAATTGCGGTTCTGCACGCGAAGCAGCAGCCGGCGCGCGGTCGCGGCGAGATCGCTGTTGTCCCAGTTTGCGAGATAGGTCTCGTACGAAGCGCGGGTATTGATCGCCACCGCACGGTCCCATGCCAGCATCTGACGCCGCCGCTCCAGCACCGTACGCAGGCGCGGCGTCTGGGCGTCCTGCGCATAGAGTTCGACATAGGCCTGATACGCAGGCACGGTGTCGTCGGCGATCACGAGCTGATAGGCGGCCTTGGCATCCTTGCCCTGCAAATCCTTGCGCCAGTCCTCGACGCTGCGCGTCGCGCTGGCGAGGGCCATCGCATTTGCGCCCGGCGCCGCGGGCTGTCCGCTGCCGCTGTCACCGCCGTAGAATTTGAAGTCGGTCGTCAGCGACGAGCTTTCCCAGGGGATCTGCCGCCCGTCGGTCGATTGCGCGACCGCGATGCGAATGCGCTTGAACACTTCCTCGATCGGGATATTCGGCTGCTTGGCAACGGTCAGCGCTGCCGTGGTGTAGGGACTGTCGGCGCCGGATCCGTCCTCGGCTTCGGCACCGGGCGAGGTCGAGTACGAGATGAAGGAGCCCGGCGCGCCCGCCTTGGTGTCGACGATCGCAAGCCCGTGGCCGGCACCGCTCAGCGCCGGGAACGGATTGTTGCGGCAGGCGTCGAGCATGAAGATGCGCGCCCGCGTCGGCAGCGCGCCGAGCGTGTTGAGCAGATCGTTCAGCCGCACGCCCTGCAGCGGAATGTCGGCCTCGCGCTTGGGATCGAGATCGACGGGCACGAGATAGTTCTCGCCGTCGATCTGCAAGCCATGGCCGGCATAGAACACCAGCGCAACCGTGTCGGCGCCGCTGGCGCTGACCTTGCCGGCGAAATCGGAGATCGTCTGGCGCATCTCGCTCTGCGCGAGGTTCGGCGCCGCGGTGACGGTGAAGCCGGCATTGCCGAGCAGCTCGGCCATGCCCTTGGCATCGTTGGCGGCGTTCGGCAATTCCGGCACCGTGCGATAGGCGGACTGGCCGATCACCAGCGCAAGCCGGGCTTCGGCCGCGGCCTGTGTCGGCGTCATGAGTTGCGTGAGTGCAAGGAGACCGGAAGCAAGAACTAAATTGCAAAGGACTGGACGGCGCATGGTGTCACCTCCATCGGCAATGAGCGCGAGGATATTACCTTTTCTAGTCGTCGGCCGCGGCGCTGTCTGTGCGCTAGCTCACGCTCTCGCGTGCGGCAAAATGGGGCAGGGGGTCTGCCAGAACCGACGCGCGGTGCCGTGCCTTCAGAACAATCCACGGTCCCAGGGCGGGTCAGGCGCAAAGCGTGCGGCGAGAAAGTCGATGAAGGCGCGCACCTTCGCCGGCGGCCGGCGATCGGGCAGGTAGACCGCATGCACCGCGGAGGACTGGATCTCCGGCTGATCGAGCGGAAGCGCGACCAGCGTGCCGGCGCGCAGATCGTCGGCGATAATGAAGGTCGGCTGACGGGCGAGGCCGAGGCCGGCCAGCGTCGCGGCGCGCAGCGCATCGCCATTGTTGGCGCGCAACGTGCCGCTGATCTGGATGCGGATCTCGCCGTCGACGCCGAACGGCCATTCTGCGGCGCTGCCCTGCTGGGTGAGCGTGTAGCCGAGGCAATTATGCGCGGCGAGGTCGGCGACGGTGCGCGGCGTGCCGTGTTTTGCCAGATAGGACGGGGCGGCACACACAACGAGGCGGTTCGGTGCGAGCTTTCGCGCCACCATGCTGGAGTCGCGCAGCTTGCCGATGCGGATCGCGAGGTCCCAGCCTTCCTCAGCGAGATCGACGAGGCGATCGTTGAGGCCGAGCTCGATGGTCACCTCGGGGTAGCGTTCCGAAAAGTCTGCAATGACGGGCGCAATCTGCCGCGTGCCGAACACGACGGGCACGTTGACCCGCAACAATCCGCGCGGCTCGGCGCGCTCCCGTGCGACCGCGGCATCGGCCGTCTCCATGTCGGCAAGGATCCGCTCGGAGGATTCCAGATAGAGGCGGCCGGCTTCGGTGATCGACAGCCGCCGCGTGGTGCGGTGGAACAGCTTGATGCCGAGCCGGGCCTCCAGCGAGGCCACGTGCTTGGTGACCATGGTCTGCGACAGACCCATGGCCCGGGCCGCGCCGGACAGGCTGCCGTTCGCCGCCACCTTGGCGAAGACTTCCAGGCTGGTCAGCCGGTCGAGCATCTATTTCACTCTATTGGTGTGAAGTATATTTCAAGAATAGCCGATTATCATCCAAGTGAGAATAGATCATAGGTGGCCCCAACAATGGAGACCGCCATGATCGATTCCCGTACCGCTCCCTACGCCGCGCTGGTGCTGCGCGTGACGCTGGGCGCGCTGTTCCTGGCCCATGCCAGCCTGAAACTGTTCGTGTTCACCCCCGCCGGCACGGCAAAGTTCTTCGGCAGCCTCGGCTTCCCGCCGGAGTTCGCCTACCTTGTGATGACCGTCGAAGTCCTCAGCGGCATTGCCCTGATCCTCGGCGTCTGGACCCGCTATGCGGCGCTGGCCGGCATTCCGATCCTGCTCGGCGCGATCTTCACCGTGCACGGTGCCGCCGGGTTCTTCTTCACCAACCCGAAGGGCGGCTGGGAATACCCCGCGTTCTGGGTGATCGCGCTGGTCGCGCAGGCGCTGCTCGGCGATGGCGCCTTCGCGCTGCGGCCCTCACGCGATGTCGAGGCGGCGAACGGGCAGTTGAGCGTCGCGTCGTCGCGCTGACATCGTCGCATCATTGAAACGCGAGAGCTGCGGGATCACGGTCCCGCAGCTTTTTGTTGCGTGCCAACACGCGTGCAGTCGTCAAAAGCCCATCAATCTGCGTTCGGTATTGATCCATGCCTGAATTGGATCGATCTGCGTCAATCTTGCATAGCCTGCCGTTCGGTCGCGCTGCGGCATGATCGAAAACATCGGCAAATATAGGCATTCCGCTGCAGTCTCCGCCGGCGCGCCTTGCGCTCGTCCCGTCTCGGCTGCGCCGGCCGCAACCCTTGCCTGCCCCGTCGCTTTGGCCATACAGTCCGGGCCAACGCGCCGCGACAACGATCGCGGCTGCAAAAAATAATATTGGGGAGAGACACCATGACTATCGTGCCCGTCAGCCGTCGCACGTTCATCAAGTCGTCGACGGCAGTGACCGCCGGCCTCGTGCTCTCTCCAGCCATCATCGGCCGCGCCGAAGCCGCGACGCTGAAGCTGAAATGCTCCTCCTCGCTGCCGAACGATCCCAAATTCGCCAACGGCCGCGTCTACTACGATAATCTCGTCAAGAATCTGAAGGGCAACGGGCTCGGCGAGCAGGTCGAGGTCGCGTTCTTCCCGGACAACCAGCTCGGCCAGGAAATCGACGTCATCAATTCGGTGAAGCTCGGCGTCATCGATCTCATGATCTCCGGCTCGTCGATCTCGGCCAATCTGGTGCCGCTGGTCGGCACCTACGACCTCGGCTTTCTGTTCTCGAGCTTTCCGCAGCAGACCAAGGCGTTCGACGCCGGTGCCGCCAAGCCGATCGAGGACGCGCTGCTCAAGGGCAGCAACATCCGCATCATCGCCTGGGCCTATAATTTCGGCTCGCGCAGCGTGTTTGCGAAGAAGCCGGTGAAGACGCCGGAGGATCTCGCCGGTCTCAAGATCCGCACCCTGCCGAATCCCGTCATCACGGAGTGCCTGCGTCTGATGGGCGCGGCCGCGACGCCGCTGGCGTTCGGCGAAATCTACACGGCGTTGCAGGCCGGCGTGCTCGATGGCCTCGAGCACGATCCGCCGACGATCCTCGCCAGCAAGTTCTTCGAAACGGCGAAGTTCTACGCGCTGACGCAGCACAATTTCTCGCCGCTCGCGGTCTATTTCAGCGACATGACCTTCAACCGCATGGATCCGAAGCTGCGCGAGGGTTTTCTCGACGCCGCGAAGAAGGCCGCGGTCGACACGCGCGCCCATGGGCTCGCAGTCGAGAAGGAAGCGCTGGCGGCTCTGACCGAGAAGGGCGTGACGGTCGCCGAATGCGATCGCGAGGCGTTCAAGAAGCGCGTCGCGCCGCAGACCGAGAACTTCATCAAGGCGCGGCCGGAGTCCAAGGCCGTCATCGACATCATTCGCTCGACGCAAGCCTGAGATGGCCAAATCCGGGTTGGCCAAATCTGAGTTGGCGATGACGGAAGCCGTGCCGCTCTCGGGCGGTCGGCACGGGAGCATCGCGCTTCTGCTTCGCGTGAGTGACGCGATCGCGGCCATCCTTCTGGCCGCCGATCTCGCGGTTGTCTGCGGCTCCGTGCTGCTGCGTTTCTGCTTCAACGCGCCGGTCGAATGGTCGGATGACGTCGCGCGCGGATTGATGGTCGGATCGGCCTTCTTCGGCGCCGCAAGTGCGCTTGCGCGCGGCGAGAATGTCGGCGTGTCCTTCTTCCGCGATCTGCTGGCGCTGCGGCTGCGCACCCTGGTCGATGCCGCCAGCGCCGTGCTCGTCGTGCTGATCTCCGGCTATGTCGCCTACAACGCCATCAAGCTGGGCTCGCTGACCGCGGGGCAGACCACCGGCTCCGGCCTGCCTTTGGAGCTGACCTTCTATCCGATGGGCGTCGGCGCGCTGTTCATGACGGTGTTCGCGATCGACCATCTCTGCGCACGACCGCTGCCTGACATCGTCAAAGGCCTCATCGCGGTCGCCGTCGTGACCGGGCTTTATCTCGCCTGGGATTACCTATCGCCGTCCTCGGTGCCGTCGGCGGGCGTGCTGATGCTGATCGGCTTCTTCGCCACGCTGTTCGGCGGCTTGCCGATCGGGTTTGCGCTGGCACTGGCCGCGCTGATCTTCATCTGGGTCGAGGGCGCGCTGCCCGGCGTCATCTTCGCCCAGCAGATGGCGCGCGGCATCGACAATTTCGTGCTGCTCGCGATCCCGTTCTTCATCCTCGTCGGCTACCTCATGGAAGCCAACGGCATGTCCGTGCGTCTGATCGAGCTGTTGCAGCGCGCGGTGGGCCGCATGCGCGGCGGCCTGAACGTCGTGATGGTGGCCTCGATGGTGCTGTTCTCCGGCATCTCGGGCTCGAAGATGGCCGACGTCGCGGCCGTCGGCTCGGTGCTGATCCCGGCGGCGCGCCGCTCGAAGCAGAATCCGGGCAGCGCGGTGGCGCTGCTCGCGGCGTCCGCGGTGATGGCGGAGACGATTCCGCCCTGCATCAACCTGATCATTCTGGGTTTCGTCGCGAACCTGTCGATCGGCGGCCTGTTCATGGCAGGCCTGTTGCCGGCGGCGCTGATGGCGGCGGTGCTGATCGCCTTCTCCATCATCTTCGGCAAGACGCCGGCGGAGGCCGAGGAGGTCGAGCCGCAGGTACCGGTGTCAGGATTGTGGAGCGGCGCGATCGCCTCGTTCGGCCTGATCTTCATGATCTTCTTCGGCTTCAAGAGCGGCTTTGCCACGGCGACCGAGATCTCGGCCTTCGCCGTCGCCTACGCGCTCATCGTCGGGAGCGTGGTGTTTCGCGAGCTCAGTTTCAGAACGGCGACGCACAGTTTCGTGCAGGCGGCGACGCGCGCGGGGCTGGTGCTGTTCATCGTTGCCGCCGCGCAGTCGCTGGCGTTCACGCTGACCTTGCAGCAGGTGCCGCATGCGGTCGGCGACTTCATGCTGGGACTGTCCAAGACGAGCGGCACCTGGCTGTTCATCTTGCTCGCGATCGCCGTGCTGATCGCGATGGGCGTCGGCCTGTTCGCGCCGCCGCTCGGGCTCGGGCTCTACGGCGCCTGCCTGATCGGCAACGTGCCGATCGAGCAGACGGTGAAGCCGATCCTGGGCTATCTCGGCCTGCTGTTCCTCTGCCTGCTGGTCATCGCCTTCGTGCCGTGGCTGAGCACCGCCTTGCCGCGCGCGTTCGGCTACTGAAGGAGTGTCGTCGTGAAAGTCCTGCTGGCCCACACGCCGGAGATGCGCCGCAATTATTACGGAGATCGCAGCCTGAACGGCCTGCGCGCCATTGCCGAATTGGTCCTGCACGAGGGGGATCGGGCGCTGGATTCCGCGGGCCTCGTCAGTGCAGCGGGGGACGCCGACATCATCGTCGCCGATCGCATGACCGAGGGCCGCGGCGAGATCTTTGCGCAGCTGCCACGCTTGCGGGCCTTCGTCCGCTGCGCCGTCGACATCCGCAACGTCGACGTCGATGCCGCCTCGCAGGCCGGCGTGCTGGTGACCCGCGCCGGTCCCGGCTTCGTGCAGGCGGTCGCCGAGCTCGCGGTCGGCTTCATGGTCGACCTGTCGCGCGGCGTGTCGCGGGCCACGGCCGACTACCATGCCGGCCGCAAGCCGGAGGCACGGATGGGCCGTCAGCTCGCCGGCAGCAAGATCGGCATCATCGGTTATGGCAGCATCGGTCGTTACCTCGCCGAGATCGCCAAGGTGATGCGCATGGAGGTGCTGGTCTCCGATCCCTTCGCTGATGTCAGCGACAGCGCGATCAGGCAGGTCGGCCTCGACGAACTCCTGGCGGCGTCCGACTATGTCGTCTGCCTCGCAATCGCCAACGAGCAGACCGAGAAGCTGATCGGAGAGGCGGCGCTGGCGCGCATGCAGAAGCATGCCGTCTTCATCAATCTCTCGCGCGGCAATCTCGTCGACGAGGCGGCGCTCGCGAAGGCGCTGCTGGAGAACCGCATCGCGGGCGCTGCGATGGATGTCGGCCGCGCGCCCGACCAGATGCCGACGCCGGAGCTGGCAAAATTCGCCAACGTCGTCGCGACGCCGCATGTCGGCGGGCTGACGCCGCAGGCGATCGAATACCAGTCGCTGGAAACGGTGCGGCAGGTCGACGCCATCATCAAGGGCGAGGCCCCGCAAGGTGCCGTCAATGCCGACCACTGGACCCGGCGGGCATAAAAGGTCCTACAGCCTATCGATCGCCCGGAAGGTCCCGTCCTTCTGGATCACCGTCAGGAACACCTTCGGCGGCGTCTCGATGGCGCGAAAGCCGACGGTGAAGATACTGCCGCTGATGTCGAAGCGGCCGATGTCGTTGATGGTGCGCAGCAGCCCCGCACGTGTCGGGTTCGGTCCGAGATTTTCGAGTGCGGCCGCCGCGAGACGGCCGGAGAGATAGCCTTCAAGTGAGACGAAATCCGGCGTCAGCGTCGGATCGATCGCCTTCTGCGCAGCCTGGTAGTCGGCAACGAGCTTGATCGAGCGATCCCAGGGAAACGGTACGACCTGCGCGACCACGACGCCTTCGCCGTCGGAGCCGAGTTCCCTGGCGAGCGCGGTGGCACCGACGAAGGAGATGCTGGCAAAGGTCGGGTAGACGCCGCTGCGGTGTGCGAGCTTGATGAATTCGGCACTCGGACCGTAAGTGCCGACCATGATGATCGCCTCGGGCTCGGCGCGCTTGATGGTGCGCCAGGCCGCGCCGACCGCACGGGTGTTGCGCTCGAAGGTGCCTTCGGCGGCGAGCTCGAGACCGCGCTTGGCAAGCGCAGTCTTCACGCCGGCAAGGCCGTCATGGCCGAATGAGTCGTCCTGGTAGAAGATGCCGATCCGGGTGAAGTGGCGATCCTCGATGAGATGCTTGATGAGCGTCTCCGACTCCGCGCCGTAGCTCGGGCGAATGTTCACGACATTCGTCAGTTCGAGGTCGCGCAGGAGTTCCGCACCGCTCACCGGTCCGATGAAGGGCACATCGCGCGTGCTCGTGATCGGGATGGTTGCCATCGCGGTCGCGGTCCCGACGGCGCCGATCAGCGCGAACACCTTGTCGTCTTCGATCAGACGCAGAGTCTGCACCACCGAACGATCGGGATCGTAGCCGTCGTCGCGGCTGATGAGCTGGAGCTTGCGGCCGTGGACGCCGCCCTTGGCATTGATCTCGGTGAACGCCGCGACGATGCCGTGGCGCATGTGCTGGCCGAGCATGGAAGAGGGACCCTCGAGCGCGGCGGCCTGGCCGAACAGGATTGCGTCCTCGCTGACGCCGGCCTCGTCGCCTTTTGCCGTCAGTGTCGCCGCCGCCAGCAGCGCGGCGGCAAGCGCGATGCATGTCGCTGCGTGCGATCGTTTCATGAGAGGGCTCGCCGGATGCTGGAAAAGTTGCCGCCACGATAGGTCCCTGGGCTGAACAGGGCGCTAACCGGCGCGGGGAGAGCGGTCCGTAGAAGTCCGGGGCAATCCTGCAATTGGCGACCACATTTTCGGGAACACGCAGGTCAATCGTTAACTACACCTCGCAATGCGGGACAGGTTGGTTCCAATATTGTGCAGTTCTTAACCCCGATCCTTGTCCGATAGTCGCCACGGTGGCTCAACCCTAAGTTCGGCCGCTGCGCCGAGGGGACGTGCGGAATCAAGATGGGCGGTCGCGATCAGAATGATCAGGATCGAAGGCGTGTGACTGGACGGTGGCGCATTGCGCCGCTGCTCGGCCTCCATCGCCCTGCGCTGGTCGCGGCGGCCGTCGGCCTGCTGTTCTCGATCGCGGGCGCCGCGGCGGTGGCGCGATGGGAAGACCGCGTCAACAAGATCGAGTTCGAGAACGCGGCCGAGACGCAGTCCATCGTCATGCAGAACGGCATGAACGAATATATCAGCCGGCTGGTGGCGCTGCGGACCCTGTTCGAATCCTCCAACGAAGGCGTCACCCGCAGCGAGTTCGAGACCTTCAGCGGCAAGCTGTTCGAACGATATCCCGGCTTGTTGCGTATCGGCTGGCTGCCACGGATCACGCGCAAGGAGCGTGCCGAGTACGAAGCCGCAGCCATCGCCGAGGGCGTGTCCAGCTATCGCATCAAGTCGCTCGAAGGCAATGGCTTCGTCACCGCGCCGCAGGGCGAGGAATATTACCCCATCTTCTACTCGACGCAGTCGAAGACATCGCGTGTCTACGGCATCGACTATCTGAGCGTGCCGGATCGCAAGGTGGCGCTCGAACGTGCCCGCGACAATGACCAGATCGCGGCGATCCGCACCGAGCTCTTTGCCACGAATAATGCCGGGCAGTTGCCGAACGTGTTCGTGGTCGTGCCCGTTTACGCCAAGGGCACCTCGCGCGACACCGTCGCCGACCGCCGTCGCAACATCTCGGGCTTCGTTGTCGGCATTTTCGATCTGCCTCTGCTGATGCAGGCCATCCGCGTCAGGACCGGGGCGAGCCCCGCGGTCAGCGTGAACGTGTATCAGCCGTTCAGCGCGCGCATCGTCAGCCTGGAAGGCATGTTGCCCGATTACGCTTCCGCAGCCGCCGCGCCGCAATCGATGCGCGATGTTGCGCGGGGGCGCCATTGGTCGGGTGGTCTCAAGATCGGGGACACCGATTGGCAGGTGCGGGCGGTTCCGACCGCCGGCGGCTCGCTGGAGACGACGTATGACCGCGCGGGCGCCGTGCTGATCGTCGGCATGCTGCTGACGCTGTCGCTGTCGACCTATCTGATGCTCGCCAGCCGCAACTCGCGGCGGCTGTCGTTGGCCAATCGTCGTGTGCTCGAACTTGCGCAGACCGACGTCCTGACCGGATTGCCGAACCGCGCCTTCTTCCTCGCCCGGCTCGACGAGCTCAACGGCCAGCTGAAGAACGGCGGTCCGACCTTCTCGATCCTGATGCTCGATCTCGATCGCTTCAAGAACGTCAACGATTCCCTCGGTCATGGCGCCGGCGATGCGCTGCTGCGGCTGGTGGCACAGCGGCTGAAATCCGCGGTGCGCGCCACCGATGTGCTAGCACGGCTCGGCGGCGACGAATTCGCCATCATCCAGGAAGACTGCGAGGACCAGCGCGCCTGCTCGACCGAACTGGCGGCGCGGATCGCCAAGCTCGTGGCCGAGCCGTTCCTGTTGCCCGGACATCGCGTCGAGATCGGGACCAGCATCGGCATCGCGATCGCGCCGGATCATGGCCGCGACCAGGAGCAGCTGCTGAAGAAGGCCGACCTTGCGCTCTACCGCTCGAAATCGGCGGGCCGGAACTGCTTCACCATCTACGACGAGGCGATGTCGGCCGAGCTCGAGGCGCGCAACACGCTGGAAGGCGATTTGCGCGACGCCATCGCGCGCTGTCAGTTCGAGGTGCACTACCAGCCGTTCATGGATGCCAGCACGGGCGCGCGACGCGGGTTCGAGGCGCTGGTGCGCTGGCGGCATCCGGCCCGCGGCCTGATCCCGCCGGATCAGTTCATCGCGCTCGCCGAGGAGACCGGGCTGATCGTGCCGCTCGGCGAATTCGTGCTGCGTCGCGCCTGCGCGGACGCGGCAAACTGGCCGTCCGATCTGATGGTCGCGGTGAATTTGTCGCCGATCCAGTTCAAGGAAGCCGACCTGTTCGACGTCATCTGCGCGGCCTTGCGGGATTCCGGCCTGTCGCCGCAACGGCTCGAGATCGAGATCACCGAATCCGTCCTGCTCGAGCGCGGCACCGAGAACCATGCGTTCATGGAACGGCTGAAGCATATCGGCATCGAGCTTGCGCTCGACGATTTCGGCACCGGTTATTCCTCGCTGAGCTATCTCACCGCGTTTCCGTTCGACAAGATCAAGATCGATCGGTCGTTCGTCCGCAATCTCACGCATCAGCCGCGCTCTTCCGCCATCATCTCCTCGATCGTGACGTTGGCGCGCGGGCTCGACATGTCGGTCACCGCCGAGGGCGTCGAGACCGCCGATGAGTTCGAACGCCTGAGGGCGCTCGGCGTCAACTTTGCGCAAGGCTATCTGTTCGGCCGCCCGCTGCCGGTCGACCAGATCGAGCTCGAGACGCCCGCCCAGCCTTCGCAACGCGACGCTGCCTGAGCCGGCCGCCCAGGCGGCATTCGCGAAAATCGCTTGACCCAGGCAGTCCCGGATGATCGGTAGTGATCGTCCAGGGATGAAAAAAACAAAAATGCGGCTTCCGTTCTTCTACGGCTGGGTCGTGGTCGCGGTGACCTTTGTCACGATGGCGATCGGGGTCAACGCGCGCACCTCCTTTTCATTGTTCTATCCGCCCATTCTCTCTGAATTCGGCTGGGAGCGCGGCGTCACCGCGGGCGCCTTCTCCTTCGGTTTTGTCGCGTCGGCGGTTGCCAGCCCACTGATCGGCCGGCTGATGGATCGCGCGGGACCTCGCGCCGTGATGGAGCTCGGCGTGCTGTTGATGGCCGGCGGGCTGCTGCTTGCGCCGCTCACCAGCCAGCCCTGGCATCTCTACATGACGCTGGGCGTCATGGTCGGCGCCGGCTCGGTGTGTCTCGGCTATTCCGGCCAGTCGCTGTTCTTGCCGAACTGGTTCATCCGCAAGCGGGGCTTCGCCATCGGCATTGCCTTCGCCGGCGTCGGCATCGGTTCGGTGACGCTGCTGCCATGGGTGCAGCATTTGATCGAGCAGACCGGCTGGCGCACCGCCTGCACCGCGATGGGCCTGATGATCCTGATCGTGCTGGCGCCGATCAATCTGCTCCTGCGCAAGCGCCCCGAAGACATCGGCCTCCAGCCCGACGGCGATGCGGCGCCGGCCGCGGGCGGTGCAAAGCCGGTCTCCAACATCGTCGATCCGGCCTGGGCTGCCACTGACTGGACGCTGCGACGCGCGGTTGCGACCGCTCGTTTCTGGTGGATCGCGCTCGGCTATTTCTGCGGCCTGTACATCTGGTACGCCGTGCAAGTGCACCAGACCAAGTTTCTGCTCGACATCGGCTTCAGCCCGAGCGTTGCAGTCTGGGCGCTCGGCGCCGTCAGCCTGCTCGGTATCCCCGGCCAGATTTTCCTCGGCCATATCTCCGACCGGATCGGGCGGGAATGGGTGTGGGCCATCAGCTGCGCCGGCTTTGCGATCTGCTTCGCAGCGCTGATGGCACTGAAGTTCCAACCCTCGTTCTGGCTGGTCTGGCTGATGGTGTTCACGCAAGGCGCGCTCGGTTACGGCCTCACCTCGATCATGGGCGCGGTGGTGTTCGAGATTTTCCAGGGCCGGCACCAGGGCAGCATTTTCGGCATGATCATGCTCGCGGCGCTGGCGGGCGGCGCGGCTGGCCCGTGGGTGACAGGCTTGCTCTATGACCGCGTCGGCGACTACACGCTCGCCTTTGCCATCGCCATCGTCGTCAGCCTCCTGTCGGCACTGTCGATCTGGCAGGCCGCGCCGCGCAGGGTGCGGGCCGTGGCCGGGCGCCTGCACAAGCTTCAGGCCACAAAATAGGTTCCGTCTGCACCGGATTACCTCCGCTTCTTTCGCGGAATGTTAAGCATGTCGCGGCTTGGCCGGGTGCGAGCCGGTTGCAAAAACGTCTTGGACACCATCGGAGCGCTAGCTTGGGGCCGATTGCCGCATTGTCCTGATGCTGCCGAGCCTAGCGATGTCTGCCTCCGACTGTCCCGTGACCGAAATGCCGGACGTGCTGCGTGCGGCGCTCGAATGCGCCGACGACGGCATCGTCATCGTCGATGCTGCGCGTCGCATCACGCATTTCAACGCCGGCGCGGAGCGGATCTGGAAGCTTGCGCGCGCTGACGTGCTCGGCCGCGATGCCGCCATTCTCGCCCTCAAATGCCTCGAGGCCGACCCGGTCGCGGATTTTCGCGACGAGATCAGCCTGATGCGGCGCGACGGCAGCCGGATCAAGGCGACGATCGCGCTGTCGTCGGCGGCGATCGACGGCGCAATCCATCACATCGTGTTCGCGCGCGACGTCACTGCGGACGCCGAGCGCCGCGTCAGGATCGGGCTGCTCAATGCCGTCTCCGACCAGACCAATCGCGCGGTCATCATCACCGACGTCGAGCAGAACATCCGCTACGTCAATTCGTCCTTCACGACGCTGTTCGGCTACACCAGCGAGGAAGCCGAGGGACGGCGTGCAGGCGAGCTGATCGCCGGCTGCCATACCAATCGCGCCGCCATTGCGAAGCTCGTCAAGCGGCTGCTCGGCGGCGGCCGGCGCGGCGAGGTCGAGACGCTGGTCTACACCAAGGACGGCGCGGAGATCTGGGTCTCAGCCCGGATCGACGCCTTCCGCGACAAGAAGGGCCGCGTCAAACACATCTTCGCGCTGCTCGAGGACATCACCGAGTCCCGGCAGCTGCGCTCGCTGCAACAGCTCATCATGAGTGCGCTCGCCGACGAAATCGCGATCACAGAGATCGCCGACCGGCTGTGCCGCCGCGTCGAGGAGATCGCGCCCGACGTCGTCTGCTCGCTGCTCCACGTCGATTCCGCCGGATTGATCCATCCGCTCGGCGGTCCGAGCCTGCCGGACGATTATTCCCGCGCGCTGGACGGCATTCCGATCGGCCCCGGCGTCGGCTCGTGCGGCACCGCCGCGTTTTACGGCGAGCCGGTGTTGGCTGACGATCTCGATACCGATCCGCGCTGGCAGCCCTACAAGGCCATGCCGCTCGAGATCGGCCTGCGTGCCTGCTGGTCGACGCCGATCAAGGCCAAGGACGGCCGCGTCATCGCCACCTTCGCGTTCTACTTCCGTGAGCCGCGGGCGCCGAGCAACTGGCACCGGCGCATCGTCGACGCTTGCGTCAACCTCGGCGCTTTCGCGATCGAGCGCAAGGAAGCGCGTGCCGAGATCGCGCGGCTTGCCTATCATGACATCCTCACCGGCCTGCCCAATCGTGCGCAATTGCGTCACCTGATCACCACTGCGATCGACGCCTGCCCGACCGGCGGTCATGTCGCGCTTGCCTTCCTCGACGTCGACCATTTCAAGGACGTCAACGACACGCTCGGCCACGCAGCAGGCGATGAGCTCTTGATCCGGCTGGCGCAGCGCCTGCGTGAGCAGATCGGGCCAGAAGACATGCTGGGCCGGCTCGGTGGCGACGAATTCGTCGTTCTGCTGCCGAACCGTAACGCCGAGAGCGCCGAGCGCGTCGCGGCCGGAATCACCGAAGCGCTGGCCTCGCCCTTGCGGCTCGGCTCGAAGCTGATGCCGATGTCGGCCAGCATCGGCATCAGCCTTTATCCCGACCATGCCACCGACATCGACACGCTGATGCAGCAGGCCGATGCCGCCATGTACATGGCCAAGCAGGCGGGCCGGTCGACCCACCGCATGTTCAGTGCTGAAATGAACGGATTGGCCGAGCAGCGGCTGGCGATGATCGCAGCACTCCGCCGTGCCATTGCCGACAATGCGCTGAGCCTCAGCTATCAGCCGCAGATCCGCAGTGGCGACGGCGCCATCCACGGTGTCGAGGCGCTGGCGCGCTGGCACGATGCCGCGCTCGGCGACGTCTCGCCGGCAAAGTTCATTCCGCTCGCGGAAGAGTGCGGCCTGATCGAGCAGATCGGCCTGTGGTCGGTGCGCGAGGCCTGCAGGCAGATGGCGAGCTGGCGTCGCGCCGGGCTCAATATTCCGAGCGTGTCGGTGAACCTGTCGCCGATCAATTTCCGCAACGTCACGCTGGCCGCGCGGCTCGAGGACATCCTCGCCGAATATAAGCTGCCGCCGGATGCCCTGATGCTGGAGATCACCGAAGGCACCTTCATGCAGGATGGCGCCACCGCGCTGGAGACGATGCACGCGATCCGCGCGCTCGGCATCGGTCTGTCCGTGGATGATTTCGGCACCGGCTATTCGAGCCTGAGCCGGCTCGCCCATCTGCCGATCCGCGAGCTCAAGATCGATCGCAGTTTCATGCGCGACATCGAGAAGGATGCGGGCGCGCTTGCGATCGCCACCGCCGTCGTGCGCGTCGGCCAGGGCCTCGGTATGACTGTTGTCGCGGAAGGCGTCGAGACCGAAGGCCAGCGCAAGATGCTGGCCGAGCTCGGCTGCGATGTCGTGCAAGGCTTCCTCTATGCCCCCGCGCTCGCTCCGGTCGCGTTCGAACGCTGGCTGATCGAGCATTGTGCGGAGCAGGCGAAGGCGATGCTTGGCCGGCTCGATGTCAAGCCGGCAGGTACGGCCGCGGTGAAGCGGTCGGCGTAGCGCGCGCACTCCGGAATGGGACCGGCGACCGCCAAGTCGCCGGCTTCTTCGTCGAGGTGTGCGCACAGGGCAATTTGCGATTCACGCCGCGCGGATGAGACCGAGCTGCTGCAAGGCCGTAACCCCGTCATCAAGACCGATTTCCTCGAGGATCTTTCCGTCCTTGAGTTTCAACACGGTCGTGCCGGTGAACTTCATCTTGCGACCGGTGTTGGCCGGCAGCGATCCCGCCAGAAAGTCACTGAACGCCTGCCCGGTATGCGTTCCGCCGCCCTCCCATCGGCCGACGACGTAGTCGCCTTCCGCGATCAGGTCCGCAGCGCCCCAGAAGTTGAGATCGGGGAACGCTTTCCGGAAGTCCGTCATGAAGGCCTTGATGTCCTCACGGCCACGCCGCGGCTCATGGAGTGAATACTGCAGAAGCATGTCCGGCGCAGCGAGTTCATCGACAATTCCGAGGTCGCAGGTCTCGCCCCAGAAGTTCGTGAACCACTGGCCAACGATGATTTTGTTGTCTTCTTCAATCGACACGATCGCTTCTCCTGTTGTGTGCTGTGGTGTCCGCCATGAGTAGCTATGCCGATGGCACCGCTCCCGGCCCACCCGATTCCCGACGACAGGTCGCGACTTAAAGATCGACATTCCAAAAACCGAAGATCATTATCCCCGCTGACGTCGCGGCAAACAGCGACGCACAAGGGAGAAACTCAATGCGTTATTGCATCGCGGTGGCGGCTGTCGCCACCTTCGGCATTTTTTCGACTGCGGCATCCTGGGCCGCCGACAAGCAGTACGATCCCGGCGCCAGCGACACTGAAATCAAGATCGGACAGACGATGCCCTATAGCGGGCCCGCGTCCGCCTATGGCACGCAGGGCAGGGCTGAGGCCGCCTACTGGAAGATGATCAACAGCCAGGGCGGCATCAACGGCCGCAAGATCACGTTCCTCAGCATGGACGACGGTTACAGCCCGCCGAAGACGGTGGAGCAGACGCGCAAGCTGGTGGAGCAGGACGAGATTCTCGCCAATTTCGGATCGCTGGGCACGCCGACAAATTCCGCCATCCAGAAATACTTGAACGGCAAGCGGATTCCGCACCTGCTGATCTCGACCGGCGCTTCGAAGTGGAACGACGCGAAGAACTTCCCCTGGACCACGCCGTTCTATCCGCCCTATGCGCAGGAAGCCAAGATCTACGCCAAGTACATCCTCAAGGAGCTTCCCAACGCCAAGATCGGCGTGATCTATCAGAACGACGATTTCGGCAAGGACTACCTGAAGGGCTTCAAGGAAGGGCTCGGTGAGAAGGCCGATCTCATCGTGAAGGAGCTCAGCTACGAGGTGACCGATCCCACCATCGATTCCCAGATCGTCAATCTGAAGAGCGCGGGTGCCGATGTCCTGATGACGATCACGACGCCGAAGTTCGGCGCGCAGGCGATCCGCAAGGTGACCGATCTCGGCTGGAAGCCGACGCACTTCATCGTGTCGGTCGCGAGCTCGATCGGCGGCGTGCTCGAGCCGGCCGGGCTTGAAGCCTCCACCGGCCTGATCACGGCGCTCGCCACCAAGGTCGTCGGCGATCCCGCCTGGGATTCCGATCAGGGCGTGCAGGATTATCTGGCGTTCATGAAGCAGTGGTATCCGGAAGGAAATCCGATCGATGGCAGCAACCAGATCGGTTACACCTCCGCGCAGTTCACGGCCATCATCCTGAAGAACTGCGGCGACGTGCTGACGCGCGAGAACGTGCTGAAGCAGGCCACGAACATCAGCAAGGTCTCGCTGCCACTGTTCCTTCCCGGCATCACGGTGTCGGTGACGCCGACGGACTATTCGACGTTCGACACGTTCAAGCTCGCGAAGTTCGACGGCAAGACCTGGAAGTTCTTCGGCGAGAACCTCAGCACGGCATCACGCTGACGGCAGGTTCTCAACCCAAGGGCCGCAGCAAGGTTGCTGCGTCCCTTGGGCCTTTCAGCGATTGGCCGGTGCGGCCGTCGTACCCTGCTGGCGCTCGCCCTTCAGGACCTGTCCGCGCTGCTTCAGGGTCAGTGCCACGATCTTGTCTCCGGCATCACGCGCAAAATCAATCTCTGCGCCGACCTGCTCCGCGACGAATATGTCCTGCTCGACCGGCGCGAGCTTGACCGGCCGCTGGTTGGTCCCCTGCACATTGAGCCCCCCGTCCGCGACGAAGACGCGCAGTCCGAAGTTCGGCGTCAGCGGATAGAGCCCGATATAGTCCTGGAGTTGCGTGTCGGTCGGCATCCACTTGCGCGTCGCCGCCGGAAGCGGATCAATACGCTTGGCCTCGACGGCGCCTCCGCCCTGAAACCAGGTGAAGCCATAGGTTCCGTCCGCCTTGCGCCTGGGCCGCAACACCGCGTCAAATTTGCGCGGATAGAAATCGCCGGCGCTGTCATAGCCCATCTGGAACTCGTTCTGGCCGTCGGCCTGGATGGTCAGGCCGCTGTCCTTGTGCCGCAGTTCGATGCCAAGGCCGCCCTGCAGGCGATACTTGCCGACCAACGCGTCGATCAGCTTGGCATCGGCGTCCATCGCGATGTGCGGCGCGCCGGTCGATCGTGAGGTATCCAGCAGGTGAAATCCCAATTGTCCGAGGCCGCGGAGCGTGACCAGGGACGTATCGCTCAGCAGGACCACGGCGCGCTTCGCGTCACGATCGAACCCCGCGAAGGATGAGTAGCCGCCGGTCGCGCCTTCATGGAGGGCGATCGTGTGCCCATTCACGACGGACAGAAACCAGTTCATGCCCATGCGGTGCTTGTCGACGTCCGCAACCTCTTGCTGGGTCAGTGCGAGCGCCGGCGTGATCGCGCTGTCGCGGGTGCCGAGCTCGCCTTCCATGTAGCGCAACATGTCCGCCAGCGTCGCGCGCACGCCGCCGGCGCCGGCCATGTCGGGATGAAAATCCCAAGGCGGTGCGGCCTCGCCGTTGGGATAATGGCCTTGCGCCAGATGCACCTGCGGCGGGCGCGAGGCCACATAGGTCTCGTTCATGCCGAGCGGACCGAGCAGGCGCTCGCTAAGCAGCGTCTCGTAATCCTTGGCCGCGCGTTTGGCGAGCGCATAGGACAGGACGATCATCGCCGGATTCGAATATTCCCATTTCGAGCCCGGTTCACGCGTCAGCTTGATTGCGGCCAGGGTATCGAGCAGGTCGCGCTCGGTTGCGCCGGCATAGGGATTTTTGGGGTCCGGCGGGTGATAGTCGGGGGGGATCGCCGGCAGGCCCGACGTGTGCGTCACGATCTCGCCGACGGTGATCTCGTGGCCGTTGAATGACGGTACGCTCGTCCCGGGCGGCAAAAGTTTCGCGATGGGATCGTCGAGGGCGATGTCATGCGTCGCGATCAGCTCGGCGAGCAGGGCCGCGGTCATCGTCTTGGTGACGGAGCCGATTTCGAAGGCCGTGTGTTCGTCATAGGGGCGCGCGGATTTGGGATCGGCGCAGAAATAAGCTGTCGCGACGGTGCCGTTGTCGATCACGCCGGCCGCAACACAAGCGCCGGTGCGATCGCCGGTGAAGCGCTGCGACAGCGCGGCCTTCAGATCGCTTTCGCTGACGGCGAACGCGGGCGACGTGCCGAGCACGACCGCCAGAACAAGCCAGAGCCAGGCCTTCATGGTGTCTCGCACCCTCGATTGGCAAACAGGCTTAATGCTACAGATTGTAACATTACAGGATTTGCGCTTTTGGCGTCAAGCGGTCCGCACCGTGATCTGATGCCGTCAATCGTGCTATCGCGAAAGACGTAGCTCTTGCCTCGCCCATACTCCGCTCTTCAATTGCAAAGGAGCGCAAATGCCCGCGAAACCAACGATCGTTTTCTGTCACGGCATCTGGGCCGATGGCTCGTGCTTCAGCAAGGTCATTCCGGCGTTGCAGGCCGACGGGCACGAGGTGATCGCCGTTCAATATGGTCTGGACTCCTACGAAGAGGATCTGGCGACGGTGAAGCGCACGCTCAACCGTGTCGGCAGCCCGGTCCTCCTCGTCGGTCATTCCTATGGCGGCGCCACCATCACGGGGGCGGGCACCGACGAGCGCGTGGTCGGCCTCGTCTACATCGCCGCGGTCGCGCCGGATGCCGGCGAGACCGTGCAGGACCAGCTCGAGAAATTTCCGTCGGATATTTTCTCGCGCGTCGAGGTCGCGGATGGGCGGGCCTGGCTGCTTCCGAACGGCACCGAGTTCTTCTGCGGCGACCTTTCCGCGGCCGACCAGAAGCTGGTGTGGGCGACGCATTATGCGCCCGTCGCCAATCTGTTCCAGCAACAGAAGCTCACGGCCGACAAGGTCGCGTGGAGGTCGAAGCCTAGCTGGTACGTCCTGGCCACCCAGGACCACACCGTGCACCCCGATCTGCAACGCTGGGTCTCCAAGCGCATGGGCGCTGCTGTCACCGAGGTGACGAGCAGCCACGTGCCGATGCTCTCCCAGCCCAATGTCGTGATCGACGTGATCCGCAAGGCCGCGGCCGCCGTTCAAAAAGGCTGATCAAACAGGCGATCGATCGCCAGCGTGCAGGAGAGGCCGTTCGCAAAACGGCCTCTCTTTTATGATGAGCCGCTGTCCGACGCCAATCCCGTCCTGCGCCGCAAATCCGTGATCGCGCGCAAGAAGCTGTCGGCGGGCGTCGTCTCCGGATCGATCAGCCGGTGTAGGCGGAAGCCGTCTTCCAGCGCCAGCACCACCGACGCCATCCAGGGCGGGTTCAGCGTCTCGCCTCTGCCATTGTCCTTCAACGTCGCCTCGACGATGTCGGCGATCAGCTTGCGCCGCGCACGCAGGCGTTTCGCCAGTTCGGGCCGGCGCTTCTCGGCGCGCGCGACGAACAGGATCATCTCGATATGCAGGAGCGGGGAGCGGGCGAGCGGATCCTGCCGGCCGCGATCCATCGTCTTCAGGGCCGCGATGAAGTCGTCGAGATTTGTGTGCCGCGCAAGGATTTCCATATTGCGCCGGAACGACTGCTCGACGTGATCCTCGAGCATGGCGAAGATCAATTCGTCCTTGTTCTTGAAATTCGAATAGAACGCGCCGCGGGTGAAGCCGGCCTCGGCCGCGATCGCCTCGATGCTGGCGCCGCCGATGCCGTCTCGTTCGAACACGCGGGCTGCCGCCTCGAACAGCTTGTCGCGCGTGTCGTCCCTGGTCGGCCTGGTTCTCACCCTTGACATCGGTCCAGTTTAGGGCAGAATGCAACTCGATACAACAATGTATCGAGTTGATAATTCACAGGGATGGTTACGCGGAGGCTTTCGGGGCAGCCTCGCGTATCGTGTCATGCGGCAACCGATGTCGAGGTCACCTTGAACGAGCAAGTGCAACCCGCTGGCGATCCGCTGTTCAATCCTCTGGCGCCGGACTTCATCCGCAATCCCTATCCGCATTACGATCGGCTGCGCACCATCGATCCGATCCACGAGACGGCGTTCGGCCAGTTCGTCACCAGCCGCCATGCCGATGTCAGCCTCGTGATGCGCGACAAGCGCTTCGGCAAGGACTTTGTCGAGCGCACGACGCGCCGCTATGGCCCCGCGATCATGAACGAGCCGGTGTTTCGCAGCATGAGCTACTGGATGCTGCAGGCCGATCCGCCCGACCACACCCGTTTGCGCGGGCTCGTCGTGAAGGCCTTCACCGCGCGGCGCGTCGAGGACATGCGGCCGCGTATTCAGGAGATCGTCGACCAGACCATTGATGCGGTGATCGACCGCGGCCACATGGACCTGATCGAGGATTTCGCCTTTCGCCTGCCTGTCACCATCATCTGCGACATGCTCGGTATCCCCGAAGAGCATCGCGAGGTCTTCTACAAGAGTTCGCGCGAGGGTGGGCGGCTGCTCGATCCGGTGCCGATGACGCCCGAGGAGATCGCGAAGGGCAACGCCGCCAACATGATGGCGCAGATGTACTTCCAGCAGCTGTTCGAGCTGCGCCGGCGCAGTCCCGCCGACGATCTCACGACCCAGCTGGTGCAGGCCGAAGAAGACGGCAACAAGCTCACCAATGAGGAGCTGACGGCCAACATCATCCTGCTGTTCGGCGCCGGCCACGAGACCACCGTCAATCTGATCGGCAACGGCCTGTTGGCGCTCCATCGCAATCCGGACCAGCTCGCGCTCTTGAAGGCGCGGCCGGACCTGATCACCAACGCGATCGAGGAGTTTCTGCGCTACGATTCGTCGGTCCAGATGACCGGCCGCGTCACGCTGGAGGAGATCGACGATCTCGGCGGCAAGCGGATCCCCAAGGGCGAGACCGTGCTCTGCCTGCTCGGCTCGGCCAATCACGATCCGGCGGTCTATCCTGATCATCCGGACCGGCTGGACATCACCCGGCCGAACGTCCGGCCGCTGTCGTTCGGCGGCGGCATCCATTTCTGCCTGGGGGCCCAATTGGCGCGCATCGAGGCCGAGATCGCCATCGCGACGCTGTTGCGCCGGCTGCCGGATCTGCGAATCGACGACGTCGAAAACCCAGCATGGCGTCCGACTTTCGTACTGAGGGGCCTCAAGCAACTGCCGGCGAGCTGGTGAGGGCGCCCGGCGTTAACCTCCGTGCGCAACAGTCGCTGTGACTTCGCCACACTTCCCTTTATATAAGGGGCAGTTCCGGCGCGCCTGAAGCTTGGTTGTAGGCTTGGGTTTGAAAGGCTTGGGTTTGACCCGGGTGCCGGCTTGGCCGAGGGGAGACCCGTGCAGACGACGCTGCTCGGATTGGCAATTGCCTTTATCTTAGCGCTGCTGGCCGCGCTGGTCGGGCCCTATTTCGTTGACTGGAACCAGTTCAGACCCCAGTTTGAGGCGGAGGCGAGCCAGATCATCGGCGTGCCGGTGCGCGTGGCGGGTGAGCTCGATGCGCGGCTGCTGCCGGCGCCGACGCTGCGGCTGCGCTCGGTCACCTTCGGCGGCAATAACGATCTCGGCCGGCTGCGTGCCGACAAGCTCGATGTCGAGTTCAGCCTGAGCTCCCTGATGCGCGGCGAATGGCGCGCCACCGAGCTTTCGGTCGGCGGCATGGCGGTCGATCTCGGGCTCGACACCAGGGGCAGGGTCGATCTGCCGTCCACGGCGAGCGGCACCTTCAACCTGGCTTCGCTCGCCATCGAACGCCTGAACCTCACCGGCCGCATCGCGTTTCATGACGCCGCCAGCCGCTCGACGCTGGAGCTCAACGACATCGTCTTCTCCGGCGACGTCCGCTCGCTCGCGGGGTCGGTGCGCGGCGACGGCAGTTTCACCGCCGCAGGCGTGCGTTATCCGTTCCGCGTCTCTTCCGGTCCGAGTCCCGACGGTAGCGCCACCCGTCTTCACCTCAACATCGATCCCGGCGAGCGCGCCATTCTCGCCGATCTCGAAGGCGTCCTTGCCTTCGACAACCGCCAGCCGAAATTCGACGGCGCGCTGACGCTGGCCGTGCCGCCGGCGAAGAAGCCGGGCGAGGCGGGGCCGATGCCCTGGAAGCTCACCGCAAAACTCAAGGCCGATCCGGCCGGTGCCAAATTCGACCAGGTCGACGCGAGCTTTGGCCCGGAAGACACCGCCCTGAAGCTCGGCGGCGTCGGCGATCTCAGGTTTGGTGCCTCGCCGTTGCTGCGCGCGGTGCTGTCGGCGCGGCAGGTCGATGCCGACAAGCTCGCCGGCCGCGATGATGCCGAGCCGCTGCGCATCCTGCCGGCGCTGCGTGCGGGTCTTGCCGCGATCCCGCAGGCGCCGATCCCGGCGCAGATCGAGTTCAACTCCGACCAGATCATGCTGGGCGGCCGCCCGCTCCAGAACATCACGACCGAGCTGCAGACGGACGGCCGGTCCTGGACCTTCCAGCGGCTCGAGCTGCGTGCCCCCGGCATGACGCAGCTCTCGCTCAACGGCGCCACGCCGGGTGCCGACAGCTTCAGCGGTCGCCTCAGCGTCGAGTCCTCCGATCCCGATACGCTGGTGGCCTGGCTCCTGGGCCGCAGCGAGGTCAACCGTCGCAGCACGCGGCCGTTGCGCGTTGCCGGCGACGTGACGATCGCCGCCAACCATCTCGCCATCGAAAAAATGAAGGCCGACATCGAAGGTGGCGCCGTCGAGGGCCGCATTGCCTTCGTGCAGACCGGCGCCAGCAAAGGCTCGCGGATCGATGCCGAGCTCAAGGCGGACCGTCTCGATCTCGACATCGCCGCGAGTTTTGTCCGCGCGCTGGCTGGACCGCAGGGCGAATGGCCGGAGGAGGTAAAGCTCTCGCTCGACGTCGGCCGCGCGATCTCGGCCGGACAGGAGCTGCGGCCGTTCGCGGCAAGGCTCGGCTACGGTCCGACCTCGCTATCGCTGGAGCAGTTGCGCTTCGGCCAAGCCAGCGGCGTGACCACGGAGGCGAGCGGCAGTTTCGATCGCACCAGGGCCACCGGCAAGCTCGCGCTGAAATCCTCGGCCAATTCGCTCGGCGACCTCACGGCGCTGCTGGAACCGATCGCGCCGGCGCTGCGCGCACGCTTCGATGCGATCGCGCCGCTGCCGGGCGCAACACGCCTGAAGCTCGACCTCAGCCTCGACAAGAACGCCGAACACGCCGATCGCAGCGACGCGCGCGTCGTGTTCGACCTCGATGCGCCGCAGCTCAAGGCCACCGCGACGCTCGCCGCGCAGCCGCTGGTGGCCGCGGTCAACGGCATCGATATCGAAAAAATGCGCGACAGCGACTTCACGCTGGAGTCGAAACTGTCATCGCCGCAGGCCGCTTCGCTGACGGCGCTGCTCGGCCTCGATCGCATCGTCGCGGCAGGCGAGGGCGCCTCGCAGATCGCAGGCAAGCTGAGCGGCGCGTGGCGCCGACCGTTGCAACTGAACGCCAAGCTCAGCGGCGGCGGGCTGGATGCGGACGCGCAAGGCAGCGTCGAATTGTCGACGCCGGAGCCGAAGGCCAGCATCAATTTGCGCGTCCGCAACGCCAATCTGGCGCCGCTGTTCGGGACCAGCGCGGCCGACAAATCGGCGCAGAATGTCAATCTTTCCTCCCGCGTCGGACTATCCGGCAATCGCCTGACCTTCGACGATCTCGACAGCACCGCTTTCGGCTCGCACCTGCGCGGCCGTCTCGCCATGACGCTCGATCAGGAGAAGCGCATTGACGGCGAATTCGGGCTCGACACGCTCGATCTGATGCCCGCGCTCGCGCTTGCCGTCGGCGCGGCCGGGCGTGACAGCGGCGAGGCGCTGAGCGCGGGTCTCGTCGGCGGCTGGCGCGGCCGGATCGCGTTCCAGGCATTGCGCGGCGGCCTGCCGGGCGGGATCGAGATGCGCCCGTTCAGCGGCACGATCAAGGGCGATGGTCAGTCGCTTGCGCTCGATGCGCTCAAGGGCGGCGTCGGTGGCGGCGAGATGACCGCAAGCCTCGATGCGCGCAACGGCCCCAGCGGTCTGGCGCTGAACGCGCATCTCGACCTCACCAATGTCGATGCGGCCTCGCTGCGCTATCGCGATCTGGCTTTGACGAAGGGGCGCGCCTCGGTGCAGATGACGCTGACGAGCCAGGGCCGCAGCGTCTCGGCGCTGACCGGCGCGCTCGCCGGCAACGGCACGGTGACGCTGGACGCGGCCGAGATCAGCGGGCTCAATCCGCGCGCCTTCGAGATCGCGATCCGTGCCAGCGACGGCGGGCAGGTCGGCGACGACAACCGATTGCGTCAGCTCGTCGAGCCCGCATTGTCGGCCGCTCCCATTGCGGTGGCATCAGTGCAGATCGCGTTCACGATCCGCGACGGCCGCCTGCGCGTCGGCGCAACGCCCCTTGAAGCGAAGAATGCGCGCGCGATCGTCTCCGGCGGTTATGACATTCCCGCCGACCAGGCCGACATCCGCGCCAGCCTGACGCCGATCATGACCGGTCTCTCCGGTGCGCCGCCGGAGATCCAGCTGTTTGCGGCAGGCCCACCCGACAAGCTCAGCCGCACCGTCGATCTCACGCCGCTGTCGTCGTGGCTTGCGGTGCGTACGATCGATCGCGAGACGCGAAGGCTGGATGCGATCGAGCGCGGCGAGCCGCCGCCGGCGACCGCCGCGCTGCCGACGTTGGTGTCGCCCGAGCCCGAGCCCGCGCCGTCGCTGACCGACGTGCCGATGCCCGGCCGCGATCCGCGCCGCGCCCCGCCAAAGGCAAAGGTTGAGCCCAAGGTCGCACCGATGCCGAAGGCGCCGCTGGCCGCCCCTGCGGCGCCGAGCCCGCCGCTCGCGAGCCAGCAGGTCGCACCCCTGCCGCCCCCGATCGACGTGCGGCCCGCGCCAGGCCCGCCGCCCGCAAAGCCCCGGCCGAAGCCGCCGCTGGTCCTGACGCCGTCGAATCCCTGAGAAATCGGCTCTCTTCGCTGCTACGGCCGCGCAGGCCCTGCTCGGTCGTAAACACATTCGCTCGCATTTGAATGAATTCTGCCCGGCAAAACTGAACTGCCGATTTTACCGGATTCTCGCGTTTGTTCCCTAGGCTCTGTCCCAGAGGAATCCGGAGTCCTGCTCGCACAAGCAGGATCACCCGCCAAGAACTTGAATACCAAGAACTGGGGTTATCGAGATGAACGGGGCACCATCGCTTCTGCAGGATCTGGACGACGCGATCGCGCGCGGCACCGACGAAAGCCGGGCTAAGGCGTTGTGGCATGCGACCGACCTTTTGATCACCGGTCGCTATGTCGACGACGAGATCAGCATGTTCGGCGAGGTCATCGGCCGGCTTGCCGACGAGATCGAGGTCGAGGCGCGGGCGCAGCTCTCCGAGTTGATGGCCGGCTGCGATCATGCACCGCTCAACGTCATCGAGAAGCTCGCTTTGGACGACGAGATCGAGGTCGCTGGTCCCGTGCTGCGCGATTCGAACCGGATCGACGAGAAGGTCCTGGTCGAGAGCGCCATGACCAAGGGCCAGGCCCATCTGCTTGCGATCTCCCAGCGTGATGCGATCGGCGAGGCCGTGACCGACGTGCTCGTCAAACGTGGTAACCAGGAGGTTGTCACCTCGGTCGCCAGGAACGAGGGCGCGCGCTTCTCCGGCTCGGGCCTGCTGCACATGGTCCGCCGCGCGGAGGGCGACTCGATCCTCGCCGAGCAGCTCGGCCTGCGCAAGGACGTGCCGCGCCACATCTTCCAGCAGCTCATCTCCAAGGCGTCGGAAGACGTCCGCCGCCGGCTCGAGACCGAGCGCCCCGAGATGATGTCGCAGATCCAGAGCTCGGTGACCGAGGTTACCGGCGATCTGCAGTCCAAGTTCGGCCCATCCTCGCGCAGCTATTTCGTCGCCAAGCGCGTGGTGACGACGCAGTACCGGCAGGGCAACCTGAACCAGATCTCGATCTCGAATTACGCGCGCCAGCATCGCTTCGACGAGGTGCAGATCGGCCTGTCACTGCTGTCGTCGCTGCCGGTCGATGTGATCGAGCGGGCGCTGATGGACCGCAATCGGGAGATGATCCTGGTGCTGTGCAAGGCGCTCGATTTCTCCTGGGACACGACGATGTCGCTGCTGTTCCTCGGCGCCAAGGATCATCTGATCACGGCGCGCGAGCTCCACGACAACGAGCGCGATTTCGGCCGGCTCAAGATCGAGACCTCACGCAGCATTCTGAAATTCTACCAGTCGCGCAAGAACAGCGCCGGCACCGATCCCGCGACGGGTCGTCAGCCCGAGCTCCAGGTTCACTGAACGGGACATCGAGGGAGTATTTGCAATGTTGCCTCAATTCGGTACCGCAGTTCGCAAGAACAAAGGCCTCGCCAAGAACCTCCCCGCCGAGACGGGCGGAGCGGCTCCGGAGAAAGCCACGGTCGACGCCGCATGGCTCGTGCTGGAAGCCGCCAACGATCTCGGCGACCACGCCGCGATCGAAGCCTGCCGCCGTGTCATCGATGCCGAGCTGAACGGCACGGTCGCCGCCAGCGCAGACACCGATCTCGTGCTCGGGTACTTCCGGTAAGGCAGCGCGGCTGCGGCCGTGCAATTTCGCGACCGGGCGATTAGCCGCAGCTATCGTAGGGTGGGCAAAGCGAAGCATGCCCACGACTTTCTGTCATCGTGCCGGATCCGTGGGCACGGCGCACATGCGCCTTTGCCCACCCTGCGATTTCAGACTCGCGGAGGCATGACTGGATCCGTCGTGCGATCAGCCGCAATTCCAGATCGCGCCGATCGGGGTCCGCGTCCAGCATGGACCGAAGCTGCCGCCATTGTAGCGGGAGCCGCCGAAACCGGGCCGGCCGAAATAGTGCCATTCGCCGTCAATGAAGCGGTAATAGCTCGGCACCGGATCGATGTACCAGGGGCGCTGGTTCTCGCGCGCATAGCGACGGAAGCCGTTCTTCTGCATGTAGATCGGCTGGCTGTTGCTCAGCGGCTGGCGATAGCCCGGCAGGAAGCCATAGCCATGCCAAGCTTGCTTGGGCTTTTTTGCGTTGGGCGCAGCAGGCGCAACGGCCGGCAGCAGCGACAGGATGACAGCAACAAACAGACATAAGAGGCGCGACATGGGTCGACCATAGACAGTCGATCGCGGGAACGCCATTCAAATTCGAGTGGGACGTTCTTGTGATTTGCCGAGAAGGAGCGGGAGCGCAGCCGGACCATGGCCCGGCTGCGTCCCCCTTAAAGCTTACGCGTTCGCGCCGCCGTCCACGGTGAGTGTCGAGCCGGTGATGTACTTGGCCTTCTCGCTCGCCAGGAATGCCACAGCGTTGGCGATGTCATCCGGCGCGCCATAGCGGCCGAGTGCCATGAACTGCTTCAGCGTATCCGCGGTCGGGCCGTGGGCCGGGTTCATGTCGGTGTCGATCGAGCCCGGCTGCACCAGATTGACCGTAATGTCCTTGGGGCCGAGTTCGCGCGCCAGCGCTTTGTTGAACGCGATCAGTGCCGATTTCGATGCCGCGTAAATGCCGAGCGCCGGCGACGGCACGCGATCGGCGAAATAGCTGCCGATGGTGATGATGCGACCACCCTTGCCGAGGTGCGGCAGCGCCGCCTTGCTCGCCACGATCGGCGAACGCACGTTGACGTTCAGCAGCGCGTCGATGTCGGCGAGCGACATGTCGTTGAGGCCGCCCAGGCGCAGAATGCCGGCGTTGTTGACCAGGATATCGAGCCCGCCCAGGGCGGCAACGGTCTTGTCGACCGAGGTCTTGACGGCCGTAACATCTGCGCTGTCGGCCTGGATCGCGATCGCCTTCCGCCCCGAGGCCTTGATGGCGTCGACGACCTTTGCGGCGCTATCTGCGGACTTTTCATAGGTGATGGCGACATCGGCGCCTTCCGCGGCGAGCGCCTTTGCAATGGCCGCGCCGATACCCCTGCTTGCGCCCGTCACCAGGGCCCGTTTTCCTGCCAGTGTCATCGTAATCTCCTATTCTGTAATGATCGACACAGAATATCTGGGATCTTGATCGGCCCCGTCAAGTGAATTATGTGTTGATCATTACAGAAAGGGGCGTCATGGCGGGACGGCCACGGGAATTTGATCGCGAGGCGGCACTGGAGGCCGCGATGCTGCTGTTCTGGCGCAAGGGTTTTGCCAGCGCCTCGATGAACGACCTGTGCGAGGCCATGGGCGTCCGCTCGCCGAGCCTCTATGCGGCGTTCGACAGCAAGGAAGCGCTGTATCTGGCGGCTTTCCAGCATTACGCCGCGACCGAGGGCCAGGCGGTCTGGGACAAGCTCGCGGAGGGAGCGACCGCACGCGCCGGCGTCGAGAACCTGCTGATCGCGGCGGCCGACAATCTGCCGAAATCCCGCACGGCCCCCGCCGGCTGCATGGTCGCGCTGGGCGCCGTCAGCGACGAATGGCCGGCCACGATCGCGCGCGAGGTGAGAAAGGTCAGGCTCGAGTTGCTGGACAATCTGCGCGCACGGCTCGAAGCGGCGGTTGCCAGCTGCGAATTGCCCGGTACGACGGACGTGAATGCGTTGAGCCGGTTCTATCTCGGCGTCTTCCAGGGCATGGCCATCCAGGCCAAGGACGGCGCCACGCAGGCGGACCTGCGAGGTGCAGTCAAGGCGGCGATGGCGGCGTGGCCGGTCGAGGGTTAGTCTGTAGGATGGGTGGAGCGAAGCGAAACCCATCGCTGCGGTCGAGCTTGTTGATGTGTGATGGGTTTCGCTGCGCTCTACCCATCCTACGAGCTCAAGCGACGAAAAGGTGCCTCCTTGGTTGAACATCCCAACGGTCAGACGAACACCCAACAATCCGGCTTCGCCGGCGTCACACGCAAAATTCTCGAACGTCTTCCATTGCCCGGCAATCAGGAGCTCATGGTCGTCGAGGTCACCTATCCGCCCGGCGGCGTCGCTCCGCTTCACCGTCATCCCGTGGCGGGCGCGATCTACATCGTCGAAGGCGTAGCCGAGTCCGCTTATGGCAGCGACGAGCCGCGCGTGTATCGCGCGGGCGAGACGTTGCAAGACCGGGCGGACGCTCTGCATACGCATTTTCGCAATTGCGACCCGGACCGTCCGCTGCGCTTTCTCACGATCTACGTGCTCGAACCGGGGCGCTCCTACACGATGGAGCCGTGAGGCGCGCGCGGTTCAAGTTGGAGGCCGTGGGACGAGCAGCTCTCACGGCCTGATCCGGTAGATCACGACGTCCTCGCCATGATGCGTCGTGCTCTTCTCGAGCAGATAGTTCGTCTTCTCCAGGACGCGCCGCGATGCGCCATGGGCGACGAAGACGAGCCCGATGAGCGACGGCAATTTCAGCCGTGACAGCCCGATGTCCGTCAGCGCGGTCGCGATCTCGCTCGCAAGACCCTGGCCCCAGACATCGCGCTTGAACGTGTAGGCAATCTCGATCTCGTCGATGCCGTCCACGAGAATGTGCCGGATGCCGGCCCGTCCGGCGAAGGCGCCGTCTTTCGTCCGCAGCACCCACAGCCCGAAGCCATGCTGGTCCCAATGGGCCATGTTGGTCGCGAGATAGGCCTGCGTCACCTCGGCCGATCGCACGCCGCCGAGATAACGGGAGACGTCGGGATCGAGATGGAGTGCGACGAGGTCGGCGAGGTGGTCCTCGCTGAGCCTCTCGGCGGCCAATCTGTCGGTGCTGAATTGATCCATGACGATCGAGGTGTCGATCGCTCGCGTCAGATAGTCAAGTGGCGGCTTGATCTGAATCAAGCGCTGAGAACGCGGCCGCACCACAACACGCCACCGGGGCTGGTGACATGTTGATGGGTCCAATGAATCCAACCTGGTACGTCACTTTTGAAATTCGCAAGAGCGGGACTTTGCTGAAGCAACGCAGTCCGCGTGAGACAAGAACGTTCGCGACCGAGGACGAGGCCAAGCAGTTCGCACGCGGGAAGTTCGACGAAGGGCTCGCTGTCTTTGCGGGCACGATCAATCCTCACCTTCCCAGACGACTCATTCTCGCGTCCGACATCCAGGCGTGGCTCGCCGATGACGGGGATAGCACCTCGGCGCCTGGACTTTCGCAAAGGGAGTAAGCACTCGGCCGTGCATAGCGATAGCGTTTGAGTGTTGCCATTTTGATACGGGCCAGGAAAGCCCTCGCGCCTAAACTTCAGGCTGTTCGCAGGGCTTATGCACGCCAGACTGCATAGGGGCTGCTGTCTTTGAACGGAAAAGATCTGAGCAAAGGGGACGAGACAATGAAAAAGCTTTCGATAGCTGCGATCGGCGTCGCGGCGTTGAGCATGGCGGGTCCCGCCATGGCAGCTGACATGGCCGTCAAGGCGCCGCCGCCGGCACCAGTGGTTGCGATCTATAACTGGAGCGGGTTCTACATCGGCGCCAATGGAGGCTGGGGGCAGAGCCATGGTTGCGTCGATTTCCTGACGCCCGCGGGGACGCTCGCAAGTGGTTGCGCCAATCGCTCCGGCGGCCTTGTCGGCGGACAGATCGGCTATCGCTGGCAGACCAATCAGTTCGTGCTCGGTCTGGAAGCCCAGGGCGATTGGGCCGACATCAAGAACACGCGCGTGACCCTGATCGATCCGCTGGTTTCGACCACGGGCAAGACCGATGGCATCGGCCTCTTCACGGCCCAACTTGGCTGGGCCTGGAACGCGTCGCTGTTCTACGTGAAGGGTGGCGCTGCGGTGACGCACAATCGCTTCGATATCTTCAACAACGTCACCGGTGTCGGCCTCGCCTCCGCGGGCCACACGCGCTGGGGCGGTACGGCGGGCGTTGGTTGGGAATACGGCTTTGCGCCGAACTGGTCGGTCGGTGTCGAATACGACCATCTCTGGATGGGGCGCGACAACACCACCTTCGCAGGCGTGGTCACACCCGGCGGCATCACCCTGCTCGGCAGCGGGGTCAGCCAGGATGTCGACATGATCACGGTCCGGGTGAACTATCGCTTCGGCGTGTATGGCGCGCCGGTGGCGGCCCGCTACTGAGCTTGTGGCTTCCCCGTAACTTCAGGTCCCGGCATCGTCCGGGGCCTTTTTTATCGGCAGATGGACCACGGTCTCGCACCAACCAGGCAGTCGGCAACTCAGTTGCGGCGGTCGAGCCCGGCGAGTTGCTGCCTGTCCAGCAGAACGATGTGACGCTGGTTGTTGTCGATGAACCCGAGGATGCCGAGATCGCGCAGATACGACAGCGTTCGCGAGACGGTCTCCAGCGTCAGGCCGAGATAGTCGGCGATGTCGCGCCGGGACATCGGCAGCGCGAGAATGCCTGCGGCGGTCAGTCGCCTGTCCATCTCGATGAGGAAGGCGGCGACCCGCTCCAACGACGTCTTCCGTCCGAGCAGCAGCATATGGTCTTCCGCGTGCCGCAGGTTCATCGTGGTCAGGCGCAGCAGGCTCCTGATCAAGATGCCGTCGCTCCCGGCGATGGCGTCGAGGCTCTCGCGCCTGATCAGCCGCACCGTCGCATCCACCACCGCTTCCGTCGTGAAACGATGGGCACTGCCATTCTCAAGTCCGAAGACGTCGCCTGGGACGTGAAAGGCGCTGATCTGGCGGCGCCCGTCAGACAGCAGCTTGTAGCTCCGTACCGCGCCCGCCTTGACCTGATAGACATAGTCGGCGGACTCCTTCTCGCCGTAGATCTCGCTGCCGCGCCGGTAGGTAAATTCGTTCAGACTGACCATCGGATCCGAAGCGGCGGCGATTCCGAGCTCGCTGAGACAATGCGGGCGGGGCAGCGCCGCGGAGGTCAGGTGCATCAGCATTGGACCAACTTCTCAATTCCAGGGTGATCAATTGGAGATGATCGGGTTTGCCGACCGCAGCGCTTCGGGCATGGAGACCGATCGCGCCGCGCATTCCTGCTGATGTCGAGGGTGTTCGAAGCCGCGACCGCTGGCTATCGCCCTAAGGTTCATTGTACCAACGGACAGCATGGGGCCGGCTTGTCCAGCGGCACCGGAACTTCATCGCTGCAATGTCTTGCGCATCATCACGTGTGGTATGCCTGCATCATCGAACACCGCTCCTTCCTCCGTGTACCCCAGTCGCTTGTAAAATTCGCGTGCTGTGAGTTGCGCGCCGAGAATGATTTCCTCGGCACCGCGGCGGGAGGCACTGGTCGCGGCGAACTCCATCAGCTCTCTCCCGATGCCATCTTTCCGCGATGACGTCGACACGGCCATCCTGCCGATTTTCGCGGTACGCCCATGGCGCAAAATGCGTAACGTGCCAATGACGCGGCCGTCAGATACCGCGACAAGATGGGTGGCGACCTTATCGTCATCGTCGACTTCAAGTTCTTCCGGGACACCTTGCTCGACAACGAACACATCATGCCGCAAGGCGTATACCGCCGGCATGAGCGGGTCCGTGGCTTGAACCTCGACGATCGTACTCATTCCGCCTCCCTACCAGTCCAGCTTGCGAGTTTAGCGCACCAGCGGAATTTTATCGATCGCCTGCGTCCACCCTGACGTCCGCTCGCGCTTGAGGCTGATCGCGTTCAGGAGCCGCGCGACGACGATCATGATCGACACGCCGGCAAAACTGACCAAGATCTGCATCGCCAGCCCCTCGGAGAGGTCCAGCAACGTGAACTGGCTGGCGAGCGCCAGAAGGACGCCGAGACAATAGATCGGCAGCGAATTCTCGCCACACCACCTCGCGCAGACCAGCGCCGGCGTCGATAGCGCTCCCCAATTCCGGGGAATGAATCGCAGCACCACAATCGCGAGAGCCACAAAATGCAGCAGCCGTACCGGACTGAGATTCGATTTATCCAGTGGAAATAGCAGGTCCGTCAGAAATGGCGGGATCAGAGCCGCGATGCTCCAACCCTGTGCAAGAACCAGGCCGCAAGCCAGATAAAGAACGGCAAGAACAAGCGCCCAGCGCGACATCACCCACGGCCGGAATTTCTCTCCTTCAATGACGCTCCATGCACCCAGCACGATCAGAAGCTGCCAGGCCAGCGGATTAAAGAACCAGACGCCGCCGGGCCAGGCCGGAACCGTCCAACCGAAGACGTGCACGAGCGCGTAGAGCAATAACGACAATCCGAGGGTCACGTTCGGTGCTCGCAGCAGCAGCCACAGCAGCGGCGCGAACAGCGCGTGAAAAATCACAAAAACCGGCAAGACGTCGGTGTTGACGGGGCGGTATTGCAGGATTGCGGCGTGAGCGAGCGTCGGGCCCGGATGTTCGAGCAGAATTCGCGTATTGCTGTCATCGGCGAGATCATCGCTGCCCGCAAGGTAGACGAGGATGGCGCAAGCGAGCGTGAGCAGCAGAAACGCCGCATAGATGTCCCATCCCCGCTTCAGCGAACGGCCGATCATGCCGCTCCAGCCCTCGCGCTGACGTGCCCTGTCGTAGGCCAGCGCGCAGGTCACGCCCGAGATGAACATGAAGATCTCGGCGGCGTCGCAGAAGCCGTAGTTGCGCGGCGTCAACCAGCTCCCGATGTTGTTGGGAACGTGATCGAGAAAGATCCACCACAACGCGATCCCGCGAGCGATGTCGATACGCAGATCGCGGCTCGCCGTTTTGAACTCCGGTGGAGTTTCACCGAACAATCGCGTCGAAATGTGAGTTCGATCATCCATCTGCAGGCCTGTCTGCGCGCTCGCGCTCATGGGGTCGATGGCGCGCGCCGGCTACCTGATGGATGATGGGGGCTCCTTGGTCCGCCAGCTGCTCCTCTGAGCGCCAGGGTCGGCTGGATCGTTATCCTCCCAAGGCGTTTGCAAAGTCTTGTCGCCGGCACCCCGTATCAAAAGCTGCTTTCGCATTTCGGTGAGACGGGCACGGCAATATTCACGATAGAGCATGTCGACGATGGCGGACATGATCGAATCCCTTCCTGATCGCCACGGTTGACGTCCCATATGACAGATTTCGACCACTTCACCCGGCGGCTGAAAAGGAGCATGGCCGGGACGTAATTTGTGTCCGACGAATCTCAATGGTGATGCGACGATCAAGGCACGACGGAAAATCGGTATCAGAGGATAGTCTCGTTCCGAGAACTTCTGCTCGCATCGATGAGTCCAAACAGTCGCGAACAGCATTATAAAGTTGGATTTGGCTTTGCCCCTTGTCGGGGATTCCAAAATTGGATCCGATGGCGGCAATTTGAAATAGAGCCATCGCAATCGTCTCCTCTTAAAGGAGAAGTTTATGCGCGAAATTCGCAATTAAAGATTGTCGTAATTTTCTGGTCGTCACGTGAGCCAGTTCACACCAGCATCAATCACAGGTGAATGAGACTAGCAGACAAATGACGTAGCTTCTTGGAGTCCTGCGTACCTCAAGAGGCGGTCGGTGCGTAAATTGCAAAATACCGATACCGACAGCTGGCTTGTCGCCGAACTTGACTCCGAATGTCTTATCAAGGCTGGAGGTCCCCATGTCTACGGACGCAGCCGATTTCGTATCGCATCGATTTTCGACGCGCGAACATCCGGAGCGGATGCGACTTCCATTATGGCGCGAGAGCTTTGTGCGGGGGATCGTCCACGCCGATGTCGAGCCTCTCGCGAACATTCCGTTTCAGGTCGACGCAACGCTGCAAGCGATCCGCGGTTTGCGCACGCTCGCGCTGAAAGGCTCGCCAATGCGCTTCAAGCGCTTGCGGACGAACACTGCCGACGGTGACGACTCGATCGGGCTGATCGTCTGCTCGCCCGGTAACAGTCAGCTCACGCAGCGCGGCCGCGACATCGAGCTTTGCGCAGGCGATGCAATCTCGATTCTGCATTCGGAGCCCGCCACGGTCACCTATCTCAACGGAATATTATTCGGTCTGGCGGTGCCCCGCGAGGCGCTGGCGCAGCGCGTGACCGACATCGAGAGCCTCGCAATGCGACCGATCCCTCAGCGGAATGAACCGCTTCGTATCCTCATGGCCTATCTGAAGTCGGCATTCAGGGAGGGGGCTCTGGCCGCCCCAAGGCTGCGTGATGTCGTCGTCGCTCACACCTGTGATCTCGTAGCCCTCGTAGTTGGCGAGTGCGCTCCCTTGGGCGAGAGCGATGCGAGTGCGGTCGTGGCCGCGCGCCACAGTGCCGTCCTCGACGATATCGCAACGCACTTTCAGCAGCCCGGGCTCAGCGTCGAGACGGTCGCTCGTCGCCAGGGCATTTCACCTCGCTATCTGCAGCGCCTGATGGCACTGTCGGGATCATCGTTCACCGGGCACGTGAACGAGCTACGTCTGCAACTTGCGCTCAAACTGCTGACCGAGGCGCGCTCTGGCACGCAACTGATTTCCGACATCGCGCTGGAGGTGGGCTTCTCGGACGTTTCGCATTTCAATCGCCTGTTCCGGGCTCGCTTCGGCGATTCGCCGCGTGGGGTTCGCTACATCGGCAAGGATCGCCGTCGGGCCATCTGCCCTTGATCGGCCCATGCGCGAGATGCTGCTGCCATGTTCGCTTCGGGTCAAAAGCGTCGGAAGGCGCGGCTGCAAACGTCCGGTCTGTCCCTGCGAACTGACATGTCGGGGCACTGTGTCAACGGGACCGATGGGCCAACAGGCAACATGGCGCACCACAACAAAAAAAATCCCGGCACTTGGCCGGGATCGATACTTCACGCCTTGTTCGTAAACCAAATCGCTGGAGCTCCTGCCACTCCTGCATTCCGCATGGCATTCTTCAATTCAGCACTCTCCGCGAAGGCTTGCGCAGCTTCAATCGTGGCAAACTCGTGAGTTACTGTGATGTCATTGGGATTTTCGACCGCTCGGTAGACAGCCTCGGCTGTGACGCCCTTCGCCTTCTGAACCGGGGCAAAATCGTCATAGGCCTTCCGCCAGATCTTGTAGTCGGAAACCATGTGTCTAACAAACATAGTCGTCATCAGATGTTCCTCCCTGAACCGGTCGTAACAATCTTCCCACGAACGCTTGAAACAGGACTTCCAGTAGCACCAGTATAATACTGGACACCGCTTGGAGCTATTTCATTTCCGGGTCGCACTGATGCCACCGGACCTTGCCCTTTGTCCGACAGAATGGCCTCATCAGTCGGATGTCCGCTGCGAGTCAAAAGCGTCGGCCTAAGGCGCGGCTGCAAACGTCCGGTCTGTCCCTGCGAGCTGACATGTCGGGACACTGTGTCAACGGAACCGATGAGCCGGAGGCGGAAATCGACGGCTCACTCGATCGTCCTGTCGGCACGCGAAAGTACCACCGGCGGAATTTCGACACCTAACATTTGCGCTGTCTTGAGATTGATGACCAGTTCGAACCTGATCGGCTGCTCAACAGGGACGTCGGCCACCTTTGCGCCTCGCAATAGTCTTGCGACCTGACGCGCGCATTGGTCGAAGACCGCGCTGAGACGAGGACCGTATCCCATCAGTCCGCCTTCTTCCGCCTGTTCGGGCCACTGCAGAATGGCGGGCAGGCGGCGGAGTGCCAGCTGGGCGGGACCGGTCCCAATGCCGCAGCGCCAATAATCAGCGTGATGAACTCGCGCCGCTTCATGGGGGCCCCGGAAGCCGCCTAGTGCGCCATCGCGACGTCACCGGACAATTGCTCGCGCCGTACATCGATCCGCAGCATCATGACGACGATGGCGCCGACCAGCGCGCAACCCGCCAGCAAGAGCAGGCCCGCAGTAAAATTGCCGGTCAGGTCCTTCAGATAGCCCATTGCGTAAGGACCAGCGAAACCAGAAAGGTTTCCGAGCGAGTTGATCGCGGCGATGCCGGCGGCGGCCGATGCGCCGGTCAGGAAACTTGCCGGCAGTGGCCAGAACATCGGGGGGACCGCGGAGACGCCGATCTGTGCAAAGCAGAGCAACGCCATGATGAGCACGGAATTGGAAACGAGACCTGCCAACCCAATTCCGACGGCTGCCATCAATAGCGCCGCGGCGACGTGACCCTTTCGCTCCATGGTCCGATCGGAATGACGACCGAGCAGCACCATGCCCGCGGCGCCGAAAACAAAGGGGAGCGCCGCGAGCAGGCCGGTCTGGGTGTCAGTGACACCAAAACCCTTGATGATGGTCGGCAAGAAGAACGCCACGCCATAACTTGCAGCGTTCAGGCAGAAGTACACCAGGGCGCACGCTAGGATGCGAGGATCAGTGAGCGCCTGTCCCAGGGACAAATGTTCTACGCGCTCCTTGTTGCGCTTCTCGGTGGCCTGCACGTTCTCCAGCCAGGCAATCTCGTCTTGTTGCAGCCAGCGGGCCTGGCGCGGGAAATCGGTCAGATAGAGCAGGACGCCAATGCCCACCAGAACCGACGGCAACGCTTCGAGAATGAACAGCCACTGCCAGCCCTCCAATCCCCAGCCGGTCACGCTGAGCAGCATCCCGGAGATGGGTGATCCGACGATGGACGAAATCGGGATTGCCAGCATGAACAGGCTGATGACCCGCGCGCGGTAAACCGCGGGGAACCAGAGCGTCAGGTAGAAGATGATGCCGGGAAAGAAACCGGCTTCGCAGGCGCCGAGCAGCAAGCGAAGCGAGTAGAAAACGCCCGTCGTCGGAATTCCCGTTGCTGCCGATATCGACGGGATGAATGCGAAAGCCGCCGAGACGATCCCCCAGGTAATCATGATGCGGGCGATCCAGACGCGCGCGCCGACCCTTTCCAGAAAGATGTTCGAGGGCACTTCAAACAGGAAATATCCGACGAAGAACAAGCCGGCGCCCAGCCCGAACGCTGCTTCACTCAAACCGAGCGCCTGGTTCATATGCAGCTTGGCAAAGCCGACATTGACGCGGTCGAGATAGGCCACGAAGTAGCACACGATCAGGAACGGAATGAGCCGCCACATCACCTTGCCAATGACACGAGTCTCGACGTCTTGCATGGCGCGGCCTCCCGCTTGCTCACTCAAAGCCGGTTCAAACTGCCGGGCAGCGTTACGAAACTATGACGCCCGGATACGATGAGCGCAAACGGCATTTGCTTTTGACGTCAAAGCGACAGTTACGCTGTCATGGTTTGAGCTGGCGTGCGGATCAAGTGCGTAGGATGGGTAGAGCGAAAGCGAAACCCATCACGTCCCGGAACGCGCGGAGGCGATTGGGTTTCGCTTTCGCTCTACCCATCCTACGAGCTGTCACGGTTTGAAGCTGGAACTGGCTCGCGAGCCTTGGCTGCGGTCGCATGATTTTGCACAGGCGTAAGCCACTGATCTCACAGCCCCCGTCTACTGTGCATGGGGTTGTTTTCGCGGCCTTGGTCGCGAGAGAGGCTAGCCTGCGCCCAGCGCGACCGCGACGTTGTAGGTGAGAAGGCTCGCCGCATAGGCCAGGACAAGCATGTAGGCGAACGTCGCCGCCATCCAGCCCCAGCTTCCGGTCTCGCGCCGGATGACGGCGAGCGTGGAGGCGCATTGCGGGGCGAAGATGTACCAGGCGAGCATCGACAGCGCGGTCGCGAGCGACCACTTCGTCGCCAGCACCTGGCCGATCTGCTCGGCCGCTTCCTTGCCGCCCTCGATCGCATAGACGGTGCCGAGGGCTGCGACCGCGACCTCGCGCGCCGCCATGCCCGGGATCAGCGCGACCGCGATCTGCCAGTTGAAGCCGACGGGATGAAGCAGCGGCTCGATCGCCTTGCCGATGATGGCGGCGAGGCTGAAGTCGATCGCGGGCTCGGTGGCGCCTGCGGGCGGCTGCGGGAACGAGGCCAGAAACCAGATCAGCACCATCATCGAGAAGATCGTGGTGCCGGCGCGCTGCAGGAACATCTTCGCACGGGTGAAGATGCCGATCGCGATCGATTTCAGCCGCGGCATCTTGTAGTCCGGCAGCTCGAGCATGAACGGCGCCGGCGCATAGTCGCGCAGCATGAAGAATTTGATCAGGAACGAGACGACCAGCGCACTGGTGATGCCGGCCGCATAGAGCCCGAACATCACGAGGCCCTGCAGGTTGATGAAGCCCCAGACGTCCTTGGCCGGAATGAAGGCGGAGATGATCAGCGTGTAGACCGGAATGCGCGCCGAGCAGGTCATCAGCGGCGCGATCAGGATCGTGGTCAGGCGGTCGCGCTTGTTGTCGATCACGCGCGTCGCCATGATGCCGGGGATGGCGCAGGCAAAGCTCGACAGCAGCGGAATGAAGGCGCGGCCGTGCAGCCCTGCGCCGCCCATGATGCGGTCCATCAGGAACGCGGCGCGCGCCATGTAGCCGAAATCTTCCAGGAGCAGGATGAACAGGAAGATGATGATAATCTGCGGCAGGAACACGATGACGCTGCCGACGCCGGAGATCACGCCGTTCTGAAGGAAGCTCTGCAGCAGGCCCTCGGGCAGGGTGGCGTGGACGAAGTCGCCGAGCGCGTCGAAGCCCGATTGCAGCAGCTCCATCAGCGGCTGCGCCCAGGCGAACACCGCCTGGAACATCACGAACAGGATGAGCGCGAGCACGATCAGGCCGCCGACCGGATGCAGCACAATCGCATCGATGCGCGCGGTCCAGGTGTCGGGCCTGGCAGGCAGGCTGACGCAGTCGGAGATGATGCGGTCGGCCTCGCGCTGGGTCGCGCGCAATTCGGCGACGCTGAGCGCGCGCCAGCTGTTTTCGACCGGCTCGGCGGAGAGCTTGGCCGAGATCTCGTCGGTCAGCGCCAGCAGGTCAGCCGTGCCGCCCTTGCGCACCGCGATCGAGGTGACCACGGGCACGCCGAGCTCCTTGGCGAGCCGCTCCACGTCGACCGAGATGCCGCGGCGGCTCGCGATGTCGAACATGTTGAGCACGAGGATCATCGGCCGCCCGGTGCGCTTCAGCTCCAGCAGCAGGCGGATGGTCAGGCGCAGATTGGTGCTGTCGGCCACGCACAGCACGAGGTCGGGCACAGTCTCGCCGGAAGCCTTGCCGAGCACGAAGTCGCGGGTGATCTCCTCGTCGGGGCTGCGGCCGCGCAGCGAATAGGTGCCGGGCAGGTCGACCACGGAGACCTGGCGCCCCTGCGGGGTGACGAAAAAACCTTCCTTGCGCTCGACGGTGACGCCCGGATAGTTGGCCACCTTCTGCCGGCTGCCGGTCAGCGCATTGAACAGCGACGTCTTGCCGCTGTTTGGCGTGCCCACCAGGGCGAGATGCAGAAGGGGTAATTCCATGGAATCAGATGTCCGGCCGCAATCTCAGGCGACGATGATGGCCATGGCTTCGCGGCGGCGCACCGCGATGGTGATGTTGTCGACGCGCACGGCGATCGGGTCGCGTCCGACCAGCCCCTCGTGCAGGACCTCGACCCGCGCGCCCTCGACGAAGCCGAGCTCGATCAGCCGGCTCTCGAGCTCGATGTCCGAGAGTGCCGAGCCGGCGTCCTTGGCGGAGAGGTGCTGGATGACGCCGGTATAGCCGCGCTTGGCCAGGCCCAGCGGCATCTCGCGGCGCGTATCGTGGGTGTCGGTCATGCCCTGTATTTTCAACGCAGGGCAGGGAGGTCAAGCGCGCACGCTCGTTGAAACTGCACCTTAGAGTGATTTTAAAGTGCAGATCACGAAGCCGTGGGCCGAACGCCTTGGCAGCAGTCCTTGGCGCCAGTCCTTGGCGCTACTGCGCCGGGACCTTTTCCGGCTGGGCGGCCATGGCGCGGCTCTTGAAGTAGTCGAGCACGAACAGGCGGATTGCCGAGGACAGATTGCCCTGCTGGCGGCCGCCGTCGATTTCGCCGACGAGCTCGGACAGCGTCATGTTGCGCAGGCCCGAGATCTCCTTCATGCCGTTCCAGAACGCCTCTTCCAGGCTGACGCTGGTCTTGTGGCCGGCGACCACGATCGAGCGCTTCACGACGGGCGACTTCATGGCTGCTCCTCGCGATCGATCCGATGCTGGTCCAGATGCGCCTTCGCCTGGTCCGCCTGCTTCTCCGCCGACGATCGCTCGGCCTTCGTGCGGCCGAACTTCGTTCGGTTGGCGTCCGCCTGCTTCGCCGATGCTTCCCGCTCGGCGCGCTTCCTGAAACGATTCAGGTTGATGACGTTCCCCATGCCGCGTCTCCATCATCCGCTCCTCTTCAGGCTGGATGAAACTTCCAGAAACAGGGCGCCGCGTTGCGCCCCACAAGACTTGATCGTCATTCGCTCGTCCTCGTCAATCGGCCTGTCGGCCATCAAACGATGAATTTCGCCCCGTCAAGGGCAGAGGGGCTTTGCGTAGCAGGTGCCGCCGCCGCCACATTGACGGTAATCAAATCCTGTCCTTTAAGCCTTATAATTATGAGCTTTTAGGGCTCCGTATCATTACGGATGACTATCGGAATTCGGAATTCACCCGGGTCGCGTCATCTTCTCCGGCTGCACCAGGCGGTCGAATTCGTCGGCCGAGACGAAGCCGAGCCGCAGTGCCTCCTCCTTCAGCGTGGTGCCGTTGGCATGCGCGGTCTTGGCCACCTTGGCCGCGTTGTCGTAGCCGATCTTCGGCGCGAGCGCGGTCACCAGCATCAGCGAACGCTCCATCAGCTCCTTGATGTGCTTCTGGTCGGCGCGGATGCCGCTGACGCAATGCTCGGTGAATGAGCGCGCGGCGTCCGCCATCAGGCGGATCGAGTGCAGCATGTTGTAGGCGAGCACCGGCTTGTAGACGTTGAGCTCGAAATGGCCCTGGCTGCCGGCGACCGTGATCGCGGTGTGATTACCGAACACCTGGCAGCACACCATGGTCATCGCCTCGCACTGCGTCGGATTGACCTTGCCCGGCATGATCGATGAGCCCGGTTCGTTCTCCGGCAGGATCAGTTCGCCGAGGCCCGAGCGCGGGCCCGATCCGAGCAGGCGGATGTCATTGGCGATCTTGAAAAGGCCCGTCGCGACGGAATTGATGGCGCCGTGCGCCAGCACATAGGCGTCGTTCGAAGCCAGCGCCTCGAATTTGTTGGCGGCGCTGGTGAAGGGAAGTTTCGTGATCCCGGCGACGTGCTTTGCAAACAGCCTTGCGAAGCGCGGCTTCGAATTGAGGCCGGTGCCGACGGCGGTGCCGCCCTGCGCCAGCGGATAGAGGTCCTTCACCGCGACCTTGAGCCGCGCGATGCCGCTCTCGACCTGCGCGGCGTAGCCCGAGAATTCCTGGCCAAGTGTCAGCGGCGTCGCATCCTGGGTGTGGGTACGGCCGATCTTCACGATCTTGGCGAACTCCTTCTCCTTCTTGCGCAGCGCGCGGTGCAGTTCGCCGAGGGCAGGGACGAGATCCGCCGTGACGCGGCTTGCGGCCGCGATGTGCATCGCCGTCGGGAAAGAGTCGTTCGACGACTGGCTCATGTTGACGTGGTCGTTGGGATGCACCGGCTTCTTGGATCCGAGCTCGCCGCCGAGCAGCTCGTTGGCGCGGTTGGCGATGACCTCGTTGAGGTTCATGTTGCTCTGCGTCCCCGAGCCGGTCTGCCACACCACGAGCGGGAAATGATCGTCGAGCTTGCCCTCGATCACCTCGTGCGCGGCGCGAATGATGGCGCCAGCGCGGCGCTTGTCGAGCAGGCCGAGCTCGAGGTTGGACTGTGCGGCCGCAAGCTTGACGATGCCGAGGGCATGCACGAGCGAGATCGGCATGCGGTCAATGCCGATGCGGAAATTCTGGCGCGAGCGTTCGGTCTGCGCCCCCCAATAGCGATCGGCGGGGACCTCGATGGGACCGAAGCTGTCGGTCTCGATGCGGGTCGCGGGGCGGGTGGTCTTCGCGCGGGCAGCTTTGGCCATGAGCACATCCATTCTGCCGCGCGAGACGCCGCGCGGCCTCTTGATGTGCTCTTCTATATAGGGAGTTTGGCCGGGCGCGACGGTCTCGCGGCCAACCTAGATCATTTCTTGCGGAAACGATCGAGCCGCACGACCTCGGCGCCGCCCTGGTTCGGCGGGGTCGGTTCTTCCGCGGTCTCGGCCGTCTCGGTGGCCGGCGCGGGTGCCGCCACGGCGGATGGGGCCGGGGCCACGGGCAAATTCTCGCCCGTCACCTCCGCGACATCCGAGGTGTCGAACTGGAGGCCGAATTTCACGGACGGATCGAGGAAGCTCTTGATGGCGCTGAACGGCACGATCAGCCGCTCCGGGATGCCGCCAAAGGACAGGCCGACCTCGAAACGGTCCTCGAGCACGGTCAGATC
The DNA here is from genome assembly GCF_024199945.1 of Bradyrhizobium sp. CCGUVB4N. Taxonomy (GTDB): domain Bacteria; phylum Pseudomonadota; class Alphaproteobacteria; order Rhizobiales; family Xanthobacteraceae; genus Bradyrhizobium. The sequence goes on along the minus strand of NZ_JANADP010000001.1, from coordinate 6,931,313 downwards.
CCAGAACTGGTGCTGGAGGATGATCGTCATCTCTTCCGGATATTGCGCAAGCAGCCGGCTCGACAGCTTCACGCCCTCGGCCTTCGATACGAAGGTGATGAAGAAATGGTGCTCACCCGGCAGGCCATGGGCCGCGGCGTCGGTCAGCACCTTGCGCAACACGCCGCGCAGCGCGTCGCGTGCCAGCACATCGTATCGGATATGATCGGTCGCCATGGTGGTCCTGTTGCATTCCAGGAGACGGGCCCTGCCGGCCCGACTCGCCAAGCCGCAATAGTACCGCGCCTGACGGGTCAGCAGGAGTCCCCGCCGGGAAGGAAATCAGAGGTAAGTGGAGGCTTCTGTTGCCAGGTGCCTCCGAACCCCGCCTAACGGAGCTTAACCCGTTAGGACTTTAAGATGGTCTTTCAAACTGCGTTACGCAGCCTGAGCAACCGGAGCAAAGTTGTCGTTGGCAACTATTGCAGTAGCCCGATAACGGCGGAACAATACCGGGAAAAAGTACGCCCTTTACGCCCTCGTCGATCCTATTTCGCCCCCGCCGAAGCTCACTTGCCAGTGGGCCAAGCCCGCCAAACGATGAGCTTTGGTGGAGGCGCCGGGTACCGCCCCCGGGTCCGAATGGTTTATTGCGACGACCGTTTATTTCCATAGCCGGCGAACCGGCACCCCCAATATAGGGGGCAAAGGTATAGAAAGACAGGGGTTTGGCGCGACGGCGCGGAGGTTCCTTTGGATAGGTTCCGACCGGTGTTCTGTCTGATCTTGGCCCCGCGGCGGACCGCGTTCTAAGCTGTTGGCATGTCCCCGGATTCAGCACCGGCCGCCCAAGAGCCGGATCCTTCGCCAACTCACGCCGCTCCGCCAGGTCTCGCCGCGCTGTTTCTGGCCTTTGCCCGGATGTCGCTGGCCGGCTTCGGCGGCGTCCTGGTGTTTGCCCGGCACGCCATCGTCGACCAGCATCGATGGATGACCGCGGACGAGTTCAACGAGACCTTTGCGCTCTGCCATTTCCTGCCCGGGCCCAACATCGTCAACCTGTCGATGGTGTTCGGCTCGCGGCTGCGCGGCATCGCCGGCGGCGTCGCAGCCTTCACCGGGCTGTTGCTGCCGCCGACGCTGATCATGACGGTGCTCGCGATCATCTACGCCCGGTTCGGCGACGTGGAGGTGCTGCGTCGTATTCTCGCAGGCATTTCCTGCGCGGCGGTCGGCTTGTTGATCGCGGTGGTCTTCCGCATGATGACGCCGCTGCTGAAGCGGATGGACGTCGTCGTGCTCATCCTGATGCTTGGCGTGTTCACAGCCATCGGCGTGCTTCGCTGGCCGTTGCAGGCGGTGCTGCTGGTCGCGATCCCGCTCAGCATCGGCGTCACCTATCTGATGCGGCGGAAGGTAGCAGCATGAGCAGCGAGAACCCGATCTGGGCGCTGATCTCCACCTTTGGTCTAATGTCCTTGTTCGCGGTCGGCGGCGCCGCGGCCGCGGTGCCCGAGATGCACCGCATCGCCGTCGATGTGCATCACTGGATGACCGACAAGCAGTTCGCGGACGCCTATGCGATCGCGCAGCTTTCGCCAGGTCCCAACGTGCTTATCGTCACGTTAATCGGCTATGCCGTTGCCGGCATTCCCGGCGCGCTGGCCGCAACGTTGGCGATGTGCCTGCCGACGGCGCTGCTTGCCTATTATGTCAGCCGGCTTTTGAACCGGCCGAGCCAATCGCGCTGGCCCGGCCTGATCCAGGCTGCACTGGTTCCGCTGTCGATCGGATTGATGGCGGCGAGTGCTCTGATCCTGGCACGGTCGACCGATCGCACCATTGCTGCGCTGCTCCTGACCGCCACGGTTGCAGTGATCGCCTCCGTCTCGCGCGTCAATCCACTGTGGCTTCTGCTAGCAGGGGGCCTGTTGGGTTTTGCTGGCATTGTGTGATGAAAATCGCTAGGCAATGATCCGGGCCGGGGATCGATTTCCAGCCGATTAGAACAACAGTGCTCGTGGCTTACGGGTCGCGGAGGAGACATGCATGGCCGACACAATGGGCCACTCGGCGGCGTCAGCCACAAGAAACACATCGGTGGCGATCGGCTTCTGCCTGCTGGCCATCGCGCCACAAATTTTCGAATTCATCTGGTCGATCGGGACGATCTTTGGCTGGGGTGCCGGGCGCGGTCCGGCATCGGTCCTGATCAGCCACGCGACTGCACTGGTCGCGGGCGGTCCGGCTGCGCTGCTCGGCGCGGTCGGCGGTGATACCAAGAAGGCGTCATCGGACGTTCTGCTGGCACTGATCTATTCCTATCCGCTGTTCGCGGTGGCGATTGTCACACTGTTCATGACGATCAGGTCGGCGCAGGACTATATCGGCGGCGTCATTCTCATGGCGCTTGCGCTGTTCGCGCTGTGGGCCTCGAGCGACCTGCAGGGTATGCGCGGCTTCTCCTTTGGCGCGGGCACCGCACCGCGGATGTTCGGGGGATTGCTGGTGGCTCTGTCCGCGGGCATCGCCTTGACGGGCCTTTTGGCCGAGGGTCCCTCGCTCGCGCATTATTCATGGCGCGGACCCCTGTTCGTGATGTGCGCGATCCTGTTCTTCGCGCTGGCGATCCGGCCGCTTGGTCTCGTGGTCTCGGCGTTTGTGAGCTTCATGATCGCCGCGCTGGGATCGCATGAAACGCGCTGGGTGGAGGCGGCCATCGTCGGCGCCTGCCTGACGGTCGGCTGTGCGCTTCTCTTCCCCTACGTGCTCGGTTTGCCAATGCCGATGTTCCCGCGTTTCCTGGCTCAGTGAGGCTGTCATGGAGCTTTTTGCCAACCTCGCTCACGGTTTCGCCGTCGCCTTTTCTCCGATCAACCTTCTGATGTGCCTGATCGGCGCGCTCGTCGGCACGCTGGTCGGCGTGCTGCCGGGCATCGGCACCATCGCGACCGTCGCGATGCTGCTGCCGATCACGTTCGGGCTGCCGCCGGTCGGCGCGCTGATCATGCTCGCCGGCATCTATTACGGCGCCCAGTATGGCGGCTCGACCACCTCGATTCTGGTCAACATTCCAGGCGAAGCGACATCGGTGGTCACTGCCATCGACGGCCACGCCATGGCCAAGCAGGGCCGTGCCGGTCCGGCGCTGGCGATCGCCGCGATCGGCTCGTTCTTCGCCGGTTGCGTCGCGACCGTGCTCATCGCGGTTCTCGGTGCACCACTCACAAAACTTGCGCTGGCGTTCGGTCCGGCCGAGTACTTCTCGCTGATGGTGCTCGGCCTGATCTTCGCCGTCGTGCTCGCCAAGGGCTCGGTGCTGAAGGCGATCGCGATGATCGTGTTCGGCCTGCTGCTGTCGATGGTCGGCTCGGACATCGAGACCGGTGCTTCGCGCATGGCCTTCAACATTCCGGAGCTTGCCGACGGCCTCGGCTTTGCGACGGTGGCGATGGGCGTGTTCGGCTTTGCCGAGATCATCCGCAATCTCGACGCCGGCGCCGAGATGAATCGCGATCTGGTGCAGCAGAAGATCACCGGCCTGATGCCGACCAGGAAGGACCTAGCCGACTCGACGCCCGCGATCCTGCGCGGCACCGTGCTCGGCTCGATCCTCGGCATTCTGCCCGGCGGCGGTGCGGTGATCGCGTCGTTCGCGGCCTACACGCTCGAGAAGAAGCTCGCCAAGGATCCGAAGCGGTTCGGCCGCGGTGCGATCGAGGGCGTGGCGGCACCGGAAAGCGCCAACAACGCAGCCGCCCAGACCTCCTTCATCCCGCTGCTCACCCTCGGCATCCCGCCGAACGCGGTGATGGCGCTGATGGTGGGTGCGATGACCATTCATGGCATCGTGCCGGGTCCGCAGGTGATGCAGAAGCAGCCTGATCTGGTCTGGGGCATGATCGCCTCGATGTGGATCGGCAATCTGATGCTGATCATCATCAACCTGCCGCTGGTCGGAATCTGGGTCCGCCTGCTGCGCGTGCCGTATCGGCTGATGTTCCCCTCGATCGTGATCTTCTGCGCGATCGGCATCTACTCGGTGAACAACGCCCCGGTCGACGTCATCCTCGCAGGCGTGTTCGGTCTCGTCGGCTACTGGCTGATCAAGCACGATTTCGAGCCGGCGCCGCTGCTGCTCGGCATGGTGCTCGGACCGCTGATGGAAGAGAACCTGCGCCGCGCGCTGTTGATCTCGCGTGGTGACTGGAGCGTGTTCCTGACGCGTCCGCTCTCGGCGGTGCTGCTCGCGATCGCGGCATTCCTGCTGGTGCTCACGCTGTTGCCCATGCTGCGCGCCAAGCGCGACGAGGTGTTCACCGAATCCGAGAACTGAGCGGCGCGTACCTGCGTCGGCGTGTCACGCGTCGGCACGCCGCATTCGGAAGTCCAATCGACTTGTGTGATGTCTTCGTGAAATGAAAATGCCGGCCGCGAGGCCGGCATTTTTGTTTATGTCGGAGATGATCCAGATGACCTCCATTCGCGCGCTCACGGGCGCATGTGCAGCCGTGCTCGCATCGCTGTGCGGCTTTGTCGCGACCAGCGAAGCGCAGACCTATCCGACGCGCAGCATAACCATGATCGTGCCGTTCGCGGCGGGCGGCCCCACCGACGTGATCTCGCGCATCGTCACCGGCCACATGGCGCAGACGTTAGGGCAAAGCATCATCATCGAGAACGTGGTCGGCGCCGGTGGCACCACTGCGACCACGCGCGCCGCGCGCGCCGCCAATGACGGCTATACGCTGATCACCGGGCATATGGGCACGCACGCCGCCTCCGTGCCGCTCTATCCGAAGCTCGCCTACCATCCCGAGAAGGACTTCGAGCCGATCGCGCTGCTCGCGGGTACGCCGATCCTGATCCTGGCGCGCAAGGATTTTCCGCCAAAGGACCTCAAGGAGTTCGTCGCTTACGTGAAGGCGAATGCCGAGAAGGTGAACGCCGCGCATGCCGGCGTCGGCTCGGTCTCGCACGTGTCTTGCGAGCTCCTGCACTCCATTCTCGACGTCAAGCCGGTCGGCGTGCCCTTCAACGGCACCGGCCCGGCGATGAACGCGCTGGTGGCGGGCCAGGTCGACTACATGTGCGACCAGATCGTCAACGCCGTGCCGCAGATCAATGCCGGCACCATCAAGGCCTATGCGATCGCAACGCCGGAGCGCAATCCGTCGTTGCCGAACGTGCCGACAACGGCGGAAGCGGGCCTGCCCACATTCCAGGCCCAGGCCTGGAATGCGATGTTCGCGCCGAAGGGAACCTCGCCCGCGATCCTGGCGACCCTGAACGCCGCTGCCGCCAAGGCGCTCGACGATGAGACCGTGAAGAAGCGCTTGCTCGAGCTCGGCAGCGTCATCCCCACCGCGGCCGAGCGGACCCCGGAGGCGCTTGCCGCCCTCGTCAAATCCGAGATCGCGAAGTGGACCCCGGTGCTCAAGCCGGCAAGTTAAGCCAGTACAATCAATCCGATAGGCGAGGGACGGGACACCAGTTCCGCCCCTTGTCGTTTGCGCCGGGAGTTCTCACTTTTCCGGGTATAATCGGCGGGACCAGCGAATCGCCGCTGTCACAGCGCCGGGGGCGCCGTTAAGTTCGCCGCCTCCCCAAAGGCTCTATCGCACATGCACCAGTATCAGGACCTGCTCGAGCGGATTCTTTCAGACGGCGCCGAGAAGACAGATCGGACCGGTACCGGCACGCTGTCGGTGTTCGGCCATCAGATGCGCTTCAATCTGTCCGCCGGCTTCCCGATGCTGACGACCAAGCGGCTGCCGCTGAAGGCGATCGTGCATGAACTGCTGTGGTTCCTGAAGGGTGACACCAATATCAAATATCTCAGGGATAACGGCGTCACGATCTGGGACGAGTGGGCGGATGCCAATGGCGATCTCGGCCCGGTCTACGGTCATCAATGGCGCTCCTGGCCGACGCCTGATGGCGGCAGCATCGACCAGATCGCCAAGGTCATCGATATGATCAAGCGCACCCCGGATTCGCGCCGGCTGATCGTCACCGCCTGGAATCCGGCCGATGTCGACAAGATGGCGCTGCCACCCTGCCATCTGCTGTTCCAGTTCTATGTCGCCAACGGAAAACTGTCGTGCCAGCTCTATCAGCGCTCGGCCGACGTGTTCCTCGGCGTGCCCTTCAACATCGCCTCCTACGCGCTGCTCACCATGATGGTCGCGCAGGTCACGGGCCTGAAGCCCGGCGACTTCGTGCATTCGCTCGGCGACACCCATCTCTATTCCAACCATCTGGAGCAGGCCCGGCTTCAATTGACGCGCGCACCGCGTGCGCTGTCGGTGATGCGCATCAACCCCGATGTGAAGGACATCTTCTCCTTCCGCTACGAGGACTTCGAGCTCGTCGGCTACGATCCGCATCCGCACATCAAGGCGGCAGTCGCGGTCTAGCGTCGATGGCGTTGAACATCCGCCGCGTACGTCCTGGCGAAGCAGGGCTCGTGCTTGGTTTCGTCCGCGAACTCGCCGAGTACGAAAAACTCTCGCATGAGGTCGAGGCAACCGAGGCTGACATTGCCGAGGCCTTGTTCGGCAGCGATCCGCGGTTGTTTTGCGCGATCGCCGAGTGGAACGGCGAGCCCGCTGGCTTTGCAGTCTGGTTCCTGAATTTCTCCACCTTCAGCGGTCGCCACGGCATCTATCTCGAAGATTTGTATGTGCGGCCGTCGCATCGGGGCAAAGGCCTCGGCAAGGCGCTGCTGGTCTATCTGGCGAAGGAATGCGTCGACAACGGCTGGTCGCGCCTGCAATGGGCGGTGCTCGACTGGAACGCGCCGTCGATCGCGTTCTACAAATCGCTCGGCGCCGCGATGCTGGACGACTGGACGCTGTGCCGGGTCTCCGGTCCTGCACTGACGCGGCTTGCAGGGAGTGCGCCCTGATGGAGATCGTCTTCGTCGTTGCGATCGCGGAGAACGGCGTCATCGGCGCCGGCAACGCGATGCCGTGGCGATTGAAGTCCGACTTGGCGCGCTTCAAGGCGCTCACCATAGGCAAGCCCGTGATCATGGGCCGTAAGACCTTCGAGTCTTTACCGGGGCGCCGGCCGCTTCCGAACCGCACCAACATCGTGATCACGCGCGATGCGGCCTATCGCGCCGCTGGCGCCGTCGTCACGACATCGGCGGCGGATGCGGCCGCGGTTGCGCTTGGTGACGCCCTGCGGCGTTCAGCCGCTGAAATCGCCGTGATCGGCGGCGCCGAAATCTTCCGGCAATGGCTCGACCGGGCCGATCGCCTTGAAATCACCGAAGTGCATGCGCGACCCGATGGCGACACGCATTTCGAGATCGACAGGGCGCAGTGGGACGAGACCGGGCGCGTTCGCCATCCGGCCGGGCCGGACGACAGCGCCGACTTCTCCTATGTGACATATCGTCGGCGGCCGTCCCATTAACCGCATTCGCCAATGTTAACATTGACTTTTCTACCCCCGAGCTTAGCTCGTGGGTCGGTCAGGCTTGCGTTGTAAGGGTCCTTTCGGTCCCCTATAAAGCCGGACCGGACAATGCGGGCCGGCTTTAGTTCTAGTCCCGGTCTGCCGAGGAGAGCGTCGAATGCCGTGGAAGAATCAGGGCGGTGGCCCATGGGGCTCGGGTCCGAAAGGACCATGGGGCACAGGCCCGCAACCGGTCGGGCCGAGGCCGCCGGATCTGGAGGATCTTCTGCGGCGTGGCCAGGACCGGCTGCAGCAGATCATGCCGGGTGGCTATTTCTCCGGCATCGGCATCACGCTGATCCTGCTCATCGTCGTCGCGCTCTGGCTGCTGTCGGGCTTCTTCCGCGTGCAGTCCGAAGAGCAGGGCGTCGTGCTGCGCTTCGGCAAGCATGTGCGCACCGTGGACCCCGGCCTGAACTATCATCTGCCCTATCCGATCGAGACCGTGCTGCTGCCGAAGGCGCTGCGCGTCTCGACCATTTCCATTGGCATGACGCTGATCGACGATCCGGCCCGCCGCGGCCGCTCGATCCGTGACGTGCCGGAAGAGAGCCTGATGCTGACCGGCGACGAGAACATCGTCGATGTCGACTTCACCGTGCTGTGGCGTATCAAGCCCAACGGCGTCGGCAACTTCCTGTTCAACATCCAGAACCCCGAAGGCACCGTGAAGGCCGTCGCCGAAAGCGCGATGCGCGAGGTGATCGGGCGCTCCAACATCCAGCCGATCCTGACCGGCGCGCGGACGCAGACCGAGAGCACCGTGCAGGATCTGATGCAGAAGACGCTCGACGGCTACGGCGCCGGCATCCAGATCACCCAGGTGCAGATGCAGAAGGTCGATCCGCCGGCGCAGGTGATCGATGCCTTCCGCGACGTGCAGGCGGCGCGCGCCAATCTCGAGCAGCTGCAGAACGAAGCGCAGACCTATGCCAACAAGGTCGTGCCGGAAGCGCGCGGCAAGGCTGCGCAGATCCTGCAAGCCGCCGAAGGCTACAAGGAGCAGGCGGTCGCCGAGGCCAAGGGCCAGAGCGCCCGCTTCCTGAAGGTGTACGAGGAATACAAGAAGGCGCCCGACGTGACGCGTGAACGGATCTATCTGGAGACGATGGAGCGCGTGCTCGGCGGCTCGGACAAGCTGATTTATGACGGTGGCCCCTCGGGCCAGGGCGTCGTGCCCTATCTGCCGCTCAACGAATTGTCGGCCAAGAAGCCCACGACGACGGGCCAGCAGTCGAGCGGAGGCACAAGATGAGGTCTCCGGTTACAGGTATCGTCGTGCTGCTTGCGGCACTTCTGGTCGCGATTGTCGCCTACATGTCGCTGTTCACGGTGCAGCAGACCGAGCAGACCATCGTGCTGCAATTCGGCAAGCCGGTGGACGTCGTCACCGATCCCGGGCTGCACTTCAAGGCGCCCTGGAATTCCGTGATCAACATCGACAAGCGGATTCTCGACCTCGAGAACCCCTCGCAGGAGGTCATTGCCTCCGACCAGAAGCGGCTCGTGGTCGACGCCTTTGCGCGCTACCGCATCAAGGACGCGCTGCGCTTCTACCAGAGCGTGGGTTCGATCCAGGCGGCAAATCTCCAGCTCACTTCGCTCTTGAACGCGGCGCTGCGCCGCGTGCTCGGTGAGGTCAACTTCATCACCGTGGTGCGTGATGAACGCGAGAAGCTGATGGGGCGCATCCGCGAGCAGCTCGACAAGGAGGCCGACGGTTACGGCATCGAGGTCGTTGACGTCCGGATCCGTCGCGCCGATCTGCCCGAGCAGAACAGCCAGGCGGTCTACCAGCGCATGCAGACCGAGCGTCAGCGTGAAGCGGCCGAGTTCCGCGCGCAGGGTGGCCAGAAGGCACAGGAGATCCGCTCCAAGGCCGATCGCGAGGCAACCGTGATCATTGCCGAGGCCAACTCGCAGGCCGAGCAGACGCGCGGTGTCGGTGACGCCGAGCGTAACCGCCTGTTCGCCGAAGCCTATGGCAAGGATGCTGACTTCTTCGCCTTCTACCGGTCGATGACGGCCTATGAAAACGGGCTGAAGAAGGACGACACCCGCTACCTGCTGCGGCCGGACTCGGATTTCTTCCGGTATTTTGGTAACCCGTCGGGCAAGACGGCGACCGAGACGCCGGCGAAACCGTAAGCTAGACAAGGGCGGCAGGTTTAGCCGCCCTTCGTCCAGACAAGAACAGCACCACGGGAGGTTCCAATCCGATGAGGTCCATTGCGTTCGCCGACTTCCTCATCGGCTTAGGCATTCTGTTCGTGCTGGAAGGCTTGATGTTCGCGGCCAGTCCGAACTGGATGCGGAAAGCCATGAAGAGCGCCATTGCCACGCCGGACAATATCCTGCGGGCGGTCGGGATCGGATCGGCCGTGGCCGGCCTGATCCTGATCTGGGTGATGCGGCGTCCGATCTAGCCGCTGGGCCAACGCCAAAGTGAAGGCGAGGGGCGGGTTTTCGCCGTATTGTGTGGGTCTTCGGGCCCGTTAAGCTCCGGCTTGCGCCGTGACCCCGTTCGAGCGCAGTCTTGAGGCCGAATCCTTTTCTCTGGAGACCACAATGACCGCTGCCACCATTGTCACGACCCGCTTGCGCCAACATGCGCGATTTGGGCTGGCCGCGCTCGCCATCGGCGCTTTCAGTGTGTTCGGCTCGCCGGCACAGGCACGCGGACCGGAGGGCATCGCCGACGTCGCCGAGAAGGTGATCGACGCGGTCGTCAACATCTCGACCTCGCAGACGGTCGAGGCCAAGGGCGGCGGCAGCAACACCATGCCGCAACTGCCGCCCGGCTCGCCCTTCGAGGAATTCTTCGACGATTTCTTCAAGAACCGCAAAGGCCCCGGCGGCGGCAGCAAGGGCGGCGATAACGGCGGCGGCCCTCCGCGCAAGGCCAACTCGCTCGGCAGCGGCTTCATCATCGACACCTCCGGCGTCGTCGTGACCAACAACCACGTCATCGCCGATGCCGATGAGATCAACGTCATTCTCAACGACGGCACCAAGATCAAGGCTGAGCTGGTCGGTGTCGATAAGAAGACCGACCTCGCAGTCTTGAAGTTCAAGCCGCCGAAGCCGCTGGTTGCCGTGAAGTTCGGCGACTCCGACAAGCTGCGCCTGGGTGACTGGGTGGTTGCGATCGGCAATCCCTTCAGCCTCGGCGGCACCGTGACCGCGGGCATCGTCTCGGCCAAGAACCGCGACATCTCCTCGGGGCCCTATGACAGCTACATCCAGACCGACGCCGCCATCAATCGCGGTAATTCCGGCGGCCCGCTGTTCAACCTCGAAGGCGACGTCATCGGCGTCAACACCCTGATCATCTCGCCCTCCGGCGGCTCGATCGGCATCGGCTTCGCCGTGCCGTCGAAGACGGTCGCGGGCGTCGTGGATCAGCTCCGCCAGTTCGGCGAATTGCGCCGCGGCTGGCTTGGCGTGCGCATCCAGAGCGTCACCGACGAGATCGCCGAGAGCCTCAACATCAAGCCGGCGCGCGGCGCGCTGGTGGCCGGCGTCGACGACAAGGGCCCGGCCAAGCCGGCCGGCATCGAGCCCGGTGACGTCGTCGTCAAGTTCGACGGCAAGGACGTCAAGGACCCGAAGGACCTGTCCCGCGTCGTCGCAGACACCGCAGTCGGCAAGGAGGTCGACGTCATCATCATCCGCAAGGGCGAGGAGCAGACCAAGAAGGTCACGCTCGGCCGCCTGCAGGATCCGGACAAGGTGCAGGCCGCGGTGAAGACCGACGAGCCGCCGCCGGAGAAGCCGGTGACGCAGAAGGCGCTCGGCCTCGATCTCGCCGTGCTGAACAAGGATCTGCGCACGCGCTACAAGATCAAGGACACCGTCAAGGGCGTGGTCGTCACCAATGTCGACGCCAATTCGGATGCCGCCGAGAAGCGGCTCTCCGCCGGCGACGTCATCGTCGAAGTCGCGCAGGAAGCGGTCGCGAGCGGCGCCGACATCCAGAAGCGGGTCGACCAGCTCAAGAAGGACGGCAAGAAGTCCGTGCTGCTGCTGGTCTCGAACGGCGACGGCGAGCTGCGGTTCGTGGCGCTGAGCGTGCAGTAAGGGACGCACAGTCCTGTCTGGTGGGCAAAGCGAAGCGTGCCCACCAATCTTTCTGCCGTAGCAAGAGATGGTGGGCACGGCGCGATGCGCCTTTGTCCACCCTACCGCTGCGGGGCCGCAGTTAGAGACTACGCCTCGACAAATTCGTCCCGCCGATAGCCCTGCGCATACAGCAGCGCGGTGAGATCGCCGTGGTCGATCCGGGCAGCTGCGGCGGCCGCCACCGCTGGCTTCGCGTGATACGCCACGCCCAGTCCGGCGGCCTGGATCATCGCGAGATCATTGGCGCCGTCGCCGACGACAACCGAGTCGATGTCGTCGAGATCGAACGACTCCATCAAATCCACCAGAGTTGCCAGCTTGGCGGCGCGACCCAAAATCGGCTCCTTCACTTCGCCGGTGAACTTGCCGTCGCGTACGACGAGCTCGTTGGCGCGGTTCTCCTGGAAACCAATTTTTGCGGCGACCGCGCTGGTGAACAGGGTGAAGCCGCCGGAGACGAGGCAGGTATAGGCGCCGTTGGCGCGCATGGTCGCGACCAGCTCGCGGCCACCCGGGGTCAGCGTGATGCGCTTGGCCAGCACCTCGTCGACGACGCTGGCCGGGAGATCCTTCAGCAGCGCGACGCGCTCGCGCAGTGCCGGTTCGAACTCGATCTCGCCGCGCATCGCGCGTTCGGTGATGGCGGCGACGTGGGCCTTCATCCCGACGAGATCGGCGAGCTCGTCGATGCATTCCTGGCCGATCATGGTCGAATCCATGTCGGCGAGAAAAAGCTTCTTGCGCCGGACGCCGGCAGGCTGCACCACGATGTCGATGGGCAGATCGCCGCGAAGCTCGCGCAATCGCTCTTCGATGGCGTGACGGTCGGCTTCGAGGTTACTGTCGGCGCCGAAGGGAATGTCGACCGCAACCCCGTCGAACAGCCAGTGCGCGGGGGCCGCTTGCGGCAGCACGGCGCGGGCGCCGTCGACAATGGTCGAGTCGAGGGCGGGATTGGCGGGATTGCAGATCAGCGTGGCGACGAGGGACATTTGAGGTTTTCGTGAGCGAGAGGCATTCGAGCAAGGCCGTGCTTATCGCAGGCCCGACCGCCAGCGGCAAGTCGGCCCTGGCGCTCGAGCTTGCGCTGAACACGGGCGGAATCGTGATCAATGCCGATTCCATGCAGGTCTATCGCGACCTCCGCGTCATCACTGCGCGTCCCACGCAGGATGAGGAGGCGCGCGTTCCGCATCGCCTCTATGGCCATGTCGATGCGGCCGTGAATTTCTCCGCCGGTGCCTGGGTGGCTGACGCCGCGGAGATGCTGGAAGAGGCGAAAGACGAGGGCCGCCTGCCGATCTTCATCGGCGGCACCGGGCTGTATTTCAAGGCTTTGACGGCGGGTCTCTCGGTGGTGCCGCCGATCCCTGCGGAAATACGTGAGGACGTACGTGCCCGGCTGGAGCGCAACGGCGTGGAGGCCCTGCATGCGGAACTCGCGCGTCGCGATTCCCGCGCCGCCGATCAACTGAATCTCCGCGACAGGACGCGGATCGCACGTGCGCTCGAAGTGGTCGAGGCGACCGGTCGTTCGCTGCTCGACTGGCATCATGAGGGCGAGCCACCGCTGTTGCCCAAGGATCGTGTCCGCGCGGTGTTTCTCGCGCCCGAGCGCGACGAGCTCTATGCCCGCATCGATGCCCGGTTCGACGCTATGCTGGGCGCCGGTGCCCTGACAGAGGTGGAGCGGCTCGCCGCCCGCGGCCTCGATCCGCTGTTGCCGGCCATGAAGGCCCACGGTGTGCCGGCCTTGGCCCGGCACCTGCGCGGCGAGCTCAGCCTGGAGGAGGCCGCCACAATCGGCCGGGCCGACACCCGCCACTACGCCAAGCGGCAATTCACCTGGTTTCGGCATCAATTGCCGGAATTCGAGTGGGTGAAGCCTGGGGCGGCAAGGGGGTGGCTGGCGGATGCCGCCCACGCGGTCCGGGATCCCGATTGACGTGCTTTTGTGCTCGGGTTCCCGCATTTACCTCTCGCCGAACTACGGGAACACCGCTACACTGCCAAAATCGCGCGGGAATGGCCGCTTTGCCTTGACATCGGGGCTTTGGTCGTTATGTTTCGCGCAACCTTTGGGAAGCCGAGCGCCTGCCATGCGTAACATTATTACCAAACTCCTTATCGCCGTCGTACCCAGGCACACCGCCGGGGGTGGCTAGCTGCCATCCACATGACAGGCGGTGTGCAGGGTCCCTCTTCGGGGCCTTTTTTATTTCCCGAACCCGACACGAACGAAGCCGCTGACAACAGCGCATCCGGAGCAAGCCAATGACCGACAAGAGCCACGATCCGAACCAGATGACCGGCGCCGCGATGATCGTCCGCGCGCTCATCGATCACGGCGTGACCGACATTTTCGGCTATCCCGGCGGCGCGGTGCTTCCGATCTACGACGAGATCTTCCAGCAGAGCGAAGTCCAGCACATCCTGGTTCGCCACGAGCAGGGCGCGGGCCACGCCGCCGAGGGCTACGCGCGCTCGACCGGCAAGCCGGGCGTTGCGCTGGTGACCTCCGGCCCCGGCGCCACCAACATGGTGACGCCGCTGACCGACGCGCTGATGGACTCGATCCCGCTGGTCTGCATCTCCGGCCAGGTGCCGACGCATCTGATCGGCAACGACGCGTTCCAGGAATGCGACACGGTCGGCATCACGCGTCCCTGCACCAAGCACAATTGGCTGGTGCGCGACGTCAACGATCTCGCCAAAGTCCTGCACGAGGCGTTCTACGTTGCGACCACGGGCCGTCCGGGCCCGGTGCTGGTCGACGTTCCCAAGGACGTGCAGTTCGCGACCGGCACCTATCATCCGCCGCGCAAGTCCGACGTGCACCGCTCCTACGCGCCCCGCGTGAAGGGCGATGCGACGCAGATCCGCAAGGCCGTGTCGCTGCTCGCCGGCGCCAAGCGCCCGGTGATCTACAGCGGCGGCGGCGTCATCAATTCCGGTCCTGAGGCGACCAAGCTCTTGCGCGAGCTGGTCGAGGTCACCGGTTTCCCGATCACCTCCACGCTGATGGGCCTGGGTGCGTATCCGGCATCGGGCAAGAACTGGCTCGGCATGCTCGGCATGCACGGCACCTACGAAGCCAACATGACCATGCATGATTGCGACGTCATGCTGTGCGTCGGCGCGCGCTTCGACGACCGCATCACCGGCCGTGTCGATGCGTTCTCGCCGAACTCGAAGAAGATCCACATCGACATCGACCCGTCCTCGATCAACAAGAACATCCGCGTCGATGTCCCGATCATCGGCGATTGCGGCAACATCCTCGGCGACATCCTCCAGGTGTTCAAGGCCGAGGCGAAGAAGCCCGACATCAAGACCTGGTGGCAGCAGATCGCGCAGTGGCGCGCCCGCAACTCGCTCTATTACAAGAAGAGCAACGACATCATTCTGCCGCAGCACGCGATCCAGAGCCTGTTCGAGGCGACGCGCGGCAAGGACACCTACATCACGACCGAAGTCGGTCAGCACCAGATGTGGGCGGCGCAGTTCTACGGCTTCGAGGAGCCGCATCGCTGGATGACGTCGGGCGGTCTCGGCACCATGGGCTACGGCCTGCCGGCGGCGATCGGCGTGCAGGTCGCGCATCCCGACAGCCTTGTCATCGACATCGCGGGCGACGCCTCGGTGCAGATGACGATGCAGGAGATGTCGACGGCCGTTCAGTATGAGCTGCCGATCAAGATCTTCATCCTGAACAACCAGTACATGGGCATGGTGCGGCAGTGGCAGCAATTGCTCCACGGCAACCGGCTGTCGCATTCCTACTCGGAGGCGTTGCCGGATTTCGTCAAGCTCGCGGAAGCCTATGGCGGCGTCGGTCTCCAGGTCACCAAGCCTGCCGATCTCGAAGGCGCCATCAAGGAGATGATCTCGGTCAAGCGCCCGGTGCTGTTCGACTGCCGTGTTGCGGCGCTGGAAAACTGCTTCCCGATGATCCCCTCCGGCAAGGCGCATAACGAGATGCTGTTGCCCGAGCAGGCCAACGATGAAGCCACCGCCAAGGCCTTCGCCGGCGGCAAGGCGCTGGTGTGAGGCCATGTTCGACCTGACGGAGCTCGAGCGAGCACATGCGATCGTGGGGCAGGCGGTGCCGGCAACGCCGGCGCGCGCCTGGCCCTTGCTCGCTGGGCGGCTCGGGACCGAGGTCGTGGTCAAGCACGAGAACCACACGCCGATCGGCGCCTTCAAGGTGCGCGGCGGGCTCGTCTATCTCGACCGTCTCAAGCGCGAGCGGCCGAACACGCCCGGCATCATTTCGGCGACGCGCGGCAATCACGGCCAGAGCCTGGCCTTTGCCGCGAGCCGTCACGGCGTGCCGGCAGTCATCTACGTGCCGCGCGGCAATTCGGTCGAGAAGAACCGCGCGATGAAGGCCTTTGGCGCCGAGCTGGTCGAGCACGGCGAGGACTTTCAGGCCGCGCGCGAGGAGGCCGAGCGGCGTGCGCAGTTCGCCGGGCTCCATATGGTGCCGTCATTCCACCCGGACCTCGTGCTGGGCGTTGCGACCTATGCGCTCGAGCTGTTCCGGTCCGCATCCGATCTCGACGTTCTCTACGTGCCGATCGGGCAGGGCTCCGGCATCTGCGGCTGCATCATGGCGCGTGACCTGCTTGGCCTGAAGACGGAAATCGTCGGTGTGCAGTCGACGGAAGCGCCGTCCTACGCACTCTCATTCGCCGCCGGCAAGATCGTGACCACTGAGACGGCGAATACGCTCGCCGACGGCATGGCGACGCGTATCCCCGACGAAGATGCGCTCGCGCTGATCCGCAAGGGGGCCTCACGCATCGTAGAGGTCTCGGACGACGAGGTCGCCGCCGCGATCCGCGCCTACTGGACCGATACACACAATCTCGCCGAAGGCGCCGGTGCTGCCGCGCTCGCCGCGGCGCTGCAGGAAAAGAGCAAGCTGAAGGGCAAGCGCGTCGGTCTCGTGCTGTCCGGCGGCAATATCGATTTCGATCTGTTCCGCCGTTGGGTCGGGACGGACGCGCCAGCGATGGCGTGAGGAAGAGACAAGAGGGGACGACAATGAACCAGCCCGCATCCGCCTACTTCATCGAAGACCGCCATGATCCCAACGAGACGCACACGCTTGCAGTGCTCGTGCAGAACGAGCCCGGCGTGCTCGCCCGTGTCATCGGCCTGTTCTCCGGCCGCGGCTACAACATCGAGAGCCTCACGGTCTCGGAGACTGAAGCGCAGAAGCATCTGTCGCGGATCACCATCGTCACCACGGGCACGCCGATGGTGATCCAGCAGATCAAGCACCAGCTCGATCGCATGATCCCGGTCTACCAGGTCGTCGACATGACCCAGACCAAGCGCTCGATCGAGCGGGAGCTTGCGATGGTGAAGGTGCGCGGGCAGGGCGAGCACCGCGTCGAGGCGCTGCGGCTGGCGGACGCGTTCCGCGCCCGCGTGATCGACGCCACCACCGAGAGCTTTGTGTTCGAGATCACAGGCAATACCGACAAGATCAACCAGTTTATCGACCTGATGCGCCCGCTCGGCCTTGTCGAGGTGTCGCGCACCGGCGTTGCCGCGATCGGCCGCGGGCCCGAAGGGATGTGAACCATGCTGGCGCGCGACTGGTATTATAACGAGCGGAACCGGATGGGCATCGAGCCCGCGGTGGCGTCGATCTACGACGCCCACGACGATGCCGATCTGCGGGCGCGCGCCGCACTGAAAATGCTGGGAGTCCAGCGCGGCTGGCGAATCGCCGACATCGGTTGCGGCAATGGCGTGCTTGCCACCGAAGCGGCGCTGATGGGCGCCGAGGTTGACGCCATCGACATCTCGCCGGCGATGCTGGCGCTGGCCGAGATCTATGCCCGCGACCGCAAGGCGCCCGTGCGGACGCAGTCCGCCGGCCTGCTCAGCTTTGCCTACCGGCCGGAATCCTACGATTTGATCGTCAGCGAGTTCACGCTGCATCACCTGCCCGACTTCTGGAAGGTCGTGGCGATGTCGCGGATCTTTCGCGCTTTGAAGCCCGGCGCGAGCTTCTACCTGCGCGACATCGTCTACGCCTCGATGCCCGATGCCGTCGAGCGCAATGTCGAGGAGTGGGCCGACTACCAAATCAAGAACCATGATTTCTCGCGCGAGGGCGTGGTGACGCATATGCGCGACGAATATTCCACCTTCGGCTGGGTGATGGAGCGGATGCTGACCGACGTCGGCTTCACGCTGATCTCGGCCGACTATCACGCACCGATGCACGGCACTTATCTCCTCCGCAAACCCAAAGCCGGCGAGCAAGGCTAGACCAGAAGAACAAGCAGGGCTGCACGACAGGGCAGAACCGGAAACAACAATGAAGCCGGCCGATATCCTCATCGCCCTCATGGTGGCGATCATCTGGGGGTTTGCCTTTGTGGCGAGCCGGATCGCGCTCGACGAATTTTCGCCGGAGCTGATGACCGCGATGCGCTTTTCCATCGCCGCGGTGCCGTGCCTGTTTATTCCGAAGCCGAAGGTCGCCTGGTCGCTGCTGATCGCCATCAGCTTTACGCTGTTTCTCGGCCAGTTCCTGAGCCAGGCCTACGGCATCGCTCATGGTGTGCCGGTGGGGCTGACCAGCGTCGTCGTGCAGAGCCAGGCGTTGTTCACGATCGGCTTCGCGGCGCTCGTCTTCGGCGAGCGGCCGACGCCGGTACAGACGCTAGGAATTGTCATTGCGGCAATCGGGCTGCTCATGATCTGCGGCACCGTCGGCTATGATTTCAGCGTCGGCGCTTTCGCGGTGTTGATGATCGCCCCGATCTGCTTTGCCGTCGGCAATCTCCTGCTGCGCGGTGCGCGCGGCGCGCCGATGTTCGATCTGTTCGCCTGGCTGTGCCTCACGGCCGCGGTGCCGCTGTTCGCACTCGCGCTCGTCGTGAACGGGCCGGCGCCGACCTTCCAGTCGCTGATCCATATGTCGCTGACCGGCCTCATCTGCCTGCTGGTGATCGGCGCGATCTCCACCAGCATCGCCTATTGGCTGTGGGGCCGGCTGCTGCGTGACTATCCCGCGGCGCAAGTGGTGCCGTTCGCGCTGCTGGTGCCGTTCGTCGGCTCGGCCGCCTCCAGCGTCGTGTTCGGCGAACGGTTCGGGCCGCTGCGTCTCGCCGGCATGCTGACCGTGATCGGCGGCATTGCGGTGATGGTGCTGGTCAAGCGGCCCCAACCGCTCGCGAAGGCTGCGTGAGGTGAACATGGCCTACTCGCTCTTCTATGCGTTCCTCGCCTTCATGGTGGTGATGTACTTCACCCCGGGGCCGAACAACATCATGCTGCTGGCCTCGGGCCTGACCTACGGCTTCCGGCGCACCATTCCCCACATCGCAGGGATCGTCATCGGCTTTGCCTTCATGGTCGGCGCTGTCGGCCTCGGGCTCGGCACGGTGTTTCTGGCGTACCCGATCCTCCAGACCATCCTGAAATATGCCGGTGCGGCCTATCTGATCTATCTTGCCGCCGTGATCGCCATGTCGGGACCGACCACGCCGGGCAGCGAGGATGGTCGGGGCCCGATGACCTTCTGGGGCGCCGCCATGTTCCAGTGGATCAATGCCAAGGGCTGGGTAATCGTGATCGGCACCATCACGGCCTATGCGGCGATTGCCCAATTCCCGATCAACATCGCCATCCAGACCCTGATCAGCCTGCTGGTCGGTACGGCCTCGACCGTGGTCTGGGCCTTCTTCGGCACTGCACTACGCCCGGTGCTGACCTCGGAGCGGCTGGTCCGCGCCTTCAATATCCTGATGGCGCTCCTGCTGCTCGCCTCCCTCTACCCCGTTTTCATGGATGCATGATGTCGCGGATTTCCATGCAGAAACGGGTTTCCCTAAGGGCTGAAAATGCTCTAGACAGCCCTCGAAATCCGCAAATTTCACCCTTCGGACACTGACTATCGGCCGATTCTGGCCCTGAACGAGGAAACGACTATGCGTGTTTATTACGATCGCGACGCCGACCTGAACCTGATCAAGGGGAAGAAGGTCGCCATCGTCGGCTATGGCAGCCAGGGTCACGCCCATGCGCTCAACCTGAAGGACTCCGGCGTCAAGGACGTGGCGATTGCGCTGCGCAAGGACTCGGGCTCGGTCAAGAAGGCGGAAGCCGCCGGCTTCAAGGTGATGGAAGTCGCCGAAGCCGCCAAATGGGCCGACCTCGTCATGATGCTGACCCCGGACGAGCTCCAGGGCGACATCTACCGCGAGCACCTGCACGACAACATGAAGAAGGGCGCTGCCCTGGTGTTCGCGCACGGCCTCAACGTCCACTTCAACCTGCTCGACCCGCGCGCTGACCTCGACGTGCTGATGATCGCGCCGAAGGGCCCCGGCCACACCGTGCGCTCGGAGTATCAGCGCGGCGGCGGCGTGCCCTGCCTGATCGCGATCGCCAAGGACGTCTCGGGCAACGCCCATGACCTCGGCCTGTCCTACGCCTCCGCTGTCGGCGGTGGCCGCGCCGGCATCATCGAGACCACCTTCAAGGAAGAATGCGAGACCGACCTGTTCGGCGAGCAGGTCGTGCTCTGCGGCGGCCTGGTCGAGCTGATCAAGGGCGGCTACGAGACCCTGGTCGAAGCCGGCTACGCCCCGGAGATGGCCTATTTCGAGTGCCTGCACGAAGTGAAGCTGATCGTTGACCTGATCTATGAAGGCGGCATCGCCAACATGAACTACTCGATCTCCAACACGGCCGAATACGGTGAGTACGTCACCGGTCCGCGCATCGTCACCGCCGAGACCAAGGCCGAGATGAAGCGCGTCCTCGCCGACATCCAGGGCGGCAAGTTCGCCCGCGACTGGATGCTCGAGAACAAGGTCAACCAGACCTCGTTCAAGGCGACCCGCGCCAAGCTCGCCCAGCACCCGATCGAGGAAGTCGGCGCGAAACTCCGCGACATGATGCCCTGGATCAAGAAGGGCGCGCTGGTCGACAAGTCGAAGAACTAAGGCGGCGATCTCTGGACGTGGCGCGTCGCCGACGCGCTACGTTCGGGACGCGAGAGCGAAAGCACAAGCTTCGCTCGCCAAACCAAATCTTAAATCTTCGCGATTATGTCTGGGCGAGATCGCAACCTGCGGTCTCGCTCTTTTCTTCTCGCCCGAAGCATTGCTGCTTCATTCAAGTTCTTCGCGAGTTGATGTGCTCCCAGAGAGCCAAGAACTGACGCTTAAACCACATTCTTGAGTTCGCGTCGTTTCTCAGAATTTTTCCGGAGCGCACGATCGCCAAAAGCGCTGTGTCCTCAGAGTCTAGGATTCGGCTCTTCATCCGTGCTTTCAACGTGCAATCAATCGCATTTCGCGACGTTCGCACGCCACTTCATCTTAAGAACCGACACTTGCCACGCCTTCTTGCAGAGCGGCGCAGGCTCGAAAAAGATCATCGGTGCGCGGCCTGAGAACCCGATGGCATTGCGCTGGCGGAGCCTCCCCCTACATTGGTCGCGGGGCACAAAAGGGGGGAGAGGACCATGCGATCCGTCGTCGTTACCGGCGCGTCCACCGGCATTGGCTGGGCCATTGCGAAATTTCTGATCGGGCGCGGCTATCGCGTCTTCGGCAGCGTCCGCAAGCAGGCCGATGCCGATCGGCTGAACGGTGAGTTCGGCCAAAACTTCACACCGCTGCTGTTCGACGTCACCGACGAGGCCGCCGTGCTGGCCGCTGCGCGCCAGGTGCGCGAGACGCTGGGCGGCGAGACACTGGCTGGTCTCGTCAACAACGCCGGCGTTGCCGTCGCCGGCCCCGTGCTCGAATTGTCGGCGGATGATTTCCGCCGCCAGATGGACATCAACGTCATCGGCCCGGTGATCGCGACGCAGGCGTTCGGACCGCTGCTCGGCGCCGATCCGTCGCTGAAGGGGCCGAAAGGGCGGATCGTGATGATCAGTTCGGTCGCGGGCAAGAACGGTAATCCGCTGTCGGCGCCCTATTGCACCTCCAAGCACGCGATCGAGGGCCTGTCGGAAAGCCTGCGCCGTGAGCTGATGCTGTTCGGCATCGACGTCATCATCGTTGCGCCCGGCGCGGTGAAGACGCCGATCTGGAGCAAGGCCGAGCAGTCCGATATGTCGGTCTATCAGAACTCGCCCTATCTGCCGGCGCTCAACAAGGTCATGGCGTTTATGATGAAGCTCGGTGAGACCGGGCTGCCGGCCGAGCGGATCGCCGAAGTCGTCTTCGAAGCGCTCACGGCTGCGAGCCCCAAGGTTCGCTACCAGATCGCGCCCGATCGGCTGCGGCACTTCATGACGGCCACGCTGCCCAAGCGAACGGTCGACCGCATCATCGCCAAGCGGCTCGGGCTGCTGCCGCAGGGCTAGAGCATGCGAAGCATTCTGATTGCGGCCCTTTGCGCCTTGGTCTCCACGGTCCTGGCCTCTGTGGCGCAAGCCGGGGACCAGGGCGATCCGCGGTCCTGCGATGGCTCGACCGCGGAGATGGTCGAGTGCCTGAAGGCGCAGACCGCGCAATGGGACAAGCGCATGACCATCGCCTACCAGCAGGCAATGAAGAATACGGCGGATGCGCAGCGCGACCAGCTTCGCGCTGCGCAACGGCTCTGGATCCAGTACCGCGACGCCAATTGCCTGTATTACGGCATGGGCGAGGGCACCATTGCGCGCGTCGATGCCGGCGAGTGCCTGCGCCGGATGACCGAGGTCCGCGCGCGCGAGCTCGAGGGCCTCGGCCGCTGACGCGATCAGGCTTTGGCGGCTTGCGGGGTCGCGCGTGAGGCCATCGCGATCATCCGCAGCGCCATCACGGCGAGCAGCGGAAGGAGGAACGCCGCGTAACCAGGCATGGTCGTCACGCGCTTGCCAAACGACACCATGAACTGGAACCAGAGATAGTAGCCGCCGATGAGGTGCAGCGCGCGCCAGACGTGCGGTCCGATCAGTGCGGCCGTTCGGTCGAACGAGGTCGCGCTCATGGCGACGATCACGGCATAGCCGATGCCGCCGAAGATGTAGGAGGCCGGCGAGGTCGCCTCCGCAAAGCCGGCCGGGTCCATTTTCGCGAATACGACGATCGCAACCGCATGGATGGTGTGGGAGGCGGCAAAGCTCAAGCCGAGATAGCGGCGATTTCGGCGCTGCCAGCGCGTCCAGGCGTTCGGCCAGAGCCGCGCCAGCGCCGCGGCACTGAACGCCAGGCAGAACAGCGAGAGCGAGCTGCGCGCCGTGAAACGGATCACCATCCGGACGCCCTCGACCTCGAACTGTCGCATCGAGGCGATCCAGAGGCATAAGGCAATCAGGCACAGCGTGAGGACGGCGAGCAGCCGCCAGCCTTCGAACCAGCTTTGACGTCGCGACATGGTGGTCTCCTCCTTTATGTAATCATTGATTACATTTCGGAGCGATGTAGCCGTCAATGGTGTAATCGCTGCTTACATTCACGTTCGGGTGATGCTAGAAGGCGCCATGCCCGCCCGTCAGACCAAGCCTCGGACCTCCAAACCTCGCGCCCGTCGCCAGACATCCGAAGCCCGGCCCTATCATCACGGCGACCTCCGCCGCGTGCTGATTGATGCTGCGCTGCAACTGGCGGCTGAGGGTGCCGAGGTCTCCGTGCGCGAGGCGGCGCGTCGGGCGGCGGTGTCGCCGGGAGCGCCGTTCCGGCACTTTCCCAACCGCGACGCCCTGATGGCTGCGGTGGCCGAGGAGGCGCAGCGGCGCTTTCGCGTCGAGATCGAGGCTGCGCTGGCGGAGGCGCCGTCGGCCGACCCGCTGGTCCGCTTCCGCGCCTTCGGCATCGCCTATGTGCGATGGGCGATGCGTAATCCCGCCCATTTCGAGATCATCTCGACAGGCCGCTATTTCGCCCATGGCAGCTCGGCCGAGCTGACGCGCGACAATGCCGAACTGGTCGCGTTGACCGAGCGGATGCTGGCCGAGGCGGCCGCGCACGGCCTGCTGCGGTCGGCGGATCTCAAGCGCATCCTGATCGCCGGCCGTGCCCTGATCTATGGCTTTGCCCGGATGAACCTCGACGGCCATTTTCCGCGCTGGGGCGTGGCGGAAGACGAAATCGAGCGGATGGCGGAGGGGGTGATCGATCTGTTCATCGCCGGGATCGCCCAACCCTAGCGTCGCCTGAGGTGCGGCCTTTCGCCTCCCGCTAACATTAAGCGAAGGTCGGGTGGCGGATCGCGTTGCCTGCCCGTGACCATTCCATTACAGTTTTATGACACGGCGCAGGCTTTCCGGCTGCGCCGAACGCCGCGGGCCGGTCAGACGGCTTGGCATCACCGCGCCGGACCAGAGTTGCGTGTCGTCGATGGCGTCCGCGCCCAATCCAGGCCCTTCCGCCACCACCGCCGTCCTGGCGAGCGTCGCCGCGCTCGGCATCTGGCGGCTGCTCGCGGTTGCCGCGCCGCATTTCGCAGCGCTTGCGCTGATGTACGAGACCGAGACCGATTTCGGCTCGCGGCTGTCCTTCCTGCTCGCCTGGGGCATCCTCAACTTCTTCTGGGTCACGCTGTTGCGCCGGCCGGCACTGTCGGGCGCGCTGTCGCTGACCATGGTCGTCGTGCTGGTGTTGCTGTCGCGGCTCAAGCACGACGTCGTGCAGATGACGGTGAACTTCATCGACCTGATGATGATCGACCGCGACACGGTCGCGTTCCTGTTCACGATCTTCCCGAATCTGCGCTGGTCGGTGATCGGGGCCGGCCTCGTTACGCTGCCGCTGATGTATGCGCTGTGGTGGCTCGATCCATTCCGCATCCGCCGCCTGCCGGCACTCGCCGCGATGCTCGCCTGTCTCGCGGGGTTGGTCGGATATTCCGTCTATCATCCGGACGAAGCCTGGCGCGGCTATTACGACGACGGCTATCTCTCGAAATTCTTCCGCTCCGGCGTCACCGCGGTATCCGATTTCGTGCAGTACGGCTTCATGGAGTCGGACGCCTCGACCAATGAGCGGCTCAACATGCCGCTGGTGGATTCTTGCCATCCGGCCGGCCGGCGGCCGAACATCATCATGATCCATGATGAATCGAGCTTTGACATCCGCGCCGCACAGGGCATCAAGGTGCCGCCGGGATACGGCAGTCACTTCAAGTCCTGGGACGGCAAGGAGCGTACCTTCCTGGCCGAAAGCAATGGCGGGCCGAGCTGGTTCACCGAATATAACGTGCTTGCCGGTTTGTCCTCGCGCTCGTTCGGCCGCTTTGCCTATTTCGTGACGCGCATCGCCTCGGGGCGCGTCGAGCGCGGCCTGCCGCTGGCGCTGCGCCGCTGCGGCTACGACACCATGTCGCTCTATCCCGCCTATGGCGGCTTCATGGGCGCGCGCAGCTTCCAGCTGACGACCGGCGTCGAGCGCTTCCTGGACTCCCGGGATCTCGGCGCGAAGGATGTCGAGCCCGACAGTTTCTTCTACGACAAGGCGCTGCGGCTGATGGACGAGCGGACGCCGAACAAGCCGCTGTTCAGCTTCATCTATCTCGGCGCCAATCATTTCCCCTGGGAGACGCGCTTCCGCCCCGATCTGGTGCCGAACTGGCGCGCGCCGGGCAACGCGCCGTCCATCGACGAATATCTGCGCCGGCAGGCGATGAGCGCCGAGCAATACAAGGCCTTCATTGCAGGCTTGAAGAAGAATTTTCCGGGCGAGCCCTTCCTGATCGTGCGCTATGGCGATCATCAGCCCGAGTTCGCGCCCAATCTGCTCGAGCCCGGGCTCGACGAAGGTGCGATCGGCAAGAAGCTCGACGCCTACGATCCGCGTCTCTACGCGACCTATTACGCGATCGACGCCGTCAATTTCGAGCCTGTGAAGAGCGACGCGGTGATGGACACGATCGATGGTCCCTATCTGCCGCTGGTGATCCAGGAAGCCGCAGGCATTCCGCTCGATCC
Organism: Bradyrhizobium sp. CCGUVB4N; assembly: GCF_024199945.1. Lineage (GTDB taxonomy): Bacteria > Pseudomonadota > Alphaproteobacteria > Rhizobiales > Xanthobacteraceae > Bradyrhizobium. The sequence goes on along the minus strand of NZ_JANADP010000001.1, from coordinate 6,905,845 downwards.
GTCCTTCGTCGCGCAGAAGGAGATCATGATCCGCTGCAAGGGCATCTTCTACGGTTGCAAGGACGGCGCCGAGGCGCGGCGGCTCAACCGGTTGCTGATCAATGCCGGGATGATCCGCGGGCTGTAGTTTCCATCGCGGCCATTCATTCGCCACTGCGTCCGTTGATACTTTGGCCCGGTGTCCTCCTCCGAATGAGGGACGCCGCGACGGATGATGCCGGCTAATGGGGGCGCTCAACGGATTGCGAACCACAGGAGAAGTCATTTGCCCATTTCCGTGAAACAGATGCTCGAGGCCGCCAACGCGGCCGTGCCGAAGATCTCGCCGGCCCAGGCGAAAGAGATGATCGGGAAGGGCGCGCTCGTGCTCGACGTGCGCGATGCGCCTGAAATCGAGAAGAGCGGCAAGATTCCGGGCGCAGTGAATATCTCCCGCGGCATGCTGGAGTTTCGCGCCGATCCGGACTCGCCCTATCACGACAAGGCGCTCGCCAGGGACAAGACCGTGATCCTCTATTGCGCCTCCGGCGGCCGTTCCGCGCTCGCCGGCAAGCTGCTTCAGGACATGGGCTACGGCCACGTCTACAACGTCGGCGGTTTCAAGGACTGGGTCGATGCCGGAGGGGCGACCGAGAAGGCGTAGCAAGGGCGGCGGCGCAGGGAGGCACGCCCTAGCGCCGGCCCACCTTCTCCCATAGCCACTTCGCCACCGCATCCGGCGATGAATTCGCATCATTGCCGCTGGCGCGCAGGTTTGCTTCGCGCATCGTGGTGATGTCGATCCTGCCGAGCAGTGGCTTGAGGGCTGCCTGCAGCTTCTCGTCACCGGCACGCTTCGGCGCCAGCAGCAGGATGGCATCGTAAGGCGGGATCGCTTGCTTGGGATCGTCGAGCGCCACGAGCTCGTACTTCGCGATCAGCCCGTCGCTGGTATAGCCGGCGATCACGTCGACCTCGCCGCTGGCGACGGCGGCGTACATGAAATCCGGCTGCATCTGGCGCTGCGCGTTGAACTGAAGACCGTAGGCCTTCTGGAGCGCCGCCCATTCCGGCCGCGAGAAGAATTCATAATCGCCGGCAATCGACATCGTCGACGCATGCGCGGCGAGATCGGCGATGGTGTGGATACCAAGCGCGTCGGCGCGCTTTTTCGGCATCACCAGCGCATAGGCATTCTCGAAACCGAGCTCGCCGAGCAGCGTGATGTTGTCCTTGGCGAGCGCCGTCTTCAAATCTGCCACCAGCTCCGCGCGAGGCTTGATGTCGGTTCGGTGCAGCTGGTTGGCCCAGAGCGTGCCGGAATAGTCGACATAGAGATCAATGTCGCCGGCTTTCAGCGCCTCGAAGATCACGCTCGAGCCGAGACCGGACCGCGCCGTGGCGGAGAGACCGGCCGCCTGGAGGCGGTCCCGCAGCAGGGCCGAGAGCACGTATTGTTCGGCGAAGGTTTTTGCGCCGACCACATAGCCGGACGACGAACGTCCCATCGTCGGCACCAGCGTCGCCGCAACCAGTGCCGCGATGCCGATCGCGCCGAGTCCGGCGCGGAGACGACCGCGCTGGCGCAGCCCGCTCTCGATCAAGCCGAGCAGCTGATCGACGGCGAGCGCGAGCAGGGCCGACGCGAAACAGCCGAACAGCACGAACACCCAATTCTGGGTCTGCAACCCCGCAAAAATGTAATTGCCGAGACTGGTCTGACCGATCGGCGTCGACAGCGTCGCGGTGCCGATCACCCACACGGCGGCGGTGCGGATGCCGGCCATCATCACCGGCAGCGCCAGCGGAAGCTCGACCATCGCGAGCGACTGCCGTTCCGTCATGCCGACGCCCTTCGCGGCTTCGATCAGCGCGGGATCGATGCCGTTGAGCCCGGTGATGCCGTTGCGCAGCACCGGCAGCATCGAATAGAGCGCCAGCGCCAGCATCGCCGGCAGGAACCCGAACGCGGAGAAGGAGACGCCGAACCATTTCAGCGTCACGGACGCCGCGAGCAGCAGCAGCGGATAGAACAGCGCGAGCAGCGCCAGCCCCGGCACGGTCTGCACGACGCTGGCGAGCGCGAGCAGGATGGCGCGCGGCGCCGGGCGGTTGCGTGTGAGGATTGCGAGCGGCAAGCTGACGATCAGGCCGAGCGCGAGCGCGGCGAGGCTCACCCGGACATGATTGCCGAGGTAATCGGGCAAATGCGACAGCGCCTCGCCCCAGCGCGGATCATTGAGGAAACTCATGCCGCACCGCCCTGTGGTAGCAGCGCGTTGAGCCGCTCGACCTGGCGCCGTGGCGTGCGCAGCAGCTCCAGCACATAGGCATCGGTGCTCGTCGAGAGTTCCGGCGGCGTACCCTGCGCGAGCAGCTTGCCGCCGCGCATGACCGCGATGCGGTCGGCCAGCAGGATCGCCTCCGTCATGTCGTGCGTGATCATCACGGTGGTCAGGCCGAGCTTGCGGTGCAGCTCGCGAAAATCCTCGCCGAGCGCATCGCGGGTGAGGGGATCGAGCGCGCCGAACGGCTCGTCCATCAGCACGATGCGCGGCCTTGCTGCCAGCGCCCGCGCCACGCCGACGCGCTGGCGCTGCCCGCCCGAAAGCGCCTCCGGCAGCCTGTCGCGATGGGAGGTACGGTCGAGCTGCACCAGCTCGATCAGCTCGTTGACGCGCTCCGCGATCTCGGCTGCGGGCGCGCCGAGCAGCTTTGGCGTGATCCCGATATTGTCGGCGACGCTCAAGTGCGGAAACAGCCCGCCGCTCTGGAAGACGTAGCCGATCCGACGCCGCAGCGCGACGGGATCGACGTTCTGGACGTCCTCGCCCTCGACAGTGATGGTGCCGCCATCGGCCTCGATCAGCCGGTTGGCAAGCCGCAGCAGCGTCGTCTTGCCCGAACCCGAGCCGCCGACGATCGCCAGAAACTCGCCCTCGGCGATGTCGAGCGAGACGTCGTCGACGGCCCTGAGGGAGCCGAAGTTCTTGGTGACGTTTCGGTAGGTGATCGCCAGCTTGGAGGGCATCGCGGATGGGCTCAAGGGGCGGCAAGGGGGGCCAGACCCCATGCGTAGCACGCTTGGCCGGTTGATTGAACTTGGCCGCGCGAGCGGCTAAGGCATCAAGCCAAGTTCGGAGGAAACACATGACAACGCCCACGGCGGTGGCGCTGGAAGATGCCAAGGTCGCGTTCCGGTTGGGGGACGGGCGGGTCTATACAGCGGTGGAGAAGGCCCATCTCGCGGTCGCCCAGGGCGAGTTCGTCGCCATTGTCGGCCCGACCGGCTGCGGAAAATCCACGCTGCTCAACGTCGCCGCAGGGCTGCTCAAGCCAGCTGCCGGCAGCGTCAGGATTTTCGATCAGCCGCTCGCGGGGTTGAACCGCGATGCCGGCTATCTGTTCCAGGCCGATGCGCTGTTCCCCTGGAAGACGGCGCTGGACAATGTCGCGATCGGGCTCGAGATCAAGGGCACGCCGCGCGCCGAGGCGCTGCCGCAAGCGCAGAAATGGCTGACCTCCGTAGGCCTCGGCGCGTTTGCGGGCCGCTATCCGCACATGCTCTCCGGCGGCCAGCGCAAGCGCGTGGCGCTGGCGCAGGTCCTGATCCGCGACCCAAAGATCCTGCTGATGGACGAACCGTTCGGGCCGCTTGATGCGCAGACGCGGCAGGTCATGGGCAACCTCCTGCTCGACTTGTGGAATGCCGACCGCAAGGCCGTCCTGTTCGTGACTCATGATCTCGAGGAGGCGATCGCGCTCGCCGATCGCGTCGTGATCATGTCGGCGGGGCCGTCCTCGCGCATCATCGGCGACTGGCGCGTGACGCTCGCTCGCCCGCGCGACATCTTCGAGGTGCGGATGGACAAGGAGTTCCATGCGCTGCATCGCGAGATCTGGAGCGTGCTCAAGGACGAGGTGATGAAGGGCTACGCCCAATCCAACCACGCGGCGGAGGCGGTCTGATGTCGCGCGTTACGCTGCTTGCGTTGCAAGTCCTGGTCGCGATCGTCTGCATCGTGCTGTGGCAGCTGTTATCGACCGTGCCGGTGTTCGGCAAGATCCTGCTGCCGCCGTTCTTCTTCTCCAATCCGGTCGACGTGTTCGAGCAAATCGTCAAATGGTTCGTTTCCGGTGTGATCTGGAAGCATCTCGCGATCACGCTCTGGGAATCGATCCTCGCCTTCGTGATCGGCTCGCTCAGCGGCGTCCTGGTCGGCTTCTGGTTTGCGCGGCAGCCGCTGGTTGCCGCAGTGTTCGACCCTTACGTGAAGATGGCCAACGCGCTGCCCCGCGTCGTGCTCGCGCCGATCTTCGCGCTGTGGCTGGGGCTCGGCATCTGGTCCAAGGTCGCGCTCGGCGTGACGCTGGTGTTCTTCATCGTGTTCTTCAACGTCTATCAGGGCGTCAAGGAGGTCAGCCGTACCGTGCTCGACAATGGCCGCATGCTCGGCATGAGCGAGGGGCAGCTGATGCGGCACGTCTATTGGCCGTCGGCGCTGTCGTGGATGTTCTCTTCGCTGCACACCTCGGTCGGCTTCGCCGTGGTCGGAGCCGTCGTCGGCGAATATCTGGGATCGGCCGCGGGGCTTGGCTATCTGATCCAGCAGGCCGAAGGCGTGTTCGACGTCGCCGGCGTGTTCGCCGGCATGTTCGTGCTGTCGGCCTTCGTCATCCTGATCGATTTTGGAGTGACGCTGGTCGAACGGCGCCTCCTGGTCTGGCGGCCGACCGTGGACAGTCGCGGCTAGCGGAAGAAAGGCCCGCGCATCTGCGCGAGCCCCGATCGCAAATGCTCAATCCAGCAGCTTGACGTCGTCGGGCGCCTGCGGCGGGGTCTTGATCGCGATCGCCTTGACCTGGCCGCTGATCGGCTTGGTGCCGCCATGCGGTGTGCCCTTCGGGATGATGACGAGGTCGCCCGGCTTCACCGTCACTTCCTTGTCGCCGAGCCAGATCGTCCCGGTCCCGTCCAGGATGTACTGGATCTCGTTGGTGTTGGGATGCAGGTGTTTTGGCACATTGCCGACCTGGATCGACACGGTCGAGCCATCGGCGGTCATGAAGGTCTTCGAGCGGTAGCCGACCTGGTTGGCGGTACCGAGTGCGTCGCCTTCCATCTCGCCGGTATGGATGATCTGCGCGGTGATGTTTTCGGCGGCCAGCGCCGGCCCGAGCAGGTAGGTCGCGCCGCATCCGGCGACGAAGGCGGCGGTGATCGACAGCCCGGCAGCAAGGCGATTCATGGACGATTCTCCCCATCAGGAATGCTTGTTGTGCACCCATGCTATTGCGCCGAAAGACCAATGGCCAGTGCCACTTAAGCGGTGCTTCTCAAGCCAGTCCCGCTGCTCTATGGTGCCGCCAGCCGAACGGAGGAAACCAATGAAGAACACGATTGCCAGGCTCGCCGGCGCGCTGCTCGCGCTGACGCTCACCACCGGTCTTGCCGCAGCGCAAAGCAAGGTCACGATCGCGGTCGGTGGCGGCGCCTGCCTGTGCTATTTGCCGACGGTGCTGGCCAAGCAGCTCGGTGAGTACGAAAAAGCCGGCCTCAACGTCGACCTGGTCGACCTCAAGGGCGGCTCGGACGCGCTCAAGGCCGTGCTCGGCGGCAGCGCCGATGTGGTGTCCGGCTATTTCGACCATTGCGTCAACCTGGCGGCCAAGAAGCAGGAGCTGCAGGCATTCGTGGTCTATGACCGCTATCCGGGCCTTGTGCTGGTCGTCGCACCGTCGCACACCGGCGACATCAAATCGGTCAAGGATCTGGCCGGCAAGAAGGTCGGCGTCAGCGCGCCCGGCTCCTCCACTGACTTCTTCCTGAAATATCTCCTGAAGAAGAACGGCCTCGATCCCGCCGGCACCGCGGTGATCGGCGTTGGCCTCGGCGCCACGGCCGTGGCTGCGATGGAGCAGGGGCAGATCGATGCCGCGGTGATGCTCGATCCCTCCGTCACCGTGCTTCAGGGCAGCCACAAGGATTTGCGTATTCTCAGCGACACCCGTACGCAGAAGGACACGCTCGAGACCTTCGGTGGTGAATATCCGGGTGGCGCGCTGTACTCGACCGTGGCCTGGGTCAATGGACACGAGAAGGAGACGCAGGCGCTGACCAACGCGATGCTGGCCACGATCGCCTGGATCCATTCGCATTCGCCCGAAGAAATCATGGCCAAGATGCCGGACGAGATGGTCGGCAAGAACAAGGATCTTTATCTCGCCGCGCTGAAGAACACGATCCCGATGTTCTCCGAGACCGGGAAGATGGATCCGAAGGGAGCGGACGCCGTGCTGGCGGTGTTCAGTGTCGGTTCGCCCGAGGTGGCCAATGCCAAGATCGACGTCAGCAAGACCTTTACCAACAAGTTTGTCGAACAGGCCAAGAAGACCACAGGGAGCGCCAAATAACTGACGCGAAGGCTGGGTAATCAGGCGTCATGACGTCACTGACCATTCATCGCGTTACGACGCTTGACCTTGCCGTGCGCCCCGTGATCTGGCCGTTCGCCGAGGAGCGGCGTGCCGAGATCGCCGCGCATTTCGCCGAGCAGCAGCGAGCGCGGCCGAAACTCTGGAACGGCCGGGTACTGCTCGGGCGCGATGCCGTCTTCACCGACGGTCATCTCGCTGCGACCTATTTCGAGACGGATTTTGCCAGCTTCCTGGCCTGGCGCGATTGGGGCTTTCCCGATCCGGCCGTGTTCAACGGGTTCGGTATGGGTGCGCTGCGCACCTCCGACGGCGCTTTCCTGATGGGCGAGATGGCGCATCACACAGCCAATGCGGGACGCATCTACTTCGCCTCAGGCACACCCGATCTCGACGATGTCAGGGACGGCACCCTCGACATTCCCGGCAGCGTCGTTCGCGAGCTCGAGGAGGAGACCGGCCTGCTCCCCGCTGATTATTCGGCGGAGACAGACTGGCACTGTGTCGTCACCGGCAGCGCACTTGCAATGATACAGATCCTCAACCTGGATATGCCGGGTGAGGCTGCGCGCGCGCGGATCGAAGCCAACCTGGCTCGCCAGGACGAGCCAGAGCTGTCGGCCATCCATCTCGTGCGCGGAATGGATGATCTCATGCCGGCCATGCCGCGATTTGTCACGGCCTTCATCGCGCAGCAGTTCGCTTCGCGCTGACGCGCGAGGCTTGACATCGCGCGGCCGAGCCCATGTGATGGGCGCAAAAGCAAAACAAAAAATTGCAATGCACAATCGTCCAAGGAGGTTTAGATGCGCCTGCGCATGGCTGCCCGCTTGGTACGTGGGCTGTTGGTCGCGATTGCAGCGATGGGCCTGACCGTTTCGGTTCAGGCTCAGGAGAAGAAGATCAAGATCGGCGTGATTTTCGACCTGACCGGCCCGCTCGCCGGCGGCGGCTCCGAGCTCGAATATCTCGGCACCAAGATCATCCTCGATCATTTCAGCAAGACCGGCGTCGAGGGCTACAAGGTCGAGGCGGTCTACGCCGACGCGCAGAGCAAGCCCGACATCGCCATCAACGAATCCGTCCGCCTGCTCGAGCAGGAGAAGGTCGACATGGTGCTCGGCTTCTTCTCCTCGGCGCAATGCGTGCCGGTCGCCGCCCGTGTCGAGCAGCTCAAGAAGTTCATGTGGATGACGACCTGCATCTCGTCCGCGGTGTTCGCCGACAAGAACTACAAATACGTGTTCCGCCCGCAGGCGAGCGGCGACCAGTTCGGCGCGATGACGATGGATTTCATCGCGCAGAACGCGCAAGGCAAGCTCGGCAAGGAGCCGAAGGATCTCCGCGTTGCCATCGTCCACGAGGACGGCTCCTATGGCGTCGACGTCTCCAAGGGCAACGAGGCCGGCGCGAAAAAGGCGGGTTTCAACGTCGTGCTGAAGGAGGGCTACTCCGCGACCGCGCCGGATCTCTCCGCGCTGGTGACCAAGCTGAAGCGCGCCAAGCCCGACGTGATTTTCCACACCGGCTACAATCCCGACATCACGCTGCTGCTGCGGCAGGCGCGTGAGCAGGGCCTGAAGTTCGCAGCCCTCGTCGGCCATGGCGCCGGCTACGGCGTCTACGAGAAGCTGAAGGAGGGGATGGGCGCTGACGCGAGCTACATCTTCAACACCGATCCGATCTCGATCTGGCTGGCCAACCAGAAGACCATGAACCCGAAGCTTGCGCCCATCATCAAGATGGTCGGCGAGGAGTTCGACAAGATCAGGCCCGGCGTTGCCATCCGCTCCGCCCATGTCGGCATCGGTGCATCCAACACCTACGTGTTCATGGATGACGTCCTGCCGCGCGCGATCAAGAAGTATGGCGGGGTCGATCCCGAGGCGCTGCGCAAGGCGCCGCTCGACACCGACATTCCGGAGGGTGGCACCATGCTCGGCTTCGGCGTCAAGTTCTACGGCGAGGGCACACCGATGGCGGGCCAGAACGAGCGCTCGTTCCCGGTCGTGATCCAATACATCGACGACAAGTCCTCGGTGGTGTGGCCCAAGAGCCAGGCGCAGCGCGAAGCCGTGCTGCCGCTGCCGAAGGGCACCACCTACAGTAACCAGTAGCAGCGGAGCGTTGCGGTGCTGGAGGTCAGCGGGCTGGTGAAGCGGTTTGGCGGCTTCACAGCCGTCAACAACGTGTCGTTTAGGGTCGAGCAGGGCGAGATCCTCGGCCTGATCGGTCCCAACGGCTCGGGCAAGAGCACGATCTTCAACATGCTCTCCGGCACGCTGGCGCCGAGCTCAGGATCGATCCTGTTCGATGGCTCGGAGATCGCGGGGCTGGCACCGCACCGGATCATCAACCGCGGCATCGGCCGCACTTTCCAGATTCCGCGGCCGTTCCGGCGGCTCTCCATTTTCGAGAATGTCGCGCTTGCCGGATTCTACGGCCAAGGCCGCCATAGCCGCGTCCAGGCCGAGGAGGCGGCGGAGCGGTCACTTGCGATGGTGGGCTTGCCGACCGATCGCCACGCCAGTGTCGATGGCCTCGGCGCAGCAGGCTTGAAGAAGCTCGAACTTGCGAAAGCGCTCGCCACTACACCCAAACTTCTTCTCGCCGATGAGAGTCTCGGCGGCCTCGATGAGGCCGAGATGGACCAGGCCGCCGACATGCTGCGCAACATCCGCGACGAGCTCGGCATCACCATCATCTGGGTCGAGCACATCATGGGCGTGTTGATGCGCGTGGTCGACCGCGTCATGGTGCTCGATCACGGCGAAAAAATCTCGGAGGGCCTGCCGAGCGCAGTCGCCGGTGATCCGCGCGTCATCGAGGTCTATCTCGGCACCGATGCCGAGACCACGCAGGCTGCGGCCGCCGAAGCGCGCCGCCGCGCGGGAGGCCAGTGATGCTGGAGCTTCGCGGCGTCAACGCCGGCTATGGCACATTCCCGGCGCTGTTCGACGTCAATCTCGACGTGAAGGCCGGCGAGGCCGTGGGCGTGATCGGTCCGAACGGCGCGGGCAAGACCACGCTGATGCGTGTCATCTCCGGTCTGATCCGTCCCACGCGCGGATCAATCAAGATGGAAGGCGTCGATGTCATCGCCACTCCGCCGCACAAGATCGTCAGCCTCGGGATTGCGCATGTGCCCGAGAACCGGCGGCTGTTTCCGCGGCTCTCGGTCGACGACAATCTCAAGATGGGCGCCTTCATGAAGGAGGCGCGGGGGAAATACGCCGAGCGTCTGGAGGTCGTGTTCGATCTGTTTCCGCGATTGAAGGAGCGGCGCCACCAGATGGCCGGCACCATGTCCGGCGGCGAGCAGCAGATGTGCGCGATCGGCCGCGCGCTGATGTCCAATCCGAAACTTCTGCTGCTCGACGAGCCCTCGGCCGGGTTGGCGCCGGTCGTGGTGCAGCAGGTGTTCGAGCTGGTGAAGCGGATCCGCGCCAGCGGGCTGACGGTGCTGATCGTCGAGCAGAACGTGCAGCAGGTGCTGCGCGTGGTCGACCGGGCCTATCTGATCGAGGCTGGCACGATCCGCGCCTCGGGCACCTCGGCCGAGATGCTGGCGAGCGACACGGTCAAGGAAGCGTATCTCGGGGTGTGAGGGGCATATGCAGGCGTTCCTGGATATTTTCGACATCTATCTGCTGGAGGCCGTGATCAACGGGATCCTGCTCGGCGGCGTGCTGGCGCTGCTCGCGCTCGGGCTGAACCTGATCTTCGGCGTCATCGACGTGACCTGGATCTGCTACGCCGAGCTCGTGATGATCGGCATGTACGCCATGTACTTTATGGTCCAGTATTACGGCATCAGCTATTTCATCGCCGCGCCCCTGACCATCCTGCTGGTCGCGATCCTCGGCGCGCTCTTGCATTATCTCGTGATCGCGCCGCTGTTGACAGCGCCACCGATCAACCAGCTGCTTGCAACCGGCGGTGTGCTGTTCGTGTTGCAGAGCTTTGCCACCGTCGCCTTCGGCATCGACTTCCGCAACCTCGGCATCCGCCTGCCGGTGCTCGCCTTCGGCGACATGAATTTCAGCTACGCGCGACTTCTGTCGTTCCTGGCGGCGCTGGTCGGCATGGTCGCGGTCTATCTCTTCATGACGCGCACCTTCACCGGCACCGCGATCCGCGCCATCTCGCAGGACCGCCAGATCATGGCGCTGATGGGCGTCGACACCAGGCGGATCTATCTCATCACCTCCGCGATCGGCGGCGGGCTGGCCGGGCTCGCCGCCTGTCTGCTGGTGCTGCAATATGACGTGCACCCCTTCGTCGGCCTCTCCTTCGGGCCGATCACCTTCCTGATCTGCGTGCTCGGGGGGCTCGGCAATTTCATCGGCGGCTTCATTGCGGCCTTCGTGTTTGCCGAGATCATCTCGCTGGGTGGTCTGTTCTCCGATCTCGAATGGGGCTACGTGCTCGCCTTCGCCTTCTTCATCGTCATGATGTTCATCCGGCCCGCGGGCCTGCTCGCGAGGCGCCGATGATGGGGCAGGGCCGGCGCGTCGCATGGGGGATAGGACTGGCCGCGCTGGTCGCGCTGCCCTTCGTCTATCGCGATCCCTATCATCTGCACATTCTGGTGCTGATCCTGATCTGGTCGTTCGCCTATACGTCGTGGTCGATGATGGGGCGGTTCGGCCTGGTCTCGCTCGGCCATGGCGGCTTCATGGGGATCGGTGCCTATGTCACCGCGCTGCTCTGGAACCATCTCGGCCTGTCGCCATGGATCGGCATCCCCATCGGCATGGTCGCGGCGGGCGCGTTGGCGCTGATCGTCGGCTATCCCTGCTTCCGCTTCCGCATCACCGGGCATTACTTCGTGCTGGTGACGCTTGCGCTGTCGGGCATCGTGCTCCAGGTGATCACGGCGACGCGCGACTATACCGGCGGCTCGCTCGGCTACACGCCGAACCGCGCCTCGGGCAACAAGCTGCTGGCGTTGCAATTCGACGACAAGATCACCTGGTACCTGATCGCGCTCGCGGTCTGGCTCGGCGGCATCGTCGTCTGGCACCTGATCGATCGCAGCATGAGCCGCTACGCGCTCGAGGCGATCTCGGAGGATGAGGACGCGGCTGCCGCGGCCGGCGTCGACGTCACCGCGGAGAAACTGAAGATCACCCTGATCAGCGCCGTGATGACGGCGCTGGCGGGCGCGATCTATTGCCAGTACCAGATGTTCATCACGCCCGACACGGTCTCCGGCATCGCCGTGTCGCTGCAGATGGTGTTCGCGGCCATCGTCGGCGGCCTGTTCGTCTCGCTCGGCCCGACCGTCGGCGCCGTCATCACCATCCTGCTCGCGGAGACCCTGCGCATCGGCTTCGGCACCAAGGCGGTCGGCTGGGACAACCTCGTCTACGGCGTGCTGCTGGTGCTTTTCATCATATTCCTTCCGAAGGGCATCCTTGGTAGCCTGCTCGACCGATTGAAGTCGCAACGCAAGGTGCCCCGCGCTCATGAGCAAAAAGCCGTCCAAATCGCTCGCCCAGGAACTTGACCGCTACATCACGCCATTCCGGCATGACGGCTCCGGCAAGTTCCACCTGAAGGACCACAAGACCAACGAGAAGGGCGATCTGGACAAGGAGACGGCGCAGGAGATTCTCGACGCCAACAAGAAGCGGCTGGTCGCATTCCAGGAGAAGCTCTACGCCCAGGACCGCTGGTCGGTGCTGATCGTGTTCCAGGCCATGGACGCCGGCGGCAAGGACAGCGCGATCAAGGCGATCTTCGAGGGCATCAATCCGCAGGGCTGCGAGGTGTCCGCCTTCAAGGCGCCGAGCAGCAAGGAGCTCGACCACGATTTCCTCTGGCGCCACGTCATTGCACTGCCGGAGCGCGGCCATATCGGCATCTTCAACCGCTCCCATTACGAGGAGTGCCTGGTCACGCGTGTCCACCCGCAGGTTCTCGCCAAGGAGAAGCTGCCCCCGAAGCTCGTCACCAAGAATATCTGGCAGGAACGGTTCGAGGACATTGCCGCCTGGGAACGTTACCTGGCGCGCAACGGCACCCTGGTGCTGAAGTTCTTCCTCAATCTCTCCAAGGAGGAGCAGCGCCAGCGCTTTCTCGATCGGCTGGAGGAGCCGGCCAAGCAGTGGAAGTTCTCGATGGACGACATCAAGGAGCGCGCGCTGTGGCCGCGCTACCAGGCGGTCTATCAGGACATCGTGCGCCACACCGCCACGCCGCATGCGCCCTGGTATGTCGTGCCCGCCGACCACAAATGGTTTGCCCGCGTGGTGATCGGCTCCGTCATTGTCGCGGAGCTCGAAAAACTGGACCTGCGCTTTCCCCGCGCCGACAAGGCCTCGGCGGCGGAGTTCGACAACGTGCGCAAGGCGCTGGAGAAGGAAGGGAAGGGGGACAAGAAGCGGGGAAAGTGACGGGAGGAAACCGCCAGCGCGGCCGCCGTCATCGGCAAAATCTGAAAACAACCCCATGCACAGTAGCCGGCGCTGAGGGAATCAACGGCTTGCCGGTCGCTGTGGGTGATGTTCGGATTTTTAGAAAATGGCTTGACCCGTCGGGCAAAACAGAGGCATGATGTCACCATCACGAACGCTCTCGTAGGGTGGGCAAAGCGACTTGTCCGCCATAGCTCGAAGAGCGACGGCGGAAGCGTGCCCACGCATGTTTCGCGATCGAGAGAGGTGGTGGGCACGGCGCTTGAGCGCCTTTGCCCACCCTACGAGTTCGGTGCAGGCCGCCGAGTTCGGTGCAAGCCGTCGCGTTCGGTGCTAGCCGTTAGTACCCACGACCCCACCAGTAACAGAAGCGCTCGACATTGGCGGGCAGGCTCGCTTCGTAATTCGTCCACTTCTCGTATTTCGGCAGCTTCACCTCCTTCATCGCGGTGTCGAAGCATTTGCCGGCGTCGGCCGCCTTCTTCACCTCGGCCGAGAGATCTTCCATGTAGGCGATGTCGTCCTCGACATCCTTCTTGGTGCCGAGCCGGCCGCCGGCATAGGGGTGGCCGGGGATCATCCGCTCCCAGTCGAGCGAAGCCAGCTTCTTGAGCGAGGCGATATATTCGAGCGGCGAGGCATTGTCGGGAATGTTGCGGAACTGGACCGCCTCGATCGGCGCGAAGTCGACCACGAAGACGAGCTTCTCCTTCGGCAGCCGCATCACCAGCGAGTTGTCGGAATGGTTGCGGCCGACATAGTCGAGCTCCAGCGTGGTGCCACCGAGCGTGATGGTCTTCTTGCCGTCGACCACCTGATCCGGCATCACGATATCGGCCAGGAGCGCATTCTGTTTCTTCAGCTCGAGCAGCCGCTCCCTGGTGCGGCGATGCGCGATGAAGGTGGCGCCGAGATCCTTGAAGGGCTGGCCGCCGGCGATGTGGTCGTAATGGTGGTGGCTGTAGATGACGTATTTGATCGGCTTGTCGGTGACGGCCTTGATCGCATCGATATAGGGCTTGGCGGGACGCAAGTAGGAGATTGGATCGGTGGCGATCACCCCTTGCGGCGTCACCACGAACATCGACTGATGGCCGCCATAGCGGAAGATGTAGACGTTCTCGGTGCCGTCGACTTTCTTGGTCGAGGTCTGCGGCGGCGTCTGCGCGAATGCTGATCCGGTGACGAGCGCCGCGAGCACGGCGATGCAAAATGATGCTTTCATCTCTGGCTTTCTGAAATGAATGAGGACGGAGGAGGCGGGTGTTCTCTTCGACACAAACGCTGCCGCCGATGATTTATTCCATCGTTGCAACCAGCCGATGTGTCGCGGGAACAGCATGGAACATATCGTCAAATGTGATTTGAAACTCATCGATCCCGCTTGACAGTTTTATGTCACGGGAGGAGCATGCAGATGGTCGCAAACAAGCGACGGGTCCACTTCATGAGCAAGGGGAGGTCTATGACGCCACCTCCGCAAATCCAGCCGCGTTAATTGCGATGGAGCTCGTTCGGATTATCGCATAGCGGCAGAAACCGCGAACGGCACGCCGGGTCAAGGTTTAGTGGGCTGCATCAGCAAGGCAGAGCCCCTACCTGCCCGGCGCTGTGCGTTTTGCCCCCTCGCGCGTCGACTACGCCTTCTTCGTCACGCCGAAGAGATCACCGAGCCACTGATAATACACCGGCTGCTTCTCGTGCAGGGTGGCGCGGTTGTTGGGCGGGCGGTCGACATTGCCCCAGAGATAGAGGCTTCCGGTCACCGCAAAAAACTCCTGCACGTTCTTCAGGACGTAGGAGTCCGGTGGATAGAGTTCGTTCTGCCTGGCGATGCCGTAGAAGCGCACAAGATCCGGATTCTGCAGCGCTCCCGGCAGGACGCGGAAATGATAGGCGTGGAGCAGCTCGTGCAGCAGCACCGGCTTCTCTGGCGCAACGACGGCCGCGTCAACCGTGACGCCCTGGACCTTGGACGAGAAGTGGCCGCCACCGTCGCCCTGTCCGGGCTTGACCGAGACCGGTTGGCTTTTGAAGAAGGTCATGATCTCGGGCTTGGCACCGCATTCGACGACGATGTCGATCTGATGCTTCAGCGACGTGACGACGTCCTTGATATCGGGCTGGCTTTGCGCAGCGCTGGTGTCGACCGTGATGCCGCGATAGGTGAAGGTGGGTCCGCTCTGTGCGACCGCGGCCCGCGTGCCAAGCAGGATCGCAGCCCCCGCAAGCACGAGCCGGCGCCGGTCAAAATCCATCATGTGATGCCCCCGAATTCCCGCGCCAATTTCGCATGCTTTTGCGGCACTGGCCATGACGCGGTTCCATCACATCTGCGTTGGGGGAAATGCCAGAGGACATGCCAAGGGAAATGCCAAGGGAAATGCCAAGAGATGGTCGCCTGATCGGCAAACTTCCGACACATGATCGGGGCGAATAGCCGCTATCCGACATGACGCAGTGCTTCGCGGTCACGATTCCGCCGGCGCATTTCATTTATTTTGGGGAATCCGCGTGTCGCATAAGCTTGCCTCGGCGCTTGTCGCCGCCCTCTTTCTCGCGCTCTCGTCTTTCTCCCCCGCCCGGGCAGAGCCGCCTGCGCCGGCCGCGAGCGGCATGGCCGCGCTGTCGCCTGACGAGGCCAAGCGGGCGCTGGAGACGCTCCAGGACGACAAGAAGCGCGCGCAAATGATCGATACGCTGCGCGCGATCGCGAATGCGTCCGGTCCGCAGCAGCCCGCACCCGAGCAGAAGTCGCCGATCCCGCTGTCGGCTGACGGACTCGGCGCGCAGCTTCTGCTCACGGTGTCGGAGGAGATCGGCGAGATCTCGCGCGACGTCGCCGACATGGCGCGGACGCTCACGCATTTCCCGGCGTTCTATTACTGGATCGTACGGACCGCCAACGATCCCGACGCCTATAATCTGCTGATCGAGATCGCCTGGAAGCTGGCGCTGGTGTTCGGCTGCGCGCTTGCGGCCGAATGGGTGATTGTCCGCCTGATCCGCCGCCCGGTCGTCTTCCTCGAAGGGCGCGTGCCGCAGACCGCGCGCCTGCCGGTGCAGGCGCTGCCCATTGCCGATCCGCCGTCATCGGTCGCCGATGTCACGCCGTCGCCGGAATTGCACAAGCGCAGGCACAGCCTGGCGCGGGTCTGGCAGCTGTTACTGCGGCTGCCTTTCGTGCTGGGGCGGCTGTTGTTCGAACTGCTTCCGGTGGTCGTATTCGTCGGCATCGCGACCGCATTGCTCGGAACGGAGATCGGCGAGCCCGCGACCGTCCGCCTCGTGATCCTTGCCGTCGTCAACGCCTATGCGTTTTCGCGCGGGCTCATTTGCGTCGTCCGTGCGCCGGCCGGGCCGTTCGGGCTGTTTCCGGTGCGCGCCGAGACGGCAGCCTATGTCGAGATCTGGGCGCGCCGCATCGTCGGCGTCGCGGTCACCGGCATTGCATTCGCCAACGTGGCGCTGCTGCTCGGCCTGCATCGCGCCGGCTATGCCGCGCTCATCCGCATGGTGATGCTGGTCGTGCATCTCTTCGTCGTCGTCATCATCCTGCAATGCCGCCGCCAGGTCGCCGACGCCATTCGCGCGCCTGCGGACCGGCAGGGGATCGCGGCGCGCCTGCGCAACCGCATCGCCGGCGGCTGGCACTATCTGGCCATCGCGCTCGATCTGGCGCTGTGGGCGGTGTGGGCGCTGAACATCCGCAACGGCTATTCGCTGCTGCTGCAATATTTCGTCGGCACCATCGTGGTGGTGCTGATCACGCGGGTTGCGATCATGGTGACGCTGAGCCTGATCGATCGCGGCTTCCGCATCCAGCCGGAGATCCTCCAGCGCTTTCCGGGGCTGGAGATCCGCGCCAACCGCTATCTGCCGCTGCTGCGCAAGATCGTCTCCGGCGTGATCGCGTTCGTCGGCTTCGTCGCCGTGCTCGAGGTCTGGGGCGTCGATGCCATCGTCTGGTTCTATGGCGGCCAGATCGGCAGCCAGTTGATTTCCGCCCTCGCGACGATCGGCGTCGCGGTCTTCATCGCCGCGGTGATCTGGGAGGCCAGCAATGCGCTCTTGGACCGCCAGATCAACACGTTGTCGCGTGACGGGCATTATGCCCGCGCGGCGCGCCTGCGCACCTTCCAGCCGATGCTGCGGACGGCGCTGCTGTGCCTGATCGCCACCGTCGTCGGCCTCACGGCACTGAGCGAAATCGGCGTCAATGTCGCGCCGCTGCTCGCGGGTGCCGGCATCGTCGGCATCGCGATCGGCTTCGGTTCGCAAAAGCTGGTGCAGGATCTCATCACCGGCCTGTTCCTGCTGTTGGAGAATACGGTCCAGGTCGGCGATACCGTCAGCGTGTCGGGCCTGTCGGGCGTGGTCGAGAACGTTTCCATTCGTACGATACGCCTGCGCGCCGGCGACGGCTCCGTGCACATCGTGCCGTTCAGCGCGGTGACGACCATCACCAATGCCAGCCGTGGCGCCGGCAACGCCTCCGTCAGCATCAATGTCGCCTACAAGGAAGACACCGACCGCGCCGGCCAGATCCTCAAGGACATCGTCGAGGAGATGCGCCGCGAGACGGAATTCCGCCCGTTGATCCGCGGCGACCTCGAGCTCTGGGGTATCGACAAGGTCGATGGTGCCATGGTGTCGATCGTCGGCCAGATCCGCTGCACCGAGGCCGGCCGCTGGCCGGTCCAGCGCGAATTCAACCGCCGCATGAAGCAGCGCTTCCAGCAGAACGGCATCGAGGTGGCATCCGCGACCCAGACCATTTTGATGCATGTCGCGCCACCGGCCGACGTCGCCACGAATCTGACGCCGCGGCGGGCGGCTGGATAAATTTCCGGCTTGCCTCCGTTCTTCCGGCAGCGTTCACTCGCCCTCCAGCCCGCTGATGACATGCGGGCGGCAAAAAGGGTGGGAAGAATGGTGCGGGGGCTGTGGGCCGGATTGCGCGGTCATGTGATCGTCATTTGTGCGTTGATCGGAAGTGTCGCGTGGACTGCTCCGGGCTGCGCCCAGCCGTTTCCCTCCCGTCCCATCACGCTGGTGGTCCCGTTTGCGGCCGGCGGGCCGACCGATACGCTGGCACGGATCCTGTCGGAGCGGATCGCAGCCGAGCTGCATGCGACGATCGTGGTCGAGAACGTCGCCGGCGCGTCCGGCAGCATCGCCGGTGCCCGCGTCGCGCGCGCAACGCCTGACGGCACGACCATCACCATCGGCCATTGGGGCACGCATGTGCTCAACGGCGCGATCTTCAAGCTGCCTTATGATGTCGTCACCGATTTCGAGCCGGTCGCGCTGGTCGCGATGGGCACACAGCTGATCGTCGGCCGGAAGTCGCTCGAGGCGAACAATCTGAAAGAGATGATCGCCTGGCTGAAGGCCAATCCCGGCAAGGCGACGGCGGGGACCGCCGGCGCCGGCACCGGCGCGCACGTCGCCGGCGTGTTCTTCAAGGAGAAGACCGGCACCGACTTCCAGTTCGTGCCGTACCGGGGTGCGGGGCCCGCGATGATCGATCTCGTCGCCGGACAGATCGACATCATGTTCGACCAGGCCTCGAACTCGCTGCCGCAATACAAGAACGGGGCGATCAAGGCGTTCGCGGTGACATCGCCGACGCGGCTCGCATCCGCGCCCGACATTCCGACCGTCGACGAAGCGGGCCTGCCCGGCCTGTACATCTCCTACTGGCACGGCATCTGGGCACCGAAGAACACGCCGAAGGAGATCGTCTCAAAGCTCAACGCGGCCATCGTCGCCGCGCTTGCCGATCCCGCCGTCAAGCAGCGCTTCGCCGAACTGGGCCAGGAGATACCGCCGCAGGACCAGCAGTCGCCCGCCGCCCTCGGCGCCTTCCAGAAGGCCGAGACCGAAAAATGGTGGCCGGTGGTGAAGGCCGCGGACATCAAGCCGGAATAATCTTGCTGTCATGCACGCCTCCTCATCCTGAGGAGGCCGCGTAGCGGCCGTCTCGGAGGATGGCCGCGGGTGAGATCGGGGCCTTTCATCGTTCGAGACGCGCGTGCCGCGCTCCTCACCATGAGGAGAACGAGCTGTTTTTCAGCGTTAAGCTTTGCCTCGGCTGCCTGCTTTCCTCTCACAAAAATCTCGCTGCGGTGCGAGATCACAATCGCGGCCCAAGGAGCAACGTCCTTGATCTCGATGAAGTGCTGGCCGACAATGGCTCCCCTTCAATAAGAAACTCCCTGGGGGAATTCGTGAATAGACCTGCTCGGGTCAGCACCCAATCGACATCGTCCGAGTCCGCGCATGGCATGGCCTTGCTGCGTGATCCCTTGCTCAATAAAGGCACAGCCTTCACGGAAGCGGAGCGCGATGCACTCGGCTTGCGCGGCCTGTTGCCGGCTTGTGTCCTGACGATGGAGACGCAGGCCGAGCGCGTGCTGACCAATCTGCGCACGCTGCCGACCGACCTCGAAAAATTCGTCGCGCTGAACGCGCTGCATGACCGCAATGAAGCGCTGTTCTTCCGCGTCGTCGTCGACAACATCGACGAGATCCAGCCGATCATCTACACGCCGACGGTCGGGCTCGCCTGCCAGAAATATGGCCTGATCTACCAGCGGCCGCGCGGCATGTTCATCTCCTCGCGCGATCGCGGCCAGATCGCGGACATCCTGAAGAACTGGCCCAATCCCGCAAAGCTCATCGTCGTCACCGATGGCGAACGGATTCTTGGCCTCGGCGATCTCGGCGCCAACGGCATGGGCATTCCGGTCGGAAAGCTCTCGCTCTATTCGGCCTGTGCCGGTGTGCATCCCGAGCACTGCCTGCCGATCGTGCTCGACGTCGGCACCAACAACGAGGAGCTCCTGAGCGATCCCTATTATCTCGGTCTGCGCGAGCGGCGGCTGACCGGCGAGGCCTATGACAGCTTCGTCGATGAGTTCATGACGGCCGCGCGAAAGACGTTTCCCGATGTGCTGATCCAGTTCGAGGATTTCGCCAACCATTCCGCGTTCAAGCTGCTGCACAAATACCGCGACGAAGCCTGCGTCTTCAACGACGACATTCAGGGCACCGCGGCGGTCGCGCTTGCCGGCCTGTTCTCGGCGCTGCGTGTCAGCGGCGGCAAGCTGCGGGATCAGCGCATCCTGTTCCTCGGTGCCGGCGAGGCAGCGACCGGTATCGCCGACCTCGTCGTCTCCGCCATGATGGCGGAGGGCGCAACGGAGGCCGAGGCGCTGCGGCGCAACTGGCTGGTGGATTCCCGCGGTCTGGTCGTCGGCGCCCGTGAGGGCCTGCACGGCCACAAGCTCCGTTATGCCCACAAGGATCAGGCGCCGATCGCCGACTTCCTCACCGCGATCAAGACGCTGAAGCCGACGGCGATCATCGGTGTTGCCGCGGTGGGTGGTGCCTTCACGCCCGAGGTGCTCAAGGCGATGGCCGAGCTCAACGAACAGCCGATCGTGTTCGCGCTGTCCAACCCGACCTCGAAGGCCGAGTGCTCGGCCGAGGATGCGTATCGCTACACCGGCGGCCGCGCGCTGTTCGCCTGCGGCAGTCCCTACGATCCGGTCAAGCTCAACGGCCGCACCTTCGTGCCGCGCCAGGGCAACAACTCCTACATCTTCCCCGGCGTCGGCCTCGGCGTCATCGCCAGCCGCTCACGGCTCGTGACCGACGAGATGTTCATGGCGGCCGCTCATACGCTCGCCAATTGCGTCGGCAAGGAGGATCTGGATCAGGGCAGCCTCTATCCTGCGCTGCCCCGCATCCGCGAGGTCTCGGCCCGTATCGCGGCCGCTGTCGCCGATGTCGCCTATCAGCGCGGGCTCGCCGACGGACCCCCGCCCAACGACGTGAAGGGCCTGGTCCAGTCGCAGATGTACGAGCCGAAGTACTGAGTGAGTCTGCCGGGAGAGTTCGGCCTGCATGGTTCGAGACGCCCGCTTTGGCGGGCTCCTCACCATGAGGGGCTGATATCTCGCCGCAAACGCGACCTCATCCTGAGGGCCCGCCGTAGGCGGGCGTCTCAAAGGATGGGCCGCGGGCAACCAGTCCGCCACGTCCTCCTGCATATGCGACAGCCTTGCTGGCCCGCCCGGTTCCGCCGGAATCGCAATTGTTTGCCGTCGCCATATGTGCGACGCTGCGTAGCATTACAAGAAACTCAAGCCGTTAGGTAAGCCACCATGGACGATCGTTTGCCCGACCTGGGCGATCTCGAGCACGAGGTCATGCAATTGGTATGGGCCCATGGGCCGGTCACGGCCGAAATCGTGCGCGAGCGGCTATCGCGACGCTTGAAGGAATCGACGGTGCGGACGGTGCTGCGCCGGCTGGAGGAAAAGGGCTACGCTCGCCACACCGTGGACGGGCGCACCTATGTCTACCACGCCGCCGAAGAGCGGGCCCGCGTTGCGGCCAAGGCGGTGCAGCGGATCGTCGACTGGTTCTGCAACGGCTCGATGGAGGAGGTCCTCGTCGGCATGGTGGACAATGCGATGCTCGACCAGCAACAATTGCGTGCGCTGGCCGACCAGGTGGCCAAGGCGAAGAAGGCGAGGGGAGTGAAGAAAGAATGATCGCGGCTCTGGCTGAGGCGGCGTTACGCTCCTTCGCGCTGGGAGGCGTCGTCTGGATCGGTCTCATCCTGTTTCGTGTCCGCAATCCGCACGTCCACATGACGGCGTGGGTGGTCGTGCTGCTGGCATCGCTGGCGATGCCGTTCGTGATGCACTGGCCGACGCTCACCATCGACCGGATGCCCTTGTCCATGCCGGTGCCGGACGACACCTGGCCGACCGATTTCGCGATGCTGGAGCGGCCGCAGCCGACCCTGCCGATCGCGCCCGCTGGGGCCATCGCGCCGATGGTGAAGCGAGGCATCGCGATCGACTGGTGGATGGTCGCAACCGCCGCCTATGTCTGCGTCGCCGGCCTGCTGCTGCTGCGGCTGGCCATCGGCCTCTGCCTGACCTGGCGCCTGGCGCGCGCGGCGAAACCGGTGAAGAGCCGCGAGATGATCGATGCCGATGTGCGCGTCAGCCGCGATGTCGGCGGCCCCGTCACCTTCGGCTCGACCATCCTGGTGCCGCCGCAGTTTTTCAGCTGGGACGCGAAGAAGCGCCTCGCGGTGCTCGCGCATGAGGGCGCGCATGTCGCCAATGGCGATTTCTATGTCCTCCTGCTCGCCTCGCTCAACCGCGCGGTGTTCTGGTTCAGCCCGTTCTCATGGTGGCAGCTGGCGCGGCTGGCCGAGCTTGCCGAGATCATCAGCGATGCCCGGGCGATCGAGATGATCGACGACCGGCTGTCCTACGCGGAAATCCTGCTCGACGTCGCTTCCTCCGTGAAGCCGCGGCCGATGGAGCTTGCGATGGCGCAGGTGTCGACCGTGCGGGCGCGGATCGAGCGCATCATCGCAGCCGCCGCGCTGCCGGTGGCAGTCGGCTGGCGCAAGCGGCTGTGGATCGCGGCCGCGATCGTGCCGGTGGTGATCGTGTCGGCCGGCATGATCGCCTATCGCACGCCGGATCCCGTGCCCGCCGGCGCGGATCTCGGCGATGTGCCGGCGCAGCATTACCGTCCGTTCGTCAATTTCTACGCCATGGGCCCCGCCTCGGTGTTCGCCGTCTTCCGCGAGGGCGACGACATCTACGGGCAGCTCACCGGGCAACGCAGGCTGCGCCTGACCGTCGCCAGCGACGGCACGGCGTCCTATGCGGCGACGTTCGGCGAGATCACGTTCCCGATCGACGCGGAGCGCCGCTCGTCCGAGTTGACGCTGCGCATGAACGGCCGCGACGTGCGCGCCGTTCGCGTCGCCGAGATGCCGGCGCCGGCGACCGATCCGGTGTCGCTCGATCACTATGTCGGCTGGTACAAGGTCGCGCCGAACCGCGTGCTCACCGTGCGGCGCGATGGCGATCTGCTGCAGGTGCAGGAGACCGGGCAGGGTCGATCGAAGATTCTCGCCGAAGGCGCCGATGCCTTTTCGCTCCACGGCGATCATCTCCTGATCTTCCTGCGCGATGACGCGGCCAACGTGGCGCGTGTGCTGGTCCAGAACGCCACCTCCGGCGCCCGCCTCGCGCAGCGGATCGATGCGGCGCAGGCCCAGGCGATCGAGGCCGAGTTCGCGCGCCGCCTCGCGGAAGTGCCTGACAGGTTCAGGGAGCAGATTCCGGCTGCAGGCAGCAAGGAAGTGATCCTCAGGGGGATCGAGGATGTGCGAGCCGGCACGCCGAACTACGATCGGATGAGCGCGCCGCTCGCCGCCAGCATCCATCGTCGGCTCGACGAATTGCGCGCGACCTTCGCGGCGCTCGGTGCCGTCGAGTCGATCTTCTTCCGCGGCGTCGGGCCCGGCGGCTACGACATCTATGGCGCCAAGTTCGCGAACGGCACGGCGGAATTCCGCGTGATGCTCGAGCCCGACGGCAAGGCGGGCGACGTGATCTTCCGGCCCGACGGCAATGACGAGCTCGGCGGTATCGTCTCCTGCTCCGAGGAAGCGAATGTGCGCGGCCGTGCCGGCACCTCGCCGATCAGGATCATGCTCTACAACGAGACGGAGGACGATATTCAGGTCTTCAATCTCGGTGCGGACGGCGAGCGCAAGGCGCAGAGCGTCGTCAGGTCGGACATGACCTGGGTCGCCCTGACCACCGTGAACAATCCATGGGTCATTGCCGACAAGTCGGGCAAGTGCATGGAGATCGTGGTGCCGGGCCGGCAAACGCGCTTCCACAATGTCGAGGCCTCGAACGTCCTGGCGCGGCCGGGCCGCGCGTCGCGTCGCGCCGTCCCGATCGCCAATGGCGAGGCGATGCTGCGGCAATATATCGAGGGCATCGGCAAGGGGCAGCCGGACTACGACCACATGACGACCGAGGTCGCCAACATCACGCGTGCGCAGCTTCCGTTCGACCAGGCCATCGTGGCGCGGCTCGGGGCGCTGCGCGCGGTCTCGTTCCGCGGCGTCACCGCGCTCGACAGCGACATCTATGTCGCCCAGTTCGCCAACGGCTCGGCGGAATGGCGCATCGGCATCAGGAACGGAACGATCACCAAGATCGCGTTGGGGCCGAATTTCTAGCGGCGCGCCGGGACGGCGCCGCGATCGCGTCAATCGCGGCTTGCGCGTGGCCGCGGCGATCGCTACGGTATGTAACATTACGTTAGGTAGCCGGCCGCGGGCCCGGAATTCGGCGCGGCCCTCGCAAGCTGACCGGGTTCATGATGTGCATGCTGACGCAACGGGAGCTCGACTTTCTCGCCAGCCTGAAATCCGGCTGGCGGCTGCTCTATCGGCGTGAACTGATGCGGCTCGTCACCGGCGAGGTCGAGCGCGGCGAGGCGCGGCCGGAGACGCACCCGATCGTCTGGCGCATCGTATCGAACTAGTTCCCCGCTCATCTGTATCGATCCGGGACAACTGTGGTGGATTCATCACAGCCGGCGCGAAACGATGGTGGCCGCAAGGCCGCTTTTGTTCAGCCAAGGTTCTGCCCTCATTGCCCACCGAAACTCAGGGTTGTTCGGAGGGCGCATCATGTCATGCATTGCAAGTGCCGAAACTGCCCGAATTTCGCTGGCAACCTCGAGCCGGTTGCTGCTCGCGATCATCGGCGCCGCCTCGCTCGCGGCGTGCGCGCAATCACCGACCGGCCGGCAAAGGGCCGATCTCGCTCCCACCACAAGGCAGACCGCGATCGAGCGTCCGCACCGGGTCGCGGCGCTGCATCCGCGTCCGATCTACCGGCCGCATCGGTCTCATGACGTCGCGAGCGCGAGGCAGACGTCGTCGCATGGCGTTGCGAGCTTCTATTCGGATACGGAGACCGCGAGCGGCGAGAAGTTCGACAAGAACGAATTGACCGCGGCCCATCCGACGCTGCCGTTCGGCACCAAGTTGCGCGTCACCGATGTCTCCTCCGGCCGCTTCGTGACTGTCCGTGTCAACGACCGCGGGCCGTTCGTCCGCGGCCGCGTGGTCGACATCTCGCCGTCCGCCGCCGAGGCGCTCGGCATGGTCGACAAGGGTCTCGCCAATGTCCGGCTCGACGTCGTGCAATAGAGCATGATCCGGATACGCCGCGCTTAACCGGCTGTTAGCTGCTCTCCCGCACCATGGGCGCCCGGCAATTCGGGGCTTTGGTGGAGACGGCGCTTGAACACGATCCAGTATCTCGAAGATCAGGCTGCGCGCGCCGAGCGACTTGCCAAACGGATCACGGATACGCTGACGATCGAAAAGCTCCTGACCTTCGCCGGCGACCGCCGCCGCGAGATCGAAGTCATCGCCGGCCGCCGGCGCGCCTGACGCCGTTTAGATCCATGCTCTGAACGCATTTGCCCTCGCCGCAAACCGCGGAACTTCTTCTCCTGTCCGGCGTCATGTCAGCACAGACATGGAGGAGGAAGTCATGGGCTTTGGACGAGGTGCACTGCTCTGGTTGCTTGGCGTGCCGCTGCCGGTCATTCTGCTGCTGGCAATCTTCTGGCACCACTAGGGTTGTGATGCCGACACACGAAAAGCGCCGCGGAAGCGGCGCTTTTTGTTGGCTGCGATGATCGCGCGAGACGACAGGGCGCGCTAGCTATGGCTCTCGACGAAATCGCTGAGATAATCGGGCAGCGTCACGCCGTCGATATCGCAGCGGGCCTGGATCTCATCGGCGATTTCGGTCGAGATATCCTTCATCCAGTGCTCGAGCGTGTTGAACGAGATCACCTTGATCGGGTCGTTGAAGCAGCCGGCGACGAGTTCGCCGATGGTGGCTTCGAGATCGCTCCGCTCGATGCGGATCTCGGTCGCCTTGTCGAGGCGATCGATCACCACGAACAAGGTCTGGTCAGCGCCATAGGGCACGTCCGGGGATTTCACGCCAGCTTCAAGCATCTCAGACACTCACGCTTTTGGCTTCCGATCCCGGTTAACGGGAAAAACCGGAAGAAGGTTCCTGCGGAAATCACAGGACGCCAGCGGGACGCTTGTCGTGAGCGTGCGGTATTGGAATGTTCGTGCGGTCAGAGAAATTCCCGCAGCCGCGACAGCTCCAGGACGTGCTCCGGCGAGAGGATGTCCGTGACCAGCGGCGGCTGCGGCGCCGTGTGGATGTCATAGAGATGCCGGGTCGGCGCGGGCTTCTCCATGAAGGCCGAGATGCACTCGTCGAGCGTGCCTTCGCTCACCTGATAGGATACCCGGTCCGGCCGGCGCTGGTTTCCGAGCGAGGGCCATTTGTGCAGCACCGCGAGCGCACTGAAATCGACCTTTGAATCAACTGATACGCCACCCATCGTCCTCGCCTCACGCAAACAGGGCCCCAACACACTCATCGGCGTGCCAGGGCCCATACGCATCGCTGCATCTCAATGCCACGCGCCGATAACGCAGTGGCCGGGAAAAGGTTCCCGGCCGATGGCGTCTCAACTCGCGGCTGCAGCGATTCTGTGCCCTGGGCTCGCATGGCCCTGACCGGTGTCGTCGCCGCGGCTGACCTCCGGCGGAAGCCCGGCGAAGCGCCGCAAGGCTTCGGCCATCTGCACCCGGCCGGAGACGCCGGTGATCACCACATCGACCATCGCAAAGGACGAGTGGAAATGGCCGTGCGCCTTGAGCTGCTCGACCGGGACGCCGGCGGCCGCCATCGCGTCCGCATAGGCGACACCCTCGTCGCGCAGCGGATCGAACTCGCAGGTGACGACGAAGGCCGGCGGCAGGCCGGCGACCTTGCCGCGCAGCGGCGAGACGCGCGGATCGGTGCGGTCGGCCGGCGAGCAGTAGAGGTCCCAGAACCAGTACATCAGCGACCGCGTCAGGAAGTAGCCGGTCGCATTGTCGTTGTAGGAGGGCCGGTCGAAGCTGCAGTCGGTGACCGGACACACCAGCAGCTGGCCCGCGATCTCCGGCCCGCCGCGGTCGCGCGCGAGCTGGCAGGAGACGGCGGCGATGTTGCCGCCGGCGCTCCAGCCTGCCACCAGCACCGGGCCCGGCTTACCGCCGAGCTCGGCCAGATGCTCCGAGATCCAGCGCGTCGCCGCATAGCCGTCTTCGGCCGCGGTGGGGAAGCGGTGCTCCGGCGCGTGGCGATAGCCGACGCTGACAAAGGTCATGCCGGTTCGCCGCACCATGTCGCGGCAGAACGGTTCGTCCGACTGCTCGTCGCCGAGCACCCAGCCGCCGCCGTGGAAATAAACGACGACCTGATGCGGGCCCGGTGTGGCCGGCTTGTAGACGCGATAAGGCAGCGGGCCATCGGCGCCGGGCAGGGTGCCGTCGACGATTTCGCCGATCAGCCGTCCCGCCGGCCGGCCCTTGTTGAACTCATTGACGAAGGCGCGCGCGCCGATCGCGCCCATCGACTCGATCGGCGGCAGGTTCAGCGACGCCAGCAGGTTCAGCACCAGCCGCACGTCCGGCTGCAGCTTCACCACCTCGCCGTCATTGCATTGCGCGGCGACGTTGGGACCGGTGAGCTTGAAGCCGAGCATGCCGCGGCTCGTGACCTCGTCGCAGATGCTGCGATAGGGACCTACGCCGCCGGTATAGGGCATCAGGCCCTGCACCTTGCCGGGCACGTTGGCGCCCGTGTACCAGGTGTTGGCGAGCCGGTGCAGCGTCACCATCGAGCAGTCGGTCATGTGCCGGCCCCAGCCGGCCTGCGCCGTCTCGGTCGGCTCGATCGTGGTGAAGCCGGCGTCGCGCAATGCGGCGAGGCGATCGACGACCCAGTCGACATGCTGCTCGATCGACACCGCCATGTTCGACAGCACCGACGGGCTGCCGGGTCCCGTGATCATGAAGAAGTTCGGGAAGCCCTCGACCGTGAGACCGAGATAGCTCTGCGGTCCCTGCGCCCAGACATCGGTGAGCGACTTGCCGTTGCGCCCCGTGATCGGATGCACGGCGCGGATCGCGCCGGTCATGGCGTCGAAGCCGGTCGCGAACACGATGATTTCGACGTCGAAGCTGCGCTTGCCGGTGGTGATGCCGCCTGCGGTGATCGCCTTGATCGGCTCCTGGCGCAGATTGACCAGCGTGACGTTCGGCCGGTTGTAGGTCGCGTAGTAGTTGGTATCGAGGCAGGGACGCTTGGCGCCAAAGGGATGATCGTGCGGCATCAGCGCCGCGGCCGTCTCCGGATCCTTCACGGCCGCCGAGATCTTCTCGCGGATCAGGTCCTGGACGATCTTGTTGCCGTCGACGTCGACGCCCTGATCGGCCCAGAGCTGCGTCAGGATGTGGACGAGATCGCCGGCTGCCCAGGCACGTTCAAACCGCTCACGACGTTCGGCATCGCTCAATTGCCAGCTCACGACGGTTTGCTGCGGATAGGGAACGCCGGTCATCGACTGGCGCGCCTGCTCGCGATAGGCCGCGCGGTCGCTCAGGAAGAAGTCCCTGCGATCGGCCGGCGAGGGGCCGTTATGCGCAGGCAGCGCGAAATTCGGCGTGCGCTGGAACACGGCGAGGTGCGCGGCCTGCTCGGCGATCAACGGGATCGACTGGATCGCCGACGATCCCGTGCCGATCACGGCGACGCGCTTGCCGGCGAGATTGACGCCGTCATGCGGCCAGCGTCCGGTGAAGTAGACCTGGCCCTTGAAGTCCTTGACGCCGTCGATCTCCGGCGGTTTGGGCGCGGAGAGGCAGCCGGTGGCCATGATGTAATGGCGGCAGGAGACTGGCGCGCCGTTGTCGGTGCTGAGCTGCCAGCGCTCGGCCTTCGCGTCCCATCTGGCTTCGGTGACCTTGGTCTTGAAGCGGAAGTCGCGGCGCAGATCGTAGCGGTCGGCGACGAAGCCGAGATAGCGCAGGATCTCGGGCTGGGCCGCGTATTTTTCCGACCAGGTCCAGACCTTGTCGAGCTCCGGATCGAACGTGTAGCTGTAGTCGATGGTTTGGATATCGCAGCGCGCGCCGGGATAGCGGTTCCAGTACCAGGTGCCGCCGACGTCGCCGGCTTCGTCGAGACCGACGGCCGAGAGGCCGGCCTTGCGCAGGCGATGAAGAAGATAGAGGCCGGCAAATCCGGCGCCGACCACGGCAACATCGACCTGTTGGGCTGTTCCACTCGCCGCCTTGGACTCACGTGCGGCGACCATTGCGTCCGGCATGGTATTCCTCCCGTGTATTTTGTTTTGCCGGCAGGCTAGTCCTGCAGGCCCGGCTTGTCATCAGAGCAAGTGCAATCTTCGGTAGTCGTTGCGGCGTCATCGTGGCGGCGCGAACCCTGCTTCAATGCACGCATCGCGATGCACAATGGCCGTGATTACCCGGGCTAATCATGCATGATCCGTCTGTGTATGCTTGCGGCTACAAGCCACGCGTACCGACCGGGCGTCATGACAGAGTTGAGTGAGCGCACCAAAGCCAACATGGACGTCGTCCTGGAGGAGACGTGCCGCCAATTGCCGCATGGCGGCGGTCATGACAGCCGCAGGTTCATCGCCGAGCGCCTGATCGAGGCGGCGCAATCCGGCCACTCCACGCTCGGCGAGCTCGGCATCATCGCACGACGTGCGCTGGCGGAGATCATTGCCAAGGGCGGGTAGCGGCTGCGATCAAGCCGGTCGCTTGCCGCGCCGAAGGTGCGCTCCCTCGCCCCGCGCTCTTGTCCGACGAAGCCCGCCTTCGGGCGAAGGCGGATGCGGGGGCGCGACGAGCTTCGCTCGCGCTGAGAGGGTTGGGGTGAGGGGCCTCTCTCCACAGATGAGATTGCCGATGGGCCTGTACCCCCTCACCCGGATCGCAAGAGCGATCCGACCTCTCCCCGTAAGCGGGGCGAGGTAAGAACGTCGCAACGCTTGCCTCACAGCGGGCCGCGGACGTAACCTGACGGGCAACATTTTCGCGCATCGAGATCCCCCGAAGATGCGGTCCCTGCTTGCGCTCATTGCAGCCTTTGCATTGCTCTCTGCCGGCGCGGCCGTGGCCCAGCCGGTTGGGCAATTTCCATTTGCGTTGACGCGCGAAGGCCAGATGCTCGGCGCCGTCAAAGGCGAGGTGGCCTCATTCAAGGGCCTTGCTTATGCAGCGCCGCCGGTCGGCAGCCTGCGCTGGCGTCCGCCGCAGGCATTGCCCGAGAGTTCGGAGATGAGCACGGCCTACGATTATGGCGCGCCCTGTCTCCAGCCATCGCTGCCGGCCGGGCGCGAGGATTGCCTGACGCTCAACGTGTTTCGTCCCTTCGGCGTCGACGGGCCGCTGCCGGTGATGGTGTTCATTCATGGCGGCGATTTTTTCGTGGGCACCGCCAGTGATCCGCTGTTCGACGGCTCATTGTTTGCGCAGGCCGGGCTCATCATCGTCACCGTGAATTATCGTCTCGGCGCGCTCGGCTGGCTGACGCATCCCGCGCTGTCGGACGGCGGCTCCGGTAATTTCGGCCTGATGGACCAGGTCACGGCGCTGCGCTGGGTGCACGACAACATCGCGGCCTTCGGCGGCGATGCGAACAACGTCACGCTGTTCGGCAACGGCGCCGGTGCCACGTCGATCGCGCTGCTGATGCTGTGCGCCCAGTCCCGCGATCTCTTCCAAAAGGCCATCCTGCAATCGGTGCCCGGCCGCGCACGCCTGCCTTCGTCGCAGGAGGCCGAGGCCGCAGGCCGGCAATTTGTTGCAGCGCTCGGGCACGGGGCGGATCTGCGTGCCGTCGAACCGGCACGTCTGCTTGCCACGGAAAAACGTCTGCTGGACAAAGCGCCGCGCAGCTTTGCGCCGGCGATGGACGGGCAGCTGGTGACGGAAGACGTCGCCGCGGGATTTGCAGCGGCACATGAGAGCCGCATTCCCCTGATCATCGGGTCGAATGACGACGAGACCCGTTTCGACAGCGAGCTCGAGGTCAAGGAGATGTTGTCCGCTTCGGGCGAGAGCATCGACGCGCTGCGCAAGCTCTATCCGGGTGCCGCGAGGCCGTCGGACGTTGCGGCGAGCTTCTACACCGACAAGGTCTTCTCCGAGCCGGTGCGCATGCTCGCCCGGCTTCATGCCGCGACCGGCGCACCGACCTTCCGCTATCGCTTTGCCTACGTGCCGGAAGCCCGGCGCAGCAATCCCGACGAAGGCCACGGGCGCGAGCTGCAGTTCATCTTCGGCGCGGAGGGCGTGCCCGGTGCGGGCATCTTCTCGCGACGGGACCGCGAGGTCGCAAACCGCATGCGGGCTTACTGGATCAACTTTGCCAGGAGCGGCGACCCGAACGGCGCGGAGCTGCCGCACTGGGACGCGGTCGCGGACCGCGATCATCTGCTGCTGATCACGAATGATCGCATCATGAGCGGCGACGACCCCTGGGTGGAGCGTCTGGACCGGCTCGCGCGCGAAAACGGAAAATGAGTTGGAGTTAAGCCGCGAGCTCGACGCGCGGCGCCGGGCTCAGCCGGTCTTCTTCCAGATAGTCCATCGCGCCGTCCTTCTCGACGGCATAGAACTGCTGGCCTTCCTTCGACCGATAGGCGGCGCGAACGACGCCGCGGCGGCCCTTGTCACTGTTGACGACGTCCCCCAGCGCAAACTTCTTCATCTCACGTCTCGCTTGTCTTCAGGCCGATTCCTTCGGCCACGCCGGATTGTGGGCGGCAAATCGTTAACGACTTGCTAACCATACGGGTTTGCCTATGCTCGCCGCCGATTGCGCGACTGCTACACGCGCATGTCGTCCACGAAACGAGCTGGCACAAATGACGCGATTTCCGACCCTGTTCCTGTCCCACGGCGGCGGCCCCTGGCCCTTCATGGAGGACCGGCGGGTGCAGTATGCAAAGACGGCCGCAGAGTTCGGTCGGCTGCCGCAGCTTCTGCCCGCAAAGCCCAAGGCCGTGCTCGTCATCACGGGCCATTGGGAGGCCGACGCCTTCACCGTGTCGACTTCGGCGCATCCGCCGATGGTGTACGACTATTACGGTTTCCCCGAGCATACCTACCACATCACATATCCGGCGCCGGGCCAGCCCGAGCTGGCTGCGGAGGTGAGGACGCTGCTCACGCGCGCGGGCCTGGATTGCCGGGAAGATCCCAATCAGGGTTTTGACCATGGCACGTTCGTGCCGCTCGGCCTGATGTATCCCAACGCCGACATGCCGATTGTGCTGCTGTCGCTGAAGTCGAGCTATGACGCGGCCGAGCACGTCAAGGTCGGGCAGGCGATCGCCTCGCTGCGCGACGAAGGCATTCTGATCGTCGGCAGCGGCCTCACCTATCACAACATGCGCGGTTTTGGCCGCGCGGAGTCCAAGCCCGTCTCATACGATTTCGAGGCCTATCTGAACGAGGCGATCGGCAATCCGGATGCGGCGCGTCGCAATGCGATGCTGGTCGACTGGGAGAACGCGCCGAGTGCGCGCCTCGCCCATCCGCGAGAGGACCATCTGCTGCCGCTGATGGTCGCGGCGGGCGCGGCCGGCAACGACGTCGGCAAGCGCGTCTTCGTCGACGAGGTCGCGAATGTGGCGATGGCGTCGTATGTGTTCGGGTGATGAATTCGTAGGGCGGATTAGCGAAGCGTAATCCGCCATCGGGCCGCACCAAAGGCGGCGGACTACGCCTTCGGCTAATCCGCCCTACGCACCGCGCAAGCGGGATGCCATCAGGCCGCGATAGAGTGCCGCGTACTCGCCGGCCCGGTTGCGCCAGGATACGTCGGTCGCGAGGCCCGCGAGCTGCAATTGCCGCCACGCCGCCCTGTCATGGAAGGTGAAGCTCGCGCGCCCCAGCGCTGCCGAGAGATTGGCCGATGTCACGGGCCCGAAGGTGAAGCCGGTCGTCTCGTTCACGGTATCGGCGAGGCCGCCGACGCGCGACACGATCGGAACGGCGCCGTAGCGCAGCGCGCAGAGCTGGGTCAGCCCGCACGGCTCGAACCGCGACGGCACGATCAGGGCGTCTGAGCCGGCCTGGATCAGATGCGCGAGCGCCTCGTCATAGCCGATCACGGCCGCGATCCGGCCCTGATGTCCGCGCGCAGTTGCCTGGTAGCGATCCTGCAGTTCGGCATCGCCGCTGCCGAGCAGGGCCAATTGCATCCCATCGCCCAGGATGGTGGGCATGGAATCCAGCAGCAGATCGAGCCCCTTCTGCCATGACAGGCGGCTGATAACGCCGAGCAGCAGCGCATCCGGCCGCGGTTCTAGGCCGAACCGCTGCTGCAGCGCCGCTTTGTTGGCCGAGCGAAACGACAGCTCCTCGGCGCTGAAGCGGTAGGCGATGTGCGGATCGGTGTGTGGATTCCACACGTCGACGTCGATGCCGTTGAGGATGCCGCTCAGCACGCTTGCGCGCTCGCGCAGCAGGCCGCCGAGCCCCATGCCGCCCTCGTCGCTCTGGATCTCCTGCGCATACGTCGGCGACACCGTGGTGATGCGATCGGCCAGTTGCAGCCCGGCTTTCAAGAAGCTGATGCCACCGAAATATTCGAGGCCGTGGACGTCGAACGACGCGTCGTGGGGCAAGCCGATCGCGGCCGCCAGCGTGCGGTCGAACTTGCCTTGATAGGCCATGTTGTGAATGGTCATCACGGTGCCGGGCCGCGCCCCGCCATCGTAGTGCAGATAGGCCGGCGCCAGCCCGGCCTGCCAGTCATGGGCATGCACGACATCGGGCACGAAGGCCGCGACGAGACCGTGGCCGATGTCGGCCGCGATGCGCGCCAGCGCGGCGAAGCGCACGCCGTTGTCCGGCCAGTCGACACCCTCGGCGGTGACGTAGGGATTACCGGGCCGCGCGTAGAGATGCGGCACATCCAGCACGAACAGGTCGAGCCCGTCATGGGAGCCCGCGAGCAGTCGCCCGGGCCCGCCGAAATAATCCGGCCAGCGCCGGATCTCTTCCGCGCCCGACAGCAGTCGCATCACATCCGGGTAGCCCGGCATCAGCGTGCGCATCTCGACGCCATGCGCCTTCAGCGCGATCGGCAGCGCTCCGGCAACATCCGCGAGGCCGCCGGTCTTGACGATGGGGTAGACTTCAGAGGCGACCGCAAGGACGCGAACAGGCGTCATGTATTGAGCCTGTCGAGCATCGATTGGGTGACGAGCGATATGCCCTGTTCGGTGGTGCGGAAACGCTTTGCGTCGAACTCGGGATCCTCTCCGACCACGAGGCCTTCGGGGATCTCGACGCCGCGATCGATCACGACGTTCTTCAAGCGAGCTCCGCGTCCCACATTCACGTAAGGCATGATCACGGCGTTCTCGACATGGGCATAGGAATTGATGCGCACGCCGGTGAACAGCAGGGAGCGGCGCAGCGCCGCGCCGGAGATGATGCAGCCGCCGGAGACCAGCGAGCTCACGGCCGAACCGCGCCGGGTCTCCTCGTCATGGACGAACTTCGCCGGCGGCGTGATCTCCGCATAAGACCAGATCGGCCAGGCGCGGTCGAACAGGTCGAGCTCCGGCACCACGTCAGTGAGGTCGATATTGGCGGCCCAATAGGCATCCACCGTGCCTGCATCGCGCCAATAGGAGCGGGGGTCGTTGCCCGAGCGCACGCAGGAGGTCGAGAACTGATGCGCGATGGCGCGGCCGTTCTTGACGATGTAGGGAATGATGTCCTTGCCGAAATCGTGACTGGAGTTGGTATCCTCGGCGTCGCGCTTCAGCTGGTCGAACAGGAATTTGGCGTCGAACACGTAGATGCCCATGCTGGCGAGCGAGACATCAGGCTTGCCCGGCATCGGCGGCGGATCCTTGGGCTTCTCCAGGAACTGCTGGATCCAGCCGTTCTCGTCGACATGCATGATGCCGAAGCCGGAGGATTCCGCGCGCGGCATCTCGAGGCAGCCGACGGTGACGTCGGCGCCGCTGTCGACGTGCTGTCGCAGCATCACCTCGTAATCCATTTTATAAACGTGATCGCCGGCCAGCACCACGATGAAGCGGGCGTTGTGCGACTCGATGATGTCGATGTTCTGGTAGATCGCGTCCGCCGTGCCGACATACCACATGTTCTCCGAGACGCGCTGGCTCGCAGGCAGGATGTCAAAGCTCTCGTTGCGCTCGGGACGGAAGAAGTTCCAGCCCATCTGAAGATGCCGGATGAGGCTGTGCGCCTTGTACTGGGTGGCGACCGCGATGCGGCGGATGCCGGAGTTAACCGCGTTCGACAGCGCGAAATCGATGATGCGGGATTTGCCGCCGAAATAGACCGCGGGCTTGGCGCGCCGGTCGGTCAATTCCAGCAGCCGGCTGCCGCGTCCGCCAGCCAGGACAAATGCCAGGGCCTGGCGGGCAAGCGGCTCATTTCCGGCAGCACTCATGTCATCCTCCCTGAACTCAGGCGCATACCAAGGCCTTCGCGAGACGCTTCCCGGCCGCGCATCGTTGGAACCGATAGTAACGGTACGAATAGTAAATCGGGAAGGTGCTTGTTGGTTGCGAACGCATGGGAAGCTTAACGCTTTGCCCCGGGGGCGCCGGCCCTCCGGAGCCGTCGTCCC
This sequence comes from Bradyrhizobium sp. CCGUVB4N, assembly GCF_024199945.1. Lineage (GTDB taxonomy): Bacteria > Pseudomonadota > Alphaproteobacteria > Rhizobiales > Xanthobacteraceae > Bradyrhizobium. The sequence goes on along the minus strand of NZ_JANADP010000001.1, from coordinate 6,870,573 downwards.
GGTGTCATGTCGGCGCCGCGGAGGATCATATTTCGGGCACCTGCGGCATCTTGTGCGCTGCACGCAAGCTCGAGGATTCGACTTGACGGCGGGATGCCTGAAACATGACGCTGCGATCCTTTTCCGTAACGAAACCTCAGAGGGAGAAAGGCGATGAAGATCTGGAAAACGGCAATTGCCTGCTCGCTCACGGCTGCGGTCGTGGCGGGCCCGACCGGGCAGGCGGCAGCGGCCCCGCTACCGACCCATGTTGCGACCATGAAGGCCGCGGCCGGGGATGATGTCACGCCGGTCTATTGGCGTGGCTGGGGATGGGGCTTTGGCGGCCTTGCGGCCGGCGCGATCATCGGGAGCGCCATCGCCAGCGGCGGGCCCCATGGTTATTACGGCGGCGGGCCGTATTACGGTGGCTATGGGTATCCAGGGCCGGGCTACGGCTACGGGTATGCGCCGGCCTATTATGGCGGCGGTTACGGAGCGGGTTACGGCTACGGCTACCGTCCCTACTATCGTCCCCGTCCTTATTACAGCTATGGCTACTATCGGCCGCGGGCCTATTACCGTCCCTACTACCAACACTATTGGTGATCGCGCAGGCCTGAGTGATGGCCTAAAGCGATAGCCACACGATCAAGCTCATGCAGGCGAGATGCCCGAGCACGATCGCGGCGAGATGCAGCGGGCCGGCTTTGAGGCGAAGCCTGCGCATCTCGCCGCTCCCGCGCTAGTTCGATCCCGCGGCCGCGGCGGTGAAGCTGCGGTCGACGGCTTTGCTGACGTCGAGGGTCTTCGGCAGGATGCCGTAGCGCGTCGAGCGGTCGGAGGCTTCCTGTACCTCCTTCACGACGCTCTCGTCGATCACGATCGGGCTGGTGCGCTGCGCGGTGTAGGCCGCCAGCAGCACGTCCTCGGGCAGTTTTGTCAGCTCGGCCGTGCTCCTGGCATATTCACTGATGTGATCCAGCGACCATAGCCGGGCCTTGTTCAGCCGCTGCAGCAGGTCCTGCACCGCCGCGCGCTTGGTGGCGATGGCGCTGTCGGTGGCGACGATGAAGGTGATGGTGGGCGTCAGGCCTTCGCCGTCGGCGATCACGCGCGCCTTGTCCTTCAAGGTGGCGAACGAGACATAGGGCTCCCACACCGCCCATGCGTCGACCGAGCCGGCCACCAGCGCGACCTTGGCATCGACCGGGCCGAGCGGCGCGAAGGTCGCGTCCTCCAGCTTGATCTGCGCCTTCTCCAGCGTCGCATCGATCAGGAACTGGCCCCAGCCGCCGCGCGTGCCGGCGAGGCGTTTGCCCTTGAGATCGGCGGCCGACCTGATCGGTGAATCCTGGCGCACCAGGATCGCTTGCGTCTTCGCATCCGACTTGGTGCCGCCGATCGCCTTGATCGGCGCGCCGGCCGCATAGACCGACAGGAAGGAGAGATCGCCGGTGTAGCCGACGTCGAGCGCGCCGGCATTGAGCGCTTCCAGGATCGGCGCTGCCGCCGGGAATTCCGACCATTCGATTCTGTAGGGCAGGTCCTTGGCGTAGCCGGAGATTTCGAGCAGCGAGCGGTTGCCGCCCTTCTGGTCGCCGACGCGCAGCACGACCGTATCGGCCGCGAACGACGCGGCTGCCGTCGACAAGGTGACGGCGGCAGCAAACAGCGAGGCCGCCAACCGGCGCGTGATGGAATGGTCGTGGGAGTTGATGCTCATGTGATCTGTCGTGTTGCTTGCTTGTGACTTTGGCCCACGACACGTGGGCGCGTGATGCAGCGAGAGATTCAAGTCTATGGTTGCGTGATGCGCAGTCAATGAAATGGCTATCCGTATTGCGGATGCCTTGGGCAATGACGTTTCAGCGCGGCGCAGATTTCGAGAACGCGCGGCGTGCGCGGTCGCAGATGCGCAAAAATCCAGCAACCGATGGAGCCGCAGCGCGTCGTTGCGGGATGATGCCACCGCGAAAATCGTTTCATCGTCGTTCTGCGCGTCGATGGAGAGAATGACTTCGCATCGCGCCACATTCGAAATTCCATTTCATTGACGATGCGGCAGGCGCGCCGCATGATTTGCGCATCGCATCAACGCGGCGCAAAAAGTGCCCGCGAAAAATATTCTCTTAACGCAGCTCCGCACGGAACATGCGCAACGCGAAGCGTTGCGTGAATGGTGGAGCCGTGCCAACTCAGGAGTGGGGCTGATGGGCAACGACGACAAGCGCACCGGGGCGGGCCTCGATCGGCGTCATCTGCTTCAGGCGGGGTTGGCTGCAGCTTTCGCCGCGCCGCTCGGTGCTTTCGGTGCAGCACAGGCCTTTGCACCACAGGCGATCGCGCCCGGCGTCGACCTCTCGGAGTTCCCGCTGTGCCGGACGGCCTCGGACGCGCCCGCGCTCACCGGCGCGCCGCGCAAGCTGAAACTGTCCTGGAATGCCGGTGCGGTCTGTCTCGCTCCGGTGCCGGTCGCCATCGAGCACGGCTTCTTCCAGAAGCAGAATCTCGACGTCGAGCTGATCAATTATTCCGGCTCGACCGACCAGTTGCTCGAGGCGATCGCGACGGGAAAAAGCGATGCCGGCCTCGGCATGGCGCTACGCTGGTTGAAGCCGCTGGAGCAGGGCTTTGATGTTAAGATCGCCGCCGGCACCCATGGCGGCTGCATGCGCGTGCTGACCCGCGCCGATTCCAACGTGAGCAAGCTCGCCGATCTCAAGGGCAAGATCGTCGCGGTCGGCGACCTCGGCGGCCCGGACAAGAATTTCTTCTCCATTCAGCTGGCCAAGCTCGGCATCGATCCGACCAGGGATGTCGACTGGCGCGCCTATCCCGGCAATTTGCTCGACGTCGCGGTCCAGAAGGGCGAGGTACAGGCCTTCCTGTCGTCGGACCCGCTTGGCTATCTCTGGCTCAAGGACAGCCAGTACAAGGAAGTCGCTTCCAATCTCGATGGCGAATATCGCGACAAGAGCTGCTGCATCCTCGGCTTGCGTGGCAGCCTGGTGCGCGAGGAGCCGCAGGTCGCGCGCGCCCTCACGCAAGCGCTGCTCGATGCCGCGATGTTCACCGCGCAGAATCCGGCCGTGACGGCGAAATCGTTCCAGCCTTACGCGCCGAAGACGGCATCGCTCGCCGACATCGAGGGTATGGTGCGCTACCACACCCACCATCATCATCCCGTCGGAGAGGTGCTGAAGCGCGAGCTCAAGGGATATGCCGACGATTTGAAGAGCGTGCAGGTCTTCAAGCAGAGCACCGATACCGCCAAATTCGCGGAGCGCATCTATGTCGACGTATTCGCTGTCTGACGGCGTCGCGTCCGGCGCGCCGCGCCTTTCGGGCGGGTCGCTGCTTGCGACATGGCTGCGGGAATCCGGCGCCGGCGTGGCCGCCAGCGCGGCCTGGATCGTGTTCGGTCTCTCCTGCCTGTGGTGGGAGGACGTCGGCGACTGGTCGCGCACGCATTCGCTCGGCATTGCCGCCTTCGTCATCGCTGCGATCGCCCTGTTCGGGACTGTCGGTGCGGACTATCTGGGATCGGCGGGCAAGGCCCTGCGCCAGCGCGCGCCGTGGCTCATTGCGCTCGGCGCTGTCCTGACCTTGTGGGAGCTCGCCACCGCAAAATTCGCCTGGCTGCCGCTGCCGTTCTTTCCGCCGCCGCAATCGATCATCGAGGTCTATACCGACGACCTGCCAAAACTGCTCGACAGCGTGCTCGCCTCGGTCAAGCTTCAGCTCGGCGGCTATCTCATCGGCGCCACGGTCGGCTTCCTGACCGGCGTCTCGATCGGCTGGTCGCGCGCGGTCGGCTATTGGGTGCATCCGTTGTTGCGCTTCATCGGCCCGCTGCCGGCGACAGCCTGGTTGCCGATTGCCTTTTTCACCTTCCCGTCGAGCTGGAGCGCCTCGACCTTCCTGATCGCGCTCGCGACCGGATTTCCGGTCACGGTGCTGACCTGGTCGGGAGTCGCCAGCGTCAGCAACGCCTATTACGACGTCGCGCGCACGCTGGGGGCAAAGCCATCGTTCCTGGTGCTGAAAGTGGCGATCCCCGCCGCGCTGCCGCACGTTTTCGTCGGCCTGTTCATGGGCCTCGGCGCGTCCTTTGCCGTGCTCGTCGTCGCCGAGATGATCGGCGTCAAAGCCGGGCTCGGCTGGTACCTGCAATGGGCGCAAGGCTGGGCGGCCTACGCCAACATGTATGCGGCGCTGATCGTGATGTCGCTGCTCTGCTCCGGCGCGATCACGCTGCTGTTTTCGGTCCGTGACCGCCTGCTGGTCTGGCAGAAGGGGACCGTGAAATGGTAGCGGCAGCCGCATTGGCCGAAGTCCCCGCGCATCCGGCTGCGGGCGCCGCGCTCGATATCGAGCAGGTCAGCCATGCCTTCGACATCGACGGCGCCGAGCTGCCGGTGCTCAGCGAGGTCAGCATCGCCGTCGAGCCCGGCGAGTTCGTTGCGCTGCTCGGCCCGTCCGGCTGCGGCAAATCAACGTTGCTGCGGCTCGTCGCCGGCCTCGACAAGCCCAAATCGGGAAGCCTGCGCGAGGACGAAGTCCGCATCACCCGGCCACATCCGTCGCGCGTCGTCGTGTTCCAGGACCCGACGCTGTTTCCCTGGCGCACGGTCTGGGACAACGTCGCGCTGGGGCTGGAGGCGCAGGGCATCTTGAAGAGCCAGCGGCACCGCGTCGATGCCGCGCTCGACCTCGTCGGGCTGTCGGACTTCCGCACCGCCTATCCGCATCAGCTCTCCGGCGGCATGGCGCAGCGCGTCGCGCTGGCCCGTGCGCTGGTCAACGATCCCAAGATCCTGATCCTGGACGAGCCGCTGGGCAAGCTCGACTCACTCACCCGCATCACCATGCAGGCCGAGCTGGTGTCGCTGTGGCAGCGCAAGGGCTTCACCACGCTCCTCGTCACGCATGATGCGGAGGAGGCGCTGGTGCTCGCCAACCGCGTCATCGTCTTCAGCGAGCGGCCCGCGCGCGTGAAGGCCGACATCCGCGTCGACCGGCCCTATCCGCGTCATCGCGGCGACCCGTATCTGGCCGATCTGCGCCGTCAGATTCTTGGCCTCTTGGGATTGGATGCGACATGGTGACTTCTGTAGTTCAGGGACGGGTGGCCCATAGCGAGCCCGACTACATCGCCCGCGCCGAGGCGCTCGCGCCGGGCTTTGCCGCGCGTGCGGCCGAGCATGACCGCACCGGCAGCTTTCCCTTCGAGAATTTTCGCGAGCTGTCCGAGGCCGGCCTGCTCGCGCTGACGGTGCCGGCCGCGCTCGGCGGGGCCGGTGCGGGCGCGCGCTACACCGCGCGTGTCCTCGGCATCATCGGCAAGGCCGATCCGTCGACCGCGCTGGTGCTGTCGATGCACTACATCAACCATCTGGTGATGGGGCGGAGCCCGACCTGGCCGTTGCGGCTGTCGCGCAAGCTCGCGCGCGAGACGGTCGAAGGCACAGCGCTCGTCAACGCATTGCGGGTCGAACCCGAGCTCGGCTCGCCGTCGCGCGGCGGGCTGCCGGCGACGATTGCGCGCCGCACCGAGACCGGCTGGCGCCTGACCGGCCACAAGATCTATTCGACGGGATCGCCGATCCTGAAATGGTACCTGGTCTGGGCCCGGACCGACGAGGCCGAGCCGCGCGTCGGCCAGTTCCTGGTGCCGGCGGGCCTGCCGGGCACGCGCATCGTCGAGACCTGGGATCATCACGGCCTGCGTGCCAGCGGCAGCCACGACGTCATCTTCGATGATGTCGTGATCCCGCTCGATGCCGAGGTCGATGTCCGCAAGCCCGCGGATTGGAATGCGCGCGACATTACGCAGGCAACCGTGCACACCGTCTTCGTCGCCGCGATCTATGACGGCATTGCCCGTGCGGCGCGGGACTGGTTCGTCCAGTTCCTGAAGCAGCGCGTTCCCGCCAGTCTCGGCGCGCCGCTTGCCACCCTGCCGCGCGCGCAGGAGATCCTCGGTGCCATCGAGGCCAGGCTCGCGGTCAATGCCCGGCTGCTCGACACCTTCGCCCGCGATTTCGACGACGGCGTCGATCTCTCCACCGGCGAATCCAACGTCATCAAGCTGACGGTCACCAACAATGCGGTCGCCGCGGTCGAGGACGCGCTGTCGCTGACCGGCAATCACGGCCTGTCCCGCAGCAATCCGCTGGAGCGGCACTATCGCGATGTCCTGTGCGGACGCGTGCACACGCCGCAGGACGATGCCACGCGCACCGGCCTCGGCCGCGCCGCATTGGGCCACTAGCTTTCAGAAAACAACAGGGAGACCATCATGTCGGTCGAGTTCATCGGCTTCATCGCAAACAGCAACGCTTCCGAGACCATCGTGCGCCAGGGGCCGGTGCTCGATCCGCATTACATCGAGACGGTGGCGAAGGCGCATGAGCTCGCGGGCTTCGACCGTGCGCTGCTGGCGTTCCATTCGACCACGCCGGATGCGTTGCAGATCGCCCAGCACGTGCTGACCATCACCAAGCAGCTCAAGGTGATGATCGCGCAGCGGCCGGGTTTTACGGCGCCGACGCTGCTGGCGCGCCAGTTGGCCACGCTCGATCAACTCTATGACGGCCGCGTCTCGCTGCACGTCATCACCGGCGGCAATGCCATCGAGCTGCGCCAGGACGGCAACACGCTCGACGACAAGGACGAGCGCTACGCCCGCACCAGCGAATTCCTCGACGTGGTGCGGCTGGAATGGACCAGCGAGAAGCCGTTCAACTACAGCGGCAAGTACTACACCGTCGAGAACGGATTTTCGCAGGTGAAGCCGCTGCAGAAGGGCGGCATCTACACCTTCGTCGGCGGCGGCTCCGATGCCGCGATCGAGGTTTCGGGCAAGCATGCCGACACCTTTGCGCTGTGGGGCGAATCCTACGCCCAGGTGCGCGACGTCACCGCGCGGGTGCGCGCGGCGGCCGCAAAGCATGGGCGGCCAAGCCCGCGCTTCAGCCTGTCGGTGCGGCCGATCCTCGCCGACACCGAGGAGGCCGCCTGGAAGAAGGCCGAAGGGATCCTCGAGCGTGCCACGGCGCTGCAGGACCAGACCGGCTATCGCCGGCCCAATCACGCGACCGAGGGCGCCAAGCGCCTGCTGGCGGCCGCCGACCAGGGCGCGCGCGTCGACAAGCGGCTGTGGACCGAGATCGCAAAGCTCACCGGCGCCAACAGCAACTCGACTGCGCTGGTCGGCACGCCGGCGCAGGTCGCCGAGGTCTTCGCCGACTATTACGATCTCGGCGTCAGCCACTTCCTGATCCGCGGGTTCGATCCGCTTCCGGACGCCATCGACTACGGCCGCGAGCTGATTCCGCTGACACGCAAGCTGATCGCCGAACGCGATCAGCAGCGGGGGATCGCGGCGGAATGATCCGGTTCATCATTGCTGCAGCGCTCGCTTTTGCGGGCGCTGATCTTGCGGCCGCGCAGACGACGCTGCGCGTCGGCGACCAGAAGGGCAATTCGCAGGCGGTGATGGAAGCCGCAGGCGTGCTCAAGGATCTCCCCTACAAGATCGAGTGGAAGGAGTTTCCGGCGGCCGCACCTCTGCTGGAGGCGCTGAGCGCAGGCGCCATCGAGACCGGGCTCGTCGGCGACGCGCCCTTCACCTTCGCCGCCGCCTCCGGCGCTCCGGTGAAGGCGATCGCCGCGATCCGGCAGACCGGCGAGGGGCTCGCGATCCTCGTGCCCGAAAATTCGCCGATCAAGAGTTTTGCGGATCTCCGGGGCAAGAAGATCGCCACCGGCCGCGGCTCGATCGGACACCAGCTGATCCTGGCCGCGCTGGACAAGAACGGCTGGGCTGCAAGCGACGTGCAGATCGCATTTCTGGCGCCGTCGGATGCCAAGATCGCCTACACACAAGGCGCGGTCGATGCGTGGTCGACCTGGGAGCCTTACGTCAGCCAGGAAGAGGTGCTGTTCAAGTCGCGCCGCATCATCACTTCGGAAGGCCTGACGCCGGGCCTGAGCTTCCAGGTGGCGCGGCCGGATGCGATCCGCGACAAGCGCGCGGAGCTGACCGACTTCATCCGCCGTCTCACCGTGGCGCGGGCGTGGTCGCTGACCAATGCCAACGGTTATGCCGAGACCTGGGGCAAGCTGATGAACATCCCGACCGCCGTCCCGCAGAATTGGCTGTCGCGCGCTAAAATCCGCATCGCGCCGATCGACGACGGCGTGGTCGCGGACGAGCAGAGCACGATCGATCTCTACTTCCGCTGGGGCCTGATCAAGCAGAAGCTCGATGCGGCGGAGATTGTCGACCGCTCGTTTGCGGATGCTATTGCGAAGGCGGGGTTGTAGCCACTCGGCTTGTTCTCGTGTCCCGGACGCGCTGCAGCGTGAAACGCTGCTGCGCAGAGCCGGGACCCATGCGGCGCAAAATTCCCTCACAACATCGGCCCCGGCTCAGCAGCGCACCCATAGCGCGTCGAAGACGCGCGTAAACGCGCTTATAGTGATGCGCTGCGTCCGGGGCACGAGATCTCACAAGGCTCTCAAGCATCCGTGAACCGGATAGAACGCATTCCAACTCAGTCGCCTTCCTCGACACGTTCCTTCTGCATTTCACGTCGAGAACAAGGCCCGCATTGCTATTTGCATCCTCACTCTTGCGCCACGCTCGACTCCGTCAAAAATCAACCGGACGACCACATCGGGAGACCGGCCATGGGCCTGCAAGAAACAAAAATCGAATCGCTTCCCTTCGTCACCGCCGAACTCAACTATCTCGCGCCGGTCTCCGGCAAGCCACGCACTTACGCCTTCGATCCACCGCCGGGCGAGCCGAAAAGCACGTCGTTGCCCGAGCCGCACCAGGTGCCGATCTTCGATGCGCGCCTGATCGCCGACAATTTCTCGCTCGATCGCGAGGGCTTTGCGCTGGTGCGCCATCCGAACCAGGTCAAGGACTTTTACAACGACGAGGAAATCCGCGCTGTCTACTATCCTGCTGTCGAGGCCTTTCTGCGCGCGACGCTGAAAGCCGACCGCGTCGTCATCTTCGACCACACCGTGCGCAGGCGCGTCGAGGGTGCTCCTGATATTCGCGACGGCGGCCCGCGCCAGCCCGCGACGCGCGTGCATGTCGACCAGACCGACGTCTCCGGTGCCAACCGTGTGCGCGAGCATCTGCCTGACGAAGCCGAGGAACTGCTCAAGGGGCGTGTCCAGGTGATCAACCTCTGGCGGCCGATCCGGGGACCTTTACGCGATTCACCGCTCGCGATGGTCGATGGCACCACGGTCTCTCCCGAGGATCTCGTCGCGTCCGACCTGATCTATCCCAATCGCCGCGGCGAAACCTATTCGGTGAAATACAATCCGAACCACCGCTGGTTCTATTTCCCGGAGATGACAGCGGACGAGGCGCTGCTGCTCAAATGCTATGACTCGGCGACCGACGGCCGCACCCGTTTCGGGCCGCATACCGCCTTTATCGATCCGACCACGCCGGCCGACGCCGCGCCGCGCGAGAGCATCGAGGTGCGTACGCTGGTCTTTCATAAACAGTAACAATGTGTGATGGCACTGCCGGGCGATGCCCGGCAGTGTTCCCGGAACCAAATGGAACCGGACGACGTTGCAGCGCGTGGCAGGGTAAACCGGGAGCGGTGCCGTGCGAGCGCAGCCGACGCTATTGTTTTGCCTGATCAGTTTTTCGCTTTCTGCATTTTCCGTCGCCCATGCCGAAAGCGGACTTGCCTCTTATTATGGATACGGGAAAGCCGGGAGAGGCGGCGAGCTGACCTGCGCGCACCGGACGCGTCCGTTCGGCAGCGTGCTCAAGGTGTCCTATAGCGGCCGCACCATCCAATGCCGCGTCAACGATCGCGGCCCGTTCATCCGCGGCCGCATCGTCGATCTCTCGGTGCCCGCCGCCCGCGCGCTCGGCATGATGAGCGCAGGCGTGGTGCGGGTCTCGGTGGAATAGCTCTGCCATCTCGCTATAGTGCCGCCCAAAGCAAGGGGGGTGCTATGGCCGGAATTAAGGTTGGACTCGTCGGCTGCGGCTTCGTGTCGGAGCTGCATATGTATGCGTTCCGGCGCGTCTACGGCGTGGATGTCGAGGTTGCGGCGGTCGCCGCACGCGGCGATCATGTCGTCGAATTTGCCGCCCGTCATAACATCCCGCGGGTCTATCGCAGCTTTGCGGAATTGATCGCGGACCGCGCGCTCGATGTGATCGACATCTGCACGCCGCCCAATCTCCATGCCGAGATGATCGTCGGAGCCATGCAGGCGGGCAAGCACGTCATCTGCGAAAAGCCGTTTGCCGGCTATTTCGGCCGTGACGGCGACAAGCAGCCGATCGGCAAACATGTGCCGAAGGCACTGATGTATGAGCGCCTCCTGAAGGAGATGGACGCAACGCGTGCCGCAATCGAGCGCACCGGAAAGCTGTTCATGTATGCCGAGGACTGGATCTACGCGCCGGCCGTGACCAAGACCGCGGAGATCCTCAAGGCGACCAAAGACAAGATACTGTTCATGAAGGGCGAGGAGAGCCATTCCGGCTCGCACGCGGCGCACGCCGCGCAATGGGCGATGACCGGTGGCGGCTCGCTGATCCGGATGGGCTGCCATCCGCTCTCGGCCGTGCTCTATCTCAAGCAGGTCGAGGCGAAGGCGCGCGGCGAGACCATCAAGGTCGCCAGCGTCACTGGCGATGTCGGCAATGTCACGGCCGCGCTGAGGCCGGAGGAGCGAACCTACATCAAGGCCAATCCGGTCGATGTCGAGGATTGGGGCACGCTGACGGCGACTTTCTCCGACGGCACCAAGGCCACGGTGTTCTCCGGCGACATGATCATGGGCGGCGTGCGCAACCTGATCGAGACCTACACCAGCGGGGGCTCGCTGTTCGCCAACATCACCCCGAACAATCATTTGATGAGCTACCAGACCTCCGAGGAGAAGCTCGCTTCGGTCTACATCACCGAGAAGGTCGACCGCAAAACCGGCTGGCAATATGTCTGCCTCGAGGAGGAATGGACGCGCGGCTATCTCCAGGAGATCCAGGATTTCATGGAATGCGCGGCCACGGGACGGCAGCCGCTGTCGGATCTCGCGCTGGCCTATGAGACGATCAAGGTGAACTATGCCGGCTATTGGGCGGCGGAAGAGGGACGGCGCGTGGTGCTGTAGGACGCCGCCGCGCGTTCGCCGCCATCGATCTTTCCACCTACCAGGCTCCGACAACCATCATCACGGCAATGGTCAGGCAGGAGAGGCAGGCAATCGACGCAGTATAGAATTCGGGCGTATTCAATGTTGCCTCCTGGAAATGTGCTGCTTTCCAAGATACCGGTGCCGTGGCGTGATTATTCCCTCGCCCGCTTCAAGTCGGCGTCGTGTTGCGGGTCTATCCCATCGGGATCGGTGGGTTCGTCGTCCGGCAGAAATTGTTTTGGATGTTTGCGCGTGAGCAGAAGCTGCTTGCGCATCTCTGCAAGGCGCGCGCGGCAATACTCCTTGTAGAGCAATTCGAATATGGCGGGCATGGTCACCCCCATCGCTGGAATTCACGATCTGAGACCGTCTGATCCGCGCTGGACGGCTTCGAAAGCCAGTGTTGCCGGTTAAGCCAACCTGAGGCGACTGGCTGATCTGCTTGTACGTAGGAAATGAAGCAGCACTAATTATCCAGATCACATTCTAGAAGATTTTTGTTTCAATAAGACTTCGTTTCACAACCTGTGCGGTTGCCCCGGCGGTCGAAAATCCAACTACAGCGCGAAAGCAATGACCTTTGGATGCAGACAGCGCCGGCTACAACGGCATGAGCGCGGAGCGCGCTCTCTATCGTTCCCTGGAGGGCAGGGCTATCGCATGTGAGAGTGATTTCCCTGCGGTCATCCTTCGAGACGCCCGCTTTGGGCGGGCTCCTCAGGATGAGGACGGAGAGTGCGGCAACTGTCTGGGAGGGCTCGGGTGCCGATTAGCCTCACCCTGAGGAGACCGCGGAGCGGTCGTCTCGAAGGGCGAGGCGCGTGCCCAGTTCTTTCCAAAGGGCCATGTGCGATTGCTCGGCCTGGAAGGGGGAGGCCGGAAGCGATCCAGCGCGAGTTGTAGCTCTACGTCCCGTAGGTCGAGCCCTTCGGCAGCGGAAACACGGGATCCTGGGTGCGGATGTTGGTCGGCCACACCACGGAGATGTGCTCGCCGGCGTTCTGCATCACCACCGGCGTCGAACGTTCGTTCTGGCCCGAGAGCGGCGTGCCCGGCGGGAAGAATTTCACGCCGTAGCCCTGGATGGTGCCGCCGGGTGGGATGTCGACATCGAGCGCGGCCTTGCGGATGGCCTCCGGCTCGAAGCTGCCGTACTTTTCCTTCGCCACCGGCAGCACGTTGTTGAGCAGCACCCAGGTCTGATTGAAACCCATCGAGCAGTGCGGCGGCACGTCGGTGGCCCCGGTCTTGGCCTGGTAGCGCGTCACCATGGTCTTGATCAGATCACCCATGCCGGGTGCGAGCTTCGACGGATCGAGCAGCTGCGCCGGCACCGGATCGATGTTGCAGAAATTGTCGATGTCGGCGCCGAAGGTCGTGCGCAGCTTGTCGAGCTGGCTGTAGCCGGCGCCGGCGCCGAACAGCATCTTGAAGCGGAGGCCGCTCTCGCGCGCCTGGCGCAGAAACAGGGTGATGTCGGGGTTGTAGCCGGCGTGCGAGATCACGTCGACCTTGGCGCGCTTGAGCTTGGTCACGAGCACGGAGAGATCGGGCGCCGAGGCCGAATAGCCCTCGCGCAGCACCACCTGGATGCCGGCCTCCTTGGCATAGGCCTCGTCAGCCGCGGCGACGCCGACGCCATAGGGACCGTCCTCGTGGATCAGCGCGACCTTGACGTCCTTCGGCTCCATGCCGAGCTTGCCCTTGGCGTGCTCGGCGAGAAATCCCGCAAACGCCTGGCCGTACTGGTCGGAGTGAATCTGCGCGCGAAACACATATTGCAGGTTCTTATCCTTGAACACGGCGGTCGAGACCGCGGTCGTGATCCAGAGGATCTTCTTCTGCTGTTCGACCTTCGCCGCCATCGGCACGGCATGCGCGCTGGAATAGACGCCGTTGATGATGTCGATCTTTTCCTGGCTGATCAGGCGCTCGGCCTCGTTGATGGCGACATCGGCCTTGCTTTGGGAATCGGCGGGGACGGGCACGATCTTGGTCTTGCCGCCGATGCCGCCCTTCTCGTTGACGAGATCGATGGCGATCTGCGCGCCGACCGAGGAGGCGACCGAGCCGCCCGCGGCGAATGGTCCGGTGAGATCGTAGATCAGGCCAATGCGCAAATTCTCGGCTTGCGCCTGGGCCCGGGTCCAATCGAGGCTGAGTGTGGCGGCGGCAGCCGCCGTACCCTTCAGCAGCTGCCTGCGTGAAGTCGGCATCCTATCCCTCCCTCCGGTCAGTCGTTTGCGACTGGCTGTCTATTTTTCCGCGAGTATTTGAAGGGCATGCATGAAAGTCAACATGCGCCGCACCAGGCAATTCGGACGCGCAGCCGACCATAATCGCGACGGCATTTTTCCCTGAGTATCATTCTTTTTGCGCTGCGCCGTGCTTTGGTTCGCAATCATTCGATTGCGCTGCATCAGGCCGGACGCCAACATCCGCTTGTCGTGCGTGTGCTTTCAGCGTCGCCCGGCACTTCATCGTCTCCCGCAATTGTGATGGTTTCGTTCCCGCGCTTTCGCCGCAGGCCTGACTGGCGGCAGCCATTCGGCTTGTGCGCATCGGAGGTTGCGTGCCATCCTAGCGGCGCAAATTGCACGGGAAGCCCAATTCCCGGCTTGGCCATTGCGCCGCGTTAAGGGTGGAAACAAAAGCTCAGGAGAAGAGACATGGTGTGGACGCTTCGTTTTGCGGGGCTCGCTTGCGTTGGCCTGCTGCTGTCCCCGATCAGTGCCTTGGCAGGGCCGAAAGTGGTGTCCGGTCCGGGCGCCGATCCGGGTTGCTTCAAGCCCTGGTCTGCCCAAACCAAGTTTTTCCAATGGGACAAGAAGCCAGGTCCCTACAAGATCGCGCTCGTCAACGGCTTCGTCGGCAACACCTGGCGCATCCAGATGGTGAAGACCGCAAAGGCCTTCGCCTCGCAGGCGGGCATCAAGGAGAACATCAAGGAGTTCAAGGTCGTCTCGACCGGCACCGATGTTGCAGCGCAACTCGGCGCGATGGAGGACTTCATCAATCAGGGTTTTGACGCCATCGTCACCATCGCAGTGGCTCCCGATGGCTTCGACCGCATTATCCGTCTTGCCGACAAGAACAACGTGGTCGTGGTCCCCTTCGACAACGTCCTGGACACCGACAAGGTGATGATGGTCAACGAGGACCAGAAGGAAATGGGCCGCATGTCGGCGAAGTGGCTGATCGACGAGAGCGGCAAGAAGGCGGGCGACATACTCGAAGTCCGCGGCCTGCCGGGCAATTCGGTCGACCGTGACCGCCATCTCGGCTTCCGCGAGGTCATGGAAGCGCCGGGCAACAGCTTCAAGATCACCGAAGTGGTCGGCAATTGGGATACCGGCACCTCGCAGAAGGTGACGGCGGACGCACTCGCGGTGCACGGCCATTTCGACGGCGTGTTCACGCAAGGCGGCTCCGACGGCACCGTGCAGGCGATGATGGCGGCGAAGCATCCCTTCGTCCCGATGTCGGGTGAGGGCGAGAACGAGTACCGCAAGCAGATCGCCGATCACGCCAAGGACGGGTTCAAGGGCATGTCCTATGGCCAGTCTCCGGCGCTGGTCGCCATCGCCACCAAGGCGGCGATCTCCGCGCTGCAGGGCAATGTGATGCCGCAGCTGATCTCGATCCCGATCCCGGTCGCGACCTACAAGGACCTGAAGCCCGGCACCAATTTCTGGCCGGACCTCAACGCAAACTTCTTCGCGCCGAACCAGTTCGCGCCCTGCGGCGTCAACTTCACGGCGCCGGAGATCATGTCGCAGAGCGAGAAGAACACCCAGTGAGCCTGCTGGAGATGTCCTGGTTGCGGCCCGGCTGTTGCCGGGCCGCCGCTGCGTGAGCCCGCCAGAGCCCGCCATGTCGGATGCCACCCTGACCCAATCTGCCTTTCTCACCCTGTCCGGAATTTCCAAGCGCTACGCCGGCGTGCGGGCGCTCGAAAGCGTCGACTTCGCCTGCGAGCGCGGCAAGATCCACGCCGTGCTGGGCGAGAACGGCGCCGGCAAGTCGACGCTGATCAAGATCATCGCCGGCGTGGTCCAGCCCGATACCGGCACCATGCGGCTCGATGGACGCGATGTCAGCTTCGCGACGCCGTCGGCGGCCAATGCAGCCGGCGTCGTCTGCATCTTCCAGGAATTGTCGCTGATGCCCGACCTCTCGGTCGCGGACAACATCTCGATCGCGTCGCCGCCGCGCTGCTTCGGCCTCATCGACGCGCGGGCGCAGCGCCGCCGCGCCGAGGCGTTACTGGCGGAGATCGGCTGCGAGGACGTCAATCCGCTGATGCGCGTGCGCGACCTGCCGCTGTCGCGCCGCCAGGTGGTGGAGATCGCCAAGGCGCTCGGCAAGAAGCCGCAGCTCCTGATCCTCGACGAAGCCACGTCGGCCTTGACCAGTGCCGACGTCGAGAAGGTGTACGCCATGCTGGCACGGCTCAAGGCCGAGGGCGTCGCCATTCTCTACATCTCGCACCGGATGCACGAGGTCGAGGCGCTGGCCGACCGTGCCTCCGTGTTCCGCAACGGACGCCATATCGAGACCTTCGACAAGGGCCGGCGCTCGACCGCCGATATCGTTCAACTCATGATCGGGCGCGACATCGCAGCCCAATATCCGCCCAAGCCCGCGCGCGGATCGCCGAAGCCCATGCTGGCTGTCGACAATCTGAGCTGGGACAAGCGCCTCGATCGCATCTCGCTCCGCGTCGGCGCCGGCGAGATCGTCGGCCTCGGCGGGCTCGACGGCCAGGGCCAGAAATCCCTGCTGCTGGCGCTGTTCGGCGTGCTGCGCGGCGTGTCCGGACAAGTCACCGTCGAAGGCCGCGAGGTGCGCCCCGCGTCTCCGGCGGCGGCGAAGTCGGTCGGCATTGCGCTTGTGCCGGAGGATCGCAAGACCGAAGGCCTGATGCTGCCGATGTCGATATCAGACAATCTGGTGATCGCCTCGCTCGACACGATCTCGACCGGGCCTCTGGTCGACCGTGCGCGCGAGACGGAGGCGATCAAGCGCGCCATCGCGCGGCTGCAGATCAAGATCGGCGCGCCCGGCGACGCGGTCGCCACGCTCTCCGGCGGCAACCAGCAGAAGGTCGTTCTCGCCAAATGGCTGATGACCGATCCGCGCATCATCCTGCTCAACGATCCCACGCGCGGCATCGACGTCGGCACCAAGCAGGAGCTTTACCGGCTGATGCGCGAGCTCGCCGACCAGGGCGCCGCCATCCTGTTCTACTCGACCGACTATGACGAGCTCATCGGCTGCTGCGACCGGGTGGCGATCATGTATGACGGGCGCATCGTGCGCGAGCTCGAAGGCGACGAGCTCAACGAGACCAACATCATCGCGAGCGCGCTGAACATCGACGCCGCGACGCCGGACACGCCCGGAGCCGCCCATGCTTGACGATATCGCCATCAGGGTTCGTCAGAACATCGGCATCGTTACCGCCGTCCTGTTGTTCTCGATTCTTTATCTGCTCTACAACCTCGCCCACCCCAAGGGCTTCTCGTCGGCGGTTCTGGTGCAGAACGGCGACGAGATCTTCGCGCTTGCCATGCTGGCGATGGCCCAGACCGTGCCGGTGCTGGCATCGGGGCTGGACCTTTCCGTCGGCGCCGTCATGACCATGGTCGGATGTTTCGCCAGCTATCTGCTCACGGGGGCGGCCGGCGGCACGCCGCTGCATCTCGACATCTTCGGCCTGCATCTCGGCCTCGGCACCTTTCCCGGCGGTGTCGGTGGCATCCTGCTCGGCATCGTCGTGTGTCTTGCGACCGGCGCGCTGGCCGGCTTCATCAATGGCTGCGTCGTCGTCTATGGGCGCATCCAGCCGATCATCGCGACGCTCGCGACCGGCGCGGTCTATATCGGCATTGCGCTGTTCCTGCGGCCGACGCCGGGCGGCAAGATCGACGAGGATCTCAACTGGGCGCTGACCAATTCGCTCGGGGATTTTGCCGCGACCGTCCATATCTTCGATGATGGCGCGGCGCCCTGGTTTGCGCCGGTGGCCTGGATCCCGGTGCCGTTCGTGCTGCTCGCCCTGATCGCGCTGCTGGTCTGGGTGCCGTTCCGCCGCTCCGTGCTGGGCCGCGCCGTCTATGCGGTCGGCTCGGCCGAGGGCGCCGCCTACATGTCCGGCCTGCCGATCGATCGCGCCAAGATCGCAGCCTTCACGCTCGCCGGCTTCTTCGCCGGCTGTGGCGGACTTTTTCTTGCCATCCAGACCTCCTCGGGCAATGCCGACATCCCGCAGGCCGGCGCCTATACGCTCAACTCCATCGCCTCCGTCGTGATCGGTGGGACGTCGCTGCTCGGCGGGACCGGCAGCGCGATCGGCTCGATCTTCGGCGCCATGGTCCTGCGCGTCATCTCGTTCTTCTTCCGCATCTTCGACATCGCGCCGCTGCTGCAACCGCTGTTCGAGGGTCTGATCCTGCTGGCGGCGGTCAGCATCGGCGCGCTCGGCGTGCTGCGCGTCAAGAATACGCTGGAGCTGTTTCGATGAGTTCGGCCTCACTCAGTCTCTCGCGCGACGACCGTCCGATCCTGATCGCGGCGCTGTTCATCCTCGTCATCCTGGTGGCGGGCACGATCTATACGTTTGCCCGCTTCGGCAGCGCGCCACTGCTGTCGCCGACCTATCTGCTGCAGCAGCTTCAGATCGGCGCCTTCCTCGGCATCGTCGCCGCCGGGATGATGATGGTGATCCTGATCGCGCAGATCGATCTGTCGGTGCCGTGGACGCTGGCCGCGGCCGCCATGATGGCGACGTCGATCGGCGGGCCGCTCGCCATTCCGGTCGGGCTCGGCGTCGGGCTGCTGGTCGGTCTCATCAACGGCATCGGGGTTGCGTATCTGCGCGTGCCCTCGATGATCTTCACGCTCGGCGTCAACGCGGTGATGCGCGGGCTGATGGTGGCGCACACCGGCGGCTACGCCCCGCAAACCGCCGCCACCGATCTGATGCGGATGCTTGCCGGCGACCGCACGCTCGGCATCCCCAACGCCTTGTTCGTCTGGATCGCCGTGTCGGTGGTCGTCACGATTGTTCTTCAGCGCACGACGCTTGGCCGCTACGTCTATGCCATCGGCAACAAGGAAGCGGCGGCATATCTCGCCGGTGTCGACACCCGCCGCATCACCGTGATCTGCTTCGTCCTCTGCGGTCTCGCCGCCGCACTCGCCGGCGTTCTGCTCGCCGGCTATTCCACCAAGGCCTATCAGGGCATGGGCGATGCCTATCTGCTGCCGTCGATCGCGGCGGTGGTGATCGGCGGCACCAACATCCTCGGCGGCCGCGGCCGCTATTTGGGCACGCTGATCGGCGTCGTGCTGATCGTGCTGCTCAACAGTGTGCTGTCGATCATGGACATGCCCGAGGCCGGCCGCCAGGTGATCTACGGCCTCGTCATCATCTTCATGCTGCTGGTCTACGGGCGCGGCGAACGCGTCACGAGCTGACGCTGCGGCATCGTCCCCCTTGCGGATCAGAGAAACGGCGACGCCAGGGCCGGCGTTTCGACCAGCGCGTGAGCGGCGTATTCGAGCGCGGATCTGATCTGCGCGCGGCTTGAAGGGCCGCAGATGCAGACTCTCACGGCCTCGGGAGGCAGATCGCTCACGACAAAGGCGTCGCTTGCGACCACGCCAATGCCGGTCTGCCGCATATGCTCCACGAAAGCCGAGCGCCGCCAGGGCGTGGGCAGCGCGACCCACAAATTGAAGCTGAGGGGATCGCCGCGATAGGACCCCTTGGGCAAGATTTCGGCGGCGAGCTTCTGCCGCGCCGAAGTCTCGGCGCGGATGAACCGCAACATCGTGTCCGCGGTGCCGTCTTCGATCCAGCGCGTCGCGATCGCCACGGTGAGGGGGGACGCCATCACGGTCGCCGACCTCAGCGCAGAGGCAAACGGCCAGGCCGAGCGCGTATCGGGCACGACAACGTAGGCGGTGCGCAAGCCCGCTCCGATGCATTTTGCCAGCCCCGCGACGTGCCAGGTCAGATCGGGCGCGATCGCCGCGAAGGGCGCGTGGCCGTGGCCGTGCTCGGGAATGAAGCCATAGGCATCGTCCTCGATGATCGGCAGCTTGAAGCGTCGCGCGATCGCGACGATCTCGCGCCGTCGCGAATCCGGAATCGTCAGCGTGGTCGGATTCTGCAGCGTCGGATTGAGATAGATGGCCTTGGGCTTCAGCTTCTTGCAGGCATCGGTCAGGGCCTGCGGCTCGATGCCGTCGTCATCCATCGGCAGGCCGACGAGGGTGATGCCGAGCTGCGCGGCGATGGACCTGATGCCGGGATAGGTGATGGCCTCGCACAGCACCACCTCGCCTGATTTCGCAAGGATCGACAGAATGCCGAGCAGCGCCGGATGTGCCCCCGGCGAGACGAAGATGCGGCTCTGTGCCGGCACCAGCGCACGGCGGCCGAGCCAGCTCGACGCGGCATCCTTGTCGGCCTGCGTGCCGCCAAAGCCTTGATAGCGCAGCAGCGGAACGATGTCGCGCAGCACATGTTCGGCGCCGGCCTGCATCCGCTCGATCAATTCGGGATCATCCGGCTCGGGCGGCAGGTTCATCGACAGGTCGACGGGACGGGGCGGAAAGCTCGTCGCCGAGCGACGCGGTCGCGGCTTGTCGCGAACGAAGGTTCCCTGTCCGACCTTCGATTCGATCAGTCCGCGCTTCTGGGCCTCGACATAGCCGCGCGCGACGGTGGTGAAATCGACATCGAGGCGCTTGGCGAGTTTGCGCTGTGGCGGCAGGCGATCGCCGATCACGAGCCGTCCGGCGGCGATATCGTCGGCAATCGCATCTGCGATCGCGAGATAGCGCGGCTTGTCACTGTTCGATAGGTCGGGTCGCCAGTCGGCCATTGCTCGGTTCCGTCAAGTTACGTCAGCAGAATTGACTGTATATTGTTGCAAGTGTTGAGGCAATGGTATCGCGGCGTTGGGGTGCTTCGGCGAGGCGGTCGGCCCGCGTGTGTTGCACACCGATCGAGCGCGTTGCCCAGTATTTTTCAGGCAGTATTTTTCGCACTCAACGCGAGCATAGCCAAATCCAGTCAGGTCTCCATTCAACATTGAATGTATAAATGAATGTATATTGTATGGTTTGATGATTTGTAGTGCAGAACGCCCTTTGGCACATTGATTGCAAAACCTGATCCCGATCCGGGAGGCCGGACGTGAACAGGAGGTGTCTATGCCAGCAGTGAACATGCCCGCGCGCCAGAAGGGCGACTTTCTCGTCGACTACGAAGAGAAGGTGTTCGAGGACGTCAAAGCAAAGCCCGGTGAGAAGGCGCTCGTCACCTTCCACACCGTCGCATTCGAAGGCTCTATCGGCCTCGTCAACATTCTCCAGGCGCTGCGCCTGAAGCGGAAGGGTTTTGAGACCTCCGTTCTGCTTTACGGTCCCGGTGTCACGCTCGGTATTCAGCGCGGCTTTCCGAAGATCGGCGACGAAGCTTTCCCGGGCGCGCAGAACTTCAACAACCAGCTCGCGAAGTTCATGGATGAAGGCGGCAAGGTCTATGCCTGCCGGTTCGCGCTGCAGGCGCTCTACGGCCATGGCGAACCGTCGCTCATTCCGGGCATTCGGCCGATCAATCCGCTCGATGTGCTCGATCTCATCCTGCTTCACCGCAGGGACGACGCGTTCATGATCCACACCTGGACCGTCTGACCTCGGCTGGCTCACGCGACGGACGAGGGAGGAACACAGTGACAGCGAAACGCACGATCAGGGCTGGTGCGATTCAGATCGCGCCGGATCTGGACACGCCGACCGGAACGGTCGACCGGATTCTGGCGGCCATTGCGGAGGCGGCGGCTAAGGGGGTCCAGTTCGCCGTCTTTCCCGAGACGTTCGTTCCCTGGTACCCGTATTTCTCCTTTGTCCGTCCGCCGGTCCTGAGCGGCGCCGAACACATCCAGCTCTACGACAACGCCGTCGTCGTGCCCGGTCCCGTGACGGACGCGGTCGCGCAAGCGGCCAGGCGTCACGGCATGGTGGTGGTGCTCGGCGTCAACGAGCGCGATCACGGCTCGCTTTACAATACGCAACTCGTGTTCGACGCGAACGGCGCGATCGTCCTGAAGCGGCGCAAGATCACGCCGACGTTTCATGAGCGCATGATCTGGGGGCAGGGCGATGGCGCCGGCCTGAAGGTGGTCGAGACCGCGGTTGGCCGGGTCGGCGCGCTGGCCTGCTGGGAGCATTACAACCCGCTCGCCCGCTACGCGTTGATGGCCCAGCACGAAGAAATCCATGCGGCCCAGTTTCCGGGGTCGCTGGTCGGACAGGTCTTTGCCGACCAGATCGAAGTGACGATCCGGCATCATGCGCTCGAAAGCGGATGCTTCGTCGTCAATGCCACCGGCTGGCTGACCGAGGAACAGATCGCCAAGATCTCGCCGGAGGAGGGCCTGCGCAAAGGCCTGCGCGGCGGCTGCATGACCGCGATCGTCTCTCCCGAAGGCAATCATCTGGTGCCGCCGCTGACCAGCGGCGAAGGCATCCTCGTCGCCGATCTCGATCTCGCCCTGATCACCAAACGCAAGCGGATGATGGATTCGGTCGGCCACTACGCCCGGCCGGAGCTGCTTTCGCTGGTGCTGAACGACCGAGCCGCGCGACCGATGCACGGCTTTCACCCGAACCGCCTCGCGCCCATTCCCGGAGACCCATCAGATGAGACCGCAGATGCCGCAACCCAAGGCGATGCCGACCGAGCAGCTGATCAACGAGTTGCAGTCCTTCGGGGTCCGGCTCGCTGATCCCAAGACCGCGGGAACCGGCCGCCGCGGCGGTGCGGGGCCGTCGGATCACACGCCGTTCACGATCGACGGCGCGACCGTGATGATTCCGGTTCACAACGCGCCGGCCTTCGAGAGCCCCTACCTCGTCGAGCGTCCGGACGAGGCCGGGCGCAGCCGCATCTCGCGCGATGGCGTGGTGCTGGCCGACGTCTCGTTTCCGCTGCGACCCAAATTCTACGACCGCGCGACCTCGGACGGCGTTCCCTATTGGAAGATCGCAACCCTGCACGGGCGCGACGTCCTTGCCACCACCGTGCTGCAGACCTGCATTCGCTACCAGAGCCGCACCAAAACCTGCCAGTTCTGCGCCATCGGGCAGTCGTTGGCGGCGGGGCGTACGGTCGAGCGCAAGACGCCGGCGCAGCTCGCCGAAGTGGCCAAGGCGGCCGTCGAGCTCGACGGTGTCCGCCATATGGTGATGACGACGGGCACGCCGCATACGTCCGACCGCGGCGCCGGGATCCTTGCGGAGAGTGCAGAGGCCGTCAAAGCTGCCGTCGATCTCCCGATCCAGGCGCAATGCGAACCGCCAGATGATTTCGCCTGGTTCCAGCGTATGAAGAGTTCGGGCGTCGACGCGCTCGGCATGCATCTGGAGGTGATCGGGCCGGCGGTGCGGCAGAGGATCATGCCGGGCAAGGCGCAGGTCCAGGTCGAACAATATATGGAAGCGTTCGCTGCGGCCGTCCCGGTGTTCGGACGCGGTCAGGTCTCGACTTACATCCTCGCTGGCCTCGGTGACGAGCCTTCCGAGATCTTGGCGCTGTCGCGCCGGCTCGTCGATATCGGCGTCTATCCCTTCGTCGTGCCGTTCGTGCCGATTGCCGGCACGCCGCTGGAGAGCCATCCGACGCCGTCCGCGGCATTCATGCACGACATCTTGCGTCCGCTCGCCGGGATGCTGCGCGCCGGCGGACTGCGCGCCACCGACATCAAGGCAGGTTGCGGCAAATGCGGCGCCTGCTCGGCCCTGTCCACCTACGAACGCGGAGCCAGCGCATGATGTTCGAACCGTTCAAACCATTCGTGGCGCCGGAATTCCAGGTGAAGTTCGCAACCGAAGCCTGGGAGCGTGCCGCCGCAGCAGCCCTGCGTCGCGACGTGTTTTGCGAAGAGCAGAACGTGTTTTCCGGCGATGATCGCGACGCGGTCGACGATATCGCCATTCCGCTCGTCGCCGTATCGCTGCTCGGCGTAGCCGAGGCCGATGTCGTCGGCACCGTGCGCATTCACGCCGATGAACACGAGGCGGATGTGTGGTGGGGCTCCCGCCTTGCCGTTGAAAAGGGCTATCGCCGCCTAAGCGCGGTCGGCGCCGGTCTGATCCGGCTTGCCGTCTCCTCTGCGCACGCGCGCGGCTGCCGGCGCTTCCTTGCCAACGTGCAGAGCCAGAATGCGCTTCTGTTCCAGCACATGCACTGGCGCTCGCTCGGCGAATTCGAACTGCTCGGCCGGCCGCACCATCGCATGGAGGCCGACCTTGACCACTACCCGCCATTCCGGACGCCGGAAACCGGCTTCCTGTCGCTCGCAAAACTGGCGGCCTGATCATGCTGACGGACGCCGCACTCACGAGCCTCGCCGAAAGGCTCCGCCAAAGCCGCGGCATCGCCGCCAAGGCCGACATCGCTTCTGTTGCGGCCGCGCTCGACCTCTCGGGGGGCGACGCCATCGCGGTGGGGGACGACTGCGCGGCGATCCCGGAGGGGGATGGCTACACGCTGTTCGCGATCGAAGGCTTCATGAACGAATTCGTCGCCGCCGACCCCTGGTTTGCCGGCTGGTGCGGCGCCATGGTCAACATCTCGGACGTCGCGGCGATGGGCGGGCGGCCGACTGCCATCGTCAACGCGATCTGGTCCAATGGTGCGGACAAGGCCGCGCCCATCCTAGAAGGATTGAAAGCCGCCGCGAAGACATTCGGTGTGCCCGTCATCGGCGGGCATACCAATGTGCGCAGCGGCCAGAGCCAGTTTGCCGTCGCAATCCTTGGCCGCGCGAAGCGCCTCCTCACCAGCTTCGACGCCAGGCCCGGCGACAAGATCATCGCGGCGATAGATCTTCGCGGCCGTTACCGCGAGCCGTTCGCGAACTGGGAAGCGGCGACCGACGCACCGGCGCAGCGGTTGCGCGACGATCTGGAGATCCTGCCGTCCATTGCCGAGACGGGGCTCGCGCTCGCCGCCAAGGATATCAGCCAGGGCGGTGTCGTCGGGACTGCGGCGATGCTGGCCGAGTGTTCGCAGGTCGCCATCACGCTGGACGTTGAGGCG
Organism: Bradyrhizobium sp. CCGUVB4N; assembly: GCF_024199945.1. Taxonomy (GTDB): domain Bacteria; phylum Pseudomonadota; class Alphaproteobacteria; order Rhizobiales; family Xanthobacteraceae; genus Bradyrhizobium. The sequence goes on along the minus strand of NZ_JANADP010000001.1, from coordinate 6,846,272 downwards.
ATTCCAATTCCCGCCGGTGCGCCGCTCGAGCGCTGGCTGCTCACATTCCCGAGCTTCGGTTATCTCCTGTCGGCGAAGCCCGACTCCGTCGACGAGATCCTGTCGCGCTTCCAGCGGCGCGGCATCGCGGCAGCCGCGATCGGAGACGTCAGCGTGGGAACGAGCGTGGACATTCGCGCTGCTTGCGGCCGCGCAACGGTCTGGGACTTCGCGGCTCAGCCTTTGATCGGATGTGCGCCAGGTCGGAGCCATCAGCAGCGGAGCGTGGCATGAGCGGTGGTTCATCCGGGCTTCGGATCGCGATCCTCACGCACTCGATTAATCCACGCGGTGGCGTGGTGCACGCGCTCGCGCTTGCCGACGCGCTGGCAGACCTCGGACATGAGCCGGTCGTGCACGCGCCCGATCCCGCAGGCAAAGGCTTCTTCCGCCGTAGCCGCGCCGCGACGCGCTCCGTGCCGGCGTCGCCCACCTCCGGCGACGTCGTCGCGATGGTCGAGGCGCGCATCGCGGACTATGTCAGGCATTTCGAGGATGCCGCAAACCGGCAGTACGACGTCTTCCACGCCCAGGACGGTATCTCCGGCAATGCGCTCGCGACGCTGAAGCAGCGCGGCCTGATTCAACGTTACGTCCGCACCGTTCATCACATCGATGCATTCAGGGACGAGCGGCTCTGCGAACTCGACCGTCGCTCGATTGTTCACGCCGACGGCCTGTTCGTCGTCAGCCGGTTCTGGCAGGCGCAGCTGATGGCGGAGATGTCGCGCTCGGCGACGCTGGTCGGCAACGGCGTCGACACGGTGCGCTATTCAGCCACCCCGGCATCCGCCGACCAGATGCTGCGCGCCCGGCTCGGCCTTCGCTCCGGCCCGATCCTGCTCTCGGTCGGCGGTGTCGAGCAGCGCAAGAACGCGCTCGGCATTCTCGACGCCTTCCGGCAGGTGCACGCCGTGCATCGGTCCGCGCAGCTCGTCATCGCCGGCGGCGCGTCTCTCCTCGACCATGGCTTCTATCGCCAACAGTTCAAGTCGCGGCTGCGCGATGCAGGGCTTCCAGCGGATGCCGTGATCGAGACCGGTCCGCTGATGGATGCCGACATGCCGTCGCTCTATCGTCTGGCCGATGTGCTGCTGTTTCCGTCCTTGCGCGAAGGCTTTGGCCTGACTGTGCTGGAAGCGATGGCCAGTGGCGTGCCGGCGGCGGTCTCGCATATCGCACCTTTCACGGAATATCTCGGCCCCGACGATGTTGCCTGGTGCGATCCGCATCACGCGGGCTCGATCGCGGATGCCGCCCTCAGTGCGCTCGTCGAGCCCCTGCGCTCGCGCCTGATCGCGAATGGCGCTGGGGTCGCCCGGCATCATGATTGGAGCCGCACCGCCAGGGCACACATGACGGCCTATCAGGAGATGCGCGAGGTGCATTATGCCTGAGATGCACTTCCACGTGCGCTGGCCTGATGAGCGGATAGAGGCCTGCTATTCGCCCTCGCTCGTCATCAAGGATCATTTCGTCGCCGGCACGACCTATGCGCTCGACGATTTTCGCGACCGAAGCCGCATCGCGCTGACGATCGCGGCCGAGCGTGTCCGTGAGAAGTACGGCTTTCTGTGCTCACGCGCACTCGGGCAGCTTGCCCGGATCGAAGCCGTGGCCGCGCAGTTCGAGGCCACGCCGGGTGCTTCCGTCACAATCGTCTCGTTTGAAGAATAGCAGGAGCTGATCATGTCCGACCTTCACTCTCATTATCCGGTTGTGGTGATCGGCGGCGGCCAGGCTGGCCTTGCCATGAGCGCGCAACTCAAGGCGCGTGGCATCGAGCATGTCGTGCTTGAGAAAAATACCATCGCGCATTCCTGGAAGACCCAGCGCTGGGACGCATTCTGTCTGGTAACGCCGAACTGGCAATGCCAGCTTCCCGGCTTTCCGTACACCGGCAGCGATCCGCATGGTTTCATGCTGCGCGACGAGATCGTCTCCTACATCGAGGATTTTGCGAAGCACATCGGTGCGCCGATCCGCGAAGGCGTCACCGTTACACGCCTTCGGCAGTCTGGTCGCGGCTTCGTGCTCGAGACGACGCTGGGCGAAATCGCCGCCGACAGCGTCGTGCTGGCCGTGAGCGGCTATCACATCCCGAAAGTGTTGCCGTTTGCCGACCGGCTCGATGCATCGATCACGCAGATCCACTCCTCCGCATACCGCAATCCGGATCAGTTGCCGCCGGGCGAGATCCTCGTGGTGGGGAGTGGGCAGTCGGGCTGCCAGATCGCCGAAGACCTGCATCTGGCCGGTCGCAAGGTGCATCTCGCCGTCGGCAGCGCGCCGCGCTGCCCGCGCTTCTATCGAGGCCGGGATGCGGTCGACTGGCTCGACGATCTCGGCCAGTATGACCTGCCCGTCGACAAGCATTCGCTGAAGGAGGGCGTTCGCAAGAACGCCAATCACTATTTGACCGGGCGGGACGGCGGCCGCGACATCGACCTGCGCAAATTCGCGCTCGAAGGCATGAAGCTCTACGGCCGCCTCAAGGACGGTCGCGGAACCTCCTTGCAGTTTGGCGATGATCTTCAAGTCAATCTCGACAGCGCTGATCGGGTCTACAACGGCATATGCCGGCTGATCGACGACCACATCGCGAAGAACAGGATCGCTGCACCCCTGACGCCTCACTATGAGCCCGTATGGTCTCCAAGTGCGGTCCCCAGGGAGCTCGATCTCGTAGCGAGCGGCGTCACGAGCATCATCTGGACGACCGGCTTCCGTTCCGACTGGTCCTGGATCGACCTGCCGATGTTCGATGGCACCGGGTATCCGACCCACAGGCGGGGCATCACGTCGGTTGACGGCGCCTATGTGGTCGGCCTGCCGTGGCTCTACACCTGGGGCTCCGGCCGGTTTGTCGGAATCGGGCGAGACACCGGCTTTGTCGCGGAGCACATCAACGAGCGATCGAGCGCGTTACGCGTCGAAACGCGTGAGGTCGCATAATATCGGCGCAATCCACTTAAACCGCCGCCTTCGTGTTGAGATAGATCGAATACAGCGAGGTCTGCCCGCAGATGTAGAGGCGGTTGCGGCGCGGGCCGCCGAAGCAGACATTGGCGACGATCTCGCCGATCGGGACCGTACCGAGATGGGTGCCGTCAGGCGCATAGCAGAACACGCTGCGGCCCGCCGAGGTCCAGACGTTGCCATGGATGTCGCAGCGGAAGCCGTCATAGAGCCCGTCCGGGCAGGTGGCAAACAGCGAGGCTTCCCCGACCGTTTGCCCCTTCACCTCGTAGGACCAGATCGTCGGCGGAAGCCCGCGGACATGGGTCGCGCCGGTATCGGCGACGTAGAGCCGGGTCTCGTCCGGCGAGAACGCCAGCCCGTTGGGCTTCACCCGGTCGGACACGACGCGCGTGATGGCGCCGGAGCTGCCGTCGATCCGGTAGACGTTGGAGGCGCCGATCTCGGACGGACTCTGCTGCCCTTCATAATCGCTGTCGATGCCGTAGGTCGGATCGGAGAACCAGATCGAGTTGTCTGACTTGATCACGACGTCGTTGGGCGAATTCAGCCGGCGGCCCTCGAACGCGTCGGCCAGCACGGTGATCGAGCCGTCGTGCTCGGTCCGGGTGACGCGCCGCATGAAATGCTCGCAGGTCACGAGCCGCCCCTGGCGATCGGTCGTGTTGCCGTTGGAATTGAAGCTCGGCGATCGGAACACCGACACCGATCCGTCGGTCTCGTCGAAGCGCATCATCCGGTTGTTCGGAATGTCGGACCAGATCAGGTAGCGCCCGGCCGGGAAGTAGGCGGGGCCTTCGGCCCAGCGGCAACCGCTGGTGAGTTTCTCAAGATTGACGTGGCCGAAGACCAGCTGGTCGAAACGAGGGTCGTGGGCGACATAGGGGAGCATGTGTCCTCCTTGATGAGCCGCAGATTCTTGGGATTGCCTGCGTGCGGTCCTTACTGTGATCGACCCTGCCGAATTTGCAAGCGTGCTTCACTTCGAGAGTGCATCGAGGCAGAAACGAAATGCCCGGGGACAGGCCCCGGGCAATCGTCGTTGTGAAAGCGTTCTTTGGCTTCTTACTGCGACAGCTTCACGAAGTTCGGAAACTTCAGCTTGCCTTCGGCGATCTTCTCCGGCCAGACCACGACCTGTTTCTGGTCCTGCCACTGGAAGACGAGGCCTGTGACCGCGCCCGCGCCGGACTTGATGCCGTGGGTGAACTCGTCGTCCTTGCCGTAGAACTTGATCTGACCGATCGTGCCCTCGAAGTCGGTCTTCTCCATCTCGGCGACCATCTTGTCCGGATCGGTCGAGCCGGCGCGCTTGATGGCGTCGGTGATGATGTAGACCTCGTCATAGGCAGTGTAGCCGGTATAGGCCGGCGGCGTGCCGAACTTGGCCTTGAAGGCCGCGGCGAACAGCTTCGTCTTCGAGGTCACGGCGACATCGGGCGTCGCGACGGCCAGCGACGGCACGCCGTCGGCGGCACCATTGGTGTCCTTCCAGAAGGTCGGGCTCAGCGCCTGCGCGCTGATGCCGAACATCGGGATCGGCACCTGCTGGTTCTTCCACTGTACCGTCGGCTGCACGCCGACATGCGAGATGCCGGTAACGATTACATCCGGCTTCTTGCCTTCGATATTGTTGAAGATCGGCGTGAAGTCGGTGGTATCGGGCGAGAAGCGGATATGCTCGACGACCGTCAGCCCGGCCTTGGGCAGGCAGGCCTCGTAGCCGACATCGAGCGGCTTGGTCCAGGCGGCGTCCTCGCTCATGATCGCGACGGTCTTGAACTTGAGCTTGTCGACGAGGAGATCCTTCGCCGCGTCGCAGACGAGTTGGGCCTGCGCGGCCGAGGTCAGATAGCCGTGGAAGGTGTACTTGTTCTTCTCGTAGTCGTTGTGGATCGCCTTGGTGATCTCGTTCGAGGCGGCGCCGGGGGTGATCAGCGGCATCTTCAGGCGCGCCGCCCAGGGCTCGAGCGCGAGCACGACCTCGCTGATATAGCTCGCGATCACCGCGGACACCTTGTCCTCGCTCACCGCGCGCTGGAACGCGCGCACCGAGTCGGCCGAGGAGCTCTTGTTGTCATAGGTGACGATCTCGACCTTGCGGCCGAGAATGCCGCCCTTGGCGTTGATCTCGTCGGCGGCGATCTGCGCGCCGCCGGGCGTCGCGGCACCCGCGATCGACTGCACCTCGGCGATGACGCCGATCTTGATCGGATCGTTCGACTGCGCGTAGGCGGGGGCGGCGAGGCACAGCGCCAGCGCGGAGGTGAGGAGGGCGGAGCCAAAAATGCTCGATGATCGCATGGTCGTTTCCCTTTCGTTGTTTTCTTGGGTTGTTTTGTTGTTGATACGTGCGAACTAGAGAAAATCGGCACCGGCTTCGCTGGCGAAGCGGCCGGGATCGCCTTCCCAGACGATCCTTGCGTGCTCCAGCACATAGACGCGGTCGGCGTGCGGAAGTGCGAATGTCACGTTCTGCTCGCCGAGCAGCACCGTGATCGAGGTGGTCTGCCGCAGCTTCTCCAGCGCCTTGGACAAAAGCTCGAGGATGACGGGCGCGAGGCCCAGCGTCGGCTCGTCCAGGATCAGGATCTGCGGCTGCATCATCAGCGCGCGGCCGATTGCCAGCATCTGCTGCTCGCCGCCGGAGAGCGTCTGCGCCAATTGGCCCTGGCGCTCCTTGAGGATCGGGAACAGCTCGAACAGCCAGGCGAGCTGCGCCGCGCGCTTGTCGTCCGCGAGATGCTGCCCGCCGAGATCGAGATTCTCGCGCACGCTCATCTCCCCGAACAGCTCGCGCGATTCCGGGCATTGCACGAGGCCGCTGCGGGCGATCTTGGCCGGACTGGTGCCGCGCAGCGTTTCGCCGCCACGGATGATCTCGCCGGTGTAGGGCAGGAAGCCGGAGATGGTGTTGAACAGCGTGGTCTTGCCGGCGCCGTTGAGGCCCACGATCGAGACGAACTCGCCCTCGTGGATGTGGATCGAGACGTTCTCCAGCGCCTGCGCCTTGCCGTAATGGACGCTGACATTCTCGACCTGGAGCAGCGGCACCTTGTCCTTGAAGCTGGTCTCGGGCCGCGCATGGGTTTCGATGGCGCCGCCGAGATAGACCCGGCGCACCGTCTCGTTCTTCATGACGTCGTCAGCCTTGCCGGTGACGATCTCTTCGCCGAGATACATCGCGAGCACGCGGTCGACCAGTGCCGCGACGCTCTTGACGTTGTGGTCGACCAGCATCACGGCACGGCCGTCATCGCGGAAGCTGCGGATCAGGTCGGAGAAGACGTCGACCTCGGCGCGCGTCAGGCCGGCGAAGGGCTCGTCGACCAGCACGACTTTGGGGTCACGCGCGATCGCCTTGGCGAGCTCGAGCCGGCGCAAATCGGCGAAGGGCAGCGTCGGCGGGCGGCGGTTCATCACGCTGCCGAGGCCGACGCGATCGGCGATCCATTTGGCGCGTTCGACCAGCGCCTTGTCCGGAAACAGCATGAACAGGCTGTCCGGCAGCAGCGCCACCATGATGTTCTCCAGCACGGTCTGCCGGTTCAGCGGCCGCGAGTGCTGGAACACCATGCCGAAGCCTTTGCGCGCGATCTTGTGCGCGGGCAGGCCGGCGACATTCTCGCCCTCGAAGATCACGTCGCCGGCAGTCGGGCGCTCGATGCCCATCACGCTCTTCATCGCGGTGGATTTGCCCGAGCCGTTCGGCCCGATCAGGCCGAAGATCTCGCCGCTGTTGACCTCGAAGCCGAGGTTCTTCACCGCGGTCAAGCCGCCGAAGCGTTTGGTCAGGCCGCGGACTTCGAGCACGGGCCGGTTTGAAAGCCTCTGATCCATTACGAGCGAGCCTCGCGCGAGAGGGCCGCTCCGAGGAAGCCGCCGGGGAAGAACAGGACGACGAGCAGTGCGACCGCAGAGACGATGAAGGTCGCGAGCTCACCGGTCGGGCGCAGGAATTCGCCGGCGACGATCAGGAAGATCGCCCCCAACGCTGCGCCCAGCACGGTGCGCCGGCCGCCAAGCACGGCCGACACGATGACATTCACGCCGACCGCGACGTCGACGACGGTGCCGACCGAGGCGGTGCCGAAATAGAACACCAGCAGCGCACCCGACAGGCCTGAGAAGAACGCGCTGACGATGAAGGCGGCGAGCTTGTGCTTGACGATGTTGAAGCCGAGCGCGCCGGCCTGCACCGGATCCTGGCCGCTGGCTTGCAGCACCAGGCCAATCGGTGATTGCGACAGGCCATAGAGGATCGCGGCCGAGATCGTCATGAAGCCGAGCGCGATCCAGTAGTTCGTGCCGGCATTGATGCTGATGACGTCGGGGATGGTGAGGCCGATCTCGCCGCCGGTGAGGTCGGCGAACACGACGATGAAGTTCTGCAGCATCAAGACCGCGACCAGCGTGGTCAGGCCGAAATACGGCCCGCGGACGCGCAACGCCGGCAGCGCCAGCACGAGGCCGGCGACGACCGAGGCGCTCGCGCCCAGCACGATGCAGAGATAGACCGACCAGCCGAACTGGGCGTTGAGAATGCCGGCGGTGTAGGCGCCGACGCCGATCAGGAAGGTCGGACCGAAATTCACTTCGCCCGCAAAGCCGAACAGCAGGTCCCAGGCCATCGCGAACACGCCGAAATAGAACGCGACGGTGAGGAGCCCGAGCACATAGCCGGAAACATAGAGCGGCAGGGTTGCCGCGACGATGACGAGCGCCAGCGACACGAAGAACAGGCGCGAGGTAAAGAAGCTCGCCATCTCAGCGCCTCCCCAGAAGGCCCTGGGGCCGGATGTACATCACGAAGACAAGCAGCAGCAGCGCCGGGATGGTGCGGTAGGCCGGCGAGACCAGGTAGGCCGTCAGCGTTTCCAGATAGCCGACCACGAAGGCGGCGATCAGCGAGCCGGAGACGCTGCCGAGGCCGCCGAGCACCACGATCGAGAACGCGCTCGCGGTCAGCGGACCCACGCTGTAGGAGCTAACGCCCAGGAACATGCCGAGCAGTACGCCGGCGATGCCGGCGAGGATGCCGTAGATGCCCCACACCACGATGTAGATGTTGGTGAGCTCGAGCCCGAGCAGCGTGACGCCGCGCGGATTCATCGAGGCCGCCAGCACCGCCTTGCCGGTGCGGGTGCGGTTCACCAGCAGCCACAGCAGTGCGATGACGAGGCAGCACACGATCGCCGTGAAAATCTCGTTCTTCGGCGTGCGGACGCCGAGGATCTCGACGACACCCTCGACGATCGGCAGCACGGTCTTGGCATTGTTGGTGAAGAAATAGGCGATCAGCTCCTGGATCATGATGCCCCAGAGCAGCGTTCCCGTGAGGACGAAGATCTCCTTCTCCTCATTCGGGATGCGCCGGGAGTCCTGGATCGGCTTCACCACCGCAAAGTAGGTGGCGAACGCCGCAAGCAGGGCGACGCCCACCCCGATCAGCGCGCCGGCATAGGTGCCGACATTGAGCACGCTGGCGGCGGCCCAGGCCGCCACCGCTGCCGCCACCATGATGGCACCGTGGGAAAGGTTGAGCACGCCGGAGACGCCGAAGATCAGTGTGAAGCCGGTGGCGCCGAGAGCGTAGAGAGCACTGATGGCAAAGCCATCGATCAGGATCTGGAAAGCTCGCATTGATGATTGGCCGAGAGTCTCACTTGAGGGAAGGTGCTGCGGGACGCCGCAAATGGAAGCTCCCGGGAGGTGGTCCCGGGAGCTACTCCTGCTAGTTCGAGAGCTTGATGAAGCTCGGGAACTTGATGTCGACCTTGGCGACGTCCTTCGGCCAGACCGCGCTCTGCTTGCCGTCCTGCCATTGCAGCATCAGCCCGGTGATCAGGCCCTTGCCGTATTTGATCGAGTGCGTGAACGGATCGTCCTTGCCGTAGAACTGGACGCGGCCGATCGTGCCTTCCCAGTCGGTCTTCTCCAGCGCATCGACCAGCTTGTCGGCATCGGTCGAGCCGGCGCGCTTCACGGCGTCGGCGATGTAGTAGACCTCGTCATAGGCGGTGTAGCCGGCATAGGACGGGTAGTTGCCGAACTTCTTCTTGAAGTTTTCGGCGAACGGCACCGACTTCGGCGTCACCGCGACGCCTGGCCCGGAGACGCCCTGATACAGCACGCCTTCGGCGGCCTGGTTGGTGTCCTTGCCGAAGGTTTCGTTGGTGGCCTGCGAGGAGATGCCGAACATCGGGATCGGCACCTGCTGGTTCTTCCACTGTACCGTCGGCTGCACGCCGACATGGGAGATGCCGGTGATGATCACGTCGGGCTTCGAGCCCTCGATCTTGTTGAAGATCGGGGTGAAGTCGGTGGTGTCGGGCGAGAAGCGGATGTGATCGAGCACTTTCAGCCCGATCTTGGGCAGGCATTCCTCGTAGCCGATATCGAGCGGCTTGGTCCAGGCGGCGTCCTCGCTCATGATGACCGCCGTCTTCATGTGCAGCCTGTCGACGAGCAGGTCCTTGGCGCCGTCGCAGACCGAGAGCGCGAGGGCCGCCGAGGTCAGATAGCCATGGAAGGTGTACTTGTTCTTCTCGTAATCGGCGTGAACGCTCTTGCTGATCTCGTTGGAGGCCGCACCGGGCGTGACGAACGGCGTCTTCAGCCGCGAAGCCCAAGGCTCCAGCGCCAGCACCACTTCGCTGATATAGCTGGCGATGACCGCGTTGACCTTGTCCTCGTTCACCGCGCGCTGGAAGGCGCGCACCGAGTCGGCGGAGGAGGAGTGATTGTCGTAACCGATGATCTCGATCTTGCGGCCGTCGACGCCGCCGGCCGCGTTGATCTCGTCGGCGGCGAGCTGCGCCGCTTGCGGGATCGATGCGCCGGCAATCGCCTGCGCTTCCGCGATGACGCCGATCTTGATCGGGTCGGCCGCAAAGGCCGGGCCTGACGCTGCCAACAATGCACCGGTCGCGACTGCGCCAAGCGCACTTCGCAATGCACCAGAGAGTGCTTTATTCATGTTGTTCTCTCCCTTGAACCAAGCTTCTTTGAGCTATTGGCGCGACTATAACGGCGAGAGAATCCTCGGCAAGTAAAACTGTATTCAGGATTGTACGATGGGGACTAAAGTCTAGCGTCTGCGTAAATATCGGGCAGAGCGGACTGACATTCCGCGTGCAGGCATGCAGATTTCGGCGATGGGCATGCGAGCGCATCGCAGGTTCACAACTCCGCTGTTGAGCGGGCTCAGCGCGCTCGCAGCGTCGACGGATCGAGCGGCGAGAGCCGGGCCGGATTGAATGGCGCGAGGTTCACCTCGCGCGTCGTACCATCCGCGATCAGCTGAGCCATCGCTTCGCCGGTCGCGGGCGCATTCAGGATGCCCCACACATTATGTCCGGTCGCGACATAGAGGCCCTCGCTCTGCGGCACCCGGCCGATCAGCGGCAGGCCGTCCTCCGTGACGGGGCGGAAGCAGGCCTGCTGCGCGATGATTTTTTCAGGACGAAACAGCGGCGACAGCCGCTCCGACATGGCTTGCAAGCGCGCGATCGCATCGCGGTCCGGCGTCACCGCTGCCGGATCGAGCGGCAGCTGCGCGATGTCGGACAGCGCCGTGATATGCGTACTGCCGTCGGCACGCGGAAACACCTCGATCGACACGGCGCTGCCATCCGTCTCACATTCCAGGAACAATGCATCGGCCGGCACGTTGGGGCCGATGTCGTAGACGATGCTCGGGCTGCGCTGGCCATAGACAGCCGGCAGGCTCATCCATTGCGCCGCGAGCAGCGACCATGGTCCCATCGCGATCACGACGGCGTCCGCTTCGATGACGCTGCCTTCGACCGCGATACCCTTCGCACGCGTCGCGTCGCGGACGATACCGGTGACTCGGCCGTGGCGAAGCTCTGCGCCTTGCGCCAGCGCCGCGTTCATCACGGCCGAGGTGAATTTTTGCGGATGAACGATCGCGGTCGTGTCGGTCGTGCCGATGCGCTGCGTGATGACGACGCCGTCGCCGAGCCAGCCGAGCGCTGATGGCGTCATCCGGCGCGGATCGCCATCGGGAGCGACATAGCCGCCATACGCGCTCATCGGGCGGTAGCCCCAATCGCCCGCGATCTCGCCGGGCAGTTGTGCGTGGAGCGCAAAACTGCGTCGCGCCAGCGCATCAAGCGGCGTGCCCGCACACCAGTCGCGCGCCAGAAAGCCGCCGGCCTTGCCGGAGGCCGCGGCCGCGACCTCGGTCCGCTCCACGACGATGACATCGACGCCGAGGCGGCGGAGGAAGTATGCGGTGCAGGCCCCGATCACGCCGCCGCCGCAGATCACAACGCGCATGGCTTGTTTCCCGACATGGCTTGTTTCCTGATCCGGCTAATCCGGAGGAGACAACCTAGCTCGAATAGCCACGTTCCAGGGCGTGACGCTGCTGATGGCGACCCAGCGCCAGATGGACGAGGCGCGTCAGCAACTCTCCATACGGCACGCCAGAGGCTTCCATCATCTTCGGATACATGCTGATCGACGTGAAGCCGGGCAGGGTGTTGATCTCGTTGAAGCAGAATTCGCCGGTCTGCCGATCGAGGAAGAAATCGACCCGCGCGAGGTCACTGCATTCGAGCGCCGCGAACACTTGCACCGCGAGCGCGCGCACGCGCTCCATCTGTGCCGGGTCGAGCCTTGCCGGAAGATCGACGCGGGCGCCGTCGGGATCGAGATATTTGGCCTCGTAAGAATAGAATTCGTGATGGGCGTTCGGATTGAGTTCGCTGGCGACGCTCGCAAACAGCGTCTCGCCATCGAGCACGGCGACCTCGATCTCGCGGGCGTCGATGCCCTGTTCGACCAGCACCTTGAGGTCATAGCGAAACGCATCGTCGAGTGCAGGCCCGAGCGCATCCCACGTCTTGACCTTGTGAATGCCGACACTGGAGCCCATGTTGCACGGCTTGACGAACACAGGAAGGCTCAGACCCTCGACCGCCTTGACGAGGGACGCGGCGCGATCCGCGGCGAAGGCCTTGCGGGTGAGCACGCGATACGGCGCGACCGGAACGCCGGCGAAGTCCGCGAGCCGCTTGGCGACATCCTTGTCCATGCTGACCGCGGAGGCCAGAACGCCCGAACCGACATAGGCGACCTCGGCCAGCTCCAGAAGGCCCTGCACGGTGCCGTCCTCGCAAAGGGGGCCGTGCATGACCGGAAAGACGACGTCGATCTCGATCGGCCCTGTGGCGTCTTCTGAGATCGGCACGAGAATGCCGCGTCCATCGGCGCCTCTGGCAAGCCGCATCTCGGGCGCATCGGGCAGGATCGGCAAGGCCGCCTGCGCAGGATCGATCCTGGCAAGATCGTTCCATTGCCAGCGACCCGTCTTGTCGATGGAGACCGGGATCACCTCGAAAAGCGCACGGTCGAGATGCCTGAGCACGGAGGCCGCCGATTTCAGCGAGACCTCGTGCTCGCCGGACCTGCCGCCATAGAGAACCACGACGCGAATTTTGTCTGCCATGGCTCAATTATCACGCGCTCTGTCCGGAAGTCACGTGTTGCCTCGGGCGGCTAGATCGCCCTTTCCGCCAAAAGTTCTCGGGCGCGCTCGAGATCGGCCAGCGTGTCCACGCCGAGCGGCTCCGTCTGGATCACCTTCGCGTCCATCCGCATGCCATTCTCGATCGCTCTGAGCTGTTCAAGGCTTTCTCGCTGCTCGAGAACGCCGCGTGGCAGGCCGACATATTTCGCCAGCGCCTCGCGGCGGTAAGTGTACATGCCGACGTGATGATAGTGCATCCCGGCCCCTGAGGGGATCACGGCTCGGCTGAAATAGACCGCGCGACCGATGGTCTCTCCGGGGTGGATCGCAAGGGCGATCTTGACGACGCTCGGCGCCTGGAGCTCGATGGGATCCTCGATCTCGGTGGCAAGCGTGGCGATCGAACAATCGGCATGCCGCGACAATGGCTCCATTGTCGCCCGTATCGTCGATGGATCGATGGTCGGCAGATCGCCCTGAAGCACGACGACGACATCGTAGGCCGCTTCCGCGTCGATCAACTGCAACGCTGCGTGCGCACGGTCCGATCCCGTCGGGAGGGCCGGGTCAGTCAAGATCGCCCGGCCGCCCAGATCGTCGATGACGTCCACGATGGCTTGATCGCCGCAGGCGACGACGACGGGGCCGATATCGGCCTCGAGGCCTCTTCGCCAGACGTGAGAGATCATTGGTTGACCATTGATATCCGTCAGTGCTTTGCCGGGGAGCCGGGTTGAACCGAGCCGCGTGGGTATGATTACGATCGGACGCATTGAAACCTTTCGTTTCCTGAACGGGCAACATCGCACGCAAGTTTGAGGCGCCAGCGGGGAACGCTGGCGCCTCGTCGCAATTCAGCTCACGCCTGCTCAGCCCGGCCCTGCACCTTGCGTCGCGGTGAACACCGCATACAGCGACTGGCTCGCGGCCATGAACAGGCGGTTGCGCTTCGGACCGCCGAAGCAGACGTTGCCGCAGACTTCCGGCAGGCGAATGCGGCCGAGCAGCTTGCCGTCCGGCGACCACACTGTCACGCCGTTATAGCCGACCGCGCGACCGGCATTGCTGGAAGCCCAGACATTGCCGTTGACGTCGCAGCGCACTCCGTCCGGCCCGCACTTCACGCCGTCGATCACGCAATCGGAGAAGCGCTTTCCGTTGGACAGCTTGTTGTCCGCGCCGACATCGAACACGAAAATCTCGCCCTTGCCGCCGGGGCCGGTGTCGCCCGGTCCCTTGCCGGTCGAGACGACATAGAGCTTCTTGAAGTCGGGCGAGAAGCACAAGCCGTTGGGATCGGGCACCTGCTCCTCGGTGACGACGAGATCGACGCGGCCGCTTGGATCGATGCGATAGCAATTGGTCGGCAGCTCGCGCTTGCCAGGTGTGAAGCCGGCCGGCTGTCCGATCCGCGGATTGAGCTTGCCGCCCGCGTTGCTCGGTCCGCCCGCCGCATCGGGCTCACCTTCATACAGCTGGCCGCCATAGGGCGGGTCGGTGAACCAGTAGCTGCCGTCAGGATGCGCGACGACGTCGTTCGGCGAGTTCAGCTTCTTGCCGTTATAATTGTCGCACAGCACGGTGGCGGTGCCGTCATGCTCGTAGCGTGTCACCCGCCGGGTCAGATGCTCGCAGGAGAGCTGGCGGCCCAGGAAGTCGAACGAGTTGCCGTTGGAATTGTTGGAAGGCGTGCGGAACACGCTGACGCGGCCGTCATCCTCGCTCCAGCGCATCTGCCTGTTGTTGGGAATGTCGCTCCAGAGCAGATACCGTCCTTGCGCGCTCCAGGCCGGGCCTTCCGCCCACAGCAGACCGGTATGGAGTCGCTTGATCGCTGTGTTGGGCTGCGCCAGATCGTTGAAGGAGGGATCGACCGCGATGATATCGGGGTCCCAGAAATAGGTGGTCGGTGCGCCGTGCGGGCCGAAGTCGCGCGGCGGTGTTGTGATCGTCGTCGGCGGGGCGGCAGGTCCGGTCTGTGCCAGTGCGGTGCCCGCTCCGGCCATCGTGGCCGCGGCACCGAGTGCAAGTCCCTGGACCAGCGTCCGTCGTGAAAGCGCGGCATCCTGCTCACGCTGCTGTTGGCGTGTCATTCGCGTCCTCCCAGGTTGTGTTCAGCTGGCCGGTTGATCCGGCCGAGCAAGGGCAAGGTTAGTCCCGTCCGCGATGAGTTGCGAGGGCCGACGTCACATCCTCCGTGCGATTTAAAGATCGTCGAAATCGTCAATCTGCCGATTCATGCGGGAATAAATGTGAACGGCCGTTCTGCACGGTGTGACGCGACAATTCGCGCGCCTGTGGGGAATTAACCGAGCCCCAGTTTGGGCCCTGTCAAGCCTTGACGTCGCCTCTATTGCTGCGCAGAAATCTTGAAAGAAAGGCCGCAGCCAATGGTGCAGGGTGTCATTACATTGATCGTGTTGCTCGGGATCGCGTATGCGGCCGGCTATTTCACGCGCGATTTCCAGTCACGCAAACGGCGTGCCGCGGCTCGCCGCACGGGCGGCTACACGCAGCCGGACTGGCTGAACCCCACCGTTGCCGCCAACACCAACGAAACTCCGTCCCCCGCCGTCGGCGAACTCGGCCAGATGCTGGATCGTTGGGAAAGCAGGGCCCGCTCGCGTCGCACGGGGTAGCTTTCTAGAGACGACAAGCGCGACCGTCATCCTTGTAACCGCGCGCTCAAAAATATTCCGCTTTACCGAAATTCGGATTTTTCGTATCTGTTGCCGCCCCTGATCCAGCAAAAAGGGGCGGTCGTCTGGCATGACAGCACGAACGGCGAGGGCCCGTAACCAGGTCAGTCCCCCTGACCATCTTTTGGCGTTGCAGTTGCGGCCATTTCTCGTCTAGAAACGGCGCATTGAGCCTCCCGGCAACCAACCGTCAACGGTTTTGACCGAGGATTTGGGGCTCAAAAGGGTCTGGCAATGCTGATTCGCGGCCAAATCGATGGGATTTCGGGGGAGGTGGCTCTGGCCGCCGCCACGATCCCGGCCGCGCTGCTGCCCACCCTCCTTATTGGCGGCCTTCTTCTTACTTGCCCCTGAGGGCCGGCTGGGCGCCACGCGCCTGGGCGCTCAGGGGTTGGTCGAGATCACCGGACACCTCAAGCGCCCAGCAGACTGACGGCGCAAAAGCTCAAAAGGAAATTTGCAATGGCCCCCGCGAACAAGTCCGACAAGGACCGCGTCATCATTTTCGACACCACGCTGCGCGACGGCGAGCAGTGCCCCGGCGCCACCATGACCTTCGAGGAGAAGCTCGAGGTCGCGGAGCTCCTGGACGATATGGGCGTCGACGTCATCGAAGCCGGCTTCCCCATTACCTCGCAGGGTGACTTCGAGGCGGTGAGCGAGATCGCGCGCCGCTCCAAGAATGCCGTCATCGCCGGCTTGTCTCGCGCGCATCCAGCCGACATCGACCGCTGCGCCGAAGCCGTGAAGTTTGCAAAACGCGGCCGCGTCCACACCGTGATCGCGACCTCGCCGCTGCACATGCGGGTGAAGCTGAACAAGACGCCGGAGGAGGTGTTGGAGACCTCGGTCGCGATGGTTGCGCGCGCCCGCAACCAGATCGACGACGTCGAATGGTCGGCCGAGGACGGCACCCGCAGCGAGATGGATTATCTGTGCCGCATCGTGGAGGCCGTCATCAAGGCCGGTGCGACCACGGTGAACATCCCCGACACCGTCGGCTACACGGTGCCGGAGGAATACACCCACTTCATGAAGACGCTGATCGAACGCGTGCCGAACTCCGACAAGGCCGTGTTCTCCGTGCACTGCCATAACGACCTTGGCATGGCGGTGGCGAACTCGCTGGCCGGCGTGGTCGGCGGTGCGCGTCAGGTCGAGTGCACCATTAACGGTATCGGCGAACGCGCCGGCAACGCCGCGCTCGAAGAGATCGTGATGGCGATCAACGTGCGCAACGACAAATTCCCCTACTGGAACAAGATCGACACCACCCAGCTGACCCGCGCCTCGAAAGTGGTGTCGGCGGCAACCTCGTTCCCGGTGCAGTACAACAAGGCCATCGTCGGCCGGAACGCCTTTGCGCATGAGAGCGGCATTCACCAGGACGGCGTGCTGAAGGATGCCTCGACCTACGAGATCATGCGGCCCGAAATGGTCGGTCTGAAGCAGTCCTCGCTGGTGCTCGGCAAGCATTCCGGCCGCCACGCCTTCGTGCACAAGCTGGAGGAGATGGGCTACAAGCTCGGCCCGAACCAGCTGGAAGATGCGTTCACGCGGATGAAGGCGCTCGCCGACCGCAAGAAGGACATCTACGACGAGGACATCGAGGCGCTGGTCGACGAGGAGATGGCGGCCTCGCACGACCGCATCAAGCTGACCTCGCTGACCGTGATCGCCGGCACGCATGGCCCGCAGCGCGCGACCATGAAGCTCGACGTCGACGGCCAGATCAAGATCGAGGAGGCCGAAGGCAACGGTCCCGTCGATGCGGTGTTCAACTGCATCAAGCGCCTGGTGCCGCACGAGGCCAAGCTCGATCTGTATCAGGTCCACGCCGTGACCGAAGGCACCGACGCGCAGGCGGAAGTCTCGGTGCGACTGTCGCATGAGGGACGTGCGATGACGGCGCGTGCGGCGGATCCGGATACGCTGGTGGCGTCCGCCAAGGCCTATCTCGGCGCGCTCAACAAGATCGTCATGAAGCGCCAGCGCGACAATGTGACGACGGCTGCGGCGAGCTGAGGCTCGACGCTGCTGGTTGTTGCACCTCTCCCGCTTGCGGGAGAGGTCGGCGCGTAGCGCCGGGTGAGGGTTCTTTCCTCACCGGGAATATCTCGACGTGGAGCTACCCTCTCCCCAGCCCTCTCCCGCAAGCGGGAGAGGGAGTGCAGCGGAATCCGCGGTGTTAACGGCGAATAGCAGCCCTGCTAACGGCCAATAGCGGCTCAATGCGCGAGCCGCTATTGATGCTCCCGGCTTGAGGATAGGCGCCCACATTGGGCAGCCCAAGAGAACAATAAGGGAGAGAATATGCGCACCTTCGCGATCGCGGCATCCGTCGCGGCATTGGCTTTGGCATTGACCGGGCCGGCATCGGCTCAATCGCCCATCATCATCAAGTTCAGCCATGTCGTCGCGACCGACACCCCGAAGGGCAAGGCGTCCGAAAAATTCAAGGAACTCGCCGAGAAGTACACCGGCGGCAAGGTCAAGGTCGAGGTCTACCCGAACTCGACGCTGTACAAGGACAAGGAAGAGCTCGAGGCGCTGCAGCTCGGTAGCGTGCAGATGCTGGCGCCGTCCAACTCGAAATTCGGCCCGCTCGGCATCCGCGAGTTCGAGGTGTTCGATCTGCCCTACATCCTTCCCGATCTGAAGACGCTGCGGAAGGTGACGGAAGGCCCGCTCGGCGCGCGGCTGCTCAAGCTGCTGGAGCCGAAGGGCATCACCGGCCTTGCCTATTGGGATAACGGCTTCAAGCAGATGAGCGCCAACAAGAAGCTGGTGGCACCGAGCGACTATCAGGGCGTCAAGTTCCGCATCCAGTCCTCGCGCGTGCTGCAGGCGCAGTTCAAGGCGCTCGGCTCGCTGCCGCAGGTGATGGCGTTCTCGGAAGTCTACCAGGCGCTGCAGACCGGAGTGGTCGACGGCCAGGAGAATACCTGGTCCAACATCTATACCCAGAAGATGCACGAGGTGCAGAAGTACATCACCGAGACCAATCACGGTTACATCGGCTACGTCGTGATCGTGAACAAGAAGTTCTGGGACGATCTGCCGGCCGACATCCGCGACCAGCTCTCGAAGGCGATGAAGGAAGCGACCGACTTCAACAACGCGCAGTCGCAGAAGGAAAACGACGACGCGCTCGTTGGCCAGCCGCTGATCGACGAGTTCCTGAAGGAAGCCAAGAGCACGACGAACTAGCACGACGAACCGAGCGCACGTCGAACGAATCTAAACGAAATATGAAGGAGGGCTTCCGTGCGGGCTGCACGGAAGCCCTTTTTTGTTACGGATGATGTCCAGCGGTGCCTGAACGGACGTTCAAGTGAATTACATCTCCGTCAGAACGCCCTCTCTGTCCAAGTTGTAAGTTGCACCTCGGCCTTCCGGCCCTCATCTTCAGGATATCCTTCCAGAGGAGGTTCGTATGAGGAAGTTCACCATCGCCGCCATCGCCGTGCTCAGCATCGCCGGCTCGGGCGCGGTCTATGCCCAATATCATCGCCCGTGGATGGAGCACTTCCGCCACATCCGCATGAACCCTGAAGACCGCGCCGCCTTCGTCGACGCGCGGATCGCAGCGGTCCATGCCGGGCTGAAGCTCAACGCCGACCAGGAGAAGCTATGGCCGCCGGTCGAGGCCGCCGTGCGCGACTTCGCCAAGCTGCGGATCGACCGCGCCAATGCGCGGATGAACGCCGGTTCCGGAGACGCTGCCAAGGACGGCAACAAGCCGGACGATCCGGTCGCCCGCCTGCGCCAGCGCGCCGACGACATGGGCGCGACCTCGGCGGCGCTGAAGAAGATCGCCGATGCCGCCGATCCGCTCTACAAGAGCCTCGACGACGGCCAGAAGCGCCGTCTTGCCATGCTGACCCACCACCGCGGCCCGTTCGGCGGCGGCGAGGACGGCCCGCCCCGCCACTTCATGGAGCGCGGCATGGACCGCATGATGGAGCGTGGCATGGACCACTTCCGCGGCCGCGACCGCGACGATGGCCCGGATCGGGAAGGGCGTCTTTGAGCACTCCGGGATTTCCCGGATATTAACCTCTGAGAACCGCTGGAATCCAGCGGCTTTTCGCATTCTGGCGGCTGTGGAAGAACCTTGGAAAACATGCGTCACATCGCTTGCCAGACCCGGATCGCTTTGCTAAACGACCGGCCTCGCAAGGCATTGACCGCCTTTCGGGCGCATAGCTCAGTTGGTAGAGCAGCTGACTCTTAATCAGCGGGTCCCAGGTTCGAGCCCTGGTGCGCCCACCACTAATAACTCTTGCCGCGAAGTCGTCGTCGGAGCGCCCTCTGTGCGCACCGTGACTGGCGAACGCGAGCTCTCCAATGATGGATTGGCTGAACGCACCTTGCGGACGCCGGGGGCAGAATGCCGGTTGGTGTTACAGGCGGACGACTTCCCCGCTCCGAACGCTTTCATCGGCGGCAAAGACGATACGGAGTGAGTTGATCGCGTCCTCGTGATGCTCGGACAGGTCAATCTCGCCACGGACAGCACCCAGAAACAGCCGCTGCTCGCGCTCGCATAACTCCTGATGGCCGGGTTCGTCAGCTGTCGAGATCAACTCGTCCGGCTTTGCAAAATGGCCTTCGGCGCCGCGCGCCGCGTGATGGATGCGAAGGGCGTTGGTCCGCGTATGCGTGTCATGGTCGGCCGAATGCGCGGCGGCTTCGCTGCTCTCTTTCGCGACCATCGACACGCTGCCGTTCGGGCCGATCAAATCCTTCACGAAATGAGCGGTCTCGCTCATCATCGGACCCCAGCCGACCTCGTACCATCCGACGGATCCATCGTCGAACACGATGTGAAGATGCCCGTAATTGTACATGGTCGGCGCGATCTCGTTCGTCAGCCGCGCCCCGACCGCATGGACCGCAACGGGACGCGCTCGCGTCACCTGGCACATGATGTCGACGTAATGGACGCCGCAATCGACGATCGGCGAAGTCGACCGCATGAGATTCTTATGAACCTCCCAGAAGGAGCCCGCGGACTGCTGGTTGAGATTCATACGCATCACGAGCGGCTTTCCGAGCGTCCGGCCGATCTCGACGAACTGCGACCATGCGGGATGCACGCGCAGGATATAGCCGATCAGCAGCGCCTTTCCGGCCGTCCGTGCCGCGCTGACGACCCGTCGCGCGGCCTCCAGCGTGTTGGCGAGCGGCTTCTCGCAGAAAACATGCGCACCTGCGGCGATAGCCTGCAAGGCCATGGCGGCGTGATGCTCCGTGTAGGTGCAGATCGCGACGGCATCGGGACGTAGGCTGGTGAGCGCCTCGTCGAAGCTTTCGAAGCGCGGAAGGGAGGGAAACTCGGCCTCGAGATCGCTACGCTCGGCTGCACGCGAGGTGCAAAGACCGACGAGCTCAAATCCCTCGATCGATCTGTAGGCGCGGGCATGGCTGGTCCCCATGGTGCCGAGGCCAACCACGAGAACGCGAACCTTTTGTGCTGTCGAGATGGAGGGCGAGGACATGGCTCAATCGGTCTCTCGGTCAGATGTTGGTTGCCGGCTCGTCGCGCTAGGAGTCGTCGTCGGCACTCGGCCGGCCCTCGATCCAGGTTTCGAGCACGCGCAAATCGTCACCGAGATGTACGAGGCTCGCGAGATAGCCTGGCGCGATGCGGCCAAGGTCCCTGTCGCGCCGGAGAAACGTCGCCGGAATGCGGGACGCCATTGCAAGGGCGTCAGCGAGATCGAGCCGCACGTCGTTGACCGCGTAGCGTACAGCTTCGTCCATGGTCAGAACGGAGCCCGCGAGCGTTCCATCCTCGAGCCGCAGGTAGCCGTCTTTACGAGTGACGCGGCGGCCCTGTAAGTCGAACTGATCCGGCCCGCCGGCCGCCGGTGGCATTGCGTCCGTAATCAGCATGAAGCGGTCATGCCGCTTGGCGGCGAAGGCGATACGCAAATTTGCCTCGTGGACATGATGACCGTCCGCGATGATTCCAACGAAAGCCTCGTCGAGATCGAGCGCCGCGCCGACCATGCCTGGCTCGCGTCCGGCGGGCGCGCTCATCGCATTGAAGAGATGGGTGAACGCCCGTGCGCCGGATTTGACGGCCGCGCAAGCCTCCGCGTAGCTTGCATTGGAGTGGCCAAGCGAAATCAGCACGCCATGCTGCGCGAGTTTGGCAATGTCCGCTGCTCCGACCCTGTTAGGCGCGAGCGTCAGGATGACGGCGCCACAATTCGCCTCGGCGATCGTCGCGATGTCGCTCGGCTCGAGATCGCGGATATAACCGAGCTCGTGTGCGCCCTTGCGGAGCGGATCCAGGAACGGGCCTTCCAGATGGATGCCGAGCGTCGCCGGAGTCCGTTGTCGCGCCTCGCGCGTCGCGGCAATGGCCGCTGCCATCACCTGCGGCGTATCGGTCACCAGCGTCGGTAACAACCCAACGGTGCCGTACTTGCGATGCGCTGCGGCGATTTGAGCGATGCCCTCAGGCGTTGGATCGTCGTTGAACAGGATTCCGCCGCCGCCATTGACCTGCACATCGATGTAGCCGGGCGCAAGCAGGCCGCCGCCGAGATCGTGCAACTCGCCGTGAGGCCTATCGGCATGGGGCACGATTGCGGCGATGCGGGCGCCTTCGATGACGACCACGTGGTCATCGAGAAAACGTTCGCCATCAAAAATCCGCGCGCCGGACAGAACGATCATCAAACAGTCTCCGTCACCTTGCGCAAATTGCGCGGGCGGTCGGGATCGCGCCCGAGCCGGAGCGCAAGCGCCTCGGCAAGGCGGTAGAAGCGGTGGATCATGACGATGGGCTCCAGGAGCGTTGCCTCGACCTTTGCCGTCGCGAGACGATCCTCCTCATCGACGCCGCCCGCTTCGATTGCAATCACCGTTGCGCCGGCCTTGGTCAGCGCCGTGAGCGTCGGCAGCATGCCTTCGCGCGCCGCGTCGGACGGCAGGAAGGCGATGACGGGGAAGCCCGGGGCGACGAGTTCGGCCGGGCCATGCAGCACCTCGGCTGCGGAATAAGCCTCGGCGTGAATCGCGCAGGTTTCCTTGAGCTTCAGCGCCGCCTCCGCGGCGATCGCAAGCGTGGCACCGCGACCGAGCACAAAAGCGCTGCGGGCATTTGCGAGCCTCTCGAGCATCGCCGCGGGGGGCGCCGTCTCTTGACCGCGCAGAACGCCCGGCAAGGCGGCGAGGGCGTCTGCGAGTTGCAGGTCCTCGCGCCAGGCCGCGACAAGGCTCGCGCCCGCGACAAGACCTGCAATCATCGATTTGGTCGCGGCGACGGAACGTTCCGTGCCTGCGCCCAATGGCAGCAGCAGTTCGGCCTCTCGCGCCAATGGAGAGTCTATGTCGTTGACCAGTGCGACGGCCAGCGCACCGCCGCGTCGTGCGGCGCGCTGCATTTCGACGATATCCGGGCTGCGTCCCGATTGCGAGATTGCGACGGAAACGCCGCCTTCGAGCCGCATCGGCGTACGATAGAGTGTCGCGATGGAGGGGCCGATGGAGGCACAGGGTACGCCCGAAACGATTTCGACGAGGTATTTCAGATAGAGCGCGCAGCAATCCGACGAGCCGCGGGCGATGGTTGCGACGAGGGGCGGGTCGAGGGTGCGCAGGCGCGCTCCCAGTCTAGCAAGCGGCTCCGCATTCTCGCTGAGCTGCCGCGCGACCGCATCGCCCGACTCGCCGATCTCCTGAAACATGAGGGTCGTCATCGCTGCGACTTTCGGGCCGGTGGTGACAGCGTGAGTTCAGAGACGAAATCATAGGCATCGGCGCGGTACCAGGATTTCGTGAACTCGACGCAGGATCCGTCGGCGAGATAGGCGATACGCTGGATATAGAGCGCCGGGCTGTTCGGTGCGACGCCGAGCAGTTCGGCATCCGTATGATCGAGGAGAGTCGCACGTAATCGCTGCAGGCCCCGGGTCGGCTTGAAGCCGTTCGCGGAGAGCGCCTCGTAAAGCGAATCGCCGACTGACTCCTGTTCAGGAAGAAAACCTATCGGCACGGCGGCGCGCTCGATGGCCATGGGCGAACCGTCGGCTAGGCGCAAGCGTCCCAGTCGGAACACCCGTTCGTTCGGCCGTACGCCAAGCATCATGGCCTCTTCCGGCGTCGGCAGGAACACGCCGCGCTCGAGCTCGCGTGAGCTCGCCTCCAATCCGCGCAGCCGCATGTCTTCCGTGAAGCTCGTCAGACGCGAGGAGGGCTGTTCGACGCGCGGCGTTGCACGATGGATGAAGGTGCCGGCGCCATGACGGTGAAACAGCACGCCTTCGGCGATCAAATCGGCAATCGCCTTGCGCAACGTGGTGCGCGATACCTCGAGCAGCTCGCACAGTATGCGCTCGGCCGGAAGCAATTGCGTCTCCGCGAACCGTCCGGTCTCGATCTCGCGCCGAAGCGCGTCGACCACGGCCCGATAGAGTTTCTGGCCTGGCGCCGTCTCGACCGTCATGGACATTGCGGGTCCTCCGCGAGCGTTCCACCGGCGAGCAGGATTGCGCCATCGACTGCGTCGCGCCGCGGCGGCGCGAGGCGCTTGGCCACATCAGGCGGCAAGAAGGGCCGCAAGGGCTCACCGAAGCCGCCGGCAAGCGCAATGCGCTGCGCGCCGAGCGCCGTCAGCGCGTTTGCAAGCGTCGCGATCGCACTGGCTGCCTCGCCGACAATTTCGCGCGCGCGCATGTCTCCGGATCTGGCGACGTCCAGGATCTGGGGTGCAAAGGCGCCGTAGTCTCTGGGTCTCGCGTCCGCTGCCCAGCGGCTCATCCGTAACGGATTGTCATCGAAATGACGCCCGAGCGCTTGCGCGAGCCCGCTCATCGGCTCGAGGCCATCAATCGCACGCAGCGTCGCGCGCAACGCCGACTCGCCGAGGCGTGCGGCAGATCCGTCATCGCCGAGCCAGAAACCGCGTCCGCCAATGATGGTCGTTCGAGCTCCCACGCGAGCGATGCCCGCCGAGCCCGTGCCGGCGATGATGAGGCCGCCGTCGCCGAGGCCGTTCGCACCGACGCAGGCGGCGACAGCGTCGTTGACAGCGACGATGCGGGCAAAGCCGGGCAGGGCGGCGGAGACGCGCGCTGCCTCCCTGTCGTCCGAAAGCCCAGCAAGACTAAGGCCGACTGCGATCTCCTGCCTTGGCGCGCCGGCACTGATCGCGGATTCGATGGTTTCGCGCACGACGCGCATCGCCTCGTCGAAGTCGAGATAGATGTTCGAAGCCGGCCCGAGCCCGCGCCCGAGCTCTTGGCCTGACGAATCCCGCAGTCTCGCGCGGCAACGGGTGGCGCCGCCGTCTACTCCGAGAAAGAACCGGGCTGTCGCCAAGGAGCCTCCTAAAAATATTCTTAACGCCTCTAGACAAGTGGTATGTCACGTGGCTAAAACGAATAC
The DNA here is from genome assembly GCF_024199945.1 of Bradyrhizobium sp. CCGUVB4N. Classification (GTDB taxonomy): domain Bacteria; phylum Pseudomonadota; class Alphaproteobacteria; order Rhizobiales; family Xanthobacteraceae; genus Bradyrhizobium. Next base: position 6,821,651 of record NZ_JANADP010000001.1, on the reverse strand, counting down.
AAGAGGTATCTACCATTGGTATTCACGATGCTGGTACTGCCGAGTGCGGAGACGGGAGAGAGGTGCGGCGACACCGCTGACATCGTGACGACCGATGAAGCGGTGTTTGCAGACGCGATGCTTGCCTCCTACCGCCGGGCGATTGCTTCGGTTGCGGTTGCTTCAAAGGACATTCGCACAGCGGCACTTCGGCTCGCCGCCATTTGGCGGGCCGGCGGGCGTCTGGTCTTTGCCGGTGCGGGGTCTTCGGGCCTTGCGGCGGCCGCGGATGCTGCCGAGCTTCCCGGTACGTTCGGCCTTGACCCGAGCCGCATCGCAATTGTCCTGCCCGGCGGGACCACTGAGCCATTTCGCATCGACGGCGCGGCGGAGGATGATGCTGTAGCCGGCGAGAGGTCCATGACCGAGCTTGGCGATCTCTCCCGCGACGCGGTGATCGCCGTCTCGGCAAGCGGCTCGACGCCGTTCACCGTCGCCGCGGCCGCAGCGGCGCGCAGGCGCGGCGCCTTCGTGGTCGGCATTGCGCACCATCCTGCCTCTCCGTTGCTCACAGGCGCCGACGCCTCGATCCTGCTCGAAAGCGGGGAGGAGGCGCTGCGCGGCTCGACGCGGCTCGCGGCCGGAGCCGCGCAAAAGGCCGCGCTCGGCATGCTCTCATCATTGATGGGACTCGAGCTCGGTCACATCCACCAGGGGCTGATGGTCAACCTGAAGGCCGATAATGCGAAGTTGCGGGAACGGGCGCGCGGGATCGTGGCATCGATCGCTGGTGTCAGCGATGCCAAAGCGGCCGCGGCGTTGCTTGAGGCCGGCGGCGATGTCAAGCCAGCGGTGCTGATTGCCCACGGCATCGCCAGCATGAGCGAAGCCGTCAACTGGCTCGCTGCTGCGGAAGGCCGCATAGACGACGCGTTGCGCCGCGCAAAGGTCAACGAAATCGAGGGCGAAGGCCCGAACAAGGGAGCGTAGCATGAGACGGACATTCAAGGCCGCATTGGGAGCTGAGGTTGCCGCGTTGGCGTTGCTCGCGGGGCTGGCGTCGGCCCAGGCAGGCTCATTGAAGATCGAGAGCTGGCGTAACGACGACGCCGATATCTGGAATTCGAAGATCATTCCCGCCTTCAACAAACACTATCCCGACATCAAGATCGAATTCGCGCCGTCCGCGCCCAAGGAATACAACGCCGCTCTCAATGCGCGGCTCGATGGCGGCACCGCCGGCGACCTGATTACCTGCCGTCCGTTCGACGCCTCGCTCGCGCTCTATCAAAAGCATCAGCTCGACGCAGTCGACGGCATCAAGGGCATGGACAATTTCTCTGATGTCGCGAAGGCCGCGTGGCAGACCGACGATGGCAAGACCACCTTCTGTGTTCCGATGGCCTCGGTAATCGCAGGGTTTATCTACAACAAGGAAGCATTCGCCAAACTCGGCGTGTCCGAACCGAAGACGCTCGACGAATTCCACGCCGTGCTCGAGAAATTCAAGAAGGACGGGACCTATGTCCCGCTGGTGATGGGCACGGCTGATCAATGGGAGGCCGCGACCATGGGATTCCAGAATGTCGGTCCGGACTATTGGAAGGGCGAGGCGGGTCGCGCCAATCTGATTGCCGGCAAGGAGAAGCTCACCGATCCGCAATACGTTGCCGCCTTCAAAGAGATCGCGAGCTGGGCACCGTATCTTGGATCGGGTTTCCAGGCGCAGACCTACGCTGACAGCCAGAACCTGTTCTCGCTCGGCAAGGGCGCAATCTATGCGGCTGGCTCGTGGGACATCTCGACATTCCGCGGCCAGGCGAAGTTTGCCATGGGGGCATTCCCGCCGCCGCGGCCGGCCGGCACGGCGGATTGCTATATCTCCGATCACACCGACATCGCGATGGGTGTCAACGCAGCTTCGAAGAACAAGGAAGATGCGAAGAAGTTCCTGGAATGGCTGACGACGCCGGAGTTCGCAACGATCTACGCCAACGCGCTTCCCGGTTTCTTTCCTCTCGCCAAGACGCCGGTGAAGGTCGATGACGACGTCGCGGCGACGATGGTCGGCTGGCGCCAGACCTGCAAGTCGACGATCCGCAACTCGTATCAGATCCTGTCTCGCGGTACGCCAAACCTGGAAAACGAGCTCTGGAACGTGTCGGCGCAGGTCGTGAACGGCAAGCTGACGCCTGATGCTGCCGGCAAGCAACTGCAGGACGGCCTCGACAAGTGGTACAAGCCTGCCAAGTGAAGCCAGTCCCTCTCTCCGCGCTTGCGGGGAGAGGGATTTTCCTTGTTCGATCCTACCTACATACTCCGCCGACTCGCGGCACTAGCCGCAGGCGCGGAGAGGGACGATAACGCACGCTAGGTTCAATCTCTTCCCGTCATGCCCGAATCCGTTTCGAACATCACTGCCCAGATGCCTCGCGCAAAACTCGCGGGTCTTCTGCTGTTCTTTCTCGGGCCGGCGGTTGCGATCTATACTCTATTCTCGATCTATCCGCTCGTTGCGACGATGACGCTCTCCACCTATACGAGCGATCCGTCGGGAGCCCGGTCTTTCGTTGGGCTCGCCAATTTCGCGACGCTGCTCGGCGATGCGCTCTGGTCGAAGCCATTCTGGAATGCCTTCGGAAACAATCTGATCTTCTTCGCCGTGCACATGTGCGTGCAGAATCCAGTCGGTATCGCGCTCGCTGGATTGCTGAGCCTGCCGGGTCTGAGGCTCAAGGGATTTTATCGCACAGTCATGTTTCTGCCCACGATGCTTTCGGTTGTCATCGTCGGCTTCTCCTGGAACCTGATCCTTTCCCCGCTATGGGGCGTCGCTGCCGGCGCCTTGAAGGCCGTGGGTCTGGGCTCGCTGTTTGCTCCCTGGTTGGGGCTCGAATCGAGCGCGCTCGTGACGCTGTCCCTCATTTCCGTCTGGCAATTTGTCGGCATCCCGATGATGCTGATCTATGCCGCCCTGCTCAACATCCCCGAAGAATTGATCGACGCGGCACGCGTCGACGGGCTCGGACATTTCCGTATCTTCTTCCACATCAAGCTTCCGCTGGTCCTGCCGACGATCAGCCTGGTCTCGGTCTTGACCTTCGTTGCCAACTTCAACGCGTTCGACCTGATCTATTCAATCAAGGGCGCGCTTGCGGGGCCGAATTTCGCGACCGACATTCTCGGCACCTTCTTCTACCGCACCTTCTTCGGCAATCAGCTGCAGCTCGGCAATCCGACCATGGGCTCCGCGGTCGCGACCGTCATGTTCCTTGTCATCCTCGTCGGCCTCTGCCTCTATCTCTTCTTCGTGCAGCGGCGCATCCGCCGTTACGCATTCTGAAAGGGGTGGCGGGATGACGGCGGAGCAGCGCGCAAGGAGCCTGAGCGTTCATCTCGTCCTGATCGCCTATAGCCTGCTGGCGGTCGGTCCAATCCTGCTCGTGGTCATGAATTCGTTCAAGGTGCGCAGCGCCATCTTCGGCAGCCCGCTTGCGCCGCCGGACGCCACGACTTTCAGCCTCGTCGGCTATGAGAAGGTTTTTCGCTCCTCCCATATCCTGACCTACTATTCGAATTCGCTGATCGTGACCCTCGTCAGCATGGGGCTCGTGCTGCTGTTCGGCGCGATGGCGGCCTGGGCGCTGACCGAATACCGCTTTCGCGGTTCGACGGCGCTGGCACTGTTTCTGTCGATCGGCATCATGGTTCCGATCCGGCTCGGGTCCGTCGCGATCCTCAATATGATGCGGTCCGCCGGCCTCAACGACACGCTGACGGCCTTGATCCTCGTCTATGTCGCGCAGGGGCTGCCGATGTCGATCTTCATCCTGAGCGAGTTCGTTCAGCAGATCCCCAAGGACCTGCGCGACGCGGCACGCTGCGACGGCGTGCCGGAAACCCGCATCTTCTTCGAGGTGGTCCTGCCTCTGCTGCGCCCGGCGATCGCGACGGTGGCCGTCTTCACCATCGTGCCGATCTGGAACGACCTCTGGTTTCCATTGATTCTGACGTCGAGCGATTCGACCCATACGGTGACGCTCGGCGTGCAGCAGTTTCTCGGCCAATACATCACCGACTGGAATTCCGTGCTCGCCGCGCTGTCGATGGCGATCCTGCCTGTCGTCATCATCTACGTGATCCTCTCGCGCCAACTCATCGCAGGCCTCACCTCCGGCGCAGTCAAATAGGTTGTCAAATGGCCAATCTGCGCATCGAGCACCTCAACAAGCGTTATGGCGCGACGACAGTGCTCAACGATGTCAACCTCAGCATCGAGGATGGTGAATTTGTCGTTCTCGTCGGCCCTTCAGGTTGTGGCAAGTCGACGCTGCTGCGCATGATTGCCGGGCTCGACGGTGCATCGGGCGGCGACATCCATATTGCCGGCAAGCTCGTCAATACGCTCGCGCCTGCCGAGCGTGGCATCGCCATGGTGTTTCAGTCCTACGCGCTCTATCCACACATGAACGTACGCAAGAACATGACGTTTGGGTTGAAGTTCACCGGAGTCCCGCCCGCTGAGCGCGATCGGCGTGTCTCGGAGGCGGCCCGCATGCTGCGACTCGATGAGCTGCTCGAGCGCTATCCACGCGATCTCTCCGGCGGCCAGCGACAACGCGTCGCGATCGGTCGCGCGATCGTGCGCGAGCCGGCCGTTTTCCTGTTCGATGAGCCGCTCTCCAATCTCGATGCGTCCCTGCGCGTCTCGACGCGCGTTGAGATCGCGAATTTGCACAGGCTGCTGAAATCCACCATCGTCTATGTCACGCACGATCAGGTCGAGGCGATGACACTCGCCGATCGGATCGTCGTGATGAACAAGGGTTGCATCGAGCAGGTCGGCAGGCCGCTGGATCTCTACTATGCGCCCGCCAATCTGTTCGTTGCGGGCTTCATCGGCTCGCCTGCGATGAATTTCTTCGAGGCCAAGGTTGGCAGTGTGGAGGGTGGATGCGCACGTGTGACTGGACCCGGCTTTCGCAACTTCGATTTGCCGGCGCCCTCATTGAAAGTCGGCGACACGCTGACGGTCGGCGTCCGTCCGGAGCATCTTGTCCGGGGCACCGACGGCGGATTCGTCGCCGAGGGCATCGTCGAGCTGGTCGAACGGCTTGGCGAGGCCTCGTTCGCCTATGTGCGCCGCGTCGACGGCAGGATGTTCGTTGTCGAGATCCGCGGCCGCCAGACGCCGGCGCCAGGCGAAACGGTGACGGTCGTTGCGGCGACTTCCGACGTGCACGTCTTTGATGCTTCCGGGTTGCGCGTTGCCACATAGATCGACTAACGGTGCGACTCCGGTTGCAAGCAGGCTCGATGGCGCGATCGTTCAATCATGACAAATGTCGTACGCTATCTGACCCATCCTCAGGTGAATATCGATCCGTCGATCCCCGTTCCGCGCTGGGGTCTGAGTGCGGTTGGGAAGGCGCGTACAGAAGCCGTGACGATCACCGGATCGCTGTCGGGTACCACGCGGGTCATCTCCAGCGGAGAGCGGAAGGCGATCGAGACGGCTGAGATCATTGCCGCAAAGCTGGGCGTTGACGTAGAGGTGTGCGAGGCGATGCATGAGAACGACCGATCGGCCACGGGCTTCCTCGTCCCCGACGAGTTCGAGGCAGTGGCCAATCAGTTCTTCGGGCACCCCCGCATCAGCGTTCGTGGCTGGGAACGAGCGATTGACGCCCAGTTGCGCATTGTCCAGGAGGTAGAGCGCGTATTGGCGCACGACAGGCCGGGTGATGTGCTCCTTGTCGGCCACGGTGGCGTTGGTACTCTCCTATACTGCCATTATTCCGGTTTTGCGATTGCTCGCGCCCATGACCAACCCGCTGGCGGCGGTTGCTTCTTCGCGTTTCGACTGCATGATCGTCGCGTGCTGCATGCGTGGCGTCGCCTCGAAGAGCTGTGATTTTCGCGAAGAGCAATCCCGATTGGACGATCCGTAGGAGTTCCCGAGCCATTGGCGCTGGGCGCATCAGCCGCAGGCTTTGTCTCCGACGCGTTCGGACGACGCCAGACCGCGACGCGCGGCGGCGGTGACGATCTTGCTGCGATCAGGCACGCCACATCGTCTCTCGCGAGGGCGTCGAGAGGGTTGCATCCGTGAGCTTCCGAGGCGAAGAAACGTTGCAATGAAGGCACGGCATCAAACGAAGGCGAGCATCTTGCAACCGCCTCCGTCGAGACAGGAGCAGACCAATGACAAAAGCCGAGATTCGATTTCCGATCGACGGCCGAACCCGCAAGATGTTCATCGATGGCGCATGGGTAGAAGCCCGCTCGGGGAAGGTCTTCGAGACGCGCAACCCTGCGACAGGCGAGGTGATCGGTCGCGTGCCGCGTGGCGACGCGGCCGATATCGGCCTTGCCGTCACCGCGGCCCGTCGGGCGTTTGATGGCCCGTGGAGCCGCTTCAAGCCGTTCGAGCGGCAAGCGCTGCTGCTGCGGATCGCCGACCTCTTCGAGAAGCACTGGGAGGAGATCAGCCAGTCCGACACGACTGACATGGGCATGCCGATCGTCAGGACGCGGGCGAACAAGCTTCGCGTGCTCGGCATGCTCCGATATTACGCCGGCATGGCCACCGCGATCCACGGCCAGACAATCGACAATTCGCTTCCGGGTGACATCGTCTCCTTCACGCGAAAGGAGCCGGTGGGCGTCATTGGCGCCATCATCCCGTGGAACGCACCCACGGCGGCATCTGTGTGGAAGATCGGCCCTGCGCTCGCGACCGGCTGCACCATCGTGCTCAAGCCCTCCGAAGAGGCGCCGCTGACGCCACTGCTGATCGCGGATCTGATGAACGAGGCGGGTGTGCCGCCCGGCGTGGTCAACGTCGTGACCGGGACCGGACAGGAGGCGGGTGCGCCGCTGGCTGAACATTCCGGGGTCGACAAGATCGTCTTCACTGGCTCGACAGCTACAGGACAGGCCATCGTTCGCGCCTCGGCCGGCAACCTCAAGCGGGTGGCGCTCGAGCTCGGTGGAAAGTCGCCGGTCATCGTCTGTGCCGACGCGGATCTCGACAAAGCTGTGCCGATTGCCGCGATGGCCGCATTCGCCAATTCGGGCCAGATCTGTATCGCCGGCTCCCGTTTGTTCGTCGAACGATCGATCCACGACGAGCTGGTCGAACGGCTCGGCAAGTTTGCTTCGGCCCTGAAGATCGGCGATGGCGCCGATCCCACAACCGAGATCGGACCGATCGTGTCCGAGCGACAGCTCGACAAGGTCGAAGGATTCCTGCGGAGCGGGCGCGACGAGGGTGCGAAGCTCGTGGCCGGGGGCCGAAGACTGAAAGAGGGCGCGCTTGCGAAGGGCAATTTCGTCGAGCCGACCGTGTTCGCCGGCGTCTCCGACAACATGCAGATCGCCCGTGACGAAATCTTCGGTCCGGTCATTTCCGCTTTGCCGTTCGACACGCTGGATGAAGCCGTGACGCGTGCCAATGCGACGCCATATGGGCTCGCGGCGGGTCTGTTCACGCGTGATGTGAGCAAGGCCCACATCATCTCGCGCAGTCTGCGCGCCGGATCGGTCTGGGTAAACACCTATCACGCCATCGACCCTGCCTTGCCCTTCGGCGGTTACAAGATGAGCGGATATGGCCGAGAAGGCGGTACCGAGCAGCTCGACGAGTACCTGAACACGAAGGGGGTCTGGATCAAGCTGGATTGATCCGGACGGTCGCCGGCTCGCGGCACGCGCGCGTGGATCCCGCCATAAGAATTCGCTATGGCGGCAGACCGCAGTCGTGCTTCCCCCGCCCGCAGCTGCAAATCTATTTTTTACCGTCGGCCGCAGCAAAAAATTCCAAGAGCAAGATCGCAAAAGCGGCGGAGTGGTCAGGCGCATAGATTTGCAGCAGCAATGGAGCGGGGAAATGACGATTGAGTTGAGCCGACGGGGATTCTGCATCGGGACCGCCCTGATTGGACTGCAATCCGCTTCCTCCATTGCCTTCGCCCGGACTGAGGATGGCACGGTCAAGCTTGGCCTCGTCGCGCCGATGAGCGGTCCGAATGCCAGATATGGCGCTTTTTCGCTGCGCGGCGCCGAGATGGCGGCGAAAGAGATCAACGCAGCCGGAGGTGTTGGGGGCCGCAAGATCAACGTCATGCCCGCGGACAGCCAGGGGACGCCGGTCGAGGGCGTTTCGGCGACCCGGCGCCTGATCGACCAGAACCAGGTCGACTACATCATCGGCGACGTCTCGAGCTCGGTCACGCTCGCCATGCAGCCGGTTGCCGAGGACGCGGGTGTGCTGCTCCTCAATGCGGCGTCGTCCAACCCCATGATCACGTACAAGGCCGGTGTCGGCGGCTTCAAATGGACCTTCCGCAACTATCCGACCGACGAGAACCGCGCGCTGATCGTGCTGCAATACGCCGCCGAGAAGAAGGGCTTTACCAAATACGCCGTCCTCTCCGTCGACACCGACTATGGGCGCGCGGCCATCGCCTTCACCAAGAAGTACCTGCCTCGCTTCAACAGCCAGATCCTGACCGAGGATTACTATAAGGAAGGTGAAGTCGATTTCCGCAGCGTGCTTTCCAAGATCCGCGATTCCGGCGCCCAGGCCATCATCATGTATGGCAATGCAGATTCGACGCCCATCGTCGGTCGACAGATGATCGAGGTCGGGATCGCCGGCAAGATTCCGCTGATCGGCAATGCCGAGTTCAATACGGCAAGCTCGATCAAGGCGGCACCGAAGGCGCTCGAAGGAGCCATCGAGGCGGCGGCCTGGCTTCCGGCGTACGACTCCCCGAAGAGCAAGGCCTTCGTGGAGAAGTTCATCGCCGAGTACGGCGAGGCACCAAACAATCACGCCTATGTGCATTGGGAGACGGTGCATCTGCTGGCCAAGGCGATCGAGCAGGCCCAGAGCGTCGACCGCGAGAAGGTCCGCGCCGCACTCTCCGCCATCCACTACGATAGCGCAGTTGGCGAGGTGACGTTCGACGATCACAATCAGGCCCGCTTGCCGATGATCCTGCTGGAGATCGAGCACGGCAAGCCCGCGATCAAGGGAGCCTACTCGGCCGAGATCGACTATCCGAAGTAAGGCAAAGCAACGAGACTCATATGTTCTACACGGTCATCGAGCAGGTCGTTAACGGGATCGTCTCCGGATCAGTCTACGCGATCGTTGCCGTTGGCATGACGATGATCTTCGGCGTGTTGCGCGCCATCAATTTCGCCCATGGCGAATACTACATGCTGGGGACCTTCGGCGCCTGGTTCGCGATCGACTATTTCGACCTGCCCTATCCGGTGGCGATCGTGATCGGCGTGGTGGCGACGGCATTGATCGCCGTCGTCGTCGGCAATCTCGTGATGCAGCGGATCGTGGGAGCGCCAGCCGAGGCCGGGGTGCTCGCGACCCTCGGCGTCGCGCTGATCCTCCAGAATACCGTCATCCTGGTGTTCGGTGGCAGCTACAAGTTCTTCTCCGGCGGCTATATCGAGCCGGTGACGCTGTTTGGCTTCACGCTGGCCGAGCAGCGCATCCTCATCATCATTGTCGGCCTCATCGTGTTCGTCGGCCTCGAACTGATGGTCACCTACAGTCGCATGGGCAAGGCGATGCGCGCGGTCTCGCAGAATATCGAGTGCTGTGCGGTGGTCGGCATCGACGTCCGCCACATCGCGCTGTGGACCTTCATCCTCGGCGCCGGCCTTGCCGGGCTGTCAGGTGTGCTGACCGCGCCCGTCAACGTCAGTGTCTACGGCGGCATGGGCGAGCTCATCACCTTCAAGACGCTGCCGATCATCATCATGGGCGGGCTGGGCAATGTCCGTGGCACCTTCGTCGCGGCGATGATCCTCGGCATCGCCGAGAGCCTGGTCGCGACCTATGTCGGGTTGCAGTTCCGCGACACCGTCGGCTTTGCAACCCTGATGCTGGTGCTGATGTGGCGTCCGCACGGGCTGTTCTCCGCGCAGGCGCGCTTTTGATCGCTGGGATGTGACATTGACCGAGATTGTCCGAGACCAGACCATGACACCGGCAGAAAGCCCAGTGGCGAAGACCGGAACGGATCTGCGCGTCGCGTTCGGCCTTGCGCTGGCGGCGCTGGCGTGCCTGGCACCGCTGTTCCTCGGGAACTACCCGCTGCATGCAATCATCATCGCGTTGATCTTCCTGCTGCCGGCTCATGGTCTCAATCTGCTGCTCGGATACACCGGGCTGCTGTCGTTGGCGCAGGCAGCGTTCTTCGGCATCGGGGCTTATGCATCGGCGCTGCTGGCGGTGCATTTCGGTACGCCGTTCTATCTGAATTTCCTCGCCGCCGGGCTCATCGCCGGTGCGATCGCGCTTCCGCTCGGAATTCCCGCTTTGCGCCTGCGCTCGACCTCGTTCGTGATGTGCACGCTCGGCTTCGTGATCATCGGGCAGGCGATTGCGAAAAACTGGATCAGCCTGACGCGTGGCGACATGGGCCTGGCCGCTATACCGAAGCCCTACTTTGCGTTGGGGCCGGCTTCATTCACGGTCTCCGGCACCGTCGGTTTCTATTATCTGGTGCTCGCGATCGCGGCGCTGGCGACCCTGACGATCTATCTGATCGTGCGTTCGCCCGCGGGGCGCAACATGATCGCCATCCGCGAAAACGAGACGCTGGCTGAATCCGTGGGTATCCCCACCTGGTACTACAAGCTCATCGTGTTCATGATCAGCGCCGCGTTTGCCGGGCTCGGCGGCAGCCTCTATGCGCATTACCTCACGGTGGTGAGCCCGCTGACCTTCCAGATGTATTATTCGACCACGATGTTGATCATCGTGCTCGGCGGCGGCGCAGGCACCATCTCGGGCGTCATCTTCGGCAGCCTGCTGTTCGTCGGTCTCACCGAAGCCCTGCGCGTCGCGCCGGAACTGCGCATGATCGCCTACGGCTTCTTCCTGCTCGCCCTCGTCTTCTATTTCCCGAACGGTTTCGCGCCGCTGATCGGCCGCTTCTGGTCATTCCTCGAGAGGCGCAAATGAGCGGGCTGCCGATTCTCGACATCTCCGGGCTCTGCAAATCCTACGGCGCGGTGCGCGCGGTCGACGGTGTCGACCTGCACGTCAACCGCGGCGAGATCTGCGGGCTGATCGGACCAAATGGTTCCGGAAAGTCGACTTTCTTCGATTGCGTGACCGGGCTTGCGAAGCCCAGCGCAGGTGCTGTGAAGCTCGATGGCCAGGACATCACCGGCTGGTCGCTCAACGACATTGCGCGGGAAGGACGCATGCTGCGCTCGTTCCAGAAGACGGTGGTGTTCTCTGCGCTCGATATCGAGGAGAACCTCGTCATCGCCGGCCAGATGTTTACCTTCCCTGGAATCCTGTCGACCTTCGGGATCGGCGCCGCCGCGCGCAATCGCATTAAAGCCCTGCGGGAACGGGCGCGCGAGCTGATCAAGATCGCCGGCCTCTGGGACGTGCGCTTCCAGCCCGCGGGAAAGCTTTCGGGCGGACAACAGAAGCTGATCCAGTTTGCTTCCATGCTGATGCCGGAGCCGAAGCTCATCCTGCTCGACGAGCCCATGGCGGGCATCAATCCGAAGCTGATCGAACGTGTGGTCGAGAGCATTCGTCTTGCCAACACCTCGTTCGGCGTCAGCTTCCTGATCATCGAGCACAACATCGACGTGGTCACCAGCCTGTGCCGGCGCGTGGTCGTGCTCGACCAGGGGCGCAAGCTCGCTGAGGGAACACCGGACGAGATCGTCCAGAATCAGGCGGTGCGGGAGGCCTATCTCGGTGGCTGAACCCTCTCTTTCGATCAAGGGACTGCGCGCGGGCTACGGCTCGCTCGATATCCTCAACGGCGTCGATCTCGATGTGCCGCAGGGGCAGTTCGTTGCGCTGATGGGTCCGAATGGGGCAGGCAAATCGACGCTGCTCAAGACGCTTTACGGCATGACGACCGCCAAGGGCGGCAGCATCAACTGGCGGGGCAAGGACATTTCAGCCTTCAAGTCCCGCGCAATCCTGGCCGAAGGCATCTCCTGGGTGCCGCAGGGCCGTTGCAACTTTCCGGTGATGACGGTCGACGAGAATCTGCAGATGGCCGCCTACACGCTGCGCGACAGGAACGTGAAGGCGGAGCGCGACTATGTCTACGACTTGTTCCCGATCCTGAAGACACGCCGCAACACGCTGGCGGGCAACATGTCCGGCGGCGAGCAGCAATTGCTCGAGGTCGCAATGGCTGTGTTGCAGCGGCCAAAGATCCTGCTGGTCGACGAACCCTCGGTCGGCCTGTCGCCGACTGCGATCGGCGTCGTGTTCGACGAGCTGCTGCGTATCAACGCGGCCGGCCAGACCATCCTGCTGGTCGAGCAGAACACCAAAAAGGCCATGCAGGTCGCCCAGCGCGCCGTCATCCTGCGGCTCGGCAAAGTGATCTGGGACGGGCGGCCCGCAGACATCACCCACGACGAGCTCGGCGAGCTGTTCCTCACCGGCCGCATGCGCGGCGAGACCGACGTCGAGCACTGACACGATTTACAATCAAAAGGACGACCACAGTGACGATCTTCGTGCCGGCCGCGCGCGTCTCGCGCATCAAGATATCCCCGACCACCGCGGCGTCCGCGCGCGTGCGCGAGCTGAAGGCTGCCGGCCGCGACATCGTCGACATGGCGATCGGCGAGCCTGACTTCGACACGCCCGACGACGTCAAGGCGGCGGCTCACGCGGCGATCGATCGCGGCGAAACGAAATATACCGCCGTCAACGGCACCGTGGCGCTGCGCAAGGGGATTATTGCCGACTACAAGCGTCGCCTCGGGCTCGACTATAGCGACAACGAGATCTGCGTCGGCGGCGGCGCCAAGCAGATCCTGTTCCTCGCGTTGATGGCGAGCGTGGAGGAGGGCGCCGAGGTCATCATTCCCGCGCCGTACTGGGTCTCCTATCCCGACATGGTCATTGCCAACGACGGCAAGCCGGTGATCGTTCGCTGCTCCGAGAACCAGGGATTCAAGCTGACGGCTGACGCGCTGGAGGCCGCGATCACGCCGAGGACGCGCTGGCTGATCCTCAATGCCCCCTCAAATCCGACTGGAGCTGCCTATTCCCGCAGCGATCTCGAAGCGCTCGGCGCTGTGCTGTCGCGCCATCCCGACGTCCTCGTGCTCTCGGACGATATTTACGACCAGATCTGGTACCGCGACGAACCGGCGACGACGCTTGCGGCGGCGGTGCCCGCGTTGAAGGATCGCATCCTGCTGACCAACGGCGTGTCAAAGACCTATGCCATGACCGGATGGCGGATCGGTTATGCCGCCGGCCCCGCGCCGCTGGTTTCGGCGATCAACAAGCTGCAATCGCAGATGTCGTCGTGCCCATCGTCGATCAGCCAGGCCGCTGCGGCCCATGCGCTGACCAGCGACCAGTCGTTCGTTCGCGACAGCGTCAGGCTTTACAAGGAGCGGCGCGATTATGCCTGTGCACGGCTGAATGCAATCCCGGGTCTGTCGTGCCTCGTGCCTGACGGTGCCTTCTATCTCTATCCCGGCTGCGCGGGCGTGATCGGCAAGACCACGCCCGAAGGCAAGGTCATCGAGAACGATCTCGACTTCGTACTTTATCTTCTGGATGGTGTTGGCGTTGCTGCGGTGCAGGGCGCTGCCTACGGCCTCTCGCCTTATTTCCGCCTGTCGATCGCGACCTCGATAGAGGCGATCAAGGAGGCCTGCGACCGTATCGAAAAGGCCTGTCGGGCGCTTCGTTGAGCACGCTGGGGCGCGGACCGAAGAACCAGGGGCGCTTCGCGAAGAATCTCATTGAAATCAACAGGCTAGATAAAGGATATTGCTGGTCAGAGTGACATCCTCAGAGCCGGTATTCGACACATATGAGCGTCGATTTCAGGAAGCTGAAAAGCTTTGTCAAAGTCGTCGATGCCGGAAGCGTCTCGCGCGCGGCCGGCCTGCTGCGTACGGCGCAACCTGCGCTCTCGCAGCAGATCGCTGCGCTTGAGAGCCATTTCAAGCACAAGCTGCTTCTGCGCAGCAATCATGGCATTGTCCCAACCGAAGCCGGCCTGATCCTTTATCGTCATGCCCAGTTGCTGTTGAAGCAGATCGAGCAGGCGCAGATCGACATCGACCAGTCGACCAAGGCCCTGGCCGGGCGCGTGTCGATTGGCTTAGCGACCTATTCGGCGTCGAGCACGCTGTCGCTTCCGATCCTGAAAGAGATGTCCGCGCTGCATCCGCAGATCATCGTCCATATCAACGACAGCTTCGGTCACGTGCTCAGTGAGCTCATTATGACCGGCAAGATGGACATGGCGATGATCTATGGCTCAGGCCCGATCAAGGGCGTCAAGCTGCAGCCGCTGTTCCGCGAGGAGCTGTATCTCGTGTCGCGCGTCGAGCCTGCGGCGAAGAAGACGACGGACGAACCGCTGCCGCTGTCGGCGCTGGCTGACGTCAGGCTGTTGCTGCCGAGCCAGGGCCATTTCCTGCGCCGCCTGATTGATGAATCGCTGGCGCGAGCGCGGGTGACGCCGAACGTCGCCTCCGAGATCGAATCCGTCTCTGCGCTTGGTGCGGCCGTGACCGAAGGGCTCGGCTCGACCATCCTGCCGGCCTCGGTCGCCGCCGCCAGCGCGTCGAGCTTTGCGGGTGTCGAGGTGCGGCGGCTGGTGCGCCCCGCCATCGAGGCGACCGTGTCCTTGTGCGTCTCCGATCATCTGCCGCTGTCGGAGCCCGCGCTGGCCACGCGCTCGGTGCTTCTGACTGTCGTTGAGAAGCTGATGCGCAGTCATCCGCAAGGCATTCGGGCGGTCTAGGCAGAACGCTTGCAATCTATGGCACGAGCACCGCCGCAGCTCGGCTGCATTGTGCCGGTTTCGCCATGCCATAAACAAAACCTATGGCGGCAGACGGGAGTTGTGGTGGTCGCGTGCGGCCGCATTTCCTACCCTCGAAAACAATCGCTTCGAGGAAAAAGATGGCCAAGCTCGCATTCGATACCGGGGGAACCTTCACCGATTTCGCGCTGCTCGACGACAAGGGCGAACTTCATCTCCACAAGGTGTTGAGCACACCGGCCAATCCGGCCGAGGCCGTGGTTCGCGGGGTGTCCGAACTGCTCGCGGAATTCGGCGACGTCGTTGACCTCGATGGCCTTCAGGTCTTGGGGGCGACCACCGTCGTCACCAATGCGGTGCTGGAGCGCAAGGGCGTCAAGACCGGCTTCATCTCGACCGCCGGCTTCCAGGACATGCTGCGCATCCGCAACGAAGGACGCTACGATCTCTACGACCTGAACCTGAAATACCCGGATCCGCTGGTGACGCGCGCGAACAGCTTCGGTGCGATCGAGCGCATATCGGCGGACGGCGAGGTCGTCACGGCGCTCGAGGAAGAGACGGTCCGCGAGATCGCCGGCCGACTGCGCGAGGAAGGCATCAAGTCCGTCGCCGTCTGTCTGCTGCACGCCTACAAATATCCTGATCATGAGCAGCGCATCGCGTCGCTGCTGCGCGAGGAATATCCCGGTATCTTCGTGTCGCTGTCGTCGGAAGTTTGCCCGGAGGTTCGTGAATTCGACCGCGCCTCGACCACCGTCGTCAACGCCTACACGCGGCCGCAGATGTCCGGCCACGTCGCGCATCTCGAGCGTGAGTTCGCCGCGAAGGGTATCCATCGCCAGGTGCTCTGGATGACGTCGTCGGGCGGCCTCGTGCCGAGCAGCCGGGCTGCCGAGCTGCCGGTGCGGCTCATTGAATCGGGCCCGGCCGCCGGCGCCGTTGCAGCCGCCGAATTCGGCCGCATCGCCGGCGAGGGCAGCGTGCTGTCGTTCGACATGGGCGGCACCACCGCAAAGCTGTGTCTGATTCCGAACGGCGAGCCGACGGTCGGCACTGATCTCGAGGTCGCGCATTATCATCGCTTCCGCAAAGGCTCGGGCTTTCCCCTGAAGATCCAGTCGATCCGCATGATCGAGATCGGCGCTGGGGGCGGCTCGATCGCAGCGAAGAATCCGCTCGGTCTGCTCGACGTCGGTCCGCGTTCGGCGGGCGCGCTGCCGGGGCCGGCCGCCTATCAGCGCGGCGGCACCGAGCCAACCGTGACCGACGCCGATATCCTGCTCGGCTATATGGGCACCGAATCCTTCGTCGGCGGGTCGTTCAAGGTTTCCAAGGACGCCGCCCTCTCGGCCATGTCGAAGCTCGCAGCTTCGCTCGACGTCAGCGTGCCGCGCTGCGCCTTCGGTATCCACGATCTCGTCAATGAATCCATGAGCAAGGCGGCGGCCGTGCATGCGACCGACCTCGGCGTCGATCCGCGAAGCCTGCCCATGGTCGCCTTTGGCGGCGCCGGTCCCGTGCATGCCTATGGCATCGCGCGCAAGCTCGGTATCAAGCGCATCATCTGCCCGACCGGCGCCGGTGTCACCTCGGCGATCGGCTTGTTGATTGCTCCCGTTGCGGTCGACCTCTCCGCGAGCTTCCCGATGCAGGTCGACAACTGGGATTTCGCTACGATGGATCGCCTGCTCGGCGACCTCTCCGCGCAAGGGGCGGACGTCGTGCGCGCCGCGGGTGTCGCACCGGACACGATCACCAACAGCTACACCGTGGACATGCGGCACGTCGGCCAGGGCCACGAGATCACCGTTGCATTGCCGGATCGCAGCCTGCCGCCGAAGCAATTCCACGAGGAGCTGCTCGGCAATTTCTACAAGCTTTATCGCGAACTGTTCGGGCGCACCGTCGCTGGTTCATCCGTCGAGGTCATCACCTGGCGTCTGCGCTGCAGCGGCAAGAAGGATCAGGTGACTCGCCCCCATGCGCGCGATGTTGCCGAGGCCAGGAAGGGCGCACGTTCGGTCTATTTCAGCGAAGCTGGCGGCTTCGTCGATACGCCGGTCTACGATCACTACAAGCTGCCGGTCGATGGGAAGATCCAGGGACCGGCGATCGTCGAGCAGCGGGAATCGACCGCTGTCGTCGGACCGAGCGGGACGGCTCACGTCGACGTCAACGGCAATCTCGTGATCAACATCGCCTGAGGACCACGCCCCATGTCCGTGAATGCTGCCGATTTCAATGATCCCATCAATCTGCAGGTGATGTGGAATCGCCTGATCTTCATCGCCGATCAGGCCGACATCGTGCTCGGCCGAACCGCATTCTCGCCGATCGTACGCGAAAACCACGATTACGTGACTGTGCTGCTCGACAGCCGCGGCCGTGCGCTGGCCCAATGCACCTGGTCGATCCCTGTGTTCATCACCTCGCTGCCGGTGGCCGCGCAGAAATACTTCCTGCCGAAGTTTCCGGCGGAGACGTTGCAAGAGGGCGACGTGCTTGCCACCAACGATCCCGAGATTGGTACCGGCCATCTGCCCGACGTCACGATGATCACGCCGATCTTCAAGAACGGCAAGGTCGTGGCCTATGCCGGCTCGATCGCGCATCTTCCTGACATCGGCGGCGCGCCCCTGCATTCCGAAGCCAGCGACATCTTCGAGGAGGGTATCCGCTTCCCGATCGTGAAGCTGCACAAGGCCGGCGTCCCCAATCAGGACGTGCTCGACATCATTGCCGCGTCCGTTCGGCTTCCCACCGAAGTGATGGGCGATCTTGAATCCATGGTGGCGGCCAACAACGTCATGGGCCGCGAACTGGTCAAATTCCTGGACGAGTATGGTCTCGACGGGATCGACGAGCTGGCCGACGCGATCCACACCCGCTCCGAAGCGCAAACCCGGCGCGCGATCCGGCAGTGGCCGAACGGTACCTACAGCGCCGAGGTCCTGCTGGACGGATACGATACCGATGTGACCCTCAAGGCCGCGGTGATCGTCCGCGATGATTCCATTCATGTCGACTACACCGGAACGTCGGAGCAGATCCTCCACTCGATCAATTGTCGCACCAACTATCGCTATGCGCATTCGGTCTATGCGCTGAAATGCCTGCTGGACCCCGATACGCCGAACAATGAGGGTTGCATCACGCCGATCACGGACGAGGCGCCGCTCGGTTCCATTCTCAATCCCGAGGAATGGACCGCCGGCAATTCGCGTAACCTGATCGGGCATGTGATTCCGTCGCTGATCTTCAAGGCGCTGGAGGGCGTGGTGCCTGACAAGGTGATGGGCGATAGCGGCGGTGCGCCGATCTGGGCCGCCAATTGCGTCGGACGGCGTGACGATGGTTCGCAGTACGGTTCGGTGCAGAATTTTCACGGCGGGCAGGGCGCCCGCGCCGAATTCGACGGCCTCGACACCCTGAGCTTCCCGTCCAATTGCCGGGTGACGGCGATCGAGATGTTCGAGATCGCGGTCCCGGCGCTCACGGAATGCAAGGAGCTGATTGCGGATTCCGGCGGCGCCGGCAGGAGCCGCGGCGGTCTCGGTCAACGCGTCGTGTTGCGCAACCTCGGACGCAACCCGATGAACATCTATCTGGCGTCAGAGCGCGTGCGACATCCCTGTTTCGGTGTCGTCGGCGGCAAGTCCGGGAGCGCCGGCAAGGTGTACAGGAATGGCGAGCCCCAGTTTCCCAAGGGCAAGGTCGTGCTGAAGACCGGCGACCGCCTGGAAGTCGAGACGCCCGGTGGCGGAGGCTGGGGGCGCACGGCCGATCGTACGGCGGCCGCGATCGAGCTCGACCTCGCCGAGGGCTTGATCACGCCCGAGGCGGCGAGGCAGATTTACGGCTATCAGAGCTCCAGCGTGGCGGCGACTGCAGCCGAATAGGGGAAACATGGGTCTGCTCGATGGAAAGGTCGCACTCGTTACCGGTGCTGGAACGGGGATCGGCCGCGAGACCGCGATCCTGCTCGCAGGGGAGGGCGCAACGGTTGTCCTGACCGGACGCCGGATCGAGCCGCTGCGCGATGTCGCCGCGATCATCGAGAAGGCCGGCGGAAAGGCTGTCGCTCACGAGCTGGATGTGGCATCGCGCGAGGCGATCCTGGAGACGGTCGCCTGGGTCAAGCGCAACGTCGGAGCGATCGACATTCTCGTCAACAATGCCGGCAGTGCCAGCAAGGTGTTGAATGCGCGTTTCCTCAGCGAAGCCGAATGGAACGCCACGGTGAATGTCAATCTCACCGCGGTGTTCAATCTGACGCAGGCCGTTTTGGAGGACATGATTGCCAGGACGGAAGGCACGATCATCACCGTGTCGTCGCTCGCGGTCGTGAATCCAAATCTGCTCGGCGGCGCCGCCTATGGTGCGGCCAAGGCCGGCGTGAAGAACTTCATGACTTTCCTGCACAACACCTACCGCAATCAGGGTATTCGTGCGACGACCATCCTGCCGGGCGAGACGGATACGCCGATCATGGACAATCGCGCGCGGCCGCCGCTCGACAATGAGCGTGCCGTGATGCTGAATCCGCACGACGTCGCGCGCGCGGTTCTGCTCTGCGCAAGCCTGCAAAAGGGTGCAGTCATTCCGGAGCTGCATATCTGCCCGACCTTCATGCGCGACACATCGTCGGATATCGAGGTGGCCCGCTGGGTTGGCGCGCCCGCGGATCTGAAAGACAAGCCAAAGAGCTAGAGAGGACTTCCCATGAACGGAGCCAGGCTGCGCGAACGTCTTGCCAAGGGCGAGGCGGTGACGATGCTCACGCCGCATCATGCCTCGTCGGGATTGGCGGTCCGGCTCATCGAGCTCGGGGCAGACGCCATATTCGTCGATTGCGAGCACGGCACCTGGAGTTTCGAGGACGTGCGCGTGGCAGCGCAAGTCATCCGTGGTGCAGGCGGCGCGGCGATCGTGCGCCCGCATTCGCATGAGCGGCCAGTGCTCATCCGCTACCTCAATGCGGGCGCTGATGGCCTCATGGTGCCAATGGTCGACACGGCGGAGCAGGCGCGCGCAATCGTCGATGCTGTGCGATACGCCTGTCCCGCCGACCACCAGAAGCGGTTGATCATCGCGATGATCGAGACGCCTCAGGCAATCGACAATATCGATCAGCTTCTCGCGGTGGAGGGCATTGACGTGTTCTTCATTGGCCCCGGCGATCTCTCTCAGAACATGGGATATCCGCCGGCCCCTGCGTTCGGTGAACCGAGGCCCCAAGCAGTGATCGATCGGGTCGAGTTTGCCGTGAAAAAGATTTGCGCGGCGGGCAAGATCGCCGGGACGCTGGTGACATCAGAGGAACTGCCGTTCTGGCTCGGGCGCGGCGTCAAATATTTCTACATCCATTCGGACCCATTCCTGCGGATTGGTCTCGCCGGAATCAAGAAAGCGCTTGGCCGGTAAGCTTGCGGCGTCGGGACGCGCGCCACGCGGGGATGCGCCGATCGGCAGAAGCGACGTCTTGCCGATCGTCAGCTGCTTTGCCGATGGAGCAGGGTGAAGCGCGTATCGATGACGGCCTGTTCCGACTTGGCGTCGGGGTGCAGGAGCCGTGCGATGATCAGCCGCGCGGCTTCCTTCCCGATCAGGTCGCCGGGAGGGCGGATCGTCGTAAGCGACGGATTTGCGGACGCGCTGAAGCTCAAATCGCCGAAGCCCACCACCGATAGGCGATCGGGGATGGCAATGCCCAGCCGCTGGCATTCGAAGATCACGCCGAGGGCGATGTGGTCGTTCGAGCAGGCAATCCCATCGACGTGCGGAAAGCGATGCATGGCCTCACCGAGCAGCATCGCGCCGACCTCTGCGCTCGCCGGCGCAGGGTGCTGGATGATCTCTGCGGTGACGTCAGGTGCGTTTCGCGCCGTCTCGACGAAGCCCTGGGCCCGCCGCGCCGCGCGGCGATCCTCATGGAGCCGGGCACCAAGAAACAACAGTCGCTTGCGTCCTCGCTGCAACAGATGCGACGCAGCGGTCTGACCGACCTGGCCGTGGTGAAAACCGACTGCCATGTCCATGGTCGGGGAGCCGAGCTCCCAGATTTCGACAACTGGCACCTTGCTGTCGCGGAGCAGCCTGCGCGTTGCGGTGCTATGCGAGAGACCGGTCAAGACGACAGCGGCGGGGGCCCAGGAGAGTGCCGTGCGGACCAGATTCTCCTCGTCGTGCTCTTTGTACTCAGTGTGGCTGAGCATCACCTGAAGTCGCTGCTTGCCGAGCTCGTCCTGCAGGGCCGCGACGGTCTCGGCGAAGAACGCATTGCGGACGGATGGCACGATGATGCTCACGACGCGCGATGAGGCCGCCGCCAGGCCTCCGGCCATCAGGTTCGGCACGTAGTCGAGCGCTTCGATGGCGCGTGCAATCGACTCGCTTGCCGCCGCCGAGACCGCATCGGGCTTTCTGAAATAGAGGGATACCGTGGAGGGCGACAGCTCCGCGCGCGCCGCCACATCCATGATCGTGACCCGTTGCATCTTGCGCCGGGTGCGTATGGGCTTTGGTGCCGCCATCTCTACAGTGGCTCGAATAATAGCGCTATTATATAGCTGAAGCGTCCGATTGATACAATCATGTTTTCCAATAAGGGGATATTTCTATTGTTATCAGCTAGATAGAACAGGACTATGCCCCCTTATCCTCTGGATCAGTTGGTGCGGCTCGGTCGTTGATTTCCAAAAATCGTAGCGCTACTATCGGCTATCACCACGGCTTCAAGAACCGTCGGGACGGGAGACACGGCTCATGGCTTCGGTCAGCCTGCGCAAGCTTGAGAAGAGCTACGGCGCGTTCCGCGTCGTGAAGGCCATTGACCTTGAGATCGTCGACGGCGAATTCCTGGTGCTGGTCGGTCCGTCCGGTTGCGGCAAGTCGACCACGTTGCGGATGATCGCCGGCCTCGAACGCATCAGTGGTGGCGAGATCCGGATCGGCGACCGCATCGTCAACGATCTGCCGCCGCGCGAGCGCGACATCGCTATGGTGTTCCAGGACTACGCGCTCTACCCGCACAAGACGGTGCGCGAGAACATGGGCTTTAGCCTCAAGGTACGCGGCGCGAACGCGACGGATGCGGCCGCCAAGATCCGCGACGCGGCGGAGATGCTCGGCATCACCCATCTGCTCGACCGGCGCCCGGGACAGCTCTCCGGCGGCCAGCGGCAGCGGGTTGCGATGGGCCGGGCCATCGTGCGGCGGCCGCAGGTCTTTCTGTTCGATGAGCCGCTGTCCAATCTCGACGCAAAGCTACGCGGTCAGGTCCGCACCGAGATCAAGCGGCTGCACCAGACGATCGGCACCACCATCGTCTACGTCACCCACGATCAGGTCGAGGCGATGACCCTGGCCGATCGCATCGTCATCCTGCGCGGGGGCGACATCGAGCAGATCGGAACGCCGGAAGAGGTCTACAACAATCCCGGGAGCGTTTTCGTCGGTGGCTTCGTCGGCGCTCCCTCCATGAACTTTGCCAAGGCCAAGGCCACTCAGGGTTATCTCGATTTCGCCGATGGCAACCGTTTGCCGCTCGCGGGCCTCGCCGGCGCTGGCCTTTCGGCAGTTGACGGGCGCGAATTCATCGTCGGCATCAGGCCCGAGCATTTTACGCCGGGCGCGTCCGATGTCGGCCTCGACAGCCAGGTTCAGGTCGTCGAGCCGCTTGGCTCCGACACGCTGGTGCATTTTACGGTGGGCGGCGCGACCTTGACCGCGCGGCTGCCGCCCGAGCTTCGGCCGCAGGCCGGTCAGGCCATCAAGCTGGGGCTGGACCCCGCCAAAATTCACCTGTTCGATGCGGAGACGGAGCGCGCCTTGCAATAGAACGGGCGCAGCGAGGCCATCGACGACAAGCCAGCAACGTCGCGAGCAAGCGGCGAGCTTTTCCGGGAGGACAATATGAGTGTGGCACGCATTTCAAAGTTAGCGGGATGGCTGTTCGGCTGCGCAGCGTTCGCATTCGCAACCGGCGCCGCCGCCGAGACCAATTTGAAGGTCTTCGTCACCAGCCAGGGGCAGCCCGGCATCTGGCGCACGCTGCTCGATCAATACGAGGCGCGCAATCCCGGGGTGAAGGTCAGTATTGAGCTCGGCGGCACGACCTCGGATCTGCAGGCGCAATATCTCAACACGGTGCTCACGGCGAAGGATTCCTCGCTCGACGTGCTGATGCTCGACGTGATCCGGCCGGCGCAGTTCGCGGCCGCGGGCTGGACCAGCCCGATCGCAAGCGACATGTCTTCTTATCTGCGCGCCTATGCCGAGGCGAACACGGTCGACGGCAAGGTGGTCGCGCTTCCCGCCTTTGCCGATTCCATGTTCCTCTATTATCGCAAGGACCTGCTCGACAAATACGGGCTGCAGCCGCCAAAGACCTGGGACGAGCTCGCGGACGCCGCCAAGAAGGTCGAGGACGGCGAGAAGAATCCGAACCTGCAGGGCCTGTCTTTCCAGGGCAAGGCGATCGAAGGCGCGGTCTGCACCTTCCTCGTGCCGTATTGGAGCCAGGGCAAGGTGGTGACCAAGGACGGCAAGCTCGATTTCGATCGTGACGCCGCGACGAAGTCGCTGGCGCTCTGGAAGGGCTTTGCCGACAGCGGCGTCGCCAAGAAGAACATCGCCGAGGTTGCAACCGACGACACGCGCAAGGAGTTTCAGGCCGGCAACGTCCTGTTCGCGGTGAACTGGGCGTACGCCTGGGCGATGTCGCAAGGCGCCGAGTCCGCCGTGGCCGGCAAGGTCGGTGTCGCGCGGCTTCCGGCGGTCAAGGGCGGCGAGCAGGCGACCTGCCTCGGCGGCTGGGAGTGGGGTGTGTCCGCCTTTTCCAAGAACCAGGAGGAAGCCAAGAAGCTGGTGGCGTATCTGTCGAGCCCCGAGGTCTCCAAATACGTGGCCATCAACGGCTCGCTGCTGCCGACCTACGGCACGCTCTACAAGGACGCCGACGTAACCAAGGCGGTGCCATGGTTCGCCGATGCTCAGGCGATCGTCGAGACCGCAAAACCGCGACCCGTGACGCCGCGTTACAACGAGGTCAGCGAAGCGATCCGCACCACGGTCAACGCGGTGCTGGCGGGTGCCACAACGCCGGCGGACGGCGCGGCCAAGATCGAGGCGCGCCTCAAGCGGATCATCCGCTAACGGCGTCCAGCACATCCGGGTTGGTCTGCATGACAACGACATCCACGGTCAAGAACGGAGCGGGCGGCGCTACCGCACGACGTGCGTTTCTGTCGCGCTGGTTCGATCCGGACGACACCACGCTTGCGGTGCTGCTGTTCTTGCCCGCCGCGATTCTGCTCGGGGTGATGATCGTCTATCCGGTGTCGCGGCTGATCTACACCAGCTTTCTCGACCTGTCGCTGACGTCGGGCCTGCTGGCGCGCTTTGCCGGCCTTGCGAACTTCAGGCAGATGCCTGACGATCCCGTGTTCTGGCAGGCGACCTGGAACACGGTGCTGATCACGCTCATCACCGTGCCCGGCTCGCTCGTCGTCGGGTTCGCGCTGGCGCTGCTCGCCAATTTGCCGTTCCAGATGAAATGGCCGGTGCGGCTCTCGCTGTTGATCCCCTGGGCACTGCCGCTCTCCTTCGCCGGCCTGATCTTCGGCTGGTTCTTCCATTCCGAGTATGGCGTCGTCAACGATGTGCTCAACCGGATCGGTTTGCCCACCGTGATCTGGTTCAACTCGCCGCGTCTCGCCTTCGCCGCGATCTGCCTTGCGATCATCTGGAAGGCCTCGTCCTTCATGGCAATGATCATTCTCGCGGGCCTGCAGACCATTCCACGTTCGCTTTACGAGGCCGCGGACGTCGACGGCGCCGGCCGCGTGCGGCAGTTCTTCGAGATCACGCTGCCGCTGCTCAAGCCCACCATCGTGGTCGCGCTGATCTTCCGCACCATCACTGCGCTGCAGACTTTCGACATTCCCTACATGATGACAGGCGGCGGGCCGGGCACCGAAACCGCGACGCTCGCCATGTACATCCACCAGAATACCGTGTCGTTCCTCGACCTCGGCTACGGATCGGCGCTCGCGGTGGTGATGTTCGGACTGTCGATGCTCGTCACGGCGCTCTACCTGCGGATGATCCGCAGCAGCGGGGCCGCAGCGTGAGCACGGCGGTCGCCTCCACCCTCAACTCGGTCCTGTCGGGAAAACCGCTCCGCGCCATTGCCGCGCTCATTCTCGTCGTCAACGGCCTGTTTCCGGCGCTGTGGATCCTGCTGACCTCATTCAAGACCGAGGCTGAACTCACGCAGAAGCCGATCACCTGGCTGCCGCACGCGGCGACGCTGCGGAACTACATCCAGGCGTTCTCCGACCAGCCGCTGCTCATCTTCTTGTTCAATAGTTTTATGGTCGCGCTGCTCTCGACTGCGCTCACGCTTCTGGTGTCGGTTCTCGCGGCCTATGCGCTGGCGCGGCTGAACCTGCGGTTCAGGGGGCTGATCATGTCCGTCATCATCGCGGTCTCGACCTTTCCGCTGGTGACGCTGCTGGTCCCCTTGTTCGAGACGATGCGTGCGCTCAATTTGCTCAACTCGTGGACGGCGCTGATCCTGCCCTACACTGTGCTCAGCCTGCCCGTGTGCACCCTGGTGCTGACGTCGTTCTTCGAAGGCATCCCGCGCGATCTGGAGAATGCCGCCATGATCGACGGCTGCACGCGATTTGGCGCGCTGTTCAGGGTTGTGGTGCCGCTGTCGGCACCAGGCGTCTTCACTGCCGGCATCCTCGCCTTCGTCAACGCCTGGGACGAATTCCTATTGGCCTTGTCGTTCAACTCCAATCCCGGATTGCGGACGCTGCCGGTCGGCATCCAGCTCTATCAGGGTGAGTTTGCGTTTCCCTGGCCGGTGATCTCGGCTGCGCTCGTCGTCGGCATCGTGCCTATCGCAATTCTGATCGTGATCTTCCAGGAGCGCGTCGTCTCGGGGCTGACCGCAGGCGGCATCAAGGGCTGACGGAAAGGCCAAGTGGAATGGACTTGAAACTCGAGACAACCCCATCCGGCTTTGCGCTTTCCATGTCGGGCCGCCGGATTCTCGCTCACAGTGCTGCGGCGCCGTGTTTCTTCGTCGGCCGAGGCGATGACAGCATCAAAATGCACCGCGGCCGCTTCGTAATCGAAGATCGCCTGGCCGAACGCTGCCCGCTCGGGCATGCCGAGATCGACGGCAACACGCTCCTGCTGTCCGCGGCCAAGGGGCAGCCTCCGCGCCTCGCCGTGACGCTCGAAGGCAATGCGTTGGCGCTACGGTCGCTCGATCCGTCCGTGAACCGATTCTGGCTGCGCGTCGCGGCTGACCGCGACGAGCATGTCTGGGGTGGCGGCGAGCAATTCTCCTATTTCGACCTGCGTGGCCGGCGGTTTCCGCTGTGGAGCTCCGAGCCGGGTGTCGGGCGCGACAAGACCACCGAGATCACCTTCAAGGCGGACGTGGCCGGGCAGGCGGGTGGCGACTACTATCACACCAACTATCCGCAGCCGACCTACCTGTCGTCGGCGCGCTACGCGCTTCACGTCGAGACGTCTGCTTACAGCGTGTTTGATTTTCGCGAATGTGAATTTCACGAGATCGAAGTCTGGTCCGTTCCGGTGCGCATCGAGCTGTTTGCCGCTCCGACCTTCGTCGCGCTGGTGGAGACGCTGTCTGGTCGTTTCGGCCGCCAACCGCCGCTTCCGGAATGGATCTACAACGGCGCGATCGTCGGCCTGAAGGATGGCGCGAATTCGTTCACTCGCCTCGCGAAGATGCGCGCCGCCGGCGTCAAGGTGTCCGGCCTCTGGTGCGAGGATTGGGTCGGGATCCGGCCGACCGCCTTTGGCGCGCGGCTGTTCTGGGACTGGAAGGCCAACGAGACGCGTTATCCGGGCCTGCGGCAGCGCATCGCCGAATTGCACGACCAAGGCATCCGCTTTCTCGGTTACGTGAACCCGTATCTCTGTAACGACGGCGTGCTGTTCGAGGAGGCCGAGAATGCCGGTTACTTCGTCAAGGACGCCTCGGGGCGAACGGCCCTGATCGACTTCGGCGAGTTTCACTGCGGCACCGTCGATTTCACCAATCCGGACGCCGCGGCATGGTTTTCCGAGGAAATCATCGGCAAGAAGATGCTCGACTATGGTCTGTCCGGCTGGATGGCAGATTTCGGTGAGTATCTGCCGGTGGACGTGCGTCTCGCCAGCGGCGTCGATGCACGGCTTGCGCACAACCTCTGGCCGACGCTGTGGGCCGAAGTGAACGCGAAGGCGGTGGCGAGCCGCGGCCGCACCGGAGAGGCCGTGTTCTTCATGCGGTCCGGCTTCACGGGTGTGCAGAAGTCGTGCCCGTGGCTTTGGGCCGGGGATCAATCGGTCGACTTTTCGCGGCATGACGGTCTGGTCACGGTGATCTGCGCCGCCCTGTCGTCGGGATTGCTCGGCAATGCGTTTCATCACTCCGACATCGGCGGCTACACCAGCCTGTTCGGCAATCTGCGCACGCCCGAGTTGCTGATGCGTTGGAGCGAGATGGCGGCCTTCACGCCCGTGATGCGCAGCCACGAAGGCAACAGGCCCCGTGACAATCTGCAGCTCGATGGCGATCCAGCGGTCCTCAAGCATTTCGCCGGGATGACTGCGATCTACGTTCACCTCTCGCCTTATCTAAGAACCTTGTCGCTGGAAGCTGCGCGTCTGGGCCTTCCGGTCCAACGTCCGCTGTTCCTCCATCACGAAGACGACCGGCGAGCCTACGGCATTCAGGATTGCTATCTCTATGGCCGCGATCTGCT
The DNA here is from genome assembly GCF_024199945.1 of Bradyrhizobium sp. CCGUVB4N. Classification (GTDB taxonomy): domain Bacteria; phylum Pseudomonadota; class Alphaproteobacteria; order Rhizobiales; family Xanthobacteraceae; genus Bradyrhizobium. Next base: position 6,794,050 of record NZ_JANADP010000001.1, on the reverse strand, counting down.
TGTCGCGCCCGTCTGGCAGGCTTCCCAGGATCAGCGAAGCCTCTACCTTCCGGCAGGGAGCGACTGGATCCATGTCTGGACCGGTCAGTCATTTACAGGCGGGCAGGAGATATCGGTCGCTGCACCGTTGGGGCGACCCGCAGTGTTGTATCGGACCGATAGCGAATTCAAACCGCTTTTTGCAGGATTGCGCGAGGTGTAGGGCCTCCTGGCTTGCCTGCGACTTTATATCACCGGCTTGCAGGACGGGTGTGGAAGGTTCCTTCTGCGGCAGGTGCCCCGTCGACAAGTCAGAGGATGGGACTGGGCAGCGTGCGGCCAGCGAAATGCGCGGCGAGATTGTCGCGCATCAACTGACCCATCGCCTTGCGGGTCTCGACCGTCCCGGAGGCGTGGTGAGGCTGCAGGAGGACATTCGGCAGCTCCAGGAATCTCGGGTTCAGGTTCGGTTCGCCCTCGAAGACATCGAGCGCCGCCGCGCCGAGCTTGCCGCCGGCAAGCGTCGAGATGAGTGCCTCTTCGTCGATGTTGGAGGCACGCGAGACGTTGACGAGCAGCCCGTTGGGGCCGAGCGCTTCAAGAACCGCAGGTCCGACGATGTGCCGCGTTGCCGCCGAGGCGGCGAGCGTGACGAACAGGACATCCGAACGCGCGGCGAGCGCGACCGGATCGGCGACGAAGGTCCAATCGCCGGCGTATGGCTTCGCCTCGATGTCGGAATAAGCGACGTCCATGTCGAAGCCGGCCAGCCGGCGCGCCACCTCAAACCCGATGCGGCCGAGGCCGAGGACGCCTGCGCGCTTGCCCCAGGCTCGTGTCCTCAGGGGATAGAGTCCCTTGGCGGCCCATGAACCGTCCCGCACCCAGCGCTCGGCACCGTTCACGCCGCGCCATTGCGCGAGCATCATCGCGATCGCGAGGTCGGCCACGTCCTTCGTCAGCACGTCCGGCGTGTTGGTGACGCGGATGCCGCGCGACCGGCAGCTGTCCAGATGCACGGCATCGAAGCCGACGCCGTAGATCGAGATGATCTCGAGCTTTGGACATGCCGCGATGAGTTCCGCGTTCGCGCCGAGCTCGCCCCGTGTAGCGATGGCTCGCACGCGGGCTCCCACTTCGGCGAGGAGGGCGGGCTTGTCGGCCGCCTCGAAGTAGCGGTGCGCGATGTAGGTTTCATCAAGCGGGAGCTGATCCCATTCCGGATAGGGGCCCATCTGAAGGATTTCAGGCTTCGACATGCAGGTGAGCGCTCCTCTTTGGCGCGGTCTTGACAGTTCATGTTATCGATAACATAGTGTAGTGAGAGTGGTATGTCGAGCCGCAAGAAAAGGAAACAGGGTGGCAATCAACTTGTTCGATCTGACAGGACGCCGAGCGCTGGTGACAGGATCTTCGCAAGGTATCGGCTTTGCGCTTGCGCGCGGCCTGTCCGAGGCCGGTGCGCAGGTCGTTCTCAACGGTCGCGACGAGGCCAAGCTTGCGGCTGCCGCGAGCTCCATTGCCGGCGCGCGAACGCTCGCCTTCGATGCCGCTGATCACGCCGCGGCCCGTACGGCCGTCGACCGCTTCGAGGCCGACATCGGGCCCATCGACATCCTCGTCAACAATGCCGGCATGCAGCACCGCGCGCCGCTCGAGGATTTCCCGGCGGACGCGTTCCAACGCCTGCTGCAAACCAACATCGCCTCGGTCTTCAATGTCGGCCAGGCCTGCGCGCGCCACATGATCGCGCGTGGCGCCGGGAAGATCATCAACATCGCGTCGGTGCAGACTGCGCTCGCGCGCCCGTCGATTGCGCCCTACACGGCGACGAAGGGCGCGGTCGGAAATCTGACGAAGGGCATGGCGACGGACTGGGCGAAACACGGCCTTCAGGTCAACGCGATCGCGCCCGGCTATTTCGATACGCCGCTCAATGCCGCGCTGGTTGCGGATTCCGCGTTCTCGGCCTGGCTCGAAAAGCGCACCCCCGCGGGCCGCTGGGGCAAGGTCGAGGAACTCGTTGGCGCCTGCATCTTCCTCGCTTCGGGCGCGTCCTCCTTCGTCAACGGGCACGTGCTCTATGTCGACGGCGGGATCACGGCCTCGCTCTGAGGCGTGCCGCCGAAACTCACCGCGGAGATGTCGAAATGCCCTGTTCAGTCGCATTGATCGGCGCCGGCGCCATGGGCGGCGCGATCGGAACTCGATTGGCTCAGACCAACACCCGCCTGTTGGTGTTCGATCTTGATGCTGCGAAGGTAGCTAGCCTCGTCGAAAAGGGCGCGACCGCGGCCACCACCGCTGCGAAGGCTGCGGCCGAAGCTGACGCCGTGATCCTCAGCCTCAACTCGCCCAAGATCGTCCGAGCCGCCGTGTTCGGACCGGCAGGCGTCGCCGAAGGCGCGCGGAAGGGCACGCTCATCATCGACATGTCTTCGATCGATCCGGAATCCACGCGCGCGCTGGCGAAGGACGCGGCCGCAGCCGGTCTGCGCTGGGTCGACAGTCCTCTGTCCGGCGGCGCGCCGAAAGCCTTGATCGGCCAGTTGACCTGCATGGCCGGTGGGGACGCTGCCGATGTCGCGGAGGCGCGGGCGGTGCTCGCCGAGGTCGCCTCGAATTTCACGCATATGGGCCCGAGCGGCGCAGGACAGACCACGAAACTGATCAACCAGGTTCTGTGCGCGCTCAACTTCGTCGCCGTCGCCGAGGCGACGGCGCTGGCTGAGGCCTCCGGCGTGGATGCGGCCAAGATTCCGCAAGCCTTGCGTGGCGGCCGCGCCGACAGCGCGATCCTCCAGGAATACATGCCGCGCTTTGCCGCGCGCGACTATCGTCCGACGGGCCGCATCGACAACATGGTGAAGGACCTGAACGGCGCGCAGGATCTTGCGCGCCAGACGGGCATCGCGATGCCGATGACTGTCGTCTGCGCCGAGATCCATCGCCTGCTGACCGCGATCGGGTGCGGGGCGATGGATCAGGCCGCGCTCATGGAATTCTGGGCGGCGCGCACGCCGCCCACCTGATGCGCCCGTGCGGGCTCAGGACAATCCGTGCGCGTTGACGAAGATCGCGTAGAGCGATGTCTGGGCGGTGATGTAGAGCCTGTTTCGTTTCGGTCCGCCGAAGGTCAGGTTGGAGACGATCTCAGGCACCGGAATGCGTCCGATCAGCGTGCCGTCGGGCGCATAGATGGCGACGGCATCCGCCGTCGACGTCCAGATATTGCCGTTCCGATCGACGCGGAATCCATCATAGAATCCGGCCGGTGAGGTCGCGAAGGTGCGGCCTTCGCTCACCGCAAGCCCGCTCGGTGCAACGTCATAGGCGCGGATGATAGCCGGCAGGCCCGGCACGTGCGTCGCGCCCGTTTCGGCGACATAGAGCAGCCGCTCGTCGGGCGAGAAGGCGAGACCGTTCGGCTTCACCATGTCTGTCACAACCGCCGACAGTGCGCCACTCGCCGGATCGAAACGATAGACGTTGCTGGCGCCGATCTCGCTGGGCCCGGCGTGCCCTTCATACTCGCTGTCGATGCCGTAGGTCGGGTCGGAAAACCAGATGGTTCCGTCCGACTTGACCACGACATCGTTGGGAGAATTGAAACGCTTTCCTTCGAAGCGCTCGACCAGTCCCACCCAGCGGCCGTCGGGCTCCAGCCGCGAGATGCGGCGGCCGCCGTGTTCGCAGGCGATCACACGTCCCTGCGCATCGCGGCTATGACCGTTGTGATAGCCGCAGGGGTTTTCGAACACCGAGACCGAACCGTCGGTCTCGTCGAAGCGCAACACGCGGTCATTGGGAATGTCGGACCACAGCAGCGACTTGGCGGCCGGCACATAGACCGGGCCCTCGGCCCAGCGGCTGCCGGTCCAGAGCCTGTCGAGCTTGGCATGTCCGATGATCAGCGCCTGAAAGCGCTGGTCGAGAACGTCGTAAGTGCTCACGGCGTCAGATCTCCGCGATCAGTCGGTCGGCAGCGCGAAATCATCGGCCTTGAAGACCGTGTGGAAGATGGAGCCGTCGAACATCTCCGTCAGCCCCTTGGTCACTTCGCGGCTCTCGAAGCGAACCGGCGAGGCGAGCGCTTGCTCGATGGCCTCGCGCGAGGGATAGCGGATCGCGAGCACCATCTCGTAACGCTGGGCGTCGCTGTCGCTTTCCTCCTGGCGCAGCACGCGAACCTCCTCGGCGCCGGGAAAGCGCGTCCACAGCGGCACGAGTTTCTCGCGCACATAGGCGGTGAATTCGGCTTCGCGTCCCGGCTTGATGCGGCCACTGAAAAAAGCGCAACGGATGAACATAGGCATTCGCTCGTCTGTCTGATGGAGTGGAAGAAAATCGGCGGTCAGCTTCCGGCCGACCGCCGAGGGAGCACGGTCATGCCGTGCTCGGGGTGAGGGGAAGGACGCTTAGAGGCCCCAGGCTTTCTTGTAGGCGTCGCGATAGCCGTTGCCCGGATCGAACGTATTGGTCGGGCCGCCGTCGAACTCGACATTGGCCTTGGTCACCACGTGCAGCGGCGAGACATAACCCGACCATTTCTCTCCGGCGATGGCGCGGTTCAGTTCGTCGACGAGCTGCCAGCCCTGGAGGTTCAGTGGCTCGGCCACGGTGACGGCCTGGTAGGCGCCGGAGCGGATGCGTTGATAGGCGCTTTCGGAGCCGTCGCCCGCAGCGACATTGACGGGCGCGCCGGTGCCCTTGATGCCGGCCGCGGACAGCGAGGGCGCCATGAAGTCATAGTAGAGGTCGTTGATCGCAAGCGAATGCGTCCAGGCGGCGCCGTGCTTTTGCAGCAGTGAGGTGGTGAGCTGCGGCATACGCGTCGAGGTCTCGGCGATCGGCGTATCGACCCATTCGAGAACCTTGCCGCCGAGCGCCTCGATCACCTCTTTCATCTTCTTGGCCTTGGCGATCGCGATCTCATAGGTCGAGTCGGTGAAGATGATCACGCCCGGCTTGCCCTTGGCATCGACGAACGCCCAGTTGGCCGCGGCGGTGGAGACGGCCATCGGATCGGTCGTCACATTGGCGAAGACGCCGGCTTCGGGCACTGGGCCGATGGCGGGAGCGGCGTGCCAGGAGACCATCGGAATCTTGGCGGCCTTGGCCGCCTCCATGCCAGGCTTCTGCTCGACCGCGTCGAAACCGCAGATCACGAGGCCGTCGGGCTTGAGCGTCATGGCCTGACCGAAGGCGGCGGTGCGGCCGGAGACCGAGCCGGCGCCATCAAGCGTGCGCACGGTCCAGCCGGCGGCCTTCGCCGCTTCCTCGATGCCCTTGGTGACGCCGAGCACACCGCCGTTCTTCATGTCGGAAGCAAGCACGACGATGGTCTTGCCCTTGGCGATCTTCGGAGCGGTGGTCGGACCGTCCCATTTGTCGACCTTGGAAGCATATTTCTCGACGAAGGCGTTGGCATCAGCGAGCGAGTCGGCGTGGGCGGAGGCAAGACCGAATGCGAGGCCGGCGACGACAGCGCCGGTTCTTATCATCGAATGCAACATAGAGCGTTCTCCTTGGTAAATTGCCGTTTCGGTTTCATCGCCGGCTTTGCGCCGGACTTTTCCGTTGTGGCCGGCTCGTCGCCGGCCACGAACTCCATCGTTGGTTGGTTTCAAGCCTTGCGATCGGGTGCGCCGACCGGGACCTTCGCAACGGCCCCGCGCTTCCTCTGCGCGTATCCGGCCATTCCGATTGCGGCGAGCAGCGTGAGGCCGTTGAAGAGCGGCTCGACCCAGAAGGAGCCGCCGAACTGCTGAATGCCGGCGATGCCGACCGCGAGCACCGCGACGCCGACGATGGTGCCCCAGACGTTGACGCGGCCGGGCTTGATGGTGGTCGAACCGAGGAAGGCGCCGACCAGGGCGGGCAGGAGATATTCGAGGCCGACGCTCGCCTGGCCGATGCGCAGCTTCGAGGCAAGCAAAACGCCGGTGACAGCGGTGAGGATGCCCGAGGCCATGAAGGCGCCGACCGTGAAGCGCTGCACCGGAATGCCGTTGAGCGCGGCCGTCTTCGGGTTGGCGCCGATGGCGTAGATGTAGCGGCCGAGCGGCAGATATTCGAACATCAGCCACATCGCCACCGCGAGAACGAGCACATAGAAGCCCGTGATCGGCAGGCCGAAGATCATCGTGCCGTTGAGAGCGAGGAACCCTTCCGGCAGCATCGCGACGACCTGCCGGCCGCCGGTGTGCCAAAGCGCCAGCGCATAGAGCACCGTGCCGGTGCCGAGCGTGGCGATGAAGCTGTCGATGCGCGCGACTTCGACCAGCAGGCCGTTGAGAAGGCCGGTGAAGGCGCCCAGGCAGATGACGACGAGGACGGCAACCGGCCAGGGCAGGCCGAAGGCGGTTTGCAGGCTGATCACCAGGATGTGCCAGAGCACGATGCCATAGCCGACCGTGAGGTCGATCTTGCCGGCGGCCATCGGGATCATCGCTGCGAGCGACAGCATGGCGATGATCGACTTATCGGACACGATCGAGCGCAGGTTGAGCAGCGTCGGAAACGTGTTGGGCAGGAGGATCGAGAACAGCGCGATCAGCGCCACCGTGATGATCGGCAGGCCGTACACCGGCAGCAGCCGCGTGATCTTCTGCCACAGCGACGCGCCGGCGAGATCCGCGCGTGTCGGCTCCAGTGCGTTCGATTCGATCGAATTCATTCCCATGCGTTCCTCCCGGCGGGCCTCTCGCGAGCCCGTGCGATTTGTCCCTTACGCGGCCTCGGAGGCCGACGCGGCGGTGATCAGGGCTTCGGTCGTAAGGTTGTCGCCGGCGATCTCGGTGATGATCCGGCCGCGGTTGAAGACGAGCGCGCGATGGCAGATATGCGCAACTTCCTCGAAGTCGGTGGAGACGACGACGACGGCAAGTCCTTCGGTGATGGCGCGCGCGATCAGCCGATAGATTTCGGCTTTGGCTCCGACGTCGACGCCGGCAGTCGGATCCTCGGCCACCAGCAGCTTGCGGCCGGTGGCAAGCCAGCGTCCGACGACGACCTTCTGCTGATTGCCGCCTGACAGCCCCTCGATGGCGAGATGCGGATCATTGGGCCGCAGGCCCACGAGGGCGCCGAGCTTGACCGCCTCTTCCGCTTCGCGGCGCGGTGCCAGCACGTCGAACAGGCCGCGCCCGGAAGCGCCCGGGTTGAGGAAGGCATTCTCGCGGATCGACAAGGATGCCGCGATCGATTCCTCCGTTCGGTCGCGGGCAACCAGACCAATGCCGCCGGCCATGGCGGTCACGGGGCTGGACAGATCGGGGGCCGTGCCGTCGATCAGGATCTCACCGCGGTGTGCGACCGCGCCGAACAGCGCCCGGCCGACGTCCTCCTGGCCCGCGCCGCGCAAGCCCACGAGGCCGAGGAGTTCGCCCTCGCGCACGTCGAAATCCACAGGGCCGGCCTTCGGGGTGATCAATCCTCGCACCGTGACGCGGGTCTTGCCGGAGTGGGAAGCCGCTTTCTCGAACATGTCGAGCAGGGGCCTGCCGACGATCAGCCGCACCAGATCCTCCGGCGAAGTCTCGCTGATCGCTTTCTCTCCGACGAGCTGACCGTCGCGCAACACGACGACGCGATCGGCGATGCGGAAGATCTCGTCGAGCCGGTGCGACACATAGATCATGCCGACGCCCTGCTCGCGCAGGCGCCGCAGCGCCGCGAACAGGCGTTCAACCTCGTCTGCCGGCAGGCTCGCGGTCGGCTCGTCGAGCACGAGGAAATCGCAATTGACGACGAGCGCGCGGGCGATGGCGACCAGCGACTTCTCGGTGCGCGACAGGCTCGACACGCGCGTGGTCGGGTCGATATCGCAGCCCACGAGCGCGAGCGCTTTGGTCGCGCGCGCCTCGGCGCCACGCCAGTCGATGAGGCCGAACGGCCGGGTTCGCGGAAAGCCCTGCGCGAGGCCGACATTCTCCGCCACCGTCATCCATTCGACGAGGCCGAGATCCTGATGGATGAAGGCGACAGGTTGGTGGTCGGCGCGGCCGCCGGGCGCATGGTGATAGGGCTCGCCTGCGATCGTCACCGCGCCGGCATCCGGACGATGGATGCCGCCGAGCACCTTGATGAGGGTCGACTTGCCCGCGCCGTTCTCGCCGAGCAGGGCGACGATTTCGCCGCGCCCGACGCCGAAGCTGACGCCTTTGAGCGCGCGAGTGCCGCCAAACGATTTGACGACTCCATCGAAGCGCAGCGCACCCGATGCCATGCCTGGCTCTCCTCCCGAAATCGCCAGCCGGCCGCGAACGATTGGGAGCATCTCCCGACCGTTGACCAGGCGCTTGGCGATCGTGATCCGTTATGGCGTCATATTTGTTATCGATAACACCGTACCCGGTCGGGCGACGCTGTCAAGCCGGGCTCAGCTGCTTTCGCGCTCGATGACCTCGAAGGGGACGATCAAGGTCTCGGGCCCGGGTCTCCGGCCTTCCCTCACATCGTCGATGGCGCGCAGCAGGACGCTGCCGGCTTCCAGTCCGATATTGCGGCAATCGACGGCGACGGTCGTGATCCTCGGCCAGGAGCAGCGCGAAACCTCGAAGTCGCCGAAGCCGGCCACCGCGATCCGGCCAGGGACTGCCCAGCCGCGGCGATGGCATTCCATGATCGCGCCAAAGGCAGACAGGTCGGAGACGCAAACGGCGGCGTCCACGTCCGGCCATTGCTCGATGAGCTGGACGATGGCCTCGCCGCCCTGTTGCATGGAGATTGGCGGATTGCCGAACGAGATCGTACGCCCGACCGGCAGGCCGAGCTCCTCGACGGCTCGCTTGTAGCCGAGCCGGCGATCTGCGCCGCGCGTGTCGCGCCTGCTTGCGCCGCCGATGAACGCAATGTTGCGGTAGCCCTTCTGATAGAGCCGGTGCACCAGCGCGCGCGACGCTTCGGCATTGGAGAAGCCCACGACATGGTCGATCGGATCGGCAGGCAGATCCCAGGTCTCGACCACCGGAATGCCGGCGGATTGCAGCATCCGCCGCGCCTTCGGCGTGTGCCGGCCGTCGGTGACGATGATCCCGTCGGGCCGGCGCGTCAGCATCGCCCGCACGAGCTGCTCCTCCTTGTCGATATCGTAGTCGGTGTAGCCGAGAAGCATCTGCAGCCCCTGGCCTTCGATCGCCTCCGTGATGCCGCGCGCAGTGTCCGAGAAATTGGAGTTGTTGATGGAAGGGATGAGGGCCGCCACGAAACCCGTCCGCTTCGAGGACAGTGCGCCCGCAGACAGGTCGAGCACATATCCGAGCTCTTCGACGGCGGCGAGGATGCGCTGCCGCGTCTCCTGGGAGACGGCACCATCGCTCTTCAACGCACGCGAGACGGTCATGGTGGAAACGCCCGCCCGCGCCGCCACCTCAGCCATGGTCGCTGGCCGCTTGGGCGCCTTTCTGGTCGTCGTCCGAGTTCGCTTCATCTCAACGCGATGTCTGCTTGGTGTGTGTGGAGCCTGCCTCCGTGCCACGGGATTTGGCCTGCCGACGCTCGCGACAGCGAACGATGATCAGCTTACGGTATCGATAACAGTTTGCCGCGGCAATTGTTTTCGACGACTCTCTTGCCGACCCTGGTTCTGCTTTGCGGTATCTCCTCGAATTGACCGACGATGGATCGGAGCGGTTGACAGTCGGCGATACCGCGCCGAATTTTCCAACGCGCTGAGCCTCAATCATAGAACTCGCACTTCTGGATCGCCACGGTCGCAGGAGCCCGATCGGTGTCAGCGAGTGTGTCGCCGCAGTCGTGCAATTGGTCAGCCGGCTCACATTGCGGCTCCTCCTTGGGGGCCTGTGCATTTCTGATCGAGCACAGAGAATTTATTGCGAATTCCCAGGAGAGCGGCGAGGGCTAAGCTCGCGTGCGGGTTGGCTTCGCCTCGTTTCAACGAGGTGCGGCATCAAAATGAAATTGCAAATGACGACGCCGAGAATTGTCACCTGAGCAAATTGCCATCCGAACAATGAACCTGTGAAACGAGGGCTGTAAAAATGACAGACAGAAAAATGTTTCCAAACAGCGTGGTCCCCATTCCGTCGTCGGGCGTGACGGCGCACGGCCTGATCGCCAGCGCGGCCGATCCGCGGCACCGCGACGAGAAGATGGACGTAAGTTTTGCGCTTGGCGTTGCGCCTGATGTCCAGAAGGAGCTTGAGGCGCGTGTCGACAAGGGCGAAACGATTTCGCCACAGGAGCTGAAGACGAAATACGCGGTCGATTCGGCCGCAGCCGGCGCGCTGGAGAGCTGGCTGAAGAAGGAGGGCTTCACCATCACGCAGGTGACGCCCGACCGCACCACCATCTACGCCACCGCTCCCGCTTCGCAGGTCGAGGCGAGCCTCGGCGTGCACATGGTGCGAGTCACGCGGGAGGGCCAGACGTACACTGCTGCGTCCGACGTCCCGAGCCTGCCGGTGGATGTTGCTGGTGCGGTGGTGAATATCGGCGGGCTGCAACCCTATCGGCAAGCCCGCAAGCATCTCCGCTCGTACATGCAGGTGAAGTCGGAGGCGGCCGTGGAGCCGGCGATCGCCAACGCGCCGCCGTATCTGGCTCCGGAAATCCTGAAGGCCTACAGCGGCGCAGGGCTCGGCCTGAGCGGGAAGGGGCAGGAGATTGCCATCCTGATCGATACGTTCCCGCTGGACTCCGACCTGACGGCGTTTTGGACGGCCAACGGCGTTGCCGGCAGCATGGCGCGCATCACCAAGATCAACGTCAAGGGCGGAGCGTTGCCTGCCCCCTCGGGCGAGGAGACGTTGGATGCGCAATGGGCGAGCACCATCGCTCCCGAGGCGAACGTGCGCATCTACGCCACCGGCACGCTCGCCTTTATCGATCTCGACCGCGCGCTCGACCGCATCTACGCCGACGCGCTGGCGCAACCGACTTTGCGTGTCGTGTCGATCAGCCTTGGCCTCAGTGAAGCCTTCATGACGCAGGGCGAAGTGAACGCCGAGGAGGCCCGTTTCGTCCGGTTCGCCGCCCTGGGCGTCAACGTGTTCGTGTCGACCGGCGATGCCGGGTCAAACCCGGGGCCGGACGGCCATCATGCCAACGGCCCGCTGGCGGCCGAGTGGATGGCGACCAGCCCGCATGTCGTGGCGGTCGGCGGCACGTCGCTGCGGTTGGCGGCGAACGGGCAGGTGGCGTCCGAAACCGGCTGGACGGGCAGCGGCGGTGGGAAGAGCAAATTCTTTCCGCGACCGTCGTGGCAACAGGGCAATGGTGTGCCGGCCGGCAATCAACGGATGGTCCCCGATGTCGGCGCTGCGGCGGATCCCAATGAAGGCGGCTTGATCATCCTCAACGGCCAGCGCTTGCAGTATGGCGGCACCAGCTGGAGCGCGCCGATATGGGCCGGCTTGTGTGCGCTGATCAACGAGGCGCGGCAGAACAACCGCCAAGCACCGCTTCCCTATCTCAATCCGCTGATCTACCCGATGATCGGCAGCAACTGCTTCCGCGACATATTGACTCAAAGCAACGGCGCCTACAGTTGCGGGCCGGGTTATGACCTCGTCACCGGGATCGGGACGCCGGATTTGAAGCAACTCGTGACGAGACTGGCTGGTGTGAGCGCGTGACTTCTCGTCGTGCCGGTGGAAGGTGGCTGGCCATTCATCGGCACGACGGTGCAGCCGGCGGAGGAGGGGCCCCGCAGCTCAGGCTTCCGGGGCCTCTTCTTCTTCTTCCGCCGGCTGCACTTCCATCGGTTCACGCCCGGCGGCGTGGGAATGGCCCGCGAAGTGCTGCCGTTCGCGGCGGAAGATCTCGACGAGATAGTCGGCGACCGCGCGGACACGAGGCACTTTCGTCAGGTCGGGACGGATCAGAAGCCAGAGCTCGCGCTCGAGCATCGGCGCGTCGCAGTCGATCTCGGCAAGCTTGCGATCATTGTCGGCCAGATAGCGCGGCAGCAGCGCGATTCCGAAGCCTGCCCGTGTCGCAGCAGCCTGCGCGATCTGGCTGTTGGCGCGAAAGGAGAACCGGCGTCCCGGAAAATGCTGCTCGAGCCATTCGGCTTCGGCAATCGAATCGCCGTTCCTGTCGAAGCCGACAAGCGGCAATCGCGTCATCATGTCCGGTTCGGAGCGCAGGTTCGCAGCGACGTAGAGGCCAAAGTAGATCGTGCCCACGCGCCGGGCGGCGAGCTCACTGCCCTTAGGGTGACCGAAACGCAAGGCAATGTCGGCCTCTCTCCGGGCAAGGCTCAGGAGCCTGACATCGCCGATGAGCTCGAGATCTATTCCCGGATGACGTCGATGCAGCCCGTCCAGCCGGTCGATCAGGAATCCTTCGGCCAGGCTGCGTCCGGCCGTCAATCGGACGAGGCCGCTGAGTTCTGCGCTCGCATCGAGGCGCCGCAGAACCGAGAGCGCTGCGCTGTCCATGACCTTGGCTTCTTCCAGCACGGCCCTGCCGTCGGCCGTCAGCATGTAGCCCTCGGCGCGGCTCTCGAACAAGGCGCGCCCGAGAAGCGCCTCGAGGTGAGCAACGCGGCGGGACACCGTCGCATGATTGACGCGCAGCGCACGGGCAGTTGCGGACAGCGAGCGATGCCGCGCAAGCGCTGCGAAATAGCGCAAGTCTTCCCAGTCGAGATCGCCTGTGCATTTCTTATCAAGCATAGAGAATTTATAGCGAGTTCCCAAGACAGCGGCGAGGGCTAAACTCGCGTAATGGTAGAAAAAAAGAAGGGTGGGAAGCTGGCGACGCGCCGTCACCTCGCGCGCACGCTTCTCCGCTTAATACAGGGCGGAATTGCTCCTTTTTTCATCTTGCAGTCCGACTATCTCCAGGTGTGCGCCACTTGGTGGCGCCACACGATCAATCATCGATTGTTGCTGGTCTGTATGCCGTCTGGTCATGGCTGCTGCAGTATCCGGTTCGAGACAGCGGTAACGGCGGACGCCGAACCGGCGCTGGAGGTGGATGGCCATGCTTGAAAGGCCCCGCAACGGCACGGTGGCATCCTATCTCGTTACCCGCCTGGAGGAGCTCGGCATCGAGCATCTGTTCAACGTGCCGGGCAGTTATTGCAGTGGGTTGCTTGCCGCGCTCGCCGGAAATTCCCGGCTGAAGGCTGTCTTCACGACGTATGAGATGGAGGCAGCGTATGCGGCCGACGCCTATGCCCGCATCCGGGGTTATGGCGCGATGTGCGGGACCTATGGCGTCGGCGCCTTGAGTGCGCTCAACGGCGTCACCGGCGCTTTTGTCGAGCGATGTCCGGTTGTCGTCATCAATGGAGGTCCCTCTACCAACCAGCTCGATCTCGAAGTCGATTACGGCATCATGTTCCTGCACTCGACCGGCCGGCTGAGGGCGGACCTGGCGATTTATGCGCAGGTGACGGCGGCGACCGCCGTGATCGAGCGGGCGGAGGAGGCGCCGGACAAGATCGACGAGGTCCTGATCGCCTGCATGACACACCGGCGCCCGGTCTATCTCGAAATCAGCCAGGACTTGTGGGGGCAGTCCTGCCCCTTGCCGGTGGGGAAGCTCAGCGCCTCGCTGAAGCCGGTCAATGCGGACTCGCTATCGGAATGCCTCGACGACGCCATGGCGCGGCTTGCCGGCGCGCAGCGCCCTGTCGTGTGGGCCGGCGAAGAGCTCGACCGCTGGCAATTGCACGGGGAGTTCGCCGAGCTGTTGCGCGCGGGCGGGCTGCCTTACGTGACGACGCTGGCCGGAAAATCGGTGCTGGCCGAGACCACAAGGGGCTTCCTCGGCGTCTATGATGGACGGTTCGCGCCACCCGACCTTCAGGAATTCGTCGAGAGGGCCGATCTCGTCATTGCCCTGGGCACCGCGATCACGGATTTCGTCGGCGACATCGTCGCGAAAGACTACAACAGCATGATACTTGCATCGCACGGTGGCATACGCATCGGGCATCACATCTACCCCGATGTCGGGCTCAGGGAGTTCGTGGTCGGGCTGACGTACCGGCTGGCAAGTCATGCGGCCGTGCCGCTTCGGTGGGACGGGACTGCCTTGCGACAGCCGGGCTCCAGCCCCTCTGCCGGCGATTCACCCATGACTTTCGATCTTCTGTTCGCGCGAATGTCGGATTTCGTGCGGGACAAGCTCGTCATCGCGGATACCGGCCTGTCGCTTTTCGCTTCCGCAGGACTGCCGATCGCCGCCCGGCAGGGATATGTGTCGCAATCCATCTGGATGTCGATCGGATACAGCCTTGGAGCTTCGGTCGGCGCAGCCTGCGCCGGCACCAGGCGGCCGGTCGTGTTCGTGGGAGACGGTGCCTTCCGTGAGGGGCCGCAGGTGCTCTCCACACTGGTTCAGTACAAACTGCCCGCGGTGATCTGCGTGATGAACAACGGGATCATGGGCATTCAGCAGTTCATGGGGCATCCTGAGTACTATGACAGCGCGCAGGGACAGCCGGACTATTACAATGCGCTCAGCCGCTGGGATTACGCCGCTCTGGCCCAGGCTTTCGGCGCACGGCATGCCCGGGCCAAAACGCTGGCCGAGCTCGACGAGGCACTGCGACAGGCGGCTGAGCTGACCGCGTCTCCGATCCTGATCGACGTCGTGCTCGATGAAAAGGATATCCCGAGCGTGATCCGTCACACGACCGGTCGTGCGGCTCCCTGGGCGGTTCAGGCGAATTTCGAGGCGCCCCTGTTGAGACGCATCGTGCCTTAGGGCGGAGCAGAGCTGCATGCCCGACCGATCATTGCCTCGCCGGGAAGTTGAGCTGTGCGATTCTTATCATCCATTGAGAATTTATTGCGGGTTCCTCGCGAGCCCTTTGCAGCATAGCGTCCCACCGAGATCGTGGAAGGTGCTCGTTGCGGCCCTCTCGGGCCGCACGGCGCGATCACGACTGTTGTGACGAGACTGAATATTGCGACAAGCGCATTAGCATTTCGACGGGACCAGCCGGCCAACATCCGATTTCAACGAGGTCATTCATGAGCCTGATGCCTTCTGAAGAACTGTCGTCGGACCAGCCGTTCATCGATACCGTCATCTACGGCTCGCGCAAGAACGACTCGATCACGGACGTCACGGAAAGGTCGGTTGCCACTCAGCATCAGCTCAAAATCGGGGGCGCGACGCTCAAATACACGGCCCGGGCCGGGCATCTGGTCACGGCCGACCTCTATAGTGGGCAGCCGGCGGCGAAGATATTCTATGTGGCGTTTACCGCGAACGTGAAGAGCGCAAAGGAGCGCCCTGTCACCTTCTTCTACAACGGAGGGCCAGGCTCGTCGTCAGTCTACCTGTTGCTCGGTTCGTTCGGCCCGCGCCGCATCAAGACCAGCCTGCCGGACTTCACGCCGCCCGCGCCCTACGCGCTGGAAGACAATCCTGATAGCCTACTCGATCATTCGGATCTGGTTTTCATCAATCCCGTCGGGACCGGCTATTCGGCTGCCATCGCGCCGAACAAGAACAGGGATTTTTGGGGTGTCGACCAGGACGCCCGGTGCATCAAACAGTTCATCAAGCGCTACCTGACCGTCTTCCAGCGCTGGAATTCGCCGAAATTCCTTTTTGGCGAGTCGTACGGCACGCCCAGAACTTGCGTCCTCACCTGGATGCTGCACGAGGATGGCGTGGACCTGAACGGCGTCGTCCTGCAATCCTCCATCCTGGACTATTCCAAGACGAGCAATCCAATCGGGATGCTGCCGACCCTGGCGGCTGACGCGCTCTTTCACCACAAGGTCAAGCCGGTGCCAGGCGATCTTGCTTCCTTCATGAAATCGGTCGAGGAATTCGCCCGTGGGGACTACGCTCAAGCGTTGCCTCGGTATCCACAGATTGATCAGGCGGTGCTTCGACGTCTGAGCGAAATGATTGGAATACCGGAAGTCGTCTTGAGCTACTGGAAGCTCAATCCCGCCGCCGCAGAGGGAACGGTTTTTCTGACAAGTCTACTCCAGAGCGATGGGAAGGCGATCGGCGCCTATGATGGGCGCGTTAAAGCGAGCGAACAGGGAATCGCCGGGTCGATTGATCCGAACTCCGGCAACAACGATCCGACGATGAACGCTATCGGCGGCGTCTATACCACCATGTGGAACGTCTATCTCAATGACGAGCTGAAATATACGTCGGTATCGCCATTTTTGGATTCGAACGATCAGGCGTTCAACAACTGGGATTTCGGTCACGTCGATCCAACAGGCGCACAGAAGGGTGGTGCCGACACCCTCTACACCGCTGGCGACCTTGCCGCAGCCATGGCGCTCAATCTCAATTTGAAAGTGTTTTCGGCCAACGGCTACTACGATGCCGTCACACCGTTCTTTCAAACGATCCTGAACTTCGAAGACATGCCCCTTGGCAGTTCGGATATGGCCGGCAGGATAACGATTCGAAATTATCCCTCGGGCCACATGGTCTATCTCGACAATGCTTCGAGGGCAGCGATGAAAGCGGACCTCGCCGGATTCTATGACGAGCTGGAGCCTCGACCGCTGGCCGTCGCATCAGCGTCAGCTCGGTCTGCTACCAGACTTCACGGCGTCCCGGTACGAAGGCGTATGAGCCGGACTCCCTACTGATCGTTTCGCAAGACCTTTCTGTTTCCTCATCGGGGGTTCATCAGCGCAAGCGAGATGGTAACCCCCGAGCATCTTGTGGGCCCGGCGTCATGACCATATTCAGAATTCATCCCGCCATCGGCGTCGCGCGTGTCGGCAATTCCGATGACTATGTCATCGCGCCGGAGACGATGGCGGGCAGCTTACTCCCCGGCGGCGGCCGTCTGACAGGCGGATTGCCGATCCGGCGCGGGACGGAGTCCGATCCCATTCGCAGCAGCGATCTTCGCGATGGGTCCGGGGCCCTGAAGCGTCACGCCGCGCGGTTTCGCCTTTTTTCCTACGCTGATGGCGGTTCGGAAAGCTGGCCCCGTGGCGACGGGCGCGAAGTGCGGATCGGCGACGAGATCGACGGGCGAAGGATCGCAGACATCATCTGGACCGTGCATGTCGCGAACAAGAAGACCAACTGGTTCATTCTCGCCGAGAGCGATCCGCAGGGAATCGCAAGCTACGAGGACGGGAATCTTCCCCCGATCCGAAATCCGTCCCTGACGCAGGCCGGCGCTCCGCAGCCGCCCGATAAGCTCGGAACGCTCGCTTCGCCGGATCGCTTGCGCAAGCTCGTGATCGATCCGGGCCCGCGTGTCGTATCCGGCGTGTCGGCAGCGCCTGTCCGCTTTGATGCACCGACACCTGCCAGATATTTCGACGGTGCCCGCGGAGCGGTCGTCGATATGCCGAACTACCCGAAATCGTTTCCATCCGATGACCTTGGGCAACTCGATTGCCCGTCTGGCGCGATCGACAGCCTGGGCGAAATTCAAACCGATTCCTCCGGCCGGCTTCTCGTGCTCGGCGGTCGCGGCCGCGCGGTTGCGTGGAAGATTGCGGGAAAGTCGCCCCTCGACGATGACGTCAACAACGATCAATGGTTCGACGACACGTCGGACGGGCCAGTCAGCGCGACGATTGTGTTTGAGGACGGCGGCCGCGCAGCCGCCCACGGCGCGTGGGTGACGGCGACCGATCCTTCCTTCGCGCCGCAAATCCTCAACGTCGTCTCGATGTGGGATGATGTCTACGACGTCTGGGTACGACAGCTCGAACTCGCCCCCGACATATTCGACAACGCGACCAAGGACTACAACCCGGCCTACATGCCCACTTTCGTCGACCAGGTTGCGCCCATCCTCAAAAGCGCGAGCCAGCAGCACTGGGTGGCCAATCTCAGCCAAACCGGCATCTCCGCACATGCTGCTTTGGCGCGGATTACGGAAACGACCGATCCCGCGCGGACGTCACTCGCCGGTCTTTCCGCAGTCTTCAGGGATCCGTCGCAGGATCAGAAGAGAAATACTACACTAATGCCCTTGCACCTCGGCGATGCAGATGAGTCGCTGCTCGCTCTGCGGAGAACGCAGTACTTCTTCCTGCAGCAATGGAACAAGGGGCTCGGCCATTTTCGGCCTGGCTTGAGCGCCCTCGGCCCGGGGGAGTTCCTCGACAAAGCGACGCTCGTCAATTGCATCGGCGGCAGGTTGAGCCCGGGGATCGATCTGACATTCGTGATGCGCGAGCCGGCGCTCTACGTACTTCCCTGGCAGACGTCGGGAGCCGGGCCGTTCAGAATTCGGGCGAAGGCGCTTGCTTACGATGCCGGACTCGCCGGCGGTAGACCATTCCTCAGTGTCGGTTACGTTCCTCGCCATGACGATCAGTCGGGTCTTGAGCCCGGTGATCTCTCCAAGTTCCTGGCCCTGCCGTGGCACACCGATTACAATTCTTGCGCAACCCATCCGCTCGATCCTCCTGTGGGCAAGACTCGGACCTTGTTCTGGTCGTGGCCGGCGCAGCGGCCAGTTGCGGTCTACGACGCATCCCAGGTGGGCTGGGGACCACGCGACCTCAACGATCCAACCGACGGCTTCCAGCTGGGGCCGCAGCTATGGTCGCTGCGCGGCTGGGGCACTGACGCTGCGGATGCGGAGAATTGGGGAAGATATCAAGAGCGCAAGGACATGCTCTACAACTGGCACCGCATCGGCACGGTGCTGCAGTCTCCGGCGATTGCCGATCTGCCCCAGTCCAGTCCACCTGGCACCAGCGTGCATGAAGACTGGTACCTCGAGGTCGAGAGCCTGCTGCGCGACACCGGCCAAACGCCGGTCGTGCCTTTCCCGAACTATGCCACGGAAATTCCCACTCCAGATCCGAAGCCGACACATGATGACGCCGGGCCGACCCCCGACAATCTGAATCCGGGTGCTGTTCGGGAGTTGTTTCATCAACTTCTCAACATCGACGAATATCCCGGAGCGCTGCGGAATGCACGGCGCTATGTGGACTTCTGGTTGAAATGGGCCGAAGTCTTTTCGCTCGATCCCACGGTTGCCTCGTACGATCGCACGTTCTTCCCCTATTCGCCTCAGGCGATCGAGGACAGGATGCAGCTGATCTACCAGGAACTGTCGGATGACGCCGATCTCGTGGACCCCGACCCGTTGATCACGAACGTCGGGCAGATGATTACCCGTATCAAGCAGTTTACGCCGCTGAACTTGCTGGACGGCGCCTGGCTTCGCAACATCGGGAAGGCTGGCCCGACGGACGAAGTGCGCGCGCTGCTGTTTTCGATCTGGATGGACGAGTTCGGCGACGGGGAGGTGTCGAAAAACCACTGCAACATCTATCTCGACCTCTGTCATAGCGTCGGGTTCTATCCACCGGAGCTCACCAGCCGCGAGTTTGCGTTCGACGAGGAGCTTCTGGACAGCGCGTTTACGGTGCCGACATTCGAGCTCGCGATCTCGGAGTTCACCGAGGAATACTATCCAGAGATCCTCGGCATGACGCTGCAGCTGGAGTGGGAGGTGCTCGGTCTCAAGCCAACCCGCGATCTCCTCGCGAGCTTGGGACTGAATTCGCATTTCTACGTCATGCATATCGGTATCGACAACGCCGTCAACGGCCACGGTCGTCGTGCGCTCGATGCGGTTCTGCTCTATCTCCAGACGATACAGGGGGCCGGTGGGACCGATGCGGTCAACAAGGCATGGCGGCGGATCTGGAACGGCTACGTCGCATTCGGGCAGATCGGAAGTTTGGGCGCGCAGCTCCATGATCTCATAACCAATCCTCCGAGCCTGGAAGAGAGGATGATCGCGCTCATCAAGAGCAAGGCCGATTTCGGCAGTCGAAACCACCAGGCCCACGCATTGCGCGGGACGCCGATCAACGAGCTGTTCGCCGTGCCGGACCAGTTCCTGCAGCTCATAAAGTCCGACCTGTTGACACCCGGTGATTGGGAGAACAGCAGGCTGAACCAGCTGATCCAGTTTCAGACAGGCGCGATGTTCAGGGTGTTTACCGATGATGAGATCGATCTCCTGAGGGACTATACCTTGTCTTTGGCCGGCGGTCCGAAACCGCCTCCGCCAAAGGGGCTGCCACCCGCGGCTGCCATGGAGGCGGTGCTCAAGCAATTGAAGTCACAGCAGACAGGCACGCCCGGGCACACGGCGAATTCGCTCACTGACGAGTCCGGAGTGGCGCATACGATCGCCTGGTGGTTCGATCAGCCGCCGGCTGCGTTCATGGCAGCTCTCGCATCGCCTCGTAACAACATGATCACGCCGGGAGATCCCGGGGCGAGCGCCTTCCTTACAACGTGGATTGCGCCCAATGGACCGATGGGAGGCGTATTTGGCCAGATGGCCGTAGACTCTCCCGGCATGACGTGTCGTGCAGTCGTTCAACGCTGGATCGCCAATGGTTGTCCGGCCGTCGACGAGGTCATTCGAATGCTGCGGCTCACCACGCCGTCGCCGAAGCGGCAGCGGCACAAGACCGGACGCATGTTTGGGATGGGTAGTGTCCATTGAGCGGAGCGATCAGGAGCGACGTCGTCGTGGTCGGTGGAGGAATCGCCGCCTGCGCTACCGCTATCGCGCTCGCTCGAACAGGCGTCAGGACCGGCCTGTCCTATTCCGTAACCACCAGACCGCGGCTGGCGGTCGGTGAGACCGTCCCGCCCGATGTACGGAAACTTCTCGGTGAACTAGGGGCTTGGGAGAAGTTTCTCGAGCAAAGGCATGAGGCATGCCTCGGCAGTTGTTCGGCATGGGGCGGGACGGAGCTGGGTTATAATGATTTCGTGTTGAATCCGCAGGGCAGCGGTTGGCACCTGGACCGCGCCCGGTTCGAGGCACTGCTGCTCGGAGAAGCAGAAAGCCGCGGCGTTGCCCTTTTCCCGATCGCCAAATGCGCCTCACTCGAGCAGGCTGCGGACGGAGGTATCGTTCTCGGCGCGATCACCCCGAGCGGGGACGGCCGGCATCTCACGGCGCGCTACATCGTCGATGCCACCGGATCGCGCTCGGTGATTGCGCGCCAGATGGGCGCGCGCCAGATCCCGCTGGATCGATTGAGCTTTGTCTATGGGTTCTTCGATGCGCCGGAGGCGGCCGCTCCCTCGCAACTTACTCTGCTCGAAGCGCAGGAGCTCGGCTGGTGGTACAAGGCGCGGTTGCCCGATCGCAGGCTCGCCATCGCCTTTGCCTCGGACGCCTCGATCATTCGGGACCATAATCTTGCGCACGCGAGCGAGTGGCTCGCTCTTCTCCGCACGACGAGCCATGTGGCGCAGGCGATCGAAGGATATCGGCTGAAGGATATCGTCGTGCGCGCCGCACCAAGCTTTCGCCTGGACCGCGTCACCGGCGCCAATTGGTTGGCCGTAGGAGATGCGGCCGCGGCCTGTGATCCAATTTCCTCACAGGGCATCATGAACGCGTTGGAGGACGGCATTCGCGCCGCCGCTGCAATTGCCGGCGTCCTCGGCGGGCGTTCCGACGGCAACGATCGCTACGCCCGATATCTCGACGCCCGATACACCGAATATGTGGTGAACCGAAACTATCTCTATGGCCTGGAGCGGCGTTGGCCGAAATCGCCGTTCTGGCAACGACGATATGCTCGCGGCGGCGCAGCGCAGTCTGCCGAGGAGAGGGTTGTGCAACAACGGATGTTGGTTTGATAGCTCGAACAACGCCGCGCCGTTCGTTCGCCTCGGATCGGATGTCTGCCTTCAGCTCTAGGCTCGACGAGCCGCAATTGCGGTCATCTCGAGCTTGACGCCGGGGCCGAGGTCGGCCACTCCGATAGCCGCGCGCGCCGGTAGAGAAGTCTCCGCGAAAAATGCTTTCCAGGCCGTATTGAATGCGGCCTTCTCGCTGAGCTTCGTCAGGAAGATCGTCACTTGCAGCACATGAGACCGGTCGGATCCCAGTGTGTCCAGCAAGCGCGACAACTGGCCCAGTACATCGTGTGCCTGGCCGGCCATATCGAGGCTTGTGTCCTCGGGGACAATCCCGCCGATGTAGAGCACACCGTTGTGCTCGACAACCTCGTGGAGCAATCCCTCATACGGTAGGACGCGCTTGATCATGATGCTGCCTTTGACGTTGCCGGTGCGACGAAAGCTGTACGGCGTATAATCGCCCACCTGACAAGTCAACACGCCTCATCATCAACGCGTCCCGGCTCGAAGCTTGTGCGCCGGCCATCCTCAAAGCATCTTAGACCCACCCGCCATCGACGACATAGTGCTGCGAGGTGCAAGCGGAAGCCTCGTCGGAAGCGAGGAAGACGGTGAACTTCGCGACCTCGTCCGGCACCAGCCTGCGCTTCAGGCACTGTCGCTGCTGCAGTTCGACCTCGCCCGCCGGCGTCATCCATTTCTCCAGCTGGCGCTCGGTCATGATCCAGCCCGGCGCGATCGCGTTCACGCGGATATTGTAGGGACCATAGTCACGCGCCAGCGAGCGCGTCAGACCGATCACGCCTGATTTGCTGGCGGTGTAGGCGGCCATGCCGCCTTGTCCGGCCATCCACGACACCGAGCCGAAATTGATGATGGCCCCGGCATTCGCTGCCTTCATGTCAGGCAGCACGGCTTGCGACGCAAAGAACTGGTGCTTCAGATTCACCGCGATGCGGTCGTCCCAATATTCCGGCGTCATCTCCTCGGTCTTGTGCCGTTCGTCATGCGCCGCGTTGTTGATCAGGATGTTGATCGCGCCGTGCGCCTTGCGTGCCTCCGCCACCCCGGCGCGTAGCGCGGGAATGTCGGTCAGGTCGACGTGCTGGAAATGCGCAGCCAGTCCCTGATTGGATAGCTCGCGCGCCAGGCGCTGGCCTTCGTCGACCTTGATGTCGAAGAACACGACCTTGGATTTCTGCTCCGCGAAGCGCCGCACGATCGCAGCACCAATTCCCGCTGCACCACCGGTGACGAGAACGACCTTGCCGGCGAGGTCGGAATAGATGGCAGCCATGGGCACCTCTCAAGTTTGTTGCGGGCGGCGATCAGGCCGCCCCGACTCTTTTCCGCACTTTAGCCATTCTGCCCGTGAGGTGCATAGGTCAGAATTTTAGTTGCGTACCTCAAAAATTGAAGGCAGGATTGCAGTCAAAGAATAAGACTCGATCGGGAGGATGTGATGAGGCTGCTTGCCAAGCTGGGACTCACCGCTGTTGCATGCCTGCTTTGGGCCAGTTCCGCGTCGGCCGACACCACCGTCAAATGGCTGCATATCGAGGTCAATCCGGCCCAGGTGAAGATCTGGGAGGAGGTTGCGCGTGCCTATGAGGCGTCGCATCCGGGTGTGAAAATCGAGATGCAGTACCTCGAGAACGAGGCCTACAAGGCCAAGCTGCCGACCATGCTGCAATCGAAGGACCGGCCGCACATCATCTATAGCTGGGCCGGCGGGGTGCTGAAGACGCAGATCGACGCGGGCGTGCTGGAAGACATCACCGATTCCGTGAGGAGCGGGGGCTACGGCGACACGATCGCACCGGCGGCGCTCGCCGCCTTCTCCCAGAACGGCCGCGTCTTTGGACTTCCGATCGCGCTGTCGCAGGTCGGCTTCCTCTACAACAAGGATTTGATGGCCAAGGGGAATGTCGATGCGAGCAAGATCAAGACATGGGACGATCTGCTCGGCGCGGTGAAAGCGCTAAGGGCCGCGGGTGTTACGCCGATTGTGGTTGGCGGTGCCGACAAATGGCCGCTGCATTTCTATTGGACGCATCTCGCCGTGCGCGTCGGCGGTAAGCCGGCCTTCGAGGCAGCGCTGAAGGGTGAAAACGGTGGCTTCGCCGGTGAAACTTTTCAGAAATCCGGCGAGTTGTTCAAGCAGCTTGTCGATCTGCAGCCGTTCCAGAACGGCTTCCTCGGCTTTAAGAACCCGCAGGCCGTCGGCTATTTCGGTGACGGCAAGGCCGCGATGATCCTGGCCATCTCGTCCTTCTACCACACCCAGCGCGCGCTCGCCGCCGACAAGGTCGGTCTCACCGACGACAAGCTCGGCTGGTTCGATTTTCCGGTCGTCCCCGGTGGCAAGGGTGATCCGTCAGACACGCTCGGCGGCATCACCGGCTGGCTGATCACCAAGGGGGCGCCCAAGGAAGCCACCGACTTCCTCAAGTACTTTATCTCCAAGGACGTGCAGGCGCGGCTTGCCGCCGGCAACTTCATCGTTCCCGTCGTCAAGGGCGGCGAGGCCGGCCTCAACAGCGCGTTCATGAAGCAGATCGCGGCCAATCTGGCGAAGTCCAACTATCACCAGAACTTCTACGACCAGAGCCTTGGACCCTCCGTCGGTCGTGTCGTCAACGATGTCACGGCAGAGATCGCCGGTGGCAGCATGAGCCCGCAGGACGCTGCGAAAGCGATCGAAGCGGCGTACAAGCAGGGTAACTGACGGTGGCGCGACGGATCGCGATCGCGTCGCCGATGGGCGTTGCTGACGAGACGGCCCCGCAGGTCGTGGCCCGCGGCCCGAGTTGGGACGGCCGCTTCACTGTCCTGATCCTGTTCCTGCCGCCGGCGCTGCTGCTGTTCACGCTGTTCGTGGTGCTGCCGATCGGTGAGGCCGCCTGGTATTCCGGCTTCAGCTGGAACGGTTTTGGCAAGCCGACCAACTGGATCGGCTTCGACAATTACCGCTTCGTGCTGGAGACGCGCGCCTTCTGGCTCGCGCTGCGCAACAACGGGCTGATCATCGCAGTTTCGCTCGCGATCCAGCTGCCGCTCGCGCTCACGCTGGCCTTGATGCTCGCCGAGAAGTTTCGCGGCGCGGTGGCGCTGCGGATGCTGTTCTTCATGCCCTACATCCTGGCCGAGATCGCGACCGGGTTGATCTTCAGCTTTGTCTACGACGGCGACTACGGCCTCGTTGCTTCGATCTGGCGCACCTTCGGCGCCGAGCCGCCGCATCTGCTGGCCTCGACAGACACGGCGATGCTGGCGGTGCTGATCGTGATCGTCTGGAAGTACTTTGGCTTCCACATGATGCTGTTCATCGCGGCGCTTCAGAGTCTCGACAAGAGCCTGGTCGAGGCGGCGCGGATCGACGGCGCAACGCGCTCGCAAACGCTGCGGCATGTCGTCATCCCCTTGCTCTATCCCACGATCCGGCTCTCCGTGTTCTTCGCCATCGTCGGCTCATTGCAGTTGTTCGATCTCGTCATGCCGCTGACGCGCGGGGGACCGGCGGATTCCTCCAACACCATGGTGAGCTTCCTCTACAACAACGGCATCTCGCGCATGCGGGTCGGCTACGGCAGCGCCATCGGCGTCATCCTGTTCGTGATCTGCGTGACCTTTGCCTTCACCTACAAGCGATGGTTCATGCGCGATGAGTAGTGCCGAGACCACCCGCGCGCCGTTCGATCCCGCCATGCTGTTCAAGGCGGCGTTCCTCGCCGTCGTTGCCATCTTCGTGCTGGTGCCGCTACTCGCGACCCTGCTCGGCGGCTTCAAATCGCTGGGCGAACTGCGGGTGAGTCCGTTTGGCTTGCCTCGTCACTGGGAATGGCAGAACTATGCCGACATCCTGTTCTCCGGGCGCTACTGGCAGCTCCTGCGTAACTCGCTGATCATCTCGACGCTGACGGTGACGTTGACCCTGATCACCGCCTCGATGGCAGCGTTCACCTTTGCCCATGTCAGGTTCTACGGCTCATCGATGCTGCTGAGCTACCTGACGCTTGGCCTGCTGTTTCCTGCCGCGACCGCCGTGCTGCCGCTGTTCATCAAAGTGCGCGATCTCGGACTGCTCGATACCTACTTCGGCGTCGCGCTGCCGCAGGTCGCCTTCAGCCTAGCCATGAGCGTGCTGCTGCTGCGGCGCTTCTTCAAGGACATCCCCCATGAGCTGCTCGAGGCGGCGTTGGTCGACGGTTGCAGCTACATCAAATTCTTCCGCTACGTGACGCTGCCCTTGTCGCGGCCGATCCTGGCGACGGTCGGGACCATTACCTTCGTCAACAGCTGGAATGCCTATCTGCTGCCGCTGGTGATGCTCAACACCGATGCGCTCTATCCCTGGCCTCTCGGCATCATGATTTATCAAGGCGAATATTCGTCCGAGTGGCACCTGATCCTGGCCTTCATCACGCTCACCATCCTGCCGACGATCATTCTGTTCCTGCTGGCACAGAAGCACATCGTCGCCGGCCTCACGGCGGGCGCGGTCAAGGGGTGAGCAGGACTTCACGGAGAAAAAAATGAGAAAAGTCGGCGTCGGAATCATCGGCTGCGGTGTCATCAGCACCGCTTACATCAAGGCGGCGCAGCGCTTCCCGGTCATGGAGGTGAGGGCATTGGCCGACATGCGTAGCGATGTCGCGGAGCGGCAGGGCGCCGCGTTCGGACTGCCGGCGATGCGGGTCGATCAGCTGCTCAAGCGCGACGATATCGAGATCGTCATCAATCTCACGGTGCCGCTCGCCCACACCGACGTCAGCCTCGCGGTGCTGAACGCCGGCAAGCACGTTCACTCCGAGAAGCCGCTCGGCATCAACGTCGCGGAAGCCCGCAAGGTGATGGATCTTGCAGCGCAGAAGAGTTTGCGCGTCGGCTGCGCGCCCGACACGTTCCTCGGCGGCGGCCACCAGACCGCACGCAAGCTGATCGACGACGGCGCGATCGGCACGCCAGTGGCAGGCAGCGCCTTCTTCGGTTGCCCTGGCCACGAGCGTTGGCATCCGGCGCCGGGATTCTATTATCTGCGCGGCGGCGGACCAATGCTCGACATGGGTCCGTACTACATCACCGATCTCGTGCAGCTGCTCGGTCCGGTCGCCAGCGTGATGGGCTCGACCGCGCGCCCGAGATCCGAGCGCCTGGTCACCAGCCAGCCGATGAACGGTACCTTGATCCCGGTCGAGGTGTCGACCCACGTCGCGGGCACGCTGGAATTCGAGAGCGGGGCGGTCGTCTCGATCGCAATGAGTTTTGATGTGCCAAAGCATCGGCACGCGCCGATCGAGATCTATGGCGACAAAGGCAGCATGCTGGTGCCGGACCCGAACCGCTTCGGGGGTGAGGTGCAGGTCGCCAAGACCGGCGGCGAATTTGAGACGGTGCCGCTGACACACGGTCATGTCGAAGGCGAGTTCCGTTCCATCGGCGTCGCCGACATGGCTTCCGCGATCCTGAACAACCGGCCGCACCGCGCCAGCGGCGCGCTCGCCTTCCATGTACTGGAGGTGATGGAGGCGTTCCAGACCTCCGCCGACGAAGGGCGGCGCGTCAAGATCGAGAACCGCGTCGAGCGGCCGGCGATGCTGCCGGCCGGACGTGAAACCGGACAGATCGACTGAGGAAATGACCATGCGCAAGGCAATGATTGTATGGGGTGGCTGGCCGGGACACGATCCCGATCTCTGTGCCTCGATGATCCGCGGCTGGCTGAAGGCGGAAGGCTTCGAGGTCCGGATCGAAACCACGACGGAGGCGTTCGGCGATCCCAAAATCCATGATCTCTCCTTGATCATCCCGATCTACACCATGTCGAAGATCGAGAAGGCGGACGCGCTCAATCTCTGTGCAGCGGTGCGTGGGGGCGTCGGGCTCGCCGGCCATCATGGTGGCATGTGCGATGCGTTCCGCGATTCTGTGGACTACCAGTTTCTGTGTGGTGGGCAGTGGGTTGCGCATCCCGGCAACATCATCGATTACAAGGTCGACGTGACCAAGCCTGACGACCCCATCATGAAAGGCTTGAAAGACTTCGAGCATCGGTCCGAGCAATATTATATGCATATCGACCCCGCCATTGAGGTGTTGGCGACGACGACCTTTACCGGCGAGCACGCATCCTGGATCGATGGGGTGGTGATGCCCGTGGTCTGGAAGAAGCGCTACGGCGCGGGCAGGGTGTTCTATTCCTCACTCGGCCATCGTGCCTACGAGCTCGACGTCCCGGAGATCCGGACCTTGATGACCCGCGGCATGTTGTGGGCGGCGCGCGAATGACAGCTGGCGCGACGCAGCCGGCCGTTCGTGCCACGCTGGAAGACGTCGCGCGTGCGGCGGGCGTTTCGCTCGCTACTGTCGATCGCGTCGTCAACCGGCGCGAGGGCGTGCGCGCCAAGACCGTCGCGCGCGTCGAGGCTGCGGTCGCCAAGCTCGGCTACCGCGCGGACGTGGCGGCCGCGCGGCTCGCACGTGGGCAGAGTTTTCGCTTCGCCTTCGTGCTGCCGTCCGGCAGCAACAGCTTCATGACCAACCTGACCGAGCAGGTCCAGCGCACCGCGGACTGGATCGCCGGCCAGCGCGGATTCATCGATATCCTCCATGTCGACGTGTTCGATCCGGATGTGTTGGCCGGTGCGCTGGAAAACCTGTCGCCGGCCTATCAGGGCGTCGCCGTCATCGCGCTCGACCATCCCCGGGTGCGCGCCGCGATCGACGAACTCACCGCGCGCGGGGTTGTCGTGGTCACCCTAGTGTCGGACGCGCCGAGCTCGCGCCGCCTGCATTATGTCGGTATCGACAACCCGGCCGCGGGACGGACTGCGTCGACGCTGATGGGACGTTTCCTGGCCGGGGGCGAGGGGACGGTCGCCGTGATCGCGGGATCGCTGTCGCTGCGCGATCACACCGAGCGGCAGTTCGGCTTCCACCAGATCCTGTCCAGCGAATATCCGAACCTGCGTGCGTTACCAGTCATCGAGGGGCGCGACGACAGCGAGCGCACGCGGGAGCTCACCGCCGCGCTGCTCGCACGTCATTCCGATCTGCGCGGCATCTATTGCTGCGGCGCCGGAAACCGCGGCATCGCGGATGCGCTCGAGGCCTCCGGTCGCGCGCGCGAGGTGGTCTGGATCACCCATGAGCTGACGCAATACACGCGGCGCTTCCTGGTTCGCGGCACGCTCGATGCCATCATCAACCAGGATCCCGGCCACGAGGCGCGGTCCGCGGCGCGCGTCCTGCTTGCGCATTGCTCCGGCGAGCCGATCAGCCCCGACCAGGAGCGCATCCGCATCGACATTTTTCTGCGGGACAATCTGCCGTAACGTCGAGCATCGCCTCTCAGCCCCAGCGTATCGGTTTGCCGCCTTGCTTCGCGCTTTCCTCGGCGAGGATCGCGATGCGCGTGGCGCGCAGGGCGTCCGTTGCCGAAATTTGCAAGGCTTCGCCGCGCGCGAGATGATCGAAGGCGAAGCCGGCAGGCGAGCCGCCCGGGGGAAGTTCGACCTCACGTCTCGCTCGTGTCGCGGTTTCGACGAGCAGGCGGTTCTCGGCGAAGAGAACGTCCGCGCGCCCGCGTGTCCCCGAGATCCGCATGGCATAGTCGCCGTGACGGGGAGAAGCTTCGGGCTGAATCCAGTCCACTTCGATCGAGAATTGCGGGCCGTTGTCGCAGGCGAGGATGGCGCGTCCCAGGGCAGGGAAGCTCGTTGTGCCGGCAGCGGGGGTAGGCGAGACCCAGCCGCTGATCGTGCCGCTGGTGCAGCCCGTCAGCCAAAGCGCCAGATCGATGTCGTGGACCGTCAGGTCGGCGAGAATGCCGCCATAGGTCGACGGCTCGAACATCCATGCGGGACGCCGGCTTGGTACGAGCTTGTGGGGTCCGGTCGAGCTGATCGAGACGATGTCTCCCAGTTCGCCGCTGTCGAGCACCGAACGAAGCGCGAGCGTCACAGGATAGAAGCGCTTCTCGAGCAGAAGTGTCAGCAGGTTGCGGCCTGCGAGGGTGTCCTCGATCAGGGCGAGCTGGGGAAGCGTCACCGCCATAGGCTTGTCGACGATCGCAAAAACATTCCGGCGCAGCAGTTCGGCGACGATCGGAGCTCGGAGGCCGAATTCGGTGAAGACCGCGACGGCCTGGACCTTATGCGCGTCCAAAAGCGCGATCGGGTCGGTGTAGCCGCGCGCCTGCGTGCGCCGTTCGAGCTCGACGAGACGCACCGGGTCGTGATCGGCGACTGCCGCGATCCTAACGTCGGTCCTGACAGCGATCTCCGAGAGCACGTATTCGACGTGTGGATGAGCGGCGCCAATGATGGCGATGTCGAGCATGGGGGCGCTATCGGCCATCGAGCTATACCAGTGGCGAGATGTCGTTCGGGGTGACGGCCCGGCCTTCCGCGGCCGAGCGATAGATGGCGGTGACCACGCGCGTAGCCTCGAATCCATCCCGGAACGGCGTGGCGGGTGCTCGTCGTTCCCGGACCGCCCCGACGAAGTCGCGCCATTGCGCGATATGCCCCTCGATGCCGATCGCCTTTGGGTCGTTGGCGGCACTTCCCGGTCCCGTCGCGCTCGCCGGCTGTGAGACACCGGGAAAATCCCAGCGAACGATGCTGTCGTGCGCGAGCTCGCAACTGCCGCGATCAGTGAACAGGCGGAGCATGGCCGGCCGTCCCGGTGGCAGTGCCGTGCTCGTCACGATCACGCCGAGCGTGCCGGAGGCGAAGGACAGCAGCGCCGCCGTCGTATCTTCGATCGCGTGTGAATGTCCGAGCGTCGCCGTCTTGCCTTGAACGCTCGCAACCGGTCCGAACAGCCAAAGCATCAGATCCAGATTGTGGACGCCCTGATTGAAGAGCGAGCCGCCGCCGTGATCGGCTTCGGCGCGCCATGGCTTCTCGGCATAATATGCGTCGGATCGATACCAGTGGATCGCCGCTTCGATCAGGCGCGGTTGCCCGAGGTGGCCTGCCTCGAGCAGCGTCTTGATCGCCTGGTGCTGTGGCTCGAGGCGGCGCTGCGAGACCACGCCGCATGTCAGCTGCGAGCTCTCGGCCGCGCGGACCAGGGATGCAGCCTCGGCTGGATCGACGCAAAGCGGCTTCTCGACAAGCACATGCCGCCCCGACCTGATGGCGGCGAGGGCTGCGTCATGATGCGCGCCACTCGGCGTGCAGATGACGACGGCGTCGATCTCTGAGCCGGCCAGCATGGCTTCGGTGGTTGCAAATGTCGGAACGGGTTGGCCATCGATGCACGCGGCGATCTGCTCGGGCGTGCCGCCGGCGACAGCAGCCAACACGGTTGCGTCGAGCGCCCTGATCGCACGCGCGTGCGTTTCGCCGATCGCGCCCGGACCGACCAACCCGATGCGAAGTTGGCTCATCTCAATTCCTCAAGGCTTGGCCGGAAAGGGCTGGCCGGCAACATAGGTGGTCTCGGGAATGATGGAGCCATCATCGCCGAGACGAAATCGAAGCAGATCGGCGGGCGAGCCGACTGTGAGAGCCGGAAGCTGGAATGGCGCGCGGGGATTGATCGTTGCCAGCCTCAATGCCTCGGCCAGCGTCAATCCGGTCATGCGTTTCGCCGTCGCGATCCCGAACGGCAGGCTGGCCGCTGCGCCCGCCAGAAACGGCGTGCCCACGACTTCCAGCCGGCCATTCGCCTTCAGTTCGACGCGCCCGCCGACGGGCATGTCGTAGATCGCGGGTGGACAGCCGGCGAGCGCGACGGCGTCCGAAACCAGCATGGATCGCCCGAGGCCCTTTGCCCGCAGCATGGCCTTGAAAGTCTCGGGCGGAAGGTGGTGGCCGTCGGCGATGAAGCTCGCCCAGAGCCGATCTTCCGCGAGCTGCGTCCAGATCGGGTTGGGATGCCGCGGTAGCTGGGCCGCGATGCCATTGCCGAGGTGCGTCGACAACATGGCACCGGCCTCGACCGCTGCAGAGATCTGATCCGTCGTGGCGTTGGTATGGCCGAGCGCAACATGGGCTCCGCGAGCGCGAAGGCCTCGCACGTAGTCGGCCGTCTTCGGCCAGTGCGGTGACAAGGTCACCAGGCCGACGAGGTTGCCGCAGGCCGCTTGCCAGGCGTCGAACTCATCGAGATCCGGTGGTCTGACGTGTTCGGCCGGGTGCGCGCCGCGAGGACCGTCCTCGGGCGCAATATGGGGCCCTTCGACATGGACGAAGGGGATCGCGTGCCTGACCAGCAGGTCACTGTCGCGCGCCTCTGCGATCGCCCGCAACGCATCGATGAGCGCAGCACGTGATGCCGTGATCAGCGTCGGCGCAAAACGCGATACGCCGCTGCCATGGACGGCGAGGGCGAGATCGCGGACCGTCTGTGGATCGGTGCCGCCATTGAGGTCATGGCCGCCAAAACCGTTCAATTGCAGATCGAACAGTCCGAGCGACAACCAGTGCTCGTCATCAGCACCGCCGGGCGCGATGTCGGAGATGCAGCCATCGGAAATGGTGATCGTATGAGGCTGACCAGTCTCCGGATCGCGGCCCGAGATTTGTGTCTCCTGATCGCTCATGCGCGTGCCGTGGCTTGGAGCCGTGGCGGTGCGGAATCCCGATCGAGATACAGCATGCATCGCGGATGCGTACGCAATGCGCTCGCCGGACAGGCCGCGCCGATCGGGCCGTACAGGGATTGCTCGACGGCCGCTCGCTTCGCCGCGCCGGGCACCACGCAGAAAAGCTGATCCGCGTCCAGCAACCGGGGAACCGTCAGGGTGATCGCGTGCGTCGGCACGTCGCCCAGTGTCGCAAAACACTTGTCGTCGACCTGCTGCTGACGGCAGATCGCGTCGAGCTCGACGATCTTGACCTGCTTGATGTCGTGCAGATCCGCGACGGGCGGATCGTTGAACGCCAGATGCCCATTGACTCCGATGCCGAGGCACACGATATCGATCGGGGCATCGCTGAGAAGGGCCGCATAACGCGCCGCTTCGCGGTCCGGATCCGGTTCTTGTCCGATCAAATGGACGGCGCCCAGAGGGACGCGCGAGAAGAAATGGCGGGTGAGCCACACGCCGAAGCGCTCGGGCGCGTGCGCGGGAAGCCCGAGATATTCGTCCATGTGGAAGGCGATGACGCGTCGCCAATCGATATCGCGCTCTGCGACCAGCGCGTCCAGCATCTCCGCCTGGCTCGGCGCGGCGGCGAATACCATCCTCACGCGATCTTGCCGCGCGAGGCGATCGCGCAGCGCGACGGCGATGTCCAGGGCCGCAGCCCGGCCCATCGCATCCCGCGTCTCTGATATCGCGATCCCTGGCGCGACCGAAGCCATCATATCTACTCGTGTCTTGTCCGGCCGCAGATCAACCTACAAGGGCAAGAATGTTATGCAATCGGTTGCATGTCAAGCTTGCGCCCCGGCGGCGATCAAGGCATGTGTAATGTCGAGATCCCGCACAGGAGACGCCACCGGTGAAACGCGATTCCGACGGCAGGGAGCGGCGCTCGGAGATTGCGCCGACCATCAGTCAGGTCGCAAAGATCTCCGGGGTCTCTCGTGCGACCGTCTCGCGCGCCTTCACGCGCCCCGGAATGCTGAGCGAGGAGACCGTCCGGCGCGTCAAGGCGGTCGCCGACAAACTGGGATATGTGCCCAACCAGGTTGCGCGCGCATTGTCGACCGGGCGGCACGGCAATGTCGCACTCATCGTCTCAGACGTTGCGAACCCGTTCTTTCCGCCGCTGATCAGAGCCGCGCAGCTTCATGCCGACAGGGCGGGACTTTGCGTCTTTCTGGGCAATTCGGACGAGGATCCCGCGCGTGAGGAATTGCTGCTCGGGCGGTTCATCGGCCAGGTGGAGGGGCTTGTGCTCGCCTCCTCCCGTCTGGACGAGACGCAAATCCGCATCTATGCCGCGCGCCGGCCGCTGGTGCTCATCAATCGCGACATCGACGGAATCACGCGGGTCCTGATCGATACCGCGCCTGGTGTTGCGGCCGCGATCGCGCATCTCGCCGAGCTTGGGCACCGGCACATCGCCTATGTCAGCGGCCCCACGACGTCATGGTCCAATCAGCAGCGGCGCAATGCGGTCCGAAAAGAGGCGGCGAAGCGCGGGCTCAAGGTGATCGCCATTCCGGCTCGCCCGCCATCCTACGACACCGGCCGATTGGCCGCTGCCCCGATCGTCGCCAGCGGAGTGACCGCGGCCATCGCGTTTGACGACCTTGTAGCCCAGGGGCTGCTGGCCGGGCTTGCGGCCCTCGATGTCGACGTGCCCAAATCGTTCAGCGTGGTCGGTTGCGATGATGTTCTCGGCGAAACCACGTACCCGCAACTCACCACGGTGTCGGCGCGTTGCGCCGATGCCGGCGATGTCGCGGTTGGCCTCCTGCTCAGCCAGATGAATGGTGGCGCATCAGGCGAGATCCGCCACAAGCTGAACTCTCATCTCGTCGTTCGCGCGAGCACCGGTCCGGCGCCTGCGAAACGAAAAAACCGCTGACGATTTGGTCAACAGCCTTGGAAAGCGGCAACGGATCGCAATTGACACGCAACCGGTTGCATGACAGCCTTTGATCGGAATTTTAGAGTTCTGGGAGCGGGGACATGGCCTTCATTGCGAAATCCTTCTGGCTGTCGGCGGCCCGGTTGCTGGCGGTGGCTGCCGCCCTCCCGATGCTGGCTTTGCCTGCGTCGGCGGAGAAGCTGACCATCTGGAGCGGCTGGCCCGACCTCGCCCCGTTCTACAAGCGCGTCGGAGACCAGCTGAAGGCGAAGTATCCCGATCTCGACATCAGCGTCGAGGCCATCGCCTTGCGTGAACATGAGAAGCGGCTGGCGCTCTCGCTTCCATCCGGCTCCGCCGGAGACGTCATCGAGATGGAGGTCGAGGCTGCGCGATATCTGGAGGCGGGCCTCATCCCGGAGCCGCCGGCCGCGATCGTGGGTTTCGTCAAAGCCAATTACGACATGACGCGGGTGAAGACCGCCACGTATGACGGCAAGATTTACGGTGTGCCGCTGTTCCAGGGGCAGGGCGCGCTGTTCTACAACACCGACATGTTTGCCAAGGCCGGTCTCAATTCGCCTCCCAAGACGATGGCGGAATACACGGCCTATGCGCAGAAGCTCGTCCAACGCGACGCATCCGGCACGCCGACCGTCAGCGGCTGGAGCCTGCGTCTCAGCGGTGGTGGCTCCGGCATCGCGGAGAAATATTGGACCATCCTCTATAATCACGGCGGCACGCTGTTGGAGGAGAAGGGCGGCAAGTGGCGCGCCGCCTATGCCAACGAAGCCGGCCGCAACGCGCTCAAGCAGTACCTCGACAACGTCGTGACCTATCGGACGGTGTTGCCCGAGATGAAGGCGGACGCCGAAGCCTTCGAGCTCGGCCAGACCGCGATGTTCATCCGGGAGTCCTGGGTGATCGGCGACGTTGCCAAGAAGGCGCCCAACCTCAAATACGCGACGGCGCCATTGCCGAAGGGCACGCTGATGGTCCCGGTGGATCTCTACGTCCCCAACAAGGGGCCGAAGAGCCAGATCGCCTGGGACTTCGTTCAGAAGGCGAACGAGCCGGAGAATTTGCTGTGGCTGGTCGAGAACACGGCGTGGGTGCCCAATCGCAAGGGGCTCGACTACTCCGCGGTCATCAGCAAGATTCCCCAGCTCGGCGCGTTCGTGAATACCCCCGCCGACCACGTCTTCTTCACGGTGCCGGCGATCAGTCCGGCGAGTGAAATTCTCACCCGGCTCGCGGCCCGGCTCGAGAAGGCCTTCACCGACAAATCGCTGGCAGGAAATGATGCCGCCGTCGACGCTTTCCTGAAATCTGCTGCTGAGGAGAGTGACAAGATCCTCGCCCGGGAAGATCTGCTGGCCAAGTGAGCTCGCAATCGATGGTCGCGTCGACACATTTGCAGCGCTAGCCGGCGGCCACTCCGGGAGACTCCATGCGTTCCAAGCCGAAATGGCTGTTTCCGGTTCTGGCGCTGCTTCCGGTTCTCGGCCTCTATGCTTGCCTGCGCGTTTACCCGATCGCTGAGACATTGCGTCTCAGCCTGTTCAAGTGGAACATCATCTCGCGGCGCAAGCCGTTCGTCGGGTTCGACAACTTCGTCGAACTGATGAGCGATCCGCTGTTTATCGAAGCGATCTTCAATACCACCATCGTCGCCTTCGGCGTGCTGGTGATCACGATTCCCGTGGGGCTCGCGCTCGCTGCGCTGATCAACAGCCGGCAGGGGCTCCGGCGCAGCGGCTTCTACGAAACCTCGATCTTCCTGCCCCATGTCGTGTCGCTGGTGCCGGCGGCGATGGCCTGGAAATGGATTTTTGATGCGCGGCTCGGGCCGCTCAACGCGTTGATCGGATGGTTCGGAATCCCGGCGCAGTCCTGGCTGTTCGACCCCGTCCTGTCGGTGGTCTGCCTGATCGTTCTGTGCTCCTGGCAGGCGATCGGCTATGCCGTACTGATCTTTCTCGTCGGGTTGAAAAACGTTCCGGAGGCGCTCTACGAGGCGGCGCGGCTCGACGGCGCATCCGCGTTCCAGGCGTTCCGCTACGTCGCAATCCCTCTGCTGAAGCCGGTGATGCTGTACGTGTCGGTGATCACGCTGATCTCGTCGTACAACATCTATGCGCAAGCCTTCGTCCTGGCCTCGGACGTCCAGGGTGCGCCGGGGCATCTGGTTCGCGTGCTCGTCCTCGACATGCTCGAAAACAGCTTTCGAAATTACCGGGTCGGCTATGCCGCCGCCGAGGCCGTCGTCCTTCTCGTGATCGTGCTCATTCTCACGGGCGCGCAGTTCAGGTTGTTTCGGGATCGGAGCCGGGCGTGAGCGATCCAGACCATCCGTCCAGCGATATCGATCGCAACACGCCAGCCGGCCTCGCGATCGACGTTGTCCTATCCGTTGTCGGCCTGATGATGCTGCTGCCGCTGGTCTTCCTGATCAGCAACGCGTTCAAGACGCCGCCAGAATTGCTGGCCTGGCCGCCCACCATCATTCCAAACCAGCCGACACTGGAGAACATTCTCGGCGTGCTGCACGAAACGCCGCTGCTGCGTTGGATCGGCAATACACTGATCTTTGCAGGGATTTCGACGACCAGCATCGTCGCCACCTCCGCCATCGCCGGCTACGTGCTCGGCAAGTTCGATCTTCCCTGGTTTCCGGCCGTCTTCGGCGTCATCATCGCGACGTCAGTCGTGCCCTTCGAAGTCTACATGATCCCGCTCTATCTGAATGTTCAGGCCGCGGGTATGTTGAACACGCTGCCCGGCCTCCTGGTCGGCTATCTCGTCATGAGTTTCGGCATCTTCCAGGTGCGGCAATATGTGACGACGTCGATCCCCGACGAGCTGCTGGAAGCCGCGCGGGTGGATGGGGCAGGCGAGGGGTGGATCTTTCTGCGGATCGTGCTCCCGCTGATGCGGGGGCCGCTGGGGGCGCTTGGGGTGCTGGCATTCTTCCAGGCCTGGACCGCGTTCGCATGGCCGCTCGTCGTGACCACCAACAAGGATACGTATACGCTCGAAGTCGGGCTGGCCCTGTTCCAGACCGGCTTCACCGTGGATATCGGCCATCTCAGCGCGGCTGCTGCGGTCGCCCTTGTTCCCAGCGCGCTGTTCTTCTCGCTGATGCGACGAAATTTCGTGCGTGGTGTGGCCGGGACCGGTTTGAAGGAATGATCGTCGCGTCCCATGGGGCTGTCGAAGGAGCGCACAGGACGTGATTGAACAGGAATACGATACGATCATCATCGGCGGAGGTTCCGCCGGAGCGACGTTGGCCGCGCGCCTCAGCGAAGATCCGTCGCATCGTGTGCTGCTGCTCGAGGCGGGGCAGGATCTTCGCACCGCCACCACGCCGGACCACATTCGCATCCCGAACCCCATGCGCGCCATCGGTGACGACGACTTCCGTTGGCCGAAGCTGCTGGCGCGCCGCACCGAGCGGCAGCAGCCGCTGCTGCTCTGGCGTGGCCGCGCCATGGGCGGCAGCTCGACAATCAATGGCCAGATCGCAATCCGCGCCGTTCCTGACGACATCGACCGCTGGGCGGCCGCGGGCTGCACCGGCTGGTCGTGGGACGAGCTTCTGCCCTATTTCTGCAAGCTCGAAACGGACAAGAATTTCTCCGATGCGTCCTATCACGGCGATCGCGGTCCGATCCCGGTGTACCGCGCGCCGATCCCGGATTGGGGCAATGTCGACCGCGCGCTGCGCGCCTCGGCGCTCGGCCTCGGCTATGGCTGGTGCGAGGATCACAACGCGCCCGTGGGCACCGGCGTCTCGCCCTACGCCATCAACAGCGAGGGCGGCTTACGGATCTCCACCAACGACGGCTATCTGGAGCCCGCGCGCGATCGCGCCAATCTCGACATCGTCGGTCAGGCGCTGGTCGACACCATCACCTTCGAGGGCAACCGGCTGCACGCCAACGGCGTCATGGTCCGCGTGAACGGCCGATCCTACACACCCCGCGCGACGCGTGACGTCATCCTCTGCGCGGGTGCCATCCATTCGCCGGCCATTTTGCAGCGCTCCGGCATCGGGCCCGCCGCCGTGCTGGAGAGGCTCGGCATCCCGGTCCGTGCCGACTTGCCGGCGGGCGAGAATTTGCTGGACCATCCGATCGTCAACGCATTGCTGCATCTGCGCGAAGGCAGTCAGGTCAGCACGCTGATGCACCGGCACACCAATTGCTGCCTGCGCTACTCGTCCGGTCTCGCGGGCGCCGGCGAGAACGACATGATCATGATCGCCGGTAATCTTGCGCGCTCGTCGCAATCGATGGTGGAAGTCACGCTGGGGCGCATCGCCGTCTCCGTCTATCAGGCGTTCAGCCAGGGGCACGTCCGCATCGTCTCGGCCGATCCCGAGGTCGATCCTGACGTCGAGGAGCGCATGCTGTCCGACCCCAGCGATCTCGCGCGGATGCGCGACGGCGTTCGTCGCCTGCGTGATATCTGCCTGCAGCCTGCGGTGGCCGAGATCGCTCATCGCGTCGACTATGGCGCCAGTGGACGCTCCATGGACGAGCCGCTGGGCGACGCGGAGCTCGACGACTGGCTGTTCGCCGAGTGCAGCGACGCGCAGCACGCCAGCGGCACCTGCAGAATGGGCGCAATTGGCGACGCGCGTTCGGTCGTCGATCCCGAATGCCGGGTGATCGGATGCACGGGATTGCGCGTGATCGATGCTTCGATCATGCCGGAAGTGCCGCGCGCCAACACTCACTTGACCACGGTCGCCATCGCTGAGCGCATGGCCGATCGGTTGAAGGGCGCGGCATAAGATGTGACGGGCGTGCGAGATGGTCCCAAGCCCGTTACCAGGCGAGCGGGATCCTCTGCGCAAATCCGCCGAGGTCCGAAGCCGGGCTGAGCGGCTGCCGGTCGAGCGGGCGGTTGTTATTCTGATTGGCGAATGACGTGCCGGGTGGATAGGCGTAGTCGCTGAACTTGCGGTCGCCGGGGAGAACCTCGGTCCCGCCATCCAGCCAGGAGCGCTTGCTGACATAGATGCGCGTGCGGGAGCCGGATTGATAGGTCCGATTAGGGCCGTGCGGGCCGTACTCATAGACGGCCTCTTTCGACAACTGCAGGCGGTCGCGCCTGCCGACCGTGTCGGCGTTGGTGGCCACGGTCGAGGCGAGGATGGCGACCAGCGCCAGACTGGTCGTGACGATCGGCTTCATTGCGGACATCCCATGCGCGTTGGCTGATGTCCGCGGCTCTCGCATCGCTCCAGCGGCGTGTAAACAAGCCTTGTTTTGCCTGATATGTCTGGCGATTTGCGCAAACGCCGTGCGTAGGGCGCTATGTGCTTCGGCGGATCAATCAAACTCAATCCGCAGAAACAGTACAGCAATCTGAAAGCCACACCGTGGCCACAGCTTTCCCGTTTCAGAGCAAGTCAGGTGCTCTTGAGGTGTGGAATGTCGTTTTTGCGGGCCTGGCTTGTCGCGGCGGTCGTGGGTGGCGTGTCGATTGCAACTTCACTGACCTCGGTGCTGTTGCCGCAGCCGGTCGCGGCGGCGCAAGTCAATGATACGATCGTGGTCGAAGGTAATCGCCGCGTCGAGGCCGAGACGGTTCGCTCCTACTTCAAGGCCAGCCCCAACGGGCAGTTCGACCAGGCGGCTCTCGACGACGGTCTCAAGGCATTGATCGAGACCGGTCTGTTTCAGGATGTGAAAGTCAACCGGGCGGGCGGCCATATCGTCGTGTCGGTGGTGGAAAACGCCGTGATCGGTCGCGTTGCCTTCGAGGGCAACAAGAAGATCAAGGACGAGCAGCTCACGGCGGAGGTCCAGTCCAAGCCGCGCGGGACCTTCTCGCGCGCGATGGTGCAATCCGACACGCTGCGGATCGCCGAGATCTATCGCCGCTCGGGCCGCTACGACGTGCGCGTCACGCCTGAAATCATCGAGCAGCCGAACAATCGCGTCGATCTCGTCTTTACGGTTGAGGAGGGCGCCAAGACCGGCGTCAAATCGATCGAGTTCATCGGCAACAGCGCTTACTCGGCCGCGCGCCTGCGCGACGTGATCAAGACCCATGAGACCAATCTGCTGAGCTTCCTCTCAAGCGGTGACATCTACGATCCCGACCGTGTCGAGGCCGACCGTGACCTGATCCGCCGATTCTATCTCAAGAACGGCTTCGCCGACGCGCAGGTCGTAGCGGCGCTGACCGAATATGATCCGGACAAGAAGGGCTTCCTCGTCACTTTCAAGATCGAGGAAGGTCAGCAGTACCGTGTCGGCGCGGTCGAGTTCCGCTCCAGCATCGCCAATTTCGACGCGAGTACGCTGCGCGGCATTTCGCGCGTCAATGTCGGTTCGCTCTACAATGTCGAGCTGGTCGAGAAGTCTACCGAGGAGATGCAGATCGAGGCCTCGCGCCGCGGCTACGCGTTTGCCGTGGTGCGACCGAGCGGCGACCGCAATTTCGAATCACACACCGTCTCGGTGGTGTTTAACGTCGATGAAGGCCCGCGCACCTATATCGAGCGTATCAGCCTGCGGGGCAATACCCGCACGCGAGACTACGTGATCCGCCGCGAGTTCGACATCTCCGAGGGTGACGCCTACAACCGCGCCCTGGTCGACCGCGCCGAGCGCCGGTTGAAGAACCTCGACTATTTCAAGACCGTCAAGATCACCACGGAGCCCGGCTCGTCCAGCGACCGCGTGATCCTGATTGTTGACATGGAGGAGAAGTCGACCGGCGATTTCTCGGTCTCTGGCGGCTACTCCACGACCGACGGCGCGCTCGCCGAGGTCTCGGTCTCCGAGCGCAACCTGTTCGGCAAGGGCCTCTATGCCAAGGCGTCGGTGACCTACGGCCAATATGCCCGCGGCGTGTCGCTGTCCTTTGTCGAGCCCTATTTGCTCGACTACCGGATCGCACTCGGACTTGACACCTACTGGCGCGAGAATTTGTCGAACAGCTATACCAGCTACTCGGTGACGACGCTCGGCTTCTCGCCGCGCCTGGGCTTCGCGCTGCGCGAGGACCTGTCGCTCCAGCTCCGCTACTCGCTCTATCAGCAGACCATCACGCTCCCCACCGCCTACAACAATTGCAACAACAACGCAGCCAACACGTCGCTGGCCTTCAACCC
The DNA here is from genome assembly GCF_024199945.1 of Bradyrhizobium sp. CCGUVB4N. GTDB lineage: Bacteria > Pseudomonadota > Alphaproteobacteria > Rhizobiales > Xanthobacteraceae > Bradyrhizobium. The sequence goes on along the minus strand of NZ_JANADP010000001.1, from coordinate 6,752,860 downwards.
GACGCCGGCCTATATCCAGAACGTGTTGGGCGGAGTGGATCCCACCAACTCGACGAGCTCGGGATACTACGGCTACGGCTGTTATGCTGACGGCGAATCGAGCCTGCCGATCCGCAAGGAATTGGCGAACGGCCCGACCTTGACGTCGGCCGTGGGTTACACGCTCACCTACAACACACTCGACAACACCAAGAACCCGAACGACGGCCTGCTCGTCGACTTCAAGCAGGATTTTGCCGGAGTGGGCGGCGACGTCACTTATCTGAAGACCGCGCTGGACACCAAATACTACACGCCGCTGGTGTCCGAGATTATCAGTGTGATCCATCTCCAGGGCGGTGTTCTCAACAAGATCGGCAACAACGATCTGCGGATGCTGGATCACTTCCAGATGGGCCCGAACCTCGTGCGCGGCTTCGCGCCCAACGGTATCGGTCCGCGTGACATCACCTATGCAAGCTTCGGCGCCACCGGCGATGCGCTCGGCGGTACGAAGTACTGGGGCGCGTCCATGGAAATGCAGATGCCGTTCTGGTTCCTGCCCAAGGAAGTCGGCCTGAAGGGCGCAGTCTACGCTGATGCCGGCTCGCTCTGGGGTTATCAGGGGCCGACGTCATGGGCGGCGACGGGTGAAGTCAATACCAAGGCCTGTCCGACCTGCGGACTGCAATATGACGACAGCAGTGTGGTGCGCTCGTCGGTCGGCGTCGGCCTGATCTGGGCCTCGCCGTTCGGCCCGCTGCGCTTCGACTACGCGGTGCCGCTGACGAAGGGTAAATACGACATCGTCCAGCAGTTCAGGTTCGGCGGCGGTACGTCGTTCTAGGGTGCCAGTATTCGTCGGCAGGCGTCGACGAAGACTTGCGCGCCGGTGACGATGTCGGCATCGGCGGTGTTTTCGGTCCAGTGATGGCTGATGCCGCCGATCGAGGGCACGAACAGCATGCCGGCGGGCATGATCGTCGCGAGCATCTGTGCATCGTGACCGGCGCCGCTCGGCATGCGCAGCGATCGTCCGCCGGCCAGGGCCTTGCTCGCGGCATCTATCGCGTCCTGGAAGCCTGTATCCATCATGGCGGGCGCGCCCACGCGGATCCGCTCCACGGTCGCGGTACACGGGCCTTTGGCGTTGGCCTCGTCCGCCATGGTTCGCAACAGCTCTTCCAGCCGCGCGATCACGGCCGGATTGTCGTCGCGGATCTGGAACAGCATCTCCGCGCCGCCTGGAATGATGCTCGGCGCGCCCGGATCGAGCGTGATGCGGCCGGTGGTCCAGACCGTACGGGGGCCGCACGCTGCCGGGAAACGCTCGTCGATCGCCACGCAAAATCTGGCCAACGCGAGGCCGGCGTCCTTGCGCACGGCCATGCGCGTGGTGCCGGCGTGGTTCTGCTCGCCGGTGAAATTGATGCGGTACTGCCAGATGCCGACGATGGAGGTCACCACGCCGATCGCGAGCTTGCCGCTCTCGAGCGTGTCGCCCTGCTCGATATGCGCCTCGAGATAGCCGACATGCCGTCCGGGCTCGGCCGTGACGCGCGGTCGTCCAGTGAGCCCCATGTCGCCGAGCGCATCTCGCATGGCGCGTCCATTGGTGCGATCGCGCGCGACGTCGATCTCGGCCTCGGTCACCTGCCCGACATAGGAGCGCGAGCCGAGGAAGCTGCCGAAATGGCCTTCCTCGTCAACCCATGCGGCCACCTCGACCGAGCCGTTCACGGAGGGATCGGTATTGAGCACGCGCGCGGCCTCGAGCGCATAGACGACGCCGAGCGGGCCATCGAGCCAGCCGGCGTAGTTCTGGCTTTCCAGATGCGAGCCAGCGAGCAGTTTTGGACCCGACTTCGTGCTGGTGCCGACGATGTTGCCGATGCCGTCGATCGCGCCGGTGAGGTCGGCCTCGGGCAGCTTCCGCACCAGCCAGTCCAGCGATTGCTTGTGCGGCGCCGAGAATGTTGGCTTGTGCACGCCGGTCTTGTAGGCGCCGAGGGCACGCAGCGCATTGAGATCGGCGAGGACGCGCTCGCCATTGGCGCGGGGGTGAGTGTCAGGCATGTTCGGCAACCTTCAGAGCCTCGGTGCGGATCTCCTCGACCAGCCGTTCCTTCAGCTGGACGAATTCCGGCGTGGTCTTGATCTTGTAGGAGCGTGGATGCGGCAGGTCCACATTGATCTCGGCCTTGATCCGGCCGGGACGCGCGCTCATGACGATGACGCGGCTGCCGAGGAAGATCGCCTCCTCGATGTCGTGGGTCACGAACAGCACCGTCTTCTGGTCGCGCTCCCAGATGCCCAGCAGCATTTCCTGCATCAGGGCGCGGGTCTGGTTGTCCAGTGCGCCGAAAGGTTCGTCGAGCAGCAGGATCTTCGGATCATTGGCGAGCGCGCGCGCAATCGCGGTGCGCTGCTGCATGCCGCCGGAGAGCTGCTTTGGCCAGTGGTTCTCGAAGCCGGACAGGCCGACCTGGCGGATGAAGGCGTCGGCGATCTTGGTGCGCTCCGCTTCTGACACGCCGCGCTCGCGCAGGCCGAAGGCGATGTTCTCGCGCACGGTGAGCCAGGGAAACAGCGTGTAGGACTGGAACACCATGCCGCGATCGGCGCCGGGGCCGGTGACCTCGCGCCCGTCAAGCGTGACACGCCCGCCGGTCGGGCGATCGAGGCCGGCGACGATGCGAAGCAGAGTGGACTTGCCGCAGCCGGAGGGCCCAAGGATCGTGACGAAGTCGTTGTTGCCGATGGTGAGGTCGGTCGGCTCCAGCGCTCTCGTGGGAGCGTTGCCGTGGCGCGCGGGGAAAGTCCGCGAGACCTGTTCGATCTTGAGGGTCGTCATGCGAGCCTCCACGGAAACAGCCAGGCGTTGAATGCCTTGAACATGAAGTCCGAGAGGAGGCCGATCAGCCCGATGACGATGATGCCGAAGATGATCTGACCGGTATTGAGCAGCGCCTGGCTGTCGGTGATCATGTGGCCGATGCCGGAGGACGAGCCGATCAGCTCGGCGACGATGACGTAAGTCCAGGCCCAGCCCAGCACCAGCCGCAGGATCTCCGCGATCTCGGGCGCGGAGGAGGGCAGCAGCACGCGGCGGATGATGCCGCGGTCACTGGCGCCGAGAGTATAGGCGGCCTCCACCAGATCGCGCCGCGTCGCGCCAACTGTCACGGCGACCATCAGGATGACCTGGAATACCGAGCCGATGAAGATGACCAGCAGTTTCTGCAATTCGCCGATGCCGGCCCACAGGATCAGGAGCGGAATGAAGGCCGAGGCAGGCAGATAGCGCGCAAAGGAGACGAACGGTTCGAGGAAGGCTTCGATCGGCTTGTAGGCGCCCATCAACACGCCAAGCGGTACCGCGATGATCGCGGCCAGGGCAAAGCCGCCGACGACGCGCCAGATCGTCATGCCGATGTCGAACAGAAATCCCTGCTTGGCCAGAAGGTCATAGCCCTCCTGCAGCATGGTCAGCGGATTGGCGAGGAAGGTTTTTGACACATGGCCGCCGAAGGTGGCCCAGGACCAGAGGGCAACGAACAGCACGAAGAACGCGAGGCCATAGGCCACGCGCTGCCTCGATGTCACGGAATCCAGGGGACGCATCGATGGTCTATCCGAATGGTCGATCTTGCGCTGGTCCGCCGCGGGGCAGGACCAGCGCTGTGTCGGGGCTTACTTGATGAAACTTGCGTCGTAGAGGTCCTCGACCTTCGGCGCGGACTTGATGATGCCGATCTCGAGCAGGAGGTCGGCGGCATCCTTGTTGAAGGCGAGGAAGTCGCCCGCGAAGAACTTCTGGTTCGCGGCCTTGTCCTGCCAGCGCAGATATTTGGCCGAGTTGCCGAACGCTTCGCCGGTCTGCTTCACGTCGGCGCCCATGATCTCATAGGCCTTGGCCTGGTCCTTGGCGATCATGTCGAGCGATTCGAAATAGCTGTCGGCCAGTGCCTGCGCTGCCTTCGGGTTTTCGCTGAGGAATTTCGGCGTGCAGCCGAATGTGTCCATCACGATCGGGTAGTCCAGCGTGGTGGCGATGATCTTGCCCTTGTCCGGCGCGGCGCGCACGGTCGACAGATACGGCTCGTAGGTCATCGCAGCGTCGTTCTGGCCGGAGACGAAGGCCTGCGCAGCCGCAGCCGGCTCGAGGTTCACGACGGTGACGTCCTTCACCGTGAGGCCGTTCTTCTTCAGCATCCAGGCCAGCGCGAAATAGGGCGAGGTGCCTGGCGCGGATGCGGCAACGGTCTTGCCCTTAAGCTCCTTGATCGAGGCGACGTCGTTGCGCACGGCCATGCCGTCGGCGCCGAAGCTCTTGTCGAGCTGGAAGATCTGCTTGGTCGCGACGCCGTTGGCGTTCCAGGAGATCCAGGTCTCGACCGTGGTCGCCGCGCACTGCACGTCGCCGGAGGCGATCGCGAGATGGCGGTCCTTCTGCGGGATCTTCTTGATGGTGACGTCGAGGCCGTTCTTCTTGAAGATGCCGGCTTCCTTCGCCAGCGTCAGCGGCGCGAAGCCCGTCCATCCGGAGATGCCGACGCCGACCTTGACGTCGTCGGCGAGCACGGGAGTGGCGGCTGCGAGAGCAATGATTGTCGCAAAAACTGTCGAACTACGCATGATTGTCGTCCTCTTGCCGATCGATGGTTTGACGTCCTGTTGATCTCTGTCGGCCCCAATGGACCGTTGCCCGAAGCGTTGCACGATTTGTGCCGACATCGTTCTCTCAGCCTCCCTTGAATCGGGCGACAAGGCGGTGAGAGTCACCGGGATAGAGCAGCCGCACCGCGGTGATGGTGCGCGCGCTGCGCCAGGTATAGCGGTCGATCACGAGACAGGGTGCTCCGACGGCGATGTCGAGCGCTTCCGCCGTGCGGTCATCCGCGACAATGGCGCTGATCGTATGCTCGGCCTCTGTCCATGGGACATGATGAAGCAGCCACGAACCCGGCGGCTCGCGCGAAAAATCCGCGGACGCGGCATTTGGCACGGACGCGAGATCGATCAGCCGGTCCTCGACCGCAAACGGCACGTTGTCGGCGCTGTGGCGGCAGCTGATCGCGACCACCTTGCCGGCTTTCTTGACACCAAGACGCTCGCGATCGGCCGCGGTCGCCGCGCGAAGCTTGCGGCTGATCAGCTCATAGCCATAGCCGCGGCCGAGCGCCGTGATCTCGGCGCGGATGTCGGCGATCTTCAGCACTGCAGACTGATGCTGCGGCCGGCGGACGAACGAGCCGGCGCGGCGCCGGCGCTCGATCAGGTCGGCCTGCGCGAGCTCCGACAGCGCCTTGTTCACCGTCATGCGCGAGCAGCCGTAGCGTGCGACCAGCTCGTGCTCGAAGGGAATGCGGTGGCCGGGTGGCCATTCGCCGGTCAGGATACGCTTTTCGATGTCGGCGCGGATGCGCTTGTAGAGCGTGGGCTTGTCGGTCGCGTCGGTGGCGAGGCTCATGCAACGAGCCTCCGTACGGCTGCGTTGAAGCGTCCGCGCGCAGCCTGACGCAATTGATGTCGGCCACTCTCGACAAGCTTGTTGCCGCCGGCCCAGACGCAATCGATCGCGCCGTTGCCTGCCGCAAAGATCCAGCCGTCGATCGCGGGGTCGCGCGCGCGTCCTGCCAGCGACGGATGTGCAGAGTCCAGCGTGACGATGTCGGCACGGGCACCCGGTGTGAGGCCTGCAATCGGCTGTGCCAGAGCCCGGGCGCCTCCCGCAAGAGCGACGTCGAACAGCGTGCGACCGGTCGAACGGCCGGCGCCGGCTGAGAGCACGTTGCGCGCGCGGTGCTTCAGCCGCTGGCCGTATTCAAGCTGACGCAGCTCGTCGGCCGCGCCGACCAGCACGTTGGAATCGGTACCGACACCAAACAGCCCGCCGGCGTCGAGAAATTCCCGCCCTGGAAAGATGCCGTCGCCAAGGCTCGCCTCGGTGACAGGGCAGAGACCCGCCACTGCGCCGGTCTTCGCGAATGCACCGACTTCTTCATCCGTCATGTGGGTCGCGTGAATGAGGCACCAGCGTCGATCGACCGGCGCATGCTCCAGCAGCCATTGCACCGGGCGTCGTCCCGACCAGGCCAGGCAAAACTCGACCTCCTTCACCTGCTCGGCGGCATGAATGTGCACAGGTCCGCCCTCTGCGAGCGGAATGATCGCCGCGAGCTCGTCCGGCGCCACTGCGCGCAGACTGTGCGGTGCGATGCCGATATTGGCGCCCGGCAAGTTTGCGATCGCCTTGCGCGAGGCGGCCATCAGCTTCGCGAATTGATCGACAGAGTTGATGAAGCGGCGCTGGCCGTCGTGCGGCGCGGCGCCGCCGAAGGAGCCATGCGCATAAAAACTTGGCAGCAGCGTCAGCCCGATGCCGGAGGCTTCGGCAGCCTGCGCAATGCGTGCGGCCATCTCGGCGGGATCGGCGTAGTGCGAGCCGTCGCGATCGTGATGTAGATAATGGAATTCGCCGACGCGGGTAAATCCCTGCTCCAGCATCTCGACATAAAGCAGGGTCGCGACGGCGGCGACATCGTCCGGCGTCATTGCCAGCGCAAAGCGGTACATCGTTTCGCGCCAGGTCCAGAACGTATCGGTGCTATTGCCGCGCAGTTCGGCAAGCCCTGCCATGCCGCGCTGGAAGGCGTGGCTGTGCAGGCTCGCCAATCCCGGAATCGCGATGGCGTGGCGCTCGTCGCCGGCGGCAGGCGCTACGTCCGGCGTCACCTCCGCGATCGCGCCGGCGGTGATCACCACCTGCACGTCATTGGCCCAGCCCGAGGGCAGGAGCGCGGAGGCGAAATGCAGTCGGGTCATGTTTGCACACCGGCTGGACAGAACCGCCTTACGATTATATGTCTAGACATATAAGTCAAGCATCCCACGGCCAAGGGACACACGCATGGCAGAGCGCTTCGACCGGATCTGGCACAACGCCCGGCTTGCCACGATGCGGGCCGATCGTCCCGACCTCGGCGAGATCGAACGTGGCGTCATCGCCATACGCGGCGGCCACATCGCCTATGCCGGCGCAGCCGCAGACTTCCCGACGGATGCGGATGCGATCCAGCGGGTCGATTGCGAGGGCCGCTGGATCACGCCGGGCCTCGTCGACTGCCACACCCATCTCGTCTATGGCGGCAACCGCGCCCATGAATTCGAGCTGCGCCTGAAGGGCGCGAGCTACGAGGAGATTGCGCGCGCCGGCGGCGGCATTGTTTCGACCGTGGCTGCGACGCGCAGGGCAAGCGAAGCGGAACTCGTCGCAAGCGCATTGCCGCGGCTCGATGCGCTGATCGGCGAGGGCGCCACCACGGTCGAGATCAAGTCCGGCTATGGCCTGGACACCGAGACCGAGATGCGCCAGCTCACGGCCGCGCGGAGCCTCGGTCGCCAGCGGAAGATCGCAATCCGCACCTCGTTCCTCGGCGCGCACGCGCTGCCGCTGGAAGCCGAAGGCGATAAGGATCGCTATATCGATCTCGTCTGCAACGGGATGCTGCCGGCTGTCGCGAGGGCGGGCCTTGCTGATGCTGTCGATGCCTTCATGGAAGGCATCGCGTTCTCGGCGGCGCAGACTGCGCTGGTGTTCGAGGCGGCGCGGACGCTTGGTCTGCCGGTCAAGCTCCACGCCGATCAGCTCTCGAATCTCGGCGGCGCTGCGCTCGCTGCGAAGTTCTCGGCGCTGTCTGCCGATCACCTGGAGCACACCGACGAAGCCGGCGCGAGTGCGATGGCGAAGGCCGGAACGGTGGCGGTGCTGCTGCCCGGCGCCTTCTATTTCATCTGCGAGACCCAGAAGCCGCCGGTTGAGGCGTTCCGCAAGCACGGCGTCCCCATGGCGCTGGCGACCGACTGCAATCCCGGCAGCTCGCCGCTGACCTCCTTGCTGCTCGCCATGAACATGGGCGCGACGCTGTTCCGGATGAATGTGGCCGAGTGCCTCGCCGGCGTCACCCGCGAAGGCGCGCGGGCGCTCGGTGTGCTGGAGGAGACCGGCACGCTGGAAGCCGGAAAATGGTGCGACCTCGCGATCTGGGACATCGAGCGTCCCGCCGAGCTCGTCTACCGCATCGGCTTCAATCCGCTGCACCGCCGTGTCTGGAGGGGCCAGTGACCGGGCAGGGCGCAACAATCGTCGTCAGGCCGGGTACGGTGAGCCTCGACGATCTTGCGCGTGTGCTGGCTGGCGATTCCGTCGAACTCGATCCCGCGTTCTGGCCGCGCGTCGAGGCGGCTGCGCAGATTGTCGCCAAGGCCGCGCAGGCTGCCGCGCCGGTCTATGGCATCAACACCGGCTTCGGAAAGCTGGCCTCAAAACGGATTCCGCCCGATCAGACCGCGCTGCTCCAGCGCAATCTCATCGTCTCGCATTGCTGCGGTGTCGGCCCGGCCACGCCGGAGGCGATCGTGCGATTGATGATGGCGCTCAAAATCGTCTCGCTCGGCCGCGGCGCCTCCGGTGTGCGCCGCGAGGTCATCGAGCAATTGCAGGCCATGCTGGCGCGCGGTGTCTATCCGCTGGTCCCGCAGCAGGGCTCGGTCGGCGCCTCCGGCGATCTCGCACCGCTCGCGCACATGACCGCAGTGATGATCGGCGAAGGGCAGGCGATCGTCGATGGCAAGACGGTGTCAGGCAGCGAGGCGCTGGCCGCGGCCGGCCTTGCGCCGCTGACGCTCGGCCCCAAGGAAGGGCTCGCGCTGATCAACGGTACGCAGTTCTCGACGGCCTACGCCATCGCCGGCGTGCTGCGCGCGTTTCGCCTCGCCCGCGCCGCGCTCGTGACCGGCGCGCTGTCGGTCGATGCGGCGATGGCGTCGACGGCGCCGTTCCGGCCCGAAATCCAGGCGCTGCGCGGCCACTCTGGCCAGATCGCCGCGGCAGCAACGCTGACCGCACTGCTCGACGGCAGCGATATCAGGCTGTCGCATCTCGAGGGCGACGAGCGCGTGCAGGATCCCTATTGCCTGCGCTGCCAGCCGCAGGTCGCAGGCGCCGCGCTTGACCTGATCACGCAGGCGGCACGCGCGCTGATTGTCGAAGCCAACGCCGTCACGGACAATCCGCTGGTGCTGGTGGAGACCGGCGAGATCGTCTCCGGCGGCAATTTCCACGCCGAGCCGGTCGCCTTTGCCGCCGATACGATCGCGCTGGCACTGTCGGAGATCGGCGCGATCAGCGAGCGGCGCATCGCCACGCTGGTCGATCCAGCGCTCAATTTCGGCCTGCCGCCGTTCCTGACGCCGGATCCCGGCATCAATTCCGGCTTCATGATCGCGGAGGTGACGGCGGCCGCACTCTATGCCGAGAACAAGCAGCGCGCCGCGGCTTGCTCGATCGACTCGACGCCGACCAGCGCCAACCAGGAAGACCACGTCTCGATGGCCGCGCATGCCGCGCGGCGGCTTTCCGATATGGCCGACAATCTTGCCGCGATCCTCGGCATCGAGCTTCTGGTCGCAGCCCAGGGCATCACGCTGCGCGCGCCGCATGCGACCAGCGCGCCGCTCGTTGCGGTTATCGCCTTGCTTCGCGAGCAGGTCGCGGAGCTCGGTGCCGATCGCTACATGGCCGACGACCTCGCCATAGCCGCCGCGCTGATCGAAGCTGATGCGCTCCCGGCCGTCGCGCTCACTTCGCTCTCACCCGATCCATTTCCAAGACTTGTCTGAAGAGGTCTTCATGAACCGCCGACTGGACAATGACCGCACCATCCGCGCCCCCCGCGGCAGCGACATCAGCGCCAAGAGCTGGCTGACCGAAGCACCGCTCCGCATGCTCATGAACAATCTCGATCCCGATGTCGCCGAGCGCCCGAGCGAGCTCGTCGTCTATGGCGGCATCGGCCGCGCCGCGCGCGATTGGGAGAGTTTTGATCGGATCACGGCCGCCTTGCGCAAGCTTGAGAACGACCAGACGCTGCTGGTTCAGTCCGGCAAGCCGGTCGGCGTGTTCCGAACCCATGCGGATGCGCCGCGTGTGCTGATCGCCAACTCTAACATCGTGCCGCATTGGGCGACGCTCGACCATTTCAACGAGCTCGATCGCCAGGGCCTGATGATGTACGGCCAGATGACCGCGGGCTCCTGGATCTATATCGGCAGCCAGGGCATCGTGCAGGGCACCTACGAAACCTTTGTCGAGGTTGGGCGCCGCCACTATGGCGGCAGTCTTTCTGGTAAATGGATTCTCTCCGCCGGCCTCGGTGGCATGGGCGGCGCGCAGCCGCTGGCGGCGACCATGGCGGGCGCTTCGATGCTTGCGGTCGAATGCCAGCCGAGCCGCATCGAGATGCGCCTGCGCACCGGCTATCTCGATCGCCAGGCCGCAACCCTCGACGAAGCGCTGGCGATCATGGCGGAAGCCGCGACAACGAAGAAGGCCGTTTCGGTCGGACTGCTCGGCAATGCCGCGGAGATTTTCCCCGAGCTGGTGCGCCGCGGCGTCAAGCCCGACATCGTCACCGACCAGACCAGCGCGCATGATCCGATCAACGGCTATCTGCCGAAAGGCTGGACGCTGGCCGATTGGGAGAGCAAGCGTGCCTCCGATCCGAAGGGCGTCGAGCGGGCGTCGAAGACGTCGATGGTCGAGCACGTCCAGGCCATGCTGGATTTCCACGCGCAAGGCATTCCGACGCTCGACTATGGCAACAACATCCGCCAGATGGCGCAGGACATGGGGCTGAAGAACGCGTTCGACTTCCCCGGCTTCGTGCCGGCCTATATCCGTCCGCTGTTCTGCCGCGGCGTCGGGCCGTTCCGCTGGGCCGCGCTGTCGGGTGACCCCGAGGACATCTTCAAGACCGACGCCAAGGTCAAGGAGCTGATGCCCGACGACAAGCATCTGCACAATTGGCTCGACATGGCCAAGGAGCGCATCAAGTTCCAGGGGCTGCCGGCGCGGATCTGCTGGGTCGGCCTCGGCGATCGCCATCGCCTCGGCCTTGCCTTCAACGAGATGGTCGCGCGCGGCGAGCTGAAGGCGCCGATCGTGATCGGCCGCGACCATCTCGACAGCGGCTCGGTGGCAAGCCCGAACCGCGAGACCGAGGCGATGAAGGATGGCTCGGATGCGGTATCCGACTGGCCGCTGCTCAATGCGCTGCTCAATTGCGCCAGCGGCGCGACCTGGGTCTCGCTGCATCATGGCGGCGGCGTCGGCATCGGCTATTCGCAGCACGCCGGCATGGTGATCGTCGCCGATGGTACGCCCGAGGCAGCAAAGCGCATCGAGCGCGTGCTGTGGAACGACCCGGCCTCCGGCGTCATGCGCCATGCGGATGCGGGCTACGACATTGCGATCGACTGCGCCCGCGACAAGGGGCTCGACCTGCCGAGCCTTGCGAAGTAGCTAGCCGCGAACCAGGAGCTTCGGCATCGTCGTCTTGGCGCCGTCCATGAAGGTCTGGACGGCGTCACGGACGATGGCGTCGAGATCGGACGGGATCGGCGTCTCGTAGATGAATTTGCGGATGGCGAGATAGAAGATGCGGCCGTGCAGGCCCCAGAACAGCTCGGTCTCGCGTTCGCCGAGCGGATGGGCCTTTGCATCGGGCAATTTCAGATCGTGCCGCAGCTCGGCCGCCGCGGGCTCGATGATCTCGCGGCGGACGATGTCGAGATAGCGGCCCGTGATGCCGAACGACTTCATGCCGGATGAGACGAAGATCCGCACCCAATTGTACTCGAACACGCGCTCGACATAGTCGAGATAGAAGCGCGTCAGCCGCGCCTCCAGCGACTGTGAGCGGTCGCGGATCAGTGGACCCCAGTCCGGCGACCAGCGGCTGAGATAGACCTCCTGGTAGACCCGCTCGATCAGCGCCTCCTTGCTCGGGAAGTGGCGATAGATCGCCGAATGGGTGATGCCCATGCGTTTTGCCAGTTCGCGGGTCTGGCCCTCAAAACCGCGCTCGGCAAAGAAGCGGATGGCCTCGTCGACGATCGCGCGCTCGCGGTCGGGCGCGCGCATGTTGCGGCGCTTTGGCGCGGCCTTGTCCGTCTCGGCCCTTCGTCGGGCCGGTCGCTTCGCCGTCTTCTGCGTCTTCTTCGCCATTTGACCGTGAATCGCGATCTCTTCCGCCTTCTTAGCCTAAAGGTGCATTTGTGACCAAATGGTCATTTCCTGTTGACCGCTCTCCGGCGGCGTGTCAGGATTTTGAGACCAGATGGTTACAAATCTGGCATCCCGGCTGATGAGCCGATGGATCTCGAGGAAACGGCGGTGAAGGCGAGGGCTTTCAGCTATTTTCGTGCTGCGACGATCGACCAGGCGCTGGATGCTCATGCGCGCGCTGGCGACGATGCGCGCTTCATTGCCGGCGGCCAGAGCCTCGTGCCGGCGCTGTCGCTGCGGCTGCAGGCGCCGCGGCTCCTGATCGACATCACCCACATTGCCGAGATGCGCGGCGTCAGGCGCGAAGGCGGTTTTTTGCGCATCGGCGCGCTGACGCGCCATTGCGAAATGCTGAGCGAGCCGCTGATCGCCGAGTTCGCGCCGCTGTTGCACGCGGCCGCGCCCTTCGTTGCCCACCCCGCGATCCGCAATCGCGGCACGTTCGGCGGCAGCGTCGCGCTCGCCGATCCCGCCTCCGAATTTCCGGCGATGACGCTGGCGCTCGATGCCGAGATCGAGATCGCCGGCTCCTCCGGTACCCGACGCATCAAGGCCGACGATTTCTTCCTCGACCTGTTCGAGACCGCCTTGCAGCCCGGTGAACTGATTACCGCAATCTACATTCCCTTGTTCAAGGCTGACCAGCGCTTTGCTTTCGATGAATTGGCACGCCGGCGCGGCGATTATGCGCTGGTCGGCTGCGGCATGCTTGCAACCTGCGCCGGCGACCACATCGACGACATCCGCATCTCCTTCTTCTCGGTCGGCAATATTCCAACGCGCGTGAAGGGCGCCGAGGGGGCCCTGATCGGGTCGAGCCTGGATGCGGAGCGTATCGCCGCTGCACAAGTTGCGCTCGAAAGCGACCTCGCGCCGCCCGACAGCGATGAGGTGCCGCCGGCGATGCGGCTGCATCTCGCGCGCGTGCTGCTGGGGCGCCTGCTCGGGCGCTTGAGGGACGGTGCATGAGTGGCTTCGACGAATCCCTGCTGGATGAAGTCGACGAGACCGTGCGCGTCCGCTTCGTCGTCAACGGCCGCAAGGTCGCCTGCGAGGTTGCGCCGCGCGAGACGCTGGTCGATTGCCTGCGCAACGCGCTGGAGCTGACCGGCACCCATGCCGGCTGCGAGATGGGCGCTTGCGGCGCTTGTCTCGTGCAGCTCGACGGTCGCGCCGTGCATTCCTGCCTGATGTTCGCGGTGCAGGCCGATGGCGCCGAGATCAACACCATTGAAGGCCTCACCGAGAGCGGCGTCATCGCCGATCTCCAAGCTGAATTCCATCGCCGCAACGCGCTGCAATGCGGCTTCTGCACGCCGGGCATGCTGGTGAACGCGCAAGAGCTGCTCTCGCAGGTGGCGGAGCCGAGCCGCGAGCACATCCGCGACGCGCTGTCGGGCAATTACTGCCGTTGCACCGGATACGAGGCGATCGTCGATGCGATCGACGCCGTTGCCAAAGCACGGCGGGAAGCCGGGGGTACGCCATGAGCGCGCCGCTGACCTCGCTCGATCGTCCCAACTCCTATATCGGCCGCTCGGTGCCGCGGCCCAACGCCAAGCGCCTGCTGGCTGGACGTGGACGCTATGTCAGTGATCTCAAGCTGCCGCGTATGCTTTATGCCGCGTTCCTGCGCAGCCCGCATGCCCATGCGAAGATCGTCGCGATTAAGACAGACGAAGCGCGCGCCCTCGAAGGCGTGCATCTCGTCGCGACCGGCGAGGATCTGGCAAAGATCTGCACGTCCTGGACCGGCACGCTCGATCACTTCAAGGGCATGACCTCCACACCGCAATGGCCACTGCCGCTCGAGCGCGTCGTCTGGGCCGGGCAGGCGGTGGTCGCGGTCGTTGCCGAGAGCGGGGCGATTGCCGAGGACGCGCTGGAGCTGATCGGGGTCGACTACGAGGACCTCCCGCTGGTCGTGGATATCGACGCGGCGCGCCGGGCCGGCGGGCCGCTGATCAATGCCGGTAGCACCAACAATGTCTGCTTCCGTAGCCAGCTCGATAGCGGCACCGTCGATGATGCCTTCGCGCACGCCGCCCACGTGGTGGAAGAGGAATTTTCGTTCGGCCGTCACACCGCGGTGACGCTGGAGCCGCGCGCCATCGTCGCCGACTACGATCCGTCCGCGGGCATGCTCACCGTGCATCACGCGACGCAGACGCCTTATCAGTTCCAGGACCTCTATTCGCGCCACTACGGCATCCCCGAGGCCCGTGTCCGCGTCATCGCGACCGACATCGGCGGCTCCTTCGGGATGAAGTTGCACGTCTATCATGAGGACATGGCGGTAGTCGGCCTCTCGATCCTGCTCGGTCGCCCCGTCAAATACGTCGCCGACCGCATCGAATCCTTCGTCTCCGACATCCACGCCCGCGATCATCGCGTCCGGGCCCGCATGGCGCTCGACGCCAAGGGCGAGATTCTCGCGATGGACGTGCTCGATCTCACTGCGATCGGCGCTTTCTCGACCTATCCGCGCACCAGCGTGGTCGAGGGCAACCAGGTGATCCGCCTGATGGGTGGTCCCTATCGCTTCAAGAACTATCGCGCCACGCTGGAAGTGCTGTTCCAGAACAAGGTGCAGACCAGCCAGTATCGCGCCGTTGGCCATCCCATCGCCTGCGCCGTCACCGAGCGGCTGGTCGATATGGCTGCAAGCAAGGTTGGCCTCGATCCCTTCGCGATCCGTGCGCGGAACGTCATCGCCGACGATTCCTATCCGCAGACTTCGCCGACCGGCTACCGTTTCGAGGCGTTGTCGCATCAGGCGTGTTTGAAGCGCCTGCACGAGATGATGGATTATGACTCCTTGCGCGCCGGGCAGGCGGACTTGCGCAAGCGCGGCGTCTATCGCGGCATCGGGATTGCGACATTCATCGAGATCACCAATCCGGGGCCGGCCTTCTATGGTGTGGGCGGTGCGCGCATCTCCTCGCAGGACGGTGCCATTCTGAGCCTGACGCCGTCCGGCGAGGTACGTTGCCTGATCTCCGTCACCGAGCAGGGACAGGGCACGGAGGCGATCATCAGCCAGATCGTGGCCGATCAGCTCGGTATCGCGCAGGACCACGTGAAGGTCGTCACCGGCGATACCGAGGTCACGCCGCATGGCGGCGCCACCTGGGCCTGCCGCGGCGCCGGCATCGGTGGCGAGACCGCACTGCAGGCCACGCGCGTGCTCAAACGCAACATTCTGGAGATCGCGGCGCTCATCCTTCAGGAGCAACCGGCGGCGCTCGATATCATCGACGGCCAGGTGGTGGATGCCGCGACGCGGCAGCAGCGTCTGCCGATCTCCGAGATCGCGCGCATTGCCTATTTCCGCTCGGACACCCTGCCACCGGGGACGCAGCCGCAGCTCACCGTCAGTCACCACTTCTCGCCGCAAGGCTATCCCTTCGCCTTCACCAACGGCATCCAGGGCTGCTCGCTGGAGGTCGATGTCGAGACCGGCTTCATCAAGGTGTTGAAGCATTTCATCGTCGAGGATTGCGGTCGCGTCATTAATCCGATGCTGGTGGATGAGCAGCTACGCGGCGGCATTGTGCAGGGGCTGGGTGCGGCCCTGTTCGAGGAATGCCGCTACAGCGAAACCGGCCAGCTCATGAACGGTTCGCTTGCCGATTACCTCGTGCCGATGCCGATGGAGATGCCCGACATCATGATCGCGCATGTCGAGACGCCGACCGCCGACACCGAGCTCGGCGCCAAGGGGGTCGGCGAGGCCGGCACGGCCGCAGCGTCCGCCTGCGTGCTCAACGCCGTCAACGATGCGCTTTCGCCGTTCGATGCCACGATCAATGCGATCCCGATTACGCCCACAAGAGTCCTGAAAGCCCTGAAGCGATTCTAGAAAAAAGACAGTTGGAGGAGATCATGCCCAAATCCGGTTCGACCGCGAAAATATCCCGCCGTACCGCGCTCGCCGGCCTCTCGGCCGGTGCGGCGCTGCTCGCCATGCCCCGGCTCGGACGCGCAGCGGATGAAACGATCCGCATCGGCTTTCCGACGCCGCTGACCGGCCCGTTCGCCGCGGAAGCGTGCGACCAGGTCAAGTGTGCGGAGCTCGCCGTCAAGCTCGTCAACGACAAGGGCGGCATCGGCGGCCGCAAGGTCGAGCTGTTGGTGCGCGACGACAAGCTCAACGCCGGCGAGGCCGCGACCCGCACTTTGGAGCTGATCGAAAAGGACAAGGTCCATGCCGTGGTCGGCGCGCTCTCGAGCGCCGTGCAGCTCGCAGTCAACGAGGTGACCCGTGCCCGCGGCGTGATCTATGTGTCGATCAGCCAGTCAGACACCATCAACGAGGCCAAGGATTTCAGCAAATACACCTTCCATGAGGCGCTGAACCCGCACATGACGACTTCTGCCGTGGCGCGGCAGACCCTGAAGAAGGGCATGAAGGTCGCACATCTGGTCGCGGATTATGCCTACGGCCATGAAATGCTGCGCGGCTTCAAGCGCGCGCAAGCTGCGATCGGCGCCGACAATGTCGGCGAGATCCTGCATCCGTTCGGTGCCGCCGATTATTCCACCTTCATGCCGCGCCTGATGTCGATGCGGCCGGACGTGCTCTGCATCTCCAATTTCGGCCGCGACCAGGCCAATGCGATCAAGCAGGCGGTCGATTTCGGCGTGAAGCAGCAGATGAAGATCGTCGTGCCCGTGATCCTGCATAACCAGCGCCTCGCGGTCGGCCCCGACGTGTTCGAGGGCGTGGTCGGCGGCGCCAATTACTATTGGGGTCTGGAGACCCAGAGCAAGACAGCGGCCGATTTCAACGCGGCCTTCAAAGCGGCCAATGCCGGCGCGATCCCGACCGACTACGGTGCGTACGGCTATTCCGGCGTTGGATCGCTGCTGGCGGCGATGCAGACCGCCGGCGTTACCGACACCGACAAGGTCGTCGATGCGCTGGAGAAGCTGCAATACGATCTGACCAAGGGTCCGCAGCATTACCGCAAATGCGACCATCAGTCGGTGCAGTCGGTGCTGGTGCTGGAGTCCAAGAAGAAGTCGGCCATGGCGAACGACAATGATCTGTTCGCGATTCTCGCCAACGACGCCGGCTCCGACGATATGCTGCGCAGCTGCAGCGAGCTCGGCCACGCGACCTGAAGCAGCGTGACGATGGACTTGTCGCTGATCATCATGCAGCTTCTCTCCGGGATCGCCCTTGGGGCGGTCCTGGTGATCACTGCGCTTGGACTGACGATCGTGTTCGGCATGTTGGGCGTGGTGAATTTCGCCCACGGCGCGCTGTTCATGATAGGCGCCTATGCGGGGCTGTATCTGGCGTCTCTCACCGGAAGCTTCTGGTGGGGGTTGCTGCTGGCGCCGATCCTGATGGGCGCCTTCGGCATGCTGATCGAGTTCGTCCTGATCCGCAGACTCTACGGACGCTCGATCGACGATCCGCTGCTACTCACCTTCGGTCTCAGCTACATCCTGGTTGAGGGCGTACGCATCGTGTTCGGCAGCGACGGCATTCCGTTCCCGACCCCGCCGCAGTTGATCGGCGTGCTTGATCTCGGCATCGGCTTCTTCCCGCGCTATCGCCTGTTCGTGATTGCGCTGGTCGCCGTGGTACTTCTTTTGCTGTGGCTGGCGCTGGAGAAGACCCGTATCGGCCTGATCGTGCGCGCCGGCGCGCGTGATCCCATGATCATGCAGGTGCTCGGCGTCGATATCGGCCGGGTCTGGCTCGCGATCTTCGGCCTCGGTGTCGGGCTTGCCGCGCTTGGCGGCGTGCTTGCGGGCCCCATGCGCAGCGTCAATCCGGAAATGGGCTCGCTGGTGCTGGCGGAAGCCTTTGTGGTCACGGTGATCGGCGGCCTCGGTTCGATCGTTGGTGCCGTCGTCGCCGGTCTCATGGTCGGCATTTCCATCAGCCTGGTGGCGCTGTTTGCGCCGGAAATGGCGACCATCGTCATGTTCGCCCTGATGGCCGTGGTGCTGCTGATCCGCCCGCAAGGCCTGTTCGGCGTGAGGGGGAGGACCGCGTGACGTCACCATCGAGCGGCGAAGCGGTCGCCAAGCCAGCGTCCGGAGGCCTCGGTTGGCTTCTTGAGCAGCGCGTGCTGCTGTCGGTCGCGGTGCTGGCCGTGTTGCCTTGGCTGCTGCCGTCGCAGGCGCTGGCCGTCAACGTCCTGATCTACGGCGTCGTGGTGATGGGCTATAATCTGTTGTTCGGCTACACCGGGCTGTTGTCGTTCGGCCAGGCGGCGTTCTTTGGCGCGGGTGCCTATTTCACCGGGATCGCGATCGGCCGCTACGGTTTGCCCTGGTTCTTGGCGGTGCCGATCGCCGTTCTGCTCAGCACCTGCCTTGCCGCCGCGATCGGAATCGTCTCGACGCGGACGCGCGGTATTTATTTCTCCATGGTGACGCTCGCGCTGGCCCAGCTCGTCTATTACGTCGCACTGCAGGCCGCGTCCTTCACCGGCGGCGAGAATGGCCTGCGCGGCTTCACCGTCGACCGCATCAACCTGTTTGGTCTCTCCGTCAACTTCCTCGATCCCGTTAACAAATATTACGTGCTGATGGCGCTCGCGGCGCTCGCCATGTGGTTCCAGTCGCGCATCCTGAACTCGCCATTCGGCGCGGTGATCGAGGCGATCCGGGAGAACGAACAGCGGGCGCGGGCTTGCGGCTACAATGTCGAGCGCAGCAAGCTGATCGTGTTCATGCTGTCGGGCGCGATCTCCTCGCTCGGCGGCTGCATGTTGGCACTGCATCTGTCGATCGTGCCGCTGGATATCCTGCACTACCAGACGTCGGGCATGATCGTGATGATGGTGCTGCTCGGCGGCGCCCGCAGCTTCTTCGGGCCCTTCGTCGGTGCGGCCACATTCCTCGTCCTGGAGGACGTCATCTCGGTCTGGACGCCGCACTGGCAGATCTTCGTCGGCGCGATCTTCGTGCTGTTCGTGCTGTTCCTGCCCAAGGGGATCTGGGGCACGCTGCTGGACGCGCTGGGTGTCGGAAAGGCGCGGCCATGACCGGCGAACTGCTTCGCGCCGACGGCATCGGCAAGCGCTTTGGCGGCTTCACCGCGCTCGAGGGCATCACCGTGTCCTTTGCCGCGGGCCAGCTCACCTCGATCATCGGGCCGAACGGGGCGGGCAAGAGCACCTTCTTCAACATCCTCTCCGGCGCGCTGACGCCGACCTCGGGCAAGCTGCACTTCCGCGGGCGCGAGTTGAACGGCTTGCCGCAGCATCGCTTCGTGCATCAGGGCATCTCGCGCTCCTACCAGATCACCAACATCTTCCCGGACTTGTCCGTGCACGAGAACGTGCGCGTGGCGGCGCAGGCGCTGAGCGTCAGCTATGACATCTGGCACAACCGCGCGCATTTGCCGGAGCTCAATGCCAAGGCCGACGCCGCGCTCGACGCGGTCGGCCTGCTCGGCAAGCGCGGCGAGCTGGCAAAATTCCTCTCGCATGGCCAGCAGCGCGCGCTGGAGATCGCAATCGCGCTGGTCTCGGAGCCGGAACTGCTGCTGCTCGACGAGCCGACCGCCGGTATGGGGCCGGAAGAGACCAAGGACATGGTCGCGCTGCTGGAGCGGCTCGCCGACAAGCGCACCGTGCTGCTGGTCGAGCACAAGATGAAGATGGTGCTGGGCCTCTCCAAGCGCGTTGTGGTGCTGCATCACGGCCGCCTGCTGGCGGACGGCGCGCCCGACGAGATTAGGAGCAATCCGGAGGTCCGCCGGGTCTATCTCGGACAGAGTGAAGGTTATGGCTGAGACCGCGCTGCTCGATATCAACGATCTCCATGCCTGGTACGGCGCGAGCCACATCCTGCACGGCATCTCGCTGCACGTGAAGGAGGGCGAGGTGGTCGCGCTGGTTGGCCGCAACGGCGCCGGCAAGACCACGACCTTGCGGGCGATGATGGGGCTGATGCCGAAGGCGACGGGGCACGTCCGTTTTGCTGGCAAGGAGCTGTTGCCGCTCCGCGCCCATCAGCGTTTCCACCTTGGGCTTGCCTATGTCCCCGAGGAACGGCGCATCGTTCCCGGTCTCACCGTGCGCGAAAACCTGCGGCTCGGCCTCGTGGCAGCCGGCCGCGCGATCGACGAGCGCGCAGCGATCGACGAGATCGCCGAGACGTTTCCGCGGCTGAAGGAGCGGCTCGACCAGGAGGGCGTGACGCTTTCCGGCGGCGAGCAGCAGATGCTGGCGATCGCGCGCGCGCTGATCGCCGATCCCAGGATGATCCTGCTGGACGAGCCCTCGGAAGGCATCATGCCGGTGCTGGTCGAGGAGATGGGCGTGCTGTTCCGCCGCCTGCGCGACGCAGGCAAGACGCTGCTGCTGGTCGAGCAGAACGTCGAATGGGCCTTGCGCCTGGCCGACCGCGCCGTGATCATCGATCAGGGCGAGGTCGTGCATGAGAGCAGTGCGGCCGCACTGCTCGCGGACAAGGACATCCAGGAGCGCTATTGCGCGGTGTAATGCCTCAGGCGACAACCTTGCTGGTTGAGCCGTGGTCCAGGCGCTCGCGTTCCTTGGCGAGATAGTCCTCGATTGCCGCGCCCGGCATGGGCTTTGCGAAATAATAGCCCTGGATGAAGTCGCACCCGAGCCGGCGCAGCGTGTCGAGCTGGGCGCGGGTCTCGACGCCCTCGACCACGCAGGCGATCTCCATGTCGTCGCAAAGGCCCGTGAGCGACTTGATGATCTTGTGGCTGACCGGATTCTCGTTGATGTCCGCGACGAAGCTGCGGTCGATCTTGAGCTTGTCCAGCGGCAGGCGGTGCACATGGCTCAGCGAGGAATAGCCGGTGCCGAAATCATCCAGCGAGATGCCGCAGCCCATCGCCTTCAGCGTCGCGATCGATTGCTGGGCACGGACGAAGTCGAAGGTGACGGCCGTCTCCGTGATCTCGAAATCGATCCGGTGCGGCGGCAGGCCGCTCCTCTCGATGATGGCGATCAGCGGCAAAATGCCCTCGGCCGCGCAGACGTCGTGGGCGGAGAGATTGAACGACAGGCGGATGTGGTCGGGCCAGGACTTTGCGGTCGCGAGCGCGCGCGCGAGCAGCACCTGCGTCAGCGGCCGGATCAGGCCGATGCGCTCGGCCGCCGGGATGAAGTCGGCGGGCGAGACCCAGCCGAGGCGAGGGCTGTGCCAGCGCGCCAGGGTCTCGAAGCCTGCCGTGTGCTCGCTCATGGCATCGACGATCGGCTGGAACACCAGCTCCATCTCGGCGCCGAAATCGGACGTCCGCAGCAGGTTCTCGATGACGCCACGGCTGCGGATCTCCGCCTCGAGTTCGCCCGAGAAGATCACGGTGCGGCCGCGCTGGTGGCGCTTGGCGTGGTAGAGCGAATAGTCGGCGCATTCGTACAGCGCTTCCGACGTCGTCGCGGAGTTTGGATAAAGTGCGAAGCCGATCGAACAGGACAGTCCGGTATGGGCGGTGTCGAGCTGGTAGGGCAGCTTGACCTGCTCGCCGATGCGTTCGCCGAGCCGCGCCAGATCGACATCCTCGGGGTCGCCGCACACGACGAGACCGAACTCGTCGCCGCCCAGGCGCGCAAACTCCACCCGTTGCGGTCCAAAGCCCTCGCAGACCTCGCGGGTGCGGCGGCCGGCCTCGATCAGGACGCGGTCGCCGACGGAATGACCGTAATTGTCGTTGATCGGCTTGAAGCCGTCGAGGTCGATGATGCCGACCGCGACGTGAACGTGTCTGCGCTCGGCATCATTGAAGGCGCTCGCGAGCTCGGCGAAGAAGCGACGGCGGTTCGGCAGCTCGGTGAGGGAATCGAGGTTGGCGAGGCGGAAGTTCTCGTCCGATAGCGCTTGCGTGGCCGCCTGCTGCATCAGCAGCGATTTGCGATTGGAGACGAGATCGGCGAAGTCGCGGTAGTAGATGAACAGCACCGTTACCATCGCGCCGGAGACCAGCAGATTGTTGATGGCCATTGCCTTCAGCGTCGGCTCGCCGGTGACGAAGTAGAACAGCACATAGGGGACGTTGACGACGAGCGTCACGATCAGCGCGGCTGAACGCAGATGCATCAGGCAGAAGATGCAGCCGATCACGGTCACGGCCATGTAGAACGCGACCTGGCTCTTGGCGAAGGCATCACCATAGGGATAGAGCGCGAACGACCAGGCCGTGAAACCCGCCGCGATCGGCGCCGCGATCAAGTTGGTGAGGCGCAAATTGCGCAGAATGTCGGCGTCGCTACGCACAACATGCCGCTGACGCAGCCACCAGACGGTCCGAAGGCCGGTCACCGCGGTCAACACGGCGGGCACGATCATGCTCAGCGAGGCCGGCGCCAACGGCACGTAGGTATAGGCGACCGCGATCGTGTTGGTGATCAGGATGAAGTAGAGCAGGGGGATCTGCTTGGAGAAGGCGTCGAATTGCGCGCGCGTCAGATCCGGATCGGTCGGCACGCGAAACAGCCGCACCGTGGCGGCGAGATAGGCTTTCAAATCGACGGCAGGCATTGCAATACGCGCCCCAAATCCCTTCAAACGAAGGCGATCTTGCACAGCGGGGGTAAAGAGCGCGTTAGACGGGTTCCACGAGGATGCGCCAGCGCTGGTTGCACGCGACCGCAGGATTTTCCACCCGCGTGCATTGGTGAGGGGCTGTTAAGGATATGCCGCGGAAGCGAGCGGCGTTTCGCGCGGCAGATCGTCCGAGATGATCGCGGCTACGGTCTGCTAACCATAGCAATCTCGGCCGCGTGGTGCCGCCGATCGCGGCGGCGGTCGCGGACGACCGCCGCGCAGAGGTGACGGCGGCCGTCACTTCGCCGGTTGAAGCGCGGCCGTTTGTTTGGCGAGCGCCTTGTCGAAATCGTCCGACAGGCCAGTGGCGTAGGCCGGAAGCTCGCCCGGCTTGACGAATGGATTCGGCGTGGGGTTCTTGATCTGCTGCGCGCGCTTGTCCTGCATGCCATAGACCTCGGGATGCGGCCCGAGCAGCACGTCGATCTTCATCGCCTTGGCCTTGGCGAAGGTTGCGCGATAGTCGTCGACAATGCCGGGATAGGTCGGCTGGCCGACCAGGCGGTTTAGCGCGACGGTGCCGCTGCAGAAGAACAGCACCTCGCGGTCCTGGCCGCCGTCCTTCACAGTCATCTCCCAGCTGGTGCAGCCCGGCGAATGGCCGGGCGTCTCATGCGCCGTCAGCGTGGTATCACCGAGCGTGACCTTGTCGCCTTCTTTCACGGTACGATCGACCTTCACCGGAGGAAAGCCGAGGTCCGCGTTCTTCTCGTCGCCCGGATAGTAGCCGCCTTCGAGCAGCGGCTTGTCGCGCGCGCCGGCGACGAGCTGCGCGCCGCTGTCCTGCTTGATCTCGGCGAAGCCGCCGGTGTGGTCGAGATGGGCGTGGGTGTTGAGGATGTATTTGATGTCGGCGACCTTGAAGCCGAGCTTGGCGATGTTGTCCTTGATCATGCCAGTCGACTGCGGCATCGCGGTGTCCATCAGGATCAGGCCCTGCGACGTCTTGATGACATAGACGGCGATGCCGTCGGTGCCGACATAATAGATATTGTCGATGAGCTGGAACGGCTCGAACGGCGCGGTCCACTTCACCATGACTGCCGCCAGGAAGTCCTTGATGGTCTGGGCTTGCGCAACTGGGGTGAAGAGCGCCATCGCGCATAGCGCGGCCGTGAGCTTTCTCATGGATCGTCCTCCCGGATTGTTGTTGTCGTTGCGACCGCGGGTGAGGCCGCGGATCGTCGGGTCGCACGCTAGATGTTGCGCGATGCGGCAGCAACGGCCTGATGTTCGAAAAATGCCACGTCATGCGCGGAATAACGGCCGCTGTCCGGTTTGAGCATGGCGACGATTGCTGCACTGCGCCCATCGCGTTTGACCGCGTGCGAGCCGGCCGCCATAATTTGCGTCAAGACGGGCCAGAAAGACACGTCAACATCGGGAGCTGAAATGACCAAATCATTGTCCGTCCTTGCGGGGACGCTGATGTCCCTCGTCTCCTTCACATCGATCGCCTTCGCGCAGCCGGCCTGCGTGACCCAGAACATGGCCGTGCCGCCGGGCGCCAACACCAGCGACAAGGCGGCGCCGTTCTTCATCGATACCACCGGCCTCGATTTCAAGACCACGCCGCCGACGCGCGATCCCTCCAATCCGAACTATCCGCGCGCGACCGAGCTGCCCGATGGCACCTTGCCGCCGCCGGGCGCCGAGGGGAATTTCATCATCGGTCCTACCCACAATCCGGCGCCCGAGACCATTGCGAAAGAGGGCGTTCCGCGCGGCACGATAAAATCCTTCACGCTGTCGTCGAAGGACAGCACGATCTACAATCCCGGCCTGATCCGCGACGACGTCGCCGGCTGCACCAATTCCTCGATCATGACGACGGTGACTGCGCCGGACGACAAGTCGAACATGATCGTCACCACCAGCCATCCCGGCATCTGGTCGCGCACCATCGACGTCTATGTGCCGGCGCAATACGTCCCTGGTACCGAAGCGCCCTTCATCGTGATCGGCGACGGCGGCTCCGCTGCCTACAAGGATCTGCCGACCACGCTCGACAATCTGATCGCGCAGCGCCGTGTGCCGCCGATGATCGCGATCCAGGTCGGCAATGGCGGGCAGGATGCGCAGGGCAGCCAGCGCGGCCGCGAATATGACGCGGTGTCGGGTGTCTATGCGCAGTTCATCGAGCGCGAGGTGCTGCCGCTGGTCGAGCAGAACGCCGGCGTCAAGCTTACCAGGAATCCCGAAGGACGCGCGACCATGGGGCTGAGCTCGAGTGGCGTGGCAGCCTTCACCATGGCCTGGTTCCATCCCGAACTCTATCACCGCGTGCTAGCGTTCTCGCCGACCATGGTCAACCAGCAATGGCCGCATGATCCGTCACTGCGCGGTGGCGCATGGGAATATCACAGCGCATGGACGGGACCGGCCACGCCCAATCTCATCTCGAAGGCCGGCGTGCTGACGCCGGCCGAGCCGCCCGGCGTACCGCTGATCGTCGCCGCGCCGACCAAGCCGATCCGCTTCTGGTTCTTCGGCGGCGACCAGGATCTGTTCTATCCCAATCCGACCATCCCCGACGGCATGCACGACTGGACCCTGTCGAACGCGCTGACGGCAAAGGTGCTGGCGGAGAAGGGTTACCACTACCAGTTCCTGTTCGTGCGCAATGCCAAGCATGTCGATCGTCCCACGATCGCGCAAACGCTGCCCTCGGCACTGGAATGGGTCTGGAAGGGCTATCCGATCCCTTGATGCGCGAAATGGCCTAGCGCCCGATCGTCACACCGGCGGTCGAGCGCATGGCGTCGCGCAAGCTCGTCGCATTCATGTCGTCGAGCATCTGCCGCGTCAGCACGGTGGTCTGGCCGGGCGTGTCGAGGATGGTCTCGCCACGTGAGAAGGACAGCCGGTTGGCCTTGTAAGGGGATGCCGGATCGGTGGCAGGCGGCGCCGCATGGACGTGGCGCGGCCGCTTATGGGACGCGGCGAGCGCGCCTTGCGAAACGCAGAGCGCGGCGATCACGATCAGGCTTTGTAATTTTGCGGACATGCGATCTCCCACATCCCGGGCGTCAGCCTAGCATATGGGGCGCGTCATCGCAGAGGAAAAGGATCAGGCGAGGGCGGCCTGGCGTTCCCGCACCGGCTCGCGGGTGCGATCGGTGCCACGCGGCTCGGCGAGCCGGGTGAAGCTGCGCTGGCCCGCATGCACAGGGGCCTCGACGATCACGCCTTCGCAGACGATCTGGCCGCCGAGCATCTTGAATTCGAGCTTGTCGTAACGCGGCATCGTCTCGCCGGGCTCGGGCGGCAGCAGTCCGATGCGTCCCTGGATATTCAGTGTGGCTTCGCCGGTGCCGTGAAGCCGCGGATTCCACATCCTGATCCCGGTCTCCGTCCAGCGTTGCCGGACCAGCGCGGCACGATCGGCGGGCTCGACGATCTTTGCGCGCGCCTTCGGCGTGCTCGGGCTCTTCGGGGTGGGCGCCGGCTCAGGGTCGACGTGCGTGGCGGCAACGGGTGCGTCGGCGATCGTCGCCTCGGCAAGAGTGGCTGCGACGGGTTCGGGATCGTTCGCGACGACCGGGTCGATCTCTGCGGCGACGCTGGGAGCGGGCTCGCTGTCGATGCTGGCCTCGACGACGACAGGCGCGGGGACCTCAGCGTCGACGACGACGACGGGCGTCTCATCGACCGCGACCGGCTCGATCTCCAAGGAAGCGACGGATACAGGTTCGTCTTCGGTGACGGGCTCGGAGACCTCGACCGGAATCGTCGCCATCTCGACAAGCGCAACGACGACTTGCTCCGCGACGATCGGCTCGACATCTTCAGGGAGTTCCGGAGCAGCATCGCTACCGATGACGGGCTCAGGTGTCTCGATTGCCTCGACCTCGACAGCGGAGACCAGTGTCTCGTTCACGGCCTCGGGTTCGGGTGTCGCCTGGAGTTCGACAGGCAGATCGCTCACGGCAACGGATTCGGGAGCATCAACGACTTCGACTTCGACAGCGGAGATCGAGGTCTCTTCGACGACGTCAGGTTCAACATCCGTCACGAGTTCCGCGGGCGGCTCGCTGCTGGTGAGTTCGGGCGCATCAACCGGCGCGATTGCGACCTCAAGCGACGGAACTGCGATCTCTTCGACGACGAGAGGCCCGACGCCGGCCGGCGTCTCCAGCGATGAATCGTCGTTGACGCTGATATCGGTCGCAGCCGCGATCGGGCTCTCTTCGATGACAGGGATAATGGTGTTGTCTTCGGTGACCGGGGCCGCGACTTCGATGCCGGCATCGCGATGCAACGGTTCCGTGCTGATGTCGGTATCGAGGGCCGGCGCAGCTTCGGCAACAGCGATGACGGCAGGCTCTTCTTCCGCTGCGATCGGCGCCGCGTCGAGACTGCCGCTATGCGGCAGGGGCCGAAGCCGGTTGAACGCCCATTTCACCGCAGGAATGCGGCTCAGCAACGATATCAGTCTCGAAAGCACTGGGAGTTGTCCAAGAGGTACTCGGGCCGTAAGGGCAATCGCTGATTCGCCAGCAATGTGAAAAACTGCCCCGGCCGTCACACCCCTGTCAATCTAGGCGGGACCAATTGCAGAACATCTGCACAGCCACGCGCCACAGCGTTCATTCGAAATGCATCGATGCGAGCGGATCTTCGTCGCGATCCGGCTGATGCGTTGGTGCATGCGGGACGGCCGCGTGCTCGGCCTTGCGGATGTGCTGATGCGCAAGGGCGTGCTTGTGGACCAGCGCCATGGTGAGCGCCTCGCAGTCCGTGGGTTCGCCGCCCCAGGCGCAGTCGATGCTCGACGACTGTCCGGGCCACGCCTGGGCCGGGCCCGCGATCGCAAGCGGCAGAATGATCAGCAGGGCGGCGATGATGCTTGTCTTGGTCATGGGACGCTCCAAACCGTTTCACTGAATGGATCAGGCGAAACGGGCGATATTCCGCGGTGCCACATGATTGCGCGGCAGCTCACGCGGGGTTCAACGGCCGTGAGGCCGGCGTGAGGGCGTTCCCTTCGCAAACCGGTCCGGGAACCCGGATGCGACAAAGCACCGCCGCAACGTTCCGCGCCGCCTCGCTTAGGATATTCGGGCAGCAAGGCGAACCTTCGCATGTCCGATCCTCCGGAAGACAGGATCGTTCCGATCCGCTCGTTGCAAAGCGCGCGGCTTGACGAGCGCTTCGATGCAACGCTTGCGGATCTCGAGGCGCGCCGCGACGAGCTCGTGCGTGTCATCGCCCGTCTCACCGAAGGCCTGAGCGTGATCGATCAGGCGGGGGCAGATGCATCGGCGCAGTCGGCGCGCGATCTGATCGGTCTGCTGGCGACGGCCAAAGCCCAGCTCGACGAGATATCAAACATCATCACGAGGCTGCGGCCGCCATGACGTCATGCGGTACTGCCCCGGCCGCTGATCTTGCGCCGAATGTCGGGCTTTCCTGCGTCGTCCTTCCCGCCTAGTTTGAAACATCGGGGGAGTGAGGACGACGCAATGAAGAAACTTGCCGCCATCGCCGCGGTTCTGGTCTGGTCGACAGGCGCCCACGCGCAGGACCGCAGCATCACCGTGGCCTCGACGACGTCGACGGAGCAGTCGGGCCTGTTCGGCTATCTGCTGCCGTTGTTCTCGAAGGCCGAAGGCATCGAGGTGAAGGTCGTTGCCGTCGGCACCGGCCAGGCGCTGGATATCGGGCGGCGCGGCGATGCCGACGTGGTGTTCGTCCATGACAGGCCGGCCGAAGACAAGTTCATGTCCGAAGGGCAGGGCGTGAAGCGCTTTGACGTCATGTACAACGATTTCATCATCGTCGGCCCGAAGAGCGACCCCGCGAAGATTGCCGGCGGCAAGGACGTCGCTGATGCCCTGCGCAGGATCGCGGCGGCAAAGGCGCCGTTCATCTCGCGTGGCGACAAGTCCGGCACGCATGCCGCCGAGCTGAGATTGTGGAAGGACGCCGGCATCGATCCTGCGACCGGGAAGGACAGCTGGTATCGCGAGATCGGGCAAGGCATGGGGCCGGCGCTGAACATGGCGTCGTCGTCGGGGGCTTACCTTCTGTCCGACCGCGGCACTTGGCTGTCGTTCAAGAATCGGGGCGAGCTTGCGATCCTGACCGAGGGCGACAAGCGGCTGTTCAATCAGTACGGCGTCATGCTCGTCAATCCGGACAAGCATGCGAATGTGAAGGCGAAGGACGGGCAGGCCTTCATCGACTGGCTGATCGCGCCAAAGGGGCAGGATGCGATCGCCGGCTACAAGGTCGGCGGCGAGCAGCTATTTTTCCCCAACGCGTCCCACTAGCAGGAAGGCGACGGTCGAGACGGCGACGCTGAGCGCGAGCAGGATCAGTCCGAGCCCGAGCGCCAGCGGCAAATCGCCCTTGCTGGTCTCAAGCGCGATCGCCGTCGTCATGGTGCGGGTGAAGCCGCGGATGTTGCCGCCGACGATGATGATGGCGCCGACCTCGGCGATCGCCCGCCCGAACGCCGCGAGAAAGGCGGTCAGCAGCGAGGTCCGGCCGAGTGCGAACAAGAGGCCGATGCTGCGCAGTGTCGACAGTCCGTCGATCCGTGCGAGGTCGCCATATTCCGCCCACAGCAGGCTTGCCGGCCGATGCACCAGCGCAACCACGATCGGGGTCGCCAGCAGCGTCTGCGCAATCACCATGGCCGCCGGCGTGAACAGCAGGCCCGCTGCGCCGAGCGGGCCGGAGCGCGACAGCAGAAGATAGAGTGCAAGCCCGACCACGACGGGCGGCAGTCCGAGCAGCGCATTGGTCAGCACGATGACCACCTGCCGCCCGCGAAAGCGGGTGATCGCCAGCAGTGCCCCGAGCGGCGCGCCGATCAGCAGCGCGATGATGCTGGCCGTCAGGCTCACGCGCACCGACAAGGCGACGATACCGAGCAGCTCCGGATCGGCTTCGCCAATCAGCGTGAACGCGGCAACGATGGAGCGTGCGAAGTCGTTCATCCGGCCTGATGCCCCAGGGCCAGGCCGCATGTCATGAGATGGTCGATATCGTGGCTGCGATGCCGCTTCACACTGGTCCCTGCCGTTCCCGCCGACAGTCAGAGAATACAGGTGACGAGCGGTTTGGACACTCTATTCATTCGTAGGCAGCAGCGTGCTTCACGCTTGCTCTGCCCCACAGCCAGCCCGCCAGCGGAATGGCGAGGGCTGCCCCGATGAGCTGAGCGATCATGAAGGCCGGCACGTCGTGCGGGGCGATGCCTGCAAAGGTGTCGGATAGCGATCGGGCCATGGTGACGGCGGGATTGGCAAACGACGTCGAGGCCGTGAACCAATAGGCCGATGTGATGTACAGGCCGACCGCGTAGGGAACGGCAGCCGAGGCTCGCGACGCGACGCCGAAGATCGTCAGCAGCAGTCCGAAGGTCGCCACCGCTTCGGCGAGCCACTGTCCCGCACCGCTTCGTTCGGTCAGCGACATCTGGAGGACGGGCAGCCCGAACATCAGATGCGCAATCCACACGCCGATGATTGCGCCGGCGATCTGCGCGACAATGTAGATCGCAGCGTCGATCCAGGCCACTTCGCCGCGTAGCGCAAAGGCCAATGTCACCGCCGGATTGAAATGGGCGCCTGACACGGAAGCAAACATCAGGATCAGCACGACGAGAATGGCGCCGGTGGCGATGGTGTTGCACAGGAGCGCCAGCGCGACATTCCCGCCCGCGAGCCTCTCGGCCATGATCCCCGAGCCGACCACCGCGGCGAGCAGGAACGCCGTCCCGAGCCATTCGGCAAATGCGCGCTGTGCAAGGCCCGGCATCAGGCGCTGCGATCCAGCCGGACGCGCTCGCCGTCTTCCTTGACGAACTCGCCCTGCTGCGGGGGCAAGAGATCCAGCACCTGCTCGGACGGGCGGCAGAGTTTCACGCCTTTCGGCGTGACCACGATCGGCCGGTTGATCAGGATCGGATGCGCCATCATGGCGTCGAGAAGCTCGTCGTCGGTCAGGTCAGGGTTGTCGAGCCCGAGCTCGGCATAGGGCGTGCCCTTCTCGCGCAGCAGCTCGCGCACCGAAAGACCCATGCGTATGGCCAGCTGCTGCAACAGGGCACGTGACGGCGGCGTCTTGAGATACTCGATCACATGCGGCTCGATGCCGGCGTGCCGGATCATGGCAAGCGTGTTGCGCGAGGTGCCGCAGGCGGAATTGTGGTAGATGATTGCGTCCATTGCCGCCACCTTCAGCAACAGGCCTGTGACGGCTTTGGCGCGGCCTGCGGCGCGCAGCAGGCGCCTGTCTTCTCATGCGCAACTCGCGCGCGGTTCTCACCGCTGCCATCGCCGTAGTCGATGCTTTCGCCGGTGGTATGAAAAGTCTCCCACGCGATGCCGGCGGGATCGTCGATCCATGATTTCTCCGACTTGGCGTAGCAGCAGGCCGTCTGCCCCTGCTCGATGATGTCGCCGCCGGCCTGGTGCAGCCGCGCATAGACCTCTTGCAGCTCGTCGTGGGTCTCGACCTGGATGCCGAGATGGTCGAGGCCGGGTGTGCGCCCGCGCGTCGAGATCGCGAAGTTCACGCGGGGATCTTCGAGCATCCATTTGGCGTAGTCGGGCTTCACCACGGAAGGCTTGCTCGCGAACAGGGCGGAGTAGAACCCGATCGAGCGGGAGAGATCGTCGACGGACACGTGAACGTGCAGGCGCTTCATGCTCTGTCCTTTCAGGCCAAAACCTTGTTGCGCTTTCGCGCGGATTTCGAGGACGATGCGGGCGTGCAGGAGACGCCGCCGCAGCAATTTTCGGTGAGGAAGCCGACCAGCGCATTCATGGTCTCGAACCGCGCCGCATAGATCATCGAGCGCCCCTCGCGCCGGACCGTGGCAAGGCCGGCCATCCGCAGCCGGTCGAAGTGAAACGTCAGCGTATTGGGCGCGAGATCCAGCGCCGCCGCGATCGCGCCTGCAGTCATGCCTTCGGGGCCGGCCTGCACCAGCAGGCGGAAGACATCGAGACGATTGTCCTGCGCCAGAGCGGCGAGCGCCGCGACGGCGTCTGTCTTTTCCATATTTCAACGATTATTGAAATGATGGTTGCGCGTCAACTTGAATCTCGGCATTCCCAGGGGCGGAACGGGCCGCAAAACGCGGGCCGATCAGGCCGCGAGACCACGAAATCATGCCCTTTGACAGCGGAAAGGCGACTTTATTCTCGCCACGGATGGGTTAAGGAAGAGCCTGGATGCGGTGCAGCACTTAGGGCGGCCCGCGGCTCGAAATTCAGGTCAAACCGGGTACGCCGCTCAAGGCCGGGCCCGTTCAACGAGAAGGACGTCATTCCATGATCAATACCGTTGGCATCATCGGAGCAGGGACCATGGGCAACGGCATCGCCCAGATCTGCGCCGCGGCCGGGCTTTCGGTCGTGATGGTCGACATCTCCGATGCGGCGGTGAGCCGCGGTGTCGCCACCGTCGGCGGCAGCCTCGAGCGCCTGGTCAAGAAAGAGAAGATGTCGGCGGCCGATCGCGACGCCACGCTCAAGCGCATCACCGGCACGACCGACCGCGCCAAGCTCTCCGATTGCGATCTCGTCATTGAGGCTGCGACAGAGAACGAGGAGCTCAAGGTCAAGATCCTGAAGGACCTCTGCGCCACGCTGTCGCCGCGCACGCTGCTTGCGACCAACACCTCCTCGATCTCGATCACCAAGCTCGCGGCTGCGACCGATCGGCCCGATCGCTTCATCGGCATGCACTTCTTCAACCCGGTTCCGGTGATGGCGCTGCTGGAACTGATCCGCGGCTTGCAGACCTCGGACGACACCCACGCCAAGGCACTCGACTTCGCCCAGCGCGTCGGCAAGGTGGCGATCACCGCCAAGAACAGCCCGGGCTTCGCCGTCAACCGCATCCTGTGCCCGATGATCAACGAGGCGATCTTCGCGCTCCAGGAGGGGATTGCGACTGCGGAGGAGATCGACGCCGGCATGAAGCTCGGCTGCAACCATCCGATCGGGCCACTGGCGCTGGCCGACCTCGTCGGCCTCGACACCATGCTGTCGGTGATGGAGGTCTTTTATAAGGGCTTCAACGACCCCAAATACCGTCCGGCCCCCTTGCTCAAGGAAATGGTCGATGCCGGCCATCTCGGCCGCAAGACCGGGCAGGGCTTTTACAGCTACGGCACGTGATTGCGAGGCGGGGTGCTAAGTACCCGCAGTTTGCGCTATCGCAAAGATGCGGTCGCGTGATTTGTCTAACATCGGATCAGGCGCTCCTTTTCCTTCTCCCCTTGTGGGAGAAGGTGGCGCGAAGCGCCGGATGAGGGGTTGGTTCCGCAAACTCAAATGTGTGAGTTTGTGGAGACAACCCCTCACCCGGCTCGCCGCTCCGCGGCGAGCCACCCTCTCCCACAAGGGGAGAGGGGAAGAAACAACGGACTACGACATGTCGGATCGACTGAAGGCCGAGCGCGAAGCTGCGGCCGAACGGCGGAACCTGCTGACGCAGGATGCAATCGAGCGCACCGGGATCACCGAGGAGATGATCGGGGAACTCGTCACCCGTTTCTACGGACGCGTCCGCGAGGATGCGTTGCTTGGGCCGGTGTTCGCGATCGTGCAGAATTGGGACGAACATCTCGCCAAGCTCAAAGACTTCTGGTCGTCGGTGGTGCTGATGAGCGGGCGCTACCACGGCTCGCCGATGCGGGCGCATGTGCCGCTCAGCCTGGTCGGCGATCATTTCGATCGCTGGCTCAACCTGTTCGAACAGACCGCGCGCGAGGTCTGCCCGCCGCCGGCAGCCAGCCTCTTCATCGACAAGGCGCGACGCATCGCCGACAGTTTTGAGATGGCGTCGGCCACCATTGCGGGACGCATTGCGGCGCCGCGCCACGTGCTCCGGTCCTGAAATACAAAATGCCTGCTCGATAAACGTGCAGTTGAATCGCTTTCCGGTTGCATCGCGCCACGACTAGCGCGTTGCACCAATTCCAACATCATCGGTCTGATCTGCAAAATCATCATGCAGATCGCGCGGCATGACATTGAAATGGCAAAAACGCGTTTGAATGCGTGCGATCGTGTTCAATCAAAGCGAGCATAGCCATATTGATGCACTGCGGCGCCAATTCTTCGCCTTCATTTCGGCAGAGTTCCAGCGCCTGCTAGCATGCATGTCGCGCGCATCATTCAGCACCTCATCATCATCCGACAGCAATGCGGAAACCGAAGCCGATGTGAGCGCGGAGCAAACGCGGCGAACGCTGCTGCTCGGCGCGCTCGCCACCACCGCCTGTCTCGGCTGCTCCGCGCCCGCGCGCGCAGGCGAAGATCCGCCCGGCTCGGACGAGCGGCCGCAGAAGGGCGATGCGCTCGTGTTCTCCGAAGGCGACAACGAAGGAAAGCTCATCAAGGCATCCGATCTGACGCTTGGCGGGCCGCCGGTGCATGCCTGGCCGCAGGATCCCAAGACATCGGTGGTGCGCAGTGCCTCGCGGCTCAACGAGATCCTGATCATCAAGCTCGATCCTGCCGAGCTCGACGAACAGACGCGCGCGCGTGCCGTCGACGGCATTGTCGCCTATTCGGCGATCTGCGCCCACGCCGGTTGTCCCGTCACCGCCTGGGTCAAGAGCGATGTCGGCGACAAGGACGTGTTCAAGTGCATGTGCCACAACTCCGAATACGACCCACGCGCGGGTGCGCAGGTGGTGTTCGGGCCGGCGCCGCGGCGGCTTGCCGCGCTGCCGCTGGCGCTCGCTGACGGTTCGCTCAGCGTCGCGGGCGGTTTCATCGGAAAGGTAGGTGGCGCGCAGCCGGGATGATGGACGTTGCGGGATGTGCCCGCCTCACGAGAGGCCGCATCCGCCGAGGGGCGGATTTCGGGACGAACGACAAGAATTCAACACAAGAATTCAATCGGATGAAAAAGGGGAAACGTCCATGAGGTCAATGACCAGGAAGCAATTACTGCTGTCCGGCTTCGTCGCCTTCACCTGTGTTGCCTCGACCGCCGCGATCGCGGGCCCGATCGAGAGCTACGCGCCCGTCACCCAGCAGCGTCTGGAGAATCCGGAACCGAGCAACTGGATGCTCTATCGGCGCACCTATGACGGGCAGGGCTATAGCCCGCTCGAGCAGATCAACACCTCGAACGTGAAAGACCTTACGCCGGTCTGGACGTTTGCCACCGGCGTGGTCGAAGGCCACGAAGCGCCGCCGATCGTCAACAACGGCGTGATGTTCGTGGCGACGCCGATGGGGCAGGTGATCGCGCTGAACGCGAAAACCGGCGACGAATATTGGCGCTACAAGCGTCAGCTTCCCGATGATCTGTTCCAGCTGCATCCGACCAGCCGCGGCGTCGGGCTGTGGGAGGACAAGCTCTATCTCGCCACCACCGATGACCACGTCGTCGCGCTCGATGCCAAGACCGGCAAGGTGGTGTGGGACACCAAGGTGCAGGATTACAAGAAGGGTCAGTACATGACCCTGATGCCGTTGATCGTCGACGGCAAGGTCATCGTCGGCGGTTCCGGCGGCGAACTCGGCGTGCGCGGCTACGTCGTCGCCTACGATGCCAAGGACGGCAAGGAACTGTGGCGCACCTTCACCATTCCCGGCGAAGGCGAGCCCGGTCACGATACCTGGCAGGGTGATGACTGGAAGACCGGCGGCGGCTCGGCCTGGATGACCGGCACTTACGACAAGGACACCAAGACGATCTATTGGGGTGTCGGAAACGCCGCGCCGTGGCCCGGCGAAACCCATCCCGGCGACAATCTCTATACCTCGTCGGTGATTGCACTCGATCCTAACAACGGCAAGATCAAGACCTATCACCAGTACCACCAGAACGATTCCTGGGACTGGGACGAGGTCGACGCGCCGATGCTGGTCGATCTGCAGCGCGACGGCCGCAGCTTCAAGAGCCTGATCCACCCCGGCCGCGACGCGATCTTCTGGGTGCTCGAACGTACGCCGACGAAGATCAACTACGTCGCCGGCTGGCCGTTCGTCGCCACCGACGTCTGGAAGGGCATCGACGCCGAAAGCGGCCGTCCGATCGTCGACATCGATCACAAGCCGGCGATCGGCAAGCGCGTCGAGTTCTGTCCGTCACTGTGGGGCGGCAAGGACTGGCCGTCGGCCGCGTACAGCCAGAAGACCGGTCTCGTCTATGTCCCCGCCAACGAGAATTTCTGCGGCGGCTTCACCGGTGAGAAGGTGCCGCTCAAGCCGGGCGAGCTCTGGCTCGGCACCAAGCCCGAGGACATCGGGTTGAAGGCGAAGCCCGGCGCCGATCATTTCGGCGAGCTCCAGGCCTGGGATCCTGCGACGGGCAAGAAGGTGTGGCAGCACAATTTCCCGAAGTCGCAGCTGTTCGGCTCGGTGACGGCGACCGCAGGCGATCTCATCTTCGCCGGCGGCACCAACGACCGCAACTTCCGCGCCTTCGACGCCAAGACCGGCGCAGTGTTGTGGGAGCAGAAGACCAATTCCGGCATCATGGGCATGCCGGTGTCCTATGAGATCGACGGCACGCAATATATCGCGATCCAGTCGGGATGGGGCGTGGACGCGCAGCGCATCCAGGACGCGCTCGCGACCAACAATATCGGCATCGAGTCCAACGTGCCGCAAGGCGGCGTGATCTGGGTGTTCGCGCTGAAGAAGTAAGCTCCGCGGCGGATCGAATTAGGCGGAGCAGCAGGGGGGTGGCGAGTGCGGCGGACGGTCAACGTCCGCCGCATTTTGCGTGGGGTGATGGGATTGCCGCCGTTGCTCGTCATGACTGGGACGAGCCCGGTCATGAGAGAACATCAGTGCGCGAGAGCGTCCCGCACTACTTCCCCTGCCGATCCACCTTGTCCTTCTCCGCCTGATTCATCTCGCGAACCTTTGGATCGCTCGGGCTCTGTCCGGTGGTCTGGGTCGTGGAGGCGGGTGGGGCGCTGGCGTTGGGAAGCGAATTCTGTTCCGGCGCGGTGGGGCGTGTCGCCGTGGTCGGCGGCGCGGTGGTGCTCTGGGCGAACGCGGCTGCAGCCGTCAAAAGAAAGGCGCTCGACAGCAGCGAGACTGCGAGCGCCCTTGGAATGTTGGTCATCGATCTGCTCCTGTCAGATCGAAGAGAAACGGCGCGAGGCCGTGTCTGTTCCGTCAAGCCTCCAATTGCTTGCCGATCGGAAGCGCGCGGATGCGCTTGCCGGTCGCTGCGAAGATCGCGTTCGTCAGTGCAGGCGCAAACGGCGGCACGCCGGGCTCGCCAACGCCGCTCGGCGGCGTGTCGGGGCCGGGTGGCACGATGTAGACGTTGGTCACCAGCGGAGCCTCGTCGATCCTGATCACCTGGAAGTCGTCGAAATTCTTCTGCTCGACCTTGCCGTCCTTGAAGGTGACCGCGCCATATTTGGCGAGGCTCAAGCCCATGATGGCGGCGCCCTCGATCTGCGACGCGATGCGTTCGGGGTTGACATAGGTGCCGCAGTCGATCGCGGTGTCGACCCGCGGCACCGTCAGCTTGCCCTTCTCGTCGACGGCCACCTCGACGATGGTCGCGATGTAGCTGACGAAGCTGCGGTGCACGGCGATGCCGAGGCCGTGGCCCTTTGGAACCTGACGGCCCCATTCGCCCTTCTCGGCGACCAGCTCGACCACCTTGCGCAGGCGCGCGGTGTCGATCGGGTAGCTGTCATAGGGCTCGCCGTAATTCCACAAGTCCTTCACCGCCGGCTTGACGATGCGGGGACTGCCGATCAGCGCCAGCAGCGTCTCCTTCTGGTCGCGTCCGGTTGCGTTCGCGATCTCGCCGACCATCGACTGGACGGCGAAAGCGCGCGGGATGTTCGAGACCGAGCGGAACCAGCCGATGCGGGTGAACGCCGCAGCTTCCGGGTTCTCGCAAGAGATATTTGCGATCTCGAACGGCATGTCGACGAGACCCATGCCGAGCTCAAACGCCGCCGCGTGCTTGGCACCGGCCGCGAAGGTCGAGGCGATGGTGGG
Source organism: Bradyrhizobium sp. CCGUVB4N (assembly GCF_024199945.1). GTDB lineage: Bacteria > Pseudomonadota > Alphaproteobacteria > Rhizobiales > Xanthobacteraceae > Bradyrhizobium. Next base: position 6,715,237 of record NZ_JANADP010000001.1, on the reverse strand, counting down.
CGCCACGCTGCGGTGGCGCCAGGCGATCACCTTGCCGTCCTTGTCCAGACCCGCCTCGATCCGCTCCGCCGAGACGGTGTGCAGGAAGTCGTGATGGAGGTCGTCCTCGCGCGTCCATTGCACCTTGACGGGCGTGCCGAGCTCCTTCGACAGCAGCGCAGCCTCGAGCGCGAAGTCGCATTTCGACTTGCGGCCAAAACCGCCGCCGAGCAGCGTGACATTGACGGTGACATTGCCCTCGGGGATGCCGAGTGTCTTGGCGACGTCCTCGCGGGTGCCGCCGGGGCTCTGCACCGGCGCCCAGATCTCCGCCTTGTCGCCCTTGACGTCGGCGACCGCGACCGGCGGCTCCATGCTGGCATGGGCAAGGTGCGGCAAGTAATATTCGCCGACCACGACCTTGGCGGCGGACTTCAGCGCGGCGTCCGCGTCGCCCTCCTGGCGCACGACCAGGCCCGGCTTGCGCGAGGCGTCCTCGAGCTCCTTGCGGTAGGCGACCGAGTCGTATTTGCCGTTGGCGCCGTCGTCCCAGACGAGCTTCAGCGCGTCGCGGCCCTTGATCGCCGCGCCGGTGTTGCGGGCGATCACGGCAACGCCACCGAGCGGCTGGAATTTCGACGGCCACGGCCAGCCCTGAACCTTCATCACCTTCTCGACGCCCGGCACCTTCAGCGCGGCGTCCGGATCGAACGAGGTGAGCTTGCCGCCGGTCACCGGCGGGCGGGCGATCACGGCGTATTTCATCCCGGGCAGGCGCACATCGGCGCCATAACGCGCCTTGCCGGTGGTGATGTCGTGGAGATCGACGATGCTGACCTGGCCCTTGCCGAGATAGCGGAAGTCCTTCGGGTCCTTCAGCTTGAGGCCCTCGATGGCAGGCACCGATTCCTTGGCGGCATCTGCCGCGAGCTCGCCGAAGCCGAGCTTGCGGCCGCTGGCGCTGTGGACGACCTCGTGATTGACGGCCTTCACCTCGGTCGCCGGCACGTTCCAGCGCTTGGCCGCAGCCTGCTCCAGCATGGTCCGGGCAGAGGCGCCGATCTGGCGCATCGGGATCAGGTAATGCCGCGTGCTGCGCGAGCCGTCGGTGTCCTGGTTGCCGAACTTGACCTCGTCGCCATGGGCCTGCTGCACCTTGACCTTGGACCAGTCGGCCTCCATCTCCTCGGCCACGATCAAGGGCAGGCTGGTGCGCACGCCGGTGCCCATCTCGGAGCGGTGGGCGAGGATGGTGACGGTGCCGTCGGGCGCGACCGCGACGAACACGCGCGGATCGACCACGACGCCATGCGGCATCTTGCCGGCGCCGGTCTCATAGGCAAAGGCCTGGCGCGACATCACGGGGGCGGCGAGCACGAAGCCGCCGGTGACGCCGAGCCCCTTCAGGATGCTGCGACGCGAGACCTTCTCGACCTTCAGATGCTTTTCGAAGCCACGAAGCTTCCGGGGATTGTCGATGAAATTCATGTCACACTCCCGTCGATGCGAGGTGGACGGCGTTCTCGATGCGCTGGTAGCAGCCGCAGCGGCAGATGTTGCCGGACATCGCCTCGCGGATCTGGTCATGCGAGGGCTTGGGGTTGTCCATCAGCAGCGCAGCCGCCTGCATGATCTGGCCGGCCTGGCAGAAGCCGCATTGGGGAACATTGACCTGGCGCCAGGCCTTCTGGACGGGATGATCGCCATTGGGGTGCAGCCCCTCGATCGTGGTGATTTCGCGCCCCGCGACGTCGTTGACCGAAGTGATGCAGGCGCGGACCGCCTCCTTGTCGACGATGACGGTGCAGGCGCCGCACAGGGCCTGGCCACAACCGAATTTCGTGCCGGTTAACCCGGCCTCGTCGCGCAGGAACCAGAGTAGCGGGAGATCCGGGTCGCCATCCCAGCTCTGTTCCTGGCCGTTGATCTTCAATTTGATCATGATCGTCCCTCGCTCTTCATAAGCTCGATGATTTCAGGATTTGCCGATGTCGATCGGCGAAATGGTCCGTACGTCGTGCCGTCGCATCTCCGCCTGTGATCCTCCGCGGGCAAATCCCGGCAGGAAGCTGAAATGCGAATCGTCATGTGCGGATGTGCTCGATACCTCCCGTTTTGTTCTTAATTGATTGAATGTCGCGCGGCATCATCACGGCGGAATGGTAGCAGACATCGCGCCGGGTCGGCGTTCACAGCCAAGTGTTCTTAACGAGCTGTTCTCGACGGGAAAAGATCGCAACGAAGGTTGTCAAAAGCAGGGCGCGGCAACACGCCGCGCGATCGGCAAATACAAAATCTGCGCGAGGTGAAAAAAGCTTCGTCCGCCAGAGGGACTGCGCGGACGAAGCAGTAGTCCTCAGTCGAGGGAGGGAGAATCGCAAGGCGCGCTGACTTCAAGCAGGAAGAGGGCGGCACTGCGCAGTCATTCAGAGACCAGGACTGAGGGAGCGGAACGCGCTCGCATACGCAAAGTGCACAGGCGGCAAACTCGCCGCAATCATTCGAGAGCTGTCCGTCCCCTCTGATGACTCCCGAGGGGACGGACAATTGTCTTGCGGCCTTGTCAGGCGGCTTTGGCCTTCGCCACGTGGGTCGCGATCGCATCCATCAGCGCCGGCGACAGGCAATCATAGGGCTCGAGCCCGATTTCCTTCAGCCGCGACCGGATGCCGGCCATCTGTTCGGGCTTGACGCCGGATTCGATCACCGAGGAGACGAAGGCGGCGAATTGCGGCGCCTGCGAGCCCTGCTCCTGGAACAGCTCCGGATGAACGAAATCGAGCCCGTAGAACGGATGGTTCTTGTTCTCGATGCGGCCGAACATGTGGGTGCCGCAGGCCTTGCAGGCGTGACGCTGGATCACCGCCGAGGCGTCGACGATCTGGAGCTTGTCGCCGTTCTCGAGCACGGTGAGGTTCTGGCGCGGCACGACCGCCACGACCGAGAAGTTCGCGCCCTGCGGCTTCCAGCACTTGGTGCAGCCGCAGGCGTGGTTGTGCGCCACGTCGCCCTTGATGCCGACCTTGACCTGATGGTCCTTGCATTTGCAGGCGAGCGTGCCGCCGGCAAAGTGGCCGGTGCCTTGTTTGAGACCGTTGTCGATCGAGGGATGGAGTGCAGTCATGGGTCGATCCTCCTTGGGTGTGACGCTTGCGAGCTAGAACACGACGACTGAACGAATCGATTTACCCTCGTGCATCAGGTCGAAGCCCTTGTTGATGTCTTCGAGCTTGAGCGTGTGGGTGATCATCGGGTCGATCTGGATCTTTCCGTTCATGTACCAGTCGACGATCTTCGGCACGTCGGTGCGGCCGCGGGCGCCGCCGAAGGCGGTGCCGCGCCAGTTGCGGCCGGTGACGAGCTGGAACGGACGGGTTGCGATCTCCTTGCCGGATTCGGCGACGCCGATGACGACCGAGGTGCCCCAGCCGCGATGGCAGGCTTCCAGCGCCTGGCGCATCACGGTGGTGTTGCCGGTGCAGTCGAAGGTGTAGTCGGCACCGCCGTCGGTCAGGGTCACCAGATGCGGGACGATGTCGCCGGTGATCTTCTTGGGGTTGACGAAATCGGTCATGCCGAACCGGCGGCCCCATTCCTCCTTGGTGTCGTTGATGTCGACGCCGATGATCTTGTCGGCGCCGGCCATCTTGGCGCCCTGGATCACGTTCAATCCGATGCCGCCGAGGCCGAACACGACGACGTTCGAGCCTGGCTCGACCTTCGCGGTGTTGACGACGGCACCGACGCCGGTGGTGACGCCGCAGCCGATGTAGCAGCTCTTGTCGAAGGGGGCGTCCTCGCGGATCCTCGCCACCGCGATCTCGGGCAGCACCGTGAAGTTGGAGAAGGTCGAGCAGCCCATATAGTGGTAGATCGGCTTGCCCTTGTAGGAGAAGCGGCTGGTGCCGTCGGGCATCACGCCCTTGCCCTGCGTCGCGCGGATCGCGGTGCAGAGATTGGTCTTCTGGCTCAGGCAGCTTTTGCACTGCCGGCATTCCGGCGTGTAGAGCGGAATGACGTGATCGCCCGGTTTGACCGAGGTCACGCCTGCACCGATCTCGCGGATGATGCCGGCGCCCTCATGGCCGAGGATCGACGGGAAGATTCCTTCGCTGTCGAAACCGTCGAGCGTGTAGGCGTCGGTATGGCAGATACCCGTCGCCTTGATCTCGACCAGGACTTCGCCGGCCTTCGGTCCTTCCAGATCGACTTCGACGATCTCGAGCGGCTTCTTGGCTTCAAAAGCAACGGCGGCACGTGTCTTCATCGGTAACTCCTCAAATTCTCGCAGGGCGCCAAGACCTGAGTCTCAGCCGGGTCCCAAACGTTCACTTCTTGCCCATGCACGAGTCTTCATTCTTGGTATAGGCGTCGTTCTTGTCCTCATGCTTGCCGGGACGGGCGCGGCCCCAGGCCTCGTTGGAGCGGGCGCGCAGATAGACATAGAGATCGTCCATGTAGCAGGCGACGTTCGGGTTATCTCCGAAGGCCGGCATCACGTTCTCTGCGGCGGTGGAGATGTTCTTGCGGCCCGAGGCGACGACGCCGAGGAAATCGGCATAGCTCATCGTCTTGAGCGAATCCTTCAGTGCGGGTGCATAGGTCGAGCCCATGCCATCCGGGCCATGACACACATGGCAGTCCGAGTGATAGCGGCGGTATCCGGAATAGGTGTACCAGTCGACGGTCTCGCCGTTGACCTTGTAGGTCGGGTTACCTTCCTTATCGAGCCATTCGCCAGTTTCGTTCTGCTTGACGGCGGTCGGGTCGCCCGAGCCGTCCGCGACAGCAATTCCTCCGGACGCAACGAAGATCATCGCAGCAATGACAGAGCAGATTTTACGCAAGAGGTGTTCCTCGAAGGCGTTCGGTGGAGACGAGCCGGCGCGTGGAGTTGATCCACGCGCCGGAGCGATACGGAGCTGAGGCTAGTTCGCGGGCAGCGAGAACACGGTCAGCGTACCGCCGAGCGCCGTGTAGTTGCTGAGCGCGGCGTAGCCACCGACTGCGCCGAGACCTGCGGTCGGATCGGTCAGGCCAGCTGCCAGACCGATGCCGGCCCAGCCGCCCACGCCGGAGAGCACTGCGACATACTGCTTGCCGCCGTTCTCATAGGTGGTGACGTTGCCGATGATGCCGGAGGGAGTCTTGAACTTGTAGAGCTCCTTGCCGGTCTTGGCGTCGACTGCCTTCAGGTAGCCTTCGAGCGTGCCGTAGAACACCACGCCGCCGGCGGTCGCGAGGGCACCCGACCAGACCGAGAACTGCTCCTTGTTCGACCAGACGATCTTGCCGGTCTTGCCGTCCCAGGCGATGAAGTTACCCATATGGGTATCGCCCTGCGGCGGATACATCGAGAGCGTCGCACCCACATAGGGCTGGCCCGCGGTGTAGCTCACCTTGAACGGTTCGTAGTCCATGCAGACGTGGTTGGTCGGAACGTAGAACAGCTGCGTGTCCGGCGAGTAGGCTGCCGGCTGCTCGTCCTTGGTGCCGAGCGCGGCCGGGCAGATGCCCTTCACGTTGTGATCTTCGCCGGCCTTGTCGGTCGAAGCTGCGTCGAGCACCTTCGGACGGCCATAGGTGGCGGAGTTCTTGTCCATGTCGACGCCGGAGGTCCAGTTCACCTTCGGATCGTACTTTTCGGCGACCAGGAGCTCGCCGGTGCCGCGATCGAGCGTATAGCCGAGGCCGTTACGATCGAAATGCGTCAGCAGCTTGCGGGCCTGGCCGTTGATCGACTGGTCCGAGAGGATCATCTCGTTGACGCCGTCATAGTCCCATTCGTCATGGGGCGTCATCTGGTAGACCCACTTGGCGACGCCGGTGTCCGGGTTACGCGCCCAGATGGTCATCGACCATTTGTTGTCGCCCGGACGCTGCTTCGGATTCCAGGTCGAGGGGTTGCCCGATCCGTAATAGATCAGGTTCATCTCGGGATCGTAGGAGATCCAGCCCCAGGTCGCGCCGCCGCCGATCTTCCACTGATCGCCTTGCCAGGTCTTCAGGCTGGAGTCCTTGCCGATCGGCTTGCCGAGCGCAGTGGTCTTGTCGTCGACCAGGATCTGGTCATCCGGGCCTTCCGAGAAGCCGCGCCAGGCCAGCTTGCCGGTCTTGATGTCGTAGGCGCTCATGTGAGCCTGAACGCCGAACTCGCCGCCGGAGATGCCGATCAGCACCTTGTCCTTGACGACCATCGGTGCCGAGGTGCCGGTCTCGCCCTTGCTCGGATCGCCGTTCTTGGCGGTCCATGCAACCTGACCGGTCTTGGCGTCGAGTGCGACGAGGGTCGTGTCGGCCTGATGCAGGAAGATCTTGCCGTCACCGAAAGCGAGGCCGCGGTTAACGGTATCGCAGCACATCACCGGGATGACGTTCGGATCCTGCTTCGGCTCGTACTTCCAGACGATCTTGTTCTCGTTGGAAAGGTCAATGGCGTAGACCTTGTTCGGGAACGGCGTATGGACGTACATCATGTTGCCGACGATCAGCGGGCCGCCTTCGTGGCCGCGCAGCACGCCGGTCGAGAAGGTCCAGGCAACCTGGAGCTTGCCGACATTTTGTGCATTGATCTGGTTGAGCTTGGAGTAGCGGGTATTGGCATAGTCGCCGGTCGGCATCACCCAGTCTTTCGGGTTCTGCGACATCTTGAGCACTTCGTCATTGGCTGACGCGCTCCCGACGGCGAGAGCCGCCGCGGAGCCAAGAAAGGTCGCCAGTAGCACCTTGCGCATAGTCATTCCTCCGTTGGTCTCGTTTTATTGTTTCCGAAGCATTGCTCAATCACCGGGCTTCTCGTCCGGCGTCTGCTCGTGCAGGGCGGTCACGTTGGGGACCAGAAACGATGCTGTGCTGTTTCCTCCTCCGATGAGAGCTACGGGTCCACGTGCAGGAGCGGCCCGTTCTTTTTGTTCCTGCCGCAATCCCTAACGACTTCGCCAACGGGAAACTTGCCCAAGAGTGAACCCGCTTTGCTCGACAGCGCACGGAGGCAAAGTTTTTGATTTTGCGGTAGCGAATTCAGCGGCTTCCGTGCGGCCTGGCGCCGCGCGCAGCGATCAGGTTCCCCTTGACGGCGCTGCAACTAAGGCGGAGGATTAACTTTCAAGGGTGGCAAAGGAACGATGGCGCTCGTTCAAAAGACCGCCCAAATTTGAGGTAAACGTCACGCAATCATGGCTGAGGGCTCCAGCAGGCGCTGGCCGCGATTCGCGTAGAATCTCCGGGTATCACCAGTGGCTGGATTAATGTCCGACACAATTCACACGCTCTCGACGACCGGACTGACGCCGAAGCGCCAGATCCAAAGCTGGATCGACGGGCTGACGAGTCTGTGCGGACACTTCGATGTCGATCCGCTCGAAGCATCCTCGCTTGAGGGGCGCATCGACTACACCACCGTTTCGCGCCTGAAGCTCTGTCAGATCGAGGTCAGCCAGCATCGCATCGCGCACACGCTGGCGCGCGCCAAGGCCAATGAACACCCGTACATCAAGATTCACTTCCAGACCTACGGCGTGTCCTATTTCGAGCAGGAAGGCCGCCACATCGAGCTGAACCCCGGCGACATCATCGCCTATGACGTCTCATGCCCGCATCTGATCGTCAGTCCCGCCTTCACGCGCCACGATGTGGTGATCGTGCCGAAGGCGCTGCTGCGCGATCGCGGCTTTCCGTCTCAGCGCATGCCGGCCTGCAAGCTGTCGGCGAAGACGGGGACCGGGCGGATCGCCCATGATTTCGTCCATGCCACGTTCGACGAGGCGGCGAAGCTGTCGGCCAACAGCGCGGTCGGTGTTGCTGATTCGCTGATCGACCTGTTGCTGCTGCCGCTGCGCGAAGCCGACACGATGTTCGATCGGGTCGGGCCCGAGGCGATGTATGTGCGTGCCCAATTCTTCATCCGCGAGCACTTGCGCGATCCCGATCTGTGCATCGACCAGATTTCCGCCGAGCTCGGCTGCTCCAAGCGCTATCTGCACATGCTGTTCTCCGAGCGCGGCACGACGGTGAGCGACTACATCTGGCAGGCCCGCTTGCAGAACTGTCGCCAGGAGCTCGAGGCGCACGGCGGCAAGACCATCACCGATGTCGCATTCTCCTGGGGCTTCTCCAGCTCATCGCATTTCAGCCGCGTGTTCCGGAAATATTTCGGCGTGGTGCCGTCCTCGATCCACAAGGGGCAGCAGAGCGCTGTTGCCGTGGACGAGAATTAAGCGGGCGTCACGCTGCGGCTCGTCGCGGGTTGCGTTGGCCGGACCCGCGATCCCCTCACGTCGATGTGGCAACGTAGGGAATGCTGGCCACGAGAGCGGCCACCAGCACCGCGTTGCAGAGCATTCCGCTCCAATGCAAACGACGTAGCTGGCGCACCGCGTCCGCATTGCCCGCATCTCTGGCGCTGAGCTGATCGTCCATCTGGCGCATGAACCACGGGCGTCCCCAGATCGCGAGGGCCGCGATCAGGCCGATGCCCGCTGCGAACAGCGGTCGTCCCGCGAAGATGAAAGCCACCGTCCCGATGATGCCGGCCACGCTAATCATCCTGAACTGGATGTTGAACATCCCGCGCAGCAGCTGCGTCACCGGCGGGATGTCGAGCTTGACCAGCAGGAAAGCGGGCGAGGCCAGCAGGAAATAGCCCATCGGGAAAAGCAGGATGACCAGGGCGGCCACGGCGACGGCATCGGGTCTCATGCGAGCGGCCTTTCTCGTCCCTGACGGCAAGAGGCGTCCGGTTGTACCGTCCGATCATAGCTCGCAAATGCGTTCCCGACACTAGGCTTTGGTCGGATGCGAAGGGGGCGAACCACCTTTCCGCATCACGCGCTGCCAGACGATATCGGTCAGGGCAACCGCGATGAGGCCAAACGCGCCGCCGATGATCACATTGGCGACGCGCTCCTCCGCAATGCCGCTGGCGCCGCCGGCAAAGGATGCGGCGAGCGCGATGAAGAAGCAGCGCAGGCCGAAGCCGACGATATAGCGGGAGAACGAGATCAGCGTCAGTGTGGCTGCGAGAACCGCAAACGCATAGCCGACGCGGTTCTGCGGCAGTGCGAGACCGGCGAGGAAGCCCGAGGGCACACCGACGAAGGCGCCGATGGCGCGTTGCTTCAGCTTGTCGGTGGAGGCCGAGAGATCGCCGACCACGACGCTCGCGGCCGACCACATCACCCATTGTCCCTGCGCAAGGTCGAGGATCTCGACCAGCGCCGCCGCGGCGAACACCGCCATGGCGGTGGCCGCGGCGGGCAGCATCCACTCGGCCGCAGGCGGCCCGAACGAGGTCGCGGCATTGCCGCGCCGCCGCTGATCGTAAATCTGGATGCCGCAGACCAGCGCCAGTGCCACCGGCGAGGAGACGATGATGATGCCGGCATGCCGCAGCGCCTCCGAGGCGCTCACGCCTTCGCGCACTTCGCAGGCGAGGTAGACGGCCGGAATGAACACCCAATTGCCGAGCGTACGAAAATGCTCGCCGTTACGTGTCACCGCCACCGCGAGGAAGCCGGCAAGCGCGGTCAGAACCACGAACAGCGGTTTGATCGGGGCGGCGAGGAAGAGTGCCGCAAACGTCACGAGTATCACCAGATAATGCCATGCGACCACTTTGGGCGGAAAGTGCTGCCGCAGGGCCGGAATCAGCAGCGACACCGCGATCAGTCCCAGATTCAACAGCGCCGTCTCGCGCGAGATGAACCAGGCGGCCACGAACGGGCCGACCACGATCAGGGCGCGCAGCAGCTCACTGCTCTTGATCTCGCGGGCGAGGAGATCGCGGAGGCCCGAGGAGGGCGGGATGGTCGGGGCGTTCAAGGGGCACCGTCGTGAAATGAGACTTCAGAGATAGCACAGAAGCGGCCTCGTGATTTCAGCACGTTCAACGATGATCTCGCCACACCCTCGCTGTCATCGCCCGGCTTGCCGCCTTCGCTGAAGCTTCGGCGCGCCGAGCGCCTTTGTGGGCCTCGGCGTAGCCTTGGCGGAGCCGGGACCGGGCGATCCAGTATTCCGAAACGTGAGTGATTGATCCGATGGGCCGCGGCGTACTGGATGCCCCGGTCAAGCCGGGGCATGACAGTGGTGATGGGGCGGCACGTGAGGCCGCATCACCGCTGAATGATCTTCGTCCAGACGTCCCCGAGGATCGCCGGCTCGCGCGGCGGCAGATAGGTCAGGCCGGCTTGCTTGCCGAATTCGGCGATCTTGCCCTCGGCCGCGAGATCCGTGAGCGCCTTGTTGACGGCCTCGATCAGGGCAGGATCACTGCCAAGCCCGACATAGCCGCGATTGGCCCCGATCGGATAATAATAGCCGGAGCCTGATATCGTAGTGTCCGGATGCGCGGCGCGGTGGGCGTCGTAGCGGGCGAGATCGATCAGGGTCGCATCATAATCGCCGCGATCGAGCGCGCCGAGAAGGTCGTCGCGGGCGGGCACGAGATGGGTGATGTTGTCGATCAGCCGTCCCTTGTCGAAGGTCATCAGGATGGCGTCGCCGAGCGATCCGCTTTCGATGGCGAGGCGCAGGCCTGCGAGGTCGCCGATATCGTTGACCTTGTGGTCGCGCGCCTTCGGCCCGAGCACCACCGTCATCGGCGAATAGACGTAAGGCCGGGTCGGCGCGAGTTCGCCGAGCGTGACGCGGCGGCGCCGGTCATCGCGCGTGGCGCCTGCGAAATCCGGTAGGCGCGCCGTCGGCACGCCGGGCTTGACGAGGGAATCCGTTGTCAGCGCGTAGCCGCCGACCAGCGAGCAACGGCCGTCGGACAGCAGCGCATTGGCTTCGAGCTGCGGGCTCGAATCCTCATCCAGCTTGCTCTCGAACCACTGGATCCTGAGCGGGCGCCCCATCCGGTCCGCGATCGCCTGCGCCAGCAGCACGTCGAAGCCCGAGTCCGGCTTGCCGCGGTGATGCGCCGAGAGCGGCGGCCGGTCCTCGTCAAGGCAGACATTGAGGGGATCCGCCGCCCACGCCGCCGTTGCCGAAGCCGCAAGCGTCGCGGCGAGACCGAGTGCTGCCAACCGGCCTCTCATGGCTTCCTCCGGCTCGAGATGAAGGCCCAGAGATCGCCGATCTCGTCATCGTTGAGGATGTCGCCCCAGGGCGGCATCTTGTTGTTCTTGCCGTTCTTCACGGTGGTGACGAAGCGCGTCCTGTCGTCGGGAAAGGCGCGCAGGTCCGGCGTGATGGTGCCGGAATTCATCATGTTGGGGCCGTGGCAGTGCGAGCATTTTTCGGCGTAGGTCGACTTGCCGTGGTCGATCTGCGCCTGCAGCGGATTGCCGTTCGAATCATCCGCGGCACGAACGGTCGCCGCAAGCGCGACCGTCAGCACCGCGACGGTGGCGAGGATCGCCACCGTCTTGTGAGCCATGTCTCTCAACGTGTCTTGCCGTTACTGCTTCACCGCAAAGACCCAGAGCGAGCCGCCGGGCGGCACCTTGGCCAGCCGCTCGTCGCCGGAGAACAGCGAGTAGACGCCGCCATAGCCGCTGGTGACGGCGATGTACTGCACGCCGTCCTGCTGCCAGGTCACCGGCTGTCCCTCGATGCCGGAGCCGGTCTGGAACTGCCAGAGCTTCTTGCCGGTGTCGGCGTCGAAGGCTTCGAACTCGCCGGTCAGCGCACCCGTGAACACGACGCCGCCCGCGGTCGACAGCACGCCGGAGAAGCGCGGGATGTCGCTTGCCGCCTCCCACTTCGCCTTGCCGGTCATCGGATCGATCGCCTTCAGATGGCCGCGCGCGCCGTCACCCCATTCCCAGGGATCGGTCAGGTCCATGCCGAGATACCATTCACCCTGCTTGAAGGTGGCCGGCTCCGACTTGTACTTGCCGCCGAAGGCGAGCGTGTTGGCGTAGGCGAGGCCGGTCTGCGGGTTGAACGACATCGGCTCCCAGTTCTTGCCGCCGAGGATCGACGGATAGACGGTGACCTTCTTGCCCTCGCGCGCATCCTTGACGACGTCGGTTTCGATCGGACGGCCGGTCTTCAGATCGACGCCGGTTGCCCAATTCACCTTCACGTAAGGATTGGCCGCGAGCACCTTTCCGTTGGTGCGGTCGAGCACGTAGAAGAAGCCGTTGCGGTTGGCATCCATCAGCACCTTGGTCGGCTTGCCCTCGACGTTCATGTCGGCGAGGACCATCTCGGCCACCGAGTCATAGTCGAACGGATTGTTCGGCGAGAACTGGTAGTGCCACTTGATCTTGCCGGTCTTGGGATCCATCGCCAGCACGGAGCAGGTGTAGAGATTGTCGCCGGGCCGCACGGCCGCGTTGAACGGGCCGGGATTGCCGATACCCCAATAGACCGTGTTCAGCTCGGGATCATAGGAGCCCGTGATCCAGGTCGAGCCGCCGCCGAGCTTCCAGGTGTCGCCCTTCCAGGTGTCGCCGCCGGGCTCGTCCGGTGAGGGGATCGAATTGGTGCGCCAGAGATGCTTGCCCGTTGCCGGATCCCAGCCGTCGATGAAGCCGCGGGTGCCGAATTCGGCGCCGGAGATACCGGTGATGACGACACCGTCCGCGACCAGCGGCGCCACCGTCATCGAATAGCCTTCCTTGATGTCGGCCGCCTTCTGCCGCCACAGCTCCTTGCCGTCCTTGGCGTCGATCGCGATCACGTTGGCGTCGAGCGTGGTGCGGAACAGCTTGCCGTCGAACAGGGCGGCACCGCGATTGATGATGCCGCAGCAGACGATGCGCGGCGTCTCCGCCGGATATTCGATCTTGGATTTCCAGATCTGCTTGCCGGTCTTGGCGTCGACCGCCATGGTCGCATTGTGGGAGGTCACGTAGATCACGCCCTGGTACACCAGCGGCTGCGATTCCTCGCTGCGATCGTCGTTGAAGGAATAATTCCAGACCGGGACGAGGTTCTTGACGGTGTCCTTGTTGACCTGGTTCAGCGTCGAGAAGCGCTGCAGATTGTAGCCCATCCCGTAGTTCAGAACGTTCGACGTATCGGTTGCGCCCTTGACCAACTGATCGGTCGTTTGTGCGCTCGCAACCGAGCATGCGGATATGACGAGGCTCGCGGCCATCGCAAAGCGTTTCATCCGTTCCTCCCAATATGCGCGCCTTTTGACGCTGCGATTGCAACACTCCGCCCGAAAGCAAAACCCGTCAATACGAAAGTCGAAAGCGCGCTGCCGATAGTTTGGACGCCAGATGCCGGGCTTGATGCGGTAATCTTCGAAGAATTCTGCTCGTCTTGCGCGAATGCGCTGCACCAATTTCCACGGTGCGAAGATTGGCGCAGCGCGAGAATTTTGGCGCGGCCCCGGTTTCGTCGCGGTGACCATGGCAATTCGGCTTGAACCGCGGCCGGCTTGCGGACTTATGTTGTCGCGAGCCTGCGCGAATCGGGGCTCATGATGAGGGAGGTCAAAATGATATCGCGTCGCTCAATTGCGCTTGCGCTCACGTTCGCCGTGCTCTCCGGTCCGGCCTGGTCGGCATCCGGCGGCGCGGTCAAGATGTTCGACACCGACAATGACGGCACGCTCGATCTGGCCGAGGTGAAGAAGGCCGCCGCCGCGCTGTTCGCAAAGCTCGATCCCGATCATGACGGGACGCTCGACATGCGCGAATTGCGCGGACGGTTAACGGCGAAAGAGCTCGCCGCCGCCGACCCCGATCACGATGGCACGCTGACGCTCGATGAATATCTTGCAGTGGTGGAGCAGCGCTTCAATGCGGCGAATCCCGACAAGGATGGAACGCTGGATGCGAAGGAGCTGAACTCGCGCGCCGGCCGCGCATTGCTGCGCTTGTTGCGTTGAGCACAGCCGCGCTTGACTGGGAGCGAAGGCGGTTTGCCCGAGAGTGAACTGTGCGCGTCCCGCGCGACAGTTCGCTGTGTTCGTGGTCCGATTCCAGGCTTGCGCCGTGACTGACGCAGCCCTAGGTTTTGCCCGGCGCGATGTCGCGCTCAATCCCTGGGGAGACCCCGAATGGCCTGGAAAGCTCCGAAGATCGTGGAAGTGCCGGTCGGCATGGAAATCAACATGTACGCCTGCGCTGCGCGCAAGTAAGACTGACGACCTGCCACGGCTTCGATGGCGTGGGCCATCGAAGCCGTGGTAGTGTTCGTGATGCGCATTGGAGCTCACACATTCCGGACGGCGATCGCGTGCACGCTCACGCTCACGCTCCTGCCAATGTGCGCCAGGGCCGAAGAGGGCTTCGATACCGAGCATATCTTCGGCTTCATGATCGGCAGTGATGTCGGCAATCCCGGCGAGCGCGAATTCCAGACCCAGACGACGGGACGCTTCGGCAAGGGCGGCGGCACCTATCGCGCCCTCGGCCAGGAGGTCGAGATCGAAATCGTGCCGTTGCCCAATTTTCGCGTCGAGGTCGGCGGCACCGCGACGCTGCACGACATCACCGGCGTCCCCGATATCGACGACCGCCGTCAGTTCAATTTCCAGGGCCTCTCGCTCGACCTGCGTTATCGCCTGCTCGATCGCGAGAAGGCCCCATTCGGGATGACGATCGCTGCCGAGACCCATGGCGATCGCATCGACGAGGTCAGCGGCGCCAAGGGACGGATGTACGGCACCGACTTCACGCTCGCCTTCGATCGCGAGCTGATCCCGAATTTCGTCATCGGCGCGCTCAATTTGATCTACCAGCCCGAATGGGCGCGGTTCGAGGTGAGCGGGCTGTCCGAGAAGAGCTCCACCATCGGCGCCGCTGTCGCCGGCATGGTGCGCGTGCGGCCGAATTTCCTGCTCGGCGGCGAGATGCGCTACTTCCGCCAGTATGAAGGCATCGGCCTTGGCGAGTTCTCAGGGCAAGCCCTGTTCGTCGGACCGACCGCCTATTTCCAGCTCTCCGAGCAATCGCGGCTCACCTTGAGCTGGAGCATGCAGGCCTGGGGCCGGCCGGCCGGATCCGGGGCCAATCTCGATCTCGTCAATTTCGAACGGCACCAGGCGCGGGTGGTGTTCGGCATCAACTTCTAGCAAAGCGGGTTCCCCGCCTGCTCCTCACGCCGGATTGAAACTTCCGGCTCCTCGGGACGTATCCCCTTGTGCTAGTCTGAAGTGCTCTCGCGCAAGGATCCCGGCATGAATCCGATCGACCTGGTGGTGACTGTGTGTGCGGTGCTCTCGCCTGCGACCTGCGAGGAGCAGCATCTGGTGTTCAACTTTGGCGGCTCGCCGGCGCAATGCTCCATGGCCGCACCGCCCTATATCGCGCAATGGGTCGGTGAGCATCCGAAGTGGCAGGCCGTGCGCTGGCGTTGCGAATATCCGCATCCGAACGACAAGGCGTGAGCGGCTCGCGCTACTTCGTGCAGTCCTTCAAATCCTTATCCGCAATCGAGAACACCGCATCGGCCTTGATCTCGATGTCACGGACCACGCACTGCCGTGAATTGGGATAGCTGACCTTGGCGTCGTAGCGGCCGGGCTCGACGCCGGTGATCCGCAGCCGCTCGTCGTGGTCGACCTCCTTGTCCTTGTCGTTCAGGCACTGGTTCGGGCCCCAATCGGTCTTGCCGCTGGGTGCGAGCTGGAAGCCGGAGATCGTCTCGCTGGTCAAATTCCAGAGCCGGATGCCCTTGCCCTTGGTCTGCGCGGCGGCCTCACCGGCACACGCCAACACCGCGATCAAAACGAGACACCAACGCATCAGCCAGTCCTCCCAAAAGTGCGCCGCTATTCCCTGATCAGGCGCTCACGGTTCTTTGCCTTGTCGAAATTCTTGGCCCGGTCAAGGCCGATCGGTGCAATCAGCCTGGCGGAGGCGAGATCGGCGCCGTCGAAATCGGCGTCGATGATGGTCGTGCCGGTCAGGTCGGCGCCGCCGAGCTGAGCGTTCCTGAGCGACGCGCCGGTCAGGTCGGCCCCCTTGAGGGAAGCAAATTCGAGATCGACCCGGGACAGGTCGGCGTTGCGCGCGTTCAACTGCGCCAGATTGGCAGATCGCAGCACGGCGCGCATCAGTCCCATCGACTGGTTGCGCATGTCGGCACCGAGATGCGCATCCGCGATCGACGCGCCGACCAGGCTCGCGCCGCTGAGATCGGCCGCAATGCGCGCACCGGTCAGATCGGCGCCGTCGAGGCGAGCGCGCGCCATCTGTGACGCGAACAGATTGGCCCCCTTCAGGCTCGCGCCCGTGAGGTCCGCATCCAACAGCCACGCCTGATCGAGGACCGCCCCGTCAAGCCGGGCGCCGGCGAGTTTCGTCTTGTTGAGCCGTGCCGCGCGGAGGATGGCCTTGGTCAGGTCGAGACCACTGAGATCGAGCCCCGATAGCCGCTTGCCGGTCAAATCGGCGGGCGCGCCGGCGCTCGCATTGGCCAGCGTCGCCTCGACCTCCTGCCGGCTCATCTCGGCGGAGACCATGGCAGGCGACGTCAGATCGAGGTCCCGCATCATGTCCTGCGCGCGGGATGTTGGCGCGAGCAGAGCGAGGCCAAGCGCCGTCAGGGCGATCGTTCGCTTCATCAGAAGACTCCGCTGCGACCCAACCTAGCACGCGCCTCGCGCGATTGCCTATGAGACATCCCGCCCGGCGCGTTCGTCGCCTTGTTCCGCCTGGATGCGCAGCGCAAGCCCCGCCCTGATCGCCGCAATCTCGGCTTCGCCGCGTTCGGCGCGCGGGATGGCAATCGGCACCTCCTGCACGATGCGCGCCGGGCGCGGCGACAGGAAGAACAGGCGGTCGCCGAGACGGATGGCATCGTCGAGGCTGTGGGTGACGAGCAGCGTCATCACGGAGCGGCTCGCCACCAGCGTCGCAATCTCGTCGCGCAGGCGGCCGGCGAGCGCGTCGTCGAGCGAGGCGAGCGGCTCGTCGAGCACGAGCAGGTCGGGCTCAACCGCGAAGGCGCGCGCGAGCGCGACGCGGCGGGCGAGGCCCAGCGACAGTTCGCCCGGGAAGTGGCTGCGGTGCGCCTCCAGCTCCAGGATCTTGAACAGCTCCGACAGCTTGGCCTCGGCGACATCGGGTGCCGCCAATCGCACGTTCTGCTCGACCGATCGCCACGGCAGCAGCCGCGGCTCCTGGAACACCATGCCGATCCGCACCTCGGGCGGGCGCGCGACATGGCCGTCGAATTCGCGGTCGAGCCCGAGGATGATGCGCAGCATCGTGCTCTTGCCGCAGCCTGAGGGGCCGATCAGCACGCCGACCTCGCCGGACTGCAGCGCGAATTTGACGGGTGCCAGCACCTCGTGCGTTCCGCCCGCGGCACTTTTGAAAGTCTTGCCTGTGATCTCGACCTCAAGCCGCACGGGGCCGCCACCGCGTTGCGCGGGCCTCGAACGGTTGCACCAGCGCCGTCTCGATCACGAGCACGACCGCGGCAAATGTCAGGGAATAGGCCAGCAGGCGCGGCGTGTCGAACAGCTGGAAGGCAACGCCGATCTCGAAGCCGACGCCGTTCGGCCGTCCCAGCAGCTCGGCGACCAGCACGATCTTCCACACCAGCGACAGGCCGGAGCGGGCTGAGGCCGCGATATAGGGCGCAAGCTGCGGCAGCACGACATGGCGGAACGCGCGCCAGCGCGGCATCGCGAAGACCATCGCCATCTCGTCCAGCGAACGGTCGAGCGCGCGGGTGCCCTCGCGCAAGGTGACGACCGCAGTCGGCAGCTTGTTGATGGCAATCGCTGCGATCGCGGCGGTCTCGGTGAGCCCGGCCCAGATATAGGCCAGCACGATCACCACCAGCGCCGGCAGGTTCAACAGCAGGATCAGCCAGGGATCGCCGAGCCGGTCGGCGAGCTTGACCCGGCCCATCAGATAGCCGATGGCGCTGCCGAGCGACATCGCCAGCACGAAGGCGAGCGCCACGCGTGCCAGCGTCGCACCGAGATGCAGGAACAGCGCGCCGCTCGACGCTTCCGCGACAATGACATTGAGCACGGCGGGCGGGGAGGGCAGCTTTGCGCCTCCGACGAACAGCGCGGCGGTCCACCAGATCGCGAGAAACAGGGCGAACGAGAGAAGGCGCAGCACCTCAGTCTCCGGGGACGGCGTGATAGAACGTGCCGGGATCGAGCTCGGCCGCCGGACCGACCAGCTCGCGGCCGCCGATTTCGGCCAGCACGCGATAGAGCACGCGCGCGTCCGCTTCCTCATCGCTGATGTTCCGGCGTGGAATGCCGTCACGATAGCGGTCGCGGTAGGTCTTGAGCATGGCAGGATCGCTCGCGCCGGTGAGCGGGGCGATCTTGTCCCAGGCCGCATCCGAGGTCACCAGCAACTGCTTGGCCTTGCGGGTCATGGCGATGAAACGCGCCACGGCGTCGCGATGGCTCGCGGCCCAGCCCTCGTCGAAGACGTAGCCGACGGCAGAGACCGCGCCCTTGGCGCCGAGCTTCGGCAAGATCTCTTCGATGCCGGCGAGGCGCCGAAAACCCTTGGCCTCGAGCTGGGCGCAGAAATTCCAGAAATTCAGGCTCGCATCCATCTCGCCGTCGAGCGCCTTGGCGGCGATCAAAGGCGGCGCGCCATAGGCGATCGTCGCATCCGACTTCAGGTCGATGCCGTCCTGCTTCATCCGTGCCTGCAGCAGCAGCCAGCTCTTGTCGAGGGGACCGCCGCCGACGGCGAGCTTGCGGCCCTTCAGATCGCCAAGTGTCTTGATCGGTGATGCCGCGGGCACCATCACAGCGCCGAGCGCACTGGAATAGGGATAGAAGGTGAGCTTGGCGCCGAGCGCGCGCTCGCGCGACACCCACAGCCAGTCCGACAGCATGATGTCGGCATTGCCGGCGCGCAGCGCGATCTTGCCGGCCTCGGGGCTCGCAAGCTCGGTGACTTCCAGCGCCAGATTGGCCTCCTTGTCGAGTCCGGCCTCGCGGATGGTGGCCAGTTCCCAGGAGAACGTTCCGGTCTTCTGCACCGCCAGGCGGATGGTGTCGGCGGCATGGGCCGCCGTACCCAGCGTCAGCGCCAACGTCGTTGCGAGCGCCAATATTCGTGCCAAAACTCTCATCACCTTGTGAGCCATTTCCTCGGATAGGGTGCTTTTCAGGACAATAGGCATAGCATAGCTTCCATCGCAACCAGCGGGAGGACGCTCATGAGTTTTGCGGGACAGGTACGACCGATTGTCGCCGCTATGGTCGTGCTTGCGGCGACCGTCTGCACGGTGCGGGCCGAGGAGGCCAATGATTATCCGACGTCGGCGCGCGCGGAATACGTCTATGGCTGCATGAAAGCCAATGGTGAGACGCGGCAGGCGATCGAGCAATGCTCCTGCTCGATCGACGTGGTCGCCTCGATTGTCAGCTACGAACGCTATGTCACCGCCGAGACCGCGCTCAGCATGTCCCAGGTTCGCGGCAATCTCGGCACCCAGTTCCGGACGTCAGAGCAGGCCAATTCGGCCGTGAATGATTTGCGGCGGGCCCAGGCCGAGGCCGAGGTGAGGTGTTTCTAGTATAGCGGCATGGACGGAGCCATCTTTCTTCTCCCCTTGCGGGAGAAGGTGGCGCGAAGCGCCGGATGAGGGGTATCTCTCCGCGTGCTTGCGTGTGGAGAGATACCCCTCACCCGTCTCGCCGCTAATCGCGGCGATCCACCCTCTCCCGCAAGGGGAGAGGGGAAGTAAGTGGCTCTCACGTCCCCGGCTTCTCCACGTCCCACTCGTTGCGGAACACGTGCCCGTCCGTGTCCTTGGCTTCCGCGCGGAATCGCTTCGCGCCGTTGGACACGTAGGTGAAGCGCAGGTTGGGATCTTCCGAGATCGAGATGCCGCCTTCCATCGACAGCACGGGGCTGTCGTCCTGCGTCAGCTTCAGCTGGTTGATGAAGAAGGCGGGAATGTAGAGCTGCGTGACCTGATCCATCTGCAGGCCGGAATTGTTGGGATGGCCGATCATGATCTGGGCCTCGCGGATGCGGCTCGCGGGCGCCTCCTCGCGCGCGAATTGCCGGTAGCGCATCTGGCCGAGGCGGTTCTGGGCTTCCTCCGCGTTCTTCCCCGCCGGGGCCGAGCAACCGCCCGACGCCTTCACATAGGTCTTGGAGACGTAGAGCTGGCCGTCGCTCAGCTCCGCCACCGCATGAACGTCGGTGTAATTATTGACACGCACGCGCGTGGAGATCTCGGTGACATTGGCATCCGCGCCAAGCTCGAATTTCGCAGCCATCGGCGCCGGGTTGCGGTCGATCACCAGCGTGATCGATCGGATGCGGCGCGCATCGCCCGGTGACAGCTTGCTGCGCAGGGTCACCGGCACGATCGCCGCGTCCTCGGCGCGATAGGGCATTTCGATGGCGATGACAGCGTTGCCGTCGTTCATCGGACGGTTGCTGAAGATATCCTGCACCAGGCCAGGCCAGGGATCGTAGGCCTCCTCGGCGCTCGCGGGCAGCGCGAAGGCGATGCCGAGCAACGCGGCGATCAACGGCAGGCGGCGTGTGCATCCCATCATGGTCAGGGTCTCGTGCGAATTATTGGACAAGGGTAGCGCGGCCGCTACTCCCATTCAATTTCAGAAAATGCTGCGGTTGCGTTGCGGGCGTTGTAGTCGTCGAACAGTTCCCAATGCGACCGCTCGGCGGCCGCGGCCTTCTCGGCTGCGGTCCGGATCGGCTCGCCCTTCTTGTTCGAGGCACGGACGTCCGACAGCAGCGTCGAGAGATAACGCCGCTCATCCGAGAGCGCGGCAGGCCAGTCGCTCACAGGGCCGTGACCGGGAACGACGCGAACTGCCGGAACGGCCTCCAGCTCCTTCAGCAGGGCGAGCCAGCCGCGGATGCTGCCATCCATCACCGGGATGTGGCGGAGGAAGACCAGATCGCCTGCGAACAGGGTCCTGGTCGTCTCGTCGAACACCGTCAGGTCGTTGTCGCTGTGCGCGGCCGGCCAGGCGCGCAAGGTCAGCCGGCGCGATCCGAGATCGAGCGTCATGGTGTCCCGAACCAGCTCAGTGGGGGGCACGATCTTCACGGGATCGATCAGCTCATCGCCCATGATGCGCCGAAAATTATCGAGGTAATACGGCCCGCGCGTGGCCAGCGCCTGGGGCAGCTTGCTGTGGCCGACGAAGCTGGTTCCCTCCGCCACAAAGGCCGCATTGCCGAAGACATGGTCGGGGTGGCCGTGGGTGTTGATGACGTAGCGGATCGGCTTGCTGGTACGGGCCCGCACCGCGGCCAGCAGGGCTTCGCCTTCACGAAGGCTGCCGCCGGTATCGATCACGGCCACCGCAGCCTCGCCGACGATGAAGCCGACATTGGCGATGTCGCCCTCGTTCCCGCGGGTCATCAGGGCGATGGTCCCGGAGTGCACGAAGATTCCCGGTGCAACTTCGCTCACAGGCAATTCGGCCGCCCCGGCGCGTGCTAGCGTCGCTGCCAGCAGGGACAGGGCTGCGATCTTTGACGCGAGATGCGACACGTTTCCGCCTCAGTTCAGGGTTTGCCGCATTGCACTGCAGCACAACAAGCCAACGCGAAGTTTGGCAGAACATGGTGCGTCCTGCGTTGCATGGATAGCATTCGAATGAAATGAGGAGGAAGCGCGATGGAGGCCGGACGACATCGTCGCTGGTTGATTTCACTGTGTGTGATGGCGGTGTCGTGTGCGATCGGCGACATCGCTCGCGCGCAGACGACCGATGGTGGTGACCTCTCGTTCGAGCTGGTCGACCCCAAGGTGCTGCGCGTCTGCGCCGATCCGCGCAATCTGCCGTTCTCCAACGAGAAGGGCGAGGGCATCGAGAACAAGCTCGCCGAGCTGTTCGCGGACAAGCTTCAGAAGAAGCTCGACTACGTCTTCTTCCCGCAGGCCACGGGCTTCGTGCGCATGACGCTGGGTGCGCATCGCTGCGATGTCATCATGGGCTTCCCGCAAGGCGACGACCTCGTGCAGGGCACCAATCCCTATTATCGCACGTCCTATGCGCTGGTTGCGAAAGCGGGCAGCGGGCTGGAGGACGTCGACACGCTCGAAGACCCGAAGCTGAAAGGCAAGCATGTCGGCATCGTCGCCGGCACGCCGCCCGCGACCAACATGGCCATCGCAGGGCTGATGGGCGACGCAAAACCCTATCCGTTGATGATCGACACGCGCTACGACAATTCGGCGCAGGCCATGATCGACGATCTCGCTGCCGGCAAGATCGACGCCGGCGTGTTGTGGGGACCGATGGCGGGCTACTACGCCAAGAAGGTCGGCGCGATGCACGTGACCCCGCTGGTGAAGGAAACCACCGGCCCCAAGCTGGTCTATCGCATCGGCATGGGCGTGCGCGCCGCCGACCAGAACTGGAAGCGCCAGCTCAACAAGCTGATTCAGGAGAACCAGGGCGAGATCAACAAGATCCTGCTCGACTTCGGCGTGCCGTTGCTGGATGAAAACGACAAGCCGCTCGGTGTGGAGGCGGCCAAGAAGGCGCCATGAGGCGACCTCTTGCCGCTGCGCTGGTCGCCGCCATGCTGGCGGGGCCGGCTTTGGCGCAGCAGCAGGAGCCGTTCGAGCCCGGGGGCTATCGCACCGACAATTACCGCGCGCCGGTGCCGGCGACGCTGCAAGGCGCGCGCGTGCTGACGACGGCGGAGACCGAGGCGATCTGGCGCGCGAAGAGCGGTGCCTTCATCGATGTGCTGCCGCGCGCGCCGAAGCCGAAGAACCTGCCTGCGGGCACGGTGTGGCGGGATGCGCCGCGGAAAAACATTCCCGGCAGCGTCTGGCTGCCCGACACAGGCTACGGCGCGCTGCCGTCGGCGATGGACGATTATCTTCAGCGCGGTCTTGCGCAGGCGTCGCACGGCGACAAGGCCGCGCTGCTCGTGATCTATTGCCTCGCCGATTGCTGGATGTCCTGGAACGCCGCCAAGCGCGCGCTCGCTTACGGCTATGCCAACGTCGCCTGGTACCCTGATGGCACCGACGGCTGGGAGCGCGCGAATCTGCCGACGGAGGAGGCACAGCCGGAGCCTCGCCCGGAGCAGTAGGCGAGACGCGACAGCGGTGGCCTCGTGGTTCGAGACGACCGCTTCGCGGTCTCCTCACCATGAGGGTCTAACATCTCGCCGCGAAGCCAGACCTCATCCTGAGGAGCCCGCCGAAAGGCGGGCGTCTCGAAGGATGGCTACAAATGAGATTGCTATTGCTTCTGCAGCTTCGTCAGTGTGCCCGTGCCATCGCTGTCCGTCGCGGAATATGTCACCCGATCGCCGGCATGGACGGAATCCAGCATCGCGGCGTCCTTGGCCTTGTACTGCTGGAGCGCGCCCGCGCCGCCGGCGCTGCCGCCGACCGTGCCCTTCTGCATCTGCTGGATCGAGATCGTGTTGTTGAGCCGATTGATGCTGGTGACCATTCCGGTCATGTCGTCAGCAAAGGCGGAGGATGCGAGCACGGTGATGGCTGCAGCACCTGCGAGGATGAATTTTGCTGTTCCCATCGAGGCCTCCCGTTACTGGATTCACAGGACAAGCCATCCTAGAACGATTTGGTTCCGGCAGATAGCGCGGCAAACATGAATGATCACCTTGATATCGCGGGAACTTTTACGAAAGCCGTCAGAGGGACTGACGCTATTCCATTTCCTGCTGGATAACGCGGCCGAGCGCGAACAGGCGCTGGTCGATCGTGGTCGGAACCTCGCAGACGAAGCGCACCACCTTGCGGCGATCCTCGAAAATGCGGGTCTCCCAGATCAGCTGGTTGCTCATCGCGTCGACCTTGGTGTCGTCGCGCGGCGTCGCGTCCTGCAGCGCCTGGAGCTGGATGGTCTCGTCGCGGATCTTGTCGGCGGCCTCGCGCTGCTTGCGGCTGACGCGTTCGAGCCCGCTCATGACCTGGGAACGCTGGGCGTTCAGCGTGTCGAACAGGCCGGCGAACAGCAGTTTTGCGTTGGCGGTCTTGTCGGCCGCGGAGCCGCTCAAGAATTCCTTCACCGACTTTTCGGCTTCATCCAGCGGCGTCTTGCGCGCCGCGAGCTTCGAGACCAGGGCGCTGACCTTGCTGTCGTCCTTCCACTTGCTCGCGGCGTCGTCGAGCGCAGGACCGGCCCAGACCGCCGCAAGCGAGATCTCGGGCACCTTGGCCTGCGAGCAGGGCCAGTCGGGATAGCGCGGATCGGCTGCGCGTGCGGCGGCGGTCGAGACCGCAAACGCAAGCGCTGCCATGGCAAGTGTCCGAGCAAGTGTTCGAACCGTCATCCTTCGCCTCCCGCAGGCCCGCGCCGTGCCAGCCCGCGCGAGGGATCATAGGCATAGATCGCGGCGATCATGAAGACGATTGTACAGCCGGCGACCACGGCGAGCGAGATCCAGTTGATCTGCCCATACAGTGCAAACCGGATCAGCTCGACCGCATGGGTGAACGGGTTGGCCTGGCAGACATAATAGAGATAGGGGCTGCCCTCCTGCACCCGCCAGAGCGGGTAGAGCGCGGAGGAGGCAAAGAACATCGGGAAGATCACGAAGTTCATGACACCGGCAAAGTTCTCGAGCTGCTTGATGCCGGAGGAGATCAGCATGCCGAGCGAGCCGAGCATCAGCCCGGACAGGATCAGCGCCGGCAACACGGTGAGATAGCCGATCGGCGGAGGCGTGATGTCCCAGAACCAGGCAATGATCAGGAAGGCATAGACCTGGAGCAGCGACACCGCGGTGCCGGCGAGAAGCTTGCAGAACAGCAGGAAGCCGCGCGGCAGCGGGCTCACCAGCAGCGTACGCATATTGCCCATCTCGCGGTCATAGACCATCGAGAGCGAGGACTGCATGCCGTTGAACAGCTGGATCATCGCCATCAGCCCCGGTGCGATGAAGACCTCGTAGAGGATGTAGGTCTCGTAAGGCGGGATGATGGAGATGCCGAGCACCTGGCGGAAGCCGGCGGCGAAGATGAACAGCCACACCAGGGGCCGCACCAGCGCCGAGACGAAACGCTCGCGCTGATGCAGGAAGCGCAGGCCCTCGCGCCAGACGATGCCGGTCAGGCAGGTCATGTACTCGCCGGCCGAGAAGCCGCGCGGCGCGTGGCGCGTGGTGATGCTGCTCATGCGCCGCCTCCCGGCATCACTTGCGCACCGGTCAGGCGCATGAAGGCGGTGTTGACGTCCTGGGCGCCGGCCTCGGTGATGACGCGGCTCATCGGCCCCTGCGCCAGCACCTTGCCCTGGTGCAGCACCACGAGGTCGTCGCCGGCCATGATTTCGTCGAACAGATGAGTGGCCCAGAGCACGCCGATGCCTTGCTCGGTCACGAGCTGGCGGACATGGCTGATGATGTCGGCGCGCGCCTTGACGTCGAGCCCGACGGTCGGCTCGTCCAGCAGCAACAGCCGCGGCCGGTGCAAGAGTGCGCGTGCGATCTCCAGCCGACGCATCTGCCCGCCGGAGAGATCGCGCACCTTGCTGCCGGCGCGGTCCGAGAGGCCAATGCGCGCGAGCAGCTCGGCGCTGCGCGCGGCCGCCTCGCGACGGCTGATGCCGTGGAGCGCGGCGTGATAGAGCAGGTTTTGTGTCAGCGACAGATCGAGATCGAGCGTGCGCGGCTGGAACACGACGCCGAGCAGCCGCAGCGCCTCGCCGGGTGAACGGCTGATGTCATGGCCGAAAATGCCGACGCGGCCGGTCTGGATGCCGAACAGCCGCGTGATCAGCGAGAACAGCGTGCTCTTGCCGGCGCCGTTGAGGCCGAGCAAGGCGGTGAAGCTCGCCGGCTGCACGTTGAAAGAGACATCGATCAGAGCCCGGCGCGGGCCGTAGGAATGGCTGACGCCGTCGATCGACAGCGCCGGCACCGTGGCGGGATCGGGCCGTGGTGTCTCGCGAGGTTCGGCGATGGGAGCAGGGCTGGTCATGGTGCGATCGTGATGCCCCAGGGCAGTTCGCCCACCTGAATGGTCTTGATCACCTTTTGCGCGGCGACGTCGATGACGGAAACGTCGTTCGACACGCCATTGGTGGTGAGCAGATATTTTTCATCCGGCGTGAACGCCATGTGCCAGACGCGCTGGCCGACCAGCAGATATTTCGTCACCTTGCGCGTGGCGACATCGACCACGGCGACGCGGTTGGCGGGGCCGAGCGCGACGAAAGCGGTCTTGTCGTCCTTGGTCATGCCGATGCCGACCGGCTGGATCGCCTCCTTCCTCAAGCCCGGAATCTCGAAATTGACCTTGCCGATCACCTCGTGCTTTTGGGGATCGACGATCGACACGGTGCCGCCGATCTCGGACGACACCCACAATTCGGACGAGTCGTGTTTGAACTCGGCAAAGCGCGGCCGTGCATCGACCAGCACGTTGGCGACGATCTGGCGCGACGACGTGTCGATGAAATGCGCCATGTTGGTCGTCTCAGACGTGTTGATCAAAGTCTTGCCGTCGGGGCTGATGGTCATGCCTTCGGGCTCGACGCCGACCTGGATATCGCCGAGGCGGACGCGCTTCTCCAGATCGATCACGGTGACCGTGTTGTCGTTCTCATTGGCGACATAGAGCGTCTTGCCGGCGGCATCCTGGGTGAATAATTCCGGGTCGGGCCCGGAGGGCAGGGTGTCGACAATGGCCTGCGTCTTGGCATCGATCACCTGGATGGTGTCGTCGTCGCCGACCGCGACCATCACGAACTTGCCGTCGCGGGTGAACTCGATGCCGCGCGGACGCTGGCCGACCTTGATGGTCTTGGTCACCGTCCAGCTGTCGGTGTCGATCACCGACACCGTGTTGCTCTTCTCGTTCGAGACATAGGCGACGAAGGCATGCGCGGGCGCTGCCGCCAGCACCAGTCCGGACAGCAGTCCCACGCGCAACATCCGTGTCCTCATTTCAGCTTGCATTTGCTCTCCGGACGATCGTAGCCGAGCGTGTCGAGCTCGGAGACCTGGTGCAGAAACCCTTCCTGCGGCGACACCGATACCACCATGCGGCCGTCGACCAGCAGGATCGGCTGGCGGAGCTGGAGATTCCAGTCGCGCAGCGTCAGCTTGGTGCCCTTGAAAGCGGCGACGGAGAAGTCCGGTCCCTTGATGAAATCGGTGACCTTCTTGACGTCGCCCGAATTGGTGCGCGAGGTGGCCTCGCCGATCATGCGCACGGCCGTCCAGGCCTGCATGTCGAGCGCGGTCATGCGACGTGAGTTCAGCTTCATGAAGCGGTTCTGCATCTGCGTCGCGCCCCACTGGTCCTGCGCGGCGTCCCAGCTGCGCGGCACCAGGCCAGCCGAGCCTGCGACCGGGCGGGGATCCCAGGTGCGGTAGGGCAGATAGGCCGCGAACACCTCGCTCTCGTCGGCGGCGACCAGCACGTCATAGGCGGGCGCCTGTTGCGTGAACACCGGCATCTGCCGCTGGATCAGCGTCACGCCGGAGTCGGTGCGGCGCGCGCCGCCGGTGTCTTCGAAGGTGCGCTCCTGCACGATCTTGGCGCCGAACCGCGTGGCGGCCCGACGGAGCGCATCGGCGTAGAGCTTGTCCTCGTCATGCGAGCCGACCACCAGCAGCCAGCGCGGCCATCGCTTCCACACCAGATACTGGCCGAGCGCATCGGCCAGCATCGACCGCGTGGGCGCGCTGTGGATCACGTTGGCGCGGCAATCGGCCTCGCGCAGCCGCTCGTCGATCGCGCCGGCGTTGAACAGCAGCGTGCCGCGGTCGCGCAGGGCGTCCGCGACCTTCAACAGCGCGTCGGCCGGAAGGTCGGTGATGACAAAGCCGTTGTGCTCGGCAAGCGCGGTCGCGGCCTGGACCACGTCCTCGCCTTCCTTGATGCGGCGCTCTTCCAGCGTGAAGCGCTGGTTGAGGAATTTCCCGGTGGTGTTGTTGTCCTCGATCGCGAGCTTCGCGCCGGCGACGCCGTCATTGTCCGCGGGCTGCTCGACCAGCGAGAGCGTCGATCTGGTGCCGGCGACGCCGAGATAGCCGACGCCGATCGTGACCGGGTCGGCCGCGAGCGCTTGCATCGCTGCCAGACACAGGCCGATCGGGCCGAGCAACCATCGGATCATGCTTCCTCCTGACGTTCTCCCCGGCTTGACCGTCGGTGAAGAATTGTCTCTCTTGAAGCATGACCGATTTGGCCGGGCTTGCAACCCCGCATTTGGTCGTCGCGACACCACGGGCGGAATCACGATCATGCGAGCGCTGATATGTTTCGCGGCTTTGCTGCTGATGGGATCGCAGGCAGCCGCCGATCCGCCGAAGCTCGCCGTGTTCGATTTCGAGCTGATCGACACCAGCCTGCCCGGCGAGTTCTACGGCTCCAGGCCGGAAGAGGCGCGG
Organism: Bradyrhizobium sp. CCGUVB4N; assembly: GCF_024199945.1. Classification (GTDB taxonomy): domain Bacteria; phylum Pseudomonadota; class Alphaproteobacteria; order Rhizobiales; family Xanthobacteraceae; genus Bradyrhizobium. The sequence continues at coordinate 6,687,035 of NZ_JANADP010000001.1, read as the reverse complement.
CTCGCGCATATCAGCGACCAGCTGCGCAAGGAACTGGCTGAGTCAGGCCGGTTCCAGATGCTCGATATCGCGCCGATCAGGGATGCCGCGCATCACGCCAATCTGCAGGCCTGCGGTGACTGCGACCTCAAGCTGGCCGGGCAGTTGGGAGCCGACCTCGAGATCACCGGCATGGTGCAGAAGGTTTCGAACCTGATCATCAACCTCAACATCTATCTGCGCGACGTGAAGACCGGCAAGATGATCACGGCCGCCAGCGCCGACATGCGCGGCAACACCGACGAATCCTGGTCGCGCACGATGAGCTATCTGATCCGCAACCGCCTGCTGGCGCCGAACTACGGCAAGCCGGAGTAGGGGTGAGAGAACTCACCCCTTCAGCCGCTCCGCGTGCCAGTGCAGATGGTCGGTCATGAACGTCGAGATGAAATAATAGCTGTGGTCATAGCCCGGCTGGCGCCGCAGCGTCAGCGGGATGTTGGCCTTGTTGCAGGCCGCCTGCAGCAGCTCCGGCTTGAGCTGCTCTTTCAGGAAATTGTCGGCCTCGCCGACGTCGACCAGGAAGCCTGAATATTTCGCGCCGTCCTCGATCAGCGCCACCGTGTCATGGCTGCGCCAGGCCTCCTTGTTCGGCCCGAGATAGCCGGTCAGGGCCTTGATGCCCCATGGCACCTGCGACGGCGCCACGATCGGGGCGAAGGCGCTGGCGGCGCGATAGCGGTGCGGGTTGCGCAGCGCCACCGTCAGCGCGCCATGGCCGCCCATGGAATGACCCATGATCGACTGCCGCTTGGCATCGACGGGAAAATTTCCCGATACCAATTTGGGCAACTCGTCGGTGACATAGCTCCACATGCGATAATTGCGCGCGAACGGCGCTTCCGTGGCATCGACATAGAAGCCGGCCCCCAAGCCGAAATCATAGGCGTTGTTGGCATCGCCCGGCACGTCGGGCCCGCGTGGTGAGGTGTCGGGGGCGACGAAGATCAGTCCGAGCTCGGCGCAGGCTTTGCGGAATTCGCCCTTCTCGGTGACGTTGGCATGGGTGCAGGTGAGGCCGGAGAGATACCAGACCACGGGCAGCATGGCGCCGTCGGCATGCGGCGGAATATAGACCGAGAACACCATGTCGGTTCCGGTCGCCTGGCTCGCATGGCGATACACGCCCTGCACGCCGCCATAGGAAGTGTTGGTCGAGACAGTCTGGATCGTCATGCAATTGTGCTCCGTGGCATCTCACCACATCAAGAATGCAATGCTTGTGTGACCGAAATTTGCGGCGCGCGCAAACTCTGGGTCAGGCCACGCCGCTGTCGATCGCCAGCCGCACCAGCTCGACCGAGGTCTTCACCCCGAGCTTCTGGCGCATGATCGAGGAGGTGTTGGCGACCGTCTTGTAGGACGATTGTACCAGCCAGGCGATCTCGGACAGGCTCTTTCCAGCGCTGAGCAGCCGCAAAATCTCCATCTCGCGCGCGTTCAGCTTCGACAGCGGGCTTTGCGCCAGCGTCGGCCCTGCGAAGGCGATGCTGCGCGCGATCGCGCTCGGCAGATAAGTGCCGCCGCCGCCGACGGTGCGGATCGCCTCGACGAGATCATCGGGGTCGCCGGTCTTGGAGACGTAGCCCTTGGCGCCGCATTCGATCGCGCGCGCGGCGAAGGCCGGGTCGTCGTTCATGCTGAACATGATGATGCGGGCATCGGCCGCGCGCTCGAGGATGCGGCGCGCAAGCTCGAAGCCGGAGACGGTCGGCAGGTTGATGTCGATCACGCAGAGGTCGGGGCGCTCGACGATGAAGACGCATTCGCCGTCCTCGGCGTCGGCGGCCTCCAAAATCTCGATCTCGCCTTCGTCGGCCAGCACGGCGCGGCAGCCGGAGGCGACAATGGGATGATCGTCGACGATCAGAATGCGCATAAGCGTTCCCCGCGACAGCACCGGACTCTTTTTTCGTGCCGCATGATGCCGGACAAGGCGAGACGTGCGCCTCATGTCGGGTCATGCAACCCGGCCGGGATTGCTGTACGCTTCCGATTAGATATCGGGCGCTTCGTCTCTGTCAACGCTATCGGACGGGCGCGAGCGATCCTTCGTGGGGCAGGCGAGAGCAATGTGGCAAAATCTATCCTTGCGCGGGCGCATCAACCTCCTGCTGGCGCTGCTGCTTGCGCTCGGGCTCGCCGTCAACATCGGCCGCCAGGTCGCGGAGGCGGGGCCGCGCGTGCAGGCCGAGGACCAGAGCGTGATCCGGCTGGCGCGCGAATTCATCGAGATGATCGTTGCCGATCTCAACGAGGCGCCGGATCCCGATGCCAGGCTGAACCAGATCGCGCGTGACCTCAATCGGCTCCGCCATGTCAGCATTGCGCTCCGGGACGCCGGCGGGAACCCGCTGACGCCGCCTCGCACGGAGACCGATGACGACACCTCCGGGCCGCCCGCCTGGTTCGTCAGCCTGGTTCACCCCGAGCAGACCGCCGTCAGCGTGCCGGTCTCGGTGCATGGCAAGCCCGGCTCGCTGGTGATTACCTCGCATCCCAATGACGAGATCGCCGAGATCTGGGACGCCATCGTGACGCAGCTCGAGGTCGGTTCGGTCATCGCGCTGGTGCTGTTCCTGGTGATGATGAATGTGGTCGGCAGGGCGCTCGCACCGCTCCAATCCTTGACGCAGACGATGGGCGAACTCGAGGACGGCCGTTACGACGCGCGCGCGGCGCCCGGCGGCGCGCCCGAGCTCGCTGCGATCTGCACCAAGCTCAATCATCTCGCGGCGACGCTCGGCGAGGCGGTCGAGGGCAAGCGGCGGCTTGCCGAGCGCGCGGTGTCGCTCCAGGACGTCGAGCGCAAGGAGATCGCGCGCGAACTGCACGACGAGTTCGGGCCGTATCTGTTCTCGCTGCGCGCGCATGCCAGCGCGCTGGCCAAGCTCGCCGACGGACGTGCGCCGAGCGCGGAGGCCGTGCGAAAACACGGCGGCGCGCTGCTTGAGCAGATCAACGCGCTGCAGCAGTTCACCCGTCGCGTGCTGGAGCGCCTGAGGCCGGTCGGCCTCGCCGAGCTCGGCCTCGGCAAGGCGCTGGAATCGCTGTCGCGGCTGTGGCGGGAATCCCATCCCGAGGTGACCATCGAAACCACGATCTCGCCGGCGCTGGGCGTGACGGGCGAGACCGCGGACCTGACGATTTATCGCGTGGTGCAGGAGGCGCTCACCAACGCGTTCCGCCACGCCGGCGCGACCGCGATCAATGTGGTGATCGAGCCGGCGGAGCAGCCGGGCCGCGACGGCCGCTCCTGCGCCCGGGTGCGGGTGAGCGATAACGGCCGCGGCATGGAGCCCGGCCAAAAACTCGGCTTCGGCCTCGTCGGCATGCGCGAGCGCATTCTGGCGCTGGGCGGCACGCTCAACGTGGCATCCGGCGAGGGCGGCGTCACTGTGGAGGCGCTGGTTCCGACCGCGGCGGCCTGATTGCGCCCGGTCAAGTCGGGGAAAAGTCCCGATCGGGAAAAATTCCCGATTTCGTCGGGAAAACGGGTGCGGATTGTGCGCGACCTTTTGTGGCTGGTGCCCGAGCCGCCGCCGAATACACTCGTCGTAACCAAACGGCGAAAAACAGCCGAGGGTTACGGGTGGGACAATGGGAATGCGCAAGCTGGGACACACGCGAATTCTGCTGATGGCCTCGGTTTCGACCGGGCTGGTGTCCGGACTCTGTTTCGGAACGAGCGCGCGCGCGGCGCAGGACGAGGAGACCAACGTTCAGAACCTGCCCGCGGTGGAGGTGGTGGCGCCGCCGCCAGCCGCACGGCGAGCGCCGTCGCGGCCGGTCGCGCGCACGGCTGCGAGCGTCGGCAAGCCCACGGCACCCAGGATCTACGTCTACCCGACCTCGCCTGGTGCCTCCGGCAGCATCGATGTCGACAAGATCCCGGCGAGCGTCAGCGCCGTCGATCCGTCCCAGATCAAGCGCACGGGCTCGCTGAACATCGGCGATGCGCTTCAGCAATATGTCCCGGGCGTCAATCTCACCGAAGTCACCGGCAACCCATTTCAGCCGAACATCGAGTTTCGCGGCTATGTCGCCTCGCCGCTGGCCGGCACGCCGCAGGGGCTTGCCGTCTATCAGAACGGCGTGCGCATCAACGAAGCGTTCTCCGACACCGTGAACTGGGACGCGATCCCGACCGCGGCGATCCGCTCGGCGACGATCGTCACCAACAATCCCGCTTTCGGCCTCAACGCGCTCGGCGGCGCCGTCAACCTGCTGATGAAGGACGGCTTTACCTATCAGGGCGCCGAGATCGACGTCATGGGCGGCTCGTTCGGCCGCATCCAAGGCTCCGCGCAGTGGGGCAAGAAGATCGACAACAACTGGGCGGTCTATGGCGCGCTGGAAGGCGCGCATGACAACGGCTTCCGCAATTTCTCATCCTCGGACATTCGTCGTTTCTACGGCGACGTCGGCTACCGCTTCGAGGGCAACGAATTCCACGTCAACATGGGCGTCGCCGACAATCATCTGGCCGGCCCTAGCACCGTGCCGATTGAATTGCTCCAAAACTATTGGGGCGCGACGTACACCACGCCGCAGACCAACACCAACAAGGTCGGCTACGTCAATTTAACCGGTAAGGTCGAGGCGACGCCGACCTGGACCTTCGAAGGCACGGCGCATGTGCGCGGCTTCAACCAGAAGACCCAGGACGGCAACCCGACCGACGCTCAACCCTGCGGCGCCGATCCGACAACGCTGTGCTTCGGCGACGACTCCACACCCGCCTTCGGCCTGAACGGCGTCCAGCTCGCCAATCCCTTCGCGGCCGGAGCGGTGCTCGGCGAGATCGATCGCACCACGACGCGTTCGACCTCGTTTGGCATCTCCGGCCAGGCGACCAACAGCGACAGGCTGTTCGGGCACGAGAACCGTCTCGTGCTCGGCGCGAGCTACGACGCCAGCGTGACCCATTTCGACGCGAGCTCCGAGCTCGGGACGATCGGCGAGAACTACGTCGTCACAGGCAACGGCATCTTTCTGGGACAGTCGGGCAACCCGACCTCGATCGGTCCGGTGTCGCTGCGTACCGTCAACCAGTATCAGGGTCTCTACGCGCTCGACACGTTCAACGTGACGGACGCCTTCGCGATCACCGGCGGCGGCCGCTTCAATGCCGCCCGTGTCACGCTGGAGGATCAGCTCGGCACCGCCCTGAACGGCGACCACACCTACAACCGTTTCAATCCGGTGATCGGCGGCACCTACAAGATCACGCCGGAGCTGACCGCCTATGCCGGCTATTCGGAAGCCAACCGCGTGCCGACGCCGCTCGAACTCGGCTGCGCCGATCCGAACAATCCCTGCCTGATCGCGGCGTTTCTCGTCTCCGATCCCGATCTGAAGCAGGTGGTGTCCAAGACCGTCGAAGCCGGTTTCCGCGGCACCAAGGATCTGACCATCGGCCAGCTCGGCTGGAAGATCGGCGGATTCCGCGCGACCAACTATGATGACATCCTGGCGCTGCCGATCGCGGGGCTGCAGGGCTTCGGCTTCTTCCAGAACGTCGGCTCGACGCGCCGGCAGGGCCTGGAGGCCGAGATCAGCCTCAAGTCCAACGAGGTTCAGTTCCACGCGAGCTATGCCTTCGTCGACGCCCGCTTCCTCGATGCACTCGACGTCGCCTCCAACAGTCCGACAGCCGTCGCCAACGGCGGCATCATATCGATTGTGCCCGGCAACCAGATCCCGGCCATCCCGCGCCATCGCATCAAGGCCGGTATCGAATACGCCCTCACCGATGCCTGGAAAATCGGCGGCGACGCACTCTGGGTCTCGAGCCAGTATTATGTCGGCGACGAAGCCAATCTCGAGACCAAGCTGCCGAGCTACGCCGTGTTCAACCTGCACACGTCCTACCAGATCACCAAGAACTTCCAGATCTACGGCAAGGTCGACAACGTCTTTGACAACCGATATTCGACCTACGGCACCTTCTTCGACACCACCGCGCTGCCGAACTTTGCGAATGGCGGCAACAATTTCAATGACCCCCGCTCGCTGAGCCCGGCGCGTCCGCGCGCGTTCTACGCGGGAGCGCAGGTGACGTTCTGAGGCGGGTTGGGGAAGCGGACGCCCGCCCAACGCCCTGCGCCTGGCTCGTCGGAGCCCGGAATGACACGGGCCGCGTGATTAACCGTTCCTTAGTGCTGACCGTGCGGATGATTGGCACGGATAGACCAAGGGAGACTGCTCCCATGCTGAAGGACGGCACCTACGCAGCGTGGTACAAAACGCCGCTCGACCAGGGCACCGGCATCGTCCATGTCGCGGACGGCCAGATCTGGGGCCGCGACAGCCTGATGACGTATCACGGTTCCCTCGAGCTCGATGGCGATCGCTTCACCGCGACCGTGTCGACGAAGCGTCATACCGAAGGACGTGTCACCGTCTTCGGCGTCTATGATGAACTGACGCTGGACATCAAGGGCACGTGCCCCGACAAGATCGCGACCTACACGGCGACGGCCGGGCAGGCAGGAGGCGTCATCCTCCAGGGAACGCTTATCCTGACGGAGCAGCCGGCGGCTGCCTCCGAACGAACCGGGCAGGTCCCGGCGTTCAATCCCGACAGGTTGCCAAAGCTGCCGAAACGCTCGCGCTGATCGCGGCGAATCCGCCGCCTGCATCGACATGTCGCGCCCCTGGGCCGCGCAATTCTGCATCCTCAAACTTCGGTTCCGGCGCTTTTCAAACCGCCTGCGCCCCGTCATTGTGCCGCCGCATCAATCAATTCGGGGCACAGCATCAATGTCGGACAAGGTCTCGCGTCGCCAGTTCGCGAAAATCGCGGGGTTGTCCGCAGCCGGCATGACCGCTCCGCTGGAACGCGCCGACGCCATGTCCGCAGTGGTGTCGCGCAGCGCCGGCGGCTTTCCGCAGAATTTCCTCTGGGGCACGGCGACCTCGTCCTATCAGGTCGAGGGTGCGGTCGAGGAGGACGGGCGAGGGGCCTCGATCTGGGACAAGTTCGTCCGCCTCCCCGGCAAGATCGAGGACGGCACCACCGGCGACCGCGCCAACGAGCATTATCACCGCTACAAGGACGATATCGCGCTCATCAAGGAGCTCGGCTGCAAGGCCTATCGCTTCTCGGTGGCCTGGCCGCGGGTGTTTCCAGACGGAGACGGCAAGCCGAACCCGAAAGGGCTCGACTTCTACAATCGCCTGGTCGACGAACTCCTGAAGAACGGCATCGAGCCGTGGCTGACGCTCTATCACTGGGATTTGCCGCAATCGCTGCAGGACCGGTTTGGCGGCTGGCGTTCGACCGAGACCTGCAAGATCTTTGGCGATTACGCCGCCTATGTCGCCGAGCACCTGACCGATCGCGTCAAGAATGTCTTCACGCTGAACGAGAGCGGCCGCTTCGTCTATTTCGGTTACGGCGTCGGCATCGATGCGCCGGGCCTGACCCTGCCGCAGGCCGAAGTGAACCAGATCCGGCACAACAGCGCGCTCGCGCATGGGCTCGCCGTGCAGGCGGTGCGCGCTCATGGCCGCCGCGGCACGCGCGTCGGGCCGGCCGAAAACATCGATGCCTGTATTCCGGCGATCGACACGCCCGCGAACGTCCGTGCCGCCGAGATTGCGTTGCGGGAGCTGAACGCCGGTTATCTCAACGTCATCATGACGGGCCGATACACCGAGGCGTTCCTCAATTACGCCGGGGCCGATGCACCGAAATACACTGACGCCGAGCTGAAGATCATCTCGTCGCCGGTCGACTTCCTCGGCCTCAACATCTATGCGCCGCAGCACTACATCGTCGCCTCCGACCAGGGGGCGGGCTTCATGCCGCTGCCGGTCCCGAAAGACTTTCCGCACATGAATTCGAACTGGCTGCGCGTCGGCCCCGAGACGATCTACTGGGTGCCGAAGCTGGCTGCAAATATCTGGAAGACGGATGCGATCTATATCAGCGAGAATGGTACGTCCGGCGACGACCAGGTGATGCAGGACGGCAAGATCTACGACACCGACCGCATCATGTATCTGCGCAATTATCTCGCCCAGCTCCAGCGCGCCACCACCGAGGGCGTGCCGGTGCGCGGCTACTTCCTCTGGAGCCTGATGGACAATTTCGAATGGGTGTTTGGGCTCAACAAGCGCTTCGGGCTCTATCACGTCAATTTCGATACCCAGGTGCGCACGCCAAAGCTCAGCGCGAGCTTTTACCGCAACGTGATCGCAAACAACGCGGCGGGGGCGTGATCTTTCTCCCGCATCTCCATTGCCGTCGAGCGGTTCGCTGATCTCCAAAAAGCAACGGCCGCCCGTGAGGGCGGCCGCCATCATTCGCTATCCGGATTGGGATCCGGCTGACTAATGCCCCGGGAAGCCGGGGAATCCAGGCTCTCCGTGCTCCGCGAACTCGAAGAAGTCGAAGAGATCGCTGATCGCCGGGCTGTTGAGGGGAACGTAGGGATTGCCGAACTCGGCGACCGGGTTCGGGAAGTTGTCGCGACTGCGATGCGTGATCGTCGGCAGCTGCCAGTTGCGCTCGATGAATTTGATGATCGAGACGTGATCCGCGTAGTGGTGCGAGATATGGCCTGGCTTCACAAGCGGTGAAACCACGATCAACGGAATGCGGGTGCCGTCGCCGAAGAAGTCGAGCGGCTGCACGTAGCCCGAGTCGTAATAGCCGCCGCCTTCGTCGAAGGTGATGAAGATGGCGGTGTCGTGCGCGTAGGGCGAGGCCTGGATCTGGTCGACGATCTTCTTGGTGAAGCCTTCGAACAGATCGAGCTTGGAGGACGCCGGGTGGCCGTCGACGAAGCCGCTCGGCTTGACGATCGAGACTGCAGGCAGGGTGCGGGCGGAAATATCTGCGTACAGTTTCGTCGAGTCGTGCAGGTGCTCGGCAACCTGGTCCGGATGCGACATGATGGACGTGTCGTACTGGAACGGATTGCAGATGTTGCAGTATTCATCCGCGGTCGGACCCGTCGCACCCCAATTGAGCTGGTACGGATCGTCGACGTAGTTGTCCCACTGGTCGCCGTAATACTTCCAGGAAATATTCTTGTCGTTGAGGAGGTCGCCGATGCTGCGGGTCGACGACGGCGGAATGGTGAACGGCGTATTCGACGGATTATGGTCGACGTAGGCGTTCTTGCCGTTGCCGAACCAGCCGGGATTGTAGTTGTTCAGCAGGTAATAGTGGCCGGGCTCGCAGTGGGGATCAATCGGGCGCGGCAGTGACTGCAGGTAATCCCTGATCGGCTTGACGCCGGGCTGGGTGGGATCGGAGCAGTCGCTGTACGATCCGCCGCCCGAGGCGGGCGAGACGGAGAACGGAGGCGGATAGCCCGAGTTGAAGCTATTGCCGTAACCGTCCTCGGTGTACCAGTTGTTGGTGTCGGACGCCGGATTGGGGTTCTCGATCATATGGACGACGCCGGCATCGGGGGTGCCGCCGAAGACCTGCACGCCGTTCGGCGGAGCCGCCGGCTTGCCGTCGGAGTCGCTGAACCAGAGCGCGTCGGCATGGCCGAACATGATGTGGTTGGCGCCGGTGCCGCCGTTGACGGATTGGTGGAAGTTGTCGCTCATCGCGTACTTGTCCGCCAGGCTCGTGAAATAGGGCGCGTCACCCTTTTGCACGTTGTAGAAGCCGAGCGCGGTCGAACCTTCTCCCGTGGTCACTGCGTCCGGCGCATATTGGGTGCTGAAGGTCTCCGGCTGCGCAGCGCCGTTGGCACCGGCACCGACGGTCACTTCGACCCAGGCGAACAAATTGCCGGTGCAGCCCGAGGGATTGTCCCGGCTGGCGGAGCCCTTACCGCAATTCAATTGCTGCCACATCTGGTAGAAGCGATGCACCGGGCTCGCTGCGTAGCTTTCGTAGAGGAACGTGTTGCCGTTGGTCAGCTGAAACGGGCCGGCCGGCAGGGTGTTGACGGCGGTGATGCGCTGGTCCGGCGTCTTCGAGGTCTGGCCGGTGCCGCCGGTCAGCAGTGAAGAATAGTAGTTCGGGTCCAGGCCGGTTTCCGTTTGCTGCGCGAGCGTCAGGCTCGCCTGGCATTGCGCGATCGGCGTGCTGCCGCACTGGTTGGGGATGTAGGAGACCTTGGGTCCGCCGACCAGCGGAGCCGGCAGCTGGTCGTTGGGGAAAGTCTGCTTCGGCGGGCTCAGCAGGAACGCGTCCTTTGAACCGATGTCCTTTGCCGCCAGCTGATGCGCTTGCTCGAAGTTGGGGCCGGGGACCGCATTCTTGTTGGCGTCGAGCTTGATGATGCCCCTGGAGAGCAAATTGTTGATGGTGTGCCGGCGATCCTTCGGCACGTAAGTGGCGAACACGTGGTCGAAGCTGCGGTTCTCGCCGATGATGACGATGACGTGCTTGATCGGTGACCGCGTGTAGTGATCGGCGGGGGACGGCGCGCCGCCCGCAAGCACCGGACTCAGGCAGAATTGCCCCATCGCCAATGCACTCAGTCCGATGCGGCAACTGTCTAGCAAACGTGACTTGCGTCTATTTAGGCTCATTCTGCGCTCCCTTGGGTAGTAGTTGACCTGACGACTCGGTGGAAACGGCGGTGTTGGCAGCCTCGACGCGGATTCGTCCCATCATGCCGTTGTCCTCGTGCTCGAGGAGGTGGCAGTGGTAGACGAAGGTGCCGACGATGTTCGGGTCGCGAAAATCCATGCGCAGCCGCACGCTCGGATATTGCAGCATGCGGCCGTTGTAATAAGGGACGTTGACGGTATCGCGCACGAACGGCTCGTTGACCTGCATGCCCGACCATTCGCGCAGCTCGAAGTGAAGCTGATGGGTGTGGAAGTCGTGCAATTCCGTCGAGCGGTTCTCGATGATCCAGTCCTCGACGTCGCCTTGCCTGACGACGATGTCCGCAATGTCCGAACCCGCATCGAACGGCTTTGGCTTTTCGCCATCAACGGTGATGTAGAACGTCACGGGGCTGTTGGGATCGTCCGGATTGGTCGGCTGCTCGGAGAAGTACAGTTTCCTGACGCGCGCCGGCGTGACGTCTCCGATCCAGGGGCGAACGGCTGATGGCAGTGGTTGCGGATTTGCCGGCAGCCTCGATTGCGGTTCGGGTGCATCGTCCGCGGCCGTGATCAACAGGAGCGCGCGGTTCGGATCGTTCTCACCGGCCGGCCCGGTATCGACCGTTCGCGTCACCAAGAGCGCCGGTACGCCGAGCGGCGGACCTTCGACGATGAACTCGACGCGGGAGCCGGGCGGCACGCCGATGCGATTGACCCATTCGACCGCAAGCGCCGGGCTGCCGTTGAAATGGACCGGCACGCCATCGATGGCGACGATGCCGAGCGGCTGCGGCGCGCGCCGGAACACGACGGCGAGATTCAGATAGGTGATCGCCGAGGCGTTGAGAACGCGCCATAGCTGTCGCTCGCCCGGCTTCATCTTGAGCGATGCCGGCGGATAATCGGGATAAGGCACCGGCACGAAGTTGACGGACAGGTCTTTCGCCGGCCTGCCGAAGCCGGTGCCGTTGTTGGTGGTGTCACCGTCACTGTCGATCTGATTTTTCGGGACGATCGGCTCGGATTTTGCGGGCGGTGCGTCGGGGTTCAAAAGGTCGAGGTCGCGGATCACCAACACCCGCTCGGGGAGACCAGCCAGTTCCGGAGCGGCCCGCTCGACGCCTTCGATGATCAGCGCGCCCGACGCCCCGCCGAGCACCTGGGCCTTGCTGAAGCCGTGAATATGCGGGTGATACCAATAGACTCCGGGCGGCTCGTCGGCGGGAATGCGCAACCGGTATTCGAAGGGCGGATCCTCCGGCTGGATCGAGGTCTTCAGCACATCGTCCTGATGGCATACCGGCGGCGCCGTCAGCCCGTGAAAGTGCAGATTGGCCGATGTCGCTCGCATGGCGTCGCTGCCGCACGGATCCGAGATCCTTTTCGACACACATAGCGGCGCGGGGAACGGCAGTGCTTGCGGCTGATCCGCGACCGGGCGTGCCGGCGCAAGCTCGGTCAGATCATTCTTGAAGCGCACGATCAGCAGATCGCCCGGCTGGACCCGTAATGTCGGCGACATCTCGCCATCGGGCGTCAGGTAGCAGTAACGGGTCGAGCCGTCCGGCTGCTTGCTGTTGTGAATGGAAAGCTCGACCTGCAGGATCCCGTCGTGGCTGCGAAGGTCCTGCGGTTCCTGTATGGCGCTGCCGGATGTCGGCCGCTGACAGGCTTCGCGTTGTGGTTGTGAGGGCTGAGTAAACCCGCTGGTTCCGAGCAAAGCCACGAAGCTGATCGCTCCGAGCCCCAGCATTGCAAACCAGGACACGACAGCGAACACGCCGATCGGCCATCGTCGTGTCGATTGATTTCGCGCGATCCGACCAAGCCAACCACGTGATCGCGCTTCGGAATCAATCATGGACAGACCCGGATCCCGCTTCGCTGAGGAATGACGGAGAGATGACAATTGCTGCGTCGTATCGACGCGGGTAGTTGTGTAGCACCCGCTCTCTGACAGGTTGTTTACACGACGATGACAGGCACGATCGCAGGCGATGGAACTCACACCTGGCAGGCGACGACGATCAGGGCTGTGCAGGCGACGGAGACGAAAGACATCGCGAGCAACGTCCGACGACGTCGTCAGTCGTGCGCGAGAGTCGTCGGCGCCTGCGTGCGGTGTTGGCTTGGTCGATCTGCTTGATCAGGGTCACGTCGCATGCAACAACGAGCGCACTGGATGGCGGAGCGGACAACCGTGGCGAAACTGACATGGTATCTGTTCCTGGTCTCCACGCTCTGCGTGCTTGCACCACATGCGGCGCTGACCGCGGATAATTTCAGTGACGAAGCCGCGCGTGGCGTCGGTGATCTCGCCGCAACACCGCTCGGGGATTCCATCGCGGCTTCCGTTTGGGCGCCGCGCACGCCCGCCGAGCAGCCGGGTGAGCCCGCGCGAAGAGGCAATCCGCTGTGGGAGGTCCCGTTTGAGATCCTCAGCGGCACGCGCGAGCGTCCGGTATTTTCGCCCTCGCGACGGCCGCCGCCGGTCGCGGTGACCGAGGTCGCGGTCGCGAAGCCACCGCCGCCGAAGCCGGCGCAGGAGGCGCATCCTCCACCGCTTTCGCTGGTCGGCACCGTTATCGGCGACGACCGAAGCCTCGGCATTTTCGTCGACCAGACCTCCAAGGCTGCCGTGCGGCTGAGAACAGGCGACGACTATCAGGGCTGGAGATTGCGCGCGGTGCAGGGCCGCGAGGCGACGTTCGTGCGCGACCAGCAGACCGTCGTGCTGAATTTTCCGGAGCCCGGAACGGCTGCGCCGATGGCGCCGCGCGTTGAAGTCGCGGCTGTGGCGTCGCCGACCGATGAACCCAGGCGGCCGCACGTCCATCGTTAGCCGATCAGGTAGCGGCTGATATTCTGGCGATCATAGATTGTTGCTCCTGTTTTGCCCGACGTGTCAATTGCTCTACGAATAGGCGAGGTAGCACCCGGCACCCCAATCCCTACTTTGCATGGGGTTGTTTTCGCGTTTTTTGCGAAGGGGTGGGAAGCGGGCGCGCGGCGCGCCGATTGACTCCGTTGTCCCCCTGATTCAAAACCGTCCTCAACAGTCAAGAACAAGAGGACAACGCCCATGACCGACGCGCTGATCATCGATGCCTGCCGCACCCCGCGCGGTGTCGGCAAGGCCGGCAAGGGGGCACTCTCCGGCATTCACCCGCAGCAGCTCGGCGCCACCGTGCTCCGTGCGCTTGCGAACCGCACCGGCATCAACACTGCCGATGTCGACGACATCGTCTGGGGCTGCAGCGCGCAGGTCGCAACGCAGGGTGGCGATCTCGGCCGCATGTCGGCGCTCGATGCCGGCTATGACGTGCGCGCCAGCGCGGTGACGCTCGATCGTTTCTGCGGCTCCGGCATCACCAGCGTCAACATGGCGGCATCCTCGATCATGGCAGGCGCGGAAGATCTCGTCATCGCCGGCGGATGCGAGATGATGTCGATGGAGGGACGCCGTGGCGGCGGTCCGATGATGATGGACTCGGGCAATCTGCGCTTGCGTGCGCGGCATCCACAGTCGCACCAGGGCGTCTGCGCCGATGCGATCGCGACGCTGGAAGGCATCACGCGGCAGGACGTCGATGCGCTCGGCCTCGAAAGCCAGAAGCGTGCGGCGCAGGCGATTGCCGGCGGCCACTTCAAGAAGAGCCTCGTGCCCGTGCATCGCGAGGACGGCAGCCTCGCACTCGACCACGAGGAATATCCGCGGCCGCAGACCACGATGGAAGGTCTAGCAGCCCTCAAGCCCGCATTCCCGGCGGTCGCCGACTATGCGCTGGACGACAAGGGCACGACCTATCGCGGCCTGATCCTGCAGAAATATCCGGACCTCGACATCGACTTCATGCATCACGCCGGCAACTCGTCCGGCGTCGTCGATGGCGCCGCCGCGATCCTGCTGGCGTCACCGTCCTATGCCAAGGCGCATGGTCTCAAGGCCCGCGCCCGCGTGGTGGCGATGGCGAACATGGGGGACTCGCCGACCCTGATGCTGAACGCGCCGGTGCCGGCGACGCGCAAGGTGCTGGCGAAAGCCGGGCTCACCATCGACGACATTGATCTCTTCGAGATCAACGAGGCCTTTGCGGTCGTTGCGGAAAAATATATCCGCGATCTCAAGCTCGACCGCGCCAAGGTTAACGTCAATGGCGGTTCGATCGCGCTTGGTCACCCGATCGGCGCGACCGGCTCGATCCTGATCGGCACCGTGCTCGACGAGCTCGAACGGCGCGACCTCAAGCGCGGTCTCGTCACCATGTGCGCCGCGGGAGGCATGGCGCCTGCCGTCATCATCGAGCGTGTTTAGTGTGCTGCGACCCGTAAAAAGCAGGGAAAAACGCCGCACGATGGCGATCCAGCCTTATTTTCTAGGGTGAAATGCGACCGGCATCCTACAAAGATGCCGGTCGTCGCTTGTCGAAAGCATCGAATCAGCTTTAGCAAGGCTGCTTGCGGGCCTTTGAAACAAGGCAAAAACCGCTGCCCGAGGCGCCTTCCGCGCAGGAAGCCGCTAAAATGCAGGGTTTTTTGCCTCAGGGGGCCAAAAAAGCCCGTAAAACCGCGACAAAACTGTGCAGAAGGCTATAGGCCTTCGCCGGTTGGTCTAATATGCAACCGGCAACGAATCAGAGGAGACACGATGCCGACCCAACTTTCCAAATCGCAGCTGATCGAAAAGATCGCGACCGCCACCGAGCTTTCCAAGCGCGACGTCAAGAGCGTCATGGAGACGCTGACGGACGTCGGCCACAAGGAGCTCAAGAAGAACGGCCTGTTCCTGGTGCCGGGCTTCGCCAAGTTCGTGGTCATCAAGAAGCCCGCGACCAAGGCGCGCAAGGGCACCAACCCGTTCACGGGTGAAGAGATGATGTTCAAGGCCAAGCCGGCCCGGAAGATCGTTCGCGCCCGCCCGGTCAAGGCCGCCAAGGACGCCGTGGCCTGATAACGCAAAGGCCCCCTCGATGAGAGGGGGCCTTTTGGTTTGAGTTAAGTGACCGCGAGGGCTGAAGCGGAGGGGTTCAGCCCTTGCGGCGCCTGGCCCGAACCGGGATCGGCTGAAGCCGCGGCTCGGGCCCGGCGAGCGCATCGCGCACCCGGTCGATGGCACGATCGAGCAGCTGGCGCAGCCGCTGCGTCTTCCGCGATCGCTTCGCTTCTTCCAGCAGTTTCTTCATCGCATCACTCCGCCGCTTCGATCTTCGCATCGACTTGGGCTTCCGCCGGCTCGAGCGCTGCGGCGATGGCTTCGTCGACGCGCTCCAGCCAGATGAATTCGAGCTTGTCCCGCGCGCTCTTCGGGATGTCGTCGTAATCCCGCTTGTTGCGCGCCGGCAGCATCACTCGCTTCAATCCGGCGGCGGCCGCAGCCACCACCTTCTCCTTGATGCCGCCGACCGGCAGCACCAACCCGCGCAGCGAGATCTCGCCGGTCATCGCCGTGTCGCTCCGCACCGTGCGGTTGGTGAGCAGTGACGTCAGCGCCGTGAACATCGCCACGCCCGCGCTCGGTCCGTCCTTCGGGGTCGCACCCGCCGGAACGTGAACGTGGATGTCGTTCTTCTCGAACACCGATTGATCGATGCCGAGCTGCGACGCCTTGCTCTTCACCAGCGTCATCGCCGCCTGCACGCTCTCGCGCATGACGTCGCCGAGCTGGCCGGTCAGGATCATCCCGCCGCGGCCGGGCACGCGCGAGGCCTCGATGAACAGGATGTCGCCGCCGACCGGCGTCCAGGCAAGGCCGGTGGCCACGCCCGGGATGCTGGTGCGCTGCGCGATCTCGCCTTCGAAGCGCGGCTGACCGAGCACGGTGCCGATGTCGTTCGGCGTCACCACGACCTTCGCAGCCGTGCCTTCGGCAACCTGCACCGCGGCATGGCGGAACACCTTGCCGATCTCGCGCTCGAGGTTACGCACGCCGGCCTCACGGGTGTAACCCTTGACGACCAGCTTCAGCGCCTCCGGCTCGATCTCGGCCTGCTCGGCCGTCAAGCCGTTGGCCTCCAGCTGCCGCCGCACCAGATAGCGCTTGGCGATCTCCAGCTTCTCTTCCTCGGTATAGCCGGCGAGGCTGATCAGCTCCATGCGGTCCAGCAGCGGACCCGGAATCTGGTCCAGCATGTTGGCCGTCGCGATGAACACCACGCGCGACAGGTCGAAGGGCACGCCCAGGTAATTGTCCCGGAACGTCCCGTTCTGCTCGGGGTCGAGCACCTCCAGCATGGCGGCAGAGGGATCGCCCTGCACGCCACGGCCCATCTTGTCGATCTCGTCCAGCATCATGACGCAATTGCGTGCGCCCGCCTTCTTGATGCCCTGGATGATGTTACCGGGCAGCGCGCCGATATAGGTGCGCCGGTGGCCGCGGATCTCGGCCTCGTCATGCACGCCGCCGAGGCTGACGCGCACGAAGGGGCGATCCATCGCGCGTGCGATGGACTGGCCGAGCGACGTCTTGCCGACGCCGGGCGGTCCGACGAAGCACAGGATCGGCGCCTTGCCCTGCGGCGCGAGCTTGCGCACCGCCAAATATTCGATGATCCGGCCCTTGATCTTCTCCAGGCCGAAATGATCGGCATCCAGGATGCGACGCGCTTCCTTGATGTCGATCGGCTTCTCCGCGGGCAGCGCCCACGGCAGCTCGATCAGCCAGTCGAGATAGGTGCGGACCATGCCGGATTCACCGGCGGCCTCGGGCATGCGCTCGTAGCGGCGCAGCTCCTTCTTGGCGTGGGCATCCGCTTCCGGCGGCATGTTGGCCTTGGCGATGGCAGCCGTCAGCTCGGCGACCTCGGCAGCCTTGCCGTCGCCTTCGCCCAGCTGGCGCTGAATGGTCGCCATCTGCTCGCGCAGGATCGCCTCGCGCTGCCGCTCGTTGAAAGAGGCCTTGGTCTTCTGGCCGATCTCATTGCTGATGCGCAGCACCTCCAGCCGCTCGGCCAGATGCTTCGACACCTTCTCGACGCGCAAAGCGAGGTCGATGGTCTCCAGCACCTCCTGCTTGTCCTGCGGCTTGATGTCCATGAACGAGGTCGCCAGATCGGCCAGCGCGCCGGGCGCGGTGGTGCTCTGGAACATCGCGACCAGCTCGGGCGGCGCCTGCGGCAGCAGCTCGACCGCCTCGATCGCCTGGCGCTGCAGGTTCAGCGCCCGCGCCTCGATCTCGGCCGACGACGTGGTCGGCTCCGGAATCTGCTGGAAGCGCGCAGCCAGGAACGGCGTCCCCGGCAGGAAGTCGAGGATGCGCGCGCGCTGCACGCCCTGGCAGACGATGTGATGCGTGCCGTCGGGCGCGGTGATGTAGCGCACGATGTTGGCGATGGTCGCGACCTTGTAGAGATCGTCCGGGCCGGGCTCGTCGGTCTCGGGGCTGCGCTGCAGGACGATGCCGATCGGCCGCTGCTCGCGCAGCGCCTGCTGCGCGGCGGCGACGGACTTCGGCCGCGCGATCGCGATCGGCGCGATGGCGCCGGGGAAGAGCACCATCTCGCGCACGGGGATGATGATCAGCGCGTCGTCGGGGATCTTCACGTCTGGATTGGTCTGTGCGGTATTCATCTGTTCGGTGGCCATGATCGACCTCAGGATTTGGCGAGGCGCAGTGCGACGCAGCCGTCCATCACGAAGCGGCTGATGGCGTAGCGGCCAAGGGGCAATGCGATGCGGCGCTCGAAGCGCCCCTGCGGCAGCTCGAGGCGGTGGATGCGGGCGTTGCGAAGCTCCGGCGGCAGCGTGCGCTGGCCGGAGATGATAAGCACGCCGTCCTGGATCACCGTCTCGACATTGTCCGGATTGACGCCGGGAAGCGCGACCAGGATCAAAAGCTCATGCTCGGTCTCGAGCACGTCGATCGGCGGCTCCCAGCAGGCTTCCTGACGGCCGAACTGCTGGCGCAGCCGTTCGCCGCGGGTCAGCTGGTCCAGGGCTTCGGACAGCATCCAGTCGAAGGGGTTTTTGGGTTGCATGGCAAAACTCGGGAAAGGCGCTGCGGTTGGAAAACGGGGATATGGTGATGGTTCCCGCAAATTCCAGCATCGCGCGTTCAGGGCATGTCTGGCCCTCGATCGAGACGAGGCCCTTGCGCTCAGACGCATCGACGCCGCGGAGATGTTCCGCGGCGCCGGAGGCAACAATTGGGCGGGATGGTCGGAATCAGGCGGCTTCGCGGTACTCGGCCTCCGCTTCGAGGTTGATGACCGACGTGGCAAGCTCGGTCAGGGTGTGGTCGGTGGCCTCTTCCTCGTCCAGCGTGTCCTGGAGGAGCCTTGCCGCCTCGGGCATGCCGAGCTCCTCGGCCCAGGTGCGCAGCGTGCCGTAACGGGAGATCTCGTAGTGCTCGACGGCCTGCGCCGCGGCGAGCAGGCCGGCGTCGAGGGCAGGGGCGTTCTTGAAATCCTTCATGATCTCGGCGCCCTCCTCGGTGATGCCGTTGATCGCCTCACACGGCTTGCCGCGCGCCGGCTTGTCCAGCATCTTGAAGATCTGCTCGAGCCGTTTGACCTGGCCCTGCGTCTCCCGCAGATGCTTGTTGAAGGCGGCGGCAAGGTCCTTCGAATGGGCGGCCTTGGCCATCTTCGGCAGCGTCTTGATGATCTTGTTCTCGGCGAAATAGATGTCTTTCAGCGTTTCCAGAAACAGGTCGCTGAGCATCTTAGGCGCCTGACGCGGGCGCCGCGATGCGGTCTTTTTCCTAGATGCACGTTTCTTTGCTTTCTTAGCCATGGATCCTCCTCATGAGGTGACACGGGAAGGCATGGCCTTCCTCAATCCTCACGCGATCAAGATCCGGGATCGGCAAATGTTCCTCGCGAAGGCGCCCGCGAGCAGCTATGGCTGGCTACGACAACCACGCTCGCCCGAGACGCCCAGCCCATGCTCGACTTCGCCCTGTCCGCCTTCGTGACGTTGTTGCTGGTGGTCGATCCCGTCGGCCTTGCGCCGGCGTTCCTGGCTGCGACCGGGGGCATGCCCGACAAGATCAAGCGGACGGTGGCGTTGCGCGCGCCCTTCATCGCGGCCTCGATCCTGATCGTGATTGCGCTCGTCGGAAATTGGCTGCTGCGCCAGCTCGGGATCGGCATCCCCGCGTTCCAGATCGCGGGCGGGCTGCTGCTGTTCGGCGTGTCCTACCAGATGATCTTCGGCGACCGGCCGCATCGCGAGGCGCGGGAGGCCGACAAGGCGACCGCGGAGCACGCCTCCGATGTCGCGGTGTTTCCGCTGGCCATTCCCATGATGGCCGGCCCCGGCGCGATCGCGACCACGCTGCTGCTGACGGGCAATGCCGGCTATGGGCCGAGGCTTGCGATCATCATCGCGGTCGTCCTCACGGTTTGCCTGATCTGCATGTTCTGCTTCATCTCGGCTCACCTGATCGCGCGGACGCTGGGGCGCACCGGTAATGCCGTGCTGTCACGCGTGCTCGGCATGCTGCTCGCGGCCTATTCGGTGCAGTTCGTGATCAACGGGATTGCGGCCGTCCGGGCCAGCCTGTCATAGGGCTGTGGCAATCTGTTAATCTGTTGATTTTACGACCTAATTCATGATGTGGCTGATCCGCCGGCAAGACGGCGCCTGAACAGGTCCGCTTTCGCTTGCACTGCCACATTGCTTTGACGTACTTCCCCTCTCAAGAAGCGCCCATCGCCAAGAAGGTCGAGATGAAATCGGGATGTCGATGACAGCGGACGAGCTCGACAAGAGACAGGCCATCATCGACGCCTGCCGCCGCATGAATGCGCTCGGCATCAACCAGGGCACGTCAGGCAATATCAGCCTGCGACACGGGGAGGGGCTGCTGATCACGCCCACGAGCCTGCCCTACGACACCATGACGCCGGACCAGATCGTCTTCATGGCGATGGACGGCTCGCATGCCCCCGGCCAGAAGCCGTCCAGCGAGTGGCGCTTCCATCTGGACATCCTGAAGGCGCGCGCCGACGTCAACGCCGTCGTGCACGCCCATCCGACCTATTGCACCATCCTGGCGATCATGGGCCTGGACATCCCGCCCGTGCACTACATGATCGCGGCCGCCGGCGGCGACAACATCCGCTGCGCGCCCTATGCCACTTTCGGTACGGCAGAGCTGTCCGAGCACGCGGTGCGCGCGCTCGTCGGCCGGCTCGCCTGCCTGCTTGACCATCACGGCATGATCGCGGTTGGCAAGACGCTCGACAAGGCGATGTGGCTCGCCGTCGAGGTCGAGACGCTGGCGCGGCAATATCACGGCTGTCTCCAGATCGGCAAACCGCCGCTGCTGTCGAGCGCCGAAATCGAGCGGGTCCGCCAGCGCATGGCCGGCTACGGCGTGTCGGACGGGTAGGGCGGCTGGTGTTCGCGCGGATCAGGCATATCGTCGACGGCAAGGGGACGAACCGCACCATGGTCCGGCTGCGCGCCCTTTTGCGCAGCAACGAGTTCTATTTGATCCCGCTGGCGCTCGTGATCGGCACGCTGGCCGGCGCGATCGTGACGCTGATGGCCGAGATCGCGCAGATCGCCCATGTCGTGATCTACGGCATCCCGATCGACGTGCGCCTCTCCGCCAACACCTATATCAACCCCTGGGCGGCGATGATCGCGCCGGCGCTTGGCGGCCTCGTGCTCGGCATCATGGAATGGTGGCGGCGGCGGTGGAAGATCTCCAGCGCGGTCGACCCGATCGAGGCCAATGCGCTGCGCGGCGGCAATCTGTCGATGCGCGACAGCGTGGTGGTGTCGAGCCAGACCTTGATCTCGAACGGCTGCGGTGCCTCGGTCGGACTCGAGGCCGGCTACACCCAGATCGGCTCGGGCATCGCCTCGCTGTTCGGCAAGTTCTTCAATCTCCGGCGCAACGATTTGCGCCTGATCGTGGGCTGCGGCGCGGCGGCGGCGATCGCGGCGGCCTTCGGCGCGCCGATCACCGGCGCCTTCTACGCCTGCGAGCTGATCGTCGGCGTCTATTCGGTCGGCAGCGCGGCCCCCATCCTGGCAGCCTCGCTCGCCGGCGCGCTGACCGCGCAATGGCTCGGTGGCGCGCCTTACTCCCTCGAAATCCCGAAGGTCAGCGCCGTCGGCGTCGAGCAATATCTGGCGCTGATCGGGCTTGCGCTCGTCACCAGCGGCGTCGGCATCGCCGTGATGCGCTCGTCCTCGATGTTCGAGCGGCTGTTCAAATGGCTGCCGGTCTGGCTGCGCCCGGTGATCGGCGGCCTCATCGTCGGCGGTTTCGCCATCGTCACGCCGCAGGTGCTGGCGGCGGGCCACGGCGCCATGGTGCTCGACCTCTTCCACGAGATGACGATCGGCCTGATCGCGATCATCATCGCGCTGAAGGTGACGGCCTGCCTGATCTCGCTGGCATCAGGTTTCCGTGGCGGGCTCTTTTTCGCCTCGCTGTTCGTCGGCAGCCTGATCGGGAAGTTTTTCTCGGCGGTGCTGCTGTTGATCAGTCCGAACTTCGTGATCGATCCGCTGGTGGCGATGCTGACCGGCATGGCGACGCTCGGCGTCGCCATCGTCGGCGGTCCCCTGACCATGTCGTTCCTCGTGCTCGAGATGACCCGCAATGTCGACGTCACCGCCGTGGTGCTGGCCGGCTGCATCGTCACCTCGATCTGCGTGCGCTTCATGTTCGGCCACTCGTTCTCGACTTGGCGCCTGCATCTGCGTGGCGAGACCATCCGCAGCGCCAACGACGTCGGCTGGCTGCGCAACCTCACCGTCGAGCGGCTGATGCGCTCCGACGTCGGCAAGGTGCCGTCGAGCACCACGATCGCCGCGACACGGCGGGAATTCGCACTGGGATCGCGGCCCGGCATCGTCATTGTCAACAATGCTGACGAATATGTGGGACTCGTGCTGCTGCCCGATTTGTTCTCCAGCGATCTCGACACCATCGCCGACGACATCCAGGTCATCGAGCTCGCGCGCCTGACTGAGATCGTGCTGATCCCGGAGATGAACGTGAAGAGCGCGATGGCGGTGTTCGACGAGGCGGAAGCCGAAATGCTGGCGGTGGTCGATTCAACCGACAGCCGCAAGGTGGTCGGTTTCCTGACCGAGACCTTCGCCCGCCGCCGCTATGTCGAGGAGATCGACAAGGCCACGCGCGGCGTGCTGGGCGCGTTGTCGTAAAGCGCGCGCCCCAGACAGATCAGGATGGCAAGTTGACGCTGGCACGCGCAGCGGACTTGCCAGATCGTTCACAACCTCTAGGCTAGGGATGGACGGCCGGGCCAGTGCCTTGGCCGCATTCAGCGACGAGGGACGTGCGATGTCGGACACGCTTCGCCTGTTGCTTGCCTTGCTCGAACTCGGGCCCCGGTTGAAGGATCTGCTGGGCGACAAATGGCCCGCTTACGGCGAGGAATTGCAGGAGCTCGCCGCGCGCGCCGGCCAGGGCGAGGATCCGGCCAAGCTTCGCCAGACGCTCGATCTCTTGGTCGTGCGGCTGCTCGCCGAGCCCCCGGCGATGGAACTCGTCGAACGCGTGATGGCAGACATGGCAGCGCCCGTTGCTACCAGGGAGACCGTGACCCGTCGCGGCCGCGTGTCGCCGCCCGTCGTCTCCGATACCGTCCGGCCGACCACGGATGAGACAACCGGCGTCGTCACCATCCCCGTCTTCTACGGCACTGATCGCGCCAGAGGCGACGACACGCCGGCGCATTATTTCAGCGGCGCGCGAGGCACGCTGTCCCTGGGCGTCGCAGAGGTCAGCGTGCCCACGCGCGGCCGCGACCTCGGCGAACTCACCAGCCCGAGCTGGTGGCGTCTCGAACTCTCGGCCAATCCCGAAAAGCACGTGATCCTCAAAACTGTCGCCGCGCTTGGCCGGGATGCCTTCGTCACGAGCCTGAAGGAGTCGCTTGCCGCTGCGAGCGAGCATGACGTCCTGATCTTCGTGCACGGCTACAACGTGACGTTCGAGGATGCGGCGCGGCGGGCCGGGCAGCTTGCAGTCGATCTGAAATTTGCAGGCCGGACGCTGCTGTACAGCTGGGCGTCGGCGGCCGACACCAAGAAATACACCGTGGACGAGAGCACGATCGACTGGTCGCGCGATCATTTCGAGGCGTTCCTCCAACTCGCGCTTGGCGAGGTCGGCGCCGGCAAGGTTCACATCATCGCCCACAGCATGGGCAATCGCGCGGTCATCAACACGCTCGAACGCGTCACCTCCTGGCAGTTGCCGGCCGGCGCCGCAAAGCTCGGCCAGATCATCTTCGCCGCGCCCGACATCGACCGCGATCGCTTCGTCCAGCTCGCCGCAAAATTCAAGGGTTGCGCGGCGCGTGTCACGCTCTATGCCTCGTCCCGCGATGTGGCGTTGCTGGCCTCGAAATTCGTGCACGGCTATCCCCGGGCAGGCGAGGCCGGCGATGCCCTGACGGTGGTCGACGGCATCGATACGATCGATGCGTCGCTGGTCGACACCAGCCTGGTCGGCCTGCATCACTCCTATTTCGGCGAGAAGCGTTCGATCCTCAACGACATGTTTAATCTGATCGTGCAGCAGCTCGCGCCCGACCAGCGCTTCGACCTCCAGGCCTCAGGCGATGCGCTCCGAAAGTACTGGAGCTACCGAGCCTAGAGGTCGCTTACTCGAGTTTGTCGACCTCGCGCAGCACCGGAAACAGCTTCATCCAGAGCAGCGCGATCGCGATGGTGCCGAGGCCGCCGAGCGCGGCGGCCGGCATCGCGCCGAGCAGCGCCGCCGCCATGCCGCTCTCGAACTCGCCGAGCTGGTTTGAGGCGTTGATGAACAGGAAGTTGACCGCGCCGACGCGGCCGCGCATCGCATCGGGCGTCGCCAACTGCACAAGCGCGACGCGGACGACGACGCTGATGGTGTCGGCGGCACCCATCGCGGCGAGCGCGATCACCGAGAGCCAGATGTTGCGCGACAGCGCGAACACGATGGTCGCGAGCCCGAAGGCGATCACCGCCTGGAACATTCGTAGACCTGCGCGCCGAGCGATCGGATGGCGTGCGATCACCGCGGTCATGCAGAGCGCGCCGACCGCGGGCGCTGCGCGCATCACGCCGAGCGCCCAGGGACCGGCCTGCAAGATGTCCTTGGCATAGATCGGCAGCAGCGCGGTGGCGCCGCCGAGCAGGACCGCAAACAGGTCGAGCGAGATCGTGCCGAGGATCGCCGGGTTGTTGCGCACGAAATGAAGGCCGGCGAAGAGTCCGTCGATGCTTTCGTGCTCGGAAGGCGCCGTTCGCTCGACACGGATCAGACCGCTGAGGCCGCAGGCGATCAGGGACAGCACTGCCATCAGCGTGAACGGCGCGCTCGGCGACAATGCATAGGCCAGGCCGCCAACGGCCGGGCCGCCGATGGTCGCGACCTGCCAGGTGCCGGTCGACAGCGCAGTCGCGCGTTGCAGCATGCCGTCAGGTGCAACAGCCGGCAGCAGCGCCGACGAGGCCGGAGCCTCAAAGGCGCCGCACAGTCCGAAGACGCCGAGTACGATGAAGATCTCGGGCGCGATCAACGTCCCCGTGAGCAGTCGCATGGCGAGGTAGCCGGCTGCCAGGCCCTGTGTCAGCTCGCAGAGCTGGACAATGCGGCGGCGGTCGTAGCGGTCGGCAGCGTGTCCGGCGACGAACACGAGCAGCGCGCTCGGAATGAACTGCACCAGACCGGCGAGGCCGAGATAGAAGGCGCTGCCGGTCAGCGCATAGATCTGCCAGCCCACGGCGACCGTGGCGACCTGATAGGAGAATTCCGACAGGGTGCGCGAGGCGATATAGAGCAGCAGTGGTGGGTGTCGCGACAGCGCGACCGGTGAAGACGAAAATGTGGAAGCTTGATCCAAGGGAATAGGCATTCATGGCAGGACGCGTCAGTCACGTTGAACCAAAAAAATAGCATCGATTCCGACGGCGTCGGTTGATGCGTTGGTTCACGTGAACGCTTACGGCGGCCGGAAAACGGCGCGCCTGTTCATTATCCGCTCAGGTTGAATGGAGCAAGCTGGATCGGGCGGTTCAGTTTACAATCGTTCAAAGCGTGGCAGATTGCCGCGATCACGAAACCATTTCAGTGCTTTGCGCATTATCTATCGTTTCCATATCTCCTTTTTGGGCGAGAGCAGAGGACGTTCAAATGAGTGACAAGTCCGTGAATTCGAAGGTCGGCCGCAGCACTGCGCTCGCCGCATTCGCCACTCTCGCCCTGGTCGCGGCGTCCGTATCGCCGTCGGCTGCTGCGTCCCCGACGCCGGCCAAGGCAACGGCCGCGGCGGCAGGGCAAGGCTCATCAAGCGCGACCGATTTCAGCGCCGCGCGACGTCACCGCTATTATCGGCGCGGACCGAGCGCCGCCGGCCTTGCCTTCATGGGCGCCGCGGCCGGCCTGATCGGAGGCGCGATCGCCGAGAGCCGGCGCCAGGACTACTACGACAATTATTACTATGGCGGCCCGCGCTATTATGGTGGCGGCCCGGGCTATTATGGGCCGGGCTACGGCTACTATGGCGGGCCACGCTACTACAATCCGTACTGACGGTTGCCCAACGGGCAAAACACCTGCACGGCCTGTCAACCTTCGCCGGTAAGGGGCGATCGTACGTTGTCACTGATCGCGAGCCGGGCTTGCAGTGGACGCGGCAGCGTCGGCACGAGAGGTGCGGGCAGGATGGGCAAAGCGACTTGTCCGCCGTAGCTCGAAGAGCGAGGGCGGAAGCGTGCCCACGCATTTTGCGTTTCATCACCGGAATCGTGGGCACGACGCTTCGCGCCGTTGCCCACCCTACGGCACTGCGCGTTGCAGCCGCTCTACGCCTCCACCATCACCGTCCCGCCGGCGCCGACATTGCGCCGTTGGCGTAGCGCGACCAGTCGGGGGCCGTTGGTTGCGATGGCCACATCGCTGCGTTGGAGTCGCGGGCCGATTGGCTGATGGGGGCGGGTTGCGCCTTGCGGACATGATGGCGGTCGCTCGCCGCAGCGGTCTGGACGGTGACGGCGGCGATCAGAGCAGCGCTGAGAATCGTGAAAGTCTTTTGCATGGTTGTTTCTCCCGTGACGACGTCCCGGTTGTCAGAAGTGTCATCGTCGTCACGCCTCACATGGCGATGCGGGCCGCCCGGCATCAGCAGCGCTGGCTTCACGATCGGTCGCGCCGCTTTCACGAAGGGGCGAGCAAGTTTTTTGGTCCCGGCTAAATATTCGGCAATCGCCCCACCGGGCCCGATGGACTTGACGGACGCAATCCGGTTGAATGGGGCCAATGACGGTTTAAGGCCCGACAACGATGTCGAAATATCTGCTGATCCTGCTGTTGATCGCGGCGCCGGCTGCGGCGCAGGTCAAATTGACTCCGAAAACCTCGGCGGCGCATCCCGACCCCTGCGCGCCGATCGGGCGCACGGCCGACGGCAAGCTGGTCTATTCCATGAAATGCGAGAACCTGCCGGCGCCCACGCCGCCCCCGCCGCAGGCGGAACTGAAGGAGGCTCCCGCACCGGCCGCGGAGCCCGAGCCGGAGGTGCGGCGGAGCGGACTGTTCGGCTGGTCTTACGACCGCAGGTGAGGGGCTCGGCGCCACTTGCGCGAAGCCCGCCGGAATGCTCTTTGCTTGCAGGTTCCCCGTGGGCCTCCGATCCCTTGGCCCCCGATCCAGAGAGATGAGATGAGCAAACTCGTTATCCGCGCAGGCGATTTCACCTTCGACGCCCGCTTCGAGGAGCAGGCGGCGCCCAAGACCGTCGCGGCGTTCCGCAAGGCGCTGCCGTTCGAGAGCCACATCATCCATGTGCGCTGGAGCGGCGAAGGCGTCTGGATGCCGCTCGGCGATCTCGACTTCGGCGTCGGCTACGAGAACCACACCAGCTATCCCGCGCCGGGCCAGATCATCCTCTATCCCGGCGGCATCAGCGAAACCGAGATCCTGATGGCCTATGGCGGCGTCCACTTCGCCAGCAAGATGGGCCAGCTCGCCGGCAATCACTTCATCACGGTGACCTCGGGCCTCGAGAACCTGGCGACGCTGGGCAAGAGCGTGCTGTGGAAGGGCGCGCTGCCGATCCGCTTCGAGGAAGTCTGAGTGACTGATAGCAGCTACCCGCGCGATCTCCGCGGTTACGGCCGCAATCCGCCGCATCCGCAATGGCCCGGCAACGCGCGGGTCGCGGTGCAGTTCGTCGTTAATTTCGAGGAAGGCGGCGAGAACAACATTTTGCACGGCGACCGCGCATCGGAAGCGTTCCTGTCCGACGTGCTGGGCGCGCAGCCTTGGCCCGGCCAGCGCCACGCCAATATCGAATCCATGTTCGAATATGGCTCGCGCGCCGGCTTCTGGCGGCTGTGGCGGATGTTCGATGAGCGGAAGTGGCCGACCACCGTGTTCGGCGTCGCCACGGCGCTGAAGCGCAATCCGGAAATCGTAGCTGCCATGAAGGAGTCCGGCTGGGACATCGCGAGCCACAGCCTGAAATGGATCGAGCACAAGGACATGACGGAAGCGCAGGAGCGCGCCGAGATTGCCGAGTCGATCCGCGTCCACACCGAGGCGACCGGATCGCGGCCGCTCGGCTGGTACACCGGGCGCTCCTCGATCAACACCAACCGGCTGCTGATGGAGGAGGGCGGCTTCCTCTATCTCTGCGATTCCTATGCCGACGATCTGCCCTATTGGGTCAAGGGCGCAAACGGCAAGCAGCTCATCATTCCCTATACGCTCGATGCCAACGACATGCGTTTCATCAACCCGCAAGGGTTTGCCGAAGGCGAGCAGTTCTACACCTATCTGAAAGATGCGTTCGACGTGCTCTATGCCGAAGGCGAGACCGCGCCGAAGATGATGTCGGTGGGGCTGCATTGCCGTCTCGCCGGCCGGCCCGGTCGCGCTGCTGGCCTGATCCGCTTTCTCGATTATATCGGCAAGCACGAGCGCGTCTGGGTGCCGACGCGGCTGCAGATCGCGCAGCATTGGCACGACAAGCATGCGCATCTTGCCGCCGATGCGTTCGGGATCGGGTAAAGTCACGATGGCGCAAATCTCGCTCGCCGACCTCAACGCTGCAAGCAAGGCCGACTTCGTCGCCGCGCTCGCCAACGTCGTCGAATATTCGCCCTGGATCGCCGAGCAGCTCGCAGCGCAGCGGCCGTTTGCCGGCGTCAACCAGCTGTATGCAGCACTGATTTCGGCGATACAGGCCGCCGAACCCGATGTGCAACTGGCACTGATCCGTGCGCATCCCGATCTCGCCAACAAGACCCAGCGCGCGGCGGGCCTGACGGCGGAATCCACCAGTGAGCAGAACAGCGCCGGCCTCGACCGGCTGTCGGAGGCGGAGTACGCCGCGTTCGAGCGCGTCAACAACGCCTATCGCGAGAAATTCGGTATCCCCTATATCGTCTGCGTGCGCCGTCACACCAAGGATTCCGTGCTGAGCGACTTCGAGGTGCGCCTGCGCAACATTGCCAAGACCGAGACGCGCCGCGCGATCGAGGAGATCGGCCGCATCTCGGCGCTGCGGCTCGATCAGCTCGTCGTCGCCGACGACAAGCTGAAGGTGCACGGCCGACTCTCGACCCACGTCCTGGACAATCACGCCGGCAAGCCCGCGCCGGGCATTCCCGTCGAGCTCGTCGAGCTCGCTGCGCTCGGCGAGAGCCGCGTCATCGCGCGCAGCGTCACCAATGCGGATGGCCGTACCGATCAACCGCTGATCGGCGGTCGCCCGCTGCCGATCGGCCGTTACGAGCTCCGCTTCCGCGTCGCCACATATTACGCCGAGCGCAACGTGCCGTTGTCAGATCCGCCGTTCCTCGACGAGATCCCGCTGCGCTTCGCGATCAGCGAACCGGAGGCGCACTATCACGTGCCGCTGCTGGTGACACCCTGGAGCTATTCGACGTATCGCGGGAGCTAGAGCGGTTTCCACTTTATGTGAATCGGAAGGGTACAGGGGATTCCCTCGGTCGCGCAAATCAGATTCGATTGCTCTGGCTTTAACGACGGGGCGAGCGATGGCGAAGGGATATTCGAAAGACCTGAGAGTGCGTGCGGTGGCACTTGTCGAAGACGGCGAGAGCAGACGGGAAGCCGCGCGCGTGCTCGGTCTCAGCGCCTCGACCGCGATCCGCTGGATCGAGCGCTGGACGAGGACGGGCAGTGTGGCGGCATTGCCCGGCACGGGCCAGAGCCGCTCTCCGCTCGAGGCGCATCGCCAGTGGCTGCTCAATCTCATCGCCGCGGAGCCGGACTTGACACTCGAAGAGATTCGCGCGCGGCTCAAGTCCGAGAAGCGGCTGAAAGTCGGGACGACATCGGTCTGGCGCTTCTACGAACGCCACGACATCACGTTCAAAAAAAACTCTGCACGCCGCTGAACAGGATCGCTCCGATGTCGCTGCCGCGCGCGCCGAGCTGAAGGCCGAGCAATCCAAGCTTGAAGCGCCGCGCCTCGTGTTCATCGACGAGACGGCGGTCACGACGAAGATGGTACGGCATTACGGCCGCTCACCGCGTGGCGAGCGTCTCGTTGCGAGCGTGCCGCACGGCCACTGGAAGACGCTGACACTCGTTGCCGCGCTGCGCATCGATGGCTTGACGGCGCCGTATGTCTTCGACGGGGCGATGGACGGGCCGTCATTCCTCGCTTATGTCGAGCAGATCCTCGCGCCGACGCTGCGCAAAAGAGACATCGTCTTCATGGACAATCTGCGTACCCACAAGATCGACGGCGTTCGCCAGGCGATCGAAGCGGTCGGCGCCAAGGTGCGCTATTTGCCGGCCTACTCGCCCGATCTCAACCCGATCGAAATGGCATTCTCGAAGCTGAAGACCGCGCTGCGCAAGGGCGCGGCACGCACCGTCAAGGCGCTCATGAAACTGATCGGCAAGCTCATGAAGACATTTGCGCCCGACCAGTGCGACAACTACTTTCGACATGCAGGATACGGGGCCTGATCCACATCAAGCGGAAAATGCTCTAGTCGTCGCCGAACTTGTCGTGCAGCGCCGGAAACAGCCGGTCCGGCTTGAACGGCGGTGCGGTGAAGCGGATGCCGGTGGCATCGGCAATCGCATTGCCGAGCGCGGCGGCGACCGGATTGTACGGGCTCTCGCTCATCGACTTCGCCCCTAACGGCCCGATCGTGTCGGACGTCTCGGCGAACAACACTTCCGTGCGTGGGACGTCCGCGAAGGACGGCAGGTGATAATCGCGGAACTTGGGATTGGTGACACGGCCGTTCGCGTCGATCACCATCTCCTCGTAGAGCGCCGCGCCGAGGGCCTGCGCAACGCCGCCCTCGACCTGGCCGCGGCACTGCATGGGATTGGCGACGACGCCCGCATCCGCGGCCTGCACGCTCCTGAGAATCCTGATCTCACCGGTGCCCTTGTTCACGGCGATGCGAAAGCCCTGCACGTTGAAGCCGACCGAGCGCGGCGTTCCCCCGGAATTGCCCTGCGCTGTGAGAGGACGGCCGGCTTCGCGCGAAAACTTCGCCAGTTCGGCAAAGGACATCCGCCGCACACCGCTGACGACGCACTCACCTTCGAGGGTGCAGGTCCCGGCGTCGCAAAGCCACGCGTCGGCAGCGACCGCCTTCAACTCGGTCGCAAGCTGCATGGCCGCGGCTTGCGTCGCCTTGCCTGCCACGAACGTGCCCGTGCTGCCATAGGCGCCGGTGTCGTGGCCGCCATGGGCGGTGTCGGATTGGCGCAGGCAGATCCGGTCGACGGTGGTGGCGAGAATTGTCGCCGCGATCTGCCGATGCACGGTGCTGGTGCCGTTGCCGAACTCGGCGGTGCCCACGGTGAGATCGAAGCTTCCGTCGTCGTTGAGCACGATCATTGCGTCCGCGATGTGGCCGGCGGGCGGCACCGTGTCGATCATGGTCAGCGCAATGCCGTCGCCGGTCAGCCAGTCAGCCGACAGCTCGGGCTGCGGGCCATCGGCCCGCATGGCGCGCTCGACGAGGTCGATGCATTGATCGAGCCCGTAGGAGCCGTAGAGCACGTCGTGATACTCCGACTCAGGCGGCGACAGCATGGGGTCGCCGGGCCTGACGATGTTGCGGCGGCGCATGTCGTAGGGGCTGATGCCAAGCTGCCTGGCGAGCTCGTCGATCGCGGCTTCCACCGCGATCACGGTCTGCGGCAAACCATAGCCGCGAAACGCACCCGATGGCACCGTGTTGGTGTAGACGACGTGACCGTCGACGCGCTTGTTCGGGCAGTTGTAGACGGCGATCGACTCGTTCACCGCGTGGAACATCACGGAGGGGCCGTGATTGCCGTAAGCGCCGGTGTTAGAGAGCACGTCGAGCTGCAGCGCGGTGAGCTTGCCGTCGGCATCGGCGCCGGCCTTGATGTGGACCCGCATCGGATGCCGTGTCGAGGTCGCGATGAACTGCTCCTCGCGGGTGAGCTCGAGCTTGACGGGTCGTCCCGTTTTCAGCGCGGCGAGTGCCAGGATATCCTCGACAAGCATCTCCTGCTTGCTGCCAAAACCGCCACCGACGCGCTCGCAGAACACGCGGACCTTGTCCATGGGAAGCTGGAAGATGTCCGACAGCGCGCGCCGGGTCAGAAACGGCACCTGTGTCGAGGTGCGAACGTTGAGGACGCCTGTATCGTCAAGCCAGGCGAGGCCGCCATGGGTCTCCAGCGCCGCGTGCTGCACGCGGTGGCTGTGAAAGGTGGCTTCGTAGGTCACTGCGGATGTAGCGAGGGCGGAAGCGACATCGCCGAACTCGCCGTGCGTCTCCGCGACGAGATTGCGCCGGGCATCAGCGACCCGGTTCGCCGTGGTGCGATCGGGATGAACAAGAGGCGCGCCCGGCATCATCGCCTGTTCAGCGTCGATCAGCGCAGGCAAGATCTCGTAATTGACCTTCAGCCGACGGCAGGCCTCCTCGGCAGCCCCCTCACTCTCGGCGACCACGGCCGCAACCTTCTGGCCGATGAAGCGGACGACGTCGTCGAGGATGCGGGTATCCTCGGGGTCCATCCAGTCCTTCTCGTGCCGCGCCGTCGAGATCAGCACCGACGGTGCATCCTCATGCGTGAGGATCGCGTGCACGCCAGGCACCGTCATCGCTACCGATCTGTCGATTGCGACGATTCGTGCGTGCGCGTGCGGCGAGCGCAGCAGCTTGATGTGCAGCAGGCCGTCGACCTCTGTGTCGAACGTGTAGCGCGCCTTGCCGCGGACGACGTCCGGGCCCGCGGGCGCCGGCAGGCTGCGGCCGAACGCGCCGCCGGCCTCGACGCTGTCCTCGACATTGGTCTTGCCGTGGATCGCATCCTCGATCGAGCGGTAGCCGGTGCAGCGGCAGATGTTGCCCTTCAGCGCAGCGCCGAGATCGGTGCGCTGCCCCTGGTTCAGCGAGGCGCAGGTCAGGATCATGCCGGCGGTGCAAAAGCCGCACTGGAACCCCTGCGCGTCGAGGAAGGCCTGCTGCATCGGGTGCGCGCCATGTTCGCCGCCGAGACCTTCGATGGTGGTGACCGAGCGGCCTTCCGCGCGAAACGCGGGGATCAGGCAGCTGTGCACGGGCTCGCCGTCGAGCAGCACGGTGCAGGCGCCGCAATCGCCGGCGTCGCAGCCCTTTTTCACCCCGAAATGACCGAGCTCGCGCAAGAACGTGCGGAGGCACTGGCCGGCGCGCGGCGCTTGCGGGAATTTCGCGCCATTGACCTCGACGCTCATGGCGGCGTTGCACCCAGGAGTTCGGCGCGGATCTCCTCTGCGAGCCGCAGCGTCATGTGCTTGCGCCAGAGCGGCTTGCCATGAATGTCGGTGTGATAGAGATCGTCGGTGATCTCCTCGCTGATTGCTGTGCGAAGTGCGGCCGCGTCGGGCGGCTTTGGAAACGACAACAGGACGGGGCGCACGGTCGATGCGGTCACGGTTAGCTTCAGCGCTCCGGCGCCATCGAGGCTCCCGATCAGAAGGGCCGCGGAGCGGCCGACCGGCGCGAGCGAGATCTGGCGAAACGCGGAGCGACGTTTCAGTGCAGCAAGCGGAATGTCGATCTGCCGCAGCAGGTCGCCCGGCGACAGGCGATTGCGCTGATTGCCCGTGACGAATTCGGCGACGGGAATCCTCTGCTCGCCGCCGCCGGCTTTCCAGATCGTGCAGACGCCGTCGAGTGCAGCGGTGAGCGAGATCATCGGCCCTGCCGGCAGCGACATGCAGAGATTGCCGCCCACGGTCGCCGTCTTCCAGATTTTGAAGGAGGCGAGAAACGCGCGGCAGCATTGACTGATCAGCGGTGCCGCGAGCCAGTCGGTCGGGCAGGGGAGCGCATCGAGTTGCGAGATGGTGCAGGTGGCGGCGATGGCGAGATGGCTCTCAGTGATCGCCAGCGCCGGCCATTTCAGGTCGGTGAGATCGATCAGTCGCGTGAGGTGGACTTGCGGCTCCGAGAACAGCCACGTGCCGCCCGCGAGCCAAGCATCACCTGGCGTCCAAACGGGCAAGTCGCCGCGCGTTTGCGGATGGGCGACCGCTGTGATGGTATTCAAGTCCATGGCTGCAACGACGCCTGCGCCGGGTGAATTTGTCCAAGGGAAAGTCTTGCAAGACCAGCGCCAAGTGGCAACAACAAGTCGCAGCAATAACGCCTTCGGGATGGCCTCTGCCTTGCAGGCCCTTCGTTAACGACGGCGAGGAGAAACAGGTTCATGAGCGACGCAAAGCCGATCTGGATCAGGAATCCCCTGGCCATCCTCGCCGACGGCGCCGCGGGCGGCATCGTCGTTAAGGATGGCCGTATCGTTGAACTCGTGCCGGCTGGCGGAACACCGGCAACTGCCGATGTCGGGGTGTTCGATGCGCGCGAGCACGTCGTGTTGCCGGGCCTCATCAACACCCACCATCATTTTTATCAGACATTGACGCGGGCGCTGCCGGCGGCGATGGACCGCGAGCTGTTTCCCTGGCTGCAGGCGCTCTATCCGGTGTGGGCGAAGCTGACGCCGGAGCGTCTCGAACTCGGCGTCACCGTTGCGATGTCCGAACTCCTGCTCTCGGGCTGTACCACCACGACCGATCATCACTACGTCTTCCCGGCAGGGCTTGAAGAATCCGTCGACATCGAGGTCGGCGTCGCCAAACGGCTCGGCATGCGCGTGCTGCTGACGCGTGGCTCGATGAACCTGTCGCAGCGCGATGGCGGCCTGCCGCCGGATAGCGTCGTGCAGGACGAGGACACGATCCTCGCCGACAGCGCGCGCGTCGTGGCAAAGCATCACCAGCGCGGTGCGGATGCGATGGTGCAGATTGCGCTGGCACCTTGCTCGCCGTTCTCGGTGACGACCTCGCTGATGCGCGCCACCGCCGACCTTGCCGACAAGCTCGACGTGCGCCTGCACACCCACCTCGCCGAGACCGAGGACGAGAACAGATTCTGCCAGCAGATGTATGGCTGTCGTCCGCTCGACTATCTCGAGCAATGCGGCTGGCTCAATGCGCGGACCTGGCTCGCTCACGGCATCTTTTTCAACGCCGACGAGATGACGCGCCTCGGCAAGGCGAAGACCACCATCAGCCATTGCGCGTGCAGCAATCAGTTGCTGGCCTCCGGCTGCTGCCCGGTGTGCGAGATGGAAGAGGCCGGTGTCGGCATCGGGCTCGGCGTGGACGGCTCGGCGTCCAACGACGGATCCAATCTGATGCAGGAGGTGCGTGCCGCCTTCCTGCTGCAGCGGGCGCGCTACGGCGTGACCAAGGTCAGCCACAAGGATGCGCTGCGCTGGGCCACCAAGGGCTCGGCCGCGTGCGTCGGTCGGCCGGAGCTCGGCGAGATCGCGGTCGGCAAAGCCGCCGACCTCGCTCTGTTCAGGCTGGACGAGCTGCGCTTTTCCGGCCACGGCGATGCCCTGGCTGCACTGGTGCTGTGCGGGGCTCATCGGGCCGATCGGGTGATGGTGGCGGGGAATTGGGCCGTGGTCGACGGCGCGATCCCGGGACTGGACGTCCCGGACCTCATCCGCCGGCATAGTTCCGCGGCGCGGGCGATGCACGCGGGGTGAAATAGAAGGAGGGGGCGACCACAAGTGCCGGGTGCTTCTGGCCACCCCCTCCGAACCTCCTCCGGGAGGAGCAGGTGTTTTAGACAATGCAAGAAGCGTGCTACTTGCCCGGCAGCTTGTCGTCGATACCCTTGACGTAGAAATTCATGCCGAGGATCTGGCCGTCCGCGAGATTGGCGCCGCCCTTGCACTCGATTTCCTTGCCGTCCTGCCCAACGACCGGGCACTTGAACGGATGCAGCTTGCCCGCGGTGATTGCAGCCTGGGCATCCTCGGCCATCTTTTTCACGTCGTCAGGCATGTTGGTATACGGCGCCATCGCGAACATGTGGCTGTCGAGACCGCCCCAGCTGTCCTCGGACTTCCAGGTGCCGTCGAGCTCGGCCTTGACGCGTTCGATGTAGTAGGGGCCCCAGGTGTCGAGGATCGAGGTCAGCTGGGTCTTGGGCCCGAACTTGATCATCTCGGAGTCCTGGCCGAAGGCGAACTTGCCGCGTTCGCTGGCGATCTGCATCGCTGCGGGCGAATCCGTGTGCTGCATGATGACGTCGGCGCCTTGGTCGATCAGCGCCTTGGCGGCGTCGGCCTCCTTGCCCGGATCGAACCAGGTGTTGGCCCAGATGATCTTGACCTTGATGTTCGGGTTGATGGTCTGCGCCGCGATCATCGTGGCGTTGATGCCGGAGACGACCTCCGGAATCGGGAACGAGCCGATATAGCCGAGCACGCCGGACTTCGACATCTTGGCCGCGATCAGGCCCTGGATGTAGCGGCCCTGGTACCATTTCGACGAATAGGTCGACATGTTCTTGTCGCGCTTGTAGCCGGTGGCGTGCTCGAAATGCACGTTCGGATATTTCTTGGCGACCTTCAGCGTCGGGTCCATGTAGCCGAACGACGTCGTGAAGATCAGCTTGTTGCCGGCGCGGACCAGCTGCTCGATGGCGCGCTCGGCGTCGGGACCCTCGGGCACGTTTTCGAGATAGGTGGTCTCGATCTTGTCGCCGAGCTCCTTCACCAGCGCCTGGCGAGCGAGCTCGTGCTGATAGGTCCAGCCGAGATCGCCGATCGGGCCGAGGTAAATGAAGCCGACTTTCAGCTTGTCGGCGGCGGAGGCTGTGCTGACGCTCCCGGCAAGCAGAAGGCCGGCAGCCAGCGCAAGAAGTGATTTCCTCATCATCAATCTCCAAACATCAGGGGAAAGCCACGATCCGCGACGTGTGCGCCCCATCGCGCACGCCGTGGAAATGAACACTCTAGCGGTCAGGCACGAACACGGTGCCGAGCGCGGCCGGTGCAGTCGAGCCGCCGGAGCGCGCGCGGGAGAGCAGAACCAGCACGATGACGGTCGCGAGGTAAGGCAGCGCCGACATGAATTGCGAGGGAATGCCGACACCCCAGCCTTGCGCATGCAGTTGCAGGATCGTCACCGCGCCGAACAGATAGGCGCCGACCACCAGCCGGCCCGGGCGCCACGACGCGAACACGACCAGCGCCAGCGCGATCCAGCCGCGGCCCGCCGTCATGCCGGGAATGAAGAACGGCGTGTAGGCGAGCGGCAGATAGGCGCCAGCGAGCCCGGCGCAGGCGCCACCGAACATCACGGCGAAAGTGCGGATGCGCAGCACGGGATAGCCGAGCGCATGCGCGGAGACGTGGTTGTCGCCGCAGGCACGGAGGATCAATCCCGCGCGTGTGCGATACAGGAACCACCAGACGCCGATAATGAGCGCGATGGAGAAATAGACGAAGGCGTCTTCGCCGAACAGAACGCGGCCGACCAGCGGAATGTCGGTGAGGCCGGGAATATAAAGATGCGCCACCGGAGTGATGCGCTCGCCGACGAAGCCGGCCCCGATCAGGCCGGAGAGACCGACGCCGAGAATGGTCAGCGCGAGGCCGGTCGCGACCTGATTGACGGCGAGCCCGAGCGCCATCAGCGCGAAGATCAGCGACATCAGCGTTCCCGCGACGATACCGAACAATGCGCCGATCAGAATCGAGCCGGTCAGCCACGCGCCGCCAAAGCCGCAAGCGGCACCGACGATCATCATGCCCTCGACGCCGAGGTTGAGCACGCCGGCGCGTTCGGTGACGAGCTCGCCGGTCGCCGCGATCAACAGTGGTGTCGATGCAGCGAGCACCGACAGGATGATGGCTTCAACCAGCTCCACGGGTCACCTGACGGTTTGGGAAGACCAGCTTGAAGCGGTAGAGAATGAGGGAATCGCAGGCGAGCACGTAGAACAGCAGAATGCCCTGAAAGACCTTGGTGACGTCCAACGGGATCTTCATTGTGATCTGCGCCTGCTCGCCGCCGATAAAGGTCAGTGCGAGAAAAAGGCCTGCAATTAGTATTCCAATCGGATTCAATCGGCCGAGGAAGGCGACAATGATCGCGGTGAAACCGTAGCCGGGCGAGATGCCGGGCTGGAGATGTCCGACGGGGCCGGCGACCTCGATGATGCCGGCAAGGCCGGCCAGTGCGCCTGACACCGCGAAGGTCAGGATGATGAGCTGGTTGGCGTTGAAGCCGCCGAAACGCGCCGCGCGCGGCGCGGCACCGACGACGCGAATCTCGAACCCCTTGATGGTGCGCCCGAGCAGGATCGCAGCCGCCGCAACGACCAGCAGCGCGATGATCGAGCCGAGATGCAGCCGGCCACCTTCGATCAGCAGCGGCACTGTCGCGACAGGATCGAACTCAGCCGTGGTCGGGAAGTTGAAGCCGTTCGGATCGCGCCAGGGGCCGCGGACGAGATAGTCCAGCAGGAGGTCGGCGACATAGACCAGCATCAGGCTGGTGAGGATTTCACTGGCGCCGAACTTCACCTTGCAGATCGCCGGGATCAGCGCATAGAGCGCGCCCGCGGCTGCGGCGAGCACGAGCATCGCCGGCAGAACCCATGCACCGGCGTCGGTGCCCTGCGTCTTCACTGCGATCCAGCTTCCGGCAACGGCGCCGATCAGGAATTGCCCTTCGGCGCCGATGTTCCAGGCGTTGGCGAGATAGCAGAGCGACAACCCGATCGCGATCATCACCAAAGGTGTCGCCTTCACCGCGATCTCCTGCAGCGAATAGCCGTCAGTCAGGGGCGCGATGAAATAGGCTTGCAGGGCGAGCAGCGGATTCTTGCCGAGGATCGCGAACAGGATGGTCATGGTCACGATGGTCAGGCCGATCGCGATGAGCGGGGAGACCAGCGCGATCGCGTTGGAGCGCTCGGCGCGCTTCTCAAGCACCAACTGCATGCGCGGCCTCCTTCGGCTCCAGGCTGCTGCCGCCCATCAACAGGCCGAGCTTTTCGCGTGTCGCGTCGCGCGTGGCGAGCGGTTCCGACAGTCGGCCGTGGAACATGACGGCGATGCGGTCGGCGATCTCGGCGAGTTCGTCGAGGTCCTGGCTGGTCACCAGCACCGCGGCGCCTGCAGTCGCGAGATCCAGCAACGCCTGGCGGATGACGGCGGCAGCACCTGCGTCGACGCCCCAGGTCGGCTGGCTCACCACCAGCACGGCCGGGTTGCGCAGGATCTCGCGGCCGACGATGAATTTTTGCAGATTCCCGCCGGAGAGGGATGCCGCTTCCGGATCGCGCTTGGCCTTGCGCACGTCGAAGGTTTCGGTGGCCTTGTCCACGGTCTTCAGCGTGGCTGCGGTGTCGATGAAGCCGTGATTGACCATGCCGCTGGCGGCGTGTCCTGTCAGCAGCGCATTCTCCGACAGCTTCATGCGCGGCGCGGTGCCGTGGCCGAGCCGCTCTTCGGGCACGAAGGCGGCGCCGAGCTTGCGCCGCTTGGTGATCGAGAGATGGCCGGCGGCGATGCCTTCGATCACGACCGTGCCGGGATCCTTCGACAGCCGCTCGCCGGACAATGCTGCGAACAACTCGTCCTGGCCGTTTCCGGCAACGCCGGCGATGCCGAGGATTTCGCCGCCCTTCAGTTCGAAAGAGATATGCTCGAGCCGCACACCATGCGCTTCGTCGGGCGCGAGCGAGAGATCGTTGACGACCAGCCGCGGTATCGTCGTCTGCCGGCCTGCGGGCGCCTTCACCTCCTTGATCTCGCTGCCGACCATCATGCGTGCGAGCGATGCGGCGGTCTCGAGCCGGGGATTGCAGGTCTGGATCTTCTTGCCGCCGCGCAGGATCGTGGCCGTATCGCAGAGCCGCTTCACCTCCTCGAGCTTGTGGCTGATGTAGAGGATGGCGCGGCCTTCGGCCTTGAGCCGCTCCAGCACGATGAAGAGCTGGTCGGCCTCCTGCGGGGTCAGCACCGCGGTCGGCTCGTCCAGGATCAGGAATTTCGGGTCCTGCATCAGCGCGCGAACGATCTCGATGCGCTGGCGTTCACCGACGGAGAGCTGCCAGACCTCGCGCCTGGGATCGAGCGGCAGGCCATAGGTCCTCGACACCTGCTCCAGCCGCGCCGACATGTCCTTGAAGGTTTCCCTGCCGTCGAGGCCAAGCGCGACGTTCTCGGCGACGGTGAGATTGTCGAACAGCGAAAAGTGCTGGAACACCATACCGATGCCGCGGCTGCGCGCTTCCGACGGGCCGGACAGCACGATTCGATCGCCCTGCCATCGGATCTCGCCGGCAGAGGGCTGGATCAGCCCATAGATCGCCTTCACCAGGGTCGACTTGCCGGCACCGTTCTCGCCGAGCAGCGCGTGGATTTCCTTCGGCCAGATGTCGATGTCGATGGAATCGTTGGCGAGGAAATCCCCATAGCGTTTGGTGAGCCCCACCGTTTGAAGCAACGGGGACTCGCCGGAATGCAGGCCGTTAGGCGTCGGATCTAACATTCGCTGATGCGCTTGCATGGGATGAAGTGCCTCAATAGTGGGCTAGTTTGAACCGCCGCGTAAGGTGTGAAAAAGCGTCATCCCTTGCTTAACGCTTCGGCAGGCGGCCGTCCGCGTGAGTCGCGGCCGTTTTCAGCCGTCGGACGTCACCGACGGCCCCTTGCACGGCTCTTGCGGTCGCGCGCCGCGCATGGCGGCTGTTGCAAATTTGTGACGGTACAAGCCAAATCGGAACCCGCTATGCAGGCTTGACGTGAAGTTGAGCAAAGTCGCGCCAGCGCTCGTATGCATTCCGCGGTGACCACGACAGGCGTCTTCGACAGTCGCGCTCGGGTTGTCGCGTCGACGCAAAAGCCAAACAGAATCAGACGGGAATGTTCGGCAAGACGTTGTCGACGGCCGCCGACGGTGCAGCATCTAACTCTGCAAAATTCCACAGTGAAGCGCGGTGCGCTGCCGAAACAAGCGGCATGCCTTGAAAAAAGTTGAGGCTTCTCACCTCAGGACTTCAGCGCAAGTGTCGCCCCCAAGGGACATTCATCTTTACGTGTCCAAACTTGGGGGTATTCACGATGTCGTTTCGTTTCAAGGCAATTGCAGCAACGGCGCTGTCACTTGCTACGCTGGCCATCGGTGGCTTGGCTCACGCGGCGGATATGCAGGTCAAGGCGCCGAAGAAGGCGGCTGACCTCCCGTTCTTCCTGGTGATCGATAACCGCGTGTCGTTCTCCTGGATGCCCAAGGGCACCGATCCCGGCATGTGGAGCGTTCGCCCCGACGGCAGCATCAACGGCACCACCGCCAAGCAGGTCTACTCCTTCACCCATTTCGATCTCTGGGCCTACGGCACCAACTTCTTCACGATCTCGATGTTCAAGTCGGGTCAAAACGATCCGGCCTCGCCCTGTACTGCACCCGGCGTGAACATCAACGGCACCGCCAGCAATTGCGCTGGTGCCACCGAGATCTACGGCCTGTTCCGCTCGACCCTCGGCTGGAACGAGCTGTTCAACACCAAGACCTTCACCATGGGTCCGCTGCACAACATCTCGTTCGAAGTGGGTATGGACGCCAACAGCGAGAACACCTTCCTCGCGCCCGCCAAGCGTGACGTCGTCGCCGGTCTCCAGTTCGCTTTCGACCTTCCCTACAAGGGCTATATCAACGTCGCTCCGTTGATGTATTGGGAGTTCTCGAACCACAACTCCTTCACGCAGTGCGGTCTGTTCGGCGCGGGTACGCCCGGCGTGACCTGTAACTCCGACGGCAATGTCAGCTACAACCCGACCTGGGCCGTCGAAGTCAACTACTACATGGACCTCGGCTTCCTGCCGCCGAACATGCAGTTCTGGTCGATCAGCGGCCGCGCCGGCTGGTACGGCCCGAAGGGCGACTCCAACGGACTTCCTGCGCTCTCGGGCATCGGCCGGTTCTCGACCGCGTCCAAGACCGAGCTCAACAGCGAACCGATCCGTCTGACCTTCGACGCCTCGAAGGCGGCTTGGGGTGACAAGTACTCGCACTTCGTTGATCTCTGGGTCGCCTATCGCTACTGGCAGAACAAGTTCGGCCTCGACCACAATGCGATGCCCGGCGTCTGCACGGTCGCCGCCACCGGCCAGAGCACCAAGAGCTGCACCGAGTCCACGGTTTACGGTGGTATCACTGTGAAGTTCTGATCGGGCGACGATCTCCGGATGGCGCCGCGCAGGGATGCGTGGCGCCATTCGTGTTTGCGGTGAGCGACGCTGCCGTAGGGTGGGCAAAGCGAAGCGTGCCCACGACTTCTAGATGGTGGGCACGGCGCAAGGGCGCCTTTGCCCACCCTACGATACTGATTGCTGGATACCTACTTCGTCCACACGCCGTCGTGCAGGGCTTCGGCTTCGTCTTCGAGTAGCGGTCCCACGACCTCGGTTGGCCGCTGGCCGCTCGCGAACACCTCGCGACAGGGCAGGTCGAGGGTCGGGTTCTCCGGGTGATTGCCGGTGACGCCGCGCAGGCGGTGCTCGCTGAGCCCGTAGACCACGCGGCCGATCCCGGCCCAGTAGATCGCGCCGGCGCACATCGCACAGGGTTCGGCGGAGGAATAGAGCGTGGCCGTCGCCAGCACCTCGCGGCCGAGCGTGCGGCACGCTTGCGTGGCGGCCAGACGCTCCGCATGCGCGGTGCCGTCGTGATCCGGCATGTAGCCGTTCTCGGTCTCGATCAGCACCTTGCCGTCGGCATCGACGACAATGCAGCCGAAGGGATGATTGCCGTGCGTGAGGGAGCGGCGGGCGACCGCGAAGGACTGGCGAAGGAAGTGCTCGTCGCGCTCGCCGTTCATTGCGCCTCCGCGGTTAGTGCCCCGCCATGTGCCGGCCGACCTCGGTGAGATCGGCTTCGCTGGTCCGTGCTTCATATACGAATTCGCCGTGGAACATCACCACGAGCCGGTCGGACAGTTCGAGCAATTCGTCGAGATCCTCGCTGACCAGCAGCACCGCGGCGCCGCGGTTGCGCGCAGCCATGATCTCGGCGTGGATCTGCGCCACGGCCGCGAAGTCGAGGCCGAAGCAGGGATTGGCCGCGATCAGCACCTCTACCTCGCTGCCGAGTTCGCGGGCGAGCACGGCGCGCTGCACGTTGCCGCCTGATAACGCCGAGATCGGGGTATCCGGGGTGCGGGTCTTGATCTTGTATTGGCCGATCTTCTTCTTCGCGTCGTCGCGGAAGGCGCCGCGATTGAGCCACCAGCCGCCGCTCGCGAAGGGCGCCCGGTCGAACTCGCGGAAGGCGATGTTGTCGGCGACGCTCATACCGCCGACGCAGGCGTTCTTCAACGGCTCCTCGGGCAGAAGCGACATCTTGTGGCGCCGCATCTCCTCGCGGCTGGCATGATAGGGATCGCCTGCGACGCGGATTTCGCCGCCCTCCGCTTCGCGCTGGCCGGCCAGGACTTCGACCAGCTGGCGCTGGCCATTGCCGGAGACGCCGGCGATGCCGACGATCTCGCCGGCGCGCACGGTGAGGGAAACGTCATGCACGGCGATGGCACCGGCATCGTCGAGCGCGCGAACCTTTGCCAGCTCCAGCCGCGCCTGTCCCGCTTCGCCGGTCCGCGGTGGTTGCACGGTCAATTCCTCGGCGCCGATCATGGTGCGCGCCATCGCGTCCGGCG
This sequence comes from Bradyrhizobium sp. CCGUVB4N, assembly GCF_024199945.1. Classification (GTDB taxonomy): domain Bacteria; phylum Pseudomonadota; class Alphaproteobacteria; order Rhizobiales; family Xanthobacteraceae; genus Bradyrhizobium. Next base: position 6,643,490 of record NZ_JANADP010000001.1, on the reverse strand, counting down.
TCAGCTCGGCGACCTTGCCGGCACCGGCGAGCTTGCCGCGGCGCAGGATCGTGACCTCGTCGGCGAAGGCCATGACCTCGCGGAATTTGTGCGTGATCATCAAAATGGTCAGCTCGCCCTTGACGACCATGTCGCGGAGCATGCCGAGCACCTCGTCGGCTTCCGCCGGCGTCAGCACCGAGGTCGGCTCATCCAGGATCAGGAAGCGACGCTTCAGATAAAGCTGCTTCAGGATCTCGCATTTCTGCCGCTCGCCGGCCGAGATGTCGGAGACTTTTGCAGAGAGCGGCACCTTGAAGGGCATGCGGGCGAGGAACGTTTCGAGCTCCTTCATCTCCTTCGGCCAGTTCACCACGGCCGGCACGTCATCGCGCGCCAGCACGAGGTTTTCGGCGACCGTCATGGCCGGGACCAGCGTAAAATGCTGGTAGACCATGCCGAGGCCGAGCGCATGAGCATCCTTCGGATTGGCGATCGCCTGCTCGCGGCCGCCGACGAGGATGTCGCCTTCGGTCGCGTGGTAATAGCCCATGATGCATTTGACGAGCGTCGATTTGCCGGCGCCGTTCTCGCCGAGCAGCGCGTGGAACGATCCGGGCCGCACTTTCAGTTCGACATTATCCAGCGCCAGGAAGTCGCCGAAGCGCATGGTCATGGCGATGGCGTCGACGCCAAACGCACCTGACGGCGGAGGCGGCTCGCCGATGATCACGAAATCGCTCCGATGAAGGCATCCGACGTCGAGACGGCGCCGAACACGCCGCCCTGCATCTTGATCATCTTCAGCGCGTGATCGTGGTTGCTCTTGTCGGTCGCGCCGCAGCAATCGTGCAGCAGCACGCATTCGAAGCCACGGTCGTTGGCCTCGCGCATGGTGGTGTGGACACAGACATCGGTTGTGATGCCGGTGAGAACGATGTTCTCGATGCCACGCACGCGCAGGATCAGCTCCAGATCGGTGGCGCAGAACGAGCCCTTGCCGGGCTTGTCGATGATGGGCTCGCCGGGCAGCGGCGCGAGCTCCTCGATAATGTCCCAGCCGGGCTCGCCGCGCACCAGGATGCGGCCGCACGGGCCGGGATCGCCGATGCCGGCGCCGATCTGGCGTGAGCGCCAGCGCTTGTTGGCGGGAAGATCCGAGAGATCGGGGCGGTGGCCCTCGCGGGTATGAATGATGTGAAAGCCTTGGGCGCGCATCGCTGTGAGCAGCCTCTTGATCGGCTCGATCGGCGCTCGTGTCAGCGAGAGATCATAGCCCATCTTGTCGACATAGCCGCCGACGCCGCAGAAATCGGTCTGCATGTCGATGATGATGAGCGCGGTGTTCAGCGGGCGGAGATCGCCATTGTAGGGCCAGGCGTAGGGCTCGGACTTGAGATAGCGCTCGGGCATGATTGGGCTCTCTAGCGGGTGATCGACAATTCGGCCGGGGCTCCGGTCAACGTGCGTTTCGGCGAGCAGGTGATGATCATGATCGCCAGCGTCAGGATGTAGGGCGCGGCGTTGAAGAGGTGATAGCCGGAGGTGACCCCGACCGATTGCAGCGCGGGTCCGAGCGCCGCCGCGCCGCCGAAGGCGAGCGAGGCCCACAGGCAGAGCAGGGGATCCCAGCGCGCGAAGATCACGAGCGCCACCGCCGTGATGCCCTGGCCGGAGGAGAGGCCTTCGTTCCAGCTCCCGGGATAGAACAGCGACAGGAACGAGCCGCCGATGCCGGCGAGGAAGCCGCCGACCATGGTGGCCCGCAGGCGGATCAGCAGCACGGAATGGCCCATCGCGCGCGCAGCATCCGAACTCTCGCCGGCGGTGCGGATGAGCAGGCCCCACCGCGTGGTGCGGAAGGCCCAATAGAGGATCGGTGCCAGCGCGACGCCGATCAGGAACAGGACGTTGACGCGGAGCGCGGCGCGCACCTGCGGGATGTCGCTCCACCAGCCGAAATCGATCGCGGGCAGCCTTGGCGCGGTCGGCTCGATCAGCGGCTTGCCGAGATAGAAGGCGAGGCCGGTGCCGAACAGCATCAGGGCGATGCCGACCGCAACGTCGTTGACGCGAGGCAACGAACAGATGCTGGCATGTAGCGCACCGAGAAGTGCACCGGTGATGCCGGCGGCGAGCACCCCTAACCACGGCGAGCCCGTGAGATAGGAGATACCGTAGGCGCTCATCGCGCCCATCACCAGCGTGCCTTCAAGGCCGAGATTGATGCGCCCCGAGCGCTCGGTGATGCACTCACCCAGGCTCACGAACAGGAAGGGCGTCGACACGCGGATGGCGCCACCGAGCACGGCGAGCGGGACGGTCCAGAGTCCGATCGATCCGTCTGCCATCAGGACTTGCCTTTCAGGAAACCGATGCGGCCATAGAGCGCATCGCTGGCGAGCACGAAGACGAAGATGATGCCCTGGAGCACCAGCACGGACGCGTCCGGCAGTCCGAGGCGGCGCTGCAACAGACCGCCGCTGGCGCTGATGCCGCCGAGCAGGATCGCGACAGGAATGATCGCAAGCGGATTTTGTCGGGCGAGGAAGGCAACCAGAATGCCGGTGAAGCCGTAGCCTGCCGCGAGATTGGCGTTGGTGCGGCCTTGCACGGCGGCAACCTCGACCATGCCGGCAAGACCAGCGGCGCCGCCGGCGAGGAAGCAGATGGTCAGGATCAGCCTGCTGACGCCGAGGCCGACGATCTTCGCGGCGCGAATGTTGCCGCCGGCAACCCGCGCGGCGAAGCCGAACACGGTATGATAGATCAGGATGTAGGCAGCGACCGCCGCGATCAGGCCGAAGACGAGGCCCCAATGCACGTCGGTGCCGGGGATCGTGCCGATCATGTTGGCGGCGCCGATCTCGCGTGTCGATGGCTTGTTGAGGCTCGCGGGATCCCGCATCATGCCTTCGACGAGATGATTGAGGATCGCGAGCGCGATGTAGACGAGCAGCAGGCTCGAGATCGTCTCGTTGACGCCGCGATACTGCCGAAGCGCGCCGGCCAGCATGATCCACAATCCACCGCCGATAACGCCGGCTATGACCATGGCAATCTGCACGACGAGCGGGGGCATGCCCTGAAGCAACAGCGCGGCGCTCGTCGCCGACAGCGCGCCGATCAGCAACGCACCTTCGCCGCCGATGATGACCATGCCGAGTTGCGCCGGCAGCGCCGTACAGAGCGCGGTGAGGATGAGGGGCGCTGCGCGCGTCAGCGTATTCTGCCAGGAGAACCAGGTGCCGAAGGCGCCGTAATACATGTAGAAATAGAGGTCGAGCGGGTTCTTGCCGAACAGCATGACGAAGATGCCGAACACCACGAGCGCGCCGGCGAGCGCCGCGCCCGGGATCAGGACATATTCGATCGTGCCGCCGTGGCGTTGGAGAAACCCCGGCTTGGCGGCCGGGGCAACTGCCCCGACCGCCTCGGCGGAATCCGCTGCTTCCGCTGTCACGAAGTCGCTCCGATCACGCCCTCGACCAGATAGTCCATCTTCTCGAGTTCGGGATCCTTCTGGCCGCGATCGGTGCCGGCCGCGATCACCGTCTTGCCCTTGTTGTCGACCAGGCCGCCCTTGAAGATGGCAAACCCGTCCGCGGACAGGAATTTGGCCTTGGCTTCGTCTGCCGCCTTGCGCGCCTCGGCCGAGACGGCCTCGCCATAGGCCGAGACCTTTACGATCTCTTCCTTCAGGCCGCCGCGGTAGAAATTCGGGATGCCTTCGCCGGCGGCGATCATCTTGACGAACTTCGGATAGAGCGCTTCCCAGTTCCACTCGGCGCCAGTGAGATAGGCCTTGGGCGCCAGCGCCGACTGGTTGGTGTGATAGCCGCAGACGAAGGCGCCGCGTCGCGCCGCGTTCTCGACCATGGTCTTGGGGCCGTCGACGTGGCAGGTCAGCACGTCCACACCCTGGTCGATCAGGCTGTTGGTGGCTTCGGCCTCCTTGACCGGCATCGACCAGTCCCCGGTGAAGATCACCTGCGTGGTGGCCTTCGGATTGACGGACTTGGCGCCCAGCGCAAAGGCGTTGATGTTGCGCAGCACCTGGGGAATCGGCTTGGCTGCGACGAAGCCGAGCTTGCCGCTCTTCGACGTCAGGCCCGCGACGATGCCGGAGATGTACTGGGCTTCGTCGATGTAGCCGAAATAGCTGCCGGCGTTCTTCGGATCCTTGTCGCTCCACAGGCCGCCGCAGTGCTCGAAGCGCAGCTTCGGGTACTTGGCAGCCATCTTGATCATGTGCGGGTTGTAGTAGCCGAACGAGGTCGGGAAGATCAGCGTGGCGCCGTCGAGGTTGATCATGGACTCGATCGTCTTCTCGACAGCGTCGGTCTCCGGCACCTTCTCTTCCTCGACCACCTTGAGGCCGGGAATCTTCTTCAGCGCCGCAGCGCCTTGCGCGTGCGCCTGGTTGTAGCCGTAGTCATCGCGCGAGCCGACATAGATGAAGCCGATGGTCGTGTCGGCCGCGAAGGCCGGACGGGCGCCGGCCGCTGCGCCGAGGGTGAGGGCGGCACCGCCCTGCAACAAATGCCGTCGTGAAATCCTGCCAAAATCCATTGGTTGCTCCCTTGGCGGATGAACCGCCTTAATCTCGCGGCTGCGCCGGTCTGGCGGAGCCCGGGATAGGATGTCGCAAGCTTCATGCCAGAGGCTGCGGGGCAGGCATTTCTTCATAAGATATTGTAAAATATAAGTTTTATTCGCTTTAGAAATCCTGATCAGGAAATCACCAGCTTAAATTATGAGCAGTATCGTCTGATTGTATGCAAGGTAGTTAAGCAGCCTTAACCGGCTCTCACGTGCGCATGATGAGACTGGGACGGTCGGCCGATCACCCGCATTCATGCTAACCACGCGCTGGGTCGAAGTGCGCCGGCTGCCTGAATTCGCTGGCACCGAACTTGTATCGGTTAGGGTTGCGACCGCCCGCGCGGTCTTCAGGATGAAAGCTTGATCGAGATGGCTGCCGTGACCGCCGTTCAAAATGCATCGCTCGGCGAGGAGATCGTGCGTCGGATCAACGAGCTCGCGGCGATCTCGGAAGAAGACGGCAAGCTCACCCGCATCTATCTCACCAAGGAACTGCGCGCGGCTTCGGACCTCATCCTTGGCTGGATGCGCGAGGCCGGCATGAGCGCCCATCTCGATGCGATCGGCAATGTCTGCGGCCGCTACGAAGGCGAGCGGCCGGGAGCACCCTGCCTGATGCTCGGCTCGCATTACGACACGGTGCGTGACGCCGGCAAATGGGACGGACCACTTGGTGTGATCACGGCGATCGCCTGCGTCGCCGAGCTCAACCGCCGTGGCGAGCGCCTGCCGTTTGCGCTCGAGGTGGTCGGCTTTGCCGACGAGGAGGGCGTGCGCTTCGCCTCGACGCTGCTCGGCAGCCGCGCAGTCGCCGGCACTTTCGACGAGAGCGTCTTGAACACGCGCGACCGCGACGGCGTATCGATCCGCGAAGCGCTCGTCAAATTTGGCCTCTACCCCGACCATATCGGCGCGGCCGCGCGCGCCCGGCGCGAGCTGCTGGCCTATGTCGAATTGCACATCGAGCAGGGGCCGGTGCTCGAAGCGCAGAATCTCCCCGTCGGTGTCGTCACTGCGATTGCGGGCGCCACGCGGCTGGCAGCTCGGCTCACCGGAATGGCCGGCCACGCCGGCACCGTGCCCATGGCACTGCGCCGTGACGCCCTCAGTGGCGCGGCCGAATGCATTGGCGCGATCGAGCAGTTTTGCCGGACCGACGAGGCCGGCCTGGTCGGCACCGTCGGCTATATCCAGGCGAGGCCCGGCGCGACCAATGTCATTCCGGGCGACGTATCGTTCACCATCGACATGCGCGCGCCGACCGATATGCATCGCAAGCGCGCGGTCGCCGACGTCGTCCGGCAGATCGAGGCCATCGCAAGGCGCCGGCAACTGGCGCTTCAGCTCGACGTCACCCATGAGAACCGCACCGCACCGTGTGCGCCCTGGCTGAAGGATCAGATCGCGCACGCCATCGCCGCCGAAGGTTTTTCCGCCTTCGAACTGCCGAGCGGAGCAGGGCACGACGGCATGGCAATGATCGATATTGCCGATGTCGGCATGATCTTCGTCCGCTGCCGCGGCGGCATCAGCCATCATCCGGACGAGCATGTCGAGCTCGCGGACGTCGACGCCGGCGCGCGGGTGCTGCTGCGGGTGATCGAGAATTTCAGGCCGCGGGAGGGCTAAGGCCCCCGCAAGTCACCGGGTAGAGATACGAATCAGACAGGGCTAAAATAGCGACTGCCCAGCCGCGGGATCACCAGACATCAGCCGACGTAAGCGAATGAACAGCGATATTTCCTTTCCAGCCCATCGAGAGAACCGGTTTTACCAGGGCATGGCCGCGACCTTTGTCGCCAATGCGCTTCAGGCGGTCAATTTTCTCGGTGATCGTTTCCTGAGACAGTCGCATCATTCCTTGTCGGCGATCGAGGACCTTTACCGGCACTCGATGGACAGCGCCTTTTCGGTGACCGAGGCGTTCCTCGTCACGGGCGCGCCGCACGCCTCCGCCTACTACCCACGCGACTTCGCCTGGTTCTATCCCGACGTTCTCGACCCCGAGACCATCATGGATGCGCAGGACGCGGTGCGCCGGGCGCGGCTGCTCGAAATGAGCGTGCGCCTGTTGCTGGAGGCGGTTCGCGCCGACGTCGTCACGACGACCATCGTTCCAGCGGGACGCGGCCGGTATCTCGGCGTGAACTATTTTTCGCGTCCTTCGGATACGCTGCTCGGCATTCTCGCCGGCCTCCAGCAGATGCTCTCCGCCGAAGAGCGGGCGTCGTCCTATCTGGCGATGTCGCAATGCGCGCATGCCGGCCGGCTGTTGCTGGCCGAATACGGCGGCGATCTGAAGCGCGCGATCCTGAAGCTCGCAAGCGAGCTCGAGCCGTTCGACGCTGACGGCGTCAGATATTTGCTGTGCGACGCCAGCGGGCCTCGCTCTGCGGCAACGGACACGCGCGCCGAGCGCCGGCGGTTTGTCACCAATGCCTGCGTCTACACGACCTTCGTGTGGGGTGTGCAGCTCGGTGTGGTCGACGAGAACGAGCTGAAGCGCCTGCTCGGGCGCGACCTCAGGCAGTACAAGCGGGACCTGCTCCGCCTGTTCGGCAAGGACGGCCATATCAGGCATTCGCTGGATGGATCGGCGGGCACGCCGGTGTCCCTGGTCGCGCTGGATTTCGTCGGCGTGCATCGCGGCTTCTGGGACATGAGCGATGCGAGCGAGCGCGCCTTGTTTGCGGCCACGACGGATTTGATCATTGCCGAGCCGCGCTTCCGCATTCCCAGCACGTTCCACTTCCTGGTGTCGGCGGATAATCCGCGCAACAAGATGATTCACAAGATCGCGGCGCCGGCCTATCAGGGGCGCTCGTCCTGGCCGACATTCAACGTCGAGTTCGCGGATCGCATGCTGGACTTCGACGAGGCTTCAGGCAGCGAGACCTACCGCGCTTGCGCGCAAGGGATACTGAAGGACATTCGCACCGCGACCGAAGTCCACGGTGGCTATCAGGAGCTGATCTCCGAGCAGGGCCTGAAATACCGCACCTGGGCCTACAAGGGCGCGGTCGCCCATTCCTGGTTTCCGCGCTTCCTGTCGGTCTGGAGGAGGGCGTATGGAACGCCGCTCCTCCAGTGGAATGACTGACCTGCGGACAAAGCGCGATGAAACGAATCGTCATCGCGCCTGGGTTATGGTTTGAGCATGATCTTTTCGGAAAACCGCTGCACACTTTTCCGGATCATGCTCTAGCCCGCCGTCACATCCACGAGCTCGCCACCCTCGAGAACCTTGGCCGCCTTGGCGCGGTCGAGGTCACCTTCCCAGGCGGCCACGACGACCGTCGCCACGCAATTGCCGATGAGGTTCCCGACTGCGCGGGCCATGCCGATGAACCAGTCGACCGAGAGCACCAGCACGAGGCCGATCGCGGGAATGCTCGGCACCGCATTCAGCGTGGCAGCGAGGATCACGATCGCCGAGCCCGGTACGCCGTGCGCGCCCTTTGACGTGATCAGCGAGACGCCCAGCACCAGCAGGAGATCGCCAAAGGACAGCGGCGTGTTGGTGGCCTGCGCGATGAAGACGACGGCGAGCGTCAGGTAGATCGAGAAGGCGTCGAGGTTGAAGGAATAACCGGTCGGAATGACCAGACCGACCACGGAATCCTTCACGCCCATCCGCTCCAGCTTCTTCATGATCTGCGGCAGCACGGCGTCGGAGGAGGCGGTCGCAAGCACGATCATCAGCTCTTCGCGCAGGTAGGCGAGGAATTTGAGGATGTTGATGCCGGCGAGTGCCATGACGCCACCGAGCACGCCCAGCACGAAGATGCCGACCGAGACGTAGAACAGCATGACCAGCGAGACGAGCTGCTTCAGCGAGCCGACGCCATATTTACCGACGGTGTAAGCAACCGCACCGAGCACGCCGAGTGGGGCAACGCGAACGATGAGCCCCATCACGCGGAACAGCACCGTCGAGGCCGCGTCGATCATCGAGGTCACGAGCGCGCCCTTCTCGCCGCCGACCAGCGCGAGGCCGACGCCGAACAGCACGGCGAAGAACAGCACCTGGAGCACGTCGTTGCGCGACAACGCGTCGAACGAAGTGGTCGGGATCACGTTCATCAGGAAGGAGCCGATGCCCGCGCCCTGCAGCTTGTGGGCGTTATCGGCATAGGTGCTGAGCGCCTTGGCATCGAGCGTCGAAGGATCGATATTCATGCCGTGGCCGGGGCCGAAGACGTAGGCCAGGATAAGGCCAACCACGAGCGCCACCGTCGTCATCGCTTCGAAATACAACAGCGCCTTGACGCCGACGCGGCCGACTTTCTTGAGATCGCCGGCGCCGGCAATGCCGTGCACGACGACGCAGAACACGATCGGCGCCACGATCATCGAGATCAATTTCAGGAAGGCGTCGCTGAGGATCTTGAGGCTGATGGCGAAGTCCGGGGCGACCACGCCGAGGATGATGCCCAGGATCAGCGCCGCCAGCACCTGGACGAACAGCGAGGCGTAAAGTGGCTTGCGCTCTGCGGCCGGGGCCGCGGCAATGGTCGACATGATAAATCCCCCGTTGTGGCGTTCAGAACATCACAATGGAGCAACAACCGTGCCAGATTGTCGCGATTTGGCGAAAGCGAGCGGCCGATCCTGCCGCCGGTGCGCCGATTTTGGTCCCGTCGAGCGGCAGAACCGATAGGATACCGCTGCAGGTACGATGGCTCGGAGGAACTGATGCAAGTTCAGTTTTGGGGCACACGCGGTTCGATACCAAAGCCTGGACCCACCACCATCCGCTATGGGGGCAACACGCTCTGCGTCGAGGTCAGGACGGCGCGTGGGACGCTCGTGATCATCGATTGCGGGACGGGTCTCCACGGCCTGGGCCTCAAGCTGATGTCCGGAGGCGTCAAGAATCTCGCCGGCCATATCCTGATCAGCCATACGCATTGGGATCACATTCAAGGCGTTCCGTTCTTTGTCCCGTTCTTCGTGTCAGGAACCAAATGGGACATCTACGGACCGAAGGGGCTCAACCAATCACTGCGGGAGACGCTCGCAGGACAGATGCAGCACACGTATTTTCCGGTCACCACCGACGAGTTTGGCGCCACGATCCGCTATCACGACCTGGTGGAGGGCACCTTCGAGATCGACGACGTCAAGGTGACCACGCAGTATTTGAACCATCCTGCCCTGACTTTGGGCTATCGCCTGGAGGCCGACGGCGTCGCGGCCGTGTACTGCTGTGACCATGAGCCATTCTCCCGCGCCCTTGCCGAAGGGAATGGAGAGTTTTCTGTTCTGGATCAGCGGCATGCTGATTTCATCGAAGGCGCGGATCTGCTGATCCACGATGCGCAATACACCGCGGCGGAGTATCCCTCGAAAGTCGGCTGGGGCCACAGCACCGGTGAGTTCGTTGTCAAATTGGCGCAGCGGTCCCATGTGAAGCATGTTGCATTGGCACATCACGATCCGCTCCGAAACGATGACGCAGTCGAGCGCATCGTCGAAAAGCTGAGAGCTGATCTGCGCGCTGACGGATCGGCGCTCGTTGTCTCAGCGTCGGCTGAAGGGGAGGTCATTTCGTTGGAGGCGTCAGACGCCCGTGCGCCTCACGTGGCTGGCGAGGAATTCAGCGCCCTGACGCCCCTGGAGCCGGCACTGGTCCAACGCTCAATACTCATCAGCGTGACCGATCCCAAGATTGCCGCGGCGCTCACAGGCGCAGCGAGCGCCGAAGGCCTTCGTGCCAATTTCTGCGCAAGCGCCGAGGCCGCACAAGCCATCATCTCCAGGGACCCGCCGTCACTGGCAATTATCGACCGTGATGCAGCTCGAGACAGTCGGGGCATTTGCGAGGCGATCCGCGGGATGAACGACGACAACCTCCCGGTTGTAGCGATTGCCGGAGATGAGGATACCGAGGATGGCGTCAAAGACTGGCTCATCACGCCGTTTACGGAGAGCTACGCGCGCACGAAGATGCGTGCGTGGGTTCTGCGGGAGGCCTGTCGCTGGGTACGGGCGCCGGTGCCAGAGGATGAGGAGAAAAGGCTGGCGTCAATGCGCGAACTTGGACTTCTCGACAGCCCGCCGGAGGAACGGTTCGATCGGATTACGCGCCTTGCGGTGGCTCTGTTCAACGTGCCGATGGCAACCATCACTTTCATCGACGAGAACCGTCAATGGTTCAAGTCCCGGCAAGGGGTTGCCGTGCAAGAGAATCCTCGCGACGTCTCCTTCTGCGCCCACGTCGTCTATCATCGGGAGCCGGTCATCGTGTCCGATGCTCTCCGGGATGACCGCGTTGCCGATAATCCACTGGTGCGTGGCGGGCCGCGGATCAGGTTTTACGCCGGCTATCCGTTAAATCTGGCCGACGGGACCTGTATCGGTACGCTCTGCTTGCTTGACACCCGCCCGCGGGACATGTCCGAGGACCAGCTGGCGCAGTTAAAGGATCTGGCGGGGATCGCCGCGGATGAAATCCGCGCGATCGACTCCAAAGTTAAGCGGTTTGCGTAGCAAGTCGTTTGCTGCCGCCTCTCGGGTGCAGACCTTTATTCGGCGGCCCTTGCCGTCTTTCCGAACATCCGTGTCGGTGCCGGGAAGCCGCAGGAGGTGCCGTCGGTGACCTTGACCTGGTCTTCCCATGGCAGCCGGTAGGTGCCCGCGACCATGTCCTGCATGAAGGTGTAGGGGCAGTCCATCGCGCCACCCTTCACCGCGACATAGCCACGGTGCCAGAGCTGGTAGATGTTGTTCTCGACGCCCCAGTTGATGCGGGCTTCGCGCACGAGGTCGGGGCGCACCTCGGCGGTGATGATCTCGTCGGCACGGCCGGTGGTGCCGTGCGCCAGCACGCTGCCGTCGAAATTGACGATCATGCCTTCGCCCATGGAATCGAACGAGCCGTCCGAGCCGCACATGCAGACGTTGGCGGTGACCATCAGGTTCTGGAACGAATTGGCCTGGTTGGTGAAGCGCCAGGAATCGCGGATCGGCGCGGTGTAGCCGGCGGTGCGGATCATGATCTCCGCGCCCTTGTAGGCGCATTCCCGCGCCATCTCCGGGAACATGCCGTCGTGACAGATGATGAGTGCGATCTTGGCGCCGTTCGGGCCTTCGATCACGGGAATGCCGATATCGCCCGGCTCCCACGGCTCGACAGGAATCCAGGGATGAAGCTTGCGGTAATAGAGCTTGATCTCGCCGTGGTCATCGATGATCAGGCCGGAATTGTAGGGATTGCCGTGCGGGTTGAACTCCATGATGGAGAAGCAGCCCCAGATCTTGTTGTCGATGCAGGCCTTCTTGAATGCCGCGACCTCCGGCCCATCGAGCCGGCACATGATCTCGGGATTGGTGTCCATCGAGAGGCCGTGCAGCGAGTATTCGGGGAACACCACCAGATCCATGGTGGAAAGATTGCGGCGGGCCTTGCCGACCATCCAGACGATACGCTCGGTCTGCCTGGCGAGATCGGCCTTGGTCACGACGGTTGGCAACTGCAATTGCACCAGCCCGATGACCACGCCCTCAGGCGATTTGTTCAGCCCGCCAAGCCCGTTCATGATCAACTCCTTCCGTCGGCTCCCTTGCCGTCCGCGCGACGCCGTTGCGCGCAGCTCTTGGGCGAGCAAATCCGATTTTGGTGACGCGCAAAAGTCCATTTTTCAGGCGGAAGGCGATAGCCGTGCTCGCCTGGGTCGCCAGCCCCGGAGCGTGCAGGCGCCCATTGTCGCGGCGCGGCGTGCCTCAAGTCTCGGCTTGACCCTCCAATCCGCCTGATGTCAGACTTATGACATGAGTACAGCAAAGCGACATATCGCCAGCCTTCGCGACGAATATGCCGAGATGACGCGACAGCGCATCGTCGCGGCCTTCGTCGAGACGCTGGAGGATGAGGCGGCCGACGACATCTCCATGGCCGCGGTCGCCAAGCGGGCAAAGGTGGCCGAACGAACCATCTATCGCCACTTCAAGACCCGCGCCGAACTGTTTGCGGCGGCCGGCGAGTGGATCGAGGACAACGTCTTCAGCTACATTCCCTTCAGTTCGCCCGACGAGCTGCCGGATATTTTCCGCAAGCTGTGCAAGCGGTTCGACCGTCACCCGCATCTGGCGCGCGCCATTGCGATGACGCGGGCGGGCCGCCGGGTGCGCGCCGGTTTCCGACGGCATCTGATTGACCAGCATCGCAAGGCGATGGCGCCGCTGGTGCGGCATCTCCCCGCAAAGGAGGTCCGACAGGCGGAGGCGCTCGCCTCCTACCTCAACAACGTGCTGGCCTGGAATGCAATGCGCGAGGACTTTGGAATGTCCAGTGCCGAGATCGCCGACACGGTCGAGTGGGCGCTCAAGACCCTTTTGAACGATGTCCGTCAGCGCGATGCCGCGGCGGCGCGCAACGGCAAGGCCGGCAAATCGCCGCGTAAGCGAAGCCCGGCGCGCGAAAACACCGGCGTGGAGTGAGACAGGCCATGAATGCGATCCCCGATGATCTCCTGATCAACGCACCCGACGAAGTTCGCATCCGCCAGGATCTGGTGCTGACGGCGCTCGGCCGTCGCCCGGCCGATCGCTCCTTGCGGGTCGGCAGGTTGCTCGACGTGCACAGCCGGACCTGGAGCGAGGATCAGGAGATCGTCTTCAAGGGCCGGCGCATTGCCTGGGTCGGGCCGGCCGGTAGCTACCCCGGCGAGGTCCGCGAGCGCGTGCATCGGCCGGATCTTGCGGCGGTCCCCGGCTTCGGCGAGGTGCACAAGCACATCGAAAGCTCGCATCTGACGCCGGAATGGGAGGCGGCGCTGGTGCTGCCGCACGGCAATACCTGGACCTGCGAGGCGAGCCACGAGTTCTCCAACGTCAACGGCGCCCGCAATCTCGAGTTCTGGTTCGAGGCGCGCCGCCGCGGCTCGCCGCTCAAAATCTTCCCGCAGCCGGGCTCGGCGGTGCCACCCACGGCCTACGAATGGGGCGGCGGCTGGTATGGCCGCGATGAGCAGGCGGGCTTCATGGCCGAAAGCCTGATGGTCACCGGTCTCGACGAGGTCATGGACTGGCCGGCGGTGTGGAATCCCGACAATCCCTCCTACAAGCGGCTCTGGGGCATGATCGAGGCGACGTTCGCGGCGCGCGGCGTCGTCGAGGGCCACGCGTCGGGCTTACGGGATCTGCCTTCCATCAATGCCTTTGCCGCCGCGGGGCTCGCCTCCGATCACGAAGTGCAGACGCCGGAGGAGACCTGGGACAAGCTCACCCGCGGCCTGTTCGTCGAGCTGCGCGTCTACGCGATGGATGAGATCGTGAAATGGCTGCTTGCGAAGGGCCTGCAGGATTGGTCGCAGATCGCATTCACGACGGATGACCGCAGCGCCAGCCACACGCTCGAGCTCGGCGCCAGCGATCACAATGCGCGGGTCGCGATCGAGGCGGGTCTCGCGCCCGAAATCGCAATCCAGTGTCTCACCATCAACCCGGCGCGGCATATGCGCATCACGCCGTTCGTCGGGAGCCTGGCTCCAGGACGTTTCGGCGATGTCGTGCTGCTCTCGGACGTCACCAAGCTTACGATCGCCGAAGTGTGGGCCGATGGCGCGCAGGTCTCCGAGGGCAAGCGCTATCTCGGGCAGGTGCCCGAAATCCAGTGGCCGGATTGGGCCACCAAGACGGTCAACATCAAGCGCTCGATCAAACCTCAAGATTTCGAACTGCCGGCCGAGCCGGGCCGTACCACGATGAAGGCGGCGGTGATCCGTCCCTTCCATTGGCATCCCGAATTCTACACCCTCGAACTGCCGGTGCGTGACGGGGCGGTCCAGCGCGACGAGAGCGAGGCCATCACTAAATTCGCCATCGTCGATCGGTTTTCCGGCGATGGGCGCGTCGCAAAGATGTTTTGGCGCGGCTGTGGTCCGCGCACGTCGGAGACGGCCGTTGCCTGCTCGGTGGCGCACGACAAGCACAATATCTGGGTGGTCGGCTCGTCCGATGCGGCGATGGCAAAGGCGGTCAACGCGCTGATCGAGCTTCAGGGCGGCTGGGCGCTGGTGCGCGAGGGCGAACTCGTCGCCACGGTGCGCTTCGAAGTCGGTGGGCTGATGAGCTGTCGTTCGGCGCAAGCACTCGATGCCGAGATGCAGGCGCTTTATGCGGAAGGTCGCAAGGTCGACTGGATGTACGAGCCGACGTTCCGGCCGCGCTGGTATCCGGGATTTCCGGAGAGGCTCATGTTTGCGACGCTGACCTGCGCGCCCTGGAGTTGGGTGCTGGTGGCACCGTGCGAGCAGGCGCCGCTTGGATTCATCAACGTGCAGACCGGCGAAGCGCATCCGGTGGTGTGGTAGGGGGAGGACTGGGGATGGACGACATGACGAAGCCGCAAGCCGCTCCCGCGGAGCCAGTACCACCCGCAGCCTTGGGGCTGCTTGATCGTGCTTTTGGCCTCACCGAGCGTGGCACCACCGTCGGCCGCGAGGTGATGGCCGGCGCGACGACGTTCGCGGCGATGGCCTATATCATCGCGGTGAATCCCGCGATCATGTCCAACGCCGGGATGGACCGTGCCGATCTCGTCAGCGCCACGGCGCTCGCCGCGATCGTCGGCTCGGTGATGATGGGGCTGTGGGCTAATCTGCCGCTTGCGGTGGCGCCCGCGATGGGCTCGAACGTCATCTTCACCTATGTCATCGTCAAGCAGATGGGAATGCCCTGGCAGGGCGCACTCGCCATGGTCGCCTTCACCGGCGTGCTGTTCCTGATTCTCAGCCTGTCGAAGCTGCGTGAGAAAGTCGCCAAGGACGTGCCGGAAGCGCTAAAGATCGGCATCCAGGCGGCGGTCGGTACCCTCATCGTCTTCATTGCGCTGCGGGGCGCCGGATTCGTGGTCCAGAATCCGTCGACTTACATCGCCATGGGCTCCCTGCGCAGCCCGCCGGTGCTGCTGACGCTGTTCGGTCTCCTGCTCACGCCGGTGCTGGTGGTGCGCCGAGTGCCGGCTGCGCTGATTCTGTCGATTGCGGTGCTCACGCTGATCGGCTTCTTCGTTCCAGGCGCCAACGGCAAAATGGTGACGTCAGTGCCATCGGCCATCATGGCATGGCCGCGCTGGCCGACCAGCACCTTCATGGCGCTCGACATCGGCTATCTCTTCAGCCATTTCGTCGTCGCGCTGCCGCTGCTGTTCTATTTCCTGTGCGCCGAATTCTTCTCGACGCTCGGCACGCTGATCGGCGTGACAGGGGCCGCCAATCTGCGCAAGCCGGACGGCTCGATCCCGAATGCCACCGCCGCATTCGCGACGGATGCGACGGCTTCAATCGTCGGGCCGCTGCTCGGGACCTCCGTCGTCACGGCCTATATCGAATCCATCACCGGCGTGCAGGCCGGCGGTCGCACCGGCCTGACCTCGTTGACCGTCGCGGGATTCTTCTTCCTTGCGTTGTTCTTCTGGCCGATCTTCGTCATCATCCCGGCGCAAGCGACCGCGCCCGCGCTGGTGCTCGTCGGCGTGCTCATGATGCAGGGACTTGCCCGCATCGACATGACCGATCTGGCCAACGCGGTTCCGATCGTGCTGACGCTGCTGATCACCGTGCTGACCAATAACCTCATCAACGGAATGGCGCTGGGGACGCTGAGCTACATCGCTCTCGAAGTGGCGGTCGGTCGCCGGTCGCAGATTCCGGCGATGGTGTGGGGGCTCGGGGTCGTGTTCGTCGCATACGCGATCGTGATCGCACAGATCTTCTGACGCGGGTCGTCAGGCCGCGAGGTCCAGCAGCCGGCACGATCCGCGCACCAGCACCTTGCGTCCGATGGGGGTCATGGCGGGCACGCCGTCATCAATGACAACGAGACCAAGCTTGACGAGGCTGTCGAGGAGATAGGCCTTCGCGAGGCGATTGTTCGCTACGGGGTTACGAAGTGTGCGCAGGGCTGCCCATTGATCCGGCGAAAGATCGAGTTCGAAATCGTCGTTCATGTTGCCTCAAGCGATAGTCACGTTCGTGCGCCCCTGTTAGCGGCGCTGCATGAAAACCATGCGACGACAATGAGTCGGGAATTCGGTGCGCTGTTTAGAACTTCTCTTCACGAATTGCCGCAGTCTGTTGCGCCACAATAGTTAAGATCGCTCGGACACGATTATCGTCCCGGTCGCTTATCACTAATTGATGATCTTCATTTGATGTTGCGCTGCGACGGCCGCAGTGCACGGGAAGCGTTGCTGTCTCATTCTGCGTCGCGTTATGCACAGAAATGATGAGACGCTGGGTTCGTGACTCTGCTACGCTGATTCCTAGGGAATGGCTTCACACGACAAGGAGTGTGAGTGCATGAACAGGCTGGTGGAAATTCGCAGTCAGGAATCCCTGTGCCGTGAGCGCGCCGCGCTCGATTTTGAGCGTCGGGTTTTCTGGCTGACGCAAGCGCAGGAATGGGAACAGCGCGCGCTCGACGAAACTGCCCATCACTTTCGCGAGTGCAATGCCGTTCACCACGTCGAGCTTGCGCGAAGCTGACGTCGGCCTGAACTGAGGATTTACTGGTAGGTCGCAACGATATCCGAGACTGCGCGCTCGAGCTGCTGCGCGGTGGCGCATTGCCGCACCACGCTGCAAAAGGTCGCATAGCGCGGCATCTCGGAATCGCCAAAGCCCCAGGCGAGCCGTCCTTCGGGGTTGAGCCAGACCAGTCGTTTCGAGCGTTCGGAGATGCGGCGCAGGATGTCGGCACGCGGGTCGAGGTTGTTGCTGCGGGCATCGCCGAGCACGATCACCGTGGTCTGCGGCGTCAGCGTGCTCATGAAGTCGTGCTCGAAGTCGACCAGCGAAGAGCCGTAGTCCGACGAGCCGAAGCCGACCTTCGACATGATCTCCGCCATCGCCTCTTCGGGCGACTTCTTCTCCAGGATTTCGCTGACCTCGATCAGATGTGACGAGAATGCGAAGGAGTGGACGTCGTCCACGACTTCGTGCAGCGAGTGAATCAGGAGCAGAAAGAAGTCCGAGACCTGTGCGACCGAGCCCGAGACGTCGCAGATCGCCACGATCTTTGGCCGATCGCGGTGCTTGCGTTTCCACGCGGTCAGGAACGGTACGCCGCCCCAGGCGGCGTTACGGCGCAGCGTGCGGCGGACATCGAGATGGCCACGGCGCTGGCGCTTACGCGGCTTGGAGTAGCGCTCACGCAGGCGGCGCGCAATCTGGCGGATGAGCGCCCGCATCTCAGCGACCTGGCGCCGCTCGATGCGAGCCAGCGGCGCGTTGCGCAGGATCTCGTTGCGGAGATTTTCAGCCTCTTCGCGGGCATAGAGCGCAAGCCCTTGCGAGACGGTATCGCGCACCGCCTCGCGCAGGCCATCGAGCGCGGCGCGCAGGCGTTCGGCGAGCGCCGGGTTCGTCGCGGTCAGCTCGTCGAGATCGTCGCGCAGGCGTTGAAGGCCCATGGCGTCGAGGATACGGCTGGAGAATATGCCGCGCTGGGTGGAGTAGCGGATGTCGGAGAGCGAGGCTGCACCCGCGGCGCTGGCGATCGCAGCTGAGATCGCATTGCGATCCTGCGACATCAGCATCTGTGCAAGCGGGCCCAATCCTTCCGGAGGCTGTGCTTCGCCCGCGTCGCTGGCCGAGCTTGCGGACGGCGATTGATCCGGGTCTTGCGAGGCGTCGTCACTATCGTCGGCCTCGGGTTGATCCTGTCGAGGCTCGGGCTGGCTGAAGAACAGATCAAAACAGTCGCCCAGCGCGAGCTTCTCGTCTTGCGACTTGGCGAGCGTCAGGAGCAGCGCGTCGCGCAGGATGGCGCGGTCGGTGAGACCGACCTGCGCGACGGCGCGCATCGCATCGATGCTTTCGGCGGGCGAGACGTGGACGCCCGCCCCCCGCGCAGCTCGAAAGAAACGATGAAGGTTCTCGCGCATCGGGCGTCAACCGAAGACGTTGGACCGGGTCGCCTTGGCAATGAAGGTCGTGATCTGCGGGTGAGCCGCCTCGATGTCGGCCTCGTATTTCAGGAGCACGTTGAGGGTGTCCTTGACGATCTCGGTGTCGAGCTCGGTGGCCTGCAGCAACACGAGCACGCGGGCCCAGTCGATCGTCTCGCTCACCGAGGGCAGCTTCTTCAAATCCAGCGAACGAATTTCGTGGATGAAGCCGACCATCTGCCGGCGCAGCGTCTGCGAGATGCCGGGGACACGGCTCTCGACGATGCGCTCTTCCAGCCGCTGCTCGGGGAAGCCAATATGCAGGTGCAGGCAGCGCCGCTTCAAGGCGTCGCCGAGATCGCGCTCGCTGTTGGAGGTGAGGATCACCGTCGGCGGCGTGATCGCCGAGACGGTGCCGAGTTCGGGGATCGTGACCTGAAAGTCCGAGAGGATTTCCAGCAGCAGCGATTCGAACTCGGCATCCGATTTGTCGATCTCGTCGATCAGCAGCACGCAGCCGCCCGGTTGCTCCAGTGCCTGGAGCAGGGGACGCGGCTCGACGAATTCCTTGGAGAAGAACACGTCGCCAAAATCATGAAGCTGTTCGAGCGCGGCGTGCAGCGTCTGCGCGCCGCCAAGGACCTCGCCGAGCTTGTCCTTGAGGATTTGCGTGTAGAGCAGCTGCTTGGCGTATTTCCACTCATAGAGCGCCTTGGCCTCGTCGAGGCCCTCGTAGCACTGCAGGCGGATCATCTTCATGCCGCGCCAGGCGGCGATTGCCTTGGCGAGCTCGGTCTTGCCGACGCCCGCAGGGCCCTCGACCAGGATCGGCTTTTCGATCTGTTGCGACAAATAGACGGCGGTCGCGATCTGCCGGCTCGCGATATAGCCTTGCGCGGCGAGGCCGCTCTCCACTGCCTCGATCGAGGTCGAGGCCTTCTGTTCAGCCACGAAAGGGCGCTCCCAAAGGTCTTGCTTGAGGCTTGTTCTGCCTGCGTTCCCGGCAAAGAACAAGCCTCGTTTGGGATGGGCCTGATCCGCGCCGACGGCCGCTTTTTCCGTTCAGCGCAAATACTTAAGGGGCGACCGACGGTGCGGTCAGTGCCGCAGCAGCTCCGGCTTGCGGATGGTCTGCCGGACCTCAGCGCCGCAATCGGCGCACTCGTAGACGAAGTCGATCTTGGCGAGGCTCCAGTGCGGCTCGACCTCGCGCACGTACATCGGCAGGAACCCCATGCATGTCGGGCAAATCACAGGCGCGATTTCGATGTCCTGATGATGCTGTACATAGGCTGGCATCTCGGCTCTCCTTCGCAGGCGACCACCAAACCCCGCGCAAAGGCTACTGCCGGTTGCGTCGATGCCGTCATCAACTCTTTCGAACAGAGGCGGAACGGCGAGCGTTTGTCGTTCGCTGTGACATTCTTGTTACGTCTCTGTACTGTAACGGGCGGACCAAATGCCTATTTCACAGGCCGATCCGGTTCTCGGACCTTCACTGCAACGATAAGGGAGCAACGCCCATGACGCATGCCATTCGCTTTCACAAGACCGGCGGTCCGGAAGTCCTGGTTTGGGAGGAGGTCAATGTCGGCAAGCCCGGCCAGGGCGAGGCGCGCATCCGCCACACTGCCGTTGGTCTCAACTTCGTCGACATCTACAACCGCTCGGGTGTGTATCCGGCGCCATTGCCGAGCGGGCTCGGCAGTGAGGCCGCGGGCGTTGTCGAGGAGGTCGGGCCAGGTGTCACCGATCTGAAGCCGGGCGATCGCGTCGCCTATGGTGCATCACCGCTCGGCGCTTATTCCGAGGCGCGGCTGATCCCGGCCGACCGGCTGTTGAAGCTGCCTGACGGTGTCGACGACAAGACGGCGGCCGCAATGATGCTGAAGGGGCTGACGACGCAGTACCTGATCCGGCAGACCTATCGCGTGAAGGCTGGCGACACCATTTTGCTGCATGCGGCGGCCGGCGGTGTCGGCCTGATCCTGAGCCAGTGGGCAAAACATCTCGGCGCGACCGTGATCGGCACCGTCAGCAGCGACGAGAAGGCAAAACTCGCCAAGGCGCACGGCTGTGACCACGTCATCATCTACACGCGCGAGGATTTCGTGAAGCGCGTCGACGAGATCACCGGCGGCAAGAAGGTGCCGGTGGTTTATGATTCCGTCGGCAAGGACACGTTCCTGAAGTCGCTGGATTGCCTCGCGCCGCTCGGCGTTGCCGCGCTGTTCGGTGCCTCCTCCGGTGCGGTCGAGCCGCTCAATCTCGGCCTGCTCGCGCAGAAGGGCTCGCTCTACGTCACCCGCCCGACGCTGTTCACTTACGCCGCCAAGCGCGAGAATCTCGTCGCGATGGCGAACGAGCTGTTCGACGTCGTCAAGTCCGGGGCGGTCAAGATCGAGGTGCGCCAGACCTATCCGTTGAAGGATGCTGCCAAGGCGCACGCCGATCTCGCCGCGCGCAAGACCACGGGATCGACCGTTCTGACGGTGTGATCTCCAACGCAATCGTGGCGCAAGCCGCCTGGGCCTGCGTCACGCTTTCTCGTGCTTGCGCAGGTCGCGGGCGTGATCGTGGCGGATGGCCTGGAGGTCGACATCTTCAGGCGGGATCTGGGGAAGGGCAGCCTCGGCCAGGATGGCCTCGGTGACGTCCTCGACCGAATTCTCTGCGATTTCGTGGATGAACGAGATGTTCTGGTATTCGCCGGAAGTGACGCGGGAGATGACCTCGCGTCTTGTGATCTCGGGGTCGACGATCGCCTCGCGACCGCGCCGCCCGTAGTCGATCATCACGACGAAATACTGCATGAAGCGATCCTGCCGCCCCCCCCCCCCAATCGGCGAGGGCGCGGCAGATTATTTCCGAAAAACGGAATTAAGTCAAGGTCAATTTCCAAAAATCGGAAATTCGCGCCTATCGCCCCTTCTTGCGGGGGCGGGCCGACTTCGCGCGCAGCCGTTCGAGCTGGCCCTTGGGCATCGAGAGGCAGATCTCTCCGACCCAGTCGAGCTTGACGCCGACGATCGGCTTGGCGTTGAAGCTGTTGAGATTGACGACGGAGGGAGATTTCCCGCGTTCGATGGTCTTCAAATAGCGTTCACCGGTCTTGAGCCGGACCACGGCCTCTTCGCCGTAAAAGCTCGACAGTGGATGACGCTGGTCCTTGTAGACCACGATCACGTCGCCGCTTTCGTATTTGGGCAGCATCGAATCGCCGACGATCTCGAAGGCCACGGTCTCTTCCATGATCGGGAACGGCAGCGCGATATCGCCGAGCCCCTCCGGCGGCACCTGCTCGACATCTGGCTCGATCACGGCGCCGGCACCGACGCGCCCCATGATCGGCGCGAGATTGAGCTCAAGATATTCCATGATTGGAATGATTTCAGAGGCCTTCACCAGGCGTTCGCCACCGAGGATCTCCGACACCGCGCCCGGGCGAACGCCCATTGCCGCGGCCAGCCCGCCCTTGCTCTTGCCCGTCTTCTCCAGGCCCCGCTCGATCATCGCAACGTCCAACATGGTGATTCCCTCGATTGCCGATTGGCTCCGCCTCTTGTAATCCGAAATTCGGAATTGATGCAATTATGAATATCAGAATTCGCGCTTGACTTTGTCTTCGGAATAACGGAATGTGCGTTCCGCCTCAGGATCGTGCGATCGGGGCGCATCACAGGACAGCAGCATGGAACCGGGCCACTGGTCGTCGGAGCATTCCGACGCGCTTCGCGACTATTTTTTCAAGGGACTGTCATATGCGGAGATCGGAAGGGAGATTAACGCAAGGTTTGGAACAGCTTACACGCGCAATGCGGTGATCGGTCGTGCCAAGCGGCTTGGGCTCGCCGAGCCCGAACGGATGACGAGTCCATCGATCGTACCGTCCTTGCCGGGCGAGCCCGGTCCGCTCTCGCCGCCTCGTGTTGCAATACCCGGCCTGAACCTGCCGCCGCCTTCAGCATTAAGACCGGCCAATCCGGTCAAACTGCGCTGCGTCGGTGTCCAGCCGCGACTGATCACACTGCTCGAGCTCGAGCGAGGCGATTGCCGCTATCCCTATGGTGGTGACGGTGAGGGAGAGGAGATCAGCTTCTGCGGTCACCCGCGCCAGCCTGGTTCGAGCTATTGCGCGCCGCATGCGCACCTGACCCGCGGTCCCGGAGCAGTATCCGGCCGTACCGCCGGTGCCGTCGTGCTGAGGCTGGTCTCCACCGCCTGACCGGCGCGGCCAGCATTCCTTCTGATCTTAATTCGCAAGGAGTCTCCGAGTGGCACGTGCCAGACGCAACATGTCCTACAAATTGACCGGGCTTCACGACCGCCGGTCGCGCGACCTGCCGTTCAATGCAGAATTGGCGGAGGTTGAGGTCGACAATCCCCTGGCGCTCGATCAGGACGACAAGATCGTGGCGGTGCGGTCGATCCGCAACGATCCGCTCGGCCGGCTGCACTCGCATCACCAGATCGACGAGGCGCAATATCGGGGTGGCCGCGCCTACCAGAGCGACTGGGAGCGGGCGGAGCGGGGCCCTCAGGCCATGGACCCGACCCGCGAATATGTCGACGGCGCGCGCTCCCGCGAGCCCATCACCGAGAGCCAGCGTCAGGCCGTATTGCGGCTGAACCAGGTCGAGCGCGAGCTCGGCACCGACGGCGCCGCGCTGGTGCATGACGTGCTGGTGCTTGGTTTGACGATGGATCAGATCGGGCTGCGACGCGCCGTCCGCACCCAGCGCTGGAACGACTATTTTGCGCGGCGTTTTCGCGAATGTCTCGACCGGCTGGCGCTGGTCTACGGCTTTGCCACCAATGTATCGGCGCGGCGCCGCTGAATGTGGCCGCCGGCGGCTTGCGCCGCCGGCGTTCTTCCGTCTCTCCTTACGGATGCGGCATGATCTGGTAGGGCGTGGTGTAGGGCTCGACACGGAGCGAGGCGTTGGCCAGCAAGCCGATCTTGGCAGTGGGCGCCTGCTGCATCTCTCCGTTCTGTCCGCGATGCACGTTGTACTGCCAGACCGTGAGGTCGCCCTTTTGCGCCAACGCGTGCGCAATCGCGCTCGCGTCATTACCGCCGAGCGCCTGAAGCTCCTCGGGCGACAGCCCGATGATGATCTCGTCCTTGATGGTGACGATCTTGAAAAGGTTCATCTTGGTCTCCTGCGCCCATGCGCCCTGTGTCGAGAGTGTGAGAAGCGCAACCGCGGCGCCCTTGATGAGATCGCAGCGAGAAAGCATGCCGTCGTCCTTTGGTGCTGACGCGCGCCCGAATCAGACAGTCCATCAGCCATGGCGCCCGTGATCTGCGTGGCCGTTTCGCAATCGCTTGGTCGTACGATCTTGAACAACGGTTCATGGAGCGAGAAATATCGGGAGCGATGAACCCCGACGCGGGGCGGCGAGTCCAAGCCAGGAGATCAAGGGGACTCGTTGGATGAAATTCACCCGCACGATTTGTCTGCTCGCATCGATCGCGATGGCTGGCCCTGCCGTGGCCGCCGATCCCTTCTATATCGGCAGCTGGACGCTGACGACGGCCGTGGTCGCACCATGGGCCGATCCGCACCGCAAGCCAGACGATGCCGAGCGCACGCGGCTGATGGGCAAGACGGTGGTCCTGAAGGCCAGGGAGATCTCCGGTCCGCGTCCATTTGCCTGCGCCAAGCTACAGTACAAGGTGACGGACTACGGTCCCGAAATGCTCTTCCAGGGCGCATTCGACGAGATGCAGCGCGCCGACAAGAAGGTGGATCCCAAGGCCCTTGCCGTTTCGCTCGGCTTCACCGCGGCTCATATCAGGACGCTCGAGACCGGCTGCGAGATCGACGTTCATTTCGTGGACGATACAACCGCCGAAATCGGGCTCAACGATTACGTGTATACGCTCAAGAAGCGTTAGTCCGTGGCTGCCAATCGCGGTTCACACGGGAAACAAGATGAAACGCAGGTCTAATTGACAGCGATCGGGGCCGTGTGGTGACTGATTGCTGCTTCTTGACGCAGGTGGGTGACGGCAGCGCGTATTCCTGTTATCCGGAATTGCCGTGCCACGATGCCGACGAAGCATCGCTAAGCCCAACGGTTTGGCTTGCTCGAGGGGTTGTTCCTTGCCATAATTACAACTTCTCGGGTCGAGCCGAGTCTCTCCAGATATGCAGCTCAGCATGTCAATCTGCTGGGGTGTTCCGACCTAGAGTTCGCCGTCGCCATGATGTTCGGTAACGGCATACGGTTATCGGCCGGGCTCCCGATGCCCGACACCGAAGGGCCGAATCCTGTCATAGGTGCGAGATGAAAAACCTCAATTTCGCGGCTGAACTGCATCTCAAGCTCGGCGCCCCCGCGAACGGTACCGTCGAAAGTCTCCGCCTGCTGCGCGCCTTTCTCAAGCTCGCTCCCCGGCAGCGCTTTGAGGTCATCAAGCTCGTCGAAGACCTCGTCACCGACGAAACCATCCCCGAACATCCGCTGTCTTGAGCCGGCCACGGGCCGGAATCACGCTTTGTCCACCTTTCAAGCCGGAAAACGGACCGCCAGATGGCGTCCGTCGCCGGCGCTTGGCCGCTGGAAGGCGGTGCGGCAAATGTGATAATCAGTCAGGAAAAAGAGGGAGGAGTGCGACCATGATCGAACCGAAGCTCGAAGTTCCGGCCGAACTGCGCGACCTGGCTGAGAAGACCATCGACCAGGCCGAGAAGGCATTCGGCATGTTTTTCGATGCCGCCACCAAATCGATGTCGTCCGTTCCCGGAGCAAGCGCGGACGTATCCAAGCAGGCGCTCGCCTTCACCGAGCAGAACATGAAAGCGGCATTCGAACACGCTCGTAAGCTGGTTCACGCAACCGACCTTCAGGAAGCGATGCGAATCCAGTCCGAGTTCCTGCGAAGCCAGTTCACCAATGCCGGCGATCACATGCGCCAGATGACCGGCAACTTCATGCAACCCGGCAAGGGCAAGTCCTGACAAGGGAAAGTTCTGATTTCTCGCGCCACGCGCGTGTGCTTACAAATTGATCTTGCGCAGGGACGCGCTGCGCATTTCAATTCCGGTGCAGGTCCATGATGGGCCACCGGATGAACCTCATTCGCCGTCCGTCGTCCTTTCTGCTGATCCCTGTCGGTTCTTCCGGCAGGGATTTGCATTTCAAGGGCTTGTTGCCGCGTTCCGCGCAAAACTCAGCCGCAGCACGATCCCGGAAATTGCGAGAGGTCGATGCGGGCGATGATCGACCGCAGCAGCTTGCGGGCCGAGCGATAGATATGTCGTACGAGCCCGGGCGACCGCGCCGGGGGCAGGCCAAGCCTCGCCGTATCAAGCCTTTCGAGATGGTGCGACAATTGCCTCTCCCATGCTGTACCGCCCTGCTATCGCGGCCGGCATGGAGCTGCGTTGATCTGCCGCAAAGGATCCCGGCTAGTAGTCGCCGGGATTCATGATCATCGGGGAGGTCGTATCGGCCGGCGCGAGCGCGCTGCTGGCGCTGTCGCGTAGGAAGCGATCGAGTGTCGCCTGGATCTTCTCCTTGACCGAGTCGGGCCCGCGATCGCTCATCTCGGTATGCTGCGCACCGGTGTGGATGATGTCGATGCCGCGCGCCTTGGCCTCCTCAGGCGTCGGCAGCACGCCGGGGTCGGTCTGGAAATGCGGATCCTTGGAGCGGAATGACAGGATCTTCATGCGGTCGTTGAGCACGAAGGGCACCCTGAGATTGTCGAGCGTGATCACTTTCGACACCAACTCGGGATGCTGCTGTGCGACATACATCGAGACGTCGCCGCCGTTGGAGTGACCGACCAGCGTGATGTGATCGTAGTCAGCGTTCTCCTGCCGCCCCTTCAACGTGGTCAGCACGTAGAGGATGTTGGCCTCGCAACGCATATAGACCTCGCGCCGGCCGACATATTGCTGGCCGACACGGGTCATCAGGGGCGGATCGCTCGGCAGATCCTGCTGGATGCTGGCAACGAGATAGCCGCGCGCGGCAAGCACGTTGGCGAGGAACGAATATTCGGTGGCCTTGACCGTGTTGCCGTTGCTGATGATGGCGACCGGAAGCTTCCAAAGCCCGAGATTGGCCTTGGTCTCGTAATCGCGCCGCACCGCGATTTCGACCGAGATCGGCCGCTGACGCGTGGCGTCGAACAAGGACAGCATCTCGTGACGGATCGCGAATTTGCTGACGACGACATACTGGCCCGCCGCAAGGACGCACAGAAAAGCCAGAATTGCAAAAACCCTTTTCATTGTTCCGTCTCAATCACTTTTGACTGAACATGGCCATTGAAAACGCCCAGATCGAGAAATCGTGAGCACATTACGGGATTAAATTTAGGCAAGTCTGCGAGAAGGGGCCCCAAAACGGCCCGCGTGCCGGCGTCGCCGGGGCGCAAGATTAGAGGCAGTTCGGCCTGCCGCGTTCGGGGCAAAGCCGGAACGCGCTCGACAGGGTGAACAGGAAGCGCGGGCTGCGCCGCTCATTGTCGGGCGCCCGATAGCTCAGTGGCACGGCGACGCCCAGATCTGCCTGGAAATCCTGCGGCAGGAAGAACCGTATGCCGGCACCGGCCGATGTCAGCGCAAGGCCGTCGCTCAGACGGTAGCCGTGGTTCCAGACTGCTCCGGCGTCGCCGAAGGCGTAGAGCTGGTAGCCGCTCCAATAGCGGTAGTTGAGCTTCTGGTCGAAGCGAACTTCGAGCGAGCCGGCAAGGCCATTATCGCCGCTGATCTCGGCCGCACCGTAGCCGCGGCCGAAGGCCGCGCCGCCAAGATAGAACTGCTGCGAGGTAAACAGTGGCCGCGATGCGGTCTGGCTCGCCGCAGACAGTTTGAGTGACCAGGCGTCATTGAGCGTCTGGTAGCGCGTGAACCAGACATTCAGCACCGAGAAATTCGAGGACGCGCCGTCGCGCGACAACAGATCGTCGTCGAAATGCGAAGCGCCGAAGACGTCGAGGCCCTGGCGGAAGGTCATCGTCGCGTAGTTGGTGCCGCCGAAGCGATCCTGGAGGCGGTAATCGGCTGTGAGGCTCGCGGTCCTGATGTGGTCGTTGTACCAGGGGCCGTAGAGATCGTGCTCCGATACGTTGCTGAAAGTCCCGGCCATGGTGAGCGTCAGTCCGGACGATTGCGACATGAAGGGCACGGTGCTTGCACGTACCTCGAAAGCCTCGGTCGTGGTGATGTCGCTGTCGAGACGGCGCGCATCTCCCGGCCGGACTGCGCTGTAGAGGACGGAGGCGCCGAGGCGCACGCCGTCGACGCCGACTGGCGCGTCATAGGACAGTCGCGCAAAGCCGAGGTCGCGCGGATCGTTCGCAATGGTCGACAGGTTGACCGCGAGCGTGTCGCCCGGCGTGAGATAGGAGTTGAAGGCGCCCGTAGCGTAGGTCTGCCATGGGCCGACCGACGACGAGCCGAGATTGTCCAGGCCGAACGACGTGAAGACGTGCCAGGTCTTCAGATAGACGGTGAGGCGGAAACGACCGGTCGCGCCACCGATCTCCTCAAGTGCGGTATCGGTGATCCGTACGCCCGGCCTGCCGTTGATGAGGAAGAGCTGGCGTTCGAGCGTTGACAGCCGCGACGGCTGCTCGGCCAGGACCGGCCCGAGCATAGGCCTCACGCCGAACTGCTCGGCGCCGTCACCCTTCAGATCGGCTTGCACGATGGCGCCTTCGATCACCTGGATCCGGACGCGGCCATCGGCGATGTCCTGCGGTGGCACGATCGCCCGACTGAGATGGAAGCCGTCGGCACGGTAGAGATCGCTGATTGCGCCGGCGATCGCAGCGAGGTCGGCTTGCGAGACCTTCTTGCCGAGATAGGGCTGATAGAGGGCGGCCATGCGATCCTGAGGGATGACGTGGGCGCCGCTGACGTTGATGCCGCGCAGGACAAATTGCGGCTTGGTGTCGCCGCCGGTATTGGGCTGGCCGACCGAGGGTAACTTCACCGGAGGCCGGCTCAGAGATTCCTGCTCGGTTTGGTTTTCAAAATACTTCTCCGGCTGGCGCGGATCGAACCCCGGCTGGTTCGCCTGCTGCGCGAACGCCTGAGGATTTCCCGCAAGCGTCGGTCCGAGCAGTGCCAGCACGGCAGCAAGATACCGTCCAGCTGCGCCAAGCGCGCACCGTTCTCCGTACTTTGACGGAGAGGTCTCCAGGCGCCGGTAAGAATTCAGTAGCCACATGATTTTTCATAGGTTTTTATGGTCAACGATTGGTTAATGCGGGCTCCGGACTCCCGGGTTCCCGCTAAGCCAATCTTGAGTGATCTCGGATACGCATCAGGCTCGCAGTTACTTCAGGCTGAGGGTCATCATGTTCGTCCGAATTGGAATGCAGTGCGCCGTGATGGCAGCGCTGATCCTGGGAACTGCGTTTGGTGCGTCCGCTGCGGACGACGGCGTCTGGTCGGTGAGCAAGTCGTCGGGCGAGGTCTGGCTCGCGACCAGCGGCGCCCAGCAGGTGTCATTGAATCAGCAGGAGACCCTGAAACCGGGCGATACCATTCGCACCGGGCGCAACGGACGCGTGCTGCTCGTGCGTGGTGAAGAGACGATCTTGATCTCGCCCAACTCGGTGGTCGGCGTGCCGGCCGAAAAGAAGGATGGGCTTTCGACCACCATCATCCAGCAGGCGGGTTCGATCCTGCTGGAGGTCGAGAAGCGCAACGTCAAGCATTTCGAGGTCGAGACGCCGTATCTCGCCGCGGTGGTCAAGGGCACGCATTTCAGCGTCACGGTGGGCGCAGGCAGCACCAAGGTCGGCGTGCTCCGCGGCCAGGTTGAAGTCTCCGATTTCAAGACTGGCCAGATCGCCCAGGTCATGCCGGGGCAGGTGGCCACCGCCTTCGAGCACGGCAAGCCCGGTCTCAGCCTCAGCGGTTCCGGTACGCTCAATCCGATCGAGCAAGGCAAGCCGCGCGCTTCCACGATCGAGCGCGTTCTCGTGCCGAAGTCGGGCCTCTCGGCGCCGCGCGATGCGGCGAACGGCCATCCGATCCATGCGCTTGGTGCAATCGACAAGGGCACCAGGACAGCCGGCGCGCCGACGCAATCACACCAGGCCGCGCCCAAATCCGGCGTGGTCCGCATCTCGAGCTCGCTCGGTGAGGTCAAGCTGAACTTCCACAAGGTTACGCACGGGCTCGCCCACGACACCGTCGCGCCGGGGCGGGTGCGTAACGCGAACGCCAGCACCGACACGGTGTGGAGCGACAGCAAGTCGAGCACGACGACCGCGACCGCCAACAGCACGACCGTGACGGCCGTCAGCGTGAGCAGCAGTGCCTCCGCTTCTACCGCGGCATCAACGGCATCGAGTCCGACGACGACAGTGGCGCCCATCGCCCAGTCGACCAAGGACGCGACCGACAGCGTCTCGGGAACCATAAGTGGTGTGAGCGGTGCGACCGGCAACGGAAATAGCGGCAACGGCAACAACGGCAACGGAAACGGCAATAGCGGCAACAACGGCAACCACTACGGTTGGTACAAGCATCACTAGGGCCGTGCTGTCGGAATAATGCGGGGGGCACTTGGCGGCGAGCGTCGCCAGTGCGGGGGAGCAAGGTGAAACGCTATCGACCACATATCCTTGTCGTGATCGCGCTGGCGGTCGTGCTGTCCACGGGTTGGCACGGCTCGCTCCGCAACGCGCTCACCGACCTTCGCTTCGCCTGGGAGTCGCGGGCGGCTAGCGGCAACGTGGTCGTGGTCGCCATCGATGCGCCCTCGATCGATCGGATCGGCGTGTGGCCCTGGCCGCGCAGCCTGCACGCCGACCTCCTGCACAGGCTCGAAGCCGCCGGTGCGCAGGATGTTGCTTTTGACATCGATTTCAGCACGCCGTCGGATTCGGCCTCCGACGACGCCTTCCTCACCGCGCTTCGGGAAGTCGGCGGCTCGACGATCCTGCCGTCCTTCAAGCAGCCGACGCCCAACGGTGGTGCGGCTCACGTCAATCGTCCGCTGAAGCCGTTCAGCAACCAGTCGTGGCCGGCCGTCGTCAATGTCGCGGTCGAATCCGATGGCCTCGTCCGCCGCTATCCGGTCGGCGAGAAGCTGGGCGACGCGCAGATGCCGTCGATGGCCGTCGTGCTGGCCGGGCAGGACGCCAATCGCCGGCCACCCTTCCTGATCGACTTCAGCATTCGTGCTGCTTCCATTCCGATCGTGTCCTATGTCGACGTGCTGCGAGGAGATGCGGCAGCGCTCGACAAGCTGAGGGACAAGAAGGTCATCGTCGGTGCCACGGCACTGGAGCTGGGCGACCGGTTCAGTGTCCCGAATGGCCGCATCGTTGCGGGCCCTGTCCTGCAGGCGTTGGCGACTGAATCGGTCCTTCAGAACCGCATGCTGCGCTGGACGTCTAGTGCCGGCATGATCATGGGCCTGGGCCTGATCTGCCTGTTGATGATGTACTCATGGCGCCGTGTCGCACCGGGTGTCCGCGTCGCGATCCTGGTCGCAGCCGGAGCCGGCATCGAATTGACTGCGGCGCTTGTGCAGGAACGTTGGCCGCTCGTCATCGACACGTCTCTGTTCCACATCGCGATCGTCGCCTATCTGACGGCGATCGCGCTGGACGAGATCGATTTCCGCAGCCTGCTGGGCCGCATCGCCGAAAGCCGCTTTCATCGCATCGCGATGTCGCTCGGCGACGGTCTGGTCTGCACCGACGAAGATCACCGGATCACGGTCTGGAATCCCGGCGCGAGTGCCATCTTCGGCTACATGCCAACCGAGATGATCGGTCGCCCGTTCGAAACGCTTTGCGCGATGCCGACAGAGGACGGCTCGAAAACCTTCGCCATACGCGACGCTGCGCGCCAGGCGCTTCTGGTCCCCGGCGGAGCCGTGGTCGTCGAGTTCGAGGGCCGGCGCAAGAATGGCGAAACCTTCCCGGTCGAGGCGAGTTTCTCGGGCTGGCAGGGGACAGAGGGCTTCCAGTATGGCGCGATCCTCCGCGACATCTCCGTGCGCAAGCGGGAGGCCGAACGTGTCAGATATCTCGCCGAGTATGACGCGCTGACCGGTCTTGCCAACCGCAATACGCTCCACACCAGGCTTGCCAGCCTGCTTACCGTGGCGCAGCGGCGTTCCTCCGAGGTCGCACTGCTCGTGCTGGGCCTCGATGGCTTTCAGCAGATCAACGACATGCTTGGACACGCGATCGGCGATCTCGTGCTGCGGGCGGTCGCCGAGCGCCTGCGGACTGAGGCCGACGGCAGGGCGGTGGTCGCCCGGCTCAGTGGCGACGAGTTTGCGATGGCGCTGGATTGCGCGGCGAGCGACGAGCCGATTGCCGCGTTTGCCGAGCGGATTGCGCGCGCGTTCGAGGCGCCGCTTGTGACGGGCTCGCGCCAGCACCGCGTCAAGATCAGCGTCGGCGTCGCCGTCTATCCGGAGGGTGGACAGAGCGCGGACGATCTCCTGAGCAACGGCCATCTGGCGCTGAGCCGCGCCAAGGCGACCCGGCGTGGCAGCCATGTGATCTTCGAAAACGCGATCAGGCAGGAGCTGGAGAGCCGGCTGACGCTTGAGAGCGAACTGGCGCTTGCCGCCGACCGCGGCGAATTCGAGTTGTTCTACCAACCTCAGGTTCGTCTGATAGATGGTGGCCTGATTGGGGCCGAAGCGCTGATCCGTTGGCGGCACCCGGTGCGCGGCTATGTCTCGCCCGGTGAGTTCATGCCGGTGGTCAACACCTCGGCATTGTCCGAGCGGATCGCGAACTGGGTGATGGAGACCGCCGGCCGGCAGGCGCGTGCGTGGGAGCTGTCGGGCAACGCTGTCCGCGTCGCAATCAACCTCTCGCCGTCGCAGCTCGACTCCGGTGATCTCGCGCATTCAGTCGCGGAGCTGCTCAAAGCGACGGGGCTGACCCCCTCGCTGCTCGAGATCGAA
Source organism: Bradyrhizobium sp. CCGUVB4N (assembly GCF_024199945.1). Classification (GTDB taxonomy): domain Bacteria; phylum Pseudomonadota; class Alphaproteobacteria; order Rhizobiales; family Xanthobacteraceae; genus Bradyrhizobium. The sequence goes on along the minus strand of NZ_JANADP010000001.1, from coordinate 6,611,098 downwards.
GTCACCGAGGACATCCTGCTGCATGACGAGGGCCGGGTGCTCGACATCTTCAAGCGGATCCAGCAGCTCGGCGTCCGCATTCTGTTCGACGATTTCGGAACAGGCTATGCAAGCCTCAGCTACCTGAAGAAGTTTCCTCTCGATGGCCTCAAGATCGACCGCTCGTTCGTGCTCGATCTGCTCGCGGATTCCGACGACGCGGCGATCGTCGGCTCGACCATCGGCCTCAGCAGGCAACTCGGTCTGACCGTTGTTGCCGAAGGCATCGAGAATCGCGCGACGGCGGATTTCCTCGTCAGCATGGGCTGCGAGGAGGGGCAGGGCTACTTCTTCGGCCGTCCGATGCCTGCAGACGCGTTCGAGAAGCAATTTTTGGTGAACCGGCTGGAAACGGTCAGCGCGGCCTGAGTGCCTGTTTTGATCCTAGCGCCGGCGCGCAACCGCCACGCCAAAGAGGAACGCGACAAACAGGCTGGCTAAGGGGGCTTCGCGCGTGATCGCCGCGACTGTCGCGAGCGGCCGTCCGGGCTTTCGCGCTTCATCGATCGCGTAGGTGAGGCGATCGACGGCGGCACGCAAACCTCCTGCAACCTCGCCGATGGTGTGGGACACGTCGGTCGCCGCATCGATGGCGCGCTCGGCCATGCCTGGCTGAGGATTGGGCTGCGGAATGTCCGTGCTCAAGTACGATCTCCAGACCTGACGACGAAACTGAGGCCGGCACCTTTGGCTATCCGCGCGTGCGCTCGTTTTGAACAGCGGGCCCGAAGACCTTTGGCTATCCGCGACAGGCGCCGTTTTGAACGGCGGGTGCCGGCCTTGCAGGGACAATGCGGCGGGCGGGAATTTGTTCCGGCTCCCCCCGTGAAACGACGGATGCGAATCTCTGCTACGCTAGTGCAGCCTTGCTGATCTCAGGAGATTGCCGTGACCGATCGAACCAGCACGGATCGAGCCCGGCGCATCGCGTTGCTGGGCGCGCCCATCGATATGGGCGCTTCACAGCGCGGCACCTTGATGGGTCCTGCGGCGCTGCGGACTGCGGGCCTTGCAACGCTGCTTGAAAGCCTGGATTTCGAGGTCGTCGATTACGGCGATCTCTCCGTGGCCGAGGTCGGGGATCTCGCGGACAGGCCGCCGGAGAAGGCCAATCACTATCGCGAGATCCAGCGCTGGACGCGTACACTCAGTCGTCGCGGTTATGAGATTGCGCAAACCGGTGCCCTGCCGATCTTTCTCGGGGGCGATCACACGCTGTCGATGGGGTCGGTCAATGCCATGGCCCGATATTGGCAGGAGCGCGGCCGTGAACTGTTCGTGCTCTGGCTCGACGCCCATGCCGATTACAATACGCCGGAGACGACGATCACAGCCAATATGCATGGAATGTCGGCGGCGTTCCTGTGCGGTGAGGCCGGGCTCGACGGCCTGCTCGGCGACGATCCGCGCGCCTCGATTGATCCGGATCGGCTCGACCTGTTCGGTGCGCGTTCAATCGACAAGCTCGAAAAGGAGCTGATGCGTGCACGCCGGATCAGGGTTGTCGATATGCGCCAGATCGACGAGTTCGGCGTCGCAGTGCTGATCCGGCGCGTCATCGAACGCGTCAAGGCGAGCAACGGCGTGCTGCATGTCAGCTTCGATGTCGATTTTCTCGACCCTTGCGTCGCACCGGGGGTCGGCACCACGGTGCCGGGAGGGGCAACCTATCGCGAGGCGCATCTGATCATGGAGTTGCTGCACGATTCCGGCGTGGTGGGATCGGTCGACATCGTCGAGCTCAATCCGTTTCTGGACGAGCGTGGCCGCACGGCACGCACCGCGGTCGAACTGATCGGCAGCCTGTTCGGCCAGCAGATCACAGATCGGCCGACCCCCAGTAACGCAATCGCGCCCGGTGAGTGACGCGCGAGCCGTTTGTGCATCGCAAAGAATGGAACTGCTGTCGTAGCTGGCGGATTTAGGTCAGTCCCGATCGAAATCGCCTGTTTTTGAAATGCACGCGAATTGCAAATGCGCGTCGCGAAAGGTTTCATGCGGGCCGAGCTTCATCCGAGGGTCCGCTATGAGCAGCACGATCGACACAAGCGACAAATCCGCAACGACCACACGTCGTCGCTTCCTGAAAGGGAGTGGTGCCGTGGCTGGTGGCGTTGTCCTGGGAGCCGGTGCATCAGCCGCCGCGGAGAGCGAAAATCTTCCGCCCAACGTTCCGGATTGGATGAAAGCGCCGGGTGAGCCGATGGGCAGCCAGCCCTACGGAGCCCCGTCACCCTTCGAGAAGGGCGTCGTCAAGAACATCTCGAAGAGCCTCAAACAGTACATCTCCGCGTCCGGCCGGACGCCGCTGCAGGAACTCGACGGCATTATCACGCCGAACGGCCTGTTCTACGAGCGTCATCACGGCGGTGTTCCCACCATCGACCCGGCGCAGCACCGACTGATGCTGCACGGCCTCGTCGAAAGGCCTTTGATCTTCACCATGGACGATCTGCGGCGCTTCCCGTCGGAGTCGCGCATCCACTTTCTCGAATGCTCCGGCAATCCCGGTTACACCAAGCCTTACGGCAAGACTGCGTCAGACCTCGTCGGCCTGCTGAGCTGTGCCGAATGGACCGGTGTCAGCCTGAAGCTGGTGCTCCAGGAGGCCGGGCTGAAGCCGGAAGCCAAATGGATCATCGCAGAAGGTGCGGACGCCGCCGCGCTGACCCGCAGCATTCCGATTGAGAAGTGTCTTGAGGATGCCATGCTCGTCTATAGCCAGAACGGCGAGCGGCTTCGCCCGCAGCAGGGCTATCCGTTGCGGCTGCTCCTGCCGGGTTTTGAAGGCAATATGAATGTGAAGTGGTTGAGGCGCCTGCACGTGACGGCCGAGCCCGCTTATTCGCGCGAGGAGACCTCAAAGTACACCGATCTCCTACCAGATGGTACGGCACGTGAGTTTTCCTTCTACATGGAAGCGAAGTCCATCATCACGCGTCCCTCGGGCAGTCAGCGTCTCAACGCACCCGGCTTCCACGAAATCACCGGCATCGCCTGGAGCGGCCATGGCAAGATCATGCGGGTCGAGGTATCCGTCGATGATGGGAAGAGCTGGCAAGACGCGCAATTGCAAGAGCCGGTGCTGACCCGAGCCCTCACGCGCTTCCGCCTGCCATGGCAATGGGACGGCAAGCCCGCGGTGATCCAGAGCCGTGCGATCGACGAGACCGGCTATGTGCAGCCGACGCTCGCCGAGCTGCTTGCGGTGCGTGGCGAGAATTATTTCTACCACAACAACGCGATCTGGCCCTGGCGTGTCGCTGCCGACGGGGAGGTGACCAATGCGCTGGCGTGAGATCTGCGGCGTCGTCCTCGCAATGTTGCTCGGCGCTTCGGCGAGCGCCGCGCGGGCGCAAAGTTATGGCATCGGGCGGCCGGCGACGGCGGCCGAGATCGCGGGCTGGAATATCGATGTCGGGCGTGATGGCAGCAATCTTCCGACAGGGAGCGGTTCGGTCAATCATGGGCGCGAGGTGTTCGCCCAGCAATGTGCGTCATGCCATGGCGACAAGGGCGAGGGTGGCATCGGCGATCGCCTTGTCGGCGGGCAGGGCACAATCGCGACCGCCAAGGCTATCCGCACTGTCGGAAGCTTCTGGCCTTATGCGCCGACCTTGTTCGACTACATCCGTCGCGCCATGCCGCAGAATGCGCCGCAGTCGCTGAGCAATGAAGATGTGTACGCAGTGTCAGCCTACATCCTAAACTTGAATGGATTGGTCGGCGCGGATGCGACGCTCGATGCCAAATCGCTCGCGGCGATCAAAATGCCAAACCGAGACAGGTTCGTCGGTGACGCGCGCCCCGACGTAAAGTGAACGAAGCGAGACGGTCGAGTTCCGGGGATTGGCTTGGAACTTGCTTAAGTCTGGCGCGGAACTCGTGGGCCGCATTTGAATTAACCTGCGAGAGGAAAAATGATGGGTCTTTCGATGACAACTGGCCGCTTCGCAAACTCCATGTCCTCAGCGCTTCGCCATCCCGGCGTGATCGCGATGATTGTGGCCGCCTTGACGATTGCTGCGATGTTGGTCGTCGACCATGGGCCGTGGAGCCGTGCCAAGACTCAGCCGGCTCATGTCGCAATGTATGCGAACACGGGTGAAGCCGCTCATGCGGCAGGCGCCAAGGTGCTTCCGACCGAACCAAAATCGCCGGTCGAGCCGGAACGGCCGGGGCCCAAGACGTCCCCGACCGTCAATCCTGTAACGCCGTGAGCGTCAGCTCTTGCGGCCGTAGCTGAGGAGCCCGCCTGTCGTCTTTGGCGGATGGGCGCGCAAGGCTTCCTCATTCGGCTCGGTACCCCAGCCCGGACGGTCCGGAATGATCAGGTGACCGTTCTGGATCTCCGGCTCATGCGTGAATAGCTCGCGGTCCCAGGCGAGGCGGTCGATGTCGATCTCCATGATGCGCAGGTTCGGCACCGCCGCGCAGAAATGCGCGTTCATCATCGAGCAGAGATGGCCGTAGAAATTATGCGGCGCGACGTTGACCTCAAAGGCTTCCGCGGCTGAGGCGATTTTCATCGATTGCCACACACCGTTCCAGGGTGTGTCGATGATCGCCACGTCCATCGCCTGCTCGTGGAAATAGGGCAGGAATTCGCGCAGGCCCAATAGCGTCTCGCAGGACGAGATCGGATGCGGACTCTGCCCGCGAATATAGCCGAGGGCTTGCGGGTTGAAGCTGTCGATCTCGATCCAGAACATGTCGAGGTCGGCGATCGTGCGCAGGATCTTCAAATAGCCTTCGGTCTTGGCGTTGAAGTTGCAGTCCAGCAAGATGTCGACGTCGGGGCCCGCGCCGTCGCGGATCGCTTCCAGATGCGTACGCAAATCGCGCAGGATCTTGCGGTCGACATTGATCTCGGGTGCAAAGGGCGAGCCGAAGCCGGGCCGCCAGCCGGTCGGTTTGCCGTCGTCATAGGAGAAGATGTTGGTCTTGAGCGCGGTGAACCTCTTCTCGCGCACCTCGCGGCCCATCGCCTTGACGCCGTCGAGATTTTCGATCGGCGGCTTGTACCAGGACGGATGATTGATCCGCCAGGTCGCGCAATGCGACCAATAGACTCGAACACGGTCGCGGATCTTGCCGCCAAGGAGTTCGTAGCAGGGGACGCCCAGGCATTTCGCTTTGGCATCGAGCAATGCATTCTCGATGGCGCCGAGCGCTTGCGCCACGACACCGCCGGCCGCGGGGCGGGTGGCGGCAAACAGTTCGGCGAAGATGCGCTCGTGCTGAAAGACATTCTGGCCGATGACGCGGGCGGACAGGCGTTGGATCGCAGCGCCCACGCCAGGCGAGCCAAAGCCTTCGTCGAACTCGCTCCAGCCGACGATGCCGTCTTCCGTCGTCACCTTGACGAAGTGGTAGTTTCTCCAGCCGGCGTCGCAAGCGAGGATTTCGAGACTTATTGCTTTTGATGATTTTGTCATGTCGCTCCCTGTCGCCCGGCCGGGCGTTGTTGGTTTTGTGGTCCGGGCGCAAGCTCGGGCCCAGCCACAATTGTTAGGCTAACGACCGACGGCCGTGAAGCCTGCAAGCGCTTGGCCGGGTGTCGTTTTTCGGCGGTGTGGCGGAAAGCCCGGGGATTCCGGGTGATCATGAATGTTTCTCTGGATCGTCCCGAAATTGCGCCAAGCCCAGACGTTTTTGGCCACAATCGGAACCGATCAAGGGGGCATGCAGTTCTTGGCCATGATTTCGGTTCTGGCGCTCCTCACGATCAGCGGAGCTGCCGTTTCCGATCGGTTGCTGACAGCCGATCAGCACGTCGCGCAAGGGGTGGAGTAGCGCGCACGTGCGAGGGCGCCTTGTCTTGGGGGAGACAACAATGCTTTCGGTCGACCAGTTCTTGCGGTTCATCAGCGTGCCGGCCGTGTTCGCGGCCTTCGTCATCGCGTCGCAGATTTCGGCGGCGCTGTCGCCGCTCTAACCGATCGCGGACGAGCCGAGCAGGGCGAGGACGGCCAGCGCCATCAGCGCGGTGCCGAGCCAACCGAGCGCGATGAGCCAGGAGCGGGCCTTGAACCGCCCCATGATGGCTCCGTTCGACACGATCAACATCATCATGGCCATGATCGGGACGGCGACGATGCCGTTGAGCACGGCGCTCCACACCAGCATGTGGATTGCGCTGATGCCGGTAAAGCCGAGGCCGAAGCCGATCACGGTCGCGGCTGCGATGATGGTGTAGAAGCCCACCGCCTTCTCCGGCTTTGCCTCCAGCGTGGCACGCCAGCCGAAGATCTCCGCAACGCCGTAAGCCGCCGAGCCCGCGAGCACCGGGATCGCCAGCAGGCCCGTGCCGATGATGCCGAGCGCGAACAGCGCGAAGGTGAAGTTGCCGGCGAGCGGCCGCAGCGCCTCGGCCGCCTCCGTTGCCGAATTGATGTTGGTGACGCCGTTGGCGTTCAGCACCGAAGCCGTGGTCAGGATGATGAAAAAGGCGATGCCGTTCGACAGCAGCATGCCGACGGTGGTGTCGGCCCTGATGCGCGCGATCTCGGGATCGCCGCCGCTCGGCAGGTCGCGCAGCGGCTTGTCGCGCGTGCCCTGGTTCATCTCCTCGACCTCCTGGGAGGCCTGCCAGAAGAAGAGATAGGGGCTGATGGTGGTGCCGAGGACCGCGACCACCATCATGAGATAATCGGCGTTGACGGTCGCCTTCGGCCACACCGTGGCAAGCAGCGCCGTGCTCCACGGGATGTTCACGGTGAAGGCGGTGGCGACATAGGCGAACAGCGTCAGCGTCAGGAATTTCAGCACCGGCGAATAGCGTCGATAGGGCACGAACACCTGGAGCAGGGTCGATCCGGCCGCGAAGATCAGCGCGTGCTCGTGATTGAGCCCGCCGATGACCAGCGAAAGCGCCTCCGCCATCGCCGCGATGTCGGCGGCGATGTTGAAGGTGTTGGCGACGACGAGCAGCGCCACGAGCCCCATCACGATCCAGCGCGGTGCGAGCTGCAGGACGTTGGCGGCCAACCCCTTGCCGGTGACCCGGCCGATCTGCGCGCTGACGAGCTGGATCGCGATCATGAACGGCAGGGTCAGGAATATCGTCCAGAGCAGCCCGTAGCCGAATTGAGCGCCGGCCTGCGAATAGGTGGCGATGCCCGACGGATCGTCGTCGGCCGCGCCGGTGATGAGGCCGGGACCGAGCCGCTGCAGCAGCATCGGAGCGGACTTCGCCGGCGCGTCGGTGCGCTCGTGCTTGGTGGGGCGATGTTGCGATCGGTTCGACAGGGCTGACCTTCCGGAAATTGCGAATTCAAGGCCTAAGCGCGATCATAGCCGGAAAGTTCCTGGGCGGGCCAGCGACATGCCGTGGCCGTGGCCGCTCTCCGACGGCGATCCAGCTCCGCTTCAAGACAAGGCAGTGACCTCGCAGGCGGCAGGGCGCGACGCCCTTGCGAAAAACACGCTGAGATTGTACGGAGCATCATGAGCCATGGCCCGACGCCGACCAAGGTTGCCCCGCTCGCTCCGGACCAGGCGCTGACGCTTGGTCGCGACGGTTATCTCCTGCTCCGCGGTGCGGTGCCCGAAGCCTGGCGCGAGGCGCTGCGGGCTGCGTTCGATGCGGGGGTGGGGACCGGCGATCAATGGGCGGTGCCCCGCGGCGCCGGCTGGCGCCACGCGCTGGTCGATCTGGATCCGACGGTGCAGCAGACCTGCCGTCTGGCGCCGCTGCTGGCGGCGGGGGCCGCGCTGCTGGCCGGCCCGTTCTTTCTCGCCCAGGTCGAGGGGCGTGAGCCGCGAAAGGACGGTGGCCATCAGCCTCTGCACCGCGATGGTGTCGGCAGCAACGCCGTCGCCGCTCTCGTTTTCCTCGACGCTTACGGGCCGGAGAACGGCGCCACGCGCGTCGTGCCGCGCCATCTTGATCGCAGCGAGCCGGATGAGTCCTCGTCGTTGATCCTTGCGGGCGAGGCGGGAGACATCCTGGTGTTCGACGCCGACCTGCCGCACGGCGCGACGCTGAACCGCTCCGGCGCGCGGCGGCGTTCTCTGCTGCTGAGCTTCATGCCGGAGCGCATGCGCGAGGCACACGAGTCCTGCCGCGCCCTTCGCAATGTGCGCATGGACACGTCCGAGGTGTTTATTCCCTAGGGGCGCAGCCGGCCGGTCTAGGACGACGGCGACAGATGCAGATAGCGGCCGTCGAACTGGGCGAGCTCCTGCAGCTTGTGCTCGTTGAGAATCCGCACCGTGCCGCGCTGAAGCTCCAGAACGCCGTCGATGCGCAGCTCGCGCAGGATGCGGTTGGTGTGAACGCTGGTCACGCCCATGGCTTCGCCGAACTGCTCCTGCGTCAGCGGGATTGCGAAGGTGTTGTCGATCACGCGGCCGATCAGGCGCAACCGCTCGCGCAACTCGACGATCAGATGCGCAAGCCGGCTGTGGGTCGAGCGCTGGCCCACATTGACGATCCATTCCCGGGACACCGCGGCATCCACCAGCGTGTCGCGCCAGAACATGACGCCGACGCCGGGCCGCGCGCCAATGAGGTCGTTCAGCGCCTTGTGGGCGATGAAGGCCAGCGTGCAGTCGGATAGCGCGATCAGATCATGGTCGGCGGTCGGAAAGTGCAGGTTTTGCAGGTTGGGCAGGTCGCCGGGAATGTGGATCGACAGGATCTGGCGCCTTCCGTCCGCGATGGTCTTGGAGCGGGCGCAGAAGCCGACGGCGATCAGGCAGCATTCGTTCGGCTGTTCGCCGTCGCGCAGCACCGTCTGGTTTTCGCGGTAGTGGCGCAGCGTGAACGGCAGCGCCGCGAAAGCTTGCAGGTCCTTGTCGTCCGCCCCGGTCGTCGTCTTCAGGCGCTGAAACAGCGGCGCCCAGATATTGTCGCTTGTCACGTCCTTCACCCCCACGCGCCTGGACGCGTGATGGCCAAAAAGCACAGACCCCGCCGTGCTGTTGACAACAAAGGTTAAGTGACGCCGGACCGGCTTCTCAACATTGTGGACGAGGGGTTAGCGAAAGGCGCAAACACAACAAATGTTAAGCGCGGCAGGCCTCGCGGTGTGCGCGACGGGACATCCCGATCCCCAGCGCGCGATGCCCCCGCGCCGCCGATCCGTTTCGGAACGGCGGGTGCCGGGTGGCGTTCTTCTGTGCGAGGGAGGACGTGGCGATGGACCATCTGACGAAGCGCGAGCAGCCGGACCGCAGCAAGATCAACATGCACGAGGCCTGGGAGGTCAAGTACTGGACCCACGCGCTCGGCGTCTCCAGGGAGAAGCTGCAGCGGGCCGTCGACAAGGTCGGAAATTCGGCCGCAGCGGTCCGCAAGGAGCTGGCGACCTGAGCCGGCCCGCCGGTCAGGCGGGGCGCAGGCGATCGCCAGGTTGCGATCACCAGCTCCGGCCGTGATGGGCGCCTACTTGATGCTGACGAACATGCCCCAGGCGGCGGCGAGCGCGGCACCGGTGAAGACGACCACCGGATTGTCGCAGAAGGGGCCGCCATAGCTGCACACGTTCGAGCCGAACTGGCCGAGCTCGTGATGGCTCGCGGAATAGAACAGTCCTGACAGTCCCAGCAATGCGGCGGCGACGTAATACATCGCACATCTCTCCTCGGAGCGCGTGTGTGCCAGCATGGCGCGAAGACATTTCGTTCCGCCGAATCCGCTTCCAAGCATTCGATTAAAATTTAACCCGTCCGGTAAAACCTGTGCCCGGCGATGGCTGCGATTGAACCAGCATCCTCGTCGGCGACACCAAGACTAGCGGAGCTGTGGCCAGGGCTTCTGGGCCCGGCCTGCCGAACGGATGCTTGCATGAACCCCGCGCTCGATCTCCTTTATCGCTTCGCTGCAATCGGGATCAGCATCTATTGCGCCCGCAAGGCCTGGTACGGCTATGTCGAGCGGAAGATCCTGTTCGTCAGCGATGACTGGTGGGACTGGTCGCGGTGGTCGCGGCAGGAATTTTACCGCGACACCATGCCGATCCGGTACTGGATGCAGATGGCCGGCACGGCCTTCGGCGCGCTGCTCTGCCTCGTCGGTGCGATTATCGGGTGGCAGCCGAACGTCTGACGCGCGCGTCGGCCTTGCGCGATGCGGCCGGTCCTGAGGACGAAACAGAACTGAAACATTCCTGAAACCAGATCGTCCTGAACGCCTTAGCCGTTGGGTCCGACCAACGGAGCGAAAAGGAGATCATCATGATCCAGGTCGGTTCGAAGGAAGAAGTCGCGTTGCTGCTGGCACTGTTCGGCACCCATACCCAGCCCGTCAGGAAGCCGAAGTCGAAATCGCAGCAAGGCTGAGAGACGACCCATGCCGGGCCTGGCCGATTGCCTGAGCTTTCTGCGGTTGCTGATCGCGCGAGGAGACCCGAAGGGCATTCCGCTCGCGATGAGCGCCATCGACGATTATGTCGCGATGGCGCCGGTCAGCGCGCGCAGCCGCGGCCTGCGCGCGCTCCAGCAGGACGCGCTCGAGCTGCATGTCACCTCGGTCGGCGTGCAGCGCTCATTCGCCGAGACGGTGGATGCTTACATCGAGCGGAAGCTGAAGGAGGAGTGAGAGGCTCTAGCTCTTGCTCCGGTTCCCCTCGAAGCGAGCTGGCATCGCTCTTGCTGCATGACGTCTTCATCACGGCCCGGCCCATCGAGCCGTTTCAGATTGAGGCGATCCCATGCAGTCAACGTCCCGTTTCGAAGCGACCGCGCTCCACGCTCTGATCTCGGATCTGCGCTGGCGGATCCAGATGCTCGACAGCGACATTGCCGAGGAGGAGCGCAACGCCGGCAATGCCGACCCCCGCAGTCCCACCTATTCGATGCTGGCCCAGGCCTTGCGGTCGCGCAGGGACAATCTGCGCGCCTCGATCGCCATGCTGCAGGAACGGGAAGGGCGCGCGGCGGCGATGTCGCACGCGGCGTGAGCGATTGTCGCGTCCTTAAAATCATAGTGCCTTCGCCGGGAACTTTCGGTTCCGGACGCGACTTTGTTATGTGGCCGGTCTTCCCGCCGATCGACCGGCCTGGAATGGCGGCTCCGGCGCCCGAGCCCCCCGTCCGCGCCGGGGCCGTCCGGTCGCGTTGACACGTCGGGCAAAACACCGGCACCATCGCATCATCGAAAGAGTTCGGCCCGCGTGGAGAAATCCGCTGCGGGCTTTTTTGCGCAGGCCCACGCGACGCGATAAAACGGGTTTGGGAATGGCCGGTGATTTTGCCGGTTTGACTTGAAGTGTTTGACTTGGAGTGCACGGATGAGCCCTTCCGGAGCCTTGATCGCGATCTTGCCGTGCAATGACCTCGATGCGTCAGAGCGGTTCTACAATCGGCTGGGCTTTGTGCGCCCGGACAGCGAAAGGCCGGCTCCGGGAGAGCCCGATACCTATCGCATGCTCGCGAACGCGAAGGGCGGGTATCTGCATCTGACGGACGCGGTCGAGGGATGGCTCACGCCGGGCAGGAATCCGTTCGGGCTCTATCTCTACCTCGAGGATGTCGACGCTGCCGCGCGCGAATTCCGGCAATCACCCGAAGACAAGCCGTGGGGAATGTACGAATTCGCGCTCTCCGATCCGGACGAGACGCTGGTCCGTGTCGGTTGGCCGAGCTGGCTCCGCGCACGCGCGCGGACAGACGCGAAACGCTAATCGTCCCGCGAGAGATCGCCGGGCTTCGTCGGCATGTCGAGGGTGCCGCCGTCGCCGTGAACGAGATCGCGGTCGTCGCCGTCGGTCTTGTCGGCATCCGCGATGATCGCCTCTTGCGTGTCGCGTTCGCTGTCGTTGCGCGGCTCGGGTCCCGGCATGTCGCGTGAGGTTTTTTGTGTCAGCTTTGATGTCATGGCCGATCCTTTCGGACCGGTCAACGCGGGCCGTGTGGCTTCGTTCGTTTGACACGTCGGGCAAAACACCGGCACAATGGCATCATCGGAAGAGTTTGATCAGCCTGCGCGGGACGCATCCTCCGCTGCCGTGAGGCAATTGGGTCAACAGAGCGCCGTCATAAATCCGCCATCTCCGTCGAACCTTTTTCGCGATGGCCAGTCTATCTGGGACAGGTCCTGTGAGTAGCCTGGGGAGTCTGATCATGTCGGAAAGCACGCAGCGTGATTCAGACCGGCGCAATCGCCTCCTGGAGGCAGCGCAGAAGGAATTCGCCAGGTTCGAACAGGTCGAAACCGAGTTCCGCAAGAGGGATCAGGCGGAGCGCGCGGCCGAACTTCGGCTTCCTCTGGACAGGATCAACGTCCACTAAGCTGCGCCGAAAATTTCACACTACTGTCATGGCACGTTCCTAGCATTGTCACGCGACGGGGGCCCGGCGCGCAGCTCTCCGTCCGAACCTCGGCCTAGACCACCAGACGGGCGGAGAGCTTGCTCCCCAGAACCATTCGGCTGCGTGCGGATTATGCCCGTATGAGCCGCATCTGGTATTTTGCCGCCTTTATTGTCGTCACCGGGATCGCCTTTGGCGCTTTGGTGGGCTTCGACAAGCTCATCGGCGGACCCGGGTAGGGCCGTTCGGCGGCCTGTTTCATGTCATCGGATGCTGTGCCGACAGGCCTGTTCCCGCAGGGTCTCGGATGACTTGATCGATTTTCGAGAGGGTTATTCGGGGGTAATCAAAAAGGGCCCCGGCGTCGCTTGCATGCGCCAAGGCCCCCATTCCCATTCCAACCGGTCCGCGCGCGGCATAGGACCGGTGCCCGAAGTTAAATCGATGAATCTGACGCGACGATTACAGTCGGAAGACGCTATCGATAACGCGGACCGCGCTCCGGATACGGCGGCTGCGGCACATAGGGGTTCTGCAGGCACATGGCGGAAAGACCCGAAGCGGTCGCGCGACATTCGTCCCACGTATTGTACTGGCACGTGATGTAGCTGGAGCCGCCCCACTGCCACCTCTGCAGGCACACAGGCGCATTGCCGGCAAACCGTTGCGCTGAGGCCGGAGCGGCCACAGCCATTGTGATCCCGATCAACAGGAGAGTGGGAAGCGCGCGCATGATGGTACTCCGGGGATGTGCGAATCCGTTTCAATATAGGCTTTGGCACGTCGGACAAAACACCGGCGGGATCACATCATCGGCAAGTTCGGTTCAGCCCACGTGGAGCAATCCGCCGCGGGCCTTTTTTATTGCAATCGGAAACCCTTTTTGTCCTACCGAGCTTTACGAAACAGTAGTTAAGCACGCAATCTGTTCTAACCGATGGATCTGTCGGGATCCAAACCATAGTTAGTTCGCGCGAACGCCTCGCGTCATGTATGAGACCAGATCTCGCACTTCGGCCAGAATCGTTCATTGAAGACTGGCAAGGAAAAATGGCAGCGGCACCAGTCGGCAGGCTAATAGGATTTTACGCGAAACAGAGGCCGCTCGCTGACTATATGGAAATTGCCGAAAGCTTATCAGTTGCCAAACTCTATAACATCTGGTCAGCGAATTAACTCCTTGCTTAGGCGGGCCCACTTTCTGCGGCCTCAAATAGCTACCTCTCGCTTCCTGCCCATACGCGACGGTTATCGCAGGCGGCGGAACAAGGCGGAATTCGCTTCTTGTCCTAAAGTTGCGCAGGTTCGGCCGACTAGGTCGAGCGCCTGGACTCCATTTGGAAAACATTGCTCAGATCGCAGCCGCTCTGTACGATTTCTAAAATTCGAAACTGGGGGCAGCCTTGGAAAGAGACGAACTCGAACACCTTGCCGGCCGCCCGTTGCATCCAGGCCATCTGCGATCTCGCCGATCAATTCTATCCGTCGTTCCGAAGGACTACCTCGCGCAACGACACGACTACTGGTCATGACGGCGTTTTCGCTATCGAGGAAAGCCACGTCAAAACGTACTTCGCCCGCTTCGCACCGCAGACGCTGCGATACAACCGTACCCACACCGGAATTACTGGTGCTCCATTCAACTTCGGCAATGCCAAGGGGATGACGTTCGATCGTACGCTAATTTATCCGCACCGGCCGCTGAGCAAGCAACCTTATCGAAGAGAAAGCGTGTTAATCTATCGAGCGCACTCGTGGATAAATGTTGGTCAGAGCTGAGTCTCGATAAGGCCCGATTATCGTGAGCTTGCCAGAGATTTGGCGAGGCATCGCCGCCATCGAAACGCGGCGTCGGCGAGAGTCAAACTATCGATCCTATGGCTTGCGTGCGCCAGCAAGCCACGGCGGGTCGTGGGTGTGGAGATGTCGCTAGATGGTCCGCGCAGATTCGATTGTGGGGGAGCTACTCCGACATAGCGGCGCTGACGTCGGATCTCGCGGCGCGAAGGCCTGCCAGTAATCGCTACCTCGAAAGTCCAAACGATGTTGCTGGTGCGACTTGCAAGTGTGCAACCCGTCGGGTAGGACCAATTATAGGCTGAAGGACGTTGCAGAATATTTCTATAAAATCAATGGTTGAGCGGCTGCTTTTTCCGGAAGGTCGCGCTCGTCAGTTGTTCGCAGTTGCAATATTGGCCTGCGCCTTTTCTCTATCGCTCACCGGCAGGCAAGTGACGGAGGCGGACTGGGGGCTGATCGACGATCATGAAGTCTTCACCTACCTGGGACCCGATCTCCGGCTGCCATTCGGCGAGATATGGGAAACGCTGATCACTAAGACCGAAGTTGGTCAGCTGCAGGGCCGGTTTCGTCCAAGCTTCTACTTCTTGAAGGTTGCGGAAACCTCGCTTCTCGGAGCGGACGTTCATCTCTGGTATCTGGTTAACAGCATTTGCTTCGCTATCTTCTTGGCTTCGATCTGCTGGGGACTTTCGCGCTTCGTCGGCCTGTGGCTCAGCGGCGCCCTGACGGCGGCCATAGCACTGCTGCCCATGTGGGCCGATGTCTGGTCTCGGCTGGGACCGTCCGAGATATTTGGCGCGGCCTGCCTTGGGCTGATGCTGTTCTCAGCCGATGCCATCCTTTTTGCCGAGCGACAACCGGTAAGGCTCTGTGCAGCCGCGGCGCTCACTATGTTCGCCATCATTCTCTCCGGTCTCAAGGAAACCTTCCTGCCGATTGCCGCCGGACTGCCGGCTTTTGTCCTTGGCTATGCGGTCATTGGCCGGCGGATGTCCCTGTTTTTTGTCGCTGTGCTCGGCTTGCTGCTCGTGGCCTGTATCCTCGCCATCGGCCTTGTCATCCTTCGCGAGTTGCGCTCGGCAGGTGCCGACTATTATGGCCACTCCGCCGGAGCTGTCGTCACGTTACGGTACGCGGCGCTCGGCTTGCTAGACGGCTTGGCGCGCACTTGGTGGGTGTGGCTCCTGCCGATCGTTGTGCTTCAATTGCTTAGGGTCATACCGACCCGCACCTGGAAGGAGCGGGTTTTGGAGTCGGCGCCGGCATTCGCCGCCTATGCCTTCGTGATCGCCATGTACGCCGCCCAGTGCGGGCTTTATCGCATGCTATTCCCGCACAACAACCGCTATGACTTTCCGGCAATGCTGCTGATCCCGCTCACGGCATGCATCCTGATTGCCGAGATTGCATCTAGAGTCGGGCTTCGCTACCCGAAGCGAACCGTGGATCATGCGCTGTGCGCCGCCGCGTTCTTCGTCATTTTCTTCCTGGTGACGAGCCATCTCGGCCGGCCGCCAGCGCTGGCGGCGGCCGTTAGACGAAATATCGAAACGACCAGGACGTTTTTTATCGAGTTGCAAAGGCTTGCGCAGCTCGCGAGGGCGACGCCCGACCGGCCCATCATCATCGAGGCCGGAGGACCGATCGCCTATGAAGGAGTCCACTCGCTCCCGCAATTTTTGACAGCCTTAGGCGTGAAGAATACGATTTCCGTCCGCTACCATCCGGATGAGCACTCACTCGGCCCTTATCTCGAAAGCCTTCAGCAGCAGCTGACAGACATGGAGACGGCACGGGCCAATCCCTTCACGCCTCTGGCCGAGGCATGGGCGAAACATGTCGGAGGCTGCTTCAGCGTCGGACTTTATACCCGTCCTGACCCTGCCTGTGTGGGCTTTCGGATCAGCAACGGTCTCGACCCGGCGGCCACCTCCCGTTCAGCCCCCTAAGGCATTGTCCCCCATGACACACGCATCGGTCGCTAGTTCTTCTGACGCTTCGGCTCCGCCGTTTTTATCGATCGTTGTGCCCTGCTTCAACGAGCAGGAAGGTGTCGCTCATCTCGTCGAGCGTTGCCGCGTTAGCGCTGCGGCCATCTTCGGCGATAGCTACGAAATTATCCTCATCGACGACGGGTCGACCGACAACACATGGGACATGATTCACGGCGAGATTGCCAAGTGTGGCGCGGTTACCGGTATCCGGCTATCGCGGAATTTCGGGCATCAAATCGCACTCACCGCAGGCCTTGCCGCGGTGAGTGGCAGCGTGGTCCTTGTCATTGACGCCGACCTGCAGGACCCGCCGGAGCTGATCGGACCGATGCTTGAGCGTATGCGAGAAACCCGCGCAGATGTGGTTTACGGCCAAAGGCGCAGCCGTGCCGGGGAGGGGTGGTTCAAGAAAAAGTCCGCAACCTTGTTTTATCGCCTGCTGGAGCGTACCACCGACATCATCATACCGCGCGATACTGGCGACTTCCGGCTGATGTCCCGCCGAGTCGCCGACCTCATTGCAAGGATGCCCGAGCGGGACCGGTTCATCCGCGGCATGGTCGCTTCGCTGGGCTTCAGACAAGTGGCGTTTGTCTATGACCGGCAGGAACGCTTCGCCGGCAGGACCAAATACCCGTTCCGCAAGATGGTCGCCTTTGCGACCGATGCCTTCCTTGGCTATTCCATGGTGCTGCTGCGGTTCTCGTCACTGGCTGCGCTCGGCATGTTTCTCGTTCTCCTGATCGTAGCCGGCTATTCCCTCTATTCCTGGATGTATCTTGAAGTCGTGCCGGGCTGGACCAGCCTAATGATCTCGACCATTTTGGCCTCGCTTTTCCAGCTCGTTTCGCTCAGCATTATCGGCGAATATGTCGGCAGGATTTATCTAAGCAGCAAGGAAAGGCCTCTGTTTGTTGTTGATGCGATCGAAACGAGCGAGCACGATGGCGCAGCGTCAGGAAAGCCTGTCCCCTTTAGCCCGCAATCCCGAACTCCCCAGGGCCCGTCAGACCTGCATGGGCTTTTCCTCACCAAGCGGGACCTATTACCTTGACCCCACCTGAAGGCTTTCTGCGAATCGGCAAGGTTGTCGGAATCCTCGTCTGTGCGGCGATCCTTGCGAGCCACCTAATCTCGATGTCGCGATGGTCCGAGGACCGGGGCGTCAACGACGATATATGCTACCTGCGGCAGGCGCATCTGTTTCAGCGCTTTGGTCTTGGCGGCCTCGATACCAACTTCGCGCGGGATGACGACGGCTATTTTCTCGCCAAGATGAAGAAGCTGCCGACCTGGTTCGAGGGTCAGGGCCCGGTCTGCCACACGCCGATGTCAGCGACGGGTAAGTTGGTCCTTCAGTACCCGCCGGGCACCGGCCTGATGCTGGCGCTATTCCCGTCTGGTCACCAGGTCGTGGCGCTTTATTCCGTTTGTACGCTGATCATCTTCCTGTTTGTCTGTGCCGCGATTTGGCTATCGCGATCGAGAGCGCAGCTGGCCCTTGCGAGCGCATTCGGTTTTGTCGCGATTTACGTGATGATCAATCCAGTCAAGGCGAGTTACTCAATCGCGCCAACCATGGTGCTTTGCGCCGCTGTCGGATTGTTGACAGCTCGGCTGTTCGCTGAAGAGCGGCAAAGGCAGAGGATGCTTCTCATTCCGATCATAGGCCTTTTGATCGGCACTGCGGTCAACATGCGGGTGCCGAACATTCTTCTGTCGGCGGGCTATTGCACCTATTTGCTCGTAGCCTTTCTTGCGACGCGCAAGGCAGCGAGGTTCTGTGAGGGAGTGCTGTTCGCTATCGCGTTCGTGATTGGCATGAGCCCGACCCTCGCGGCCAATGCCATCAACGCAGGTAGTCCCTTCTCGACCACCTATGGCGCCGGTGATGTGGTTGCTCCTTCATTAGACGGTGAGACCATTCGAGCCTATCTCGGCGACCCCCAGTCGCTCTTCGTTGTTCTTTCGCTGCTTTGGACGCTCGGGGTCTGGCATCAGGGTAAGAACCGTCTTGCGCTCTTGCTCGGAAGCGGGCTTGCGATCAATCTTACTTTCTTCATCACCCACCCGATATTCACCCAGTACTATACGATCCCGATCTGTGCACTGACGCTCTGGACGCTACTGTTTGCATTACTGATACCGCCCAATCGTGCCTTAAACCTTCAAGACGTCGCGCACGCCCATCTCGCCGAAGGTGATCTTGAGGGGGGGGCGTCGCGTGGGTGCGGATATGGCGGCGTACTTGGCCAAGCATGACGCCATCGAGACGCGGCGGCGGCGAGAGTCAAGTTATCAATTCCTTGGGCCTCGGAATGCGAACGAGCTCCAGTCTGTCGCGGGTGTGTGGAAATGCCTAGCGTGGACGCTGCGGCGTAGCGCGAAGACCCGCCCGGGCTCGTCGTCGTCGCTAGGTTGGACGAAGAGAACAAAACGCCCATAGACATCATTTTGACGTTTGTGTCCGAACTTCCGGATCGTCCATTGATCATGACGGAGGCAGTCTTGAGCAAGCGTAATCGGAGCAGATTCAAGCGGCCAGCTGAATTGATCCGCGCTGAAGCGAAGCCTGATCTCATAGCTACGCGCGATCGACTACGCGGCGGACGCTTGTGTGATCTGAGGAAACGCGCCTGCGGTAGACTCAATTGCGCTTTTAAAGACAAAATCCGTGTGCCGGCCAATGGCGAAATTCATCTCCTCTAAGGCGCCGCCTGTCGCGATGTTTTGATAATCGCCAATTATCGAAAGTTAGGCCAAAGCCTAACTGCAGCGATTGGAATGCGAACGAGACTACTTGCGGCCGGCCCGATGGGAGCCGTCTGGCTCGGCGTGAAGGTCGCGCTGGGCAGGTGAGCTTCCCGTGGTGGTGATGTCTTCGCGTGGCCGGGTTGAGGTCGTTCTGTTCCGATGGGTGTGCCATGCACAAGATTTGGATGGTTGATGCGTTCGACGCTGAGGTTGTCGAGATGTTGGTCGATCTGCATCGATTTACGTTCTTCGATGCGCGACCATGACAGATTTCGATCTCGGGGCGTCGTGGTTTGCCTGCTACTGTGATGTTCTAACCGCCTTCGCCCGCGTCGTACCCCAACCGACGCGCGAAACTAAGTTACCTATCGAGCGTCGGCATCGTGCAACGACATTGGGCAAGAGGACTTCAGCGCAGATTGATGCGGGCCGTCGAAGCGCGGGGGCCGGAGTAGCCGATTGGACAGTATTGTTTCGGACGCAACAGACAGACGCTTCTCTACGAATAATTCATCAGGGCGGGCTATCGGCTGTATGAACCGGAGGTGCCCTGGGCCTGGTCGAATACGCTTTATTGGCAAAGGTCGCTTCGCTGAGTGGGGTTTCCCGTGGTGCGGAAGGTACCGTTCGCAGATGCTTTTGGACCCGGCAGCTTGACCGCTGCCGGGTTCTTTTGCGTATTGAAGCCCTGCTGTTGCAGCACTTGCACAGCCGTCCCCGTCAGGCTTTAAGTTCGCTTGCAGGAAATTCGGCGAGCACAAGCCGATGTAAGGGAGCGCCCAGGATGTCCACCAAGCCTCAATTGCCGGAACGGCCCTCGCGGTCGGGGGGAGGACCAACCGCGCTTGATGGTCTTCTGGTCGTCGATTTCACCCGCGTGGTCGCGGGTCCGGCCTGCACGCAGACGCTCGCGGATTTCGGCGCGCGCGTCATCAAGATCGAGAATCCCGATGGGGGCGACGACACCCGTGCTTATGAACATGCCGACATCGGCGGTGAGAGTGCGGCTTATCTCAGCCTGAACCGCAACAAGAGCGGCATCGCGCTCGATCTCGCCGTGCCGGAGGCGCGCGAGATCGCACTGGATTTGATCCGCAAGGCGGACGTGGTCGTCGAGAACTTTTCCAGCGGGGTCATGAAGAAGTTCGGCCTCGACTACGAGGCTGTTGCGCCGCTCAACCCGCGGCTGGTCTATTGCTCGATCTCCGCTTACGGACGAACCGGACCATTTGCCTCGCGCCCCGGGTTTGATCCTATCACGCAAGCCGAGAGCGGCTTCATGTCGCTCAACGGATTTGCCGATGGTCCGGCGGTTCGGACCGGCCCGCCGATTGTCGACATGGCGACGGGAATGTCGGCCTGCAATGCCATCCTGATGGCACTGATAGCGCGGGATCGACTCGGCCGCGGACAGCATGTCGAGGTCGCGCTGTTCGACGTCGCCATGGGGATGACTGGATTCTACGGCATGGCCTATCTCATCAGCGGCGAGAATCCCGGCCGGTTCGGCAATTCGCCGAGTGGCTCTCCCACTGTCGGTGTCTACGAGGCATCCGACGGTCCGCTCTACATGGCCTGCGCCAATGATCGGCTGTATCGGCGACTGGTGGTCGAGGTGATGAACCGCCCGGATCTCATCAACGAGCCGCAATTCGCCACGCGAAGGGCGCGATCCGAGAACAAGGAGCTGTTGCGCGCAGCCATCGCCGAAGTGTTCGCGAGCGACACGCTCGAGAATTGGATGGCGAAGATGAAGCTGGCCAACATCCCGGTTGGCTATCTCCGGACCGTCGAGGAGGGCTTCAATGCGCCAGAGGCGCGCGAGCGCGCGCGCCTAAGCCGGATCCCGCATCGCACAGCCGAGTGGGTGCCCAATATCGAGCCGCCGATCAATATGAGCCTGACAGCGGCGATAGATCCCGTGGCGGCGCCGCTGCTGGGCCAGCATACCGAGGGCGTCATGCGCGAGACGCTCGGTTACGACGCGGACCGGATTGTGGCTTTGGCCGAAAAAGGGGCATTTGGGTTGCGCAAGGCCACGACGTCCGACTGACCGTTGCACCAGCTTGATTTGGCGAGGTTCCCGCCGCATAAATGCGTCAGAGCGAGGGACACGAATGGTGCCTGGTCAGGAGCCGAACATGGGTCGGTCGGTAGCGACGGATCCCGGCGAACTAGCCTATGCGACGATGATTGCCAAGGCCCAGTCACTCGTGCCGCAATTGCGGGAACGCGCGGCTCGCACCGAGGAACTGCGGCATCTGCCACCGGAAACCGAACACGACCTGCATGATGCCGGCCTGTTTCGGATACTTCAGCCGAGACGCATCGGCGGTTCGGAGCTTGACTACGTCGCCCTGATCGATTGCGCCGAGCTGCTCGGTCGCGCTGATGCGTCGGTCGCCTGGAATCTGGCCAATCTGGCAAGCCACCACTGGATGCTCGGCATGTTCGAGCCGCGCGCGCAGGATCTGGTCTGGGGCCGTGATCCGGACGTTCTGATCGCATCATCGTTCATCTTCCCCGCCGGCCGCGCCAGTAAGGTCGAGGGCGGATACCGGCTGCACGGAAGTTGGCCGTTCTCGTCTGGTGTCGGCTCCTGTGAATGGAACATGCTCGCGAGCGTCGTGTCGTCCGACGACGAGGCTGACGGCATCGAATACCGCATCTTCCTGTTGCCGAAGGCCGATTACAAGATCCTCGACACCTGGAACGTCGCCGGACTGCGCGGCACCGGATCGTCGGATGTCGAAGTCAGGGACGCCTTCGTGCCCGAGCATATGACGGTCGCTGTCCGTGATTTGGCTGGAGGCGCAACGCCCGGAAGCGGTGTGAATCCCAATCCGCTCTACGCGCTGCCGGTGTTCTCACTGTTTCCTTATGTTCTCTCCGGCGTCGCGCTCGGAAATGCGCAGGCGTGCCTCGACGACTATGCGGAGGTCGCACGTCACCGCATATCAACATACAACCGCGCCAAGCTGAGCGACTTCCAAAGCACGCAAATCAAGATCGCGGAGGCTTCCGCCAAGATCGATGCTGCGCGCCTCATCATGCGTGCGGCCTGCATCGAGGCGATGGAGCACGCGCGCGGCAAGCACACGCCCGACATGGCGATCAAGACCAGGTATCGGCGTGATGGGGCATTCTCGGTCAATCTCTGTACGGATGTCGTCTCGATGCTGTTTGCGGCAAGTGGCGCGCGCGGCCTGTTCACGACGGGGGTGTTGCAACGGCAGTTCCGAGATGCGCATGCCATCAATTCGCACCTCGCATTCAATTTCGATGCGGCCGGAACCAACTATGGACGCGTGGCACTCGGCCTGCCGTCCGAGAATCTCACCTTGTGAGGCCGGCCGATGAATGACCAGCCAAAGCAGCCTGCCGCTCCCGATCCAGCCAACGAGTTCGCGAGCGACAGCTCGCAGATTGATCCGCGTGATTTTCGCAATGCGCTCGGCGCGTATGGAACGGGCGTAACGATCATTACAGCCACGGCCGCCGATGGTAAGCCGTATGGCATCACCTGTAATTCATTCGCATCGGTCTCCTTGAATCCTCCCCTCGTGCTCTGGAGCCTTGGAGTTTATTCCTCGAGCTTGAGCGTGTTTCAGAACGCCAGCCATTTCACCGTGCACGTGCTCGGCACAACGCAACAGGCACTTGCCAACAAGTTCGCAAAATCGTCCGAGGATAAGTTCGCCGGCGTCGACTGGGCGCCGGGCCTCGGCAATGCGCCAGTGCTCGCCGAGAGCGTGGCCAATTTCCAGTGCCGGTCCGTTAATCGCTATTATGGCGGCGATCACGTGATCTTTCTCGGTGCGGTCGAGGCCTATGCCTACAACGCAAAGGAGCCGCTGCTGTTTGCGCGGGGCGGATATGGCCGGTTTCTGTCCGACGACGAGCGCAAGAAGTCGCCATAGGGCGATCCACGGACGCTCGTCGGTCAACGGTCCGTGGCCGAGAGCTTGTAGATTTCCAGAGCGTCCGCGTCTGCGCCACGCGCAGCCTTCGCGAGCCTGAAGATCTGTCCGGCGAGGGTCGCCATCGGCACCGGTGTTGACGTTGTCTGGGCAACTTCGGCGACAGTGTCGAGATCCTTCAGCATCGTCGCGATGTGGCCGAGAGGAGGCGAATGAATGCCGTGGACCATGCGCGGCACGAAGAGCTGAAGCGGGATCGAATCCGCAAAGCCGCCGGCGAGCGCCTCAGGCAGCCGGCTTGCATCAATTCCGGCATTCGAGGCAAGGCGCGTTGCCTCTGCGAGCACGGCCATCGCGCAGCCGACGATCACCTGGTTGCAAAGCTTTGTGGTCTGGCCTGCGCCGGTGGGACCCATATGAGTGAACCTGCGCGCCATAG
Source organism: Bradyrhizobium sp. CCGUVB4N (assembly GCF_024199945.1). Classification (GTDB taxonomy): domain Bacteria; phylum Pseudomonadota; class Alphaproteobacteria; order Rhizobiales; family Xanthobacteraceae; genus Bradyrhizobium. Next base: position 6,587,891 of record NZ_JANADP010000001.1, on the reverse strand, counting down.
CCAGCACATAGGGCCGTGCCCGCTCGATATCGGAGGCCTCTCCGCCGGCCATGATGGCAAGCGTGCCTTCTTCGGCACCCTTGGTGCCGCCTGACACTGGTGCATCGATCCAGCCTGCGCCGTTCGCAGCTTTTAACCGCGCTGCCAGCTCGCGCGCAGCGTCGGGATGGATCGACGAGAAATCGACCACGAGCTTGCCTGCGCCGGGAGCCGCCGCAAAACCTTCCGGTCCGAAGATCACCTCTTCGACGGCTGCGGCATCCGTCACGCACATGAAGACGATGTCGCAGTTCGCCAACAGGTCACGTGGCGTGCCCGCGCGCTTGGCGCCAGCCTCCACGAGTGGAGCGAGCTTGCCTTCCGAGCGGTTCCAGACGCTGAGGTGATGGCCGGCCTTGAGGAGGCGCCGGGTCATCGGCGTCCCCATCAGTCCCAGGCCGAGATAGCCGAGCCTCTCGACGCCCTGCGGGTTTGCCTTGCTCGCATCAGCCATAGGTTGCCTCCTTCTGTCGCGGCGCAACGCCGCGCGACCGCTGCGCACCATACATAACGCATCCCGTAGCGAAACCGGGTCCGCTTGCATGGCTTGCCTGATTGTTTGAACCATGAAACATTTGAGGTGGTCGGGTTGGGTGGCGTCGGTCGACGCCGGAGCAACGGAGTGGGCACGATGCGGGCAGTTTCGAGGTGGATGCTGGCAGCAGGGGCTGTGGCGGCTATGATCGCCGGTGCGAGCCCCTCATGGGCGCAGCAGACGATCCGCGTGGGTTGGACCATCCCGGCCGAGGAATCCAAATACTGGATGATGCGCAGGCCGGCCGAATTTCCCGATATCGGCAAGACCTATAACATCGAGTGGACCCAGTTTCAGGGTACGGCGCCGATGACGCAGGCGTTGGCGGCTGGTGCGTTGGATTGCGCGACGCAGGCGCCGCTCTCACTCGCGAACGGCGTGGTCGGCGGTAATCTCAAGGCCTACATCGTGGCCCAACACGTCTTCGAGAAACCCGGTGGCTTCTCGGTCTACTGGGCGGTCATGGATGACTCTCCGATCAAGACGATTGCAGACCTCAAGGGCAAGACGGTCGGCATTTCCGTCATCGGCGGCGGCACGCAGGGCCCGTTCAACCTGCTCTTGAAGCAGAACGGCGTCGATCCGGCCAAGGACATCAAGCTGGTCGAGGTCGGTTTTGCCGTCTCCGAGGATGCTCTGCGTCAGGGTCGGGTCGATGCGGTCAACATGAACCAGCCGTTTGCGGCGCGAGCTGAGGCCAAGGGCGGCACGAGAAAACTGTTCTCGCTGTCGCAGGCCATGCCGAACATCGTGCACATCCTTGAAGCTTGCCGTGCCGATTTCGTCGACAAGAACCCGGAATTGGTGAAGGCCTATGTCCGTGACATCACGTCGGGCATGAAAAAGGCACTCGCGAACCGCGAAGAGACGTTGAAGGTCGTCAATGAAGTCTTGAAAGCACCCATCCCGGTGCTCGAGACCTATCTGCTCAAGGACAACGATTTCGGTCGCGATCCCGGCGCGGCGCCGAATTTCCCGGCAATCCAGAAGATGCTCGACATCTATGCGGAAACGGGAATGCTGCCGAAGCTGGATGTTGCTCAGTTCAAGCACCCGACGATCGTCGCGCCACTGCAATAGGTGTTTGCAGGACCATGAGGTCGCAATGTCCCGCCACGTGCGGGACATTGCATGAAGATGATGCAGGCATGAAGAAGTTGCGATCACGGATAACGACCGACGGCCTCGACCGGGCTCCGCACCGTGCGTTCATGCGCGCCATGGGGCTGGACGACGCGGCCATCGCCAAGCCGATGGTGGGCATCGTCAGCATGAAGGGCGAGCAGACGCCCTGCAACATGACCCACGACTTCCAGGTGGCTGCAGCCAAGACCGGGGTCGAGGAGGCCGGCGGCACACCGCGTGAATTCTCGACCATTTCGGTGTCCGACGGCATCAGCATGAATCACGAGGGGATGAAGTTCTCCCTGCTCTCGCGTGAGCTGATTGCCGACTCCATCGAGGCCGTCGTCCATGGTCTCGCCTACGACGCGCTGATCGGATACGGCGGCTGCGACAAGACGCTTCCGGGCGTGATGATGGGCATGGTTCGTTGCAACGTGCCTTCCATCTTCATCTATGGCGGCAGCTCGCTGCCGGGTCGCGTGGATGGACGGACGCTGACCGTCCTCGACTCGTACGAGGCTGTCGGCAGCTTCATGACCGGAGAGATCGACGCCCCGACGCTCGAGCGGATCGAGCGCGCCTGCCTGCCGACCATTGGTGCCTGCGCCGGTCAGTTCACCGCGAACACCATGGGAATGGTATCGGAGGCCATGGGCCTGACCATTCCCAATGTGTCGATGGTGCCCGGCGTCTATGCGGAGCGTGCGCAGATCTCGCGCCACGCAGGGCGGTTGATCATGGAGATGCTCGAACGAGGTGGGCCGCTACCGCGTGACATGGTGACGCGGAAGTCCCTGGAGAATGGAGCCGCAATCGTTGCCGCCACGGGCGGATCGACCAATGCGGCGCTGCATCTGCCTGCGATCGCAAACGAAGCCGGCATTGCGTTCACGATCGATGATGTCGGCGAGGTCTTTGCCAGGACGCCGCTGATCGGAAATCTGCGGCCGGGGGGCAAATACACCGCGAAGGATGTTTACGATATCGGCGGTGCGGCCGTTGTGATCCGCGAGTTGATTCAAAGCGGGCATATCGACGGTAGTTGCCTCACCATCACCGGCCGTACGCTCGCGGAAGAATATGACGCGGCCAACGTGCCCGATGGCGAGGTGGTTTACACGGCGCGCGCGCCGATCATGCCCGACGGCGGTGTCGCGGTTCTCAAGGGCAATCTCTGTCCCGACGGCGCCGTCATCAAAGTCGCCGGCTTGAAGAGCCAGTTCTTTGAGGGCGTAGCGCGCGTCTTCGAGGATGAAGAGGCTTGCGTCGCGGCCGTTCGTGACCGCAGCTACAAGGCTGGCGAGGTCCTCGTGATCCGCAATGAAGGGCCGGTGGGTGGTCCTGGCATGCGCGAGATGCTCGGTGTCACCGCGCTGATCTACGGCCAGGGCATGGGTGAGAAGGTGGCCCTCATTACTGACGGTCGGTTCTCCGGTGCCACGCGTGGCATGTGTATCGGCTATGTCTCTCCAGAAGCATTTGTCGGCGGTCCGCTGGCACTTGTCCGCGATGGAGACAAGATCCGGATTGACGCCGCCGGTCGCCGCATGGACCTGCTGGTCGATGAGCAGGAACTCGCTGCACGCCGACGCGACTGGAAGCAACGCCCGCCGCGTCATCGTGCCGGTGCGCTGGCGAAATATGCGCGTCTTGTCGGCCAGGCACCGGGTGGAGCGGTCACGCATGAGGGACCCGCAGAGTGGCCGTGGTTCGACTAAGAAGTCGCGCGCGCGAAAATGGCGGCCCGTTTGGCAGGTTTCTTGCTAAGCTTGCTCCGCTGATGGAGGACATTCAGCAGGTCGGTTGCGTGACGTTTGCGCGCGAGTGAAGCGAGAGACGGGATGAAGGTAGTGCCTTCGAGATCGAGCGAATGGGTGAGACCGGTGACGTCACAGAAGCCGGCTTCGGCAATCATCGAGATCGACCGCGTCTCGCAGGTTTTCCAGACCTCGGCGCGCAAGGATCATCTTGCGCTGTCTGACATCTCGCTAACGATCGAAGAGGGAGCGTTCGTCTCGATTCTCGGTCCGTCCGGCTGCGGCAAGTCGACGTTGCTTTACATCGTCGGCGGTTTCGTCAGCCCGACCAGCGGCGCGGCGAGAATGAAAGGACAGGCGATCACGGGCCCGGGTCCGGATCGCGGGCCGGTATTCCAGGAGTTTGCGCTGTTCCCGTGGAAGACCGTACTTGGCAACGTGATGTATGGCCCGCGCCAGCAAGGTGTGCGAGCCGTAGAGGCGGAAGCGCAGAGCCGCGCTCTGATCGAAATGGTCGGGCTCAAGGGCTACGAGAATTTCTATCCCAAGGAGCTGTCGGGTGGCATGAAGCAGCGCGTCGCACTGGCCCGGACGCTCGCCTATCATCCAGAAGTCCTGTTGATGGACGAGCCGTTCGGTGCGCTCGATGCTCATACCCGGACGCGTCTCCAGAACGATCTCCTGAATATCTGGGAGCGTGACCGCAAGACGGTGCTGTTCGTCACCCATTCGGTCGACGAAGCCGTCTTCCTCTCGGACAAGGTTGTGATGATGTCGAAGTCTCCGGGCCGCATCCGGGAAATCATCGATATCGATCTGCCGCGGCCGCGGCGTCGCAACGAGCTGCTGCTCGATCCGCGCTACCAGAAATACGTCGTCGACATCGAGCGTATGTTCGATGAAAGCGACGAAGCGGGTTCGCCCTCATGATCTCGCCGTCTGCCATGGCGAAACGTGCCGCGCCAGTGCTGGCCTGCATTGGACTTTTGGCGGTATGGCAGGTCGCGTCGCTTGCGCTGAAGAACGACAGCTTTCCGACGGCTATCGAAGCGATTCGCGCGATCCCGGATATCCTCGGCGATAAGGAATCCCTGATCAACATCCTGGCTTCGCTCCGTCGCATGGCGATCGGGTTCGGCATCGCGGTGCTGGTTTCGATTCCACTGGGCCTGTTGATGGGCCGTAGCCGGGCCGTCGCAGCCTTCTTCAATCCGCTCCTGATGGTGATCTATCCGGTGCCGAAGGCGGCGCTGATGCCGATCATCATGTTGTGGCTCGGCGTCGGTGACATCACCAAGACGTTGGTGATCTTCCTCGGCGTCAGCCTTCCGGTGATCTATCACAGTTTTGAAGGTGCGAAGGCCGTCGAGGAGAAGATGCTGTGGTCGGGCGCGGCGATGGGGCTGTCGCCCTTGCAGCGCCTGGTCCGGATCGTGTTGCCTGCCGCGCTCCCGGAGATCCTCACCGGGTGCCGCACCGGCCTGGTGCTGGCGCTGATTACGATGATCACCAGCGAGATGATCGCACGCCAGTCGGGAGCGGGGAACATCCTGTTCAACGCGCTCGACATGGGCCAATACGATACGGTTTACGCGATGATCATCATCGTCGGCGCCATGGGCATCTGCCTCGATGCGGTCTTCGAGCGCGTCCGCGCAAGACTGGTGCGCTGGTCCGAACCTCAGTTCGACATGCCGTTGAGCTTCTCATGATGTCGCGTTCTCTCTCAGCAAACGTCATCTTTGGGCTCGCGCCAATCGTACTGGTGATTGCGCTGTGGCAAGGCCTGGTATCATTCGGCTTCGCGCCCGCGGTTTTGCTGCCGCCGCCGGGTGCCGTCTTCGGCCGGCTGCTCCAGCAACTCGTGACATGGACCTTCCAGCAGGAGATCGCGGCGACCCTGATCCGGCTGTTCGCAGGTTTTGCGATTGCGGTCGTCCTTGGCGTCGGTATCGGCATCGCGGCTGCTGCCAGTCCGGCGATCAATGCCATCGTCCGGCCGATTGTGCGGGTGCTGGCGCCATTGCCGAAGGTCGCGCTCTATCCGGCCCTGTTGCTGTTGCTCGGCTTCGGCCACGGATCGAAGATCACGCTGGTGGCGGCGGACGCGCTCTTTCCCATTCTGCTGTCCACCTACTACGGGGCTTCAACGGTGGAGCAGAAGCTGATCTGGTCGGCCATGGCGGCGGGAACGCCGCGCTATGAAATCCTGTTCAAGGTCGTCTTGCCGGCGGCGATGCCGTCGATCCTGACGGGGTGCCGGATCGGCCTTGTCATTTCCTGCATCGTGGTGTTTCTGGCCGAGATGATCACGTCGACGGACGGATTGGGCCATGCCCTCGTGACGGCGGCGCGTACCTTCCAGGCCGTCGACATGTTCGTACCGTTGATTACGATCTCGCTGCTGGGGTTGATCTTGAACGGCCTGTTGGGCGCCGTGCGGTCGTACCTCTTGCGGGGCTTCCCCGAAGCGTGACCTGACAAACAAGAAACCAGAAGACCGGGAGTGAACCATGCTGGCTGATCGGATCGAGGCAAAATGGATCGACGCGTTTTGCGAGATCTTTGAGCGTTGCGCCGTCAAGGCCGGTGATACCGCGGCGATTCTCTCGGAGACGCAGTCGCGCGCGTTGAATGTACATCTGGCGGAGCTCGCGCTGTTGCGCATGGGGGCGAAGCCTTTTCATGTCATCATGCCGACGCCACGCAATCGGAACATCGTTCCGGTCCGCTCAACCGGCGCCAGCGAAGCGATCCAAAAGCTGGGGCCGGTCATCACTGCACTTCAGCAAGCCGGCTTCGTGGTGGATTGCACCATCGAAGGCCTGATGCATGCGGTGGAAACGCCCGAAATTCTGAAGGCCGGTGCGCGGATACTCGTGATCTCCAACGAACATCCCGAGGCGCTGGAGCGCATGGTGCCGGACCCGGCGCTGGAGAAGCGCGTTCGCGCAGCGGCCAAAATGCTGCGTGGAACGAAGCGCATGCGGGTCACCTCGAAGGCCGGCACGTCGCTTGATGTCGACATGGTCGGCGCTTCGACGGTCGGCGTGTGGGGCTGGACCGACAAGCCGGGAACGCTGGCGCATTGGCCAGGCGGCATCGTCGTCTGCTTCCCGAAGAGTGGGACGATCAATGGCACGCTGGTGATGGCCCCAGGCGACATCAATCTCACCTTCAAGCGCTACCTGGCGTCGCCGGTGAAGATGACGTTGAAGGACGATTACGTGGTCGAGCTGGAGGGCGAGGGTACGGATGCCGCCATGATGCGCGCCTATCTTGCCGCCTGGGGCGATCGGGAGGCCTATGCGGTGTCGCATGTCGGTTTCGGCATGAACCCGGGTGCGCGCTACGAGGCGTTGTCGATGTACGACCAGCGCGACACCAACGGCACGGAGATCCGCGCCGTCTCCGGCAACTTCCTGTTCTCGACCGGTGCCAATGAATTTGCCGGTCGCTATACTGCCGGCCATTTCGACCTGCCGATGATGGGGACGACCATCGAGCTTGATGGCGTGGCGGTCGTACGGGATGGCATGCTTCAGGACGTTTTTGGCTAGCCGCGGTCGAGCACCGGCGGGCGAGCGAGGTCGAAGTGCCGGAGCAGGTCGACCATGGCCTGGAGCCGCTTTGCGCGATAGGCGTCAACGTCCATGCCTGAATAGTCGAGGAAGCCTGCGCCCGTGCGGAGGCCGATCCGGCCTTCATGCATGTTGCGTGAGATGACGTCCGGCGCCCGATAGCGGTCGCTGCCGAGCGCGCCTTCGAGATAGCGGCTGGCGTAATAGAGAATGTCGCCGCCGCCCCAGTCGATGAATTCGAGCAATCCAAGCACCGCATAGCGGAAGCCGAAGCCGTAGCGGATCGCCTTGTCGATCTCCTCCGCGCTGGCGACACCTTCCTCGACCATGCGCGCGGCCTCGTTCATCGCCAGCGCCTGGATGCGCGGAACGATGAAGCCGGGCGTCGCCGCACAGACGACGGGCACCTTGCCGATGCCTTCGAGCAGCGACTTGACCTCGTCGATGATGGCGGGATCGGTGGCTTTGCCGGGCGACACCTCGACCAGCGGGATCAGATAGGCCGGGTTGAGCCAGTGCACGTTGAGGAAGCGGCGAGGGTTCACGATCGCGCCGGAGAGATCGTCGACCAGGATGGTCGACGTGGTCGATGCGATGATCGTGTCGGGGCCGACCTGTTTTGAAGCCGCTCCCAGCACCTCCCGCTTGAGCTCGACGACCTCAGGAACGCCCTCGAACACTATTCCGGCTTCCGACAGCGCGGCGCTGCTTTGGCTCGCCGGCACCACCGAAACCCGCGCGATCAGCGGATCGACGTCGGTCTCGGTCAGCAGCCCCAGCTTTGCGAGGCTGGTAAAGGTCTTACGGACTTCGCCGAGCGCGTCCGCCTCCAGCCTGGCGAAATCGTCGGCTGAACGGGCCTTGATGTCGATCATCGTGACCGTATGCCCCGCATAGGCGAACGCGACGGCGATACCGCGGCCCATGCGTCCGGCCCCGAGGCAGGCAATGTTGGCGCGACGAGTCATCGGTCAGAATCCTTCGCGAAGCAGCAACTGCAATTCGGCCTTGTGAAGTTTGCCAAGCCCCAGCGTTTCCAGCGTCCGCCCGCCTTGCGCAAAATCCTCGCCGCAGATGGCGCCGCCGATGGCCAGGAAGGCCTTGGCGAGCGGCGCGGCCACGCCCGCGAGCCCCGCAACCGAGACCAGCAGCGATAGCCCAAGCCGCAGATCCTCGCGCATGTAGCGGTGTTCTCTCAGCACGATCCGCTCTCGCCAGTCGCCGGAATCCGTCAGGCGGTCATGCGAGCCACGGCCGTACATCCAGATCTCGCCTTCCTTGGCGTAATGGTGGGCGAGCGGAAAATGCGGTGCGCCATAGCCGAGCGCCTCGCGCACGCCGATCCGCTCGGCGTCGAGTGCGTCAGTCACTCGCCGGATCGCGGCTTGCGTTCCCTCCTTGTGGATGTCCCACCGCTCGAAATGCTCGATCGGGCCGGCGTTCATCACGATTAGCGGCGGGTGGATGATGCAGCCTGCATTCATCAGCGCGCCGGACAGCGCGTCGCCGCACGGCTCGATCACGCCCGGGAAGGCGCGTCCGATCACCTCGAGCGCATGTGACGCCTGGTCGAGCGGGAACACACCGACTGGCAGCCGCTTGGCACGGATGGTGATCGCGACCTCGAATGGCCCGTGCTTGCGGGTGAGCCACGGCAGCGTTCCGGTTTCGGCGAAGCTTGCTTTGGCACGATTGCCGGCGTCGCGCGCGGCCTGCGCGAAGATCATTGAGCCGAATGTCGCGGGTGGCAGAAACACGACTTGGCCATCCCGCAGGTGCGGTGCGAGGAGCCGGGCGATGTCCTGCTGCGCGAAGGCGGGAGCAGGGCACACGATCAGTTCGACCCCGTTGACGGCTTCGGCGATATCGGTCGTCACAAGCGCGAGCTTCACATCGTGCTGCCCGTTGTGATCCTTCACCAGGATGCGTGAGCCAGCGGCGCGATGTGCAGCGACCTGCTCTGCGTCCCGGCGCCACAGCCGGACCTCATGCCCCGACAGCGCAAAGTCGCCTGCGGCCGCGAAAGAGCCGTTTCCCCCACCCAGAACCGCAATCTTCAAGATGCTTCTCCTTGCGCGCGCGACTGCGCATCAATCTGCTTCAGCAAGAAATGCTGGACCTTGCCGAGCGCTGTGCGCGGCATGTCAGCGACGAAGACGATGTCGCGTGGAACCTTGTAGCGGGCGAGCTGCGCCTGAACGTGCGCTCTCAGCTCGTCCGCTTCGAGATGGCAGTCGGCTCGCCGGATGACATAGGCGACGGGGACTTCGTCCCAGCGCGGGTCCGGCCGGCCGATCACGGCGCATTCGCTGACGTCGGGATGCTCGAGCAGCACCCGTTCGACCTCGGCCGGATAGATGTTCTCGCCACCGGAAATGATCAGGTTCTTCTTGCGGTCGCGGACCCAGAAGTAGCCGTCCGCGTCGCACAGGCCGATATCGCCGGTGCGGTACCAGCCGTCGCGCAGCGCTTCGCGTGTGGCGTCGGCATTGCCCCAATATTCGAAGAGGACGTTGGGGCCGCGGACCGCAATCTCGCCCGGCGTGCCCGCCGGCACCTCGTTGCCGGCCTGATCGATCACCTTCGCTTCGCAGCACAGGCCGGCAAGCCCCGTCGATCCGGCGCGCGACAGGTCGCCGCCGAGGCGGGTGTAGACGGCGATGGGGCAAGTTTCCGTCGAGCCGTAAACCTGTAGCACCGGCACGCCGCGCGCGACGAAGCGATCGATCAGGTGCGGCGGTACGATTGTCGAGCCGGTGGCGACGGCCTTCAGCGATGAGAGATCCGTCTTGGCCCAGGCGGGGTGCTCGCTGACGGCCTGGATGATCGCCGGCACCATGACTGTCAGCGTCGGCCGCTCCCGTTCGATGCTGGCGAGCGCCGTGTCGGGCGTGAAGCGGGCGTGAATCGTGACGGTTGCGCCAAGCTGGAGCGCGGCGGTCGTCTGGATGTTGAGCCCGCCGACGTGGAAGAACGGCAACACCGTCAGCACATGATCGTCGGATGTCATGTTGTGCATGTGCTGGCTCATGACGCCGTTCCAGAACAGCGCCTCCTGGCGCAGCACCGCGCCTTTCGGCCGCCCGGTCGTTCCCGACGTGTAGACGATCAGCAGCGGGCAGGAGAGATCGGTGTGCGGATTGCGTCCGCTGCTTCCCTTGCGCGCCAGCAGGCCTTCAAAGGCCATGCCGTGCGGTGGCGCAAAATCGAGGCCGATGCAGGTGGTGCCCGGCGCGAGTTCGGGAAGAATTCCCTCAAATGCCTGCTCGAGCACCAGCACCTTGGCGCCGGCATCGGTGAGGATGAAGAGCTGCTCGGCGACCGCCAGCCGCCAATTCAAGGGCACAAGCATCGCGCCGAGCCGCGCGCATGCATAGAGCAGGACCAGATAGTCCGGCCGATTCAGGCTCAGGATCGCGACGCGGTCGCCTCGGCCGACACCGACTTCCTGCTTCAGGGCTGTTGCCGCCCGTTCGATGCGATCGGCGAACGCAGCATAGCTCAGCCGCTCTCCCTCGAAGGCGATGGCGGTCTTGTCCGGCGAAAACGCCGCGTTGCGATCGATCAGACTGCAGAGGTCCACCGTCAGTCGTCCGTTTCGCCGGCCTCGTACAGCGCCTCGCGACCGATCCGGTCTAGGCAGAGCTCGGCCGTCCAGGGCAGCATCAGTGAGCCGCAGCGGCTGTCACGATAGATGCGCTCGAGCGGCAGCGAGCGGAGCATCGCCTGTCCCCCACAGGTGCGGATCGCAAGCGCGGCGAGTTCATTGGCGCCTTCCATCACCGAATATTGCGCGGCATAGGCGCGCAGGGTCTGCTCCTTGCTTGGATTGGCGCGCGCTTCGGTAACGGCCTGGAACCAGATTGCCTTGATCTGCTCGAGCTTGATTTGCATCTGCGCGACCGCGATCTGCTTGGTCGGGTACATCCGGCGCTTGACCGGAGGCATGCCCGGCACCTCGCCGCGCAGATAGCGCACCGTGAAATCGTAAGAGGCTTGCGCGAGCCCCATATAGGTGGGCGAAAGCGTCAGGAACATATGCGGCCAGCGCATCGCCGCCTGGAAGTAGACGCCGCGCGGCATCAGCGCAGAGTCTTCCGGCACGAATACATCCTTGAACAGCAGCGTCCGCGAGACCGTGCCGCGCATGCCGAGCGGATCCCAGTCGCCGACGACGGAAACACCCGGTGATTTGGCGGAGATCGCGAGGTAAAGCGTATTGCGTCGTGAGGCCTTCTCGCCTTCCTCGATCTCGGTGCAGAGCACGCCGTAATAGTCGGCGTGGCCGGAGAGGGATGCAAAGATCTTCTTGCCGTTGACGATCCAGCCGCCTTCGACAGGCTTCGCTTCCGTGCCGAAGGCAACGCCGCCTGCGGCTGCCGCGCCACCTTCGGAGAATGGTTGCGAATAGATCGCGCCGTCCTCGACGATGCGCTTGTAGTGGACGGCCCGCCGCTTTTCGTGTTCCGCGCGGGTCTCCGCATCCATGTCGAGATCATCTGCCAAAGGGCCCGACCACAGGGTGGAGCAGACATGCATGTTCCAGGTCAGCGCGGTCGCGCCGCAATAGCGGCCGATCTCCGCCGCTGCAAGGGCGTAGGTCTGGTAGTCAGCTCCGAGCCCCCCATGCTTCTTCGGTACGGCGATGCCGAGGAGGCCGACGCGGTGCAGGTCGCGATAATTCTCGGTCGGGAAGATCGCCTCGCGATCGTAAGCCGCCGCACGAGCCGCGAACACGCTCTGGCCGATCTCGCGCGCCCGCGCGATGATCCCGGCTTGTTCGTCGCTCAAGCGGAAAGCCACGGGATCGAAGATCGGCGCATCCAGCGCGACCTTGTCGCTCGTGCCAATGGTCTTGCTGACTTGCATGGTCATGGCGCAGTTACCGGTGTTTTGCAGCAACGGAGTCGACGAAGTTGCCAAGAGCCTTGTCGAAGGCATCGGGCCGCTCGAGGTTGGCGAGATGGCCGACGCCGGGGAGTTCGACATATTCGGCCGAGGGAATGTAAGTTGCCGTTTTTGCCATCATTGGCGCAGGCGCATTGTTGTCTTTCGAACCGGAGAGCAACAGCGTCGGTACGGAAATGTCCTTGAGCGTGCTGCGCTGGTCGAATCCGATCAGGGCCAGCATCATGGCGCGATAGCTCGCTTCGGGTACACTCCCCATGCAATCGCGTGCAAGCTCCATCCCCTTGGGATCGGGTTCGTCGCCGACGAGCTCCTTCACCAGCGACGGCGCCAGCGATTTCATGGTCTCGGCGCGATCGAGTGGACCCAGGCGTGCGGCAATGAACGATTTCTGCCAGTCGCCGTCGGTCTTGCCAAAGGCCGGGCTGGTTTGCGCGAGGACGACAGCGCGCGCGAGTGTCGGCGATTGCACCAGCCATTTCTGGACGATCATGCCGCCGATCGAATGGCCGACCAGAATGGGGCTTGTCGCGCCGATCTGCTCGATGAATTGCTGGAGCGCATCGGCCAGGGCAGCGATGCTGACGCTGGCCAGTGGTGCCGAGCCGCCATAGCCCGGCATGTCCCATGCGATCGCGCGGAAACGGTTGCCGAACGTGGCAAGCTGCTGCCGCCAGGCCCGCGCCGCGCCACCAATGCCATGCAGGAAAACAAGGGGTATCGCTGCCGGATCGCCCGCAGTTTCATAGGCGAAACGTCCGTCCCTTGTTATCATTGGCGCAGGCTGCGACACGCGACATCCTTTTGCTTGGCCCGGCGATGCTAACAGGCCTGCGGGCGATGGGAAGAGATAATTTTATACTTAAAGCAATTTTCGGGCCGCTTCGCGCGCGGGCGTTTGCGTCGCCGATCTGCGCTTTCGTTGCAAAAGTTTGAAGGTTAAAATATATCGGAGGAAGGATCAGCAGATCTCGAGGGAGCCCGCTCATGTCCGCATTGCCGCATTCGCCGCACGCACTGGTGACCGGTGGCGGTCGCGGCATTGGCCGCGCGATCGCAGCGTCCCTTGTCGACGCTGGTGCCACCGTGACGGTGCTCGGTCGGAACGCGGCTACTCTCGAAGAGGCGGTAAGCGCAGGGGCCGCGCATCATGCAGCCGTTGCCGATGTCTCGGACGAGGCTGGGCTGAAGGCGGCTATCTCCGCGGCGCATGCGCGAAAGCCGATCGATATCCTGATCGCAAATGCCGGCAGCGCCGAATCCGCGCCGTTCGCGAAATCGGACAGCGCCCTTTTTGCGCGCATGATGGACGTCAACTTCATGGGCGTTGTCCATGCCGTCCGCGCAGTCCTGCCGGGAATGAAGGATCGCCCCTACGGCCGGGTTATCGCGATTGCATCGACGGCGGGGCTGAAGGGTTACGCCTATGTGAGCGCGTATGCGGCGGCCAAGCACGCTGTGATTGGTCTCGTGCGTTCGCTCGCGCTGGAGATGGCCGGCAGCAACATCACCGTGAATGCGGTCTGCCCGGGCTTTACCGATACCGATCTCGTTGCCGGCAGCATCGACAACATCATGAAGAAGACCGGGCGAACCCGTGAGCAGGCGATCGCCGAGCTCGCAAAACACAATCCGCAAGGACGCCTGATCTCGCCGCAGGAAGTGGCCAATGCCGTGCTTTGGCTGTGCAGCGCGAACGCCAGTGCGATCACGGGGCAGGCGATTGCTGTCGCCGGTGGCGAGATCTAACCGCGCGGAACAAGGAAGGAAATCTCATGAGCAGACCAGCCAATCCCGTCACCGTGCCGCTCGCCGACTATTCACCGCAACACTTCCTGCTGGCGGTGGTCGATGGCGTTGCCACCGTGACACTCAATCGGCCCGAGCGGAAGAATCCGCTAACGTTCGAGAGCTATCGCGAGCTGACGGATTTCTTTCGCGCCTGCGCATTTGACGACGCGGTCAAGTCGATCGTCGTCACCGGCGCCGGCGGCAATTTCTCGTCCGGAGGCGACGTGTTCGAGATCATCGGGCCTTTGGTCAAGATGGACACCAAGGGGCTGACCGCTTTCACGCGGATGACCGGTGACCTCGTCAAGGCGATGCGGGCCTGCCCGCAGCCGATCGTGGCGGCGGTCGAGGGCATCTGCGCCGGCGCCGGCGCGATCATCGCCATGGCATCCGACATGCGGCTCGCCGAGAGCGGAGCCAAGGTCGCGTTCCTGTTCAACAAGGTGGGTCTTGGCGGCTGTGATATGGGCGCCTGTGCGATCCTGCCGCGGATCATCGGTCAGTCCCGCGCCTCCGAGCTTCTGTTCACCGGCCGGTTCATGACCGCGGAGGAGGGCGAGCGCTGGGGGTTCTTCAGCCGCATCGTCACGCCTGAGCAGGTTCTGCCCCAGGCGCAGTTGTTGGCCAAGCAGGTCGCGGAAGGCCCGACCTTCGGCAACACCATGACCAAACGGATGCTGGCCATGGAATGGGCGATGTCGGTGGAGGAAGCGATCGAAGCGGAGGCCGTTGCTCAAGCCCTGTGCATGACGACGGCCGATTTCGAGCGCGCCTTCGAGGCTTTTGCCAACAAGGTCAAGCCAGTCTTCAGGGGCGACTGACCAGCCTTTTCCTGCGAAGGCCTGGAATGGGGACTTGCCAGAAATTATTTTAGGCTTAAAATAGTTTTCATGGCCGGGTGAATTGGCGAGGCTCCCATGAAAGTCGCGATCATCGGTGGTGGACCCGCGGGTCTCTACGCAGCGATCCTGCTCAAGAAACAGCGCCCTGGCGCCGACATCGCTGTCTATGAGCGCAACCGCGCCGACGATACGTTCGGCTTCGGCGTGGTGTTCTCGGATGCCACGCTCGACAATTTCGAAAAGCACGACCTTCCAAGCTATCGTCGCATCACCCAGGAGTTCGCCTATTGGGATGATATCGCCGTGCATTTTCGCGGCACCGTGCATCGGGTCGGGGGCAACGGCTTTTGCGGCTGCTCGCGGCAGAAATTGTTGCTGATCCTGCAGGAGCGCGCGCGAGAGCTCGGTGTCAGCCTGAATTTCGAAGTCGATGTCGAGGACGAGTCGCGCTTTGCCGATGCCGATCTCGTCTTGCTCGCCGACGGCATCAATAGCCGATTCCGCGAGAAGCATGTCGGGCACTTCGAGCCGGAGGTTGACCTCCGCACCAACAAATTTGCCTGGATGGGCTCGACCAGGCCGCTCGATGCCTTCACCTTCATCTTCCAGGAGACGGAGTGGGGACCGTTCATCGCCCACGCTTACCAATATGAAGCGGGCCACTCGACCTGGATCTTCGAGACCGATCCGGAGACGTTCGAGCGCGCGGGACTGACGGGGCTGAACGAGAGCCAATCCGCCACGCGCATGGCCGAGATCTTTGGCTGGTTCCTGGGCGAGCACAAGCTGCTCACCAACCGCTCGATGTGGCGAAATTTCCCGATGATCCGCAGCAAGCGCTGGGTCAAGGACAACATGGTGCTGCTCGGCGACGCCAAGGCCAGCGCGCACTTCTCGATCGGCTCCGGCACCAAGCTCGCGATGGAAGATGCGATCGCGTTGGCCGAAGCGATGGCGAAGGCGCCCGACATCAAAGCTGCGCTGGACGTCTATGAGCATGGTCGCCGCGAAGAGGTTGAGAAGACCCAGCACGCGGCCGACGTCTCGCTGGTCTGGTTCGAGCATGTCGACCGCTTCTGGGATTTCGATCCCGTGCAGTTCGCCTTTGGCGTGATGACGCGCTCGAAGGCGATTACCTACGACAATCTGAAGCTTCGCGCGCCGGATTTCGTCGCCGAGGTCGAGAAGTCCTTCGCCAGGCAAGTGCGCGGCAATGGGTTCGAGGTCAACACCGACAAGCCGATGGTGCCGCTGTTCCAGCCGTTCCGCTTGCGCGAGATGGAGATCGCCAACCGCGCCGTGATGTCGCCGATGTGCATGTATTCGGCGAAGGAAGGTGTTCCCGGTGAGTTCCACCTCGTACATTACGGCTCGCGCGCCATCGGTGGCGCCGGCCTGATCTTCACCGAGATGACCTGTGTCAGCCGCGACGCCCGGATCACACCCGGCTGCGCCGGATTGTGGAATGACGAGCAGGAGGCGGCGTGGCGGCGCATCGTCGATTTCGTCCACGGCAACTCCGCCGCAAAAATCTGCCTGCAAGTCGGCCATTCCGGCCGCAAGGGTGCGACCAAGCTGATGTGGGATGGCATCGACCGTCCGCTGGACGAAGGCGGCTGGGATGTCGTCTCGGCGTCGCCGCTACCCTATTTTCCAGACAGCCAAGTGCCCCGCGAGCTCGACCGCGCCGGCATGAATGCGGTGAAGGGCTCTTTTGTCGCCGCGGCGAAGCGTGGTGAGCGCTGCGGCTTCGATATGCTGGAGCTGCACTGCGCCCACGGCTATCTTCTTGCCAGCTTCATTTCACCGCTGACGAACACCCGCACTGACGCGTATGGCGGTTCGCTTGAAAATCGGCTGCGCTTCCCGCTCGAGATATTTGAGGCACTACGGGCAGTGTGGCCGAGGCACAAGCCGATGTCGGTGCGTATTTCTGCGACCGACTGGGCCGACGGCGGCATTACCGGCGATGATGCGGTGGCCGTCGCGCGCGCCTTTGCCGAGGCCGGTGTCGATCTCGTCGATGTCTCGACCGGGCAAACCGTGCGCGATGCACAGCCGATCTATGGCCGCATGTTCCAGACGCCATTCTCCGACCAGGTCCGCAACGAGGCGCGCGTGGCAACCATGTGCGTCGGAAACATCACGACCGCAGACCAGGCCAATACCATCTTGGCAGCTGGTCGGGCCGACCTCGTCGCGCTCGGGCGGCCGCACCTGGTTGATCCTTTCTTCACCATGAAGGCGGCGGCCTGGTATGGCGCAAACGACGCATTCTGCCCGCCGCAATATCTGCCCGGGAAGGACCAGATTTTCCGCAACAGCGTGCGCGATCGGCAGGATCTCGAGGAGCTGAGAATTAAGGCTAAGCCCAAGACCCGCGCTGAGCTCAAGGCGGAGGCGACAAAGCCGCTTGCGGCGGAGTGACCGCTCGTGCGACGTTAACCCCGTTGCCTGTGTATTGAGTGGAGTTAAGGGCGATGAAGGCGATTATCGTCGGCGGCGGTATCGGTGGTCTCACCACGGCTTTGATGCTGCGGGCCCGCGGCATCGGCTGCGAGATTTTCGAGCAATCGGATACGATCCGCGAACTCGGCGTCGGTATCAATACGCTGCCCCACGCCATGCGTGAGCTTGCCAGTCTCGGCCTGCTGCAAAAGCTCGACGACGTCGCGATCCGCACCGACCAGCTCTATTACCTCAACCGCCATGGCCAGGAGGTCTGGCGCGAAGCCCGCGGCGTCGATGCGGGTCACGACGTGCCGCAGTTCTCGATCCACCGCGGCCGCCTTCAGGGTGTCATCCATCGCGCCGTCGAGGAGCGGCTCGGAGCGGAGGCGATCCACACCGGCTGCCGGCTCGGTGCGTTCACGCAGGACGAGGGCGGCGTCACGGCCTATTTCTTCGATCGTGCCGGCTCGCATATCCACACCGCGCGCGGCGATATTTTGATCGGCGCCGACGGCATCCACTCACGCGTACGCGACACGCTGTTCCCGAACGAAGGGCCGCCGTGTTGGAACGGCCTGATGCTGTGGCGCGGTGCGCGTGACTGGCCGCTGTTCCTCACCGGAAAATCGATGATCGTTGCCGGTGGCCTCAACGCCAAGGTGGTGATTTATCCGATCGCGGAGGGATCGAGCCCGGCGAGCCGTCTTACCAACTGGGCGGTGCTCGTGAAAGTGGGCGAGGGCAATGCGCCGCCGCCGCGGAAGGAAGACTGGTCACGGCCGGGCCGGCGCGAGGAGGTGATGCCGCATGTCGCGCGCTTCTCGGTGCCCTATATCGACGTGAAGAGCCTGATTTCGGCGACGCCGGAGTTTTATGAATATCCGACCTGCGACCGCGATCCGTTGCCCTATTGGTCGTCCGGACGCGTCACCCTGCTCGGCGATGCCGCGCATCCCATGTATCCGGTCGGCTCCAACGGCGCCTCGCAGGCGATCCTCGATGCGCGCTGCCTTGCGGACGCGCTGGTACGCGCCGAGCATCCGCGTCAGGCCCTGATGGAATATGAGAAGAAGCGCCTGCCGATGACGGCGGATATCGTCCGCTCCAACCGGCGCGGCGGGCCCGAGGGCGTCATCGACGCCGTCGAGCAGTTGGCGCCCGACGGCTTTGACAATGTCGACAACGTGCTGAGCTACTCCCAGCGCGAGGCGATCGTGCGTGGTTATGCCACAAAAGCCGGCTTTGCCGCGGTACCCGGCCTCGCGGCGGTGCGCGCCTGACGTGAGCCCTTAGCCGGCGCCCGGCGGCGGCGGCAGGAAGTGGATGTTGAACTCGGCGGCCATCGCCACAACATCCTCGGGCTTCTGCTCCTTCATGTTGTGAAGGCCCCAGAACAGGTCGAACAGCTTTTTGGTCGGCGACACCCAGAACAGCACTTTTGCGGTCTGGTCCGATTTGTTGAAGATGCCGTGCGGCACGCCCATGCCGAGGCGGATCAGATCGCCGGGCGTCGCCTGCGCCTCCGAATTGCCGAGCACGAAGTCGAGCTTGCCCTCCAGCATGTAGAGATATTCGTCCTGGTCGGGATGAATGTGCGGCGGCACGAACGTGCCCGGCGGCAGTGTGGCGTGCCAGGAGAAGCTGTTCTCGGTGTTGCTCTTCGGCACATAGGTCTGGCCGAGGATGTTCCAGGAGATGCCCTGGATCCCCTCGTTAGCCCGCGTGATGCCGGTAATTTCGCTCTTCATTGCAGTCCTCCCTTAACGCGACGCGCGGCGTTAGTTCGCCGCCTTGCAGTCCTTGGCATAGCGGTCGCCGTAGTTCTCGAAAACCTTCTGGACGATCTCGGTCTGGAATTTTCCGTCTGGACGCTTGGCGACCTTGGTCAGGTAGAAATCCTGGATCGGATAGCCGTTGGTGTTGAACTTGAACGACCCGCGCAGCGACGTGAAGTCCGCCTTCTTCAGGGCGGCCGCAACGGCGTCCTTGTTGGAGAGGTCGCCCTTCACGCCCTTGACCGCGCTGTCGATCAGCATTGCAGCGTCATAAGCCTGGAAGGCGTAGGTGCCGGGCACGCCGTTATAGGCGGCCTCGTAGCTGGCGACGAACTTCTTGTTCTGGGGATTGTCGAGATTGGGCGCCCAGTTCGCGCCGCCGAACATGCCGACCGCCGCGTCCTGCTGTGCCGGCAGGGTCGATTCATCCACCGTGAAGGCTGAGAGCACCGGAATGTTGTCGGCGAGACCGGCCTGCTTGTATTGCTTGACGAGGTTGACGCCGAGGCCGCCCGGCATGAACGTGAACAGCGCATCGGGCTTCTGCGAGGAAATCTTGGAAAGCTCCGGCTGGAAGTCCAGCGTGTTGAGCGGCATGTAAGATTCTTCGACGATCTCGCCCTTGTAGTCGAGCTTGAAACCGGCGACCGAGTCCTTGCCGGCCTGATAGTTCGGCACCATCAGATACATGCGCTTGTAGCCGCGATCCTGCGCCACCTTGCCGAGGATCTCGTGCACCTGGTCATTTTGATAGGACGTCACATAGAAGAACGGGTTGCAGTCCTTGCCGGCAAAGGTCGATGGGCCGGCGTTGGGGCTGATCAGGAATACCTTGGATTCCGTGACCGGCCGGTGGATGGCCTGGAGGATGTTGGAGAAGATCGGCCCGACGACAAAGTCGACCTTGTCGCGTTCGAGTAGGCCTTTGACCTTCGTCACCGCAGCGTCGGGCTTCAGCTCGTCGTCGACAACGACGACCTCGATGTCGCGGCCCCCCATCTTGCCACCGAGATCCTTTACCGCGAGGGCAAAGCCGTCGCGAACCTGCTGGCCGAGCGCCGCGCCGGGCCCCGACAGCGTCACGATCACGCCCAGCTTGATCTTCTCTTGTGCGAGGGCAGGGCTCATCGCGGTCCCGAGCAGCAAGGCGGCTGCGGCCAAGGTCATTTGCGTCTTCATGATCTGTCCCCCCGTGGCGATCGGGCCTGCGCTGCAGGCCCCATACTTCGATCCAAGCTTATGCCGATGATGGCTACCGCGGCAAGCTGAGCTCAAGGCGTCGCCATCTCGCGCGGAAGCGGTGCATGCAAGCCGCGCGCCAATTATTTGAAGCCTAAAGAAATTGATGTGCGGTCGATTGTTGCAGCTTTGGGCTTGCGGCCGGCGTCGATTTATTTGAAGCTCAAAACGTTGGGAATCCGTGCCGGCGCCAATGCCGGCCGTGAGTGACTGCAGCGAGATGCTCGATTCCGAGACCAAGGCCGTCGAAACGCCGGAGGACCATGCCGAAGAGCTTCGGCTGTGGTTGCGCCTGCTCACCTGCACGACCCTGATCGAGGGAGAAGTCCGCGGCCGGCTGCGACAACGTTTCGACGTCACGCTGCCCCGTTTCGATCTGATGGCGCAGCTCGACAAGGCGCCTGACGGCATGACGCTGTCGGATGTCTCCAAGCGCATGATGGTGTCCAACGGCAACGTCACCGGCCTCGTCGAGCGCTTGGTCGAATCCGGCCATCTCGATCGCCGGACCTCGGAGACCGACCGCCGCGTCCAGGTGATCCGCCTCACGAAGCTTGGTCGTGCCGAGTTTCGCAGGATGGCCTCGGAACACGAGACCTGGATCGCTGATCTCTTCGCCGATTTGACGCCGAAGGACGTTCGCGAATTGATGCGGCTCCTGGCCAAGACCAAGGCGTCGGCGCAGAAATCGGCCGGCCGCCGCCGGCCCTAGGTCCGCGGGCGACCGGTCGCCAATCCCTTTTGCCGCACGAAAATGCATGGGATGCCCAAAATCCGCTATTGCGCCGAATTGTTTTAAGCCTAAAATGTTTTCCGTTGAGTGCTGCCGGGTGCTTTCCATGCTGAAAGGAGCGTGCGATGGCCAACGCCGCCAAGGTTCAAGTTTCGGGCTCGCATGACGGCAACGCCGTGACTGCCCACGTCGACACGTTTGCGCGGCAGCATCTGCCGCCGCCAGAGCTGTGGCCGGAGTTCATCTTCACACGGCCGGAGCTGCGCTATCCGCAGCGATTGAATTGCGTCAGCTATTTCCTCGACCGCTGGGTCGAGCAGGGGCAGGGCGATGAGCCTTGCGTCATCAGCCCCGCCGTCAGCTACACCTATCGCGAGCTGCAGGCGCTCGTGAACCGCATCGCCAATGTGTTGGTCGGAAAACTCGGTCTCGTCACCGGCGGCCGCGTGATGCTGCGCTCCGCCAACAGCCCGATGATGGTTGCGACCTATCTTGCGGTGATCAAGGCCGGCGGCATTTGCGTGGCGACGATGCCGCTGCTGCGCGCCAAGGAGCTATCCTATCCGATCCAGAAGGCGGAGATCACGATTGCGCTTTGCGACGGAAAACTCTCCGACGAGATGGAGAAGGCGAAGCTGACTGCGCCGGATCTCAGGCACGTGGTCTATTGGGGCAACGGTGCACCCGACTCGCTCGAAGCACTGATCGCAGATGCGAGCGCCGAGTTCGCCGCGGTCGATACCGCCGCTGACGATATCTGCCTGATCGCCTTCACGTCGGGGACCACCGGCGATCCAAAGGGCACCATGCATTTCCATCGGGACATGTTGGCGGTGTGCGACGGCTATGCGCGCAACATCCTGCAGGCCGAGCAGAAAGACCGTTTCGTCGGCTCCGCGCCGCTGGCCTTCACCTTCGGCTTCGGCGGCGTGCTGTTCCCGATGCACATCGGCGCTTCTTTTGTCGTCCTCGAGAAGACGACGCCCGACGACATCCTGACGGCGATCGAGCAGTACAAGACCACGGTCTGCTTTACGGCGCCGACCGCGTACCGCGCCATGATCGGCAAGCTTCCGGGGCGCGACATTTCCTCGCTAAGGAAGTGCGTGTCCGCGGGTGAGACGCTGCCCAAGCCGACATTCGACGCTTGGCTCAAGGCCACCGGCATCAAGCTGATGGACGGAATTGGCTCGACTGAGCTGCTGCACATCTTCATCAGCGCGACGGAGGACGAAATTCGCCCCGGCGCGACCGGCAAGCCGGTGCCTGGCTATGAGGCGAAGATCGTCGACGATGATGGCAATGACCTGCCGCCGGGCACGATGGGGAAGCTTGCAGTGCGCGGGCCGACTGGTTGTCGCTACCTTGCCGACGAGCGGCAACGCAAATATGTCCAGAACGGCTGGAACATCACCGGCGACACCTATCTGATGGATAGCGACGGTTATTTCTGGTACCAGTCGCGCTCCGACGACATGATCGTGTCATCCGGATACAATATCGCGGGAACGGATGTGGAAGCAGCGCTGCTCACCCATCCGTCGGTTGCCGAGTGTGGCGTCGTCGGTGCGCCGGATGAGGCGCGCGGGATGATTGTGAAGGCCTATGTCATTGCCGCACCCGGCGTGACGCCGGATGCAAAGCTCGCAGCCGAGTTGCAGGAGCATGTCAAACGCGAGATCGCGCCGTATAAATATCCGCGCGCGATCGAGTTCGTGACCCAGCTGCCGAAAACCGAGACCGGAAAATTGAAGCGCTTCGCCTTGCGGCAATTGGCGCAAGCGACGGCGACGTCCTCGGGCGTCGCGGCAGAATGAGATGAGGATCAGGATTTGTCCGTGACGACGCCGAAAGGCCCACAGCTCGCGGTGCTGCCCGGTGCAGCCGAGGATGACGTCAGCCCGAGGGCACAGGTGCTCCAGCCATCCGGCTGGCCGATGCCGAAGGGCTATGCCAACGGCATGGCTGCCGAAGGGCGCTTCGTGGTGACCGGCGGCGTGATCGGCTGGGATGCCGAGGAGCGTCTCGCGGACGGCTTTGTCGCGCAGGTGCGTCAGACCCTGAGCAACATCGCGGAAATCCTTGCCGAGGCCGGTGCGCGGCCCGAGCACCTCGTGCGCCTGACCTGGTATGTCGTCGACATGGACGAATACCTGACGAACCTGAAGGAGCTCGGCAAGATCTACCGCACGATCTTCGGCGCGCATTATCCGGCAATGGCGCTTGTCCAGGTCGTCCGCCTTGTTGAGAAAGCGGCACGCGTCGAGATCGAAGCAACCGCCGTCATTCCTCGCTGAACGACACTCAGCTCGCCGCGTCAGCTTGCCTTGTCAGCTTGCCTTGGCGAGATCATCGTCCTCGGGTGAGTTCAGATAGACGCCGGACATGGTGTCGACCCAGCATAGATGGTCGTGCACCTTCCTGACGCCCGCGACATTCTCCGCGGCAACGACCGCAGCCTGCCGCGCGCGCTCCTCGGTGATGACGCCGCTCAAATGAACGATGCCGTCGCGAACGATGACGTTCAGTCCGAACGGGCACCAATCGTTCTTCTCCATGGCATCGATGATGCGCCCGCGGATGTGATCATCGTCGGCGGTCGGGTCCGGCACGTCGCGAGCGAGGCCCGCCACGGCTTGCAGAAGGTTGGCGCGTGATACGATGCCCACGAGCTTGTCGCCGCGAACCACCGGCAGCCGCTTCACGTTATTCCGTTCCATAAGATCGACGATTTCCGCAAGCGCGGCGTCTTCGGTAATGGTGACGGGCGAGGCGGTCATGACCTCCGACACCCTGCGGCCATGCTCGTGGACGAAATCGCTGGCTGTCTTGCCGGGACCGAGGATGAATAGCAGCCAGCGGCCGCGCTTGCGCCCGGTGCCGATTTCGCTGCGGCGGATGAAGTCGCCCTCCGAGACGACGCCGACCAGCTTGCCGCTACCGTCGACAACAGTCAGGCCGCTGACGTGGCGCTTCAGCATGATGTTCGCGGCCTCGACGATGCTGGTGTCGGGGGTGACCGAGATAACCGAGCGGGTCATGATCTGGTGGGCGCGCATGGGGGGCTCCGCAAGTTCACACGAATATCGATGTGCGGAGCTTAGATCAGCGGCAGCGGCCTGGTTTGACGCAGGTCAAGCAGCGCTGGCGTCGAGCTAGTCCTCCGGTTCCGGGTCTGGCGTCAGGTCGGAGGAGCGGAAGGGCTTTGCCTTGTCCAGCTTGCGATAGGCCGTCGAAGCCGTTCGCAACAGCTTCTTTTCCCGCTTGCGGTCGAGAAAGCGAACGGCGGCCTCGGGGGCGGCTTCGTTCAACGACGCGGCCAGCGTCTGGCCGCGCGCATCGTCGTTCAGCTGTCCGAGCGATTTTTGCGCCCTGCGCAATTGTTTGAGAATCGACTTCTGCTTCGTCAGCGACTTCTCGGCGAACAGGTCCTCCAGCGACTCAATCGAATAGGTCAGTCGCTTGTTGAGAATCCGCAGCTTGTGCCGCTTCTCGACGTCGAGCTTGCGCAGCTTCTTGGCCTTCCTGAGCAGCGTCTTTTCCCATTCGGTCAGTTGCGCCGTCGCGTGGTCGGCGAGCGGGCAACGGCGCAGCCTGATGGCCTCCTTGCCGCGCCGGGTCGACCAAGGGCCGCTCTCGATCCAGCTCGAGGTCTGTTCGACCAGGCGGCGATATCGCGCCGATTGCAGCGCGCGGGCCAGCAGGCGATGGCTTTCGGCGCGCTTGTCGTCCCAGTGCTGCAGCTCGGCGATCACCGCGAGCTCGTTCCCGGTCTCGGCCACGACGCGTTCGATGGCGACGTCGAGATCCCGCACCATGCCGAGCTGGCTGTTCAGCCATTTCAACTCGGCCCAGACCTTGGGGCGCAGCGCATCGTCGACCATGGGCGAAAAGAAGCGAATCGCGGTCCGCAGGTGCGTCAGCGCGATTCGGATCTGATGCAGCGCCTCCGGATCGCCTCGACAGGTCCCGTCGTGCTGGGCAAGGACGGCGGCGAGGTGACGGCGGGCGATGATCCGAAAGGCGGTGTCGCAGGCCATGCCGGGGCTGAGGCGCCCGGGCAGCGTATTGCGGCTCGCCGCCGGCCTGGCGAGGGCGGTCGCCGTAGAATTCGTGGTGGGTCGCGCCATCCTAGCCCGCGCCAATCAGATTGCCTTACCTGCCCTCAGCGATCGCGTCCTGGCAGCTCTGGAGCGTCTGCGCTTGTGTCCCGGATGCATCGATGGTCGTCCAACCGATATGGCCGATATTATAGTGCTCTTGCAACGCGGCAACCTCTTGCGTCGCGTCGGATGCGTCACCGCTGCGACCGCCGATTCGGGCCTGGCGGGTCGCCAGATCCGCGACCAAGAAGAGGCCGGTGAGGGGTACGTTACAATTCCTCGCCAGCGTGGCGGTGGCATCCCGCTCGAAATCGCGGGCGAACACGCCATCGACGATTGCTGAATGGCCCTGAACCAGCACACGCCGGGCGCGCTCGGCCATTGCCTCGTAGACGCGGGCCGCAAGCTCGGGCGTATAGGCGGACGGCGGCAGCCGGTCCGTGTCGGCAACACCGAACATCTGCTTGCGAATGACGTCGCTACGCAGCACGACGGCGCCAGGCTGCGGAGCGACGGTAGGCGCGAGCGCGCGTGCCAAAACTGTCTTGCCGGTGCCAGATAGTCCACCCACCGCGATCAGACGGGGAGCGGGAGGCTGGATCAGCGCCTGGGCAAGGTCGAAATAATGGCGCGCCTCATCGAGAATGCCGGCATCGTCGGAATGTGGTGGCTTCAGCCGTGCCAACGCCACCTGGGCCCGGATCGCTGCGCGCATTGACATGAACAGCGGCAGCGCGCCGAGCGCGTCGAGGTTTTCCAGCCGCGTCGCGGCAAGGTACCGGTTCAGAACGGTATTGGCTGCAAGCGGTTGATGGTGGTGGAGCAGATCCATCAGCGTAAACGCGAGGTCATAGAATACGTCGACAGTCGCCATCTGTGCGTCGAACTCGATGGCATCGAATAGCACGGGCTGCTGCTCGATCATCACGATATTTGCAAGATGCAGATCGCCGTGACAGCGGCGCACGAAGCCTTGGCGGCTGCGCTCTTCGAGCCAGGGACGGGTGCGCAGGAATGCCGCGTGCGAGGCCTGCGCAAGCTGCTCGATCTCTATGGCCGGGAGATGATTGCCGATTCGCAGGCCATTGCTGTTGCCGTCGATCAGGGCGGGGATAGAGGTTATCCAGGCCTTGCCGTCGGCGGGCGTCGTTGCCGCATGCGAAGCCGCGATCGCGTCGGCGACGGCCGACGCAAAGTCCGCGTCGAACCGTCCGGCCTTCGCCAGATGATCCAGCGTTCGGCTCTCGTCGAAACGCGACATGTCCACGGCATATTCGATCGGCTTGCCGCTGCCGTCGACCTTCACCGACCCGTCCGGTTCTTCAGTAATGGCCACGACGCGATGATAGATCTGTGGCGCATGCGGCCGGTTGATCCTGACCTCCTCCTCGCACGCCATCTTGCGTTTCCCAAGTGTCGCATAATCGAGAAAGGGATATTTGACCGCCCGCTTGATCTTCAGCGCGCGCGTCCCGTCGAGGAAGACCGAGGCCGCGTGTGTGTCGATCCGCTTCGCGCCGGGATGTGCGGTCAGTGCCGCGAAGATCCGTTCCTGGGTCGCAGAATTGTCGGTCATCCCTTCCGGCCTATTGCAGATGAGGGCGCCAAGCGGTCCGGCCGCACACCAAGGTAACCTTTAGGTCGGGACTGCGACCAGTCCTTGACGTCCGTCAAGGCCGGTCGTCGGTTGGCGATGCGGAGTTTTCCCGGCTTGAGGAAGATCAAGGCCCCGGACCGAAGGCGGCCTATTCTGGCCGGCAAGGAGAATCCGATGCCCATCAAGGACGTGTTTCTGCCGCTCATTGGCCAGCCGCGCTCGTCCACGCTGGCCACGATTGAGAAGTGCGTCGCCGTTGCCGCCGATCTCGGCGCCAGGATAACCGGGCTTGCGCTCGAGGACGATGCCTTCGCGCGACCGAAGGTGGTGTTCCCTGACGATCCGGAGGCCGCCGAATTCAGTGCCGCGCGCGAGGCGGACGACATGCAGCAGCTCCTGGACACGTTCTCCACTGCGACCTCGCGTGCCGGGATTCGCGCCCAAAGCCGGTCAGGCAGAGTCCCGGCGGACCAGATCGCCCAGACCCTGGCCGAGCACGCGCGCTTCAGCGACCTCACCATGGTCCCCGTGAAGCCGCACGACAGCCGAACGGAAAACATCGTTGACACGCTCCTGTTCGAATCCGGCCGGCCATTGCTGCTTTGTCCGGAGCAGCACGTAGAGGCGTTGCGGCCGGAATTCGAGAACGTCGTGATTGCCTGGGACCATTCGGCACGCGCGGCACGTGCGGTCGGCGACGCGTTACCGATCCTGCAGGCTGCCGCTGTGGTGCGGGTGATCACGGTGGCGGACGACAAGGACGAAGCGGTCACGCAATCCGGCACCAGTCTCGTCCATCATCTCAGGGAGCATGGGGTCTATGCATCCTTCGAAACCGTGAAGGGCGGTGGTAGCTCGATCGGCAAGGTGCTGGGAAGCTTCGCGCAGTCGCATGCTGTCGATGCGATCGTCATGGGCGCCTACCACCATTCGCGTCTGAACGAGATCGTCTGGGGCGGCGTAACGAAGACCATCATCGGCCAGCCACCGTGCTGGGTGATGATGTCGCACTAGCGTCCTGAACCGGAAGTTCGCAACATCGCGTCGACGCTGTCGCAGCCGGCCGTCCGTTGCGGTGGCTGGCATCCGCTGCTGGGATGAAATTTTTCTGCGACGGGGCAGGGCGCCGGATATTGTAGTCGGCAACAGATTGCGATGGTGGCCTGCCGGTCGTTTCTCTCGACATCTTTCTGGGGCGCTTGATCGGGTGGACGTCAACGCTTGGTGCCTACGCCGTTCTTGTTAGATCCTCCGCGCGCTCGGGCGCGTGCAGGACCATGAAATGCTTCTGCACGACAGTGAGCCGGATCGTTTTCTTTGTTGCAATTACAAGCTTCATCGTCGGTCGCAAGCAGGCCTTTGGTGGGCGCTGATAACCAAAATGGTTATTGAGTTCTCAGCACATCATGCCTCATGTGATTGAATGAGGTACCCCCTCCGAGCCATTGGCTCGATAGGTGAACTCAGCGAGTATCGAGACAAATCGCAGTTTGTCGCGTCTCGGATTCAGCGAGTTGGGACTTTCTGTTAGCGGCTGTTTTGGAGAGGCCGAGCGAACCGCGGTAGCGGCGCGCCTGGATGTCTATTGCCGCGCTCCGGAGGGAAATTCATGCGGACGCCAAGTAGCCCGCGTTTCGAGACCGTGGCAGCGGTCGTCTCGGAACCTGCACTCTCGACCAACAGGCACTGCGATCGAACCGCAATGGAGGGCTGACGATCATGACCACGACTCCGAGCCACATTGTCGTCCTTTCCCTGGAAAATGAGAACTATTCCGACATCGTAGGGAGTGCCCAGGCGCCTTACCTGAACTCGCTGATCTCTCAGGGGATGCTTCTCACCAACTACTACGGTGTGACCCATCCGAGTCAGCCCAATTACATTGCCCTGTTTTCCGGCTCGACGCAGGGCGTGACCACCAACGGCGCCGTTGCCCAGCTTCCGGCCAGCGTGCCGACGCTGGCGAGCACACTCGCCGCGCACGGTTACACCTTCGGCGGTTATGCCGAAACCACGGCGGACCCCGAACGGCAACCTTGGATGGACTTCGCCAATTCGGCCAACGACGGTCACGATTTCAGCACCTTTCCGCAGACCGCGGCCGGCTTTGCCAACCTTCCGACCGTTTCCTTTGTTTCGCCCAACGACGCCGACAACATGACGCCGACAAGCGACAATGGTGGCGGCATTCCGGCGGGCGACGCCTGGGTCCAGGCCAATCTCTCCTCCTACGTTGCCTGGGCGCAGGCAAACAATTCGCTGCTGATCGTCACCTTCGACGAAAACAACACCAATCCGGCGGTGACCTACCCCGATCACATTGCGGGCATCGTCGTCGGCGCGGGCGTCCCCGCGGGGGTCGTCAACGACTCGCCGGCGGATCAATATTCCCTGCTTGCCACGATCGAAAGCCTTTACGGCGCCACGGCGATCGGTGCCAGCGCCGGCGTGCCGGCGCTCAATTTCTATTCGGCGACGCCACCGACGAGCTCCACCTCGGTCGACCTGTCATTTTCCGGATTGTCCGATCTGACCAACACTCCGCCCCAAAATGCGCTAGCGGTCGGTTCGAATTACATTCTCACCGCGGAGACCACTCACTACGAGATAACCGACCTCAGCGGGCATCCGATCGTATCCAATGGATCATTGTCCACCTTGTTCTCGCCGCTTGGCGCCACGCTCGACAACAGGCTGCTCGACGCGCGCGCCGCCTATGACAGTTCGACCGGTCACTATGTGATCATCGCGGAAAATTTCCAGCCGGGAACCGGGAATTTCGCCACCAACATCGATATCGCCGTGTCGGTGGACAGTAATCCGAACGACGGCTGGTATCTGGCTTCGATCGACACGTCCAACGGCAACACGACCCAAGCGGACATGCCCTATCTGTCGGTCAGCAACGGCAAGATCTACATCTCCACGCCCGAATATCTCGACGCGGGAGGCGGCTACAACAACGGCGAACTCGTCGTCAACGAAAGCAGCGTCATAGCCGCCGGAAACGCCGCGATCACACCCGACGCCAGCCAAAGCGTGTCACCGACCGGCGGCATCGCGCGCAATATCGCCGGCGATAACGGGGAAACCTACTATTTGAGCACCTATTCGACCGGCAGGGAGACAGGGCTCACATATCAAACCTACGATCCGACGCACGGCTTCAGCGGGACCCAAACGCTCTTCCTCGGCGATGCCGATGTGGGAGGGGGCGGAAACAACTTCACCGCCGCGCAGCTAGGCACGACCAAGACGCTCGACATTAACGACGGGCGCCTCCAAAGCCTTGCCTACACCTCCTCCGGAGGACACAACTACGTCTTTGGCGTGAGCGAAGTCATGCCGAGCGCGGGGGCGCCCGCGGAAATCGAGTGGTTCAAGCTCGATGTCACCGATCCCACGAATCCGCAATTTGTCATCGGGAACGTGATTTCCGGCGCCTCCATCGGCGCGGGTGTCGCGGTGTTCAATCCTTCGATTGCGGTCGACCACAACGGCGACGTGCTCATCAATTTTTCGGCCTCCGGGTCGAATATGTATCCCGCCGACTATTATACGGTGCTCGGCGCCGGCGCTTCCGCCTTCACCGCGCCGACGCTTTACCAGGCGAGCACTACGTTTTTCGATTCCGGTGCTCTGAACGACCAGCGCTGGGGCACCTATTCGACCGCAATCGCCGATCCGAACAACCCGGGCGGATTCTGGATATCGAATGAATATATTGCCAACGGATGGTGGCAAACGGCGGTAGCTCAGGTCAGTGTCCATCCGGATACGACGCCGCCGGTCGCGCCGACCGGCCTGTCTCTCGACGCGACGACGGACAGCGCTACGATCGGCGATCGCATTACCAACTTTTCGCACGTCAAGATCGACGGCACGGCCGAGCTCGGCAGCACGGTGACACTGTATGACAGCAACGGCACTACAGTACTTGGCACGGGCACCGCGAGCCTGACGACTGGTGCGTTCAGTATCACGACATCGGCGCTGGCTGATGGGACGCATAATATCACCGCGAAAGCGACCGATGCGTGGGGAAATACGAGCACTGCGTCCGCCGTCCTTGCCGTGATGGAGGACACTACGGTGCCGACAGGCGGCACGCCCGATCTCACCGCGGCTTCCGATACAGGCGTATCGAGCACGGACAACATCACCAAGGATACCACGCCAACGTTCCAGGTGGCCCTCGATCCAACCGTGCAGGCGGGCGATACGGTCGAGCTGAAACTCGGTGGAGCATCGCTGACGCATCCCCTGCTGCACACCATCACCGCAGGCGACGTGTCGGCCGGATCCGTCCAGTTGACCGTGACGGCCGGCGATCTTGGCGCGGACGGCACGAAGTCGATCACCGCGATCTTTGACGACGCGGCCGGGAATTCATCAACGACCGCGGCGCTGATGGTCACGCTCGACACCACGATCGCGACGCCAACTGTGGCGCTGACCGACGACACCGGCATCTCGGACAGCGACCACATCACACGGGATGACGCGCTCACCATCAGCGCGGCGGCCGGCGATGTCACCCGCACCTACTCAGTGGACGGCGGGCTGCCATCGGCGAGCTACGTCGCGCCGGTGATGGACGGCAGCCATACCGTGGTCGTGACCGATACCGACACCGCCGGCAACACGGCCAGTGCCAGCATCACCTTCACGCTCGACCAGACGGACGTCAATTTCGGTACGTCTGGCGGCATGTCCAACTTGCTGCTCCAGAACGACACCAGCCATGGCATTGCGGTCTGGGAAATGAACGGAACTACGGTAGTGGCGAATCCCCAGATCGGCACCGCGCCGTCAGGGTCCGAACTGGCTGCCACGGGAGACTTCAACGGTGACGGCAAAGCCGACTTGCTGTTCATCAACGACACGACCCATGCTGTTACGATGTGGGAAATGAACGGTACCCAGGTGATGACGAACGCCACGGTCGGCACCATTAATGCCGCGGCCGGCTGGCAATTCGAAGGCACCGGCGATTTCAACGGTGATGGCAAGACCGACCTGCTTCTCTTCAATGACAACAGTGATGGTGTTGCGATCTGGGAGATGAACGGCACCCAGGTCATGGCCAACCCGCAAATCGGTATTATCAATGGCGCGGCCGGCTGGCATTTCGCCGACACGGGTGACTTCAACGGTGACGGCAAGACCGATCTGCTGCTTCTCAACTCAACCACTCATGGCGTGGCGGTCTGGGAGATGAACGGCAGCCAGGTCATGGCCAATCCGCAGATCGGTACCATCAATGCCGCGGCCGGCTGGCAATTCGAGGGTACCGGCGACTTCAATGGTGACGGCAAGACCGACCTTCTGCTTGTCAACTCAACCACCAATGGTGTGGCGGTTTGGGAGATGAACGGAACCCAGGTCATGGCCAATCCGCAGATCGGTACCATCAACGCCGCGGCTGGCTGGCACTTCGCCGACACGGGTGACTTCAACGGCGACGGCAAGACCGACCTGCTGTTGCTCAACAGCACGACTGGCGGCGTCGCGGTTTGGCAGATGAACGGCACCCAGGTCATGGCCAACCCGCAGGTCGGCGTCATGGATCCCGGTTTCCAATACGTCGGCAAGGGCGACTACAACGGCGACGGTAGGACCGATCTTCTGTTCGAGAACAATACCACCCACGCGTTGCAGGTCTGGGAGATGAACGGCACACAGGTCGAGGCCAAGGTTCAAATCGGAACGATCAATGCTGCTGCCGATTGGCATCTCGTGAGCTAGGATCCAGGCTGGCACGACGTCCAGTCAGATTCTGCTCGCCACCAGTGGCCCGCTTTCAGCGCCAGCGCTCGAATTCGCGGATAATGACCGAGGTTCGTTTATCCATTTCATCGGTGCTTGGCACAATTTGGTGTCGCGAGTCACTGGTTCGTAATGATGGATTTGCAGTGGGTTCGCGTCGCTGTACCAGGATGGGGGCCGCAGCAGCGACCACTCCCCCGATCCAATACTGACTGGCTAAAAAGCGCGGTTGGCACGCGCACCTGACTCCGACCAGTTCGTCATGACTCAACCAAGTCGAGCGCTTCTTCAGGCTTCTTACCGATTAAAAAGATTAGGCCCGACGCCTATCGCAACGTCGCTGCCGTCAGGCCGGCATCCCATCGTTCATCGACCGACACAACGCCGATCCCAAGTCATTCCGGCGGGAGACTGGTCCGCTGACGACATCCTTGCCTCATCGAGCGCTTCTGCCGATACAATGCCCCAGCAGAGCGCAACGCGATTCCGCAACTTCCGGTTCAGGACACCAGGTGCGCTCACTCCATATCCGGGCTAGCATCGCATCTATCGGGTCCGTTGCCCGATCGGATGATTGTGATCATGTCGACTTATCGCCTGAAAAACCTGTTGTCGCCACGGTCGGTTGCGCTGGTCGGCGCAAGTTCCCGCCCGGTCTCCGTTGGACGCGCTGTCCTGGAGAACATTCGCAAGGCGGAATTCAAGGGGCAGTTCGGCCTGGTGAACCCACGCCATGCCGAGATCGGCGGCGTCGCGACGGTGAGCCGCCTGGACCGGCTGCCCTTCGTACCTGAGCTCGTCGTCATCACCGCGCCGGCGCGAGAGATCCCTGACATCATCGACCAGGCCGGTCGGCGCGGTTCGGCCGGCGCCCTGATCGTCTCGGCGGGACTCGGTCATGGACCGGGATCGCTTCAGGAGGCCGCCATCGCGGCTGCCCGCAAATACGGCATGCGGCTGATCGGCCCCAACTGCCTCGGCATCATGATGCCTGGCGCAAATCTGAATGCGAGTTTCGCCGCGCACATGCCGCGGGCTGGAAATCTCGCGCTGATCTCGCAATCGGGGGCGATTGCGGCCGGCATGGTGGATTGGGCTGCGCAACGCGGCGTCGGCTTCTCCGGCATCGTTACGATCGGCGACCAGATCGACGTCGACATCGCTGATTTGCTCGACCATTTCGCGATGGATCATAAAACCCGCGCCATTCTGCTCTACATCGAGGCCATCAAGGACGCGCGAAAATTCATGTCGGCGGCGCGCGCTGCGGCGCGCGTGAAGCCGGTCGTCGTGGTGAAATCAGGCCGCATGGCGCATGGCGCGAAGGCTGCGGCCACGCATACGGGCGCGCTCGCAGGTGCCGACGCCGTCCATGATGCGGCCTTCCGGCGCGCCGGCGTCCTCCGGGTATCCGATCTACGCGAACTGTTCGATTGTGCCGAGACGCTCGGCCGGATCGGATCGCCGGCGGGAAAGCGCCTCGCTATCCTGACCAATGGTGGCGGCATCGGTGTCCTGGCGGTCGACCGGCTCGCGGATCTCGGCGGAATTCCCGCGCCCATGACACCCGATACGCGCGAGAAGCTCGACGCGGTGCTGCCGTCGACCTGGTCCGGCGCCAATCCCGTCGATATCGTCGGCGACGCCGATGCGGCGCGCTATGCCGCTGCGCTGGAGGTGCTGCTCGACGATCCCGGCAATGACGCAATTCTCGTGCTCAACGTGCAGACCGCGATCGCATCGGCCGCCGAGATCGCGACGACCGTGACTGAACTCGTCCTCAAGTATCGCGCGAAGCATCGCAGTTGGGCCAAGCCCGTGCTCGCCGCCTGGGTCGGTGCCGATCAGGACATCATTGCAAAGCTGTCCGCCGCTGGCATTCCGAACTATCCGACCGAAGACGACGCGGTGCGTGGCTTCATGCATATGGTCCGGCATCGCGAGGTCGTGGACGAGCTGAGCCAGGTTCCGCCGGCGATGCCGGACACCTTCGTGCCGGATGTCGCGGCTGCCAAGCAAATCGTCACGACGGCCATCGCTGACGGGCGCAAATGGCTCGATCCCGTCGAGATCAAGCATCTGCTTGGCTGCTATGACATCGCAATGGTGCCGACCTACGCGGCTGCAGATGTCGAGCAGGCGGTCGCCTGTGCGGATGAGATATTCGCCCAAGGCGCCACCGTCGTACTCAAGATCATGTCGCGCGACATTGTGCACAAGTCCGACGTCGGCGGTGTCGTGCTCAATCTGACCAATCCGGGTGTGGTACGCGCGGCCGCCGCCGGCATTCTCGCGCGGGCGAGGAAGCTGCGTCCCGAAGCCCGTATTGATGGCCTCATCGTCCAGGCAATGGTCGTCAAGGCGAAGGCGCGTGAGTTGATTCTTGGCCTCGCTGACGATCCGACGTTCGGCACCGTCGTCGTGTTCGGCCGGGGCGGCACCGCGGTGGAGATCATCAACGACAAGGCCCTGGCGCTGCCGCCGCTCGACCTCCAGCTCGCCCGAGACCTGATCGAGCGCACGCGGGTGTCGCGATTGTTGCCCGCCTACCGGGACGTGCCGGCGGTCAAGCAGGACGCCGTCGCGCTGGTACTGGTCAAGCTGGCGCAGATGGCGACCGACATCCCCGAAATCCGCGAGCTCGATATCAATCCGCTGCTCGCGGATGAGACCGGTGCGACGGCGGTCGACGCCCGCGTCGCGGTGGGGCCGCCACAGCGGAAGTTTGCGGGCTCCGGCCCCGCCAATTTCGCCGTCCGCGCCTATCCTTCGCAATGGGAGCGCCGGCTCGCGCTCAAGGACGGCTGGCGTATCTTCGTGCGGCCCCTGCGGCCCGAAGACGAGCCGACCATTCACGAATTCCTGCGTCACGTCACGCCTGAGGATCTCCGCTTGCGCTTCTTCGCGCCGATGAAGGAGTTCACCCATGAATTCATCGCGCGCCTGACCCAGCTCGACTATGCCCGTGCCATGGCCTTCATCGCGTTTGACGAGAACAGCGAGATGGTCGGCGTGGTGCGGCTTCACTCGGATTCGATCTACGAGAGCGGCGAATATGCGATCCTGCTGCGCTCCGACCTCAAGGGCAGAGGGCTCGGCTGGGCCCTGATGCAGCTGATCATCGACTACGCCAGGTCGGAAGGGCTCAAGACCATCTCTGGCGACGTGCTCAAGGAGAACGTCGTGATGCTGGAGATGTGCCGGCAGCTCGGCTTTGAGATCAAGCCCGATCCGACGGAACCTGATATCTGCGACGTCCGCCTGAAACTCTGACGCGTGGCCAGCTAAGAGCGTGCTTCGGGCGCTGCATCTGCGGCGGGTTCTCTGGCCGTCTTTCGCATGTTCTTGACGATGATTGCGATCAGCGGCACCAATACCGGTACGATCGTGCTGAGCGGATGATGGACCGCGCCCGATAATTGAGCCTGAAGCGCCCGGGCTTCGACCTGGAGAGCCTCGATCGACGTGCCGTGGATTTCATTGGCAAGCTCGATGTCGCGGCCCGAGGGCGGGCGTCCGGCGATGATGAACAGAACCGCAGCGATGGCAAAGTTGATCGCTCCGAGCACCGCCGCCGCGGCGATTGCGCTCCAGATTTGGACGAGGGCGAAATAGGCGGACAACTCCAGCATCAGCAGTCCGAATGCGGCGATCAGCGCCGCGAAGGCGCGCAGACCAAGTCCGGTCAGCAGATGGCGGAGCCTGATATCCGCGATGATCCTGTCCGTGCGCCACAAGGCGCGCAGATGCTTGACCACATTCTCCGTATTCACCTAGTGCCTCCTCAGCATGAAGCCGACGACCACGCCGAGCGCAAAGGCGGACGCGAGCGAGGCCACTGGACGCTCGGCGACAAGATCATGCAGCTGCTCCTGCTCGTCGCCGACGGTTTCGCCGAGTTCGGCCAGCGCGGCCTTGATCTGAGCGGCGAGGGCCTCGGTCCGATCCTTCGAGGTCTCGAACATCCCCTCGCCAGCGGTGCTCAGCAGATTTGTGACGTCGATCTTCAGCGCTTTCAGCTCGTCGCTCATTCTGCCGGTGTCGAACATTGGCGGTCTCCATTCAATGGCGCGAGCCTATGCGGACAAGCCTGACGGCCTTTGATTTGGGTCAAGGGGGCGAGAGTGCGCCTGTGTTTGAGGCAGATCTGTTTGAGACAGGTCTGTTTGAGGCAAGTCTGTTTGAGGCAAGTCAATCGACCCGCTCGTTGCCGGCCTAGAATAGAACCATTGGGGCCGGTCGTCCCATGAGGATATGCGCGTGAATTCGGAACCTCTGCTGCTGGCAACCCCGTCGGGTGATGCGCTCGAATTGCGGCCCGAGGGGCCATGGATTGCGGCCAACGTCGCAAAGCTTGAAACCCTGTCCCGATCTGTTGGAACGGATGTCGATCGGTCGAGGACCGTGACGCTGGACATGTCCGGCATCAGCGCGCTCGATACGCTCGGTGCCTGGATCCTGGAGAAATTGTCGCGCAAGGCTGCATCATCCGGCAGGCCAGCCGAGATCGTCGGTGTGGCCGATCGTTTCAGCGGCCTGCTGGAGGAAGTGCGCCAGGTCAACCGGCACACGCCGCCGCCAGCGGCCCCGACCAATCCGGTGCTGCTCAGGTTGAACGATCTCGGCAAGGCCACGATCGGTGCCCGCGAAGACGTCACGATTTTTCTGCAAATGCTGGGCGCTTTGTTCATGGCGCTCATCGGCGTCTTGCGCCGGCCGCGCTCGCTACGGCTGACGTC
This sequence comes from Bradyrhizobium sp. CCGUVB4N, assembly GCF_024199945.1. Taxonomy (GTDB): domain Bacteria; phylum Pseudomonadota; class Alphaproteobacteria; order Rhizobiales; family Xanthobacteraceae; genus Bradyrhizobium. The sequence goes on along the minus strand of NZ_JANADP010000001.1, from coordinate 6,550,907 downwards.
GCTGGTCTATCAGCTCAACCGGATCGGGTTTCAGGCGATTCCCATCGTCGTGCTCATCACGTTCCTGATCGGCGCCATCATCGCCCAGCAGGGATTCTTTCATTTCCGCCGGTTCGGCGCGGAATCCTACACCGTTGACATGGTCGGCATCCTCGTCTTGCGCGAGCTCGGCGTGCTGATCGTTGCCATCATGGTCGCGGGACGTTCGGGGAGCGCCTATACGGCCGAGCTCGGCTCGATGAAGATGCGCGAGGAGATCGATGCGCTCTCGACCATGGGGCTCGATCCCGTCGAAGTTCTGATCTTGCCGCGCGTGGCCGCGCTTGTTGTCGCGCTGCCAATTCTCGCCTTCATCGGATCGATTGCCGCGCTCTATGGTGGCGGCCTGGTTGCGCAGTTCTACGGTGATATGGGGCCGGCGATCTACGTCGCGCGGCTGCATGAGGCCATTTCCGTCACCCATTTCGAGGTCGGCATCCTGAAGGCGCCGTTCATGGCGCTGGTGATCGGTATCGTCGCCTGCAGCGAGGGATTGCGCGTGAAGGGCAGCGCAGAGTCGCTTGGTCGGCAGACGACGACGTCGGTGGTCAAGTCGATCTTCCTGGTGATCGTGCTGGACGGCTTGTTCGCGATCTTCTTTGCTTCGATCGGGATGTGACGATGCCCGAGCCTCAGGGTGAGTTCGCGATCCGCGTCCATGACCTCGTGGTCGGCTTCGGTCGCCAGACCGTGCTCGATCATTTGTCTCTCGACGTCCGCCGTGGCGAGATCCTCGGGCTGGTGGGGGCGTCCGGAGGCGGCAAGTCGGTGCTGATGCGCACCGTCATCGGCCTCATCTCGCGTCGCAGCGGGACTATCGAAGTTATGGGACGGCCGATTGATGGCGCGCAGGACCGCAGCCGGGCAGCGACCTGGGGCATCCTGTTCCAGCAGGGCGCGCTGTTCTCCTCGCTGACGGTCCGGCAGAATGTGCAATTTCCGCTCCGCGAAAATCTCGCGCTGTCACAGGAACTGATGGACGAGATCGCGACGGCCAAGCTCGAGATGGTTGGGCTGCGGGCGCAGGACGGCGACAAATATCCGTCAGAACTGTCCGGCGGCATGACCAAGCGCGTGGCGCTGGCACGCGCGCTCGCGCTCGATCCGCCGATCCTCTTCCTCGACGAGCCGACATCGGGTCTCGATCCGATCGCAGCTGGCGATTTCGATGCGCTGATCCGGACCCTGCAAAAGACCCTGGGGCTCACCGTCTTCATGGTGACCCATGATCTCGCGAGCCTCACGACGGTCTGCGACCGCGTCGCCGCACTTGCCGACGGCAAGATCGTGGCGATCGGCCCGATGCGCGAATTGCTGCAATCCGAGCATCCTTGGGTGCGGGCCTATTTCCACGGCAAACGCTCGCAGATGCTTCACCACGAGATGAGATGAGACATGGAAACGCGCGCTCCCTACGTGCTGATCGGCAGCTTCGTGCTGGCCGCGATCGTCGCGGTGTTTGGCTTCGTCTATTGGCTGAACAACAGCGGCGGCGTCGGCCCACGGACGAATTACCACGTGCAGTTCCAGGGGCCGGTGCCGGGTCTTCTGGTCGGGGCCGGTGTGCTGTTCAACGGCATCCGTGTCGGTGAGGTGACCCAACTCGGCCTGGCGCCTGACAATCCTCGCTTCGTCAACGCGACGATCTCGGTCGCATCGGCAACGCCGGTGCACACCGACACCAAGGTCGGGCTCGATTTCCAGGGGCTGACCGGCGTGCCGGTGGTGACGCTGGAGGGGGGCACGATCCTCGCCAAATCCGGCGAGCCGCGGATCCTGATCGCCGAGGCCGGCGCAGGCCAGAGCATGACGCAGGCGGCGCGCGATGCCTTGCGGCGCGTCGACACCGTGCTGGAGGACAATTCCGGTCCGCTCAAGGATACCATCGCCAATTTCAAGACATTCTCCGACGGCCTGGCGCGCAACACCGGCAAGCTTGACGGCATTCTGGCGGGCCTCGAAAAGATGACCGGTGGCGGTACACCGGCGCAGAAGATCACCTATGATCTCCGCGCGCCGCAAAATCTTGGGCCGGCCGGCAAGACGCTCTCGGCGTCGCTGGCCATTCCCGAGCCGACCGCTGTCGCGATGCTGCAGACGCAGCGCATGCTGTTCGCACCGGTTGGCGACAACCAGGGCTTTGCCGACTTCATGTGGGCCGACAGCATTCCGAAGCTGGTGCAGGCGCGGTTGATCGACAGCTTCGAGAATTACGACATCGCGCATGCGCCGCTGCGGACGACCGACCTGGGGCAAGCGGACTACCAGCTCCTGATCGACATCCGGCGCTTCCGGATCACGACGGAGGGCGAGACCCGGGTCGAGATCGGACTGTCGGCGCGGATCGTCGACAAGGCCGGCAAGGTCATCGCCTCACGCCTCGTCGAAACCAGCGAGAAGCTCGACAAGGTCGAGCCTGCTGCAGCGGTCGCGGCGTTCGACGCGGCCTTTGCCCGCATCGCCAAGGAGCTGATTGGCTGGACGGTGCAGGCGGTCTGACACTCGGCTCTTCAACAGAAGGGGGGCGGGCATGTCCGGCAAAATTGATCTGGGTCAATCGCCTTTGGCGCAGTGCAGTAAAATGCAGCCGGCGCTTGAACGATGGATGAGGACTTCCGTGGTGAGGATCGAGCCGAATGGTCATTTTTGCAGCGATTGCGCGGTTCGCGGCTTCGCGGTTTGTTCGTCGCTGGACCCGGCCGAGCTGAGGGAGTTCGAGCATCTCGGGCGTCGCGTTCATTTCGTCGCGGGAGAGACCGTGTTCTCCGAGGAGGACATCACGACCTCGTTCTACAATCTGCTCGAAGGCGTCATGCGGCTCTACAAGTTGCTGCCTGACGGCAGGCGGCAGATCGTGGGTTTTGCGCTGCCCGGTGATTTCCTGGGGATGAATATATCCGGGCGCCACAATTTCTCGGCTGATGCGATTGGGGCGGTGACCGTGTGCCAGTTCGCCAAGGCGCCGTTCGGTCGCTTCATCGAGGACCGGCCGCATCTGCTCAGGCGAATCAACGAGCTGGCGATCCGTGAGCTGAGCCAGGCGCGCGACCATATGGTCCTGCTCGGCCGTCGCTCCGCGGAGGAGAAGGTTGCGACGTTTCTGCTTGGCTGGCGCGAGCGGCTGGTTTCGCTCAAGGGATCGTCGCGTACTGTCCCGCTTCCGATGAGCCGGCAGGACATAGCCGATTATCTCGGCCTGACCATCGAGACCGTCAGCCGCACCTTCACCAAACTGGAACGGCATGGAGCGATCGAGATCCTCCATGGCGGAATCAGCCTGCGCGATCCCGCACGCGTCGAGGCACTGGCTGCGGCCTGAGTCCCAGCCCGCCCCCGGCCCATTTTTGATTCCGATCAATGACGCCGGTCGCGCGTCGCGAATAATGGCCGGAACAAGGTGGGAGGGTGCGATGCCGATTGACGCATTGCTGGTAATCATTGCCGTCGTGGCGATCTTTGTGACATTCGCAGCCGCGCTGGCTTGGGCGGATCGACAAACCAGCGCGGGCCGGCTCGATTCGGACACGCAGCGCCGAAGCTCCTGAGATCATTGTCGCATTTTGACGCGACAGCCGGTAAGTTTGGTTGGCAGGCCCAACTGTAGCTTGCCGTCCATGCAACTCTGCATGGCGTGAAAAGTATCGACGCACCCTGCGGGTGCGATTTCGCAGCACGAACGCGGCACTTTAGCGGCATTTGCCTCAAACTGTGTCCGTGCTTTCCGGTTGAAAAGCCTGCTAACGTTGACTACGCAGGAACTGCAAGTGCCTCGCAGTCTTAGGAGTCCCGGCGTGCCTCAGGACAAGACCGGCGACCCCCGGCAGCCGTCGGGTAACAAACTGTCGGTTCTGCGCAAGCATCCGATCTTCGCAGATCTGGATCCGGACGCGCTCGATCAGCTCTGCCGCTATGCCAAGCACACCACCGTCAAGCGTGGCGCGACGATCGCCGCCAAGGGCGACCCCGGCAATAATCTGTTCGCGGTGATCTCCGGAACAGTGAAGATTTCCTCTTCGTCGCCGGACGGGCGGAACGCCATTCTCAATCTGATCGGTCCCGGGGAAATCTTCGGCGAGATCGCTGTGCTTGATGGTGCACCGCGGTCGGCGGATGCGACCGCCAACACCAATTGTGAGCTCTACATCATCGACCGCCGCGACTTCCTGCCGTTCGTGAAGAGTCAGCCGGCGCTGGCGATGAAATTCATCGAACTGCTCTGCGCGCGGCTACGCTGGACCAGCCAGCAGGTCGAGCAGGTGATCTTGCAAAATCTGCCGGGCCGGTTGGCGAGCGCGCTGCTCGGCCTCACCGAGGAGCGCAAGCTCGACTCCGGCAGTGGCACGCTCGCGATCACCCAGCAGGAGATCAGCGAGATGGTGGGCATGACTCGCGAGAGCATCAACAAGCAATTGCGCGCCTGGGCCGGACGGAGTTGGGTGCGCCTCGAGCATGGCGCGATCGTCGTGCTCGATACCGATGCGCTGCGCGAGCTTGCCGAAAGCGGCCTCGACGGCGAGTGATCGCGTTTACCTAGCCGCAGCCGGAGTTGACGTAATTCGCCTGGCCGAATTTTGCGCCGGCGCGTGTGTCGACGACGACGATCTCGAGCGGCGAGGGCGTGTGGCCGATCCGCTTGAACTCCTTCGCGACGTCGTCGACGGTTGCGACATAGCCATCCGGCAGATGCCGGAAGTCGAGCTTCACGCCGGGCTGCAAGCACCACTCCAGCGGAACCTCGTCGATGGTCCATGACCGTTCGCCGCGATCCATGGTCGCGTGAAAGTGCCAGGGCGCGTCGAGATGCGTGCCGTTGTGGGTGGATAGCGAGACCTGCTCGACAGCCCAGCCCTGACGGTCCGGCAGGTCCTCCGGCTGCGACGTCAACTAACGCTCCCTCGTGGCAATATTCGGAAAATTGAAATTTTCCGCCGATCGTTCTCGGGGGTGCCGCGTGATTGATCAATGCAACTCCAGCATCGATCAATGCCGCATTTGGCTTGGACTCAGAATGCCGCCCGCCTTAGGGACGACACTGGCGATATCGCGCCGATGCGGCGCGTTCGTACAGGATGAGCCGATCGTCTCGCCCGAACCTCAAGCCGCAATCAATAGCGGTCGAGCACGAAACCCGAGGAACGTCCATGGATACGATGAGCATCGTTACCGCGCATCCGGCATCGGCCGGTGACGCGGCTCGATTGCCGGGGAGCCGGCATTTGCCGCACAGGTCCCCCGCAGCAGCGGGCGCGATGCGCGTCGCACTGTCCCGGGCAGACATTACCAATCAGCCAAATCCCCTCGACTCCGCCACGCAATCCTACGAAGGTGGTGCAGTTGCAGCGCTTGACTTCACACCTGAAGTGGAGCGACCCAAGGCGGCCCGCAATACGTGCCCAACGACGACATAATCAACTCAGGAGGAGACCCCAGATGAAGACGTTAATCGGTATCATCGCAGCCGCTGCATTGGCGGTGTCGGCGCCGCTCGCAACCGCACGCGATTTCCGCTCGGCCGACGTCCATCCCGCCGACTATCCGACCGTCGAAGCCGTGAAGTTCATGGGCAAGCAGCTCGCCACCGCGAGCGGCGGCAAGCTTGGCGTCAAGGTGTTTCCGAACGGCGCTCTGGGGTCGGAGAAGGACACCATCGAGCAGCTCAAGATCGGCGCGCTCGACATGATGCGGATCAACGCTTCGCCGTTGAACAACTTCGTGCCGGAAACCGTCGCCCTGTGTCTGCCCTTCGTCTTCCGGGACACCCAGCACATGCGCAACGTGCTCGACGGTCCGATCGGCGACGAGATCCTGGCGGCCATGGAGCCGGCGGGCCTGGTCGGTCTTGCCTATTACGACAGCGGTGCCCGCTCGATCTACACCGTCAAGGCACCGATCAAGTCGCTCGCAGACGTCAAGGGCCTGAAGATCCGCGTCCAGCAGTCCGATCTGTGGGTCGGCATGATCCAGAGCCTCGGCGCCAATCCGACGCCGATGCCGTATGGCGAGGTCTACACCGCGCTCAAGACCGGTCTCGTGGACGCCGCCGAGAACAACTGGCCCTCCTACGAGTCCTCGCGCCATTTCGAGGCCGCCAAATTCTATAACGTGACCGAGCACTCGCTGGCCCCCGAAGTCCTCGTGATGTCCAAGAAGGTCTGGGACACGCTGAGCAAGGAGGATCAGGCGATGATCCGCAAGGCGGCGAAGGAATCGGTGCCGGTCATGCGCAAGCTCTGGGACGAACGTGAGGAAGCGTCGCGCAAGACCGTCGAGGCGGCCGGCGTGCAGGTCGTCACGATCGCGAACAAGCAGGAGTTCGTGGACGCAATGAAGCCGGTCTACCAGAAGTTCGCCGGCGACGAGAAGCTCTCGAGCCTCGTCAAGCGGATCCAGGACACCAAGTAAAACACAGCGGGGATCGGGTCCGGTGTCGCCGCGAGGTGACACCGGATCCTCACAAGGAGGGGCGAGATGACAGACCCACACGTCGCAGACAACGAGCAGAAGGCGGGACGTCCGTCGACCAGTCTGCTGTCGCGGATCAATGCGCCCATCGCCCGGGCGGGGATGTACCTGTCCGTGACCGGACTGCTCGTCATCGTCACCATCGTGTTCTACCAGGTGTTTGGGCGCTACGTTCTCAACTCCAGTCCGACCTGGACTGAAAATCTCGCGCTGGTCCTGATCCTGTATGTCACGCTGATCGGCGCCGCCGTCGGCGTTCGCGATGCCGGACACATCGGCATGGACAGTCTGCTGGTGATGCTTCCGGATCACCTGCGAGAGAAGGTCGAGCTCGTCATCCATGTCCTTGTGGCTCTGTTCGGCGTGGCGATGGTCTACAACGGCTGGATCCTCGGTGCTTCGGTCGGGACCGTGCATATCCCCAATCTCGGCTTCCCTGAGGTCGTTCGCTACGTGCCGCTGGTTGCCTCCGGCATTCTGATCGTCTCCTTTTCAATCGAGCACATCATTGCTCTCCTGCGTGGCGAAGAGGTCGTCCCCTCATGGAACTGATTATTCTCGGCGCCACGTTCTTTGGCTTCCTGATCCTCGGCGTACCGGTCGCCTTTGCGATCGGTCTCTCGGCCATCTGCACCATCCTCTATGAGGGCCTGCCGGTCGCCGTCATCTTCCAGCAGATGATGTCGGGGATGAACATCTTCTCGTTCCTGGCCATCCCGTTCTTCGTCTTCAGCGGTGAGCTGATGCTGCACGGCGGCGTTGCCGACAAGATCGTGCAACTCGCCAAGAATCTCGTCGGCCACATCCGCGGCGGTCTCGGCATGTCGAACGTGGTCGCCTGCACGCTGTTCGGCGGCGTCTCCGGCTCGCCCGTGGCCGACGTGTCGGCGATGGGCGCGGTGATGATCCCGATGATGAAAAAAGAGGGGTTCGACACCGATTACGCCGTCAACGTCACCACCCACGCCTCGCTCGTCGGCGCGTTGATGCCGACCAGCCACAACATGATCATCTACGCGCTCGCCGCCGGCGGCAAGGTCTCGATCGGTGCGCTGATCGCGGCCGGCCTCCTGCCGGCGCTGGTGCTGATGATCTGCATGCTGGTTGCCGCTTACGCCGTCGCAGTGAAGCGCGGCTATCCCGCCGGCAAGTTTCCCGGCTGGGCCGAGGTGTTTCGCTCGTTCGCGGCCGCACTGCCGGGCCTCCTGATCGTCGGCATCATCCTGACGGGCATCCTGTCCGGTGTGTTCACGGCAACTGAATCTGCCGCTGTTGCCGTCACCTACACGATCGTGCTGACGTTCTTCATCTACCGGACCATGACCTGGAGCAACTTCCTGCACGCCGCCGCCAAGGCGGTGAAGACGACAGGCGTGGTGCTGCTGCTGATCGGCGTCTCCACCATGTTCCAGTATCTGATGGGCCTGTATGAGGTGGCCGACTTCGCCGGCGACCTGATGAGCAAGGTCTCCTCGCAGCCCTGGATGATCTTCCTGCTGATCAACATCATCCTGTTCGTGCTCGGCACGTTCATGGACATGGCGGCGACCATCCTGATCTGCACCCCGATTTTCCTGCCGATCGCGATGAAGGCGGGCATGGATCCGGTGCAGTTCGGCATGCTGATGCTGATCAACTGCGCGCTCGGGCTGAACACCCCACCGGTCGGCACCACGCAGTTCGTCGGTTGCGCCATCGGCGGCATCTCGGTGGGCGCGGTGATGCGGACCATCCTGCCGTTCTACGCCGCCCTGATCGCAGCGCTGATGTTCGTGACCTACGTCCCGGCTTTCTCGCTGTGGCTGCCCCGTCTGCTGATGGGATACAAGGGATAGCTGTCGTGCGTTCGCCGGCATTGGCCGGCGAACCGCGCTTGCGATAGTTTGCGTCACAGCAACAGGAGAATCTGTCCGTGACTGACTATCGCAAGCTCTTCGACCTCACCGACAAGACGGCCGTGGTGCTCGGCGCCGCATCGGGCATCGGCAAATCGTCGGCCGAGGCGCTGGCCGGGCTCGGCGCCCGCGTCGTCTGCGCCGATCGCGCGCTTGACGCGGCAGAGGCGACGGCTGCGGGCATCCGCGACAAGGGCGGCTGGGCGGAAGCAGCTAGCTGCGACGCCGCGAGCGCTGGCGACGTCAATGCGCTCGCCAAAACCGTGATGCAGAAATTTTCGCGGCTCGACATCGCCGTGACCACGCCCGGGCTCAATATCCGCAAGACCATCCTCGACTATACCGAGGAGGATCTCGACCGCGTGCTGAACCTCAACGTCAAGGGCACGGTGTGGTTCTTCCAAGCCTTTGGCCGCATCATGGTCGAGCAAAAGGGCGGCAGCATCATCGCCTGCTCGTCAGTGCGCGCGGTGACCATCGAGCCCGGCCTTGGCGTCTACGGATCGACCAAGGCGGCGATCGGTCTCCTCGTGAAGGGCTTTGCCTCCGAGGTCGGCCGCTCCGGCGTGCGCGTCAACGCGATCGCGCCGAGCATCGCCGAGACCGCGCTGACCAGCCCGTTCAAGCAGCGGCCCGACATCTACAATCTCTACGCTGGCCACACCGTGTTCAACCGCTGGAGCAGCGCCGACGAGGTCGCCACCGCCGTCGCCTATCTCGCCTCCGATGCCGCGAGCTATGTCAGTGGCAGCACGCTCTTTGTCGACGGCGGCTGGACCGGGGTCGATGGCCCGCCGACCGGTCTCACCCAGCTGCACACATAAGGTTCGCATCTAGCCGGCAAATCCGACGCGCTGGCGCAGCTCTTTGTGATCTGCGCCAGTGAGCAGGGCGATCAGCGCGGACGCTTCGTTCGGGTGCGCCGCTTGTGTGGTCACGCCAGCCGTGTACATCGTCACCAGCTCGCAGCCCGGCGGCAACGAACCCGACAGCGCGATGCCGTCGGTCGCGATGATCTCGGTCGCCTGCGTGCACCCAATCGGCCGCGTCGCAGTGGACGTCGCCAGCTCGCGCATCGCCGTTGCGCCGTTCGGAAAGATCTTCAGGCGCGACGTGAGCTCATAGGCGATACCGAGCTGATCCAGCACCTTTGCAACGTGCTGGCCCGCGGTCGAGGCCTTGGTGTCGGGAACGTAGATGGCGTCGGCGGAGCGCAGGACCTCGCGCAAATCGGCTTCCGTCCTTACGGTCACCCTGGGATCGCGGCTGCGGACCGCCAGCGCGGTCTCGACCCGGCCGACATTGGCGATCGAGGCGGGAACGACAAGCTTCTCCGCGGCAAGCTTTGCAAGGAGGGCCTGCGTCAGGATCACGAGATCGGCCGGCGTGCTCGCGCGCAGCTTGTCCGCCATGACACCGACCGCGCCGAACTCGCCGTCGATGCCAAATCCGCTCTTCGCCTTGAAGGGCTCGCTGATGCCGCGTACCAGGCCTTGCGCTGCGCCGCCGCTCAAGATGTTGACTGTGGTCACGATGCAAGCTCCATGGCTGCGATGATCTTGTCGCGTGTGATCGGGAGGTCGCGCACGCGTACGCCGAGGCAATCGGAAACCGCGTTGGCGATCGCCGCCGTCACCGGTCCGTGCGCGGCTTCGCCGGCGCCGACGGGCTCGATCTCCGGTCGCTGGATGATCTCGACATCGACCATGGGCACCTCGCTGAAGGTCAGGATCGGATAGCCCGTCCAGGAGGTCGATGTGATGCGCGACGGATCGAACCGGACGCGTTCCTTCAGCACCCAGCTCGTCGCCTGGATCGCGCCGCCCTCGATCTGGTTGATGACGCCGTCCGGATTGATGGCCTCTCCGACGTCGACCGCAAGCGTGAGCCGCCTCACGCGGATGTCGTCGGTGCCTTCGATCTCGGCGATGGCGGCGCAATAGGCGCCGGTGTTCTTGTAGCGGGCAAAGCCGACGCCATGGCCGATGCCGGATCGCCTCTCGGGTTTCCAGGCCGCGCGTCGCGCCGCTGCGCAGATGACCTCGCGTGCCCGCTCGTCGCGGAGGAGCCGCAGGCGAAACGCGATCGGGTCCTCGCCGCGCAAGGCTGCGATTTCGTCGAGCAGGGATTCGATGGCGAACACGTTGCCCCGTGCGCCGAGAGTCCGCAGAGCCGAGGTGCGCACCGGCATGGTCAGCAGGCGGTGACTCGTGATCGTCCAGGTCCGGAGATCGTAGAGCGGAACGGAGTTGCGGTCGCCACCGCCGCCATTGGCGGCCGGTGGATTCGTCGAGATCATGCGAGGGTATGGACTTGCGATCTCGGATGCGGCGAGCAGGGCAGGCTGCGCCGCACGCCCGGGCCGCGCCGCGTGGCCGTTGCTCCAGATCGCATGGCGCCAGCCGACGATCTCGTTATCCGCATCGAGATCGGCCTCGATCTCGATGGCCATCGCGGCGCCGAACGGTGCGTGGGACATCTCGTCGTGGCGCGACCATTGCACCCGTACGGGACGGCCGCCGGCAGCTTTCGCCAGCAGCACGGCATCGAGCGCGACATCGTCGGCGGCATTGTGCCCGTAGCAGCCCGCGCCCTCCATATGCTCGACGACGATGTTCTCGGCCGGCAGCTTGAGCACGATCGCGAGATCGGCGCGGAGCAGATAGACGCCCTGGCTGTGCGTCCAGACATGGAGCCGCTCGCCATCCCATCGCGCCATCGCGCAGGACGGTGCTATGGAGCCGTGTGCGATGTAAGGGCGGGTATATTGCCGGCGGAGCGTGCGTGCAGCCTTTGTCGTCACCGCCGCCTTGGTGTCGATGACGGTCGTTTCGACCGGCTGGCTTCTCAGGAAGCCAGCAAGATCGTTTTCATCCGGCAGCGGCTCGCCGGCCGTCCATGTCGCGCCCTTACGCAGGGCTTTCAGCGCCGCTTCCGCGGCGATCTCGCTGTCGGCGACAACGCCCGCAAAGCCACCGTCGCGGACGATCGCGATGAGCCCGGACACAGCGCGCGCGGCTTTTTCGTCGAGCGCAGTCAGCCTGGCGCCCGCGGTGTCCGGCCGCAGCACGCGTCCATGGACCAGCCCCGGCAACGCGTGGTCATGGATGAATCGCGGCCGCGCGAACACCTTGTCGGGTATGTCGACGCGCTGGACCGAATGCCCGGCGACCGCGCGCTTGGCGGCAGTCTTCGCCGAAGCCCCTGCGGTCGCATCGCGATCCAGCGAGACGTCACCAGCCAGCTCCCAATAGCTGGTTCTGACATTACCGGGCCCGGAGATCGTGCCGTCCTCGACACCGAGCAGCGATGCGTCGACGCCGAGACGATCCGAGGCTGCCGCGAGGAAGCGCTGGCGTATCTCGGCGCAGGCGTGGCGCAGCGCTCGGCCGGACTGCTGGATCGACAGGCTGCCGGAGGTGACACCCTCATTCGGGCTCGCAGCCGTCGAGGCGCGGATCATCTCGATGCGGCCGATCTCGACGTCGAGCTCGTCGGCCGCGATCTGCGCCAGTGCCGTGACGATGCCCTGGCCGATTTCGACCTTGCCGGGCGAGATCGCGACACGGCCTTCGCCGGTGAACTTCACCCACGACGATAGCTTTGGATTGGCGGCCAGGCTGACCGGCAGTTTCGGGGCAGGGGCCGGCGCACTCATGACGTCGCCATCTCCGACGCCGCCCGAAGGACGGCGCGGACCATGCGGTTATGCGATCCGCAGCGGCACAGATTGCGATCGAGCGCCGTTCTGACCTCCGCCTCTGTCGGTGACGGATTGCGCTTTAGCAACGCCGCCGCGCTGATCAGGATCCCCGAGACGCAGTAGCCGCATTGCATCGCCTGTTCGGAGATGAAGGCGCGTTGCAGCGGGTGCGGTTGTTCGGCCGTGCCGAGGCCCTCCAGTGTGACGACTTGCTTGTCCGCCACCGACCACATCGGCATGTCGCAGGAGGCCATCGCGCGGTCGTCGACCAGGACGTAGCAGGCGCCGCATTCGCCGGCGCCGCAGCCGAAATGCGGACTGCTGATGCCGAGCCGGTTACGCAGAACGTCGAGCAGTGTTTGGTCTGGATCGGTGTCCACTGCCACTGGCGCGCCGTTGAGCTGGAACTGAATGGTGGGCATGACCTGCCTCAGGACTTGTCGAACTTCTTGACGACATCCGCCCATTTCGCGATGTCGCCCCGCAGGAACTTGTCGAACTCCTCCGGCGTCATCGACATGGGCACGGCACCCTGTTCGGTCCAGAGCTTGACGATGTCGGGCCGCTTCACCATCGCGTTCACGGCGGCGTTGAGCTTGTCGATGACGGGTTTTGGCGTGCCCACAGGGGCCATCAGGCCGAGCCAGATCGTCGCCTCATAGCCGGGAACACCCGCTTCGCCGGCGGTCGGCACATTGGGCAGCACTGCGGAGCGTTGTTGGCCGGTGGTCGCGAGTGCGCGGACCTGGTTCTCGCCGATGTTCGGCGCCATCGCGGGCACCGCGTCGATCATCATCTGCACCTGCCCGCCGATCACGCCGCTGCGCGCCTCGCCGCTGTTGCGATAGGGGACATGGACGATTTCGATACCGGCCATCGCTTTGAACAGTTCGCCCGCCATGTGGTAGGGCGTGCCCTGGCCGGACGAGGCGTAGTTCAATTTGCCCGGCTGCGCCCTGGCGAGCGCGATGAACTCCCGGAGCGTCTTCGCGGGAACTTGCGGGTTCACCACGATGACGAGATCGGAATAGTTCACGGGTGCGATCGGCGCGAGGTCGCGCATCAACTCGTATTTGCGCTGCTCCGGCGTCAGCAACGATTCATTCGCGGTCTGGGTGTTGGACATCATCAGCAACGTGTAGCCGTCGGCCGGCGACTTCGCGGCCTCGACCGTGCCGATGACGCCACCGGCACCGGTGCGGTTCTCGACCACGAAGGGCTGGCCAAAGCGCTCCTGTAGCACTTGGCCGATCAGCCGGGCAGCGACATCCGCCGGTCCGCCGGCGCCGAAGGGAACAACGATGCGGACTGCGTGCGCGGGGTAGCCTTGCGCCAGGGACGGGCTCGCGGAGAAAGCGGTGAGCAGGCCGGCGGCAAGCGCCAGCATCAATTGTCGGGCCGTCACACCCACCTCCCTGAACTCGTTTTTATTGGCCGGCACTGTAGCGGCAGCGGGCGCAGACTGTCGACGCCTCCCAAAGTCGATTTCGGTTGGAGTATCGGGCCGTTTTCGGTGTGGCCGCGGGGCATTTCGCAGTCGCGGGAGGAACAGGCCGGGCGCACGGTTTGAGCATTTTGCATGGGCATTGCCGGATAAATGCCCTCGGCTGCCTCTTATTTTGGTGTTACCAAATTGGTCATGAACCAGCACGCCAAGATCGAGATCCGCCACTCCACCTGTCCGCACGATTGCCCGTCGGCCTGTGCGCTCGATATCGAGGTGGTCGAGGGCCGCAGCATCGGCCGCGTTCGCGGTTCGAAAAAGCAGACCTATACGGCTGGCGTGGTCTGCGCCAAGGTCGCTCGCTACGCCGAGCGCATCCATCATCCGGAGCGGGTGACGTTTCCGATGCGCCGGATCGGGCCAAAGGGCTCCGGCCAGTTTGCGCGGATTTCGTGGGACGAGGCGCTCGACGAGATCGCCGATCGCCTCAATCAGGCCGAGCGCGAGTTCGGCGCGGAGTCGATCTGGCCCTACTATTACGCCGGCACGATGGGGCTGGTGATGCGCGACGGCCTCAACCGTCTCACGCATGTGAAAAAATACTCGCGCTTCTACCAGACCATCTGCGCCAATGTCGGGCGCATCGGCTTCGCCATCGGCACCGGCAAGATCGCGGGCGTCGATCCGCGCGAGATGGCGCTCTCCGACCTCGTCGTGATCTGGGGCACCAACCCCGTCAACACGCAGGTCAACGTGATGACACATGCTGCGCGCGCGCGGAAGGAGCGCGGCGCGAAGATCGCAGCTGTCGACATCTACGACAACGAGACCATGAAGCAGGCGGATATCAAGATCCTGCTGCGGCCCGGCACCGACGGCGCGTTTGCCTGCGGCGTGATGCATGTTCTTTTCCGCGACGGCTATGCCGACCGCGCTTACATGGACAAATACACTGACTGCCCCGTCGAGCTCGAGGCGCATCTGCAGACGCGCACGCCGGAATGGGCATCTGCGATCTGCGGCGTGCCGGTGGCGGAGATCGAGGCCTTCGCCAAGGCCGTCGGCGAGACCAAGCGAACCTTCTTCCGGCTCGGCTACGGTTTTACGCGGTCGCGCAACGGCGCGACGCAGATGCATGCGGCGAACTGCATTCCCGCGGTCACCGGGGCCTGGCAGTACGAGGGCGGCGGCGCCTTCTTCAACAATTACGCGCTGTGGCGCTTCAATGAAGCCGTCATCGAGGGCCATGATGCGATCGACAAGACGGTCCGTGCGCTCGACCAGTCGCAGATCGGGCGCATCCTCACCGGCGATGCCGAGGCCCTGCTGGGCAAGGGTCCGGTCAAGGCGATGCTGATCCAGAACACCAACCCGATGACAGTAGCGCCGGAGCAGGCGCTGGTACGGCAGGGCTTTGCGCGCGAGGATCTGTTCGTCGCAGTGCACGAGCAGTTCATGACCGAGACCGCGCTGATGGCCGACATCGTGCTGCCCGCGACCATGTTCATGGAGCATGACGATCTCTATTACGGCGGCGGCCACCAGCACATCTCGGTCGGCCCCAAGCTGATCGACCCACCCGATGAATGCCGCTCCAACCACCAGGTGTTGCAGGCGCTGGCGCCGCGGCTTGGCGCCAAGCATCCGGGCTTCGAGATGACGCCGCGCGAATTGATCGACGCGACGTTGAAGCTCAGCGACCACGGGGATATTGCCGGTCTCGAAGCCGACATCTGGCGCGACCTGCAGCCGGACTTCCGCACCTCGCACTATCTCGACGGCTTCGCGCATCCCGACAAGAAATTCCACTTCAAGGCCGATTGGGCGCATCCGCCGTTCGGCCAGACCATGGGCGATTTCGACAAGATGCCGTCGCTGCCGGATCATTGGGCCGTGATCGAGCACACCGATCAGGCCCATCCGTTCCGGCTTGCGACCAGCCCGTCGCGCAGCTTCCTCAATACGTCCTTCAACGAGACCCCGTCCTCGCAGGCGCGCGAGGGCAAGGCGAGCGTGATGATCCATCCGCTGGATGCGGCTGCACTCGACATCGCCGACGGCGACGCCGTGACGCTCG
The DNA here is from genome assembly GCF_024199945.1 of Bradyrhizobium sp. CCGUVB4N. GTDB lineage: Bacteria > Pseudomonadota > Alphaproteobacteria > Rhizobiales > Xanthobacteraceae > Bradyrhizobium. Next base: position 6,535,287 of record NZ_JANADP010000001.1, on the reverse strand, counting down.
GCAATACCCGCGGCGAGACCACGTTGATTGCGGCCCTGTTCGAGGGCGTGCGGCGGGGCGTGCTGATCGCGGAGTCCGTGCATCCCAACAAGAATCATATCGGTGGCCGCGGCATCAACATGCTGACCGGTGCTGATACGATCGCCCCGATCGGCGGCGCTGCGTTCCACGACAACAAGGTCTGGATCAGGAAAGCGGCCGCGGCCTGAGCCGCGCTCGTGCCCTGATCGCGCGCAAATTTGCGTCGAGGCGCTAAAGCCGTCGCGCGTGATAAATTGCCCTTGCACCGCGCGCCCGAGCTGCCGCAAATGGCTGCAAACCGGAAGCAAGGAAGCTGCGTCATGACCGACACCACAGGCGTCATCACCGAGAAGCGCGGGCAGGCGTTCTGGATCACCATCAACCGGCCGGAGAAGCGCAACGCGCTGAACGGCGACGTGATCGCGGGCATCACCCGCGGCTATCGCGATGCGCATGACGACAAGGACGTCCGCGTCATCGTGCTGACCGGCGCGGGCGACAAGGCGTTTTGCGCCGGCGCCGATCTGCAGAACTCCGGTGCGGCCTTCGCGATGGATCATTCCAGGCCGAACGTCGATTATGCCGATCTGCTGCGTCTGTCGCAGAACGCGACGAAGCCTGCGATCGCCCGCGTCGGCGGCGTCTGCATGGCTGGCGGCATGGGCCTGCTTTGCATGACCGACATGGCGGTCGCGGCCGATCATGTCATCTTCGGCCTGCCGGAGGTGAAGGTCGGTGTGTTCCCGATGCAGGTGCTGAGCCTGTTGCAGGAGATCGCACCGCGACGCCTCGTCAACGAATGGGCGCTCACCGGCGAGCCGTTCGATGCGAAAGCCGCGCAAGCTGCGGGCCTGCTCAACTACGTCGTGCCGACAGCCGAACTCGACGCCAAGGTCAACTGGCTGATCGGCCGCGTCGTCGACAAATCCCCGACCGCAATCCGCCGCGGCAAATACGCCATGCGCGCCATCGCCTCGATGTCGTTCGACGAGAGCATCGCCTACACCGAATGCCAGATCGCACTGCTCGCAATGACCGAGGACGCGAAAGAGGGGATGAAAGCATTCAGTGAGAAGCGCAGGCCTTTGTGGCCGGGGAGATAATAGTCAAGCTGGACCTACCTCTAGGCACGGCTATTGCTTGAGCAGGCGGTGGCTCCATCCGCGAGGTAATTAGCTTATATTCGGGGGCTTGCTGCCTCTAGTGCCGCTAACAGAGAGTCAGCTGCTTCTGCTGGCGATTCAATGCGAAATCCCATAATTTTGTCACTCATCGCATATTGAGGCTGCAGCGAAGCATCCTGTTGTTGGAACGTTGGCCGACTTAAGGGGGCATTCTTGACGTGGGATTTGGGGCTACTTTGTGCAATCTTGCAAACTAGGCGCCCTGCTGTTGCGGCTCAGTTTCCCGACGCGATGCCCTCATCCAGCCCTATACCGCACGAAGGCCTTATGATGAGGGTTGCATCTTGAACTTGATCTGGTCAAACAGTAGACTGTTTGATGGTTCAAACAGAATGGTACCAACTTGTCGTGTCCACTGTGCTGGTCTAGCTCGGTAGAGTAAAGCCGCCCGACCGCGCGCCTCCAAAAGCGCCGTAGCGGCGAGCGGCTTTGCGGTGGTTATCGGCTGCCGACCTCTTGCGCGAGATGATGAGCTGGTGCCCAGCGGCTGATGGAGATGGAAGCCGCAGGCCAAACCGGTGCAGCCTACGGCGCGAAGGAAGCCAGGCATTTGGCTCAGCTCAACGGCTAGCGCACTGGACCTTGGAGACTCGGGTAGGCACGGTCGAGGTTCGCACCCCAAGCTGTGAAAGGGCTCCTGCTTTGACGGTTTCCTCGAGCCGCGCCGGGTGGCCGAGAAGGCGCTTACCACCGTGGTCTAGGAAGCCTATGTGCTGGGCGTTTTGATCCGCTCGGTGGACGACGTTGTGCAGGCGATGGGCATGATCGGTGTCTGCACGAGCGAAGTGAGTCGGCTCTGCGCAGAGATCGACGGCAAAGTGAAGCGTTACTCGCCCGGCGGAACGAGGACGACTGGCCGCATCGGTGCATCGACGCCAACTATGTGAAGGTGCGCGAGCAGGGCCGCGTCGTGTCGGTCGCGGTGATCGTCGCAGTCGGTTTATAACAGCGATGGCCGGCGGGAAGTTCTAGCCACTGCGTCAAGTTGGTCGTCTCCGACGCCCATGGGGGAATCAGGGCCACCGTCGCCAAGGTGCTCAACGCGAGCCGGCAACGCTGCCGCGTGCCCCTCATACGCAATGCTCTTGGCCCATGCCGGAAATGCGGCCGCCGGATCGTCTCGGCCTTCATCGCCACCACGTTTGCACAGGACGATGGCGAAGCCGCTCGCGCCCAATAACGCAAGGTCTCCATGCTGGCCAAGCTTACCGGTTTCCCGGACGAGGCCGAGACCGGTGTGCTCGCTTAAATGACGTTCCCCGTAGCACCGAACCAATCTGCACTGGACCAATCCGATCGAGCGCCTCAACGGCGAAATCAAGCACCGGACCGAGGTTGTCGGCATCTTCCCCAATGAAGACACCATCGTTCGCCTCATTGGTGCGATCTTGCTCGAGCAAACGACGACTGGGCCGTCCAGCGCGCTCGCTACATGGCGCTGGAAACCATCGCGCCATTGAGCGATGAACCGATCGTCAGTCTTCCGGCGATCGTTGGCTGACCTTCCCGGCTCTTGCTGCTGAACGCGGTCTCCCGCCGCCAGCTACATCATCCAACGTGACATGATGCTGAGGTGCAGCGGGCCATCGCGGTTTGACTTTTTCAGTGCAGGAATAATCGCCTTCCAAAAAGCCCGGGACCGCATCCAATCGTTGAGCTGCAACGGGCTCCTGGCGGGCCTTTTCGTCTTCTCTCGTCCACCGCCAGCAAACAGAGGAAGTCGTGATGAAACTGTGCGGTATATCGCCCCATTTTATGAGTAAGTGAACCGCGAAATTGTCGGGTCAATAATGAATACGAAGAAGGTGACGCTGCACTAACCGTAGAACAGCGATTTGTGCCACCAGCCGTCATTCCAGTAGACTGGCGTCTGATGGACTGGTCACCTTCGTTCTTTCCTCTCGCCGCTTTTTGGTGCCTGAGATTAACTGTTTCCGAGTACGCTTCGCATAAGTCGGCAGCTGTCGCAATGAGCGGTGTCGGCTTGCGGTTCGCAGCTCAGAATCTGTGAGGTCGCTATCTGCCCCTTCGGTAAAGCCGCCGTGTCGAAACGAGGTGAATGAAAGCTCTTCTCGTAGACCGGCCGCGCGAACTACCTTTTTCACGACACCTCGCAGGTAGCGAAGATCCCGTCTAGCGGTGATCCATGGCAGCGGGTTAGGTGATCTCCGGTGCTTATGGTCGCGTCGAAAGACGAGCCCTGAAACGTAGACCTGTTTGATCTCGTCGAGTTCGGTCATCAATTCGGGAAACAAAGTCTCGCCATTCTCGTCGAAAAGTGGCCACCAAGCTTCTTCGCCATTCTTGGGATGGACGATGCGCACACTATTTGGGCGCTCCTTCGGTCGATAGTGCCTGATCTCGAAAGCACCGAATACGTGCTCTTCTCGCTGGAGCCACTCCCACGCGACAAGTGCTGCCGTCGCCACAGATCGATAGCCAAGTTCGCTCGCCTTGACACGAAATGCGACGAGTTCGTCCCACGTCGCAGTGGGTGTCTCGCGTATCGGCTGTCCTGGCGCGCGCGTTTTCAGGCCCATCTTTGAGAATGGGTTGACGGCGGGCACTCTCTTTTCTTCTGCCCGCTGACCGACGAACCAGGCGCGACGACACGCCGTCATCGCGGCATTGGCGAAGCGGCGGCGTTCACGTCGGACGACGTTTCCGTCGGCACCTTGTTCTTCGACAATGAGTAGCTTCGCATAGACGGCGTCGACGAAACCTTTCGTAAAGTCGTCAATCTGCTTCGACCCCGCGCGTGTGCCATCTTTCAACAGGTGATCGGAGAACAGTGCCAAGCCTTGCTCATAAAGACGTCGGGTTTTGTGGTCGATTTCCCTAAATTTCTGATGAGCCTTGAACACGCCGGCGAGCCAGTCAAATGATCCGGGCGTGATGCCGAGGGGCACCAAGTCCGTAAGGCCACGAGAACGCCAGCTGTCGAAAGCCGGCAAGAGAATGTACTCCGCGCGTTCGACGGCCGCGGCGTAATCCTCGCCGAGAGGCTCCGCCTTCACATGACATCCCTGTTCACGGGCCCAACTCGGAGGCTCGAAAAAGTAGGCCCATCGGCCGCTCTTTAAGGGCTTCCTTCTGCAATACCGAGGTAATTTTGAAGCAGTCTTCGGGGGCCTCATACCAGCACTGCCAGATCGGTTGACGGCCGCTTCTGCCGGATAGCGCAGGCCCGCGCGACATAGTCGTCTACGACCACCTTAGACCAAATTGGCTCCCGCGATCGGCCCCGGATTCGGCAGCTCGTCGGCGCTGGCGCAAGTCCCTTGGAGATGGCGCGCAGGAGTTCGTTCACACTCCGGAAATCGAGATAGGCAGCGAGCATGTCAATTCGCATCTCAGCTGGCCAAGCAGCGTTTGCGGGATAGCGAGGCAAGCGCGTGCAATGCCGAGATGTGGCAACAAGCGAATCGCTATCGCTACTTGGTTGGGCTGCGGAGCTATCGATCGTCATGAAGCAGAGCAAACATCATTCAACGGATTAAGCAACTCCAAGACAAGCAAAATTGCCGCATCATGCGCCCAGGTCGGAGTACCGGCGTCATCTCGATCAGGCTGATCGCTATTTCGTCAAATCGATCATCTTCGCGTTATTGAGCCTTTTGACGTACCTCGCTGCGTCAGCAGCGGCGTTTCCGGCCGTGAGCCTCGCTGCACGGTGTGATGATGAAGGAGCCCGGATCGCTTCGATTTTAGTCTCTTTGCTTGCCTCTTAGCGATCGTCGTATTGATCAGTATCGAGATGCACATCGCGCCAATTTCCGCGAAGTGACGCGCTCTGCCGCACATTTTGCTCTTCAGTTCCGTAAGACACGATTCCCTGCTCATGACGCTACGACCTATGGCAGCTGTCGCGCCGTCCGAAACCCTCGCACGCTGCTTTTTCCCCGCCGGCATGACGGCTCCTCGCGGCGCTGCGCTCCCAAAAAGCGCTCACTCGGGTGCGCCGCTGTGCTTCGCCCCAAGGGTTCGGCTGCGGTCCCGGCCGCCATAGCGGTCTCGCCATCGCAGGGGATCTGCCCTGCGGCAATGAAGGAGACAGACAATGACTGCAATCGGAGTCGTCACTCGCAATGATAACGGCGGCTTCAGAGGGCAGCTCAAAACCTTGTCCACCCGTGCCGATATCGACATCGTGCTCAACCGCGACAAATCGGCCGATACCCAGCCAGATTTCCGTGTCATCACCCAGGGCGTCGAGATCGGAGCCGGCTGGATCCGACGCGGCGAGAGCAGCGGCAAAGACTACGTCAGCCTGTCGGTCGCTGCACCAGAGCTTGGCTCCCGCAAGCTCTACGCCAACCTCGGCCAAGCTGTTGGTTTGGGCGACGAAGGCGGCTTCCTCTTGATTTGGAATCCCGAGAAGTAGCTAGCTCAATATTTTCGGCTCCCGCGCATCGTTCGGGAGCCCTTATCTTGTGTCTAGGATGCCAGCTTTGGATCGCTGTCGCTCGTAACCAGGACGAATTTTTCCGCCCGATGGCGCGTTCCCAGCGTAGGCAATCGGAGACGGAACGGTTCTCGATCTGTGTGCTTCTGGAGCGCCGTACCACAGCGACCGTGAGCTTCATTGGGAGGAGGTCTTCAGGACATTTCTCGCTCAGTGAGGGGCTTGGTTGGCGCTGCCCCTCACCTGCAAGACCTTCTTTTGCCCTCCGTTGCGACAAGTCGGTCGCGCGTCGCAGCTCTGCTGCTCAGCGCAACCGCGTTGCGCACCGTCGGATACGCGCTCCTCGCGGGGGCGCCAAAACAAGGTCTTGCCCCCGAAACCCCGGTCTCGCCGACGGGCAGGCGGCATGGCGGTGGCCACGCACGCCGCGCAGACTGTCAGACGCCCTTTCGAGGGTCCGAAAGCGAGAAGTCACGATGGCAAAATTGACGAAAGCGGAAGCCAGAGCCCATGCTTAGGCCGAGGAATTGCTGAAAAAAGACGTTCTCAAATACGAGGAGGGGAGGTTCGTTCTCGATCATTGGCACGAGGGTGCAAACAGCATTAATGGAGCGTCGGGGGCGTTTTTACGCCGACAGGGCTTGCGCGAGACTTCGCGATCGACGCCAGCGGCGGGCGGACGATCGACCCTCTGTGCGGGAATTGGGGCGCTTGCTTTTCACGTGTTTTGTCGAGCGCAATATGCCCGCGAGCGGGGCGACGCGCAGCCAGAAATCGTCTGTATCGAGCGCAATCCTTCCTATGTCGAGGTTGGCCGCAAGGCGGTTCCGGAGGCCAAATGGATCTTCGCGGATCTGTTCGATTTTCGCGTCGCGAGCCTAGGACACTTCCACTGCGCGATAGCAAACCCACCGTTTGGAACGTGCCTTTCCAGCCGTCGTGCTGACAAGGAGAGTCCGCACGGCACCCCACTCTAAGGGCCGGAAATGGACCGCGCTACACCGGGCGGTCGTTTGAGTTTCACCTGATCGAGCTTGCCGCCAAACGTCGAAATCGTCTGCGCGAATTTCGAGGACATGCTGCGCAAGAAGGCTCAATCATCGGTCAATCCAAAGACCGAACTGCGCCTGATCTGGGTCGAAACGGGGCCGTCGGCGGAGCGACAGGACGCGCCGCTTCCCGAAATCGAGGCCAGCGCGGAGGCTGGAATCTGGCTCGAAGAGCGTCTGATTCAAGCGGACTTGTTCACGGAAGTGGTCCCTCCGGGGCGAAGCGCTCACGCTTCCGCAGTCAATTCGGCCGGACTTCGCATGGAGCTGACCGTTGGGCTGCTCAGTTTCGATGTCCTAGAGGGCAACCCGCCGTTGCCAGCTCAGCGCCACTTGGCGCCGAGCTGGCTAGCGCAGGCAACCTGTCGCATCAAGGTCGATGCCCGGCCCGGCGAAGAATGCGCCGTCGGTCCGACCACGATCAGGGCTCGAAGCGCCCCGTTTCCATCGAAGAGTCGCATTCCCACTGAGTAGATTTTCACGTGAAGTTTGAAGGCGCTCGACGTTTTTTCTCGTTCGAGACAGAAAATCACCTTACCGACGCAGGAATCTGCACCAATCCGCGGAGTTCGAAGGAGGGCGCCCGTTAAGCGGTTAGATTTTTCATATTTTTGCTAGGCGTCAGCTCCCTAAAATGCGGACGTCCCGCCCAGTATTTTGCTGTTGGCGACGCTTCATGGTGTGCTTGCAAAGGTCCCATCACAGCAGAGAGAGGAAGCGTGAACGGGTGGGAGAGCGAGGGGCGAAAATGCGAAAATTCGGAGTGCCGCCCGTAATCGGTCTGCGCCGGGACTTGCCGCTGCTGACGTGGCTCAGCGGCCGAATAAACCGCACACTGCGCCGCCTCAGCAACGCGGGAGGCGTGCGATGGAATGGTTCTGTGGACTGGATGTCGGCATGGATGAGAGCGCGATTTGCGTGGTCGACGACAAGGGGGAGGTGGCCCTGCAAACCGCGGTCGTGACCGATCCGGAGGCGATCAAGGCGGCGCTCAGACCGTATCTCGGCCGCTTACGGCGGCTCGGTCATGAGGCCGGTGCGCTGTCGCCCTGGCTGCATCCGGAGCTCGTCAAACTCGGCTTGCCGGCGGTCTGTCTGGAGACCCAGCACGTCCGCGCGGCGCTCAAGGCGCAGCGCAACAAGACCGACAAGACGGATGCGCTCGGCATCGCCCACATCATGCGCACCGGCTGGTTCCGGCGGGCTCATATCAAGAGCGAAGCCTGCTACCGGCTGCGGCTTTTGTTGACGCACCGGCGCAATCTGAAGCGCAAGTTTCTGGACCTCGAGAATGCGGTCCGGCACTCGCTGAAGGCGTTTGGCATCCGCCTGAACCGGGTCGGGCGGGGCGGTTTTGCGCAAGCGGTGCGCGATGCGGTGGCAGAGGATGCGCTAGTCAGCGAGCTGATCGACGCCATGCTGAACGCGCGCGCGGCGCTGTGGAAGGAGTACTGCCGGCTGCACAATCTGGTGGTGAAGCTGGTCGCCGGTCACGCGCTGTGCCGGCGCTTCATGCAGATTCCGGGCGTTGGTCCGATCGCGGCGCTGAGCTTCATGACCGCGATTGACGATCCTTCCCGGTTTAGGCGCTCGCGCGACGTCGCCGCCTATTTTGGCCTGACCTCGCGGCGCTGGCAGTCCGGCTCCTCGATCGACATCCAGGGCCGGATCAGCAAGGCCGGCGACGGCGACGTGCGCCGCGCGCTGTACGAGGCGGCGAGCGCGCTTCTGACCCGCTACAAGAAGAAAGACAAGGTCAGGAGCTGGGGTCTGGCGCTCGCCAAGCGCAGCTCGCACCGCAAGGCAACCGTGGCGGTGGCGCGCAAGCTCGCCGTGATCATGCACGCGATGTGGGTCGATGGCACATTCTATTGCGGCGATCCCGATGCTGCAAAAGCGGACGTCAGCGCCCGCGCCGCCGTCAAGGAACGCAGGCTGCTCGCGCCCCTCGCGTGAGGTCGCAGGGGCAGATTTGGGAGACCGATTGAGCTGATGAACGCGACGTTTTGAACACGGAGCTCCGCGACGAGCGGATGAGACCTGGTGCAGATCCACGACGACGGAACGCACGTTATCTTGCGTGTGGCCACGCTCCGGAAGGAGCGACTGGACCACGCCGAAGTGCCTGTGATGTGGCTCCGTCAGACCGATGGAAAGATGCGCCGCGACGGTTACCGGCTGCCTTGTTGCAGCGTATTTATCCCCGTCGACGAGCGCGGAAACCTGCACGGCGCACCGGGACTCTCGTGCTCGGCGAGGCTGCGCGGCGTAGATGCAAGGACCTTGTCACAGCAGAGAGAGGAAGCGAGAATGGGCCAGAGCAAACAACCAACACGCCCGATTAAACCTGCAAGATAAAACCATTGGCGATACAGAGCGCCGAAGCCGTTGTCTGCACATCCCAGATTTAGCGCCGTCAGGCCTTGCGATGTCGCCAAACCAAACGTATAGCGAAGGTTTCCTTTGTCGATTGCGTCTGCGTATTGCCGCGTTGCCATTGGTCCTACATATCGGCGGCATTCTTGATGTGGGCGCTCACCATGGATGCGACCGACGACGAATTGACGTAAAGCTCGGCAAGCTTGGCAATCGTCGAGCCAGAAAAACGGCAAGCTAATTGAGACGCGTTCGGCAGGTGGCTCAGAAGGCCGCGCCGAGCTCGCGACGAGGCTCGTCATTCTCGGGCGGTAAGATCGGCCCGCTGTCATACCTACGGAACGACGCTTGCGCGATGCGGGCGCGCGAGCGGCCAGTGCGTGTCGTGATCAGGGAACGCATCGTCCGTATCAAGTCGGACGAGAGAGGCACAGTTCGAGCGCATTTGCGTTACGTTCAATGCGACAGTGTCACGCGCGAGGGGGCGCTAGGTGGGCTGCGCGATGCTGAGGCGGACCGCGCCGACGCTAAGGCTTTCACCGAGCGCAAGGCGGGGGACCGCCACCAGTTCCGCTTCATCGTCGCGCCTGAGGACGGCGCAGAACGGTCAGATATGAAGCGGTCTATTCGCTGAGTCGTGCGTCAGATGGAACCGGATTTTGGTGCCAAGCTCGATTGGGGCGCAGCCGATTACTTCACGCGGCATTCACATAGTCACGTGGTGCTGAGAGGCAGGGATGACCAAGACCAAGATCTTGCTATCGCAGCACGGCTGCACTTCCCTTGGCTTCTGCGCGCTAGCGGCCATTGTCCGGGATGCGACCGATGGGCGCCTTAGCCTTGCGGCGCTGCCTCAAAGGAATTCGTCTCGGCGTACGGCACGAACTGGACGGCCGCGGACCCTTGAACAGATGGGACTTGCCGAACAGGGCTCCCCGGCCGCTGGCGGCTCGTGCCGCGCTTGAATCAAAGATCAGGCGCTTGCATGAGCGCGGCGACGTCATCAGGACCATGCACCGCGAGCCCACTGGATCGAGCATCGAGAGGCCGGCCAGCAACTACCCGATTTTCGCCCCTGAGCTAGATGGTCGGTGCCTGGTCGGACGGATCATCGGTGAGCGGTTTTCGGATGAATTTAGCGAACGTCGTCATTTTGTGGTCGATGGTGCAGGGGGGAGGACGAACTTTGCCGAGATTGGCGGCTTGCGCGTCAACGATGATCCGTCATTCGGAACACGATCGTTGAGCTCAGATTGAGTAGTACTGAACGGCGGGAGATTAATCGGACTATCTCGAAGATGGCTGTAGCAAATCATGGGATCGACAGGGACGAACTCCTTCGGGAGTTCGACCCGAATGCCTCCGGGGAGTTTTTCGCGTCTCATGCGCGGGGATTGGAGGCTCTGCGGCAGGACGGAATGGTCGCCAGCTGACTGACTGGAGCTGGAAAGTCGGCGCGGGCGATCTTGATTGGGCGCTTCGGCACGAAAAAGGTGCACCGCTCGCGCAATGCTGTTCGAGTCGCAGTTCTGTCTTGACAACGGCTCGAGGATTTATTTCAGGCGGTCGGTGCGCCCCGGCTATACTGTAAGCTAGTATCTAGGGAGAAAGCAGGTTCTCTACGCGCGGAATATGCCGGGCATGCTTTAAGGGGGCGAACTGTCCCGCGCCGCTGCAGACATCTCGGTTCGCACCGGGCTCGAATATCGGAACGCGAAGTTCGGTGACCAAAATATCCGTCCGGCGAACGCCGCCTTGCCGAATGAGGCGTGTTGTTGAGAACCGTCCTTATGGACAGTGATAGGCGCAGTGCCCAACTCGAACGGCTTGAGGTGGTGGACACGGGTCGGCGGCGGCGCTGGTCCTAGGATGAGAAGCTCAAGGATCGTCATGGAGAGAGCTTACAGGGACCTCGCCAGGTGACCGCGTCGGCGGGGCGATATTTCGCGCTCATTGTTGCTACGATGGCGGCAGTTTTTTCGCCTCGAGCCTAAGGAGGCGACCGGGCGACGAATCGGGGTCGTGCCAGCGAGGATAGTCCCGGACCCGGGGGCGCCCGGTTCAGTCGGGCCGGCTGGCAGCGGGACGATTGAGATCGAGTTTGCGGCCGGGCCCCGGATGCGGATCACGGGTGCGGTCGATGTAGCGACACTGAAGGCCGCGGTCGCGGCGCTGGCAGATGGACGCCTAAGGTGATCCCCGTTGCGTGGGACGTGCGGATGTGGATTGCGACCGGCCGCACCGATATGTGTCGCGGCATGAACTCCCATCGATCCCGCGACGGGAATCTTATTCGCTGGCTGCTGACAACTTCATGTCAGCAGCCTTGGCGTTCGAGACGGGAATGATGGGCAGCTGGAGGCCGGGGGCCTTCACCAGGTGGATACTGACAAAGTTAGCCGCGTGCACCGGTGGATGCTGATGTCGTACAGCGGCCGCTTTGCCGTGATCTAGCGACCTCACGACTTCGCGCCGGTGCCTTGGCAGCCGGTTTGGTGCTAGCGCGAGGGCACGTGCTTGCGTTGGCGGGAGGGCATATCGTGATCGTCGGCTATCAAGCGCGGGATAACGCGCTAGAGGAGCCAGGATCGGCAGCGAGAAAAGTTGAAATCGAGCCAGAGTATGGGAAGGTTTGTTAAGGGCTAACCTGCGGCGTCATCACCGAAAAGTGGCTTCAGACCACGCCTAGCGCTTGTTGAGTTTCCGTACGATCTCGGCCGGATCGAACCCAATTGCTCGTCCCAGCTCGATCAGTTCCACAACGTCAATTCGACGTTGTCCGGATTCCATGTGGGTTACCCAAGACTGGTACACCCCGAGCTTATTGGCGAGATCGACCTGCCGGAGACCTGCACCCCTTCTCAGCTCAACCAACATTGTGGCGAGCTTTTTTTGAATAGGCGAGGTAACCGTTTTGGGCATCTAGCCTCCGGAAAGAGGCGAGACACATAGAACTACTTTTCAGATACCGATAAATTAGGTATTCCTTGGGGCGCCCAACTTATTGGCTGACGGAGTTCTCGGTATTGGCTCTTTCCGTTCCACAAGCAATTGAACCCTTCGTCGAACGCGCTTATCTGCGCGAGGTTTGCGCGTCGTGCTATCTATACCAGTTTGGATACAGAGTTGTTGGGACGGGTACCGTTGTCGCAATGATTGAAATTCCAGCCGGGTTACTAGAAGAAGCAATTTTATCCAGCTTGACGCTATCGTGTAGGCTTACCCCGGACGGTAATTTGATTCCTGAGTCATCGTTTGAATGCGATAAGGGTTCTCCGACGAGCTTAAGAATTGACTCATTGCCGCTCGATCAACTGATACGGACGACCTTAACTCCTCAAAACCTTCACCTGGAGGAGGCAACGACCGCGAAGCTGAACACGCTCCTACAAAGGCTTGAAGAATCAGCAAACGTAGTGAGAGATGCGCTCGCTCGCGGCGTTGAGGAGGCAAAATGCTGAGGTACGAAAGTCTGAGCATTCGTGTCGCCATCTTGGGAAGGTTGCCTCGCCCCCAGTGACGGCGAATATTTCCTGACGCAGCCGAACCCGCAGTCATTAGACTCACGCTACTTTGAGCAAGTTCGATGATGCGATATCGTCGGTGCGGCCGCGCGCTTTGGACATGAATCTCAGACGGTTGAGACAAGTCAGCGGCATTGCGCCGCTGGGCTCACCCAGCTCGGGGGCAGCATCAGGAACGAGTACTATCCAGCGCTGGCCTTTAGCCCCGCCGCCTGAATGCCGGCCATCGCGCAAGCCTCGTCATTGTCAGAGGTGTCGCCAGAGATGCCGACAGCGCCGAGGAGCGTCGTGCCGTCGATGATCAGCACGCCGCCGGGGACCGGCACCAGCGCGCCTTTTGCGATCGTGTTCATGGCGTCGATGAAATAGGGCTGCTCCTGCGCCCGCTGAAACAGCGCCCGCGAGCCCAGGCCCATGGCGAGTGCGCCATAGGCTTTGCCGTGGGCGATCTCGGCGCGCATCAGGCTGGTGCCGTCCTGCGCGGCGGCGATCTTGAGCACGCCGCGGGCGTCGAGGACGGTGACGACGAGCGGCTTGAGCTTCAGCTCGGTCGCCTTCGCGAATGCGGCGTCGAGGATTTTGCGGGCGGTGTCGAGCGTGAGATCAGCCATGGCTGGGTTCCTTTACAGCGGTTGAAGTGGAATTGGTTGTGGCGCGATCGAGGCTCATCGCCAGCACGCGGGCGACGTGCAGCGCCTCGCGTTGCGCGCCGTCGTGGATCTGGTGGCGGCAGGAGGTGCCGTCGGCGACGACCAGCGTGGCCTGATCAGCCGTCCGTACCGCGGGCAGCAGCGACAGCTCGGCCATCTCGATCGAGGCATCATAGGTGTCGGCGCCGTAACCGAAAGCGCCCGCCATGCCGCAGCAGCTCGACTCGATGGTTTTGACCTCAAGGCCCGGGACGAGCCGCAGCACCTGCTCGACCGGCTTGAACGCGCCGAATGATTTTTGATGGCAATGGCCGTGGACCACCGCCTTGTCGGCGACGGTGCCGAGCGGCAGTTGCAGCCGGCCGGCCTCGGCCTCGCGCACCAGGAATTCCTCGAAGGTCAGCGCATGCGCGCTGACCGCCTTGGCGTCATCGTCCTTGCGCAGCGAGGCGAGCTCGTCGCGCAGCGTCAGGAGGCAGCTCGGCTCCAGGCCGACGATCGGCACGCCGCGCGCGGCAAAGGGCGCGAAGGCGGCGACGAGACGATCGAGCTCGGACCTGGCTTCGTCGACGAGACCGGCGGAAAGGAAGGTGCGGCCGCAGCACAGCGGCCGGTTGCCGCTCGCAGGTTTTGGCAGATGCACGCGATAGCCACCGGCCGTCAGCACGCGCAACGCGGCTTCGAGATTTTCGCGCTCGTAGATGCGATTGAAAGTGTCGGCGAAGAGCACGACTTCGCGTCCGTCCGCCGGGCCGACCGCTTCTGCCGGCGGCACGAAGACGTCACTGCGGAAGGCGGGGAGGGCGCGGCGCGCGCTGATGCCGGCAAAGCGCTCGAACAGCTTTCGCAGCACCGGGCTGTGGTTACGCAAATTGGCGAGCGGAGCAAAACGCGAGGCGAGGCCGGCATAGCGCGGGAGATAGCCGACCAGGCGATCGCGCAGCGTCAGGCCGTGGGAGGTTGCGCGCGCGGCCAGCACCTCGATCTTCATCTTGGCCATGTCGACGCCGGTCGGGCATTCATGGCGGCAAGCCTTGCAGGAGACGCAAAGCTTCAGTGTCTCCATCATCTCGTCGGAGGACAGCGCATCGGGGCCGAGCTGGCCTGAGATCGCGAGCCGCAGCGTGTTGGCGCGCCCGCGCGTGACGTCCTTCTCGTTGCGCGTGGCGCGATAGGACGGGCACATCACGCCGCCCTCGAGCTTGCGACAGGCGCCGTTGTTGTTGCACATTTCGACCGCGCCCTGGAAACCGCCGCCGGCGCCGGGATAAGCCGACCAGTCGAGCTTCGTCTTGAGGTCTGCGACGCGATAGTCCGGCTTGAAGCGGAACAGCGAGCGGTCGTCCATCTTCGGCGCATCGACGATCTTGCCGGGATTGAGGACGCCGTCGGGATCGAAGCGGTGCTTCACCTCCCTGAAGTCGGCGACGAGACGCTCGCCGAACATGGTCTCGTGGAATTCGGAACGCACCAGGCCGTCGCCGTGCTCGCCGGAATGCGAGCCCTTGTACTCGCGCACCAGCGCAAAGGCCTCCTCGGCGATGGCGCGCATCGCCTTGACGTCCTTGTCGAGCTTGAGGTTCAGCACGGGGCGCACATGCAGGCAGCCTTCGGAGGCGTGCGCATACATCGTGCCGCTGGTGCCGTGCCTGGCAAACACCTCGTTCAGGCGCTGAGTGTAGTCGGCGAGATGCGGCAGCGGCACGGCGCAATCCTCGACGAAGGAGACCGGCTTGCCCTCCTGCTTCATCGACATCATGACGTTGAGGCCGGCAGCGCGGAAATCGGCGATGCCGCTTTGAAGTGCGGGCTCTGATATCTCGACGACGCCACCCCATTTGCGGGTGTCGTTGTTCCAACCGAAGCCGAGATCGCCCATCAGCTCGCCGAGCTGCTTGAGGCGTGCGAGATTGTCGGCCTGGTCTTCCTCGGCGAACTCGACGACCAGCACGGCGTCCGGGTCGCCCTTGATCGCGGCATTGATGATCGGCTTGAACATCGCGATATCGCGGCCGAGCGCGATCATGGTGCGGTCGACCAGCTCGACCGCGATCGGCTTGAGCTTGACCAAATGCTGGGCCGCATCCATCGCCTCGTAGAAGCTGCCGAAATGGCAGACGCCGAGCGCCTTGTTGCGGATGACGGGCCACAGCTTCAGCTCGACCTTGGTGGTGAAGGCCAGCGTGCCTTCCGAGCCGACCAGGAGATGCGCCATGTTGTTGCGCGCATTGCGCGGCGTCAGCGCATCGAGATTGTAGCCGCCGACGCGGCGCTGCACCTTGGGAAAGCGCGCCGCGATCTCGTCGGCCTCGCGGGTGCCGAGATCGAGCATGTCGCGGAACAGCGCGCGCATGCCGTCGCCGGCATCGAGGTCGGAGAGATCGCGCGAGACCTCGCCAAATCGGCTCAGCGTGCCGTCGGCGAGCGAAGCCTCCAGCGACAGGGTGTTGTCGCGCATGGTGCCGTAGCGCAGCGAGCGGCCGCCGCAGGAATTGTTGCCGGCCATGCCGCCGATGGTGGCGCGCGAGGCCGTGGAGACGTCGACCGGAAACCAGAGGCCGTGCTTCCTGAGCTGGCGGTTGAGGTCGTCCAGCACGATGCCGGGCTCGACCACGCAGGTCCGGCCCGCGACGTCGAGCGACAGGATCTCGTTGAGGTGCTTCGAGAGGTCGACCACGAGGCCGTCATTGACGGTCTGGCCGCATTGCGAGGTGCCGCCGCCGCGCGGGGTCACCTTCACGCCCTCATCCCGGGCGATCGCCAGGGCCCGCAGCGCCTCGTCCATGGTCTTGGGGACCACGACGCCGGATGGCACGATCTGGTAGAACGAGGCATCGGTGGCGTAGCGGCCGCGGCTGAAGCCGTCGAACAGGACGTCGCCGGTCATGTCCGCGCGCAGGCGCCGTTCGAGCGAGGAGGCGTTTGTCATCCCTGGTCCTGGAGCGATCCAGCGCGGCCGTTGGCTAAGCCGGGCATGCATTCTTGTTTCTGATCGAATATATTATGAATTCAAAATGAGCAAGCCTGCTGCCTGTTAAGGCGCGGCCGGTGCGTCGGCTTCGGGCTCGGCCAGGTGTTCGATCGCCGCCACGCGCTTGTTGCGCAGGTGCTGGAACAGGATGTCACTGAGCTCGCTGCCGGCGCGCCGGCGCAGGGCGTCCAGGATCGCCTCGTGCTCGCGCATCGCCTCCGCCCAGCGCTGCCGCTTGCGGGCGAAGTTTGCGGAGTAGCGGACGCGGCGGATGCGTCCGGCGAAATTGGCGTAAGCGGTCTTCAGCGTCTCATTGCGCGCGGCTGCGACGATGCTCTCGTGGATGCGCTGGTTGGCCTGGAAATAGCCGTGCATGTCGCGATGCAGATAGTGGCCGTACATTTCGTAATGCAGCTGCTCGATCGCGGTGATTTCCTCGTCCGTAATCGCCTCGCAGGCAAGGCGCCCGGCCAGACTCTCAAGTCCGGCCATCACGTCGAACAGCTCCTCCAGGTCGCGCTGGCTGAGCTGGCGGATGCGGGCGCCGCGGTTGGGCAGCAGCTCGATCAGGCCCTCGGCCGCGAGCACCTTCAGCGCTTCGCGCAAGGGTGTCCGGGAGATGCCGAGCATCTCGCAGAGCTGACGCTCGGGAACGCGGGCGCCGTCGGGAATGTTGCCTTCCACGACGTAGTCGCGCAGCCGCAGTAGGATCTCGCCATGGAGCGAGGCCGCCTCGCGGTCGCCGCCATTCGTGGCGGGTGGGGCGATCGGGACCCCGGTGTCGGGAATCGTGGATTTCATTTGCAGCACAATAGTTTGCTCGATTAACCGCGTCGACGCCCGCAATCAAATACCAAATTTCGATTGAAATGACAAAAAATGAATGCAAAATGGCGATCGAGCAGGCCAAAATCCGTTGCCAGGGAGGTTTTCATGCATCAGGGACACCATTTCCTTCAGATTCCGGGTCCGAGCCCGGTCCCCGAGCGCGTCCTGCGCGCCATGGACATGCCGGTCATCGACCACCGCAGCGCCGAATTCGGCGCACTCGGCTGCGCCGTGCTCGAAGGCAGCCAGAAGATCTTCCAGACCAAGGGGCCGGTCATCATCTTCCCCTCATCAGGCACCGGCGCCTGGGAGGCCGCGATCGTCAACACGCTCTCGCCCGGCGACAAGGTGCTGATGGTCGAGACCGGCCATTTCGCCACGCTGTGGCGGCAGATGGCCGGGCGCTTCGGCATCGAGGTCGATTTCGTGCCCGGCGACTGGCGTCGCGGCGCCGACCCGGCCATGGTCGAAGCAAAACTCACCGAGGACAAGACGCACGCGATCAAGGCCGTGATGGTCGTGCACAACGAGACCTCGACCGGTGCCACCAGTCGCATCGCCGAGATCCGCGCCGCGATCGACCGCGCCGCGCATCCGGCGCTGTTGATGGTCGACACCATCTCCTCGCTCGGCTCGGTCGACTATCGCCACGACGAGTGGAAGGTCGACGTCAGCGTCAGTTGCTCGCAGAAGGGCTTTATGCTGCCGCCCGGTCTCGGCTTCAACGCGATCTCGGAGAAGGCGCGCGCGGCGGCGAGGACCAACAAGACGCCGCGCTCCTATTTCGACTGGGAGGAGATGCTCAAGCCCAACGCCAACGGCTTCTTCCCCTACACGCCGGCGACCAATTTGCTCTACGGCCTGCGCGAAGCGATCGCGATGCTGCTCGAAGAGGGGCTCGACAACGTGTTCGCACGACACGAGAGGCTTGCGGCCGCGACGCGCGCCGCCGTCAATCATTGGGGCCTCGAAGTGCTCTGCCAGGAGCCGTCGGAATTCTCACCGGTGCTGACCGCGGTGCTGATGCCGCCGGGACATGATGCCGACCAGTTCCGCAAGATCGTGCTCGAGAATTACAACATGTCGCTCGGCTCGGGCCTCTCCAAGGTCGCCGGAAAGGTCTTCCGCATCGGCCATCTCGGCGAATGCAATGCGCTGACGCTGCTCGGCGCGCTCACCGGTGTCGAGATGGGCCTGTCGGTCGCCGGCGTGCCGCACCGCTCCGGCGGCGTCGACGTCGCGATGAAGCTGCTGGAGCAGCGCCCGCAGGGCAATGCATCGCCGCATCTGAAAGTGGTCAGCACCTAGAATTGCGCAGGGACACGCAAGGCCAATCATAAGAACGATCAGGAGGGGTGGAGATGGGAATTCGGTTCAAGGCCACGCATGTCGTGCTGGCGATGCTCTGCGCGATGTATTTCATCACCTATGTCGATCGGGTGAACATCGGCACCGCTGCGAGCGAGATCCAGAAGGAGCTCGCGCTCTCGAATACCCAGCTCGGCCTCGTCTTCTCGGCCTTCGCCTATCCCTATCTGCTGTTCCAGGTGATCGGCGGCTGGGTCGGCGATCGGTTCGGGCCGCGCAAGACGCTGTTCTGGTGCGGCATGATCTGGGCGGTCGCGACCATCTCGACCGGCTTCGTCAACGGGCTCACGGCGCTGTTCGTCGCCCGCTTCGCGCTCGGCTTCGGCGAGGGCGCGACGTTCCCGACCGCGACGCGCGCGATGCAATACTGGACGCCGGCCAATCGCCGCGGCTTTGCGCAAGGCCTCACTCATTCCTTTGCCCGGCTCGGCAATGCCGTGACGCCGCCGGTGGTGGCGCTCCTGATCCTCTGGCTGACTTGGCGCGGCGCCTTCGTCGTGCTCGGCCTCGTCAGCCTGGTCTGGGGCGTGATCTGGGTCTGGTACTTCCGCAACGAGCCGAAAGAACACGCTTCCATCACGGAAGCGGAGCTTGCCGCGCTGCCGCCGCGCCCGACCGGCGAGCGACCCCGCGTGCCCTGGGGCCCGCTGTTGGGGCGGATGTGGCCTGTGACGCTGACATATTTCTGCTACGGCTGGTGCCTGTGGCTCTATCTCAACTGGCTGCCGCTGTTCTTCAAGAACAACTACAATCTCGACATCAAGAACTCGGCGCTGTTCGCCTCCGGGGTCTTCTTCGCCGGCGTGATCGGCGACAGCGTCGGCGGCGTGATCTCGGACAAAATCCTCGATCGCACCGGCAATGTCCGCCTGGCGCGGCTCAGCGTCACCGCTGCGGGGTTTGCGGGAGCGCTGCTCTCGCTGTTCCCGATCCTGTTCGTCCACGACATCACGATCGTGGCGCTGTGCCTGTCGGCCGGTTTTTTCTGTGCCGAACTGGTGATCGGCCCGATGTGGTCGATCCCGATGGACATCGCCCCGAAATATTCGGGGACCGCGTCGGGGCTGATGAACACCGGCTCGGCCTTTGCGGCCATCGTCTCGCCGCTGGTCGCGGGCTTCGTGATCGACGCGACCGGAAACTGGTACCTGCCGTTCCTGATGTCGATGGGGCTGCTGCTGCTCGGCGGTGTCTCGGCCTTCCTGATGCACCCGGAACGGCCGTTTACCGAGGCCGAAGGGCGCCTGCCGTCCGGCAACGTGGTGGCCGCGGAGTAGGGGCGGCGGAGGGGCCCCGCTTATGCATGGGAGCAGCCCTTTGGAGAGGGGACAAGCCGGTCAAATGGTGCTATTCGGCGGCCATCAAAACAAGGCTAGACCGGGAAGGACGCCTATGACCGTGCATACTGGAAGGCATTTTCTCCAGATTCCAGGACCGACCAACGTGCCCGACCGCGTGCTGCGGGCGATGGACATGCCGACGCTGGACCATCGCGGTCCGGAGTTCGCCGAGCTCGGTTTCGCGGTCCTGGCCTCGATGCAGCGGGTATTCCGCACCAAGCAGCCCGTGATCATCTTCCCCTCGTCCGGCACCGGCGCCTGGGAAGCGGCCATGGTCAACGTGTTCGCCCCCGGCGACAAGGTGCTGATGTGCGAGACCGGCCAGTTCGCCGTGCTGTGGCGCGGCATTGCCGAAAAATTCAAGATCGACGTCGACTTCATTCCGAGCGACTGGCGCCATGGCGCCGACCTCGCCGAGATCGAGAAGCGCCTCGTCGCCGACAAGCAGCACGCGATCAAGGCGGTCTGCGTCGTCCACAACGAGACCTCGACCGGCTGCGTGACGCCGCCGCTCGACGTGCGCAAGCTGCTCGACCGCGTCAAGCATCCGGCGCTCTTGATGGTCGACACCATCTCCGGCCTCGGCTCGATGGAATACGAGCACGACGCCTGGGGCATCGACGTGTCGGTCGCCGGCTCGCAGAAGGGCCTGATGCTGCCGCCGGGTCTCAGCTTCAATGCCGTCTCGGAGAAGGCGCTCGCGGTGGCGAAGGCCAACCCCGGCATGCGCTCCTATTGGGACTGGCAGGAAGTCATCACCTTCAACAAGCTCGGCACCTTCCCCTACACGCCCGCGACCAATCTGCTCTACGGCCTGCGTGAAGCGGTGAAGATGCTGGAAGAGGAAGGGCTCGAGAACGTCTGGTCCCGCCACAAGCGCCACAGCGCCGCGACGCGTGCTGCGGCCAAGGTCTGGGGCCTGGAGACGCAGTGCGTCGATCCGGCCGCGCATTCGCCGGCGCTGACCGGCGTGCGCGTGCCTGACGGACACGATGCCGACGCCTTCCGCAAGGTGGTGCTGGAAAACTTCGACATGTCGCTCGGCACCGGCCTGAACAAGGTCAAGGGCAAGGTGTTCCGCATCGGCCATATCGGTCATTTCAACGATCTGATGCTGATGGGCACGCTCGCCGGCGTCGAGATGGGCCTGGATCTTGCAAAG
The DNA here is from genome assembly GCF_024199945.1 of Bradyrhizobium sp. CCGUVB4N. Taxonomy (GTDB): domain Bacteria; phylum Pseudomonadota; class Alphaproteobacteria; order Rhizobiales; family Xanthobacteraceae; genus Bradyrhizobium. Next base: position 6,514,409 of record NZ_JANADP010000001.1, on the reverse strand, counting down.
ATTCCGCACCGGAGCGGTGGCGTGCTGGCGGCCATGGACGTCCTGAAGGGACGCGACGCGGTGCCGATGACCAAGGCTCAGGTGGCCTGAACTAACTTGGAAGGTGATAGCGCGATGAACGCACCGACGACGACCAACGAAGACCTGCTCTACTCCGTCACGGACGGCATCGCGCGGATCACCTTCAACCGCCCGCAGGCGCGCAACGCCATGACCTTCGCCATGTATGACCGCATGGCGGAGATCTGCCTGGAGATCAACGCCGATCGTTCGATCAAGGCGCTGATCCTCACCGGCGCCGGCGACAAGGCGTTCGCCTCCGGCACCGACATCTCGCAGTTCCGCGCGTTCAAGACGGCACAGGATGCGCTCGACTACGAGGCGCGGATCGACCGTGTGCTCGGCACGCTCGAGCAGTGCCGCGTCCCCGTGATCGCGGCCATCGCCGGCGCCTGCACCGGGGGCGGCGCCGGCATCGCCGCATGCTGCGATCTGCGCATCGGCACCGAGACGACGCGCATGGGTTTCCCGATCGCGCGCACGCTCGGCAATTGCCTGTCGATGTCCAACATCAGCCGCGTCGTTTCGCTGGTGGGTCCCGCCCGCACCAAGGATCTCATCTTCAGGGCGCGGCTGGTCGAGGCGCAGGAAGCGCTGTCGCTCGGCCTGCTCACCGAAATCGTGCCTGATGTCGAGACCCTGCAGCGCCGCGCTGACGAGACGGCAAAGCTCGTCGCAAGCCACGCTCCGCTGACGCTCGAAACGACCAAGGAAGCGGTACGCCGCATCCGCCCCACGCTGTCGCGCGAGCAGGGCGAGGACCTGATCCTCAAGGCCTATATGAGCGAGGATTTCCGCGAGGGCATGGACGCTTTCCTCAACAAGCGCACGCCCAACTGGAAGGGCAAGTAGCGCCGGCACTTTGCTTTTCGCGCCATTGCACTGGCACGAAAAGCCAAGGCGATCTCTGTCAATCGTCAGTCGTTCAGCACAACTCCCGATGTCACAAATGAGTCAAGCGGTTCCGTTGCCCGGAACCGCAATTGCAAGCGTGCGCTCTTGCGCGTTCACGTTGACGCCGCGATGCGGCCGGGCATAATATCGCAGAGGTTGCATGGGGCCGTCTCGCATTTTTGACGGGCCGGCCGGCAAGTGATTTCAAGTCCAGTCAAATTGAGTGACGTGAATTGCGTGAAGCGTTCCGGCCGACCTTGCTGCAACCCGACGTCATTGAACTGAAATTGAACTGTAGACGTAATGAACTAGCTTTCGACGACGCGAGCCGCGCCAAAATTCATTGCTGCTGACCTCCCGAAGCCAGGCACGGCATCGCGAACACGCCAAGCTCCTGAGCCAAACTCCTAAGCCAAGACCCTTAAGCCAAGGCCTTTGATTCCCGAACGTTGAGTCACGTCCGATCTTGCGGACGCGATTAGTTGCGTCGCCGTGCCCTCGTGCGGCTGCGCCTTGATGACAAACGCAGGCAGGGATTTTCCATGACCAATCATACGCCGGTTTTCACGTCCTCATCCACAACGGGCAGCTTCACCGAATTCGCCGACACCACCGATTCCACGACGTTGCACACGTTGTCAGGCACGATGAGTTTCAAGGACAGCGACAAGACCGACATCCACACCACGTCGGCGACGCTGCAGTCGGCGGTGCTGTCCAGCGGAACGATCATTCCGGCGGCCTCCCTGGCGCATTTCCAGACTGCGATGCATTCGCAGATTCTCGGCGATTCCAACGGCTCGGGCCAACTCAAATGGAATTTCAGCGACGCGGATGAGGATTTCGATTTCCTTGCGAAGAACCAGACGCTGGTTCTGACCTACGACATGACGGTTTCCGACAATCACGGCGGCACCGCGATCCAGACCGTCAAGGTCACCGTCACCGGCACCGACGACAAGCCCGTCATCAACATGACGACGACGGCGACGGTCAGCGAGCAGGCCAACCAGACGCTGTCGCTATCGCCCGACACGGTCCACGTCGCGCTCAACTTCACCGACGACGATCTCACCAACACCGGCCACACCGCGACCGTGATCGGCGTATCCGCATCCGGCGCCACCGCGGGCCTGTTGCCGGGCGCGCTCGGCGACGCCGAATTGATGGCGTTCTATCATGTCGACAATGTCATCAAGAATTCCGGCTCGAGCGCCGGCACCATCAACACCACTTTTTCGGCGCCCGACCTCGCCTTCGACTATCTTGCGGCCGGCCAGCATCTCGACATCACCTACACCGTGCAACTCGACGATCATGCCGGTGGACTCTCGACGCAGACGGTCACGGTCACCGTGATCGGCACCAACGACAAGCCGGCGTTCCTGTCGTGCCCGGAATCGGCCGCCCTCGTCGAGGATCATCATGTCGATCCGACCGGCAATCTGACCGCGCATGACAGCCTGCTCTTCACCGACATCGATCTCGCCGACGCGCATACTGTCTCGACGACGGTGACGGCGACCCGTTCGGGCGGCGGCGCGATCCCGCTGACCAATGCGCAATTGCTGGCCGCGTTCGGCACCTCGCTCCACGATTCGACCGGGCATGTGATCGGCGATATCGACTGGAATTTCGCGTTTCCCAATTCCGAGGCCAACTTCCTTGGCAATGGCGAGACGCTCAAGCTCGTCTATCACGTCACGGTCGACGACGGTCACGGCGGCACCGCCACGCAGGACGTCGCCATCACGATCCTCGGGGTCAATCATCCCGTCGTCATCACCAGCGCTCCAGAATCCTCCACCGTGGCCGAGCAGGACGCCACCACGGGTTCGTCCGCGCCCGACACGACGCCGACCACGCCGGCCGGCACGCTCGCCTTCACCGACCAGGACACCAGCGACACGCACACGGTGGCCGTGACGCTGGATTCGACCTCCGGCGCGACGCCGCCGGCCGCGACGCAGGCCGATCTTGCGGCGGCGCTGACGACGGTGCTGCACGATTCCGCAGGCACAGGCACGGGCAGCATCGACTGGAATTTTGCGATTCCCGACAAGGATCTCGATTATCTCGCGGCCAACGAGACGCTGACGGTGAACTACGACATCAAGGTCGCGGACGGCTCGACCAGCTCGACCCAGACCGTCTCCGTCGTCATCACCGGCGCCAATGATGCACCCGTCATCACCAGCGGGCCGCAATCGGCGTCGCTGTCCGAGCAGCCCGGCGTGACCGGATCGAGCGCCATCGACACCACGAGCCCAGTGCCGACGGGAACGCTGAGCTTCAATGATGTCGATCTGTCGGACGCCCATTCCGTCAGTGTCGCGCTGGATTCTGCGGTGTGGTCGGTCAATCCCAGCTTCGTGCCGCCGGATACGCTCGCGGACCTCCAGAATGCGCTCGCCACGGCACTGCATGATTCGACCGGAGCGGGCACGGGCAGCGTCGACTGGAGCTTCGCTATCAAGGATTCCGACCTCGACTTCCTGAGTCTCGGCGAAACCCTCACCGTGCAGTATGACGTCATCGTCGCCGACGCGACGACAAGCTCGACACAGACGGTGACGGTGACGATTGACGGCGCGTCTGATCCGCTGCTGGTGAGTCCGGTGAGCTTGGATACGTCCGACACGTCAGTTGCCGATACCGGCGCCCTGCTTGCCAGTGGTGCCATCGCCGATGCGAGCCATCCGGTCGACCTGTCGATGCCGCGCAACATCTCGGAGGTGAACGGCAGCGCGGCCAATGTCGGCGCGCTGGTCGCCGGCACCTATGGCTCTCTGCAACTCAACGCGGACGGCAGCTACGCCTACTACGCGAATGCCTCGGTCGATCCGCTTCAGGCCGGCGACCATGTCAGCGACCAGTTCAACTTCACGGTCGATGATGGCCAGGGCCATCAGGCGACGACGACGCTGACCTTCAACATTGCAGGCGCCGACGATTTCCCGATCGTCATGGCCGCCAATGTGAGCGGGTCGGTCACTGAAGACGCTGGCCCCGCGGCAATCGTCAACGGCGATTTCGAGACCGGCGACCTGTCGGGCTGGTCCACCAGCGGTTCGCACATCCATGTCGCACAGCTCGAGGTCGGCGGCAGCTTCGGCCATTACTCGGTACAACTCGCACCGACCGGCAGCGAGGAGACATTGTCCCAAAACGTCGCGACCACGCCGGGACAGCACTATTTCCTCAGTTTCGATCTCATCGGCGATCCCGAAGGCTTCAGTACCCCGTTCTCGTTGACCTGGGACGGCGTCAGTCTCATGTCAGTGAGCGACGTCGCGCCAGGAATCCATCACTACGCCTTCGAGGTTTCCGGAGATTCCCTGCTCTCGACGTCGACCCTGCAATTCTCTTATGCAGACGATGCCGACGGTATGATCCTGGACTCCGTCAACGTCAATCCGGCGATGGGCCCCCCAACCGAATCCTCCGCGGGTTCGATCTCGTTCTCCGATGCAGAGACGGGCGATACGCACACCGCGAGCTTCGCGCCGGCGAGCGGCGGCTATCTCGGCACGTTCTCGCTCGATCCGCTCAGCGAGTCCGGAGGAACGGGATCGGTCGGCTGGCACTTCACGGTGAACAACGCCGACATCCAGTTCCTGGCACAGGGCCAGACGCTGACCCAGGACTATTTCGTCACGATCGACGATGGTCATGGCGGTACGGCCACGCAGGATGTCACGGTGACCCTCGACGGCACCAATGACGCGCCGACCGCGGTCGGCGAAACCGTGGTCACGGATGTCGGTGCCGGCGGCTCCGTCGCGATCCCCGGTTGGGCGCTGGCGCTGAACGACACCGACCCCGATACGACGGACCACCTCGCGCTCGGCGCGATCACGGCGAGCTCGGGCGGCAGCGCAAGCGTAACTTTGGGTCAGGCGTCTTTCACCGACGACGCTACGCCCGGCGGTTCGTTCGACTACACGGCTTCGGACGGGATGACGACATCGGCCAATACTGCAACCGCGACCATCATCAACAACGCAGCCGGCGCGTCAGTGCTGAACGGGACCGGCGGCGATGACATCCTCATCGCTACCAACGGGACCGAGGCTCTGAATGGCGGCGCAGGCAACGATGTCCTGATCGGAACGCCGGCCGGTCATGTCATGACCGGCGGCAGCGGCAACGATACTTTCGCCTTCTTCCAGCCGCCGACCGCGCCCGGCCAGATCACCGACTTCAACACCTCCACCGAGCACGGTCGCATCGCGATCTCGGCGAGCGGCTTCGGTGGCGGCCTGACGGCAGGCATGGACGTGACGTCGATATTCGAAAGCTCGGCCGACGATACGTTCACCGGCGCGGCCGAATTCCACTTCGATACGGCCAACCAGACGCTCTATTTCAGCGCGGACGGGACGCAAGGCTCGGCGCATGCGATCGTCGCAGTCCAGGCCGCGGCGGTGATCAATCCGCATGACATCCTGATCGTGTAGCCGTCGCCGCACCGGCCTTGCGAACCGGGCGCGGGCTCCGCAAGGGGTCCGCGCTTTTTTGCGGGCCGGCGGCGCTTGCAATCGGTCTCATTCCAAAGTCATAAGCGGTGCGACGCCGGGCGGCTTGAACTGGCCGGCGTTCGCCCGCACAATGCAGCTGGTCTTTGGCTTTCACGAATTGCCAATCCGAACAAGAACATAGACTGGAATTGAGGAAGACGCGCGTGGGACATGGAATGAAGGCCGCAATGACCCTGGCGGCTGCGCTTTGGGTCGCACCGGCGACCGCCGGCTGGGAACCGACCAAACCCGTCGAGATCGTGGTGGCGGCGGGCGCGGGCGGCGCCTCCGATCAGATGGCGCGGATGATGCAGGCCGCGATCCAGAAGAACAATCTGATGAAGCAGCCCATTGTGGTCTCGCTCAAGGGCGGCGCGTCCGGCGCGGAAGCGCTGATGTACATGAAGTCCAGCGAGGGCGATCCGAACAAGGTGCTGATCGCCTATTCGCTGATCTACATGCTGCCGCTGTCGGCCAAGATCCCGTTCAACTGGCGCGAGCTGACCCCGGTCTCGGTGATCGCGCTCGACCAGTTCGTGCTGTGGGACAACAGCGCGGGACCGAAGACGGTGAAGGAGTTCGTCGCGGCCGCGAAGGCGGCGAGCGCCCCGTTCAAGATGGGCGGCACCGGCTCCAAGCGCGAGGATCACGTGTTGACCGTGTTCCTGGAGCAGAAGACCGGCGCGAAATTCTCCTATCTGCCCTACAAGTCCGGCGGCGAGGCCGCGACCCAGCTGGTCGGCAACCACACCGAATCCAACGTCAACAACCCGAGCGAAAATCTCGAGGTCTGGCGTGCCGGCCAGGTGCGGCCGCTCTGCGTGTTCGACAAGGAGCGCATCTCCTACACCAGCAAGGTGACCGACACGCAGTCCTGGGCCGACATCCCGACCTGCAAGGAGGAGGGCGTCGACGTCCAGTATCTGATGCTGCGCGCGATGTTCCTGCCCGGCAAGGTCACGCCGGAGCAGCAGGCGTTCTATGTCGAGCTGTTCCACAAGGTGACGCAGACCGCGGAGTACAAGGACTACATGGAAAAGCAGGCCTTGAAGCCGATCTTCCTGACCGGCAAGGACATGGTGCAATTCCTCGAGGAGGACGATGCGCAGAACAAGGCGCTGATGACCGAAGCAGGTTTCGTCGCGAAGTGACCACATCCTCCACGTCATGCCCCGCGAAGGCGGGGCATCCAGTCTTGCACAGAGTTCGACGAAAGACGGCTTCTGCACGACGTACTGGATCATCCGCTTTCGCGGATGATGACAGCGTAATTTAATCTGGCAGAGCATGTCCCAAACCGATCTTGAAATCGTCGTCGACGATCCGACCGCGCCTGAAGAGAATTCCTCCTCCGTCACGAGCTCAGGCACGGTCGAAATCATCGTCTGCCTCCTGCTGCTCGCGCTGGCCGCGACCCTCGGCTACGACAACTGGCGCTCCGGTGCCTCCTGGGACTCGACCGGGCCCGAGCCCGGCTATTTCCCGTTCTATCTGTCGCTCATCCTCGGCGGCGGCAGCCTCTACGGCCTGATCGCCGCGCTGGTCGCGCGCCGCGGGGCCGCGGACACCTTCGTCACGCGTGCGCAGGCGCGCCGGGTGATGGCGGTGTTCGTGCCGACGCTGCTGTTCTGCGTGGTGACGCAGTTCTTCGGCCTCTACGTCGCGAGCTTCCTGCTGATCGCGGGCTTCATGCGGGCGATCGGCAAGATCGCGCTGTGGAAGTCGCTGCTCACGGCCTTCCTGTTCACGGCGATCATGTTCGTCACCTTCGACATCGCCTTCGACGTCATCATGCCGAAGGGGCCGCTCGAAGCGGCCTTCGGCTACTAGGCGGACCCGCGATGGAAGCTTTTGGTCTCCTGCTTCACGGCTTCGCCGTTCTGCTGACGTGGAAGACGCTCGTGCTGATGATGGTCGGGCTCGTGCTCGGCATCTTCGTCGGCGTGCTGCCCGGCCTCGGCGGCCCCAACGGGGTCGCGATCCTGCTGCCGCTCACCTTCACGATGGATCCGACTTCGGCGATCGTGATGCTGTCCTGCATCTATTGGGGCGCGCTGTTCGGCGGCGCGATCACCTCGATCCTGTTCAACATCCCCGGCGAAGCCTGGTCGGTCGCGACCACCTTCGACGGCTATCCGATGGCGCAGCAGGGCAGGGCGGCCGAGGCGCTGACCGCGGCGTTCACGTCGTCCTTCATCGGTTCGCTGGTCGCGGTGCTGCTCATCACCTTCCTGGCGCCGATGATCTCGTCCTTCGCGCTGAAGTTCGGCCCGCCCGAGTTCTTCGCGGTGTATCTCTTGACCTTCTGCTCCTTCGTCGGCCTCGGGCGCGAGGCCAAGCACAAGACGGTCATCTCGATGTCGCTCGGGCTTCTGCTCGCCGGCGTCGGCATGGACACCGTGTCGGGCCAGTTGCGCATGACCTTCGGCTCGTCCGAGCTCCTGCGCGGCATCAACTTCCTCGTCGCCGTCATCGGCCTGTTCGGCATCAGCGAGATCCTGCTGACGATGGAGGAACGGCTGGCGCTGCGAGGGCATGCGGCGAGCATCTCGCTGCGCGTGGTGCTGAGCGTGTGGAAGGACCTGCCGAAATATTGGGTGACGCTGCTGCGCTCCTCCTTCATCGGCTGCTGGCTCGGCATTACCCCGGGCGGCGCGATCGCGGCGTCCTTCATGGGCTACAATCTGGCCAAGCGCTTTGCCAAGGAGCCCGAGAGTTTCGGCAAGGGCCGCATCGAGGGCGTGTTCGCGCCGGAGACGGCCGCGCATGCCTCCGGCACTTCGGCGCTGCTGCCGATGCTGGCGCTCGGCATTCCCGGCTCCGGCACGGCTGCGATCCTGCTCGGCGGGTTGATGGTGTGGGGGCTCAATCCCGGACCGCTGCTGTTTGTCGAGCACAAGGATTTCGTTTGGGGCCTGATCGCCTCGATGTATCTCGGCAACGTCGTCGGGCTCGTGCTGGTGCTGACCACGGTGCCGATCTTCGCCTCGATCCTGCGCGTGCCGTTCGCGGCCGTCGCGCCGATGATCGTGGTGTCCTGCGCGATCGGCGCCTATGCGATCCAGAATGCGATGTTCGACATCTGGCTGATGCTCGGCTTCGGTGTCGTCGGCTACGTCTTCAAGAAGATCGGCATTCCGCTGGCGCCGTTCACGCTGGCACTCGTGCTCGGCAACCGCGCCGAGGACGCCTTCCGCCTCTCGATGATCGGCTCAGGCGGCGACTTGAAGGTGTTCTGGTCGAACGGGCTGGTCGGCTCGATCACGACGCTGGCCATCGTGCTGCTGTTCTGGCCGGCGATCGACGCGTTGCTTGGCCGCGTCGGATGGACGCAACGGCCCAGGACGACATCGCGCTAGGACTGAGCAACAATTCAACTACAGTTCGCGTATCACCGACAACATCCTCCGGGTCGGCGTGAACTACAAGTTCGCTAGCCCGGTGGTTGCCAAGTACTAAGAGAAAGTACTGAGAGAAACGAATTCGCCTCTGCAAAGCCCGGCTCGCGCCGGGCTTTGTCGTTGATCGGACGACCGCATCGGATATCGGTGCCGGGTTGCGATCGGTTGCAAAACATCCCATGGTATATGACGAGGCTCGTAACGCGCACCAACGATGGTTTGCAAGTCTATGTCTCAGTCCGCTAGTCGACACGCAATTGTCATAGGGGGCGGGGCAAGCGGTGTCCTCCTCGCGCACCAGCTTCTGCATCAACCGGCTTCGAATTTCCGAGTCACGCTGATCGAAACACGCGCCGAGATCGGGCGAGGTCTGGCCTACCACACCGGGAATCCCGACCACCTTCTCAATGTTCGGGCAGCCAATATGAGTGCGCTGCCGGATCAGCCTGACCATTTCTGGCGATGGGCTGCGTCGCAAGATATCGCCATCTGTCCCGATCCCTACTGCTTCGTTCCCAGGCGGGTCTATGGAACCTATATCGCAAGCCTGATCGAGCCGATCATCGCGAGCAATTCGCGCAGACTGACGATCGTCCAGGACACCTGTGTCGAGGTTCGGGAAAATGCCGCGAGCGTGGAGGTGACTCTGGCCGGCGGTCAGCGCCTGACCGGCGAAATCGCGGTCCTCGCGACCGGCCACGATACGGCGGAGCCAAAGCCGGGCGCTTACGCCAATCCCTGGGCGCCGCCGGTCGGAATGGACACGGACGGCGCGGTTCTCATTCTCGGAACCGGATTGACCATGGTCGACTACGTCTTGTCGCTGCTGCGGGATGGCCATCGAGGAGAGATCGTCGCGATGTCGCGACGCGGTCTGCTGGCGACGGCCCATCGGCGCGTCCCGCCGATGCGCATCGAAGAGGCCGATGTTCCCTTCGGACACGGGAGCGGAGAGCTGTTCCGATGGTTCCGGCGCAGGGTCGAAGCGCACATGGCCGATGGCGGCGACTGGCGCAGCGTCGTCGACGCCATTCGCCCCTACACCCAGCGAATCTGGCGTGAGCTTTCGATGCCGTCGCGGCGACGCTTTCTCGAGCATGCGCGCGCGTGGTGGGACGTTCACCGTCATCGCATGGCGCCCGAGGTGGAGGCGCGGATTGCACGCGCTCTTTCCGAGCAGAAGCTGAAGGTCATGGCAGCGAAAGTTGTCGCCGTGACGCCGGGCGAAGGCGGAGTATCGGTTCGATATCGCCCCCGCGGCGGCAGCGACATCCACACGACGCAGGTCGGAGCCGTCGTGGACTGCACGGGCGTGGTGAAGGATCCACGCGCGACCGCAAATCCCGTGGTGCGCAGCCTCTTGCAGGAGGGACGGGCACGCATCGATCCACTGGGCATCGGGATCGATGTCAGCGCGGATTGCGCGATCATTGACGGGAGCGGATCTCCGTCCCAACGGCTTTTCGTCGTTGGGCCCCTCACGCGTGCCGCCTTCTGGGAAATCATCGCGATTCCCGACATCCGCAATCAATGCGCCGAACTGGCCGCGCGCCTGGCTCGCGCCTGAACCTCGTTTGGTGGCTTGGGGGCGAGGCCTGCTTCCTCCGTCAATCGATGATATGACGGCCATCTTTGTGGCCGGAGGAAAATCGTGTTCTACGTTCTGTCCAAGACGCTCGGCATCATGGCGCTGCCGCTGAATTTCCTGATCGCCCTCGGCGTACTCGGCTCGCTCCTGCTCATGACGCTATTCCTCAGGCTCGGTCGCACGCTTCTGGTCCTGGCTGCATTGATGCTCGCGTTATGCGGGTTCGCACCGGTCGGAAACCTGCTGCTCTATCCGCTGGAGTCCCGCTTCCCGGCCTGGAGCCCATCCCAGGCCGCGCCGGATGGCATCATCGTCCTCGGTGCGTCGATCGACGTCGATCTGTCCGCGGCTCACGGCACGCCGGTTGTAACAGCGGCGTCCGACCGGATCATCGTCACCGCTGCGCTGGCTCGGAAATATCCCACCGCGCGCGTGGTCTATACGGGCGGCAACGCCAACCTGATCTTCGGCGAGGCGAAGGAGGCCGACTTCGCAGCCGGGCTGTTCGAAAGCCTGGGGATCGACAAGAGCCGGTTGATCCTCGAAAGCCGCGCCCGCAACACCTACGAGAACGCGCTGTTCACCAAAGCCCTGGTCGATCCGAAACCCGGCGAGCGCTGGCTGCTCGTGACGTCGGCCTTTCACATGCCGAGGTCGATCGGTCTGTTTCGGAAAGTGGGATTTGCGGTCGAGCCTTGTCCGGTCGATTGGCGTGTCGGCACGGGACGGGACGTTCTCTCTTTCTCGGACGTTGCACAGGACGGTCTGTCGCGCACCAACATCGCGGTCCGCGAGTGGCTCGGCCTGATCACCTATCGGGCCACCGGCCGCATCGACGAATTGCTTCCGGGGCCGCAGGGCTGAGACCTCAGCCCAAGGTCAACCTAACGCGGCTCAATGGCGCCTGAGGAGCTCGACGATCTGATCGGCGAGCTCGTCCGGGCGGTGACCGATCGTCTCCAGCCGGATTTCCGGGCGTTCGGGCGCTTCATAAGGCGCGTCGATGCCGGTGAAGTTCTTGATCTTGCCTTCCCTCGCCTTGGAATAGAGCCCCTTGGGGTCGCGCCGCATGCACTCTTCGATCGGGGTGTTGACGAACACCTCGATGAAATCTCCCTCGGCCACGAGGCCGCGGACCATGTCACGCTCGGCCTTGTAGGGGGAGATGAACGAGCAGATCACGATCAGGCCGCTGTCGACCATAAGCTTGGCGACCTCGCCCACGCGCCGGATATTCTCGACCCGATCGGCTTCCGTGAAACCGAGGTCCCTGTTGAGCCCGTGGCGGAGATTGTCGCCGTCGAGCAGCATGGTGTGGTTGCCGGTCGCGAACAGTTTCTGATCGAGAATATTGGCGATCGTCGATTTACCTGCACCGGACAAGCCGGTGAACCAGATGATCCGTGGCTTCTGGTTCTTGAGCGCGGAACGTTCGGCCTTGCCGATCGAGAGCGGCTGCCAGGCGATGTTGCTGGCACGCCGCAACGGAAATGCGATCATGCCGGCGCCCACGGTCCGGTTGGTGTAGCGGTCGATGACAATGAAGGCGCCGGTCCGGCGGTTGGCCTCATAGGGGTCGAAGGCAACCGGCAGCGCCGTGGCGAAATTGCAGAACGCGATCTCGTTCAGGCCGAGCGTGGTCGCTGCAAGGTGCTCGCGGGTGTTGACGTCGATGCGGTATTTGATCGCGGTGATGCTCGCCGACGTGATCGTCTGGTTGACGATCCTGACGACATAGTTGCGCGCGGGTACGAGCAGGTCCTGATCCATCCAGATCAGATGGGCGGCGAACTGGTCTGCCACCTCGGGACGCTCGGTCGGCTTCGCCAGGATGTCGCCGCGGACGATGTCGATCTCGTCCTGGAGCGTGATCGTCACGGCATCGCCGGCCTCGGCTTTCGATAATTCGCCGTCGTAGGTCACGATCTCCTTGATGCGGCTCGCATGGCCGGACGCTGACACCACGATCTCGTCGCCGGGCGAGATGCTGCCTGATGCCACCGTTCCAGTGAAGCCGCGGAAATCGAGATTGGGGCGGTTGACCCACTGCACGGGAAAGCGGAATGGCAGTCCGGTCGTCTCGTTCGCGATGTCGATGCTTTCGAGATAATCGAGCAGGCAAGGGCCGTTATACCACTCGGTATTGCCCGAGCGCTCGATGACGTTGTCGCCGTAGCGCGCCGACATCGGGACAGCAACGATCGAGGAGAAGCCAAGGCCGGTGGCGAAGGCGACGTAGTCGCCGACGATGCGATCGAACACGTCCTTCTTGTAATCGACCAGATCGATCTTGTTGACGGCAACGACGACGTGCTTGATGCCGAGCAGCGAGCAAATGAAGGAATGGCGCCTGGTCTGCACCAGGACACCCTTGCGGGCATCGATCAGGATGATCGCAAGCTGCGCGGTCGAGGCACCGGTGGCCATGTTGCGCGTGTACTGCTCGTGGCCCGGCGTGTCCGCAACCATGAAGGAGCGCCGCTGGGTCGTGAAGAAGCGGTAGGCGACATCGATGGTAATGCCCTGTTGCCGCTCGGCCTCGAGGCCGTCGACCAGGAGTGCGAAATCGATGTCGTCGCCGGTGGTGCCATGCTTGGCGCTGTCGCGCGCGAGTGCGGCCAGTTGATCCTCGAAGATCAGCTTGCTGTCGTGCAGCAGCCGCCCGATCAGGGTCGACTTGCCGTCGTCGACCGAGCCGCAGGTGATGAAGCGGAGCTGGTCCTTGGTCCCGGTCGCATGCGGCTCGCGAAGAACGGAGGCATCCATCAGAAATAGCCCTCGCGCTTCTTCTTTTCCATCGAGGCGGCCTCATCAGAGTCGATAAGACGGCCCTGCCGTTCGGAGGCCGTTGCCGTCTGCATCTCCGCGACGATGTCCCTGATCGTCGTCGCGCTGGAATCGATCGCGCCGCTGAGGGGATAGCATCCCAATGTACGGAAGCGGATCATCCGCATTTCAGCCGTCTCGTTCGGCTCCAGTGGGAGGCGGTCGTCGTCCACCATAATGAGCGTGCCGCCGCGCCGCACGACGGGGCGCGTCTTGGCGAAATAAAGCGGCACGACCGGGATGTTCTCGAGCATGATGTATTCCCAGACGTCGCGTTCGGTCCAGTTCGACATCGCGAACACGCGCATCGTCTCACCCTGCCGGATGCGGGTATTGAACAGGTTCCATAGCTCCGGTCGCTGGTTGCGCGGATCCCAGACATGGCCGGCGGAGCGGAACGAGAAGATGCGCTCCTTGGCCCGGCTCTTCTCCTCGTCGCGCCTTGCGCCGCCGAAGGCCGCATCGAACTGGTAGAGATCCAGCGCCTGCTTCAGTGCGTCGGTCTTCATGATTTGGGTGTGCAAAGAGGAGCTCGAGGCGATCGGGCTGATGCCGCGCTCGACGCCTTCCTTGTTCACATGGACGATCAGATCGGCGCCGATGCGCCTGGCCGTCTCGTCGCGGAAAGCGATCATCTCCCGGAACTTCCACGTCGTGTCGACATGGAGCAGCGGGAAGGGGAGCCTGGCGGGATGAAACGCCTTCATCGCCACATGGAGCATCACGCTCGAATCCTTGCCGATCGAATAGAGCATGACCGGCTTTTTGAATTCGGCGACCACGTCGCGCATGATCTCGATCGATTCAGCCTCGAGGCGGCGGAGATGTCGGGGCAACATGTTTTTCTTTTGATCCAGTTGCGCTATTCGCCGATGTGTCCGCCCCAGGCAACGAAGTGTCCGTTGCGGTAGGCCGGCTTGCCGTAGCGAACGTCATCTCCATCCAGGCCGACAACGCGTCCGCCGGCCGCCAGCAGCACCGCATGCCCTGCGGCCGTATCCCACTCCATGGTGGGAGCCAGACGCGGATAGACGTCTGCCGCACCTTCTGCGATTGCGCAGAATTTGAGCGACGATCCGGAGGGCTTCAGTTCCCGGATCCGGCGCTGGCTGATCCATGCCTGGGTGGCCTCGTCGAGGTGCGACCGGCTCGTGACGGCCCGCAAGCCTTCGGGAGAGGGGACCTGCACCTCGATGGTCTGCATGTCGCTGAACGAGGGGCCACACGAGCCGGGTTCGACATGCAGCTTGTAGGCGTTTGATCCGCCGAGATAGAGCTGGGACAGGGCTGGCGCATAGACCGCGCCCGCGACCGGCGACCCGTCTTCGATCAGGGCGATATTGACCGTGAATTCGGCGGCTCCCTGGATGTATTCCTTGGTGCCGTCGAGGGGGTCGACGAGGATGAAGCGCGGTTGCCGTATCGTCACGGCGCCGTCGCAGGTTTCTTCCGTAATGACGGGCAGGTCCGCAAGGTTGCGTGCGAGGCACGACCGAATGACCTCGTCGGCCTGAAGATCGGCGGCGGTGACCGGCGAGCCATCGCTCTTGTGTTGTGGATCGCTCGCCGTCGCGCGGACCCTCATGATGGCTTCGCCGGCGCGAACGGCGATCAAGCCGAACAGGCGCGCAAAGCGATCCGTCTCGGCCAACATTCCGGCGCTGCTCATTGGTGCGTTTGACCGGTGCGTTGCCCAGACATGGCGGTTGCGACCGGACAAAGGCGCGAGCGGGCGCTGCCAGCCAGGATGATCCCCTTCATAACCCCCTCACAAGATCCATTGTTCGGAAATATAGCAGACCGGCCGTTGGCGGCGGGTATGCCGCAGGTAGAACCACTTACGGGTGTGGGGAGTATTTTCGGAATCCGCCGGAAAGACAAGTGCGGCCGCGGGTCGGGCGACAGCAATCGCCAGCTGTATGGGGCTGCTCTGCATGACCGCCATGGCGTTCGCGGTCGACGATGTCGTCTTCGGCCTGACCGAGGTGAAGGTTGGCGACTTCCCGCTACAGGGACTGAGCCTGCTGTCGCGCCGCCGCGGCTTGTCAAACGAGTGGGCGCCCGCCGGCAGGCCTGCACAACTAAGTCGTCCCGGCGGCCGAGCTCGACGCCAACGTAGATTGGCTGATCAGCCGCATCGTCGACGAGTCACCTCCTGTGAGCCGCCGAGGCAAATCCGCTGTGTGCGCAATCGCATCGATGTCGTTCGATGAGAGCATTGCCGATACCGACCGCCAGATTAGGCTGCTTGCGATGACCAGGGACACTAGGGAATGCTTGAAGGCCTTTTGCGAGGAGCGCAAGTCGTCGTCCTCGACGGGGCAGTGAGGACTGCCGAGGGGAGAATTTGCGGTGTATTTATACCGTTCTTGCCGATCGTCGGGGCAGGGCTGCGTCCACCTACTCGATGCCGCTACATATCCTGAGCATACGAAGGCGAGTTTTCTGCGAACGGAGCCTTCCGGCCGGCGCATGCGCAATCGGTGCAGAACTGGATCAGGCGGGCGCGGCGCATCCTCCCTGCGGAAGCATTGAATTGGCGACGATTCGTTCCGAAAATCTGAGACCTCGGCGCCGGCAGCCTCTGGACTAGCTTGTACCCGAGCACGCCAGTGGCTCCGAGCACGTGCGGGGCGAGCCGTGTGTGGATCAGGCGGCAATTCAGACGACGTTCTTCTCTTCCATTCGCGGTTGACGCGGCCGCCCATCTCAGCGAATTGCATCTATCTCGTTGTTTTGTCGAGAAAAATAAGGACGTCGCGCGCGGGCCCGGACCTGAGGCAGGCAATCGGACCCTGTACTTCAGCGTGAATGGCAGCCAGGCCTCGGCGGTCGCTGTTGTGGCCGTCTAAGCCGGCGCGGTGATCAACGCGCACAACTCCTGATCGCCTAGTCAAGGCCGCCGGTTTTTGCGGATTTGGGCGCGGGCTCCGCAAGGGCCTGCCCTTTTTACGGGGCGGCCGCGCCGACGCCTACACCACCTTGGCCTGCCTGAGTTTCGCGATTTCCTCGGCATCGAAACCGAATTCGGCGAGCACCTCGTCGGTCTGCTCGCCGAATTCCGGCGGCCGCGTCACCATCTTGCTCGGTGTGCGCGACAGCGTCACGGGCTGACCGACCAGGCGGATGTGGCGGTCCTCGTCGTTCGGCACATCCTGGGCGATGCCGAGATGCCTGACCTGCGCATCCTCGAACATCTGGTCGATGGCATAGATCGGCCCGCAGGGCACGCCAGCTTCGTTGAATTCGCGGACCCAGGTCTCGGTCGACTTCGTCACCGTGCGCTTTTCGATCTCGGCGTTGAGCGCATCGCGGTTTTTGGAGCGGGCAGGGGCCGTCGCATAATCGGGATGGCTGTAGAGCTCCGGCGCGCCGATCGCCTGCGCGCAGCGTTCCCAGATCCGCCCGCCCGTCGTGGCGATGTTGATGTAGCCGTCCGAGGTCTTGAACACGCCGGTCGGGATGCTGGTCGGATGGTTGTTGCCGGCCTGTTTTGCCACTTCCTTTTCCATGAGCCAACGCGCGGCCTGGAAGTCCAGCATGAAGATCTGGGCCTGCAGCAGCGAGGTCTGGACCCACTGGCCCTTGCCGGAGACCTCGCGCTCGAGCAGCGCGGTGAGGATGCCCATGGCGCAGAACAGGCCGGCGGTGAGGTCGGCGACGGGAATGCCAACCCGCATCGGGCCCTCGCCCGGCGCACCGGTGATCGACATCAGCCCGCCCATGCCCTGTGCGATCTGATCGAAGCCCGGCCGCTTGTGATAGGGGCCGTCCTGGCCGAAGCCGGAGATGCTGCCATAGACGATGCGCGGGTTGATCTCGCGCAGGCTCTCATAGTCGATGCCGAGCTTCTTCTTCACGTCGGGCCGGAAATTCTCGACGACGACGTCGGCCTTGGCCGCAAGGCGCTTGAAGACGGCGAGCCCACGCTCGTCCTTCAGGTTCAGCGTCATGGCCCGCTTGTTGCGGTGCAGATTCTGGAAGTCGGAGCCCCGCCGCGGTCCGCCAGGCTGTTCACCGCCGGAATCCTCGGTGAGCGCGTCGACCTTGATCACCGTGGCACCCCAGTCCGCGAGCTGGCGCACGCAGGTGGGCCCGGAGCGGACGCGGGTCAGATCGAGCACGGTGAAGCGTGACAGGGCTTCCGAGGCATGCGGAAAGGGCATTTTGGGCGGCTCCGGGACCAGATTGCGGGCCTACCATAGTGCCGAAAGATCATGCGGCAAGTCCGGCCCGGCGCCGATGCCGTCTGCCAAAATGCGATGCCTCGTGCTTCCTGTGTCCCTTGGAGAGATCAGCGCGCCAAGCGCTTCAGCTCGGCGCGCGCCTTCTCGGCCAGGGGGTCGTCACCGTGGCGTGCGATGAAGAGCTCGAACGCCTCCGGCGTCCCCTTCTGGCGGGCAAGCTCGTATTCCTCGGCGACGGCTGCCGAAGGGGCGCGGGCCGGTGGAACCGAGGGCGCGCGCAGCGCGTTGCCGCCGTCGTCCGCATTGGCTTTTCCGACCATGACAGGCACTCCTCCGAGGGGTAGGTGATCCATCCCGGCGAATGTCACCAGGGCACCGAAAAAGCCGGCCGAGAGCAGGCGTAGTTTCATGATTGCCCTTTATAATCATGGGTGGGGCAGCTGGAACCGGCCTTGTGGTCGTTGCCCGTATAAGTACTGAATCTGGCTCCTCACACGGCATTATGGAAGAGGTCTGGCCGCATCGCCAAATTTAAACCAAACGTATGTTTCTGAAGATAGAATCAACCGTCCGCGCCCCGAATCGACCGGGGGCTTGCTCCTCCGGAGATACCCTTGGCCACCTCCGTCAACGTTAGTGCGACCAACAACGCAGACATCGACGGCCTGCTGGCGGGTACCAAATGGTCCGGCACGATCAGCTACAGCTTCCCCACGTCGTCCAGCACCTATGCCAATCCCTACTCCGGCGGCAGTGGCGAACCGACGACGTCGGGCTTTTCGGCTGCGCCGACCCAGATGCAAGCGGCGATCAACTACGCCATTGCGCTGATCCAGAGCTACACCAACGCCAGCATCACGTATAACGGCTCGGGCTCCGCCGACATCATGGTCGCGCAATCGCCCGCGGCCAATCCGACCTCCTACGCCTATTACCCCGGCAACTACGCGGCCGGCGGCGACGTCTGGTTCGGCACGCAGTACGACTACACGCAGGCACAGCTCGGCAACTACTATTTCACGACGGCTCTGCACGAGCTCGGGCATGCCATGGGCCTCAAGCATAGCCAGGAGACCGGCGGCGTCGCCAATGTCGCGGTGCCGAGCGCGCATGACGACAGCGAATACACCGTCATGAGCTATCGCAGCTATGTCGGTGGGCCCCTGACCGGCTACACCAATGAAGCCTACGGATATCCGCAGACCTATATGGCCAACGATATCCTCGCCCTGCAGACACTGTATGGCGCGAACTACAACACCCAGAGCGGCAACACCGTCTACACCTGGAGCCCGACGACGGGGCAGGAGTTCATCAACGGCGTCGGGCAGCTCGCGCCGGGTGGCGGCGTCGGCGGCTCGGCCAACCGCATCTACGACACGGTCTGGGACGGCAATGGCGTCGATACCTACGATCTGTCGAACTACACGACGAATCTCACCATCAATCTCAATCCCGGCGCCTCGTCGGTGTTCTCCACCACGCAGCTGGCCTATCTCGGCAATGGCCATTACGCGGCTGGCAACGTCTACAACGCCTATCTCTACAATGGTGACGCGCGCTCCTATATCGACAACGCCACGGGCGGCTCCGGCAACGACACGATCATTGGAAACGTCATCGCCAACGTGCTGAAAGGTGGCGCGGGGAACGACACCATCACGGGGGGCGGCGGCAACGATACCATCATTGGTGGTGCGGGCATCGACACCGCCGTCTACTCCGGAAGCGAGCTGAACTACCTTATTTCCTACGACGAGAACACGCAGGCCTACACGATCGTCGATGAGCGCCCCGGTTCGCCGGACGGGACCGATACGGTGAGCGGGGTGGAGTATTTCCAGTTCAGCGACGGCAACTTCGCAACCAGCGCCACCGCAAGTGGTGCAAAGCACGCCAGCGCGACTGGATTCGACTTCAATGGCGACCAGAACACGGACCTGCTCCTTGTCAACAGCGGCACACAAGGTGTCACGGAATGGCTGATGAACGGTGTTGCCGTTTCGGTGAAACCGCAGGTCGGGACGATGGCCTCCGGCTCTCACTATGCCACGCATGGCGATTTCAACAATGATGGAAATTCCGATCTGTTGATGGTCAACGACACCTCCCATGATGTCGTCGTCTGGGAGATGGATGGCGCTCAGATTTTGGCGAGTCAGACCATCGGAACGATCAATGCCGCCGACGGCTGGCAATATTCCGGAACGGGCGACTTCGACGGCGACGGCCGGACCGATTTGCTATTAATCAATAGCACGACGAATGGTGTCGCGATCTGGACCATGAACGGCACCCAGGTCACCGCCAATCCCCAAGTCGGCACGATCAATGCAGCGTCGGGCTGGAGATTTGGCAGTACGGGGGATTTCAACGGCGACGGCAAGACCGATCTCCTGATGTTAAACAACGCGACCCATGGCGTTGCGATATGGGAGATGAACGGAACCCAGGTCGCTGCGAACCCGCAGATTGGCACGATCAACGCGGCGTCGGGCTGGAGCTTCGTGGGAAGCGGTGATTTCAACGGCGACGGCAAGACCGACCTCTTGCTGCTCAACAGCACCACGAAGGGCGTTGCGATTTGGGAAATGAACGGCACCCAAGTCATGGCGAATCCTCAGATCGGCACGATCAATGCGGGGGCCGGCTGGGCCTTCGCTGGCACCGGCGACTTCAACGGCGACGGCAAGACCGACCTCTTGCTGCTCAACAGCACCACGAAGGGGGTCGCAATCTGGGAGCTGGACGGCACGCAGGTCATCGCCAATCCGCAGATCGGAACGATGGCATCGGGCTTCTCCTTCGACAGCACCAACGATTTCAACGGCGATCACAAGACCGATCTCTTGTTTGAGAATTCCACTACGCATGCCCTCGTCGTGTGGGAGATGAACGGGACGCAGGTCGCGGTCAATCAGCAGATCGGGACCGTCAACGACAGTGCCGGATGGCATATCGTCACCTAGTCGGGCGCGGCGGATTGTACGGCTGCCGGCCACTGAGACCTCCACGATTCGACACTTGTCCGGCCCCACCGCCGCCTGCATAGATTGCTCTTGCACGCGCCTGGAGAATGCGGCAAATCCCGGAACGTTCGATGATCTGGAGGGATTTTCCCGTGAAGCTGTCCATCGTGACTACGCTCTACCGGTCAGAGGCGACGATTGACGACTTCTATCGCCGCGCGGTTGTCGCCGCCGAGCCCATCACCCAAGACATCGAAATCGTGATGGTGAACGACGGCTCTCCTGACGATAGTCTGTCGCGTGCCGTAGCGCTCCACGAAGCGGACCCTCGTGTTGTTGTCGTCGACCTGTCCCGCAATTTCGGTCACCACAAGGCCTTGATGACGGGACTCGCGCATGCAACAGGCGATCTCATCTTTCTTATTGATAGCGATCTCGAGGAGGCGCCCGAGCTCCTCACGCGTTTCTATGTGCGGCACATGGAGGGAGATTGCGACGTCGT
The DNA here is from genome assembly GCF_024199945.1 of Bradyrhizobium sp. CCGUVB4N. GTDB lineage: Bacteria > Pseudomonadota > Alphaproteobacteria > Rhizobiales > Xanthobacteraceae > Bradyrhizobium. The sequence continues at coordinate 6,493,462 of NZ_JANADP010000001.1, read as the reverse complement.
GTTCGGAGTGCAGACGGCGCGACGCGGAGGCTTGTTCGAGCGTACCACCGGGGCGCTGTTCTTCTCGCTCGTAAACATTCTCAGTGATCATAGGCTCCCGCGCAATGTCGTAGTGGCCCGCCTAATGACGCGCGACTACGTCCGCGCGCTCATCCGTCATCGTGATCGGGAGTTTTTGATCGCGCATTTGTGGCAAGTGACGGGGTTTCGGCAGGTTCAGCTCCCGGTCGAGAAGCTCTCGGAGTCGCCAACGACTTACTCCGTCAGAATGCGCGTTGCGATGGCGGTCAAGTTTCTGACAACCACGTCGACGAAGTTACTCTACGGGGTTTTATATCTGGGCTTATGCATTTTTGTGCTGTCGACGCTCGCGATCGGATATTATGTTAGCCGTTATCTTCTTTCCGGCATTGGCGTCGATGGTTACACGTCGATCATCGTCTCGATCTGGTTCTTCGGCGGGCTAACAACGCTCATTCTTGGAATTCTGGGAATTTACATTGCCAATGTGGTCGCCGAAGTCAAACGCCGGCCCTACACGGTGGTTCGATCGGTCCACCGTGCCCGTGACGCAGCGGTTAGCCTCTCCAATGTCGTTCATGTTCCATCTCGGGAAGCCCGGCATGACAGCGGGCCGCGAACCTAGTGTCGGAGAATCCTATGACGACGGTTAGCGCTGAATCTCCGATTTTGAGCAGTGTTGCTGCGTATTACACCTCCAAGGTCCAGGTTCATGGTGCGACGCCGCGCGGCGTGGATTGGAACGGCGCGCCCTCTCACGACCTTCGGCATCAACAATTTCTCCGGCTGCTGGATGGCTCCGCGGAGAGCTCGGTTCTCGATTTGGGCTGCGGATATGGCGACTTCCTGCGCTTCCTCCGCCACGCCGGACATCGCGGCCCGTTTATCGGCTACGATATCGCGCCAGCCATGATTGAAGAGGCGAGACGAATCCACGGCGACGGAGCAGACCGCCAGTGGCACGTCGGCGCGGAACCGCACGCTGTCGCGGATTTCGCCGTGGCCAGCGGCATCTTCAACGTCAAGGGTGATGTGCTCCAGGAGAATTGGGAACGTTACGTCTACGAGACCATCGAGACGCTAGCCAAGGCGGGGCGGGGCGGCTTCGCGTTCAATGTTCTCAGCCTGTCAAGCGACCCTGAGCGCCGGTCGCCGAACTTGTACTACGCGGATCCCGGCGCGATGCTTTCGCACTGCCTGCGTCACTACGGGCGAGCAGTGGCGCTGCTGCAGGACTACGGACTTTACGAATTCACGATGATCGTCAGGCACATCTGACTTTTCCGCGTCAATCCTGCTCCAGCACCGCGATCCCGAACCCGGCGTCGCCATAGCGTCCGCCATTGTACAGCATCATCCGGCCGAGGACGGTATCGAACACGAACGGATAGCATATCATTGGGCCTTCCCAGCTGGCATCGCGTTCGATGCCGGCCTCTTCGTCGCGACGCGTCCATGAAATGCCGTCGCTCGAAGTTGCGAAGCCGATGCGATAACCCCAATCGTTAGCTCGGTATGAATACCATGCCTTGTAGCTTCCATCGGGCTCCCTCAAGGGACAGAAGCGAGCGATGGCCACCTCGCCCGGATGTTGGAAGGCTAGCGACTGAATGCCCGTCAGATTCCAGTTCAAGCCGTCGGCCGACTGCGCATAGCGGATGTCGTACGATGGCAGAGCGACGTCGGCCGGGCGCGTCCATGGGCGCCCGGACTGATACCACATTCGCCAATGTCCATTCTCAATCACGACGGCAGGGTCGGCGATGAAAATCGGCTCTTGGCGGCAACGGTCGAGAATTGGCCCTTCGCTGATTCGTTCAAAGGGACGATCCGGATTGCCGGCCGGACGTTCGGCCACGCCGACCGCGACGTAGAAGCTCACGGTCACCCCGCGCATCCAGCCCTGATAATAAAGCCGCTCGACACCGTCATGCTCGACAACCCAGCACCCCATGGCCCCGCTGTCGTCGAAGCCTCCAAGCGGTCCAGGCAACAGGAGTGGGTGCTCCGAGAGCCGCAGGACTTTGGTCGGATCGCGAATATCAAGGTCGAGCCAGCTCACATTGGACCGGTTCTGCCGGTCGCGTGGACTAAAATAAATTCTATAGCGATGCGCATCCAGCGCCCGCGCAATCGGAACGATGCCGTGGCTGTGGACCCACTCCGAGGTGCCGTTAGCGACGAAAACGCGTCCGAGTTTCTTCCAGCGCATCTTTCGGCAGTCTCTCAAATGCGGCGAAGCCGGTTGCTGGGGACGGGTGATCGTTCAGTGCCGCGTGGCGCCAGGACCGAAAGATCGGGTTGATCCTCGAGCACGAGCGCTCCCGCGCCGATCACGCATTTCTTGCCGATCGTAACGTGATCGCGGACGGTAGCGTTGACGCCGAGGAAGCTTCCTTGACCGATCCTTGCTCCGCCTGAAATGACTACATGCGAGGCAATGAAAACGTCGTCCTCAATCACGGAATGATGACCGATATGATTGCCGCTCCACAACGTGACGTTGGCCCCGATCTGCGCAAAGGGTTGGATGGTATTGTCCTCGAGAATAAAGCAGTTCTCCCTGATCTCCAGGCCGCGAAAGGTCGTTGCATTGCTGCTCACATAGGAGACCAGCCGATAGCCGGCAGCGCGAGCAGCCGCGACCCGGGATGCCCGCAACTCGTTGAGCTTCGAGTAGCTCACTGCAACGAAAAAACCAAAATCCGATGGTGGAAACGACTGTGTCACGTTCTCGAACGATACCAGCGGGCGCCCGCGAAACATGGGATCCTTGACGTAGGCTTGATCTACGGTGAAGCCCGCAACCTCCAAATCGGAATCATGCGTGAAATAGAAATCGGCGAGTTCGGCAATTTCGCCTATACCGAAAATGACGATCTTCTGCATCGCTACTGGACCTCACGCTAGTGCCTTAGACAAGTATTGCGATGTGGGGAGGAACGCGTCAACGATTGATGCGGCCGCTGGAATTATTTTGAGGATCAAGGGCGTGGGGCTCGCCGATCACGACTGATGAACTGGTCCTCATCGCCGCCCTCAAAGACACGCCTTTCCGACTCTGGCTAGAGTTCTTGCTTCAATCTGCTGTTGTTTGGCGTGTTCTACTTGTCATATGACGCATTTTCGTCCGTGGTGGCGCCAAAGGGGGAGTTTTCACAAAGAAAACGTGCTTATGCGTTGAACCTCTACCGGGGGGCGAACCGACCTATCAGGGCGGTTTCGGAACTATGTCACTGTGGTACTGGACCGCGCGGCCTATCGTTCGACGATTTGGCGCGGTTCGAAAACTCAGCGGCGGAAAATCTGCGAACATCGGGAAGATGTCTGGAGGCGGCGCGCCCTACGCGTGTGACAGCAAGTATGAGTGATGTTTGAGCGCCTATCCCATTGGTCCTACGCTTAACAAGCCTTGAACATCGCTCGGGGCTCTCGTCTTGGTCAACAAACGCTCACTTTTCTTAGGGAGATATTCCATGCGTCGTATTGCTTTGATGGCCTTGGCCATTGGACTGTTCCTGCCTGTCCTAACGTCGGCACCGGCCAACGCCCAGGCGACCCGAACCTGGGTCTCCGGCGTCGGTGACGATGCCAATCCCTGTAGCCGCACGGCGCCCTGCAAGACCTTCGCGGGCGCGATCTCGAAAACCGCACCGGCGGGCGAAATTAACTGCCTGGATCCAGGTGGGTTCGGTGCAGTGACCGTCACCAAATCGCTGACGATTTCCTGCGAGGCGGGGACTGCCGGCGTTCTGGTCTCGGGCACCAACGGCATCGTCTTCGCGGGCGCTTCAACTGACTACCTCTACCTGAAGGGGCTCGATATCGAAGGTCTTGGATCCGGCATCAACGGCATCTTGTTCAATTCGGGTGGCTTCCTCCATGTCGAGGATTGCGTGATCCGACGCTTCACTGGGTCGGGAATCCTGATTCAGGCGACCACGAGCGTGGGGTTTTTAGTGGACCGCACGACCGTGTTCGGCAATGGCACGGGCTCCACCGGTGCGGGAATTCGCGTCGTCCCGGGTTCAGGCGGCTCTGCCACGGGCACGATCAACAAAGCCGTGGTCGATCGCAACGTGTTCGGTATTGCTGCAGACGGAAGCAACGGCAATGTCAAGGTTGCAATCGAGGACAGCGTAGCTAGCAACAACACGCTCTCCGGTATCGTAGCGACAGCGAGTGCCGGAACGACCAACGTCATGATCATGCGGACGCAGGCCAACAGCAACGCCACGGGCGTTAACAACTCCGGCGGCGCGACCACGGTCCAGGTCGGTCAATCGGCGATCACCGGCAATACGACGGGCGTCTCTGGCACCGTTTCGTCCTACTCCACCAACCAGCTCAATGGTAATGGAAGCGACGGCACGATGACGGCAATCCCGCTGAAATAGGCAATACCTCCACACCGACGAGGGCTCCGAGCGAAGCGTCATTCGGAGCCCTTTCGTGTCTGGAGGCCAGTCAGGGCAACGGTAGGGACGCCGAACGCTGGATATAGCGAGCAGCGTCAGTGCCGGTGTGGAACAGCAGGTCGAGCACCGACACGCCGTGTTCAAACGCGCCATGGAGCTGCGGATACTCGAGGTAGCCCTGGTAGCTCATCCATTCCGTGGCGATTCCGGCGGTGGCGAACAGGGACTCGTCGAAATAAGCGCGTGCTGAAGGGCCGCTGAGATAGCAGTCGGCGCCGGCGGCCTGTGCGATCGCGAGCAGCCGCGCCGTTTTCACGCCCTCCGCCGGATAGGCCGTGTCCCTGACAATTCGCGTGGTCAGCCCGAGCAGGCTTGCGATCTCGCGTGTGAACAGCTCGTTGACGTTGGTGAGCCGTTCCTCCTTGTCGGCGCGCTCGTACCAGGCGCGGACCGCGGGCGCGTATGTGTCGAAGAATGGCGCGCGACGATAGGCGAGCTCCAGCGTTCGCCAGTGTTTCTCGGCCCACGGCTTTTCGATCTCGACCTCGTCGATCGGCTGGTCGAACCGTCCCTTGGTCACGACGGGAATCGTCAACCATTCGACGCCGCTGGCGGTCTTGATCCGGTTGCGGTTGTGCCAGTGCCGCTTCACATATTGCATGCGATCGAAGATCACGTATTCGTCGCATTGCCCGATCAGGTCGAAGAAGCCTTTCCAGGGAATGTAGCAGGATTGGATAATCGAAATTCGCACAGCTATGGCTTCTGGGGCAGTTGCATCAGGACCGTGTTTACAGTGGCTGCGCGATGAATTCACTCCCCATTGTTACGGAGCACGACGGCATCCCGGTGGTTGCGCCCGAACAAGCCCGCGGTGTGGGTCCGCCTTGCTATGGATTTTCCGGCACGCGGCGACTACGGTGCGGGTCATCCGGGATGAACATGGGTCGATGCGACAGTGGCCGATCGCGCGGAGAGGATCTTGCTGGTGCTTGGCGATGACTGGAAGCGGGGCGCCGTGGCGGCGGTGTTCGCCGTGCTGCTGCTCGCGGGCGGACAGGTCCACGCCCAATCCCTCGGCCAGGGCATCTCCGCCCTCAAGCGGCAGGACTATGTCACGGCGTCCCGCGTCTTCATCCCGCTCGCCGAGCGCGGCAACGTGGCGGCGCAGTCCTATCTCGGCTTCCTGTTCGAGACCGGGCGCGGCGTGCCGCAGAACTACACGGAAGCCGCGATGTGGTACCGGCGGGCGGCGGAGCAGGGCGATACCCGTGCGCAGTATTCGCTGGGGCTGCTCTACGACCGCGGCCAGGGCGTGCCGCAGGACATCGTCGAAGCCTCCAAATGGCTGAACCTGTCGACCGCCGCGTCGCCGCCGCGGGTTCGGGAATCCCGGGCCCGGATCCGCGACGCCGTCACCACCAAGATGACGCGCGGGGAGATCGCCCAGGCCCGCCTGCGGGCGCTGGAATGGGCGCCGAGCCGCGAGCGCTGACGCCGGTCGCCCGGGGTTCCAGGACGCCTTCGGCAAAAAGGTCGAAAACAACCCCACGCACAGTAGACGACGGTAGGAGGTCGGTTGCCTCGCGCCTGTGCCGCGTTGGGGATTCACCCTGAGCGCACCGGGCTTTAGCCAGCCCAGCCGCCGAGCCAGTTCAGATACCAGGTCTCGCCCAGCCACCCGATCCAGATCGATGGCGCCAAAAACAGTCCGAACGGCAGGAAAGCGGTCCCGCGCAGCGGTTTTCGCTGCAATGCGGCGTTGGCGAGATAGGCGCCGATCGCCAGCAGCGCCGCGAGCTCGATCACCGCCGCCACCGTCGCAAGATCGAGCCAGGCCCCGCTGACGGCGGCGAGCTTGACGTCGCCGAGCCCGAGCCCGTCGCGGCCGCGCCAGTACCGGTAGGCCAGCATCAGCAGCAGCAGCGGAAGCGCCACAGCCACGGCGCGCGCGACCGGCCAGAGCAGCGCCTGGGCGCCCGCATCGGGCACGGCAGCGGCAGCGCGGAGCAGGGCGAGCGCGAACGCGGCCCCGGTCAGCTCGTTCGGGATCAGGTAATGGCGGGCATCGTTCGTGGCGATGGCGAGCATCAGAGCGGCCAGGAACGCGCCATAGAGGCCTTCCGCGGCGGGGGCCGTGACGAGGCTTGCGAACACGGCGACGAGCAGCGCGAGGCTGAGGGCCAGCGGGGCGCTTATCCCGTCATGCGCATCTTCCCCGGTCACGCCGTCAGCGCGCGGCCCTGGGCGGGCTGACGGTGACCACGGGATTGCTGGTCCCGACCAGGCGGCTGTTCATCTTGGAGCGCATCTCCTCGGCGATGACATGGGCATCGACGCCGTCCTTGATGACGGTCGGGCGGATGAACAGGATCAGCTCGGTGCGGGCGCGTGCGGTGGTCTGGTGCGAGAAGGCGTCGCCCACGCCGGGAATGGAATCGAGGACGGGAATACCCTGGCGCTGCTTGTTCTCGGTCTCGCTGATCAGGCCGGCGAGGAGCACGGTCTGACCGCTCGTCACCGCGATCGAGCTCTTGACCCGGCGCTGCGAGATCGTCGGCGTCAGCGAGTTCGCGCTGCCGGCGGCCACGCTCGAGATCTCCTGCTCGATATCGAGCACGACGTTGCCGTTGGCATTGGCGCGCGGCAGCACGCGCAGGATGATGCCGGTGTTCTTGTAGTCGATGGTGTTGACGACGGTGTTGTTGGCGGTCAGCACCGTCGCGGTGCCGGTCGAGAACGGCACCTGATCGCCGACCTGCAAGGTCGCGGCCTGGTTGTCCAGCACCACCAGCGACGGGTTCGACAACACCTTGACGTCGGTGACGCCGTGCAGCGCGTCGAGAATGACGCGCGGCGAGTTTTCCGAGCCGATCAGGAAGTTGAAGCCCGGCAAGACGCGTCCCAGCAGCGCGCCGGAGGCGGCGTTGACGGCGTTGGACGCCGCTTCGACGGCACCGCTGCCGACCGTAGCGGCATTGCTGACACCGGAGATGACGTTGGAGACCGAGCCCTTCTGGCTCGCCAGGAAGAATTGCACGCCGTAATTCAACTGGTCGTTCAGCGTCACCTCGGCGATCGTCGCCTCGATCGCGATCTGGCGCTGCGGCCTGTCGATCTGGCGGATGGTCTGCTCGACGATACGCTGCGCGTCCTGGTTGGCATAGACGAGAACGGCATTGTTGGTGACGTCGGCGGTGATCCGCACGTTCTGCAGGATGCCGTTGACGCCGGATTTCGCGCCATTGCCGTTGGGGCTACCGAAGTTGTTGTTGTCCTGCGCCGGCGTCGCGACTGCCGCCGGAGCGGCGCGGGCACCTAGCGCTGAGCCCGCCGGTCCGGTCACCGGCGTTGCGGCGCCTGAAGCGGCGGTCGGCAGTGCGCTCAGCGAGGCGATAGGATTGGTTGAGGTCGACGTCGTGAGACCCGCGCCGGGAGCGACCTGGCTCGACGCGCTGTCGAGCGACGAGTTGCTCGCCGAGCTCTGGTTGAACAACATGTCGTTCAACAGCGCGACGACCACCTTGGAATTGCCGTAGCGCAGTGGATAGGATTTCAGGTTCACGCCATCGGTATCGGAACGGTCGAGCCGCGCAATCCAGGTCTGTGCGCGCTTCAGATATTCCGGCTTCTGGCTCACCACGAGGATCGAGTTGAGCCGCGCGATCGGCTGGAGCTTGATGACGTTCTGGCCCATGCCGCCTTCGCCGGAATCCATGATCTTCTCGATCTCGGAGATCACAGGTTCGGGGGCAGAATTGCGCACCGGGAAGATGCCGACCGATTGTCCACGCATCCAGTCGGCGTCGAATGACAGAATTGTGTCAACCGCGGTCGCCCGATCCGTGCCGCTGCCGCTCACGATCAGCGTGTTGCGGGAATTGTCGGGGCGCATGGTCGAGGCCTTCACGCCGAAAGCATCGAGCAGCTTGAAGATGTTTTGCGCCGACGTGTAGCGCAGCGGCACGACCGTGATGCCCTGGCCGGCTTCGGTGCTGGCCGAGCGGTCGATGCCGCCGGGGCCGGCTTCCGGCGCCGGCAGCAGACGATAGCCGGTGCGGTCGCGCACCAGCGCCACGCCGGACATGCGCAGCGCATTCTCCAAAACGTAGATCGCGTCCGCCTTCGGAACCGGGCGCACCGAGGCGAGCGTCACGGTGCCCTGTACGCGGGGATCGATCGTGTAGCCGACATTGAGGACGTCGCCGAGGATGACCTTGGCCACGGTCGCGACCGGCGCATTCTCGAAATTGAGGTCGTATCCGCTGCCGCCGCCATCATCGCGCTCGGCCAGCGCGCCGCCTTGCGGCGCACCATCGCTCAGATAGATCGCAGGTTTCGACGATCTCGGCTGGCCGACACCCGTTGCCCCTGCATCCGCAGGTTGCCGGGGCTGGAGATCGATGCCACGGATCTTGTCGACAAGGTCCTGTGCGCGCGGGTCCTTCGGGTCCGCCTCGACCGACTGGTCGGCGGTGACGATGCACGCTGTCAGCAGGAAGGCAGACGACAGGAGGACGAGCGTTCCAGTCAACGCTGAGCGGTGGCGCAAAAGCGGTCGGACCACTTCGAACAAGATACGCCTACCAACGCTGCGAGAAAAAGCGCCCGATCCCCCTTGGCTCGGACGCGCAATAATTTGCCGCACGATTATGTTTTTGCTAAGAAATAAGTCAAGGGCAAAGGACCTTCCGTGCTCCATAGAAGCTGTTGTATTCAAGTAACAAGGTCAACGCCGTGAATGCGATGCGCGACCGCTCCGCCGATAGCTTCAGGCAGCATCTCCTGGAAAAATATTCACTGCCGCCGCGAGCGCATGTTCGTGTCGAGCGGTCAGCCAATCCGGCGCAGACGCATCCACTGCGAGAATTTTGGGAGACCACAGATCTGTCGGCGGCGGAATTCGCCGACGAACTGTCCGACTATTTTGCCCTGCCGCGGATGAGCCTTCCGCAACTGCTTACGACCACGCCCAGCCTCGAAGGTTTTTCGCGGCGATTTTTACGCGAATCCACCATCTTTCCCTTTGGCGCGCCGGATGGTGGATTTCGCTTGGCTGTTGCCGATCCCTCCGACACGGCGGCCATTCGTGCCGCCGAAATCGTGTTCGGAACGCCGGTCGATGTCGTCGTAGCGTCATATGAGGACATTACGACGGTCTTGGACCAGCGAACCGATGCTGACGATGCGAATGCAGACCAAAGCACCGGCCGCGCGGGGCAGTCTGACGACGACATCGAGAGCCTGCGCGATCTCGCCAGCGGTGCGCCTGTGGTGCGCGCGCTCAACGATCTGTTGGAGCGCGCGGTCGATCTGCGTGCCAGCGATATCCATGTCGAGCCGTTCCGGACTGGTCTCGTAGTGCGCATGCGCGTCGACGGCCTGCTGCGCCCGCTGCCGTCACCGCATGGCATCCCGCCGCAGGCGCTGATCTCGCGCATCAAGATTCTCGCAAGCCTCAATATCGCTGAGCGGCGTTTGCCGCAGGACGGCGCGGCACGCGTCCGCGTCGGACGTAGCGAGCTCGACGTACGTGTCGCCACCATGCCGACGCAACATGGCGAGAGTGCCGTCATCCGCCTGTTGCCGCGGGATCGCGGCCTGCTCGAGATGAGCAAGCTCGGCCTGCGGACCCGCGACGAGAGCGTGATGACGCGCCTGCTCGCGATGCCGCACGGCATGATCGTGGTCACGGGTCCGACCGGCAGCGGCAAGACCACCACGCTTGCGACCATGCTGTCGATCCTCAACGAGCCGACGCGCAAGATTCTCACCATCGAGGATCCCGTCGAGTACGAGATCCCCGGCATCAACCAGTCCCAGGTGAAGCCGTCGATCGGCCTGACCTTCGCTGCCGCCATGCGCTCTTTCGTGCGCCAGGACCCCGACGTGATCATGGTCGGCGAGGTCCGCGACGCCGAGACCGCGCATATCGCGATCCATGCCGCGCTCACCGGCCATCTCGTGCTGACGACGCTGCACACCGAGACCGCGGCTGCGGCCGTACCGCGCCTGATCGATCTCGGCATCGAGGGTTTCCTGCTCAAGTCGACGCTGCGCGCGGTGGTGGCGCAGCGGCTGGTGCGCATGCTGTGCGACCGTTGCAAGGTGCCGCACGCGCTGACCGAGGCCGATCTCGCCAAGGACCCGCGCTTCGCCGTGATCGGCTTCAAGTGCGGCGAGGTCGTGCACGAGGCCGGCGGCTGCGAGCGCTGCGGCGGCACCGGCTATCGCGGCCGCAACGGCGTGTTCGAGATCCTCGAGATGTCCGACGAGGTCCGTGCGCTGATCGGGCCGCAGACCGACTCCCACTCCATCGATGCCGCCGCGATGCGGGGCGGCATGACGACGATGCTCGAGGATGCCGTCGCAAAATGCCGCTCGGGGCTGACGACAGTGCCCGAGGTCTTCCGCGTCACCACGGTGCGCTAACATCCAAATGTCTTGACGTCCAAGTGTCTCAGAGAATGCAGGTGTCCTAGAAACCATGCCGAACTTTCGCTACCGCGCGCTCAATGCCAACGGCGAACTGGTTTCCGGCGCGATCGCCGCGCCGGCGCCGGGCGACGTGGCGCAGCGGATCGAACGGCTCGGCCTGGTGCTGGTCGACAACGTCACGCCGGAGGAGGGCGGCGCGGCGCGTGGTGCGCTCAGCCTCTTCAACAGGCCGACGGCCGAGGACGTCACCATCTTCACCCGTGACCTCGCGCTGCTGCTGCGCGCCGGCGCCCGCATCAATGACGGGCTCGAGCTGCTCGCCGCCGATCCGGATTTCGGACGGCTGAGGTCCGTCGTCGCCGACATCCGGGCGCGCGTCGTCTCCGGCGAGAGCTTCGGTGAGGCACTGGCGCGGCATGAGGGACTGTTTCAACCGATGTACATCGCGCTGGTGCGGGTCGGCGAGGCGTCGGGATCGCTGGATCAGGTGCTGGAGGTGCTGGCCGGCGAACGCGCGCGCGGCGAGGCGCTGAAGCGGCGTCTGACGGATGCGATCCGCTATCCGATCTTCGTGCTCGGCGCGGCCGGTTGCGTGCTGCTGTTCTTCCTGACATTCGTGCTGCCGCAGTTCGCCAGCGTCTTGCAGGATTTCGGTGCCAAGGTCGATCCGATCGTCGGCGTGTTCCTGAACATCTCGACGTTCTTGCGCGGCAATTCCGACGCGGTGTTGGCCGGGCTTGCGACCATTGTCACGGCGACGTGGCTCGTGTTGCGGCAGGAGCGTGTCCGCCGCGGACTGACCAATGCGATCGTGCGGCTGCCGGCGATCCGCAACGTGATGGGCGCCTACCGCACGGCGCTGTTCTGCCGCAATCTCGGCCTGCTGCTCGGCAGCGGCGTCAACCTCACCACAACGCTGCGCATCCTCGTCGACATGATGGCGACGACCGGATCGTCCGGGGTCTGGAGCGATGCTGCCGACCGTGTCCGCCATGGCTCAAAACTCTCCGATGCGCTCGCCGAGACCGAGGCGTTGCCGCCCATGGCGGTGCGCATGTTGAGATTGGGCGACGAGACCGGGCAATTGCCGATGCTGTCGGGCCGGGTCGCCGAATTCTACGAGGCGAAGCTGCAACGCACGCTCGATCGCGCCGTCGGCATTGCCGGACCTGCGGCGATCATCGCGATCTCGCTCGTCGTCGGCGGCCTGATCACATCGGTGATGACGGCGCTGATGTCGGTGAGCCAGATTGTCGGTTAGGCGGATGTAGTGGGAGGGGCATGAAGTGACCAGATATCCATCGTCAAGGCGACGCCGGCGGCGCGTCGCTTGCGGAGAGGCCGGCTTCACCCTGGTCGAGATGCTCGTCGTCATCACCATCATCGGCATGATCATGGCGCTGGTCGGTCCGCGGGTGCTGAACTATCTCAGCGAGTCCAAGGCCAAGGCGGCGAAAATCCAGATCGAGAGTTTCTCCAGCGCGCTCGATCTCTATTATCTCGATCTCGGCCGCTATCCGACGTCGAACGAGGGTCTCGCCGGGCTGACGCGCAGCAACAACCAGGCCGGTTGGAACGGGCCTTATTTGCGTGGCGGTGTGGTGCCCAACGATCCCTGGGGCCACGTCTATGTTTATCGTTCACCGGGCGCGAGCGCTCCCTACGAGATCATCTCGCTCGGATCAGACGGTCAGGAAGGCGGCAGTGGAACGGCGTCCGACATTGTCAGCGGCGCGCGCTAAGCCGGTTGGTGAGGCGCCGGTGTTCGGCGCGCAAGCCTTCGATGCGCAAGCCTTCGACGCGCGGGCCGTCGATGCCGAAGGCTTCGCGCTGATCGAGATCCTGTGCGTGCTCGCGATCATCGGCCTGCTCGCGGCGATCATCCTTCCCGCGATCCCGCGTTCGACGACGCGGGCGAAGCTCGAGAGTTACGCGGTCGAGACCGCGGCGCTGCTGAAATCCGATCGCAACAGCGCGCTGCGCCGCCAGGTCAGGGTCGCGACCCTGGTCGACGCCGAGGCGCGCGCGATCCGTTCCGGCGTCACCGGACAGATCATCCGCCTGCCGCGCGACGTGGTCGTGCAGGCGACGCTGGCCGCGCGCTGCGCCGATCGTGCCACCGGGCGGTCGATCGATTTCTTTCCGTCGGGCATGTCGTGCGGCGGGACGATCGCGCTGGCGCGGCCCGGCATGGGCTACGAGGTGCGCGTCAACTGGCTGACCGGAGGCGTCGAGATTGTCCCGCAGAAGCTGCTCTGACGGCGCCGCCGGTTTCACGCTGATCGAGGCACTGGTCGCGCTTGCGATCATCGTCATCGTGCTGGGGACCATCGGCTCGGTCATATCCGTCACGACCAAGGGCACGCGCTCGATCGACCAGCATCTGGCGCTGGCCGGTACGGCCGAGACCTTGCTTGCGGATTTGCCGGCGCGCGGACTGCTGAAACCCGGCCGGCAGAGCGGCCAGCTCGCCGGCAGCCGCTGGCGCGTCGATATCGCGCCGATGAATGTGGCCGGCGGCAATCCCGCCACCGATCGCTTCGTGCCGCTGGCGGTCAATTTGCGCCTCCAGCGCCCCGACGGCAGCACGATCCAGGTCACGACGGTGAAGCTGGTGCCGAGGTCCACGCAATGACCCGCGCAACGAAACGCCTCTGCCGCGCGCTCGCTTCCGAGGCGGGTTTCACGCTGCTCGAAGTGCTGCTGGCGACGCTGCTGATGACCGTGATCCTGGCCGCGCTGGCGACTGTGACGGCACAGTGGCTGCCGAACTGGAATCGCGGCATCGCGCGGGTGCAGCGCGCGGAGCGCCTCGCCACCGGGCTCGACCGCATCGTCGCCGATCTCTCCGTCGCCGAGCAGATGACCGTGAACGGCGACGCCAAGGTGCCGCTGTTCGACGGCGCTGAATTGTCGGTGACCTTCCTGCGCACCGCGCTCGGCCCGAGCGCGCGCCCGGGCCTGGAATTCATCCGCCTGATCGAGAAGGCCGACGCGCAGGGGCTGGCGCTGGTGCGCGAGCGCGCGCCGTTCCAGCCGATGCCGACCGACGGGCAGATCCGTTTCGTCGATCAGGTGGTGCTGATCCGCGCGCCGTTCCGCGTCAGCTTCGCCTATGCCGGGCACGATCGGCAGTGGCAGCCGACCTGGCACGGTCAGTCGCAACTGCCGGATCGCATCCGCATCACAGTGCGCGACGGCGCCAACGGTCAGGTGCTGGCGGTTTCGGCCGCCGTGTTGCCGCACATCAATGCGCCGGCCGAATGCGCACGCGCCAAGAATCCGACGACCTGCGTCACGGCGGGCCCGACGCCGCAACAGGCGGAGAAGAAAGAGGAGCAGCAGCTGTGAGCGGCGCCGCGGATGATCGGGACGCGCTGTGCCGGCGAACACTTGCCCCGCGAATACTTGGCCAAAGAATACTTGGTCAAACAACAGTCGGTGAAAGACCACTCGGCGACGACCGCGGCTTCATCGTCATCGTGGTGCTCTGGATGCTGGCTGCGCTCGCCACGCTCGCGCTGGTCTATCTGACCTATGTGACCAACACCGCGGTCACCGTCGCCGTCAACACCGACCGCTTGCAGGCCGATGCACTGGTGAATGCGGGCGTCGAGCTCGCGGCCTATCGGCTGACCGCGGAAAGCGAGGCGACGCGCCCGACCAGCGGCACCTTCAATGCCCGCGTCGGGGCGGGAAGGGTGGCCGTGACGTTCCGCTCGGAGGCCGCGCGCATCGATCTCAACATGGCGCCGAAGGCGGTCCTCGCGGGCCTGATGACAGGACTCGGCGTCTCCGCGTCGGATGCGCCGGACTATGCGGATCGGATTCTGGCGTGGCGGTCGTCGACGGAGACCGGCCAGGACAATCCGGAGGATTCCTACTACCGTACGATCGGCGCGCCCTATCTGCCGCGCCACGCGCCGTTTCCGCATAGCGACGAGCTGTGGCTGGTGCGCGGCATCCCGCCGGCGGTGATCGAGCGCGTGCTCCCCTTCGTCACCGTGTTCAGCAACATGCGCACCGTGAACGTGCTGGATGCCGCGCCGCAGGTGGTGGCGGCGCTGCCGAATATGACGCCGGAGAACCTGCAGCGCCTGCTGCGCGACCGTGCCGACCCCAGCGTGGACCCGCGGTCCCTGATAGGGCTCGCCGGCAGTGCCAGCGCAACGATCGAGGGTTCGAAGGCTTACCGCGTGACTGTTACCACCGAGGCGCCATCGCACCGGCAAAGCTCGGCCGAGATCGTCATCCTGCTTCTCGAAAGCGGCGATGAGCCCTATCGTGTATTGTCGTGGCACAACGCCTTCGACGGCTCTGCCGGAAAGCCCCTGTGAGATGAGTTCGCTCAATTCCATTCGCGCGATCTTCGATGCCTGGACCGGCACGGTGGCCGGTGCTGCCGTGGCCGGACTGGAGCGGATGGTCTCGCCGCGCCTGGTCCGGCTGGTCGAAGGCGAGACCGGCGCGTTCGTGCTGGAGGCTGCGAAGCCGGAGAACGCGCCGAAGGAGATCGCGTTCGCGGACGGCAAGTTCACCGGCGCCAATCTCGCGCCCATCGTCCGCGGCTGCCGCGTCGAGATCGTGCTGCGGCCGACGCGCTTCCTGTTCCGTCCGCTGGAGCTGCCGGCGCGCGCGGCGGATTTCCTCGAGGGCATCGTGCGGGCACAGATCGATCGGCTGACGCCGTGGAGCGCGGGCGACGCCGTGTTCGGTTGCAGCGCGCCGGTGGCGCAAGGCGCAGAGGGCATCACCACGATGATCGCGGCGGCGCCGCGCCGGCTGGCGATGGGCTATGTCGAGGCCGTGTCCGGATTTCATCCGTCTGCGATCGCGGTTCTGACGGAGCCGGCCGAGGGCGGCCGCATCAAGGTATTCGAGCAGAAGTCGCGCGGCGCGATCGACCCGGTGCGGTTGAGCCGGATGCTGCAGGCGGTGCTGGTCGTCGCCGCGATCGCCGCCATATTCGGCTCGATCGTCGCGGGTTATCTGGCCGACAGCTTGAGCGCGCAGGAGAGCGAGCTCGAGCAGCAGATCACCCAGCGCCGCGCCGCGATCCGCGGTGCCGACGGCGGCGAGCGTTCGCCGCTGGCGCTGCTGGAGCGGCGCAAATACGATACGCCGGCGAGCGTGATCGTGCTGGAATCGCTCAGCCGTCTCTTGCCCGACCACACCTATGTCACCGAGATGCATCTGGCCGGCAACAAGCTCCAGATTGCCGGCATCACCCGCGATGCACCTTCGCTGATCCCGCTGATCGAGCAGTCCCAGCATTTCACCCGCGCGACCTTCTACGCGCCGACCACGCGCAGCTCGACCGATCCCGGAGAGCGCTTTCACATCGAAGCGCAGATCGAACCGAGGAATGCGCCATGAAAAGCGGCATGAGCAGCGCCGGGATGACAAGCGGAAGCGCAATCGCGCGTTGGCTGCACGCCTCGCCGCTGATCGCGGTCACGCTCTATCTCGCGGTGACGGCCGGGCTGTTGCTGACGGCGGGCCTGTCGATCGCCGACGTCATCGCCCACCGCCAGGCCCTGGCCCAGACCTCCGACCTGCTCGACCAGCTGCGCGGCCGCAAGGGCGCCGCCAAGAACGCCGCGGCGATCTCGGCCGAGCATCCCGGCACGCCGTTCCTGGAGGGGCCGACGGTGACGGTCGCGGGCGCCAATCTGCTGCAGCGGGTTGCGGCCGCGGTCGGCAATGTCGGTGGCTCGGTGCAGTCCTCACAGGTCGACGTCTCAGGCGCGCAAGCAAAGGACGGATTCGTCGGCCTCGTCGTCAGCTGTGAGCTGGAGCAGCCCGCGCTGCAGAAGGTGCTTTACGATCTCGAAGCCGGCATGCCGTTCCTGTTCGTCGACCAGCTCGACGTCCAGGTGCCGCAATCGACGGCCCTGAACGAGGCCAGCACCGGCCGCGTCAGGGTGATCCTGGGTGTTTCCGGGCAGTGGCAGGCGGGGAAGTAGCTCACCAGCTGTATTTGAACACGCCCTTGCCGGAATAGCTGGTGACGTTGCCGGAGAATTCGCCGTCGAAGGTGCCGGCAAGCGAGAAGCCGTTCAGCCATTTCATTTCCGCGCTGGCGCTGACAAGGGCGGAATCGGCGTCGACCCTGGCGCCGTTCACGACGAAGCTCGCGCCGGGCAGGGTCTGGAACAGCGCGGTAACGGCGCGGCTCGGATTGTAGTCGTGTGCCCAGGCGGCGCGGCCGCGCAGGGTCAGCACGCCGTTCTGCATCGCGTAGGATTTGTCGGTGCGCAGGCCGAACTCGGAGCGGGTATCGTTCAGCGGCTGCGCGGCATAGTTCAGCGCGAACAGGCCGCCGCCATTGAGGCTGACTTCGGAATAGCTGGGCAGGTTGAAATTCGTCACCTGCGCGGCCGCATAGGGCGTGATGCCGATCAGCGGCGTCGTGAAGCGGTAGCCGCCCTCGAAGCGGGCCGAGAAGGTGTCGGCCCTGAACCGGCCCTGGAGCTGGTCGGCACCGGCGAGCGCCACGGTACGGTTGGTGGTGACGTCGTGCCAGCCATAGGCCAGGGCGGCGGCGATATAGGCCGGGCCGAAATTGTGCCAGCCGTAGACGCCGGCCTGGAACAGGTCGGCGGAGCCCGCGCCCATCGCGTTGGCAAGCGAGTAGTTCAGTCCGCCGCCGCCGAGCGAGAAGCCGACGAGCGTGTCCAGCGAAATCCGGTAGTCGGCACCGGCCGCGCCGCCCCAGACCCGCGCAGTGAGGTCCTGCGAGCCGACCGCGGCATTGCCGCCGACCTGCGCCGAGCCGCCATAACCGGCCGCCCAGACGCTCCAGCGATTGATCGGCTGCGACGACAGCAGCGGCGCCTTGGTCGCCATGGCATAGGCCTCGCGCTCGCGCGCGGTGGCCGGACGCATCGACGCATAGGCGGCCGCGTCATCGCTGTCGGCGAATTGCGCGACGCTGCCGGCCTTGGTGAAGCCGCTCGAGCGTCCGACGACGGTCGGATCGAGCATCAGGTTGAGGAACTGGCCGTCGGCGTTGATCGCGGACTGGATGATGCCGGTGCCGAGCTCGCCCGAGGCGGTGGTCAGCCCCGCCGGCGTCAGCGCGGCGAAGGCGGCGGGAATGCCGCCGGTCGAATTGAAGAAATTGGTCAGCGTGTTGGCGACGTTCTGCTGGTTGACGGTGAGGCCGCCGCCGATCGGCGTGAAGTTGACGCCGATACTGAGGAACACGTTGTTGGCGTCATAGCTCAGCGTCGCGTTGATCGACGGCATGTTGGAGACGACGGCCGAATTGAAGGTCGAGCCGCCGAGACCACCGGCCGCGGTCAGGATCGTGTACTGCTTCTTGATAGTGCCGGAGCCGAAGGTCGCGCTCACCGTCGCGCCGCCGAGCGTGGCTGCGCCCGTGACGTTGGCGAGGCTGGCGGTACTGGAGGAGACCTGCACCATATAGGTCGAGGCCGCGGTGAAGCTCAGCGATCCGTTGATCGAAAGCGTTCCGACCGCGCCGGTGTTGCCCGGTGCCAGCGTGCCGCCGGTCACCGCGACATTGCCGACGGTGCCGGTGCCGGCGAGCGTGCCCCCGGCATTGACGGTCGACGCGCTCGTGATCGAGCCATTCACGACCAGCGTGCCGCCGTTCACGGTGGTGGCGCCGGTATAGGTGTTGGCGCCGGTCAGGGTTTCGGTGCCCCCAGCCATGGTCAGACCGCCGCCTGCGCCGCCGTCGCCGATGACGCCGGCGAAAGTGCCGTTGCCGCTGGTGATGGTCAGCGTGTTTGCGCCGAGATTGACGTTGCCCGAGCCGGACAGCGATTTGATCGCGGTGCCGGTGCTCAGCGCCGAGATGTCGAAGATGCCGTTGGCGACGACGTTGCTCGAGGTCGCGATGCTGCCGTCGCTGCCGGCGAGATTGACCAGGTCGAGCTCGCCGCCGCTCGCGATCGTGGTGGTGCCGGTATAGGTGTTGGTGCCGTAGAGCTGCTGCAGTCCCCCGGTCGCGATCAACAGATTGCCGCCGGTGCCGCCACCGATACCGCCGTCCTGGACCACGCCGCCGAAGGCCGTGCCGCTGTTGGACGTAATCGTCAGCGTCTTCGATCCGAGCGCGACGACGCCGGTGGCGCCGAACGAGAACAGCTGCGTAACCGATGCGCCGGACGTGGTCTGTGAGATATCGAGCGTTGCGCCCGCGCCCGCGAACGCGACGTAGAGCGAATTCGCGATCGAGCCGCTGCCCTTCAGCGCCAACGTCGCGCCGGCATCGATCTGCGTGACATTTGTGTAGGTGTTCACGCCCGACAGCGTCTGCGTTCCACCGCCGACCTCAAAGCCGCCGCTGCCCTGAATCACGCCCGCGAACTCGGTTGAGCCGTTGGTGATGAACAGCCCCTTGGTGCCCATGTTGACGACACCGCTCGAGCTGCCGGCGAGCGTCGTGATAGCGGTGGCTGACGGGGTAATTGCCGAGATATCGAACGTCGCATTCACCGTGACGACGCTCGAGCTTGCGATGCTGCCGGTCCCCGACAGCGCCAGCGTTCCGGCCGAGATCGTGGTCGCGCCGGTGTAGGAGTTGAAGTTGGTCAGCGTCAGCGTGCCGGTGCCGACCTTGGTCAGGCCGCCGCCGGTGCCGGAGATCACGCCGTCGACCTGGGTCGAGGTGTTGAGGCTGCCGGTGGTGAGCGTGTTGGCGCCGAGCACGTAATTGCCTGCGCCTTCGATCGACCCGGACGTCATGCCGCCGCTGGTCAGGCCAGAGATGTCGACGGTGCCGCCGGCATTGGTGATGAAGCGGGCGCTGCCACCGGTCGACGTGCCCGTGAAGCTGGTGGTGCCGTTATTGTTGGTCGTGATCGTGGAGCCGGCCGCGGTGGCGGAGTTGCTGAAAATGAGAAAGCCGCTGTTGGAGATCGTCGCGGTGCCGGCGGTGGACGAGGTGTTGAAGGTAACAAAGCCGGTCGCGTTGTTCGTGATGCTCGATCCGCCTGCCGAGGTCGTGTCGTTGAAATTGATCACCGCGCTGTTGACGATCGTCGCGGTGCCGGCAGCGCTGCTGTTGTTGAATTCGATGTCGCCGGCATTGGTGATGTGTGCCGTGCCTGCGGTCGAGGTGTCGTTGAAGCTCATCGCGCCGCCGCTGACGTTGTACGTCACGAAATTGCTGCCGCCGCTAGCGCTGCTCGAGTTCGTGAACACCATGCTGGCGCCGACGTTAAACGTCTGCGGGTTGGTCGAATTGTTAGAGATGCCGACGCCATTGACCACGAAGATGTCGTTGGTGTTGATGGTATAGGCCTGCGCATTCGGCGCAGCCGTAAACACTACGGCGCCGATGTTGACGAGGCCGTTGCTGTCGACCGCGCTCAAGCCCGTGTCGGTGAAGGTGGCAGTGCCGTCCGGCACGGTTGGCGTCGAGGTCCAGTTCGTGCCGTCGGTCCAGTCAGTGGACGTACCACCAACCCAAGTGCCGTCCCCGGCATGGGCGGCGACGAGGCCAGGCGCCGTGGTCGCGAGCAGAGCCGCCAGCGAGTGCCGGACGACGGCACGCAGCCGCTTATCGGTCCTCGCGCGCGCTATGATTGATCCTGCCATCGGCCCTTCGCAAATCGTCAAGATAAATCAATGCAATCGAGCAAGATGTAACAGCATGCCCCCGGCGCCATGATCTCATGGCGTTGCAACCGGCCGCAATGAATGACCATTGATTTGCATAGGGTTCCCGGTCGTTTCGCTTGTAATTCCAGCGATCGTGGCCATTGGGCAACAATTTCATGCGTCGCAACATGCCGGAAGTCGCAGCGGCTTCAGCTGGGTCTAAGGGGACGGCTACGGGTTGATCGTGGGGCCTATCAGAACTAGTTTGGTGCATCTGGCTTGCCGCGCGCTGGCCGATCGCTGGGGAGTTCGATGTCCGGGTGGCTGAGATCGGTCGGATTGGCTGTATTTTGTGCGGCCCTCGGCATCACCGGTAGCTTGGCGGCCACTTCGTCGCGCATGGACATCCTGCCTGACGATGCCGTCAGCAGTCCCGCCGAGAGCGTCGATGTCGGTGCGGTCAGACCGATTGCCCGGCCCGCGCCGGCCGCGAGCAAGCCTGCGCCTCGCGGCAATCCGCTCTGGTCGGTGCCGCTGAAGGCGCTGACCGGGACGCAGGAGCGCCCGATCTTTTCGGCCTCGCGCCGGCCGCCGCCGCGCGCGGTCGCCGCGGCACCGGCGGACGAGGTGCACGTGCCGCCGCCTCCGAAGCCGGTCGAGGCGCCGCCACCGCTGATGCTGGTCGGGGCCGTGGTGGGCGAGGGTGATGCGATCGCGATCCTCGTCAACCGCACGGATCAGAAGATCGTTCGGCTGCGGCAGGGCGAAACGCTGGACGGCTGGTCGCTGGCCTCGGTCCAGCCGCGCGAGGTGACATTCAAGCAGGGCGATCGCAGCGAGGTGCTGGCGCTTCAGCGGCCGGAAGGCACGTCCGGTCCTGTAAGCGCGCCTGGGATGGCGGCCGCTTCCGCGGATAGCAATGGCCAACTGACGATGCCGACCCCGGGCGGCCCGTCGTTTGCGCCGTTCGTGCCGCACTCGAAACCCAAGAATGGCGAACCGGACGGGCTCTAGCAGATTTTCGTTTTGACGCGCTTCTCGACGCCAATCGGTGTCCGCTTGGCCGGAAAGCGCTCTACCGTCCGAGGATCGTCCCGAGCGTGTCGCAGATCCGGTCCTGCTGGACCTCCTGCAAACCCATCCACATCGGCAGCCGGATCAGACGTTCCGAGAGTTCGGTTGTCATTGCCAGATCGCCGTGCTTCCGTCCGAACCGCTGCCCCGCGGGTGAGGAATGCAGCGGGACGTAATGGAAGACCGCAGAGATGTTCGCGTCTCTGAGCTTTCCCAGCACCATGGAGCGATCGATCTCCGGTGGCAGCAGCACGTAGTAGAGATGTCCATTGTGGCGGCAATGGTGGGGCACGATAGGGCGGCGCAGAAGGCCGCGCTGCTCCATCGGCGCCAGCATGTCGTGATACCTGTTCCAGATCGTCAGCCGCTCGCGGGTGATGCGCTCGGCCTCCTCAAGTTGGGCCCAGAGGAAGGCCGCGGTGATATCGCTCGGCAGAAAGGAGGAGCCGATGTCCTGCCAGGTGTATTTGTCAACCTCGCGGCGGAAGAACCGGCTGCGATCGGTGCCCTTCTCGCGCATGATTTCGGCGCGCAACGCATGCTCAGGGTCGTTCACCAGCAGGCAGCCACCTTCGCCCGAGATGACGTTCTTGGTTTCGTGAAAGCTGAAGCTGCCGAAGTCACCGATGGCGCCGAGCGGCGAGCCCTTGTAGCTCGCCTCGACTCCCTGCGCGGCGTCCTCGACGATCCGCAGATTGTGACGCCGGGCGATCGCGACGATCGCATCCATCTCGCAACCGACGCCGGCATAATGCACTGGAGCAATCGCGCGCGTACGCGGGGTGACCGCGGCCTCGATCTGCCGTTCGTCGAGGTTGAGGGTGTCTTCGCGGATGTCGATGAAGACCGGGACGGCGCCGCGCAGCACGAACGCGTTCGCGGTCGAAACAAAGGTGAACGAAGGCATGATCACCTCGTCGCCGTTCTTGAGGTCGAGCAGCATCGCAGCAAGGTCGAGGGCTGAGGTGCAGGAGTGTGTCAGCAACGCCCGCGTACATCCGGTGCGCT
The DNA here is from genome assembly GCF_024199945.1 of Bradyrhizobium sp. CCGUVB4N. Taxonomy (GTDB): domain Bacteria; phylum Pseudomonadota; class Alphaproteobacteria; order Rhizobiales; family Xanthobacteraceae; genus Bradyrhizobium. The sequence continues at coordinate 6,470,927 of NZ_JANADP010000001.1, read as the reverse complement.
GCTCGATCCATTGATGGCAAAGTTTGGTGAAGCGACCGTCGCCGGACACGTGAAGGCTGTCCAGCGCATTCTGGATGTAGCCGTGCTCTTTTCCGGTTGCGTAGGGCCGATTGAACGGGATGAATTCGAATGCCATTGCCTAAGCCGTTGAACCACCTTAAGAACCGCACTAACGCGCTGCTTCGAACCCACGTTGACGTCTCCCGCTGCGAAAATCAACTGGCGATCGTGCGCAGTCCGGTGGAACGGCCGCGCTGCACCATCGCGAGCACTCTCGGTGGATCGCGGCGTGTTTTCGCCGGGAAGCATGCGGCTTGACCGACACGCAAGTTAACGCGCCAGGCAGGACGGATGGCCCCAAAAGCGACGAAGGGAGCGGCCGCAATCACCGGTTTGTTCGTGGCTGGTCGGCGAACCTAGTCCAGACGGTGTTGGGGCTGACCCGGCAATTACTGCTGATTTCCGCTTTCTTGCACCTCTGGAGTGGCGACGTGCTCGCAGCGTGGCTTGCGATCTATGCTGCCGGAAGCCTCGTCATCGTGGCGGAGCCGGATTGCAGTTTCGGGCCATCAATCGGTTTCTCTCCTTCAAGTCCCCTGTCGAGCGCGACGGACGCACTGCGCGCGTCTACCTCGGGATGCTGCGCATCTATCTCGCCATCGTCACCTTGCTTGGTGTCCTGCTTTGCGCGGCCCTGTATCTTGCACCGCCGTCGGCCGTGCTCGGTTTTGACGCCATGCCGACGTTCGCCGCCGCGATGCCGTGATGACACTGGGAATGGTGCTGAGCTTGCCCGCCAACCTCTGCTCCGGCCTTTATCGCGTCCGCGGCCTGTATAGCCGGGCCGTGTGGATGCAAAACGCTGCACTGCTGCTCGGCCAGATCTCGCAGCTTTTCGCGCTCGCCATGTTCGGAAGCCTGCTCGCGGTGGCGATCGCCTTCGTGTTGTTGCAGCTGCTGTTCGCGATCTTTATCGCCGGCTTCGATGCGCTGCGCCGTTTCCCGTTCCCGCGCCGTGCCGCAAGGCCGCCGTTCATCGCGCCATCCCGGCGCTCAAGCATCGGCCAGTTCGGCCGCGCACTGTCCTTTGCGATCGCCAACATCACCGAGCTTGCGCTCGTCAACATTCCGGTCCTGCTCGTCTCCGCGCTCGTCGCCGGTCGTGTCGCGGTGGTGCAATGGGGCTGACGCGCGTGATGGCGAGCCTGGTGCGCGGGCTATGTCTCCAAACCGCCTTGCCGCTCGGTGCCGAGCTCGGCCACGATTGTTCAATCGGCGACAAAGAGCGGCTCCGCATGACCTCGTCACCGCTTCTGAGGTCGAGCAGAATGGCCGCGAGGTCGAGCGCGGCAGGAGTGTGTGAGTAGCGCCTTGGCGCAACCGGCGCTCTTCCAGCCACTGATGGGAGCGCCGGGTGACGGCGCCATGGCCCAACAAATGATGGTTCTTGAGAGCTCGATATTGGCCTGCTCATTGTCCGTGACGTAGGGCCAATTGAATGGGATAAATTTGGTCGCCATTGCGAGAGCTGCCCAATTGCTTGCTAGAGGTGCTCAATTTCTCAATTCCGGCGGTGTTTAGGGATGCTTTCGACCACATCGACCGGTCGCGGGAACGCCTGCATTGGCGCGATTAAGAGCCAGAAAGCGGCCAGTTCTTGAACGCCGCTGGGGGCGTGGGTATTGACGCAGCGGGCGCCCTTGCTTCCTGCCCAATTGAATGGCATTGGCTACCATTCGATTCACATGCCATGTCCAAGATCAGACCCATGCGATGTGTTCCGCCTCCAGAATCGACTGTCGAGCGCGCGCGAATTGGCACGGCGGCGCGGGTTGGACAGACGTGAGAAAAGTTTCGTCCGATCTGCTCGGAAATTCTGCCTGGAATGCGATCGCATTTGTGGTCGCTGTGCTGCTTAACCTTGCCATTCTGCCGTTCGTCGTCACTCGCCTCGGTCCCGGAGCGTTCGGTGTCGCAGGGCTGGTTACGGCCTGCATCGCGCCGGCGCTCGTGTTCAGCAACTCGTTGGCCCTGTCGACGGCGCGCGAGCTCGCGCAGAGATTGACGCCGTCCGACCGCCGCGATGCGCGACGCCTGTTTGCAACCGCAGTGGCGCTCGCGGTCGGCGTCGGCGGCCCGATCGTGATTGTCGTCTGCGTCGCTGGCGCGCCCCTCGCACGGCTCGGTTTCCATCTCGGCGGGACTGCGGCCGACGATCTCGGGCTCGCTTTTGTGTTGGCCGGTCTTGGCTGGCTGTGCCAATGCTTGTCGGCGATTTTCCTCACTTTGTTCACGGCGCGCCAGGATTACCGGCGCATCGCCTCCATCAACATCGCTAGCACCGTGACTGCGACAGTCTCCATGCTTCTTATGATTCCGGCTGCGCCGCGCGCCTCGACGTTCCTCGGATGTCAGGCACTCGGTTTTGCCACCAGCCTGATCGTGGCGTTGGCCTGGTCGCGCAGCGCCGTCGGGGAATGGCTGGCGCGACCGGCGATTCATCGAGACGCCCTCGGACGGCTGGTGCGGCTCGGCGGTTGGCAGGCTACGGCACAGGGCGGTGCGCTGTTTGCCGGACAGGCAGACCGCTATTTGCTTGGCGCGCTGCTCCAGCCGCAATTCGTCGGTTTCTATGGCGTCGCGCAACGCCTCGAGGAAGCCGTCTATATCGGCGTGCTGAAAGTTGGAGAGACGCTGTTTCCCTTTTTCAGTTCGCTTCAGGAGGAGGACGAGGACCGCAAGGTCGACCTGCTGCTGCGTTCCTCGTGGATATTGAACGTGCTCGCCGCCAGTGCGCTGGGCGGCCTCATTCCCATCGCCGGACCGTTGCTTCATCTGTGGACGGGGGCCGAGGTTGCCGCCGAGGCCGAGACTGTACTGGTGGTGCTGTCGATCGCCGGCATATTGGGTTCGAGCGCCAACGTTCTGGCGTTCTATCTCTTGGCGCAGGGACGCTCGCGCGACAATGCGCTGATCGCATTGTGCACCGGCGCGGCCACCCTCGCGACCAGCCTCATTGCACTACCGCGGTTCGGCTGGCAGGCCGCGGGCTGGAGCACATGCATCGGTATGATCGCGCAGATGATCGCGACCATGGCGCTGGTCCGCCGCAGCATCAGCGCAGCCGGCGTGTGGTCACGCGTTGTCCATTTCATGCTGGTACCGCTGGGCGTGGGGATTTTGACGTCGCTTGCTCTGCGTTATGGCCTCAGTCATGCAGTAGTGGTTTCGGCGGCATGGTGGTACGTTGGTGGTATGGGGGCCTTGTCGGCGGCGATCATCTTCGTCGTCGCCGTCGCGGCGTCGCAAGCCGGCCCCTATCGCGCGGTCTGCTTGCGTGACCTCCGCGCCATCGTCAGCCGTTTCGTGCCGTTCAAGGCGGTCTAGAGCATGTGCGGAATTGCCGGCATCGTGAATCTTGATGGTCGCGCCGTATCGCCCGCGGACCTCAGCCGTCTGACGGATCTGATCGCGCATCGGGGGCCGTTCGGCGAGGGAGCCTGGTTCAGTGCGGACGGCAACTTCGCGCTCGGACATCGCCGCCTCGCGATCATTGATCCCGGGGAAGGCGGTCGTCAGCCGATGATCTCGGCCGATGGTCGCCATGTGATCGTCTACAATGGCGAGATCTACAATTTCCTCGAGCTTCGCCGCGAACTCGAAGATCGCGGTGCGATCTTCCGCACCCAGTCCGACACCGAGGTGGTTCTCGCGGCCTGGCAGGCCTGGGGCGAGGACATGCTGCCGCGCTTCAACGGGATGTGGGCGCTGGCGATCTTCGATACCATCAGCGGCGAGTTGTTTCTCGCGCGCGACAGGTTCGGTATCAAGCCGTTGCTGTACAGCCTGTCGTCCGAGCGTTTCGTCTTCGCCTCCGAGCAGCGGGCGCTGGCGCGGTGCGGCCTGGTCGACGCGACGGTCGATACCGATGTGGCGCGGCGCCTGTTGCTCGATGCCTTCAGTATCGAGGGCAGCGAGTGGACGCTGTTTCGGAGCATCCGCCGCTTGCAGGGCGGGCATTGCATGTGGCTGCGCGATGGCAAGGTCAGCGTCCGGCGCTGGTGGCGCACGGTCGATCATCTGCTGGAGATTCCGGGCACCGAAGCCGAACGCGTCGATCGTTTTCGCGAGTTGTTCCTGGACGCTGTCGCCTTGCGGATGCGCAGCGACGTACCGATCGGAACATGTCTCTCCGGTGGCTTCGATTCATCGGCGGTGATCTGCGCGATGGCCGCGCATGAGAAGGCCGGAATGGGGCCGCGCGACAGCAACGCATGGCGCCACGCCTTCGTCGCGACGTTTCCGGGCGCAGCACATGATGAGCGGCCGATGGCCGAGCAGGCGGCCGCCTGGGCCGATGTCGCGCCCACCTTTCTCGAAATCGGGCGAGGGGACGCGCTGACCGATATCGACCGGATTCTGGACGACCATGACGACGTCTATATCAGCTTGCCCAGCGCGGTGTGGTTGATCTATCGGGAACTGCGGCGTCACAACGTGACGGTGTCGCTGGACGGGCACGGCGCGGACGAATTGATGGGGGCCTATTTGCAAGCTGGGCAATCCGGCGCCTTCCGGATCAGAAATGCTGCGGCCGACCTCGCCTCCCGTTCGGCGCTGGCGCGACGTAGCGTTGACCTCGTGCGGGCCTGGACCATCAAGGCCAGAGGCCACGGCTTCCTGCGCGGTGGTCTGACCGTGCCCGAGGAGCTCCCGCTGGTTGCTCAAGACGATGAACTGCCGGCCGAATGGGGCGGGCTGAACCGGCGGCTCTATCGCATGTTTCACAGCACGGTCTTGCCGACCCTCCTGCGCAATTTCGACCGCATCTCGATGGCCCACGGCATCGAGGTGCGGATGCCGTTCATGGACTGGCGTCTCGTGGCCTATACGATGGCGCTGCCGGAATCGAGCAAGTTTGCCAATGGCATGACCAAGGCCATCGCGCGGCGGGCAATGGCGGGCCAGATGCCGGAATCGATCCGGACCGCGCGGCGCAAGGTCGGCTTCAATTCGCCAATGCCGGAATGGCTGAACGGACCGCTCGCGGGCTGGGTCGCAGCCCTGCTCGACCAGAATGTGCCGGCCTTCACCGAGATGGTCGATGAAGTCAGCCTGTCCCGCACGGTCGGCCGCTTGACGGCCTCGAAGACATGGGACTGGGAGACGGTCGGCCGGATCTGGCCCTACCTCAATATGAAATGGATGCTGGCAAGGTCCACATAAGCAATGCGTCTTTTCCAAAATAGCGGCCTTTATCCGTCTTATCTGGCGCGGCTGAACCGGCTTGCGGCGAACACTCAAAGTTTCGCCCAACGGCGACGTGTGTTTTTGGACGACCGCTTCGGCGCATCGCATGTCCTGAAGCCGGTGCAGGACGGATCGGCCGAGGCCTTCTTCACCAACGGCGACGACGAGGTCTTGCAGCGCCGCTGGGCACGTGAGCAGGGCATGCCGGGCGAGCCCGCGCTCGAGGCCATCCTGCTCGCCCAGATCGAACACCACGCAACCGAGGTGTTCTACAATCTAGATCCCGTGCGCTATCCGAGTGCGTTCGTCGCCAAGCTGCCGGGCTGCGTGAATACGGCTCTGTGCTGGCGCGTCGCGCCGTCGGGCGGCGCCGACTTCACGGCCTATGGCGCCGTGCTCGGCAACTTTCCGTCGATCCTCGAGATGTGGCGTCGCGCGGGATGCCGGGCCGAACCGTTCTTTCCGGCGCATGATCCCGTGATGGACGAGTACGGCCGCGGAGAGCGCCCGATCGATGTTTCCTTCGTCGGCGGCTATTCGCGACATCATCGCGCCCGCGCGCGGACGCTGGAGCAGGTGGCGCAGCTCGCCGAAAACCACAATGTCGTGTTTTGCCTCGATGCCTCGCGCCTGACCAAGCTCGCCGAAAGCGCGATCGGGCGGCTGCTGCCGATGCGGCAGCATCGGCGCCCCGCGGCCATCGCCGCCATTGCCAGGCCGCCGGTGTTCGGGCGAGACCTCTATGAGCTGATCGGTTCGTCGAAGATCGTGCTCAATGGCTCGATCGACATGGCGGGCACCGAGCGCGGCAACATGCGCTGCTTCGAGGCGATGGGATGCGGCGCCTTGCTCGTGTCCGACGCCGGCAGCTATCCGGACGCCATGGAGGAGGATGTCACCATCGCGATTTACAACACGCCGGAACGGGCCGTCGAGGTCATTTCACGCCGTTTGCTGGATTGGCCAGCATCGGCCGAGATTGCCGCCCGCGGCCGGGATCGTATCCGGACCATCTACAGCAAAGATGTGCAGTGGAAGCAGTTCTGTGACCTCGTCGGACGCATCTAGCTGTGTTAGAGCCTCCGAGACGACGCGCTTTCAGTTGATCGCATGAGCTTCAATTTCGTGATCCAAAGGCTCACCGGTCGCAATGCCGACTACCTCATACAGCGGGTGGTTGGCCGTGCGACCTGCCGGTTGCGGAGCGGCGCTGCACTCGGTGCAAGCGCGAGGATTAGGAATGTCTATGGCGACTCCGACAAGATCGTCGTCGGGCCGCAGAGCCGGATTTTTGGTGAGCTCATGACGTTCGCCCATGGCGGTGAGATCAAAATCGGCGAGTGGTGCTTCGTCGGCGAGGGCACTCGGATCTGGTCGGCCGCTTCCATCGAGATCGGAAATCGTGTTCTGATCTCGCATTCGGTCAACGTCTTCGACAACCTGACTCATCCGATCAAAGCGGCCGCACGTCACGACCAGGTTCGGCGGATCTTCACGCGTGGCCATCCCCGCGACATCTCGCTCGACGAAGCTCCGGTCAGGATCTGCGATGACGCCTGGGTCGGCGCCGGCGCGATGGTGCTGCGCGGCGTGACGGTCGGAGAGGGCGCCGTGGTGGCGGCGGGCGCGGTCGTGACCAAGGACGTCCCGGCCTTCTCGATCGTGGCCGGCAATCCGGCGGTGCTGGTCAGGGAGCTCCGGCCCGATGAGCGGTAAAGACAAGTTCACGACATGGGAGGAGGCCGTGATCTGGCTGCGCAATCAGCCGGATCAAGGTCAGCTCATGCGTGATGCATTTTACGATGATCCTCTCGCTGACGCTGCCGAGCGCTATTTCCAGAGCACCGAATGGAAGGCGGTCGCCGCTCTCCTGTCCGGGCGGTCCGGCTCGGCGCTCGATGTCGGCGCCGGTCGCGGCATCGCGAGCTATGCGCTCGCCCGCAGCGGCTTCGAGGTCACCGCACTTGAGCCGGATAGCAGCGCGGTCGTCGGCGCTGCGGCGATCCGCGATCTCGCAGCACGTGCGCAGCTGCCTATCCACGTGGTCGAGGAATTCTCCGAGCGCCTTCCATTCGCCGGCGGCTCTTTCGACGTTGTCTTTGCGCGCGCCGTGCTGCACCACATGCGCGATCTCGACGATGCCTGCCGCGAGATGTTTCGCGTGCTCCGTCCGGGCGGTGTGCTCATCGCGGCGCGTGAGCACGTCATCAGCAAGGAAGCCGACCTTCAGCAATTTCTGGATCAGCATCCGCTGCACCATCTCTACGGGGGAGAACGCGCCTATCTGCTCGACCGCTATACTGGCGCCTTGAAGTCGGCCGGCTTTGCCGCGATCGAGACCCTTGCGCCGCTGCGAAGTCCCATCAATCTGTTCCCGTACACCATGGACACCTTGCGGTCCGCGGTCATCGAAGGACTGACCCGGAAGATCCCCGTCGGGCCGTTGTGGCGCGTTGTCTTGGCCTCGCCGCGCGTCTTCGCATCCCTGCTTCCGCTCGCCGAGCGCTTTGACCAGCGGCCCGGACGGCTCTATTCGTTCGTCTGTCACAAGGCCTAAAGCCATGTCCACATGGATCACTGGTGCCAACGGATTCATCGGCCGCCACCTCGTCCGCGAACTGGCGGATACCGGCGGCGTGGTGCATGGCGTCGGCCACGGGGCGCTCGATCCGGGTGATGCGCGTGCGCTCGGCTTGCAGAGCTGGATCAATGGCGAGGTCGATGCGGCCAATCTGAATGCGCTTGCGGCCGCGCACGGATTGCCTTCGCGGATCTTTCACCTTGCTGGCGGATCTTCCGTCGGGCTCTCGATCGAACGCCCGTTCGAGGATTTTTCCAGGACCGTGGCGAGCACGGCGCGCCTGTTGGAATGGCTGCGCCGCTCTGCGCCCGAATGCCTACTGGTCGTGGCCTCGAGTGCGGCGGTCTATGGTTCGGATCACCCGGGTCCGATCCCGGAGGACGCTTCCCTGACGCCGATGTCGCCCTATGGCGAGCACAAGCTGATCATGGAGCACTTGTGCCGGAGTTATGTGCGCAGCTACGGCGTCCGCTGCGCCATCGTGCGGCTGTTCTCGGTCTATGGGCCAAATCTGCGCAAGCAACTGCTCTGGGACATGTGTTCGCGGCTGGATGCCGGAGGGCCGGTACTCACGCTCGGCGGAACCGGGGCGGAGATACGTGACTGGACCGACGTTCGCGACGTCGCGCGCTTGCTGGCGCAGGTCGGGGAAGGTGCGCAGCACCAGGGCTTTCGCGTGATCAATGGCGGCTCGGGGCAGGGAACGAGCGTTGCCGAGATTGCACGAAGCCTCATTGGATGCTGGGGTGGAGCGACGGAGCTCCGCTTCTCCGGTGCTGCGCGGCCGGGCGATCCGGCGAGCCTGCTTGCGTATGACGGTCGTTTGCGCGACATGAAGTTCGATTGGCGGATCCCGCTCGCGCGCGGACTTGCCGACTATGTCGATTGGTTCAAAGGCCGGCATCGTGACTGAGCAGTCGACGCTGCGGGTCGCTTTCACCAACATCCCAAGCCGGCTGTGGGCGGGGGGGTACAACTATCAGCGCAACCTGTTCGAGGTCCTGAACCGCTATCGTCCCGGTGCGATCGCGCCGGTCCTGTTCGCGGGCGCCAAGGATGATGCTGACGAGATCGCCATCTTTGCGCGGATTCCGGGCGTGGAGGTGGTCCGCTCGCCGGTGTTCGACCGCGCCGGCGGCACGCTCATCAAGGCACTTGCATTCGGGCTCGACCGGCCCGCGGCTGCGCTTTTCCGCGAGCGGAAGATCGACATGGTGTTCGAATCTGCGCGCTTCTTCGGCTGGCGCCTGCCGTTTCCGACGATCGCGTGGTTCCCGGATTTTCAGCACCGGTTGCTGCCGCATCTGTTCTCGCGGTCCGCCTATTGGCGCCGCGATCTCGGCTTTCGCGTTCAGATCGCCTCGCGCCGGCACATCATGCTGAGCAGCGAGAGCGCGCTGGGCGATCTCAGGCGGTTTTATCCCGGCCTCACCAATGGCGTTTCCGTGGTGCGCTTCGCCACCGCGCCGCCGGCACATCTGCTCGCAACCGATCCAGCCGATGTCGTCGCGCAATACGGGCTGCCGCGGCGCTATTTCTATCTGCCGAACCAGTTCTGGCGGCACAAGAACCACCAGCTCGTGGTCGATGCGCTCGATCTGCTCAAGCGAGACGGGTTCGACGTCGTCGTCGCGGCTTCCGGCAGCACCTACGACGCGCGCGAGCCTGAATATTTCGCCAGCGTAATGCGCGCGGCCGAGGCGCGCGGCGTTGCCCGGAACTTCCGCCATCTCGGCATGATCCCGCTAGGTCACGTCTACGCGCTGCTGCGCACATCGATCGCGCTGATCAACCCGTCGCGATGCGAGGGATGGAGCACAACGGTCGAGGAAGCGAAATCGTTCGGCGTGCCGATGCTGCTGTCGGATCTCGATGTTCACCGCGAGCAAACCGGCGGAGGGGCGCGCTATTTCGGCATCGACGACGCCCGCGCCCTGGCCGACCACATGCGCGAGATCGCCGCGACGGGGCCAGTCATGGTGGTCAGGCAGTTGCAGCCGGACCTCGAAAACCGGGTTCGGGGCTTCGTTGACGATTTTGTCCGGCTTACGACCGACGTAATGGGCGGTCCAGCGGCCCGCTAGCCCCAATTGGGCTTCGTAAAGGTGGGCCAGCGCCGGTCTAAAGCCTTGATTTGTTCAGCCTTTTGTTAATATAGCTCATTCTGGGCGAGGCGCCAGGCGCAGTTGCTTCGGGCGCCCGTTGAAGATCGAGGTCCCATGATCAGATTTGGTCTGCTCGGCTGCGGGCGCATCGCCAAGCGTCACTCCGACCTGCTCGGCGGCAATCACATCGCCGGCGCGACACTCGTCGCCGTCTGCGATTCCCAGCGGGCACGCGCGGAAACGATCGCGGCAATGTTCGGGGTTGACGCGCATGACGACCTCGACGCGATGCTCGCGCGCAAGGATATCGACGCGGTTGCGGTGCTGACCCCAAGTGGCCTGCATCCGCAGCATGCGATCGCCTGCGCCCGCGCCGGCAAGCATGTGATCGTAGAGAAGCCGATGGCGCTGCGTCTTCAGGACGCCGATGACATGATCCGCGCATGTGACGAGGCCGGCGTCAAGCTGTTCGTCGTCAAGCAGAATCGTTTCAACGTTCCGATCGTCAAGGCGCGCGAGGCACTCGACGCCGGCCGTTTCGGCAAGCTCGTGCTCGGCACGGTGCGCGTGCGCTGGTGCCGCGACCAGGCCTATTACGATCAGGATTCCTGGCGCGGCACCTGGGCGCAGGACGGAGGAGTATTGACTAACCAGGCCAGCCACCACATCGACATGCTGGAGTGGTTCTTCGGCGACGTCGTCAGCGTTCATGCGCGTAGCACCACCGCGCTGGTCAAGATCCAGACCGAGGACACGGCGGTCGCGACGCTCAAGTTCCGCAACGGCGCGCTCGGCATCATCGAGGCGACCACCGCCGCGCGCCCGGCCGATCTCGAGGGATCGCTGTCGATCCTCGGCGAAAAGGGCGCCGTCGAAGTCGGCGGCTTCGCTATGAACCAGATCCGGCACTGGCGCTTCGTCGACGTGCGTCCGTCGGACAAGGAGGTGGTCGAGAAATTCTCGGTCAATCCGCCGAACGTCTATGGCTTCGGCCATCAGGCCTATTACCAGCACGTCATCGAATGTCTCGCTGATCGCGGTGCCGCCCTGGTCGACGGATTGCAGGGCCGCAAGAGCCTGGAGCTGATCTCGGCGCTCTATGAATCGATCGAGACCGGGGAGGAGGTGCCGCTGCACTTCGTGCCGCGCCGTAGCCGGCTCGGTGTCGCTTCATGAGCGAACCCGAATTCTATCAAGCCAGCATTCGCGATGTCGCATTCGGCAGCGGCGTCAAGATGGTCGAGCCCTGCAATTTGTATGGTTGCACGATCGGCGACCATTGCTTCATCGGTCCCTTCACTGAGATACAGAAGGGCGTCGTTGTCGGTGCCCGCACGCGCGTGCAGTCGCACAGCTTCGTCTGCGAACTCGTCACCATCGGCGAGGACTGCTTCATCGGCCATGGCGTGATGTTCATCAACGATACCTTCGCAACCGGCGGACCGGCGCGTGGCCGCAGGGAATTGTGGCGCGAGACCCGGATCGGTAACCGCGTGTCGATCGGCTCCAATGCGACGATCATGCCGGTGCGGATCGTGGACGATGTCGTGGTCGGCGCTGGCGCGGTGGTAACTAAAGACATCACGGTCGCCGGCACCTATGCCGGCAATCCGGCGCGGCTCGTGCCGCTGAGATAGAGGCGCATGGCAGTCCCTTTCGCTGATCTTCAGCTCCAGTACCAGAACATCAAGAGCGAGATCGACGCGGCGATGGCCGGCGTGATCCGCGACAACGCCTTCATTCGCGGTCCCTATGTCGACGCCTTCGAACGCGACTTCGCGAGGGCCGCATCCGTCAAACATTGCGTCTCCTGCGCCAATGGCACCGACGCGCTCTATCTCGCCATGGCGGCGCTGAAGGTGAAGCTGGGCGACGAAGTGATCACGACCGCACATTCGTGGATTTCGACGTCGGCGATGATCACGCATGCCGGCGCAAGCGCTAGGTTCTGCGACACCGACGGCACGACGTTTACTATCGATCCCGCGGCGATTGAAGCAGCGATCACGCCGCGGACCGTGGGCATCATCCCGGTGCATCTCTACGGGCAGCCGGCCGACATGGACGCGATCATGGCGATCGCGAGCAGGCATGGCCTGTGGGTAATCGAGGATTGCGCGCAGGCGCATCTGGCGCACTACAAGGGTAAGATGGTCGGAACGTTTGGCTCCGCCGCGACCTATTCCTTCTATCCCGGCAAAAATCTCGGCGCGATGGGCGACGCCGGCGCCGTCGTCACCAATGACGATGTGTTGGCCAAGCGGATGACCATGCTGGCCCGCCACGGCGGCCTCGTGAAGCATCAGCACCAGATCGAGGGAATCAACAGCCGTCTCGACGGCATGCAGGCCGCGATCCTGTCGGCCAAGCTTCCGCATCTGGCGGATTGGACCAAGGGACGCCAGGAAGCAGCCGCTATCTATGATGCGGCGCTGAAGCAGGTCGAGGACATCGATGTGCCGCAGGTCGCCGCGGGGCGGCAGCATGTCTATCATCTTTATACGATCAAACATGTGCGGCGCGATGCGCTCGCAAAGCATTTGAACGCGAAGGGCATCCAGACCGCGATCAACTATCCGACAGCCTTGCCTCTATTGCCCGCGTACAGCCGCTTCGAGCACACGGCCGAGCAATTTCCGCACGCCTGCGCCGACCAGGCCAACATCCTGTCGCTGCCGATGTTCGCAGAGATCACGCCCGCGCAGCAGGACGAAGTCATTCGCGCGATCCGCGCGTTCTAGCGCTCGTCGACGATCACCTTTCCGTCGTTGGGTAGCGCGCCAGGCGACACCAGTTCGACGCCGCCGCCGAGCTTGGTCACCGCGCGCAGACTTGCGGCGAGTTCCTCGCGCAGCACATCGCTTGGTGCGCCGGTTTCCGCCCGCAGGGTCATCGCGTCGGTCTCGCGATTGCGGCTCACGACGAGGCGCAGGCGGCCGAGCGCTGGGTGGCGCTTGCCAATCTCGGCGACTTGTTCGGGACGCACAAACATGCCCTTGACCTTGGTGGTCTGGTCGGCGCGGCCCATCCAGCCCCTGATGCGCATGTTGGTACGGCCGCAAGCACTCACGCCCGGCAGAGCTGCGGTGAGGTCGCCGAGCGCGAGGCGGATCCAGGGATGGTGCGGGTCGAGCGACGTCACCACGATCTCACCGACGTCGCCCGGCGCAACGGGATCACCGGTGCCCGGCCGGACGATCTCGAAAATCAGGTCCTCGTTCACGACCATGCCGCCGCGCGCCTCGGTCTCGAACGCGATGAGGCCAAGATCGGCGGTGCCGAAGGCCTGGTAGGCGTCGATGCCGCGCGCCTTGATCTCTGCCTGGAGCGAAGGCGGGAAGGCGGCGCCCGACACCAGCGCCCGCTTGATCGAGGAGACGTCGCGCCCCGAGGCTGCGGCGGCGTCGAGCAAAATCTTCAGAAAATCCGGCGTGCCGCTGTAGCCGACCGGCCGATAGGCCTCGATCAACTCGAATTGCTGTTCGGTGTTGCCGGGGCCGGCCGGGATCACCGCGCAGCCGAGGGCGCGAGCCGAGGCATCGAAGATGAACCCGCCGGGGGTAAGGTGATAGCTGAAGGTGTTGAGCACGACGTCGCCGGGCCGGAGGCCGGCGGCAAACAGCGCCCGCGCCCCCCGCCAGGGGTCGGCCCGGGTGTCCTCCGGCTCGAAAATCGGGCCTGGGGAGGTGAACAGGCGGGCGAAGGATCCCGGAGCGGTTGTCACGAAGCCTCCGAAGGGCACTGAGGCCTTATGCAGAGCGGGCAGTTCCGACTTGCGCAGAACCGGCAGGCGCGCCAGCGCCGCCCTGGAGGTCACGGCGGCGGGATCTACGCCTGTGAGCCGCTCGGCATAGGCCGGGGCGGACATCGCACTTCGCAGGACGTCCGGCAGGCGGGCGAACAGCTCGGCCTCGCGCGCCGCTGGCTCACGCGTCTCGAGGGCGTCGTAATGGGCGGTCATGGTAGGTCTTTCCGGGTTGGCATCGGTTGCACGCCGCCGCTCGCATGGGTATCAGACGGCCATTGGCGGGGCGTGGAGGGGACGCAATGGCGGACGAGAGCATCATTCCGGCGGAAGAGGCGGCCGACGTCGTCGCGCGCCTGAAGCGCCGGATGATCGAGGACGCGATCCCGCTGTGGTCGACCGTTGGCTGGGACCATGAAACGGGCGGTTTCATCGATCGGCTGCACTGCGACGGCACGGCGGACAGAGCCGCGCCGCGCCGCGTATTCGTGCAGGCGCGCCAGATCTGGTGCTACGCCAAGGCGGCGCAGATGGGCTGGTATCCGCAAGGCCGCGCCATCGCGCTGAAGGGGCTCGAGCATCTGCTCGCAAAGGCCAAGGCGCCGGACGGAAAGCCCGGCTATGTCCACCGGCTGACGCCGGATGGCGCGGTGCTCGATGCGCGGCGCGACGCCTATGACCACGCCTTCATCCTGTTTGCGCTGGCAACCGTCTATGCGCTCGACCAGGACGCGCAGATCCGCGCCGAGATCGACGCGCTGCTCGGCTTCCTCGACGGCCATCTGCGCTCGCCGCATGGCGGTGTGCATGAGAGCCTGCCGGTGTCGCTGCCGCGGCGGCAAAACCCGCAGATGCATCTGTTCGAGGCGATGATCGCGTGCTTCGACGCGACCCACGATCTGTCGTTCCAGAACCGCGCCGGCGAGTTCTTCGCGCTGTTCCTGGCCAATCTCTACGACAAGCGGAAATGCGCGCTCGGCGAATATTTCGAGGAGGACTGGTCGAAGATCGAGCCGGTCAGCGTCGAGGCCGGCCACCAGGCGGAATGGGTCTGGCTGCTGAAGGGATTTGAACGCATCACGGGCTGTCCGACCGGACAGCGGCGCGCAGAGCTGCTGGCGACGGCGCTGCGCTATCGCGACACGGCCACCGGCTGTCTCGTCGACGAGGGCGACGACACCGGCAATATCCGCCGCGCGACGCGCCGGCTGTGGCCGCAGACCGAGATCGCGAAAGCTTGGATCGCGCAGGCCGAGTCCGGCGAAGCGGGTGCGGCGGACGAAGCGCGTGCGTCGCTGGTGCGGCTCGAACGGCATTATCTCAGCCATCCCGTGCGGGGCGGCTGGTACGACCAGTTCGACAGCGACGGCAAATCGCTGGTCGACACCATTCCTGCGTCGTCGTTCTATCATGTTCTCTGCGCGGTCACGGAAGCGGAGCAGGTGCTGAGCTAGAGCTCAGAGCCACCGTTTGCGCCGCTTAAAACTCTTCAGGTTCTTGAAGCTCTTGCGCTGGTCGCCGGCGCCGCCGAGGTAGAATTCCTTGACGTCCTCGTTGTCGCGCAGCTCGTCGGCGGTGCCGTCGAGCACGACCTTGCCCTGCTCCATGATGTAGCCGTGGCTTGCCACCGACAGCGCGGCGCGCGCGTTCTGCTCCACCAGCAGGATGGTGACGCCGAGGTCGCGGTTGATCTTCTGGATGATCGAGAACACCTCTTTCACCAGAAGCGGCGACAGGCCCATCGACGGCTCGTCCATCAAGATCATCTTCGGGCGTGCCATCAGCGCGCGGCCGATCGCGAGCATCTGCTGCTCGCCGCCGGAGAGATAGCCGGCCAGTCCCGTGCGCTCCTTCAGGCGCGGGAAATAGTTGAAGACCATATCGAGGTCGGCATCGACCTCGCGATCCCTGCGCGTGAAGGCGCCGAGCCTGAGGTTTTCCAGCGACGTCATGTCGGCGACGATGCGCCGGCCCTCCATGACCTGGAAGATGCCGCGGCGGACGATCTTGTCGGGATCGATGCCGGCGATGGGCTCGCCCTCGAACAGGATCTCGCCGCGCGTGACCTCGCCGTCCTCGGTCTTGAGCAATCCCGAGATCGCCTTCAGCGTCGTCGACTTGCCGGCACCATTGGCGCCCAGCAGCGCCACGATCGCGCCCTTGGGCACGTCGAGGCTGAGGCCGCGCAGCACCAGGATGACGTCGTCATAGACGACCTCGATGTTGCGCACGGCGAGGAGGGGAGCGGGGGCCACGGCCGTCGGTTTGGCGCGGGATGCTTCGAGGATGTCGGTCATGTTCGGTGCCGCCAATTTGCTGCGCTCGTCATGCCCGGGCTTGTCCCGGGCATCCACGTACTTTGTGCGTGAGGTCAGACGTGGATGGCCGGGACATCTGCGCGAAAACGCGCTTCGCGCTTTTGCCCGGCCATGACGTCCGAGATCGCATCACCAGCCCAGCAGTTCCGGCTTGCGCGGCAGCTCGACGGTCTTGACCTTCTCGAGCTTGATCGTGCCCTTGGCCATGAGGTCGTTGAGGTCGCCGTCGGTCGCACCCGAGATCTTGGTGCGATAGAGCTCGACCTTGAGCGTGCCGCGATGGTCCTTGTCGGTCCAGGTCGAGGGCGCGCAGACGCCTTCCATGCCGGCCGGCACCCAATCCTTCTTCTGGTAGAAGCCCTTGGCGACGTTGTCGCCGGTGGCGCCGCCGTTCTTGGTGGCCCAGTCAAGCGCCTCCTTCATGTAGAGCGCCGAGCAAACCGCCGCGACGTAGTGAACCGGGCGATAGACCTTGCCGGTGGGGTCGGACATCTTGGAGATCTCCATCACCGTCTTCATGCCGGGCGCGTCACCGCCCCAGCTCACCGCGGTGCGCAGCGGGAAGATCACGCCGTTGGCAGCGTCACCCGCGGTCTTGGCGGCGTTCTCGTCCATGCCCCAGACATTGCCGAGGAACTGGATCTCGACGCCGGCGGTCTTGCAGGCCTTCATCACCGAGATGTTGGAGGCCGCGGTGTTGCCGAGATAGGCGTAGTTGGCGCCTGAGGATTTCAGGCTCAGGCACTGCGCGCTGTAGTCACCCGGCGCGAGCGCGAACACCAGCGGCGGCAGCACCTCGAAACCGAGCTCCTGCGCCATCGCTTCGCCGGCGGCCTTCGGCGCGTTCGGGTACGGATGGTTGGCGCCCATGTGGACGAATTTCGGCTTGCCGGGCTTGCCCTTGGCCTTCCAGTCCTCGGCGGCCCAGATCAGCATCGCGCGCAGCGAGTCCGAATAGCTCGGGCCGTAGAAGAAATTGTAGGGCGCGGGCTTGGCCTTGCCGCTGGTACCTTCGGGATCGGTCAGGGCGGCGGCATAGGAGCCGGAGAGGTCGGGGATCTTGTCCTGGGCGAGGAAGCCGGTCAGCGCCTCGGTGTCAGCCGTGCCCCAGCCCATGATCGCGGCGACCTTGCTGTCCGGCGCCGACCATTTCTTGTAGAGCGCGATCGCGCGCGGCACCTGGTAGCCGTAATCGTTGGTGTCGACGCTGAGCTGCTTGCCGCCGACGCCGCCGTTCTTGTTGACCCAGGCAAAGGTGTCGGCGACGGCCTGGCCGTAGGGCGTGCCGACGTCGGAGGTGCCGCCGGAATAGTCGGCGAGATGCCCGATCGCGATCTGCGCCTGCGCGCTCGCGGAGAAGGCCGCGATCACAAGCGCGAGCGATGCGGTGCTCAAAAGGGACTTCATTGTCATGGGTCGGTTCCTCCGGTTTTATTGTTTAAGTGAAGCAGCCCGCGCTCAGTGCGAGAACGGGTAGAGTTTCCAGTATGCCTTGATCTGCCGCCAGCGATGCGCGAGCCCGTCCGGCTCGAACATCAAGAACGCGATGATGATCACCCCGATCGCGATTTCGCGCAGGAAGGTGATGTTGTTGTTGAGCGACAACGCCTTGTCGATCGCGCCGCCCTTCAGTGAGAGGCTGATGAACTCCATGGACTCCGGCAACAGCACCACGAACGCCGTGCCCATCAGCGTGCCCATGATCGAACCGGTGCCGCCGATGATGATCATGGCGAGGAACAGGATCGAGCGCTCGATGCCGAAACCTTCCTGCGAGACCACCAGCTGGTAATGCGCGTAGAGCGCGCCGGCGATGCCGGCGAAGAAGGCGGCGAGCCCGAACGACAGCGTGCGGTATTTGGTGAGGTTGATGCCCATGATCTCGGCGGAGAGATAATGGTCGCGGATCGCCACCAGCGCGCGGCCATCGCGGGTGCGCATCAAATTGGTGACGAGGATGTAGCTGAAGAGCACATAGGCCAGCACGACGTAAAAATATTGCTTATCGCCGCGCAAGGTGTAGCCCAGAATCGAGAACGGCTCGGCGCTCGCCGGCACGGAGCCGCCGGAAAACCATTCGGCACGTGAGAAGAAGTCGAGCAGGATATATTGGGCGGCCAGCGTCGCGATGACGAGGTAGAGCCCTTTCAGGCGCGCCGCCGGAATGCCGAAGATCAGCCCGACCAGCGCGGTGACGACACCGGCGAGCGGGATCGCGAAGAACACCGGGATCGGCGCGTTGTTGGAGATGTAGGCCGAGGTGAAGGCGCCGAGCAGGAAGAAGGCGGCATGCCCGATCGAGATCTGGCCGGTGAAGCCGACCAGGATGTTCAGCCCGAGCGCCGCGATCGAGAAGATGCCGATCTGGATCAGGATGCTGAGCCAGTAGCCGCCGAGGACCTGCGGCACGAGGCAAAGCAGCAAGACGCCAACAATCGCAAAGTTGCGGCTGGTCGTGGTCGGGAAAATCGTGGTGTCGGCCGCGTAGGAGGTGCGGAAATCACCAGCAGGGATGAGGGCAGGGCCGGCCATGGATCAGATCCGCTCGATGTCGTGGGTGCCGAACAGGCCGTAGGGCTTGATCATCAGCACGATGATGAGGACGTAGAACGGCGCGATCTCGTAGAGATTGCCCCAGTGCAGGTATTGGCTGTCGACATATTGCGCGACGTTCTCGAGCACCCCGATGATGATGCCGCCGAGCACGGCCCCACCGACGGAATCGAGCCCGCCCAGGATCGCCGCCGGAAACACTTTTATGCCGTAGGCGGCAAGGCCTGACGACACGCCGTTTACGACCGCAACCACCACACCGGCGACCGCCGACACTGTCGCCGAAATCGCCCAGGCCATTGCGAACACGTTTTTCACGGAAATGCCGAGCGACTGCGCCACCTGCTGGTTGAACGCGGTGGCGCGCATCGCAAGGCCGTATTTCGAGGCGCGGAAGAACCAGGCCATACCGATCATCATAGCGACCGACACGACCAGGCTCATGACATAGACGGTCTGGATCTGGAGGCCGAACAGGCCGACCGACTGGCTCTCGAACACGCGCGGGAACGGCTGCGGATTGACGCCAAACATCCATTTCAGCGTCGCCTGCAGCACGGTGGAGAGGCCGATCGTCACCATGATGACAGAAATAATGGGTTCGCCGATCATCGGCCGCAGGATCAGCACCTGGATCGCGATGCCGAACACGAACATGAACACCAGCGTCATCGGCATGCCGATCCAGAACGGCACCTGGTATTTGGCGAGCAGCGCCCAGCATACCCAGGCGCCGACCAGCAGCAGTTCACCTTGCGCGAAATTGACGACCTGCGTCGCCTTGTAGATCAGCACGAACGACATCGCGACCACGCCATAGAGCGTGCCGACCACGAGGCCGTTGACCAGGAGCTGGATGAGGAAGGCGCTGTTCATGTGATGCTGTCCTTCGCCTCTCCGCAACGGCGCGAGAAGGGGTGGATCAATTGCGGGTTCTGCATCGGAAGCGAATTCACTCCGCGGCCTCCGCCATGGGCCCGTGTTCGCCCAGATCTACCACGCGGAGCGTCGTGCGCACGCGCTGCGTGGTGCCGTCCTGGAAGCGGATCACGGTGTCGACGGGGATGTCGGCGGCGCCGCGATAGATGGCGTCGATGATGCCTTCGTATTTCTCGTTGATGACGCTGCGGCGCACCTTTCGCGTGCGCGTGAGCTCGCCGTCGTCGGCGTCGAGCTCCTTGTAGAGCAGCAGGAAGCGCGAGATGCGCTGTGCCGGCGGCAGCGTGGCGTTGACGGTCTCGACTTCCTTCTGGAGCAGCCTGTAGACTTCGGGCCGCGAGGCGAGGTCGCTGTAGGTGGTGAAGGAAAGCCGTTTTTTCTCTGCCCATTTCGAGATGATGGAGTAGCGGATGCAGATCATCGCGGCGAGCGCGTCGCGGCCGGCGCCCAGCACCACGGCTTCCGCGATGTAGGGCGAGAACTTCAGCTTGTTCTCGATGAATTGCGGTGAGAAGCGCTCGCCGCGCGAGGTCTCCGCGAGATCCTTGATGCGGTCGATGACGACGAGCTGGCTGTCCGCGTTGAAATAGCCGGCATCTCCCGACAGCATCCAGCCATCGCGGATGTCGGCGACGCTGGCCTCGGGATTCTTGTAATAGCCGAGGAACATGTTGGGATGCCGCACCACGATCTCGCCGACGCCATGGACGTCGGCATTGTCGATGCGGATCTCGACACTGTCCGCCATCGGCACGCCCGTCGTGTCTGGGTCGACCTTGCCCGCGGGATGCAGCGTGTAAGCTCCCAGCAGCTCGGTCTGACCGTAGAGCGTGCGCAGCGGCACGCCCATGGCCTGGAAGAACTTGAAGGTGTCGGGCCCGAGCGCGGCGCCGCCGGTCGCGGCCGAGCGCAGCCGCGTGAAACCGAGCCGGTCGCGCAGCGCGCGGAACAGGATCGCGTCGGCAAAGCCCGAGCGCTTGCCCTGTTCGAGCGCGGCCAGACCCGACTTCATGCCGACGTCGAACAGCCGTTGCTTGAACGGCGTCGCATCCATCACCTTGGCGCGGACGTCCGCCGCGATGGATTCCCAGACCCGCGGCGCGAACAGCACGAATGTCGGTGCGATCTCGCGCAGATCGTTCATCATCGTATCCGGCTCTTCGACGAAGTTGATCTTCATCCGGCAGAGCAGGCCTTTGCCGAGCACATAGACCTGTTCCATGATCCAGGGCAGCGGCAGCACCGAGACATATTCGTCGTCGGGGCCCTTCGGGTCGAAGGCGAGATAGGTCGCGCAATGGCCGAGCACGCGGCCGGCGGCGAGCATCGCGAGCTTCGGATGCGACGTCGTGCCCGACGTGGTGCAGAGGATCGCAACATCCTCGCCCTTGGTGGCATCGACCAGCCTGTCGTAAAGCTCCGGCTCGCGCGCGGCCCGGGCACGGCCGAGCTCGGCGAATTTTTCTGCCGACATCAGGCGCGGGTCGTCATATTTCCGCATCCCGCGCGGGTCGGAATAGATGATGTGCTTGAGCCGCGGCACGCGCTCGGCCAGCGCCAGCAGCTTGTCGACCTGCTCCTCGTCCTCGGCGAAGACGAGCTGCGCTTCGCCATAGTTGAGGAGATACAAGGCCTCTTCATCGAGCACATCGCGATAGAGCCCGAGGCTCAATCCGCCGATCGCATGCGCCGCCACTTCCGCCGCAACCCAGTCCGGACGGTTATCCCCGATGATGCCGATGACATCGCCGCGGCCAAGGCCCAGTTCGACCAGGCCTAGCGCGAAGTGGCGCACGCGGGTCTGGTAATCGGTCCAGGTGAAGGGGCGCCAGAGGCCGAGATCCTTTTCGCGCAGCGCGATCTCGTTGCCGTGCTCCTTGGCGTTGAGCCGGAGCATTTTCGGATAGGTGTCGGCCTGGGCGACGCGGGCTGCGTAATCCATCATGCCGCGCTCTCCTGCGCCGGAGGGGCATCGTCCGGATCGACCAGCGTCTCGTCTTCCTCGCCGAGATAGGCGCGCCTGACGTGGGGGTCGGCGAGCACGGCGGCGGGGTCGCCCTCGGCGATCTTGCGGCCGAAGTCCAGCACCATGACGCGGTGGGAGATGTCCATCACCACGCCCATGTCGTGCTCGATCATCACCACCGTCATGCCGAATTCCTCGTTGAGGTCGACGATGTAGCGGGCCATGTCCTCCTTCTCCTCGAAGTTCATGCCGGCCATCGGCTCGTCGAGGAGGATGAGGCGCGGCTCCAGCGCCATGGCACGCGCAAGCTCGACGCGCTTGCGCAGGCCGTAGGAGAGGGTGCCGGCGGTGGCTTTGCGCACCGATTGGAGGTCGAGAAAGTCGATGATCTCTTCCACCTTGCGGCGGTGCTCGAGCTCTTCCTTGCGCGCGCCGGTGAGCCAGTAGAGCGAACCCGTGAGGAAATTGTTCTTCAACAGGTGATGGCGGCCGACCATGATGTTGTCGAGCACGCTCATGTGGTGGAACAGCGCCAGGTTCTGGAAGGTGCGGCCGATGCCGAGCTTGGGACGCGCATTCGGCGTCAGGCCGGTGATGTCGCGGCCCTGGTAGAACAGCTGGCCTTCCGTCGGCTTGTAGCGCCCGGAAATGCAATTCACGATCGAGGTCTTGCCGGCCCCGTTGGGGCCGATGATCGAGAACAGCTCGCCCTCGTTGATGGCGAAGCTGACGTCGGTCAGCGCGCGAACGCCGCCGAACCGCAAGGACACGCCGCGCACTTCGAGACTGGTAGCCACCAAACAAATCCCTCCCGGTGATGGCGCATTCAGTGGCGCTCTTCGTCCGTTCCTCTCGGGCAATCCTAGTACGGTCGTGCCGGTGAGGCCATGCAACACATGGTCCCGACCGGAGCCGCGCCACTTTCGTCCCCGTTTGGGATCAAAAGCCGCATCACCCGAGGTGGCTCTCAATAGGGGAAAGCGCTATTTTGAAATGTCTCCGACCTGACAATTCTGCGACAAAGTTTTCAGGGCTGCAGCGGCTTACTCCTTTCGTCGGATGGAGGCCGGAACGATCGTGCTGCAGTGCAGCAGAAGGATGGAGTGACGAAACGGTGCGGCTGGCCTCTCGATCATGATTTCAGAGGATCAACTGAAGCGCGTGGCCGCCTGGTCGCGCGAGCTCACGCCAGCGGAGATCGAGGTGGCCCGCGCCGGGATCACGGAGCGGTCCTACGGCACCGGCGAGACCGTGTTCATGCGCGGCGACAAATTCGATTATTGGGCCGGCATGGTGAGCGGGCTTGCCCGCATGGGCGGCGTCTCGCGTGACGGCAAGGAGACCAGCCTTGCGGGGCTTACGGCGGGCGCCTGGTTCGGCGAAGGCAGCGTGCTCAAGAACGAGCCGCGCCGCTACGACGTGGTCGCGTTGCGCGATAGCCGGGTCGCGCTGATGGAGCGCAGCGCCTTCATGTGGCTGTTCGAGAACAGCGTCGGCTTCAACCGCTTCCTGGTGCGCCAGCTCAACGAGCGGCTCGGCCAGTTCATCGGCATGCTCGAGGTCAACCGCACGCTCGATGCGACTTCGCGCCTCGCGCGCAGCATCGCTTCGCTGTTCAATCCGATCCTCTATCCGGAATCGACCGCGCATCTGGAGATTACCCAGGAGGAGATCGGCGCGCTCTCCGGCATGTCGCGGCAGAACGCCAACCGCGCGCTGAACCGGCTGGAGAAGGAGGGGCTGCTGCGGCTCGAATATGGCGGTGTCACGATCCTCAATGTCGAGCGGCTGCGCGGATACGGGGATTAGAGCGTTTTCGAGCGAAGTGGATGCCGGTTCGCGTTAAGAAAACGCGTCAAAACGAGAATCTAGAGTCGCGTTCCGATTCATCGGAACGCGACTCTAGCGCGCATTGGCGGGCGCGTGCACCGGCCAGAGGTCGGCGCGCCAGCGGATGGCGATGGCCAGCATCGCGATGAAGCCCGCCGCTGCATAGAGCGACCCCGTTGCGGAATAGCCGATGACGTCGATCAGGCTGCCGGCCGCGAGCAATCCGATCGGCAGGCCGTAGATCACCATCATGCGCACTCCCATGACGCGGCCACGCAGGTGTGCGCTCGCCGTCCGCATCAGGATCACGGCTGCCGAGATCATCGACATGCTCTGGGCGATGCCGGCCAGCACGAGGCAGGCCATGGCCACAGGCATGGTCCTGATTTCGACGAACACCAGCAGCAACGTGTACCAGGCTAGCGTGGCGCCGATCAGAAGCCGGGCAATGCGCAGGCCACCCACCAGGCTGAGTGTGATGGAGCCGATCAGCGAGCCCAGGGCGAAACTCGCCGAGAGATAACCGAGGCCGGTCTGGTCGGTATGAAAGATGTCGCGCGCGATGAAGGGCAGCAATCCATTCGTCAGCGGAAACGCGGTGAGATTGGCGAGGAACGCGACGCAAAGCGCCGCCAGCATGGCCGGCCCGTTCCAGGAATAAACGATGCCTTCCCTGAGATCGCGCAGCAGCCGCGAGCCCGAATGGCTTTCCACCAGGCGATGCTCCGCGGACTTCGCCGGTCGTGTCAGGCAGAACATGAGAATAGCTGCCGCAAAATACAGGCAGGCGATCACCATGTAGACCTTGCCGATGCCGAAGGTCGCGAACAGTCCGGCTCCGGTCAGCGCCCCGGCGATGCGCGCGCTGTCCTGGGTGGTGCGTGACAGGCTGATCGCCCCCACCAGCAGCTCGCTCGGCATGATGTCGGCGAGCAGTGCGCTGCGAAGGCCGAGATCCGAGGAGCGGATCAGGCCCATGATCGTCACGATGATCATCACCTTGAGCGGTGCGAGGTGACCGGTCAGCGCCAGCAGCATGATGGTCGAGGCGAGGACCGTATAGGTGAGACGCAGCATGACGAGAAGATCGCGATGACCGATGCGATCACCGACCATCCCGAGCACGGGCGCAACCAACGTCCCGACATATTGCAGCGATGCGAGAATGGTGAGCAGCAGCACCGAGCCCGTCTCGACCAGGATGTACCAGCCGAGCACCAGCGTCTCGATCTCGAACGCCCAGGACGTGAGCAGGTCGGACGGCCACTGGAAGCGATAGTTGCGGATGCGGAATGGCGCGAGCGCGGATGGTCTTGTGGGTGTGCTCAAGATGCGTTGACGGGTTTCACGGCGATTCCCGGCCCTTAATTATTTGTTCTTCTGTCCGGCAGGGTAGCGGTGATGGTGGTTGTGTCAATTGACGCTATCGCATGCCAGCATGTGGCTGCGGGTTGGCGCGCAGCAGCTGCCGTTCGCGTGCCCATCCACGACGTCGCCTCGCCGTGCGGGTCCCCTACGGGAGGGGTAGCCCGGCCCGCCGCTTGCACTTCCTGCGCACCGAGCCCATTGTGGCCATATCCTGGGCCGATTGGATCGGTCCAGCAGATAGCGGATTCCGCCAGGTCTTGAGCCATGACGTGCTCGGGTTGCGGTTCTGAGGTTCAGAGCGGTTTTGCCTTCTGCCCGAAGTGCGGCACGAAGCAGCCGTGCGCGTGCGCTGGCTGCGGTTTTCCATGCGCTCCCGATTTCGTCTACTGCCCGAAATGCGGCATGCTTGTCGGTCAGGCCCCCCCGAGCGGCGAGCGGGCATTGCAGCGAACGAGCGCGATGACGGCTCCGATCAGGTCGTCGTCCTCTCCACCGCTCGTGCCGGCGTTCGAGACTCAAAACGCATTTCGACCGCAGGCGGATAAAATCGATAGCGAAGCAAACCGCCGCACCGTCACCGTGCTGTTTGCCGACCTCAGCGGCTTCACCGCGATGAGCGAGCGGCTCGATCCCGAGGTTATGCAGACGCTGCAGAACGAATTGTTCGAGGAGCTGACCGCCGCGGTGCAAAGCTTTGGCGGTTTCGTGGACAAATTCATCGGCGATGCGCTGCTTGCCCTGTTTGGCGCACCGGCCGCGCACGAGGACGACCCGGAGCGGGCGGTCTGCGCAGCCCTCGACATGATCAGCCGGACGGCGCGGCTCAGCGAACGCGCGAAGACGTATGCCGGTTCGCCACTGCTGCTCCATGTCGGAATCAACACCGGGCACGTCGTCGCGGGTGGGCTGGGCGTTGGCGTTGCCAAATCCTACTCGGTGACCGGCGATACCGTGAATACCGCCCAGCGACTGCAGTCCATGGCGGCTCCGGGCGAGGTGCTGGTCGGGCCCTTGACCCATCGTCTGACGCGGCACGCGTTCTCCTATGACTCGCTTGGCGAGGTCTCGCTCAAGGGCAAGATGGGCAGCGTTCTGGTCCATCGCTTGAGGGGACCGCTCGAGACGCCCCGTGCGGCACGAGGCCTCGACGCGTTGGGCCTCGATGCGCCGCTGATCGGGCGCGACGCCGAGCTTGCGCGCGTGATCGGCAGCCTTGATCGCGCGTGCGGCGGGGCGGCTCAACTGGTGCGGCTGGTCGGCGAAGCGGGGATCGGAAAAACGCGCCTGGTCAACGAATTCGTCGCGCGCATTCGCGATGAGGATCCCTTCGCAGGCGTGGCGATCCGGCATGCAGTCTGTTCGCCGCTGGGCGAACAATCCTACGGCACACTCGCCGCCGTGCTGCGCAGTGCCTACGGCATCGCGCAGAAGGCCGACGCCGCGGAGACGGAGGCAAAGGTTGCCGAAGCGCTGTCAGAGCTTGGCATCCCGGCCGAGGAGGCCGACCGCCTGATGCCTCTCTATTTGCACGTCCTTGGCCTTGGCGACCCCAACGCCGTGCTCAGGCATGTCGAGCCGGAACAGCTCCGCCGGCAGATCTTTTTCGCGATCCGCACCGTCTTCGAACGGCGCCTCGCCTTGTCGCCGCTTCTGATCATCGTCGAGGACCTGCATTGGGCCGATGCGGTATCGCTGGAAGCGCTGCGGTTCCTGATGGATCGTCTGGAGCGGACGCGGCTGATGCTGCTGTTTACACATCGGCCAATGCTGGAGTTGGACCAGTTCGGCTCCGGCCGGATCAGTCATACGACCCTTCGGCTGCCTCCACTTGGCGACACCGACGGACAAAAGCTGCTGGCGGCTTATTTCAGTCACGGCTGGTGCGAGCCACCGGGACGGCTGTTCAATCGAATCCTCGAACGCGCGGGCGGCAATCCGCTTTTCCTCGAGGAGATCATCCGCGGCCTCATCGAAGCCGGCGCCCTGCAACGCGATGGCGCGCTATGGCGAATGAAGTCGGAGGAAGCCGCCGCGGAGATTCCGGCGAGCATTCAGGCTCTGTTGCTGGCGCGTCTCGACCGTTTGCCGCATCGGGTGCGCCACCTGGCCCAGGAGGCCGCAGTGATCGGCCCGCGCTTTGATGCGGCTGTGCTCGGTGCTGCGGCGACCGAGCGGGCGAGCGTCGAAGCAGGGCTCGAACTCCTGTGCGACGCCGAGATCATCGAGGAGGTCGCGGGCTCGAACTCGATTTCGCTGCGGACCTACCGCTTCACGCAAACCATGCTTCAGGACGTCATCTATCAGAACCTGCTCCTGCAGCGCCGGATCGAGCTTCATGGACGGATCGGAGCCGCGCTGGAGCGGCTCTATGGCAACGAGCCGGAGCGGCTCGAAGATCTGGTGCTGCTCGGACACCACTTCAGTCTGAGCGCGAACAAGCCGAAAGGCGCGCGCTATCTGCGCGCGGCCGGTGATCGCGCACGCGGAAGTCACGCCAATGACGATGCGCTTCGGTTCTACCAGCAGTCCCTCGCCGTACTGACCGGCGTCGAACGGGAGCCGGAATGCCTGGTCCTGTACGAGCGGATCGCGGACCTCTGTCGCGTGGCCGGCCGCCGAAGCGTGGCCGAGGAGCACTACCAGGGCGCGCTGGAGGGGCACCGCGCGGTGGAAGATCGCATCGGCGAAGCGCGAATTCTTCGCAAGCTCGGCCGCTTGTTGTGGGATGCCGGCAAGCGCGTCAACGCAGAGACGCACTATGCAGAGGCGGCAGAACGGCTGGCCGGCACCGAAGCGCCGATCGAGTGGGCGCATCTCCTGCAGGAGCGCGGCCGTCTCGCATGTCGCGTGGGTGATCACGTCGCTGCCGCGCGATGGGCCGACGAGGCTCTCGGTTACGCACGCTCCGTGCCGGTGGACGCGGACGGGCAGGCCGGGCTCGAGGCGGCGCGCGCCATTGCGGAGGCACTCAACACCAAAGGGGTTGCGCTGGCACGGCTTGGGCGACACCAGGAGGCGGTGCGCGAGGTGGAGCAAAGTGTCGCGGCTGCCGAAGCCGCCGGCATCCTCAACGTGGCGTGCCGCGGCTACACCAACCTCGGGGTGCTCTACACGCTGATCGACCCGGCGCAAGCCATCGACGTTTGCCGGCGTGGGCTCGATGTCGCGCATCGCATCGGCGATCTCGGCTTCCAGGCGCGTCTCCTGGCCAACTTTGCCGTCGCCTGCTGTACTTTCACGGACAGATGTACCGACGAAGGGGTGCCGGCGGCCGAAAAGGCGATCGAGATCGATCGTGCGCTCGACCAGCGCGAGCATCTCCCGGTGCCCCTGATCGTGCTCGGGCAGATCCATCAATGCCACTTCCGTCCTGATCTCGCGGCGCGCTGCTACAACGAGGCCATCGAGGTGGCGAGCGAGATCGGCGAGCCACAGCAGCTCTTTCCGTGCTATGATGGTCTTGCGACACTGAACCTTGATCGTGGCGACATGCCCGAGGCGGAGCGCTATTTCGCGCTGGCCGATGATGTCTGCACCAGGCACGGGCTTGATCCTGCCGGACTGATTGTACTGCCATTTCTTGACTAGGTCATGTGAAGGAGTTCAACCATGTCAGAACATCATGTCGATGGACCGCTTCAACCGGGCGATCGCGCGCCCAACATCGTGCTGGACGCCATCACGCGCGAAGGAAAGGTCGCACTCGAGGATTTTCGCGGGCATAGTCCGATATTGGTGGGCCTGTTTCGAGGTCTGCACTGCCCGTTCTGCCGCCGCCATATTGCGGCCCAGGCGCAGCTTGATGCGGCCCTGCGCGACAAGGGTGTCGAGAGCCTCACCGTCGTCAACACGCCGATCGATCGGGCGCGGCTCTACTTCCGATATCACCCATTGCCCAATCTGCTCGCCGCGTCCGATCCCCAGCGGGTGTCGCACCGTGCGTTCGGCCTGCCCAATCTCGAGTTCACCGAGAAGGAAACCGATTGGCCGCGCAAGGTGGGCATGGACGTGGTCATGAGCATGCAGGTGGAGCTTCCCGGGGAATTATCCGGGCCGATGAATCGCGTGGCGGCTTCCGAGCAGCTCAACAACAAGGATGGATATGAGATGATGGAAGCCGATCAGAGCATGGCGGCAACTGGCAATGGCCAGTTGTTCGGTCAGTTCCTGCTCGATCGGGAAGGGATCGTGCGCTGGACCTTTACCGAGGTCCCCGAAGGCGGCCGGCGCATGTTCGGAATGCCGAGCCCGCAGGAGTTGATGTCGGCTGCTTCGCAGGTGGCGGGCTAGACATAGGGGATCAGCTTGCTGTCCTCGACCGTTTTTCCGCGAGCGCCGCCGCCATCGCCGAGATCAGCGGGCGCATGAAATAGGCGTCTTCCGCAGGCGAGATGTCGGTGCGCAGACCGTGCGCGGCGAGCTCGCCCGAAACGGCCGGTCCGACCGAGGCGATCAGCGTCCGCTCGAATCCCGCGCGCAACGTCGCCTCGCTGCCATGGGCCTTGGCGGCCTCGATCAGGCGGCGGACCTGGCCGAGATTGGTGAGCGCGATGGAATCGATCCGTCCCTCCGCCATGTCGTCGATGGCGGCGACGATGTTGGCGTCCGCAGCCTTCGAGTCATAGGCATAAGGCAGCACGGTATCGACCTCGGCGCCTTGCGCGGCCAGCGCGCCGGTCAGTGCGCTGTGATCCTTGTCCGGATAAAGCTGAAGCCCGAGGCGGCGTCCCCTGAGGTCGAGCTTGCCCAGCATCTCGATCACGCCCTCGGTGGTGGGTTTCTCAGTGGTCTGCTGCGCCTCGAGCGAGATCTCGCGCAGCGCCTTGCCGGGCTTCGGCCCGCGGGTGAATTTTCGCGATTGGGCCAGCGCCGCGACAAATGCCTGGTCGAGGCCGCGTGCGCGCGCGAGCTTCATGATCCGCCGCAGGCCCTCACCGGTCATCAGCACGAGGTCGTCGAACGGCCTGTCGATGGCGCGGCGGATCCAGGCCTCGACCGGGGCAGGGTCCGGGGCGTCCTGGATGGTGAACATCGGGCACTGCACGACCTCGGCGCCTTGCTCGGCCAGGAGTTTCGAAAACTGCGCCTCCTCGCGGGTTTCCAGGATCAGGATGCGGGTGCCGGTCAAACGGTCGGCCATGGGCGTGCTCCGGTGAGCAAAAATCGCAATCGTCCGTTCACTTTGACACCGTCGCCGGGATTGGCGCAAGGGTCGCCTCGGTGCTAGAGCAGGATGCAAATCGCGGGTCGTTCCGCCGCCGTTGCACAAACCGTCATCAAGAGCCAGTTCTTCAAAGTCATGCCCGATCATCAATATGTTCTGACCCTGTCCTGTCCGGATCGACCCGGCATCGTCTCGGCGGTGTCGACCTTCCTGGCGAATTCCGGACAGAACATTCTCGACGCCCAGCAGTTCGACGACGTCGAGACCAAGAAATTCTTCATGCGCGTCGTCTTCACCGCGGCCGATCTTGCCGTGGAACTGTCTGCGCTCCAGACCGGCTTTACTGCGATCGCCGAGCGTTTCGGCATGGAGTGGCAGATGCGCGACCGCGCCGCGCATCGCAAGGTGATGCTGCTGGTGTCGAAGTCGGACCACTGCCTGGTCGACATCCTCTATCGCTGGCGCACCGGCGAGTTGCCGATGACGCTCGCCGCGATCGTCTCCAACCATCCGCGCGAGGTCTATGCCGGGCTCGATTTCGGCAGCATCCCGTTTCACTATTTGCCGGTCACCAAGGAGACCAAGAGCGAGCAGGAGACGCAGATTCTCGATCTCGTCGCCAAGACCGGGACTGATTTGGTGGTGCTCGCCCGCTACATGCAAATCCTGTCGGATGACCTGTCGGCCAAGCTCTCCGGCCGCTGCATCAACATCCATCACTCGTTCCTGCCGGGCTTCAAGGGCGCAAAGCCCTATCACCAGGCGCATGAGCGCGGTGTGAAGCTGATCGGCGCGACCGCCCATTACGTCACGCGCGACCTCGACGAAGGCCCGATCATCGACCAGGACGTCGAGCGCATCAGCCACCGCGACAGGCCGGAAGATCTCGTCCGCAAGGGCCGCGACATCGAGCGCCGTGTGCTCGCGCGTGCTATCCGCTATCACCTCGACGATCGCGTGATCCCCAACGGTCGCAAGACGGTGGTCTTCACTGATTAAGCGCGCGGACGCCAGAGGATGTGGAGCGAGTTCATAAAGCTCGTCGTCCCGCGCGCGACTTCTTCATAGTCGTCTGGAAATTTGAGGCCGAGATCCGTCAAGATATCGGTCGGCAGATAGCCGTGGCCGCCGGGCGAGGTGAGTATCCAGGCGTGTCGCAGCTGGTCGCGGGGGACGGTTGACAGGACGTACAGTGCCAGGCCCCGGCTGCCGGGATAGCCACCGTTGATCCACGGCAGTCCGACGGCGGCGCCACCGAGCATATAGACCGTGGTCGGTCCCATTCCAGTCAGATCGATGATCGGCGTGCCGCTTCTGAAGCCGGCCGATTTTGCGCCGCTCACAAGCGTGCGAAAGTAGTTGGCTGTGACCGGATCGACCTTTACGACATGCTTGCGGCTTGCCGACGAGATCCATTCGGTCTGGGCCCACAACGGGCCATTCAGCCGATAGGGCTTCTGTATCGCCCGCACGATGACCATCGCCACCAGGGTGGTACAGATCGCCATCGCGACGCATGCAAGTGGCAGGCGGACGTTCGAAGGCGCAACGAAAATGAGAATGTGGGCGGCTGCGACGACCCAGAAGATGCCGGCCCGCGGGACACTTTGCAGGATCCCCGTATTCGTTCCAAGCGCAAGCGCGAGCGGCGCAAGGATCAGCGCCAGGATCGCGGCAAGGTGGCGTCGGTCCGCCTTGGGCATCAGCCAGCGTCCAAGCGCATAGCTGCCGGCAATGCCGAGAAGCATTCCCGCACCGACTGCAAAGGTGCTGTCGAGGTCGTGGCCCGTCCCGGAGAGCTCGTTGAGCGCAAGCACGTTTCGATAGCGCATGATCGCGCCGGCGAGGCTGCCGTCGATCGCCACGAGCGCCAGCACGGCGAGGACGATCGACAGCGCTCCGCCCGCGATCACCTCGATCAACGCGCGCCGGCCGAAAGGCAAGGTCAGTGCCATTACGCCGAGAGCGAGCACGGGCGCCGACGTCGGCTTGACCAGGGCCACGATGGCAAATCCGATCGCGAACGCGAGGGTTACGAGTGAGCTGCGCCACCCGACCAGCATGGCCCGTTCCGGAATCGTCAGAAATCGGAACCAGCCGCCGAAGATCAGCATGACGCCGAGCAAGTTGAGGAGATTGTAGTTCGGCGTCGGGGCCCAGGAATAGTAAGCCAGCAGGACCGCGGATGAGCCGCCGAGCACGAGAGCAAGGCGCGCGGCGCTCGGCAGAGCGGGGATGGCGGGCAGGCGGAAGGACGACAACACGAAAAAACCAGCGGCGAGCGTCATGAGCAGGACGCCGCTCAACCGCAACAGCACGAGGTCTCCGCCAAGTAACAGATAGATCGGATGCAGCAGAAATCCGAACTGCGTATACGTCGCGGGGTACAAATCAGGCCGGTTGATTGAATTGAGATAAAAGCCCTCGTCGGTCACGTCGAGGCCTCGCCCGGTGCCCCACAGCACGATGCCCCACGTGAGTAGCGCGGCCGCCGCGATCCAGGCTACCACGTACAGGTTTGAATGGACTTTCAACCGATGTGCGATGGGAGAGGACATCCGGGCGTGGTCAAATGTATCAAGAGGATCGGCGTGAAATGGCTTTCAAGTCAACGCTGAAAGGTGCGCCCGCGCGCTCACGTCGGTAGAGTGAGCTATCCGTCCCGAGCGACCAAATCAAGCGACTATTGTCGGCGGCCAACGTTCTATCCATCCGGCCGGCTGTCCTTCGGTCCCAAATTCCGCAAAACAACCCTATGCATATGGTCCGGTTGCGGTCTCGGAACGTGATTATTTGGTGGAAATCGAAGTATTCTCCTGATCTTGCGGTGTTTCAGCGGTAAAGCCATGGTCGTGCTATCAAGAGGTCCGATTTGGGCGGTTGAAGCTGCGCGACGAAGTCGCCGGCGAACGTGGTAACTGGTTGGACGGACGACTTCATGGGATCCGAATTAAATAAGAAACAGTCTCTTTCTTTGTGGGCGTGCAGACTGACAGTTCTCGGGGCCGCGGTCTTCTATCTCGCGCAGTGGCTGCAAATGCCGCTCTACCCCGACGAGGTTGCTTTCCGCATTCTGAAGGCGCGATATCTCGCCGATGGCGTGCAGGAATACCTGCTGTTTCCGCAGTGCTTGTCGACAACGCGGGGAATTCCGCTCCTGCTTCGTCCGGTCGCTTACTCTTTCTCCGCTTTCGACTTTTCCTTTGGGTGGTTGCTGATTCGGGAAATTCCGACTGTCGGCGTCATTCTTGCCATGGCCGCCGCCTTGATGCTGCTTCGTCGCGATCGTGCTCCGGCAGCAACGTTGCTCGTGACTGCCGGCTTCATCGGCGTGGCCGGGGCAGGGCTCGTGCTGTTCCGGATGGAGACCGCTCTCCTTTATTACGGCGCGGCCTGCGTGGCAGGATATGCGCTTCTGCAGCGCGACAACAGACATCCCATACTTGTCGGCCTGTACCTTGCTGTGTCAACGGTGCTGGGGTTGTTCGCCTTCTTTACCCATTTGCAGAGCCTTGTTCTCGCACCGATCGGTATTCTGATCGCAACGGGACTCTTCATCAAGCAGCGTTTGATCACGGTGCGGATCTTCGCCGGACTGTGCGTTGCTTGCATCGCAACCGGCGCGTTGGTGAGCTCGAAAGTCCCTGCGCTCAACTGTCCTGGCCTTCCTGGTGTCGAGCGCTTCGTCGATGTCATGACCTTGCCAGGACTCGCGAAACAGGAAGGGCCAGGCGCCGTCTCGGACTACCTCGCCGACAAGCTCAACAAATATCAACACCAGTTCTTGTTCGAACCGACCTACGAGCACGGCTATCTGCCGGGCACGGAGACGGACAAGAGCAAGACGCTTTATGTATCGTTTAATGTCTTCATTTCGGTGCTGGTTGTGCTCAACCTGCTCATTGCGTGCTGTCTGTTCATCTATGCAGGCATCGAGATCGTTCGACGCCTCGTCTCGAATGAGCACTCCGTTCATGCCAAGGCGCTGCTATTGGTGACGGTGCCACAGCTCTACCTGTTCCTCGCCATCGCTGGGCATCTCGGCCTCTTCTTCATCGATGTGCCGACAAACTTCTATCGCGCCTTCTACATCAACTTCGCACTCGTGCTCATCAATGCCATGGCACTCGGTCATATCCGAGGTTTCATGCGACTGGCGCTGTGGCCCATCGGTGGCATCAGCCTTGCAGTGTGTGTTCTGTCGGCGAGCCTGGTGCTCGTTCAATTTAAGCCGAAATTCGTCGCCGGCTGGTCGGGACCGTCGATCCCCCTCGATACGGACTGGAATGCGGTGAGATCGAACGTGACGAAGATTGTCGGCAAGTGCGGCATCAGGCCACAGGAAGCGCGCATCTTCATCGACGACATGACGTTCGACGCGATGAAGGGCCATCCGCACCTGATGCCGATCACTTATCTCGGTGTTGCCTACGATCCGAAGGATCCGGGCGCGAAGACACCGGAAAAATTCATTCGAAGCTTCGGCGCCACCTATGTGCTCGCGCGATGCATTTATCTGCCGATATACAAGATCGATCCCGACGTCCGCATGGATGATCTCTGCTGTGCCAAGCTGTGAGGTTCCTTCGAGGTATCGCGCAGCTTTGAGTTGTTGCCGCTCACTGTTCGCGCGAAGCGCTTTTGTCTTCGTTGGCGTCGATCCCCGGCCGGTAGAACAGCAGATTCTGGTCTGATCCGACGAGCTTGACGGAGGGCAGCAACTTGTCTCTGAGCGCGGTTAAGTTGGCCTTCGTTGTTGCCCTCAGCGGGCACCGCGACTGGGCTTGAAGGTACCCTGTCGGACACGGGCTCTCTGCTGCGCGATCATAGACGATGAGCGTATTGGGCGATCGGGTCGCGCAGGCCAGGATGATATCCTCGATCGCGTGGCTGGCGAGGTTGCTCAAGATATCGAAATGGCCGCAGAGCGTTTTCGGATTGACGTAGAAATTCAGGACTTGGTCGTAGGGTGACAGAATGATCAGCGTATCGTTGGGACCGATCTGTTCACGGATGCTCGCGACCCGTTCGCTGATCGACTTCTCCGGCGTCACGAATCCTATGGATTCGCCCAGCGAGGGCCAGTTACTGACCACGTAGTCATCGATGAGAAGGGCCCGGAACGCCGCGGCATCCGACTTGTAGGCGCCGCCGGCGATCGCGGCGACGCAGACCGCGATGACCGCGATAAGGGGCCTCATCCTCGCCGTGATCGGAGGCAGATAGAGCAGCACCGCCGGCCATAGCAGCGTGTGAACCAGATAGAGGTGCGGTGACGACGGGTTGTAGATGTACTTGACGATCAACAGGCCGAGCACGGGCAGATAGCACAGCCGCAGTGTGCGTTCGGGCTTCGGAAACAGCAGCGCCAGGCTGAACAGACCGGCTTCGAACGCGATCAGGCCCGCAAAGAACCATGCCGCGTCCCTCCGTCCCATGAAGGGCATGCCGATATTGAAGAACGACAGCTCAACCGTCCTGATGATGTCGGGCGAGGTCCAGAACAGCATGAGATAAACCAGGACACACGCCACCAGCGATCCGACCAGGAGGATCCGCCGCGCCAGAGTCAGTTGCATGAGGGGGGCAACCGTCAGCAGTCCCTGGCCGACGAGGCCGACAAGCGCAAACTCCTTATTCCAGAACAGCGAGGCGGCCGCGGTGAGCGGCAGCAGCATTTGCGCCCGGAGGCTCGTCGGATTCCTGCAACATAAGTAGATTGACGCGAGCTGGAGCAGCAGGCCCAGATAGCGCACCGGGCTGAAGCTCGCGGCAAGGAAGACCGGGACATAGGTGATGGAGTAAAACGCAGCGAGCGACAGCGCGAAGGCCGCAACAGCCATCCAGCCGTTGCGGGTGACGAGCAGAACCAGAAAGGCAATTGCGACAAGGCCCATCAACTCTGCAATCGGGAACGTCGAGAAATAGGAGCTCAGCGACGAGCCGCCGTCAAGCCGCATCAGAGCGGCGTGCAGGAGCGTGTTGCCGTATCCGTAGAGATAAGGAACGGCCCGATCGATTCCGTAGGTCAGGAGATGCTGGGCCGGCACGAAAATGTAGGAGTGATGAAACAGCGTGCGCCCGACCTCTCCCTGCCAGTTGGCGGTCGTCGCCAGCGAGTCCTGGAAACGGCTCCATTCGTCGACCGAAAGGGTGACTCCGCCGCAACTGAACGTCGGTGACGGCCCTTTCGGCGAGGAGGCCTCATCCGTGCTGTTCTTCACGTCGATCTTGCCGACGCAGTCGGATATCTGGTCCCTGCTGATGTCGATCGTCCCTGACGGTGTCCTGAGACGGAAATGGTCGGCCGCCTCCACATAGTCGTTGGGAATGACGACCGGATACCAGGCCGCAAGGACAGGCCACGCCAGAGCGGCGCACAGCAGCAGCCCCGCGACCAGGGCAACTCCGCGACGGACGCGCGCTAGGTTGCGCACCGAAAGCCTGGCGATCACCGGCGTCGCGGCGGCCCAGAAAGGCCTGATCGCAGCGGCGGCGAGTTGCAGCGACCGATAGCTGCGCCGCGTCACCGTCAATGTCGCCAGGATCGGCGTTCTCGCCAGCGTAAAGGCCAGATAGGGCCAAGGCATGATTGCGGCCAGCAGGATGAGGGTCGCGCAGGCAACGAGGACCTTCGACGAAATGCCATGGGTGATCAGCAGATGAGCCGCGGACAAACCGCAGGCGACCGCAACCAGCCTGCGAGGGATGCGATCGAGCTTCGGTGCTAGAAGAAGCGTCGCACCCCAGAAAATGGCCAGAGTGCCAACCAGCGACATCTGGACGAGCAGGAAGAGGAGAAGCGTCGAGTTGAACGGTGGCGCCCCCTCCAACCGCTCGAAACCCGGCAGGAGTGTTTGCGTGACGATTTCGGATTCCTGGAGGAAGTGGCGGACCACAGCCGAGTACAGGCAGGCGCTCACGTTCAGAAGCACAGCCAGACATATCAGCGCAAACGGCAGCAAGGTTTGCGGAATCTGCTGCAGTCGGCTTCTTAGGACGGCTGCCTGCCGAATGTCGACGCTCGCGGGGGCGTAGAGTAGAGGATGATGCGCCAAGAACCTCTGCAGGAGGACGATGGCGAATAGGCCAAGGTACCAGGCAAATCGAATATCCACGATCGAGAACCACACGCGAAACAGGAATGACGACCCAGCCGAGACTTGAATGTTCTTCAACTCGCCCTGGAAGCGTCTTGCGTCGTCGAACCCGGCGCCAATCCTGATGTCCTGGAGGGAGAAGGGCTTGTCCACCCGCACGATGCCGCGAAGGATGCCGTCGAGCGTGACGTCGATGTAGCGCCCGATCAACGTGCGAAGGGTCAGATGATGCCATGTTCCGGTCGACAGGTTCGTGGAAATGGGGGAGATCTGATATGGCACGCCATCACGTGGACTGCCGACAATGAGCGCGAGAACGCGGCCACTCAGCTCGAGGCGAAGGCCCTGATTGACGGTGTCAGTCTGGAGCAAATTGGGATGGCCCGTTGCATCCGCGACCTTGAAGTCGAGATCGAACTTCAGCGCCGGGAACCTTGCTTCGAGGGCTCCCAGCTCGATCGGGGATTGCTGCTCGGACAGGCTCTTGCCTAAGATCATCGACTGATTGAAGATCAGGCTGTCCGAGACGAGCTCCCGCCCCTGCGTGAGCTTGGAGAGCAGGCCGATGGCGACAAGAACCAGGACCAGGATCAGGATCGGGTCTCTGTGCAACCGGCCGCTGGCGCCGTATGCACTGGCCGTTTTTTCAGAGACCGTCATGAAGTCATCGCCTCAGCGCTGCCTGTGCTCTTGAACCGCTCGGGAGAACCGAATGTTGGGAAAAACCCGCATGCGCACGATTGCTCTTACAGCAGGCGATCTCATCTTCAAAGATGCTACGGCCTGTTGCTTCAGGTCTTTTGGCGTCTTGCGGTTTGATCGGCATTTTATTGACAGTTGTGTGTTCCTTTAAAACTACACTTGGAGATTGAATGTGGAGCTATGGGTTATTCGACAACCGGAAAAGTACGCTCGCCGCGTACGACCGGGTCTCCGTCGTGACCGATTTGGCTGCGAGGCTGTCTTCTTCCGCGAGCGACGGTGCCCAGATCGCTTGGCTGCCAAGGTCCGTGCCGCGAAATTCATACTCCTGGCGCAGCAGAGCCGTGACAGGCGTTCCGCAATATGTCAGCGAGAGGCAGGTTTCATACCGCTGGGGTGGTTTGCGCGGAAAAGGCCTGGGAACAATTGGAGCAGGAGAAATGCGATGACCACACCCGCCAGCGTGCCCATCGCAACGATCCGATAGAACGCGCTGGCACTGGTCGTCGTCACGGTCGGAGCGGCGACGATCTGGGTCTTTCGGACGTTGGCCGCCAGGATCGTCAGATCCTTTGCGCTGTTCACAAGTGAACTCAGTCCGCTTTCCGTCAAGGCAAGGGCGGAACGAAGGCGCGTGGCCTCCTCATCGGTCTGTCCATCCTGTGGCAGATTTGCGAGGCGCTTGGTGATCATGTCGCGCGATTCAACCATTTGCGACACGCCCTTCTCGACCAGCGGCAAGGCCGAGCGGATGTTTTCACCCAGTGCAGCGGCGTTCGCCTCGTGGTCGGCAAGCAGCTGGTCGACGACGGCCGAGATGGCCTTTTGCGCCGATTCCGCATGCGGCAGGTTGATCCTGATCTCGATCAGTCCGAGATCCCTGAGGGTACGGGCTTCAAGCGCGCCACCGCCGCCATATTGCCGCGCAGGAAGTTGGGTGGACAGCTCGGAAATGCCGGCCCGCGCCGACACCGTCTTGGCAAATCCGCTCGACTTGATCCGTTCGATCAGGCCGAATGGTTCTTCGATGTAGGCGGGTTGGCCGGCCTGATCCTGCCGCCCGATGCTGATGATGGCGATCGCCTGGTTGCTTGCGGCAGTCAGGCGCGTGGCCGCAACGCCGGCCATGGTGCCGAGAATGGCGGCCACCAGGACGATCATCGCGATTCTCCTGATGGAGATCGGTTTCGAGTTGACCTCTGGCAGATCGGTCATGCCGGCCTCGTGAGTACGTCGTGTTGGAAGGTGGCGAGCGGCGACGAAGGATCGTCGACCGCCAAGCGGGCATCTGTCAGACTTTGCGGCATCGAAAATGAGCGGTTCGTCAGCATCTCGATCGTCATGACGAACAGAAGGAACAGATTGATGACGGGACGCACGAAGGCGCCGATAGTCAGTTGAAAGGAGATAGGCACCGTCGCGTCGGAAAGAAACGAGTAGCGATTGCCGAGATTCTCATTGAATAGCGTGATGACGTCGATCGGCAAAAGGATCACACAGACGCAGGCGAGATAGATCCTGCTGTAGGTCAGGCGACAGAAGATCGGTATCAGGCACGCATAAAAGATGAACGAGTAGCCGCCGACCCAGACACCGAGATTCGTGATCGCGACGGTCGTAGCCGCAAGTGTGGCCTCGACGGGGAGACGTTCCCTCGCGCGCCAGAGCGAGATGAACAGCGCGAGGATCAACGCCCATTTTGCGGCTTCGATCAGGCCGGCCATCGCATCGATATCGAAGCCGGCGATCGACAGACTGCCGCCGCTGTACTGGTAGAGCCGCAGCACGGAGCTGAAGGCCGAGACGCTCGAGGGCAGGCCGAGCAGCTCGCGCGGCGAGAACAGGCTGAACTCCTGGGAGAATTGGAAGAGGTTGGTCACGAAGGTGAGGAATTGCGCGTCGAGGACGATACCGGTGACGAGATAGATGGCCGCCGCCAT
Source organism: Bradyrhizobium sp. CCGUVB4N (assembly GCF_024199945.1). Taxonomy (GTDB): domain Bacteria; phylum Pseudomonadota; class Alphaproteobacteria; order Rhizobiales; family Xanthobacteraceae; genus Bradyrhizobium. The sequence goes on along the minus strand of NZ_JANADP010000001.1, from coordinate 6,431,366 downwards.
CAGGGTGGAGGAGACCAGTTCCTTCGGCCTCTGCGTCACGGCGAAGGCGATCAGATAGAGCGCGAAGTACGGCTTGATGTTGATCAGCATGCCGATCGCGAATACCCGTACCCAGCCGCGACTCGACAGCGCCAGCGCGAGAAATCCCAATGCGAAGATGATCAGATTGCCGCGTTCCACCGTGAACAGGATCGGTGGGGAGAACAGAACCGCGACGAAAATCAGCGCCCTCTGCGGCCGGGTGAAGTCACGCCACAACTCGTCGCGGAAGATGAAGAGGACAGCGACGGCGTAGGCGGCAAGGACGTAGAGGAAGAAGGGCTGCGCCGAGTCGCGCAGGTTGAACGCATCCGACTCGTGCGCGCTGCCCAACATCAACCATCTCACGCCGTTCAGAAACAGGAAGTTGAGGGGCGGGTAGACCGAACTCCAGGCCGTGTAGCGGCCGGACTCGTCGGCCCAATACATTGTATGGAACAGATCCATGAACGTATCGGCCTTGTCGTACACGAACGGCGAGGGAAGATAGCCGTTCTCCTTGAAGAACAGCCAGTAGTACGCGCATCCCGCCAGCTGAACGACACAACATGCGAGAAGGAGAGGCGTCGTTCGCTTGCTGCTGGCGGGCAGGATCAAAAATTGATCCTTTCTTTTTCCACGACGGTCGGCCGGCGCTGCACGTAGGTGTGGATTGAGCCGATGTATTCGCCGATGATGCCGACAAACAGCAATTGGATGCCGAATAGGAAGAAGACGCCGATCATGATCGGGGCGAGGCCGAACGGGAAGTCGTCCCAGAACATCAGCTTTAGCGCAAGATAGCCGAGGGCGGCCAGGATGCTGAGAAAGCCGATCAGGAAGCCGAAGAAGGCGGCAATGCGGATCGGTACCTTGGAATGGCTGACGATGCCGAGCATCGCGATGTCGTAGAGCGTGTAAATGTTGTTCTTGGAAATGCCGCGCAACCGGCGCGGCTGCTCGAACGGGATCGTCTTGATCTCGTATCCGAGCTCGCAGATCAGTCCGCGCAGATAGGGATAGGGGTCGGCGATCTCGCGGACGTGGTCCAGAACTTCCTTGTCGTAGAGGCCGAACCCGGTCGAGTCGCTGAGCAGCGAGATGTCCGAAATGCCGTCGAGGAAGCGGTAGTAGCTCTTGCGCAGCGAGTGGACGATGGCGTTGCCCTTGCTGACGGGCTTGATCGCCATCACCAACCTGTAGCCGTTCTCCCATTCGCGGATGAACTGGGGAATGATCTCGGGCGGATCCTGGAGGTCGGAGGCGAGATAGATCGTGGCCGCGCCGCTCGACTGCGTGATGCCGTAATAGGGCGAGCGGATGTGGCCGAAATTGCGCGTGTTCACGATCAGCTTGACCGAAGGATCGAGCGAGGCGAGCGTCTTCACCTTGGCGACCGTACCGTCCCTCGACGCATTGTCGATGAAGATGATCTCGAAATCGTAGGCAGTCTCGCTGGCGATCGCGGCCTTGATGCGGCGATAGAGCTCGTCGACGTTGTCTTCCTCGTTGTAGCAGGGCGTGACGATGCTGAGCAGCTTGCGGTCAGCCATGTTAGACGGCTCTCTTCGGGGTCGCAATGGTCAGCATGTTGCCGAGCTTGAGCCCGATGGCGATCTGTCCGAAGCTCGGAAAGGAACTGACCCTGAGCCCTAAGGCCCACAACAGCTGCTTGAGAAGGAAGGCGACGGGGAAGTAGTTCACCGTCTTGGCCTGCTTTACGACGTCATAGCCTGCGGCCTCGAACAGCTTGCGCATGGTATCGAGATTGTAGATCTCGGGATGTTGGAGGCAGAAGGCGGGCCACTTCCAGCCGATCGCGCGGCGAAGCAGCGAGGATTCGTCGTGGGTGACGAGCATGATGTTTCCGCCAGCGGCGAGTTTTCCCCGCAGCTCGCGCAAGGTCGCGACGGGGTCGAGCAGGTGATCCATGACGTGAACCATCACGGCCACCGACGCGGCACCGTCTGGGACCTGTGAGAAGCCGAACATGTCGTGGATGATGTGGAATTTCGCAGCGCCCATCGTCGAGCTCAGGGCCGGCTCGACGTCGCGGTTGGGCTCGAACAGCCAATACTGGTCGAAGCCTCCGTCCTTGACGCAGTTCTTGGTGAACAGGCCGACGTCCGGGCCGACTTCGATGAAGCCGCCCTTGAGGGGCGTTGCGGACTTCAGTATGTCGAAATAGCCGCGCTGGGTGCGCTCGAGCGAATCGAGCGGCACCACGTCCATGTTCGGCGGCATCTGCGCGTAGAGCTGCTCGAGCTGAGGCCCGGTGAAGAATGTGGGCGTGTAGAGCAGTCCGCAGGTCTCGCAGCGGTAATAGGAAAAGAAGACCTTGTTCTTGAAGAACCCGTTCCAATAGGGAACCAGGGACTCGAAGTCCTTGGTCTCGGCGGGGACCTCCGAGGAGATTTCCGGCTTGGCCGGCGGCTTGCTGCCGCAGATCGGGCAGTGCCTTGTGAGGTAGCCGTTCTGGATCATTCTTTGCTCGTCGGTGCAGCGGCAAACGTGATCCTGCTGTGCCAGAAATAGCTGGTGACCACCACCGCAAATGCGAAAAACGTCTGCCCGCAGACCGGTGAGGCACCCATGACCTCAACGAGAAACGGCAGCGCGACCAGGTTCAGGAGGAAATAGCCGAGATGAAATGAGGCGAACTTCCCACTCTCGCGAAGGTAATTGCCGCTCGTGCGAAACACCAGAAACTTGTTGGTCAAATAGGAGAATGTCACGCAGGTGACTTGAGTGATTCCGAGCACGACCATGTAGTGCAGCTTGAGCGGAGCGAGCAGGAAGAACAGACTCGGATAGGCCGCGAGGCCGAAGGCGGTGTTCAGCGCACCCGCAAGCAGGAAGCGGATCTTCGTCTCGTGCTGACGAAGATACTTCAAAGCATCCCACGCCTGCGAGCGCACGGAAGCCACCATCACTCTTCGATCGTATCTATGATCATGCTGTCGCGGAACACGTCACGCGGCAGGAACGGCGAGAGGTCTTCCAGCGGCGGCGACACGATGCGGCCGTCCGGGAGCGCCTTGGCGCCCAGCTTCGGTTCGAACTTGGTGTTCTCGTCGAGCATGATTTCGCACACCGCGGGACCGTCGACGCTCATCGTGCTCTTGATCGCCTCGGCCATGTCCTGGTGGCGCGAGCAACGCGTATACGGGAAGCCGAACGCCTTGCTGAGCGGCTCGAAGTCGGGGAAACTCACGCCGCTCTTCGGTCCTCCGCCGATCTCGACGCCGTTGAAGAAGTTGCGGTGCGTCTGGAAGATCGAGACGTAGCCGTTGTTGTTGAGGATGAAGATCTTGATCGGCAGGTTCATGCCGATGATGGTCTGCATCTCCTGCAGGTTCATCATGATGCTGCCGTCACCTGCGAGGGCGACGATGGGCTTGCCGCCAGAGGCCTTGCAGGCGCCGATCGCTGCCGGCAGATCGTAGCCCATGGTGGCGCAGCCGGAATTGGTCCACAGCCGCTGGCCGCGCTTGATGTCGGCGACCTGGAAGCTGATCACGCAGGCGCTGCCGTTGCCGGTGACGACGATCTGGTCCTCGTCGAGCTCGTCGAACAGGCTCTTCATGAAGCAGTAGGGATTGACGAGCTGGTTGTTCCAGTACTCGGGCAGCACGGCGGGGAAACGCGCCTGCTTGTCCTTGGACCAGGCCAGCCAGGTGCGGTGCGCCTCGGTCGGCCCCGCATAGGGCATCTCGGCAAGGACCGGAAGCAGGTCGGTCAGACTCGCCAGGATCGGCATGTCCGGCTTCACCGACGGCTTCTTGAATTCGACCTCGTCGATCTCGACCCAGATCTTGTAGGCCTCGCGGGCGAAGGTCTTCCAGTTGTAGCTGACCTGACGGATGTTCAGCCGGCTGCCGAGTACAAGCAGGCAGTCGGAGTTCTGGACGACGAAATTGCCGCCGCGATCGCCGAGGCTGCCGGGCCGGCCGACATAGGTCGGATGCGCGTCGTACATCACGTCATGCGCGTTCCACCCCGTGACCACGGGAATGCCGAGCTTGTCGATGACCTTGAGGAAGGCATCGTGCTGGCCGCTCAGGCGCACGCCGCCGCCGGCGAACACGACCGGGCGCTTGGCGGAGGCGACCTTCTCGAGGATGGCCTTGCAGGCGGCGTTGAGGTCGGTCTTCTTCCAGGGCTCGTCGAGCTCGGAGGGATCGAAGCCCTGCAGTTCATCGGGATCGATCTTTGAAGCCTGGACGTCGAGCGGGATGTCGAGCCACACAGGACCCGGACGTCCCGAGGTCGCGATGTAGAAGGCCTTCTCGAGGTGATAGCGGATGGTCTTGGGATCGGTGACCATCGCCGAGTATTTGGTGATGGGGCGAATGAGCTCCTCGATATCGAGCTCTTGGTCGCCGTATTGGCGCAGCGGCAGGCCGGTGCTGCGGACCGTGGTCTCGAACTTGACCTGGCCGGAGATCACCACCATGGCAATGGAATCGACGAAGGCGCCGTAGACGCCGGTGATGGCGTTGGTGCCGCCGGGTCCGGAGGTCACGTTGACGACGGCGAGGCGGTTGGTGAGGCGATAATACGCCTCGGCGCCCATCGCGCAGGCCTGCTCGTGATGGTTGAAGACCGCTTCGAGCTGCTTGTGGCTGCCGAACGAGTGGTTGAGGTGCATGGCACCGCCGCCCGTGACCATGAACACGTGGCGAACGCCCAACTCGGCGACTTTCTGCGCTACCCAGTCCGATAACTTCATCATTTTTTCGGTTTCCATCCGTGCCAGAGGGCCGTTCGGCGGATCGCCTCGTCTAATGTCACAGTTCTGTACAGGCCCAGCTCTTTGGTCACAAGGTCGGTTTTGGGCACATATCGGCCCGGATTCCAGCCCGCATCGGCCGTGCCCAGCACCTTCACCTCGCCCGTCCCGAGCAGCCGGGACGTCCGTTCCGCCAGTTCCTTGATCGAGATCGATTCGTCCGAGCCGACATTATAGGCTTTGCCGGGCGCCCCGCGGACGAGCAGGTGGAGCAGCTGGACGGTTAGATCGGATGCATAGAGATAGGACCGGCAGGGCTGGCCATTGCCCTGGACCACGACCGTCTGGCCGCGCATGGCGTCGAGGATGAAATTGCCGGCGGCAAAATGAATGTCGAGCGCGAGGTAAGGGCCGAGCAGGGCGAAAATTCTGGCGATCGTGACGTTTAGGCCGAACTGCTTGCGGTAGATGCCGCACAGCATTTCGGCGGCACGCTTGCCTTCCGCATAGGCATTCTTCGGGTCGGTGCAGTCGGGCGCGCCGATCCAGTCCTCACCGACCTGGATCATCTCCCAGGGCTGCCGCCCATAGACTGCGCCGGAGCTCAGAAACAAGCAGCGGCCTGCCTGTTTTTCCACCGCCAGATCGAGCGCCCGCCGGGTTCCCTGGACCACCGTGCCGAACATCTGGCGCGGGTCCTTCTCGTTGAGCTCGGCGCTGGCGTCGGTCGCCGCGTGGATCACGTGCGAGAATGCGCCGTCGGGGCTCGCGAAGTCCGAAGTATCGCCGGCGACGAAACGGAAGCTCTCGTAGCCGGCCAGATGTGGCGCCTTGCGATGGAAGGCGGCGGGATTGCGCGTGAGCACGATGACGTTGAGGCCGAGGCCGAGCTTGATGTCGGCGTGGCGTAGGGATTCGAGCAGCCAGCAGCCTATGAAGCCGGTGCCGCCGGTCATGAAGATGCTGGCGCCCTTCAGCTCGGCCCAGACCTCCTTGCCCACGGCCTCGGTGACGAATTCAAGGTCGCTCGTCAGCGACCAATCGGAACCTGCGTTCGTCTCGGACGGAGCTGTCATGTCTGGCCTGTGAAGTGTGTGCGGACGTTACGACGCCAGCGCGGCGCGCTCGAATTTGGCGAACGGCCAGGGGATGTCGCCGAGCGCAGCCTCGTAGGCCGCAACGATGTTGCGGCGGGTCTCGTCGGTCTTCGGCACCGAGATCAGCTCGAGAGCGCCGTCGCCGGTGGGCACGATGGTGCGGTAGAAGCCGGGACGATGCTTCTTGTCGTAATCGAACTTGTCCATCACCAGGGCAAGATCGATCGTCGGCATGCCCCGCGGCAGACAGGACGACGCGCCGTTTCCGAGCAGCGCCCTGACATGGCTTGCAAGATGATCGGCGCGCTTCTGTCCGTCGCTCGTCAGGTTGCCATGGCGCTTGGCATATTCGTTGGCGACCAGCATGCCGAGGCCGACGCCGATGCCGTGCGAGACGGCGAACTCCGTCGCGGCCTCGATCGCGTGGCCGAAGGTGTGGCCGAAATTGAGCAGCAGGCGTTCCTTGCGGTCGAACTCGTCGACCTCGATGAACCACTTCTTGGTGCGCAGCGATTTCAGGATCACGCGCTGGGCCCGCTCGGCGGTCATCGCGCGCGCCGGTTCCTGGGCGAGATAGTCGAGGAAGCCCTGATAGCCGCTGGCATAGCAGATCTTGCCGGCCTCATAGAGGCCGCCGACGATCATCTCCGCGTCCAGCGTGTCGATGAAGGAGACGTCGACCACAACGTTGTTGGGCGGAAAGAAGTTGCCGACGAGATTCTTGTAGCCGGCGGCGTTGATCGACGATTTGCCGCCGATGCAGGAGTCCACCATGCTGAGCAGCGTGGTCGGAAGGTAAGTCCAATCGACGCCGCGCATGTAGATCGATGCGGCGAAGGTGGTGATGTCCTGGATGATGCCACCGCCGATCGCGAACAGATGACTGGTTCGGTCGGCGCCGAGCTTGCGCAATTCCCCGATCACGTGCGGCGCGAATTCGAGCGACTTGTTGCTCTCCAGCGCCTCGATCACGATGCGCTTCTTGATGTTCGCCGGCAGCCGCGGCTCGAGGATCTTGTCGATGATGTAGATCGCGTCGGGATTTTCGGTGACGATCTGCGAGAACAGGTTCTGGCCGACGGTGACGGGATAGCTACCGGTCGATGCCGCTATCTCAAATGATTCTTGCATGGGAGAAGCCTCGGTCCGCAGCGATGAACTGGCCGGTGATGCCGGTATTTGCCTCGGAGCACAGAAACCCTACCAAGTTGCAGACGTCGTCGAGCGACGGCAGTGTTCCAAGCGGGCTCATGTGCTCAAGACGCGCGATCTGGTCTGCACTCAAATTCGCCCGCGTCATTGGCGTATCGAGCGCGCCCGGCAGGACCGCGTTGACCAGGATCCCCGAGCTTCCGAGATCGATCGATAGAGATTGCACCAGGCCCTGGAGCGCAGACTTGGTGATGGCGTAGGACATCTTCTTCTGCTTGGCAATGTTCTGCCAGATCGAGCTGATCACACACAGCCGCGCCTTTGGCGCCAGCAGTTCGTCCTTCAGCAGCGTCTTAAGGCTTTCCAGCACGAACACGACGTTCGCGGAATAGATCCGCTGATGCTCGGTGGCGTCGAACGAAAAGATGTCGTCGTTGAAGTTCATGCCCTGGGCCCAGACCACGGCATTCAGTCGTCGCGATGCAAGAGCTTCAGGGAAGCGATCCGGTGAACCGATGTCCCAATTAATCCGCTGCGTGCTGTCGGCGGCTTTGGGAACCGACGACGTGCGACCGATCGCTACAACATGATGGCCGCGCGCCTGGTACCAGTGACAGATCGCCTGACCGATCGCGCCGGTTGCTCCGAAAACGGCAACGGAAAATCCGGCGGTATTCATGACGTTTGCCTTGAGCAGAGAGACGGGCGTCTCTTAGCCCTTGATCTTTTCCCAGCGCTTGTCGAGCATCTCGATGCGCGCAGCGTCTTCGCCCTGAATCTCGCCGTAATAGTCGCGCTTGTTCTTGAGCCACTGGAGCTCGAAGTTCACCGTGTTCTTGAGACCTTCGGCCATCTTCGGATTCGAGAGCGCGTCGGCGCCGAAGATCACCTTGCGGGTTTCGAACCGGGTGAGGTGAACCTCGCGCATTTTCTTCAGCTCGGGAATAGAGTCGATGCCGATCGCACCGCCGACAACCAGCTCGAGCTTGGCGGCCTTGGACACCGCGGCGGTTTTGAGCACGTAGTTGGTGACGCCTTCGCTGTCGATCACCGAGCGGTCCTGACCGTTCGAGCCCGCGAAGTCAACGCGGCCGAACACGAGTCCTTGGATGCCGTCCTTGACCTGCGCGACCTTGGCCATCTCGTTGAGGCTGTTGAAGCTCGTGATGGTCTCGATGTTGACGAGGAAGCTCGTGTCTTCCTTCTGCTCGGCCGTATAGACCTTGTTCTTCGCGTCGATAAACTTCTTCAGCGCATAGGGAGTCTCAACCATCGGCGCGATGATGTACTCGACGCCGAACTGCTTGCTCTCGATCAGGTCCCGCACCGCTTCGCAGCCGCCGATCTTCAGACCGATTTTGAGATCGGCGCGACGCGCCAAATCAATCAGGCGAAGTAATTCGTCCGTGCGGGTACCCTCCGCCTCGAACTCCGCCTTGACGGAAACCGCACCATACTCCTGGCGCAGCTTCTTCAGAATTTCGAGCATTTCCCGTTCGCGCTTATTCATGATTTTCCCCGACGCAATCGAAGCCTAGAACCCAAGCTCTTCCTGATAATCCCGCACTTGCGCGAGTGTCTTGGCATACGCACTACCACCCTGTAAAGCCACCTTGTGCCAATCTGCGATCCGGCTGAGCGCCTGTTCCAGGCTCCAGATCGGCTTCCATCCAAGTTCCGACCGGGCCTTGGAGCAATCCAGCTTCAGATAGTGCGCCTCGTGCAGTGGATTGTCCTGCTGATCGAGCTGCCAGCCCGCACCATCGCCCCACATTTGTGTCAGATGTTCGACGATCCATTGCACCGGGCGTGCATCGGTCTCGGACGGCCCAAAGTTCCAGCCTTCGGCAAAGGCCGGCCCCGCCTCGAACAGTTTTTGCGCCAGATTCAGATATCCGCTGAGCGGCTCCAGCACGTGCTGCCAGGGACGGATCGCATGCGGATTGCGGATCCGCACCAGCTGCTTCGCTTCGATGGCGCGCATGATGTCGGGAATGAGTCGGTCACGCGCCCAGTCGCCGCCGCCGATGACGTTACCCGCGCGCGCGCTGGCCAGCGCGACGCGGTGCTGGTTGTAGGTGTCTGGATTGAAGAACGAGCGGCGATAGGCCGTGGTGACGAGCTCGGCGCAGCCCTTACTGCTGCTGTAGGGATCGTGACCGCCCATCGCTTCGGTCTCGCGGTATCCCCAAACCCATTCCTTGTTCTCATAGCACTTGTCGCTGGTGACGTTGACCACGGCCCGCACGCCCGGCGACTTGCGCACGGCCTCGAACATATGAACGAGGCCCATCACATTGGTCGAATAGGTTTCGATCGGTTGCTCGTACGACAGCCGCACGATCGGCTGCGCCGCCATGTGGATAACGACTTCCGGCCGCGCATCGCGCATCGCGTTGATAAGCGTATCCGCATCGCGGATGTCGCCGATGATCGAATTCATCCCGGACGCAACGTCTGCCGCTTCGAACAGGCTCGGCTTGGTCGGCGCCGGTAACGCAAATCCGGTGAGGTTCGCGCCGAGGTCCTTCAGCCAGATTGACAGCCAGCTTCCCTTGAAGCCGGTATGGCCCGTCAGGAAGACGCGGCGGCCCGCCCAGAATTCGCGCGGAGTCACGACCAGACCTTCCAGGGAGCCTTGCCAGACTGCCAGAGTTCCTCAAGGTGGTTCTTGTCGCGCAGTGTGTCCATCGGCTGCCAGAAGTCACGATGGAAGAATGCCTGCAATTGACCGCTGCGTGCCAGCGTTTCGAGCGGTTCCCGCTCCCAGATCGTGCTGTCGCCCTCGATCAGCTCCAGCGTCTTCGGCGATAGCACGAAGAAGCCGCCATTGATCCAGGCGCCGTCGCCCGTGGGCTTTTCGAGGAACGACGTCACCGTATGATCCTCGATCTTCACGGCGCCGAAGCGGCCGGGAGGCTGCGTCGCGGTCATTGTCGCGAGCTTGCCGTGCTGGCGGTGGAAGGCGAGCAGCTCGGTGATGTTGATCGAGCCGACGCCGTCGCCATACGTCATGCAGAAGTCTTCCTGCACGTAATCGGAGATGCGCTTCAACCGTCCGCCGGTGTTGGTCGACTCGCCGGTATCCACCAGCGTGACGCGCCACGGCTCGGCCTTCTTCTGATGCACCTCAATGGAGTTGGTCTCCATGTCGAAGGTCACGTCGGACATGTGCAGCGCGTAGTTTGCGAAGTACTCCTTGATCATGTACCCCTTGTAACCGCAGCAAACGACGAAGTCGCGGAGACCATGCGCGAGGTAAATTTTCATGATATGCCAGAGGATCGGCCGTCCTCCGATTTCGATCATCGGCTTCGGCCGCAGCGCGGATTCTTCTGAGATACGAGTGCCAAGACCGCCTGCAAGAAGCACGACCTTCATCTGAGAAGACCTCTCATGTGTGAACCAATTCGTCTGCCGTCCTGACTCTGCAAGGCTGCCCGATTGCAAAGCCTTGCAATGTCCTCAATCGTCCTATCGAAATGTTCAGGGATGGTACAGATCGAAGAGGTGCCCAATGGCTGACATTCTGCTCGTCGATTTCGGAACCAGCCGCGTGAAATCTGTAGTGGTTTCCACGGGATCATACAAGGTCCTGGACGAAGCCCAGACCGCCTCGCCAGTCCCGAGCTTTGGTCCCGCAGGCGAGGTGGAGATATCTCCCGAGGGCTATTGGGCCGCGCTCGAGGCGACGGCGGGCGCCCTCGCGAGCAGGCATCCGAAGGTCGCGGCGCTCTGGCTCTGCTCCGAGCTGCACGGTGTCATCGTCGCCGACGCCGCAGGCCTGCCTGTGACCCCCTATATCAGCTGGCGTGACGGACGTGCGTCCTCAACCGATGCGTCGGGTTCCTCGATCTTTGATCGCATCAGCGCCTCGTCAGAACGATTGCTGTCGCTGACCGGCATGCGCGTTCGACCGGGTTTGCCGGTGTCGTCCCTGGCGCATCTTGCGGCCCACCGCCGTCTGGCCGAGCGGTTCAGGATCTTCACGTTGCCGGACTGGCTGCTGTGGCGGGGCGGCGAGCGTGATCCTGGAGTCCACGTGTCGATGGCGGCCGGCACCGGCCTCTACGATCTGACGCGGCGCAGCTGGTCGCCCCAACTCGCCGCATTGGCGGGGCTCGGTGAATTCGACATCGCCAAGTCTCGGATCGTGCCGATGGGTGAGATGGCTGGCCGCATTCGCCTCGCTGGTCTTGACTTACCGGTGTTTGGATGTCTAGGCGATGTACAATCCACTGCGGCAGGCACGGGCTTCCCGAAAGTCGCGAAGGTGGTCATCAATCTCGGCACGGGGTCGCAGGTCCTGTTCAAGACGGCTACCATCCCGCCCGACGTCGAGCGGCGTCCAGGAGCCGATGGTGCCGAGTTCGCGGCCATCCCTTTCATCCCATCCGGTCGCGCGCTGAGCGTCTTCGCGGAGCTCTTGGACGGAAGCGCTGTGCTCGGCGGTGGCAAGCCTTTCTTCTGGAGTCAGTTTGCCGAGCTGTCGGCGGCCGAGGTGCTGGAGGCGGCGCTCGATGTCGACCTGAACGTGTTCGAGGCGGCCTGGCGCTATCGTGGCGGCGGCGCAATCAGTGCCATCAGGGAGGGCGGCCTCTCAGCGCGAGCCGTCATGTCCGCAATCGCCAAGGCCTGGCTCGCCCAGTATATTCTGGCGATGGATCATCTCGATCCGGACCGACATGAGCAGACCGTTCTTGTTTCGGGAGGCCTTAGCCGGCGCGCTCAATTCATCTTGCCGGTGCTCGCAGCGCTGAGTGGTCGAACGCCGCGCCTCGCCGAGACCGCCAGCGGAGAGGAAACGCTCGATGGACTGCTGGCTTTGTCGCGAGCCCACACGCCTGCCAGTTGATTGCCCGTCGTTAAGGAGCTCCCGATGACTGCCAAAGTCGATCTTGAGAACGTGCTCGCGAAGATGAGAGACCCGCGCAAGGGCTTGTCCGACGAGGTCTTTCATTTCATTCGCAAGGTGACGCCGCTAATCAACGTCGACCTGTTGATTCAGCGCAACGGACGCACGCTGCTCGCCTGGCGCGAAGATGAATACGACACCGGCTGGCACATTCCCGGCGGCATCATCCGCTTCCGCGAAGAATTCCAGTCGCGGATCGATGCGGTGGCGCGTGTGGAGATCGGCGCGACTGTCGAGAGCGACGCGGCGCCTTGCAACATTGCCGAGCTCCGCGAACATGACCGCGGCCACTTCATCTCGCTGTTGTATCGTTGCAGTCTGACCAGCGAGCTCGACCCGGTGCGGATGCATTCAGGTGAGGGCCGACCCGCGAACGGCGCGCTGAGCTGGATCGAGGGCCTGCCGAAGGATTTTTATCCGGCCCAGCTATTTTATAGAGACTGGCTCGAAGGAAAGCGGTAGCTGCGATCGATCTGGTCCCGATTGTCCATGCGCGCCAGATGGATCGGAAGGAAAGGGCGGAACGCGTGAGAGATGACAGTAAGAGATGAAGAGGCTGTTCGACATACTCGTCAGTGCGGCGTTCCTGCTGATGTTCTGGCCGATCCTGCTGATGATCATCATCTTGATCCGGCTGCAGTCAACGGGACCGGCGATCTTTGCGCAAGTTCGGATCGGCAGGAACGCCGAGCCGTTCACCTGCTATAAGCTGAGGACAATGTACATTGGCACCTGCGAGCTGCCCACCCACGAGGTGCAGGCCTCCTCGGTCACGCCTCTCGGTGAATATCTTCGGCGCTTCAAGATCGATGAACTTCCGCAATTGTGCAATGTGCTAGCCGGTCAAATGAGCTTGGTCGGGCCGCGACCGTGCCTGCCGTCGCAGACAGCGTTGGTCGAAGCAAGGCGCCGGCTGGGTGTGTTCAATGTGTACCCCGGCATCACCGGCCTTGCCCAGGTCAACGACATTGACATGTCGGAGCCGGAGCGGCTAGCGGAGGTTGATGCCCAGTATGTCAACAGCAGAAGCCTGCTGGGAGACCTGAAGCTGCTCTGGGCAACGTTGCGCGGGCACGGCATGGCCGTAGATCGCGTGGCACGTATCGGCTGAGATTTAGTCTCCTTGATCAAACACCGGATGGAAGCTGCGCGCTTTCCAGCCGAAGTCCTCGGTTGCGGGTCTCGCATCGAAGGTCATGTCCTTTATCATGCGCAGGCCCATAGCGACGTTCGCGGTCGGGAAGAGCGGCCTCGCCGCACCGAAGATGGTGCGCCAAAGCCAGGGCGGGACGGAGATCAGTCGTCGCGGTCGCCGCATGCCATCGAATATCCGGCCGATCATTTCGCGATAGGTTAGTGTTTCGGCGCCCGGCAGCGCATAGAACTTGTTGCGGGCCGCCGGGCTCGCGGCAGCGGCAATCGCGCCGATCGCGAGATCCTCGGCGTGGACCGGCTGCCGCAGTCCTGGGGCGCCCCCGACCAGCAGCATGAAGCCGAAACGGCGAATCAATCGCGACAGCGGTGTGATGTTAGTGTCCCGTCCCTCAGCGTAGATCAAAGTCGGGCGCAAAATGGTCCAGTCGATGTGCGCGCGCTCGCAGGCCGCGACCACCGCCTCTTCGGCCCGCGTCAGCGAGCGGATCATCTCGCGCTCCTCGTCGACCTCGGTGTCCTGCTTAGTTAACACGCTCGTCGAGCTAAACGCCACCACGCGCCTTACGGATGGGGTGAGGAGGCGAGGCAGGGCGTCGGCAAGCAGGATGGCGCTGGCGGTGCAGTACAGCGTCGTGAAGTTCAGGTCCGTCGGCGCATCCGCGTGCCGGAGGTCCGCTTGGATCCAGCGCACCCCGGCCGTTTCGCGGAGAGCGCGTGACATCGCAACCACGCGTTCGCCGCGGCGGGCGAGATGGTCGACGAGGTAGCTGCCGACAAGTCCGCTGCCGCCGATCACGAGACATTCCGTGCACTTGCCTGTGCTGTCGTCCTGCATGCTCTAATCCACCCTCAACCGGCGTTTACAAGCAACGCTATTGCGCGGCGTCAAGCCTGCTTTGCCCGGTTTTCGAGTCGTCGCGCGTCGCTGCAGGCTGTAGTCGTCTCTGCTCCCGTTCCTTCATCCATGCATCGTATTGCGGCGTTCCTGGTCGCGGCGGGGCGTCCGCAGGCAGACCGCCGGCCCATTGCGGGACGTAGTCGCCCATACCGGCCGACAGCTTCTCGTTGACGGTGCCGCAGCCGGACAGGCCCGCGGCAAACCCGACGAGTAGCAGGAGAGAATGGAAACGCATGGACATCGTGCGGGCGCCGGAATCGGGACGGGGATGGTCAAACGCCGGATAACCAGCGGGTCAGGAACGGTAGCCTTCAACAAGGTAAAATTGGCTTATTCGAGATGGGTATCAAAATACCGAAATAGATGGGCGCCTCGCTCGCCAATGTTCAAATTCTGCAAATGAAAGGCGAAATCCTCCATCCACCCGGCAGTTCGCCTTTCTAGAGTGCCACCATCGGCTCGCGACAATCTGGCTTGGTCGGTGGCCGGGCTTTTTCGTTGACAGGTCCATTTTATTTGTACAATCGTACAAATGGACGCGGCTAGGATCGAGGTGCTCGGGTTACCCCGGCGTAACCGCGACTTCGCACTCCACGCTTGGTTATCGGGACGCGCCGCTTGCGCCGAATGGTCGCCAAACGTCCGATTGACAATGAGGGCGCGAAAGACGCCTTGTGACGCGCGAGTTCGCTCGTGTGTGGGTTAAGGTGAGGCAAGGACCGGGCACTCGGTCCGGCGCACAAAAAGTTAGGAATGAAGGGGAGGGACATCTGATGTTCGGACGCAAGCAGTTTACGCAAACGGTCTCTTGGGCGGCTGCGGTTGCCGCCATCGCGGGCCTTGCGGCCGTCGCGCCGGCCAAGGCGGAAGACACCGTCAAGGTCGGCCTGATCCTGCCGATGACCGGCGGGCAGGCCTCGACCGGCAAGCAGATCGAGAACGCGATCAAGCTCTACATGCAGCAGAAGGGCGACACCATCGCCGGCAAGAAGATCGAGATCATCGTCAAGGACGATGCCGCGATCCCGGACAAGACCAAGACTGCCGCGCAGGAGCTGATCGTCAACGACAAGGTCAATTTCATCGGCGGCTTCGGCGTGACGCCGGCGGCGCTCGCCGCGGCACCGCTGGCGACCCAGGCCAAGATCCCGGAAGTCGTGATGGCGGCCGGCACCTCGATCATCACCGAGCGCTCGCCCTATATCGTGCGCACCAGCTTCACGCTCGCGCAGTCCTCGACCATCATCGGCGACTGGGCGGTGAAGAACGGCATCAAGAAGGTGGCGACGCTGACCTCGGACTACGCGCCGGGCAATGACGCGCTCAACTTCTTCAAGGAGCACTTCACCGCTGGTGGCGGCGAGGTGGTCGAGGAGGTCAAGACGCCGCTCGCCAATCCCGACTTCGCGCCGTTCCTGCAGCGCATGAAGGATGCCAAGCCCGACGCGATCTTCGTGTTCGTGCCGGCGGGCCAGGGCGGCAACTTCATGAAGCAATATGCCGAGCGCGGCCTCGACAAGGCCGGCATCAAGGTGATCGGGCCGGGCGACGTCACCGACGACGACCTGCTCAACAACATGGGTGACGCCGTTCTCGGCACCGTGACCGCGCACATCTATTCGGCGGCGCATCCCTCGCCGATGAACAAGGACTTCGTGGCCGCCTACAAGAAGGCCTTCGGCACGCGTCCCGGCTTCATGGCGGTGAGCGGCTATGACGGCATCCACCTGATCTACGAGGCGCTGAAGAAGACCAATGGCGACACCGACGGCACCAAGCTGGTCGAAGCCATGAAGGGTCAGAAGTGGGAGAGCCCGCGCGGTCCGATCTCGATCGATCCGGAAACGCGCGACATCATCCAGAACGTCTATATCCGCAAGGTCGAGAAGGTCGACGGCGAGCTCTACAACATCGAATTCGCGACCTTCGAGGCCGTCAAGGATCTCGGCAAGACCAAGAAGTGACGCGCGAAAAGCGCGTCATCCCGGGGGCGCGCTTGGCGCGCTCCGGCCATGACGATTAACTTCAAGCTGAGACGATGACCTCAATCCTCACCAACCTGTTCGATGGCGTTGCCTACGGCATGCTGCTGTTCGTGCTGGCCTGCGGGCTCGCGGTTACGCTCGGCCTGATGAACTTCGTCAATCTCGCTCATGGCGCCTTCGCCATGGCCGGCGGCTATGTCTGCATGGTGCTGGTCAACAGGATGGGGTGGCCGTTCTTCGCCGCGCTGCCGCTCGCCTTTGTCTCCGCGGCTGCGATCGGAATTGCGCTTGAGCGTACGCTCTATCGCCATCTCTATGCGCGCAGTCATCTCGACCAGGTGCTGTTCACGATCGGACTGACGTTCATGTCGGTCGCGGCCGTCGACTACATCCAGGGCTCGTCGCGGGTCTTCATCAACCTGCCGGCCGCGCTGCAGGGCCAATTCGACCTGTTCGGCGTCGGCATCGGCCGCTATCGGCTGATGATCATCGTGATCTGCGGCCTGCTGACCATCGGTCTCCAGATGGTGCTGGCCAAGACCCGTTTCGGCAGCCGCCTGCGCGCCGCCGTCGATGATCCCCGCGCCGCGAGCGGCCTCGGTATCAACGTGCCGCAGGTGTTCGCCTTCACCTTCGCCTTCGGATGCGGCCTTGCAGGCCTCGGTGGCGCCCTGAGTGCCGAGATCCTCGGCCTCGATCCGTATTTCCCGCTGAAATTCATGATCTACTTTTTGATCGTGGTCACCGTCGGCGGCTCGTCCTCGATCACCGGACCGTTTTTGGCCTCGCTGCTGCTCGGCATCGGCGACGTCGCCGGCAAATATTACGTGCCGAAGATGGGGCCCTTCGTGATCTACACCATGATGATCGTGATCCTGATCTGGCGCCCGAACGGCCTGTTCGGCCGCACGGCCGCGCGTTGAGTTTGCCGATGAACGCTTCTTCCGACGTCGGTTATCACGCCCAGCGGCAGGCGCGCTGGCATTATGGCGAGGCTGCCTTCTGGCTCGTCGTGCTCGCGTGCGGCTTCCTGTTTCCCACGCGCTATCTGATCATGACCGACATCCTGCGGCTGGCGCTGTTCGCGATGTCGCTCGATCTGATCCTTGGCTATGCCGGCATCGTCTCGCTCGGCCACGCCGCCTTTTTCGGCGTCGGCGCCTACGCTGCGGGATTGCTGGCGCTTCACGGCATCATCAATGAGCCGGTGCTGGCGCTGATCGCGGCGGGTCTCGCCGCAATGGTGCTCGGCTTCGCCACCAGCTTCCTGGTGATCCGCGGCGTCGACCTGACCCGGCTGATGGTCACGCTCGGCATCGCGCTGCTGCTGGAGGCGCTCGCCGAGCGTTTCTCCAACATCACCGGCGGTACCGACGGCCTGCAGGGCATCGAGATGCAGCCGATCCTCGGCGAGATCCCGTTCGACATGTTCGGCAAGACCGGCTTCTTCTATTCGCTGGCCGTGCTGTTCGTGCTGTTCCTGCTCGCCCGTCGCATCGTGCATTCGCCGTTCGGCCTGTCGTTGCGTGCGATCAAGAACAACCCGCTGCGCGCCGCTGCCATCGGCATTCCCGTCAACCGCCGCCTGATCGCGATCTACACGCTCGCGGCGTTTTATGCGGGTATCGCAGGCGCGCTGTTCACCCAGACCACGGCGATCGCCTCGCTCGATGTGTTCGCCTTCGACCGCTCGGCCGATCTGATGCTGGTGCTCGTCATCGGCGGCACCGGCTATCTCTATGGCGGGCTGATCGGCGCGGTGATCTTTCGTATGCTCCAGGAAGTGTTCTCCACCATCACCCCGCAATACTGGCAGTTCTGGATCGGCCTCGTGCTGGTCGTGATCGTGCTGGTCGGCCGCCAGCGTCTGCATCGCTGGGTGCTTTATGTGCCGAACCTGATCATCAAGCAGGTCGCCGGACGAAAAGCCGTCGTCGCCGTGCCGGAGAGCGATTCATGACCATCGCGCTCGAAACCCAGAATCTCGAAAAGACCTTCGGTGGCCTCCGCGTCACCCGCGACCTGTCGCTGAAGATCGAGCAGGGCGCCCGCCATGCGCTGATCGGTCCGAACGGTGCTGGCAAGACCACGGTGATCAACCAACTCACCGGCGTGCTCAAGCCGAACTCCGGGCGTATCCTGCTCGAAGGCCATGACATCACCGATCTGCCCGTCCACAAGCGCGTGCTGCGGGGCCTGTCGCGCACCTTCCAGATCAATCAGCTCTATCCTGATCTCACCCCGCTCGAGACCATCGGCCTTGCCGTCTCCGAACGCCTCGGCCATGGCGGCGACTGGTGGCGGCGGATGGGCACGCGGAGCGACGTCAACGGCGAGATTGCCGATCTCCTGACGCGCTTCCATCTGCTCGACGTCATGAACGAAGAGACCGTGACGCTGCCCTACGGCAAGCAGCGCCTGCTCGAGATCGCGGTCGCGATCGCCGCCAAGCCGCGGGTGCTGCTGCTCGACGAACCCGCCGCCGGCGTGCCCGAAAGCGAGCGGCACGACATCCTTGCCGTCGTAGGCAGCCTGCCGCGCGACGTGACCGTGCTCTTGATCGAGCACGACATGGACCTCGTGTTCTCGTTCGCCGACCGTATCTCGGTGCTGGTCTCCGGTGCGCTGCTGACTGAAGGCCCGCCCGACCAGGTCGCGCGCGATCCGCAGGTGAAGGCGGTCTATCTCGGCGAGGAGGCGGTCAATGTCTGACCTGCTCGCCATCGATTCACTTCGCGCCGGCTATGGCGAGGCGGTGGTGCTGCCCAACATGTCGCTGCGCCTTGCCGAGGGGCAGGTGTTGGCGCTGCTCGGGCGTAACGGCACCGGCAAGACCACGCTGATCAATTCTATCGTCGGCGTGACCCGCCGTTTCTCCGGCAACGTCACCCTCGGCGGCACCGACGTCACGACCATGCGGCCGGATCAGCGCGCGCGTGCCGGCATTGGCTGGGTGCCGCAGGAGCGCAACATCTTCCGCTCGCTGACGGTGGAGGAGAACATGACCGCGGTAGCCCAGCCCGGTCCCTGGACCGTCGAGAAGGTCTACGAGATGTTTCCGCGGCTGAAAGAGCGGCGGAGCAATTTCGGCAACGAGCTCTCCGGTGGCGAGCAGCAGATGCTGGCGATCGGCCGCGCGTTGACCCTCAACCCGAAGGTTCTGCTGCTGGACGAGCCGACCGAGGGCCTGGCCCCCATCATTGTCGAGGAACTGCTGAAGGCGATCGGGACCATCACCCGGGCGGGCGGCATCTGCTCGATCATCGTCGAGCAGAACGCGCAAAAGATTCTGGGGCTCGCCGACCGTGTTGTGATATTGGAGCGCGGAACGATCGTCCACGACGCCCCGAGCGCCGCGCTGAAGGCCGACCCTTCGGTCCTGGAGCGCCACCTCGGCGTCGCTGGGGCGGCGGCCCACTAAAAAATTCTTGGGAGTTTGAGAATGCAGCGAACCAAAGCCCCCTTCCGCGCCGACGAGGTCGGCAGCCTCCTGCGCCCCGCCAAGATCAAGGAAGCCCGCGCGAAGCTCGAGAAGGGCGAGATCTCGGCCGACGATCTGCGCAAGATCGAGGACATGGAGATCGAGAAGGTCGTGCACAAGCAGGCCTCGGTCGGCCTGAAGCTCGCGACCGACGGCGAATTCCGCCGCTCCTGGTGGCATTTCGACTTCCTGGCCAAGCTCACCGGCTGCGAAATGTTCCACCCCGACACGGGCATCCAGTTCGCAGGCGTCGAGACGCGGCATGACGCGGTCCGGGTCATCGACAAGCTCGATTTCCCCGATGACCATCCGATGCTGGACCACTTCCGCTTCCTGAAGAAGGTCGCCGACCAGGCCCACGTCACCGCCAAGATGACGATCCCGTCGCCCGCCGTGCTGCACTTCCGTGGCGGCCGCAAGGCGATCTCCAAGGACGTCTATCCCGATCTGGACGCCTTCTACGAGGATCTCGGCAAGACCTACCGCAAGGCCGTCAAGGCGTTCTACGACGCCGGCTGCCGTTATCTGCAGTTCGATGACACCGTGTGGGCCTATCTCTGCTCGCCGGACGAATTGCAGAAGGCGCGCGAGCGCGGCGACAATCCGGAAGGCCTCCAGCAGATCTACGCGCGCATCATCAATTACGCGCTGGCCGAGAAGCCAGCAGATATGGTGGTGACCACGCATGTCTGCCGCGGCAATTTCCGCTCGACCTGGATTTCTTCGGGCGGCTACGAGCCTGTGGCCGAGACCATGCTCGCCGGCACCAATTACGACGGCTACTTCCTCGAATACGACAGCGACCGCGCCGGCGGCTTCGAGCCGCTGCGCTTCCTGCCCAAAGGCAACAAGGTCGTTGTGGTCGGCGTCATCACCTCGAAGTTCGGCGAGCTCGAGAAGAAGGACGACATTAAGCGTCGTCTGGAAGAAGCCTCAAAATTCGCACCTCTGGACCAGCTCGCGCTGTCACCGCAATGCGGCTTTGCCTCCACGGAGGAGGGCAATATCCTCTCCGAGGAGGAGCAGTGGGCCAAGCTGGGCCTAGCGGTCGAGATAGCGAAGGAAGTTTGGGGCAACTGAAGCTCGACGTCTCTTAGGGAGGCCAGAAAGCTTCGCAATTCTTAGCGTGGTCCCCACCTTCGTCCTAGTTGGGGAGAAGCTCTGGGCCAAGGCCGATCGAGAACAAGCGCGCGATCAGGTTCCGGTGGCGGTTGAACACGCGAATTAGGGATTAGATAGAGGACGGCGTTGCTGTCATAGCTTCGATTGGCGACTGCTTCGCAGGGGTAGGCAGGTTGGCAATAATCTGGGGTGCAGGCTTGTCCGGGCGAGGAGCTGTCGCATAGGCAAGCCGTATCGAGCCACGACTGTGCGAAAAAGGAGGCATCGAGGAAACGGCTTTTGCCAACACCAGGGACAGTCTCCGCCGGCTCGATATGGTGTCGGGAACCGGTACGGGGACTATGTTGCAGTTCGCAACGACTTGCGCGCGCGGGTGAGCGCGCACCGGCTGAGGCGGTAGTTTTCCACACAGTGACAACGCTAGGGCGCGGAGCTTTAATAGGTTCGTGCCCTGATTCCATTGAGCGGCTAACGTACCATGCCTGATGAGATCGAGAGAGAGTACCAACAAGTTCTCCGCGAATCTCTTGAGAAGATGCCTGAAATCATCCGCTCAGCAATTTTCGAGCCAAAGTTGAGCGCTACAGATAGGTTGAAATGGACCGAGGTCGCTGTTCGACTTATCCATCCTCCAGTGGGGCGGGCACGTACGGACTTGGACCGCAAGAATGCGCGCGAATGCAAACGCATCCTTCGGCAGGTCGTTCCCTACCTCGCGCAAATCCGCGACGGGCACCCGTCAGAGCGGGTGCGCAAGAAAGCCGATCATTGGGTCAGAGAGATCACCACGAAGCTGGGTTCCGAATAAAACGCGGAGCCACGATCCCGCGCTTTCATTTGAATCACCCGATAGGCCTTCGTCTGCATTCCATGATCTGAACTCGCTCCTGACGATTCACGAATTATTCTGATGCGCTGCGCTCTATCGATATTCATGCCAACAACCGAAGTCCTATCAACAATTTGTGCGGATCTCTCGATATTGCTGCTTGCAAGATCATCGACTCAAGTTGAACGAATCTATCAGTGAAAGAACCAGAATCCGAGGAGATGGCCGGGATCATCACGAAGATGGTCCTGGGCTTTGTTGTCTGGTTCGTTCTGAAATCCGGGCTGCTGTTCTCGGCCTCGAGGAAGGCGCTAAGCCCGAGCCCAAGTGCGCACAATCTACGGCTCCGCGTCGCAAGCGTTCCGCGCAACCACGGATCGATGCTTCGCAATTTGAACTGATTAGCTCTGGTCGATCGCGGCGGGAAGCTTCTAGCTTTCGACAATTAGGCGTTACCGGCGGCGAAGTCCGTTTCGTATCGCAAGCGGCCGAACTGATGAGGTCGCCCTATGACCCGCCTCGGTGAATCCATCCCGGCCGACTAGACGGTCATCTGGGATGATCGGCCGCATCCAACAAGACCATCGTCGTTGGCGGCCACGGCGCCTGATCGTGCGCCCCCCCAATGTTCCGCAGTCCAGCTCGCATCGCGAGCGTACCGGAAATCTCGAAGCCGTGAAACGTGCCTTCCTTGCCGCATTGACCGACCTGCAGTTCCAGATCAGCTACGCCCAGGTCCGCGAGGTCCGCGGCGATCGACGCCGTTCGCGGCCGTGGCACAAGTGCTGATGGCTCTAACTCGCCTTGAGCCTGGAACTCCGAAGTGAAGCTACATAACCCAGCACTAGGAACAACATCTGGTCGCGGCTGACACGGCCATGGGCGGAAGCCATCAGCCCGATGAAAACGAGGCCGGCAAACGCGAAGCGAAATTCTGACGAAATCCTCGCCATCGCAACGCCAGGCGCTTCGATTATGAAGAGGAACAGCAGCATCAGGGCTAGGCCGGCGATTCAGCCGAACTCGATCAGCGCTTGCACAAAGGTGTTGTGCGAGACAAAGCCCTTGACGTGCAGCTGTGGGGAAAGAACCGCTTGCGATAGGCCCAAGCTGAAGAGAGATCAAAGGGCCCGCCAGCCTGACTGGCGGGCCCTTTGAATTGACGGCTACGAAACTAACCAATTCGACAAATTGACTAATTGATACTCAACCAGACCGTGTGCTAGTTTTCCGACGTGCAGGGCGGAGACGGGGACGTCAGCCTTATGAGAAATTCTGGTTCCGTGCTGCTTTACGTGTCGGTAGCGCTTCTTGGTGCGCTATTTGGCTTTACTTCGTGGTGGCTCCAGTTTTCAGGGTACACGGCCACGAAGATCGTTGCGATCGACCGCGTGACGGTCGTGGGCAGCCTGACGCCCACGCCGATCATCGATACAAACTTCCTGATGGAATTCGTGCGCTCGGCCGGCTTTGCTATGGGCGCCGCCCGTCACGCTGGCAACCCCGCTGCCGCGCACGTATTCGAGACGGCCAGTGTGCTAGGCAGGCCAGCCGTCAACGTCAGGGCGCTCCCGAGTGCGCCGCCGACGCCAGGATCGTCTGCGGTCGAGATCAAGTTCGCTTCCGCAGATCCGGCGCTGGCGCGCGCCGTCGTGGAGGCCGCTGGCACTGAGCTGCTCGACTTCCAGGCCGTTAAGACGGCGTCCATTGTCGCAGCGCTATCCGACTTCTCGCAAATGCCCAAGCTTGCCACCACCGATCCGGTTGCGGCCCGCATCGCTAGCCGCACCTCGCTCGAAAGTGCGGTGTCGGCGGCGATCACAAAAAGCCAGAGCGGCATGACCTTGGAAACGGTGGTACTGCCGCCGAGGCGACCGTATCTCCTCATGCTGCTCGGCGCCCTCGCTGCGATCGTGACCACCATCATGGTGCGCTGGAGAGAGTGGTTGGTTGGAAGCTATATTGCGCGGCGGGATCGGGAGGCGGTCCCGCAAGGGATAGATTGAATCAAAAATATACTGACCGAGCGCGGGCAATGCATATTGGCGCAAGGAATTTTACGTGACCGAAAAATGCTTTACGGATTCGCGCGATCGTTGCGTTCGGGATTGTGGCTCTAGAAGGTTGGACATCAAGACAACCGTGCGCTCAAGATGCCGATTGGAAGCTATCAATTGCTGTTTTTGTTTTCGGCGATGCACTTTCTTCGATCCAAAATCTTAAGTTGGGCTGGTGCAAAGTGATCGCCGATGATCCGGCGCGCCCTTGTCGTTTCACCGTTCAGCCGACGGCGGTGCATCATCAGCCGCTGTCTATCCCGTCGCTTGTGTTAGCGCCCGTAAAACAAATCGCGCCTAGAGTGCCCGTGTCCACTCCAGCTTGCCAAACACATTACCGACTGAATTGTGCATGATTGCCAAGACTAAGCGCCTCAAGGTTAATTAAATTCCAGCCATACAGCCCGCTCCCCGTAACGAGCTCCGTGCTTGGAAAGTCGAGAATCAGCGGCGTGAGAAGCGGTGGATTCTCGTGTGAAGTTGCACGGATGATCTGTAAGCGTTGTTCCGAACACACCTGTCGGAGGCGTCGGCGGATCTCTGCACTCTTCGTTTGTGGAAGGCTGCTAACCGCTCCGCCTCAGCTAGCGCTGTAGTCTTGGTTTTGAATGGACCAACGTCGTGTTCTTGCGTGTCGGGTATCGTTGAGGCGAAAGTCGAAGCATTCCGAAAAAAGCAAGAAGCTGATCGACTGACGTCAGGTGGGATGGATATCAAAGATGCTGTCTTCCACGATGAAAACTCGCGAGTGACTCGCTTCGCGTTGACGAGCCTTTCAGCGTAGTGGACTTTCTCGCACTTGCGATCTACGTGGTAGGAAGGACCGTGCTATTTTTTTGGGGGTCCTCAAATGGCTCGTCGCGCTGTGGGGACAGACCTCGGTCGACCCAACGTATTGGAACGTAGCGTTGATTTCGGCGGCCACCCTCGCAATCGGGTCGATCGCCTATTACTGCCGAGAGGGTTGGCAAAATCAAAGCATATGGCGCGATCGAGATCAGCTTCGACTTAGCGTCAGCATGTATGTCATTGCGAGCTGCAAATGCAATCGTGGGAATTGTTGTCGTCGTTGCCGGAATCAGGATTACCGCTGGACGGCATCAAGCGTTATCGAGAAGGTGGTCCGAAGCCCGTATTG
This sequence comes from Bradyrhizobium sp. CCGUVB4N, assembly GCF_024199945.1. Lineage (GTDB taxonomy): Bacteria > Pseudomonadota > Alphaproteobacteria > Rhizobiales > Xanthobacteraceae > Bradyrhizobium. The sequence goes on along the minus strand of NZ_JANADP010000001.1, from coordinate 6,406,787 downwards.
AATACCGAAACGTCGACGGGCCGCCCTGCTGCGGTACAACCTTCTCAATCTAAATCAGCTCAGCCTCAACCAGCTCGTTAATGACGCCTTTCAGTTCCCGCGTCTTATATTGATGAGCAGCCGGCCGGCGCGAATCCATCACCTGTAAAAACGCTTCGCCAGCATGATCGCCATCAGGCCGTGCCCGCGCTCGCGGGCGAGGTTCTTGGGCCGCGCCACGTGTTCCGGCCTCGGCCCGCAGCGCGCGCCCCGGCAGTCGCGCGCACGAAAAACCCGGCGACGTTCGCTGAGGCATTATCGCGGCCCGCAGGCCCACAGGCTTGGACTAACGCTGAACACCTGAAGTCGCGACCAAACGGCCGCGACCGATATAGCAGCGCGAAGAGCAATCTTGGAACGATTTTTCCTGCGGAATGGGGGGATTGAAATGAAGTCGGCGGTGTTGGACTGTCGCTGCTTGGCGCAGCAAAACAACATTCGATTCTAGCGCACCGGCAATCGCTCCACGAGCATGGCCAGCACGCGGGAAGGCAAATTTATGGCCGAGAGTTTCCAGCCGCCGCGGCTGAAATGCATGCTTATGCTTCCAGTATCTTCCCCGGGGCCCAGTTGCAATGAGAACTCGACCGGTTTGATCGGCACGATCCGTCCCATGTAAGTCGCAACGTTTGACAGATCGACATTCGCTAGTGGAGGTATGGCTTCGATGTCGACATCGCCTCGGACAGCGCCTGTTTGAAGCAGCGCCGCGATATTTTTGTGGGTCATCAGCTTACCCGTCAGCTCGTCCGCGATGCCGGCGCCGAACGTATTGATTGCGAGCCGCTCCAACGGCTTTATCGGTCGCGCCCGTCCCAGCCGTCGGAGATACGCTTCAACGAGTTGATCGACCATAGCATGGTGCACCCGTGGCAAATCTGTGTGCGCCATGACCAGTTCGACGTCCCCACGGCGAACAGCCACGACAAGGGCAGCCAAAGAAGCAAACGCTGAGCCAACATAGATGACCAGGCAGATTGCCAAAGTGGCTATTGTGTAAAGGAACCATCTCACGCTGTTCCAACCCAACAAGTGCATCGTTCCTCGAACAAGCAGGGCCCCCATGGGGCCCGTCGCAAACTATTTTGGCTCGTCTTCGGCCGCGCAAGTTGGCCGGCCTAGTACGACAGGATGGAAAACCTGTGCGGTTAGTATCGCCAACCGGAAGATGGAACGAAACAGCGCTCCCCCCCACGGCGAGTGTCAACCGCCGAGGGCAAGCAAAACTGGCCAGAGCTTAGCAAGGAGCCAGAGCATCAGGCCATAACAAGCCCAGGTGCCCATCGATCGCAATGCGGTCCGCAGATTCCCCCTGATCATGAGCCAGTGTAGCACGCGGCTCTGGCGCCTAGAAGAAAAGCCGCTGGCCTCTTGAGCCAGCAGGGAGTTGAAGTGTGGATTGTGATCGACGTCGCCAATCCCGATCCGGAAGCCGTCATCATCGGTCTGGATCAATTTATTGACGTCGGTGGCGTATGCCGCGTTAGAGACGGTGGTCAAGACGCCGTAGCAGGGCCCGGGAGCTGCGCGGCCCTCACTTCTCCACCAGATAAACCTCGCCCAGCAGCGACGAGTTCGACCACGGCACTTGCTTGTTTTTCGTGCCCGAGACCACCTCGGCTCGCACCCGTGTCAGCATCTGCTGCACTTCCAGGCCGGGCGTGCCGATGTGGCGGGAGAGTGCTGCGGAGAAGGGGGAGTTCGCGCCTTCGCCGTCGAGCGCCACCTGGCCCGGCGCTGTCGCGAATGCGATCAGTGTGCCGGCCCCCAGCGTTGCGCCGGACCCGAGGCTCGACGGTGCCGCGAGGCCTGGCGCGCCCTCGATGCCGCGACTGCCGCCGGTGCTTGCAACCTGTTGCGCCATCGGATTGTTGCGGCAGGCATCGAAGATCAGGATGTTGGTACGAACCTGGTCATCGAGGCCGGCCATGATGGTGTCCATGTCGATCATCGCTTCGGTCATGCTCGCGCCGGGTTTGAGCTCGACGTCGATGGGAATGAGATAGTTGCGGCCGTCGACCTGCACGCCGTGACCGGCATAGTAGACGAGTGCGACCTGCGCCCGCGCCGCATCACGCAAGAACTCGCGCGTCATCTTCTGCATCGCGGCGCGGTCGAGATCGACGCCCTCCGATACGATGAAGCCGATCTCACGCAAGCTCTTGGCGACGGCGCGCGCGTCGTTGGGTGGGTTGGGCAGTGCCTTCACATGGGCATAGGCGCCGTTGCCGATCACGAGCGCCATGCGCCTGCCGGGTGTCGCGGGGGCAGGCGAGGGCGCAGACGCGGCGTTAGCCTGCTGCTGCGTGGGCGTGGTCTGCTGTTGTCCCGACGAGGCGGGCGCATCGCGCGGGATCGGGGCAGTCGCGTCCGTCACGAGCGACAGCCTCACTTTTGCGGTGGCCTGATTGGCCTTGCTGCCGGCGTCCGAGGCCACGATCGCGAGCGAGGCGTTGTAGTCGTCCTTCGCACGCGCGTAGTCGCCCTTGGCTTCATAGGCCAGCGCGCGCTGGGTGTAGGCGGAGATCAGCACGCTGTTCGGCGGCGTCATGATGTTGACCGGCGGCTTGTCCTTGGCGAGCCGGATCGCCTCGCTGCCGTCGGCGATCGCCCGATCGAGATCGTTCTTCGCGCGCCAGATCGCTGTGCGGTTGATCAGCGGCTGCGGCAGCGTCGGATCGAGCCGGATCGCCTGGTTGATGTCGGCGAGCGCGCCGTCGAGGTCGCCGAGCGCCTCCTTCGCGATGCCGCGGTTCTGGAACGAGAATGCCGATTTCGGATCGGCCTTGATCGACATGTCGTAATCGGCGATCGCCTTGGCGTAGTCGCCCTTGCCGCGCCAGGCATTGCCGCGGTTGTGGAAGATGATGCCGCTCGGCGGTCCGAGCTTCAGCGCATCGTCGAAATCCGCGATCGCGATGTCGTAGTCGCCCTTGTCGTAATAGGCCGAGCCCCGCATGTTGTAGACTGCCTGGCTCGGCTGCAGCCGGATCGCTTCGGTGGTGTCGGCAATGACCCGGGCGTAGTCGCCCTTCTTGTTCCAGCCCACCGCGCGCCAGAAATAGACGGTCGCGAGCTGCTCGCCCTTGAAAACCTTCAGCGCGATGATCTTGCTGCAGGCGTCGACCATCTGGTCCGCCGGGGTGGTCTCGGTGGTGCAGAGCGGCCCGAGCTGGCTGCGCGACTGGGCGGAGCAGGGCGCCGACCAGAACGCAGCGGCCAGCAGGCCGAATGCCAAAAGCAGGCGGCGCATGGGGCTTCGGATGCGGGCGATACGACGGAAGGGGGACATGCCCCTTTTGTCGCCCCTGAGGGATCGCCGGTTCAGATCCCGTGAGTTGCGAGGGCAGGCCTACTTCTTCGGTTGGCGGGTGCGGACCTCGATGAAGCCGCCGGCCATTTGCACTTCGAATCGCGACAGGAAGCTCATGCCGAGCAGGCCATCCACTCCGGCGCCGAAGCTCTTGTCATCCGTCGTCTGAACCGCCACGGGCACGTTGGTTGCTTCCAGCTTGCCGAGCGCAACCTTGTCGGCCCTGGATAGCTTCGCCTTGATCTGGCCGTTGGCCGTTATGAGAGTGATCTCACTGGCGCCTGTGTCGGAGATCTTGGCGCGGTCGGCAAACGCGGCCTTCACGGACACGTAGCTCGCGCCGGTATCGAGGACGAATAGTCCGGAGACGCCGTTGATCGCAGCCTTCACCGTGACGACGTCCCTTCCCCCGCGCAGAGGGAAGCTTTCCTTGCGGGATTCGGTCGAGGCGACGCAGTTGCCCTGGCTCTCGTAGTCCGCGATGATTTTCCGCGTCTGGCTGGTATCGCGAGCGGCCGGATCGAGCGCGACCCATAGACTGATCGGCGCTGTTGCCTCGCAGAACTGTTTGAGAGCGGCATAGGCGCCAGCCATGCGCAGGAAGACGCGGCTCGAGATCGATTTCTTGTCCGTGCCATAGAGCTCGATGGCATCGGAATAATCGGCCAGCGCGCGGCGGTAGTCTTGCACGCCGTCAAGCGCGACGCCCCGCAAGTAATGCGCGTCGTGATTGGTCGGTGCACGCCGGATGAACTCGTCGGCGACCTCGACCGCTCGGGGATAATCCGTGAGCCTGAGATAGATGTTGATCGAGCGATGCAGTGCCGTGATCGGCGCGCCGCAATTCATGACGAACTTGTAGAGCCCATCAGCGGCCTGCCGACGGTAGCCGAGCTTGTCCAGCGTCAGTGCGAGATCGCCGATGCTCTTCTGGTCGCACGGCTCGCGCTTCAGCTCTTCCAGGCGCAGCCAGATGAACGGGTCGCGCGCGGCCGCAACGGGCAGGACGCCGATCCTTTCATAGACGGATGCGAACACTTCGTCGGGATTGTCGTCCAGATAACCTGCGCGTGCGCCGCCCGATACTGCCGCCAGAACACAAGCGGCGAGCCACAATGACCTCAACATATCCTGCCCCGAACATCCCCGTTCGCTACGTATACCGGGAAGTGTGGGGGCGGCCAAACGCACGATGGGGGTGTCCCGGAGCGTGGTGCGGCCGATCGATCGGCTGTTGAGCAATTCCAGGGGGTATTCCCTCAATGGGCAGAATTTGCTAGGAGGGCCGTGCCCAACATTCCTGCCCACCGCCGTCCCACTCATGAAAAACGACGAAATCCTGAGCCAAATCACCGAGTTCTGCCGCAAGGCGGACATGGCGGAATCGACGTTTGGCCGGCGTGCGGTGAACGATGGGAAGCTCGTGCACCGGCTGCGCGAGGGCAAGCGCATCACCATCGACACGCTGGAGCGGATCCAGGCCTATATCGCCGCGTCCACGACGGGCGGCCTGCCGCCGCCGCGGGGTCTTCAGGTGCCCCCGGAAAAGCGCGATCCGCGCGGCAATTTCCGTTTCTTCGAGAACCGGCAGAAATATCTGCTGTTTGTCCACACCTGCAGCGAGAAGCGGGTGGTTGCGGAGCGCGTCGCGCTGGAACTCGCCAGCATCCATCCGCGACCCCCGGCGTTGCGCATTTTCGATGCCGGTGTCGGCGACGGCACGGTGCTGGCACGGGTGCTGCGCGCGACGCACCAGCGCTACCCGCACATGCCGTTCTATGTGGCCGGCAAGGAGCTCAGTCTCGAGGATCTGCGCCTGACGCTGGAGAAGGTGCCGGACCGCATTTTCGAGCATCCGGCGTCGGTTTTCGTCTTCACCAACATGTTCTATTCGGAGGCGCCCTGGCTGACGCCCGCGTCGCCTGCGGCCGCCGCTGCCACCGTCTGGCACGAGGTCCCGCTGCGGGGGGGCTCATCGGGCGAATTCGAGCAGCAGATCGCCGAGCTGCGGCCGTTCCTGGAGCAGAACTGGCGTGCCGCGATCAGCCCGCGCACCGCCATGCCGCTGTATGAGCGGCCGGTGGTGCTGGTGCTCTATCGCGAGGACCACCGATTCCTGCTGGATTCGACCATTCCGCGGCCGGGCCAGACCGAGGCCAATTTCGACCTCGTCATTGCATCCCAGCCATACCGGGCGCTGTCCTCGGTCAATTTCCGGGCCAAACGGATCATTGCACCGCTGGCGCGGGCGTTGCGGCCGGGCGGCCGGCTGATCGGTATTCACTCCCATGGTCACGATCCCGGCATGGAAATGATCCAGGCGATCTGGCCCGGAGAAAATCCTTTCTCGGTGAGCCGCCATGAGCTATTGCGCGCCGTGAAGTATGAGCTTGGGTCGTTGGGCCGCGACTTAAATTTTAATGCTTACGCGGATAACCGTTCGATCTTCAGGTATGATATGGAAGCGCTGCCCAACGAGGTGACGGGTACCATCGGAACCTCGACGGCCTTTGCAGCGTGGAATGCGGCGGTGTATGTCGCTCAGATTGAGGACGACCGGTTGACAGATATGACTCAAAACGGCCGCACTCTGGATGCCGCCAGGGATGTGCTGCGAAAGTACAACGGGCTCTGGTTTCTCGACGAATCCTACGTCATCTCGCGCCGGCGTGATTGACATAATCCAAGGGTAAACATCGCAAACTCCGCCTGAAGCGGCGGAACAAGGGGTTACTGATGCGCGCGTCCTATCTTTTCACCAGCGAGTCCGTGTCCGAAGGCCATCCGGACAAGGTCTGTGACCGGATTTCCGATGAAATCGTCGACCTGTTCTACCGGGAAGGGCCGAAGGCCGGCATCGATCCCTGGCAGATCCGCGCCGCCTGCGAGACGCTGGCCACCACCAACAAGGTGGTGATCGCCGGTGAGACGCGCGGTCCGTCGTCCGTCACCAACGAGCAGATCGAGGGCGTCGTGCGCGATGCCATCAAGGACATCGGTTACGAGCAGGACGGCTTCCACTGGCAGAAGGCCGACATCGAAATCCTGCTGCATCCGCAGTCGGCCGACATCGCACAGGGCGTCGACGCGCTGCAGCCGGGCGAAGTCAAGGAAGAGGGCGCCGGCGACCAGGGCATCATGTTCGGTTACGCGACCAACGAGACGCCCGACCTGATGCCGGCGCCGATCTTCTACGCCCACAAGATCCTGCGCCTCATCTCCGAAGCGCGCCACTCCGGCAAGGAGAAGGTGCTGGGTCCGGACTCCAAGAGCCAGGTCACCGTGCAGTACGAGAACGGCAAGCCGGTCGGCGTGCGCGAGATCGTGGTGTCGCACCAGCATCTGGTCGAGGACATCTCGTCGAAGCAGATCCGCGACATCGTCGAGCCCTATGTGCGCGAGGCGCTGCCGAAGGACTGGATCACGCCGAAGACCATCTGGCACATCAACCCCACCGGCAAGTTCTTCATCGGCGGTCCCGATGGTGACTCCGGCCTGACCGGCCGCAAGATCATCGTCGACACCTACGGCGGTGCGGCTCCGCATGGCGGCGGTGCGTTCTCCGGCAAGGATCCGACCAAGGTCGACCGCTCCGCGGCTTACGCTGCCCGCTACGTCGCCAAGAACATCGTCGCCGCCGGTCTTGCCGACCGCTGCACGCTGCAGCTCGCCTACGCCATCGGCGTGGCGCGTCCGCTGTCGATCTACATCGACACCCACGGCACCGGTAAGGTGTCGGAGGACCAGCTCGAGAAGGCCGCCGCCAAGGCGATGGACCTCACCCCGCGCGGCATCCGCAGCCATCTCGATCTCAACCGTCCGATCTACGCGCGCACCTCGGCTTACGGCCATTTCGGCCGCACGCCGGACAACGAGGGCGGCTTCTCCTGGGAGAAGACCGATCTCGTCGAAGCGCTCAAGCGCGCGGTCTAATTTTTGTACGTCATTCCGGGTTCGCACGAATCCGGAATCCTTAATCCTCACGTCGCGATTCCGGGGCTCCTCTTGGAGGCGTCCCGGAATGCCCGTTCAACAACAGGACACTCGCAATGAACGCGAAGCCCGGCTTCACCGATTACATCGTCAAGGACATCTCGCTCGCCGATTTCGGCCGCAAGGAACTCTCGCTCGCCGAGACCGAGATGCCCGGCCTGATGGCCACCCGCGAAGAGTACGGCCCGAAGCAGCCGCTGAAGGGCGCGCGTATCGCCGGCTCCCTGCACATGACCATCCAGACCGGCGTGCTGATCGAGACGCTGGCTGCCCTTGGCGCCGACATTCGCTGGGTCTCCTGCAACATCTATTCGACGCAGGATCACGCTGCGGCTGCGATCGCCGCTGCCGGCATTCCGGTGTTCGCGGTCAAGGGCGAGACGCTGAAGGATTACTGGGATTACACCGCAAAGCTGTTCGACTGGCACGGCGGCGGTCACCCGAACATGATCCTCGATGACGGCGGCGACGCCACCATGTACGTCCATCTCGGTCTGCGCGCCGAGAAGGGCGACACCGCCTTCCTCGACAAGCCCGGTTCGGAAGAAGAGGAAGTCTTCTTCGCGCTTCTGAAGAAGCAGCTCAAGGAAAAGCCGAAGGGCTACTTCGCCGCGATCGCCGAGAGCATCAAGGGCGTTTCGGAAGAGACCACCACGGGCGTGCATCGTCTCTACGACATGCAGAAGGCGGGCACGCTGCTGTGGCCGGCTATCAACGTCAACGACAGCGTCACCAAGTCGAAGTTCGACAACCTTTATGGCTGCCGTGAATCGCTGGTCGACGGCATCCGCCGCGGCACCGACGTCATGATGTCGGGCAAGGTCGCGATGGTCGCGGGCTTCGGCGACGTCGGCAAGGGTTCGGCCGCCTCGCTGCGCCAGGCCGGCTGCCGCGTGATGGTGTCCGAAGTCGATCCGATCTGCGCGCTGCAGGCGGCGATGGAAGGCTATGAGGTCGTGACCATGGAAGACGCCGCGCCCCGCGCCGACATCTTCGTCACCGCGACCGGCAACAAGGACATCATCACCATTGAGCACATGCGTGCGATGAAGGATCGCGCCATCGTCTGCAACATCGGCCACTTCGACAACGAGATCCAGATTGCGGGTCTGCGTAACCTGAAGTGGACCAACATCAAGCCACAGGTCGACGAGATCGAATTCCCCGACAAGCACCGCATCATCATGCTGTCGGAGGGGCGCCTCGTGAACCTCGGCAACGCAATGGGCCACCCGTCCTTCGTGATGTCGGCGTCCTTCACCAACCAGACGCTGGCGCAGATCGAGCTGTACGCCAACAACAAGGATGGCAAGTACAAGAAGGAAGTCTACGTGCTGCCGAAGTCGCTCGACGAGAAGGTCGCGCGCCTCCACCTCGCCAAGATCGGCGTCAAGCTCACCGAGCTCCGCAAGGACCAGGCCGACTATATCGGCGTGAAGCAGGAAGGTCCGTACAAGAGCGACCACTACCGCTACTGAGCCGCTGATCGCAGAGATCAACGACGCAAAGCCCCGGAGCGATCCGGGGCTTTGTTGTTTCGGCGCATGGAATTCAACTCGCTTTCCAGTTGCTGCACGGCTGATTGCCAATTGACGGCCACCATTGGCGGGCGGACAATCCTCCCCTGCGGAGGAAACCATGCAACAAGAACATTTCGACGTGCTGATCGTCGGTGCCGGCCTATCCGGCATCGGCGCGGGCTATCATCTTCAGAGCAAGTGCCCGGGCAAGAGCTACGTCATCCTGGAGGGGCGCGACTGCATCGGTGGCACCTGGGACCTGTTTCGCTATCCCGGCATCCGCTCCGACAGCGACATGTTCACGCTCGGTTATTCCTTCAAGCCGTGGACCGATCCGAAGGCGATCGCCGACGGGCCGCAGATCCTGAACTATGTGCGTGAGACCGCGACCGAAAACGGCATCGAGAAGCACATCCGCTTCCGTCATCGCGTCAAGCGCGCGGCCTGGTCGACGCCGGAGGCGCGCTGGACCGTCGAGGCCGAGCGTATCACGGGGGAGGGGGCGACCGAGCTGGTGCGCTTCACCTGCAATTTCCTGTTCATGTGCTCCGGCTATTACAAATACGAGGCGGGCTATACGCCGGAGTTCAAGGGCGTCGCCGATTTTGCCGGCCGCATCGTGCATCCGCAAAAATGGACCGCGGACATCGACTATGCGGGCAAGCGCGTCGTCGTGATCGGCTCGGGCGCGACCGCGGTAACACTGGTGCCGGAGCTCGCCAAGACAGCGGCGCAGGTCACCATGCTGCAGCGCTCGCCGACCTATGTGGTGTCGCGTCCCGCCCAGGATCCCGTCGCCAACAAGTTGCGCCGCAATCTGCCGGCGCGGCTGGCCTATCATTTGATCCGCTGGCGCAACGTGATGTGGGGAATGTTCTTCTTCCAGCTCAGCCGGCGGCGGCCGGACAAGGTGAAGAACCTGATCCTCGGTGGCGTACGGATGGCGCTCGGCCCCGACTACGACATCGCAACCCATTTCACGCCGCGCTACAACCCCTGGGACCAGCGGCTCTGCCTCGTGCCCGACGGCGATCTGTTCAAGGCGATCCGCGAAAAGCGTGCCGCCGTGGTCACCAACGAGATCGACAGCTTTACCCACGACGGCATCAGGCTAAAGAACGGCAGCGAGCTTGCGGCCGACATCATCGTGACGGCGACGGGGCTGGTGCTCCAGGTCGTCGGCGGCCTGGATGTCAGCGTCGACGGTCGTGCCGTCGATTTCGCCAACACGCTGACCTACAAGGGCATGATGTATGCCGACGTGCCGAACATGGCGTCGGCCTTCGGCTACACCAACGCCTCCTGGACGCTGAAATGCGATCTCACCTGTGAATATGTCTGCCGTCTCATCAACTACATGGACCGGCATAATTTCCGCCAGGCCATGCCGCACAATGACGACCCCGAGATCACCGCGCAGCCTTCGCTCGACTTCACCTCGGGCTATGTGCAGCGTTCGGTCGCCAAGATGCCGAAACAAGGCTCGAAGCAGCCATGGCGGTTGTACCAGAACTATGCGCTGGACATCGTCTCGTTGCGCTTCGGCCGCATCGACGACGGCGTGATGCGATATTCCTGATCACGCCGCCGCCGCTTCTATGCCTTGCGCGTGGTGAGCGCGAGGCCAAGGTCGATCGCGAGCGCCAGCACCGCGGCACCGCCGCCGAGCGCGAACAGAACCAGATAGTCGCCGCCGGTGTTCGCATAGATCCAGGAGAAGCCGTAAGCCGCGGCAGCCTGGAATAGCGCAAAGCTGGTGGTGGCATGGCCCCATGTCGCGCGCTGCTGCTCGCTCGAGTGCGGGACAAGCTCGTGGATACGTCCGAGCACCAGTGGCACGATGCCCGGCGTGAAGCCGCCGACCACGATGCTCGACACGATCAGTGACGCCGGCGCGGTGCTGACGGTCGGGAGCAACACGGCGGCCGCCTCGATCAAAAAGGCCGCGCGCAGCGCCGGGCCGAAGCCGGATCGGTCACCGAGATGACCGGTGACGAGCGGGCCGACGATGGCGCCGAGGCCGTAGAGCACCCAATAGCGCGATCCGGCCGCAATGCCCTGGCCGAGACCGCGCGCCACGAAATCGACGATGAAGACCATATGCGGCACCAGCGCCACCGCGTTGAGCCCATACTGGATCAGCAGCGCACGGGCCGCAGTCGGCGTGCGATGGTGCTTCGCTTGATGCGCGGGCGCAGCGCCGGTCGTGGTGTCCGCAGGCCAATTCCACCAGCTCGCGAGCGTCAGCACGGCCGAGAGGACGCCAAGGCCAACCCAGCTCTGCTGCAGGCCCTGTTGCAGCAACAGCGGCACCAGCGTGCCCGATGCCGCGACACCGAGACCGACGCCCGCAAAGATCACGCCGCCGACGATGCCGCGCCGGGCAGGCGAGGTGTGCGGCAGAATGACGGACGCCGCCAGCACCATGATGATTCCGCCGGTGAGCCCGGAGAGGAATCGCCAGGCGAAGAACCAGGTGAAGGACACAGGCGCTGAGCTGGCAAAGAACGAGAGGGTCGCCAGCACCATCATCGCCCGCAGCGCGAGAACTGCGCCAACGCGCGCCGCGACAGTCCGTGCGGCGAGCGCGCCCGCGAGATAGCCGGCGAGGTTCGCGGCGCCGAGATAGACGACGTCGGACGCGCTGAACCACTTCGCGGCAATCAGCGCCGGGATCAGCGGCGTGTAGGAGAAGCGGGCGAGGCCAAGTCCGACCAGCGATGCGGACAGTCCTGCCACCGCATAGCGCCAGGTTCGTTGTGATTCTGATCCCGGCTGCGGGTGCAGCCGGGTCTCGATGTGTTGCTTCGTGTTTGCGTTGGTCATGTCATCCTCCTGCGCACGATGGCGCACGGATCATTCTGTTGGGCTCGCGCGGCGGCGCCGGAATTCCGGTACGGGTAGGCCGCCCCAGCCCCAATTGTCGGTGTCGACTTCCTCGATCACGACGAAGGTGGAATCGAGCGGTTTGCCGAGAACGTCGCGCAACAGCTCGCTCGAGCCCTTGATCAGCGCGGCTTTCTCCTCCGCCGTGAGCGACGCCGTTCCCGGCGTCGTCCCTTCTCGGGTCACTTGAATGGTGACGATGGGCATGGTGCTGCTCCGCGGTCAGTGGCCGGCGCTCTGGCCGCCGTCGACATGCAGGATCTCGCCGGTCACGAAGCTTGCCTGCTCCAGGTAGAGCACGGCATCGACGATGTCGGACATCTCGCCCATGTGACCGACCGGGTGCATCGCGCCGAGCTGGGCATGCGTCGCGACCGGGTGCATCGGCGACTTGATGATGCCGGGCGCAACCGCGTTCACGCGAATGCCGCGCTTGGCGTATTCGATCGCGAGCGACCTGGTCGCGGCGTTCAGTCCACCCTTGCTCAGCGAGGCCAGCACCGAGGGTACGTTCGAGTTGGCTTGATCGACCAGGGTGGTCGTGATCTGCACGACGTGGCCAGAACCCTGCTTCTCCATCTCGGCGATGGCGAGCTGCGTGATGTTGAAGAAGCCGGCGACGTTGGTGCCCATCACCGCCGCATAGTCCTCGGCCGTGTACTGCGTGAATGGCTTTGCGACGAAGATGCCGGCATTGTTGACCAGCGTGTCGACGCGGCCGAAGCGGGCGACGGCCTGCGCAACCACGCGTTCCGCAGTCTTCCGGTCGGCGATGTCGCCGGGAATGGCAAGGACATCGTCATCGCCGGACGGCTTGACGGAGCGCGCCGTCGCAACGACGCGATAATTGCGATCGCGAAAACCCTGGACGAGGGCGGCGCCGATGCCCTGCGATGCACCGGTAATGATGGCAACCTTTTGCTCGATACCCATGACGGGCTCCTGTTGTTGATCCGCGCCAGCACCGGCTGGCTTGGGCGTTGAGGTACGCCGCGCCGGCCTGCTCGCGAATACACGCCGTCCGGCAGACACTCTTTCGCGGCGCGTATGAATGCCGGACCGGCGTCCGGCGGCAGTTGTCGCGACTGGGACAAGGGCTTAATTTGTCATTGGAATTTCACGGGGCGGCGGGAAGGCATGGATCGTCTGGATGCGATGAAGGTGTTCGTCCTCGCGGTGGACGAGGGCAGCCTGGCCGCCGCAGGCCGCAAGCTCGGTCGCTCGCCGGCGGCGGTGAGCCGCGCCATCGCCTTCCTGGAGGGGCACGTCGGCGCCGAGCTGCTGCACCGGACCACGCGGTCGATCAAGCTGAGCGAGGAGGGCGAGCGCTATGTCGCTATCTGCCGGCGCGTGCTGACCGAACTCGAAGAGGCCGACGCCATTGCGGCCGGCCCGCGCGCGGCGCCACGTGGCCTGCTGACGATCACGGCGCCAGTGGTGTCAGGCGAGATGGTGCTGCGCCCGATCCTGGATGCGTTTCTGGACGCTTATCCGACCGTTTCGGCAAAGCTTCTGCTGTTCGATCGTGCGGTCAACCTGATCGAGGAGGGGTTCGATATCGCGCTTCGCATCGGTCCGCTGGCGGATTCAGCGATGGTGGCGATGCCTCTCGGTGAGGTCCGTCGGGTCGTGGTGGCCGCGCCGCGCTATCTGAAGCAGCATCCGCGCATCGCGGAGCCAGGCGACCTCGCCAAACACCAGATCGTGGCGATGGCGCATCTGCCGAATTCATGGACCTTTGCGCCGTCGAGGAATTCAACGGTGCCGCGGACGGTTCAGTTCACGCCGCGCCTGATGGTCAATAGCACCTATGCGGCGGTCGCCTCCGCGGTGGCCGGGCGTGGCATCGCGCGGATGTATTCCTATCAAGTTGCCGAGCAGGTTGCGCGCGGCGAACTCGAGGTCTTGCTTGCGAGCGACGAGGATCCGGAGATGCCGGCGAACCTGATCTCGCCGCAGGGCCGGCTCTCGGTGCCGAAGGTGCGTGCCTTCGCCGATTTTGCCGTGCCCCGTCTGAAGAAGCACTTTGCACAGTTCAGGAAGAGCATTGGCGCTCGCTGAGGTGTCGCGCCGCGACTGCCAATGCGTTGTTTTGCGTATACGGCCGCTGGGCTGAATCGGCGATGGTTCCGAACGGTTAACGCCGGATTAACGGATGAGTCCTAGCCTGTCTCGGCCGGGGTTACTCGCATGGCCGAGGTGAGCCCAATGGAAGCCCAGAAGATCGCGGTCGACGCCGTCGTCGCGCTGACCGATTGCGACCGCGACGCCGTCACTACCTTCATCCGCCGGCTCTATCTCGCCGGCGTTACCGACCCTAAGCGCCTGACCTTCAAGGGCCTCCAGGCGCTGTCCCGGGCGTGATTCGGCCGGTTTTGGTCCATTTTAGCCCGGGTTCCATCCCCGAACTCTCCCCAGCGTGACCGCAACCCCCCGGTGAATATCTTGCCGGTGGGGGCCGGCCGCGGTAGATCACGTCCCCGGCTGGGTTACTCGGGATTTGGGGAAATGCTGAAACAGCTTTTTGCGCCGCAGCTTGTCATTTTGTATGTGCTGGCGGCATCGACGATTTACGTTCACTTTCGGGGCAAGCAGCGGTTGCGCTTCGCGCGCCAGCTCGGCGATCACTCGACCTATCTCGCACCTTATAACGTGCTGATGTATGCGGGCTCGGCCGTGCCGAACAAGCCTGTCATCTCGGTCGAGCAGTTTCCCGAGTTGAAGCCGCTCAGCGAGAACTGGGAGACCATCCGCGACGAGGCCGTCCGCCTGTTCGACGAAGGCTTTATCCGCGCGGCAGCGAAGAACAACGACTGGGGTTTCTACTCATTCTTCAAGAGCGGCTGGAAACGCTTTTACCTGAAATGGTACGACGACTTCCTGCCCTCGGCGAACACGCTGTGCCCGAAGACGGTGGAGCTGCTCAAGTCGATCCCGAGCGTGCACGGCGCCATGTTCGCGATGCTGCCTCCGGGCGGCAAGCTCGGCGCTCATCGCGATCCCTTTGCCGGATCGCTGCGCTATCACCTCGGCCTCGTCACGCCGAACTCGAACAAGTGCCGCATCCTCGTTGACGGCGTCGAATGCGTCTGGCGCGACGGCGAGGCCTTCATGTTCGACGAGACCTTCATCCACAGCGCCGAGAACCAGACTGACGTCAATCGCATCATCCTGTTCTGCGATGTCGAGCGTCCGATGAAGTTCGGCTTCATGACCGCGATCAACCGCTGGGTCAGCCATCACATCGTCAAGGCGTCAGCGACACAGAACGTCGAAGGCGAGAGCGTCGGCGTGCTCAACAAGGTGTTCGGCAAGCTCTACGAGATCCATCTCGGCAGCCGCAAGGTCAAGGAGTGGAATCGTAACGTCTACTACACGCTGAAATATTCGCTGACCGCTCTGGTTCTTGGCCTCATCGTGTATTCGGCATTGACCTGATCGGCGCATCGCATTGCCTGAATCAAAAAGCCCCGGAGCAATCTCCGGGGCTTTCTGTTTGTGGAGACGCCGCAGCCGCGATCACACCGGCTTGGCACCGGTCTGAATGATCGACCCCACATGCTGTCCGCGCAGGGCCGCGCTGATCCGGCCGGGCACGAGGCCGTTCACCACTTGCACGCGCGCGATGTGGCGTGCATTCGCCATCACCTCGAGCAGCGCGGGATCGAACGGCAGTGTGCCCTTGAGCTTCGCAAGTTCGGCGAAGCTCGTCTCTTTCAAGAGCTCGGCCTTCTTGCCGTCTGCGCCATTGAGATCGGTGGTGTAGACGCCATCGACGTCCTCGACGATCGTCAAACCCGCGGCACCGAGCGCGTCGGCGAGCAGGAAGGCGCCGGTGTCAGCGCGATGCAGCGGGATGCGCGCGGTCGGGAACTCGTGATGGTGGTAGGGCGGGAACGCACTGCCGACGACCGCGCGCGCCGCCTGGAGGTGGATCGCGAGCTGGCTCGCGATGGTGCCGTGCTCGACATAGGAGACGCCCTCGGGCGCAAGCAGGCTTGCCAGGATGTGGCCGTTCTGGCCGGCCTCGCTGGCGGCGAGCGGCGCGAGCGAGCCGGCCGGCAAGCCGAGGTCGAGACCGACGCTGTAGAGATGGCGGGCACGGATGCCGGCGCCGGTCAGGATCAGCAGGCGATGCTCCGGCAGCAACGCGCGCAGCTCGTCGACGAGCGGCAGGATGGCCTCAGCGCCACGATCCATGATGCGACCGCCGATCTTGATGACCTGCAGCCAGGGCAGCAGCTTGATCGGGCGATTGCCGGCGACGGGGCGGGTGAGATCGCTGTCCAGAAGGGTCTGGCGCGCGAGCGGCGAGGCGACGTGCTTGATCTGGTTGGTGTCAGCCATGACGGTGCTCTCTTCAGCTCGCGGTGATGATGGTGCCGACATGCTCGCCCGCGAGCGCGCGGGTGAGATTGCCGGGAACGAGGCCGTTCACGACCTGCACCTGGCGGACGTGGCGCGCTGCGGTGAGGAGATCGAGCACCGGGAATTCCAGGATGGAATCCTGCAGACCCTTGGCCTTCATTTCGGCCACCGAGATTTTTGGAATGAAGGTCGCGTCCTTCGACGTTTTCGGGTTCGCGGTGTAGAGACCGTTCTCGTCCTTCACATAGATCATTGCCTTGCAGCCGAACTGCTCGGCGACGAGGAAGCATCCGGCATCGGTGCGGTAGGGCGGGATCACGCCTTCCGCCGCGGGCCGCATCCAGAGGCTATAGGGCGGCATGCCTGCGAAGATGACGGCGTTCACCTCGGCGAGAAACAGCGGCACGGACGAGAGCCCGGCGCTGCTGACGGCGGAGATGCCGTGCTTGGCCAAGAGCTGTCCGAGCATCGCGGCGTTCTGGTCGGCTACGGAGGCGCCGAGCTGCGACAGCACGCCGGCGGGCAGGCGAAGCCCGGCGGCGATCGAATAGAGATGCCGCGCGCGGGTGCCGGCGCCGGTGCCGATCAGGAGCTTGTGGGCTTTACGGGCCGCAACGATCTCCTCGACGATCGGATAGACCGCGGCGCGACCGCGATCGATCATGCTCTGCCCGCCGATCTTGATGACCGTTGCATCCGGCAGGATGCGGAAGTCCGAAGCCTTCTCTGCGGCCGCGACAAGCTGTGGGTCGGTGAGCGGGCGCTGCATCAGCAGCCCCTCGAGCTCCGTGATTGTGTTCGACATCCGAGACATCCTCTCGTTTTCTGATGCGGTCTCTGCGGTGGGACCCTCCGGTCCCGACACGCGAATCTTGCTGCACTGGCCGGTCCATGGCAACAAGGTTCGTCGCGATTTACCGGCCAAACATGGAGCAGGCAATGGCCCAATTGCCACTTGCGAACACCGAGACCGTGCAATTCTTCCGCGCGTGGCTGGATACCTTCTCAGGGTACGTTCGTGAGGTCGACTATGCCTCGGCGCGACCACTGTTCCATCCGGATGTGCTGGCGTTCGGGACGCATAACGACGTCATCCCCGGCCTCGACCAGTGGGTCACGACGCAATGGAATAATGTCTGGCCGAAGACGACCGACTTCCGCTTCGTGCTCGAGCAGATCTCGGTTCTGGCCTCACCAGACGGCACGACGGCGACCGTGATCGCACCGTGGACGAGCACGGGCTATCATCCCGACGGCAGCGCGTTTCCGCGCCCCGGCCGTGCGACCATGATCTTTTCGAGAGATGGCGATCGCTGGCTGTGCGTGCATTCGCACATGTCGCTCAATCGCGGCGTGCCGCAGACGAGCCACGCCGATCGGCCAGTGAAGGCCTGGTAGATCGCGATCACATGCTCGACATGCAAAAGGCCCCGGACCTGTCCGGGGCCTTTCGATTTCCAGATGCCGGGCAGCTTATTCCGGCTGGCCGATGCTGACCTTCAGCGTGCCGACGCCGTCGACACCGCATTCGAGCTTGTCGCCGGGCTGGAGCTGCGACACGCCGGCCGGCGTGCCCGTCATGATGATGTCGCCGGCAGCGAGCTTCACCTGCTGGGACAGCTGCCAGATCGTCTCCGGCACGTTCCAGATCATCTGCTCGAGGTCGCCCGTCTGGGCTTCCTTGCCGTTGACCGTGAGCCAGATCTTGCCCTTGGTGGGATGCCCGATCTTGGAGGCCGGCTGGATGGCGGAGGCGGGCGCCGACCCATCGAACGATTTGCCGATCTCCCACGGACGCTCCTTCTTGCGCGAGGCGATCTGGAGGTCGCGGCGGGTGAGGTCGATGCCGACGGCATAGCCGTAGACATGATCGAGCGCCTTCTCGGCGGGGATGTTGAGGCCGCCGCTCTTCAGCGCGACGATCAGCTCGACCTCGTGATGCAGGTCCTTGGTCAGCGGTGGATAAGGGATGGTGGCGCCATCGGGCACCAGCATGTCGGCGTGCTTGGCGAAGAAGAACGGCGGCGCGCGCTCGTCATTGCCCATCTCGCGGATGTGCTCGAGATAATTGCGGCCGACGCACCAGATGCGGCGCACCGGATAACGGCCGGCCTCGCCGACGACGGGGAGCGAAGCCTGGGGCGGAAGCGGGATGACATAGGAGGCGGCGTTCATGAAGCGGTCTCGCTGCTCTTGGGTTGATAGGGAACTCTATGCGGTTGCGCTGATCGGCGCCAGCGCGCCGGTGTCGTAGTGCTGCAGGCGGAAGAACGAGGCGTAGCGGCCGCCACGGCGCAGCAAGTCTTCATGCCGGCCCTGCTCGACGATCTCGCCGCCCTCGACCACCAGGATCGCGTCGGCGTGCATGATGGTGTGCAGACGATGCGCGATCACGATGGTGGTGCGGTTCTGGCAGAGATGCTCGATCGCCTCCTGCACCTGCCGCTCGGACTCGGAATCGAGCGCGGCGGTGGCTTCGTCCAGCAGGATGATCGGCGCGTTCTTGAGCAGCGCGCGGGCGACCGCGATGCGCTGGCGCTGCCCACCGGACAGCTGCGTGCCGTGCTCGCCGACCGGCGTGTCGTAGCCGAGCGGGAAGCCCATGATGAAATCATGCGCGCAGGCCGCCTTCGCCGCCTCGATGATCTCATTCTCGCTCGCGCCCGGCTTGCCGAAGGCGATGTTGTTGCGGATGGTGTCGCGGAACAGATAGACGTCCTGGCCGACATAGGCGGTCTGCGCCCGCAGCGATTTGCGCGACACCGCGCCGATCGACTGGCCGTCGATCACGATGTCGCCTTGCGTCACCTCGTAGAAGCGGAGCAGCAGCGCCAGCACGGTCGACTTGCCGCCGCCGGATGGGCCGACCAGCGCGGTGACCTTGCCGGGCTCGGCGACGAAGCTCATGCGGTTGAGCACGGTCTCGTTGGCACGGTAGCAGAAGCTGACGTCGCGCATCTCGATCTTCGCTTCGGAGAGCTTCAGCGCGGGCTTGTCGTCGTCGGAATGCTCGCTGGCCGGGCTGTCGACGACTTCGAGCAGCATGCGCGCGCCGACGAGCTGGCTGTTGAGGTCGATGTTGAGCCGCGCCAGCCGCTTGGCCGGCTCGGTTGCCATCAGGAACGCGGTCATGAACGAGAAGAACGCGCCGGGCGTGGCGTTGAGCGCGACCACGCTGTAGCCGCCATAGAGCAGGCAGCCGGCGACCGCGAAGCCGCCGAGCATTTCCATCAGCGGGTTGGAGCGGTTGGCGACGCGGGCCATCTTGTTGGCGTTGCGCTCGACGATCGCGATGTTCTCGTCGATGCGGCTCTGCATGGTGTCTTCGAGCGTGAACGCCTTCACCGTGCGGATGCCCTGCAGCGATTCCTGCATCGTCTCCAGGATGTCGGCGGTGCCGGTGAACTGGTTGTAGGCGAGGCCCTTGATGCGCTTGACCAGCTTGCGCAGCACCAGCATCGCCGGCGGCACAGCGACGAGGCCGATCAGCGACATCAGCGGATCCTGCCACACCATCACACCGATCATGGCGAGCAGCATCAGCAGGTCGCGCCCGATGGCGTTGACCAGCATGTTGAGCACGTCGGTGATCGATTTGGCGCCGGCCGTCAGCCGCGCCAGAAATTCGGATGAATGCCGCTCCGAGAAGAAGCCGACGCTCTCGCGCATCAGCTTGGCGAACAGCTGGCGCTGGTTGGTGGCGAGGATGGCGTTGCTGATCTTGGTCAGGATCACCATGTGGCCGTAGGTCGCCACGCCCTTGATGAACAGCAGGATCACCGTGATGCCCGAGAACATCGCGATGCCCGGGATGTTCTTGTCGACATAGGCCTGGTTGATGACCTGGCCGAGCACGTAGGTCGCGCCCGCAGTGGCGCCGGCGGCCGCCGCCATCAGCGCAAAGGCAACGAGGTAGCGCCGCCAGTAGATGATCCCCTGTTCCGCCACGAGGCGGCGAATGAGGACCATCGCCTCATAGGGATCGTCGGTGATTTTCTTTGGAAACTGGGCCATCCGTAGTCCATTGACGGCCAAGGCGAAAAGCCTGCCCGCGCGTCAGGGATCGAATGGCCTCTGTGCCCGCTAAAGCTACGGTTTTCAAGCCCAATTAAGGGCTTGCGCCCGGATGGATTCTAGGCCGAGACGGCGTGGCGGAGCTCGCCATGGCGCTCGCGGAACAGCTTGTCCTCCCAGGCCAGCGCGTGCGCCGCGATGGTCTCGAGGTCCTCGTATTGCGGCTTCCAGTCGAGCAGGCCGCGGATGCGGCTGGTGTCGGCGACCATGGTCATGATGTCGCCGGGCCGGCGCGGGGCGTATTGCACGGCGAAGCTGCGGCCCGACACCCGCCGCACGGCGTCGATGGTTTCGAGCACCGAATAGCCGCGGCCATAGCCGCAGTTCAGCGTGGTCGAGGCGCCGCCGTTGCGCAAATAGGCGAGGGCGGAGCGATGCGCCTGCGACAGATCCGTCACGTGGATGAAGTCGCGGATGCAGCTGCCGTCCTGGGTCGGGTAGTCGGTGCCGAACACGTCGATCTTGGCGCGCTGGCCGGTCGCGGCTTCCACCGCGATCTTGAGCAGATGCGTGGCACCGACGGTGGCAAGCCCGATGCGGGCCTGCGGATCGGCACCCGCGACGTTGAAATAGCGCAGCGTCACGTACTGCATGCCGTAGGCGGCGGCGACGTCGTGCAGCATGATCTCCGTCATCAGCTTCGAGGAGCCGTAGGGCGACAGCGGCCGCGTCGGCGCGTGCTCGGGCACCGGCACCTGGTCCGGATTGCCGTAGACGGCGGCGGTCGAGGAGAAGATGAAGCGGCTGATGCCGCGCTTCACCGCGACGTTGAGCAGATTGCGCGCGGTCATGAAATTGTTGCGGTAGTAGCCGAGTGGGTCGCGCATCGAATCCGGCACGACCACGGAGCCGGCGAAATGGATGATGCTCTCGATGTTGTGCTGGGCGATCACGCCCTCGAGCAGGTTCTCATCGCCGGCATCGCCGATGAACAGCGGCACGCCCTCGGGCAGATAAGCGGAGAAACCGGTGGAGAGATCGTCGATCACGACGACGTCCTCGCCGGCTTCCGCCAGCGCCAGGACCGTGTGACTTCCGATATAGCCGGCGCCGCCGGTGACTAGCACAGTCATGATCTCACCCGTCTTCGATCAACGCACCAAGTTAACGTTTGCGCGGTGAAGAGGGGGTTTCGGGCCGGCTGAACTGGTCACTATGCTTAATGTTGCGTATAGGACTTTGCGAAACGGAGCATGACGTGGCGAATTTCCCGGGCGATCTGCAAGTGATCGTGCCAAATCTGCACAGGCGCTATTCCGGGGTCACCGCGACCAACCGGATGGTGGCGCCGCGGCTGGCAAAACTCTATCGCGCCGCGTGGTTCGGATCGGACGCGCCGGAGGGGATTGCGCGGCTGGGCGTCGCCGATGTCCTGAAGCTATGGCGCCGCAAGTCGCCCCTGATCTGGCATGCGCGCCGCAACAACGAGATGATCGCGGGCGTTTTGCTACGCGCGCTCGGCTGGCCACTCAAGCTGGTGTTCACCTCCGCGGCGCAGCGGCATCACAGCTGGATCACGCGCTGGCTGATCCGGCAGATGGACGCGATCATCGCGACATCGGACAGCTCGGCCTCGTTCCTCAAAGTCAAAGCGACGGTGATCCCGCACGGCGTCGACACCGACGTCTATGCGCCGCCGGTCGATCGCGCCGCGGCGTTCGCGGAAGCCGCGCTGCCCGGCCGTTATGCCATCGGCTGCTTCGGCCGCGTGCGTGCGCAGAAGGGCACCGATGTGTTCGTCGATGCGATGTGCCGATTGCTGCCGCGCTATCCGGATTTCACGGCCGTGATCGTCGGACAAGTCACGGCCGAGCAGACGCCCTTCGCCAACGATCTGAAGAAGCGCATCGCGGCAGCCGGCCTGCAATCGCGCATCGTCATCACCGGCGAGCTGCCGATCGAAGACGTGCAGCGCTGGTATCAGCGGCTGACGATCTACGCCTTCACCTCGCGCAACGAAGGCTTTGGCCTGACGCTGATCGAGGCGATGGCGGCCGGCAGCGCGCTGGTCGCCGCCCGCGCTGGAGCTGCCGAGCTCGCGGTCGAGGACGGCGTGAGCGGCGCGTTGATCCCGACCGGTGATGCGGAGGCGCTGGCTGTAGCGCTCGAGCCGCTGATGCGCGACGTGGCTCTGGCGACCACGATGGGCGAGCAGGGGCGGGCGCGGGTGCTCGCCAAGTTCAGCCTCGATGCCGAGGCGGCGCGGATCGGCGAGGTCTATCGTCCGTTGCTCTGATTGAGCGCGGACAAAAACGTGAAAACAACCCCATGCACAGTAGCGCGTGCCGGCGGCATCAATAGCTCGTCAGTGCTGGGGTAATACGATTGCTGATTTTACGAAATTTATTTGACTCGTCGGGCAAAACACCTTTAGACAGTCATGATCGCAAAAGTTGTGTGCCGTCGGGCACCTCTCGCGCTCATGCTGCGGGCAGAGACTTTGTTCCCGTCTTGGGAATTTGAATTGATCCCATTTTGGGAACGTGCTGTGGCAATGAACGTAATTGCTTGAAGGGCACTCAGGGCCTTCTGGGAGGGATACCCCCAGCGGAGACGCCGCTGGGTACTTGGTACGAAATCGTTTCCAAGGGGGACTGGAAGAGCCCGGCAGACCTCAAACAGGCATTTGGAAACAACGTGGACTTTGTTGGAGACAACAGAGCTATCTTCGACATCGGCGGCAAAGAGTATCGCCTAGTGGTTCATTTCTCCTACAAGTTCAAAAAGGCCCTCATCAAGTTTGTCGGCACGCACGAAGAGTACGACGGAATAGACGCGGAGACGGTGTGATGATGGACGTAAGGCCCCTTCACAATGAACACGACTATGACTGGGCGATCCGCGAAGTATCTCGTTATTTCGAGGTCGAGCCAACGCCCGGCACGCCCGACGGTGATCGATTCGAAGTTTTGTCGTCGCTCATCAAGGAGTACGAAGACAATCACTTCGCAACCACTCACGGCGATCCAGTCGACGTTCTCCATTTCGCAATCGAGTCCATGGGACGATCGCAAGCCGAATTGGCGGCTCTGATTGGACGCAATCGGGCATCCGAAATCTTGAATCGCGTCCGTCCACTGACATTGGAAATGATCCGCACCATTGCCAAGGAATGGAGCATTCCAATTGGTGCTCTGACAGCTCAATATGAGCTTGGGCGCGCATATGGCTAGTCGGGTGCGCTGACTGGGCCACTCAAGCTACTGATCACCTCAGCCACGAACGCATCGAGGTCGCCGCCTTCGAAGAGAAAGCCCGGCAGTCCAAGCGCCTTGCCGGCCTCGAGATCCCTCGGCTGATCGCCGATGACGAAACTGCCGTCGAGCTGCACCGGCCAGTGCTGGATGAGATCGCGCAACATGCCGGGCGCCGGCTTGCGCCAGTCGTGCTCCTTGCTGTAGCCGGCGACCGTTCCCTGCGGATGATACGGACAGAAGCGGATGTCATCGATGCCTGCGCCGTCGCGCGCGAGCTCGTCGCGCATCCAGCCGTGCAATGCGTTCACATCGGCTTCGCTGTAGAGGCCGCGCGCGACGCCGGACTGGTTGGTGAAGACGAACACCCAATAGCCGGCTTCGTTGAGGCGGCGAATGGCCCTGGCGACGTTTTCCGTCCAACGGATGCGATCTCGCGTGCCGATATAGCCATCGTCGAGGTTGATGACGCCGTCGCGATCGAGGAATGCGGCGGGCTTCGCCGCGCGGCCGTCAGACATTTGCACGTCCTTGCGTCCTTGCCAGCACGTCTCTTGCGATCTCGACGACCTCCGACGCCGCGATATCCCGCATGCAGCGGTGGTCGTTCATTTTGCAGATCGTGCTCTGGCAGGGCTGGCAGGCGAGCACGCTCTTGGTCTGCACCACGGTCGCGGCGAGGCCGTTGAGCGGGGCCCAGAGATAGGGGCTGGTCGGGCCGAAGATGCCCATGGTGGGCGTGTCGAGCGCGGCCGCGATATGCATCAGGCCCGAATCGTTCGAGATCGCGACACCGGCCGCGCCCATGGCGAGAACGCCGTTGCGCAGATCGTTGCCGGTGAGGTCGCGGACGCGCTGGCCACCGGCCGCGACGATCTCCTGGGCGAGGCCCTTTTCCGCGGGACCGCCGACCACCCAGACCTCGAGCCCGCGCTCGACCAGCAGGCGGGCGGCCTCCGGATAATAGGTCCAGCGTTTCGACACACCGACCGAGCCTGGCGCGAGCGCCACGGCGGCTCCGGCGCTGAGGCCGTTGGCCTGGCGCCAGCGGGCGATCTCGTCAGCCGGGACCCGCAATTGCGGAACCGGCCATTCCGGCGGCAGGGGCGCGCCGTCGGGCTGGGCCAGCGCGGCGTTCTTGTCGATGAAGCGGGGCAGCTTCTTCTCGCCCCAGCGCCAGCGGTTGAGCAGGCCGAACCGGAACTCGCCGACGAAGCCGACCCGTTCCGGGATGCCGGCCAGCGCCGGCGCAATGGCCGCCTTCCAGGTCCGCGGCAGCACAAGGGCGGTGCCGTAGTTCCGCTCACGCAGGAACCGGGCGAGGCCAAGCTGGCGCCCGACGGCAAGGCGGCTGCGGGGCAGGTCCCAGACGAGCCCAGCGCGCACGCCGGGCATGTAGTCGACCAGGGGGGCGCACAGGGACGTGGTCAGGAGATCGACCGGCCGATTCGGCCAGCGCTCCTTCAGCACACGCACGACGGTGTGATTCCGGACGAAATCGCCGATCCACATATAAGGGACGATCAGGATCGGGCTTGTGTCGCTCCGATCCTCATTTCCGCCAAATTGCGAATCGTTGTTCATTCGTTAATTGTGCCGCGGGCGCCCTGATGTGGCGGTTCGGTTAGCCGCTCCCGGCCGGCAGGTAAAGCGGGCAGAAGCGCGAGCCCCGAGCGTCAGGCCCAAAATGCTTACACTTTGGTAGATGATGCGCTAGGGCAGGTATCGGGCCGCGAAGATCGGGCAGGGTGGTTGGAATGTTGCTGGTGACCGGCGGAGCCGGTTTTATCGGATCGAATGTCGTGGCCGCGCTCAACGAGGCGGGCCGCAGCGACGTCGTGATCTGCGATCTCCTGGGCAGCGACGGCAAATGGCGCAATCTCGCCAAGCGGCAGCTTGTGGATATCGTTCCACCGGCCGAGCTTGCCGACTGGCTGAAGGGGCGCAAGTTAGATGCCGTGATCCATCTCGGGGCGATTTCCGAGACCACCGCGACCGACGGCGATCTCGTGATCGAGACCAATTTCCGCTTCTCGATGCGCCTGCTCGACTGGTGCACGGCCAATGCGGCGCCGTTGATCTACGCTTCGTCGGCGGCGACCTATGGTGACGGCGCGGAGGGTTTTGACGACGATGCCTCGCTGCCGGCGCTGAAGAAACTGCGGCCGATGAATCTCTACGGCTGGAGCAAGCAGCTGTTCGATCTCGCCGTCGCCGAGCGCGTAGCGAACGGCGATCCGCTGCCGCCGCAATGGGCGGGCCTGAAATTCTTCAACGTGTTCGGCCCGAACGAATACCACAAGGGCACGATGATGAGCGTGCTGGCGCGTCGCTTCGACGACGTCAAGGCGGGCCGCGTTGTGCAGCTGTTCAAGTCGCATCGCGACGGCATCGCCGACGGCGACCAGCGTCGCGATTTCATCTATGTCGACGACGTCGTGCGCGTGATCCTGTGGCTGCTGGCGACGCCTGCGGTGTCGGGGCTATTCAATGTCGGCACCGGCAAGGCGCGGAGCTTCAAGGATCTGATGCTCGCGACCTATGCTGCGCTCGGTACGAAGGCCAACATCGAATACATTGACATGCCCGAGCAGATCCGCGGCAGCTATCAATATTTCACCGAGAGCAAGGTCGATCGTCTCCACCGCGCCGGCTATAACGGCGGCTTCACGACGCTCGAAGACGCAGTGAAGGCCTTTGTCGGGGACTATCTCGACCGGCCCGACCGTTTCCGATAAGGCCCCAAGGATCTGAGGCCCAATGACCATGCCGACGCCCATTCTCGATTTCGATGCCCTCGCGCAAGCCATCTCCGGCCGCACGGTGCTTTGCATCGGCGACATCATGCTGGACGAGTTCGTCTACGGCGAGGTGTCGCGGATTTCGCCGGAAGCGCCGACGCCCGTCATCGCGGCCCAGCGCAGCGAGATCCATATCGGCGGTGCCGGCAACGTCGCGCGCAATATCGCTTCGCTCGGTGCGCGCTGCATCTTCGTCGGCCTCGTCGGCGAGGACGATGCGGGAGCGCGACTCAAGGCCGCGCTGGCGGACCATGCCGGCATCGACAGCGCGCTGGTGTGCGATCCGTCGCGGCCGACCACGCGAAAGGTGCGCTTCGTCTCCGAGCATTTCTCCACGCATATGCTGCGCGCGGATTGGGAGCAGGCGGTAGCGGCCTCCGACGAGGTCGAGACGAAGCTGATCGAGGCGATCGTGCCGCAGATCGCGCGCGCCGATATCGTGCTGCTGTCCGACTACGCCAAGGGCGTGCTGACCGCGCGCGTGATCCGCCATACCATCGACGCCGCGCGAAAGCTCGGCAAGCCCGTGATCGTCGATCCCAAGAGCCTGAACTGGGCGATCTATCGCGGCGCCACGCTGCTCACGCCCAACCGCAAGGAATTCTCGGAAGCCACCCGCAGCCGTGCCGACACGCCGCAGAGCATCGTCGATGCCAGCGAGGACGTGATGCGGCTCGCCGATTGCGAGGCGATCCTGGTCACGCAGGGCGAGCACGGCATGACGCTGGTGCCGCGCAAGGGCGAGGCCGTCCATGTTCCGGCTTTCCCGGTGAAGGTGCGCGACGTCTCCGGCGCCGGCGACACCGTCGCCGCCGCGCTCGCGGTCTCGCGCGCGGCGGGGGCGGATTGGGATACGGCGCTGCGCATGGCGAGTGCGGCGGCCGCGGTCGCGGTCGGCAAGCAGGGCACCGCCAGCGTGAGCGCCGACGAGCTGCGGCGAAAGATCCTGCCGCATGCCTATCTCGCGGCCGAGGAGAAGGTCGTGAGCGCGCCCGGCGCGCTCGAGGCCCAGCTCGCCGAGTGGAAGGGCGAGGGGCTGCGCGTCGGCTTCACCAATGGCTGCTTCGACATCCTGCATCCCGGCCACGTCAAGGTTCTGACCGCGGCGCGCGCCGCCTGCGACCGGCTGATCGTCGGTCTCAACAGCGACGCCTCGGTGCGGCGGCTGAAGGGCGCGGATCGCCCGGTCCAGGACGAGCGCGCGCGTGCCGAAGTGCTCGCCGCACTCGAAGCCGTCGATCTCGTCGTGATCTTCGAGCAGGACACGCCGATCGACCTGATCACGCGCATCACGCCGAGCGTCCTGGTGAAGGGCGGCGATTACACCCGCGAGCAGGTGGTCGGCCACGAGGTCGTCGAAGCCGCCGGCGGGGTGGTCGTGCTGGTCGACATCCTCAAGGGCTTCAGCACGACCGCGCTGGTTCATCGCGCGCGCGGAGAGACGAAGTGACGGCGCTCGCGCGGGAGACGACCCTCCAGATGCTGGGGCGGCGCATTCGAAGCCCGGCGGCCTGGGGCGAGACGGTCGACCTGTTCGCGATCCTGACCGTGGCCTCGCTGCCCTGGTCGACGTCGCTCGTGGCGATCTTCAACGCCGCGTTCCTGGTCTGCATGGTGCCGTTTCTCGATGTCCATGCATTCATGCAATCGCTGAAGCGTCCGATCTCTGCGGCGCCGATCGCGCTGTTCCTGCTGGCGCTGGTGGGAACGCTGTGGTCGGACGCGGCCTGGGGCGCGCGCCTCTATGCCGTGGGGCCGACCGTCAAGCTGCTCGTGCTTCCCGTCCTGCTCTATCATTTCGAGCGCTCCCCGCGCGGGCACTGGGTGTTTCTTGCCTTCCTCGCCTCCTGTGCGTTTCTGTCGGTGATGTCCTGGCTGGTCGCCTTTTACCCGCACCTCTCGATCAAACCCGGCAATGTCGAGCGCGGCATCTTTGTAAAGAACTACATCGACCAGAGCCAGGAATTCACCTTGTGCGCTGTCGCGCTTGCATACCCGATCGTGCGCGTGCTGCGCGCGAAGCGGTACTGGCTGGCCGCGCTACTCACATCGCTAGCGCTCAGCTTCTTCGCCAACATGGCCTTCGTCGTGGTGTCGCGCACTGCGCTCGTCACCGTTCCGATCATGCTCGCCGTGTTCGCATTGCTGCATCTGAACTGGCGCAGCGTCCTTATCGCTTCGGCTGCAATCGCTGCTGGCGCGCTGCTCGCCTGGCAGGCCTCGCCGCAGTTGCGAAAGACGGCCGATACGTTTGCGAGCGACTACTCGCGCTACGTAGAGAAGGGCGAGTCTACCTCGGCCGGGCTGCGGCTCGAATTCTGGCGAAAGTCCCTCGGCTTTTTCGCGGAGGCGCCGATTAGGGGCCACGGCACGGGCTCGACGCGTGGGCTATTCGAGCAGGTCGTGACTGGCAACAACGACCAAGCCTCCCACGCGGTGATCGGCAATCCGCACAATCAGACCCTGTACGTGGCCGTGCAGTGGGGCATCATCGGCGTGGTCATCCTCTACACAATTTGGTTCGCGCATCTCTGGCTATTTCGTGGCGATGGACTTGCCAACTGGATCGGCCTATTGGTCGTCGCGCAGAACGTCTTTACCTCGCTATTCAACTCCCACCTGTTCGATTTCCACGAGGGCTGGATGTACGTCCTCGGCGTCGGCGTTGCCGGCGGCATGGTCGCCAGAGTGCGGCGCGAGGCGCCGACGCCGGAAGAAGGCCGTTCCTGATCCACGCCGATGCTGGCAAGTCGCGGCCAGATGAGCTATCAGCGCAGTCGGGCCTCAAATCAAACTGGATATGCACCGGTCGGCGGATGACGCGTTTTTCGCATCTCACCTTGCGCAATTTCTTGATCGCGCTCCACGACCTGCTGGCCACCGCGGCGGCGCTGTTCGCCGCCTTCTACCTGCGCTTCGAGGGTGGGGAGGGCTTTTACGAGCGCCTGCCGCTCTTGCTCCAGATCCTGCCCTATTTCCTCGCCTTCAGCGTGGTAGTGTTCTTCATCTTCAACCTAACCACGACAAAGTGGCGTTTCATCTCGCTGCCGGACGCGCTGAATGTCATCCGCGTCGCGACCGTGCTGACGGTGGCGCTGCTCGTGCTCGACTACATCTTCGTCGCCCCCAACGTCCGCGGCAGCTTCTTCCTCGGCAAGGTGACCATCGTTCTCTATTGGTTTCTGGAAGTTTCAGCGCTGAGCGCACTGCGGTTTGCCTATCGCTATTTCCGCTACACCCGCGTGCTACATCACGCTAGGAGCGGGGATGCCGCGCCTACCCTTTTAGTCGGGCGTGCCGCTGACGCCGAGGTCGTTCTGCGTGGGATCGAGAGCGGCGCGATCAAGCATCTGCGCCCGATCGGTGTGTTGTCGCCGTCACGGTCCGATCTCGGGCAGTTCATCCGCAACGTGCCCGTCGTCGGCGGCCTCGACGACATCGAAGACGTGATCAACGATTTCGGCAAGCGCAACAAGCCGATCTCCCGGGTGATCATGACGCCGTCTGCGTTCGAGCCGGACGCGCATCCGGAGTCCGTGCTGATGCGGTCGCGGCGGCTCGGGCTGATCGTCAGTCGCCTGCCTTCGCTCGAGGGCGGCGACACGCCGCGGCTGACCTCGGTCGCGGTCGAGGATTTGCTGCTACGTCCGAGCGAAAAGATCGACTATGCGCGGCTGGAGGCACTGATCAAGAACAAGGCCGTGATCGTCACCGGCGGCGGCGGCTCAATCGGGGCGGAGATCTGCGAGCGCGTGGTCGCGTTCGGCGCCGCCCGGCTTCTGGTCATCGAGAATTCGGAACCAGCGCTCTACTCGGTGACCGAGGCGCTCGCGGTCCTCGAAAGCAGCGCCGAGATCGATGGACGCATCGCCGACATCCGCGACCGCACCCGCATCATGCACCTGATGAGCGAGTTCAAGCCAGACATCGTGTTCCATGCCGCGGCGCTCAAACACGTTCCGATCTTGGAACGGGACTGGAGCGAGGGCGTCAAGACCAACATATTCGGCTCGCTCAACGTCGCCGATGCGGCGCTAGCGGCTGGCGCCGAGGCTATGGTGATGATCTCGACCGACAAGGCGATCGAGCCGGTCTCGATGCTCGGCCTGACCAAGCGTTTCGCCGAGATGTACTGCCAGGCGCTCGACCACGACCTCGCGGTTCAAGCCATCGGCGGCAAGCCGCCGATGCGTCTGATTTCGGTCCGGTTCGGCAACGTGCTGGCCTCGAACGGATCGGTGGTACCGAAGTTCAAGGCGCAGATCGAAGCGGGTGGCCCCGTGACGGTGACGCATCCGGATATGGTCCGCTATTTCATGACGATCCGCGAAGCTTGCGATCTCGTCATCACGGCCGCGACCCATGCGCTCGCGACCGAGCGGCAAAGCGTGTCGGTCTATGTGCTCAACATGGGCCAGCCGGTGAAGATCGTCGATCTCGCCGAACGCATGATCCGCCTCTCGGGCCTGCAGCCCGGCCATGACATCGAGATCGTGTTCAGCGGTGTGCGGCCCGGCGAACGGCTCAACGAGATCCTGTTCGCTTCTGAGGAGCCGGCTGTCGAGATCGGCATCGCCGGCATCATGGCCGCCAAGCCGAACGAGCCGCCGATGCAAGCGTTGCGCAAATGGATCTCAGCGCTCGAAGACGCCATCGCGCGCGACGATCCGAATGCGATCCGGACGATCCTGAAGGATGTTGTTCCGGAGTTCGCGATCAACGCGGCGTCGTAAGGCGCAAAGCGCCGTCCGGTCGCTGAGGCCGGTTAATCACAGATATTCCGGCGGGGTGGAGGCTCCGCTCCGCAACTACGTTTCCACCAGCATCCGAGGTTCAGGAAATGAGCGCGCTCGTCAGGGGGCTCGCTCGCGTAGTCAGCCCCAGCACGCACTCCGAGAAACTGACACTCATCGCGATCTGCAGTGGATTGGATTGCTGATATCACTGCTGCCATGACCTTCGGGATCGATTTGGGCGCCTTGTTCGCAGAGGCTCTCTGACAGTGGGACGGGCGCCGTCTCAATCGCGTGTGGACGAAAACGGTCGAGGTCGAAGCTGAAAGATCCGTCTGATGAAGCGCAGAAAGAACGCGGCGTCGATCAGCGGCGCGTTAAGATGTTCCCGGCGGGAGCGGAGGCATTCGAGATTAGCCCGCAGCGTGAGGCGCCAGCTACTCGTGCTGATTCCGCCCATCTGGAAATCGGCAAGCACGCGCGAGAGATATTTGATCCTGAAGTCGTTCAACGCCATCGCGCGCAGCATGTAGTCGTAGTCGGCAGTGGTGACGTGACTGGTGTCGTAGTCACCGACTTTC
This sequence comes from Bradyrhizobium sp. CCGUVB4N, assembly GCF_024199945.1. Taxonomy (GTDB): domain Bacteria; phylum Pseudomonadota; class Alphaproteobacteria; order Rhizobiales; family Xanthobacteraceae; genus Bradyrhizobium. The sequence continues at coordinate 6,375,285 of NZ_JANADP010000001.1, read as the reverse complement.
TCCGCGACTTCTCTTCGAATGTAGAAGGTAGGATGGGGCGGGACCCAGCCAAGCTGGAACGCGCATGGGTGGAACTGTCCGCCACGCCAGACACGAACCAGCGTCTTGGTGCGATGATCGGTGACCATGTCGAGATCGCCGTAGACGATGTCTGAATTTTCTAGCGCAACCGCGATTGCCGCCATCGCGGTGCTGTCGTGGAAGGTGTCGTCCGAATTAAGAAAGCCGATCGCATCGCCCGTAAACTGGTGCAAGCCCTTGTTCATTGCGTCGTAAATGCCGTTGTCAAGTTCGGAGATTACGCGAATCGCGCTCGAGCCGAACGACTCCACAATTCTGAGCGTCGAATCTCTGGAGACGCCGTCAATGACCAGCATCTCCTTGTCGGGATGCGTCTGTTCCAGGAAGGACGCGATGGTCGCGCCGATCGTCGCCTCGGAGTTGAAGCTGGCTGTGATGACGCTGATCTTCATGCCCGGGTCCGTCAAGGCCTATGAATGTTCATTCACGCGGCTCGATCGATTCTGATCTTTGCGCCGCCTTCTCGGCGCTGAAGATCCAGACCAGACCGCCAATCGCACCGACGATAAACAGGACTGCGCCGAACAGCAGCGAGACGTTAACTCCTTCATGGGCCGCGAGGCCGGCGAAGCCGAAAGCCAGGCCCATCGTCGCCTCGCGCACGCCCCAGCCCGCAATCGAGATCGGCACGAAGGTGATCAGCATGACCGGTGGAATCAGCAGAAAAACGTCACCGAACAAAACCGGCGCTGAGATCGACTGAACGACGCACCAGGCCATCACCACTGCCAGCACGTGAATGGCGATCGACAGGACCGCGACATAGAACCAGCGCGTTGGGTGGAAGATCACCCGATTGGCGATCACGGCACAGGCGTGCACGTGGTGGGTGGCCCACCAGGTCTTCAGCCACGGCCACGGCAGGATACCGAAGATCATGAAGCTGACGCCGCCGGCTAGCGCCGCGAGATCGAGCAGAAGCAGCGCCGAACGCCCGTGCGGATCGGCGATGAGGCTGTAGCTCCAGGGTAGGCTCGCGACGATGAGGACTGCGAGCGCAATCAGCCCAATCGCGCGATCGACGAAGATCGAATAGGTCGCCGCACGCCAGCCAGCGCCAGCGCGCGCGACCATCCACAGGCGCACGGCATCGCCGCCGATAGCGGACGGCAGGGTCTGGTTGAAGAACGAGCCGATCACGTTGTAGCGCATGGCCCGGCTGATCCCGAGCGGCGCGCCACATGCGGCACTGACCTCGCGCCAGCGCAACACACCGACGAAGATCTGAAAGAACGTGACCGCGATCGCCATGCCGATCCAGAACAGGCTGGACACGGTGAATCGCGAGAACAGCTCGGTCAGATCGACCTTGCGTAGCGCCAGATAGAGCAGCGCTGCAGAGATCAGGATTTTGGCCGTCGACAGCAGGATTCGGCGCATCTCGCCCGCTTGAACAGGGTTTCGGGGCAACCCGACGCGAGGCGCCGAATTCGGCCGCTTTGGTATGGTTTTGGCGCCGATCTTGCAATAGCTATCACGAAGGGCGGCGGTCTATTGCGCCCCCTTGATACCGGCCAGAGAAACTTTACGGGCTGGCTTCAGGGATTGCTCGGGATCGCTTGGGAACAGGATGACGGATCAGGCGATTTTGGTGACGGGTGCCGCCGGTTTCATCGGCTTTCACGTCGCCCGGCAGCTCCTGGCCGAGGGGCGGCCCGTGGTCGGGCTCGACAATCTCAACAGCTATTACGATCCAGCGTTGAAACAGGCGCGCCTTTCGCTGCTCGGCAACGAATCCCGTTTCTCTTTTGTCCAGGCTGATCTCGCCGATCGCGAGACGATGGCGGCGCTGTTTGCGCGGCATCGCTTTCCAGAGGTCGTGCATCTCGCCGCCCAGGCCGGCGTGCGCCACTCGATCGAGCATCCGCAGAGCTACGCCGATTCCAATCTGCAGGGTTTTCTCAATCTGCTCGAGGGCTGCCGGACGTGCGGCTGTCGCCATCTCGTCTACGCCTCGTCATCGTCCGTTTACGGCGCCAACACTAAACTGCCGTTTTCCGTGCAGGACCGGACCGATCATCCCGTGAGCTTCTACGCCGCGACCAAGAAGGCCAACGAGGTGATGGCGCAGTCCTACAGTCATCTCTACCGGCTGCCGGTCACGGGCTTGCGCTTTTTCACGATCTATGGCCCGTGGGGACGGCCTGATATGGCCATGTTTCTGTTTGTAAACGCCATCATGGCGGGCCAGCCGATCCGGCTCTTTAACCACGGCAAGATGCGCCGCGACTTCACCTATATTGACGACGTGACCCGTGTAGTGTCCAAGCTGATCGATCTTGTGCCTGCGGACAATCCGGCTGCCGCAAATGCGCCGTCTCGGGTCTACAATGTCGGAAATCACCGCCCCGAAGAGCTGATGCATGTCGTCGGACTTCTGGAGCGGGAGCTGGGTCGGACGGCGGTCAAAGAATTGCTGCCGATGCAGCCGGGAGATGTGGTGGAAACGTTCGCGGATGTCGAGGATTTGATGCGCGACACCGGCTTTGCACCGTCAACGCCGATCGAGCACGGGGTCCACAATTTTGTCACCTGGTATCGCGACCACTACAAGGTTTGAAATGACGATGGACAAACGCATTATCCCCCTGATCATGTGCGGCGGCGCCGGCACGCGGCTGTGGCCGGCTTCGCGCGAGGTGCGCCCAAAACAGTTCCTGCCGCTGTTCGGCGCGCGCTCGACCTTCCAGGACACGCTGCTGCGCGTCTCGGAGGCTTCGCTGTTCGATCGCCCCATCGTCATCACCAATGCGTCCTATCGCTTCATGGTGCTGGAGCAGCTGGTCGAGATCGGCATCGAGGCCGACGTGATCCTCGAGCCGATGCGGCGCGACTCCGGTCCCGCGATCGCCGCCGGCGCGGCGTTCGCGCAGAACCGCACCGGCGAAGCGATCGTGCTCGCGCTCGCCGCCGACCACGTGGTGCAGGACAATGCCGCCTTCGTCGCGGCGTGCCGCGAGGGCCTCACGGCCGCGAGCACCGGGCGCATCGTCACCTTCGGCGTCAAGCCGGAGCGGCCGGCAACCGAATACGGCTATATCAGCCCGGGCGAGGTGATCTCCGGCGAAGTCCACGCGGTCGCGCGCTTCGTCGAGAAGCCGGATGCCGTGAAGGCCGCCGACTACGTCAATTCGGGCTATCTCTGGAACAGCGGCAACTTCATGTTTCCCGCCTCCCTGCTGCTCGACGAATATCGCAAGGTCGATGCGGCGAGCGTGGAGGCGGTGTCCAATGCGGTCGCCAATGCCGGCCGTGATCTCGGCTTCGTCACGCTGGAGCCGCAGGCCTTTGGCGCGGCGAAGGCGATCTCGATCGACTATGCGGTGATGGAGAAGACCTCGCGCGCAGCCGTTGTGCCGGTGTCCTGCGGCTGGTCCGACGTCGGCTCCTGGCGTGCGGTGTGGGAATTGTCCGACAAGGATGCGCAGGGCAACTCCGCGCACGGCACCGCCGTGTTTGAGGATTCGCGCAACTGCAACGTCACGAGCGATCATGCGCTCGTCGCGCTCGAAGGCGTCGACGATCTCGTCGTCGTGGCAACCGCGGACGCGGTTCTCGTCTCGCGCCAGAAGGACGCCAACGGCCTCAAGCGCCTCGTGACCAAGCTCAAGGCGGTCGCGCCGAAGGTCACCGAGGAGCATCTCAAGGTGCATCGCCCCTGGGGCAGCTACCAGTCGGTCGACAATGGCGAGCGCCATCAGGTCAAGCGCATCGTGGTCAAGCCGGGCGGGCGGCTGTCGCTGCAGAAGCATCATCACCGCGCCGAGCACTGGATCGTGGTCCGTGGTGCGGCCCGCGTCACCGTGAACGAGACCGTGAAGACGGTGCACGAGAACGAGTCGATCTACATCCCGATGGGCGCCGTCCACCGGATGGAGAATCCCGGCAAGATCATGCTGGAACTGATCGAGGTCCAGACCGGCTCCTATCTCGGGGAGGACGACATCATCCGGATTGAAGACGACTATCAAAGGTCGTAACCAGCCAACTCCGAATCACGGAATCCGGGCCTGGAAAGCCCGCTTTGTGCGGCTTAAGGCCCGGAGAACGTGTAACTTTTTGAATCAAATCGTGTCCGGGCAGTTTGGCCGGCATTCGCCACAAATGTGGCACCCGTGCTAGAAGCGGCCCGGGGATTTGCGTTGAATCGGGGTTCGATCAGATGAGTTCCAAAGGGTCACAACCGGCAAAGGCCGGCTTGCGCGTCGGCGTCATTGGCGCGGGCGTGATGGGCAGCAACCATGCGCGCGTGCTGAGCGGTCTGCCCGGCGTCAGCCTGGTCGGCGTGGTCGATCCTTCGCCGGCGCATCGGACGCGCGCGACCGAACTCGCCAATTGCGCGAGCTTCGAGACGCTGGACCAGCTCCTGGCCGAAGGCGTCGATGCCGTCACCATCGCGGCGCCGACCCATCTGCATCACGAGGTTGCGCTCGCCTGCATCGCCAAGAACATTCACGTGCTGGTCGAGAAGCCGATCGCGTCCACGGTCGCCGAGGGCCGCGAGATCGTCGCCGCCGCGCAAAAGGCCGGCGTCACGCTGATGGTCGGCCATGTCGAGCGCTTCAATCCGGCGGTCGCCGCCGTCAAGCAGGCGATCGCGGGCGAGGACATTCTCTCGATCGCGATCACGCGCGTCGGTCCGTTCCCGCCGCGCATGTCCAATGTCGGCGTGGTCATCGATCTGGCCGTGCACGACATCGATCTGATCCGCTGGTTCACCGAATCCGACATCGTCGAGGTGCAGCCGCAGCTGTCGAGCGCGGTCGCCGAGCGCGAGGACATCGCGCTCTTGCAGTTCCGGACCGCCAACGGCGTGCTCGCGCACATCAACACCAACTGGCTGACGCCGTTCAAGGCGCGCAGCGTCACGGTCGCGACCCGCGACAAATACGTGATGGGCGATCTCCTGACGCGCCAGGTCACCGAATGCTTCGGCTTCAAGCCGGACGGCAGCTACTCGATGCGGCATCTGCCGGTCGGTCACGACGAGCCGCTCCGCGCCGAGCTGATCGCCTTCCTCAAGGCGGTGCGCAACGGCGAGACGCCGGCAGTCACCGGTGACGAGGGTGTCGCCAGCCTCGAGATCGCGACGCAGTGCCTCGAGACGCCGTCGCGGCCCGCAGCCACGTCGCCCGCCCGCAAGGGTCCGTGCCGCATCGCCGGCTAAAACCCTTTCCATGTCGACCGCTCAAAACCCGCAAGGCGCCAAGAACCAGGCGAAGAACCAGGCCATGAACCAGCATCTGCGTCCCGAACCCATTCCCTTCATCGACGTTGCCTCGCAGCGCACCCGGCTCGGTGCCTCGCTTGATGCCGCCGTGAAGCGCGTGATGGACCATTGCCAGTTCGTCAATGGACCCGAGGTCTTCGAACTCGAGAAGCAGCTCGCCGCCTATTGCGGCGCCAAGCACGTGGTGTCCTGTTCGAACGGCACGGATGCGCTTCTGATGGTGCTGATGGCGAAGAACGTCGGGCCCGGGGATGCCGTGCTGTGTCCTTCCTTCACCTTCATTGCAACCGCGTCGCCGGCGGCACGGACCGGAGCCACGCCGGTCTATGTCGATGTCGACGAGACGACCTTCAACATGAGCCCGGAGTCGCTCAAGCGCGGCATTGCGGCTGCGCGCAAGGCTGGCCTGAAGCCTGTCGCGGTGATCCCGGTCGATCTGTTCGGCCAGCCCGCCGACCACGATGCCATCGCCGAGATCGCACAGGCCGAAGGGCTGTTCGTGATCGATGACGCCGCGCAAGGTTTTGGCGCAAGCTACAAGGGTCGCAAGCTCGGCACCTTCGGGCTCGCCACCACGACCAGCTTCTTCCCGGCCAAGCCGCTCGGCTGCTTCGGCGACGGCGGCGCTATTCTCACCGATGACGACGAGCTGGCGGCGACGCTGCGCAGCATCCGCGTGCACGGGCAGGGCGTCGACAAATACGACAACGTCCGCCTCGGCCTGACCGGGCGGCTCGACACCATGCAGGCCGCGATCCTGATCGAGAAGCTGAAGATCTTCGACGACGAGATTGCCGCCCGCAACAAGGTCGCCGAGCGCTATGCGCGGGGCCTGTCCAACGTCGTGACCGTGCCGCGTCTGGCGCCGGGCAATACCTCGGTCTGGGCGCAGTACACGATCCGTCTCCCCGAGGGGACCGACCGCGATGGCTTCGCCGCCGCGCTGAAGGCCCAGGGCGTGCCGACCGCGATCTATTACGGCAAGTCGATGCACCAGCAGACCGCCTACAAGCAGTATCCGGTCGCCGACGGCGGCCTGCCTGCTTGCGAGAGCCTGTCGCAGGACGTCATCAGCCTGCCGATGCACGCCTATCTGACCGAAGCCGACCAGGAGCGGGTAATCGCGGCCGTGCGCGGCGCGCTGGCGAGCTGATTCGCCCTGATTTTGCAGCGAGCCGTCTCTTCCTCTAGAAGGGACGCATGCTCGGACGCATCTTCACGGTCGGTGGTTACACGCTGCTCTCGCGGCTGACGGGATTTGCCCGCGACATCATGCTCGCGGCGATCCTCGGCGCCGGCCCCGTGGCCGACGCCTTTTTCGTGGCGCTGCGGCTGCCCAACCATTTCCGCGCGATCTTCGCCGAAGGCGCCTTCAACGCCGCCTGGGTGCCGGCCTATGCCCATGTCCATGGCGAGCGCGGGGAGGGGGCGGCGCGGCTGTTCGCCGACCGCATCTTCACGCTGCTGCTGGCCTCGCAGGTGGTGCTCTTGGTCGTCGCCTGGCTGTTCATGCCGCAGGCCATGAGCATCCTGGCGCCTGGCTTTTCCGAGGATGCCGAGCAGCGCAAGCTCGCGATCGAGCTGACCCGGATCACCTTTCCCTATCTGCTGCTGATCACGCTGGTGACGCTTTATGGCGGCATGCTCAACGTGATGCAGCGCTTTGCCAGTGCGGCTGCCGCGTCGATCTTCCTCAATGTCGCGATGATGATGACGCTGGCGCTCGCCGCCTGGTTTCCGACTGCGGGGCACGCAGCCGCCTGGGGCGTCTTGATCTCCGGCTTCCTGCAATATTTCCTGCTCGCCGGCGATCTAGCCCGCCATGGCGGACTGCCGCGCTTTGCGCCGCTCAAGCTCGATGAAGACGTCCGCGGCTTCTTCAGGGCACTGGGACCCGCGACGCTGGGCTCGATGGGCACGCAGGTCGCGCTGTTCGCCGACACCATCATCGCGACCTTCCTGCCCGCGGGCGCGCTGTCGGCGCTGTACTACGCCGACCGCCTCAATCAATTGCCGATCGGCGTGATCGGTATTGCGATCGGCACGGTGCTGCTGCCGGAGATGTCGCGGCGGATCACGGCCAACGATCATGACGGCGCGATGAAGGCGCAGCGCCGCGCCTTCGACTTCACGCTGCTGTTCTCGGTGCCGTTCGTCGCGGCCTTCCTCACCGTGCCCGACGAGATCATGCGCGCGCTGTTCGCCCGCGGTGCGTTCTCCAAGGCCGATGCGGTTGCCGCGGGCAGCACGCTCGCGGCCTATGCGATCGGCCTGATCCCTTTCGTGCTGATCCGCAGCGCGGTCGCGACCTTCTATGCGCGTAAGGACACCGCGACGCCGGTCCGCGCCTCGCTGTCGGGCATCGCGGTCAACGTCGCGCTGAAACTCGCTTTGATGGGATCGTTCGCCCAGATCGGCCTGGCGCTGGCAACCGCCGTCGGCGTCTGGACCAATCTCTTGCTGGTGCTGTTCTTCGCCGTTCGGCGCGGCTTCCTCGTGCTCGACCGGGCCTGGCTGCTGTCGCTCGGCAAATTCCTGCTGACCGGACTGATCCTCGCCGGCGCCTTCTGGCTGATCGCACGCTTTGGCGGTTCTGCGCTGGGCGCGATGCGCTTCCATGACGAAGTGACGTTGGTCCTGCTGGCCCTCGGCGGCACGATCGTCTACGCGCTCGCGATCCTGGTCTTGTTCGGCCGCGGCTGGCTGGTCTCGCTGGTGCGCAGCTAGAGCGGATATCAGCCGGCGCCGTGGACAGCTGCCCGGCTTCGCCACATCCCCGCCAGGAGACGTGCCGCGAACGCACCTGCCCGAATCGAAGGGGCTTCGATGAACCGATACGCCAGCGCCGCGATGGCGATCGCCGCGACGAGCGACGTTACCATGACGAACAAATTGCCCCAGACCTGCGTCGGCGCGATCGAGCCAAGATCGACCGCGACGAGGGCGCAGAGATAAAAGATCGGCCAGTGCACGAGGTAGAGGCTGAACGAGATTCGGCCAAGAAACCGCAGCGGCGCGGTCGTCGCCCATTGCAGCATGTCGCGTGACGACACCACGGCACCCATCATCAGCGCGGCTGCAGTGGCCGAAACCAGCACAATGCCCGCCGTGTAGAACTCATCGTAGGAGCCGGCTATCTCCAGTCCGACCAGGCCCGCGATGAACGCAACCGTGGCAAGCTGCCTGCGACCTGCGAGCAGTGCGGCAAACTCCTTGACGAGAAAACAGCCGAAATAGAACCACAGCAGCGTTCGGTAAGGGCCGCTCGCGAGCAGGACCGTGACCGCGGCGAACAGTGCCCAGCGCCATCGTGGTTCAATCCTGCCGTGCGCAGCGACCGCGAACGGCAGCATCATGGATCCCAACAATTCGGGAAAGAGCGTCCAGGTCGGACCGTTCACCCGATTGGAGCCGAGCAGCAGATTGTCCCACAGATCGTTCCAGGTCGGTTGCGGCCAGAACAGGTGCTCGAAGCCGGGTGTGAGCCCGGCCGGGGCCGGATCAAGACGCCAAAGGCGCTCGCAGGCGAAAGCGAACAGGACCGCTGCCGCGAACGGTGGAATCAGCCGGAACAGCCGCCGCGCCAAGTAAGGCGCGATTGCAAGGTCGCGCTCCAGCGAGGCCCCGAGCACATAGCCGCTCAGCACGAAGAAGAACATCACGGCCGCGGCTGGATTCGCGGCCAGCAGCAGCGTGTCAAAGAAAACCGATTGCGGATTGTTCGTGAAGACGTGCGTCGCATGGAATACGCACACCGTCAGGCAGGCGAGGCCACGCAGGGATTCCAGCCGAGGGTCAAATGGCGAGGCTGGCGAGGCGTTCACCCTTGTGAGCGGCGGCATAATCATCGGCCAGGCGCTGCCCCGGACGCATGCGCCGGCGATTCACGATCTGTGTGAGCGATATGATGCTCTCGCGGGTTCCGTTCCGTGACCTCTGGTCGTTGGAGACGGCTGACGCCCGGCCCTGCAGCCGCAGCGTCAAAAACATCCCTCATCATGCGAGTTCCCCCATTCCCAACGGGGATATCACTAAACCAGAGGGTGTATCGCGCGAGTTAAATTAAAGATACAACTTGAGCGAATCTTCCGCCACCGCCCGCCCATGCGCCCGCACATTTCGGAGCGGGCTACGTCAGCTGAGACGGCCTCGACCACGACGCGAACGCGCGATCCGATCGCCTGGGAAAGACTCGTCGAGCGACTTGGTTCAGTTATGGCCTTGCTGTCCGATGTGTCGCAGCGTCGTCGCGCCGGAGTGAGGCTCGCCTGCAGGATGTGGCCACACTCCGCACATCTCTTGATTTTGCACGATCGCCGTGCTATCGGCGTGCCCATGATTAAATGGTCGCGCGACGTTAACTTCTCGCACATGACCCGCTTCGGCTGGGCCGTGGAAGGAGTCGCGCGCTAGGAATTCGTCGACGACATCTTTTCCACCAGGCCCCGCCGGCATCGGACGGGGCCTTTTGTTTGGCCACGCTCCCTGCCGGCACAACAGCAGGAGCATGCGATGCCACCACAACTAACGGACGTTTCTCCCGGGATAGAGGGCGACGCCGCGAGGCGCGGCCTCAGGCTCTCGATCGTGTCGGCGAAGAGCGCGGTCGACCAGGCTTTGTCAGCACGCCTCAAGGCGTCGGCCGCAGCGCTGGACAACGCCTTGCCGGACAAGGACGCTGCCGGACCCGCGGCGGCCTCGACGCGAAGTATCCTCGGCCTGATCAGGCAATATTGGCTTGCGTTTCAGCAACGGCGCCAGAGCCCACGGCTGTCGTTGCAGGACCTGAGTGACAGGGAGCTGATGGATATCGGCCTGACGCGCGGCGAGATCGACCACCTCACGCCTCAGCGATCGATCGATGCGCTGAGAGACAGCACGCGGTATCTGTTGAGTCGTGGCGGGATGTAAGCGATGCGACCGCAATAGAAAGGCTGACATCATGACGTCAGACGCAATGCCAGCTCAGTCGGATATGAAAATCCGACGATTGACTCTCGATGATCTGGATTGTCTTCGCGAAATTCGCGCGGAGGCAATCCAGATGTACCCTCAAACGTTTGGTTCTCCCGAAGAGGACGAAGGCGGCGACGCGATGGTGGCCGCCTATCGCCATTGGCTGGGCGACACCGTTCTCGGCGCATTTGAATGTGGCGGATTAATCGGAGTCGCAGGCTTCTATGTCTCGCGGTACAAGAAATCAAAGCATCGGGGGCACATCTTCTCGGTCTATGTCCGGGAGAGCGATCGAGGCAAAGGCGTCGGAGATCGGTTGATCAAGGATATTCTTGCCCGAGCCGAGGCACGTGTCGAGCAGGTGCATCTTGCCGTGGGATCAACGGCAACCGCTGCGATCAGGACCTATGAGCGCAACGGGTTTGAAATCTACGGCACGGACCCCGGTGTCATTCGCGTGGGTGACGCGACTTATGACCATTATCTTATGGTGAGGAAATTCGGTCCCTAACGTCGGTCTGATGCGGCTGCAACGGATTTAGCGTCACATGATTCCATTTCTCGAACGACTGAACGGCGGGACCAATGTGCTGATTGCCGGCTGCGGCGGAGGCTTTGACGTCTTTGCCGGTGTTCCGCTTGCGGAGCATCTGATGGCACAGGGCAAGCGGGTAGTGTTCGCCAGCCTTTCCTTCACGAATTTATGGCTGTGCGGCGGCGAACGTGTCGGGGAGACGACTTGGCGAATAGACCAGCGTGCCGCAGAGATTCCGTACTTTCCGGAGAAATGGCTGGCCGAATGGCTCAGCCGGCGCGAGCAACTCGTGCCGATCTACGCGTTTGCGAAGAGCGGCGTTCGCCCGCTCGCGGCTGCATATCGTTCAATCATCGATCGCCATGACATCGACACCGTGCTGCTGGTCGATGGTGGAACGGATAGTCTCGTGTTTGGCGACGAACCCGGCGTCGGCAGCGTAGTCGAGGATGCGGTCTCGCTTGTGGCCGCTGATCAAGCGGCTGGTGAAAAGACGTTGCTTGCCGCGATCGGCTTCGGCGTGGATCACTATCATGGTGTTTCGCACCATGCGTTCCTGGAGAACGCTGCCCGGTTGATTCGGGACGACGGGTTTCTCGGTGCGTTCTCGTTGTCGCAGGGCAGCAAGGAGGCGGATGCGTTCCTCGATCTGGTCGATTACGCCAACCAGCGTCAGCCGCAGCACCCGAGCATTGTTTGTAATTCGATCGCTAGTGCACTGCGGGGTGAGTTTGGCAACTATCATGCCACTAACCGGACCAGCGGGAACGAGCTCTTCATCAACCCGCTGATGACGCAGTACTGGACGTTCCAGTCTTCCGCGGTGGCGCATCGCATGGCCTATGCCGGCCAGCTGGCCGAGACCGAGCGTACCGAAGATGCTCGCCGGATCATCGATCTTCACAGGGAAATGACCGAACTGCGGCCATTCCGTTCGATCCCCCTCTGACAGAGGAGGGCAAGGGCATTTTTTCGCAGGTCGAGGCCGCCTAAAGCCGTTTGCCTTGCCACTTTTTCCACGGCAATATGCCGGCAAAACAACCATAGGACGGGACAAGAAAAAATGGCGGCTCCCATCAAGTTCGGCGTTGGCCAAAGCGTGCTGCGCAAGGAGGATGACGCGCTCATCCGCGGCAAGGGCCGCTATACCGACGATTACGCGCCGCAGGCTGCGCTTCGCTGCCTGATGCTGCGCTCGCCGCATGCGCATGCCAAATTCACGATCGACGCCAGCCGCGCCCGCACCCTTCCCGGGGTGGCGCTGATCCTGACCGCCGCCGAAGTCGGCGATCTCGGCAATCTGCCCTGCCTGTTCAATTTCGAGACCGATCCCTTCACCGGCCCGCCTTACCCGATCCTTGCCAAGGACGAGGTGCGCCATGTCGGCGATTCCGTCGCCTTCGTCGTCGCCGAGACCATCGACCAGGCCCGCGACGCGATCGAAGCCATCGACGTCAAATGGTCGCCGCTGCCGTCGGTGACCGGCCTCGTCAACGCCGTCAAGAAGGACGCGCCGCAGGTCTGGCCAGACAAGCCCGGCAATGTGCTGTTCGATGTGTCGATCGGCGACAAGGCCGCGACCGAAGCCGCGTTTGCCAAGGCGCATACGGTCGCCGAGATCTCCATCGTCAATCCGCGCGTGGTCGCGAGCTTCATGGAGACGCGCGCGGCGGTTTGCGAATACGACGCCAAGAACGATCATCTCACGCTGACAATCGGCAGCCAGGGCAGCCATCGCCTCCGCGACATCCTCTGCCAGAACGTGCTGAATATCCCGACCGAGAAGATGCGCGTGATCTGCCCCGATGTCGGCGGTGGCTTCGGCACGAAGCTGTTTCCCTATCGTGAATACGCCCTGGTGGCGGTCGCGGCGCGCAAGCTGAAGAAGGCGGTGAAATGGGCGGCCGACCGCTCCGAGCACTTCATGGGCGATGCGCAGGGTCGCGACAACGTCACCACCGCGAAGATGGCGATGGCCGAGGACGGCAGATTCCTCGCGATGGATTGCGACCTGATGGGCGACATGGGCGCCTATCTCTCGACCTTCGGGCCCTACATTCCGCATGGCGGCGCCGGCATGCTGCCGGGCCTTTACGACATCCAGGCCTTCCACTGCCGGGTGCGCACCATCTTCACCAACAGCGTGCCGGTCGATGCCTATCGCGGTGCGGGCCGGCCCGAGGCGGCCTATGTCATCGAGCGCCTGGTCGATGCCTGCGCGCGAAAACTCGACATGACGCCGGACGCGATCCGCCGCAAGAATTTCATCCAGCCCAAGGCGCTGCCGTACAAGACCGCGACCGGCAAGGTCTACGATTCCGGCGACTTCGCCGCGCATCTGAAGCGCGCGATGGAGATCGGTGACTGGAAGGAGTTTGGAAAGCGCGCCAAGGCGGCCAAGAAGAACGGCCTGATCCGCGGTATCGGGCTTGCGAGCTATGTCGAGGTCTGCGGCACCATGGGCGAGGAGACCGCCAATGTGCGGATGGACCCCAATGGTGACATCACCGTGCTGATCGGCACGCAGTCGAGCGGGCAGGGCCACCAGACCGCCTATGCGCAGATCGTCGCCGAACAGTTCGGCGTCGCGCCGGAGCGGGTGCACGTCCATCAGGGCGACACCGCGATGATCGCCACGGGCCTCGGCACCGGCGGCTCGGCCTCGATCCCCTCGGGCGGCGTCAGCGTCGAGCGCGCAACACGCGAGCTCGGGCAGAAGCTGAAAGAGATCGCGGCGCAGGCGCTGGAAGCGAGCGCCGGCGACCTCGAGATTTCGGAAGGTGTCGTGCGTATTGCCGGCACCGACCGTTCGATCTCGTTCGCCGATCTCGCCAAGCGGCCGGGCGCCGATCCGTCGAAGCTGAACGCCAGCGCGACGTTTGCCAGCGCCGACGGCACCTATCCCAACGGCACGCATGTCGCGGAAGTCGAGATCGATCCGGCGACCGGCATCATCAAAATCGTCAACTATGTGATCGTCGACGATTTCGGCAAGACGCTCAATCCACTGCTGTTGGCGGGCCAGGTGCATGGCGGCGCCATGCAGGGCATCGGCCAGGCGCTGATGGAGCAGGTGGTCTACGGCGCGGGCGACGGCCAGCTCATCACCGCGACCTTCATGGACTACGCGCTGCCGCGCGCAGCCGACGGCCCGTCCTTCGTGTTCGAGACCAACAACATTCCCTGCACGACCAATCCGATGGGCGTGAAGGGCGCGGGCGAAGCCGGCGCGATCGGCTCCTGTCCGGCCGTCGTCAACGCCATCGTCGACGGGCTCTGGCGCGAATACAAGATCGACCACATTGACATGCCGGCGACACCAGAACGTGTTTGGATCGCGATCAACGAGCATCACCGCCGCCACAGCCTGTAAGGCGTGGCGCCGGCGGCGGGAATAATCGCCCGCCGCCGGGTTCTAACCATGAATGATCTCCCCCCAAACCGACTTGCGAGCCGGAGAAACACGCCGATGAAACGAATTTTGATTGTCGCCGGCACCCTTGTTCTGGGTGCGAGCGCCGTGATGGCGCAGCAGGAGGTTGCCGTCCAGCAGGACAATCTGATGCGCTCGCAGGCCAAGAGCATGTACGGCGTGATCCTCAAGATGACGAAAGGCGAAATCCCCTACAATCAGAAGGCCGTCGACGAGGCGATCGCCAGTCTCGAGGCTGACGTCGCCAAGATCGCAAAGACCTTCGAGGTCAATCCCAAGCAGGACGTTGTGAACGCGACTTATGGTTCCTCGCCAAAGGTCTGGCAGAACAAGGCCGATTTCGACTCCAAGATTCCGCCGGTGCAGAAGGCGATCGCCGAGGTCAAGGGCAAGGTCACCGATCTGGCGAGCCTGAAGGCCGCCTACACTGCGATGAACGACCGCTGCACGGACTGCCACGAGACGTATCGGGTGAAGCTGAAGTAATCCGTTTGCTTGTAGCCCGGATGGAGCGTAGCGAAATCCGGGACAGCTGTTGCACGGTGAGACCCGGATTGCGCTGCGCTCCATCCGGGCCACAGGACTATTTCGGAGCAGCCAGCGCCGGATCGAGAACGCAGGTGACGCGGTGGATCTTGATGCCACTGTCGATGCCGGCGCGTTTCACATATTCGGCGATGACATCCTCGTTCTCGACGACAACGAGGCCGAACAACTTGCGGTCATCCGTCGCGTAAGTGCAGAGCCAGTGCATTTTTCCGGCGGTCGCAGTCACCGCGTCGAGCGCAATGCGCGCATGACGGCTCGCTTGTGCCGCGTCGCTGGGGTCGAAGTTTTGCGGCATATCCCGTTCCATCAGGACCTTGATCATCGACCGCTCCGGGCTCGGGCGCGACAAGCGAGCGCGCGTCAGGTCGCAGTCTAGCTTTGAATCTGGACGGGGCGAAGCGCGCCAGCACAACTGGGCGCGGACTCTTGGGGCGCAAACCCTGGTTGGTCAAAGGGTCGAAATTGGAAACGGTTATTTTCCATCATTTCTATTTTTAGTCCAATGATCCCGGGCCATTGTGAGGACGCAACGAAGCAGTTCGTCGCCCGCTGATCCCCCGCAAAACGAAATTGCAGCGGCGGCGAACGATGAGCCCCCATCACACCCGTCACGCCTGACAAAGCACAGGAGTAATGATCATGGATACCACGCGTTACGCTTCTCTCCTCGGCCGCCTGCTGATCGGTCTGCCGTTCGTCTTCACCGGCGTTGGCAAGCTTGCGTCCTATGGCGCCACGACCGCCTACATCGCCTCAGCCGGACTTCCGGTGCCGCCGGCCGCTTATGCGATCGCAGTTCTGGTCGAGCTCGGCGGCGGTCTGCTGCTGATCGCCGGCTACCAGGCACGCTCGGTTGCGCTCGCGCTCGCCGTGTTCTCGCTCGCAACGGCCGTCGTCTTCCACGGCAACTTCGCCGACCAGAACCAGATGATTCATTTCCTCAAGAACGTGATGATGGCAGGCGGCCTGCTTCAGATCGTCGCGTTTGGCGCCGGTGCCCTCAGCCTCGATGCGCGCTTGTCGCGCGACGGGGACGTCCTGCCGGGAGCAGTGCCAGCGCGCTGAACAAGCGAGAACTCTGAAAAACCCGCCGGTGACGGCGGGTTTTTTGTGCACGTTGCGGCGAGTCCAGCCGCAAATTTGATCTGAGCGTCACTGTCAGCGGGCCCTACATCAGCTATCCTTGAGCACAAGCGGGGCGGATGTGAATCAGGAACAGCGAGACAGGCCATGGCAAAACCGTTTCCGTCGAAAACCCATATCGGCAACCATATGCTGCATCCGGAAACGCTGATGCTGACTTATGGCTATGATCCGCAGCTCTCGGAAGGCGCCATCAAGCCGCCGGTGTTCTTGACTTCGACCTTCGTTTTCAAGACGGCCGAGGACGGGCAGGACTTCTTCGATTTCGTGGCCGGCCGCCGCGAGCCGCCGGAAGGCATGGGCGCCGGGCTCGTCTATTCGCGCTTCAACCATCCCAACAGCGAGATCGTCGAGGACAGGCTCGCCATCTACGAGCGTACCGAGAGCTGCGCGCTGTTCTCGTCCGGCATGGCCGCGATCTCGACGACGATTTTGGCGTTCGTCCGGCCGGGCGACGTCATTCTGCATTCGCAGCCGCTCTATGGCGGCACGGAAACGCTGCTGACCAACACGCTGTCGCGTTTCTCGATCGGCGCGGTCGGCTTTGCCGACGGCATCGATGAGGCGACGGTCAATCAGGCCGCCGAGGAGGCGATGCGCAAGGGCCGGGTTTCCATGATCCTGATCGAGACCCCGGCCAACCCGACCAACGGCCTCGTCGATGTCGCGCTGATGCGCCGCGTCGCCGACACCATCGGCAAGGCCCAGGGCCACACGCCGATCATCGCCTGCGACAACACGCTGCTCGGGCCGGTGTTTCAGCGGCCGATCGAGCATGGCGCTGATATCTCGCTGTACTCGCTGACCAAATATGTGGGCGGTCATTCCGACCTGATCGCAGGCGCCGCGCTCGGCACCAAGGCGATGATGAAAAGCGTCAAGGCGCTGCGCGGCGCCATCGGCACCCAGCTCGATCCGCATTCCTGCTGGATGATCAACCGCTCGCTCGAGACCCTGAGCCTGCGCATGGAGAAGGCCGACAGCAACGCGCGCCTCGTGGCCGACTATCTGCGCGACCACGCCAAGGTGGCCAAGGTCCACTATCTCGGTCATCACGAGGAGACCTCGCCGGCGGGGCGCGTGTTCGCGCGGCAATGTCTCGGCGCGGGGTCGACGTTCTCGTTCGACATCGTCGGCGGCCAGGCGGCGGCGGAGAAATTCCTCAACGCCCTGCAGATCTTCAAGCTCGCAGTCAGTCTCGGCGGAACGGAATCGCTGGCGAGCCTGCCGGCGACGATGACCCATTCCGGCGTGCCAGCCGACATCCGCCGCAAGATCGGCGTGCTCGATTGCACCATCCGCCTGTCGATCGGCATCGAAAATCCGTCGGACCTGATCGCGGATCTCGAGCATGCGCTGAGCGCGGCCTAAGCGCTCCTCAGAGCGGATTGGACGCGCGGCATGCCGACATGATGGCCGCGGCGGCCTCGTTGCTCTGCGCGCCCGAGAGCTGCCGCACGAGGCAGATGTAATAGCCCTTGCTGGACGCATTCAGCAGCGAGTCGCCATTGACCACGAGCCAGTTGCAGGCCGAACGGATGGTCTGGACGGCAAGCGGCGATCTCGTATCGCGGATCGCCGACAGTTCGCATTGAGCCTGCCTTTCCAGGTCGTTTTGCGCGACGACCGGTCCGGAGAAGGCAACGATTGCTGCGGCAACGACAAGGCCCGCCAGATGATGCAATGGTGTGGGGGCAGGCTTCCCGCAGGACCCTGGCTGCGATAGTTTGTCAGAGAAGGCGGGATGGTTCGCGTTGGGAGTGGTCATGTTGCGCACCTTTGCTCTGGGAGCGATCATAAAGCGCCAGATCGGTGACACAATGGTCGGCGTCGCGCAGTCAGATTCCGGGCGCTCGTGAGCGATCCCTCCGCCCGACAGGCGCAGCTTCGCGCGCGGGTTATCGCGCTGGCGCGGGCCCAGGACCCCTACGCGCACGTCTTTGCGGGCAAGGAATTTCGGCGCGATTACGTCGCCGCGCGGACGGTTGCCTGGAGCGCGCTGTTCGGCGACATACGCGAGACGACCGCAAGCGTGCTCGAGATCGGCTCCAAGGAGGGGCGGTCTGCGCTGTTCTGGCTCGAATTCTTCGCGCGAGCGCAGCTCACCTGCGTGGATCTCTTCGATGGCGACGATGCCGCTCGCTTCGACCGCAACCTCGCCACCTATGGTCCGCGGCTGCGCAAGATCGTGGGCACCTCGATCAAAGCGCTCGGCATGTTGCGCGAAGAGAACGCGATGTTCGATTTCATCTATGTCGACGGCAGCCATCAGCGCGACGACGTGATGATCGATTGCCTCGGCGCCTGGCGTCTGTTGCGCGAGGGCGGCGTGATGCTGATGGACGATTACACCTGGAAGCCGGACAATCCCGACTGGATGCGTGTCGCGCCCGCCGTGGACACATTCCTCGCCTGGCACGACGATGCCGAGGTGATCCTCAGGAGCCACCAGGTCGCCGTGCGCAAGCGCCCGGCCTGACGCGCTCCGCCGGAATCGAAAAGGCCGGACGCGCTCCTCGCGTCCGGCCTTCGTCGATGACGTCTTTATGAAATCTACTTGGTCACCTGGCCGCGGATTTCGCCGCCCGGGTTGGCCGCGGTGTGAATGTTGACGTAGAGCTTGCCGGCCTGCAGATCGGAGGCCTGCGCGTCGGTCAGCGTCGCCGAGCCTTCGGCGGGGCTCGTTGCAATGCCGGGGATCGGCACCATGACGCCGGCGTTCTTGCCGGCTTCGGCGGGGCCGTGGAAATGCGCGGCGGTGGCGGGGCCGGAGAGCCCGGAGTAGGTCACCTTCCAGGAGAGCTTCTTGGTGGCGGCGTCATAGTCGATATCGGCCGTGCCCGTGCCGGCGCTGGCATTGGCGGGGACTTCGGACTTGCCGTCCAGCGTCGCCTTCAGTTTCTCCGCGCTGGCCGGGCCGGCGAATGCGACGGCGGCTCCGAGCGCCAGCGTGGCAAAAAGCGCTTTGTTCATGGGTCTCTCCCTGTTGACGCCTGATTGCTGTCAACTTGCAAACAGTGCGGTTCCGACTTTATTCCCGGATTCCGCTCAAACCATCTAAATTATTCGTGGCTGGAGCGGCTGCGGGATGATCCGTAAATTCGCCAGAGCCTGATGGGATCCCTAAATGCTGCGACGAACAATTTCTGCCATCCTGATCGCCGCCGTCGCAGCCCTTGCCGTCTATTGGTGGCTGACCGCGCCGACCGCCTTGGCGTTGCCGGCACCGACGCGCGGGCCTGATCTCGCCAATGGGCAGGAGCTGTTCAATGCCGGCGGCTGCTCGTCCTGCCACGCCGTACCCAACCAGCCCGATCGCCTGCGGCTCGGCGGCGGCCTGGCGCTCGGCTCGCCGTTCGGCACGTTCTATGTGCCGAATATTTCGCCCGATCCGACCGACGGCATCGGCCGCTGGAGCGAGGCCGATTTCGTCAACGCGGTGATGCGCGGCATCTCGCCTGAGGGCACGCACTATTTTCCGGCGTTTCCCTACACCTCGTATCACATTGCGAAAGTCGACGACGTTCGCGATCTCTTTGCCTATCTGAAGACGCTGCCGCAGGTCGCGGGGCGGGTGCGCGACCACGATCTGCCGTTTCCCTTCAACATCCGCCGCAACGTCGGCATCTGGAAATTGCTGTTCATGGATGTCAGGCCGTTCAAGCCGGATGCCGCGCGGTCCGCACAATGGAATCGCGGGGCTTATCTCGTGAACGGATTTGGCCATTGCGCCGAATGCCACAGTCCGCGCAACGCCCTCGGCGGGATCAACCGCGGCGAGCGCTTCGCCGGCGGTCCCAATCCCGACGGCGAGGGCTGGGTGCCGAACATCACGCAGAAGGGGATCGGCGGCTGGAGCGAGAAGGACATCGCCGACTTCCTCGAGACCGGCGACATGCCCGAGGGCGACACCGCATCGGGCGCGATGCGACCGGTGATCAAGAACCTCGCGCAATTGACGCCGGAGGATCGCGCCGCGATGGCCGCCTATCTGAAGTCGCTGCCGCCGGTCGACGGACCGACGCCGCCCAAACGCAAGGAGAGTGGCGGCTGAAGCAGGTCCTTTCCAATTGACACGCCGTGATTGCGCCCCCATCGTCGGTCGCGGGTTGAGAATTGGAATTGCGTCACATGGGGCGTGAGTTTTTCGTGCAGCTCTGGCTGATCGTTTCGGCGTGTGATTTGACCGTGTCGCACGAAGCACGCCCCGCGGCTCAACCGTTCGGTTGAGATCGTGCCAAAACTTCCGGCCGCGCTGGGCCCACGTCATCTCACGCTGTTTCGCGCAGCGCTCGGACAGGGCCGGACTGCAATCGATGCCTATCTGGCCTGGCGCGCCGCGGAGCCGCTCGATGCGGCCGACGAGGTCGTCTACCGCACCATGCCGCTGCTTGTGGCAACCGCCGACATGGCCGGGATCGTCGATGCCGACACCAGGAAAATGCGCGGCGTCGTCAAGCATGTCTGGCTGTCGAATGCGACGCGGGTGCGCGATGTCGTCGCGGCGTCCGCAGCGCTCAAGGCCGCCGGCATCGCCGCGCTGCTGATCAAGGGCGGCGCGCTGTTCGCGCGCGACGAGAGCTACATGGCGAAGCGCATGACGGGGGATTACGATCTCCTGGTCCGCCGCGCGGAGGCGCCGCGCGCGATCGAGGTGCTGCGGCAGGCCGATTTCCGCAGCCACGGCATGCGGGTCGAGCTGTTCCAGGAAGCCGATTTCGATCGCGACATCCATGCGGTGGCGATGTCGCGGGCCGGCTTCGCCCGCGCCATCGACCTGCACTGGCGGGCACTGTTCTGGCTCGACGACGAAGGCTTTACTGAAGAGCTGTTCGCGACCGCCGAGACCGGGACGCTGCTGACCCATGAGGTGCTGATCCCCGGCGTTGCCGAGCATCTGGCGATCGCGGCGATGCGGCCGGAGCCCGCCGATCAGAACGAGATGGTGTCGCGCGCGCTCGAGATCGTCCATGTGCTCGAGAGCAAGGCCGGCGCCAGGGTCGATTGGGACCGCTTCCGCGCGATCGTGACGCGCTACAATGGCAGCCTGTTTGCCGCGCAATTGCTCGACGTCGTCGCGCGCGAGATGCCGGCCCTTGTGCCGGATCGCCTCGTCGAGCAGCTATGGGACTACGGGCCGCCGGGGAAGTCGATCGAGATTTCGATCCGCGCCGTGCCGCGCGCGCGGCGCACGCAGTGGCAGCACTTTGGCGCTGCCTTCTTCTCGGCGCTTCGCGCGCGTTTCAAGGTGCCGTTCCGGGGCTGGGACTGGCTGCGGCTGCCCGGCGCGGCGATCGCGGCATTCGATGCGGGCATCGTGCAGTTTCCCTTGTTTCGGGATGCGATCCTGAAGCGGATCTGGCAGCAGATCGCGCGCGCGGCGTATCCGTCGCGCGGGAGCGGCATCTGGTTCGGGCAGGGCTTTTCCATTCCGGAGGATGAGGGGCGGTGGACCGACCGTCCATTCGCCGTCCTCGAAATGCCCGTCGACGACAGGACCCGCGATCCCGTCGCCGTGGAGCTCGTGGTCGTGCCGTTCCTGCCGCCGGGCACGGACAATTTCCGCTTCGTCGCCTATGCCGGCATCGGATCGGTGCAGCAGATGGCGGCGGGGCGCACCGATCCGATGCCGTTCAGAATCGCGCTGCAGGCAAGAGTCATTGGCGAACACCAACGCAAGATCGTCGTCGCGCTGCGGATGCTCGATTGCCAGCGCCCGACCGACATCGGCCATTCGATCGATCCGCGTCTGCTCGGGCTGTTCGTGAAATCCGTGTCGGCGAACGGCGAGACGGTGTTCACTCCGGCGGGCGCCGGGCCTTGATGGCCTGGCGCAGCGCCAGGAGCGTCTCGCGGTTCTGGGCGTCCGTGTTGATGCGTCCGCCGTTGCCGAGATGCAGCCGGCGGCGCAGCACGATGTCGTCGACATGCGCGCTCCTCAACCCGTTCTGCTTGGCGCGGCCGAGCCAGGCGATGAAGAAGGTCGCGGGCAGGCTCTCGTCGAACGGCCCGGCCCGGTCGAGCGCGGCGCGCCGGATCAGCATGCACTGCTTCAATTCGCCCGGCATGATCGCGACCGCGGGCTTGAGGCGCTCGCGTTGCGCGTCCGGCACGTCGGGACTGATGAATTGCTCGACCTTGCCGAACACGGCGTCGACGCCGCCCTGATGGTCCAGCAGTGCCAGCTGCAATTCGAGCTTGCGCGGCGTCCAGAGGTCGTCGGCGTCGCAGAAGCCGATCAGCTCGCCCTGCGCGGTCGCGAGCGCCTTGTTGACGGCGACGGCCTGGCCGTTGTTGCTCTGGGCAAGCACGGTGATGCGGTCGCCGAATTCGCCGAGCACATTGCGCGTGTCGTCGGTCGAGCCGTCGTCGATGACGATCACCTCATCGGGCGGCACGGTCTGGCCGAGCACGCTCTCGACCGCCTCGGCGATGTAGGTCTCGGCATTGTAGGCGGCGATGATGACGGAGACACGCATGTCGGTGCGGCCTCAAAGTCTTTGCAATTGATCGGCGAACGCGGCGGGAATCTCGGCAGGCGCGGTGCCGGTATCGGCAAAGAACACCGGCGCGAGACCTGCGATCCGCGCCACCTTCTCCGCGATCTGGTTCGGCCAGCCCGGCAGCTCGTAGGCCGTGGTCGGCAGCAGCGCGCGAAACGCATCCGATGGCTTCGCAGGTGTGAATTCGGGTGAGGCCGCGCCGCGCCGGCGCGGAATGAAAAGCGCACGCAGCTTGCCGCCACCGAGGCGCTCGCCGAGACCGGCCAGGCTGAGCTCGTGGCGCAGCTCGCCGTTGAAATCCGACACCGGCGTGGTGTCGCCGATCAGGTCGCCAAACGCGTCGACAAGGGCAGGGCGCAGCCGCGCGGAGCAGAACAGCGGCTCGATCGCGCCGGTGACGCTGTTGACCGCGACAAAGTCGTCGCCCGCGTAGCGCCAGCCGGCCTTGACGCAGGCGAGCGCCGCGGTGGTCTTGCCGCTGTGACCCTCGCCCGCGAGCAGCGTGAATCCGGTCGTATTCCCCACAGCCGCGGCGTGGACGGCGCACCAGGGTGTCTCCTGCATCAGGGCGTGGATGAGGGAGATCGCGGGCCGGCTGCGGATCCAGGGCGGTGCCTCGCCCTTCGGCAACCACGCGATGCCGCGCCGCGCCACCAGGTCGATCGCGTACAGCACGGGAATGATGGCCGGCTGCCAGACCGAATAGATGCCGTCCTCGATCAGCAGCCGCGGTTTTTCGGAAGCTTCCGGCACCAGCGCCGAGAGATCATGGTCGGTTGCTGTGACGAAGCGAAGCTCGAGATCGACGCCATCGGCCGCGCGCTGGACATAGGCCGGCAGGAACATGCGGGCCAAATCCTGCGAGGCAAAGCCGAGATGCAAGCCGAACGGCCCGCAGCGCGCATGCGCCTCGATCGGCTCCGACGTTGTCCTGGCGAAGACCCCCGCGATCTCCCGCCGGATGAGGTCGCTCGCCTTCATCTAGTTCTCTTGGGTCTCGCGCAGCGGCCAGCCTTCCTCGCCGGCGTCGTGCACGGGATCCATCAACAGCAGCTCCCGCAGATTGTCGAAGCGCTGGAATTCCGGGGCGACGAATGCGCTCGACAGCACCGGTGTCCAAGCGCTAATGGACGTCTCAACGGGGCTCTCACTGCGCGCATCGGCGGCACCGTTCGCGATGAGGCCTTCCGCCAGCATGCTGTCGACGAAGGCTTGCACCTGTTGCGTGATTGACGTCACATCTCCTTCAGTCGCAGCAGCCAGCGCGCGTCCGATCTCCTCAACCGTTCGGTTGACCTTGAGGCCGAGCCAGATCTGCGCAGCACTGCCGTCGAGGTTGTAGTAGACGCCATTCTGATAGTTGGCCAACACGACTTCACTATCGAATTGCTGGCTGATCAGCAGCGGCACCGTCGTGGTGAGGGCCATGACTTATCGTACCATGACTTGCAGTACTCACTTCAATTCCAAGGCCCGGACGCTAGCACAGGCGAGCGGCTGCGCAACATCGCCGCTTGCGCCAATTGCGCCTGCTAGCTGGCGCCGAACGCCTTGAAGGTGATGATGGTGAGCGTGTCCTGGATGCCGGGCAGCACCTGCACCTTCTCGTTGATGAAGTGGCCGATGTCGGTGTCGTTGTCGACATAGAACTTCACCAGCAAATCGTAATGGCCGGCCGTGGAGTAGATCTCGGAGGCGATCTCGGCTTCGGCAAGCGCATTGGCGACCGTATAGGACTGACCAAGCTTGCATTTGATCTGGACGAAAAAGGGAACCATTGCAGTCACTCCGAAGGCATATCTTGCCGGCTAATAGGCCAAAATCAGCCCGATTTAGCAAGCGGACTTGCAGGCCGTCATATGACGGTCCGATGCCCTACGAAGCCGCCGTCGCCGCGGCGAAGGCGTCCCTGAGCCGCTGGGCGAGCTCGATCTTGCGATAGGGCTTGGTCAGGACCACGGCCTCCGCCTGCGCGCGGCCCTGCTCGACCAGGGTCTCCAGCGCATAGCCGGAAGTGAACAGCACCGGCAGGCCCGGCCGAATCCGCCGGGCCTGATCGGCGAGCTCCCAGCCGCTCATCCCGCCGGGCATGACGATATCGGTGAACAGCATGTCGATGCCGGGATCGGCGCGCAGCCGCTGCAGGGCCTCCTGGCCGTTGACGGCGGCGACGACGCGATAGCCGAGCGCCTCCACCCGGAGGATCACCGAGGAGCGCACGAACGGATCGTCCTCGGCAATCAGGATGGTCTCGTGGCCGCGCGGCGCTGTGTCCTCGCCGTCCAGCACGTCGGTCGGCGATTGTCCGCCGCCGGTGCGCGGCAGGTAGATCCGGACCGTCGTCCCCAGGCCCTGTTCGCTATAGATCGAGACATGGCCGTCGGATTGCTTTGCGAAGCCGTAGACCATGCTCAGTCCCAGCCCTGAACCCTTGCCGACCTCCTTGGTGGTGAAGAACGGCTCGAAGGCGTGCTCGATCACTTCGGGCGTCATGCCTTCGCCGTCGTCGGTGACGGAAATCAGCGCGTAGGCGCCGGATGTCACTTCCGGGTGCAGGGCACGATAGTCCTCGTCGATTGCGGCGAGCTCGGTGCTCAGCGTCAGATGTCCACCGGACGGCATCGCATCCTGTGCGTTGAGCGCCAGGTTCAGCACGGCGGATTCGAGCTGGGCACGGTCCGCAAAGGCCTGGATGGTGCCAGGGCCGAACGCCGTCTTGATCTCGATGTTTTCGCGCAAGGTGCGCTTGAGCAGCTTGAGCATGGATTGCAGCAGCTCGCGGCAATCGATCGTCTTTGGCTGCAGCAATTGGCGGCGGCTGAATGCCAGCAGTCGCTGCGTCAGCTCCGCGCCGCGTTCGCCGGACTCGCAGATATCGTCGGCAAATTGCCGCAGATCGGGCCGCGCCTTCAGCTGCTCGCTGAGATGCTCGGCGTTGCCGATGATCACGGTCAGGAGATTGTTGAAGTCATGCGCGATGCCGCCGGAGAGCTGGCCGACCGTCTCCATCTTTTGCGCCTGCTGGAGCTGCTGCTCGGTCAGCTTGCGCGCGGTCAGATCGTGGATGATGCCAACATAGATCAGCTCGCCGTCCTGCCATGCCTGGCCAACCGACAAATTCATCGGAAAGCTCGATCCGTCCTTGCACAGGCCGATGGCTTCACCGGTTGCGAAACGCCGCGCATGACCGGTGGTTGGGCGCCTCTCGTCGTTCGACATCAGCATGCCGATGTCGAGATTCATCACCTCCTGGGCGCGATAGCCGAACAGCCGTTCGCACGCGGGATTGAAAAGGAGAATGCGGGCCTGCGCGTCGAACAGGATGACGCCGTCGACCGCGGTCTCGACGATGGCGGTGAGACGCGTCACGCTTTCGCGCATCGCGCGCTGGGCCTCTCCCACCTGTCTGAGCAACAATGTCGCGTCCCGGCTCTTGATCTCCTCCTCCTGGAGCGCGGCCTGGACCTTCTGCAGCTCGAACGGGGAGGGGATCGCCAGGATCTTTGGCAGGAGCGGCCAGAGCGCGGCCGCGGTGAAGATCGATGCGATGGCGGTCATCGCCTTGACCAGGCCCTCGATACCATAGATCGGCACCCACAGCGTGTAGATCGACAGCACATGGGTCAGGCCGCAGGCCATGATGAAGGCTGCGAACGCCCAAAAGACCCAGCCGAACTGGAGGTCACGCCGTTTGGTGACGAGGATCGCGAGCGCAAACGGGATCGAGAAATAGGCCGCCGCGATGCAGGCGTCAGAGACGACATGGAGCCAGATCAGCTCGGGCTCCCACAGCAGGCAGATGCCGTGCGGTGAAAACATCGAGGAATCGAGGATACGTTCAAAATAGGCCCACATGATTTCTTCCCGAAAGGATTGCGGGCCGAGGCCGGCCCGCAACAAGGCGTCGCTGGACGAATCCACCTGCTAACGTGTCATTCGCGGGGATGGGCGCCAAGGCCGGACGATGCCCTGGTCTTATTTTCTCAGGTTATGCCCGCTTCCGGGGCGACAGCCGCGCAGCACCGGCTGTGCCTGATTCGCCGGCTTGCTGGGGCTGCGGGGGCGCGCTAGGACTGGCTATGGCCGAGTTTTCCTCAAGCAAGCGTATCCTGCGATGACCACGCCCGTGGCGCTCACCATCGCCGGCTCGGATTCGAGCGGCGGCGCCGGCATCCAGGCCGACCTGAAGACCTTTGCCGCGCTCGGCGTCTATGGCGCGTCCGCGATCACGGCGCTGACCGCGCAGAACACCAAAGGCGTCACCGGCATTCATGCGGTGCCCGCCGCGTTCGTCACGGCGCAGATCGATGCAGTGTTCTCCGATCTCGATGTCGGCGCGGTGAAGATCGGCATGGTGGCGCAGGCCGAGAGCATCGACGCGATCGCCTCTGCGCTGGTGCGCTGGAAGCCGCGCCATATCGTGCTCGATCCCGTGATGGTCGCGACCTCCGGCGATCGCCTGCTGGCGGCGGAGGCCGTCGAGGCGTTGCGCACGAAGCTGATGCGGCTGGCATCGGTGATCACACCCAATCTGCCGGAGGCGGCCGCGCTGCTGGACGAGCCGATCGCACGAAGCGAGATCGAGATCGAAAGCCAGGGGCGCCGCCTTCTCGAACTCGGCTGCCGCGCGGTCCTGATCAAGGGCGGACACGGTGAGGGCCGCGAGAGCATCGACTATCTCGTCGGCGCCGACAAGACGATCGCGCTTGCCGCGTCGCGCGTCGCTACGCGCAACACCCATGGCACCGGCTGCTCGCTGTCCTCGGCGGTTGCAGCAGGCCTCGCCAGGGGCGAGGATCTCGAGACGGCCGTGCGCAACGCCAAAGCCTGGATCAGCGCGGCGATCGAAGCTGCCGACCGCTTCAGCGTCGGTCACGGCCACGGGCCGGTCCATCATTTCCACAAGTTCTACTGACGTCGGCTGCGGCTAGCCGGCCGGCAATTTCGGCCCTCAAGACAACGTTCCTGCGAGAGCCATCAAGGTGGCAAACACACCGAGCGGTACAAGGTGCGAAAATTCGCGGTGGCGCACCACGGTCAGAACAGCGGCCAAAATAATTGCTGCGCCCAGCACCAGGCCAACGACGCGAGTCGCAGGGAGCGCAATCAGAACGGCGCTCACGATCTCCAATCCGCCGGTAAGGCTGCCCCACCAGCGCGGGTAACCCCATCGAACGAAGCTGCTTTGCGTCGCGGAACCGGCGATCGCGTTATGGAGGCCCGCGCCAAAGAGCCCGGCAACGAGCAGACAAACCGAAACAATATGGGTCATCTCAGGGCACATCCATCATCATGGGGATGGCTGCCAGAATCATGATCGCCGCCGTGAGGCCGTGAATGCCGAACGCGCGTCTTGCGGAGCCTCGGCCGCCGAGCACGACCAGCATGTCGCCGACGGGGATGATGGCTTCGACAAACAGGATGATGCCGATCCCCCGGGGGACACCCCACGCCATGAATGCCAGCACGGTCAATCCCGACGCGATGTCGCGAACGCCCTTGAGGCGAAGCCACCAGTCGGTGTTGGCACCGTCTTCAGGGAGTGGCAGGCCGAAACTGCGTGTCGCGGTCCGCGGACTGACGACATATTGGATGCCGATCGCGATAATCCCGAGAGCCACGAGCAGCGCGGTTCCAAGCGGAAGCCAGTGCATGAGATTCATTATATCGATCCAAGATAATCTAGCATTGCTAGAATACATATTCTAGCGTTGCTAGATCGTCAAGCATCGATAATAAGTGTCGACCATCTTGGCCTGGGAGATCGAAGGTTGGGGATCGCCGAGCGGAAAGACAGGCAACGCGCTGAACGCGAACGCCGCATCGTCGCGGCAGCGCGCGTGATCGCAGAGCGCGAGGGATGGAACGCCGTGACGATCCGTCGGCTTGCCGATGAGATCGAACACAGTCAGCCGGTCCTCTATTCACATTTCGAAAACAGGGATGCGATCGTTACCGCAGTAGCCCTCGAGGGTTTCCGCGACATCGCTGTGGCTCTTCGGGAGGCGGCAGGTGGGTCGACCGGGCGAAACGCAATCAAGAATGTCGCGACGGCCTACCTCGCCTTTGCCCACCGAAATCCCGCGCTCTATGAGGCCATGTTCACTCTTCCGACGGATCTGCGCTTCGCCGAAGCCGGGACCAGACCGGAATTACGGGCCGGGTTCGAGGCCCTTGCGGCAGTGGTAACGCCGTTTTGCGTCGATGTGGATGTCGCGACCGAGACGTTTTGGGCGGCCCTGCACGGGCTCGTTGAACTCGAACGATCGGGCCGAATTAGGCTCGGCGCACGTAGTGAACGAATCGCACTCCTTGTTCGGGCGATGGTCGTTTCCGGAAAATAGCGCGCCCGCCCGTGGCTCGCGTCGTCTCTGGCGTGTGCCGCGCTTCCGGTCCGGGCTTTTGCGGGCAACCAATGCCGCCCCATGTCGCCTGATTGTCGCATGCGACTGATATTCGCGGGGAGGGCGAGGCGAGGTTTGATTCGTATCTGAGGGTGCCTCAAAGGTTCATTGGTCATCCCCCTGTCACGGGACATTGTTAGGCTGTCGCATGGGAAGTTACGATGTGAGTGACGAGAGCCCTGAACGGCGCTTTCGCACCTTGTTCATCTCCGACGTTCATCTCGGAGCCCGCGGCTCGCAAGCCGACCTTTTGCTGGACTTCCTGCGCTACCACGATGCCGACACCATCTATCTCGTCGGGGACATCGTCGACGGCTGGGCGCTGAAATCGAGCTGGCACTGGCCGCAATCGCATAACGATCTGGTGCAGAAGCTGCTGCGCAAGGCGCGCAAGGGCGCCAAGATCATCTACGTGCCCGGCAATCACGACGAGTTCCTGCGCAACTATTACGGCACGCATTTCGGCGGCATCGACGTCGTCGAGAACACCGTCCACACCGGCGCGGACGGCAAGCGCTATCTCGTCATCCACGGCGACATCTTCGATCTCGTGGTGCAGAACGCGCGCTGGCTCGCCCATCTCGGCGACAAGGCCTACGACTTCGCGATCCAGATGAATCGCTTCGTCAACTTCTTCCGCCGCATGTTCAAGGTGCCGTATTGGTCGCTGTCGCAATGGGCCAAGCAGAAGGTCAAGAACGCGGTCAACTATATCGGCGCGTTCGAGCAGGCGCTGTCTGCCGAAGCGCGGCGTCATGACGCCGATGGCGTGATCTGCGGCCACATCCACTACGCCGTGATCCGCGACGAGAACGGCATCCGCTACATGAATTGCGGCGACTGGGTCGAGAGCTGCACGGCGCTGGTCGAGCACGATGACGGCCGTTTCGAGATCATCACCTGGGCGGATCACGCGCAGAAGCCTGCCGCCGTACCGCAGGTGGCAGCAAGGGCCGCTTGATGCGCATCCTGGTCGCGACCGACGCCTGGCACCCGCAAGTCAACGGTGTGGTTCGGACGCTGACCAAGCTCGCTGACGCTGCGAAGACGCTCGGTGTCGAGTTCACGTTTCTGACGCCGCAATCGTTCCGCACCTTTGCGATGCCGAGCTATCGCGACGTGCGGCTCGCGATGCCGCGTCCGGCGCGCATCGCAAAGCTGATCGAGGAAGCGCGGCCCGACAGTATCCATATCGCGACGGAAGGGCCGATCGGCCTGATGGTCCGCCGCTATTGCCGGCAGCGCAAGTTGCCGTTCACGACCAGCTTCCACACCCGCTTTCCCGAATATGTCCGTGCCCGGATGCCGGTTCCGGAATCCCTGATCTGGCGGGCGCTGCGCCGATTCCACTGCCCGAGCCGGGCCGTGATGGCGGCAACGCCGGCGCTGGCCCGGGAGCTCGGCGAGCGCGGTTTCGACAATGTCGTGCTGTGGCCGCGCGGCGTCGACACCCATTTGTTCCATCCCCGCGCCGTCGACCTCTGCCTGCCGGCTCCGGTGTTCCTGTCGGTCGGCCGCGTTGCGGTGGAGAAGAATCTCGAGGCGTTCCTTGACCTCGACCTGCCCGGCACCAAGGTGATCGTCGGCGACGGCCCGGCGCGCAACGCGCTGGAAGAAGCCTATCCCGATGCGATCTTTTTAGGCGAGAAGCACGGCGAAGAACTGGCCGACATCTATGCGGCGGCCGATGTGTTCGTGTTTCCGAGCAAGACCGACACGTTCGGCCTGGTCCTGCTCGAGGCGCTGGCGAGCGGCCTGCCGGTCGCGGCCTTCCCGGTGAAGGGGCCGCGCGACGTCATCGGCGATGCGCCGGTCGGGGCGCTCGATCATGATCTGCGTAACGCCTGCTTCGCCGCGCTCGATGTTTCCAGGCAGGCCTGCGTCGAATTCGCCGCCAACTACACCTGGGAAGCCTCGGCGCGGGCCTTTGTGGACAGCATCCGGGCGGTCGGTGCGGTGCTGCCTGGCCGGGCGGGCGCGGAACAGCCGCGCTTCGTCGCTTAAAGGGTAAAATCCTCGCGCGGAGGTGTCTTGCCCGCGCCGCGTCCGCCGCGATAACATCGCCTCATGTCCGAACAGCCCCTTCCGATCGGCCCCGCCGATATCGACGCCGCAGCGCGCGTGCTCGCGCCCTTCGCCGTCCGCACCCCGCTGTTGTCGTTTCCCGTGCTCAACGAGCGCGTCGGTGCAAAGGTGTTCCTGAAGCCGGAGATGCTCCAGCGCACCGGCTCCTTCAAGTTCCGGGGCGCCTTCAACAAGGTGTTCTCGATCCCGCAGGACAAGCGCGCCGGCGGCGTCGTCGCGTTCTCCTCCGGCAACCACGCCCAGGGCGTGGCGGCGGCGGCAAAGATCCTCGACATGCAGGCGACCATCGTGATGCCGGCGGATGCGCCGCTGTCGAAGCGCGAGCGCACCAAATCCTACGGCGCCGAGGTCGTGCTGTACGATCGCTACAACGACGACCGCGAGGCAATCTCGCGCGGCATTGCCGAGAAGCGCGGCGCGACGCTGGTCAGGCCCTATGACGATCCCTTCGTGATCGCGGGGCAGGGCACCGCCGGCCGGGAGATCGCGGAAGACATGGCAACGCTCGGCCTGTCGCCCGACATCGTGGTGGCGCCGGCCTCCGGCGGCGGCCTGATCGCGGGCGTCGCCACGGCCGTGAAGGCGCGTTATCCGCAAGCCCAGATCGTGGTGGCCGAGCCCGAGGCGTTCGACGATCACGGCCTGTCGCTGACCGCAGGCCATCGCGAGCCGCATCCGCCGGCGGGCCGCACCATCTGCGATGCGCTGATGGCGCTGATCCCCGGCGAGATGACCTTTGCGATCAACAGCAAGCTTCTGGCACGCGGCGTGACCGCGTCGGACAAGGAAGTCGGGGCGGCCGTCGCCTTTGCCTATCGCGAGCTGAAGCTCGTGGTCGAGCCCGGCGGCGCGGTGGGCCTTGCCGCGTTGCTCGCGGGCCGTCTCGACGCCGCCGGCAAGAACGTGGTGATCGTGCTCTCCGGCGGCAATGTCGATGCGGATCTGTTTGCCGAGCTGGTCGCCTGAGCTTTTGACATGACGAAAGGGGCAGAGCGTTGCCGCTCTGCCCCTTTGTCGTGTGCGGTTGCCGCAATCAGTGCAAGAAGCTGCGGTGGTTGTTGCCGCCGTTTGACTGGTTCATCGACTGACGGACATTGTTGCCGCCGCCATTCCCCATCGCATTGAACTGCGGCCGGTTGTTCTGGTGGTTGTTCTGGACTTGCACCTTGTTCACCGGATTGTTGTTGAGCTTCACGCCGTTGTTGATGTGGATCGGGTTGTTCTGCGTCTGAACATTCGTCGTCTTCACGTCCGTGGTCTTCACATCGACGGTCGAGCCGCCCTTGCCGATCGTCACCGGCATGCTCACGACCTTGCCGGGGTTGCCGTTGGCCGTGCCGGCATTGTTGTTGCCGGTGTTCTGATTGGTGGTGGTCACCGGCAGTGTCGTGATCTTGCCGATGCCGTTGTTGTTCGTCGCAGTGTTGGTCGGCGCGGGCAGGGTGACGATCTTGCCCGGGGTCTGCGACGGCGCGCCGTTCTGCGAATTGCCGGCCGGCAGGTTGACGATCTGGCCGCCATTGCCGAGCTTGCCGATGACGTTGCTGTCGACCGGCTTCTGCACGACCGGAAGGTTGGCGTTGATCTGCGAGCCGCCGTTGCCCTGCTGGATCAGCGGCATGTATTTGGGCTGGCCGAGATTGCCGATCTTGAGCGTCGGGGCAATGTTCTGCGGGGCCAGAAACTTCGTCGCTTGCATCAGCGGGATCAGCTTCGGCTGTACCTCGAGCTTGTGCGCCATCTGCGCATAGGGGCTGTTGCCGTAGTTGTTGTAGAAGGCTTGGTAGCCGATCGGCGAGTTCGCCAGCACCGCCTGGTGCCAGGCCTGCGAGAGCAGCAGGTTCGACAGCAGCCAGCGGATGTGATCGCACAGCGGATCGTGCGGATACATCTGGATGAACTCCTGGTAGTACTCCGGCCGTCCCTCGGACACGACGTAGTCATAGGCCTGACGGGTCGAGCGGCTCGGCAGGTTCGAGGCCATCTGCACCACCGGCGCATTCATCGGCGCGCGGTTGGCGGCAACGGAGGTATCGCCGAAGAAGGTGAAGTCGGAGGTGAGCGAGGAGCTCTCCCACGGAATCTGCGCGCCGCTGGTGGTCTGGTTCACCTGGAGACGCACGCGCTTGAACAGCTGCTCGATCGGCACGTTGGGCTCGCGCGCGACGTTCAGGAAGGCCTGCGTGTAGGGGCTGTGGCCGTTGTTCCCGTCGAGTGCCTCGGCACCCGGTGCGGTCGAATAACCGACGATGGAGCCGTTCGGCGCATCGACGATGGCAAGGCCCCGGCCGGCGTCGTTGACGCTGGGGAACGGGTTGTTGCGGCAGGCGTCGAGGATGACGATGCGCATCCGGCTCGGGATCGTCTCCAGCGTCGACATCACGTCGACCAGGCGGACCGAGTCGTTGACGAGCTCGGTCGGGTTCGACACCTTCGCGTCGACAGGGACGAGATAGTTCTCGCCGGCGAGCTGCACGCCGTGACCGGCGTAATAGACCATCGCCACCGTGTTCGGGCCGCGCGCGGACACTTTTGCGGAGAAATCCTGCACCACGCGCAGCATGTCGTTCTGGCCGAGGTCGGTCGCCGAGATCACCTCGAAGCCGGCGGAGTTGAGGAACTGCGCCATCGACTGTGCGTCATTGTCGGGATTGGCGAGCTGCGGTGCGTTCCGGTAGTTCGAATTGCCGATCACCAGCGCCACCCGCTGCTCCGGGCCTTGCAGGGCGGCAGGCGCGGCCGGCTCGACAGGGGCGACTTGCGCGGCAACAGGGCCGCAGGCGAAGCCGAACAGGCTTCCCAGCAGGCCGGCGGTCATCAGGGCGGATTTCAGGCGGAACATGGCGTGCTCCCTCGGGGCTCATCTCGATGCGAGATTGGTTGCGAGGAAGCTAGGGCGCGTTCGAACCCACGGTCCGTGATCGCGATCACCCGTTGTCCCGTGCGTGATGTAGATCACGTCGGAGCCTATGGTGCGTTCCGATCCCCAAGGGTGTTGCACATCCGAAATCGGGTGGATCGACCTGTGCCGGGTCCTATCGTGCGACAAACACGAAGGAGCGTGACATGCACAAGCTTCATGCCATCGCCGCGCTTCGCGGCGACGGCCTCAGGCCGGAATTGCAAGCCCTGTTCGAGCGGCTTGCCATCGATCCTCACGCAGACCTGCGCGTTCGCGGTGACGGCATGATCCAGTCGGGCCCGGACCCGGCTTCGGAGGCAGCCGGCGTGGTCATCGCAGAGACGAAGCGTGTGGCGTGACGCCTTGCGCTGGCCCCGGGCCCCCCTAGTGACCTCGCAGGATTGACTTAACCAGGGTGGGAGGTGGTATTCAGGCTGCTACGGGCGCTCTAATTGCGGGACGGCAAGAACCGTGCCGCCAAGAAGCAGAGATCGAGTGGATAGCATGCACGGCAAACAGGGGGATGGCCGCCATTCGCAAGGTGGTGCGAGCCATCGGATCCTGCCGGAAATCGAGGTGTTGCGCGCGATTGCGATCCTATTCGTCCTGATTGCTCACCATCGTACGGCGATGTGGTGGCTCCCGCCGACGTTGGAGAGTTATCTTAACTTTGCATTCGGCGTCGACCTGTTCTTCTGCGTCTCCGGATTCGTGATCACGCGTGCATTCTATCGGGATTTCGTCCTGGCTGCCGGCAAGGGGGCGCCCGCCTATTGGCGCGTCGTAACCGATTTCTGGATCCGCCGCGCCTTTCGCATCATGCCTTTGGCATGGTTGTGGCTGCTCATTCCGATCGTGATGTCGCTCGTCTACAATCGATCCGGGGCTTACTTTTCCTTCTTCGGCAATGTCGGCGATTTTCTTGCCGCGGCCCTCAACGTCTATAATTTTCACTACGCGTACTGTACCTCCTCGCCGAACCTCTGGTGCGGCTCCTCCGGCGTCTACTGGTCCCTCAGTCTGGAAGAGCAATTTTATCTGGCCTTTCCGCTGCTCGTTCTGCTTCCTCGCCGCGCCATGGCGGTGGTACTGGCCGGGATTGTCGCCTGGATGGCGATGCGAGAGCGGACATCCCTGACCTGGATGACCCGCTTCGATGCGATCTCGCTCGGCGTGCTGATCGCGCTGTTCAAGCAGAGCGCCGCCGACGTGGCCTTCACGCCGTACTTCCTGCAAAACCGTTTTGTGCGATGGCCACTTCTTGTCATCCTGCTGTTTGCGCTCGCGGCGGTAGGCGGCGGCCCCGGCCTGGTCACGTTCTTCCCGGTGATCGTGACACTGATCTGCGGCGCCCTGGTCTATATCGCGTCCTTCAACGGTGGATACCTGCTTGCACCCGGATTGCTCAGGTCAATCCTGGTCTGGATCGGGGCGAGGTCGTTCGGGCTCTACCTCATGCACAACCCTGTGATTGCCTTCGTGCGCGAGACCTGGGAACGCGCCCATCCCGGACAGTTGCCGGATGCCACGATGAAGGCCGTCATCGTCCTTGCCATTGTCGGGCTGCTCGCATTGCTCAGCGATCTGTCGTTCCGATATTTTGAGACGCCGCTGCGAAGATATGGCAAGCAACTCGTCGATAGGCGGAACGCCGCAGCTGCTTCGACGGCCGACGATTTGGTCAATCCCGACAGCGGCGCCATCGACGCCGCATCGACCAATCTGGCTGCCGGGATCCATTCCCCGCTTCGCCGCGAAGAAGCATTGGGCAAACAAGGGTATTGATCAGCTCTCTTCCGGCCTGATGGGACCGCGAAAGCGAGACCGCTTCGCTGCGCTCACGAGGACGATGGAGAGAGTCGAGAGGCTTACGAGAAGAACGCGATCTTCTCGGCCTGGGTCATGCGGCGGATCGGCGCGAGCGCGTCGTTGGCCGCAGCGCGGGGTTTTTGCACGATGCCGCTGGCGAGAATGGTGGCGCCGAGCGAGGGTTCGGGCAAGGGGGACGGCATCGGAAGCGACGCGGTCGGTGCTGCGCCGGATGTCGCCGCGGCCGCCATGGCGGGGGCCGGCTGCTCCATCACTTCAGCCGCGGCTTCCGCAATGGCATCGGTGAGGCGCGCGAGCGATTCCATCGCGATCGGTGCTTCGGCAACCGGCGCCTCGACGACCGGCGCCTCGATATGTGGCGCGATCGGCGCCTCCATGACGACCGGTTCGGCGACCTCCGCGACCATCGGCTCGGGAACAGCCGCTTCCATCTCCATGGGCTCGACGATCGCGTCGAACTCCGGATCGGGCGCGGCCATCTCCAGCGCGATGGCGTCGAGTATCGCTTCATCCTCGGCTTCCGCCGCGGCATCGAGCGAGAACTCGTCCGTGATCTCGGCGACGGACGCGGGATCGGCGAGGCCGTCCTCGACCGCAAGGCTGGCTTCGACGGCGACGTGGCCTTCGGCGATCTCGGGCGTGATCGCGACGTCCATCGTCGCGTCCTCGGCAATGTCGCTCGCGTCATCGACGGCCTCGGCCGCGATGTCCTGTGGCGTCTCCGTAGAACCCACGGGTGCTTCGCTCGCCATCGCAGCGGGCGCTTCGGCCACCGGCGGTGTGGCCTGCGCAGGTGCCGGCCGCACCGCGGCCTGCGACGCTGCGACGCCGTCAGCGTCGGTTTGCTCGACCCGGTCCTTGAGCAGATCGAAGGCGGCCTTGAGGTCGCCGCGCGGGTCGATGGTCGAAATCTGCGCGCAGGCCGCCTCGATCGAGGCGAGCTGCGAATCAATCAAGTCGCAGATTCGCCCGTCGGCGCCGATCTCGCGCCAGCGCCAGGAGATCTCCTTGATGATGCGCACGCCGCGGGGGATCGGTGCGAGGCTTGCCTCGAGCGCCGCCGGATCGCACGCCTTGGCGGCGGCGTTTTCTGCGTCGTCAATGGCACGGCGGATCGCGACCAGCGCTTCGGGGAGGCGGTCCTCGACGACGGGTTGTCGCTGTGCCGCAAGGGTTTCTTCGATTTTGGCGACCGCGTCGAGCACCATGCGCGTGTCGGCATTGCGGTTGCGCTTGGCGTATTCGCCGAGGAACCAGCGGCCGCGCGCGGTCTCCATGAAAGCTTCGCGGATCGCGTCGTAATCCTGCTCGTTCGGCTCGGCCGCGCGGGCAGACATGGGCGAGAGGGCGAATGCTTCGTTGGCCATGACAATCTCGTCGCGCAAATCAGTGCGCGTTACTGTAACGATCACCACGATATCGACCGAATCGCAATTGGTTTGATGGCAGGCGAATCACAAATCCCCATCGCGACATCCGTCAAGCGGCGATTCGCCGTGCGTCTCGCGCTGTTCTACTCGGCCGTGTTCGCGGTGTCGGGCACGCATCTGCCGTTCTTCCCGGTCTGGCTCAAGGCGGTCGGCGTCGATGCGGCCTGGATCGGTATCATCAACGCGCTGCCGGGGATCACGCGTTTCACCACGCTGCCCTACGCAACCGCCTTTGCTGAAAAGCGCCATGCGATTCGCGCCGGCATGATGGTCTCGGTCGTCGCGACGGCGGCGGGATTTGCGCTGGTCGGCCTGCAGCACCAGCCGCTGGCACTGCTCCTGCTCTATGCGCTGACCTGCATCGTGTGGACGCCGGTCGTCCCGCTGACGGATGCGTACGCGTTGCGCGGCGTCATTCGCTACGGCTTCGACTATGGGCCAGTTCGGCTGTGGGGCTCGGCAGCCTTTGCCGCCGGCGCACTCGCCTGCGGCTATCTCGTGGAGCGCATCGCCACGCGCGAGCTGATCTGGATCATCGTCGCATGGGCCCTGGTTGCGGCCATCACAGGCCTGTTGCTCCAGCCGCTCGACGATGTCAGGCGAAGGACCGCGGAAAAGCATGGCGGCAATGCCCTGCTGCGCGATGCCGGCTTCTGGCTGGTTATCATCTCGGCCGCGCTGATCCAGGGCAGTCATGCCGCCTATTACTCATTTTCGGCGATCAGCTGGCAGGCCCACGGGCTCGGCGGGTTCACCATCGCAGGACTCTGGACGCTGGGCGTGATCGCCGAGATCGTCGTGTTCGCGCTGTCGCCGCGCTTCTCGCTGCATCCGTCATCGCTGATGGCGATTGGCGGCGTCAGCGCGGTGCTGCGCTGGATCGTCACGGCGCAAGAGCCGTCGCTGGCGCTGCTCACGATCGCGCAGCTCGGCCACGGCCTCACGTTCGGCATCACCATCGTCGGCACCATGAATTTGCTGGTGCAGCGCGTGCCGTCGCATCAGATTGCGCGGGGGCAGGGTTACTATGCCGCGTGCAGCGGAGTTGTGGGCGCGACAAGCTCGATCGCCTCAGGCGCGATCTACGCCCACATCGGCGACAGCCTCTATTACGTCATGGCGGCGATGGCAGCGGCCGGCGCGCTTCTGATCTGGACGGCGCGGCGTCGGCTCATCGCTCAGCCCCAGAGCGAAGCGTCCGGCGGATAGACCAGGCTCTCGTCATAGCGCAGGGCATGATCGCGATCGCGCGCGAGCAGCAGAGGTCCGTCGAGATCGACGAAGCGCGCCTGCGGCGTCACCAGCATGGCGGGCGCCATCGACAGCGAGGTCGCGACCATGCAGCCGATCATGATCTCGAAGCCGAGTGCCTGCGCTGCATCGGCCATGGCGAGCGCCTCGGTGAGACCACCGGTCTTGTCGAGCTTGATGTTCACCGCGTCGTAGCGCGTGCGCAGGGGCGCCAGCGAACCACGATCATGCACGCTCTCGTCGGCGCAGACCGCGAGCGGCCGCTTGATCCGCGCCAGCGCGTCGTCCTTGCCGGCCGGCAGCGGCTGCTCGACCAGGGTGACGCCGACGGCGTCGCAGGCGGCGAGGTTGGCTTCCAGATTGGCTTCGGTCCAGGATTCGTTGGCGTCCACGATCAGCTCGGACTCGGGGGCAGCCCTGCGCACGGCCGCGATCCGTTCCGGGTCGCCGTCGCCGCCGAGCTTGATCTTGAGTAGCGGCCGGCGCGCCGCTTTCGCAGTCGCCGCCGCCATGGCCTCAGGCGTGCCGAGCGAGATCGTGTAGGCCGTGGTGCGCTCGCCCGGGATCGGGCGGTCCAGCAGGTTCCAGGCCCGCAGGCCCGCCGTCTTGGCCTCCAGGTCGATCAGGGCGCAATCCAGCGCATTGCGGGCAGCTCCCGGCGGCATGGCGGCCTGGAGGGCCTGCCGCGTCAGGCCGCCCGCCACGGCTGCCTGCATGGCCTCGACCGCGGCCAGCGTCGCCTCGGGCGTCTCGCCATAACGGGGATAGGGCACGCATTCGCCGCGGCCGATCAGGCCGTTTCGGCTCACTTCGGCCACAACTGTCACCGCTTCCGTCTTGGCGCCCCGGCTGATCGTGAAACTGCCGGCGATGGGAAACCGCTCGATTCGTGCGGCCAGGGCTGGAACTTTGCTGGAAGTCATTTTGAACTCTGGCGAAATCTGAACCTGCTGGTTACCTCTAGCAACTAACGTTAACCAGTTGGGGATACCTTTTCTGGGTAAGGGCGCGTGCGCAACTATCTGATTTCCTCCGCCCCGGCACGGGAGCGGATATCTTGAGCGGCGATCCGAAGCTGGAACGGATAGCCAAAGGCAACGCGCTGGCCCTCTGCGCCACCGGAACCTGGACCGCGAGCTTCGCGCCGGTGCTGGAGCGGATGGTGGCCGACGCCGAGAAGCTCGCCGGCAGCTCCCAAAGCATCTTCATCGACGTCTCCGAGGTCGCCAAGCTCGACACCTTCGGTGCGTGGCTGATCGAGCGGCTGCGCCGCAGCCTGACCCAAGGCGCCGTTGAGGCGCAGATCGCCGGGCTGTCGGCGAATTATTCGAGCCTCGTGGACGAGGTGCGCCGGGTCCGCGCGACCCCGGTGGTCGACAGCAGCACGATCACGATCTCGGGCATGCTGGAGCAGATCGGCCGCGCCGTCGCCGGCGTCGGCGGCACCATCGCGAGCCTGATCGACATGCTCGGCGCGGTGCTGGCCGCGGTCGCGCATGTGCTGATTCATCCGCGCTCCTTCCGCCTGACCTCGACCGTGCATCACATGGAGCAGGTCTGCTGGCGTGCGGTGCCGATCATCGTGCTGATCACGTTCCTGATCGGCTGCATCATCGCCCAGCAGGGCATTTTCCATTTCCGCCGCTTCGGCGCCGACATCTTCGTCGTCGACATGCTCGGCGTGCTGGTGTTGCGCGAGATCGGCGTGCTGCTGGTCGCGATCATGGTCGCCGGCCGCTCGGGCAGTGCCTACACCGCCGAGCTCGGCTCGATGAAGATGCGCGAGGAGATCGACGCGCTGCGCACCATGGGGTTCGACCCGATCGAGGTGCTGGTGCTGCCGCGCATGCTGGCGCTGGTGCTGGCGCTGCCGATCCTCGCCTTCCTCGGCGCCATGGCTGCGCTCTATGGCGGCGGGCTCGTCGCCTGGCTCTATGGCGGCGTCGATCCGGAGGCGTTTCTTTTGCGGCTGCGCGACGCCATCTCGATCGATCATTTCATCGTCGGCATCGTGAAAGCGCCCGTCATGGCCGCGGTGATCGGCATCGTCGCCTGCGTCGAGGGCCTCGCCGTGCAGGGCAGCGCGGAATCGCTCGGACAGCACACGACCGCCTCGGTGGTGAAGGGCATCTTCTTCGTCATCGTGATGGACGGCGTGTTCGCCATCTTCTTCGCCTCGATCGGAATGTGACGATGGCGCAAGAAATTCAAAACGCGATTCAAGACCCCATCATCCGCGTCCGCGACATCACCGTGCAGTTCGGCGCGACGCGGGTGCTCGACGGCCTCAACCTCGACGTCAAGCGCGGCGAGATTTTGGGATTTGTCGGCCCGTCGGGCGCGGGCAAATCGGTGCTGACACGGACCATCATCGGTCTCGTCCCGAAGGTCGCGGGCTCCATCGAAGTGTTCGGCGTCGATCTGGATTCCTCAAACACGTCGCAGCGCCGTAACGTCGAGCGGCGCTGGGGCGTGCTGTTCCAGCAGGGCGCGCTGTTTTCCTCGCTCACGGTGCGGCAGAACATCCAGTTTCCGATGCGCGAATATCTTCGCGTGTCGCAGCGGCTGATGGACGAGATCACCATGGCCAAGCTCGCCATGGTCGGTCTCAAGCCGGAAGTGGCCGAGCGCTTTCCCTCGGAGCTGTCCGGCGGCATGATCAAGCGCGTCGCACTGGCCCGCGCGCTGTCGCTCGATCCCGATCTCGTGTTCCTGGACGAGCCGACCTCGGGCCTCGATCCGATCGGCGCCGGTGATTTCGACGATCTGGTCAGGACGCTGCAGCGGACTTTGGGGCTGACCGTTTTCATGGTAACCCACGATCTCGACAGCCTTTACACGGCTTGCGATCGGATCGCCGTTTTAGGGAACGGTAAGATCATTGCTGCAGGGTCGATCGCCGACATGCAGGCCTCGCAGCATCCCTGGCTGAGGCAGTATTTCCATGGCAAGCGCGCCCGCGCGGTCGTGACTTGAGGTGCTGGAGCAGCTGATGGAAACGCGGGCGAACTACGTATTGATCGGATCCTTCACGCTGGCGGTGCTCGCGGCTGCGATCGGCTTCGTGCTGTGGTTCCAGTCGCTGCACACCACCAAGCAGCGCAGCCCCTTCCGCGTCGTGTTCGAGGGCCCGGCCGCGGGCCTGCGCAACGGCGGCAGCGTCAATTTCAACGGTATCCGGGTAGGTGAAGTGGTCTCGGTGAAGCTCGACAATCCGAGGCGGGTTGTCGCACTCGCCATGATCGAGAACAACACGCCGCTTCGCAAGGACACCCTCGTGGGCCTCGAATTCCAGGGCCTGACCGGCGTTGCCGCGATCTCGCTCAAGGGCGGCGAGGATGCGGCGCCGCCGCCGCCGCTCGACGAAGACGGCATCCCGACGCTGACGGCCGATCCCAACAAGCTCCAGGACGTCACCGAGGCGATCCGCGGCACGCTGCAGAACATCAACAAGATCGTCGCCGACAATCAGGAGTCGGTGAAGAACTCGCTGAAGAACCTCGAGACCTTCACCAACTCGCTCGCCCGCAACTCCGAGAAGATCGACGGCGTGATGGCCAAGGTCGATGGCGTGATGTTGAAGGCCGACAACCTCATGCTCGGTCTCAACACGCTCGCCGGCGGCAAGGACGGCGGCGAGCTGTTCCTGACCGTCAAGTCGATCCGCGAGCTCGCCGAGGATTTCGACAAGCGCTCCGGTGCATTGATGACCGACGGCCGCCGCACGCTCGGCGACATCAGCCGCGCGGTGAACAATTTTGACCGCAACCCGACCCGGGTGCTGTTCGGTGCCAGCAACAGCGCACCGGCAGCAGCGCCCCCGCCGGCCGAGGCGCCGAAGCCGGCACCGGCCGCGAGCGGCAGGCGGCAGTAGGCGTGTAGTCCACGGGCCACTCCTCGTCGTGTCGACTTCGCTATCGGTCCCGTCATCCTGAGGTGCGAGCGTAGCGAGCCTCGAAGGATGCGCGGCCCCGATGCAGCCGGGCCGTCGCCCTTCGAGGCTTACTCAGCGGCGCGGTTGCGCCGCTGAGCGCGCACCTCAGGGTGACGGTGAGAGATTGGAGCGGAGCACAATCCGGGACCTTTCCAGCATTCCGCTCCATGCGGGCTACGATTGTTCCTCGCAATGACAAGCTCGAACAAAGGCTGAGACCGCAAGGCCTCCGTCTCCATTCGCCACTCGCTATTCGCGATCTCCGCTCCAACCCGGGCAGCGATACGAAAGTATGGGGGTCCGGCCGAGCCAAGGTAGGGGGAGGGGCTGGCGGGCGATGTCAGCTATATCGCGCTCAAGGTGCGCTTCACGAAAAGCGCGTCGACTTCACTCACAGGGGAGGAGAGAGCGTGATACGTCTGTTGCTGTTGTTGCCGTTCATCGGCCTGATGATCGTGCCGTTTTACAACGTCCGGGAGCCGCTTCTGTTCGGCTTCCCATTTTTCTACTGGTACCAGCTCGCCTGGGTGCCGTTGACCTCGCTGCTCACCTACATCGTCTACAGGAGCGTGCGCCGTGCTGACTAATGTCGATAGCGCGGCCTTTGCCGTATTCCTCGCCCTGTTCATCCTCGTCACCGGCATGGGCTTCGTCGCCTCGCGCTGGCGCAAGCCGGAGACGCTCGCTCATCTCGACGAGTGGGGCCTCGGCGGCCGCAAGTTCGGGACCTGGATCACTTGGTTCCTGGTCGGCGGCGACTTCTACACCGCCTACACCGTGATCGCCGTGCCGGCGCTGGTCTACGCGGTCGGCGCCTACGGATTCTTCGCGCTGCCCTACACCATCATCGTCTATCCCTTCGTGTTCGCGGTGATGCCGGTGTTGTGGAAGGTCGCCAAGGAGCGCGGCTATGTCACCGCAGGCGACGTCGTGCGCGGCGCTTACGGTTCACGTGGGCTCGAGCTTGCCGTCGCCGCAACCGGCGTGCTGGCGACGATGCCCTATATCGCGCTTCAGCTGATCGGCATGGAAGTGGCGATCAAGGCGCTGGGGCTGACCGGCGAGGTACCGCTCGTTCTCGCGTTCCTGGTGCTGGCGCTCTACACCTATTCGTCGGGCCTGCGCGCCCCGGCGCTGATCGCCTTCGTCAAGGACATCATGATCTACATCGTGGTGATCGCCGCGATCGCGATCGTGCCGTCCAAGCTCGGCGGCTACGGCGCGATCTTCACGGCGGCCGATGCCGCATTCGCGGCGAAAGGCTCGGGCGGCATCCTGCTGGCGCCGGCGCAGATCGTGCCCTACGCCACGCTGGCGCTGGGCTCGGCACTCGCCGCCTTCATGTATCCGCACACGCTGACCGGCATCTTCGCGTCCTCCGGCGGCAACACCATTCGCAAGAATGCGATGCTGCTGCCGGCCTACACGCTGCTGCTCGGCCTGCTCGCGCTGCTGGGCTACATGGGCCATGCGGCGGGACTCAAGCTTGCGAGCAACAACGACGTCGTGCCGGAGCTGTTCAAGACGCT
The DNA here is from genome assembly GCF_024199945.1 of Bradyrhizobium sp. CCGUVB4N. GTDB lineage: Bacteria > Pseudomonadota > Alphaproteobacteria > Rhizobiales > Xanthobacteraceae > Bradyrhizobium. The sequence continues at coordinate 6,331,490 of NZ_JANADP010000001.1, read as the reverse complement.
GTTCCCGAGCTGGTTCGCAGGCTTTGCGTTCGCGGCGATCGCGATCGGCGCGCTGGTGCCGGCGGCGGTCATGAGCATCGGTGCGGCCAATCTGTTCACCCGCAATTTCTGGAAGGTGTGGATCGATCCGAAGGTGACGCCGGCAGGCGAGGCCAAGGTCGCCAAGATCACCTCCATGCTGGTGAAGGTCGGCGCGCTGCTCGCCATCCTGCTGATGCCGACACAGTTCGCGCTCGACCTGCAGCTGCTCGGGGGCCTCTGGATCCTGCAGACCCTGCCGGCACTGGTGTTCGGCCTCTATCTGAACTGGTTCTCGAGCACCGCGCTGCTGGCCGGCTGGGCCGTCGGGCTCGCAGGCGGATCGTGGCTGGCCTGGTCGGACGGGCTGAAGCCGTTGCACGGCATCGACTTCGGTGCCGGCAAGGTCGCGATCTACACCGGGGTGCTGGCGCTCGCGCTCAACATCGTGGTCGCCGTCGTGGTCAACCTCGTGCTCAAGGGCCTGCCGCAGGCCCGGGTGTCGCGCGAGGCGGCCTGACCGCAGGCCTTGATTGGCGGCCGGACATCCGGCCGCCAATCCCAAGCGTGCCTTCCGGGATTGAAAGCTCCAGATTGTTGTTTTGACGCGTTTTCTTTACGCGTACCGGTGTCCACTTCGCTGGAAAACGCTCTAGTATCCGCCCGCGTTCCGGACCCGTCCACGGGCGCGCGGATCGATCTCGAGTGAGGATGTCTTGCAGGCGTGGTTCGTTCTTGCGGTCGCGGCTGGCTACGTGACCACGCTGTTCCTGATTGCCTGGTGGGGCGATCGGCGGAGCGTGGACGGACCGCTGGTTTCGCCGAGATCCGGGGCGGCGGCCGTCAGCTACTGCCTGACGCTCGCGGTCTACAACACCTCGTGGAGCTTCTACGGATCGGTCGGCCGTGCCGCCACGAGCGGGCTGGACTTCGCCACCATCTATATCGGCCCGACACTCGTGCTGCTGTTCGGCCAGCCGCTGCTGTCCAAGGTGATCGCGATCGCGAAAGCCCAGAACGTCACCTCGATCGCGGACTTCATCGCCGCGCGCTATGGCAAGAGCCAGGTGCTTGCGGCTTTCGTGACGCTCGCTTCGCTGCTTGGCGTGCTTCCCTATATTGCGCTTCAGCTCAAGGCCGTCGGCAAGAGTTTCGACTACCTGATCCTCCAGCCCGAGCGCGCGGGCGGCGAGGCGCTGCGGTTCTGGCAGGACTCCGCATTCGGCGTCGCCGCGTCGATGGCGCTCTTCGCGATCGTGTTCGGCGTCCGGCATGTCCACGCCAGCGAGCATCATCGCGGGTTGATGCTCGCGATCGCCTTCGAGAGCGTGGTCAAGCTGGTCGCATTCCTCGTTGTCGCGCTGTTCGTGCTGTTCGGTCTGTCCGGAGGACCGGTCGCGCTGGTGTCGCAGTTCGCCTCGGATCCGCAATTGGCCAATATCCTGACCTTCGATCCCGCGCAGCCGGTCTGGCCCACGACGATCATCATCTCGGCGATCGCCTTCCTGTGCCTGCCGCAGGCGTTCCACGTTGCCGTTGTCGAGAACGAGAGCCCGGGCCACACGCGCACCGCAGCGTGGCTCTACCCGACCTATCTCGCGCTGTTCAGCCTGCTGATCCTGCCGATCGCCGCCGCCGGATTGACGAGGTTCGGTGCGATGATGGACCCCGACACCTACGTCATCTCGCTGCCGATTGCCGCGAATGCCGGCACGGTCAGCCTGATCGCCTTTCTGGGCGGACTGTCGGCTGCCACCGGCATGGTCATCATGACCTCCGTCGCGCTGAGCACCATGCTCTGCAACGACGTCATCATGCCGCTGCTGCTGCGCTCGCGCTTTTTCGGTCTGCGCGCGCAAAGCCGGCCGGTGACCTCGGTGCTGATGACGGTGCGCAGGCTCTCGATCCTCGGCATCCTGCTGCTGGCCTATCTGATGCACCGCCTGGTCAACCAGGCCTATCCGCTCACCGTGATCGGCCTACTGTCGTTCGTTGCGGTCGCGCAATTCGGTCCGGCGTTCGTCGGAGGCCTGTTCTGGCAGCGTGCCAACAAGATCGGCGCCTCGGTCGGGATCGCGGCCGGATTTTTCATCTGGGCCTATACGCTGCTGCTTCCCTCGGCCGCACCGCTATGGCCCGCCTTTGAGGAGATCGTTCGCACCGGCCCGTGGCAGCTCGCGTTCCTCAAGCCGAACGCGCTGTTCGGCCTCGAAGGGCTCGATCCGATCTCGCATGCGACGCTGTGGAGCCTGGCCGCCAACCTCGCCTGCTTCCTGGTGTTCTCGGTGCTGGGGCGGCAAACCACCATCGAGCGCAACCAGGCCGCGGCGTTTGCCGATGGTGTCGTCCGCGAGACGGTACCAAAACTGTCATCACGCGTGGTGATCCGGCTCGACGATCTTCGTGCGCTCGCGCGGCGCTTTGTCGGTGCCGAGCGCGGCGCGGCAGCCTTCGACGGCTATCTCGCGGCGCGCATGTCGGGCACGGGGCCGCGCCTCGATCCATCGGGCCTGGTCGATCTCGACTCGATCCGCTTCACCGAGAATCTTCTCGCCGGGGCGATCGGCGCGGCCTCGGCGCGCGTGGTGATCGCGGCCTCGCTGGAAGGGCATTCGCTGTCACGCCGGGCGGCGATGGCGATGCTGGACGAGGCCTCGGAGGCCCTGCGCTTCAACCGCAGCCTGCTGCAGAGCACGCTCGAGAGCGTGCCGCAGGGCATCTGCGCCTTCGACGCCGATTTCAACATCACGGCGTGGAACGGGCGGTTCATCGCGCTGCTCGACCTGCCACCGGATTTCGTGCGCGTCGGCCTTTCGCTCGCGGAGCTCATTGCCTTCAACGTCGAGCGCGGCGAATATGCCGCGTCCGAATTCGCCGCGCTCCTGGTCAATCGTGACGTCGCCACGCAGAGCTGGCCTTATCTTTACGAGCGCAAGCGGCCGGACGGCACCGTGCTCGAGATCGTCTACGATCGCGCTGCCGAGGGCGGCTACGTCTCGACCTACACCGACGTGACCGAGCGTCACCGCGCCGCGGAAGCCCTGCGGCACGCCAACGAGGACCTCGAGCTGCGCGTCCGTGAGCGGACCGAGGCACTCGAGCAGGCGAAGGCGGAGGCCGAGCAGGCCAATCTCGGCAAGACCCGCTTCCTGGCGGCGGCGAGCCACGATCTGCTGCAGCCGCTGAACGCGGCGCGCCTGTTCCTGTCGGCGCTCGACGAGAGCCTGCATGCGTCCTCGCAAGCCGGCGCGGCCGAGAAGGAACGCGCCCTGGCAGGCAGCGCCATCACGGCGCTACGCTCGACCGAGCACGTGCTGGACAGGCTGCTCGACATCTCCTCCTATGATGCCGGCGCCGTCCGCGCCGAGCCGTTCGACTTTCCGATCGCGGATCTCCTCGTGCAGTTGAACGTGGAATTTTCCGCGATGGCGCGCGAGCGCGGGTTGGTCTTCCGCGTCGTCGATTGTCACCGCGCGGTGCGCAGCGATCCGCATCTCCTGCGGCGGATATTGCAGAACCTGCTGTCGAATGCGCTGCGCTACACGCCCAAGGAGACATCCAAGGGACGCATCCTGCTCGGTTGCCGGCGCCGTGGCGGCGATCTGCGCATCGAGGTCTGGGATACCGGCATCGGCATCGCCGTAGCGGATCAGAAGCGGATCTTTGAGGAGTTCCAGCGCCTGGCGCCTGGATCGGAGAAGGGGCTGGGCCTGGGGCTCGCGATCGTCGATCGCGTTTCGCGGCTGCTGGCGCATCGCGTCGATGTCCGTTCGCGCCCGGGACAGGGCTCATGCTTTGCCGTCACGGTGCCGCTGGCGCTCGGACCGGGAACGCCGCTCCAGCGCAAGGCGGCGACAGCGGCACCTGCGGTGACGGAGCGGCCGCTGACGATCCTGTGTCTCGACAATGATGCGACGATCCTCGACGGCCTGACGGCGCTGCTCGGCGGCTGGGGCCATCGCGTGCTGGTCGCCACCAATGCCGCCAGCGCGATGGCTGTGGCTGCGGCAAGCCCGCCCGACGTCGTGCTGGTCGACTATCATCTCGACGGGGAACGCACCGGCTTGGACTTTCTCGACGATCTCGGGCAGAAGTCGGGACGCGGCATCTGCGCGCTCGTCGTCACCGGAGATCGCAGCGAGGCCGTGCGCGCCGCGGCGAGGGCGCGCGGCTGCGAGGTCCTGTCGAAGCCGGTCAAGCCGGCGGCGTTGCGGCGCTTCCTCGGCAACGAAGCCCTGAGCCGGCAGTTCGGGACGAAACAGGGAGCCGCCTCGGCGTGACCATGCGCATCCTTATCGGCGATGATCATCCGCTGGTGCAGGCCGCCTTGCGCAGCGCGCTGTCGACCGTGCTGCCCGATCTCGACATCATCGCGTGCCAGTCGCTTGACGAAGCGGTGGGCGTGCTCTCGGCCCAGTCGGACGAGATCGACCTCATCCTGTGGGACCTGACGATGCCGGGGATCCAGGGATTTGCCGCGCTGTTCATTCTGTCGGCGCAGTTCCCGACGGTGCCGGTTGCGATCATCTCGGCCCGGCAGGACGCCGCCACGATCCGCCGCGCCATTGCCTATGGCGCATCCGGCTACATCCCGAAATCGCTCGGTCTGCCCGAGATGGCGGATGCGATCACGAAGATCCTCGCCGGCGAAATCTGGATGCCGCCGAATGCCGGCGGCCGTGGCTCGATCCAGAGCGCCGATGTCGAGCTTGCCGCACGAATGGCCTCGCTGTCGGCGCAGCAGCTGCGCATTCTCGCGATGATTGTCGAGGGCAAGCTCAACAAGCAGATCGCCGGCGAGCTCGACATCGCCGAGCAGACCGTGAAAGGACATGTCTCGACGATCCTGCGCAAGCTCGGTGTCGGCTCGCGGACCCAGGCCGCCGTTCTGGCCGAGCGGCTGTCGTTCGGGCAGCCCGGGGGAACCTGACGTCTCCAGGTCAAAAACAAAACGGAGGCCGTGAGGCCTCCGTTTTCAGTCCTGTGCGCTGTCGTGACGCGCCTTACCCCAGCCGGCCCGCCGCATGGGCAAGCAGCGTGTACACCAGGCCCGTCTCCGAGGTCAGGTGGCTGCGCAGTTCCTGCGGGCCGCGGCCGTCGCGGGCGACTTCGTCGAGCAGGCGTTCGAACTCGCTGATATAGCGGTCGACCGTGCCCTTGAAGTTGCGGTCGGCGCGATACTTGCGGGCGACCTCGTCGAAGGCCTTCTGGCCGGCGGGCGTGTACAGGCGCTTGGTGAAGGCCTTGTTCTCGCCGCGCTGGTAGCGATCCCACATCTCGGAGGCGAGGTTGCGGTCCATCAGCCGGCCGATGTCGAGCGACAGCGATTCCAGCGGATTGCCGTTGCTCTGCGGGGCCTGCGGCTGCGGAGCGGGTGCTGCAGTCTGGCGGCCGCGCGGGGCCTCACGACCGGCCGGAGCAGGCTGATTGGCGTCGGTGCGGTTCAACAGGTCCGACAGCCAGCCGTCGCGGCCCGGGTCGTTGCCGTTGCTGCCGGGGGCAACCGACGGAGCCTCGGTGCGACGCGAGGAGGCCGGCATGCCGAGGTCCGGTGGCGGCAGCGTCGAGGCGCTGCCGGTGTCGCGCATGCGCGTCTCGGTGCCACGACCGCCCGTGCTTGCCATCACCGGCTCTTCCTGGCGCTGGACGGCGACGGAAGCGCGGCCCGCCGTGGTGACGTCGAGGCCGCGGCCGTGCTGGGCGACGATGCGGTTGAGCTCGGCGAGCGCCTCGATCTGGTCGACGATCACCTTGCGCATCTGCGCCGTGCTCTCGGCGGCCTCCTGCGGCATCTCGAGGACGCCACGGCGCAGCTCGTTGCGGGTGGCCTCGAGCTCGTTGTGCATCTCGAACGCCATCTGCTTCATGCTGGAGACGAGGTTGCCGAACTTCTCGGTCGACTGCTTGAACATCGCATCCGCTTCGTCGGTGGTCGTGCGGTAGATGTCGTGCATGGCCTCGATGGTCTGGCGGTGCTCTTCTTCGGACGCCGACCGCACCGCCTCGAACTGGCGGGTGATCGCGGCCGAACCTGCGCCGGCGGTCTCCGCGACCACGCGGGCGATGTCGCGGGCACGCTCTTCGGCTGCAGCGAGCGACTCATCGAGCAGCCCGGTGAAGCGCGACAGGCGCTGGTCGAGATCGGCGGTGCGCAGGTCGATGGTGGTGACCAGCGATTCCAGCGCCGCCTTGCGTTCGGCAAGCGAGGCGGTGGTGTTCTTGTTGCTCTGCTCGACGACCTGCGCGGCATCGACGAGCGCCTTGCCGTGCGCGTCGAACTGGGTCGACAGCTCGCCGAGATCCTGCAGCGCGCGGGTGGTCTTCGTGTTGAAGACGTTGAGCTGGTCTTCCAGGTTCTGGGTCGCCGCGCCGTTGCGCGAGGTGACGTCGTTCATCGCCGAGACGAAGTCGGCGACGCGCGTCACCAGCGCCCGCTCAAGCGAGTTGAGGTTGTCGTGCGCACCGGTCAGCACCTCCTGGAGGAGGATGTTGCCTTCGCGCAGACGCTCGAACAGGGCGACCGTGTCGGTGCGCAGGATCTTGCTGGTCTCCTGCATCTCGGTGACGGCCGCAATCGACACCTGGCGCGACTGGTCGATCGCCGCACGCGAGGCCGTCTCGAGGTCCTTCAGCGACCGGCCGACCGCGCTGGTCGCGATCTCGCTCGCCGCGTTGATGGTGCGCGCGACTTCGTTGCCGTTGCCCATCATGGTCTGCGAGAATGCCGTGCCGCGCGTCTCGATCGACTTCAGCGCGTCGGAGGTGACGCGGTCGATGTCGAGCGTGAGCTGGCTGGTCTTCGAGCCGATCGCATCCACGAGCGAGCCGCGCTTGGCGTCGATCATGTTCGAGAGGCGGTCAGCCTGCTGCTGCACATAGGTGACGATCTCGTCGGTCTTGCCGGTCATGGCCTGGCCGAAGCTGCTCGAGGCGGAGAGCACCGAGCGCTCGACGTCGGCCGAGCTCGACTTGACCCGCGAGCTCGCCTCGTTGGAGGCGTTGATCAGCGCATTCTGGGCGTTGAGCGCGCTGGTCTGGATGTCGTTGGTCGCGTTCGCGGTCGCCGTGCTCAGCGCGCGCTCGATCTCGGTCGAGATCGTGCGGATCTGGCTTGCGGCATCCGCCGAGGTCGAGGTCAGCGAGGTCTGGGCCTCGCGTGCGCTGCTGAGGATGGTCGAGGCGGTGTCGGCGCCGACCGCGGTCAGCGTGCGCTCGATGTCGGTCGTCAGCGACTTGATCTGGGTGGCTGCATCGGTCGACGCGGTGATCAGCGTACCCTGGGCCTCGCGCACGCCGCTGGTGAGTGCCTCGATGGTGGCGCCGCCGGCGGTCGCCAGCGCGCGCTGCATCTCGGCTGCGAGCGAACGGACCTGGCCGGTTTGTTCTGCCGAGACAGCAAGAAGGGTGCTCTGGGCGTCGCGGGCGCTCGCCGTGATCGTCTCGGCGGTGGACTGGCCGACCTGCGAGAGCGAGCGATGCACTTCGGCCGCGAGCGACTTGACCTGGCTCGCAGCATCCGAGGACGCGTTGACCAGCGTGCTCTGGGCTTCACGCGCGCCGGTCATGATGCTCTCGGCCGTCGAGGTGCCCGCCATCGAGAGCGAGCGCTGGACGTCGGAGGACAGCGCCTTGATCTGGTTGGCGGTCTCGGTCGAGGCCGCGATCAGCGTGCCCTGCGCATCGCGGGCGCCGGCCGTGATCGATTCAGCCGTGCTGGTGCCGGCGAGCGACAGCGAGCGCTGCACGTCGGCGGTGAGCGTCTTGACCTGGTTGGCGGCGTCCGAGGAGGCGGTGACGAGCGTGGTCTGTACCTCGCGGGCGCCGGCCAGGATCGAGGCCGCGGTGGCCGAGCCGGCTGCGGACAGCGTGCGTTCGACGTCGGCGGCGAGCCCCTTGATCTGGTTGGAGGCATCGCCCGAGGCCGCGACCAGGGAGGACTGCGCCTCGCGGGCGCTGGTCAGGATCGAGTTCGCAGCACCGGTGCCGACCGCGGTCAGCGCGCGCTCGACCTCGGCGGAGGTCATCTTGAGCTGGGCGTTGACGTCGGAGGAGACCGTCATCAGCGACTGCTGGGCGGTGCGCGCACCGGTCTGGATCGTCTCGCTGGTGTTGACGACCAGGTTCGTGAGCGAGCGCTCGGCGTCCTCGACATGCGAGCGGATCGCGGTCGAGATCATCTCGGCGCGGGACATCATGTCCTCGCTGGCCTGGCGGCCGCTGCTCTCGATGCGGCCGGCAACGGCCTCGACACGCGAGCCGAGCAGGTCTTCGAACTGCGCCACGCGGACGTCGATGTCGTTGGCAACCGAACCGACCTTGGTCTCGATCGCCTGGTGGATGTCCTGGAAGCGCGCCGTGACCGTGTCGGTCAGGTGCATGCTGCGGCCGTCGATGAGGTCGGCGACGCCGGTGATGCGGCGGTCGACCGCCTCGATCGCCTGCGCCGTGCCGTCCGTGAGCGTCGAGGTCAGCAAGGTGAGGCGGGTGTCGATCGACTGCACGGCCTGCGAGGCGCCGTTGGTCAAAGCGGTCGTCAGATAGGTGAGGCGGCTGTCGACGGACTCCAGCGCCTGCGATGCGCCGCTGTTGAACGTCGTCGTGAGGTGCGTCAGCCGCGTATCGATCGCCTGGATTGACTGCGAGGCGCCGTCGGTCAGCGTCGACGTGAGGTGGGTGAGGCGGGCGTCGATGGACTCGAGCGCCTGCGATGCGCCACCCGTGAGTGTCGTCGTGAGGTGCGTCAAGCGCGTGTCGACCGACTGGATCGCCTGGGCGGCACCATCGGTCAGCGACATCGCGAGCGTGTTGAGACGCCCGTCGATGGTTTCGGTGACGGACTTGGCGCGGGTGTCGAACGACTCCTCAAGCGCGGCCACGCGGCCGATGAGCTGTTCGTCGAAGGTCCTGATGTGGCCTTCGATCGTGCCGTCGAGGCTCGTGATCTTGCCGTTGAGCGAGGCGTCGAGATTGGTGACGCGTTCGCCGATCGTGGTCTCGAACTGCACCAGGCGCTGGTCGAGCACGGCCGTGATCGCACCGCCGTTGGAGGTGAAGCGGGTGTCGAAGTTCTCGACATAGGTCTTCAGCGACTCATGGATGTCGTGGGTGCGCTGGCCCATGCGTTCGACGATCTCGCCGCCGAAGGTCTTCACGGTGCGGTCGAACTCGGAGATGTGGCGCGTGATCAGGGCACCCAGCGTGCCGGAATCGCGGGCGAACTTCTCGACCAGCTCGGAACCCTGGTTCTTCACCAGCTCGTCGAACGCGCTCATCTGCAGCGACAGCGAGTCGTGCGCGGTCTCGGTCTGGCTGACGACCTTGGCGACGAGGGTGTTGACCGTGGCGTCGAGCGCCTCGCTCGCCTTGTCGCCCGAGGTCATGATCTGGCCGGCGAGGCGGTTGCCGGCGTCGTCGATCTTGGCGGAGAGGTCGTTGGAGCGCAGCTCGAGCTCGAGCAGCAGCGAGTCCGACGAATTCTTCAAGGAGTCATGCACCTGCTCGGTGCGTTCGGAGATGCCGTCGACGATCGCGGCCGAACGCTGCTCGAACTCGCCGGTGATGCGGTCGATGCGCTCGTTCAGCATCTCGTGGACGCGGTCGGCGAGGTCGACGAACTCGTCGTGGACGTGGCCGGTCTTGAAGTTGAGGCTGGTGGTCAGCCGCTCGCTGGCGTCGAGCACCGCTCGGGTGGTCTCGGCGCTGGCTTCCTCGAGGCGGTCGAGCAGGTCGCCGCCGCGCTCGCCGAGCGCCAGGATCATGTTGTCGCCGGCGTGGCTCAGTGCACCCGTGATGTGGGCGCCGCGCTCTTCCAGCGCGCCGGTGATGGATTTCGCGACCTCGTCGACGCGCGAGGCGATCGCGTCCGAGATCAGCGCGATGTCGTGGCGGAGGTCGATCTGCACGCCGGAAATGGCGCTGCGGACCTGCTCGGCCTGGCCGACCAGGTTGTCGCGCTGATGCGCGATGTCCTGGAGCAGGGCGCGGATGCGCACTTCGTTGTCGGAATAGGCGCGCTCGAGTGCGGCGACCTCGTTGGCGACCAGCGTCTCGAGCTCGCCGGCACGCGCGATCGCACGCTCGATGCCGTCGCCCATCGCCGCGACCTCGCGGCGGATGGCTTGACCCACGGTGACCATGGAATCGGACGCCGAGCCTTCCGGCTCGGAGAAGCGGATCGCGACCTGCGCCATCGCCTGCGCGACCTGGCTCATCTGCTGGCCGCGCCAGACCAGGCTGGCGAGGAAGTAGAACAGCATGATCGGCGCAAAGAACATCGTGGCGAGGCCGGCGATCGCCAGCACGCCGCCGCTCTCGCCCATGGCCGCCCGGATCGAGGGCAGGAAGCCGACCGTCAGCGCGGCGCAGGCCGCAAGCCAGACGACGGTGAAGATGGTCGCGCCGGTGTAGATGTTGCGGGCAGGGCGGCCCGTCTGCAGCGACTGGAGCAGCTGGCCGATGGTCTCGCGGTCGTCATTGGCGGCGCGGCGCGAGGCGCGCGGTTCCTCGATCGGATCGAACACGGCGCGCTCGTTGGCGGCCGGCCGCGGCTCGAATGTCGGCTCGTCGAACGCGGGAGGTGTCGGCGGCGCCACCTGCGGCGCCGTTTCGTTGCGCATCGATGCGTTGCGGCTGGTGTCGGCAGCCGTGTCGCTGATGTTGAGGGCTTCCTGGATCGCAGAAAGCGCAACTTCTGTGGGGTCTTTGACCTTCTTGGGAGTGTTGGCCATGTTCAGTCCGAGCCCTCGTTACTTGTACGCGTCCCCCCGCGAGCCCTGCGCGCTGCGCAAGCCCACAGACCGGATCATGCCGCTTGCGCGGATCTCCGAGCCGTCCCCACCCGGACGGCTTGTCCGCCAATTTCCGCAACATCCTATTGGCAGAGCGTCGCGAATGAAATGCCTGCGATTAATACAATCTTAATCATCGTTAACAGGATCGCGCCGTAACACCTTAGGCCTAAATGAAATTCTCCACGGAACTCGGTCGATTGCGGCAACTTTTCGTCAATAAACGGGCGGATTTGCGTAAAACGGCGCAAACACTTCGTTAACCATTTCCATGCTTCGGTGGGGGCGAACCGCCGGACCGGCGGACCGTCGCGCGATGCCGGGGCCTGCGCCATGATGCCTGAACTGCAACGGATGGACTGGATGCCCTCGCCCCCGCTTGCGCCCATCGACAGCCCCCTCGACCTCGACCACCTCGCGCGGATGACGCTCGGCGATGCCGAGCTGGAGCAGGAAGTGCTTGCGATGTTCGCCGAGCAGGCCGTTCGGCTGATCGCGGCGATGACGGCGCTGCCGGCCGAGACCGGCGCGCTCGCGCACAAGCTCAAGGGCTCGGCGCGCGGGATCGGCGCCTTTGCGGTGGCGGATGCCGCCGCCAGCCTGGAAACCGCGATCCGGATCGGCCACAACCAGCCCCACGCCTTCGCCGCGCTGAAGGAGGCGGTCGCCGAGGTTCGTGCGGCCATTGCGAGCATCCTCAAGCACTAGGCCGACGCCCCCTTGGAAGTCGGGGACTTGCGCATTAGTCTTTTGTTTTGACGCGTTTTCTTCCCGCGAACCGGTATCCACTTCGCTTGAAAACGCTATGGCGCTGCCCTGACCGACCCGTTATAGGACAGCCCGGACCCTCCTTTTTCCCCAGATCGCGGCAGCACGAGCACCCATGGCCAAAATTCACTTTGTCGACCACAAGGGCGAAACCCGCACGGTGGATGTCGAGAACGGCGCGACCGTGATGGAAGCCGCCATCCGCAACAGCATTCCCGGCATCGAAGCCGAATGCGGCGGCGCCTGCGCCTGCGCGACCTGTCATGTCTATGTCGACGAAGCCTGGCGCGAGAAGGTTGGCAGCCCGACGCCGATGGAAGAGGACATGCTCGACTTCGGCTTCGACGTGCGCCCGAACTCGCGCCTGTCCTGCCAGATCAAGGTCGCCGACGAGCTCGACGGGCTCGTGGTGTCGACGCCGGAACGTCAGGCCTGATCCGTCCCTCCAAGAGAGCATGATCTTTCCGGAAAACCGCTACACACTTTTCCGGATCATGCACTTAATTGCTCGGCGGCGTGACCTCGATGCCGCGCTTGTGCCAGGGTCTGAATTTCCCGATCACCTCTGCGGTCAGCGGTGCCGGCCGGCGCGTCGCCTCGTCGAGCAAGACGCCGACGGACGTCGCTGACGCGATGCACGTCCCGTTCGAAAACACGACCTGCTCGAAGGTCACCGACGTGCGCCCGAGCTTGACCACGCCGAGGCCGAGTTCGATCGTGTTCGGCCAGTGCAGCTCGGCGCGGAAATGGATGTCGAGCCGCACCATGATCCAGGCGAGCCCCGGCGGTGTCAGCCCGTATTCCGGGAGCTTCATCAGCGTGACGCGGCCGGTCTCGAAATAGGTGGCGTAGACCGCGTTGTTGACGTGCTGGTTCGGGTCGAGATCGCCGAAGCGGACGTTGTCACTGAGGCGAAAAGGGAAGTCCTCCAGGCGCGGCGTCGTATCGAGGCGGCTTGGTGCGTTCACCGATTGATCTCCGTCATATCCAACCTCGTTACAGCCCAGTTATTTTGACCCGGCAAGTGGGCGCGGCTGCGGGGCGCTCCCGCTTTTATGCCTTCCCTGATCCATCCCCGTTGGCTAGACAGGCAGGGTCACCTCTGCCCGCCGGGCGCCGTCCAACCGATAACGACCGATAAAGAGACGACATGAGCGACGTGATCAAAACCGATGTGCTGATTATTGGCGCTGGCCCTTGCGGTCTGTTCGCCGCCTTCGAGCTTGGCCTTCTCGACATGAAGGCGCATTTCGTCGACATCCTCGACAAGGTCGGCGGCCAGTGCGCCGAGCTCTATCCGGAAAAGCCGATCTACGACATTCCCGGCATCCCGCAGGTGTCGGGGCAGGGCCTCACGGAGGCGCTGATGGAGCAGATCAAGCCGTTCCACCCGACCTTCCATCTCGGCGAGATGATCGAGACCGTGGAGAAGATCGGCGATCCCGCGTTTCGCTGCACCACCGACGCCGGCAAGGTGTTCGAATGCAAGGTGGTGGTGATCGCGGCCGGCGGCGGCTCGTTCCAGCCCAAGCGTCCGCCGGTGCCGGGGATCGAAGCCTATGAAGGCACCTCGGTGCACTACGCCGTGCGCAAGATGGAAACGTTCCGCGACAAGAATGTGCTGATCGTCGGCGGCGGCGATTCCGCGCTCGACTGGACGCTCAATCTGCATCCGTTGGCGAAGCGCATCACGCTGCTGCACCGGCGCGACGATTTTCGTGCCGCCCCCCACAGCGTCGAGCAGATGCGCGCGCTGGTCGCCAGTGGCAAGATGGACCTGCGGCTCGGCCAGGTCACCGCGCTCTCAGGCGCCGATGGCCAGCTGACCGGTGCCACCGTCAAGGGCAACGACAACAATGTCAGCGATATCGCCTGCGACACCATGCTGCCGTTCTTCGGCCTGACCATGAAGCTCGGCCCCGTCGCGAACTGGGGCATTGCGCTGGAGAACAATCTGGTGCCGGTCGAGACCTCTGCGTTCGAAACCAACGTATCGGGCATCTTCGCCATCGGCGACATCAACACCTATCCCGGCAAGATCAAGCTGATCCTGTGCGGCTTCCACGAGGGCGCACTGATGTCGCAAAAAGCCCACCGCTACGTGTATCCGGAGAAGCGGCTCGTGTTCCAGTACACGACCTCGTCCTCTAGCCTGCAAAAGAAGCTCGGTGTCAACTGATCGCGACGGGAGCGGACGAGCGATGCCCCATGTTCCTGGTGCTGGAATCGTTCGCGAAATCGCCGTAGTCTGCGGCCATTGCAGTGGCGGCTTAGCAAGGTGATCATAATGCGGAAACTCTTTTCCAGCTTTGGGCTGATCGCGTTCCTCGCGCTGTCGCTCGGCGCGGCGCGCCCGACTGCGGCACAAGCGCAGCAGCCAACCGCTGCGGGTCTCTGGCAGAAGGTCGAGGACGGCAAGACGGTGGGCTGGTTCCTCTTCATCGACCACAACGGCATCTTCGAAGGCGTCATCGCCAAGACGTTTCCGCGCCCCGGCGACGATCCGAACGAAGCCTGCACGAAATGCACGGACGATCGCAAGAACCAGCCGGTGCTCGGCCTCTCCTTCATCCGCGACATGAAGCGTGACGGGTTGAAGTATGAGGGTGGCAACGTCGTCAATCCGCGTGACGGCAACATCTGGAAGGCCAAGATGACGGTGAGCCCGGATGGTCAGGTCCTGACCATGCGCGGCTTCCTCGGCATTTCCCTGTTCGGCAAGGACGAGACCTGGCAGCGTTTGCCGGATACAAGTATGGCCGAAGTCGATCCCGCCATCATCGCCAAATATCTCCCCGCGCAGGCCGCCGCGACCAAGCCGGCGCCCGTGCCCGCGACCAAAAAAGGTGGCGCCATGATGATGGCGCCGGCGGCCAAGAAGTAGACGGCTTTCACGCCGCCCGGGCAACGGACATCAATACGTCCGCGCCTTCTTGCAAGGCGCGTAGAACGTGCCGTTGCCGGCAACGACGCGCTCGAGGCATTGCCGGGGATCGGTGATCTCGCCGTCGACCTGAAAATAATAGGCCTGCGGTCCCAGGCTCAGGACGTAATGTCCCGGCGGAAGCTCGAGCTCCACATCACTGGCGTGCAGCTCGTACATTTCGGCTTTCCCCGGAATCGGCGAGATCCGGAACGGGTAAGAGAAGTTGCGGATCACGCCGACGTCGTCTCCGCCACTTGTCGTCTTGCCTGCGGCGTCGGTCGAAAACTCCTTGACCTTCGCGACAACGCGGACCTCGACGCGCTCGGGGATCACATTTGCAATATCCCGGCGGAACACGATGAACTTGACGTGGCCGTTCGGCAGATGCGGCCGATCGGGCTTCTTGAATTCCGGTGAAATCGCAATGCGCATGTCCGGCGCCATCACGCCGGTCGCGTTCAGCTCAGCCAGCGACTTGTCGTCGATCAAGGCATAGATGCCGTAATCGCTGGGAAGCACGCGCGTGGGTGGAGGTGGCGGAGAGGGCACCATTTCCGGCTTGGCCACCGTGATCGTCGTCTCGGGTTTTGGCGCGACCTGCGCGGTCTCCGGCGTCTGCGACGACATCTGCCGGCGCAGTGCGGCGATCCGGTCTCGCTGCGAGACGATCACGACGGTTGCGCCAACGACAAGCAGGATGGCCGCCGTACGCTTGATCACAGGCCAGAGCGGACCAGAGACCACTGGCAGCTTGCTGCGGGACTTGATCGCCGAAGGCAAAACCGTTGTATCGCCGGAGACCAGAAGAGTGCCTGCTTCGGTGACCCTGGATGACGTGAGTTGCTGCGGCGGCAAGCGCTCCAGCGGTGCCTGTTCGCGCGAAAACTTCTCGACCTCATCGATCGCGACCTCGAGGGCCTGCTTCATCTGCTCGATGTTTTTCGCGTCGGCGTAGGTGAACTGCTCCTGGAGCTTGTAGCGGGCGAGATCGTAGACCATCTGCCGCCGGGCTTCGGCGTCGTCTTTCACCGTCTCGAGCATGCGCGAAATCACCAGCGCAAACTGCACCTGGTTTGCGGGCAAATCGGTCGGGTCCTGTTGACCGGGAAGCAGGTCCCTCGAGTCACTCATAGCGCTGACGGTCCAAGGCCTGTCACGCCGATACCCAATTCTTCCATTCGAAACAGTCGGTTAAGCGGATAGCGGGCGCGTCCGCGCCCGCTTCGTACACGTCCTGACACGACAAGGAAAGCCTCCGAAGTGAGGCGCGGCGGAGCGTCGGCACATCACACATGCAGGACATGCAGTCGGATCGAGGAAGGCGGCCGCGCCAGTAGTTCCCCGGAATGCGCGGTGGCGCTGGATTTGCATAGCTATCGGCAAATCCGCCGGAGGAGCGAGTCGCCGCTGCCGTGCCTGTTCGAGGGCGCGAGCGACGTCGCCTGTTCCTCGCGGCGCCAACTTCGATCCGTGAGATGACGTTATGAAACTCGCAAGACCGTGTGCGGCGACGTTGCTGGGACTGACAATGCTGCTGGCGACATCGGCGTTGGCGCGTGACGACGGGCGCTATGCCAACTCGCCGTTAAAACCCTGGTTCGAGAGCCTGCGCAGCCAGTACGGACAGTGCTGTTCGGATGCCGACGGCTATGTCGTCGCCGATGTCGACTGGGAATCCGACAAGGGACACTATCGTGTGCTTCTCGACGAGGAGTGGGTCGTCGTGCCCGACGGTGCCGTGATCACCGAGCCGAACAAGATCGGTCGCACCATGGTGTGGAAGCACTATATCGACGGCCACCCGCGCGTGCGCTGCTTCATGCCGGGCAGCATGACGTAGCTCCTAGAATTTATAGGTCACGCTGCCGAGCACGGTGCGGCCGATGCCGAGGAAGCAGTCGCCGCGCGCCAGGCACGTGGTGACGTGACGCTTGTCGAAGAGGTTGCTGGCGTTGACCTGAAGCCGCCAGGGGCCGGTCTCATAACGAACCATCGCGTCGAACAGGGTGTATTCTGGCGTTCGGATGGTGTCGGTGCCGTCCCAGGAGGTGCCGATGTAACGGACGCCGCCGCCGAGCGTGACGCCGGGCAAGCCGAGTAAAGAGAGGCGGTACTTCGCCCAGAGCGAGGCCTGATGATCCGGGACAGTCTCGACATGCTTGCCGGCATTGTCGCCACTCAGCACGCGTGCATCGAGGTAGGTATAGGCGCCGATCAGGTCGAGCTCCGGCGTGATGCGCGTCAGCACCTCGAGTTCCACACCGCGGATGCGGACCTTGCCGGTCTGGATCGAGAACATCGCATTGTCGGGGTCGCTGGCCAGCCGGTTCCGTTCGGTCGTGTCGAAGATCGCGCCATTGACGGCATTGCCGGGCGTCGGATTGTACTTGAAGCCAAGCTCGACCATCTCGCCGCGCTGCGGCGCGCAGACCGTGACGCAGATGCCGCTGCCGAAGACCGGGTTGAACGACTGCGCATAGGTCACGTAGGGCGTGACGCCGAACGGCAGCTCGTACATCAGCGCGGCGCGGCCGGTGGTCGCCTGGTAATGCTCGACCGGAGAGCCCTGCGTATCGCTGGTGACGTAGTCGTGGCGCAGGCCGAGCACGGCGAGCCATGATCCGAGCCGTAACTGGTCCTGCGCGTAGAGGCCGAGCTGGTTCTGGCGCAGATCCGGTTCGGGGGCCATCGCCGGCGCGGTCACGCCGCTGTAGACCGGGGCGTAGAGATCGAACGGCGTCGGGTCCGTGGTGAAACCAGATTGCGCGCGCTCTCTGACCTCGCGGTAGTCCGCGCCGAACAGCACCTTGTGTGCGACCGGCCCGGTGTGCAATTTCAGCTCTGCGTTGGTATCCGAGCTCAGATTGTCCTTGGTCGTCTGGCGGCTCCACACGCTGCGGGCCACGGTGCGGCGGCTGGCATCGAGAAATGGATAGTTCGGATCGCTTGGATCGACGAAGTTCAGATCCGGCCATGTCGACCGGTAGATGCCCTCGACATGGGCGTAACGCAGGTTCTGCCGGATTTTCAGGCCGTCGCTGAAGCTGTGCTCGAACAAGCTGCTGATCGCGCCGGTCGCGGTCTGGTATTTGTCGAAGCCGGGCTCACCGGCAAAGCGCTGCACCGGAATGAAGCCGTTTGGGCCCGCAAACAGTGTGCCCTCATGCGGCAGAAACGCCGTAGACGAGCCAGTCGTGTCTTTCTGGTAGGTGCCGAGCACGGTCCAGCTCGTGTTGTTGGTCGGCCGCCAGGTCAGCGACGGTGCGAGCAGGATGCGGTCGTCCTTGACGTAGTCCGTCTGCGTGTTGCTGTCGCGGTATACGCCGATGAAACGATAGAGCCACTCGCCGTCCTTCGTCAGCTTTCCCGTGGAGTCGAGTTGCACCTGCTTGCGGTTGAAGCTGCCATATTGCACGCCGATCTCGTTGGCGGCCTCCGCCTGCGGCCGCTTCGAGATCAGGTTCAACAAGCCTGCCGTCGAGGTGTCGCCGTAGAGCACCGAAGCGGGGCCGCGCAAGACCTCGATGCGCTCGAGCGTATAGGGCTCGGGCCGCCATTCGTTGAAGTTGTTGGTGTTCACCATGCGCGTGCCGTCGAGATAGATGTTCGGGTCCTGGCCGCGGATGCGTGGATAGTCGCCGCGCGAGTCGGCGCCATAGGCGTCGGCGAACACGCCGGGAACATAGCGCAGCGCTTCCTGCACGGTGGTCGCGCCCTGGTCGGTGACGCGGTCGGCGGTCACCACGCTGATCGATTGCGGTGTCTCGCGCAGCGGCGTGTCGGTCTTGGTGCCGGTGCCGCTGCGGGTTGCGATGTAGCCGCGGACAGGACTCGTCGCGGTCTCTGCGCCGGTGCCGGCTGCGGTTGCGTCGGTGCTGGATGGCGCGTGCTGGGCCTGACGACGGCGGCTTGCCGTCTGTGCGCGCTGCGAGCGCACCTGATGCGAGCGCGCCGCGGGCCGCGATTGCTCGACGACGACGGCGGGAAGTTCCTGCGGCGATGATTGCGCCTCGGCCGGCGCTGCGTCCAGCAAGCCCGCCAACAGCGGCAGTGCGCCGCCGATCAATCCCGCCGTTGTCCTCAGATATGTTGTCATTCGCGACCCCATCATTTGCGACGGGACGACTAACAAGCATGGTCCGGAGCTTGAAGTGCAGGAGGGACGCAATGGCCCTCAATCATCAGATTTGGAATTAGTATTCATGTAAAGCGAACGCGCGCCGATTGATGTCGGCGCGCGGATGCGTGAATAAGAAAATGGCGGAGTCCGCGCCGATCAACGCGCCTGGCCATCTGCGTCCGCGCTGGCGAGCCGCTTGACGCGCGGCGACAGCACCGACATTTGCGCGGGCGAGGCCGGCATGCCGGCGACGATCATCGTGGGGGCAGTCGATTGCTCCTCGACGCCGGCGCC
Source organism: Bradyrhizobium sp. CCGUVB4N (assembly GCF_024199945.1). GTDB lineage: Bacteria > Pseudomonadota > Alphaproteobacteria > Rhizobiales > Xanthobacteraceae > Bradyrhizobium. The sequence goes on along the minus strand of NZ_JANADP010000001.1, from coordinate 6,312,577 downwards.
GCCGAGCACCTGAACCTGCACCGTCGAGATCGGAAACGACTTCGCCTCGTAAGAGGGGAGTTCGCCGGCAAATGCGCTGGCTGTGCTTGCAATCATTGCGCCGGCAACGGCAATCATCGAGAGAATACGCATTTCAAAATCTCCGTTGAAGATATCAATCGGAGGTTTGGTCGCGGCAGTGCCGCGGCAGGTTCGCTTGTGTGCGAACATTCGTCTTCCGCGGGCGGGTCAATTTGGTTGCGTGCGACGGCAGGACGAAACGAGGAAGAAGTTTTCCGCGCCAATGTTTCCGCAAGGTTTCGCGAGCGACGGACGATCGTGCTTTACGCGCCGAGTTTGGTTTCTCGCACCACCGCGTCGGCGCGGCGGCGCAAATCCGGATTGAGTGCGAGCCCGAGACCGGGGGCCGTCGGTGCCGACACGATGCCGTTGGTCACGACAGGCAGCGCCGTGACGAGGTCGCGGTACCAGGTCGACAGTGTCGCGCGCACGACCTCCTGGAAGATCGCCGTCGGCGCATGCAGCGCCAGATGCAGCCCCGCCATCAGCGCGACCGGTCCGGTACAATCGTGCGGGGCGAGCGGCTTGTTGTAGGCCTCGCTCAACGCCGCGATCTTGCGCGCCTCGCTCAGGCCGCCGCACCAGGCGATGTCGAGCATCACGACGTCGACCGCATCGGCCGCGAGCAGATTGCGGAAGCTGGCTGCGCCCGCCAGCGTCTCGCTGCCGCAGATCGGTGTCTTCACGCGCCGCCTGAGATCGGCAAGGCCCTGCACGTCGTCCATCTTGTTGAGGGGATCCTCGACCCAGAACACGCCGTAATCTTCGAGCGCGCGGCAGATGCGTTCGGCGGTGTGCATGCCCCACAGGCTGTGCAACTCGCACATGATCTCGATGCGGTCGCCGACGGCGTCGCGGATTTTGCGGAACGGCTCCAGTCCGGTCTTGAGATCCGTGAGCGAGATCGCATGGCCGCCATTCGCGGCAAACGGATCGAACGGCCAGATCTTCATGGCGCCGTAGCCTTCGCTCAGAAGGCTTTCGGCGAGCGCGCCGGAGTCGCGCATGAAGGCGATCTGATCGTCGTAGGGGCCGAGCGCGGCATCGTCGGCGCCGATCTCGCGGCGCTTCGAGCTCTTGGTGTTGTAGGCATAGCCGGCGCAGGTGTTGTAGGCGCGGATCTCGAGCCGGCTCGCGCCGCCGAGCGCCTCGTGCACGGGGATGCCGTGACGCTGGCCCTTGAGGTCCCATAGCGCGATGTCGATAGCGCTGGCCGCGCGCACCTCGGCGCTGACGCTGTGAAAGCCGAGATAGGGCGTCAGCAACTGGCGCGAGATCGCCTCGATGCGGCGGGAGTCCTGGCCGAGCACCAGCGGCGCCGCGAGTTCGTGCACGGCCGCCTCGACCGCTTGCGCGCCGCGAAAGCTTTCGCCGAGGCCGCTCAGTCCCTCGTCGGTTTCGATCTCGACCCAGATCAGGTTCGGCCGCTCGTCGATGCGGATCGTGCGCAGGGTCGTGACGCGGGACATCGAGGTCCTCTTGGAGTCCTCTTGGACGAGTTGCCGGTGCTCAGGTCACCGGTGCCGGATTGAACAGCGTGAGGTCGTTGTGAATGCCCCAGCGATCCGACCACGGCTTGGTACGGCCGGAGGCGACATCGAGGATCAGGCGGAACAGGTCCCAGCCGGTTTCCTCGATCGTCTTCTCGCCGGTCGCGATGCCGCCCGCGTCGAAATCGATCAGGTCCTTCCAGCGTCGCGCCAGCTCTGTGCGGGTCGCGACCTTGATCACGGGCGCCGCCGCGAGGCCGTAAGGCGTGCCGCGGCCGGTGGTGAACACCTGCAAGGTCATGCCGGAGGCAAGCTGGAGCGTGCCGCAGATGAAATCGGAAGCCGGCGTCGCCGCGAACAGCATGCCCTTCTGCGTCGCCTTCTGACCGGGCGAGAGCACGCCGGTGATGGCTGACGAGCCGGACTTGACGATCGAGCCCAATGATTTTTCGACGATGTTGGCGAGGCCGCCCTTCTTGTTGCCGGGGGTGGTGTTGGCGCTGCGATCGGCACCGCCGCGCGCCAGATAGGAATCGTACCAGGCCATCTCGCGCACCAGCGCGCGGCCGACGTCCTCGTTGATGGCGCGGCGGGTGAGAAGCTGGATGGCGTCGCGCACCTCGGTGACTTCCGAGAACATCACGGTGGCGCCTGCGCGCACCAGGAGATCGGCGGCGAAGCCGAGGGCGGGGTTCGCCGTGACGCCGGAGAATGCGTCACTGCCGCCGCATTGCAGGCCGATCACGAGATCGGCAGCCGGGCAGGTCTCGCGGGTACGCTTGTTGAGGATCTTCAGGCGGGCTTCCGCTTGCGTCATGATCGCATCGACGATCGCGCCAAAGCCGTCGAAGGCTTCGTCCTGCATGCGCACGATGGCGTCGCTGATGCCTTCGGGCACCAGCCGCTCGGGCGCAAGCTTCTCGCAGCCGAGACTGATGACCAGGATCTCGCCGCCGAAATTCGGATTGAGCGCGAGGTTCTGCAGCGTTCGGATCGGCACCACCGCATCGGGCGCTGTGATAGCAACGCCGCAGCCATAAGCGTGCGTCAGCGGCACGACGTCATCGACGTTCGGGTATTTCGGCAGCAGCTCGGCGCGGATGCGCTTCACCGCATATTCCATCGTGCCCTTGACGCATTGCACGGAGGAGGAGATGCCGAGGATGTTCTTGGTGCCGACCGAGCCGTCGGGATTACGAAAGCCTTCGAAGGTGAAGCCTTCGAGCGGCGGCAGCGGCGCAGGCACGGCGGTGGAGATTTCGAGCTTGTCGAGGGCCGGGGCCTCCGGCATGCGGATGCGCGCCTCGTCCACCCATTCGCCGGCCAGGATCGGCGAGAGTGCGTAGCCGATCACCTCGCCATAGCGGATGATCGGCGCGCCTTCGGCGATGTCGACCAGCGCCGTCTTGTGTCCCTGCGGGACGAAGGCGCGCAGCGTCAGTCCGCAGGCGAAGCGAGAGCCGGCGGGAAGCCCGAAATCATTCACGACGATCGCGACGTTGTCGCGCGCGTTGAGCTTGATGTAGCGGGGCTGTTCTTTCGCTGCGACGTCCTGGTCCATGGTCGGACTCCGAAAGTGTAGGGTGGGCAAAGGCGCAACGCGCCGTGCCCACCATGCTTCACGCCGAACATAAGCGGTGGGCACGCTTCGCTTTGCCCACCCTACGATATCGACCGATCAACCCGGATAGGTATAGGCCGTCTTCACCGTTGTGTAGAACTCGCGCGCATAGGAGCCCTGCTCGCGGGCGCCGTAGCTCGAGCCCTTCCGGCCGCCGAACGGAACGTGATAGTCGACGCCGGCGGTCGGCAGATTGACCATCACCATGCCGGACTCGCTGTTGCGCTTGTAGTGCGAGGCGTATTTCAGGCTGGTGGTGCAGATGCCGGAGGCGAGGCCGAACTCGGTGTCGTTGGAGATCGCCAGCGCCTCGTCGTAGTTCTTGGCGCGGATGACGGCCGCAACGGGCCCGAAGATCTCTTCACGCGCGATGCGCATGTTGTTGTTGGCTTCGGTGAACAGCGCCGGCGCGAGATAATGGCCGGGCGTCTCGCGCTTGAGCAGCTCGCCGCCGAAGGCGAGCTTGGCGCCTTCATCCTGGCCGATCTTGATATAGCGGAGGTCCTGGTCGAGCTGGCTCTGGTCGACCACCGGGCCGATATGGACGCCGGCCTTGAGCGCGTCGTCGACCGAAAGGCTGTTCAGGCGCTCAGCCACCGCCGCGACGAAGCGGTCGTGGATGCCTTCGGTGACGATCAGGCGGGACGACGCCGTGCAGCGCTGGCCGGTCGAGAAATAGGCGCCGTTGACGGCGACCTCGACGGCGGTCTTGAGATCGGCGTCGTCGAGCACGACCAGCGGGTTCTTGCCGCCCATCTCGAGCTGGAACTTCTTCATCGGGTTCGAGAGCACGCAGGCCTGCGCGATCTTACGGCCGGTCTGCACCGAGCCGGTGAAGGAGATCGCCGCCACGTCAGGGTGGTCGAGCAGGGTCTGGCCGACCACGGAGCCGGAGCCGACCACGAGGTTGAAGACGCCTGCCGGAATGCCGGAGCGCGTGATGATCTCGGACAGCGCATGCGCCGAGCCGGGAACCAGTTCGGCCGGCTTGAACACCACCGTGTTGCCGTAGCAGAGCGCGGGCGCGATCTTCCAGGCCGGGATCGCGATCGGGAAATTCCAGGGCGTGATCATGCCGACGACGCCGACGGGCTCGCGGGTGAGCTCGACGTCGAGGCCGGGACGCACCGAGGCACCCTTTTCGCCGATCAGGCGCAGCGCCTCACCGGCGAAGAACGCAAAGATCTGGCCGGCGCGGGCGACCTCGCCGATGCCCTCGGGGAGCGTCTTGCCTTCCTCGCGGGCGAGCAGGCGGCCGAGCTCTTCCTTGCGGGCGAGGATCTCGAGGGAAATCTTGTTCAGCGCGTCGTAGCGCACCTGAGGCGTCGACTGGGCCCAGGCGGGGAAGGCGGCTTTCGCGGCCGCGATGGCCTTCTCGGTCTGCGCCTTGTCGGCCTTGGCGTATTCGCCGACCAGATCGTTGGTGTTGGAGGGGTTGATGTTCTTGGTGACGCCGGAGCCGTCGACCCATTCACCGCCGATGAAGTTCTTCAGGATCGCAGTCATCTCGTTCCTCCAGGGAAAGTTTTCTAACGCACGAGGCAAGGACGCTTGTCGTCGAAGGTCCAGCCGGGGATCAGGTCCTGCATGGCCATAGCGTCATCTCGGGCGCCGAGTCCATGCTGCTTGTAAAGTTCATGTGCGGCCTCGATGGCCGCACGGTCAATCTCGATGCCGAGGCCTGAGCGATCCGGGACCGTGATCTTGCCGCCCTTGATCTGCAGCGGCTCCTTGGTGAGCGCCTGGCCATCCTGCCAGATCCAGTGGGTGTCGATCGCGGTGACCTTGCCGGGGGCCGCGGCGCCGACATGGGTGAACATCGCGAGCGAAATGTCAAAATGGTTGTTGGAGTGCGAGCCCCAGGTCAGGCCGTTGTCACGGCAGGTCTGGGCGACGCGCACCGAGCCCTGCATGGTCCAGAAATGGGGGTCGGCGAGCGGAATGTCCACCGCACCCAGGCGCAGCGCGTGGCTAAGCTGGCGCCAGTCGGTCGCGATCATATTGGTTGCGGTCGGCAAGCCCGTGGCGCGGCGGAACTCGGCCATGATCTCGCGGCCGGAGAAGCCGGCCTCGGCGCCGCAGGGATCCTCGGCATAGGCGAGGATGCCGTGCATGTTCTTGCAGAGGCCGATGGCCTCGTCGAGCGACCAGGCGCCGTTCGGATCGAGCGTAACGCGCGCATCGGGAAAGCGCTTTGCGATCGCCGTGACGGCCTCGATCTCCTGCTCGCCGCGGAGCACGCCGCCTTTCAGCTTGAAGTCGGCGAAGCCGTAATGGTCTTGGGTGGCTTCCGCGAGCCGCACCACCGTCTCAGGCGTCATCGCTTCCTGATGGCGGAGGTTGAACCAGTCGGGCTTGCCGGTCTCGCCCTTGACGTAGTCGAGCTTGCTCTTGCGCCGGTCGCCGACGAAGAAGAGGTAGCCGAGCGTCTCGACGCTCTTGCGCTGCTGGCCTTCGCCGAGCAGCGCCGCGACGGGAAGATTGAGGTGCTGGCCGAGCAGGTCGAGCAGGGCGGATTCGATTGCCGTGACCGCATGAATCATCACGCGAAGGTCAAACGTCTGCTTGCCGCGGCCGCCGGCGTCGCGGTCGGCGAAGGTGGTGCGGATGTCGGCGAGGATGTTGTCCATCGCGCCGACGGTCTTGCCGATGACGAGATCGCGGGCGTCCTGGAGCGTCTGCCAGATCTTCTGTCCGCCCGGCACCTCGCCGACGCCGGTGTGACCGGCATTGTCGGTGAGGATGACGATGTTGCGGGTGAAGAACGGCGCATGCGCGCCGCTCAGATTGAGGAGCATGCTGTCGCGGCCCGCGACCGGAATCACCTGCATCGTTGTGACGACCGGTGCGCCAGCGATTGGCGCGCCGGAAATATCAGTCTGGGCCATCGCACGCTCCTCCCTGTTGTGTTGTTTTATTCTGCCGCCTGTTGTGTCGATCCTGCGGCGGGCAGATTCTTCACCAGCGCGGTCAGTTCCGCAATCTCCTGCTCGGTGAGATCGGTCAGCGGCGGCCGGACCGGGCCGGAATCGCGGCCGATCACCTTCATGCCGGCCTTGATGATCGAGACCGCATAACCCTTCTTGCGGTTGCGGATCGCGATCAGCGGCAGGATGAAATCCTTCAGGCCCGCGTGGATGGTCGCATGGTCGCGCTTGCGCACCGCGGCGTAGAAATTGGTGGCGAATTCCGGCACGAAGTTGAACACGGCCGAGGAATAGGTCGTCACGCCCATGTCGAGATAGGGCAGCGCGAACGTCTCGGCGGTCGGCAGGCCACCGACATAGGTCAGGCGGTCGCCGAGCTTGGTGTAGACGCGGGTCATCAGCTCGATGTCGCCGATGCCGTCCTTGTAGCCGACGAGATTCGGGCAGCGCTCGGCGAGGCGGGCGACCGTGTCGGGCTGGAGGATGGCGTTGTCGCGGTTGTAGACGATGACGCCGATCTTGACGGCGGCGCAGACGGCCTCGACGTGAGCGGCAAGGCCTTCCTGTTCGGAATGGGTGAGGTAGGGCGGCAGCAGCAGCAGGCCGTCAGCGCCGGCCTTCTCGGCGCCAACAGCGATCTCGCGGGCGATCGCCGTGCCGTAGCCGGTGCCGGCGAGCACGGGCACGCGGCCCTTGGTCTCCTCGACGGCGACCTTGACCACCTGCGGAACTTCGGTCGGGGTCAGCGAAAAGAACTCGCCAGTGCCACCGGCGGCGAACAGACCTGCGACATCATAGCCGCACAGCCAATCCATGTTGGCGCGGTAGGTCGCCTCGTCGAAGGAATAGTCCGCCTTGAACGGCGTGACGGGGAAGGACAGGAGGCCGGATCCGATCTTCTGGGCCATTTCCTGCGGGGTCATCTTGCTCATGGGCGCTGCTCCCTGCTCTCGTGTTTATCGGGGACGCAACCTGAGGCGCGCGTCCATGGGCTGCTGTTTAGGCAACCGTTCGATGCGCGTCCAAGCCAAAGCCTATATCGACCGATGCGAATTGAGCATCAATCTTCCAACACCTCGGCGGAAGATAGTTCGCTGGCGATTTTGACCAGCGCGGACAGCAGCGGATTCTCGTCGTCGCGGCGCCAGACCATGAAGAGCTCGACCGGAACACGGTTGCGCAGCTTCAGGGGGCGCAGCCGAACGTCGGAGATTTTCAGGCCCGCGGCCGCAGCCGGCACGATGGCGAGGCCAAGGCCGGCGCGCACCATCGCCAGGATTGAGTGGATCTGGCTCAGGTGCTGGACGTAGCGCGGCAGGATGTCGGCGCGGGTGAACAGCGCCACCAGGAGGTCGTGGAAGTAGCGGCTCTCATAGGGCGAATACATCACGAAGGGCTGGTCGTCGAAATCCTTGATGGTGATGCTGTCGGCATTGGCCAGCGGATGCTTTTTCGGGATCGCGGCGAGCAGGGGCTCGGCGACGACGCGGCGGCTGGTCAGCTCGGGCCGCGCGATCGGCGGCCGCAGCAGGCCGGCATCGATCTGGCCCGAGGTCAGCGCCTCGAACTGATCGCCCGAGACCATCTCCTTCAGCGAGAAATCGACCTCCGGGAGCTTGGCGCGGCAGGCCGCGACCAGCTCGGGCAGGAAGCCGTAGGCGGCTGCGGCCGTAAAGCCGATCTTCAGCGAGCCGGTCTTGCCGAGCGCGATGCGGCGGGCGACCTGCGAGGCGCTCTCCGCGAGCTTCAGGATGCGACGGGCCTCGGGCAGGAAGCTGCGCCCGGCCGGCGTCAGGCGCACCGAGCGGCTGGTGCGCTCCAGCAGCGGTGCGTCGATGATGTGCTCCAGCACCTGGATCTGCCGGGACAGCGGCGGCTGGGTCATGTTCAGCCGCGCGGCGGCGCGGCCGAAGTGCAGTTCCTCCGCCACCGTGACGAAACAGCGGAGCTGGTTGAGGTCGAACATCGATACATGCCTTAGATGAATAAGGCGTTTCCCCGGCACTTCTAGCATCGATCATCCCCAAAACAAAGACGGCGGCTTTTGAGGGCCGCCGTTGAGTTGCCTGTCCCGCTCCGATCACTCGGAGCGCTCAGGAGGAACGTTTGAGCACCACCCGCTCGATCTTGCCGACCACGACGAGGTAGGCGACCGCGGCCACCAGCGCGTTGATGCCGACGAACACCAGGGCACCGTTGAAGGAGCCGGTCGCGGCCACGATGTAGCCGATCACGATGGGCGTGGTGATCGAGGAGAGGTTGCCGAAGGAGTTGAACAGGCCGCCGGAGACGCCGCCGGCTTCCTTGGGCGAGGTGTCGGAGACGACCGCCCAGCCGAGCGCGCCGATGCCCTTGCCGAAGAAGGCGAGCGCCATGAAGCCGACCACCAGCGCCTGGCCGTCGACATAGTTGCAGGCGATGATCGACATCGACAGCAGCATGCCGCCGACGATCGGGATCTTGCGCGCCATGGTCAGCGAACCGGTCTTGCGCAGGATGGCGTCGGAGATGACGCCGCCGAGCACGCCGCCGATGAAGCCGCACAGGGCGGGCAGCGTCGCGACGAAGCCGGCTTGCAGGATCGACAGGCCACGCTCCTTGACGAGGTAGACCGGGAACCAGGTCAGGAAGAAATAGGTGAGCGTGTTGATGCAGTACTGGCCGAGATAGACGCCGAGCATCATGCGGTTGGAGAGCAGCTGGCGGATATGGTCCCATTTCGGACCGGAGTCCGGCGCGCGCTCGTCCTTGGGTGCGTCGAGATCGACCAGCGCGCCGCCGTCCTTGATGTAGTCGAACTCGGCCTCGTTGACGCCGGGATGCTCCTTCGGCCCGTAAACGGTCTTGACCCAGACGAGGCCCATGATGACGCCGAGCCCGCCCATGACGAAGAACACGTAGCGCCAGCCGTAATCATGGGCGATCCAGCCCATCAGCGGTGCGAAGATCACGGTGGCGAAATATTGCCCGGAATTGAAGAAGGCCGATGCGGTGCCGCGCTCATTTCCGGGAAACCAAGCCGCGACGATGCGGGCATTGGCGGGGAAGGACGGTGCTTCCGCAACGCCGACCAGGAGCCGCAGCGCGAACAGCACGGCGACGGCAGTGCCGGCGCTGAAGAAGCCGACCCAGCCCTGCATCATCGTGAACAGCGACCAGATGATGATGCTGAAGGCATAGACGAGGCGCGAGCCGTAGCGGTCGAGCAGCCAGCCGCCCGGCACCTGCGCGGCCACATAGGACCAGCCGAAGGCCGAGAAGATCCAGCCCATGGCGACGGGATCGAGATGGAGTTCCTTGGAGAGCGCGGCGCCCGCGATCGAGAGCGTGGCGCGGTCGGCGTAATTCACCGTCGTAACCAGGAACAGCATGGTCACGATGAACAGCCTGACGCGAGACCTCCTCACGTCCGTTGCGGACACCACTGCGCTCATCTGGCGCCTCCTTAGAACTTGAAATGTTTCCTCGGTGCGACTCCTAGAGGCGCACGCGGGAAAGTGTCCAAGTTCAAGGGAGTATCGATTGATGCCGTTTTTGAATTGATGGAACGGCAGGGGCCGGAACGGAGTGTGAGCGCCAGGAGAAAAAGCGTCGCCCGTTTCAGTGCGCCATTGCGCACAAGGGCGGGCGACGATGTGAATGCGGCGGGAGGATTGTCGTCCTCCCGCGCTTCTTTGAAAGGTCAGTCCCGGTCGCGCAGCCGCACGCCCGGCAGCAGGCGCGTATGGTCCTCGCCGCGCACCGCCTCGAGATCGTCCGGCTCGAGGCCGAGCGCTTTCAGGATGGTGGGCGCCACCTGCCTGTTCGCGACGCGCTCGCGAACGAGTGTGGGCGCGAGCTTTGGATTGGAGACGACGAGCAGGACATGCGTGTCGTCCTCGGCGAAGCCGCCATGTTCGGCGATCTTGGCCTTGCTCTTGCTGTAGATCGTGCCGGCGATCGGCTGGATGATGATGTCAGGCGTACGGCCGCCGGCCGGATCGCCGAACCGATCGACCAAATCCTCACCGGCATAGATTTTCTCGATGTGAGCCTTGTTGCTGCCTTTGCGGTCGGCTTCGAGGATTGCGACAGCCTTCTCGGCATCAGCCTGGTTCTTCAGCCAGATCAGCGCAACGTCGTCGGCGGTTTCCTGGGCCAGCGTGACGCCCCCATTGGTCAACAAATCGGCCGGATCGGTCACGTCGGCGCGCGCGCCGCCGCCCAGCTTCGGATTGGTGCTGCCGGTCAGCATGTGCAGCTTGTTGACGTCGATCGGCGACTGGCCGTGCTTGGCGCCGACGATGACCAGCGTATCGCGCGCGAGGTGCTGGTCCGCCAGCGCATCGAGCATCTGACCAAGCGAGGCGTCGACGAAGTCGAGCGAGGCCTGGAGTTGCGGGCTCGGCGTTGCCGCGGCGTCTAGATATCCGTCGGCGGTCACTTTCTGGCCGACGCTGACAGCCTGGAAGTTCATGCCGAAGATTGCGGGAACGCCGGTCTTGGCCTTGCCGGTGTGATCAAAGCCCTTGATCCAGTTGAGCACGGCCGTGACCTTGAGCTGGTCATAGGTGCGCGTGAAGCTCGGGTCGGTGGTCCAGTCCGCGCCGGGTTGACCCGGCACCGAGGTCGAGTTGATCTCGGGCGCATAGAGCTCGTCGAGGCCCTTGCCGGACGGACCGCTGATGATCTCGTAAGCGGGATGCTTGTCCGACCAGGCCGTGCGCCGACCCGCCTCGTGGATCACTTCCATGATGGTGTTGAGCCTTTGGAACTGATGCGGATAGACCGGTTCGCATTTGCCGTTCGTCAGGCGCATCGGCAGATGCGTCGGATCGATATGACTGGAGCCGGCAGGGCCGCCGCCGTCGAGCTTGGTCAAGTCGTAGTCGATCGATTCATCGAACAGCGTCTCGGTTCCGGGGCTGCCCTGGCAGTTGCTGCCGGGCGCGAACAGCGTGCGGTCGTAGGAATCGTCATAGAACACGCCGTGGGTTTTCGGCGTCCCTCCGGTCATGAATGCAAGGAGACCAGGGAAGGAGTCCGAGGGGCGAGAGGTGTGCGCATCGGCGAAATGGACGCCATGCGCGAGCAGCCTGGCCAAGCTCGACGAAGGGTGAGAGCCGACATAGCGCTGCAGATCGACCTCATGCATGCCGTCGACGCTGATCAGCAGCACATGCTTGACGTCGCCCTTGTCCTTATCGTCCGCGCGCGCGAACGAATGGGCGAGCAGCGAAAGACCAAGAGTCGAGGCAAAAGCGATTGCGACGGCCGCGCGCGGCCGCTTTTCGATCGTCATGATGGAGCTCCCCAATGATGTCTGTTGCGGATTGACGTGCAGGCGAACGACCACGCGCAGCGGTGAGCCTGCGCTCCCGCCACGTGCGTCAACACCTGCGTCAAATTGTAGCGTTGGGAAAACTAGGTAACGGCGATGACCGTTGGATGACGTCGCGACTACGTGGCGCGCGAAAATTTTTCTGTGCGCGCGATCGTCAACTCAAACTAATGCCAGGTTCGTCGGGTGCACGCCGGTGAAGATGCGCTGAAGGCTCTCGTTGCCGAGGCCGAAGACGTGGCCGAACAGATCGGCAAACAGCGCGCGATAATCGGTCAGCACGGGATAGTCGCGGTTCTGGAACAGATGCGGCTGTTCGACCTTGACCTGCTCGCCGAGAGTGCGGCCGCCATTGATGCCGCCGCCGAGCACCCAATAGACGCTGCCATGGCCGTGATCGGTGCCGCGGTCGCCGTTCTCGCGGAAGGTGCGGCCGAATTCCGAGATCACGACCACCACCGTATCGCGCCACGCGGCCGGCCCGACTTCCTCGGAGAAGCCGACGAGCGCGCGTCCGAGCTCGCCGAGCCGGTCGGCGAGATAGCCGTTGGCGGCACCCTGGTTGACATGGGTGTCCCAGCCGCCGACGTCGACGAAGCCGAGGTTGAACTGCTCGCGCATCAATCGGCCGATACGGCGGGCCGACAATTCGAAGCCGCGCGGCGAGACGGCGCCGCGATTGGCGGCATTCATCTCCTCGGAGACCGAGCGGTAGACGTCGTCGCGCACGCGAAAGCCTTCCGACACCGAGGATGCCAGGTTGGACTGGGCATACATCTTCTTGATCAGATCGGCCTGACGGTCGTCGACGCCGGGTTTGGCGACGTTGTTGATGCCGGTGTTCGGCACCTGCGATTTGCCGCGGAAGATCAGCGGGAGCTGGTCGGTGAACGCGATCGGCTTGACCCGCGTCAGCTCGGTGGCGAGCCGGCTCATGAAGCCCGAACGATAGTCGCGCGAGCCGGAGGCCGACTGGCCGAGCTCGATCGTGTCCTGGGTCTCGAAATGGCTCCGGGTCAGGTCGTCGCTGGTGCCGGCGAAGGGAATGAAGGCGATCTCGCGTTTGGCCCAGAGCGGATAGATGCTGTCGCGCAGGGCCGGATGCAGTCCCCAATCGGCGTCGAGCGAAAGCGCGGCGTTGGGATTGCCGACATCGGGCTTGGCAATGGCGAGTGTCGGTCGCGATGCCCGATAGAATTCGCTGAAGACCGGCACCACGACATTCGCTGCGTCATAGGCGCCGCGCAGGAACACCACGAGCATACGGGCATCGGTTGCCGGCGCGGCCCAGACGCGGCCTGCCACCGTGAGCGGCGCGAGTGCGGCAAACGTCTTGATCAGCTCGCGACGGTTCATGGTGATCTCCGTAGCTCAGTGCATGAATTCCGGTGACGACAGGAACAGCGTGTTCCAGTCCTGCGGTGAAATCGCCCGGTCGAGCGAGGCCAAGGTCGCGGGGCCCAGCGTCTTGCGAAGGCCGTTGAAGTAGAGTGCATTCTGGAGCAGCGGGAACGCGGGCTGCTCGACCGGGTTCGGTCCGTCTGATTTGAACAGGCCGGACGAGCCCGATCCGATCTGGCGCGCGATCTCGAAGCGCACCATCATCTGTCCAGGGCCGTTCCACGATGCCGAGGTCAGCGCGTAGCCGTCCGGCGTCTCGTGGTTGAACAGGCCCTCGCCGAGGCGGTTGATCCAGCCCTGGATCGGCGCCGTGTTCAGGATGACCCGGTCGTCATAGGCGAGGCGGACGGCAGACAGCACGTATTGCACGGGATCCTTGAAGCGCGTGCCGGGTTTCAGCGCGGCTTCGAATTCGCTCGAATGGATCATCGTTGCGAGGACCGACGCAATGTCGCCGTCGGTGGATTTGAAGCTCTGCGCCATCCGCTGCACCAGCGTCTCCGGCGGATTGTCCGAGACGAAATAGGTCGCGATCTTGCGCGAGACATGGCTCGCGGTCGCCGGATGGCGGACCAGAATGTCGATGGCCTCGTCGACCTCGGCAAGTCCACGGCCCTTGATGGTGTGGCCGAGGAAGCTCTTGTCGCTGTAGTCGTGACGGGACGGATTGAACTCGAAGGCGCCCTCGCGCACGAGCTGGGACTGCAATTCCGGCTTGAGTTTCGGGTCTTCCGGCTTGGTGTCGATGCCGACCCCGGTGAGGATCTTCGCGAGCGCCTCGACGTCGGCCTGCGTGTAGCCGGAGCCGACGCCCATGGTGTGCAGCTCCATGATCTCGCGGGCGTAGTTCTCGTTCAGATGGCCTGCCGCGTTGTCGGCGTTGTCGAGATAGCGCAGCATCGCGGGATGACGAACGGTCGCCGCGAGCAGGTCGCGAAACTTGCCGAGCGAGTTGGGACGAAGGGCGTGATCGACGTAGTCGCCGACCAGAACGCGCAGATTCGATTTGTACTGGTGGACATTGAAATGATTGAACCAGAACCAGACCATGCGCTCGCGCAGCTGGTCGGGCGCATAGAGCGCGCGCAGGATGGTACGGGTCGCGGCCTGCTTGGCGCGATCGTTCATCGCCTGCTGAAAGACCTGCTGCGCGGCTTTCTTCTGCTCGGGATCGGCGACCTGATTGGCGCTCTTGGATTGCTGCTCGAAGGCAACCGCAATGTCGAAGGGGAAGCTGTGGACGTCGGGCATCGCGTCGATCTGCGCCTTGGCCGCGTCGGGCAAAACCGGATTGCCGGCCGGATGCAACTGCTCCTGCAGCCAGCGTTCGGCACCAAGGCCGTGCATGTGCGCGGCACTCGCGGTGCTGACGCCAAAGGTCAGCCGATCGAGCAGAGCGAGATCGTGCGGATTGAGGTCGTCGGCGCGGGTCGTGTTCGCTTGCAGGCCCGCAGCGAGCGCCACGAACGCCGCAACGCGCGACCAGTGCAGCCGACGACATCCGCTTCTGCTATCCACGATCGGTCCCGACGGGTTCGGACTGCATGAGGACGCCCACATGCCATGACGCGTGCGTCATCATGCGCCGGCCGGCTGAACCTGCCCTGAATGGAATGGACTCAATTGACGGCAGCGCATCAATTTCTAGCGAGCGGCAACAATGGTTCCGTTGCCGCCAAGTCCGCTATTGCCGAGCGGCCGGCAGGAGTGGGGCCAATAGTCCGCGCGTGACGCCTGGCGGCACGGCATCCAGGCCCAGCACCGCGCTCGCGGCCGGCAGTGTGGCGTCCGCCATTGCCGCGTGGCCTTCGGCGCTCGGATGCACGGCGCCGCCATAGACGGCCGACAGCACGCCCCAGGTCGCGTCGTGGATGTCGTTCGGCTGGCTCGCCGCCGGCAATCCTTGCGGATAGGTCATCGCGGCAAAATAGCTGTCATTGGCATCGCGGATCCAGCGCGCGCGCGGCAGATAGGCGCGATATTCCGAGGCGCCCCGGCCGCACAGCATCGGCTGGCTCGCCGCGCTGACGATGTCCGGATTGAAGCTCTGGCCGTTCTCGGCGAAGCAGGTGCGATCGAATTCGGGATCATTGCCGGAATGAGCGCAAAAGCCGTGATCTGCGAACGCAGCCTGATGCGTGTCGACGAAGGTCATTCGGTCAGCCTCGGGATCGCGGCACAGCGCGCCCTGCGTGCAGGTTGCGAGCCCTTTCAGCTGTGGCAGGAACTCGGTGTCGACGAAGGTCGAGACGCGGGCGAGACGTTGCGGATCGGCATTGAAGGCGGGATGAACGTCGAAGCCGGCGCGGCCGCCGCGGCAGGGCACGCCGCCATCAGCGAGCGCCGGATTGGCGTAGGAGACGTAGACCACGTGCGAGAGGTCGCCGCCGAGCAGCGGCTTCAGCTCCTCGCGCAGCTTGACGAAATTCTTCGGCAGCTCGCGCTGGAGCGCATCGCGTGAATCGTCGACGCTCGCCATCACGCCGGAGCGGCGAAACAGCGCGCGTTCGGTCGCGGTATCGACGATGACGTCGGCGACGAGGCCGGAGAAGTAGACGTCGTTGGCGCCGATCGAGAGCAGCACCAGATCGAGATTGCGATCCGGCTGGCGCTTCTTGGCCGCGGTGACCGCCTCGCGCAACTCCGCAACCTGGGCATTGACGCTGGTGTTGCAGACGCCGGACTTGCCGGGCGGGCATTCGCGGGCGCGCTGCGAGCCGAGCAGCCCGTCGCTGATGCTGGCGCCGGTGCAGGCGAGCGGCAGATAGGTGACGGCGATATGGGTGTAGCGTACCGCGAGCGCGAGCGCGGTGCGGGTCTGGTAGCTGTAGAGCGAGCGGTGGCAGGGCGAGTTGAGCCAGAGCGCGCTGTAGTGCTGCCAATTGGCAAGCGTATCCGGTGCCTCGCAGGCGCGACCGCCCTTGAAGCCGGCGCGGCTCGGCCGGTAATACTGTCCGCCGGCGGTGCCGAGATAGGAGCGGAAGCAAAAGCCCTCGTCCGACAGCGCCAGCGGCCGGTCCGGATTGCCCTCGCCGGAGGCAATGCTGTCGCCAAGGCCGGCGATGAAGATGTCGCGGACCTGGATCTCGGTCTGGATGCGCTGGCTCGGATCGGAGCCGGAGGAGACGTCGACGCTCGCCACCGTCTGCTTGCCATAGCGGACCCGCAGATTGACCGGTTCGGCGCAGTCGAAGGTCGAGGTCTGCGGTCCGTCGCCGTCGTCGAACGTCCACGCGCAGGTGGCGCCGACCGGCACCGCGCCGGTCAGGCGCACGGTGATGGGGTGGTCGATCGGGGTGATGTAGTTCTCTTTGACGTTGTCGCGCGTGCAGGGCTGGTTGACCCGGCCCTGGAGATCGATGCAGAGGCGGTTGACCATGTTGCGGGCCCAGCCGCGGCCCTCGCTCTGTAGCTCCAGCGACTGCTCGGCGGCGAGGATGCTGCGGTTACGCGCATTCTCGACATGCAGCAGGAAGTCGCGCTCCTCGCGGAACAGGCGGAAGCGGTTGCGGACCTCCCAGGTGATCTGCATGGCGCCGGCATCCTGCGCAACGGCGCGCGGAAGCGGCAAAACGGTGAGGAGCCCGGCCAGCAGCAGGGCGCTCGAGAGAAAATGGCGTAGGGAAACAGGGATCATGGCCCGCGTCTTCAACGGCAAAGTTGAGGCGGAAATAAGAGAGCATTGCTCTCCGCCCCGCAACCTTTGTCTGAGGCTCTTACGGGCTCGGGCGTGCCTTATCGCTTGCTGGCCTGGCGCACCAATCGCTCGCGCTCCATCGGCGTCACCTGATTGGGCAGGTTGGCCTGCGCGCAGGCTTCCGCCAGCCGCCGCCGCTCCTGCCAGGGACGGACGACGTTCATCCAGAGCTCGCGGGTGCCCATGATGGAGATGGCGAGGCCGAACGGGATCACGAAATAGAGGATGCGGAACACGAGCAGGGTTGCCAGCAATTGCTCGCGGCCGAATTCGGGCAGTGCCACCAGCATGGCGGCGTCGAACACGCCGATCGAGCCCGGGGCGTGGCTGGCAAAGCCCAGCAGCGTCGCCAGGATGAACACCACGGCGAGCGACAGGAAGTCGATCGGCGGATTGGCCGGCATCAGCAGGTACATCGCAAGCGCGCAGAAGCCGAGATCGACCACACCGATCAGGATCTGCACCAGCGTCAGCGGCGCCGACGGCAGCACGACCTTCCAGCCCTTCTGGCCGAGCTCGCGGCGTTTGTCGCCCATGCAGAGCCAGACCAGATAGGCGGCGATGGAGGCGAGGCCGCCGAGCGCGATCAGCCGATTGATCGACGACGGCAGCTGATCCATGTAGGAGGCCGCATCCGGGTGGATGGTCATGCCGATCGAGAGCACGAAGATGTTACCGAGCCAGAAGGTCAGGCCGGAGAGGAAACAGATCTTGGCGACGTCGATCGCATTCAGCCCGTAGTCCGAGTAAATCCGGAAACGGATCGCGCCGCCCGTGAACACGGTGGCGCCGATGTTGTGGCCGATCGAATAGGAGGTGAAGCTCGACAGCGCTGCGATGCGGTAGGGCACGTGCTTCTTGCCGATCGTTCGCAGTGCAAAAAAGTCGTAGAACGTCAGCGTACAGAACGCGAAGAACACGCAGATCGCAGCCAGGCCGATATGTCCGCGGGGAATATCGGTCAAAGCGGTCAGGATGACGCCGGTATCGATGCCCTTGAGGGTCCGCAGCAGCGTGGTGACCGCGAAGGCGATGATCATCACGCTCGCGGCAATACCGAGCCGTCGCCAGCCGATCCATTTCTTGAAGCCGCGTTTCAGCGCGGGCAGCAGTCCGTGCATTCATCCTCCCGGCGGGGGGCAAGACCGACCGGGCCAGACATTGGCCGGTCGGTTGCGATCACTGCCCGAAATGGGCGTCGATCGCTAGGCATGATGTAGCTCATTTAAGGCAAAAACAGCGACTTGTGCAGCCCTTGACAACGACTGGTTCTGCGCCGGACCGGCTGTTTTTGTCATAAGTGGTTCACATGGCGCGCGCGTTAAGCATATGAGTCGAGGGAGCGACCCTGCATCGTGCACCCGCATGTTCAGATGGTTTCAAATCCTGCGGTCGCAAGCGTTGTTCCGAAGCAAACGATCCGGGCATTTTTTGGAACGACGCTGCTGCGGACCGGTTAGCGCCCCATCAGCAATCGAACACGGCAAAACACAGGCTTCTCGTGCGGGCCGGTGCTGCCATGTTCCCGAAACCTGCGAGGATCGGAACGATGGGACTGTTCACAAAAGACATCAAGACCATGAACGACCTGTTCGTGCATCAGCTACAGGACATCTATTACGCCGAGCAGCAGCTCACCAAGGCGCTGCCGAAAATGGCGGATAAGGCGACCGATCCGCAGCTGAAGCAGGGCTTTTTGACGCACCTCGAAGAAACCAGGCAGCACGTCAAGCGGTTCGAGGAAGTGTTCAAGATGCATGGTGCCCAGGTGAAGGCGGTCGACTGCCCGGCGATCGACGGCATCATCGAGGAGGCCGACGAGACCGCCGGCGAGGTCGCGGACAAGGCGGTGCTCGACGCCGCGCTGATCAACGCGGCGCAGGCCGCCGAGCATTACGAGATCGTCCGTTACGGCAGCCTGATCGCCTGGGCCAAGCAGCTCGGCCGCAGCGACTGTGCCGCCGTGCTGGCCAA
This sequence comes from Bradyrhizobium sp. CCGUVB4N, assembly GCF_024199945.1. GTDB lineage: Bacteria > Pseudomonadota > Alphaproteobacteria > Rhizobiales > Xanthobacteraceae > Bradyrhizobium. The sequence goes on along the minus strand of NZ_JANADP010000001.1, from coordinate 6,294,087 downwards.
AACGCTCGAGGAAGAGAAGGCGACCGACAAGAAACTGACGACGCTTGCCGAGAGCAAGGTGAACCTGCGGGCCGCGAGCTAACGCCGGCCTGGCCGCCAAAGCGCCGCGCGGTCATCCGCGCGGCGCTCGCGCATCCATCATTCGGTCATTGTCGAAACATGACGACGGGCCGGGCGCGTATATGTCGCATGGGGCTGCAATCGAGGTGGCAGCATGCGAGCCAACACCGTCAAATATGAAACCTTCGGCGCGAAGGATGTCACGCGCACCGCTTCGCGCCTTGCGACCTCGCTGACGCTGGCGGCGATGAGCCTCGGCTACGGCGTGGTGCAGCTCGACGTTACCATCGTCAACACCGCGCTCGATGCGATGAGCAAAACGCTCGGCGGCGGCGTTGCCGAACTGCAATGGGTGGTGAGCGCCTACACCATCGCCTTTGCCGCCTTCATCCTTACGGCCGGCGCACTCGGCGACCGGATCGGCGCCAAGCGCATCTTCATGGCGGGGTTCGCGATCTTCACCGCGGCCTCGCTCGCCTGCGCGCTGTCGCCCAACACCATCGTGCTGATCGGCGCGCGGCTGGTCCAGGGGCTGGCGGCGGCGATCCTGGTGCCGAATTCGCTGGCGTTGCTCAATCATGCCTATACGGACGACCGCGCGCGCGGCCGTGCCGTCGCGGTCTGGGCGGCGGGCGCAAGCCTGGCGCTGACCGCCGGTCCCTTCGTCGGCGGCGCGCTGATCACGCTGGTCGGCTGGCGCGCGATCTTCCTCGTCAATCTGCCGATCGGCCTCGCCGGTCTGTGGCTGAGCTGGCGCTATGCGACAGAGACCACGCGGGCGCGTTCGCGCGAGATCGATCTGCCTGGCCAGCTCGCCGCGATTGGCGCGCTGGGGGCGCTTGCCGGCGCAATCATCGAGGGTGGCGGGCTCGGCTGGGAGCATCCGCTCGTGCTTTCGGCCTTCGCGGCGGCCGCCGTTTTCGCGACGCTGTTCGTCTGGCGCGAGAGCCGCACGGAGCAACCGATGCTTCCGTTGTCCTTGTTCAGTCATCGGCTGTTTACCCTGACCACGGTCGTCGGCCTGCTCGTCAATATCGCGATCTACGGCCTGATCTTTGTGCTCAGTCTCTACTTCCAGCGGATCAACGGCCTGTCGGCCTGGTGGACCGGGCTCGCCTTCGTACCGATGATGGGCGCGGTGTTGCCGGTCAATCTGCTGGCGCCGCGCCTCGCCGAGCGCATCGGCCCGTGCCCGACCATCGTTGTCGGCGCCTGTATCTCGGCGCTTGGCTGTCTTGGTCTGCTCTGGATCGAGCCGGAGACGAGCTACTGGGCGATCTTCGCGCAGATGATCGCGATCAGCGGCGGACTTGGCCTCCTGGTGCCGCCTCTCACCTCCACCTTGCTCGGCAGCGTCGAGAAGGCGCGCTCCGGTATCGCTGCGGGTGTGCTCAACGCGACGCGACAGACCGGCAGTGTCCTCGGCGTTGCACTGTTCGGTTCGCTGGTAGCCTCCGACAGCGCATTCATGATCGGCCTTCACCAGTCGCTAATTATATCAGCGGCCGTGCTGCTGCTGGCGGCCGGCGTGATCGGCTTCGGTGCAAAGGCGGGCGGCGAACAAATGTGAGTAAGCGCACACATTCCCTGTTCACCATTCCGGTAACCGGCGCATAGCCGGTTACCGACTGTCCATTTCTGCCGGTTCTAGTGCCCGATGGAATAGGGGCCGGCAATGTATCAAGTTCTGTTTTGTCTCACGGACCAGCATGATTTGCGCCTGGTCGCACTCGGCGGGGTGGTATGTCTGCTCGCCAGCGCGGCGGCAATCAGCCTGTTTCACCGCGCGCGTGCGGCGAGCGGGTCGGCGCGTCTGGTGTGGATCACGCTCGATGCCATGGTGGCCGGCTGCGGTATCTGGGCAACCCATTTCATCGCGATGCAGGCCTACGGGCCGGGCGCCGGCGGCGCCTACAACATTCCCGTGACGATCCTGTCGCTGCTGTTTGCGATCGCAGTCACCTTCATCGGTCTCAGCATCTCGGTTTCGTCCACGCATAGGGGGCTGGTCGCTGTCGGCGGCGCCGTCGTTGGCGCAGGCGTGGCCGCGATGCATTACACCGGCATGATGGCGTTCGAGATTCCCGCCCATGTCGGCTGGGCCACCGGAACCGTGACGGTCTCGATCGTGCTCGGCATCCTGTTTGGATCGTTCGCCCTGCACGTCGCGGGACGAGGCGATAGCCTGTCCGACGCGATTGCCGCGACGATCCTGTTGACGGTTGCCATCGTCTCTCACCATTTCACCGCGATGGGCGCACTGGAATTGACGCCCGATCCGACGCTCGTGATCAGTGGTCTTTCGATCCCGCCGGCGTCGTTGTCCATCCTGACCGCCAGCGCGGCCGCTGCCATTCTCGTCATCGCGCTCGCGGCCGCCGTACTCGACCGTCGCGCCAAGGGCGAGATCGGACGCCAGCAGGTCGTGTTGGATACCGCTCTTGAAAACATGTCGCAGGGGTTGTGCATGTTCGATGCGGAGGGCAAGATCCAGCTGTTCAACGAGCGCTACGCCGCGATGCTCGGTCGCACCAACATTCCGCTCACCGGCCGGCTGCTCGTCGACGTGTTGCGGGAAGAGCAGGCCAAAGGCCAGTGGCAGGGCGATGCAAACGAATTCTTCGCGCGGCTCGTCGCCGACGCGCGGGAGGGCCGCACGACCAGCCAGGTCGTGACCCGGTTCGATCGCTCGATCCGTGTCGTCAATCAGCCGATGCAGGGCGGCGGCTGGGTCGCCACCTTCGAGGACATCACCGAATGGCTGGAGGCGCAGGCCAAGATCTCGCACATGGCGCGCCATGATGCGCTGACCAATCTGCCGAACCGCGTCCTGTTCCACGAGCAGCTCGAGCAGGGGCTGCGTCGGGCGGGCGCGAACGACCAGCTCGCGGTGCTCTGCCTCGACCTCGACCATTTCAAGGACATCAACGACTCGCTCGGCCATCCCATTGGCGACGCGCTGTTGAAGGAAGTCGGACGCAGGCTCAAGGCCACCGTGGGCGAACACGACACCGTCGCCCGCCTCGGCGGCGACGAGTTCGCCGTGGTCCAGATCGGTCGCTCGGAAGAGGCTGCCGCGCGGGCGCTCGCCGGCCGTCTGGTCGAGGTGATCTCCGCGCCTTACGCGATCGACGACCATCAGATCGTGATCGGCGTCTCGATCGGCATCTCGCTGTCGCCACAGGACGGCAGCAATCCCGACGAGCTGCTGAAAAACGCCGACCTCGCTCTGTACCGCGCCAAGGCCGACGGCCGCGGCACCTATCGCTTCTTCGAGACCGGCATGGACGCGCGCGCGCAGGCGCGGCGCCTGCTGGAAATGGATATGCGGGCGGCGCTGCAGCGCGATGAATTCCAGCCGTATTATCAGCCCATCCGCGACGTCGCCAGCGATCGCGTGGTGGCATTCGAAGCGCTGATGCGCTGGAACCATCCGCAGCGCGGCCTGATCTCGCCCCTCAACTTCATTCCCCTCGCCGAGGAAACTGGCCTGATCATCCAGCTCGGTGAGCTGGTGTTGCGCAGTGCCTGCGCAGATGCTGCGACCTGGCCGGATGACGTCGGCGTCGCCGTCAACCTCTCGCCGGTGCAGTTCAAGAATCCGAACCTGATTGCATCGGTGACCGAGGCGCTGGAGAAATCGGGGCTCGCGGCGAGCCGCCTCGAGCTCGAGATCACCGAATCCGTACTGCTCCAGAACAGCGAGGCGACGCTGACCACGCTGCACGATCTGCGCGCCATGGGCGTGCGTATCTCGCTCGACGATTTCGGCACCGGCTATTCCTCGCTGAGCTACTTGCGCAGCTTTCCGTTCGACAAGATCAAGATCGATCGTTCGTTCGTCTCCGAGCTCGCCACGCGCGAGGATTCGGTCGCGATCATCCGCGCCGTGACCGGTCTTGGCCGCAGCCTCGGCATCGTCACCACGGCGGAGGGCGTCGAGAATGATGCGCAGCTCGAGCTGCTCCGGCGCGAAGGCTGCACCCAGGCGCAGGGCTATCTGTTCAGCATGCCGCGGCCCGCTTCCGAGGTCGCGATGATGCTGGAACGGCCGCGGCTGCGCGCTTCGGCCTGAAAAGGCCTAGCCGCGGCGAAGCGCGAAATGCGCGCCGCAGAATGCCATCACGGCGCCGAGACACAGCGCCGCGAGGCCTGCGAGCACGCCGGAAATGGTCGGGATCGGGCTCGGCGCCGAGGCCGCCTGTCCGGCGCCGGCGAGCAGGAGCACGCCGACCGCGATCAGGAACTGACGCATCCGCTGCGGGATCTGGCCGGAGACGGCGCTTTGCATCAACGACGCCGTGAAATAACCGCCGGAGAATCCGACGGTCGCAATCAGCCACCAGGCGATCGCAGCTCCGGTCGGCATGAACTCATGCGTGTCCGAGCGCCAGAGACCGCCGAGGTCGAGCCCGTAGCGTGCACCCAACATGTGCACCGCGAGCGCGAGCAGCACGCCCGAGATCATGGCGGCCCCGAGAATCAGGTGGCGCGGGAAATAGGTCGTCTCAGCCATGCCCTGCTTGTAGGATGGGGGAGGGCGGTCGCGCAAGCGGATCGCGGACGGGATTGAGTGATGCAGGTTTCGGACGGGAAGGGGCGGTCGGTCACGAGCTACGCCTACAAGGCGTCGCTGATCGGCTCGGCACATCGCTTCGAGCTGACGGATGAGGGATTGTCCTGGCACATCGCCGGCCGCTCGGGCGTCTGGCGCTATGATGAGATCAGTGCAATCCGGCTGTCGTTCCGACCGGTTTCGATGCAGCAGCACCGCTTTCGCGCCGATGTCTGCCGTACCAGCGGCGGCCGCATCGCGATCCTGTCGACGAGCTGGCAGACCGCGGCGCTGATGGCGCCGCAGGACCGCGGGTTTCGCGATTTTCTCGTCGAGCTGCACGCGCGGATGGCGAAGGCCGGCAGCCGCGCCGCGCTGACCGCAGGCCTCGGCCGCAAGACCTATGCGGCTGTGCTGGCGTTCCTCGCGGTGCTGGCCGTGGCGATGGCCGGACTGTTGATCCGCGCGCTGATGATCGGCGAAGTCGCCGGTCTCCTGTTCATCCTCGGCTTTGCCGCGCTGTTCGCCTGGCAAGTCGGCGGCTTCGTCCGGCGCAACCAGCCGCGCAGCTACAGTTTTGATCGGCTGCCGGCTGGCCTGCTGCCCTAGCGCTCGTAACCGGCCGCAATCAAAATTGACTTCGCAGCCGCGCGCCGGTCCCGCATCGTGCCGCGATGACAGTTGGGAATCGCAGTACGCGCCTGCCGACGGCGGACGAGATCGCCGAGATCAATCGCACCCATCTGATCGATACGCCGCTTCAGCCGGCCGACTTGCTGTTTCTGTTCGGCACCCGCGAGGACGTGGTGCTGCGCGCCGAAACCGCCGCGCGGCTCTGGCGCGAGGGCTCTTTCCGCTGGTCGATTGTCAGCGGCGGCGTAACGCCCGGCTCGGAGCAATCCGAGTGCATGATCATCAAGGCGGCCATGGTTGATGCGGGCATTCCGGGGGATCGGATTCTCGAGGAGCATCGCGCGATGAACACCGGCGAGAACGTGATCTTCTCGCTGCCGATCATCGATGCGGCGCTGGGACTGCACAATATCCGCAGCGTGATCTGCCTTGGCAACACCTGGACCGCGCGGCGCTATCCGATGACATTGCACCGGCATTGGCCCGAGGTGACGAAGCTGCTGCTCACCGTCGACAGTTTTGCGACGCCACGCACGCTCTGGCATACCGACGATGAATTTCGTCGTCGTGTCCTGCACGAATGGGACAAGATCGGGCCGTACAAGGCGAGAGGCTTCATCGCCGAATGGCCGTAGCGTTGACCGGCGAGGGGCTACTCCGTCGAGTCGAAATCTTCCTCCTTGGTGCCGAGCAGCGACACGATCGTGCGCAGGCCGGAATCGAGTTGCTCGAACGAGGGCGGGGCGAGCGCCAGCCGCACGGCGTTCGGGGCATGGCCATGCGCGACCGCGAAGGTCGAGGACGGCGTCAGCGCGATGCCGCGCCGGGCCGCCGCGGCGACGAATGTCTGCGAGCGCCAGTGTGGCGGCAGCGTCAGCCAGAGATGATAGGAGCGCGCATCGGCGGCGATCTGGTAACCGGCGAGCAATCGTGCCGCGGTCTGCTGGCGACGTGCGGCGTCGATGCGCTTGAGCCGTGTCAGCTCGGCGACGGTGCCGTCGGCCATCAATCGCTGACCGGATGCGAGCGCGTGGCCCGAGGCGATCCAGCCGCCGGTGCGGACCGCGCTCATCACGCTCTCGCGCAAGTGAGGCGGCGCGACGAGGATGCCGAGCGCAAGACCCGGCGCGACCTTCTTCGAGAGGCTGTCGAGCACGATGCAGCGGTCCGGCCCCAGCGCCGCCAGCGGCGTGTCGTCGGCGAGGAAACCGTAGACGGTATCCTCGATGATGGTGAGGTCGAGCTTCTCGGCAACGCGCATGATGTCGGCGCGCCGTGTCGCGTTCATGGTGACGCCGAGCGGATTCTGGATGATGGGCTGGAGATACAGCGCCGACAGATGCGCTTCGCGATGCGCCTTCTGGATCGCGTCAGGCCGCGCGCCGAATTCGTCCATCGGAATCGGCACCAGCGTGATACCGAGCCGTGCCGCGATGCTCTTGACGTAGGGGTAGGTGAGCGCCTCGACGCCGCAACGGCCGCCGGTCGGCACGAGCGCTGCGAGCGCGGCCGCGAGCGATTGCTTGCCGTTGGCGGTGAACAGGATCTGCTCGGCCTGAGGCGTGAAATCCTTGCGCGCCAGATAGGCGGCAGCCGCGTTGCGTGCACTCTTGGTGCCGGTGCTGGTCGACGAGCGCAGCACGGCTTCCAAAGCGTCGACGCGCTCGAGCCCGGCGAGGCTCTTGGCGATCATTGCCCATTGCTGCGGCAATAACGGATAATTGACCTCGAAATCGATGCGCGCATCACGCGGTTCGGTGATGGTCTCGACCTCGCGCCTGATGTCGCCGGAGATGAAGGTGCCGCGCCCGACTTCGCCGACCACGAGCCCGCGGCGCAGCAGCTCCGTATAAACACGGCTCGCGGTCGAGACCGCTATGCCACGGTCATAGGCAAAATTGCGTTGCGGCGGCAGCCGGTCGCCGGGTCTTAACGTGCCTTTAGAGATATCTGCGGCAATGGCATCCGCAAGCTTCACGTACTCGAACTTGGACATTATTGCACCGAGAGCAATGTTTTCCTTGCTCCGAGCAATGTACTGGAGCATTTAAGTTCCATCAAGGTCCGCGATTGAGCCGAGGAAAGCGAGAGCAATCCGATGGCAAATGAGGTGCAGATGCTTAAGGCATTTGCGCCAACGGCATCCGCTTCGCCGCGCAGGACCAAAGGCCGGAGAAGAAACATGACCACGATCTCGCAAACTGCCGGGCGGAGTTTACGCCCATCCTCGTCGAGCGGATTTTTTGCCACGCTCGTCAACGCCGCCTATGCCCTGTTCGACCGCTTGGAGCGCCGCTCCGCCGTCAAGACGCTGAACGAGCTCGACGACCGCGCTTTGCGCGACATCGGGATCAACCGCAGCCAGATCGAAGACGCCGTCTACGGCCAGTTCAAGGCCGAGCTGACGCGGTATCTGTGAGTGCCTTCGCTCTCGCCCCGGACGCGCTGCAACGCCTTGGTGTTGCGGCGCAGAGCCGGGAGACGAGAGCGGAGTTTTAGCCCGCAACAGCCGCCGCATCGTCATTGCGAGCGCAGCGGATAATCCGGACCGTAATCAAGCCAGCGCGACCTGGCCCCATACGCCGCCATAGGCTCGATCGTCCTCGGACCGATCAGGCTTGCGGCGAGGCCTCGCCGGAGCGCTGCGCGTGCGCCGATGCCGGACATCGAGCCGCTGCAACTGAGCGGCGACGTGGCCTGCGAGCATCGCGACGCGTGCCGCCGCCTGTTTGACGACGAACAAGATCGTCGTGACGCGGCTGAGCACCCCGATCAGGAACAGCACCGAGAAGATGTCGATATAGGCGAGGAAGTCGCCGATCAGCATCAGTTCCGGCGGAATCGGGATGCTGTGGTAGTAGGCGCCTATCAGGATGACGACGGGGATGAAGGCGATGACCTTCCGCACCGTCAGCCTGTCCAGCAGCGCGGCCAGTTGCACCACCAGCACTTCCCACAGTGCATCGCCGATTGCAAGCGGGACCTCGTAGGTCCATCTCCGCCACCATTGCTTCACGACATTGCTCCGAGTTCAGTGCCTCACCACCAGCACCGAGCATTTCGCGTAGCGCACGACATGCCCGGCGTTGGAGCCGAGGAAATAGGTCCGCATCGCAGGCCGATGCGAGGTCATGACGATCAGGTCGGCCTTCATGTGCGCGGCTTCCTCCAGGATCTCGTGATAGATGCCACCCTGGCGCACGACGCTTGAGATGTGCGAGGCCTCGATTCCGGATTCGCGGGCGACGATGGCGAGCGCTTCTTCCGAGGTCTGGCGCTGCTGTTCGTCGAAGTCGGCCGGGACGTATTCGGCGAGCATCACCGGCGTCATCGGCAGCACGTTGAGCAGCCGGACCGATCCGCTCCAGTTCTGCGACAGCGTTGTCGCGGTCGCGATCGCAGGCTTTGCCAGATCGGTGTCGGCGAGGTCGATGGGCACGAGAATGGACTTGAACATCTGCGCCTCCCTAGTGACCAAGCTGCATCAACCGGTCGAGACGGCGCCCGCGCGTCTCATCCCAGTCGAAGCAACTTGGGGCTGACGAACAGCACCAGTTTGCCGCGGCGGTAGGCCACGTCACCCCAATCCTTGACGTCAAAGTCGAGGACCGCAAGCCCCGCCGTGGGCAGATTGCCGGCGAGAGCCTTGGCGCCGGCCGGATCGCCGCTGCCCATCAGCATCAGGCCGGCCTCGTGCATGCCCGGATTATGCCCGACCAGCAGCAACTGCCTGGGATTGGCCGGGACGGTTGCAGTGCGAATGGTTTCAAGGATCTGCGCGGGATCGGCGCCGTAGAGTTCCGGCAGGATCTCGACCTGCGGTGCTGCGATGCGGTCCTTCATTGCCTGCCAGGCAATGTCCCAGGTCTGCCGGGCACGGACGGCGTGCGACACCAGCACGAGTTCGGGCACGGGCGGGTGAGCGGCGATCCAGTCGCCCATCTCGGCGGCGTCCCGCTGACCGCGGTCGTCGAGCCGGCGGTCCTGGTCGCGGCCGCTCGGCGCGTCGGTCTCGGTCTTGGCGTGACGCAGCAGCATCAAACGGCGCATGGCATTCTCGAATCGTTCCACGTCCAGAATAATCTACAGGCGCCGGTTGAGGACAAGGTGACAAGCGCCCGATTGGTCCTTTAAGAAGATTGCTCCGTTGACAAAACGACATGAGCGAGACTTTCACAAGCGTGTCCCAGGAAGAAGCCGGCTTTCGTGAACGTGCGCGGCTGTCGTTTGATCTCGACGCCGACATTTGCGTGATCGGGGCGGGGCTTGCCGGCCTCTCCATTGCGCTGGAGGCGGCCCGGCTCGGGGCCAGCGTCGCGGTGCTCGAGGGCCGCCATATCGGCTGGAACGCCTCCGGCAACCAGCTCGGCACCGTGACGCCGGGCTTCGCGCTGCCGCTCACGGAGCTGATCGAGCGCATCGGCTTCGAGGACGCCAGCGAATTGTGGACGCTCTCGAAGGAGGGCGCCGAGTTCGTCCGCGCCAATGCCACTGAAGAGAACATGCCGGGCATCGGCCTCACCGACGGCGTTCTGGAAGTCTCCAACGTCGATGCCGGCGACCGGCTGATCAGCCGGCTCCAGATGCTGAACGAGGATTTCGACACCGAGGTCGAGGGCTGGCAGGTCGATCGCGTTCGCGAGGCGCTCAAGACCGATCGTTACTTCCACGGCATCTACTATCCCAAAGCATTCCAGGTCGACGGCCGCAAATATGTGCATGGCCTTGCCGTGCTGGCGCGGCGCGCCGGTGCCCGCATCTTCGAGGATACGCCGGTCGTCAGCATCGATCATTCCGGTATCCGCAAGCGCATCGTCACGCCGTCGGCGCGGCTGCGCGCCACGCACATCGTGCTCGCCGGCAACATTCATCTCGGCGCGCCCTTGCGGCGCCTCTCGGAGACGCTGCTACCGGTCTGGCGCTATGCCGGTATCACCGCGCCGCTCGGCGAGCGCGTGCACGAGATCATCGGCTTCAAGGGATCCGTGATGGATTCCGATGGCGTCGATCATTTCCGCATCGTCGATGGCGATCGCCTGATGTGGGAGAGCCCGGAGACGACCTGGGCGGCGCGGCCGCAGCGATTTGCCGGCGCCGTCAAGCGGCGGATCCGCACGATCTTTCCCCAGCTCGGCAATGTCGAGATCACCGACACCTTCGGCGGTGCCACCGGCCAGACCGTGCACGGCATGCCGCAGATCGGCCAGCTGCGCAAAGGCCTGTGGGTGGCGAGCGGGTTCGGCCGCCAGGGCATGAACACCTCCGCCATGGCCGGACAGCTGATCGCACGCAGCATCCTGTGGGGCGACGAGCGCTGGAAGCTGTTCTCACCGTTCGAGCTGGTCTGGGCCGGCGGCACCACCGGACGGGTCGCAGGCCAACTGGTCGGAGTTTGGGGCAGGGCAAGTTCCGCCGCCGCGGGGTCGCTCGCCCGCTACCGCGAGCGGGCCCGGGTCAAGGACAGGGAACGCGAGGCGCGGCTGGCCGAGGCCAATCGGGCTGCCGGCACCGGTCCGCGCCGTCCGCCGCCCGGGGTTCGGCCGCGGCCGGCTCCGCAGCCGCCAGCGACGGAGCAGGCGGAACCGGCCTCCCAGGAGCAGGGCGTCTCGCAATAAGTTGAGAAAAATCCCGCCTGGAAGTGTAACGTCCGCCGTTAGAACCCGTATCTCAGGGCGTGGACTTCCTGCGCACGGAGAATGACATGTTTGACCGCCGCATCCTGTTGACGACCGTCGCCGGCCTGTTTGGCCTTTCGGCCTTCCGCTGGTTGAGGGCAACGCCCGCCGAGGCTGGAGAGAAGGCCGCGCAAAAGTTCGAGATCGAGAAGACCGACGCTGAGTGGCGGGCCCAGCTCACCCCGCAGCAATACGAGATCCTCCGCAAGGAAGGCACCGAACGGCCGGGCTCCAGCCCGCTGCTGAAGGAGCATCGCAAGGGTACCTTCGCCTGCGCCGGCTGCGATCTGCCGCTGTTCGCCTCGGAGACCAAGTTCGAGAGCGGCACGGGGTGGCCGAGCTTCTACCAGCCGATCGAGGGCAATGTGGGCAAGACCGAGGACCGCACCTTCGGCATGGTGCGCACCGAGGTGCACTGCCGTCGCTGCGGCGGCCATCTCGGCCACGTCTTCGACGACGGTCCGAAGCCGACCGGATTGCGCTACTGCATCGACGGTTTCGGGCTGGTGTTTCATCCCGCGGCGCCGTCGGCGACTTAGGGCGTTATATGAAGTGTTTCCCCGGCAATTGTTGCCGGTCCGGCAATTATGCCCCGGTCATCCGACCGGGGCATGTCTATTTAAGTCATTGATTTCCTGAGAATACCCGCATTGGCATAGACCTTGCGACGTCTCCTCCGACTGCGGCCATGGTCTGCCGGCCGCCGAGATCGGATTTGGAGACAAAGTTATGGGTATCTTCGATGCAATGAACACCTCGGTGGGTGGCCTGCAGGCGCAGTCCTACGCGCTTCAGAACATCTCGGGCAACATCGCGAACTCGTCCACCACCGGTTACAAGGGCATCGGGACCTCATTCGAAGATCTCATCCCCGACGCCTCCGTACCGAGCAAGCAGGTCGCCGGCGGCGTCACTGCGCATGCGCAGGCGACCATCACCACCCAGGGCACGATCTCGTCCTCCACCGTCGCCACCAACATGGCGATCACCGGCGACGGCTTCTTCTCGGTGCAGAAGGCGACCGGCGTCGTCGACAACGTGCCGGTATTCAACGGCGTCACGAATTACACCCGCCGCGGCGACTTCCAGGTCAACGCCAACGGCAACCTCGTCAACGGTGCCGGCTACTATTTGATGGGCGTCGCGGTCGATCCAAAGACCGGCAACCCGACCGGCAACGTGCCGACGGTGCTGCAATTCCAGAACAACTTCGTTCCGGCCCAGGCGACCACCGCGATTCAGTATGCGGCGAACCTTCCGACTCAGCCGAACACGGTGGCAAGTTCGACGGCGGCCAGCGGTTCGCTCTTGGCCAATGGTGGTCTTAATCCGTCCGACTTTGCGGCGAACCCGCTGCCGATCGGCACGCCGGCGACGCCCTATTCGGATGCCTCGATCACCGGCACGTCCGTCCACAACGAGAATACGACGCCAGTGCCGATCACCACTGCAACAAAGCTGTCGGGCACCGCGCCGAGCGACTCGCTGACGTCGAACTTCGTCGCCGGCAACACCATCGTCGTGGGCACCTCGCCCGCGACTACCATCACTATCACTGCAGCAGGCACCGGCGCGCAGGACGCAACCCACGTCCGCGCCGACGATACAGTCGGTGACCTGCTCACGGCGATCGGGACCGCCACGGGCGTGCAGCCGACCATCAACGCCTCGACCGGCGCCATCACCTTCCACACAGGCACGGCGCAGGATCTCAGCATCACGAGCACCGCGCCCGCGTTCTCAGCGCTCGGATTCACGAGCCCGGTGACCAAGGCGCGCAACGGCGGCGGCACGGCCGGCACTGGGACGGTGATCGGCAACGACATCGCGACCTTCACCAAGGAATCCATCAGCGGCGGTGCCGTGACGGCCTACAACGCGGCCGGCACGCCCGTGAACATGCAATTGCGCTGGGCCAAGACCGACAGCGCGGCACTGGGCACAGGACATACCGACAGCTGGAACTTGTTTTATCAGACCGACCCGAACGCGACCGGTACGACGGTCGGCTGGGTCAATAGCGGCCAGACCTTCACCTTTGCCAGCGACGGTTCGCTGTCGACGCCGACCGGCTCGGGCATCACCATCAACAACGTCAGCGTCAGCGGCCAATCACTCGGCTCGGTCGCTTTCAACATCTCTTCGGGTGGGTTGACGCAATATGCCAGCACCAGCGGTGCCGTCACCATCAACACCATCACGCAGAACGGCTACGCCGCCGGCCAGCTCCGTTCGGTCGCCGTCAACAACAACGGCCTCGTAGTCGGCACCTTCTCCAACGGCCAAAACCTCGACCTCGCTCAGGTGTCGCTGTCGCACTTCAATGGCACCAACTACCTCAAGGCGCTGGATGGCGGCGCCTATGCCGTCACCGATCAGTCTGGTCCGGCGATCGACGGCGCCTCGGGCACCATCAGCGGCTCGTCCCTGGAGGGATCCAACACCGACATCGCCGACGAATTCACCAAGCTGATCGTGACCCAGCAGGCCTATTCGGCCAACACCAAGGTGATCACGACGGCGAATTCGATGGTCCAGGACCTCCTCAACGTGTTGCGCTGATCAGCGCGTAACGTAACCAAAGGCGGCAAGTAAGATGGGTTTGAGTTCAGCCCTTGCCAGTGCGATGAGCGGTCTGCGTGCCAACCAGGCCGCGCTGTCGATCGTCTCGTCGAACGTCGCAAACTCGCAGACGCCGGGTTACGTCGCCCAGACGCCGAACCAGATCGAAGTCACCACGGGTGACTTCGGCTCGACCGCGAAGACGACCGGCGTCAGCCGCGACATCGACAGCTATGTGCAGAACCAGCTGCGCACCGAGACCGGCGGCAGCGGGTATGCCGACCAGATGGCCAACATTCTGAAGCAGCTTCAGAATGTCTATGGCACGCCCGGCAACAGCGGCACGCTCGAAAACGCGCTGAACAATTTCACCTCTTCGCTCCAGGCGCTCTCGACCAGTGCGGGCTCGTCGTCGGCGCAAACGGTCGCGCTCGGTGCCGCGCAGTCGCTGGCGACGCAGCTCAACGTCACCACCAAGGGCATCCAGTCGCTGCGCTCCAATGTCGAGCAGGATCTCGGCACCTCATCGCAGCAGGCCAACGCGGCGATGAGCCAGATCGCCGACATCAACACCAAGCTCCAGGGGTTGGCTCCGAGCGATCCATCCGCCGCATCTTTGATGGACCAGCGCGACCAGGCCATCAACACGCTGTCGAAATTCGTCGACGTTCGTGTCACCACCGACGGATCAAACCAGACCAACATCTATACCACCACCGGCATTCAGCTTGTCGGCGCGGGACTGGCCTCGCAGTTCTCCTTCGCATCTACCGGCACGCTTTCGGCGACCTCGCTCTACAACGTCGATCCGACCAAGTCCGGTGTGGGGGCGTTGACCATCAAGCTGCCAAACGGATCATCGCTCGACGTCGTCGCCAACAACGTTGTCTCCTCCGGCCAGATCGCAGCCGATCTCAAGCTGCGCGACCAGACGCTGGTGCAGGCGCAGAACCAGGTCGACCAGCTCGCCGCGACGATGTCGAGCGCACTGTCCGACAAGACCACGGCAGGCAGCGCGGTTGCGGGCCCGCCGGCCGGCTTCGACGTCGACCTCGCGGGTGCGGCGCCCGGCAACACCGTCAACATTACCTACACGGATACAACGACCAACACGCAGCGCCAGATCACGCTGGTCAACGTCACCGATCCGGCGGCTTTGCCGCTTCAGAACGCTGCTAACGCTAATCCGATGCAAGTTGGAGTCAATTTCTCCGCCGGCATGGGCGCGATCGCGTCGGCGCTCAGTGCCACGCTTTCCGGTGCGCATCTGTCGTTTTCCGCCGCCCCGTCGCCGGCTACCGCCACGACGTTGCGGATCACCGATGACGGCACCGGTCTCGCCAAGGTCAATTCGTCGGCCGCCACCAAGACGATCTCGTCGCTGACGTCGGGCAGCCCGCAACTGCCGCTGTTCACCGACGGCAGCACGGCGCTCTACACCGGTGCGATCACGGCGTCGGGTTCGCAGATGACCGGCCTTGCCGGCCGCATTTCGGTCAACCCGTCACTGGTCACCGATCCGACAAGGCTGTCGATCTACAGCACCTCGCCGGTGACGCCCACGGGCGACACCACGCGCTCGGACTATCTCTATTCGCAGCTCACCAACACGGTGTTTTCCTATTCACCGCAGACCGGTCTCGGCTCGGCGAGCCAGCCGTTCACCGGCAGCGTCTCGAACTATCTGCAGCAGTTCCTGAGCGTGCAGGCCAACGCCTCGACCCAGGCGACCGCGCTCCAGCAGGGCCAGAGCGTCGTGGTTTCGACGCTCCAGGCCAAGTTCAACTCGACCTCCAGCGTCAACCTGGACTCGGAGATGTCGAACCTGATCCAGCTTCAAAATGCCTATGCCGCCAACGCCCACGTCATGTCGGTGGTGCAGAGCATGATGAATACGTTGATCCAGGCTCAAGGGTAATCAGTAGGGCGCTGAAACATGTCGATCAGCAGCATTAATTACGGCTCGTCAGTCCTCGGCGCGCAGATCCGCAACATCAACCAGCAGCTCACCGACCTGTCGACGCAGCTCTCGACCGGCAAGCTGTCGCAGAATTATTCAGGCATGGGCACCAACGAAGGCTTTGCGATCGCCTCGCGCGCGCAGCTTTCGAACATCGCCGCCTATACGGACACGATCACCAACGTCAACGTCAACATCAACCTCGCCAACACCGCGCTGCAGTCACTGACCACGATCCGCAACACTGTGCAGACGGGCTCGGCCACCTCGTCGCAGGATCTCAACGTCAACGGCCAGACGGTGGCGCAGAACACCGCCGCCGCGCAGTTCGGCTCGATGGTCGGCGTTCTCAACACGCAGTCCGGCAACCGCTACCTGTTCTCCGGCACCGCCTACAACACGCAATCGGTCGCCAACGCCGGCGACATCATCAACGGCACGACGACGCAGGCCGGCCTGAAGCAAGTCATGGCGGAGCGCCAGGCGGCTGACCTCGGCACCAATGGCATGGGGCGGCTTGTGCAGTCGACGCTGCCCTCGGGCGCGATCCAGGTGCAGGAGGATTCGGCGACGTCGCCGTTCGGGCTCAAGATCGCGGCGGTCTCCTCGACACTAACGGGTGCGACCGTGACCGGCCCAAGCGGCTCGCCGGTGTCGTTCTCGGTCAATCTCAACGGCGTCAATCCGAAGAACGGCGACAAGCTCAGCGTACAGTTCACGCTGCCGGATGGTTCGACCGAGCAGATCGACCTGACGGCGTCCAGCGCTACGCCGACGCCGGTCGGCAGCTTTGCGATCGATCCCGGCAACCCCAATGTCATTCCGGCGGTACCACCCAACCCAGCCATTACCTCGTCGAACCTCAACACCGCGCTGAACACCGCGATCACGAAGCTCGCCAACACCTCGCTGGTGGCAGCATCGGCCGTTGCCGCCGGCGACAATTTCTTCAATACGGCGGGATCGGCCACCGCGAATGCGGCGGCCACCGGCAATCTGAGCTCCTATACCTCGACGACCGGAACAGGCTCGGTCGCGTTGCAGGACAGCGCATTGGCGGCTGCGTCGACGGCCACGTCGCTCGATTCTTCGGCGACACCCCATCTCAACGGAACCATTCTCAACGCGCTCGCCAACGCTCCGACCGGTACCACTCTGACCATCACCGGCGCGAGCGGCGCCCACACGATCACCTTCGACCCCACCGTCACCACGGTCACGACGGCCAGCGGCAATACCACGATCGGACTGGCGTCGGGGAGCACCGCGAAGGTGTCTGATATCTTGAATGCGATCGCGACGGCCGCAGGCGTCCCCTCCGCCAACGTGACCCTGAGCGCCAGCGGCAATATCCAGATCGCCACTGGCACCGGCACAGACGTGGCGGTCACCGGCGGTGCGGCGGCCACGGCGCTCGGTCTCAGCAGCGTGACGCGCGGCAGCGTGCCGTCGACGGCTCCGATCACAGGTTCAACTGTGCTGAGCGGCACTGCGACGACGGGCGGTCCCTCAGTCCTCTCGACGGCGTTCCAGGCGGGGTCGGCGGGTCCGCCTGCCGTTAGCCCCGATACGATTACGGTGAACGGTCAGACGCTGACCTTTGTCGCCTCGGGCGCCACCGGCCCGAACCAGATCAACATTACCGACAATGTCTCAACTCTGCTTAGCAAGATCGATCAGCTCACTGGCACCTCGAAACCATCGACCATCCATGGTGGCGTGATCACGATCAACACGGACGATCCCGGCAGCCTCAACATCACGAGCTCGAACAGCACGGCGTTCGCGGCGCTCGGCTTCACGTCCTCCCCGGTCACGGCGGCAAAGGCTCCGCTGCGCGTCGGCTCGTCGCCGGCAAGCTCGGCGACGACGCTGGTGAACGGCACGGCCAACACCGTGAAATGGTACACCGGCAATGACGGGCCGGGCTCGGCGCGCTCGACCGCGGTGGCGCGGGTCGATGATTCCGTCACGGTGCAATATGGCGCCCAGGCCGACGAGGACGCGATCCGCAAGCAGCTGCAGGCGGTCGCCGTGTACGGCACGTTCTCGACGTCGCCGACCGGGCAGTATTCGGGCGCGCAAGTCGCTGCGCTGAGCCTGCGTACCACCCAGGCGCTGACCCCGCAGGCGGGCCAACAGAAAATCGAGGACATCCAGACCGACATCGCGATGGCCCAGAACACCATGAAGGACGCGACTACGCGCCAGACCCAGGCCAAGGCGCAGCTGCAGAACATCGTCGATCAGGCGGAGTCGGCCTCGCCCGACCAGGTGGCGAGCGAAATCCTGTCGCTTCAGAACGCGCTGCAGGCGTCTTACCAGACTACCGCCAACCTCGCGCAGCTCTCGTTGGTCAAGTACCTGTAAGGGCGCATTAAGGCGCCGTTAACCATGCCTGTTTACCTCTTGGTGAGGATTTGAGCGGGGGCGGAGCCGTCAATGTCGGACAAGGTGCAACTGGTGGTGGCTACGCCATGCTTCGGCGGGCAGGTGTCGAGCATTTACGCGAGCTCGATCTTCGCGCTGCAGCGCGCCGTGCATGGCATGTCCAATCTCGGGCTCAAGGTGCACTTGCGCGACGGCGACGCGCTGATCACGCGCGCGCGGGCCAATCTGGTCGCGATGTTCCTGGACGACCCGGACGCGACGCATTTCCTGTTCATCGACGCCGATATCGGCTTCAAGCCGGAGCAGGTCTTCCGGTTGATCGAATCCGGCGCCGACGTTGTCGCCGGCTGCTATCCGATCAAGCGGGTCAATTGGGACAAGGCGACGCGCGCGATCAAGGCGGGACGGACCGACGTCACGGCGGCCTCGCTCGACTACGTGCTCGAGATCGAGGATCCCGACCGCATCGTGGTGGTCAACGGCTTTACCCGCGTGCGCTATGCCGGCACCGGTTTCCTGATGATCCGGCGCCAGGCGCTGGAGGCGATGTGCCGCCATCCGGACTATGCCAATCTGCAATTCTTCCGCGAGCATTCGCATGACTCGCTGGTCGCGAGCCAGAACCGCTTCGCACTGTTCGAATGCATGATCGATCCGGCGACCGGCACCTATCTCTCGGAAGACTTCGCCTTCTGCAAGCGCTGGACCGATATCGGCGGCGAGATCTGGGCCGACATCCAGAGCTCGCTCGACCACGTCGGTCCTTCGGTGTTCCATGGCGACATCGCCTCGCAATTCGCGCCAGCCCCTGCGGCGGCGGCTGACGCGGCGTGAGCCTGTCGGGATGAGCATCGGCGCATCCCACCTCGCAGATATCGAGCGAGCGTCCGAGGGCGGCTCGCGCTATCGCTTGCGTGATCTCTTCACGCCGCTGGATACGCTGCTGGTCTCCGGCGGCGACCAGCGGCTGGCGCTCGACCCGAGGGAGCGCGTCAATGCCTATGGCTGCGCGCCGTCGCCCGAACCCGAGATCTGGAATTTCGCCTCATCGACTGCGTCGACGATCTCGCAGGCAGGCTATGACCGAGCCGCGCTGGCGCGCGAGGAGCTGGTCCATAAATCGCTGTTCGACGAAGTCGAGATCGCCTTCGACCGGCGCTGCGAGGACCTGCGCGACGAACTGCGCGGGCACTTCCAGCTCTCGCCGCGCGTCGATGTCGTGTTCTCGCCATCGGGTACCGATTCCCAGCTCCATGCCTTGTTCCTGGCGCACGCGGTGCTTGGAGGACCGCCCGTGTCCATCGTGGTCGGGGCCGACCAGACCGGCAGCGGAACGGCTCATACCGCACGCGGGCACCATTTCAGCACGATGACGGCGAGCGGCGTTGCTGTGCGAAAGGACGCTGCGATCGCGGGTCTTTCCGGCGACAGCATCGCGGTACCGCTGCTCGACGCCACGTCCGGCCTCGCGATGCGCACCGACGCGGATGCCGAGGTCATGCGTGCAATCGAGGACAGCCTCGCGCAAGGCCGGCGCGTTTTGTTGCACATTATGGATTCGTCAAAGCTCGGCTGGCGTGCGCCGAGCGCCGCCTGTCTCGATGAGATCGCGCGGCGCTGGCCGCGCAAGGTTCAGGTCGTCGTCGATGCCTGTCAGGCGCGGCTTGGCCGTCGCCGGCTGCGCTCCTATCTCGATCGCGGTTACATGGTGCTGATCACCGGCTCGAAGTTCTTCGGCGGTCCTGCCTTCAGCGGTGCACTGCTGGTGCCGAAAGGACTGTCGCGCGCGCTCGACCGGATTGAAGGGATCGCGCCGGGCTTCTTCGATTATGCCGGCCGCTGCGACTGGCCGATGATGTGGACGGCGCTGCGCTCGCGCTTCGAACGCCGTCCGAATTTCGGCCAGTGGCTGCGCTGGGAAGCGGCGCTGGCCGAGATCGGCAACTACTACGCCGTGCCGGGGGCGTTCCGTGCCAAGGCGGTCGCCGAGCTTGCAGCCGGCATCGGCAGCATGATCGCGCTGTCGCCGTCGCTGCGCGCCGTACCGGCGGCCCTCGACGAGGCGGGCGTGGACGACGAGGAATTCGCGCGGCCTACGATCTTTCCATTCACGCTGCTTCGTAACGGCAAGCCGGTATCCATCGCCGATACCAGCGCCGTTCATCGCGCTCTGGCGCGGGACATGAACGACGACATCGTCGGGAGCGTGGCGGACCGGCAGGTTGCCGCACAACGCTGTCTCGTCGGCCAGCCGGTGCGGTTGGAGCAACCGGACGGCGCGCCGCAGGCTGCGTTGCGCCTTTGCATCGGCGCACGGCTCGTCACCGACGCCTGGTCGCCGGACGGCGCGCAAGCGCAACACAATGTGCAGCATATCCTCGATCGCATCGCCCACGTCCTGGTGAAGACCGAGCTGCTGCTTGACCATACCGCCGCTGTGCCGGCGTAGCCCTCATAGGTGTGAGATGTTGCATCCGCTTGCCGCGCCGAACTTTGCCGATCGCATCGGCTTTGCGCATTTGACCCGCCAGGCCTTCGAGGGCATCGATCTGCACCCGTTGCGCGAGCGGTTGCTGGCGCGGATCGCGGAGGGGACGGCGCAGGCTGGCGAGGGATTGGATCTGTCGCTGATCGCCCAGCTGATGGGCGAGAAGGAAGCAGGCCTCGTGATCCAGTCCGAGGTGCTCTCCTTCCATCAATTGTTTCGCACGCCGTCTGCGGCGCCGAAGCCCGGCTTGCGCGTGCTTGCGCTTGCGGCCGACATCGACATGGGCGGCAACACGCCGATCGAATTTCTGCTCGAAGGCTCCGATATCGAACTCCTGACGCTCTATGTGACCAAAGACAAGGGTCTGCCGGAAACGCTGCCTGAGCACGACGTTGCCATCGTGGTCGCATCCGACTCCGAGGAATGCCGCGAAGCGCTGGCGATGATCGAGAAAGCCGCGCCGCGCTGGCCGCGACCGCTGCTCAATCGCCCCGAGTTGATCGGCAATCTCGATCGCGACAAGCTCTACCGGTTGCTGGCTGATATCCCCGGTCTCGACATTCCCGTGACCGCCAACGCGACGCGTGCGCAATTGACGGCTCTTTCGGAAGGGCGGATCGCTTGCGCGGAGATCTCGGGCGAATTGCATTTTCCGATGATCGCACGGCCGCGCGGCACGCATGCCGGCGTCGGGCTTGCGAAGGTTGACGATGCTACGGCGCTCGCGGCCTATCTTGCCGAACGGCAGGAGCTGGATTTCTTCGTGGCGCGTTTCGTCAACTACGCGAGCCCCGACGGACTCTTTCGCAAGATCCGGCTCACCATGGTCGACGGCAAGCCTTATGCCTGCCACATGGCGATCGCCGATCGCTGGGACATCTGGTATCTCAACGCCTACATGGCGTTCAGCGAAGAGAAGCGCGCCGAAGAAGCCATCTTCATGCAAGACTTCGATCGCGCCTTCGCAACACGTCACCAGAATGCACTCGACGAGATGAGCCGGCGCGTCGGCCTCGATTACTTCATCGTCGATTGCGCCGAGAACCAGAACGGCGAGCTCCTGGTGTTCGAGGCCGACAACACCGCCGTCGTGCACAACATGGATTCGCCGGTGGTGTTTCCGTACAAGCCGCCGCAGATGCGCAAGATCTTTGCCGCGTTCACCGCGATGCTGTCGCGGCATGCCAAAGCGGGCGTGGAGAGTGCAGCATGAACGAGATCATCCGCAACGCGCAGGCATCTGTCACGAACGGATCGCTCGATCCGCAGGACTGGAGCGAGTTTCGTGCACTCGCCCATCGCATGCTGGACGAGGCGATCGACGGCATCGCCAATGTCCGCGCGCGGCCGGTCTGGCAGCCGATCCCCGACGAGGTTCGCGCGGCAGTCCGGACCGACGTGCCACGCGAAGCGACGTCTCTCGCCGACGTCTATCGCGAATTCTCCGAGCACGTCGCGCCTTACGCGACCGGCAACGTTCATCCCGGCTTCATGGGCTGGGTGCATGGCGGCGGCACCGCCGTCGGCATGGTCGCGGAGATGCTTGCAGCAGGCCTCAATGCCAATCTCGGCGGACGCGATCACATGCCGATCGAGGTCGAGCGTCAGATCGTCGCGTGGATGCGCGGCTTGTTCGGCTTTCCGGAAGGTGCGAGCGGCATTTTCGTCACCGGTACGTCGATGGCCAATCTGATGGCGGTGCTGGTGGCGCGCACCAGCGCGCTCGGTACGCTGGCGCGCCAACACGGCATCGGCAATGACGGGACGTTGCTCACGGCCTATGCGTCGAAGGCCGCGCATGGCTGTATCTCCCGCGCGATGGACATCGCTGGCTTCGGCACCGACGCGCTGCGCAAGATTGGTGTCGACACCGATCATCGCATCGATGTCGCCGCGCTGCGCGCGCAGATCGCTGTTGATCGTGAGGTCGGCTTCAAGCCCTTCCTGGTCACGGCATCGGCCGGCACGGTCGACATCGGCGCGATCGACGATCTCAAGGCGATCGCAGATCTGTGCCGCGAAGAGGGCATCTGGTTTCACGTCGATGGTGCCTTTGGTGCGCTCGCGATCCTCTCGCCCGAGCTTGCGCCGCTGCTCGCTGGCATCGAGCTTGCGGATTCGATCGCGCTCGACTTCCACAAATGGGGGCAGGTGCCTTATGACGCCGGCTTCCTGCTGGTGCGTGACGGTGAACGGCATCGGCAGGCCTTTGCACAGCCGGCGGCCTATCTGAGCCGCGAGGCGAGGGGGCTTGCGGCCGGTGCTGTCTGGCCGTGCGATCTCGGTCCGGATCTGTCGCGCGGTTTTCGCGCGCTGAAGACGTGGTTCACGCTGAAGACATTCGGCACCGACCGGCTGGGTGAGGTGATCGCACGCAGCTGCGCGCTCGCGCGATATCTCGAGACGCGCGTGCTCGCCGAGCCCCGGCTCGAATTGCTCGCGCCGGTCAATCTCAACATCGTCTGCTTCCGCTATCGCGCCGACGATGCGATCAATCGGGAGATTGTCGCCGATGTCCAGGAGTCCGGCATTGCCGCACCGTCAAGCACGACGCTGGACGGCAGGTTCGCGATCCGCGCGGCGATCGTCAATCATCGCACCGCGGAGACGGACATCGACGCGCTGGTGTCGGCCGTGATCAAGTTCGGTACGCGGCGGACCGGCGGATTGATCGAGGTCGCTGCGCCGCCGCTCGCGGCGCAGTGATATCAGAGAGCGTCAAAATAAAGCCGCCCCGGACATGGTCCGGGGCGGCTTCGTTTCAGATGTGCGAAGCGCTCAGGCGGCCGAGCTGACGTCACCCTTGATGCCACCCTTTGGGTGGGTGGCCTCGAACTGCTCACGCAGCTTGTCTTCATAGGCGATCAGCTTGCGGGCATCCTTCAGGGCCCGGTAGAGATCGCCGCTCATGATGTGGTTGTTGATCTCTTCGATGATCGGCCAGGCGCTTGGCACGGCGGTGACGATGTCGCGTACCAGGTTGAAATAGGTGCCGTGCTGGCCCTGCGGATCCGGCGAGATGTACATGAGCTGGACCGCCAGATAGACGAGCTTGGCGGGCGTATCCGCGGTCTCGGGCGTGAGGATATCGCGCTCGCGCAGGATCGGCACGTTCTCGCCGTCGATCAGAAGGCGGGCGCGCTGGTCGGTGTTGGTGATGACGCAGTTCCCGACAATGATGCGTTCGTGCGGCCTGAGCTCGACCTTGAGGGCCATTTGCCTGTTCTCCATCAACGCTTTCGTAACCGAAGCGCGTGTTGCGGCGTATCAGGGTGCAATACTCCCTCAACATTAGTTAACGAGTTGTGAATCCGGGCCAGCGCCACGGAAAAGCTCAATCATATCAATGTTGAAATTGCCCGGCGGCGCCGCGTCACGTCGGCACTGATTGCCCGAATCACGCCGCGACTCAGCGAAAGCGGCGATTTCATTTCATGCTTCGTTAGATTCTCGGCGCCACGGTCCGCCGGTCGCTGGATCAATCAAGATCCATGCAGACGCGTAACAGTAGCGTCGTTTACCAGAAAGGTAACAGAGTTATGTCCGGTATCGTCCTCTCGGCATCGGTTCGTCAGAACCTCCTCTCCCTCCAGTCCACCGCTGATCTTCTCGCCACCACGCAGAACCGTCTGTCGACGGGCAAGAGCGTGAACTCGGCCCTGGACAATCCGACCAACTTCTTCACGGCACAGTCGCTCGACAACCGCGCCAGCGACATCAACAACCTCCTCGACAACATCGGCAACGGCGTGCAGGTGCTGCAGGCTGCCAACACCGGCATCACCTCGCTGCAGAAGCTCGTCGACTCCGCCAAGTCGATCGCCAACCAGGCGCTGCAGACCACCGTCGGCTATTCCACCAAGTCCAACGTCTCCACCACGATCTCCGGTGCGACGGCGGCCGACCTGCGTGGCACGACCTCGTTTGCGAGCACGGTTGCGAGCAGCAACGTTCTGTTCGACGGCACCGCCGGCGGCACGCACGCTGCGAGCGGCACCACGACCCTCGGTGCGACCCAGGGCGTTCTCACCGGTGCGACGGCAACCGCCGGCGACGGTTCGACGGCCATCACGGCGGGCATCACGCTGCTCGGCACCGGTGCTGCGACCGCGACCGGCCTGGTCGGCAACGCCCAGCCCTCGGACGGCGACACGCTGACCGTCAACGGTCACACGATCACCTTCCGCTCCGGCGTGGCTCCGACCTCCTCGACCGTTGCCAGCGGCCTCGGCGCCAGCGGCAACATCACCACCGACGGCGCGGGCAACTCGACCGTCTATCTGGGCGACACCACGACGCCGAAGGGGACGGTCGGTGACCTCGTCACCGCGATCGACCTTGCCAGCGGCGTGAAGGTTGCGTCGATCACCTCCGGTGCGGCGACGATCTCCCAGAGCGCCAACGCGACCGCCGTTTCGGACGTCGGTGTCACGACGGCCAGCAAGCTCACGCTGCACAGCTCGAGCGGTGCCGACCTGAGCATCACCGGTAAGGCCGACCTGCTGAAGGCCCTCGGCCTGTCCACCGCCACCGGCGGCGGCAACGCGACGGTGAACGTGAACCGCACCACCAGCTCCGGCTCGCTGGGTCAGCAGATCCAGGACGGCTCGACGCTGAACGTCGACGGTCATGTCATCACCTTCAAGAACGGCGCTGTTCCGGGCTCCACGGGTGCTCCGGCGATCCCGAGCGGCTCCGGCGTCAGCGGCAACGTCCTCACCGACGGTGCCGGCAACTCGACGGTCTATCTGTCGTCCGGCACGATCTCCGACGTGCTGAACGCGATCGATCTTGCCTCCGGCGTGCAGACCGCGACCATCGCGGCCAACGGCACGGCGACGCTGAAGACCGCGACCGGCCAGACCAACTCGTCGATCAACGCCTCGGGCCAGCTCAAGGTCTCGACCGGCGTGAATGCCGACCTGTCGATCACTGGCACGGGCAATGCGCTGAACGTGCTCGGCTTCGCCGGCAACACCGGCACCGGGACCGCGTTCACCGCGGCTCGCACCTCGGGCATCGGCGGCATTGCCGGCAAGACCTTGACCTTCTCCTCCTTCAATGGTGGCACGGCGGTCAACGTTACCTTCGGCGACGGCACCAACGGCACGGTCAAGACGCTCGATCAGCTCAATTCGCAGCTCCAGGCCAACAACCTGTCTGCGACGATCGACGCCAACGGCCTGCTGACGGTCTCGAGCACCAATGACTACGCGTCCTCGACCATCGGTTCGAGCGCCGCGGGCGGTGTCATCGGTGGTACGCTGACCTCGGCGCTGACGTTCTCGACGGCTTCCAGCCCCGTCCAGGACACGGTTGCCCAGACGGCTCGCGCCAACCTGGTGTCTCAGTACAACAACATCCTGAGCCAGATCGACTCGACCTCGCAGGACTCCTCGTTCAACGGCGTCAACCTCTTGAACGGCGACCAGCTCAAGCTGACGTTCGACGAGACCGGCAAGTCGAGCCTGAACATCACGGGTGTGACCTACAACTCGAAGGGCCTGGGTCTTGCCTCGTTGACCAACGGTGTCGACTTCATCGACAACGCTGCGACCAACAAGGTGCTGACCAACCTGAACGCTGCGTCGAGCACGCTGCGCTCGGAAGCGTCGACCCTCGGTTCGAACCTCTCGGTGGTGCAGGTGCGTCAGGACTTCAACAAGAACCTGATCAACGTGCTGCAGACCGGCTCGTCGAACCTGACGTTGGCCGACACCAACGTCGAAGCGGCGAACAGCCAGGCGCTGTCGACCCGTCAGTCGATCGCGGTCTCCGCGCTGTCGCTGGCCAACCAGTCGCAGCAGAGCGTGCTGCAGCTGCTCCGCTAACAAGCGGACGACATCGCAAGCAAGATCCGGCGGCGGGGCTTCGGCCCCGCCGCTTTCTTTTTGCGCGGCATTACGGTGTCGCTGCCTCGGATAAAGACGATGCCTTCGAAGGCAAGCAGTTTGTGTACTGCGCGTTATGGTTGACAAATGGCAAATGTCCTGCCGCTGCACCAACGCGCCTAGATGGAGACAATGCAATTGAATGCAGCGAATTGCTCACTCTGAGTTATGGTTGACAAGTGGCAAACGCGCCGCCGCTGCATCGAAAAGCATCATTCGATCATGACGATAGAAGCGGGCGCGATGCGGTGCGAAGCGCGCATATGGTGAATCCAAGCAAGGACTCGCGCGACACGCTTCATGCTTTGTTAGCCCTCAACGTTCACCGTCCCGGCATCGATTAATCCTAATCGAAGTTTGTTGCGTTGCGTACCAGAAGGGTAACACTCAATGTCCGGTATTGTTCTCTCCTCATCGGTTCGTCAGAACCTGCTCTCCCTCCAGTCCACCGCTGATCTTCTCGCCACCACGCAGAGCCGTCTGTCGACCGGCAAGAGCGTCAACTCGGCGCTGGACAATCCCACCAACTTCTTCACCGCCCAGTCGCTCGACAACCGCGCCAGCGACATCAACAACCTGCTCGATGGCATCGCTAACGGCGTGCAGGTGCTGCAGGCTGCCAACACCGGCATCACCTCGCTGCAGAAGCTGATCGATAGCGCGAAGTCGATCGCCAACCAGGCGCTGCAGACCACCGTCGGCTATTCCACCAAGTCCAACGTCTCCACCACGATCTCCGGTGCGACGGCCGCCGACCTGCGTGGCACGACCTCGTTTGCGAGCACGGTTGCGAGCAGCAACGTCCTGTTCGACGGCACCGCCGGCGGCACGCACGCTGCGAGCGGCACCACGACCCTCGGTGCGACCCAGGGCGTTCTCACCGGTGCGACGGCAACCGCCGGCGACGGTTCGACGGCCATCACGGCGGGCATCACGCTGCTCGGCACCGGTGCTGCGACCGCGACCGGCCTGGTCGGCAACGCCCAGCCCTCGGACGGCGACACGCTGACCGTCAACGGTCACACGATCACCTTCCGCTCCGGCGTGGCTCCGACCTCCTCGACCGTTGCCAGCGGCCTCGGCGCCAGCGGCAACATCACCACCGACGGCGCGGGCAACTCGACCATCTACCTGGGCGACACCACGACGCCGAAGGGGACGGTCGGTGATCTCACCACCGCGATCGACCTCGCCAGCGGCGTGAAGGTTGCGTCGATCACCTCCGGTGCGGCGACGATCTCCCAGAGCGCCAACGCGACCGCCGTTTCGGACGTCGGTGTCACGACGGCCAGCAAGCTCACGCTGCATAGCTCGAGCGGTGCTGATCTCAGCATCACCGGTAAGGCCGACCTGCTGAAGGCCCTCGGCCTGTCCACCGCCACCGGCGGCGGCAACGCGACGGTGAACGTGGACCGCACCACCAGCTCCGGCTCGCTGGGTCAGCAGATCCAGGACGGCTCGACGCTGAACGTCGACGGTCATGTCATCACCTTCAAGAACGGCGCCGTTCCGGGCTCCACGGGTGCTCCGGCGATCCCGAGCGGCGCCGGCGTCAGCGGCAACGTCCTCACCGACGGTGCCGGCAACTCGACGGTCTATCTGTCGTCCGGCACGGTCTCCGACGTGCTGAACGCGATCGACCTCGCCACCGGCGTGCAGACCGCGACCATCGCGGCCAACGGCACGGCGACGCTGAAGACCGCGACCGGCCAGACCAACTCGTCGATCAACGCCTCGGGCCAGCTCAAGGTCTCGACCGGCGTGAATGCCGACCTGTCGATCACCGGCACGGGCAATGCGCTGAACGTGCTCGGCTTCGCCGGCAACACCGGCACCGGGACCGCGTTCACCGCGGCCCGCACCTCGGGCATCGGCGGCATCACCGGCAAGACCTTGACCTTCTCCTCCTTCAACGGTGGCACGGCAGTCAACGTTACCTTCGGCGACGGCACCAACGGCACGGTCAAGACGCTCGATCAGCTCAACTCGCAGCTCCAGGCCAACAACCTGACCGCGACGATCGACGCCAACGGCCTGCTGACGGTCTCGAGCACCAATGACTACGCGTCCTCGACCATCGGTTCGAGTGCCGCGGGCGGCGTCATCGGTGGTACACTCACCACTTCGCTGACGTTCTCGACGGCGTCTACGCCCACGCAAGATACTGTTGCCCAGACGGCCCGTACCAATCTGGTCAGCCAGTACAACAACATCCTCCAGCAGATCGACTCGACCTCGCTCGACTCGTCTTTCAACGGTGTCAACCTCTTGAACGGCGATCAGCTCAAGCTGGTGTTCGATGAAACCGGAAAGTCAAACCTCAACATCACCGGCGTGACCTACAACTCGAAGGGTCTGGGCCTCGCTGCGCTGACAGGCGGTGTCGACTTCATCGACAACGCCGCGACCAACAAGGTGCTGACCAACCTGAACTCCGCGTCGAGCACGCTGCGTTCGGAAGCCTCCGCCTTGGGTTCGAACCTGACGATCGTGCAGGTTCGTCAGGACTTCAACAAGAACCTGATCAACGTGCTGCAGACCGGCTCGTCGAACCTGACGTTGGCCGACACCAACGTCGAAGCGGCGAACAGCCAGGCGCTGTCGACCCGTCAGTCGATCGCGGTCTCCGCGCT
Source organism: Bradyrhizobium sp. CCGUVB4N (assembly GCF_024199945.1). GTDB lineage: Bacteria > Pseudomonadota > Alphaproteobacteria > Rhizobiales > Xanthobacteraceae > Bradyrhizobium. The sequence goes on along the minus strand of NZ_JANADP010000001.1, from coordinate 6,265,239 downwards.
GTCGCTGGCCAACCAGTCGCAGCAGAGCGTGCTGCAGCTGCTCCGCTAACAAGCGGACGACATCGCAAGCAAGATCCAGGCGGCGGGGCTTCGGCCCCGCCGCTTTTTTCGTTCGCCATCGGCATTCGAGGAGGCGGGAGCGATCGAAAAAGTAACCAGCGGTTATGGTTAATGGAGAGTAAGCGCGCAGAATCGCCAATGATTTCAGGCCGATTGCGAGGCCTGGCAACGCGTCACAATGGTTTATGGTGAACCGGCGCTTATGACAGTGAGACGCGTTTCACCCTTTGTTAGCCATGTCAGCGCACCCTGTGGCCGTCACTCGATCCAGAAGCGATCGAACGAAGACGCGTAAGCCAGAAGGGTAAGAGTCATGTCCGGTATTGTTCTCTCTGCGTCGGTTCGTCAGAACCTGCTCTCTCTCCAGTCCACCGCCGATCTTCTCGCCACCACACAGAACCGTCTGTCGACCGGCAAGAGCGTCAATTCGGCTCTGGACAATCCCACCAACTTCTTCACCGCCCAGTCGCTCGACAACCGCGCCAGCGACATCAACAACCTGCTCGATGGCATCGCCAACGGCGTGCAGGTGCTGCAGGCGGCCAACACCGGCCTGACCTCGCTGCAGAAGCTGATCGATAGCGCGAAGTCGATCGCCAACCAGGCGCTGCAGACCACCGTCGGCTATTCCACCAAGTCCAACGTCTCCACCACGATCGCGGGTGCGACGGCGGCGGACCTGCGCGGCACGACCAGCTTCGCCAGTGCTTCTGCTTCCAGCAACGTGCTCTATGACGGCACCGCCGGCGGCATCCACGCTGCGAGCGGCACCACGACCCTCGGTGCGACCCAGGGCGTTCTCACCGGTGCGACGGCAACCGCCGGCGACGGTTCGACGGCCATCACGGCGGGCATCACGCTGCTCGGCACCGGTGCTGCGACCGCGACCGGCCTGGTCGGCAACGCCCAGCCCTCGGACGGCGACACGCTGACCGTCAACGGTCACACGATCACCTTCCGCTCCGGCGTGGCTCCGACCTCCTCGACCGTTGCCAGCGGCCTCGGCGCCAGCGGCAACATCACCACCGACGGCGCGGGCAACTCGACCATCTACCTGGGCGACACCACGACGCCGAAGGGGACGGTCGGTGATCTCACCACCGCGATCGACCTCGCCAGCGGCGTGAAGGTTGCGTCGATCACCTCCGGTGCGGCGACGATCTCCCAGAGCGCCAACGCGACCGCCGTTTCGGACGTCGGTGTCACGACGGCCAGCAAGCTCACGCTGCATAGCTCGAGCGGTGCTGATCTCAGCATCACCGGTAAGGCCGACCTGCTGAAGGCCCTCGGCCTGTCCACCGCCACCGGCGGCGGCAACGCGACGGTGAACGTGGACCGCACCACCAGCTCCGGCTCGCTGGGTCAGCAGATCCAGGACGGCTCGACGCTGAACGTCGACGGTCATGTCATCACCTTCAAGAACGGCGCCGTTCCGGGCTCCACGGGTGCTCCGGCGATCCCGAGCGGCTCCGGCGTCAGCGGCAACGTCCTCACCGACGGCAACGGCAACTCGACGGTCTATCTGTCGTCCGGCACGGTCTCCGATGTGCTGAACGCGATCGACCTCGCCACCGGCGTGCAGACCGCGACCATCAACGCCGCAGGCGCTGCGACGCTGAAGACCGCCACCGGCCAGTCCAACTCGTCGATCAACAGCTCTGGCCAGCTCCGGCTTGCAACCGGCATCAATGCAGATCTCACGATTACTGGGTCGGGCAATGCGCTGAACGCACTTGGCCTTGCCGGCAACACCGGGACGGCGACCGCTTTTACCGCGGCCCGCACCTCGGGCATCGGCGGCATTGCCGGCAAGACCTTGACCTTCGCCTCCTTCAACGGTGGCACGGCGGTCAACGTCACCTTCGGCGATGGCACCAACGGCACGGTCAAGACGCTCGATCAGCTCAACACGCAGCTCCAGGCCAACAACCTGGCCGCGACGATCGACGCCAACGGTCAGCTGACCATTACGGCATCCAACGACTACGCGTCCTCGACGATTGGCTCGACCACTGCGGGCGGTGCGATCGGCGGGACGCTTACCACCGCGCTGACTTTCTCGACGGCATCGACTCCCGTCCAGGATGCGGTGGCGCAGACCGCTCGTGCCAATCTGGTGTCGCAGTACAACAACATCCTGAACCAGATCGACACGACCTCGCAGGACTCCTCGTTCAACGGCGTCAACCTGTTGAACGGCGACCAGCTCAAGCTGGTGTTCGACGAGACCGGCAAGTCGAGCCTGAACATCACCGGCGTGACCTACAACTCGAAGGGTCTGGGCCTCGCTGCGCTGACCGTCGGCGTCGACTTCATCGACAACGCCGCGTCGAACAAGGTGCTGACAAATCTGAACGCTGCGTCGAGCACGCTGCGGTCCGAGGCTTCCGCACTCGGTTCGAACCTCTCGGTGGTGCAGGTGCGTCAGGACTTCAACAAGAACCTGATCAACGTGCTGCAGACCGGCTCGTCGAACCTGACCCTGGCCGACACCAACGTCGAAGCGGCGAACAGCCAGGCGCTGTCGACCCGCCAGTCGATCGCGGTCTCGGCGCTGTCGCTGGCCAACACCTCGCAGCAGAGCGTGCTCCAGCTGCTCCGCTAACAAGCGACTGAAATTACTCAATAAAAACAGGCGGCGGGGCTTTTGCCCCGCCGCTCTTTTTTGCGTCCTGGGGCAGGGGTGGGGCGTAAACCCGCCATTAACCCTATCCCTTAAACCGGCGTTAACCATACTTTAAAGGACAGGTCCTAAAACTGGACAAAAGCCCGCTTCCAGACCCGCGCGGCCGATTCGTATCCGGTTCAAGAGGAAGACCTGCCAATGTCCAACATCGTTCTCTCGGCGTCCGTTCGCCAGAACCTGTTGTCGCTGCAGTCGACGGCCGACTTGCTGGCCACGACGCAGGAGCGGTTGTCGACCGGCAAGAAGGTCAACACGGCGCTCGACAATCCCACCAACTTCTTCACGGCGCAGGGGCTGGACAACCGAGCAAGCGACATCAGCAACCTGCTCGACGGCATCAACAACGGTGTGCAGGTGCTGCAGGCCGCCAATACCGGCATCACCTCGCTGCAGAAGCTGATCGACAGCGCGAAGTCGATCGCCAACCAGGCGCTGCAGACCACGGTCGGCTACTCCACCAAGTCCAACGTCTCGACCACGATCCCAGGTGCGACGCCGGCGGATCTGCGCGGCACGACCTCCTATGCCAGCGCGACCGCCAACAGCAACGTGCTCTATACCGGTGCGCCCGGCGGTGTCACGCCGGTGACGGCAGCGGCCGCCCTCGGTGCTTCGCTCGGTTCGAGCGCTGGTACATTGAATACCGGCACCGTGGCAAAGGCCGCCGACGGCAGCACCGCGCTCATCGGCACCGACACGCTGCTCGGCAGCACGACATCCACGACATTCAGCACCCCGCCCGCGGACGGCGACACGATCACGGTGAACGGCAAGACCGTCACCTTCCGCACCGGCTCGGCTCCGACAACGCAACCGACTGGCTGGGGCCTCAATGCCACCGGAAGCATTGCCACCGACGGCAACGGCAACTCGATCGTTTATGAGGGAACGGCCGCATCGCCCAAGGCGACCGTCAACGACGTCCTCAGCGCGATCGATCTCGCCAGCGGTGTCAATACCGCGGCAATCAGCGCCGGCGCTGCGACGATCTCGGTGAGCGGCACCAGCGGCACGCCGCCTGTCGGTACGGCACAGACTGCATCGTCCATCTCGGCAGGTGGTGTCGTCACGCTGAAGAGTTCGACCGGCGCAGATCTCAGCGTAACGGGCAACGCCGACTTTCTCCACGCTCTCGGCCTGACGGTCGCGACGGGCGCGGGCAATGCCAGTGTGTCGGCGAACCGGTCGACGACTGCGGGTTCGCTCGGCTCGCTGGTCCAAGACGGCTCGACGCTGAACGTCGATGGTCACACCATCACCTTCAAGAACGCGCAGACGCCGCAATCGGCCTCGAGCGTGGCCAACGGGTATGGCGTCAGCGGCAACGTCGCGACCGACGGCAACGGCAACTCGACGGTCTACATCCAGAGCGCAACGCTGACCGATCTGCTCAACTCGATCGACCTGGCGACCGGCGTCAAGACCGCCAGCCTCTTCAACGGTGCTGCCACGCTCAGCACCACTTCGGGCCAGATCCCGTCGTCGGTGAACTCGAGCGGCCAGCTGTCGATCTCGACCGGCATCAACGCCGACCTCTCGATCACCGGCACGGGCAACGCGCTGAACGCCTTCGGCCTCAGCGGCAATACTGGAACGGCGACCGCGTTCAGCGCGGACCGCAAGTCTGGTGTGGGCGGCGTCAGTGGCAAAACCCTCACGTTCTCCTCGTTCAACGGCGGCACGCCGGTTTCCGTCACCTTCGGCGACGGCACCAACGGCACGGTCAAGACGCTCGACCAGCTCAACGTCCAGCTTCAGGCCAACCACCTGACCGCGACGATCGACGCCAACGGCGTACTGACGGTCACCACCGTCAACGAATACGCATCGTCGACCCTCGGTTCGTCGACCGCAGGCGGCGCGGTCGGCGGTACGCTCACGAGCGTGCTTGCCTTCACCACCGCGCAGCCCCCGGTTCAGGATCCCGTGGCGCAGACCGCGCGTTCGAGCCTGGTCAGCCAGTTCAACAACATCCTGGCGCAGATCGACACGACCTCGCAGGACTCCTCCTTCAACGGTGTCAACCTGCTGAACGGCGACACCTTGAAGCTGGTCTTCAACGAGACCGGCAGCTCCACGCTCGGCATCAACGGCGTGGTGTTCAACGCGGCCGGTCTTGGCCTCAGCAATCTCGTCCCCGGCACCGACTTCATCGACAACGGCGCCACCAACAAGGTCCTCCAGAGCCTGAACGCTGCTTCGAGCACGCTGCGCTCGGAAGGTTCTTCGCTCGGTTCGAACCTGTCGATCGTGCAGGTCCGCCAGGACTTCTCCAAGAACCTGATCAACGTGCTGCAGACCGGCTCGTCCAACCTGACGCTTGCGGACACCAACGAGGAAGCGGCCAACAGCCAGGCGCTGTCGACCCGCCAGTCGATCGCGGTCTCCGCACTGTCGCTGGCCAATCAGTCGCAGCAGAGCGTACTGCAGCTGCTCCGCTAAGTCGCAAACGCAGAATCGAATCTTGAGACAGCGCGGCGGGGCTAAAGCTCCGCCGTTCTTTTGAGGGAGTTCGCTAAGACAAGATTAGCTGAGATCGATGGGCATGATGCAGTGCAAGTTTACAGCCTGCGTTTGCGCATCTAGCCTCGCGCCTACAAGGACTCCGCGACCCGTAATAATCCGGAGTGCTTCCAGGCGCACATGTAAGCAAATCTTAAGCGCTACTGCATAGGGTTGGGAAAGAAATCCTTAAGTCCGTTCAACGGGCTAGGAAGCTTCCAAGGTGTGATTGATGTCGAATTCCGCTGCCTCGGCCTACGCGCGTGTTGCAACGACCACCGCATCTCCTCGAGATGTCGAGGCGCAGACCTTGCTGAAGGCGGCCAACAAGCTCCAGGACGCGATCAATGCCGCTGACCCCTTCAGCGAGCAGACCACGCAGGCGCTGATGTTCAACCGCAAGCTCTGGACCATCTTCCTCAGCGAAGCGATGCGCGAGAACAACCCGCAGCCGCTCGATGTCCGGCAGAAGATCGCCAACATCAGCGTGTTCGTGCTGAGCCAGACCGCGGCGCTGCAGATGAGCCCGCAGTTCGATCACTTCCGCCCGCTGATCGAGATCAACCGCAATATTGCTGCCGGTCTGTCCGGCCGGCCCTGACGGAGACTCGTGATGTCCGACATCATGAGCATCCTGTCGACCGCGTATAAGGCGAATACGCTTTCGAGCACGACAGGCTCGTCCAAATACGTTGCGGTCGATTCGTCGCTGTACCAGGGCAACTGGACGGGCACCTACGCCGACGGCAAGAAGTTTTCGCTCAACATCTCGCAGGTCAACGGCTTCCGCGCGCAGATCCACTATCAGAGCGAGGGGACCTCGCAATACCAGCAGGTGCTGATCAAGGATTCGTCGTTCCGCTTCGGCAACACGAAGTTCACGCTGACCGACACCGGCACGGCGCAGATCAAGAACGTCGTCACGGACCCGGCGACCGGCTCGAGCTATCTCGACACCGCCCAGGCCACGCTCGACAGCTGATCGGCGGGCGCTCTTTAAGCGCTGAGGTCCGTATTGAGCGGACGCGAGGGCTCCGACTTCAAATCCAGTGCGTGGAAATAGGCTCGCCGGCGCAGCATCGCCTCGTCGGGGAACTGATTGACCACGGCATCGGTCCGGTCGTTGACGACCTGGAAGACCATCGATGCGGACGCCTGGTCGAACACGACCTGGCGCGAGATGTTCGCATTGCTCTGCAGATCATTGCTCGCAGCCGCGCTCGTATCGCTTGCGGCGACCGTCTGGCTCACCGGCAAATCGGTTTGCACGGCATCGTTCGCCGCCGAATTCGACGTCGTGACGATCTGTACGGGGGCCGGTATCCCCACCGGCCTGATGCTGAAATCTGTACTCATGGCAGCCTCCTGGTTGCCTTGTGTGAGTCAAATCCCAACCCCTCTCAATGCGCAACCATGGAACACCAGGGTTGAACACCCGGTAAGCAAACGTGACTAACCGCGCGACGCTATCGCCGCGCGGTTTTTCGTAAAATTGGATCGAGTTTCTTGTCTGCGTTCAGAGCGTGCGGCTGACCGCGAGCGGCGTGATGTGACGCGGACCAGGCGTGGCGCGGCGTCCCGCGGCCGTATAGGTGTTCGGCACGTTGCGCTTCTGGATCTCGGCGTTGACGCCGCGCACGACGCTCTCGGAGACCGCATGAGCGGTCGCGAGCACGGTGAGATTGACCTGAAGCATGGCGCGGAAGGCGTCGTGGTGACGGTGCAGCGTCGAGAGCAGCTCGGGCGCGGATTTCGAGAGCTGGGCCTGGTTCGCCTTCAACTGACCGACGGCGCCGACGTAGCGCCGCGACAGCTCCTGCTTCTGGCTCTCCATCGTCATCGCCTCGCGGACCTTGCCGGCACGAACCAGCTCGGTCTCGCGCTCGATCAGGCCGAGCAGGGCGCTCATCGCGTCCATCAGGTCCTCTGCGAGCTTGCGCGCCGCGACGCTCTCGGGCGTGCTGTTCGGGCGCTGCGATGGCATCGGCTGACGTGACGGGCTGAAGTGGTTCATCTCGTTTGACCTTATGCCGTACGAAGAGTGGTTTTGGCCTGCTGCATGATCAGGGTACGGTAGACGTCGCGGGCGACGCCGATGCCGCCGGCATTGGCGAAGTTCTTGGAATATTGCTCGGTCAGCATCGAGCGCCAGACGCCGGTGCCCGGCGTGTCGCCGAACGGGCCTTCACCCTTCAAGCCCGACGTCATCTGCGCGAACATGCTGTTGAGGAACATGCCCTCGAAGTCGGTTGCGGTCTTCTGCGCCTTGGCCTGCTGTTGCGGCGAGACCTTCTGAAGCGCGGCGGCGAGCTCGAAGTCGGGCCGGTTGTTGCGACTCTCAACCGAGAAGGCAGGGTTCGAGAGCGCGGCGGTGACGACGTGCGCGGTGTTGAGCATGCCGGTTTGCATCACATCACCTCGATGTCGGCTTCGATCGCACCCGCGGCCTTGATCGCCTGGAGGATGCTGATGAGGTCGCGCGGGCCGATGCCGAGGCCGTTGAGGCCATCGACGAGCTGCTGCAGCGAGACGCCGTCCTTGACGACGGCGAACTTCTTGCCGTCCTCGGTGACGCCGACGCTCGATCGCGGCGTGACCACGGTCCGGCCCCGCGACAGCGGGTTGGGCTGGCTCACCTGCGGGCTCTCGGAGATCGTGACCGTGAGGTTGCCCTGTGCAACGGCGACGGTGGCGACGCGGACGTCGCGGCCCATCACGATGATGCCGGAGCGCTCGTCGATGATGATCTTGGCGGCGAGATCCGGATCGACCTGGAGCTGTTCGATCTCGGTCAGGAAGGCGACCACGTTGCCCTTGAACTCCGGCGGGATGGTCAGCTGCACCGTCGAGGGATCGATCGGCTCGGCGCTCTTGACGCCGAGATAATCGTTGATCGCAGCTGCGATGCGCTTGGCCGTGGTGAAATCTGCGTTCCGGAGCGCCAGGCGCACGTTCGGCAGCCGGTTCAGCGCGAACTCGATCTCGCGCTCGATGATGGCGCCGTTGGCGATCCGGCCTACGGTCGGAACGCCGCGCACGATTTTCGCCGCTTCGCCCTCGGCCTGGAAACCGGAGATCGCGAGCGAGCCCTGCGCGACCGCATAGACGTTGCCGTCGGCGCCGAGAAGCGGGGTGACGAGCAGGGTGCCGCCGCGCAGATCCTTGGCGTCGCCGAGCGCGGAGACGGTGACGTCCATGCGCGTGCCCTGCGTGGAGAAAGCCGGCAGGTTGCCGGTCACCATCACGGCGGCGACGTTACCGGTACGGATGGTAGCGCCGCGGATGTTGACGCCCATGCGCTCGAGCATCGCTTGCAGCGACTGCTTGGTGAAGGGGATGTTGTTGAGGGTGTCGCCGGTGCCGTTGAGGCCGACGACGAGGCCGTAGCCGATAAGTTGGTTCTGCCGCACGCCTTCGATATTGGCGAGATCCTTGATGCGCGAGGTCGCGTTTGCAGAGGCCGCCGAGAGCGCCAGCGCTGACAGCGCGGCACAGGCCACCCCAAAAACCCCACTCAGAATCCTTACCCAACGAACGCCTGGCATCCTCTGCTCCCCGAGGCTCCTCACATCTCGGACCCTCTGCGACACTCCCATGACGAGCTGGTCCGACGCTTTCCTTGCGAGCGCTGTGCCAACACGGGGCAGAGGGGATAGTCGATTGAATAGGTTGAATAAATCTCTTGGGATCGACGCCAGCAGGCATTCGCCTTGAGGAGCGAAACTGCCGCCTGTCGGCAGATTTTGCCGGGCCGTTTACGCCCCGTTAACCATAAAGCGGCGAATGTGGCGCATCGATCACCCGGATTGCTCCGATGCGCATCTACGGACCGAATGGCACCACGCTTGGAACGCCGGCCAGCCAGGCCAGGCGAACGAGCTCCGGCACCTTCGTGCTGCCCGACACCTCGTCGGCGCAAGAGACGCGCGCCGCAGCCGCACCGAAAGCTTCCGCCAACATCGACGCGCTGCTCGCGCTGCAAGGCATCGAGGAAGATCCGGTCGAGCGCCGCAAGCGCTCGGTCGCCCGCGGCAAGACCGCGCTCGACGTGCTCGACGATCTCAAGATGGGACTCTTGTCCGGCAATCTCGACGCCTCGACGGTGATGCGGCTGCGCGACGCGGCCGCAAACCTGAAATCGTCCTCCGGCGATCCCGGTCTCGATTCCGTGCTGTCCGAGATCGAGCTGCGCGTCGAGGTCGAACTGGCGAAGGCCGGGCGGGGCTGACCGCGATCCCGCGAGAACAACGGCTTTACGCCGCTTCCTCCTTCTGCTGCGAATCGTAGCGGCGCTGGGCGGCGAGCACGTCTTTCAGATTCTCCTCGGCCCAATCGCGCAACGGGTCGACCGCAGCAGCGAGTGTCACGCCGAGCTGCGTGATCGAATATTCAACCGTCACCGGCACGGTCGCGATGGCGCGGCGCTTGATCAGGCCGTCGCGTTCGAGTGACTTGAGAACCTGGCTCAGCATCTTCTGCGAGATACCTTCAATGGTGCGGCGTAACTGATTGAAGCGCATCGGCTCCTCGCGCAGCAGCAACAGGATCAGCACGGCCCATTTGTCGCCGACGCGATCGAGAATTTGGCGTGTCGGGCACTCGGCGGCATAGACATTGGGTTTCATCTCAATCCTCGCACTTGCTTCGGCTTGCCGGTTACTCCTGCGTAAGCAGGTAAGCACAAAGTGCTCTCTTAACACCAGCATTCTTTGCGATATCTAGTCACCATTGGTTACTATAGAAGCGAAGGAGCCTTCCATGAAAATCGCAGTTGCCGGCGCCTCGGGCCGGGCCGGTTCGGAGATCACCAAGGAACTGTCCCGCCGTGGCCATGGCGTTACCGCCATCGCGCGGAACCCGGAGAAGATCGCAGGCCTGCCGAACGTCACGCCGACCAAAGGCGATGTGCTCGATCAGGCCGGCCTGACCAAACTCTGGGCCGGGCATGATGTTGCGGTGAGTTCCGTCCACTTCCTGGCGAGCGACCCGCACAAGCTGATTGCTGCTGCCAAGGACTCCAAGGTCGGTCGTTACCTGGTTGTCGGGGGCGCCGGCAGCCTGGAGGTCGCTCCCGGCGTCAAACTGGTCACAACCCCCGGTTTTCCGGCCCAATACAAAGCCGAGGCGGAGGCGGGTGGCGCTTTCCTCGACCTGCTACGGCAGGAAAAGGAGCTGAACTGGACCTTCCTCTCGCCCTCGGCACTGTTCATTGAGGGCGAACGCACCGGCAAGTTCCGTCTCGGCACCGATCAGCTTCTCGCAGATGCGAACGGCAAGAGCTGGATCAGCTTCGCCGACTACGCCATCGCGCTCGCCGACGAGATCGAGAAGCCGGCCCATCTGAGGCAGCGTTTCACGGTCGGTTACTAGGCTTTTGGCCGCCCCCGGGCCCTTACGGATAAACCTTCCTGTGCAAGGGCTTGGGGGCGGTAACCGCGCTATTAAGGAAATATTGTCTGTCACATGGGGTAGCTATATAAGCCCCGGCTCAACGGACTTCGTTCCGTTCACGAGTCGTTGCTTAAGAAGATAGGCCGCCCTTGGAAAAGTTGAAAAACTACCGACCGACCGAAAAAGAGCCTTTCATGAACGACCGGCAGAAGGAGTACTTCCGTATGAAGCTCCTCGCCTGGAAGGATGAGATCCTCAAAGAGTCCAAGCTCACCCTGCAGGCTCTGCAGGAGGAGAACGTGAACCACCCCGATCTCGCCGATCGGGCATCGTCCGAAACCGACCGCGCCATCGAACTCCGCGCCCGCGACCGCCAGCGCAAGTTGATCGCCAAGATCGACGCCGCGCTCCAGCGCATCGAGGACAACACCTACGGGTATTGCGAGGATACCGGCGAGCCGATCTCTTTGAAACGGCTCGAGGCCCGGCCCATCGCGACGCTCTCGGTGGAAGCGCAGGAGCGCCACGAGAAACGCGAGAAGGTCTATCGCGACGAATAGAGTCCGAGCCGCAGCGATGCGGCTCTTTATTTTTGAGCTTACGGTGCCGCTTGAGCGCCGCTGGTTTGGCGCGTAAATTTGCGCCGCCATGATGATTTGCACTCTCAATATCGCTTCGGTTTTCTTCCTGGGCTGAGCGCAGGCGCCTCCATCGCAGAGGCATCGCGTCCCGCGAGTTCCACTCGCGGATTCCCAACCGATTGAGCCGGCCGGTTCCGCAACGCGCGGACGACGAAGGCTGGCGAGCAATTGAGAGACAGCATGACTGCCAATTCCCGCGCGCTCGACGAGGCGCAAATCGACCAATTCATTCGCGAAGGCTTCGTCCGGATCGACAATGCCTTTCCCCGCGACCTCGCCGAGGCCGCGCGCGCCATCATGTGGCGCGACCTGCCGTGCAGGGAGGATGACCCGTCGACCTGGACGCGGCCGGTGATCCGGTTGCCGGGCTATGGCGATCCTCCGTTCCGGGACGCCATCAACACGGCCGTCCTCCATGCGGCATTCGACCAGATCGTCGGGTCTGGACGCTGGCGCCCGCGTCGCGACATCGGCACGATTCCAGTGCGCTTTCCGCATCCGGACGATCCGGGCGACGCCGGCTGGCACGTCGATCTCAGCTTTCCCGGCGCGGATTGCGACCCGAACGAGACGCGCGACTTCTCGGCCTGGCGCGTCAACGTCACCTCGCGCGGACGGGCGCTGTTGCTCCTGTTCCTGTTCTCCGACGTCGGCGAGGACGATGCGCCGACGCGCATCCGGGTCGGCTCGCATGTTCCGATGGCGCGCTATCTGGCGCCGGCGGGCGACGCGGGCAGGGCGCGCATGGTGCTGGACGAGATGGGAGCCGATTGTCCGATTGCGCTGGCGACCGGCGCTGCCGGCACCGTCTATCTCTGCCATCCCTTCCTGGTTCATGCCGCGCAGAGGCACCAGGGGACGCGGCCGCGCTTCATGGCACAGCCGTCGCTTCCTCTCGCCGAGCCGTACAGGCTGAAGCGGCCCGATGGCGTCTACTCGCCGGTCGAGACCGCAATCCGGCTCGCGCTCGGCTACGCCTGAGACGCGGAGCTTCGATCTCGTCATGTCGTGGTGCCGGTTCGGGCACCACGACATCGCGCTTATCGTCGCGATGGCGGAAAGTGAATCAGGATCAAGGACCTGGAGTCGATTCCTGCAAGCTCACGTGAGTTCACATGAGAAACAGCTTTCACTTCACGTGCGGGAGGTTTTGCGAGTCGCATCAACGAGATCGTCTCGGATGCTGAGGCCCTGATCCAGCAGCTTCACACATCGCTGCAATCAGGCTTCATGCGATGCAGCAAGGCGTGCATCCCCATAAACCCTGGACCAGCTCAATATTTCCTTAAGCGCCGGCAGCAAGCCGTAAGCCGCGTCCGTCAGCTCGTACTCGACCCGCAACGGTTTCTCCGCGAAAGCGGTGCGCGACACCAAGCCGTCCTGCTCGAGCTCCCGCAGCTGCGTGGTCAGCATGTGCTGGGTGATGCCGCCGATCGACCGCCGCAACGCGCCGAAACGAACCGCACCGTTCATCAGCGCGAACAGGATCTCCAGTTTCCACTTGCCGCCGAGCGCATGGATCGCGCGCTTGAAATCGGCGAGCAGGGTGGGGTCCGGGCTGCAATCGCAGTCGCCGTCGCAAGCGCTGGTCAGGTTTTCCATACCGGTCTCGAAATCCATTCTACTTGTTCCCCCGGAGATAGTGACCAGATGCGGCTCTGAGCAGGGTGGCGGAACCAATCTAGCCACCCGGAGCGATTAAGGGGAATTTGGCAATGAGCATCGTTCTGGTCACCGGCGGATCCGGCTTCGTCGGTATCCATGTCGTCCTGCAGCTTCTGGCCGCCGGTCATGTGGTGCGAACGACGGTGCGGCGGCCGGACCGGCAAACCGATGTGCTGGCCATGCTGCGCGAGGGCGGGGCGGCGTCGCCGGAGAATCTGTCCTTCTTCACCGCCGACCTCACGGCGGACGAGGGCTGGCAGGCGGCGGTGACGGGCTGCGACTACGTGCTCCACGTCGCCTCGCCGCTATCGACCAGCGTGCCCAAGGACGAGAACGAGATGATCGTCCCGGCCCGCGACGGCACGCTGCGGGTGCTGCGCGCCTCGCGCGATGCCGGAGTCAGACGGGTCGTCATCACCTCGTCGCTGGGCGCTATCGGCTACGGCCATCTGCCGCGGGAGAAGCCGTTCGACGAGACCGAGTGGACCAATCTCGCCGGCAGCGACGTGCAGCCGTATATCAAGTCCAAGACGCTGGCCGAGCGGGCGGCCTGGGATTTCATCGCGCGCGAGGGCGGCGGGCTCGAACTGTCGGTAATCAATCCCTCCGGGATTTTCGGTCCGGTGCTCGGGCCGGATTTCTCCGGCTCGATCGAGATCGTCAAATCGCTGCTCGACGGCGCCATGCCGGCGGTGCCGCGGGTCTATTTCGGCGTGGTCGACGTGCGTGATGTCGCCGACCTGCATTTGCGGGCGATGACCGCGCCGGCGGCGAAAGGCGAGCGCTTCATCGCGGTCTCCGGCGAGACGATGTCGATCCTCGACATCGGCAAGGTGCTGCGGCGGGAACTGGGATCGCGGGCGCGCCGGGTTCCGCGGCTCCAGGCCCCGGACTGGCTGGTGCGGCTCGCCGCGAGCCGGATTTCCCTGCTGCAGGCGGTCGTGCCGATGCTCGGCCGCGTCAGGCATTCCACCAGCGCCAAGGCGAGGTCGATGCTGGGCTGGCAGCCCCGTTCCAACGACGAGGCGATCCTTGCCACGGCCGAGAGCCTGATCCGGCTCGGCCTGGTCAAGGCGTGACGGCATATGCGCCCGCGCTTGTCATGCCCGGGCGGGGATGCTGAAGTGCGGCTCTCAAGTGCGTAGCGTGGGAGCCGGCGCCGATGGACAAAATTCTCGAAGCCGCAAAGGCGATCGCACTGGCGCGCCGCAACCATGCGCCGCTCGCGGCGCTTGAAGTTCCCCCCGCCGATGAAGCCGAGGGCTATGAGGTTCAGCGTGCGCTGCATGATCTTCTGCTGAAGAATGTCGGACCGCTGGTCGGCTACAAGATCGGCTGCACCAGCCAGGTGATGCAGGACTATATCGGCATCCCGCACCCCTGCGGCGGCGGTGTGTTCCAGAAGGGGGTGCATGACAGCGGCGTCAAGCTCGCGGCCTCCGACTATGTCCGCGTCGGCGTCGAGTGCGAGATCGCGGTGCGCCTGAAGCGGAACCTCGCCGCCGGCGAGGCGCCGTTCACCGCCGAATGGGTCGGCGAAGCCGTCGAGGCTTATCATCCCGCGATCGAGATCGTCGACGACCGCTACGTGAAATGGGAGACGATGGGCGCGCCGACGCTGATTGCGGATGATTTCTTCGCCGCCGGCTGCGTGCTGGGCGAGGCGGTACCGCGCTCGTCGGTCCCGGACCTGAAGGCGGTCAAGGGCCGCGCCCTCGTCAATGGCGAGGAGGTCAGCCACGGCACCGGCGCCGACGTGCTCGGCCATCCCCACAACGCACTCGCCTGGCTCGCCAACCATCTCGCCGCCGAAGGCAAGGGGTTACATGCGGGACAGCTGGTGCTGACCGGCAGTCTGGTGAAGACGTTATGGCTGAAAGCCGGCGACAAGGTGCGGATGGAGCTGGACGGGCTGGGCACGGTGGAGGCGGAGTTCACGTGAACGCTCTCTCCGCTTGCAATGGCCGAGTGTGAAGCGCCACCACCGCCAAAATACATGCGGCCCTCGCCAGGGGAGCTAGCGAGGGCCGCGTAGTACATCGTCGTTCGCGCCTAGGTTCGCGAACACGATGTGGGAGCTCGGGAGAGACTTAGAAGGGCAGCAGCACGTCCATGACTTGCTGGCCGTAGCGCGGCTGCTGCACGTCCGTGATCTGGCCGCGGCCGCCATAGGCGATGCGGGCCTGCGCGATCTTGCTGGAATCGATGGTGTTGTCGCTCTGGATGTCCTCAGGCCGGACGATGCCGGCGACCACGAGTTCGCGGATCTCGAAGTTGACGCGGATCTCCTGCTTGCCTTCGACGACGAGATTGCCGTTCGGCAGCACCTGGGTCACGACCGCTGCGACGTTGGTCTGCAGGGCTTCCGTGCGATTGACCGAGCCCTTGCCGTCGCTCGAGGCGGTGGAGTCGGCGGTGAGGATGCGGCCGGGCAGCACCTTCTGGGCCTGGACGCCGAGCGTCTTCGAGCCGATGAAATCGGTGATGCCCGAATCTTCCGAATTGGTGCGGCTGCGCTGGGTCTCGTTGGAGAGGTTGGCCTTGTCGGTGATGTTCACGGTCACGGTCAGGAGGTCGCCGACATGGGTCGCGCGTTGATCCTTGAAGAAGGCGCGACTACCGTTCCGCCACAGCGAGTTCGGATTGTAGGAGGCGACTTCCGGCTTCGGCATCGGCATCTGCACCGGCTTGTAGCCGGGCTGCGTCGTCGGATTGTCGATCGCCGACAGTTTCGGTTGCTCGCCGATCTGCGACAGGCGGTCGATCGAGGAGCAGCCGCTTGCGAGCGCGCAAGTGGCGAGCAGCAGGGCCGAGATCACGACGCGACGAAGACGGTAAGCCGAACTGAAAGCGGACATGACGAACTCTTACTTTGCTTGAGCTTGCGAGACGCGAGCTTGCGGGATCTGGGCTTCTGCGATCTGGGCCGGCGACGCGGGGGCCTGGACCAGGTTCCGGAGGAGGGCTGCGGTGTCGACGGGGGCGGGCGCCTCGTCACGCTTGAGCGAGGAGGTCTGCTCGACCGCAGCCTCCATCGGCGCGGACTGGCTGGCGCCCTGCACGGTCACCTGGCCGCGGGCGGTGACGATGCCGGTCAGCGTGCGCTTGGTCTGCAAATTGAGGACGCTCACGGTGTCGCCCTCGGCGCCGCTCTCGATCGCCTTGCCGCGGGTGGTGAGATAAATCCCGGGGACCTGGTAGATGACGGTGACGCTCTGGTCGCGTGACACGTATTCGGGCTTGGCGATGTCGGCGACGCGGATCGGCGTGCCGGCGCGCATCGGCCGGCGGAGCTGCATGCCGACGGTGCGGTCGCGCGTGGCGGCCTCGCCCGGCACTTCCGCCTTGGGCCGTCGCTCCTGCGCGACGTCGGAGGATTTCAGCGTCTCGGTGCGTTCGACGTCGCGGGTCAGGACGGCGACTTCCACGGTCTCGATCGCAGTACCGGTCAAGCGCAGCTTGGTCGGCGTCGGGGTGCTGTCGTTGTTGATCTCGAAGGCGAGGTCGAAGCGGCCGCTGCGGGCGTCGTAGCGCGTCGCGACCGGCTGCAGCGCGCCGGTGTTGGAGGCATCGAGCCGCATGTCCGAAACGCCGCGGTCGAAGGTCACGGTGATGTTGGCCGCGTCGCCAAGGCCGAAGCGGCGTTCGAGCGCGGAGGCGACCGCGTTTTCGAGATCCTTGTTGGCGAAGGTGCGGGCGAGCCGCGTGACCTGGACTTCCTTGATGTCGCCGGTCATCACGCCGATCACCTGCTTGGCGCGAAGCACGCTCAGGACCTGGGCAACCGGCAGCGCGCCGGTGGTGCCGAGATCGGGCGAGCGATAGACCGCGATCAGCGCGGCCGAGCCGGCGTTCTCGATGAGGTCGCCGACCCGTACCACGTCGGACGTGACGGTGACGTTGGCGCGCAGCATCGGCACGGCGATGCCGTCGTCGGCGGCCTGCGCCGGCAGCGCCAGCACGAGCAGAGCGGAGAGAGTGGCAAGCGTGGTGCGGATCATGGTCATCACCTCAGCGGAACAGCGCCGTGGTCGATTGCATCATCTGGTCGGCGGCGCTGATCACCTTGGCGTTCATCTCGTAGGCGCGTTGCGCGGCGATCAGGTCGCTCATCTCCGACACGACGTCGACATTGGCCTGTTCGAGGCTGCCTTGCGTGATCTTGCCGTAGCCTTCGGAGTTCGCGGTGCCGTCCTGCGGCGCGCCGGATGAGGTCGTCTCGGTGAACTGGTTGCTGCCGACCGGCTGCAGGCCCGCCTTGTTGATGAAGCGGGTCACGCCGATCTGGCCGAGAATGGTGTTGCTCGACGAGCCCGGCAGCGTCACCGACACCTGGCCCTGCTCGTTGACGGTGATGCCCGAGGCGTTGTTCGGGATCGTGATGGTCGGCTGCACCGGATTGCCCTGCGCGGTGACGACGCGGCCCTGGTTGTCCATCTGGAACGTGCCGTCGCGGGTGTACTGGTAGGTGCCGTCGGGCATCAGGATCTTGAAGAAGCCTTCGCCGGACATCGCGAGATCGAGGTCGTTGCCGGTCTGCGACAGCGTGCCCTGCGTCATGCTGCGGGGGGTGCCGACGGTCTTGACGCCGCCGCCGATATCGACGCCGACCGGCAGGATGGTGCCCTGGTCCGAGGCCTGCGCGCCGACGCGGCGGACGTGTTCGTAGATCAGGTCCTGGAACGCCGCGGTCTGCTTCTTGAAGCCGGTGGTGCGCAGGTTGGCGATGTTGTTGGAGATCACCTGAACGTTCAGTTCCTGTGCCGCCATTCCGGTCGCAGCGGTGTGGAGCGCTTGCATGTCAGTGGTCCCCTAATCAGGCCGGAACGTCGGCGAGCTTTTCGATCGCCGATTTGTGGAGGTCGCTCTGCTGCTGGAGCAGGTTGGCGATCGCGGTGTAGCTGCGCATGACCTCGACCATGCGGCTCATCTCGCCGACCGAATTCACGTTCGACTTCTCGATGTAGCCCTGCTGCAGGGTGGACTTGGAAGTGGTCTGCTGCTGGTTGGCGGAGCCGGCGCCGTAGAGATTGGCGCCGAGCTTGGTCAGCTTGGCCGGATCGTCGAACTCCACCATGCGGATCTTGCCGCGGATCGAGTCGGTCTTGGCCGTGCCTTCGAGCACGGTCACGGTGCCGTCGGCGGCGACGTTGATGTCGTGGTCGGTCGGCTGGAAGACGATCGGGCCGCCGGTGCCGAGCACGAGATTGCCGTCGGAGGTCATGAGCTGGCCGGTGCTGCTGAGCGCGAACTTGCCGTCGCGGGTGTAGCGCTCTGCGCCATTGGCCTGCACGGCGAAGAACGCGTTGCCGCTGATCGCCATGTCGAGCGGGTTGTTGGTCGCCTCCATCGGCCCCTGGCCGACATCGCGGTAGGTGCCGCGGTCCTGCACATAGGAGACCCGGCGGTCGGAGCCGACGAAATTGTCCTCATGCGCGTTCGAGTTGAGGTACTCCTCGAACAGCGAATGGTCGGCCTTGAAGCCGTTGGTGTTGGCATTGGCGACGTTGTTGGCGATGACATCCATCTGCCGTTCCAACGTCATCTGCCGTGACAAGCCGATCAGAAGCGCATTCTGCATCGGTAGATCTCCCCTGCGTGAGATCTGCCATTTCGCTCTCCCAAGCGCCTTGGCCGATCCCGTGAACGAGACCGTCGGGTTCTCCCAAACCGTTCGGTCTCGCCCCTCTCTCAGCGAAAGCCGTGCCAACTTGAAATGGTGTTAAATTCCAATGGGTTGTCGATTTTTCGGCGGCGCGGGCGGGAGGCAGAAAGGTTCTGTTAGCCATGTTTGCCCGGCAGATTTTTCCTAGCGGAGGCCCAATCGAAAGGTTCCGTTAACCATTATTACCGTAGCGTTTGCTTGTAAGAGGAGCGCTTTGCGCTGGGGCATTTGTATCGCGTCACTGTCTGCCAGGAGGCTTCGCTCTTTCGATCCTTTTGAGATGAGCGAGCCCGGACGATCATGGCAGAGAATGAAGCGGAAGGCGGCGGAGCCGCCGAAGGCGCGGAAGCCGCTGCCCCCAAAAGCAAGTTCAAGCTGATCCTGATCATCGTCGGCGCGCTGGTCGTGCTCGGCGGCGGTGCCGCAACCTGGTTCCTGTTCTTCCGTCATGGCGAAGACGAGCATCATGCCGAGGTCGCTCCCCCGCCGAAACCGCCGGCCTTCGTCGAAGTGCCCGACATGATGGTCAACCTCGCCGGTGCGCCCGGCGAGCGCGTGCAATATCTCAAGCTCAAGATCGTGCTTGAGCTGAAGGAAGAGAAGCAGATCGAGGCGATCAAGCCGTCGATGCCGCGGGTCACCGACATCTTCCAGACCTATGTGCGCGAGCTCCGCTCCTCCGACCTCAACGGTTCCGCCGGCGTCTTCCGCCTCAAGGAAGAGCTGACCAAGCGCGTCAACGCCGCAGTCGCGCCGATCCAGGTCAGCGCGGTGCTGTTCAAGGAAGTCGTGCTCCAGTGACGGTTCAGAGAAGGTAACGGGCTAGCGTCATGGCCGGCAACGAGCAGATGGACCAGGATGCGATTGCCGCCCAATGGGAGGCGTCGCTCGATTCCGAGGATCCCGCAGAGGCCGCGAAGGCTGCTGCCGAAAACGAACTCTCGGAGACCATGGCCCTGCAATGGGCGGCCATGGTCGAGGACGGCAGCCGCGATCTCGGCAACGGCAAGAACTCGGGCGAGCGGGTGCTGTCGCAGGAGGAGATCGACAATCTCCTCGGCTTCACCGTCGGTGACGTCACGCTCGACGACCATTCCGGCATCCGCGCGATCATCGATTCGGCGATGGTCTCCTACGAGCGTCTACCGATGCTCGAAATCGTCTTCGACCGTCTGGTGCGGTTGCTGACGACCTCCTTGCGCAATTTCACCTCCGACAACGTCGAAGTCTCGCTCGACCGCATCACCTCGGTGCGTTTCGGCGACTACATGAACTCGATCCCGCTGCCCGCCGTGCTCTCGGTCTTCAAGGCCGAGGAGTGGGACAATTTCGGCATGGCGACGGTCGATTCCAGCCTGATCTACTCGATGATCGACGTGCTGCTCGGCGGCCGCCGCGGCTCGAGCCAGCTCCGCATCGAGGGCCGGCCCTACACGACGATCGAGACCGAGCTGGTCAAGCGCCTGGTCGAGGTGGTGCTGGCCGATGCCGAGCAGGCGTTCCGGCCGCTGTCGCCGGTGACCTTCACGATCGACCGGCTCGAGACCAATCCGCGCTTCGCCGCGATCAGCCGTCCCGCCAACGCCGCGATCCTGGTGCGCCTGCGCATCGACATGGAAGATCGCGGCGGCAACATCGAACTGCTGCTGCCCTACGCGACCATCGAACCGATCCGGGCCGTCCTGCTCCAGATGTTCATGGGCGAAAAGTTCGGCCGCGACCCGATCTGGGAAGGCCATTTCGCCACCGAGATCGTGCAGGCCGAGATTTCCGTCGACGCCGTGCTCTACGAGGCCGACATTCCGCTCAAGCAGCTGATGCGGCTGAAGGTCGGCGACACGCTGCCGCTCGACATGCGCGCCGATGCCAATGTCACCGTGCGCTGCGGCGACGTCACGATCACCGAAGGACGCATGGGCCGGGTCGGGGAACGCGTTGCGATCCGCGTGACGAAACCCTTGCGCAAGCCAAGTACGACACTTGCGATGTTCGAGAAGGTGGACGAACAGAACAAGCTGATGGAGGCCCCATGAACCACTCTCTGGGAATGGCGATCGAGACGTTGGTGGCTATCCTGCTGATGCTCACGATCGGCTACTGCATCCTGCTCAACAAGCGGCTGACGCGGCTGAAGGCGGACGAGCATTCGCTGAAGGCTGTGATCGGCGAGCTCATCACCGCGACCGAGATCGCCGAGCGCGCGATCGGCGGGCTCAAGCTCGCGGTGCGCGACGTCAACGAGAATCTCGGCAGCCAGCTTGCCGCCGCCACGCAGATGTCCGACCAGCTCCACAAGCAGCTCGGCGAAGCCGACAACGTGGTGCGTCGCCTCTCCAAGATCGCGATCGCGGCGCGCCCCGTCACGAATCCGGAAACCGCGGCCGCCCCGGTCGCCAAGCCGTCGGCGGCGAAGGCGGTGGCCGCTGCCGCCGAAGCGTTCTCCGAGCGCCGAAGGTCCAACGGTCTCGCCGCATAAAGTCAGGGTATGAAGTCCTTTCGTAACATCCGCGTCATTCCGGTCGTCCTGGTTGCGGTCGCAGGTCTCGCCACGCTGAAAGTGGCGGGGCTCGTGATCAATGGCGGCTATGTCTTCGACTACCAGCCGAAGCAGGTGAAGAAGTCCTGGGCGCAGGAGAATTTGAATTTTCCCGGGGGCGAGGACCCTGACATCACCGGCTCCACGCATGGCGCGCCGAAGGAGGCGCCGAAGCCGGCCGCGCCCGAAACCAAGTTCGAGGGCACCCCGGTCAAGATGGACGAAGCCCAGCCGCAGGTCTCGGCCTCGGAGCGCGCGATCCTGGAACGGTTGCAGGCGCGCCGCCAGGAGATCGAGTCCCGTCAGCGCGAGATCGATATCCGCGAGAGCCTTTTGAAGTCGGCCGAGAAGCGCATCGAGGACAAGGTCGAGGAGATGAAGGCGGTGGAATCCCGCATCACCGCGACCCAGGCCGAGCAGAAGGCCGCCGAGGCCCAGCGCTTGAAGGGCCTCGTGACCATGTATGAGGGCATGAAGCCCAAGGACGCGGCGCGGGTGTTCGACCGGTTGGAAATGGGTGTGCTGATCGAGATCGCCTCGGCGATCGCCCCGCGCAAGATGTCCGACATCCTGGGACTGATGTCGTCGGAAGCGGCCGAGCGGCTGACCGTCGAAATGGCCCGCCGCGCCAATGGGGGCGGCGATCAGGCTGCCTCCGCCAGTGATCTTCCCAAGATCGACGGCAAGCCGACGCAAAAGCCGAATTGAGGGCTCGAGAGGCGCGGAGCGCGAGAAGGCGACATTGACACCGTCGCCCTGCGGGCATCACACGATCAGATCGTGCGGTACGAGGGCGTGAGTTGAGCCTGCCCCGTGAGCTGGATCAACATGCGGCGGGGACAGTTCAGGTATCGGCGCCGCCCCGAATCCATGGATTACGCCGGCATGTTGGTGATGACCGGACGGGTCCGAGGGATCATCCAATCCTGCGCCGGACCCTGAGCGGTGGTCATGCAAAGCGCCATCCTCGGTGGCGTGGGGTTCGGCCGCCGCGTGTCTCGGCTCGGGCGCAAGGACACCCGAACCGTCTGGGGCTGGCTGCTTGAAATGAAAGGAGTCGCCGAGGCGAACCCAGGCAACACGAGGAAGGTCGTTCTCGCCTGTCGGGTCCCGGTGATGATGCTCGAGCAACTGATTTTCATGGTGTGACGTCTCGATGGGACCTGTGCCGAAGTGGATGCTGCGGTCGACGCCGAGAGCCGTCAGGTCGATGCGATCAGAGTCTACCTTGAATGCAGAGACGATATCAGGGCGCGCCGCACCGGGATTTGATGTCGAGGCAAAGACGAAATGGTCGTCTCTGGAACTACCGGCAAGAAGATTCCACTCGTGTTCGCCAGAATGGGCATCGCAACTGTCCTGTGAACTGATCTTGCCATCATCCGGACTTTCGCCGGAGACAGCGGTGTCACCGGTGCGCGCGTCGTGGGTGCTCGCAGCCGCCGTCTGAACGGCGGCCAAACCATCTGCAGCCGTATTGACTTCGGGGATCGCGGTAGCATGGGACGGGGCGGCGGCATCGTGAGCCGCCGCGTGACCGAAATGGTCGCGATCGTCGGCACCGTGGATTGTGATCGCTATCGTCTGTTCCGTGCCATCGATGGTGGTGACCGTGAAGGTGTCGGTCAATGTGTCACAGGAAGAAAGCGCCTTTACGGCGCAGTTGGTGGTATCGAGCGTGTAGGTCCACACGCCAGCGACGGTCATCGTGAAGGTGCCGTAGCCGCCCGCGCTCCGCGTCGCACAAGTGACCGGCGTGAATGTGTTGGGCGGGTTGTCGACGTCGGTGTCGGTCAGTCTGCCGCTCGCCGTCGGCTTGCCTCGTTCCTCGCAGTCGGGCTCGGTCACCGAGCCAGTGGTGCAGCCGTGGATGATGGCGGGATCGTTCGTGCCGCGGATGGTGATCGTCACCACCTGCGCAGTGCCGTCGATGGTGGTCACCGTGAAGGTGTCCGTCAGGGTATCGCAGGCGTTCAGCGCCTGGACGGCGCAATTTGCGTTGTCGAGCAGGTAGGTCCAGACGCCGTCTGCCGTCATCTGGAAGCTGCCATAACCGTGGTCGCTCACCTTTGGCGAGGTCACCGGCGTGAAGCTGTCGGGAGTATTGTCGACATCAGTATCGGTGAGCCTGCCGGTTGCGGTCGGTGTCCCGCGATTCCCATACGCGGCTTCCGTTACGGTGCCGGTCGCCGTCCCGGAGATGATGGCAGCATCGTTGGAGCCGTTGATCGTGATGGTAATCAACTGCGGGGTCCCGCCGATGCTCGTCACCGTAAAAGTGTCGGTCAGCGTCTGGCCAATGTTCAACGCCTGTACTGCGCTGTTGGATTGATCGAGCGTGTAGGCCCAGACGCCATCGGCGGTCATCGTGAAAGTGCCGTAGCCGTGTGCACTCGGCGTCGGCGAATTGACGGCCGTGAAAGTGTTGGCGGGGTCGTCGACATCGACATCCGAGAGCTTGCCGGTTGTGACGGATGATCCGGACGAGGCATTGGCGACGCCGCCGGATTCGATCGATGTGCCGGTCGTCACGCCGGAGATGATCGCCGCGTCGTCGACGCCATTGATGTTGATCGTGAAGACCTGCTGTGCCGAAAGCGACCCGTCTGACACGGCGATCACAAAGCTATCGGTGGTCGACGTCTTCAGCGCGTTGATCGCGTCATTGTCGGGAACGAAGGCATAGGCGCCAGTCGTACTGTTCAGATAAAGCGTGCCATAAGCGCTGGTCTTCGATACGTCGTAGGTTGCTCCATCCAGCACGGTATTGCCCGTAGCGCCTCCGCTGATGGCGAAAGTCAGCGCGGCGTTGGAGCTGGAACTGCTGGCGCTGAACGTTCCCCTCGTTGCGGTGAAGACGTCAAACACGGCCGTGTCGAGTTCAAGCGGGGGCGCCTGAGCATTCAAGGTCGGCGGCGTCTTCACGATCATGATCTCGGGCATCATGATGACGGGCACCGCTGGCAGTGTGTTCGGCGCCGCGGGTGCGTCGGGCGCTATGAAATGGATCGGCTCCAGCGGCAGAGATTTGACGAACGGAGGGGTGCCGGACCCATGCGTGCCATATCCCTTCGCGAAATTTTCGAGCGCCTCTTGCTGGACCGCCCGCAGCTCCTCCATGCGCGTCGCGCTGTTGTCGAGCTGGTTCACGGAAACCCCGGAGCCGACCTTACTCAGGACGACCGTTTGTCCGGGATCCTCGACGATGATGTGCCGCGGGATGGCCTCCTTGGTGGTGAGCTCGAACGCGCCGTGCGCAAGGTCCTTGTACGCAATCGTATCGTCGTCGAGGAACGTTACGTTCGGGTCTGCCGCCTCGACCTCTTTGATCATCGAGAGGAGCAATGCCGTGAGCGACAGCATCCCGAAGCCCCCCGCAGAGGCTCGCTCACGAATCTGGGTAGCGGGCGCATCAAGAGCGCCGCTCTTCGCAGTCTTCACTTGGCGGTGCCGGGCCATGGCGGCTTCGCGCTCGTCCCCGTGCCTTGCAGTGGACGTGCCGAACATTGTTCAACCCCGATTGCCCGAACAGTCGGCCGCAGCCGTCGCCGTACCTTGGCCGGCTTGCCGCGTCACGCGATCGGGAACAATTTTGTGCCGGCAACGTCAGTCAGGCCCGCTAAAGGCCGTGGTCTCCGAGAATTCCGCCCAGGCGGATCACGGCAGAACTGCTGTCGTTTGCCGGATGCCACGGCTTTGAGAAAAGCTGTTTGAAATTGCCGGGCGCGGATAGTGGCTCTTTTGGGCACCGCGATCAGCCATTCGGATTAAGCCGGAATAACCATTTTGCCTGTCGTGGCTTGTTGTGACGGGTCTGCCATGATGCGCGATGGCTTCACCGACGCTGTCCAAGCCGTTCGGATGCTCAAGGACGATATCTTTTCTAGAGGAGGAAGCCATGGGCACTCGTGCAACGATTATTCTCGTGGCAGGTCTCGTCCTCGCGCAGGCCGCCTGCGCAGTCCAGGCGCAGAGCGATTCTCCGCGTCGTGCCGTGCTGGACTCGGCGTCAACGCCAATCGGGAAAGTTGTGGCGGCCGATGGCTCGGTCATCATCGAGCATGCGGGTGCCGCCATTGTCCAGGCAAACGTCGCGGGCGACGCCATCCAGACGAAGATCGGAGATCCCGTCTATTCGGGCGATGTGGTCCGAACCGGTGCCGACGGACGGGTCGGCATCAACTTTGTCGATGGAACTTCGTTCAACCTGTCGAGCAACGCCCACATGACGCTGGACGAATATGTCTACGACCCGACTGGGAAGTCCAATTCGACGGTTTTCAATCTGACCCGGGGGACGTTCGTTTTTGTTGCCGGCCAGGTTGCGAAGACCGGCGACATGAAGATCGAAACGCCGGTTGCCACGATGGGCATTCGAGGGACCACACCTCACGTCGAAATTTCGGACGACGGAACCACCAGATTCTCCACTCTCATCGAAGAGGGCAAGAACAAATATACGAAGAAGTCCGGCGCAGCGGGGGCGCCCAAAGCCGAGCAAAGGGTCGAGCACAGGCTCAATCTGAACATTTGCCGCGGCTGCTAGAATTGGTGCTAACCGTGCCATCGCCAGATCTCAGAAGATCGGGAGCCTGACATGGAAGCAAGGTCCTCCATCGCTGAAGGCGGAATCGCACTTGTCGTCTTGCTGTTGGTCGGCCTGCCGGTCGCAGCCCAGAACGCCAAGGTGAAGGACAGCTATCTCAGCAAGATCGAATTATGCAACGGGACCGGTGCCACCCCGCTCGATACCCGGATCGACGCCTGCACGGCTTTCATAGAGGCGCGTCAAGGTCCGACCACAGCTCTGGCCATCGCCTATAACAATCGCGGCAACGCCTACACCGCAAGGGGCGACTATGACAGGGCGCTCCGCGATTTCGATCAGTCGATCACACTCAATCCGACATACGCGAAGGCTTTCAACAACCGCGGCGTGGCTCATCTGAGGCAAGGCGAATTTGAACTCGCGATCGAAGCCTTCGATAGTGCGATCAAGCTCGATCCCGGCTACGGCGCTGCCTTCGTCAACCGCGCCGGAGCCTATCTGAAGAAGAAGGACCACCAGCGCGCGGCGCGCGACTACGACGAGGCAATTCGCCTCCAGCCCGACCTGCAGTCCGCATGGAGCGGACGATGCTGGACCCGGGCCGTTCTCGGCGCCTGGCAGGCGGCGCTGGAGGATTGCGACAGAGCGCTTCAATCGGGATCGACCAGCGCTGCCGTGTACGATTCGCGCGGACTAATCCACCTGAAGATGGGTGAATTCGGCGCCGCGATCAACGACTACAATTCTGCCCTGCGAGCTGCCCCGGCATTGGCCAGCGCGCTTTTTGGCCGCGGGCTTGCCAAACTGAAGCAAGGCGACGGGGTTGGCGGGGATGCCGACATTTCGGCAGCCAAGACAATTCAGGGGAACATCGGCGACGAGTTCACACGTTTTGGCGTCGCTTCCGACTGAGTTGGCCTGGTCACGCGGAACGAATCGGAGGTGCATATGGATGCAAGGTTCGCGCTCATTCGAGCTCACGACGACAGCATTCGCCGCTATCAGCGGTTGTTGAACACGCAGCTGACGGATCTCGAGCGTGAGTACATCGAGAGTCGAATCTCGGAAGAGCGATCGAGCATGCAGTCAGTTCGCGAAGCGCAAGGCGAGATAAGCTTCTTGCCGGCCAATGGCGGCGCTTGATTGGCCGTCTTTTTGCGCCCACGCGGCCGATGACGGTGCGCGCGAGGACGGGGCGTTAACACCTCCTTAACCCTTTGCTTCCCAGATTCGGCGCGCGAACGTCTCGGTCCACGAGCGAGGCGTCGCGTCCCCCTGTGCGCGATCAAGTCCTCATTACAGCATTAACAAGTCCTTAATTGGCAAAACCTACAGTCGACGGCACGGGCCGGCGCCAGTGCCGGCATGACCCGCCGAACCGGAAGAAATGCCGCCAATGGCGCAGAAGGCTGCCGCTGGATTTGTGTCGCGAGCCCGCGCTTTGGCGCAGGCGCTGTCGCGTCATATTAGCAAGGCACCCGTGCTGGCTGCCTGCCTGCTGATCGGCCTTCATCATGGTGCCCGAGCGGCCGATACGGTTCGGGGCGAGGCGAGCTTTTCAGCCGGCGGTGGTTTTGCCCGTCTCGTGATCAAGCTCGGCGAAGACGTGCCCTCCGAGGTGACGACCGCCGGTTCCATCCTCATCATCCGCTTCGATCGTCCCGTTGACGTTCCCGTCGACCGGGTGCCGGAAGGCGCACCCGACTACGTCAACTCGGCCCGGCGCGATCCCGACGGCAGCGCGATCAGGCTGTCGCTGGCGCGTCGCGTCACCGTCAACACCATGAATGCCGGCGAGCGTACCTTCGTCGATCTGATGCCGGAAGGCTGGAAGGGGCCGCCGCCCAGCCTGCCTCAGGAGGTGGTCAAGGAACTCGCCGAGCGCGCGCGCGCTGCCGAACGCGCGCTGCGCGCCCAGCGCGCGGCGGCCGAAGGCAAGAAGCGTCCGCCGATCCGCGTGCGCGCCTCGATGCAGCCGACCTTCGTGCGCTTCGTGTTCGAGAT
Source organism: Bradyrhizobium sp. CCGUVB4N (assembly GCF_024199945.1). Taxonomy (GTDB): domain Bacteria; phylum Pseudomonadota; class Alphaproteobacteria; order Rhizobiales; family Xanthobacteraceae; genus Bradyrhizobium. The sequence goes on along the minus strand of NZ_JANADP010000001.1, from coordinate 6,237,540 downwards.
GCCCGACGGCGTCGGTGTCTCCTCCGTGCTCAACGAGCAGAAGCTGACGCTCGCCTTCAACGCCAATCTCAGCTTCGACCTTGCAGATGCCGTCGTCGCCGCGCCGCCGAACGTCGCGTCGATCAAGCAGAAGTCCGATATCGACCAGACCAGCGTCGAGATTGCGCTGATCGGCGATTCCGACGTGCACTCCTTCCGCGACGACAAGAACTACGTCGTCGACATCGCCTTCCAGCCCGACAAGGGCAAGACGGCGGCAACACCTGAAGCGGCGATCGCGAAGGCCGAAGCCAGCGGTCACGGGCCGGCGTCGGCCACTGAAAAGCCGGCGGCCGCAAAGCCGAAGGACGCCCATGGCGAGATCAAGCCGCCGACCTCGGAGACGATCGCGCGCGAAGCCAAAATTGACGTGAAGCCCGAGGTGAAGCCGGAAGCGCCCGCGGCGATGCCGCCCGCCGAGGCGCCAAAGCCGGCAGCGGCAATAAATTCGACCGAAGCTCCGCGCGTCACGGAAGCGCCCAAGCCCGCGCCACCCGCGACGGAAGCCGCCGTGCCTGCCGCTCCTGCCAAGCCCGTGGTGACCGAAGCGCCCAAAGAGGCCGTGAAGGAAGCCGCGAAGGAACCGATTAAGGAAGAGCCCAAGGAAGCTGCCAAGGAAGCACCGAAGGAAGCGACCAAGGAAACGCCTAAGGAAACGTCCAAGGCTGCGCCCGTCGAAGCCCAAGCTTCGCCACCGCCCGCTGCGGCGAGTGTCGATGCGCGGCGTGACAGCGACGGCCTGAGCGTGACGTTCCCGCTTCAGGTCTCAACGCCCGCCGCCGCGTTCCGCCGCGGCGACACGGTGTGGCTGGTGTTCGACTCGCCAAAGCCGATCGACGTCGAAGCGATCCGCACCAAAGGCGGTGCCATGATCGGCGAGGTCAGCCGCATGCCGCTCGAGAAGGGGCAGGCGGTGCGCATCCGTCTCACCCGTCCGCTGGTCTATTCGCTGACCAGCGAGGAGGTCGGCAAGGAGACCAACTGGCTGCTCACGCTCGCCGACAAGATCCAGGCAACGCCGCTGCCGCTGATGATGTCGCGCAACATCACCGATCCCGCGCTCGCCAACATCGCGATCCCCTTCGCCAATCCGGGCCTGATGCACAAGCTCACCGATCCCGACGCCGGCGACATGCTCTATGTCGTCACCGCGCAGCGGCCGGTTCGCGGTTTCATCAAGCGGCAGGATCTCGTCGATCTCTCGCTGCTGGAATCTGCCCACGGCATCGCGATCCGGCCGAACTCCGACGAGGTCGGCGTCGAGGTCGGATCGGACAAGGTCATCCTCGGCAAGAAGGGCGGCCTGACGCTGTCGCCGGTCGACGTTTCGGCCGAGCGCGCACCGACTGCGGTGCGGCCGGTCTTCAATCCCGAGGGCTGGCGCAAGGGCCAGTCGGAAGAGTTCTGGACGCGCCAGAGCGAATTGATTGCGGCGATCTCCGCCGTCGAGCCGGCACAGCGTTCGCTGCCGCGGCTCGACCTCGCGCAGTTCTACATGTCGCGCGCGATGTATCACGAAGCCAAGTCCGTGACCGAATTGATGCTGAGCGATCCCCTCAACAAGGAGGAGAGCGGCGCGTTGATCGTGCATGCGATCTCGAGCATCCTGATCGGACGGCCTGCATTAGGCCTGAAGGATCTCGCCAATCCCGTGATCGGCAACAGCCACGACTCGCAGCTCTGGAAGGCGCTCGCCTATGCGCGCCAGGGCAAATGGGCGGATGCCCGCGAGAAGTTCAAGAATGTCGAATTCGCCATCGCCTCGCTGCCGCTCGACATCCAGCGCATCGTGACGATGGATGCGATGCGCGCCTCGCTCGAGGTGAAGGACTATGCCGGCGCCTCCAAGCGCCGCGGCGAGATCGAGGTGGTCGGCGTGTCGCCGGAAGCTGCGCCCGGCTTTGCCGTGTTGCGCGGCCGGCTCGCCGAGGCGCTCGGCCACGACAAGGACGCGCTCGACGACTACAAGTTCGCGGGCGCCTCGAATGACCGGCAGGCAGCGGCGGAAGCCAAGCAGCTCGAGGTCGCGCTGCGGCAGAAGCGTGACGAGATCAGCAAGGAAGACGCGCTGAAGGAGCTCGAGACGCTGTCGATGACGTGGCGCGGTGACGCGATCGAGGTCAAGACGCTGCAGATGCTGTCGCAGCTCTATTCCGAGAATGGGCGTTATCGCGATGCGCTCACCGCGGCGCGGACCGCGACCAAGCTGCAGCCGAATGCGGAAGCCTCGCGCCAGGCGCAGGATCTGGCCTCTGATCTGTTTACGCAGATCTTCCTGGGGCCGAAGGGCGACGAGCTGCCGCCGGTCGAGGCGCTCGGGATGTTCTATGAGTTCCGCGAGCTGACGCCGATCGGCCGCCGCGGTGACGAGCTGATCCGCCGCCTGGCCGATCGTCTCGCCTCGATCGATCTGCTCGACCAGGCCGCCGAGCTGCTGCAATACCAGGTCGACCACCGCCTCGAAGGTGCCGCGCGCGCGCAGGTCGCCGCGCGCCTTGCCATGATCTACCTCGCCAACCGCAAGCCCGACATGGCGATCACGGCGCTGCGCGCGAGCCGCATCAGCGATCTCTCCGGCGAGTTGCGACAGCAACGCCTGCTGCTGGAAGCGCGCGCGCAGAGCGACGTCGGCCGCCATGATCTCGCACTCGACATCGTCTCCAACGTCAGTGGCCGCGAGGTGCTGCGGCTGCGGTCCGACATCTTCTGGGCAGGTCGTCGCTGGCGCGAATCCGCCGAACAGATCGAGCTCTATTACGGCGACCGCTTCCGCGACTTCAAGCCGCTCAATGCGGTGGAGAAGAGCGACATCATCCGCGCCGCCGTCGGCTATGCGCTGGCCGACGACTCGATCGGGTTGTCACGCTTCCGCGAGAAATACGCACCCCTGATGAGCGAGAGCGCGGACCGGCTCGCCTTCGACATCGCCAGCAAGCCGGCCGCGGCGTCCAGCGCCGAATTCGCCGACATTGCAAAACTCGCCGCAAGCGTCGACACGCTCGATGGCTTCCTCCGCGAGATGAAGCAGCGCTTCCCCGACGCCACCGCCCGCGCACCGGCCGCCCCGCAGGCCAAGGACGAGACCGATCATACCGGCTCGCTGCCGACGATTCCGGTCGTGCGGCAGATCAAGATGACGCGATAGAGCATGATCCGGAAAAGTGCGCCGCGGTTTTCCCTCGCGACAAACGCGGAACGCGTTTGCGCGGAGATCATGCTCAAACAATAACCTAAAGCGCGTATCGCGCTTTAGGAACCCTGCTACTTCTGGCCTCTCGACAGGCGCCGGGCGAGACGGCAACCTGTGTATCTTCACGCCGGGAGAGCGACGATATGAGCAAGCCTGCCAAGACCGAAGCCGAACTCATCGCCATGGCGCGTGCCGAGTTGAAGGTCCATACCGACGGCCCCGAGGGCATGTCCATCTCGATCGTCCGCGACGGCGACAGCTGGGAGTTCCGCGCCGATGCCGACCAGGCGACGCGCGCCAAGCCCGGCTTTCCCGAAAGCGTCGCCATGCTGGTGCAGATCGGCGATCACCTCAGCAAGCAGTATGACGTGAAGTAAGGGGGCCTGCGGAAATCGCGGCGACTACCCCCCGTAACTCTGCACCAGGCTTCCCGCCACCAGCGACCAGCCGTCGACCAGCACGAAGAAGATCAGCTTGAACGGCAGCGAGATCGTCGCTGGCGGCAGCATCATCATGCCCATCGACATCAGCACCGAGGCGACGACGAGGTCGATGATCAGGAACGGGAGGAACAGCAGGAAACCGATCTCGAAGGCGCGCTTCAGCTCGGAGATCATGAAGGCGGGGACGAGGATGCGCAGCGCAAGCTCATCGGGCGTCGCCGGCGGCGGCTCGCCGGAGAGATCGAGAAACAGCTTCAGATCCTTCTCGCGCACGTTCTTCTGCATGAAGCCGCGCAAGGGCACGGAGGCGCGCTGGAGCGCGTCCTCGACGCCGATCTGGTTGGCGACGAGCGGGCGGATGCCGTCGTCGTAGGATTTCTGCAGCACCGGTCCCATCACGAAGAAGGTGAGGAACATCGCCAGCGCCAGGATCACCGAGTTGGGCGGCGCTGTCGCCGTGCCCATCGCGGTCCGCAGCAGCGACAGCACGACCACGATGCGCGTGAACGACGTCATCATGATCAGGATCGACGGCGCGATCGACAGCACCGTGAGCAGCGCGATCAGCTGGATCGCGCGCTCGGTGACGCCGCCACCGCCAGCACCGCCGCCGCCGAGATTGATGCTGATGTCCTGCGCATGCGCAGGCGAGGCAAGCAAACCCGTGGCGAGCAAGGCCGCGGCGATCAGAACAGAAGGGACAAGAACTCTACGCGGGAAGGACGGCAGCCTCACGAAGACGGCTTCGGACGGCCGAGCAGCGAGGCCATCTCGTCTTCGAGATTTTCAAAGCTGGTCTTTTCCGGAGCCGGTCTGGCCGGCGGCGCGGGAGGGGCCGGCGGCTCAACGCGGGCGGCGCGCGGCGGAGCGGCGGGCGGCTCCGGCGCAACCGGCGGGGCGATGGTCTCGCCGGCCGGACGACGGAGCGCCGCCTCGAGGCGCTGGGCCATCTCGGCGAGATTTTGCTCGGCACTCGACGGCGCGGCGGCAGGGGCCGGCGGCGGAACGGGCGGAGCCTGTAGTCCCGGCGGGGCCTGCGGCACGGGCGGCGGAGGCGGTGGCGCGGCTGCGCGCTCGGCACGCACCGGCGGCACCTTGGCCGGCTCGCTCGCGCGCGGCGGGCGCGGCATCAACGGCGGCTCGCTGCGCGCAACGCGCGGCGGCATCGGCTCGGGGCGGGGCTCACGCTCGGGACGCGGCGGCATCGGTTCCGGCGAAAAGCTGCCGAGGGCCGGTTCGCTGCGGCGTTCGGCCAGAGCGGGCGCCGGCCGGCGGACTTCGTCGGCGAAGGGCGGACGTGCGGGCCGCGGCGGCGGCTCGGGCATCTGCGGCTCGGGATGGTCGAGCACTTCGGGGCGCGGCGCTTCGTCGGCCCAGCTGCCGGCATCGGGCATTGGGGCGAGGCGCGGCGGCTCGGCGGCGCTGGGACGCTGCGGAATCTGGTCGCGGCCGGCTGCGGCGCGCACGATATTCGGTTCGACGACGATGTCGGTCGGGCCGCCGATCATCAGGAGATGTTCGACATTGTCACGGCGCACCAGCACCAGGCGCCGGCGGCCATCGACGGCGGCCGCGTCGATCACGGCAAGCCGGGGCATCCTGCCGCGCTGGGTGTTGGCGCCGAGCCGGGTGGTCGCGAATCGGCGGACCAGCCACGCCGCGACGCCGATCAACGCCAGCACGACGATGAACGCGACGATGAAAGTGATAGGGCTACCGTTCATACCTGTCCCCGGTAAATGGCGCTTCTCTCGTGCCCATGGTCAGCCAACCACCGGCGTGCGATGCCCCAAAAACTGCGATCTCTTAACGTTCCGCGGCAAGTTTTGCCGTCCCCAACCCTTAATAACCTATGAATCGCCCGATCCAAAACGACTTCTTGGCCTGTGCGTGGGCCGCCAAGCGGTTGGGTTAATACGGCTTTTGGAATGCGTAGAATCACGGGGGGACACAATGCGTGTCTCAATCGGAAACACGCATCTGCCTCGCCTTAACCACCTGTTAACCATACACGCGGCAAATTCTGCCTAGCTTCGGGCCACACTCCGCACTTGGGGTCCGCAAGAGGCGGAAGGAGCCGCAACGATGTCCATCAACGATCTTCCGGTGCTGTCGGCGCTTCGCACCAAGATGCAGTGGCACCAGGAACGCCAGCGCGTCCTGTCCGAGAACGTCTCCAATTCCGACACCCCCAATTTCCGCCCGCGCGAGCTGGTCGAGCCGAAATTCGACAAGACCGGCGCTCCGGCGGGCTCGATGGGGCCTCTCGCCATGGCCGTCACGAGCGCTTCGCACATGACGCCGTCAGGCGCGGCCTCGAGCTTCGACCAGAACAAGAATGCGGGCTTCGAGACCCGTCCGGCGGGCAACGCCGTCAATCTCGAGGAGGAGATGATGAAGTCCGCCAACAACCAGATGGATTATGCGGCCGTCACCTCGCTCTACTCGAAGAGCCTGCATCTTCTGAAGACCGCGATCGGCAAGGGCTAGGGCTAGGGGAGCCGCATCATGGCGAACGACAGCAGTGACTTTGCCCGCTCGATGGCGATCGCGACCTCCGGGTTGCGGGCGCAGGCCGGGCGCATGCGGGTGATCTCGGAAAACATCGCGAATGCCGACTCGACCGCGCCGACCGCGGGCGGCGATCCCTATCGGCGCAAGGTGCCGACGTTCTCCTCGGCGCTCGACCGTGCGCTCGACGCGCAGGTCGTGACGCTCGGCAAGATCAAGCCCGACCAGTCCAACTTCCGCGTCAAATACGAGCCGAGCAATCCGGCGGCGGATGCCACCGGCAACGTCAAGTATCCCAACGTGAATTCAGTGGTCGAGATGACCGACATGCGCGACGCGCAGCGGTCCTACGAGGCCAATGTCAACATCATCAGTGCAACGCGCCGGATGATCCAGCGCACGCTCGACATCCTCAAGAGCTGAACAGGAAACCCTAGGCCATGGCAACACCGACAATCGCGGCCAATGCTTATGCCAACCTTGCCCGCGTGCTGGAAAACACCGGCGCCGGCAAGGGCAGCGAGGCGAGCGGGCAGTCCTTTGCTTCGCTGCTGAAAGACGCGGTTGGCAGCGTCATGGAATCCGGCCGCAAATCGGACGCGCAGACCGTCGCAATGGCCTCCGGCAAGGCCAACGTGATGGATGTGGTGACGGCGGTCGCCGACACCGACGTCGCGGTGTCCACGCTGGTCTCGGTCCGCGATCGCGTGATCGCGGCCTACGAAGACATCATGAAGATGCCGATCTGACGAGAGCGGTGAGTAGCGAATGGCGAGTGGGGAGTTGCTCCCATTCGCCATTCGCTACTCACCATTCGCAGCCATCAAGACAACCAACAACGGAATTCTGCAATGACCGGACCCGAGACCCTCGACGTCGCGCGCGATGCGCTCTGGACCATCGTGATCGTGTCGTCGCCGCCCATGGTGGTCGGCCTCGTGGTCGGCGTCATCGTGTCGCTGTTCCAGGCGCTGACCCAGATCCAGGAGCAGACGCTGGTCTACGTGCCGAAGATCCTGGCCATCTTCGCCACAATGCTGCTGGCGCTGCCGTTCATGGCCGACGCGCTCCATTCCCACATGATGCGGATCTCGTCGCGAATCATCGGCGGGTAAGGCACAATGCGCCCACCATGCGCATCGACGTCTCGCTGCTGCCGGCGCTTGCCGCGGCCTTCATGCTCGCCTTCGCCCGGGTCGGCGCGATGGTGATGCTGCTGCCGGGGCTCGGCGAGACCAACATCCCGACGCGGGTGAAGCTGTCGATCGCGCTGCTGCTGACGCTGATCATCCTGCCGCTGCATCGCAACGCCTATCAGGTCGACATGGGTTCGCTCGCGCCGATGCTGGTGCTGATGCTGCATGAGATCGTGATCGGCATCGTGCTGGGCGCGATCGCGCGCGTGACGCTGTCGGCGCTCCAGGTCGCCGGCGCCGTGATCGCGCAGCAGATGGGGTTGGGCTTCGTGACCTCGGTCGATCCGACGCAAGGGCAGCAGGGTGTTCTGGTCGGCAATTTCCTTACCATGCTGGGCGTGACGTTGCTGTTCGCCACCGACAGCCATCATCTGGTGATCGCTGCGTTGAACGACAGCTACGCGATCTTCGCGCCGGGCGAGACGGTGTCGAGCGGCGACATCGCCTCGCTTGCCACGCGGGCTTTCTCGGCCGCGTTTCTGCTTGGCTTGCAGTTGTCGGGGCCGTTCCTGGTGTTCGGCCTCGTCTTCAATATCGGGCTCGGCGTGCTGGCGCGGCTGATGCCGCAGATGCAGGTCTATTTCGTCGGCGTGCCGCTGTCGATCTTTGTGGGTTTCATGGTGCTGGCCCTGGTGCTTGCGGCGATGATGGGCACTTATCTCGACTACTTCATCGGTGTCATGCACCAGATGCTTCCGTTGAAATAAGAGAGATCGATGGCGGAAGACAACGATCCAGAGAGTCAAACAGAAGACCCGACGCAAAAGCGCCTCGAACAGGCGCTCGAACGCGGCGACGTCGCCAAGAGCCAGGAGATCAACACCTGGTTCATGATCGCGGGCGGCACGCTCGTGGTTTCGACCTTCTCCGGCTCGGTCGGCAGCGGCCTCTTGACGCCGTTGCGCAACCTGCTCGCCAATTCCTGGATGATCAAGACTGATGGCGGGAACCTGCTCGCGTTGATGCAGCAGATCGAGGTCGCGGTGTTGGCGGCGGTCGGCGTGCCGCTCCTGATGCTGGTGATCGCGGCCATCGCCGGCAACATGCTGCAGCATCGGCTGGTATGGTCGGCGGAATCCCTCACGCCCAAATTCAGCAAGCTCTCGCCCGCTGCCGGCTTCAAGCGCATCTTCGGCAAGCAGGCGGGCGCCAATTTTCTCAAGGGCATCGGCAAGCTCATCGTGCTCGGCGTGGTCATGACCACGATCCTGTGGCCAGAGCGGCATCGCATGGAGGCGATGGTCAAACTCGATCCGGCCGCGATGATGGGCGCCATTACCAGCCTGACCGTTCATCTGCTCGGCGCGGTGGTCGCAGCGCTGGCGATCATCGCCATCGGCGACTATTTCTTCCAGTATCGCAGCTGGTTCCAGCGGCAGAAGATGTCGCTCCAGGAGATCAAGGAAGAGTTCAAGCAGTCCGAAGGCGACCCGCACATCAAGGGCAAGCTCAGGCAGTTGCGCCAGCAGCGCTCCAAGAAGCGCATGATGGCTGCGGTTCCCAAGGCCTCCGTGATCATCACCAACCCGACCCACTATTCGGTGGCGCTGTCCTACGAGCGCGGCATGTCGGCGCCGATCTGCGTCGCCAAGGGCGTCGACAATCTCGCTTTCAAGATCCGGGAGATCGCGCGCGAGCACGACATTCCGATCGTCGAGAACGTGCCGCTGGCCCGCGCGCTGTACGCCACCGCCGAAATCGACAAGGAAATCCCTGTCGAGCACTACCATGCGGTCGCCGAAGTCATCGGCTACGTCATCCGGCTGAAGCGCGGTTTCAGCGCCGCGCGGCAATAAAACCCCCGAAAAGTACCGGAAATGGCTGTAAACTGGGAATCAGCGTACGTTTCGCCCCTGCCGCCCTTGCGTCCGCGGGTCCAATTCAGGCAGGGAGGACCCCACGCGCCGCGTAGCGCGCTGATTCTCTGCCGACAGGCTGCACAAGCGTGAAATGACCGCCGAGACCGACCACGACCTGTCACGCGAGCCCGTTGCGGCGCATGAGCCGTCGCCGCGCTCGGGCAGCATTGTGCTGGTGCTCCTGGTGGCCGCCGGCCTTGTCGCGGTCGCCATCGGGTTGATGACGCTCGGGCGCGCGCAGGCGCAGCCCTATATCCTCGGCATCCTCGCCGTGCTGGCGATGATCGGCCTGTTCAATCTGTTCGCCTTCGCCGCCGGCATCATCCGCTTCGTCGATCGCAGCCTCGACGATCCCGTGATGGGCCGCATCGCCGATCACGCCTTCGACGGCCTCGCGGTGACCGATCCGCGCGGCCATGTGGTCTATTCCAACGCGGCCTATCTGACGCTGACCGGCGCCTCCGGCCCGCAGGACGTGCGGCCGGTCGAGCGCGTCTTCATCGGCAATCCCGACGTTTCGGAAGCCGTGTTCCGCCTGCTCAAAGCGGCGCGCGAAGGAAAACGACAGCAGGAAGAAGTGCGCATTTCCGGCCAGGACGGCAGCCATGGGCGCTGGTTGCGCATGCGCGTGCGTCCGCTCGGCACCGGGAAGCGCGAAGCCAAATATGCGGTGTGGTCGATCGCTGACATCACCCGCGACCGCGAACGCCAGGAGGACGTGTTCCAGGAGCTTCAGCACGCGATCGAGTATCTCGATCACGCGCCGTGCGGCTTCTTCTCGGTCAATCCCGCCGGCGAGCTCGCTTATGTCAATGCGACGCTGGCGAACTGGCTCGACTATGATCTCGCCGAGATCGGCTCGGGCGGCTTGAAGCTCGCCGACATCGTCTCCGGCGACGGCGCTTCGCTGCTGAGCGCGATCGTGGCGGTGCCGGGCGAAGTGAAGACCGAAGTCTTCGACATCGATTTGCGCATGCGCACCGGCAAGACGATGCCGGTCCGGCTCTATCACAAGCTCGCCTTCGGTGCCGATGGCGCGCCGGGGCCGTCACGCACGCTCGTCATCAGCCGGGCACGCGACGAGCGCAGTGATCCCGATCGTGCCGCCGAAGTGCGCTTCATGCGCTTCTTCGACCACACCCCGATGGCGATCGCCACCGTCGAGCGCGGCGGCAACGTCGTGCGGGCGAACGCGCGCTACGCCAAGCTCGCGCAGGGCCTCGGGCTCGACAGCGCCAGCAAGTCGATCTTCCGCGCCGTCAACGCGCGCGACCGCCACCTTTTGATTGCAGCCATCAATCAGGCCGCCGAAAACCAGGCCGACATCGCGCCGGTCGAGGTGGCGCTGGAGGGGACCAAGGAGCGCTGGGGCCAGTTCTTCGTCACGCCGGTCGATGCGGCCGAGAACGACGCCGAAGCCGCGATCGTGCACATGCTCGAGACCACCGAGCGGCGCGCGCTGGAGAACCAGATCAACCAGTCGCAGAAGATGGAGACGGTCGGCCAGCTCGCCGGCGGCATCGCTCACGACTTCAACAACGTGCTGTCCGCCATCATGATGGCGAACGACTTCCTGCTGAACGCGCACAAGCCGACCGACCCGTCGTTCCAGGACATCATGCAGATCAAGCAGAACGCGACGCGGGCTGCGACCCTGGTGCGTCAGCTGCTCGCATTCTCGCGGCGACAGACGCTGCGGCCGCAGGTGCTCGATCTCGGCGATGCCTTGTCCGATCTCACCATGCTGCTGCGCCGGCTGATCGGCGAGAAGGTCAAGCTCGACCTGATCCACGGTCGCGATCTCTGGCCGGTCAAGGTCGACGTCTCCCAGTTCGAGCAGGTCATCGTCAATCTCGCGGTGAACGCGCGCGACGCTATGCCCGACGGCGGCAAGCTGATCATCCGCACCGCCAATGTCGCGACCGACGAGGCAGGCAAGCTCGCCTACAAGGGCATGCCGGCGGCGGACTATGTGCGGATCGAGGTCGCCGACACCGGCACCGGTATCCCCGCCGACATCCGCGACAAGATTTTCGAGCCGTTCTTCTCGACCAAGGAAGTGGGCAAGGGCACCGGCCTCGGGCTGTCCACCGTCTACGGCATCGTCAAGCAGACCGGCGGCTTCATCTACGTCGATTCCGAGCCGGGTCAGGGCACCTCGTTCCACATCTTCCTGCCGCGCCATCACGCCGAGCCGGAAGTGCAGGTCGAGCAGCCCGCGGCGGTTGCCGCGACCAATGGTGCTGCGAAGGAAGCTGCACCTGCAGCCGCGGAGGCGAAGCCGCGCACCGATCTCACGGGGCAGGGCACCATCCTGCTGGTCGAGGACGAAGAGGGTCTGCGCGCGCTGAACGCACGCGGCCTGCGCTCGCGCGGCTACACCGTCGTCGAAGCCGAGAACGGCGTCGAGGCCATGGAGGTGCTGGAGGAGCAGAGCGGCGGCATCGATCTCGTCGTCTCCGACGTGGTGATGCCGGAGATGGATGGGCCGACGCTGCTCAAGGCGATGCGGGAGAAGAACCCCGACATTCGCTTCATCTTCGTCTCCGGCTACGCCGAGGATGCCTTCGAGAAGAGCCTGCCCGAGGGCCAGCAGTTCGACTTCCTGCCAAAGCCGTTCACGCTCAGCCAGCTCGTGGCGGCGGTGAAGGAGACGATGACGAAGCAGGGGTGAGGCTCAGCTGTCGTCCTGGCTTTTGCCAGGACGACATCGCGGATATCGCATTGAACCCGCCGGTAATCCGCGACCACAGTTCCCTCCCGCATTCGGCCAACTCCCCGGCAAATATGGGCTTTTGCCACATCCCCGCGACTGAGGGCCGCAGCCGGGGGTTCCGAAACCGGCTTCCTTTTTGTAGAAGGCTGCCCATCTTAGGAGCGCTTCCCCATGCCGGGGATTTGGGAAACGAACATGAATTTCTCGCAATGGTCCCGCAGTCTGGTGAAGACGATTGCCGTCGTTCTGGCGCTCGCGCTGCCGACGGCGCTTGCGATCTCCTCCGCTGACGCCCGCGTTGGCGGCGGCGTCTCGTCGGGTTCGCGCGGTTCGCGGACCTTCTCGGCCCCGCCGTCGACTACGACCTCGCCGGGCTCAACCTCGCAATTCAACCGCACCTACAGCCAGCCGGGCGCCGGCATGAACACGGCTGCGCCCGCGCGCGGTGGCCTGTTCGGCCGCGGCGGCGGCTTCCTGGGTGGTCTTGCGGCCGGCTTCCTCGGCGCAGGCCTTCTGGGCATGCTGTTCGGCGGTGGCCTGTTCGGCGGCCTCGGCGGGCTCTCATCGATCCTGGGTCTGATCATCCAGATCGTGCTCGTCGTGTTCGTGGTGCGGCTGGCGATGTCCTGGTGGCAGCGCCGCAACGCGCCGCAGGCGGCCTATGCCGGCGCTGACGGCAGCGCCGGTCAGGGACCGCAGACGAACTATCGCAGCGGCCTCGGCAGTGGTCTTGGCTCAGGTCTTGGCGGCGGCTTCGGCTTCGGCGCCAACAACGCGCCGCTCGAGATCAAGCCGGACGATTACGAAGCATTCGAGCGTCTGCTTGGCGATATCCAGGCGGCCTGGTCGAACGAGGACGTTGCAAAGCTGCACACGCTCGCGACCCCGGAGATGGTCTCTTATTTCGAGAGGGATCTCGCAGAGAACCGCGCGCGCAATGCCGTCAACAAGGTGACCAACGTCAAGCTGTTGCAGGGCGACCTCGCGGAAGCCTGGCGCGAAGGCGAGACCGACTACGCGACGGTGGCGATGCGCTTCGCGCTCACCGACAAGACGGTCGACCGCAACACCGGCGCGATCGTCGCCGGCAGCGAGCAGCCGGGCGAAGTCACTGAAGTCTGGACGTTTGCTCGCCGCCCCGGCAGCGCCTGGGAATTGTCGGCGATCCAGCAGACCAACTGATCGCGCTCGACATGAGAAACCGAGGCGTCGTGCTTCCGGCACGGCGCCTTTTTCTTTTGGACGTCTCGCATCGCGGCATCGGAATAAGCGGGCGCGCGTCGGGTTGACATCAGGTGGCTAAATACAAATACAACTGGGAGGACAGGATGATCCGCATCGCAAGATCCGTGACGGTGTCAGGCCTCGCGCTCGCTGCAGCCTTGCTTGCGACGCCATCGGCGCAGGCGCAGTCGGCCGGCATGACGTTCTTCGTGACTTCCAACGGTCCGGGCAAGGGCGCCGATCTCGGCGGCCTCGATGGCGCCGATGCGCAGTGCCAGAAGCTGGCGCAGGCCGGCGGCGCCACTGCAAAAACCTGGCACGCCTATCTCTCGACGCAAGCGGCCGACGGCAAGCCCGCCGTCAACGCAAAAGACCGCATCGGCAAGGGACCGTGGCAGAACGCCAAGGGCGTGGTGGTCGCCAAGGACGTTGCCGACCTGCACAGCGCGGCCAACAATCTCACCAAGCAGACCGCGCTCAGCGAGAAGGGCGAGGTCATCAACGGCCGCGGCGACACGCCGAACCGGCATGACATCCTTACGGGATCGCAGGCCGACGGTACCGCCTTTGCCGCGGGTGAGGACAAGACCTGCAAGAACTGGACGTCGAGCACGCAAGGCGCGGCGATGCTCGGTCATGTCGACCGTCAAGGCCTGCGCGACGACGAGCCGTCAAAGTCCTGGAACAGCTCTCACCCTTCGCGCGGCCCCGATGGCGGCTGCTCGCAGGCCGATCTGAAGACCACCGGCGGCGACGGCCTGCTGTATTGTTTTGCGGCGAACTGAGCGACTGAGCTCTCCTCCGTCATTGCGAGCCACCGGGTCCGCGCGAAGCGCGGCCCGATGACAGGCTCCGTGAAGCAATCCAGAGTCCCTCCGCGGTGACAGTCTGGATTGCTTCGCTTGCGCTCGCAATGACGTGTGGGGCCAATGGGACGCTCACGACGACGGAACTTGCGTCGCGTGCTAGGCTTTCCTGCGCGCGTCTCAAAGGACTGTCTCATGAAATACGAGCTCTACTACTGGCCCGAGATCCAGGGCCGCGGTGAATATGTGCGGCTGGCGCTGGAGGAGGCGGGGGCGGCTTATGACGACGTCGCACGCGGCCCGCGTGGCTCGGCCGCGATGATGAAGATGATGGAGGCGCACAAGGGCACGCCGCCCTTTGCGCCGCCGTTTCTGAAAGCGGGCAAGCTCGTCATCGGCCAGACCGCCAACATCCTGCTCTATCTCGGCGCCCGGCACGCTCTCGCGCCGAAGACGGAAGCAGGACAACTCTGGGTACACCAGCTTCAGCTCACCATTACCGACTTCGTGGTCGAGATCCACGACACCCATCATCCGCTCGGGCCTTCGCTGTACTATGAGGACCAGAAGCCGCCGGCGAAGAAACGCACCGCCGAATTCTGGGACGAACGCGTGCCGAAATATCTGGACTATTTCGAGCAGCTTCTCGACGACAATGGCGGCGCCTATGTCACCGGTCGGCGCCTGACTTACGTCGATCTCTCACTGTTCCAGATTGTCGCCGGCCTGCGCTATGCCTTCCCGAAGCGCATGAAGGCGTTCGAGAAGAATATCTCCGGCCTCGTTGGTCTGCACGACCGGATTGCAGCGCGGCCGAATATCAAGGCCTATCTCGCAAGCGAGCGCCGGATTCCGTTCAACGAGCAGGGCATCTTCCGGCGCTACCGCGAGTTGGATTATTAGAGCGTTTTCGAGCGAAGTGGGTACCGGTTCGCGTGAAGACAACGCGTCAAAGCAAGAAGCTTTAGCCGGTCCGGACGGAGGCTGGCGGCAGCTCCCGTTCCGGACCGGCCGCTTCGGGCGCGATCGGTCGCCCAAAGGCGGGATGGCTCCCGACTGGCTGCGCGCGCTCGGGACCGGATCGACCGTCCGAGCGATCGGGAACGGGATAGAGATCATGCTCGTCGGGGCAGGGGGGCTTGCAGAACATCATCGCCTCTCGCGTTGCGCATCCGGATCGGAATCGCGTGCAGGTGCGAGCCTTCTCTAGCGAGGTCCATTCGCCACGGCGTCAGTCGATCGGAGGACGCGCAGGTCTTTTCAGGAGGCGCCGATGTGACGCGCGCTCACCACAGTCCGGGCAGCACGCGGTAGCGCACGCGTGCCGCATAGTCGGCATAGCCGGCGAGGCCCGCGATCAGCGTGCGCTCCTCGATGCGGATGCGGACCGCAAGCAACGCCAGGAAGAGCGGCGCGATCGCCAATCCCCACAACGAGCCGAGGATCAGCGGCACGCTGGCAAAGAACAGAATCATGCCGCTGTACATGGGATGGCGGACATGGGCGTAGGGACCTGTCGAGATCACGCGCTGCGCACGTTCGGTCTGCAGCTTCACCACGGGGGCGGCGAACGAATTCTCGCGAAAGACCCATAGCGTGAACAGGGTCGAGGCGAGGAACAGCACGAAGCCGAGCACCTGCCATGCGATGGTCATGTGGGATGCAACATGACGACGGTCGAGCCCCATCACGACGAGCCAGCCCAGCATCGCCACGACGAACGCGACCATGAAGACCTTGTCGGCAGCCGGCTGGTCTCTCTGAAGAACCGGGCGCAGACGTTCGGCCAGAAGCGCCGGATCGATCCGGTAGAGCCACCAGCCGCAGAGCGGGCCGAGCAGGACGGAGGTGACGAGAAATACCCACGCGCCGGGCCAATGCAGCGTGCCGGCGGCAGCGAACAGCAGCGCGCCCATTCCGGCGGTGAGGACGGTGTTCTGTAACAACAGGCGTGCGATCATGTTCGATCTGCCTCCATCACGCGCCGGGCCATTGATAGCACGCTTCCGGCCGACAAGCGGCCGGCGCGACGGCGTTGGCGTCAGATCTTGATGGGCGGTGTAAAGGCCGCCACGAGCCGCACCAGATCGGCCTGCCGTTTGGTTCCGGTCTTCGTGAAGATCCTGGCGAGGTGGGTCTTGATCGTCGTATCGGCGACGCCCATGCTTTTGGCAACGTCTGGGACACCGCCGACCTCGACGATGGACAGGAACACGCGCAACTCGGCCGGCGTCAGCTTGAAGAGCTTGCGGATGAGGTCGGGTGCAACGATCGTATCGATCGCCGCTTTGCTGACGAACAGGACGGCACAGGCCTCGTAGCCGGCGCCGAATGTTTTGCGGCGCCCGGCGGTCAGCGCCACGAGATGCCCCACATAATGCGATCCGTCGCGGGCCGCCAGATGCAGCGAGAGGCCCGCCCGGTCGCCGAGAGCCGTGCCCGCCAGAGCCTGCCGCAGCATGCGATCCGCATTCAGGTCGGACGTCACGAGCCGGCCATGGACCGAACGAAGCACGTCGGCTTCGTCCAGAATCTCCTGCGCGCTCGCGTTGGAGTGCGTGATGTGACCGTTGGCATCAAGCAGCAGGATGGCGGCTCGCAAGGCATCGAGCGTGCGGGCCGACGTCGCCTCCAATGCGTTCTGCTGTTGCAGCTTCTGCCGGATGTGCATCGCCCGCTGCATGTGCGGGGTGAGGTGAGAGATCACCCGATACATCTTGCGATCGACAGGACCGCCGGCCTTCATGATCGAGAGGCGGGATATTCCATCGCTGGACTTGTCGAGCAGGATGTTGGCAGCGTCCTCGAGACCCTGCGGCCGTGTCCATTCGTTGTAGAACATCGTCTTTCGGAATTCGTCGACGTCGATCCAGTCCCCGATGGTCTGGATCTGACCGACCGGCGCGTGGAGCACCGCGCGCGACGGATCGAACGGCTCGTAGGTTTCGATATAGGATCGAACATAGGCGAGATCGACACCGACGGCATGCGAGATCACGGCCTCGCCGCGAGCCCCGATCCGGACGAGGCCACCGCCCTGGCCGCCCGCGAGTTCGACGATACTGGCAAGCGTCGTCGTCCACCGGGAATCGTCGAGCGCTGCGTCGTAGATGTTCCCCACCAGCGAGAGCAGCTCGTCATTCAGTTCCATTGGCGTGTCCCATGAACGCGTGGATGGACTCGTTCGGCCTCGCACATGAGCACGCCGGATGTGGAAATTTGATGAGCCGGATCACACTTCAGGGCTGGGAACAATCACGCCCGAGGCCGGCGGCGCGGCCCGGCGGGCTCGCTTCGCGATGTGTGAGATCAAACAAGGAGAGGCCGCGCTATCCGGCAAATCCGGACGCGCGAAAGGCCCGGTCAACCGGACCGGGCGATCCATCGCAGGCAAGCCGGATCAGGCGAGCTGATCGATCCGCGTGCCCTGGCCCGGCGGCAGCGGCGCGGGCGGCGTCGGTTGATAGGTCGGGTCGTTGTCCTTGGTCTTGGTCTGGTCGTCCGGCTCCTTGGTCGTGTCGTAGCTCGGGACCACGATCGTCACAGGCGGCGGCGCAACACTGGAAACGCTCATCCACAAATCCTCACAGATTGAAACAATTGACCCTGCCCTGTGAGGGACGAAAGCTCCGTCAAGCCAATTGTTAAAATGTGAGGGATCTGGTGCGAAAAGGAAGGCGTTTTCGCGCCCGACATCACACTGCGCTCGCAATGTCGGAGTCTGTGGCCGCTTGCGAAGCGACACATGCGTGTCGCGACTGCGGTGAGAGCAGCTCGGCCTACTCGTCCTTCGGCCGCGTGATCGTGATCGCGGCTTCCGTCTTGGTGCGCGTGCATTCCATGTTGAGGCGCTTGTAGCGCATCGTCACCTTGTCGCCGCGCAACAGGCCCATGCGCTTCAGGCAGCGCGTCGCGCCGGTCGTGGTGTCGTCCTTCGTCACCGTGAAGATGATCGCGGCCGCGGACGCCACCAGATCATAGAATTGCGGCGTCGGCTTGCGGTCGCCCTTGGCATAGAGCTCGTTGGAATAGGTCTGTCCCTGCGACCGGCAACCGAGCGACAGCTCCTTCGCTGCCGGGTGGGTGAGGTAGATGATATTGGCGGCCTTGAAGTTCACCTTCAGCCCGTCGATGCCGCCGGCGAGCTGCTTTGCGATGTCGTCGCACTGGTCCGCGCGCGCAGGCGCGGCGAGGGTCACAAGGCCGATGATTGCGGCGGCGACCACAATCGCGCCGCGGACGTGCAGTTTGAAAATCATGATGAAAAGCCCCTTGAGCGCGCGCATTCAACCGTCGCCGCGCGCGAAGCGCAAGGGGTGCAACCCGGCTTGATTGGGCACAACTACGACCCCCCTCTGATCGAAGGAGGGGGTAGGAAAATGGCCGCAATGGCCCCGAATCCGGATGCCCCGGCCGCGCCGGAACGCCTTCCCTTTGCGGCAAAAAAGCTTAGAACGCTTCTATGCTTAGAGGCCCGCGAGGGCTCCAGAACCCCGAGATTGCCCCCATGAACGCTCCCACCGCCTTCCCCGACGCCTCAAAACCCGTCCCGCCCTACAAGCACACCCCGCTGTTCCCGCTGGGCAAGGACGAGACGCCCTACAAGAAGATCACGGCCGAGGGCGTCCGGGTCGAGAAGGTCCTGGGCAAGGACATGCTGGTGGTGTCGCGTGAGGCGCTGCGGGCGCTGTCGGAGGCGGCTTTCGGCGACATCAACCATTATCTGCGCCCGGGCCATCTGAAGCAGCTCCGCGCGATCCTGGAGGACGGCGAGGCGAGCCCGAACGACAAGTTCGTGGCGCTGGATTTTCTGAAGAATGCCAACATCGCCGCCGGCGGCGTGCTGCCGATGTGCCAGGACACCGGCACCGCCATCATCATGGGCAAGAAGGGCTGCAACGTCATCACCGACGGTGACGACGAAGCGGCGCTGTCGGAAGGCGCGCGCGATGCCTATTTGCGCCGCAATCTGCGCTACTCACAGGTCGCGCCGCTCTCGATGTACGAGGAGAAGAACACCGCCAACAACATGCCGGCGCAGTGCGAGATCTACGCCGAGGGCGACGACGCCTACAAGTTCATGTTCATGGCCAAGGGCGGCGGCTCCGCCAACAAGAGCTTTCTGTTCCAGGCCACGCCGTCCGTCCTGACCAAGGACCGGCTGCTCGCCTTCCTGAAGGAGAAGATCCTGACGCTGGGCACCGCCGCGTGCCCGCCTTATCACCTTGCCATCGTGATCGGCGGCACCTCGGCCGAGCTCTGCATGAAGACGGTGAAGCTGGCGTCGGCGCGCTATCTCGATGCGCTGCCGACTCACGGCTCGCCCGACGGCAACGCCTTCCGCGACGTCGAGATGGAGAAGGAAATCCACAAGATGACGCAGTCGCTCGGCGTCGGCGCGCAGTTCGGCGGAAAATATTTCTGCCACGACGTGCGCGTGATCCGGATGCCGCGCCACGGCGCCTCGCTGCCGATCGGGCTCGGCGTGTCCTGCTCGGCCGACCGCCAGGTGCTCGGCAAGATCACCAAGGACGGCGTCTATCTCGAGGAGCTCGAGCACAACCCCGCGCAATATCTGCCGCAGGTCGAGGAGTCGCTCGGCGGCGAGGTCGTCAAGATCGATCTCAACCAGCCTATGAAGGACATCCTTGCGACGTTCTCCAAGAACCCGATCAAGACCCGGGTCTCGATGACCGGCACCATGATCGTCGCGCGCGATAGCGCCCATGCGAAGCTGCGCGAGCGGCTGGAGAAGGGCGAGCCGCTGCCGGATTATTTCAAGAACCATCCGGTCTATTACGCCGGTCCCGCCAAGACGCCCGAGGGCTACGCCTCCGGCGCGTTCGGTCCGACCACGGCGGGCCGCATGGACTCCTTCGTCGACCAGTTCCAGGCCGCGGGCGGCTCGATGGTGATGGTGGCCAAGGGCAATCGCGCGCCTGCCGTGTGCGAGGCCTGCAAGAAATATGGCGGCTTCTATCTCGGCTCGATCGGCGGTGCGGCGGCAAACCTCGCCGAGCACTGCATCAAGAAGGTCGAGGTGCTCGAATATCCCGAACTCGGCATGGAAGCGATCTGGCGCATCGAAGTCGTCGACTTCCCGGCCTTCATCATCATCGATGACAAGGGGAACGACTTCTTCAAGGAATTGAATCTGGGCTAGCCTGCTTTCACCTCTCCCCGCTTGCGGGGAGAGGTAAAAAAGCTAACTGCAATTCGTGACCTGGTTGGAACACAGCGCGCGCCACCAGCCGCGGACGCCGTCCTCGCTCTCGACCAGCCCCCAGAGGCCGCTGCACGCAAAGATGCGCTTCGGCCCGCCGTCGGTGTCGATCGCGCCGCCGAGCTCGCGCTGGGCAGGCATCCATTTGGCATCGACGAAGGGCGCCTGAAACAGGCCGCCCATGCGCGTCGCGCCATTGGCGTAGGACGCGCCGACTTTGTTGGAAGCGACCCAGCCGCGGCCGGCGTAAGGCTTCGGCGCGCTCTGCGGATACCGCTTCTCGTCCTCGTAATCCTTGCCGGGTGGCCTCGCGCCTTCGATCAGGAACCAGCCGTCCCTAAAGCCGATGATGCGGAATTCGGTGAGCCAGCCGCCATCGGGCGTGTTCTCGGCGCCGCCAAGCTTGAGCCGGTAGGGCGGCGGCAGGGTCCCGAGCACGCGCGCCTTCGCTGAAGGCTCGGCGCGGACGTTGAGGCCGTTCGGATCCTTGTCGATCGACCAGGCGCCGAGATCGCAGGGCTCGGTACCTTCGGGCAGCGTTGCCCGGTTGGCGGCGAGATCGGCGTGCAATTTTGCGAAATCGGTGTCGTCGTTGTCAGGATCCGGCGCGGCACGCGGCTTCAGTTCGGCTGACAGTGCACGCGTTGCATCCGGCGTCAGCGTGACGACGAGGGCCTGGCGCGCGGCGAACACGCTTGCCGGTGTCTTCGGATCGTTCGACGATGCAGGATAGACGGCGAGATAGCCGGTCGAACCTTCGGTCTTGTAGGCGGTGCCGGCAACGTAGCCTGCCGGCACCATGGCGAGCGCGCTTGCGCGCCACGCCGGTTGAGTGTCATCCGCACGCGCCGCTTGTGCCGCGACACACAGGATCACTGCCGCGATACGATGGAGGGCACGCATGAATGCCGCGCGGGCTTACGCGCGCGCGCCGGTGAACGGGAAGCTGCCCATCGGGCCGATGCCCATCTCGCCGCTCATGCTGTCGCCGGAAACCTTGCCTATGAACTCGAGCGTCAATGGCATGGGATTGGTGATGGAGACCTTCCAGTTGACGGCGTCGCCGCTGACGGTGCCGTCGAAGATCTCGGCGGTATTGCCTTCCGCGCCCTGCGTGCCCGTGAGCGTGCCGCCCGCTTCCTTCAGGCTCAGCGTCGCCTGGCGCTCGCCCATCGGCGTCGTCATGGTCAGATTCCAGTTGCCGTCCACGGCCATTCGCGTCTCCCGAACATTGTCCCGGCGGGCTGCGATGATCCGCAACCAGTCCTGGGTCGAGCGTATAGCGCAACTTGGCTCGCGCGCCTAACGTGCCTTCAACGCTTCTTGGGGCGGCATTCAGGCGCGGGCGGCGGCGCGTCGGCGGCTGGTGACGACGAGCCTGAACACCACGTACTGCACGGCAAAGGCGAGGGCCTTGGCGCCACCTGCGACCGCCGAGATGTAGAACGCCCACAGCTTCAGATCGCCGGTGGCGGCGACCGCGATCGTGCCGGCGCCGAGGACGAACATCAGCGCGGCCCAGGCATAGCCCGCGGCGGTGACGTATTCCGGCGCGGTCTCGACCACGATCGGCGGCATGTAGCGCAGCATCCAGCCGCGCTTGAGCATGATCGCGCCGATCGCGAAATGCGCGATCGCAGGCTTGGCCAGCATGAAGCGGGGATCGTTGGTCAGCAGCGTGACGGTGCCGAGCACGATGACGAGCGCGACGCTCGCATAGGTCATGTAGCCGAGCTCGCGCCCCTTGATGCGGGCATAGACAACTTGTGCGATCGCGCCGGCAATCGCGACCGATGTCGCGAGGATGACGTTGTCGGTGACGAGGTAGATCACCAGGAAGACGATGGCCGAGAGGAAGTCGGAGGCGAGGCGGGCGAATACGTCCTTCATGGTCGGTCCTGTCTCACTGCGCGTCGGTCAGCGCGCCGGCGGGCGCACCATACTTGATCTGGCGATATTCGGGATACCATTTGGTGAAGTAGATCGCGCTGTTGCGGGCGGCGAAGGCAACTGCAAGGCCGAGCCAAACCGGCAGGCCCGGGAAGTAGAGCAGCACGATGTTGGCGGCCATCATCAGCAGCGCCGCGACGGTCCACGCGCCGGTGATGATGTAATTGGCGGTGAGGAAGCCGGGCATCGCCGCGGTCTCGGCCGGCACGGATTCGATCGCGTATTGCAGCGTGAACGGCCGGCGCGCCAGCATCGAGCCGAGTGAGATGACGAAGATGCCGATATCGACCGAGAGCTTGACGCCGAGGCTGCCAAGCTTCGGATCGAACAGCACGAGGGTGAGGCCGATGCCGGCGAACAGGATCGCCGAACCCGCGGCCAGGATCTTCACCGAGCGGCCGCGGGTCACGTCGATCGCGATGGTCGCAAGGCAGATGGCGGAGGCCACGAACACGCTGGTCGCGGCCGACGTCACCATCATCAGGAAGGTGTAGACCCCATAGGGGGCAAGGATCAGGAAAATCGTCATGGTCGCCTCGATCGAACCAATCTTTACGATGTCAAGATTGATAGTTCAGGGCCGGCGCCGGGTCAAGCGAAATCTTTACAGTGTCAAAATGGTATGGATGACCTGTAAAAACTGAATTGTTGCAATGGCTTGATCCGATATCTCGTCGGCGACGGCGGCCCAGGGCAGGCGCGACAGCATGGTCAGCGCGGTGCTGATCAGCAGGCCGATGGTCAGGAAGATGCTGCCGCCGCGGCAGATCATGAATTTGAGCGAGCCCGGCGTCGCGTACATGCCGAGCGGATGCAACAGCCGCGACAGCACCAGCGCACCCATCAACAGGTGAATGCGCAAGGGCGATGCGCCGGACATTTCGAGAAACGCGACCATCAGCGTGATGATCGGAACGTATTCCATGAAATTGCCATGGGCACGGATCGCGCTGCGCAGGCCTTCACTGCCGCCATCGTTGAACGGGGCGTTGCTGTTTCGCCGCAGCCGGATCACTTGCAGCGCAAGCGCGGCGTAGATCAGCGCGAGGATCGCGAGATAGTTCGCCGTGATCGAGGGCATGTGCATGCGAGGCCTCGCTGGTGGTGCAACCGCAACGACAGGGGAGGGAGCTACTGCGCTCCCACCCAATTGCCGTGAAAGCCGTCGGGCACGCGATGGCCGAGCTGCACCAGCGCGGCGGGGCCGGCCTCGATGTCGGTGGCGTTGAACACGGCGAGGTCGCTGCGGTTTTCCCGCGCGCGCCAGACCACCGCCAGCAGCCAGCCGTCGCCTTCCTCCGCATCCTTCGATCGCTCGACGAACACCGGCTCGGAGATGGTGTCGCCGGCCGGCAGCTGATAGTGCCCGAGCCGCTTGCCGGTGCCGTCGACATGCACGACGCCGGACAGCGCGCCGAACATCGGCTGCTTTGGATGCGCGCAGGCGTACCAGCCGTGCCGGCTCTTCAGGCCGGCGCGGCGATCGTCGACGCGCGGGAACTCTCCAGTGAGATCGTCGAGATAGGTCTGCTGGAAACGGTCGGTATTGCCGGCGAGATCGAAGGTCCAGCGGCAATGGCGCGCGAATGGCGTCTTGCGCTCGATGGGCGAGCCGTCGGGATGCGGAAACAGCGGCGCCTCCTCGAATTGCATGACGTCGGCGACGATGCGATTTCCCTCTTCCCACGCATTCATGACGTGGAAGACGTAGCAGGCTTCACCGCGAAACCAGACGATGTCCTTTGCCGTGCCGTTGCGCTTCATGACGCCGACATAGGCGCCTTTCTCGGGCTCCCAGGCATAGGGTGGCTTGCCGCTCATCGCGCGCTCCATGCTGCCGGTGATCGGCAGGACTGGAAACAGCACGTGATTTTTGGTGACGATGAAGTCGTGCACCATGCTGGCATAGGGTGTGTCGAAACGCTCGAAGCGCGTCACCTTGCCGCTTGCGTCGATCGATCCGTAGGAGAGGGCGGGTGTCAGCGGTCCCGCCGCATTGTAGCCGAAGAACACCAGCTCGCCCGTGACCGGATCGACCTTCGGATGCGCGGTGAAGGCGCCCGCGATGCGGTTCTGATAAGTGTGATAGCCGCGCGTGGCCAGCGTGCCCGGCTCGATCTCGGTCGGCAGATGTCCCTCTTCCAGTGCGAGCAGCTTGCCGGCATGGAAGACGATGTTGGTGTTGGCGACGCCGCCGTCCGTGACGTGAGCGGGCGTGTCCGGCAACCTGCTGCCAAAACCCTTGCCGAAGAACGCACGGCCGGCGTCGTGCTCAGCCTGCCATTTAGGGGTGCGGACCCAGCGGTTGCGGTAGCTGGCGCGGCCATTCTCCAGATGAAAGGCATGCAGCATGCCGTCGCCGACGAACCAGTGCGCACCCGGCACCTCGAACTGCGGATTGGGGCCGTTGCGGTAGAGCGTGCCGTTCAGCTCGCGCGGCAATTCGCCGACGACCTTGAGGAAAGGCGCGTCCGCCTCGAACGGAATCGGTGCGATATTGTTGCGGCGCTCGGTGACGGCGTCCTGCTGCACGGCGTATCCCTCCCTATCTTTACATCGTAAAGATGCCA
The DNA here is from genome assembly GCF_024199945.1 of Bradyrhizobium sp. CCGUVB4N. GTDB lineage: Bacteria > Pseudomonadota > Alphaproteobacteria > Rhizobiales > Xanthobacteraceae > Bradyrhizobium. The sequence continues at coordinate 6,212,813 of NZ_JANADP010000001.1, read as the reverse complement.
TAAGGCCATGCGCGGCTTCCGTCAAGTGAAATCTTTACACTGTCAATATTGCGTCATATAGCTTGCAAATGGCCAAGACCGACACCAAGGGCGAAACCGCGCGAAGCCTGCGCACCCCGAAAAAGACATCGCCGGCATCTCGCCCGGCGCGCCGTCCGGCGAGCGCGAAGACCGAGACGCCCTATCATCACGGCGCCTTGCGCGAGGCGCTGCTGCAGGCAGCCGAGCGGGTGATGGAACGCGACGGGCTCGCCGGCCTGACGCTGCGTGCGGTGGCGCGCGAGGCGGGCGTCTCGCATGCCGCGCCGACCCATCATTTCGGCGATCTCACCGGCCTCGTCAGCGAGCTCGCCGCGATCGGCTTCCGCCAGTTCAACGCGGCGATGGCGTCGGCCTGCGACGCGGCCACCTCGCCGCTGGAGCGGGCGCTGGCGCGGCCCAAAGCCTATGTCGCCTATGCCCAGGCCCATCCCGGCATGTACGGCCTGATGTTTCGCACCGAGCGGCTCGACTATTCCAGGCCCTCGCTGCAGGAGGCCGCGGAATCCTCCTTTGCCGGTCTGGCCAATGCCATCGGCGCGATGCGGCAGGAGCCGATCAGCGGCGATGCACTGACCATCGAGCAGGGCGCTGCGATCGCAAGGGCCTGGTCGATGGTGCACGGCTTCACCATGCTGCTGCTCGACGGTCGGCTCGAGGATATCCTGGAGCGGCTGCCTGATGGCACGACGGCCGAGCAGCTGCTGGAAGCGATCCTGAAGTCGACGGTGGCGGGCAGGCTGTCCGCTTCTTGATCAGGCGGCAGATCGCAACGTTAGCGACATTTGGTTGTCGGGCAGCGGAACTCGCGGCCCTGCACATCTTTCATTGTGGGCAAGGTTCGAAACGCGCTTTCGATAGACCTGACAGCGGCGCGGAATCGTTCTAGAAGGGCGGCTTCGCTTGGGCTCATGCAGCCTGGTTCGCGTCCTCGTCACAATCGATCATGCCAGTCACCGCTTCCAGCAAATCCTATCGTGTCGGCCGTTCCAAGACGGGACTCGGCCTCTTCGCCACCATGCCGATCAAGAAAGGCACCCGGATCATCCGTTATTTCGGACCGATCCTGGACTGCCGAATCCCTGCGCAGGACGACATCGAGAACAAATATCTGTTCGAGCTCAACAACCGCTGGACCATCGACGGCTCGGTGCGCAAGAACCTCGCCCGCTACATCAACCATTCCTGCCGGCCCAACGCCGAATCGGACGTCCGCCCGCGCGAGCGCAAGGTCTTCATCCGCGCCATCAAGAACATCGAGCCGGGCGACGAGATCAACTACGACTACGGCACCGACTATTTCAAAGCCTATCTGAAGCCGATCGGCTGCAAGTGCCCCTCCTGCGAAAACAAGCGCAAGAAGCAGCGCGCCGAGGTCCGTGCCGAACGCGCCAAGGTCAAGGCCCGTGCCGAGCGCAAGGCGCAGAAGGCCGGCGCGAAAACCACCGCGGTGAAAAAGAAAAAGCTGAACGGCAAGCATTTTGCCGGCAAGGTCGGCCGCGGCAAAGTCTAGGTCCGGTTCGACCGCCGCCGCCGGCCTCGTGTCCCGAACGCAACGCCGCGCCACTTTGGCGCTGCCCAGCAACGCTAACCGCGCTGTGCGTCCGGGACACGTGAGTGTCACGCCGCCACCACACTCCCGCTCTTCCGCAATCCCACATATTGCAGTTCGGCGAACACGCCGGTCGCAATCGCCTGCGCGACGACCATCAGCTCGCCGCCGAGGTTCGGCGACACCGCGCCGGAGAACAGCAGCGCGATGCTGCCTACGGTCCAGGCGGCGTTGCCGACCACGACCAGCAGCACAAGTGGCTTCGGCACCGCCGTGCGCGAGGCGAGCCAGCCGACCAGCGCGGTGTAGGCGATCAGGAACAGGCCGGTTTCCCGCAACAGCGCCTCGGGCAGGTTGAACAGCGTGGCGAACGCGCCGGCGCCGAAAGTGAAGCCGAGCGCGGCGACGCCGCTGAAGACGGCGTCGGCGAGCAGGGCACGGCGCAGGAAGGTGGATGCGTCAATCATCGTCGGACTCCTTGGTTGGGGTGGGCTTTGGGTGAACTTGGGGTGAACTCAGTGCGGTCCGCGCCACCAGGCACGGAGCAGGCGGGCGAGGCGGAACGGGCAGAGGCTCCTGCCGACGCTGTGCTCGAAGGCGGTGACCTGGGCGACGACATAGTCGCCGGTCGAATGCACCGGCGGCTCCGGCATGTTGAGGCTGCGGGCCAGCATCCGGGTCGCGAGCGTCATCGCCCAGGGAAGAAGGTGGTCTGCAAGAGTGCGGTAGAGCAGCAGCGCGATCATGGTCATCTCCTGTGCTCGGGAAGATGCGCCGGTCGGGGGCCCAATTCGATTACCTCGGGGGTAATGGATGAGCTGAAATGCGCGTGGTAGGTTTTCGACCATGAACGCACATGCATCCACGGCACGCACTGAGCCCAGCCAGCCGGTCCATATCGGCGACCATTTGCGCGAATGGCGGCAGCGCCGCCGCATGAGCCAGCTCGATCTCGCCGGTGAGGCGGAGATCTCCGCGCGCCATCTCAGCTTCGTCGAGACCGGACGCGCCGCGCCCTCGCGCGAGATGGTGCTGCGGCTGGCCGAGCGTCTCGACGTGCCCTTGCGCGAACGCAACGTGCTGCTGGTGGCCGCAGGCTTCGCGCCGGCCTTTCCGCAGCGCTCGCTGGAGGATCCCGCCTTGAAATCAGCCCGGCAGGCCATCGACCTCGTGCTGAGAGCGCATGAGCCCAATCCGGCGCTGGCCTATGACCGGCACTGGAATCTGGTGACCGCCAATCGCATGGTGGCACCGCTGCTGCAGGGCGTTCCGGAGCGGTTGCTGGGCCAGCCTTTCAACGTGTTGCGGCTTGCGTTTCATCCGGAGGGGCTGGCACCGCGCACGGTCAATCTCGCGGAATGGTGCGCGCATCTGCTCGAGCGCCTGCACCGGCAATGCGAGGCGACGGCCGATCCGGAACTGGTCAAGCTCTACCACGACCTCAAGAGCTATCCGATCCCGGCGCGCTCGGGCCCGCTGTCGAGCGATAATGTCGCGATCCCCTTCAAGCTGCGCCATGACGGCGGGATACTAAGTTTCTTCTCAACCACCATGGTGTTCGGCACGCCGGTCGATATCACCCTGTCGGAGCTGGCGCTGGAGACGTTCTTTCCGGCCGACGAGCGGACCGCGGCGTGGCTGAAGCAGACGGCGGCAAATATGGCCTAGCACGCTCATCGAGTCCCCCTTGCCTCGGGCGGCGTTCGGCTTATCTTCCGACAAAACCGCACCGCCCCAAATTCTTGCCGCCCAAAGGAGGCGCTCATGAGCACGCTGAAACCGCTCCAGATCGATGTCGTCTCCGACGTGGTGTGCCCGTGGTGCTATATCGGCAAGCACAGGATCGAGAGCGCGCTCGCGCTCGTCCCCGATGTTCCGGTCAAACTGAATTTCCGCCCGTTCTTCCTCAATCCCTGGGTGCCGCGCGAAGGCATCAGCCGCGAGGACTATCTCACCCAGAAGTTCGGTTCGGTCGAGGCCTATAAGGGCATCGCCGGCCGCGTGGTCGCTGCGGCAAGCGAAGAGGGTCTCGTCTACAAGCCCGAGCTCGTCGCGCGCCAGCCCAACACCACCGATTGCCACCGCCTGATCCTCTGGGCCGAGGCGATCGGCAAGGCGCCCGAGATGAAGCAGCGGCTGATGGAGCTGTATTTCCGCGACGGCGGCGATCTCACCGACGTCAACGTGCTGGTGCAGGCCGCGGCCGATATCGGCCTCGATGCCGACGACGTGCGCAAGCGCCTCGCCACCGACGAGGATGTCGCCCGCGTGTCGGCCGACGCGCAGGAGGCTGCCGAGAAGGGCATCTCCGGCGTGCCGACCTACGTGTTCGCGCAGAAATACGCCGTCTCCGGCGCGCAGGATCCGAACCTGCTTGCGCGCGCCATCCGCCAGGTCTCGGCGGAGATCAACGCGCAGGCCGCGGAGTAGCGAACGCTTATTTGCGGAGCAGGTGGATCGCGCGGCGCGCCGCTTCGCGCGCCAGGCCGCGCGCGCTTAGCGCTGCATGGATCAGCGCCACCATCGGATCGTTGCGCCGCAGCGGGATCAGCACGTCGCCGATCGCAAAGCGGCCGCGCCAGATCGGGTTGATCATGGGATGGTCGGCATTCGCGGTGGAATCCGCGCTGGCAATGGCGGGATCGGCGCAGAGATGACGCGTCAGATCGAGCGTGAGCTGTACGCCGGGCGAATATTTGGAAAAACGCTCGTCGACGCCGAGCTTGAAGAAGAAGGCGCGGTCCTGATGGCGCAGCACGATGCCGGCGGCCACGGGGGTGGTGCCGGCGCGCAGGGTGACGATCTCGCATTGCGCGGTCTCGGCAAGCGCGGGGACGGCGCGGCGGATGAAGGTCGCATCGCCCGCGTCCTGAATCAACGCAGTGCCGCGCTCGCCCTTCCAGCCGCTGGATTCGAGCTGCAGGAAGGTCTCGAGCGCGGGCTTGATCTCCTCCACCTTGCGCGCAACGTCAAAGCTGATCGCGCCATGTTCTTCCAGGCGATGGCGCTGCCGGCGCAGCTCCTTGAGCTTCTTGGCACCGAGCGCCTCGTGCAGCAGCCTGTCGCCATCCTGTGTCGCATCGAGGCTGGCGCGGATGTAGGAGGCGAGCACGCGCGGCTTCAGGCGGGCCTGCCCGAGCGCTTGCCTGAGCGATGCCATCGCAGCGCCGTCGAGCGCGACATCGCGCAGGACCAGCGCGTGCACGCCGGCCTCGCGCGCGCGTTGCAGCAGGCGCGTCGCGGCCTCGAGCGAAGCGTCGCGATCGATCAGCGGGCTGCACAGCGTGCCATAGGGATGTGCGCTCACCAGCGCGGGCAGGGGGATCTTCAGGGCATGCCAGAGCGAGACCACCGGCATCAACCCGATCAGCCGCGTCGAGGAACCGCCGCAGACGGACAGGGCCGAGGCACCGACACGATCGCGCGCGGTTGCGCTGACGGCGAGCTCCCAGGCGGGCAGGTAATAGCCGTTCGGCTCGACCGCGCGCTGCGCCAGCGCGCGCCATTGCCCGGGCTCGATCGCCGTGAGCGGGACGAGCGCGGGCGTCGCATCCTTCGCCGATGCCGGATTGATCGCAGCCTGATGCGCGATGTCGACCACGTCCAGTCGTCCCCGTTCGCGCGGGCAGAAGCCCTGCGTTACAAGGTCATGCTTAGCGCAAAGATTGGAAAATCCCGTTGGGACGCCGCTTCAATTCGAGTGGTATTGTTAACGTCTCATTGAGCATCCGGCCGGCCGGCGGATGCCGTCTCGATCCGGAGAACAAAAATGGTCGCCACGTCCTTCACGCCGATTGCATCGCTCCTGGGCGGTGCGCTGATTGGCCTGTCCGCCGTGCTCCTGATGTGGGCGACGGGGCGGATCGCCGGCGTCAGCGGCATCGCGGCGCGGTTGTTTCCGCCTTACGAGGACCGCGAATTCGCCGGCCGGCTCGCCTTCGTGGCCGGCCTCATTGCTTCACCCGTGCTGGTGCGGCTTGTGACCGGAAGCCTGCCGGCGCAGACGATTGCCGCGGGAGCGCCGGTGCTGATTGTCGCAGGGCTGCTCACCGGGTTCGGTGCGGTGTGGGGCAGCGGCTGTACCTCGGGCCATGGCGTCTGCGGCCTGTCGCGCTTGTCGGTGCGCTCGCTGGTGGCGACCATCACCTTCATGGTGACGGCCGCAGCCACCGTCTTCGTCATCCGGCACTGGAGCTGACGGCAATGACCATTCTCGTTCAATTCGCGATCGGCTTGCTGTTCGGCCTCGGGCTCATCGTCTCCGGCATGTCGAATCCGGCAAAGGTGCTGAACTTCCTCGACCTCGGCGGCATCCCGGCGGGCACATGGGACGCGAGCCTCGCCTTCGTGATGGCCGGCGCGGTCGCCGTGACCTTCGTCGGCTTCAGGCACGTCTTGAAGCTTGCACGTCCCGTCTTCGCCGAAAGCTTCCACGTGCCGACACGTAGCGACATCGATCCAAAGATCATCGTTGGTCCTGCGATCTTCGGCATCGGCTGGGGATTGGCTGGCTTCTGTCCGGGACCGGCGCTGACCGCGCTCGGCTTCGGCTCGACCTCGGCCGTCATCTTCGTCGCCGCGATGTGCGCCGGCATGATGCTGGCCCGCTTCATCGCGCAACTGCCATCAGCGACGCGCGTCGCGGCGCCGGTTCATCCGCTCGAGTCCTGACGCAGGCAGGACCGGACGAGCGATCTCGTCCGGTCCTTTGCAGTCATGCCGTGTGGCTTACCAGCGGTCGCCGACACCGACGCCCACGCTGACGCCGGGCGCGCGAATGCCGACGCCGGCGCGCGGACCGTCGTCCCAGTCGTGATCGCGATAGGTGCGGCGCTCGTAATAGCGCTCGCGCGGCATGGCATCATAGGAGTCGCGCACGATCACGCGCGCGCCGCCGCGGGTGCGATAGCAATTGCCGGCGTCATCGCAGACGAGCCGGACCTCCTGAATGAGATCGGGGCTGGTGTATTCGCTGGTCGTGTACAGATCCGCAGCCTTCGCGCCGCTCGCCGCAGCGAGAGCCCCGACACCGGCCAGCAGTGCAATCGTGAACGTCCTCATCCTGTTCTCCTCCGAAACTGCCCTCGGCGGTAACAAGAATGGGAGGCTGTGATCGTTCCGGCAAAATTACAGGTTTTTCCCGGAACCAATCGCCATGCGGCGCGATCAATCGCTAGATCGGCTCGTAGGCTTCCGACCCGCAGATATCGTCGGCTTCCGCGCGCCGCCGGTCGATGACCTTTCCGCCATTGATCGTCACGATGTAGGTCTGGGTGCCCAGCGCCGAGCCGGTGGCCGAGGTGAGTTGCGCACGGACGCAGGCCGTCCAGCCCTGTCCGCGGACCTCGTGATGGGGCAGAGCGACTTGCACCTCCCGCGGATAGGATGTGTTGAGGAAAACCACGTCGATCTGCTCGCGGACCACGCGCTTGACGTCAGGCGGCGGTTCGGGTGGCGGCTGGTCGGCCTCCTTGAGGCGCATGAAGTCGGGCACAGGCGCGCGGCTGTCGGCAAAGCCGCACGCGCCGAGCGCGAGCACGCCGGCGAGCAGCGCCACATGAGCAACAATCCGCAACATTCGTGAAGGTCCCCTGCGGGCCAACAGATAGGCGCGAATTCGACGGGACGAAGTCCCGGCCGATCAACATTTGCTGAAGGGGTAGAACCGGCCACATTTGCTATTATGCGATTGCGGGCTAATTTGTACCCCGGATGAGGGGGATTGCACCAATGAGAGTTTTGGTCATCGCGGCCGCGCTGCTGGCACTGGCGGTTACCTCCGCGCAGGCGCAGATGGGCGGCGGCCGGCGCCAGCCGCAGGACAGCGGCCAGAAGCCGGACAACAAGCCCAAGGTCGATGAGAAGGCCTACAAGGCCGCGCTCGAACGCATTCCGGACCCCAAGGAAAAATACGATCCGTGGGGTGGGGCGCGTCCGAGCGAGCCTGCCAAGAAGCCGAAATAGCGCGAGGTGGTGTCGTGGCGGGCCGGCTGCGATATCTGGTTGGCCTCGTTGTTCTGCTTGTTGCGCGGCCGTGTGTCGCCTGGGAGAACTGGGGTGGCGATCCCGGCGGTTCGCGTTTCTCGCCATTGCGCCAGATCACCTCCGACAATGTCGGCCAACTCATCCGCGCTTTCGAATTTCACACCGGCGATGTTGCGGCGCGTCCTCCCGAAGTGATGCGGCGAACCAAGTTCGAGGCGACACCGCTGTTCGTCGAGGACAGCCTGATCTTCTGCTCGCCCTTCAACGAGGTGATCGCACTCGATCCGGGCACCGGAGCGCAGAAGTGGCGCTACGACCCGAAGATCGCCATCAACCAGCGTCCGGCCAATCGCTATGTCTGCCGTGGCGTCAGCCACTGGGTTGACGACGCTGCGCCTCAAGGCGCCGCCTGCCGATCGCGCATCTTCATGGGAACGAACGATGTTCGCCTGATCGCACTCGATGCCAGGACAGGTCTTCCCTGTGCGGATTTCGGCAAGGGCGGCGAGATCAAGCTCGATATCGGCATGCCGCTGGAGTGGCCCGGGGAATTCCAGATCACGTCGCCACCGGCGGTCGGCCACGGCGTTGTCGTGGTCGGCTCCTCGATCGGCGATAACCGCCGGGTCGATGCGCCGAGCGGCGTGGTGCGCGCGTTCGACGCGCGCAGCGGTGAGCCGCGCTGGACCTTCGAGCCGCTCAAGCGCGACGGCATCGAGGCCGGCCATGCCAATGTCTGGGCCGCCATGTCGGTCGATGCGGCGCGTGGGCTGGTGTTCCTGCCGACATCCTCGCCGTCGCCGGATTTCTGGGGCGGCAAGCGGCCCGGCAATAACGAGCATGCCAATTCCGTCGTCGCACTGCGCATCGAGACCGGCGAACTCGTATGGGCATTCCAGACTGTGCATCACGACGTCTGGGACTACGATCTGCCGGCGCAGCCGACGCTCGCGCGCATCGACACGGGCGACGGCCCGCGCGATGTCGTGATCCAGCCGACCAAGCAAGGTTTCGTCTTCGTGCTCGACCGCGACACCGGCAAGCCGGTGTGGCCCGTCGAGGAGCGCGCGGTGCCGCAAGGCGGCGCCGAGGGTGAACGACTTTCGCCGACGCAGCCGTTCCCGACGCATGTGCCGGCGTTGACGTCGCAGACGATCTCGACCGACGATGCACTCTCGCTATTGCCCGGCCTGCGCCGCTCGTCCTGCGAACGTCAGTTTGCAGAAGCGCGCAACGAAGGTCTTTTCACGCCGCCGTCGACGCAAGGCACGCTGGTGTTTCCCTTCACCGGCGGCGGGGTGAACTGGGGCAGTGCGGCATTCGATCCCGTCAACCAGATCCTCTATGCCAACACCAGCCGCGCCGTTCATCTCATCAAGCTGATCCCGCGCGCGGAGGCGGCCGGATTCAATCCGCCGCCCGGTCATGATTTCGGCCAGCAGAAGGGCGCGCCGTTCGCGATGTCGCGTTCGGTGGTGATGTCGCCGTTCGGGCTGCTCTGCAACAAGCCGCCCTGGGGCGAGATGGTCGCGGTCGATCTCAAGGCCGGCGGGATCCTCTGGCGTTCGACCGTCGGCACCACCGAGGATGTGGCGCCGCTCGGCGTGCCGCTGCCCTTCGGCGCGCCGCTGGTGAACGGGCTCGCGGTGACCGCAGGCGGTGTCGTCTTCACAGGCGCGATGGACGCCTACTTGCGTGCCTTCGATGCGCGAAGCGGACGAGAGCTGTGGCAGGGGCGGCTGCCGGTGCCCGGCGTTGCCAATCCCATGACCTATGCCTGGAAGGGCGAGCAATATGTCGCGATCGGCGCCGGCGGTCATTCCGAGGCCGGCACCTCGATTGGCGACAGCGTCGTCGCGTTTCGTCTCGCGCGCCCGGGCGAAGCGCCGTCATTGTGGTCGCGCACGATCGACCGCCCGGGCGGGCGGTTCTTTGCGGCATCGTCGGCGATCGCGCTCGCGATTGTCGCGCTGGTGATCGTTGCGCTGCGCTGGCGTCGCCGACGTCGTCGTATCAGGTCGACATGATGTTTGCGTGCATGCGATGCGAACAGTCATTCACATCGTGCGCGCTATTGCACGAAGGCGAGGCCGATGCGCTTGTCGTTGCGCCACACCGTGCGGCAATCCCGCACGAAATTGTCGCGTGAAATCGACAACGTGAACGATTGCGGCAATATGGCGGGGTTTTCGAGATCGATCGCGGCACCGCCGTCGGACATGTTGCGCACAGTGCACGCGATACCGCTATTTTCAAAGGTGATCGTGCCGCCCTTGAAAACCCGGTGACGTTGCGCTGCACGTTTCTCGATCATCCGCGTTAATCCATAACGATGATTGTGAAATAGCGCATAGAAATTTCATTGATCTAAACTCAATACTGGCGCTACTTGCACAGCGCTTCAGACTTCGTTTACGACGTTGAAGCGGCGAGTCACTTCCTTCCCGCCGAGTTTACCCCGCAAGCCTTTCCTTTATGGCGTTACGCGCCGATGGAGATTCCGATGAAGACCACGCTTTCGATTTTGTTCGCCGCAGCGCTCTCGTTGACTTCAATGCCCGCCCACGCCGTCAAGTGGGACCTCTCGACCATGACCTGCAAGCAATTCCTCGAGAGCGGCGAGGACAACATCGCGGTCGTGCTGACCTGGATGGACGGCTGGTACAAGGGCGACGAGGACAACGCGATCATCGACACCGAGGTGTTCATCGAGAACGCCAAGAAGTTCGGTGCCTATTGCGGAAAGAATCCAACCGTCAGCGTCGTCACCGCGGCCGACGAAATTCTCGGCAAGTAATTCTTGAAGCGTGTCGACTGAAGCGCGGATGCAATTTCGGTCTCTCGCTTCGATGCAAACGTGATGGAGAGCCGCGGTGCGACGCGGCTCTCTTCTTTTGGGGGATGCTCAACCCGGCAGCATCGCGAACGCGCTCGACACCATCGCGACCTGCTTGTTGTCGGTGGCGGAGAGCAGGGTGACGCGGCCAAAGCTCATGGTGCGTCCGAGCCGCACCACGCGCGCATCCGCCAGCACGTCGGACGAGGAGACCGCGCGCATGAAATGCGTGGTCTGGTCCACCGTCGTCATCGGACGATAGCCGCGATTGGCCGCGAGGTTCGCGATCACCATCGCGGTGTCGGCGAGCGCCATCAAGGCCTGACCGCAGACCACCCCGCCATTGCGGCACAGCCGCTCCGAAAACGGCATGTGGAGCAGCGCGCCCGGCTGCCAATCCGGCGCATCGGCAGGTGGGATGTGCTCGATGCGCTCGACGGACAGGTTAAGATCCTGGATCCAGGGCGCAAAGACCTCGCCGAGGATGCGTCTGGCCTCGGTGATGCCGAACTCGGCGTCTGGCTGCGGTGGCATGGTTGTCGTTCCCTCCTGTGTTTCCGGATGTTTCGCTCATTCTGCCCGCCTGGGAGCGGCAAAGTCACCGGGGTCCGTCGGCTTGAAAATGCCCGACTTCGCCCGATATGATGGCACGCTTGGAGCGGGTGGACGATGTTGCGTCGATGTGTCCTTGTGATTTGCCTGGCCGCGCTCGGTCTGGCGCTGAACGGTTGCACCAGGTGCGGCCCGATCTGGGACGACTGGCTCCATGGGCCGAAATCGTGCAGATCGGATCGGCTCTAGCGGAGCGAAGCGGCGCTCGGAGCCCGTGAAGAAGGTCAGGGATAGGCATCCGCCCCCTCTATCGATGATCAAGGAGTGAATGATGAAGCTTTTCCGTGTGGCCGCGGTGCTGGCGCTGGTGGCTGGACCGGCCTTTGCGCAGGAGTCGCCCCATATCAATCTGATGGCCGATGGCCCTGCCAAGACCGAGGACGAGAAGGCCGCAGATGCCGCGCGCGACAAGGCCTACAAGGAGACGTTGAAGAAGATTCCGGACGCAAAGGCGTCCAGCGATCCCTGGGGCGGCATGCGCGCCGACCCGCCGAAGCAGCCCGCACCGAAGGCCGCCGCCGCCACCAGCGCGCCCAAGAAGACCAAGGCCGGCACGGCCGCCAACTGACCGTAGGCGGCTCAGGAAGCGGACGACGCCTCCTTCCGGGACTCCCGTTGACCCGGCCCTGATCCTACATTCCCTCACAGCGTTGCGTTGAGGAGGCAGGATATGGCGGATCGCCCGCGGGACCTCGCCGAGCGGATGGCACGCCGGCGCAAGCCGGCCGGTGGATCGGGCGGCAATGCCGGCGACGGCTATCTGCGCGAGAGCTTTACTCTGCCTCGGGCGGCCGCCCGGGCAAGGGCGCAGGCGTTCTTCGCGCGCTATCCCAAGGCCGGCTACATGAGCGAGGTCGAGAACTGGCGCGAGCTGCCCGGCGGCGACATCGAATTCACGATGCGGCGGCTGCCCAGCGCCGACTAGCCCTGGTCCGGTCTCTCGACCTGCCGGCTCAGGCCGTCCTGGGCCCGATGTGCCTTCAGCTCCCGATCGATTCGCAGTTGCACGCGACGGATCGCCAGCAGGTCGATCTTCGTCTCGGTTTTGCCTGTCTTGGTCTCGTCGCCGATCCGGAACTGCCATTGCCAAACGCCCGGGATCGCCGTCTTTGCAACCGTGAACTCAACGCCCCTGTGATTCATGGTCACCTCCACGCTTCACCTTGCCATGTCGGCTAACATGTTGGGCGTCGTAAAATTCCTTCGACAAGCAAAATTTGTCGTTAAGTCGCGGATAGTTCATCGGAATTCAGCAAGCGCGCGTGGCTCGAAACAAGCGAAATCGGATTCCGAAAGATGGAACCCGCGAGCGCGTTTTCACGCGGCCCGCGCTCGGCCAGGAACTCTGTTCATGGTGGGAGAACCACGGACAGATGCACGAGCAGCACGCGCGATGGATCCATGCGCGCGCAAGAAAAAAACCCCGCCAGGGGAGAGCCGGGCGGGGTAAGAGGTTATTGGAGGCTGAGGTGCTGGGCTGCAACACCATAGCAAGACAACCGTAGCCCGCTCAGCTTACGACAGCCTGACAGATCGGGACGGATCCGATCACAAGTCGAATTCCATGAATCGGCAACGCTTCTGGCCGCCGGAAACAGAAAACCCCGCTCGGGATCGAGCGGGGTCGACTGGGTATGGTATGGAGGCCCGGTGTTGGTCCACCGGGCCACGTGACGCTAGGAGCCTGTCCGAGTAGTCCCTGTTCAATTGGGTGGGTTTCTGATTCTATTGGCGGCGATGAGCAAGTATTTTCGCCTCTGGAAGATTGATCAGCCGCAGCTTCTGCCGCCCAGCGTGCAGGATTTCGTACCAAGGGACCACTTGTCACGGTTCATCGTGGAACTGGTGCGGGAGAGCCTCGACCTCACCGAGATTAGCGGCAGCTACACGAGTGCGCTCGGCCAGCCGCCGTTCGATCCGCGCCTGATGGTGGGGCTGCTGCTCAACGGCTATGCGAGCGGCATCTACTCCTCCCGGCGCATCGCCAAGGCGTGCATCGAGCGCGCTGACTTCATGATGATCGCAGCCCTCGATGCGCCGGACTTCCGCACCATCTCCGAGTTCCGCAAGCGGCACCTCAACCAGCTGGCCGGGCTATTCGTGCAGGTGTTGAAGCTCGCCGAGAAGGCTGGGCTGGTACGGCTTGGGCATGTCGCGCTCGATGGCACCAAGATCAGGGCGAATGCGTCCAAACACAAGGCGATGAGCTATGGACACATGAAGAAGCGCCAAGCCGAACTGCAGGCCGAGGTCGATCGCTGGCTGGCCGCCGCCGAGGCCGCGGATGCCGAAGACGACAAGCTGCACGGCACCAAACGTGGCGACGAACTGCCCGACTGGGTCGCCGACAAGCAGAAGCGGATCGCCAGGATCGCTGCGGCCAAGGCTGAGCTGGAGGCGGAGGCCAAGGCCGCGGCCGACGAGGAGCGTCGCATCGAGGCCGAGAAGCAGAAGAGCCGCGAGGCTGAGGGTCGCAAGAAGACCGGCAAGCCCGCCGCGCCGCCATCCGACGAGCCTGCCGCAAAGGCACAGCGCAACTTCACCGATCCTGAAAGCCGCATTCTCAAAACCAAGGACGGCTTCATCCAGGGTTATAACGCGCAGGCGGCCGTCGATGGCAAAGCGCAGATCATCGTTGCACACGGGCTGACGCCGAGCACGAGCGACCATGGCCAACTGGTGCCGCTGGTCGATGGCATCGAAGCCAATCTCGGCCACAAGCCACAACAAGCTTCCGCCGACAGCGGCTATCTGAGCGAGGCCAATCTTGCGAGCCTCGAGCAGCGCGGGATCGACGGCTACATCGCCACCGGACGCGCCAAGCGCCCCACCGCCGACAACGGCAAGGTCGGCGGACCGCTGACACAGGCGATGAGAAAAAAGATTGCCGATGGCGGCTTCGACACCCCCTACCGGCTAAGAAAGCAGATCGTGGAGGCGGTGTTCGGACAGATCAAGCAGGCACGCGGCTTCCGCCAGTTCCTGTTGCGGGGCCTGGCCAACGTGCGTGCCGAATGGGCGATGATCTGCACCGCCCACAACCTCGTGAAGCTCGCTAACCTCGCAAGGGCCGCATGAGCGGGATTCGTGTCAAAATGCGCCAACCAGAAAGATATCTGGACGGGCTCCTAGAGCATTCGGCTGACAGGCGCCTTACTCAAGCTTGTGCGGAGCTTGCGTTCGCGCTTAGAGCCGCTCTCACGTCCCAATTCAGACATCCTCGCGCACAACTTCAGACACATCCGTTGGCGACACTTTGCGGGCGGCGAAGCCATGGGGGAAACGTGGCGCGCCGCGAACGGGGTGGCATCATGGACAAGGTAGAGCGGTCATTCGCCGCCGCAACGGCGGCTGGCTTCGTGGTGGCGGTCATCGGGATCGTGCTGCTGGCGCTGATGTAGCGGCGGTCCGGGCGGCACGCGCCGGTCCAAGCGCGAAAACAACCCCATGCACAGTAGGCAACAGCCTGTTTTGCCTGGCGTTTCCTAGTGCACCTTGATCTGGTCCAGCGGCAGACGGAGATCGGCGGCACGCTCCGCGCGATCCCTCCTGCTGAACTCGATTTCCTTGCGCTCGAACTTGCGCATCTCCTCGAGCGCCGCCTCAAGCAGAGAATTGCGCCTGACAGCACCGGCTTGCGTGTTTTCCGTCATGATCCAATTCCCCATTGCGGCAGCCCCGTTTCAAGTCGGGCCTGCGAAAAAGGTTCGGTGCCACAAGATTGCGGAATGATGACGGCGCGTCTTTGATGCGCGTCATCTTCGAAGCAAACGCGTCCTCAGATCTTGCGAAGGGCAGGGGCAGGAGTGGCCGCAGAGAGCCAAGTCGGAAAGCAACCAGGTCGGAAAGCAACAACGCCGCCCGCTTGAAATATATTTGCGGGCGGCGGCTTTCCAGCCCCGAGGGGAAGCGCAAAACCCCGGTAATGATTAGTCTGGATGGACTAGTCAGAGGTTCAATGGTCCACACCTGAAAAGGCGGATTAGGACACATGACAAGACTGCACCGGGCGGCACGGTGGGGCAGGTCGCTGCCATCTCTTTGAACAACAGGTTGCGTTCCGGGGCCCCCAGATTCCGGGCGCTGTCCTGCTTAGGACACTTATCAACGGTGTTGCGTTGAGAGCCATGGGGTGACCCAAGCGGGAGGTCGCCATGGATAGGGCGGAACGGTTCTTTCTTGCGCTGACACTGGTGGGCGGAGCTTGTCTCTGCATCGCGTTCGCGTTGTGGATGCTGGGCGTTTAGGAACGTTCGTTCGTCTGCCAAGTTTTCCCGATGCCCTTCCCCAAGGGCAGACCCAAGTCGAATTGCCCCGGCTCCTTGCCCCTGTGAGCTGGGGCCTTTTTCGTTCACCCGCGATTTGAAATTAACACACGTCCGATTCACATTTGTTGTGGCAGCGGATTGTTAACCGGGAAAAGCTGGCAACATCCGGGGCTGGCAAAGCCATTTCAGTGCGGAATGATTGAAACCCGGAGCATGAGGGCCGCTGTCTTGGGACAGCGGCCCTTTGCTTGGCATCCGCGATGGCAGATGAGCACACTGGCGCGTTGGCCCCGGTTTAGCCGGGGCCGCTTCGATCAGATCTGAGGCGGCCTTAAAGCGCGAGGGCGACGTACAGGAACGCTCCCGCCAATATGGCAGTCCATGCGATCGATAGGGACAGAGCAGCTTGTCGCGCGTCATGGGGCGAGCTTGCTCCCAGAGGCTTACAGGCATCTGACATCACATGGCCATGACAGGGGATGGCAAGCGCGCCCTGCGCTGCTTGAGATGGATCGGAGACCACGGAACCAACTTCGTGGTCGGAGAGCGACGGGACTATCCGGCCTTCCTCTCATTCATCGCGTGTTCCACCTGATCGGCGAGAACGGTCAGATGATCGGCAAGGCGACCAAATAGTTCCTGCTTTGCCTTGTCAGTCGCAAGGTCACGGATGAGGGCGCATTCTGCGGCGTCCTTACGGAGCTTCTCGAGCTGATTTTGATAGTCCTGCATGGCACAGCCAGTTGCTTGTTTTTCCCGACCTTAGACCGGGACAAGCCAATCGGGACACAACAAAAATCAACTTGGGGGTGCCGGGGCTAAAACCCGGCCAGCACCGAATTCCCGGCGCCTGGTCGAAATAGGCCATTCGCAGATGCAAAATAGGCCACCTTGCTTAGCCGCGGCAAGTCGCCCGCTTTTATCGACGCTCAAGTTGGAGTTCTGAGGCCCGGTGAATTCAACCATTCATCGATGCGGGCCGTCATGTCGGCTTGTCGAGCCTTCTCCAGGAGGGCTTCCTTCTCCTGGCCGGACGGCAGCTGTTCGGCTCTCTCCCGCGCTCGTCGAGCTTCTTCAATAAGGCGCTCGCCCTGCGCTCTATCCTGTTTAAACCGGTGGCGTTTCATTTGAACGTCCTCCCGAATGAAAACGCGTGAGGGAAATTAACGTTCGAAACTGGAACCTTACATCAGGTGTTCGCCCGGCGGAACGCGCGATGTTGGCAGAACAAAACAGGCCATTGTGACGACTAGAGCCAGGCTGTCATCGAATTCCACAAAAGAACATATTGCGAACTGAGAACAAATAGTGTACGTTGTTTTTATCGACGACCCGCCGCGCCAATCGTTTGTCCCGCACCCGAATCCTCGCCATAAGGAGCACGACCCAATGTCCACCACTGCCCTGCGTATCGTCGAAGGATCTTCCATGGACAAGAGTAAAGCTCTGGCCGCCGCGCTCTCCCAGATCGAGCGCCAGTTCGGCAAGGGCTCGGTGATGAAGCTCGGCAAGAACGACCGTTCGATGGATATCGAGGCGGTGTCGTCGGGTTCGCTGGGGCTGGATATCGCGCTCGGCATCGGCGGCTTGCCCAAGGGGCGCATCGTCGAGATCTACGGGCCGGAATCGTCGGGCAAGACCACGCTGGCGCTGCACACGGTCGCGGAAGCCCAGAAGAAGGGCGGCATCTGCGCCTTCATCGACGCCGAGCACGCGCTCGATCCGGTCTATGCCCGCAAGCTCGGTGTCAACATCGACGAGCTCCTGATCTCCCAGCCAGACACCGGCGAGCAGGCGCTGGAAATCTGCGACACGCTGGTGCGCTCGGGCGCGGTCGACGTGCTGGTGGTCGATTCGGTCGCGGCGCTGGTGCCGAAGGCTGAGCTCGAAGGCGAGATGGGCGATGCGCTGCCGGGTCTGCAGGCGCGTCTGATGAGCCAGGCGCTGCGCAAGCTGACGGCCTCCATCAACAAGTCCAACACCATGGTGATCTTCATCAACCAGATCCGCATGAAGATCGGTGTGATGTACGGTTCGCCCGAGACCACGACCGGCGGCAACGCGCTGAAGTTCTATGCCTCCGTCCGCCTCGACATCCGCCGCATCGGCGCGATCAAGGAGCGCGACGAAGTGGTCGGCAACACCACCCGCGTCAAGGTGGTGAAGAACAAGCTGGCGCCGCCTTTCAAGCAGGTCGAGTTCGACATCATGTACGGTGAGGGCGTCTCCAAGATGGGCGAGATCCTCGATCTCGGTGTCAAGGCCGGCATCGTCGAAAAGTCCGGCGCCTGGTTCTCCTATGACAGCCAGCGCCTCGGCCAGGGCCGCGAGAACTCGAAAGCGTTTTTGAAGTCCAACCCCGACATCACCGCCAAGATCGAGACCGCGATCCGCCAGAACTCCGGCCTGATCTCCGAGCAGATTTTGGCTGGCACGCCCGAGAGCGACGCCGACGGCGAGGAGCCCGCGGACGAGTAAGCCTTAAACAGTAGAGTTTCGCGAGGAGCGGGCGCTGAGGACGTTGAGTTGCCGACGTCATCAGCGCCCGTTTCTCTTTGCGTTGTCGTGATCGGGTGGTGTGATGAAGCGTCTGATCTTGACTGGTTGGGGCGGCGGGAGCGAGCTTGCGCGATCGGGCTTGGCCGAGATCGTCATCCCGTTCCATTTTCAATTCGCGTGGGGGCCTCTCCCATCGCCAGAAAAGCTCTCGGCCTATTTCGCGGCCTACACGGCAGATCTTGGCCCGGCTGAACACTGGTCGGATTGGGTTCGTTGGCCACGGGGTACCAAGGGGCGCAAATTATCCCTGGCCGAGTTTTGCGAGCCTTATGACGAGATCGAACTCTGGTTCGCGGCGACCGCCCGAGACCAATTGCAACTCGTCTGGTTGCTCGACCACCTCAGTGGTTGTCCTGCGCTGGCCCAGAAGCTCACGTTGCGATTGCTGGACTCCGATCTGAGGTTCAGTCCCGATTATGATTTCGCCAAGTCCGAGCCGCATATTCCTGTCGGGGACGTCCGTGCTGAGGACTTCGAGACAGCCAAGTTGGCGTGGTCGGCCTACCGCGCGCCGACCCCTGAGCCCTGCACCAAACTTCTTCACCGCGATTTGAGTGGCTTGCTCATGCTGCGGCCAGCCTTGCTAGAGCTTCTGGCAGAGCTCCCGTCTCCCTTGACAGGACTCGGTGCGACGGAAATGCGATTTTTGGAGATGCTTGACTGGTATGTGAACACGAATCCGTTGTTCCATCTAAGCTCGTTACGCGGCACTTACGTATGGGGTGAGGTCGAACTGGGATATTTGCTCGAAGGCCTCGCCCTCGGCCCCAAGCCTGCTGTGGCCGGGTTAGGCGACGAACTTCGTACCATCGACCTTCAAAATCTAAGAGCTCGGCACGAAGTCTATCTCCGCAGCCGGTTGTCGTTGACGGAGTTTGGGAAGGCCGTCCTGGCCCACCGGGAAGACTTCAGCCGCCATAATCCCATCGACCGCTGGTGGGGCGGCACGCATCTGACCAACGAGCAGCTGTGGCGCTACGGCGCTGTACTGACCAAGCCCTGAGACGACCGACATGACGAAGCTCATCGTGACGACCGACTCGTCCATCGCCGGCGCCATCCAACAGGCAGGCCTTGCTGATCTCGTGATTGCGATTGAGCGCCGGCTGGTCTGGAGACCGTTGCCCTCCGCTGCTGAGCGCGATGCGTTCTTTGCGGCGCGTACAACGCAGCCACATGGTTTTCATTGGCTCGACGATACACCGTCTTGGCGCCTTGAAGAATCGGGCGCGAAGGATCTCGGATTGATCGAATTGTTTGCGCAATACGATGCGGTCGAGTTTTGGCGAGGGCCGGAGCCAAATGCGCAATTGATCCTGCTCTGGCTGCTCGATCATTGGCGCCGTACGCGCAACGTGGATCCCGGCTTTGTCGTACGCTGTCTCCCCGTGGGTGCGAGAGATATCGCGCCGCCGCGGGGAGAGCTCTATCCGCCGATTGTCGAGATTGAATCTCACGAACTCAAATTAGCCAGCCGTGCATGGCGGGCCTATTGTGCGCCAACTCCGGAAAGTTGGCGCGATCTCTTCAAGACGAATTTGGCCTGGTTGCCGCAACTTTCGCCCTATGCAACGGCTCTCCTCGAAGAGCTGCCGCGCCCCTCTTCGGGCCTTGGAGCCGCGGAGCTGCGGATACTCCAGCTCATCGCCCGAGGCGGCCTGCAGCCTTTCGATGTCTTTCCGGGTCGTCAGAAGCACGCGGAGCTGCATGTCTACGGATATTGGGAAGTTGGCGAATTGCTTGATGGGCTCGCCCGGTGCGACAGGCCCGCGGTCGCTGGATTGGATGAAGGCCCGTTTTCACTGGACATGCACAACGATTCCAACCGTCTCCAACGGTACAAGCAATCCCGATTGTCGCTGACCGAGTTCGGCAAGGCGGTGCTGGGAGGCGACCAGAATTTTCGCCAGCACAACCGGATCGATCGGTGGTGGGGCGGCACTCACCTGACCAACGAGCGGCTCTGGCGGTGGGACGGGGAGACCCATTCGTTGGTTGCGCCGGCCTGATGTGTGTTCCTGTTTTTGTGTATCAACCTTTAGGCGGCAATCGTGTCTCATTTGATCTTGGCGACGAACCATCTCGCAGAGAACGTCCTTGGCCAATCAGGCCTGGCGAACCTCGCGCTCGGGTTCTCTCTGCGCTTCGTCTCGGGGAAGTTGCCGTCAGAGGAGCAGCTCTTGATGGGGCTGGAGCGGCGAACGGCAAAGCACTGCAATTCGGGGGATCATTGGCTTGATGACACTTGTCGCGGCTCGCTGAATGGTTTCGGCACGCGCGATATCGGTTTCTTCGAGCTATGCGCGAAGTTCGATTCGATCGAAGTGTGGGTTGACCCGCTCCATAGTGATCAACTCGTGCTGGTCTGGCTCCTCGACCTGCTTCGCCCCTACAAGGAGATCACGTCGAAGCTGAGTTTGGTGCATACGGATGTCGAGGTCGCGAACTATGCTCCGGAGTCTGTCGCAAAATGGAAGTTGCCGGCCTGCAAGGTGGCCGACAACCATTTGGTGACCGCAAGCCGCGCCTGGCGAGCCCATCGGGCTGCAACGCCAGAACCCTGTTTCGACCTGCTGATGACGGATCTGATGATCCTGCCGAGGCTTCGAGCGGCACTCGTTGCGATGCTTGGGGAGCTTCCGGACAGCGTGACGGGACTCGGTGCCAGCGAAATGGACATTCTGGCCGATGTGAACGATGGGCATACCGACCCAAGGCTCGTCACCGAGGCAAGATGGATTCGCGATGTGTTCGACGAAAACGAAGCGAGAAATTCCTTGCTCGACCTGGCGGATTATTCGGCGCCGCCGGTTCTGTTGGGCGATCCGGCGTTCGACAATGAGGACCGCTACTTCGGCAGGAGCGAGTGGAAGGTCACGCTGACCGACCTCGGGCGTTCGCTTGTCGCCCGCGAAGACGACATGTGGCGCCACAACTCCATCAAGCGCTGGTGGGGCGGCACTGAACTGACCAACGAGAAGCTTTGGCGATGGGATCGCGAAAGCCGGTCGTTGGTTGCGCCTTAGCTACGCGTTCAGTGCCGTAGGGTGGATTAGCCGAAGGCGTAATCCACCGTGTCTGTCTCCGTTAAGGCAGAAGTGGTGGGTTACGCCAGCGTCCGCGCTTCGCGCAGCCGCCCGCTAACCCACCCTACGAAATTTACTCCGCGGCCTCCGCGTAATCGCTCACCGGCGGGCACGAGCACACCAGGTTGCGGTCGCCATAGACGTTGTCGACGCGGCCGACCGGGCACCAATATTTGTCGGTGCGCGAGGTGCCCTGGGGGAAGCAGCCCTCGCTGCGGGCGTAGGCGCGCTTCCAATCGTCGTCCGCGATGTCGTGCACGGTGTGCGGGGCGTGGCGCAGAGGCGAGGCCTCGATCTTGAAGCGGCCGGCCTCGACCTCGGCGATTTCTTTTCGGATCGCGATCATGGCATCGCAGAACCGATCGAGCTCCGCCTTGGATTCCGACTCGGTCGGCTCGATCATCAGCGTGCCCGGCACCGGAAAGCTCATGGTCGGGGCATGGAAGCCGTAGTCGATCAAGCGCTTTGCGATGTCATCGACGGTGACGCCCGAAGTTGCCTTCAGCGGACGGGGATCGACGATGCACTCATGCGCGACGCGGCCCCTGGCGTTCTTGTAGAGCACCGGGAAGTGCGCATCGAGCCTTGCCGCGACGTAATTGGCGTTGAGGATCGCGATCTCGGTTGCGCGCTTCAAGCCTTCGCCGCCCATCATCAGGATGTAGATGTAGGAGATGGTGAGGATCGAGGCCGAACCGAACGGCGCGGCCGAGACCGGACCGACCGCAGCATCCGCCTTTGTCGCGGGGTGACCCGGCAGGAACGGCGCGAGATGCGCCTTCACGCCGATCGGGCCCATGCCAGGGCCACCGCCGCCATGCGGGATGCAGAAGGTCTTGTGCAGGTTGAGATGGCTGACGTCGGCGCCGTAATCGCCGGGCCGCGACAGCCCGACCTGCGCGTTGAGGTTGGCACCGTCGAGATACACCTGGCCGCCATGGCCGTGCACGATGTCGCAGATCTCGCGGATATGCTCCTCGAACACGCCATGCGTCGAGGGATAGGTGATCATGACCGCGGCGAGATCGTTCGAATGCTTCTCCGCCTTGGCGCGGAGATCGTTGACGTCGACGTCGCCGTTCGCCTCGCAGGCGACTACCACCACGTCCATGCCGACCATCGCGGCCGAGGCCGGGTTGGTGCCATGGGCGGAGGAGGGGATCAGGCAGATCTTTCGATGCGTCTCGCCGCGCGCGGCGTGATAACCGCGGATCGCGAGCAAGCCGGCATACTCTCCTTGCGCGCCCGAATTCGGCTGCAGCGAGATCGCGTCATAGCCGGTGATGTCGCACAGCCATTTTTCCAGCCGCGCGAACAGCGCGTGATAGCCGGCGGCCTGCTCGCGCGGCGCGAACGGGTGCAGACTGCCGAATTCCGGCCAGGTCAGCGGCATCATCTCGGTGGTCGCGTTCAGCTTCATGGTGCAGGAGCCGAGCGGAATCATCGCGCGGTCGAGCGCGAGGTCGCGATCGCTGAGCTTGCGCATATAGCGCAGCATCTCGGTTTCCGAGCGATGCGCGTGGAAAACGGGATGGGTCAGGAACGCCGTGGTGCGCTTCAGCGCCTCCGGCAGCGCTTCGCGCGTGGTGGCGTCGATCTCGGCGTAGGACAGCTGGCCGCCGAACGCGCGCCAGACAGCTTCCACAGTCGCGGGCGTCGTGGTCTCGTCGAGTGCGATGCGGAGCGCAGTTTCACCAACGCCGAGATTGATTGTCTCGGCGGTCGCGCGCGCGATGATCTCGGCTCGCTCAGCGCCGGCATCGACGCTGAGCGTATCGAAGAAGGCCTCAGACTGCGGCGCAAAGCCGAGCTTGCGCAGGCCGGCCGCGAGCACGGCCGCGCGGCGATGCACGTTGCGTGCGATCTGCGCGAGACCCTCGGGGCCGTGATAGGTCGCATACATCGCCGCAATCACGGCAAGCAGCACCTGCGCGGTGCAGATGTTGGAGGTCGCCTTCTCGCGGCGGATGTGCTGCTCGCGGGTCTGCAGCGCCAGGCGATAGGCCGGTGCGCCGCGCGAGTCCACCGAGAGGCCGACAATGCGGCCGGGCAGCGAGCGCTTCAGCGCATCGCGCACCGCCATATAAGCCGCGTGCGGTCCGCCGTAACCCATCGGCACGCCAAAGCGCTGCGCGGAGCCGATCGCGATGTCGGCGCCAAGCTCGCCGGGCGAGGCGATCAGCGTCAAGGCCAGCAGGTCGGCGGCAACGATCGCGAGCGCACCCTTGGCCTTCAGCGCCGCAATCGCGGGCCTGAGGTCGCGCACCGCGCCCGAGGTTCCAGGATATTGCAGCAGCGCGCCCAGCACGTCTTGCTTGTCGAGATCGGTGAGGGGATCGCCGACGACCAGCGACCAGCCGAGCGGTTCGGCGCGGGTGCGCATCACAGCGAGCGTCTGCGGATGCACGTCCTTGTCGACGAAGAAGGCCTTGGCCTCGACCCGCGAATGCCGCTCGGCGAGCGCCATGGCTTCGGCTGCGGCAGTGGCCTCATCGAGCAGCGAGGCGTTGGCGACGTCGAGCCCGGTGAGGTCGCAGATCATGGTCTGGAAGTTGAACAGCGCCTCCAGCCGGCCCTGGCTGATCTCGGGCTGGTAGGGCGTATACGCCGTGTACCAGGCGGGGTTTTCGAGGATGTTGCGCTGGATCACCGCGGGCAGGATCGTGCCGGAATAGCCCTGGCCGATCAGCGAGGTGAAGACCTGGTTCTGGCGCGCGAGCTCGGCCATATGTGCGATCGCCTCGGTCTCGCTCAGCGGCTTGCCGAGATCGAGCGGGGCTGCCTGCCGGATCGAGGCGGGCAGCGTTTCTGCCATTAATGCGTCGACGCTCTTGGCGTTGACGGTCTCGAGCATTGCGGTGACATCGCGCGCCGAGGGGCCGATGTGGCGGCGTGCGAAATTAGCGGCGGTATCGCCGTTCGACTTGCGGTGCGCGGTCATCGCTTGCTCCATCGTCCTTAAGCCGTGTGTGCCTTGTAGGCGGCTTCATCCATGAGGCCACCAAGCTCGCTCTTGTCGGCAATCTTGATCTTGAAGAACCAGGCTTTGCTCTGTGCATCCGAGTTCACCAGCGCTGGCTCGGCGGCGAGTTCGGCGTTGGTCTCGAGCACTTCGCCGGTAACAGGCGCGTAGACGTCGGAAGCGGCCTTCACCGATTCCACGACGGCGGCGGCTTCCGCCTTCTTCAGGGTGCGGCCGACCTTGGGCAGTTCGACGAACACGACGTCGCCGAGCTGCGACTGCGCGTAATCCGTGATGCCGACGGTTGCGACATCGCCGTCGATCGCGAGCCATTCGTGGTCGGTGGTGTACAGCGTCGTGGTCATTTTCTTGTCCTCAGCGTTTGTAGGTGTTTTTCACGAAGGGCATGGCGGCGACGGTGAGCGGCAAACGTTGCCCGCGCACTTCCGCAAAGAGTTTTGTATCGAGTGCGCTTGAGGCAGTGGGCACGTAGCCCATCGCCACCGGCGCATTCAGGCTCGGGCCGAAGCCGCCCGAGGTGACCTTTCCGATTGCGTCACCGCCCTCGCTGTTCGCGAACAGCAGCGCGCCTTCGCGCACCGGCGCGCGGCCCTCAGTGCGCAGGCCGACGCGGCGGCGAGCTGCGCCGTGATCGAAATGAGCGAGGATCTTGTCGGCACCAGGAAAACCGCCGGCGCGGGCGCCGCCGGTGCGGCGGCTCTTCTGCACCGACCATTCCAGCGCGGCCTCGACCGGCGTCGTGTCGGTGTCGATGTCGTGGCCATAGAGACAGAGCCCGGCTTCCAGCCGCAGGCTGTCGCGGGCACCAAGGCCGATCGGCATCACATCGGAGTTGTCCAGCAATGTCTTGGCGAGGCGCTCGGCATCGCTAGCTGCCACCGAGATCTCAAAACCGTCCTCGCCGGTGTAGCCCGAGCGCGAGACGAAGCAGGGGAGGCCGGCAACCTCGTGCGGGCCGGCATCCATGAACTTCATGGCGGGCGCTGCTGCACATAATTTCGCCAGCGCTGACTCGGCCTTTGGGCCCTGCAACGCGATCAGCGCGCGATCGGCAAGCGAATCGATGATGCAGGTGTCGGAGAGATTCGCGCGCAGATGCGCCTCGTCCTCGGCCTTGCAGGCAGCGTTGACGACCAGGAACAGGTGATCGCCGAAATTGGCGACCATCAGATCGTCCAGAAGCCCGCCATCTTCATTGGTGAACTGGGCGTAGCGCTGCCGTCCCGGTGCAATCGCCACAATATCCTGCGGCACCAGCCGCTCCAGCGCGCGGGCGGCGTCCTCGACCTTGCCGGATTTCGGCCGAAGGGCGATCTGGCCCATGTGGGAGACGTCGAACAGGCCGGCGGAGGAGCGGGTCTGAAGGTGCTCCTTGAGGACGCCTGCGGGGTACTGCACGGGCATGTCATAGCCCGCGAACGGCACCATCTTGCCGCCCAGCGTCACATGAAGGTCGTAGAGGGGGGTACGTTTCAGGGAGTCTTTGTCGTCACGCACGGACATCGCAGGGGTCCTCGGCGGTTCCCCGGGGACGATTCCCCGGAAGCAACCAGTCGAAGCCCCATCTGTCGCTGTGCCTGAGAGTATTATCCCGTCGGCGGACGCAGTCCGGGCTTCAAGCCCGTCGGCGCCTCTTTCCAGATGTCGTCAAAGCCACGCGGTCCTTTTGCCTGAGAGTTTCCGGGGCGGTTGCTCCTTCGGCGCCGGCAATGAAGCCGGTCTCTCCCGACGTGGCCGTACGATACAGATGGGTACAGACCACAGCCCGGCCAAGCCTGTCAACGCGCACCTGGCGGCTTTCCAACGGGATTGCGCGACTGCGGCAACCCTCTGATCTTTCTGCACAGTTTCTGGACAGCGAAGCTGGCCTTGTCTAAAAGCGCTTTGGCCCGCAGATATCAGCCCAAATCACCGGTTTGGATGGCACGAAAAGCGGGTCCAAGCACACCCGATTGGATGAACATGAGCGGCGTCAACGAGATCAGGTCGACCTTTCTGAACTTCTTTGCCGAGAACGGCCACGAGATCGTGTCGTCCTCGCCATTGGTGCCGCGCAACGATCCGACGTTGATGTTCACCAATGCCGGCATGGTGCAGTTCAAGAACGTCTTTACCGGCGTCGAGAAGCGGCCCTATCAGCGCGCCACCACGTCGCAGAAATGCGTGCGCGCCGGCGGCAAGCATAACGACCTCGACAATGTCGGCTACACCGCGCGCCATCTCACCTTCTTCGAGATGCTCGGCAACTTCTCGTTCGGCGACTATTTCAAGGAGCGCGCGATCGAGCTGGCCTGGAAGCTGATCACCAAGGAATACGGGCTGAAGAAGGACAAGCTGCTCGTCACCGTCTATCACACCGACGACGAGGCGGCCGGACTCTGGAAGAAGATCGCCGGCTTCTCCGACGACCGCATCATCCGCATCCCGACCTCGGACAATTTCTGGGCGATGGGCGACACCGGCCCGTGCGGCCCGTGCTCGGAAATCTTCATCGATCGCGGCGATCACATCTGGGGCGGCCCTCCTGGCTCGCCGGAAGAGGACGGCGACCGCTTCCTCGAATTCTGGAATCTCGTGTTCATGCAATACGAGCAGGTGACGAAGGAGCAGCGCGTTGATCTGCCGCGTCCCTCGATCGACACCGGCATGGGCCTCGAGCGCATGGCCAGCGTCATGCAGGGCGTCGACAGCGTGTTCGAGACCGACCTGTTCCGCCATTTGATCGACGCGACCTCGTCCGCGCTGGGCAGCGGACCGAACGAGCAGACCGTCGCCTCGTTCCGCGTCATCGCCGACCATCTGCGCTCCTCGGCCTTCTTGGTCGCGGACGGCGTGCTGCCCTCGAACGAAGGCCGCGGCTACGTGCTGCGCCGGATCATGCGCCGCGCGATGCGCCATGCGCAGCTGCTCGGCGCCAAAGAGCCGCTGATGCATCGCCTGGTCTGGGCGCTGGTCCGTGAGATGGGCCAGGCCTATCCCGATTTGATGCGCGCGGAAAACCTGATCGAGGAGACGCTGCGGCTGGAAGAGACCCGCTTCCGCAAAACTCTGTCGCGCGGCTTGGCCATTTTGGATGAGAAGAGCGCGGGCCTGAAGAAGGGCGACATGTTCGACGGCGACGTCGCTTTCACGCTGTACGACACCTATGGTTTTCCGCTCGACCTGACGCAGGACGCGCTGAAGTCGCGCGGCATCGGCGTCGACCAGGCCTCGTTCACCGACGCGATGGAGCGGCAGAAGGCGAAGGCGCGCGAGTCCTGGAAGGGGTCTGGCGAAGCGGCTTCTGAGGCGATCTGGTTCCCGCTGCGCGAAAAGCTCGGGGCCACCGAATTCCTGGGCTACGAGACCGAGAGCGCTGAAGGTGTGGTCTCCGCGCTGGTGAAGGACGGCGCTGAGGTTGCCAGCCTCAAGGCCGGCGACACCGGTGCGCTGCTGCTGAACCAGACGCCGTTCTATGCGGAGTCCGGCGGCCAGGTCGGCGACACCGGCGTGCTGACGGGCGAGGGCGGCATCAAATTCCGCGTCACCGACACGCAGAAGAAGCTCGGCGATTTCTTCGTTCACGTCGGCACGCTGGAGAGCGGCGAGCTGAAGGTCGGCGCCGCGCTGCAGCTCGAGGTCGATCATTCCAGGCGCTCGTCGATCCGCGCGCATCATTCGGCGACGCATCTCATCCATGAGGCGCTGCGCCAGGTGCTCGGCGATCACATCGCCCAGCGCGGCTCGATGGTGGCGCCGGATCGTCTGCGCTTCGACTTCGTGCATCCGAAGCCGATCACGGCCGAAGAGCTTGCGCGTGTCGAGGACATCGCCAACGACGTGGTGCTGGAGAACGACGAGGTCACCACCCGCGTCATGGGCGTCGACGAGGCCCGCGAGGCCGGCGCGCGCGCGCTGTTCGGCGAGAAGTATGGCGACGAGGTTCGTGTCGTCTCGATGGGCAAGACCGCGCGCGAGCGCGGCACCAACGCGCTCGGCTGGTCGGTCGAGCTCTGCGGCGGCACCCATGTGCGGCGCACCGGCGATATCGGCCTGATCACGCTGACCGGCGAGAGCGCGGTGGCCTCGGGCGTGCGCCGCATCGAGGCTTTGACCGGCAACTACGCGCGCAAGCACGCCAACGAGACGATGGCGCTGGCGAAGACCGCGGCGAGCGAACTGCGGACCTCGATCGACGACGTTCCGGCGCGCATCACCGCGCTGATGGAGGAGCGCAAGAAGCTCGAGCGCGAGCTCTCGGATGCCCGCAAGAAGCTCGCGATGGGCGGCGGCGCGTCTGCCGGTGATGGCGCAGCCTCGGGTGTGCGCGAAGTTGCCGGCGTCAAGCTGATGGCGCGTGCGGTCGAAGGCATCGAGATGAAGGATCTCAAGAGCCTCGCCGACGACGGCAAGAAGCAGATCGGCTCCGGCGTTGTCGCCATCGTCGGCGTCACCGAGGACGGCAAGGCCGGCGTCGTGGTCGGCGTCACCGCCGATCTCACCGCGCGCTTCAATGCGGTCAATCTGGTGAAGATCGCCTCCGAAGCGCTCGGCGGCAAGGGCGGCGGCGGCCGTCCCGACATGGCGCAGGCCGGCGGCCCCGACGGCGGCAAGGCGACCGAGGCGCTAACTGCGATCGAAAAAGCGATGGCAGGCGCTTAAAGGCAGATGGGCCTCGTTCCGCGAGGGCGTGGCCTGCGCGATCCCGATCTGAGGGATCGCCTCTACGAATTGCTGGAGCACGATCCCTTGGCCTATTCGGCCGGATCGCGCTTCATCCAGATCATCATCGGCGTCATCGTGCTCGATGTCCTCGCGATGATCCTGGCCTCGGTGCCGGAGCTGGATGCGCAATACGGTGCGCTGTTCTCCGGGATCAAGATCCTCTGCGTCATCGTGTTCGCGCTGGAATATGCCGCGCGGCTCTGGACGGTGGCGGGCCATACGCCGCGCAATCGCTCGCCGCTCGCCGACCGGCTCGGCTATGCCTTCTCGGCGCTCGGCATCATCGACCTCATGGCGTTCCTGCCTGCCGCGATCGTGCTGGTGATGGGGCGGCACGCAACGCTGGCCGCGCTCGGCGTGCTGCCGTTCTTCAAGCTGATCCGATATTCACCCGCGATGCGCTCGCTGCTCGCCGCCGTGCATGCCGAGCGGCGGGCGCTGATCGGCTGCCTCGTCATCCTGACCGGCGCGGTGTTGACGTTCGCCTCGCTGCTGTACGCCGTCGAGCGCGACGTGCAGCCGACCAAGCTCGGCACCATCCCGGACGCGATGTGGTGGGCGATCGTGACGCTCGGCACCGTCGGCTATGGCGACGTCGTGCCGGTGACGGCGCTCGGCAAGATCATCTCGGTCCTCACCATCATCAGCGGCTTCGCCATGATCGCGCTGCCGGTCGCGATCATTTCCACCGCCTTCGCCGAAGAGGTGAAGCGGCGCGATTTCGTCGTGACCTGGGGGATGCTCGCCCGCGTGCCGCTGTTCTCGCATCTCGCGGCCGGCGAAATCGCCGACATCATGCGGCTGCTCCGCGCGCGCACGATCGAACAGGGCGAGGTGCTGGTGCGGCGGGGCGATGCGGCCTCGTCGATGTATTTCATCACCGCCGGCGAGGTTGAGATCGCGCTGCCGAGCCAGCAGGTGCGGCTCGGCGACGGCACGTTTTTCGGCGAGATCGCGCTGCTGCACAAGACCAAGCGCAGCGGCACGGTGACGGCGACGCGCAAGACGCGGCTCTTGCTGCTCGACGCCCAGGATTTTCACGCCCTGATCGCGCGCATGCCGACGCTCGCCGCCCACGTCCGCGAGACGGCGCGCGCGCGGCTGGAGGAGACCGGCGATCTCGCCGCGGCCGAGCTCGCGCAGGCCGAGCGCGAGGGCACCGACCGCTAGGCGGTCAGCCCTTCTTCAGGAAGACGTACTCGGCCGAGTAGGGCGCGCTTTTGAACTCGCCGGCCTTGTCGCAAGGACCCTCGAGCTTGCCGCCATGGGTGTTGATGCGCTGGACCGTGGTGACCGGCGTCAGCACGCCGCTGCCGCGGCGGGAGGCGACCTCGAGCTTCAGCCAGGGAATATCGGCCGCCGTTGCGCCCGGAGCATTGCCGATCGCCTTGCCCACGACGGCGCTGCCGTCGGCGTGCTCCCAGTTCGGCCCCGCATAGTGGCGGCCGATGGTCTTGCCCTCCGAGAGCAGCGTCGCGATCGGCTCGCGGAAAGCCCAGGCGAGCTTGCCGTCGGTGCCGGCCTTGCACTCATAGACCTGCGCGCCCTCGGCGTGGACGCTGAGCACGACGCTCTCGCCGGCGGCGGCGATGGCCTCGGGCAGCGTCTCGGCGGCGGAGGCAGGCGCGGCCATGGCGGCGAGCAGCAGCAGGCAGCGGGCAACAAACTTGGTCGACATGGTCGTATCTCTCCGCAAGGGGCTCTCAAAAAACGAACGGGCCGCGTGTGAGACGCGGCCCGGGATGATGTCTGGCCCAGTCGGGCGAAAATGCGGATGGCAGCTTAGGCCGCCAGCGCCTTCACAAGGTTGTCAGCGACCTTGTCGAGGAAGCCGGTGGTCGAGAGCCAGCGCTGGTCGGCGCCGACCAGGAGCGCGAGGTCCTTGGTCATGTAGCCTTCCTCGACCGTGTCGACGCAGACCTTTTCCAGCGTGGCCGCGAACTTCGCGAGCGCCGGATTGTTGTCGAGCTTGGCGCGGTGCGACAGGCCACGGGTCCAGGCGAAGATCGACGCGATCGAGTTGGTCGAGGTCTCCTTGCCCTTCTGGTGCTCGCGGTAGTGGCGGGTCACCGTGCCGTGGGCGGCTTCGGCTTCCACCGTCTTGCCATCGGGGGTGAGCAGCACCGAGGTCATCAGGCCGAGCGAGCCGTAGCCCTGCGCCACGGTGTCGGACTGCACGTCGCCGTCGTAGTTCTTACAGGCCCAGACGTAGCCGCCGGACCACTTCAGCGCCGAGGCGACCATGTCGTCGATCAGGCGGTGCTCGTAGGTCAGGCCCTTGGCGTCGAACTCCTTCTTGAACTCCTTGTCGAAGATCTCCTGGAAGATGTCCTTGAAGCGGCCGTCATAGACCTTCAGAATCGTGTTCTTGGTCGACAGGTACACCGGGTAGCCGCGCAGCAGGCCGTAGTTGAAGGAGGCGCGGGCGAAGTCGATGATGGAGTCGTCGAGATTGTACATCTCCATGGCGACGCCGGCGCCCGGAGCCTTGAACACTTCCTTCTCGATCACGGTGCCGTCCTCGCCGACGAACTTCAGCGAGAGGGTGCCCTTGCCCGGGAACTTGATGTCGGTGGCGCGGTACTGGTCGCCATAGGCGTGGCGGCCGATGATGATCGGCTTGGTCCAGCCGGGAACCAGGCGCGGCACGTTCTTGCAGATGATCGGCTCGCGGAAGATCACGCCGCCGAGGATGTTGCGGATGGTGCCGTTCGGCGACTTCCACATCTGCTTGAGGTTGAACTCCTTCACCCGGGCCTCGTCCGGGGTGATGGTGGCGCACTTGACGCCGACGCCGACC
The DNA here is from genome assembly GCF_024199945.1 of Bradyrhizobium sp. CCGUVB4N. Taxonomy (GTDB): domain Bacteria; phylum Pseudomonadota; class Alphaproteobacteria; order Rhizobiales; family Xanthobacteraceae; genus Bradyrhizobium. The sequence goes on along the minus strand of NZ_JANADP010000001.1, from coordinate 6,181,389 downwards.
TTCTTGATCGCCTCGGCGGCGTCGATGGTCACCTGATCGTTGGTGTGGTCGCGGTACTCCATGCCCAGGTCGAAATACTGCAGCTCGACATCCAGGAACGGGTTGATCAGCTTGTCCTTGATGTACTGCCAGATGATCCGGGTCATCTCGTCGCCATCGAGCTCGACGACGGGATTGGATACCTTGATTTTTGCCATGATCGGAGAAGCCTTCTTGGGAACTGGAGGAAATCTCCCGCGCTATAGCACCGCCCGAGGGCGGGCGGAAGCGGAGCGGTTATGCACTTTCAGCCCATCTTTTCGCCGAGAACCGCCATTCCCTGAGGTCGGAATGACGGCCCTCGCACCTTGTTTGGGCACCGATCCCCGGAGCGAACCGGCGCCCTCCGAGAACGCTTCTAAAAGGCGGCCTGGGTGGCCGTGCCGGCCACGATGTACCAGGTCACGAACAGGCCGGAGATCAGGGCGCCCGGCAGGCTCGATCCGGTCCGTCGCCAGGTGAAGGTCGCGATCACGGCGACGATCGCGAGCAGCGGCACGAACTGGATGGCGACGATGGTCGAGAGCGGCACGAAGCCGGGATCGGGGAGCGGGTTGAACAGCTTTCCGGTCAGCCAGAGCGTGCCGTATTGCAGGACCAGCAGCACGATGAAGCCGAACGTCAGCGCCAGGATATTGGTCAGATAAAGCGCGAGCCGCGGCGCCTCCATGGTCGAGAAATTCCGGTGCAGCACGTGCAGCGCCACGACGAAAAACGCCGTGAACGGAATCAGGTAGATCAGGAAGATCACAAACTGCTTCTGGTTCATCAGCTTCAGGGCGATGATCCAGAATCGGAAGTCGATCTTGAAGGCGAGGTCGGCGAGCCACAGCGCGGCATAGCCGACGGCGACAGAGACAATTGCGATCGCGAGCGACTGGCCGAGCAGCCCGGTCCGCCCCTTGCGCTTCGGGGCGAAGCCCATCAGCGCCAGCGTGATCAGGCCGTTGATGATGGCCCAGACCAGGATCTGGTTCGTGATGCCCTGCGGCAGGTACGCCGACGGCGTCACGAAGCTGCCGCCCAGTGCAAAGGCGGGGTAGTAGGTCAGCGCCGGAATGAACGCGGACAGGATGAAAGCTGTGGTCCAGCGCCGGCCGGTGGCGGCGTGATGCGGCGGCATGGTGCCGTCGGGGACCGCGGGCAGGCGGAGGCGGGAGAACATCTGCGCTTCGAGCAGGCCGTCGAAAGTGCCGATCAACAGCGCGACGAAACCAACAAACGCGATCAGCGTGCCAAGCTCCTTGCGGAACCAGATCTGGTCGTCGGCCGGCCGCGGCGTGCCGCCCTGCAGCGTCTTGGCGAACCAGTCGAGGCTGTAGCCGATCGCCTCATGCGAGATGTGTTCGGCCGGGTGCGTGATCGCAGGCGTGTACAGCACCCGGGCGGTCCCGGCCGCCGGGTCGCCATAGACCTTGCCCGGCTCAACCGGCCCCTGCGTGCCGAACATCGCCCACAGCTTGGGGCTCTTGGTGACATCGCGGGCGAGATCGACGCCCCACATCAACGTGGAGAATTCCTCGTACTGGGCGAACACCAGCGCCACATTGCGCGGCCAGCTGGGAGTGCCGTCGGCCGCAAAGGGCTTACCGGTCGAGGAGCCTTCCAGCACCATCGACTTGTAGTCGTTCGGCATCGCGGTGGCCGCGGCCAGCACAGTCCAGCCACCCATCGAATGACCCTCGAGGCCGATATTGGCCTTGTCGACGATGTCGAGGCTGCGCAGATAAGCGAGGCCGTCAGGGCCGCCGAAGCCGTTGGCGAAGGCGGGTGGATCGCTATAGCCATGGCCGGTCTGGTCCAGCGCCAGCACGACATAGCCGCGGCGGGCGAATTCGATGGCGAAGCCATCCTGGGTCTCGCGGGAATTGATGTAGCCGTGGACGGCGAGGATGCCGGGTGCCGGGGTCTGTGCGGTGGCATTTTGGGGGATGTAGAGCAGGGCACTCATGGTGTTGCCCTTGGCGCCCTTGAACCTGACATCCTGGATCCGGATGCCGCCTGATGTCTGCGTCAGATGGGCGATGAGGCCGCCCGCCACGATCAGGACCAGTCCCAGAAGCGCCAATTTCCATCGGCTCAGCATCGCCATCCCCCCACTCAATCGTTGCTTCAGCTCAGGCCTTTCGGCTTCGCTTTGGTTGTGGTTGATAGCCATATCCGAAAGCAATGCGCGCGCAAGCCGAGCGGTGAAATCGTCCCCAATTGAGGTGCGATTGCGGTTTCGCAAACGCCGCTAACCCTGTTATCTCCCTTGAGAAATTGCGCCGCGCGGAAGGCGGGCGGGCGGCGTGGATGAAGGTTTGGATCAGGGTCTTCGGACAGACGTTCAAGCTCTTCGGAAGCCGAAAGCTGAAGCAGAAAGTGGATTGAGATGTCCGGCACCGACAAGACCAAGGCAGGGCTCGCACTCGACGGCCCCATCGTGATCCTGGTCGAACCGCAGCTCGGGGAAAATATCGGTATGGCCGCGCGCGCCATGGGTAATTTCGCCCTGAGCCGCTTGCGCATCGTCAACCCGCGTGACGGCTGGCCGAACATCGCAGCCCAGCGGGCCGCCGCCGGCGCCGACCACATTCTGGAAACGGTCGAACTGTTCGACACAGTGGAGCAGGCGGTGGCCGACCTCGACCTGCTGTTCGCCACCACCGCGCGACCTCATGATCAGGCCAAGCCGGTGGTGGGGCCGGAAGCGGCCGCCGCGGAGATTTCGGGACACGTTGCCACCGGCGGCAAGGCCGGCATCTTGTTCGGCCGGGAGCGCTGGGGCCTGACCAATGAGGAGGTCGGGCTCTCCAACCGCATCATCACCTTCCCGGTCAATCCGGGCTTTGCCTCGCTCAACCTTGCCCAGGCCGTGCTGCTGGTCGGCTATGAATGGTTCAAGCGCGCGACATCAGGCGAACTGCCGCACGGCATGCCGGAACGCTCCGAGCGCGCCTCGCAGCACCAGATGCAGTCCTTCTTCGACAACCTCATCCGCGAGCTCGACCGCGTCGAATTTTTGCGCCCGGCCGAGAAGCGCGACACCATGCTGGTCAACCTGCGCAACATCTTCTCCAGGATGGAGCCGACCAAGCAGGACATGCACACGCTCCACGGCGTGGTGATGGCCATCGCGGAAGGCCGCAAGGGCCCGGCCAAGGGCGGCGTGCTCGATGGCGAGCAGGCCACGCGCCTGCGCGCGCTGCTGGCCGAGCACGGCCAGGGCGGCGGCGTGCCCGACAGCGGCTCCACCGTGCGCGGCCTTGCGCGCCTGCTCCGCCGCAACCCGACCGATGCCGAGCGCCTGCTCTGGCAGGCGCTCACGCGCGATCGCCGTTTTGCAGGTGGGTTCAAGCGCCAGACCCCCGTGGGCCGCCACATCCCGGATTTCGTCTCCTTTCCGCACCGGATCGCGATCGAGCTGGTGAATCCAGGCGAGGGCGAGACGATTGCCGCCGACCGCGCGTCGCGGCGGGCATGGCTGGAGGCGCGCGATTATCGCGTGCTGGAGATCCGCGCGGCGGATGTCGAGCGCGATCTCGAGGCGGAGCTGGTGCGGCTTGCCGGGATGGTGGAGCAGGGCGCGTAGGTGTCGAAGGCAAAGGTCTCGTAGGGTGGGCAAAGCGAAGCGTGCCCACCATCTCTAGCTCGTGGGCACGGCGCTTCGCGCCTTTGCCCACCCTATGAGACCGTCACCTATCGCCCGAGCTGCACGTCGCGTTCGACGGCAATCCATGTCGTCTTCGCCACGGCCAGCAAGGTCCCGCTTTCATCATGCAGTGCCGCTTCGGCCATGCGCTTGCGGCCGTCGCGGCTGGTTGGCCATGCCGTGATGATGCAGCGCGTGCCGGGGCGCGGGCGGGCTTCAATCCGCGCTGACATCCGCCCGAGCAGGAGCGGCGTCTTGTCGACGGCGTTGTTTTGCGGATCGCAATTGCAGGCGAAGCCGGTGGGGCAGTCGAGTGCGGACCAGAGAAATTCTGGCGCGACCAGGCCGTCCTCGGCGGCCAGGTTCTGATCCGGTGTCCAGCTCGCTGCGAGGACGGGCGTGTGTGCGTGACGTTCGAGCGGTCCGGCGAAAATGCGCAGGCCGTCTCCTTTCGTCCTTGCGGGGCCACAGACGAAACAGGTCGGCAGTGGATGCTCCTGCGGCTTGATCGGCGTCAGCAATTCGGCGGCGCTGGCTTCCGCGAAGCTGGCTGTTTCCAGCCGCGCGAGTTCGACGCTCACTGCACGCCCGGTGGCGACGACCCTGGCACCATCGCGAAGCTCCCATGTGCTGTCGTCCGTTGCGATCGCAGCGAGCGGTGTGTCGAGCGGAGGCGGCGCGCGCAGCGTCACCTCGGCGCCGCCGGGAATGTGCTGGGCCAGCCGGCCGCAGACATAGCCGCCATTGCCGGAGTTCGGCGGGCCGCAATAGCGCTTGTCGATGATGATCTCGGTCAACGGTTAGATTCCTGAAGTTTCCACGGCGTCATGGCCGGGCTTGTGCGGGTTACTCTATCGGATCTTGAGGACAATTCTTCCCTGAACCGTCCGGTTGGCGACGGCGTGCATGGCGTCACGGGCCTCCTCCAAAGGGAGGACGCGGTCGATGTGCGGGCGGATGTGTCCGTCGGCCAGCAATTGCATCAACGTGTCGTTCATGTGTGCGGCCTCTGCGGAAAATTTCTCCGCCCAGGCGCCCACGAAGACGCCGATGATGGCATAGTTCTTCAGAAGCGGCAGGTTCATCGGGACCTGTGGAATTTCGCCGCTGGTGAAGCCGATCGGCATCAGCCGTCCGCCCCAATTCATCAATCGCGCCATCTGTTCGAGAATCGCGCCGCCGATGTTGTCGAAGCCGATATCGATGCCTCGACCTGAGGTGACCGACTTGATGCGGTCGCGCAGATCCTCGCTGCGATAGTTGATCACATCGCTGGCGCCGTAGAGGCGCACCAGCGGGGCCTTGTCGTCGGAGCCGACGCCGGCGATGACGCGGAGGCCCAGATGGCGGCCGAGATCGACGGCGGCAAGCCCGACGCCGCCGGCGGCGCCCGTGATGAAAACGGTCTCGCCGGCTAGCGCCCGTGCGCGCTCGACCAGCGCATAATAGGCGGTGCCGTAATTGTGCAGGATGGTCGCCGCCGCCTCGAACGAGACGCCATCGGGCAGACGAACGCTCTTCGATTCCTTGGCAATCATCCGTTCGGCGTAGCCGCCGGTCCAGCTGCTGCAGGCCACGCGATCGCCGGGGGCGAATTGTGTGACCCTCTCGCCGATCGCGACGACCACACCGGAGGCTTCCGTGCCGGGCACGAAGGGCAGCGGTGGTCGCATCTGGTAGAGGCCCGAGACCAGCAACTGGTCCATGAAGCTCACCGAGGCCGCATGGACGTCGATGAGAATCTCGTCATCGGCCGGCTTCGGCTCGGCGATCTCGCCGACGCGAAGGTCAGCCGGTCCTGTGAAAGAACGACAAAGAACCGCTCTCATCGCGGCGCTCCTTCGGTCTGGCGGCGCACGAACAGCCGCGGCACCAGCATGGGAACGCGCTGGCGATATTGCTGATAGGTCGCGCCAAACTCGGCGATCAGATCCCGTTCCTCGAACTGCAGCGCGACCAGGATGTAGGCGGTGTTCGCGAGCGCGAACAGCAGACGGCCGATCGTCATCTCGGGCGTCGCCCAGAACGCGAGCAGGAAGCCGAGCATGATCGGATGCCGTACGATCTTGTAGAGCAGGGGCGTCCGGAACGATTGACCTGATATCTTGGCTCCGCGCCACGCGACGATGGCCTGGCGCACGCCGAACAGATCGAAATGATCGATCATGTGGGTCGAGGCGAACGCGATCAACCAGCCGAGCCAGTGCACAGAGGTCAGCAACCATGCCGTAACTCCGCGCGTCTGCCAGATCGGCATCGGTATCGGTCGCCATTGCCAGAACAGCAAGAGGAGGACCAAGCTGGAGAGCAGCACATAGGTGCTGCGCTGGCAGGCCGCGGGAAGGAAATTGGCCGACCATCGTTTGAATGCAGGACGCGCCATCACGCTGTGCTGGATGGCAAACAGGCTCATCAGCAGCAGATTGACGACGATGGCCTCGCCCGGACTTGTGGGGCTGCCGACGTCGATCGACTTCGGCACGACATAATTGCCGACGAAACCGAGCGCATAGAGAAATGAGATCGTGAACAGGGCGTAGCTCACGAGAGCGTAGAGCAGGGTCAGGACGCGCGAGATCATGTTTTTTCCTATTGTGCCTGTTGCAGCGGTGACGCATGCAGGAGCCTGAATCGCTCGAAGGCGAGGCGGCTCGATCTAGCCCGATGGCTACCGCGCGACCGTCCCCTGCGCGTCCCCTGGGATTGCTGCGAAGGAAGGATGTCCATGACGGCTTTCTCGCTCGGGACGTTCGGGTTCCCCGAGATCCACGCTGACGGCCGCCCGATCAAGCTCGCCTTGCGCAAGGGGCTTGCGCTGCTGATCTATCTCGCGGAGGCCAAGGGCGCCGTTGCGCGGGATTTGATCGCGACGCAGTTGTGGCCCGAGGCCGACCGCGAGACCGGGCTGGCGCGCTTGCGGCGCCTGCTTCATCGCATCGAGCTCGCGCTGGGCGAGCCGGTGTTCGAGACCGACCGCAGCAGCGTGCGATGGTCGCCGGATATCGAACTGACGGTCGATACGCATCTGTTCGAGAGCGCCTGCGACCGCGGCGCGTTTGAAGAGGCTTGCCGGATCTATCGCGGTGACTTCCTCGCGGGCTTCTCTCCGGAGGACGCGCCCGAATTCGACGATTGGGCGTTCTTTCGTCGCGAGGCGCTGCGGGGGCGGCTCGTGCATGCGCTGGAGCGGCTGGTGCAGGACAAGAACGCCGCGGGCGACCATTTCGCAGCGACCGCGCATGCGGGGCGTCTGGTCGAGCTCGATCCGCTCAGCGAGGTCTATGGCCGGCATCTGATCCGCAGCCTGCTGCTATCAGGCGATCGCAGCGCCGCGGAACGGCACTACGCGGCCCTGACGCAGCGGCTGCGCGGAGAGCTTGACGTTGCGCCGGAAGCCGAGACCGAAGCGCTGATGAGTCCCGCCGCTGCACCGCATGCGCTTCCGACCACGCGCTACGTCAAGGGCGCGGGCGTGCATCTGGCGTATCAGACCTACGGCAGCGGCTCGCTCGATATCCTGGTGATGCCCGGCTTCGTCTCCCATGTGGAGCGCGCCTGGGAGCATCCCGCGTGCCGGACGTTCCTGGCGTCATTGATGAAGCTCGGGCGCCTCATCGTGTTCGATCGCCGCGGCATCGGGCTGTCCGACCGTGTCGGCTCGGCGCCGAGCATCGATGTTACCGCAGAGGATATCGGCACCGTTCTGCGCGCTGCGGGCTCGCGTCGCGTCGTGCTGTTCGGTGCATCGGAATGCGGACCGGCCTGCATCAAATTTGCGGCCGATGACGAGAACCGCGTCGCGGGGCTCATTCTATTCGGCGCGCTGGCCAAGGGGTGCTGGGCGGAAGATTATCCGCATGCGCTGCGCGCCAGCCAGTATGACGCCTGGAGCAGGCATCTGATCGCGCAATGGGGCGGCCCGGTTGGGATCGAAGCGTTTGCGCCGAGCCTTGCGGACGATCCGCAGGCGCGCGCCTGGTGGGCGGGCCTGTTGCGCGCCGCGTCCAGTCCCGGCGGCATCTCGGCCGTGCTGGAAGCGTTTCGCGACGCCGACGTGCGCGGTCTGCTGCCGCAGATCGCCGTGCCGACGCTGGTGCTGCATCGGCGGGACGACAAGGCCGTGCGTATCGCGGCCGGCCGCGATGTGGCGAGCCGGATCAAGGGCGCGCAGTTCGTCGAGCTCGACGGCCACGATCACTGGTTCTTTGCCGGCGATCAGCAGCCGGTGCTGGAGGCGATCAGGCGATTCATGGAAACGCTGAAGCGATAAGCCTCATTTATTGGCACGTTTCGTGCCTCCCAAAGCGGCAGGCCCGTCACATGCCTGACCAAGGGAGACCCCGACATGAAACGCGAAGACCTCACCGAGAAGCTGCTCGACATCAAGCGCGAGAAGGGCTGGAGCTGGAAACACATCTGCGAGAAAATCGGCGGCTATTCGGAAGTGCTGATCGTCGGCGCGATCATGGGCCAGATGAAATTGACCAAGCCGCAAGCGGCCAACGCCGGGGAGCTGTTCGGGTTGTCGAAGACCGAGACCGCGATGCTCAACGAGGTGCCGATGCGCGGGCAGGGCACGCCGATGCCGCCGACCGATCCGCTGATCTACCGTTTCTACGAGATGGTGATGGTGAACGGTCCGGCCTGGAAGGCGCTGATCGAGGAAGAGTTCGGCGACGGCATCATGTCGGCGATCGACTTCGACATGGCGATCGAACGCGTCGCCAACCCGAAGGGCGACCGTGTCAAGATCACGATGTCAGGCAAATTCCTGCCGTACAAATATTACGGCGCCAGCGGCAACGTGCCGGAGTATGGATTTAAGGAAGAGTGAGGGAGCGAATGGCGAGCAGCGAATATTCGCTGCTCGCAACTGTTCGCTTACAAGATCGCGCCAGGCGTGTACTTGGCCGCTTCAGGCTTCGCCTTCGCCAGCGCATCGACCTGCTCGGCGAAATAATCAACCTGAGCGCCGGCATCGCCGGAATTGGCGCGGCCGTGCTCGAGCACCTGGCTCAGCTCGGCTTCGCTGAGGCCGAGACGCTGGTCGGCGGCGAGACGCTTGAGCAGGTCGTTCTGCACGATCTTGCCGGTGCGCAGATCGCGGATGGCCGCGACCGCATGCTCCTTGATCGCCTCATGCGCGCCTTCGCGGCCGGCGCCTTTCTTGACCGCTTCCATCATCACCGTGGTGGTGAGCAGGAACGGCAGGTAGCGATTGAGCTCGGTCGCAACGACGGCGTCGAATATTTCCATCTGGTCGAGCACCGATAGCAGCGTCTCGAGCAGGCCGTCCATGGCGAGGAAGGCATCGGGCAGCATGACGCGGCGGACGACGGAGCAGGAGACGTCGCCTTCGTTCCACTGATCGCCGGCAAGGCCTGCGGCCATCGCGAGATAGCCCTTCAGCACGACGTGCAGGCCGTTGATGCGCTCGCAGGAGCGGCTGTTCATCTTGTGCGGCATCGCGGACGAGCCGACCTGGCCCTTGGCGAAACCTTCGCTGGCGAGCTCATGGCCCGCCATCAGGCGCACCGTCTTGGCGAAATTGCCGGGACCGCTGGCGAGCTCGGTCAACACGCTGACCGCGCGGAAGTCGAGGCTGCGCGGATAGACCTGGCCGACCGCATCAAAGCTCTTGGGCAGGCCGAGGTGCTTGAGGATCTGCTGTTCGAGCGCGCGGGCCTTGCCGGCATCGCCGTTGAACAGGGTGATCTGGTCGAGCCTTGTGCCCACCGCGCCCTTCAGGCCGCGCGCGGGATAGCTGTCGAGCACGCTGACCAGGCTCTGATGCGACACCAGCATCTCCTCGCCGAACATGGCGATGCGCTTGCCGAGCGTCGTAACCTGCGCGGCGACGTTGTGCGTGCGCGCCGTGAACGGCATGTCGCGGAGCTGCTTGGCGTGCTTGGCAAAGCGGATGAGTGCGGCGATGCTCTTGGTCTCGATCAGCTGCAGCCCGCGATAGACCTGGAGCTGCTCCACGTTCTCGGTGAGGTCGCGGCTGGTCATGCCCTTGTGCAGGTGCTCGTGACCGGCCAGGTCGCAGAACTCCTCAATCCGCGCCTTGACGTCGTGGCGGGTGATGCGCTCGCGCCGCATGATGGAATCCAGGTCGACCTGGTCCTTCACGCGCTCGTAAGCCTCGATCACGCCATTGGGTACGGCAATGCCGAGCTCGCGCTGGCCTTTCAGCACGGCGATCCAGTAATCGCGTTCGAGGCGAACCTTGCCTTCACCGCTCCAGATGGCCCGCATGGCGGGCGAGGCATAGCGTTGGGCGAGGACGTTGGAGATGTGATCTTGGCGGTTTTCCTGGGACATGCCGCCCATTTGGCATTGCTGGGGGCCGGCTGCAAGCCCGGCAGCGCGAGCGGCGGGGAGGCCTTCCGTGGCCGTCCACCGCTCGCTGTTAAGCTTACTTCCCGGCCTTCACCTCGGCGGCCGCGACCGCGATCAGCTCGCTCATCTTGCCGCGAATCGCCTGTTCGGTGAGGGCGACGTTCTTGGCGGCGAAATCGGCCATGACCTTGCGCAGGACGTCGCCGTCGCCGGCCTCCTCGAAATCGGCCGCGACCACCTCCTTGGCATAGGCGGTGGCGGCTTCGCCGGTGATTCCGAGCTTTTCGGCCGCCCACAGCCCCAGCAGCCGGTTGCGGCGGGCCTCCGCCCTGAACTTCTGCTCCTCGTCGAGGGCAAACTTCTTCTCAAAGCCTTCTTCGCGCTTGTTGAATTCGCTCATGCGTCTTCCAATTCCTCGGGGCTATGGACCTGGCGGCCCTCGTTGCGAGGGCCCCCACGCATGCCTAGATAGAGGGCACGATCGACGAAACAACGAGCCGTAAAGCCGCAGGCGAGGCGGTATAAGTCAGCGTCGGATGGGCCGGATCGATTGTGCTGGGACAGCCAATCGGATAGGTTGCCTAAAGGCTTGGTTCCCGTTCTGTTTCCAAGGATTCGGAAGGGGTTCCGGGCCGTTCACGGCAGCTCCGCTGTGGGTCGTAACCTGGTAACCGGAGCACACCAAATACATGGATTTCAACAAAACACGGTACATCCCAATGAGCCGTCGGCGTCGCATTTATGAAGGCAAGGCAAAGGTTCTTTACGAAGGTCCGGAGCCCGGTACCCTGATCCAGCACTTCAAGGATGACGCCACAGCGTTCAATGCGAAGAAGCATCAGGTGATCGAGGGCAAGGGTGTCCTCAACAACCGGATCTCGGAGTACCTGTTTCAGCACCTCAACGACATCGGGGTGCCGACCCACTTCATCCGCCGCCTCAACATGCGCGAGCAGTTGATTCGCGAGGTCGAGATCGTGCCGCTGGAAGTGGTGGTGCGGAACGTTGCCGCCGGCTCGCTGTCGCAGCGCCTCGGCATCGAGGAGGGCACCCAGCTGCCCCGTTCGATCATCGAGTTCTATTACAAGAACGACCAGCTCAACGACCCCATGGTGTCGGAAGAGCACATCACCGCGTTCGGCTGGGCCACGCCCCAGGAGATCGACGACATCATGGCGCTCGCCATTCGCGTCAACGACTTCCTCACCGGCCTCTTCCTCGGCATCGGCATCCGCCTCGTCGACTTCAAGATGGAGTGCGGCCGGCTGTTCGAGAACGAGATGATGCGCATCATCGTCGCCGACGAGATCTCGCCGGACAGCTGCCGTCTGTGGGACATCAAGTCGAACGAGAAGCTCGACAAGGATCGCTTCCGCAGGGATCTCGGCGGCCTGCTCGAGGCCTATACCGAAGTCGCCAAGCGCCTCGGCATCCTCATGGAGAATGAGCGTCCGGTAGGTTCCGGTCCGGTGCTGGTGAAGAGCTGAGAGGGATTTGACGTGAAGGCACGTGTTACCGTTACCCTGAAGACGGGTATCCTCGATCCGCAGGGCAAGGCCATCGAAGGCGCGCTGAAGTCGCTCGGTGTCGACGGCGTCGCCAGCGTCCGCCAGGGCAAGGTGTTCGACATCGAGCTCGCCGGCGCCGACAAGGCCAAGGCGGAAGCCGCGCTGAAGGAAGCCGCCGACAAGCTGCTCGCCAACACCGTGATCGAGAACTATCGGGTCGAGCTGCTCTGATGAAAGCCGCCATCCTCGTCTTCCCCGGCATCAACCGCGAACGCGACATGGCGCGCGCGCTGAAGCTCATCTCGGGCCATGAGCCCGCGATGGTGTGGCACGCCGAGACCTCGCTGCCTTCAGGCACCGACCTCGTGGTCGTGCCCGGTGGCTTCTCCTACGGCGACTATTTGCGCTGTGGTGCGATTGCGGCGCGGGCGCCGGTGATGGATGCGGTGCGTGACTATGCGGCCAAGGGCGGCCTCGTGCTCGGCGTCTGCAACGGTTTCCAGATCCTCTGCGAATCCGGCCTCCTGCCGGGCATTCTGATGCGCAATTCGCGGCTGAGATTCATCTGCAAGGATGTTCACCTGCGGGTCGAGCGTTCGGATACGCCGTTCACGCGCGGCTACAATGCCGGCCAGGTCATTCGCGTGCCCGTCGCGCATGGCGAGGGCAATTATGCGGCCGACGAAGAGACGGTGAAGCGGTTGCTGGGCGAGGGGCGCGTGCTCTATCGCTATTGCTCCCCGGACGGCACGGTCGACGACCAGTCCAACATCAACGGTGCCGCGCATTCGATCGCCGGAATCGTCAACGACAAGGGCAACGTGCTCGGCATGATGCCGCATCCGGAAAACCACGTCGAAGACATCATGGGCTGCACCGATGGCCGCGGCCTGTTCGCGGGCCTCACCGCGCATCTGGAAAAGGCCGCGTGATCTCGTTCGTGTTGAAGCGCGCGTTCGCCGCGATTGCGGCGCTGTCGCTGACATCTGCCGCCTTCGCCCAGGATTTCCCCAAGCGTCCGATCACCATGATCGTGCCGTTCGCGGCCGGCGGCACCTCGGACGTGATCGCGCGCACTGTGGCCGAGCAGATGGGCGTGGCGCTCGGCCAATCCATCGTGATCGAGAACGTTGCAGGCGCCGGCGGCTCGACCGCGCTGGCGCGTGCCTCCCGTTCCGAGCCTGATGGTTACACCATCGCGATCGGCAATGCCGGCACCAATGCTGCGACCTACACCATCTATCCGAAGCTGCCGTTCACGCCGGACTCCTTCGCGCCGATCGCCATGGTCGCCAAGACCTTCGGCATCATCGCGCTGCGCAAGGACTTTCCGGCGAAGGACCTGAAGGAGTTCATCGCCTACGCCAAGGCCAATCCGGGCAAGATCAACCTGGGACACGCCGGCGTCGGCTCGTCGAACTATCTCATCTGCAAGAGCTTTGTCACGGCCGCCGGCATCGACGCGACGCTGGTCGGCTATCGCGGAGCTTCGCCCGCGCTCACCGATGCGATCGGCAGCCAGATCGATGGCGTCTGCGATGCTGCGGCCTCGGTGTCGCAGTCGATCAACGAGAAGCTGGTGAGGGGGCTCGTGGTCGGCTCGACCGTGCGGCTCGCCACGCTGCCCGACCTGCCGACGTCGGCCGAAGCCGGCCTGCCCGAGTTCGAGGCGCAGGGCTGGAACGGCCTGTTCGCGCCGAAGGGCACGCCGCCGGCCATCATCGCCAAGCTGAATGCGGCCGCGCGCACCGCGGTCGAGACCGACGCGGTGAAGAAGCGTTTTGCTGATCTCTCGACCGTCGCGCCCGATCCCGACGAGCACACGCCCGAGGTGCTGCAAAAACTCGTGACGCGCGACGTCGAGAAGTACCGGAAGATGCTGGCGGACGACGCCAAGCCGTAGGCGTCTCTCCCGCATTGGCGGGAGACGGCCTTACGCGGCTGAAGGGATCCGGGCGATGACCTTGATCTCGAAGTCGAACCCTGCGAGCCAATTCACTCCCACGGCCGTCCAGTTCGGATAGGGGGCGTCGCCGATCTCTGCGCTGCGGACGGCCATCACCGTATCGATCTGCTTGTCAGGATCGGTGTGAAACGTGGTGACATCCACCACATCGCTCAGTGTGCATCCGGCAGCTGCGAGCACGGCGCGCAGATTGGCAAACGCACGCCGGACCTGATCCTCGAACACCGGCTCGGGTGAGCCGTCCTCGCGACTACCGACCTGGCCCGAAACGAAGAGCAAGTCACCGGATCGGATCGCCGGAGAATACCGATGCGCTTGGTAAAGCGCGTGGCGGTCAGCGGGGAAGATTGCCTCGCGTTGGAGCATGGCTTGAGCCTTTCGAAAGAAACTGTGGAGCTGGCGGCCGAATTGCCTTGCGGCGCCGGCCGTGACATTCTTCATATACGTTCCGTATGTGAGTGGGTATCGCTCACATACGAGGCGTATGTCAACTGAAAAGTGGAGCGAGCATGGTCGAAGGAAAGCGCGCCGCAGCCATGGCGGAAAATCGGGTCAAGCTCATCCGGGCCGCGCGCAAGGCGTTCGCCACGCAAGGTTATGCAGACGCGTCGATGGATGAGCTGACGGCCTCGGTCGGGCTGACGCGGGGCGCGCTCTATCACAATTTCGAAGACAAGAAGGGGCTGCTCTGGGCCGTCGTCGAGCAGATCGACGCCGAAATGGCGGAGCGGCTGCGCGCGATCCGCGAGCAGGCGCCCACCTTGTGGCAAGGCCTCCTCGCAGAGGGCAGTGCGTATATCGAAATGGCGCTCGATCCTGAAATTCAGCGCATCATGCTTCTGGATGGACCGGCCGTACTCGGTGATCCATCGAAATGGCCCGGCGAGAACGCCTGCCTGGAGGTCACCATGCGAACGGTCCGTTCGCTGATCGACGAAAAGGTGGTGAAGCCCGTGGACGTTGAAGCGGCGGGGCGATTGCTGAACGGCGCCGCGCTCAGCGCTGCTTTATGGGTCGCCGCGGCCGACGATCCGAAAGCCGTACTGAACAAGGCCGTGGACGCGTTTCGACAGTTGGCGAGCGGATTGCTGCGCGATGCGGTCCGCAGCGCATGATGCAAATTCGCTCATGGACCTCCATCGTGTGACCCTCATAGAAAGACCAGCGATATCCAGGGCACGAAGGTGATCAGCAGCAGGCCCAGGAACAGCCAGGCGAGATAGATCCAGATCCGGCGCATGCCGGCATCGGGCGACACGCCACCGATGGTGCAAGCGGCGTAGTAGCAGAGGCCGAACGGCGGCGCGAACAGGCCGAGGCCCATGGCGAGGATCACCACCATTGCATAGTGCACCTCGTTGATGCCGAACGTTGCGGCCACCGGGAACAGCAGCGGGCCAAACAGCACGATCGCCGGAATCCCCTCCAGCACGCTGCCGAGCACGATGAAGGCGATCACCGAGATCAGCAGGAAGCCGTAGGCGCCGCCGGGCACGCCGGCCATGCGCGCCGCCAGATCATGCGAAAATCCGGATTGCGCCAGCGCCCAGGCCATCGCGCTCGCAGCTCCCACGATGAACAGGATCGAGCCGGACAGCGAGGCGGTCTGCACCAGCATCGGCAGCACGTTCTTCCAGGCCAGGCTGCCGCGATAGACGATCAGGCCGAGCACGAGGCAGTAGGCGATGCCGATGGTCGAGACCTCGGTCGCGGTGGCATAACCCTCGACCACCGCGCTGCGGATCAGGAACGGCAACGCCAGCGCCGGCAATGCCGCCCACAACGTCTTCGCCACCACCGACATCGGCGCCCGCGCCACCTTGAGCGCGGCGTTCTCCTCCGCGCCCGCCCGGTAGCGCGCGACGAAAGCGAGCACGATCGCCAGCACGATGCCCGGCAGGATGCCGGCGGTGAACAGCGCCGCGATCGACACGCCGGTGACGGAGGCGATCGCGATCAGCACGATCGACGGCGGAATGGTCTCGCTCATCGCACCTGACGCTGCCAGCAGCGACACCAGCTCACCATCCTTCATGCCGCGCTTGCGCATCTCGGGAAACAACACCGGGGCAATCGCCGCCATGTCGGCGGTCTTGGAGCCGGAGATGCCGGAGACCAGCAGCATGGCCCCTAACATCACATAGGACAGCCCGCCTCTGATATGGCCGAGTACCGACGCCAGGAACGCGACCATGACGCGCGCCATGCCGGTCTGCTCGACCAGCTGGCCCAGCAGCACGAACAGTGGCACCGCGAGCAAAATGAGCGAGCTCATGCCCTCGTCGATCCGTCCGACCACGACCAGCAACGGCGTCCGCGTGGTGGTGAGCAGGAAGGCGACGGTCGCCAGACAAAAGGAAAACGCGATCGGCACGCCGGCCATCACGGCGCAGCCGAGCAGGCCGACGAAGAAGATCAGCAGGTTCCAGTTGCCCAGCGGCTTCAGCGAGGGACCTGCGAGATAGAGTGCGCCGGCAATTGCCGCAAACAGGACAGTCACGGCAAGCAGGTCCCTCGCCGACCGCTTGACGAGGGTGAGGCAGATGCTGGCGAGCGCGATGACGCAACCGACGGGAATGGCGGCCGCGCGGATCATGCCGGACCAGCCAAGCGCCGGCGTCTCCACGAAGGCCTGATCTTCGACATAGTCCAGCGCCGGATGCAGGATGATCGCGAGGAACAGCGCGACGGCGCCCGCGGCGAGTGTCGACGCCCAGGCCTCGACACGTGGCGACAGATACGAGGTGAAGAAGGTCAGGCGCATATGCGCCGAGCGCTGCACGGCGATCGCGCTGCCGAGCATCGCCAGCCACAGGAACAGGATGGAGGCGAGCTCGTCCGACCAGATGATTGGCCGATGAAAGACGCCGCGCGCCACGATGCCGGCGAACAGGATGATGACTTCGGCGACGACGGCGATCGCCGCGGGGATCTCCACCAGCCAGCGCAGCGACTGCTCCAGCCACCGGCCGCGCAACGGCTGGGCCTTGCCGAGCGTCGCCGTTTCCGACATGTCGATCACTGCGCTCATGCCAGTGCTCCCGCCGCTGCCTCCAGCGTCTTCCAATTGTCTTCGCCGAACTTGCCGCGCCATTCCTTGTAGAAGCCGGCGGCCGACAGCTCCTTGCGGAACGCTTCCTTGTCGGAGGCCTCGAAGGTGATGCCCTTGGCGATCAGCTGGTCCTTCAGCGTCAGATTGAGTTTTGCGGTGTCCGCGCGCTGCTCCATCGCGGCCTGATCGAATTCCTTGCGGACCAGCGCCTGCAGATCGTCGGGGAGCGCCTTCACCGAGCGGCGGTTGCCGAGGATGAAGAACGGATCCCAGATATGGTTGGTCTCGGATATGTACTTCTGCACCTCGTAGATCTTGCCGGCCTCGATGGTGACGAGGCCGTTCTCCTGGCCGTCGACGAGATGGGTCTGCAGTGCCGTGTACAATTCATTGAAGTTGATCGAGGTTGGATTGGCGCCGAGCGACTTGAACAGCGAGGTGAAGATCGGCGACACCGGCACACGGATGCGGTAGCTGGCAAGATCCGCCGGCGTCTTGATCGGCTTGGTGAACGACGAGATCTGCCGGAACGTATTGTCGGCGGGTTTGGCCATCACCAGTGCGCCGGTCTTCTCGATCTGCGTGGCGATCAGCTTGCCGAGGTCGCCGTCCATCGCATTCCAGACCTGGCCGTAGTCCGAGAACGCGAAGCCGACATTGGCGATGCCGGCGATCGGCGCCACAGTCGACAGGACGGAGCCGGCGATGTTGAGGAAATCGACACCGCCGCTGCGGATCTGGGTCAAGAGGTCGGTGTCCGAGCCGAGCTGCGAGGCAGGGAAGAACTTGAGCTCCAGCCGGCCGCCACTCGCTTCCCTGATCCGTTTCACCGCCTGATCGAGGCGGGTGTTGATCGGCTGCGTCAGCGACTGGCCGGTAGCGAGCTTGTATTCGAACTCCGCGGCCTGCGCCGGCCTGGTGCGGATCGCGACCAGCGGAACGGCGGCAGCCGCGACCATGAAATTGCGGCGTGAAATCCTGTGGCTTTTGCCCGACATCTTTGGTCCTCCCTTGATGATCCCTGCGGCGCCTTGTCGGCGCACGTGTTCGTTGCCGCGCACAGGCCTTGCTGCGCCGGTCGTCAAAATCGTTGGAGCTGGTGAAAGGGCTTGAGCCTTGCGTTCCTTCCCCCGGGCGGACCGGCTGCCTGCGCGGTCCTGTTTCCTCTTTGGCACCCGTCTGTCGCGGGTTGCCTTGAGGTTGAAGCCTAGATCGCTGGTCATGCACGACAATTGAATTATATTCGCCGTCACTTTAGCTGGCCTAAAAGGTTTCCCGATGCAGATACCGTTCCGCGCCATCATCGTCTTCCACGCGGTGGCGCGCGCGGGCAGCATTTCCCGCGCGGCGGACGAATTGCGGGTGACGCCGTCGGCCGTCAGCCAGCAGATCCAGGCGCTGGAGCTGCATCTCGGCACGGCGCTGACGTCGCGGGTCGGGCGCAACATCACGCTGACGGAAGCGGGTGAGCGCTATTTCGAGATGATCAGCCGCGAGATCGAGCACGTCACCGACGTGACGCAACACGTTCGCGGCATCCGTTCGGCCACCACATTGACGGTGCGTGCCGCGCCGAGCGTGTCGAGCAAATGGCTGCTGCCCCGGCTGGCAGGCTTCGTCGACGCCAATCCGGACATCGAATTGCGGCTCGACGGCACCAATGAGCCGACCGATTTCCGCAAGGAGAATGTCGACCTCGAGATCCGCCATGGGGAAGGCGGCTGGGCCGGCCTGTTCGTGGAAAGCCTCGGCAAGGAGCGATTCTTCCCGCTGTGCGCGCCTTCGTTTCTTGCGGCGGGCAGCCTCTCGGCCCAGGACCTGCTCAAGCACCGGCTGATCCATTCGGTGAAATCGCAGATGCAATGGCCGCGCTGGTTCATGGAGGCCGGCATCGAGCCTGCGGAGCGCTGGAAGCGCGTGCTGTTCGACCGCAGCCACATGGCGATCGACGCTGCCGTCGACGGGCTCGGCATCGGGCTGGAGAGCGAACTGCTGGCCTGGCGCGAATTGCGCGACGGCCGCCTGGTCTGCCCGGTCAGGAATCCGCCGGAGGTCGTGCTGACCACGCAGTGGATCGTCTGTCCGCATGGCCATCTGCGCCACCGCAAGACCCGCACCTTCCTCGATTGGTTGCGCGGGGAACGCGATGCCTGGAGCGCACGCGCATGATCCGGAAAAGTGTGAAGCGGTTTTCCGAGAAAGATCATGCTGCAAACTGGGAGCCAAAGCGCGCGGATTGTTTAGCGCGCCTACATCGTCGCGGCAGATAATCTGAATTGCCCTCGGATTCGCAGCTGCCTAACGTTTCCGGACAAGGCGAGCGCGGCCGGAATCCACGGCTGCAGCAACGTCGTCACCCGAGGAACGCTAAGGAAATCCAGATGAATCTTCATCGCATGCTGCTGGAGCGCAAGGCGGCCGGCAGGCCCGTTACCATTGGCCTGATCGGCGCCGGAAAATTCGGCCTGATGTTCCTGTCGCAGGTGCGCCAGACCGACGGCATGCATCTCGTCGGCGTCGCCGACCTGAACACCGCACGCGCCCGTTCCCAGCTCAAGCTCGGTTGCTGGCCCGAGGAACAATATGCGGCTGCTACGATCGACGATGCGCTCAAGCACGGCCGCACCATCGTCACCGACAACGCCGATGCGCTCATCACTCATCCCGCCATCGAGGTCATCATCGAGGCGACCGGCGATCCCGGCGCCGGCATCCGCTTCGCGATGAAGGCGATCGAGAACGGCAAGCACATCGTGATGGTCAATGTCGAGGCGGACGCTGTCGCAGGCCCGATCCTGGCGCGCAAGGCACGGCAGGCCGGCGTGGTCTATTCGCTGGCCTGGGGCGACCAGCCGGCACTGATCGCCGATCACGTCGATTGGGCACGTGCGGCCGGATTCAAGGTCGTCGCCGCCGGCAAGGGCACGCGCTATCACCCGACCTATCATCAGTCGACGCCGGATACGGTCTGGGACATCCTCGACAAATACATGAAGATCAAGGATCGCAACTCGATCAATCCGAAGATGTTCAACTCGTTCGTCGACGGCACCAAGTCGGGTATCGAGATGACCGCGGTGTGCAACGCGACCGGGTTGCATGCGCAGAGCGAAGGCTTGTCCTTCCCGCCGGCCACGCGCTTCGAGCACGCCGAAATCTGCAAGCCGAAATCCGACGGCGGCACGCTGGAGAGATCAGGGGTCACCGAGGTGACCTCCTCGGTCTATCGCGACGGCACCGACGTGCCGCAGAGCCTCGTGATGGGCACCTATGTCGTGTTCGAGACCGACAGCGCCTATTCGGAGGAATGCTTCCGCGAATACAGCATGCTGCCGGATAAGACCGGCAAATATGCCTCGCTGTATCGGCCGATCCACATGATCGGGCTCGAGCTCGGCATCTCCGTGGCCTCCGCGGCGCTGCGCAAGGAGCCCACCGGCGCGCCGATCGTCTTCAACTCCGACGTGGTCGCGACCGCGAAGCGCAAGCTGAAGGCCGGCGAGATGCTCGACGGCGAGGGCGGCTTCTGCGTCTGGGGCAAGCAGACCCCAGCCGACGCGTCACTGAAGCAGGGCTACCTGCCGCTCGGCCTCGCCCACCATGTTAAGCTCAAGACCGACATCGAGCCGGGCCAGCGCCTGAAATGGGAAGACGTGGAGTACGATCCCAACAGTCTCGCCGTGCGGGTGCGCCGCGAGATGGAAGCGGCCTTCCGGCAGCCGAACGTGGCTGCTTGATTGGAGCAATGGGCGGTGACAACCGAAATTTTCCCTTGTCATCGCCAATGGCAGAGGCCCATCCGATCGGAATGCGCGAGTCCGCTTGCGCATTCGCGGTCAGTGTGACGAGCCGGCCGAGATAACCCCGGGCGAGGGCGTGCCAAACGGGAAGCTGCGAGGCTATGCGTTTGCCGGCACGGCCGGCTTCCGCTTCACCCGCTTGATCGTGCCGGAGAAGGTGAACAGCGGCCGCCCTGCCGAGGTCAGCTGGCCGCGCAGGAAGATCAGCGAGCCGCCGGCGCGGGACACTTCGCCGGTGCATTCGACCAGCTCGCCCTCGCGGGCCGCGTCGAGGAAATCGCAGGCGAAATTGGTGGTCACGGCCGGACCGTCCAGCTCGTGGGTGGCGATGGCGAACAGGCAATAGTCGGCGAAGGCCATGAAGCAGCCGCCATGGACGTTCCCGGAGCCGTTGAGGTGCTTTTTCTCGACCCGGAACGCCGAGCGGACGCTGCCGTCGTCCTCGACCTTGTGCCAGAACGGGCCGATATGGCTCTCAAAACTGTCGCGAATCGAGGTCCGCCAGCCCTTGAACTCGCCCTCGGTGGCGACGTGCAGGTCGGGACGGCGGGTGGCGGGGACTTTGGTCAATTCGTGCAAGGAAATGGGCCTTCAATTACGGGTCTTTAGCCCTTAAATCCGATCCGTCAGCGCCTTGCAATTCCCGTTCCCGCCGACCCCGCTTGCAAAACGTGGGACAGCGGGAAAATGCCTCATAAAGGGCTTTTCGAGAGCCCCCGATGTTCCTAAGAACGGCCAAACGCCCGCCGAAAGCCCCGAATCCATGAAGAACGAACCCAAGATCACCCCCGAACTGGTTGCCGCCCACGGGCTCAAGCCCGACGAGTACGAGCGCATCCTGAAGCTGATCGGGCGGGAGCCGACCTTCACCGAGCTCGGCATCTTCTCGGCGATGTGGAACGAGCACTGCTCGTACAAATCCTCGCGCATCCATCTGAAGGGCCTGCCGACCAAGGCGCCCTGGGTGATCCAGGGGCCCGGCGAGAACGCCGGCGTGATCGACATCGGCGACGGCCAGGCCGTGGTCTTCAAGATGGAGAGCCACAACCACCCCAGCTATATCGAGCCGTACCAGGGCGCGACCACCGGCGTCGGCGGCATTTTGCGCGACGTCTTCACCATGGGCGCGCGCCCGATCGCCTGCCTCAACGCGTTGAGTTTTGGCGCGCCCGAGCACGCGAAAACTCGTCACCTTGTTTCCGGCGTCGTTGCCGGTGTCGGCGGTTACGGCAATTCCTTCGGCGTGCCGACGGTCGGCGGCCAGGTGCGCTTCCACACCCGCTATGACGGCAACATCCTCGTCAACGCGATGGCGGTCGGCCTCGCCGACGCCGACAAGATCTTCTATGCGGCCGCCTCCGGCGTGAACATGCCGATCGTCTATCTCGGCTCCAAGACCGGCCGCGACGGCATCCACGGCGCCTCGATGGCCTCGGCCGAGTTCGACGACAAGTCCGAGGAGAAGCGCCCGACCGTTCAGGTCGGCGATCCCTTCGCCGAAAAACTGCTGCTCGAGGCCTGCCTCGAGATCATGGAGAAGGGCTGCGTCATCGCGATCCAGGACATGGGCGCGGCGGGCCTGACCTGCTCGGCGGTCGAGATGGGCGCCAAGGGCGACCTCGGCGTCGACCTCGATCTCGACGCGGTGCCGACCCGCGAGACCGGCATGAGCGCCTACGAGATGATGCTCTCGGAAAGCCAGGAGCGGATGCTCATGGTGCTCAAGCCCGAGAAGGAACAGGAAGCCGAGGCGATCTTCAAGAAATGGGGCCTCGATTTCGCCGTGGTCGGCTACACCACGCCGAGCAAGCGCTTCGTGGTCAAGCATGGCGGCGACGTCATGGCCGACCTGCCGATCAAGGAGCTCGGCGACGAGGCGCCGCTCTATGACCGTCCGCATGTCCCTTCCGCCGCGCTGCCGACCGTGCATGCGCGCGACGTGCCGGCGCCGATGGGCGTAGGTAGCGCGCTGGAGAAGCTGATCGGCACGCCCGACATGTGCAGCAAGCGCTGGGTGTGGGAGCAGTACGACCACGTCATCCTCGGCAACACCATGCAGCGCCCCGGCGGCGACGCTGCCGTCGTGCGCGTGCAGGACGGGCCGAAGGGCCTGGCGCTGACCGTCGACGTCACGCCGCGCTATTGCGAGGCCGATCCGTTCGAGGGCGGCAAGCAGGCGGTAGCGGAAGCCTGGCGCAACATCACCGCCGTCGGCGGCAAGCCGCTCGCGATCACCGACAATTTGAATTTCGGCAATCCTGAGCGGCCCGAGATCATGGGCCAGTTCGTCGGTTGCCTGAAGGGCATCTCGGAAGCCTGCCGCACGCTCGACTTCCCGGTCGTGTCCGGCAACGTCTCGCTCTACAACGAGACCAACGGCCGCGCGATCCTGCCGACGCCCTCGATCGGCGGCGTCGGCCTGCTCGACGATTTCACCAAGTCTGCGTCGCTCGCCTTCAAGGCCGAGGGCGAGGCGATCCTGCTGGTCGGCGACACCCATGGCTGGCTCGGCCAGTCCGTCTACCTGCGCGACATCTGCGGTCGCGAGGAGGGCGCGCCGCCGCCGGTCGATCTTGCGGCCGAGAAGCGCAACGGCGACTGCGTGCGCGGCATGATCCATGCGGGCACTGCGACCGCCGTGCACGATCTCTCCGACGGTGGCCTGCTGATTGCGCTCGCCGAAATGGCGATGGCTGGTGGCATCGGTGCAAAGCTGCTGGCAGCGCCGACGTCGCTGGTCTCGCATGCCTATTGGTTCGGCGAGGACCAGGCGCGCTATCTCGTCACCGTGCCGGAAACGGAAGCCGGCCGCGTGCTCGCCAAGATGCGCGGCTGCGAGGTGCCCTGCGTGCGCATCGGCACCACCGGTGGCGATACGATCTCGATCGCGGGCGAGACGCCCGTGTCGATCGACGCACTGAAGGCGTCGCATGAGCGCTGGTTGCCGGATTATATGGGCGGCAAGGCGGCGTAAGGCACCGCCACAACTTCAGTCCCGTAGCCGGATGGAGCGTAGCGAAATCCGGGCTACGAGCACGTCTACAACACGTGCGACGCGCCCGGAAGCTTCCGCAACGCCGCCGTCAGGCCCCAGCTCAAAATCACCGTGAGCACGAAGCCGATCGCGGCCTTCACGATGGCCGGCAGTCCGTAGTCGAACAGGACGTACTGGGTCCACAGCGCGATCGGGTAGTGCACCAGGAACATGCCATAGGCATCCGCCTGCATGCGGTCGAGCAACGTCGGTCCCGGCGTCTTCGCATGCAGGAAGAAGGCGAGGATCGCGAGCAGGATCGCGGCCGAGAACAGCACGAAGAACGTGCCGTAGATGGCCTGGTACCAACCCGGCAGCACCTCCGGATTGCCCAGGATTCCGCGCTTGATGTAGATCATGCCCCACATCCCGCAATAAGGGATCAGCGTCGCGATCGCCCAGAGCCAGCGGCTCCTCGGCAATTGGCCGTCGGCGCCGAGAATGCCGTGATTGAAGTTCGCAGCCCCGACGCTGACGCCGAAGAAGAAATAGGCGAAGTAGAGCAGCACGCGGCTCGCCTGCACCGAGAACGGCCCGAACTCGAACCATTTGTTGACGCCGAAATAGGCCAGTGCCGGCACGTAGACGATGGCCGTGACGACGGTGAGCAGCAGCCAGAAGATGGCCGGCTGTCCAAAGCCCCGAACCGAAATGCGGTTGACGGGATCGACCAGATGCGCCGAGACCCGGTAGAGCAGGCTTGCGGTGAGGTCGAATGCGAGCAGCACCCAGACGAACCAGATCGGACCGCTCGGCCACGGGCCGACGGTGATCGTCTTCCACCAGAACGCGGCAAAGGTCAGCTCGGCTTGTTCGCGCAGCGCGATCGCGTAATAGGCGAGCGGAATGACGGTGAAGGCTGCGATCACGAATGGCAGCCCCAATCGTAGCAGGCGGTCGCGCAGGAAGACTGACGGCGCCTTGCGCGCGATGCCGGGCCAGGTGAACAGCCCCGACAGGAAGAAGAACATCGCCATGAAGAAACTGTCGGTGGCGAGCACGACGATGTCGAAGCCGATCCAGGAGGTCGGATCGGTGTGGCCGAAATAGGTGTAGGGAATGACGGCGTGATGCAGCAGCACCACCAGCGTCAGGAACGTGCGGGCGCGGTCGAGCGACAGATTGCGCACCTTGGCCTTCGGCTCGGCATGCGCCTCCGCGCCGATCGCCGCAGAATGTGACATCGAAATCATGATCGCCCCGATTGCCCCCTTGCGCCGGTCGGAATGTGCGGCGGGGAACCCGATTCACCAAGGGCAGTTGGTGCCACGACAACCTTGCGTCGTGTATTTAGGAACCAGTTCCGCGCAACACGGTTAGCGTTTCCGAAACAGGTGTCGGCCGCCGATTGCGGTGGCCGCAGTCGCGGAGCTGGCGATGACAATCTTGAAATGGGCACTGATCTTCCTGCTGATCTCGATCGTGGCGGGTGTGCTCGGCTTCACCGGCATCTCGGCGGCGTCCGCCGATGTCGCCCGCTTCCTGTTCTACGTTTTCGTGGTGATCTTCCTGGTGCTGCTCATACTCGGACTTACGATCTTCCGAGCGTAGCGCCGCTCTCAATTACGCGTGAACGGCACGACGTGGGCCAGCAGCTCCGCCAGGAACTCGTCGGGACGATCGAACGGAATGAAATGATCGCCGCCGCGCACCCAGACAAATTCCTTATGCGGGGCCGTGATCTGATTGAAGAGTTGTTCGGCCGGCCCACCCGGTGTGTTGTCATCCGCATCGCCCTCGATGAAGATCATCGGGATCGAAAAAGCGAGTCCCAGCGAGGCGACGTCGCGCTTGAACATGGGGCCCTCTCGTCCGCGCAGATATTTTGCGGAGAAGGCCATGCCTTTGCGCCAGTTGTACCAGTCCAGCAGCGAGAAATCCGGCATGAACGGGGGTGGAATGGGACCCGCCAACTGGACGCTCTCAATGGAGGGTAGCCCCAGCGCTTTGCTCCACTTGTCCGCAACCAATCGATTTTGTGGATTGATCAGAGGGCGCGCCACGATTGGTGCCAATTCGGCTTGGGCCTCGCTGTTGCCAGCGGACTGCGCCAACGCTTGCAGATGCGCGATCGTGATCTCGAATTGCTTCTCGAACGTCACCCTGCCAACCACCTGGCCGGTGCCGACATACGCCGAGAACAGATCCGGGCGCCTCTTCACCATGTGAATGCCCAGGAACGAGCCCCAGGAATGTCCGACCAGGACAATTTTGTCCTTGTGCAGATGCGCGCGCAGATATTCGGCCAGCTCGATGCCATCCTGTGTCATTCGCTCCAGCGTCATGGTTGGCGCGAGCGTGTCGCCGGCGGCGCCATAGGTACGGCCGGCGCCGCGCTGGTCCCACTGCACCACGGTGAAATGCCTTTCCCAGGGACGCCAGCCCGACGAAATCGCCAAGGTTGAGCCTCCAGGTCCACCGTGAACGAACAGGAGAACCGGGTTATCCCGATCCTCGCCGCGAATTTGAATCCATTGCTTGATGCCGCCGATATCGACGAACGCGCCCTCCTGGATGCCGTTGGGAGAGCGGATCGCGAGAGTTTCGGTGGCTAGATGCTGGCGGTAGGCGCGAAAACCCAGTCCGGCAACGGTCAATGCAACGAGGACGCCGGCCAATCCCAGCAACGAGACCCCAATCAGTCTTGCGGCCTTGCGCGGCATCTCATGCCCGATGTCGACTGAGGGAGGCGGCCTGATGATCGCCCGGCGTCACGGCGCCAGTGAACTTAGCCCACTTCCTCGATCTTCACCTTGTCCGGATAGAAGGCGAGATGGCCTGATATTTCGGTCATGGCGGGAAACGGCGTCTCGTAGGTCCAGATCGCGTTATCGAGCGTCTTGCCACTGGCCTTGATGCTGTAATAGCTGGCGTCCCCCTTATAGGGGCAGTGGGTGGTGCGATCGGTGCGCTCCAGCAGCGCCATGTTGGCATCCTCGCGTGGCACATATTGCACCGCCGGATATCTGGCCTCTTTCAGCGTCAGCGCCTTGGTGCTCTCGGCAATCACGATATCGCCCGCCGTGACGCGGACGCGCCGGGGGTTTTGGGTGATGGTGATGGGGTGATCCGGCCCGGGAAGCTTCATGATTTCACGCCTTTTCGTTCAATCTGCCGCGCGCGGCACTTTGTCGTGCCTTTATCCTGATGGGATCAGGGATATAGTGCCTGAAGGCGTGACGTAGAAGGCCGTTCACGCTAAGTTTGACCCAGCCGGCAGGTTTGGCCTTACAGATCCGGACCCCCGGCAAAGCGATTCGATGCCGAGACAGGAGCAAGACCCGAATGCCCATGGACGCCCACGATATCGAGGCGATGATCAAGGCCGCAATCCCCGATGCCGAGGTGACCATCCGTGACCTCGCCGGCGATGGCGACCACTATGCCGCGACCGTGATTTCGGAATCCTTCCGCGGCAAGTCCCGCGTTCAGCAGCACCAGATCGTCTATCGGTCCCTGCAGGGCCAGATGGGCGGCGTATTGCATGCGCTGGCGCTGCAAACCGGCGTACCTGGCGCCTGACCTGATCGAGCGACGGGGGCGGTTATGGCGGCCGACAATCCGCGCGGCGCGATGTTTCGCGTGATCGTGCCGAACCAGCCCAGCCGCGTCACCAATGCCGAGCTGTTCTTCGACCTCGTCTTCGTCTTCGCCGTCACGCAGATCTCGCACACGCTGCTGCACCACTTCACGCCGCTGGGAGCGGTCGAGGTCACGCTGCTGTTCCTCGCGGTGTGGTGGGTGTGGGTCTACACCGCCTGGGTCACCAACTGGCTCAACCCCGAGCTGACGCCGGTCCGGATCCTGATCTTCCTGATGATGCTCGGCGGCCTCGTGCTGTCGACGACGATCCCGACCGCGTTCGACGGCCGCGGCCTGTGGTTTGCGATTGCGTACGCGGTCATGCAGGTCGGACGCACCGCGTTCTGGCTGTTCGCGACCCCGCGCCATCGCACCGCCGTGCGCCACAACGCAATCCGCATCCTGGTCTGGCTCTGCGGCTCCGCGGTGTTGGATCCTCGGTGGCCTGTCGCACGGCGAGGAGAGGCTATGGTTCTGGATCGTGGCGTTGACGATCGAATACGTCTCGCCGGCGGTGCGTTTCTGGGTGCCGAAGCTGGGCTTCTCGTCGGTCGAGGCCTGGGCCGTCGAAGGCGGCCACATGGCCGAGCGCTGCGCCGGCTTCATCATCATCGCGCTCGGTGAAGCCGTCGTCGTCAACGGCGCGACCTTCGCCGAGCTGGACTGGACCGCGGACAACATTCTGGCTTTTGTCTCGTGCCTTGTCGGCAGCGTCGCGATGTGGTGGGTCTATTTCCACAAGGGCGCGGAGGCCGGCTCCGAACGGATCTCGAAGAGCGCCGAGTCCGGCCGGCTGGCGCGGCTCGCCTACACCTATCTGCACATGCCGATCGTCGCCGGCATCATCCTGACCGCGGTTTCGGACGAGCTGGTGCTGAAGCACCCGACCGGACATTCCGACATCCGCACCATCGTGAGCACGATCGGCGGCCCACTGGTGTTTCTGGTCGGCACCATCCTGTTCAAGCACTCGATCCGCGGCTTCCTCCAGCTCTCCCACGGCATCGGCATCATCCTGCTGGTGGCGCTGTGGTGGTTCGCCGCCGATCTCTCGCCACTTTGGCTCTCGGTCGCGACGAGCGTGATCATGATCGTCGTCGCGGTATGGGAATCGGTGTCGCTGGGATCGAAGCCGGAAGCGGCCGAGGAGGAATCCGGGGAGGCCTGAGCAGGCGCCTCATCCTTCGAGACGACCGCTGCGCGGTCTCCTCAGGATGAGGCTGATCAGCATAAGTGCCCGTTAGAGCTGTTGCCGCACAATCCGTCCTCATCCTGAGGAGCCCGCCTGAGGCGGGCGTCTCGAAGGATGCGCTGCAGGAAGCGGCTCTGAAATGCGATGGCGCCCGAGCGTTTACTCCGCCGCCTCGAGCGCGTGCACCGAGAACATCTTCGCCGCGTCAGTCCAGCTCTCGCGCACCCGCCATCCGGCGCCGTGCGCCAGCGCGGCGAAGCGCTCGAGGCTGTATTTGTAGCTGTTCTCGGTGTGGATGCTCTCGCCCGGCCGGAACGAGAAGCTGGTGCCGAGCAGGCGCACGGTCTGGCTCTTCCGGCTGATCAGGTGCATCTCGATCCGGTGCCGGTCGTGATTGTAGATCGCGCCGTGGGTGAAGGCGGAGAGGTCGAAATTGCCGCCGAGCTCGCGGTTGATCCGCACGAGGACATTGAGGTTGAAACGCGCGGTGACGCCGGCGGCATCGTTGTAGGCGGCGTGGAGCAGACGCTCCTCCTTCTCGAGGTCGGCGCCGATGATCATCTGCGCGCCCTTGCCGAGGATCTGGCGGGCACTCTTCAAGAACGCCTGTGCCTCGTGCGGCTCGAAATTACCGATGGTCGAGCCCGGGAAGAAGCCGACCTTGGGCATTGACGCCACCGCCTTGGGCAGCTCGAACGGCGTGGTGAAATCGGCCGCGACCGGATAGATGCCGAGCGAGGGGAAATCCCGCTTCAGCCCATTGGCCTGTGCCTTCAGGAAATCGCCGGAGATATCGACGGGCACGTAGGCCGCGAACCTGGACTGGTTCAGCAGCAGGCGAACTTTTGTGGTCGCACCCGCGCCGAATTCGACCAGCGCGGCATTTTCGGGAATGATCTTTGCGATCTCGCTGCCGCGCTCCTTCAGGATCGCAAGCTCGGTGCGCGTCGGATAATATTCCGGCAGGCGCGTGATCGCCTCGAACAGCTCCGATCCGGTCGCGTCATAAAAATATTTCGGCGACAGTTTTTTCGGCTGCTGCGAGAGGTCCTCGATGGCCTCGCGGGCGAAGGCGGTCGTCTGCTCGTCGGGGAGATGGGCTTCGGCCAAGGCGCTGGCGTGCACATTCATGATACTCTCCTGAACGCGCTGTCCGGCGCGCGGTTGTCGTCGGATGAGACTTCAAAGACGTCAGACGTAATCGGCGAGCCGCAACCCCGTGAATTGCCAGCGGTGGTGCGGATAAAAGAAGTTGCGATATGTGACACGGCTATGACCGTCGGGCGTCGCAAGTGACGAGCCGCGCAGCACCAGCTGGTTGACCATGAATTTGCCGTTGTACTCGCCGAGCGCGCCCTCAATGGCGCGGTAGCCGGGGTAGGGTGAATACGATGAACGCGTCCACTGCCAGACGATGCCGAAGGCGTCGTTGAGCTGGCCGGCGCGTGCAGCGACCTCCCATTCCATTTCGGTCGGCAGGTGCTTTCCGGCCCAGCGCGCAAACGCATCGGCCTCGTAATAACTGATATGGCAGACCGGTGCGTCGGGATCGACGGGCTTGACGCCGGCAAGCGTCATCACATGCCACTGACCATCGATCTCGCGCCAATGACCTGGGGCCTGCCAATCTTCCTTGCTGGCCGCGGCAAAGCCGTCCATCAGCCAGAGCGTTGCGGTCCGGTAGCCGCCGTCGCGCATGAAGGCGAGCCACTCGCGATTGGTGATCAGATTGCGCGCGATCTTCACCGGGCCGATCAGGGCGCGATGCGCGGGCTTTTCGTTGTCGAAATGAAAGCTGTCGTCGACATGGCCGACGGTGTGGATGCCTTCATTGAGTGTCAGCCAGTCCTCACCCATGCGCGTCGCGGCCGGAAAGCGCCAGTCTGCATCGTAGGCGGGATAGATCGGGTTCTGCGCAAACGCGTGCAGGATGTCGGTGAACATCAATTCCTGATGCTGCTGCTCGTGGTTCAGACCGACTTCGACCAGTGGCGCGACGGCCCGAAGCTTGTCCTCGCCGGCCTCGCGGAAGAATTTGACGACGGCAGCATCGACATGGCGGCGATAGGCGCCGACCTCGTCGGCACTGGGCCGGGTGATGTCGCCGCGATGATTGCGGGCATGGCGGGGGCCGGCGCTGACGTAATAAGAATTGAACAGGAACGCGAAATCGGGGTGGAAGGGCCGGTAGCCAGGGGCGTGCTCGCCGAGCAAGAACTGCTCCCAGAACCAGGTGGTATGCGCCCGATGCCATTTCGCCGGACTCGCATCCGGCATCGACTGGATCTGCTGGTCCTCGGGCGAGAGCGGCGCGGCCCGGCGCTCGGTCTCGTTGCGGACCGCGAGAAACGCGGCCTCGAGCCGCTGGGCGAGGCCGCCCTGGTCGGGGGAGGGTGACGAAAGCGGCGGACTGGCCGTTGCGGAGGCTTGTTTCGTCACGTTTTTCTCCAGACAGGACAAGAGAACGTTGTTGGCGATACCCGGTTCCAAAACCAAGGTTCGTCCTAGATAGGGGCTCCGTTACGGTATGAAAGTCCTCCCCGGCGATGATATTCGTGCCATCATGCAATGGACCCGGGGGTGCCCTGGCCGGCCGTCCAGGGGCCGTTCGCCGCCATTTTACTTTGGATGCACAACGGTTTGGGCTACATATATAGGCAGGTATCGGGTTAGATCGGCTGAGCCGGCCCGGAATGACAGGTAAGGGCTCTGCCCCAGAAGGATACGGATATGAGCATCGCGGAATTCATCGACAACGAAGTGAAGTCGAACGACGTGGTTCTGTTCATGAAGGGTACGCCGCAATTTCCGCAGTGCGGTTTCTCCGGCCAGGTCGTGCAGATCCTCGACCACATCGGCGTCGGCTATAAGGGCCTCAACGTCCTCGAATCCGCGGAGCTCCGCAACGGCATCAAGGAATACTCGAACTGGCCGACCATCCCCCAGCTCTACGTGAAGGGCGAGTTCATCGGCGGTTGCGACATCGTCCGCGAGATGTTCCAGGCCGGCGAGCTACAGCAGCTCTTCTCCGAGAAGGGCGTCGCGGTCGCGGCCTGATCCGTGACGGTGCTGACGCGCCAGATCGGCGCCGTCCAGCTCGACGTCCTCGTTGCTGACATCACGACCCTCGGCGTTGACGCTATCGTCAACGCCGCCAATACGTCGCTCCTTGGCGGGGGCGGCGTGGATGGCGCGATCCACAGGGCGGCCGGGCCTGAGCTCGTTGCCGAATGCCGGATGCTCCACGGTTGCAAGACCGGCGATGCCAAAATCACCAAAGGCTATCGGCTCAAGGCCGCGCACGTGATCCACACCGTTGGACCGGTCTGGAACGGCGGCACGATCGGCGAGGACGATCTGCTCGCCTCCTGCTACCGCCGCGCGATGGAGCTGTGCGGACAGCACGCGCTGACCTCGGTGGCGTTCCCCGCGATTTCGACCGGCGTCTATCGTTTTCCGGCCGACCGGGCGGCCGAGATCGCCGTCCGCACGACGGTCGAGATGTTGCCCGCCACGCCATCCGTTGATCGGGTCGTCTTCTGCTGCTTCTCTGAGTCGAGCGCCGAACTCCATGCCGAGGCGCTCGCGCGACATAGCGGCCCTTGTGCCTGATGGCGCCGTCAGTACACTCCGCCCGCCCATGTTCCGTGGAGGGGATATGATTTTTCGTTTTGGACGATTTGCGTTGGTTTGCGGCGCGCTTGTGTCATTTGGCACGATGTCGCTCGCGCGCGCGGAAGGCACTTACGAGATTCCGGCCGGCGCACATTTCAATCAGGACAAGCTCGCGAAGGTCAGCGAGTTCTTCAAGAACGAGGTCGCGACCGGCAAGATTGCGGGTGCAACCGTGCTGATCAAGCAGCACGGCAAGCCGGTCTACCACGAGGCCTTCGGCGTGCAGGACGTGGTCAGCAAGGCGCCGATCACCGACAAGACGATCTTCCGCCTGTTCTCGATGAGCAAGGCGATCACTGCCGTGGTCGCGATGAAAATGCTCGAGGACGGCAAGATCAAGCTCGACGATCCCGTCTCCAAATACATCCCGTCCTTCGCCAATGTGAAGGTCGGCGTCGAGAAGAAGGCCGACGACGGCACCAAGTCGCTCGAGCTCGTGCCGCCAAACCGGCCGATGACGGTGCATGATCTGATGACGCACACCTCGGGCGTCACCTACGGCTTTTATGGCGACACCCTGGTCCGCAAGGCCTATCGCGACGCCAATATCTATGCCGGCGATTTCGACCTCGCGGAGTTCGCCGAACGCATCGCAAAGCTGCCGCTGCACAACCAGCCGGGGGCGCTCTGGCAATACGGCCATTCCACCGACATCCTGGCGCGCGTCATGGAGGTCGCGGCGGGCAAGCCGCTGCTCGATATCGAGCGGGAGACGCTGCTCGGTCCGCTCGGCATGGTCGACACCGGCTTCCTCGTCACGGACCCCGAGAAACAAAAGCTCCTCGCCCAGCCGGTGCCGAACGACAGCGATTTCCGGGTCGGCCGCATCAACGATCCGACGGTCGTCAAGAAGATCCAGTTTGCAAGCGGCGGCATGGTGACGACCATGGCCGACTATGAGCGCTTCGCCCAGATGCTGCTCAACGGCGGCACGCTGGACGGCAAGACCATCCTCAAGCCCGAGACGTTCAAGCTGATGGTGACCGACCAGGTCGGCCCGAATTCCGGCGTCAGTCGTGACTATTTCTACTTTCCCGGCGACGGTTTCGGCTTCGGGCTCGGTCTTGCCGTGCGCACCGATCCCGGCAACGCAAAACCGCCGCCGCCCGGCGATCTCGGTGAATTGAAGTGGGACGGTGCCTCCGGCTGCTATTTCGTGATCGACCCCAAGCAGGACATGTTCTTTGTCCTGCTTGAACAGACCCCGACCGAGCGCCAGCGCATCCAGCGGACATTGAAGCAACTGATCTATGAAGCCATGGAGAACTGACATGCACGGGCGCCGCGGGCTGATTGCGGCGCTCGTCCTTTTGTTCGCCGTCGTCGGTGCGCAAGCGGGCTCCGAGAACCGCGCGCACAACTTCACGCCGGATGGCCTGGCAAAAGTCTCCGACTACATCAGGAACGAGATCGCGACCGGCAAGTTTCCGGGCGCGATC
This sequence comes from Bradyrhizobium sp. CCGUVB4N, assembly GCF_024199945.1. Taxonomy (GTDB): domain Bacteria; phylum Pseudomonadota; class Alphaproteobacteria; order Rhizobiales; family Xanthobacteraceae; genus Bradyrhizobium. The sequence continues at coordinate 6,148,126 of NZ_JANADP010000001.1, read as the reverse complement.
CTGCTGCTCCAGCAGCACGGCAAGCCGGTCTATTACGAGAATTTCGGCATCCGCGACGTCGCGACCGAACTTTCGATGAGCGCGGACACGATCTTCCGGCTCTATTCGATGTCGAAGCCGATCACCTCCGTCCTGGCGATGATGCTGGTCGAGGAGGGCAGGCTCGCGATCAACGATCCCGTCTCGAAATACATTCCGGCGTTCGCCGGCATGAAGGTCGGCGTCGAGAAGAAGGCCGAGGACAACAAGGTCTCGCTGGAGCTCGAGCCGCTCAATCGTCCGGTGACGATCGAGGATTTGATGCGCCACACCGCCGGGATCCCCTACGGCTATTACGGCGGGGGCCTGGTGAACAAGCTCTATGCGGACGCCGGTCTGTTCGACAGCAAAGACCTGACCAATGCCGAGCTCGTCGCGAAGATCACTGCGTTGCCGCTCGCCGAACAGCCCGGCACGATCTGGGATTACGGCCACTCCACCGATGTGCTCGGCCGCATCATCGAGGTGATCTCGGGGAAATCGCTGCTCGCCTTCGCGAAGGAGCGGCTGCTCGATCCACTCGGGATGAAGGACACCGCGTTCTATGTCGCCGATCCCGCCAAGTGGCCGCGCATCGCCGAGCCGATGCCGCAGGATCGCGCGATCAGCCCGATGACGCAGGTCCGCGATCCCCGGAAACCATTGCGATGGGAGTCGGGCGGCGGGGGGCTCGTCGGCACCATCGGCGACTATGCGCGCTTCTCGCAGATGCTACTCAACCGCGGCACCTTCGAGGGACGACGCTATCTCAAGCCTGAAACGCTCGCCGTAATGGCGTCGGACCACATCGGTCCTGACACCCATGTCGAGCGTGACAAGAACTATTACCCGGGGGAGAGCTCGGGCTACGGCCTCGGCGTCGCCGTGCGCATCTCGGTGCCGTCAGGCACATCGTGGCCGCTCGGTGAATATCGCTGGGATGGCGTCGGCGGCACCTTCTTCTTCATCGATCCCGAAGACGATCTGTTCGGGATTTTCATGGTGCAGACCCCGTCGCAGCGCGGCCGCATTCAGCTCGCGCTGAAGACGCTGATCTATCAGGCGATGGGGCGGTGATCGCGTTCGGTTGTCCGCTTTCGTCGCCCGGATTTCGCTGCGCTCCATCCGGGCTACACGGGACTTAAGTCTTAAGCCCCGCGCACGATCTCTCTGACATAGCCGATCGTTTCCTCGATCTGGCTCGAATTGACGTCGAGATGCGTGCAGGCACGGATGCGGCCGTCCATCATCGCGAGCGTCACGCCACGCTGGCGCAGTGCGGCGACCATCTTGTCGCCTGAGATGCCGGCGCCGTCGGGCTTGAAGAAGACGAGGTTAGTCTCGGGCTCCTGCACCTCGACACCCGAGATCTGCGACAGTCCGCGGGCCAGCGTACGCGCATTGGCGTGGTCGTCGGCGAGGCGGTCAACGTGATGGTCGAGCGCGTAGATGCAGGCGGCCGCGCAGACGCCGGCCTGCCGCATCGAGCCGCCGAGGCGCTGCTTCCACTGCCAGACTGCGTCGATGAAGGCGCGCGTGCCTGCGAGCACGCCGCCGATCGGCGCGCCGAGGCCCTTGGAGAAATCGATCCAGGCCGAATCCCAGCCCGCGGTCATGTCGCGCGGCGAGATGCCGCTCGCGACCGTGGCGTTGAGCAGGCGCGCGCCGTCCATGTGGGTGACGAGGCCATGTTGTCTGGCGATTGCGACGATCTCGTCGAGCGCCGCCTTCTTCCAGATCGTGCCGCCACCGATATTGGCGGTCTGCTCGACGCTGACGACGGTCTGTGTCGGCTGGTAGCGCGTGCGCGGATGCAGGGCCTTGCGGAACGTCTCCGGCGTGAACTGGCCATCGGCGCCCTTGAGCTGCGTCACCTGGAAGCCGCCGATCGCGGCATGCGCGCCGCCTTCGCGGGCGATGATATGCGCGGTCTCATGCGCCAGGATCTCGTCGCCGGGACGGCAATGCACCAGCGTCGCGGTGACATTGCACATCGTGCCCGACGGCATGTAGACCGCGGCCTCCTTGCCCATCAGATCGGCGACGCGCTCGCACAGCGCATTCACGGTCGGATCGTCGCCGACCTGCTCGTCGCCGACCTCGGCCCGCGCCATCGCCTCGCGCATCGCAGCCGTCGGCTTGGTCTGCGTGTCCGAGAGCAGATTGATGCGCACCGGCGGCGCCTTGGAATCGATCGGGGGCGGGGTGTAGAGCATGCGACGGCTCCTGAAAGCATTGCGGCCACTGAAGTGTGGCTCTTAAGCAAAAAGGCCCCGGCGAACCGGGGCCTTTCGATATTCAGATCTTAGCGCGAATAGAATTCGACGACCAGATGGGGCTCCATCTGCACCGGGAACGGCACGTCGGAGAGGCCGGGGATGCGCACGTACTTGGCGGTCATCTTGCCGTGGTCGACTTCGAGATAGTCGGGGGTGTCGCGCTCGGGGAGCTGGCTGGCTTCGAGAACGTGGGCGAGCTGTTTGGAGGCTTCCTTGACCTCGATCACGTCGCCGACCTTGATCTGGTAGCTCGAGATGTTGACCTTGCGGCCGTTCACCTTGATGTGGCCGTGGTTGATGAACTGGCGCGCGGCGAAGATCGTCGAGACGAACTTGGCGCGGTACACGACCGCGTCGAGACGACGCTCGAGCAGGCCGATCAGGTTCTCGCCGGTGTCACCCTTGAGGCGGCTCGCCTCGACATAGATGCCGTGGAACTGACGTTCGGAAATGTTGGCGTAGTAGCCCTTCAGCTTCTGCTTGGCGCGCAGCTGCACGCCGAAGTCGGAGAGCTTGCCCTTGCGGCGCTGGCCGTGCTGGCCGGGGCCGTATTCCCTGCGGTTCACGGGGCTCTTCGGGCGGCCCCAGATGTTCTGGCCCATACGGCGATCGAGTTTGTACTTCGCCTCACTGCGCTTAGTCATCGCGTCCTCTTCGGTTGCATGGTTTGAGGAAACGCGCCCTCCTGGGTGACGGGCTAGCCCGGCACTGACAGGTCCGATCCCCAAAGCTTGAAGGAACAGGACCACGGGTCGCGAAACGCTTCGCGGGCCGAAATCGGCCCGCGAGCAGGGGGCTTTTAGGAGAGTTTGGGCCGATTTGTCAATGCGAACGGCCCCGGAATCAGGTTCCGACGGCCCGGATTGGTTTGGCGCCAGCCGCCCGTAATTCGGCAGCGATTTCAGTGTTCAGCACCTGTTCCAGCCGGGTCAGGACCCGGGCGATGGGGGCGGCATCCGTGACCCGATGGTCCCAGCGGATCACGACATGGATGGTCTGGTCGGGCTCGACGACCCCGTAGCTGACGATGAAGGGGCCGGGCGTGACCGGGTGGAGCTCGCCGCCGCCATAGGCGGCCACCGAGCTCACCTGGAAACTGCCGAACCAATTGCCCCGCTGCCGGCCGAAATTTAATCCCACCGCCCAGGACAGCCGCCGCAGCGGCAGCGGCAGGCGGGTCGCCCGCATGATCTTGCGGAACATCGGGACGTCGTCGATCGGCGCGGTCTTGGCGCGCCGGATTTCGGCGTCGACCGCGGCCAGCGTCATGGTCTCGGGAGCCGCGATTCGCTGCGGCATCACGCATTCCTCGCCGTTCTCGACCCGGGCGATGGCGATGAGGGCCACGCTCTTCGGCAGCTCGTAGAGCGATGGCCAGGGCCATTTGGCATAGACGGTGCGCAGGACCGGCTCGTCCCTGGCGACTAGGGCGAAGGCCTTGACGAACATCGCGGCCCAGCCGGCAGGCGCCATCGCGCCCCCACGGGCCTCCAGCAGCGGCCGGATATTGAGCGAGCGGGACAGCGAGACGAACGGCACGCCCATCGAGGCGCGCATGAGGTCGATAATCAGGCGGCGCGGCAGCGAAATGTTCTTAGGTTGACCGCGCATCGTTCTCCGGTTCCCGCGGATTGAAAATGAGCGACGGCGAGGGGGCGCCCGCTCGCCGTCTGCTCTAGCACGAACCAACCGCCTGGGGGCGTATCGGTTCGGCCCTATCAGGGGGCCGGCGAGGCCAGCGGCTTGGTCTTGTCGACGATGTAAACTCCCAGCACTTTCATAGCCTTATCGCCATGAGCCTTGGCGTCGTGCACGACACCTGCCGGGATCTGGTAGGAATCACCGGCTTTCAGGGTCTTCTCCGGCTGCCCATCGACCAGCAGATTGAGCTCGCCTTCGAGCACGTAGCCGGTCTCAACGCCGGGATGGGTATGGCGGCCTGCCGCCCCGCCCGCCGGGACTTCCGCGATGGCGGTAACGGTGTTGTAGCCATCCGGGAATTCGACTTTCTGGAGCGGGGTGCGCTTGATGCCGGTCTGCTGGGCAAAGGCAGCGACGGCGAGGCTGGTGAAGGTCAGAGCGAGCAAAGTCTTTTTGAGCATGGTTTTTCCTCTCTGGAATGGCCGACCCTAGCAGTGCCGCTGTTCCCGGCAAGGTGGCAACCGGCCTGTTCAGCGCTTGATACCGTCGAAGGCTGCCATGATGCCGCGCTGAAACAGCGACCAGTCGAAGCCGAGCGCGATCGCGCGGTAGCCGCGATCAATCAGGGCGTTGGCCTGGTCTGCGGTACGGGCCACGCCGCCGATCGGGACGCCGCTTCTGAGGATGCCGGCCTCCGCGCGGGCGACCAGTTCGAGCAGCTCGGGATCGTCCATCCGTCCGCGCTTGTTGATGGACGTGGCGAGATCGCCCGGGCCGATGACGGCGACGTCGATGCCCGGCGTTGCCATGATCTCATCGATGCGGTTGACGGCATCGACATGCTCGATGGTGATCATGCAGATCATCTCGTCGTCGGCTGACGCCATGTAGTCCGGCATCGACTGGCCCCAGCGGAACGGCGCGTGGAACGGACCCCACAGACGATCGCCGCGCGGCGGATAGCGTACGCTGCGCACCGCCTTCTCCGCCTCGCTGCGGTTCGTGATCATCGGGAAATTGATGCCGAAGGCGCCGATGTCCATCGGCGCTTTCGCAAGCCACGGCTCGTTCGCCGCGATCCGCACCAGCGGCGTGCACGGCGTGCCCGTCGTCGCGGCGATCATTGCATGCGCTTCCGTCAATCCGATCGGGCCGTGCTCGAGATCGACGATGATCCAATCGAGCGAGCGCGCCATGATCTGCACCATCTGCACACTCGGGATCGTTGCGATCGCGCCGAAGGCGGGGCGGCCTTCGCTCCACAATTGGCGGAGGCGATTGAGCGGCGTTGCGGGGACCGGCATGTGATGACCTGCGGAGGGATGACGACGGCGGAGCCTAGCAGCGCGCCGCCGCGGCGCAAGTCAGGCGACCGCGCGCCCGCCGAAGAACGGCGTCAGCGTGGCGCTGAGGCCATGCACGCGGTTGGACGTGAAAATCATCTCGGCGCCGGACTGCGCGATGCCGCAGGTCGATGCGCCAAGCAGATCCGAGACGCGGCGGGCGATCGCAGGTGCCGGGTCGATCCACTCGACCGGCCATGGCGCGAGCTTCTTCATCCGGTCGAGCAGCAGCGGATAATGCGTGCAGGCAAGCACCACGGTGTCGGTGCGCGCGCCCGCGTCCGCGGCATCGCCGACGAAGCAGGGGGTGAGTTCGGTGAGGATATCGCCGTCGCTGATCGGGTGACCGCTGAGCTCGCGCTCCGCGAGCGAGGCCAATTCGGGCGAGCCGACCAGCGTGACCTCGCAGCCCAGTGCGTAATCACGGATCAGCGCCTTGGTGTATTCGCGCTTCACCGTGCCCTTGGTGCCGAGCACCGAGACGCGGCGGGTCTTCGAGCGGGCGCAGGCCGGCTTGATCGCCGGCACCGTGCCGACGAAGGGCACGGAATAAGCGGCCCGCAGATGCGATAGGACCAGGGTGGAGGCGGTGTTGCAGGCGATGACGACGAGGTCAGGATCATGGGTGCCGATCAGCTCCCCCATCAGCGGCACCACGCGGGCAATGATCTCGTCCTCGCTGTGATGGCCATAGGGGAAGAAGGCATCGTCGGCGACGTAGACGTAATGGGCGTCCGGGCGCGCGGCCACGACCTCACGCAGCACGGTGAGACCGCCAAGACCGGAGTCGAATACCAGGATCGTCGGGGAATTGGTCACGTGATTACCCTAGCCCGCCATGGTTACCATTCGGTTTTTAGGGCGGTTTTGCGGCGGGGGCGGCCGACGCCCAGTTTGGAACGATTCAATTTCACCTTTGCCGCATGTTCCCGCTATTTGCAGCCGTGCTGCGCTGCGGTTGGGACATCCGCAAATTTTCGGGAGCCGACATGATCAGAAACACGAGGACCGGCTGGGGGAGCGTTGCCCGCTGGTTTCACTGGGGCTTGGCGCTGGCGATCATCGGCATGATCGCCTTCGGCTGGTGGATGAACCACTTTCCCGCACGGCCAGATCGGTTTTTCTACCGTTCGATCCACGCCGACATCGGTTACGTGATCCTGCTGCTCACGGTGTTGCGCCTGGTCTGGCGCGCCATCAATCCGACCCCGGCGCTGCCGGTCGAGACCTTGCGCTGGCAGAAGATCGCGGCCCATGTCAGCCATGGCGCGCTCTATCTCGTCGTCATCCTGGTCGCGATGCTGGGCTGGGCGCATTCCGGTGCGCGCGCGACCAACTATTCGGACTTCTTCGGCCTGTTTCACGTGCCGCAATTCACCTCTCCGGATAAGGCGGCGGCGGATGCCTTCGAGGATCGGCACATCTTCTTTGCCTATGTGCTGCTGGCCTTGATCGCGGTCCACGTGATCGCGGCCCTCTGGCACCACTTCATCCGCCGCGACCGCGTCGTGGCGCGCATGGTGACCGACGAGGCGGCGTAAGGCAGCCAACGCTCGCCACGTTTCATCCGTCGCATCGTCGTTGGCGATGCGCTGGGTCACGCCGCCGTGACCCAAGCGGGGCGGAACCTTCGCGTGATCTCGAGCTTATAGAGTTCACTCACACGCTGCCATCATCGCGGGCACGAGCGCGATGCGGGACAAGGTGGCATCTCATCGAACGCACGATCCGAGGCTGGTGGCGAGCGCGGCCAGGTGGCAGATTGCGGAACGAACCTCTCACGGCGTCGCAGGCTTAGACAGTGGACGGGCAGATTGAAGTGACAGCGAAGCCCGTCGTGCTCGTCGTCGAGGACGATCCTCTCCAGATGATGATTGCGGGCGACCTCGTGGAGGATGCCGGCTTGACGCCGATCTTCGCAGACAATGCGGACGAGGCGATCGTCATGCTGGAAAGCCGTGATGATATCCGGATCGTGCTGACCGACGTCGACATGCCCGGCTCAATGGATGGGCTGCGTCTGGCCGCCGTCGTGCGCAATCGCTGGCCACCGATTCAGCTGGTCGTCGTCTCCGGGCACATGCTGGTCGAGCACGCCGAGCTGCCGGAACGAAGCCGCTTCTTCAACAAGCCCTACGCGCCGGACAAGATGATCGGAGCGCTGCGCAGCCTGGTCGCCTGAACGACCTTCAAGGTGACACCTGGCTACGCTATGCTTGGGCCGGGCGGAACTCTGCCCGCAGGAGACGCCCATGCTCACCGTCCATCATCTCGGCAAATCGCAATCCGAACGCATCGTCTGGCTCTGCGAGGAGCTCGGGATTCCTTACGAGCTGAAGCGCTATGCGCGCGATTCCGTCACGATGTTGGCGCCGCCCGACTACAAGGCGCTGCATCCGATCGGGTCGGCGCCGGTCATCGTTGATGGCGATCTCGTGCTCGCCGAATCCGGCGCCATCGTCGACTACATCATGACCAGATACGGCAAGGGCCGCCTCGTGCTCGGCCCGGACGCGCCCGATTTCGCGCAATTCCTCTATTGGTTTCACTTCGCCAACGGCACGCTGCAAGCCGGCATGGGCCGGCTGATGCTGCTGAACCGGCTCAAGCTCGCCGAGGATAATCCGATGCTGGTCGCGACCAAGGCGCGCGTCGACCGTGCTTTCGATCTCGTCGATGCGCGCGTGCGCGATGCCGAGTATCTCGCGGGCAGCACCTTTACCACGGCCGACATCATGATGGGCTTCTCGCTCACGACGATGCGTTATTTCCAGCCCTACGATCTCGCGCGATGCCCGAACGTGGTCAAATATCTCGGCCGTATCGGCGCGCGTCCGGCTTACCGGCGTGCGATGGAGAAGGGCGATCCCGGCATGGCGCTGCTCTTGAGCTGAGCAGCACGCGGGCACGATCACCGCGGCGCGTGCTTCGTCGCGCGTTCGATCAGGTCGCCTAATCGCGAGATGAATTTCGCCAGGATCGGCGAGGCATTGGCCTTGTGATAGCCGACGACGAGGTCGATCGTCGGCGCGTTGCCCTTGAGCGGGCGACTGACGACGGACCAGGGCAGAAAGTTCTTCACATAGCTTGGCAGCAGCGCGAAGCCGCGGGTGGAGGCGACCATCGACACCGCCATGACGATGTTGTCGGCCTCATGGGCAGTCGCGATGCCGAGTCCGCTGTCGCGCAAATGGTCGTTGATGATCTTGAGAAGCTCGGGCGCGGTGTCGGAGACGTTGATGAAAGGCGTCCCCTCAAGCCTTGCAAGCTCGACACGGTCCAGCTTCGCGAGGCGGTGGTCGCTCGGCAACACAGCGGCCAGCGTCTCCTTGATCACGGTTTGGTAGACGAGATCGGTCGAGTGTGCCTCACGCCGCATGAAGGCCAGGTCGAGGCTGCCGCGCGTCAGGCCCTCCGCCAGCACGGGCGAAAAATCGCTCGTCACTGTGACGTCGATGTTCGGCAACTCGTCGCGCAGCACGCGCATTGCCTCCGGCAGCCAGTCGATTTCCTGCCCGGTGAGGAAGCCGAGTGCCAAGCGTGATTTTTCGGGGCGGCCGGCGCGCCGCGCTGCCTCGATTGCCGCGTCCGCTTGCGTCAGCGCCAGGCGCGCGTGATCGAGAAAGGTCTTTCCCGCGACCGTCAGCTCGACGCCGTGCACGCTGCGCGCAAACAAGGGCACGCCGACCTCGTATTCGAGGTCACGGATCTGGCGGCTGAGCGAGGGCTGCGCGGTGCGCAGCCGCTTCTCGGCGGCAACCGTGAAGCTGCCTTCCTCGGCGACAGCGACGAAGTACCGGAGGTGACGCAGCTCCATGAGCAAATGCCTCTCAACAGGTTCGCGGCCCAATTGCCTCCAGGCAAAGGCGCCGCTGGCGACCATCCCATACCTGTCAGGCATGAAAGGCAACTAACAAAGTCTTGGCGACGAAAAGAGCCTTTCCCTATCTCACGGAAGCGATGCTGTTGGACCCAATCGATCTGGCGGCGTCGGAAAGGACAGAAGGAAAGGGATTTTCATGGCTTTGCCGGTTGTATTGATCACGGGCGCGCTCGCTGGTATCGGCCGGGCGACTGCCGTTTCCTTCGCGCGATCCGGTCATCGGGTGGTGGTGTCCGGCAGGCGAGACGATGCCGGGCAGGCATTGGCCGCAGAGTTGCGCGACCTTGGCGCGGAGGCCGAATTCGTCAAGGCCGACGTCCGCAATGAAGCTGAGATAAGCGATCTCGTTGACAAGACCGTCAAGCGGTTTGGTCGCCTCGATGTTGCGGTCAACAACGCAGGCGTCGAAGGCACTCCCGGCCCGGTGTGGGAGCAGACCGAGCAAAGCTACGCCGACATCTTCAACACCAACGTGCTCGGAACGTTGCTCAGCATCAAGCACGAGCTGCGCGTGATGAAGGCGCAGGGCGCGGGCAGCATCATCAACGTCTCCTCGACCATGGGCGAACGGGGCGCGGCCAACCTGGCACTCTACACCGCCAGCAAGCATGCCGTCGAAGGCCTGACCAAGTCAGCGGCCCTGGAAGCTGCGGCCTTCGGCGTGCGCGTCAATGCGGTCGCTCCCGGTCCGACGGATACCGCCATGCTCGATCGCCTGACCGGATCGCCGGAGAAGAAGGCGGCGTTCTACGCCGCCGTGCCCCTCAAGCGCGGCGCAAGGCCAGACGAGATCGCTAACGCGGTGCTGTTCGTCGGATCGGAGCAAGCTTCGTTCATCACCGGCCAGATCATTCGCGTCAACGGCGGCAAGACCGCCAGCTAAGTCGTTTCCAGAGCATTCCAGAGAAAGTGAGAAAGACCATGACCGACCTCAAAGGAAAGACTGCTCTCGTCACCGGCGCTTCGCGCGGCATCGGCCGCGCCTCGGCCCTGGCGCTCGCCCAGCGCGGTGCGCAGGTGCTCGTGCATTACGGCCAGAGTGCCAAGGAGGCGGAGGCCGTCGTCGCCGAGATTCGCAAGAACGGCGGTCGCGCCGACGCCATCGGGGCCGATCTCGGCGCGCCTGACGGGGCGCATCAACTGGCGAGCCGCGTGCGCGGCATCGTCGGCGACCGGCTCGACATCCTGGTCGCCAACGCCGGTGTCGCCAAGGCGGCCATGATCGAGGACACCACGGTCGAGGATTTCGACCGGCTGTTCGCCGTCAACGTCCGCGCGCCGTTCTTCCTGGTGCAGCAATTGCTGCCCACCCTGCATGAGGGCAGCAGCGTCGTGCTGGTCTCCTCGCTGGCTGCACATGCCGTGGTCGGCACGCTGCCGGCCTATGCCGCGACCAAGGGCGCGATCGACACGCTTGTGAAGCATTTTGCGGCAGCGCTCGGCGCGCGAGGCGTGCGCGTCAACGCGGTGGCGCCCGGAGTGGTGGGGACCGAGATGTCGTCCTTCACCAAGACCGATGCGGGGCGCGACTATGCGCTCGGCATGCAGACTTTGAAGCGGATCGCCGAGCCCGACGACATCGCAGATGCCGTCGCCTTCCTCGCCTCTCCCGATGCGCGCTGGATCACCGGCGACACAGTTCACGTCGACGGAGGCTCGAAACTCTGAGCTGGCCGCCGCCGTTTCTTTCCCGACCTCAAAAGGAAGTCCAACATGTCAAAGAAACTCGAAGGCAAAACTGCACTCGTCACCGGCGGCTCGCGCGGAATCGGCGCTGCCATCGCCAAGCGGCTCGCAGCTGATGGCGCCAAGGTCGCCATCACCTACAGCCGAGGCGCGGATGCTGCGGCCGCAATCGTCATGGCGATCGAAGGCGCAGGCGGGAAGGCCATCGCCATCCAGGCCGATGCCACCGATCCCAAGGCCGTGCAGGCCGCGATCGACAAGACCGTCAGTACGCTCGGCAAGCTCGACGTGCTCGTGAATAATGCGGGCACCGCGATCCCCAAGAAGTTCGAGGAGACCGCGCTGGAGGAACTCGACCAGGTGATCAACCTCAACATCCGCGGCGTGTTCATCGCCACGCAGGCCGCGCTGAAGCAGATGAACGACAACGGCCGAATCATCTCGATCGGCTCATGCGTCGGCGAGCGCATGATGACACCGGGACTGGTGCCTTACTCGGCGACGAAGGCCGCGATCCGGATGTTCACACAAGGGCTGTCGCGCGAGGTCGGGGAACGCGGCATCACCGTCAACAACGTGCAGCCGGGGCCGATCGACACGGATCTGAACCCTGCCTCCGGCGACTGGGCGACCCCGCAGAAGGCAGCGACCGCCCTCAACCGTTACGGCAAGGTGGAGGAGGTGGCGGCGCTGGTCGCCTTCGTCGCCAGCCCCGAGGCGTCCTACATTACGGGTGCGAATCTTACGGTCGACGGTGGCACCAACGCCTGATCGCGGGAAAAATCGGAAAATCGGGCGGCCGAATTGGTCGCCCGGTTTACGCGATCCTGTTCGTGGTCGGCGCCCGCGCCGCAGCCAGCTGCTTCTGCAGGCGATCGATGTTTTGCAGGAGGCGCTGGCTGGTCAACACCAGGAAGTAATAGCCGAACTGCGGATCCTGGAAGTAGATCTCGAGCAGCCGGTCATAGGTGATCGTCAGCACCTGGCCGTCTTCGATGCATTCGATCGTTCCGGTGCGCCGGTTATCGGGCGTGAGGAAGCCGAGTTCGCCCATCAGCGCGCCGGGCCCGATCTCGACGTTGATCTCCTTGACCAGGAACTTGCCCGTGACCGTGAGGAGCATGTCCTTGGCCGGATCGCCCAGCTTGAACAGCGTGTCGCCGTGGCGATATTTGCGCTCGGTCATGAACGGCTTGAGCCACTCGATCGACATGTCGCCCTCGGCCGCATGCCGCGCCTTCTTGACCAGCTTGAGCATCTGCCTCAGGCGAAGAGCGTTGATCGGAAGCAACAGCAGATACAGCAGGAACGTCGAGACATTGGCCGAAAGCGCGCCGAAGATGGCGAAGAAGGCGCAGCCGATCATGTTGGCGACGCGCAAGGGCACCATGGTCCGCATCAGCAGGGTGGCGACGAAGAAGCCGGCGCCGACCGCGGCGAACATGTTGGCCAGCGTAATGTTGTGGACGAAGATCTCCAGCAGCCGGTTGAAGATCGCGTCGTAGGTGACGTTGTTGGGATCGAGGCCCATCTGGACCAGGATCTTCGCGATCCTGAGATTATCCGTCGCCGCGTCCAGAATGCGGTCGAGGATCGAGGAAATGTCTGCGCTGCCGGACGGCATGGTACTATCCCTGCGTAAGGCCTTCAGTCCTGCTCGGTATTCGTATAGCCGAAATCGAATGACGACCGCTTGAATGAAGCCTTCGGCCGTCATGCTGCAAGAGGCAAATTTTAGCCTGATCGGGCATTTCGGCAATTGCCCGTTGGTTGCGCGTATGGCCTTGATGCAGCCGTGATTCGGGGCTGCCGGGGTGTGGGCCCGGGCGTCGCGAACGGACTTTGGACGGAGTTTGAGCGAACTTAGCTGTCCGGCGCGGCGGGGGCTCCGGGCCTCAGGGCTTGGTGGCCGGCTGGATGACCTGCTGATCGACGAGGGTCAGGTGCCCGGGCAGCGCGCCGGCGCGGACCAGCATGGCGACGCTGTTGGCTTCCTCGAGGGTGAAATTGCCCGAGATCTGGACCGAGCCGCCGGTGATGGGCTCGCGGATCACGGGGGCCGAGATCACCTTGTCGTCGAGCACGATGGCGAAGGGTCTGCCGACGCTCTCTTCCGTGACGTGGGCGAGGCGCCGGGTGCCGCGTCCGTTGAAGCGGAACGAAGCGACCGGGTCCTTGGTGCCGGCCGCAAAGCCGGGCGCCGCATAGCTGATGTCGTCGCCGTCCAGCGCACTGTCCTTGGCGACCAGATAGGGTCGCTTGTCCTTGAAACCGAGCAGGACTTCGGTGCCTTCGGGCGGTGTGCCGGATTGCGCCTGCTCCGGTGACATCGAGGCATCGACCAGGCGGAAGCTGACCTTGACCTTCCGGGCGAAGATCGCGGTGACGCGCTCGGGGTCGGTCACACCAGGCAGGACGATGCGGATGCGGTCAGTCCCGTCAGGGACGACGCTGACGAGCTTGACGCCGGAATCCTTGAGGCGCTGCTCGATCATGGCAATGGAATCTTCGACGAGGTCATTCAGCCGTGCAGCGGATGCGGCATCGGTCGGCGCGAGCCTGACCGCGCCGTCGCCGCCGTCGGTCACGGCAATCGCATGCGAGGGCAGTCCGTCCGCGGCCGAGGCGAGTTTGCGCGCCAGCTGATCGCGGCCCTTGGCGTCCGCGATCTTCACGTCGACGCCGCCGTCGCGGATCGCAAGATTGGAGAAGGCGACATGGCCGTCGTGCAAGGTCTTGTAGACCTCGTCGCGCAGATCCGTGACGACGCTTTCGCGCAGGCCGGAGCTGTCCACCTGGTAGACGATGCGTGACCCGCCGAGCGTCTGCATCTTGTCGCCGATGAAGGCCGTGACCTTGGCCCGCATCTTGTCGAGCGGGCCATCGGCGAGCGCGGCGCGCGGCAGGGCGATCGCCGTTGCCGTGATCGCCGACGTCATGGCGAGTGCAACGATCAGCCGTGTGGCGCGGTCCCGCGGGGGCGTGGTCATGATCACCTCGAGTCTTGCGGCAGGACGCTGGCCGGCGAATCCGACGCATGTTCTTGGTCCCCGGATCGGACGCGGAGGTTCAAAAGGACGCGCACCCGAGTGCTACGACCGTAGCCGTTAGGCCATGGACGAACGCCAAATCATCCAGCATTCTGTCCGCGCTCGACCGGTCATCGGTCGAGGTCTCGCCGAACCAAAATGTCAAAAGACAGGCGGCGAGGGAATGCATCCGAGGGAGGACGGAATTCCATGGCGGGCATCCACGCGCTCGATCGGTTCATCGGCAATGACTATCCGGAGCTCTTGACGGACGAGGAGGTCCGGGCCTTCGAGCAGGTCCCTTACGCGGACCGTGTCGCGGCAGAGAGCACCTATGATGCCATCAGGCTCGGAGCTGCGCGCAATCCCGACGCGGCGGCAATCCAGTTTCTGCAAAATGCCGATCCGGCGGACACGCCGCTCGTCGTCACCTACCGCGACTTCATCGCGCGCGTGACGCAGGCCGCCAACATGTTTCACGCGCTCGGCGCGGAAAAGGGCGACGTCATCTCCTTCATGCTGCCGTTGCTGCCCGATGCCTTCGTGACGCTGTTCGGTGCGGAGGCCGCCGGCATCGCCAATCCCGTCAATCCGCTGCTCGAGCCGCACCAGATCGCGGAAATTCTGGAGGCGGCGAACACGAAAATCCTGGTGGCGCTCGGGCCGATGCCGGGCACCGACATCTGGCAGAAGGTCGAGCAGATCCGCCCGCAGCTCAAGCACCTCAAGGCGATCGTGCAGGTGGCCGGCGGCGATCCCGCCAACGGAATTTTCGCGTTCAACGATTTGATCAAGCAGCAGCCGTCCGATCGGCTTGTCGGCGGGCGCAAGATTTCGGGCAGCGACATCGCTGCGTACTTCCACACGGGCGGCACCACCGGCACACCAAAACTGGTGCGGCATACCCACGCCAACCAGGTCTATCAGGCCTGGGCACTCAACCTGCTGCTGAAGTCGAAACCGGGCGCGAACATGCTGTTCGGCATGCCGCTGTTTCACGTCGGCGGATCATTGACGCAGGTGCTGCTGACGCTCTCCGCCGGCGGCTCGCTGGTCGTGCTGTCGCCGAGCGGCTGGCGCAATCCGAACGCGGTGAAGAACATCTGGGGCCTGGTTGAGCGCTTCAAGCCCGAGGCGTTGTCGAGCGTGCCGACGGTGCTCGCCGCGACGCTCGCGGTGCCCCCCGGAAATGCCGACATCTCCAGTCTGAAATATGCAGCCGGTGGCGGCTCGGCGATCCCGGTCGCGGTGGGGTCTGCGATCCAGGAGAAACTCAAGCTGCCGGTGGTCGAAGTCTACGGCATGACCGAGACATCGAGCGTGCATACGCTCGCCTATCCCAGCCGACCGATCCGGCTCGGCTCGGTCGGTCTTCCCATGCCATACGCGCGCGTCCGCATCGTGCAGCTCGATGCCGATGGCAACCTGATCCGCGATTGCAAGCCGGACGAGATCGGCGTCGTCATCATGGCCGGGCCCGGCGTGTTCGGCGGCTATCTCAACGACGCCCACAACCAGGGGGCCTTCGTCGACGAGGTCTGGGTCAATTCCGGCGATCTCGGCCGGCTCGATGCCGACGGCTATCTCTGGATCACCGGCCGCGCCAAGGACCTCGTGATCCGCGGCGGCCACAACATCGATCCGGCACCGATCGAGGAGATCATGTTCCGCCATCCCGCCGTCGGTTTCGCTGCGGTGGTCGGCCAACCCGACGCTTACGCAGGCGAGCTGCCGGTTGGATATGTACAGTTGAAGCCCGGTGCGTCCGTCGAGCCCGGCGAGCTCGAGACGTGGGTGCGCGAGCGCACGCCGGAGCGCGCCGCCGTTCCGGTGCAGATCATTCCGATCGATCCGATGCCGGTGACCGGCGTCGGCAAGGTGTTCAAGCCGCAACTGCGCTGGGACGCGGCGCAGCGCGTGTTCACGAAAGTGCTGATGCCGCTGACCGCGCGCGGCATCGACTGCAAGGTCAAGGTCGGCGCCCATGGCAGCCACGGCTCGATCGCAACCGTAACGGTTGTGGGCGCGCCGGGGGACAAGCAGGAGGCGGTCGCCGGCGAGGTGCACGCGCTGCTCGACCCGTTCGTGATGCGGCATGAGGTGGTTTTCGGCTAATCGGGGGTAAGCGCGATGGGGCCGCACGCGGCATGGCCCCATGTCTTCCGATCGCATGGCGCATCGCCGCTACCCGCGGATCGCCGCATTGGCCCTTTCGGCTGCCCCCGTCATCGCATCCTTCGCCGATTTCGCACCGTTGACCACTTCATTCACGCCGATCATGAAGGCGTCCAGGATCGGTCTCGATTGCGGATGGAAAAGGATCGCCTTGGCGCGGTCGACATCGGCATTCTGCAAGTTGGTCAGCGCCGCCTCTGCTGCCTCCGAGCCGAACGCCGTCTTGAAGCCCTCGCTCGACCAGGCCGACACGCGTGTCGTCGCCAGCCCCGCAGCGGCAGTCCGCAACGAGGTCGCCTTGCTCGTCGCCCAGAGCAGGAACAGGAAAGCCGCCCGCTTGTTTCGCGATTTGGAATTGATGCACGCCTGCCAGTGCGACATGAAGGGGACGGGTCCGCGACCGGCGAGATGCGGAAAGGTTGCAAACCCGGCCTGCTTGGCGACATGGCTTTTCGCAGGATTGGAGATGTCGGTCGCGAAGTTGCTGCTGTCGATCGCCATCGCCGTCCGCCCCTGAAGGAAGTCGTCCAGCACGTTGTACCATTCATAGCTGCCGACGCCGGCAGGCCCGGCCTGGCTGAGCAGCTGTCCGTACATCTCGACGGCCGCGATCGCCTCCGGGCTCGCGAAAGCGACCTTGTTGTGCTCGACCATGGCCCCGCCGTAGGAGAACACGAAACCCATGGCCGGTGGGGAGGAATTGCCGCCGGCCTGGGCCCGCATGGTGATCCCCGACATCCCGTTGGTCTTGACCGCCCTGGCCACCACAAGCAGCTCGTCGAAAGTCCGGGGAAGCGGCTGGTCCTTGGCTGCCAGCGCATCCTTGTTGACGAAAAGCGTCATCGCCTCGGAGGTAATCGGAACGGCATACCGTTCGCCGTCCGACCACAGCGGGAAAGCTCTAGCCGTCTTGAGCAGGTCGCCCTCGTCATACCACGCAGGATCGGTCAGCGACCTGTTGGAAAAATAGCCGTTGAGCGGCTCCAGCCATCCGTTCGAGATGCCCTGGCCATAGGTCGTGAACATGAAGACGTCGGGCGTGCTGCTGCCGCGGGCGAGCTTGATCGGCGTGGCGCCGAGGTAGGTGGTTTCCAGTTGGAAATCGATGGTGACGTTGATGCCGGTGAGTATGGTGAACTCCGGCAACAGCGGCGCGATCGCATTCGACCATGGATGGATCGCTCCCGAAAGCGCGATCGTCTGTCCCGCAAATTGCTTCCAGTCGATCGCGGCGGCATAGCCCGGGGGAGCATCTTCCGCCAGGCCTCGCCCCGGCAACAGCCCGACTGCGGGCAAGACGGCTCCCGCCGCTCCCAATCCCTTGACGAAGCTCCGACGGCTGGTTGACACCCCACCGCTCCATGAGTTTCCGCCTGGTACCATGTTGGCGCTTCAAATTGCGGGCAGTCAATTGCACCAAAGGGGACGTCAGCCGTGACATTGTGCCCCGCCAACCGGCGGATTTCGGCGCCGGCGTAGCGTGCGTCGAGAATGGCTGGTTCCCCGCTCACCTGCGCGGACCCACCCATGCTATCGTTCCGGCAACACTCCGCTCCGACGCGCGTCGATGATCCACGGCCATGCCAGTCTTCGCTCCTGGGTATTATCTGCGGTGGTTTACTCGTCCGCTGATCCTTGCGGTCGCAGTGCTGGTGGCCCTGTTTACCGCGACCGGCCTCCTCGGCCTGCAATATTGGGAGGAGCGGCAAGCAGCTCATCAATTCACCGAGCATAGCCGCCAGGTGCTCGAAACGCTCGATCGGCTGCGGGCGATCGTCGCGGAACTGGAGACCGAACGGCGCGGGTATCTCATGACTCTCGACCCCGCCTATCTCAAGGCCTACGGCGTCTCTGACGAAAGTGTACGACGGGAGGCTCAGGCGCTGCAGACGCTGGTCGCGGACGATCCGTTGCAAGGCCTTCGGGCCGGACATCTGGCACTGACCGTTGCAGCAACGCTACGCGAGATCGACGAACTGCTGAAGACGGCCGGCACGTCCGGGCTGGCCGCGCTGGCTATGATCCGCAGCATGGATGAGATCCGCTCGCAAATCGACCAGATGGTGGATCACGAGCGCTTTCAGCTCGCCGACCGGGAGGCGCGCGCTGAAGCATTCGAGCGACGCTGGACCTGGCTGATCGCCGGCGCCGTTGTCCTCGTCGTCGCGCTGGCCGGAGCTGCGCTGGCGCTCGCGCGGCTCGAAGCGAAACGGCGAAGAATGGCGACCGAGGAGAACATCCAGCTCCAGAGTGATCTTGCAGCACGAGATATCAAGATCCGGCGCCTGTTCGATGCCAACATCATCGGCATCATCATCTGGGAAGTCGAGGGACGCATTCTGGAGGCCAACGATGCATTCCTTCGCATCGTGGGATACGACCGGGAGGATCTCGCCTCAGGGCGTTTGCATCGGACCGACCTCACACCGCCGGAATGGCGCGGCCGCGATTTGCAGACCGTGACGGAATTGAAGCGGATCGGGTCGGCGCAACCATTCGAGAAGGAGTATGTGCGGAAGGATGGAAGCCGTGTTCCGGTGCTGATCGGCGGGACCATGTTTGGGCAAGGTACCGATAATGGCGTCGGCTTCGTCCTTGATCTGACGCCACTCAAGCGGGCGGAAGCCGAAAGCCGCGAACACGAGCGGCGCTACCGTGAAGCCCTGATGGAGCTCGCGCACGCAAATCGCGTCACCACGATGGGGCAGCTTACCGCTTCGATTGCCCATGAAGTCAACCAGCCGATCGCCGCGATGGTGGCGAACGCCGAGGCCGGGTTGAACTGGCTGGAGGCCCAGCCGCCAAATCTGGAGCGGGTTCGACAGACGTTCGGCTGGATTACCAGTGACGGCATGCGCGCCGGCGACATCATCGGCCGGATTCGGGCGCTCATCAGGAATGCTCCCCCGCAAAAAGAGAATCTGGAGATCAACCCGGCGGTGCTTGAGGTCATCGCGCTGACCCGCAGCGAAGCGTTCAAGAACAGCGTCTCGGTGCGAACGCAGTTTGCCGAGGGCTTGCCGGCCGTTCAGGCAGATCGGGTTCAGCTTCAGCAAGTGGTGCTCAACCTGATCGTCAACGCGATCGAGGCGATGGCCGCTGTCGGTGAGGGGGAGCGCGAGTTGCTGATCAGCACCGGTTGGGATGCATCGGACGGCGTGCACGTCACTTTGCGGGATTCCGGTCTGGGGCTGGATCCGAAGAACGTGGAGCGCCTGTTCGAAGCCTTCTACACCACCAAGCCCACTGGCATGGGGATGGGCCTCGCCATTTGCCGCTCGATCATCGAGGCGCATGGCGGACGGATGTGGGCTGGTGCAAACGAGCCGCGGGGCGCCGTCTTCCAGTTCACTCTACCTCTCGCGTCAGACCAGACCGCACCTCGCCCGATGAGGGCGGATGAGCCAATAGGTCTACGCTCTGCGGCCCGCTGACGGGCGGTGCGCGCAGCGCGTCTTCACCAATTTGCTGACGCAGCTCGTCGATCGTGACGCTTGCATGGCGGACGACACAAGGCTTGCGTGCCTCGCCGCAAGCGAGCATCATCTCCCCAAAAAATGGGGGAAACGCGATGCCTGAAGTCACTCGCCGTAGCCATCTTCGGCAATTGTCGGCCGTGCTCGGATCTGCCGCGCTGTCTGGCTGGTCGGGGCCGGCACGGGCTGCAGAGCCGGACGTTCCCCCTGAAGGCATCGGCAAGGGCATCCAGCACATCTCCTACAGCGACATCGGCGGGCGGCCCGACAGCGTGCAGGTGATGTTCAACCGGCAGCACATCTATGTCGGGCACATGTTCAGCGACGGCGTGACGATCCTGGACGCCTCCGATCCGCGTGCGCTGAAGCCGGTCAATTTCTTCACCGCGGGACAGTACACCCGCACCCACCATCTGCAGGTGGCTGAAGATATGCTGCTGCTTGCGAACGGCGCCAACATCGTCGCGATGCAGTCGTACGACAACATGCGCGGTTATTTCGAGAACACGCTGGTCGACAGCATCACCAAGGCGAAGAAATTCCGCTCTGGCCTCTCCATCCACGACATCTCCAAACCTGGCGAGATGCGCGAGATCGCGTTCCTGGAAATGCCCGGCTTCGGCATCAACCGGCTGTGGTGGCCTGGTGGGCGCTATGCCTATGTGTCGGCGCATTTCGACGGCTTCACCGACCACATCCTCTGCGTGGTCGATCTCAAGACCATCACCAAGCCGGAGATCGTCGCGAAATGGTGGCTGCCGGGGATGAACCGTGCGGCCGGCGAGCCGGCGACGCCGAAGGGCAAGCGCTTTGCGCTCCATCACATGATCACGGCGGGCGATCGCGGCTATGCGGCCTGGCGCGACGGCGGCTTCACCATCCACGACATCAGCAATCCCACCAATCCAAAGCTGCTGTCGCACATCAACTGGTCGCCGCCCTTCGCCGGCGGCACGCATACGCCGCTGCCGCTGCCGAAGCGTCAGCTCGCAATCGTCGCGGATGAAGCGAACGCGGACCAATGCGCCAAGGGCCTGTTCCACACCTTCGTGCTCGACGTGCGCGCGCCGGAAAACCCGGTGCCGATCGCAACCCTGCCGACGCCGCGCGACCGCGATTTCTGCACCAACGGCACCTTCGGTCCGCATAATCTGCACGAGAACCGTCCCGGCGCGTTCCAGAGCGAGGAGACGATTTTCGCGACCTATAACAATGCCGGCGTGCGGGTGTTCGACGTCAGGGACGCCTTTGCGCCGAAGGAGCTCGCCTACTGGGTGCCGCCGACGCCGAAGAAGCTCATCGACCCCCGTCCGAACGTCGCGCTCGCGGCGAAGACGTGCGACGCCTATGTCCGGCCCGACGGGATGATGTTCGTCAGCGACTGGAACGCCGGCATGCACGTGCTGCAATATCAGGGATGAGAGGTACGCAGTCGTAGGGTGGGTTAGCGAAGCGTAACCCACCGCTGTCTCTCACCGCGGAAGCAGAAGAGGTGGGTTACGCCTTCGGCTAACCCACCCTACGCAGCTACGAGACCAAGACTACCCGACCGGCATCGCGGTTTCGATCAGGCGCACCCAGAACGAGGCGCCGTGGCCGAGGATGTTATCGTTGAAGACATAGGCCGGGTGATGGCATGCCGGGCTGTCGCCCATGCCGACCAGCACCATGGCGCCGGGGCGTGCTTCCAGCATGAACGAGAAATCCTCCGCGCCCATCATCGGGATGATCTTGTCGTTGACGCGGTCGGCACCGACGATGTCGCGGGCAACGTCGGCGGCGACGCCGGCTTCGCGCGCATGATTCAAGGTCACCGGATACATCCGCGTGTATGTCGTCTCCGCCGCCCCGCCATAGGCACGGGCGACGCTTTCGGCGACTTCGCCGATGCGGCGCTCGACGAGATCGCGCACGTCAGGATCGAGCGTGCGCACGGTGCCGCTGAGTTCGGCGGTCTCGGGGATGATGTTGAAGGCGGTGCCGGCGTGGAATTGCGTGATCGAGACCACCGCCGACTGCAGCGGATTGACGTTGCGCGCGACGATCGATTGCAGCGCGTTGACGATCTGCGAGCCGATCAGCACGCTGTCGATCGCCTGGTGCGGGGTGGCGCCGGCATGGCCGCCCTTGCCGTGGACGGTGATACGGATGTTGTCGGAGGAGGCGAGCAGCGGACCCGGCGTGGTCGCGAAATGGCCCTCGGCGAGGCCCGGCATGTTGTGCATGCCGTAGACCTGGTCGATGTTCCAGCGCGTCATCAGCCCATCCTCGACCATGGCCTTGCCGCCGCCGCCGCCTTCTTCGGCGGGCTGGAAGATCATGACCGCGGTGCCGTCGAAATTGCGCGTCTCGGCGAGGTATTTTGCGGCACCCAGCAGCATCGCAGTGTGGCCGTCATGGCCGCAGGCGTGCATTTTGCCCGGGATCTTCGAGGCATAGGGCACATCGGCGGTTTCCAGGATCGGCAGCGCGTCCATATCTGCGCGCAGGCCGATGGTCTTGCCGGAGGCCGACTTGCGGCCACGGATCACGCCGACGACGCCGGTGCGACCGATGCCCGTCACCACCTCGTCGCAGCCAAACTCGCGAAGCTTGTCGGCGACGATGCCGGCGGTGCGATGGACTTCGTAGAGCAGCTCCGGGTTCTCGTGGAAGTCATGGCGCCAGGCGGCCATTTCATCGGAGAGGGCGGCGATGCGGTTCACGATGGGCATGGAGGGGATCCGTTTCTTCTTCGTGGGACGGGTGGACGCAGCGTACGCCGCAGGGGAGGCGGGCGGCGGGCGAAAGCGGGGTACGCCGGCGAAGATGCTTTTTACGCCGTGATGTGGCGGAGGGGGAGGGCGAAACAGACGGCGTGGCAAGGCGGCCGGGGATGATGATGCCGAAAGGTACCATGGTCCGCGGAGGCGGGTGTGGTTCGGCAACCCAGGCAGAGTCCCGCAAATATTGGCTGTCAATCACGGATCATTGACTGACAGATATTGAAATCTGTCAGCGAGACGTGTATATCCGTTTCCAGACGCTCCGATTGGGCGTCCCGTGGCCACCTCCAGGGGGAGCCCGAGATCCGAAACAACACCGGGTCGAGGGTCGTCATTCAAGGACGAGGGCCGCGGACGAATGGAGACTTACGACAATGACGACCGAAATCATCAATCTCACCGGGACGATTGGGCATTGGCTCAATTTACTGGTTGCGCGCCAGATCGCGGCGCAGGCTGCAAAACTGCCTCATTAAGGCGAGAGCTTTCCGAACCGACCGGTATGGGCGCTTCGGTAAGCATCCATCGCCGGGTAACTGGACCCTGAACGGGAACATGGTGCTGGCATGAATGAAGCTGTTGTCTTGACGCCGGAGCGGATCCTCGAAGTCACCGAGGACGTGTTGCGGCGCTACGGACTTGCCAAGGCCACCGTGGTCGACGTTGCCCGTGCGCTCGATGTGAGCCACGGCAGCGTCTATCGCCATTTCCCGAGCAAGGCTTCGCTGCGCGAGGCCGTCGCCAAGCGCTGGCTCGACCGCATCGACGCGCCTTTGCTGGCGATCACCAAGGAGCAGGGCCCTGCGCCCGACAGGCTCGACCGCTGGCTGCGCACGCTGTTCGCCGCCAAGCGTTCGCGCGTGCTCGACGACCCCGAGATGTTCGAGACCTATCTCACGCTGGCGCGCGAGGCCTGCGCGGCGGTCAAGTGTCACAAGGACACGATGATCGATCAGATCGCGGCGATCCTGACCGACGGCGTCAAGCAGGGCGTGTTCGCCGTGGACGACGTCAAGACCACCGCGCGCGCGCTGTTCGATGCGACCTGCCGCTTCCACCATCCGGCCCATGCCGACGAGTGGAAAGATGCCGATCTGCCCGCGCGCGTCGACGCGACGCTCGCGCTGTTGCTGCGCGGATTGAAGGCGGCCTAAGCCGACACCCTCCCACCAAAGCGCCGCTTCAGCCTTTCGCCTTGCGCAGAAGGGTGTCCTCGCGAAGAGAAGGCGAGGGGGACGATTGTTTTCGTGCGTGAAAAGCGGCGTCGGCGGATGGGACAACCGGCGGGCTCTGCGGATATGCATTCACCGCGATTTCGACGATGTTCTTTGACTGCCTCCGAAGGTGGTGGAATGTAAGCTCCTGATCGAGCGCGGGGCAGCGGAAGTGGACGACCGCCGTATCCGGCAGGCGGCAGAGTTCGTCGATGAGGTCGCCCACGGTGAGGAGCGGAGGATCGACGAGCGTTCGGTGCATAGCCTTACTCATGGCGCAACTCCTTCACTCTGCTGCCAACAAACGCGCGACGGTGTCGGTTCCATTCCGCTCGGCTCAAGCGTTGGATAAAATGCGAACCGCGCCGATGTGCTAGAGCGCGGATCCCGACCGCAAGTTGCGCGACCGCAATATGCCGAACGGGTCCTCGCGCCCGGCCAGTCTGCGATACGTCGCAAGGTCGTCAAGCGTCGGACCCTCCCCGCGTCTGGTATTCCCACTCGTTCCAACCGAAATCGACGTGCCGAGACCGGCATAGAGATAGTTGTCGCCGAACGCCTGCTTGAGCGCGGCAAAAGTCGGCTCACCGGTGCAATGTCCCGGTGCGACGGCGTCGACCTTGAATCTGTCCTTCAGAGCGGTAACGACTTTCGCGATGGCCTCGTCAGGTGCGACGACCAGATGAAATCCACCGGCGATGAGATGAATCCTGGGATTGATGGCGGTTGCCGCTTCGACAATGCGCTCGATCCCGGGGTGCGAACAACCGACCAGAAGGACTACGCCTTCTGCGGTGTTGACGGCCAAAGATAGCTCCTTGAGTTCTCTCGTCCCGGGCACGTCGGAGATCAGCGAAATAAGCGTGATACCAGGAGCAATTTCGGTCGTTTGATCGA
This sequence comes from Bradyrhizobium sp. CCGUVB4N, assembly GCF_024199945.1. GTDB lineage: Bacteria > Pseudomonadota > Alphaproteobacteria > Rhizobiales > Xanthobacteraceae > Bradyrhizobium. The sequence goes on along the minus strand of NZ_JANADP010000001.1, from coordinate 6,123,720 downwards.
TCAGCTCGAAGTTTGCATTGGCCCATGCCGAGCCAGATTTTATCACCGCTGGGGGCTTGCCTCCATAGTACCGCATCTCCGGCGGCAAGGCCTCGTCCTTCCGGTAGAAGCCGGACGGCAGCGAAGAGCCGTAGATGCCAAATCCTTCCTTCGGCGCGTAGATCTTGACGGTCGGATTGACGCTCAGGACGTAGGACAAACCCGCCATGTGATCGGAGTGGCGGTGCGAAAGAACGACAAAATCGAGGTCCGAGAGGTTGACACCCTTGGCCTTCACGTTTGCAGCGAAGATTTCGGGGTTGTTACCCGTGTCGAACAAGATGCGTTTTCCCGCGACTTCGACGAGGGCGGAGAAGCCCCAGTCCTTTGTCATCGCGTCATTGGTGCCGAAGGCGTCATAAAGAATGGTGATCTGGTCCTTCGCCTCGGTTGCCGCGCTTTCGGTGGGGCCACTCGCGAAAACGCTGAAGGCGATCAGTGCTGCAAGAAGACTGTCCCTGATGTTCATGGAAGCGTCTCCTGCTGTTGTGCGAAACATACAACGGGAACGAGGGTGGCTTCGATGCCGTGCCGGCGATCGAGCCTAGCACAATCTGAGGGAGGCTGGAGACCTTCGTTGGGGCAGCAGAGCTTTGATGAGGGGCCTTGGGAACTTATGCGAGCACGTCGTCGCTAAGCTTTAAATCCTGGTCAATCCACAGCTAGCCGCCAGCCGCACGAGCTGCGCATCCGTGCGTGTGCCGGTCTTGGTCTTGATCAGATAGTGATAATTCTGGACCGTCTTGACGCTGAGATTGAGATGCGTCGCGATCTCTTCGGTGGTGGCGCCGCCGGCGAACTGGCGCAAGATCTCGATCTCGCGCTCGCCCAACTGATCCAGCGCCGAGCCTGTCGACAGGCTGTCCTCGGCCAGGACATGCGCGATGTCGTCGCTCATGGCGCGCTCGCCGCGGGCGACGCTGCGGATGGCGTTGACGACGGCGGAGGGCGCGCTGCTCTTGGTGACGAAGCCGGAAGCGCCGGCACTGAAGGCGGCTTTCACCAGCACGGCTTCGTTGTGCATGGTGAAGACGAGGATCCGTGCCCGCGCATTGCGCGCGCGGATGTTGCGGATCGCCTCGAGCCCACTGGCGCCGGGCATCGAGATGTCCATCACGACGACGTCGGGGTCGTGCGCCTTGAAGGCGCCGTAGGCGTCGGCGGCGTTGTCGGCTTCCGCCACGACGTGGAGATCGCCCTGGCTCTCCAGCACGCGCCGGTAGCCCTGGCGGACGATCGGATGGTCGTCGACCAGCAGCACCGAGATGCCTGTTGCTGCGACCTCGCTCATGACGGCCTCATGCGGCAAGCGGGATCGTCGCGGCGACGCTGAGCCCGCGGCTTGCGGGCAGGATCGACAATGATCCGCCGGCGGCTGCGACACGCTCGCGGATGCCGGTGAGGCCGAAACCGGCCGAGCGCGCCACGCGCGCCGCATCGCCGCCGCCGTCATCCTCGACGCGGATCAGCAGCGCATCGTCCTCGCCTGCGCAGCGTTCGACGTGCAACGAGATCTCGCGGGCCGCACCGTGGCGCAGCGCATTGGTCAGGCATTCTTGGGCGACGCGATAGGCGGTCGTGGCGGCCGGACCGCTGATGTCGGTGAGGTCGCCCTTGAGGTCGAGCTGGATCGTCGGCTGCGTCGCGCTCTGCGAGCGCCAGCTGTCGACGAGGTTGACGAGGCTGGCTTCCAGCCCGAGCTCCTCGGGCAGTGGATTGCGCAGGCGCTTCAGTGCGTCGCGCAGCGAGGCCATCAGATGGTGCGTGGCCTGCGAGATCATGCGCGCGTCCTGCGCGATGCCATGATCCCTGTCTTTCGTACTCGCCGTCTCGATCGTGTTGGCGAAAGCGAGGATGGCGGAGAGATTTTGCCCGAACTCGTCGTGCAGTTCGCGGGCGAGCGCGCGCCGCTCATCGTCACGGATCTCGATCAGGCGCCGTGTCAGCGCCGCGCGTTGTTCGACGGATTCTTCCAGCCGGCTGCCCAGTGCATCGACGGCCCCGCCGATCATCCCGAGCTCCATGGAGCGGAAGCGCGGCAGCTTGGTGCGATACTGGCCGCGCGCCATGCGTTGCAGGGCAAGCACAATGGCCCGCGCCGGTGCCAGCGTGTGCGCGATCGCGAGCGAGGCGAGCAGGGCGATCGCCGCCGCCATCAGCAGCGCGACGTCGATCACATTGAGAATGTACTCCCAGGCGAGCGAGATTGCGGCCGCTTGATCCGGTGTCGCAACCACCGTTCCGGCGGCCGCCGCCCGGGGGCTGACCGGCCGTACCACCTCGGCGTGGCTGCCGAGGAAGGTCGGAACGATGGACGCGAACCAGCGTGGCGGCACCCTGCCAATCCCCTGGCTCTGGCCGCACAGCGGCTTTTCGAATGCAGTCGCCGGCTGGAACTCGACACAGACGCCGGGCGAGATCAGCTTCATCGTTTCCAGCGTTCGCCACTCCGGAACCGGCATGAGATGCTCGCGCATTCTGCTGCTGCGCAGCAAGAGCTCGTGCCAATACAGCCCCTGAAGCGCCTGCGCGACCCGCTGCGCGGACGTCGCAGTCGCCCGGTCGACGCTGCGATAGGCATCGAACGTGGCCCATATGGTCGCCGCGCCCAGGCAGAGCGCAACGATGAGAAGCAGACGGGCGACAAGCTGAAGCACGAGGCGCATGCGATCACCCCAAAGTTTGGTAAGCTCAGCCTAACAACGCCGTCGCGCCTTGCCAATTGCAGGGCACCGCAAGATTGCAGCTCGGGCAAATTTCCCAAGCCGGATTGGGCATGGGTCTTTGGACCGGATGCGGCGGCTTTGATCTAATCGGGGTGGAATCGCAGGTCAGGAGCAGTGCAGCATGAGTTCGATGACGATTGGACCGATCGCGAACACGGCGACCGACCCATCCGAGCGCAGCGCGCTGCTGTTCTGGATGATCTTCACGGGGCTATCGATCTTTGCCGTGGTGCTGCTGTGGCGGTTCGGCCTGATCCATCTGATGCTGACCTCGGACCGCACCTACATTTCGAGCGTGATCGCGGTGCTCTATATCCTGACCTGCGGTCATTGCTTCCTGCGCACGCGGGCGATTGCGCGTGAGGGGGCGGCCGCACGGCGGTGCCGCACGGTGCTGGCAGCGCCCGACGGCAGCAGGGTGCTCGATGCGAGCGCGCCTGCGCTGCCGCGCGGGTTGGTGCGGGATCACATCGAGAGCCTCGTGACCAAGGCCGCCGCGCAGGATTACCGGCCGGTCGATCAGACGCTGCTGCTGCGGACGCTCGCCGACCGGCTCCGCGGCTCCAACGGGTTCGGAGCCTTCGTCTCCGACACGCTGATGAAGCTCGGCCTGCTCGGCACCATCATCGGTTTCATCATCATGCTGGCGCCGATCGCCGGACTGGATGCCGCCGACAAGGTCGCGATGCGCTCCTCGATGGGGCTGATGAGCGACGGCATGGCGGTTGCGATGTACACGACGCTGGCCGGCCTCGTCGGTTCCATCCTGGTCCGCATCCAGTACTACATGCTGGATTCCGCGACCCAGCGGGTGTTCTCCGATGCCGTGGTGCTGACCGAGACCTATGTGACGCCGGTGCTCGAGCGCAAAGGCGCTGGAACGCCGTCATGATGGATGATTTCGGGCTCTATCCGCGCGAGGAGCAGTTCGATCCCTTGGGCGTGATGTTGTTCAAGGCGCTCCAGGTGGTCGCCTTCCTGTTCTTCCTTGCGCTGCTTGCGGTCTCCCCGGATGCCAAGGAGGGCAAGATCGACTCCAAGGCCGAGTTCATGATCACGCTGGACTGGCCGGACAATCACCCGGACGATCTCGACCTGTTCGTGCAGGACCCCGCCGGCAACATCGCCTGGTATCGCCACCGCGAGGCCGGCTTCCTCACGCTCGACCGCGACGATCGCGGCGGGGCCAACGACTTCATCATGGTCGCCGGCAAGAAGATCGCTTCGCCCATTCGCGAGGAGATCGTGACGTTGCGCGGTATCGTGCCCGGTGAATACACCGTCAACGTCTCGCATTTCGTCGCCACGACAGGTGAGCCTGTCACGGCCAATGTGAAGGTGCAGAAACTCAATCCGACCGCGCAGGTGGTCTTCGACAACAAGTTCACGCTCGACCACACCGGTGACGAGAAAACGGCAGTGCGGTTCCGGCTCGATGCCGAGGGCAAGGTCATCGATGTCAGCCAAAGGCCGAAATCGCTGATGGAGACCTTTCGCAGCACCTGGCGCAATGGGGCCGACCTCGACCCGAGCACCGGTGTGAGCGCGAACGTAAAGAGGATCCGCCGTGATTAATCTGCAGACGGTCATCCTCACGCTGTCTGTTGCCTATGCCGTGATCGGCGCGCTGCTGCTGGTCGTGCTGGTCTATGCGCGGCTGCACTGGTCGCTCAAGGCTGTCGCAGTGGTGGTGACCAGCGCCTTCTATGTCGTCAGCTTCACCGAAATGCGCGGGCTGCTCGGCTGGGCCAGCACCGACCGGCTGCCTGCCAACTTCAAGCTGCTCAAGGCGCGGATCGTCGAGCCGCATTCGCTGGAGGGCGATCCCGGCTCGATCTATCTGTGGGTCGAGGAACTCGACGAGGATCATCGTCCGAGCGGCATCCCGCGCGCCTTCCGCGTTCCCTACAACGACACCCTGGCGGATAAGACCCATGCAGCCGAGAACGAGATCGCGGCCGGCCACCCGCAAGGCGGACGCGCGGCGGATTTCGGCGGCGGCGAGGGCAGCCTGATCGATATGGTCCGGGAATACGTGACGCCCAAGGTCATCCTCGAGACCAGCGGCGGCGATTCCTCGACCGGGGAGTTCAACGCCCCGCCGGCCGGTGCGCAAGGCGCGGTGTTCACGCCAATTCCGCCGCCCCGGATGCCGCCCAAGGACGAGGAATAGGCTCTTCACCATCACGTCAGCGCGGCGCTGGTCAACCGCCCCGCGCTGGCGCATCTTGCCCGCCTCCCTCAAATTGGCTTTATCGGCGTCAATTAGGAGTTTGAGGGTGGAGGGTGCGTGCTTCTCGCTGTCTTCTCGGATATCCACGGCAACCGGCAGGCGTTCGAGGCATGCCTGAAGGCGGCCCGCGCCAGGGGTGCGGAGCGCTTCGTCATGCTCGGCGATTTCGTCGGCTATGGTGCCGATCCGGAATGGGTCGTGGATACCGCGATGGAGCTGGTCGCCCAGGGGGCCGTCGCCGTCCGCGGTAATCACGACCAGGCGGTGAACTCCTCGTCCGAAACCATGAACAATGAAGCCCAGATCGCGATGGAATGGACGCGCGGACGGCTCGACGTCGCGCAGCGCCGGTTTCTCGCCGAGCTGCCGATGCTCGTCGAGGACGGTGATCGCCTGTTCGTGCACTCGGAGGCGTCTCATCCCCAGCGCTGGCACTACATTCGCTCGACGGCGGACGCCGCCAGGAGCCTGATATCGACCCCCGCCCACGTCACCTTCTGCGGCCACATTCACCGTCCCGCGCTCTATTCGATGTCGGTGACGGCGAAGATGACGGGACTCGTGCCGAAGACCGATGTGTCCGTGCCGCTCCTGCGCGGGCGGCAATGGCTGGCCGTGCTCGGCGCGGTCGGCCAGCCGCGTGACGGTGATCCATCGGCGGCGTTCGCGCTGTTCGACACGGTCTCATGCCAGGTCACGTATTGCCGCGCGCCCTATGACGTCGCGACCGCGGCGAGCCGGATCCGTGCGAACGGCCTGCCGCACTGGCTCGCCGACCGGCTGTCGGAGGGGCGCTAGAAGCCGATGCCGATACCCCTGGTCAAACCCGGCGCCGTCATCGACGGCTACACCATCGGCGAATGCGTGCATGCCGGCGGCATGGCGACGCTCTGGACCGTCACGCGTGCCGATATCGACGCGCCGCTGCTGATGAAGATTCCGCGAGCGTCCGAGGGCGAGGACCCGGCGGCGATCGTCTCCTTCGAGATGGAGATGATGATCCTGCCCCGCCTGACGGGCCCCCATGTGCCGCATTGCTACGGCACCGGCGATTTCGCGCATCAGGCCTACGCCGTGATCGAGCGCATTTCGGGGACGACACTCTACAAGCGGCTGCCCGACCTGCCGCTGCCTTACGACGAAGTCCGGCTGCTCGTCGCGAAGATCGCGACCGCGCTCGCCGATCTGCACCGGCAGAACGTGATCCATCACGACATCAAGCCGAGCAGCATCATGTTCCGGGACGATGGTGAGGCGGTGCTGATCGACTTCGGCCTGTCGCATCACAACCATCTGCCCGATCTGTTGCAGGCGGAGTTCCGCCTGCCTTACGGCACCGCGCCCTATATGGCGCCGGAGCGGCTTCGGGGCGTGCGCGACGATCCGCGCAGCGATCTGTTTTCGCTCGGTGTGCTGCTGTATTTCTTCACCACCGGCGAACGTCCGTTTGGCGAGGGCGAGACGCTGCGCGCGATCCGGCGCCGGTTGTGGCGTGATCCCTATCCGCCGCGCGCACTTCGTCCGGACTATCCGCCCTGGCTCCAGGAGGTGGTACTGCGGTGCCTCGAGATCGAGCCGGACTGGCGCTATCCGACGGCCGCCCAGCTCGCGTTCGATCTGACCCATCCGGACCTGGTCAAGCTCACTGCGCGCGCGGAGCGGACGAAGCGCGATCCGCTCAGTGTCGCCTGGCGGCGCCGTTTCAATCCCGACGTCAAACAGCCGGGCGCGAGATCGGACCTCGCGACTCAAATGGCGATGAGCCCGATCGTCGCGGTCGCGCTCGACACGGCGGAGGGTGCGCCGGAGCTGAACGAGGCGCTGCGGGTCACCACGGAACGCATCCTGACAACCTTGCCGTCAGCACGGCTCACCTGTGTCAATGTGCTGAAGCTCAATCGCATTGCGGTCGACAAGACGCTGGACGAGCAGGGCTCCAACAAGCACATCGACCGCCTCGTTGCGCTCCGGCATTGGGCTACGCCCTTGAAGCTCGACGAAAGCCGGCTGTCGGTTCATGTGCTGGAAGCCGTCGATCCCGCCACGGCCCTGCTGGAATTCGCCGAGATGAACTCGGTCGACCACCTCATCATCGGGGCGCGGCAGAATTCGTTCAGGCGTACCTGGCTCGGCAGCGTCTCGGCCAAGGTGGCTGCAGAGGCGACCTGCACCGTCACCGTCGTGCGGCCGCCGCGGATGGCGGCGGCGAAACCAGACGCCGGCGTGGTGTGGGGCTAGGGACGATCACGCCGCGCAGGCGGTTTGGACCGAACGCTTGCGGCGGATCGGCCAGGAGAATTGAGGTCCCGGCTCGCCGTGATCCGCGCCGCCGCCGAAGTACTGAATGATCTCGCGGCAGGGTTCGCAATTGAAGAGGTTACGCGACGCTGACGCTTTGGTCATTTCCTTCAGGCAGTTCGGGCAGTGCGGCTTCATTAGTTCAGAGTCCAGTTTAGAATTTCAGTACCGGTGTGGTGACCGGAGCGGGTAGTCGAGGTCCGCCGTGTCGGCGACCGGATCCTCGCGAATATCGCCTTCGGGGCGTTCGAGCCGGCCGAAGAAGAAATCGAGATCCGGATGCGGACGCCGCGGGAGACGGCACCTGCGTTTCGGCTGACGCTTCACGAGTGCGAATTGCACGGTGTCAGATCCGGTCGCGACGGATGTTACGAACCGAGCGCACCGGGACCTGCACTGGTCCGGCCGACGGGCCAAACACAACAAACGCACAAAAACCAAGCCACAACGCCACGCCAGTCCAAACCAGGGTCGTCGTCATGATGTGCTCCCGTGAAAACAGGCAAGAATCACTAGCAGTGATTTGCGCGAATCAGGGAAGTCCGGAGGAGTACGGAAAGAGGTTGTAATTTTAACTATTGCGCGCTGCGGCGCGCCAGGAGTCGCGACGAGTCGCGACCCTTGCCGGTTGATCGAGCGATGGCGTGTGCTTCAGATCGCTTCGCCGCGGGCCCCGAGCGCCGCGTTGCGGATCGCCGCCATGTTGGTCCTGTAGGCGTCCTGCGTGCCGCCTTTGAACACGGAGGTGCCGGCGACGAAGGCATTGGCGCCGGCCGCTGCCAGCGCGCCCGCATTGTCGGGGCCGACGCCGCCATCGACCTCGATGTCGATCGGCCGGCCGGCAATCATCGCACGGATGTCGCTGACCTTGCCGATCGCGGAGCGGATGAAGGCCTGGCCGCCGAAGCCCGGATTGACCGACATCACCAGCACGAGGTCGACCAGGTCAAGCACGTATTCGAGCGCGCTGATCGGCGTGCCCGGATTGAGCGAGACGCCGGCCTTCTTGCCGAGCGCGCGGATCGCCTGGAGCGAGCGGTGCAAATGCGGACCCGCTTCGGCATGCACGGTGATGTGGTCGCAGCCGGCCTTGGCAAAGGCCTCGAGATAGGGATCGCAGGGCGAGATCATCAGATGCGCGTCGAACACCTTCTTGGTGTGCGGGCGCATCGCCTTGATGACGTCGGGGCCGTACGAAATATTGGGAACGAAGTGGCCGTCCATCACGTCGAGATGGATCCAGTCGGCACCCGCGGCGTCCACCGCGCGCACCTCCTCGCCGAGCCTGGAGAAATCCGAGGCGAGGATCGAGGGCGCGATTGCCAGGGGGCGGGGGGCGAAGGCTTGGGTCATGGCGCTGTTTCCCGTGGCGGCATGGGGGCGAATGGCCTCGCCTAACATGGGCCTCTCAGCCGGGCAATGCAGGGAGGGCGAGCTTCCTGTGGGCGGAAAATTCTGCCGTCGGCGGCACGAATTGCCGATGTTCCCCGGTCCTGAGAAGCGAGGCGGACACGGATTTCATTGAGCTTTTCGCGCTGGCACGTCGCTTGCTGACCTTACGGCCAGAACATTGGCTGCGGCATGCCGCATGGGTTGGAGTTGTGCAATGTTGTTTGCGCTTGGCGCCGTCTCGAGTGCGCTTGATGCGATTCAATCGCTGACGAACTCGAAGTCCTCGTCGTCGACCCAGAAGACGGGGTCGTCGCAAGGAGCGACCGATCCGTTCGCGATCGACACCAGCAGCAACAGCACCAGCAGTGGTGCGACCTCGTCGGTCAATTCCGGCAATTGCGCGCAGATCTCGCCGGAGACGATGAGCGCGCTGATCGCCGCGCAAAGCCAGTCGTCGGACAGCACGAGTGCTACGTCCAGCTCGACCAGCTCCACATCGTCGAGCGCGACGTCCTCGACGTCGACGAGCCGGGACGATGCGTTGAAGGATCTGTTCTCGCAGCTCGACGCCAATGGCGACGGCCAGATCAGCAAGTCCGAGTTCGAGAACGCACTGGGCGCCGGCGGCACCAATCTGGCGCAGGCCGACGACGTGTTCTCCAAGCTCGATGGCAATTCCGACGGCAGCGTCAGCCTCGACGAGATGTCGAAGGCGCTGAAGGGCAGCGGCCATCACGGCGGCCACCATCACGCGCAGGCTGCGAGCAGCTCGGACGATGCGTCCGGCAGCGGCTCGGACTCCTCATCGTCATCGTCGAGCGGCGGGTCGACCTCGACCACGACGACCGGCGCCGACGGCTCGACCACCACCACCGTCACCTATGCCGACGGCTTCAAGATGACGACGACGGTCCCGGGCGCTTCCAGCTCTTCGAATGGCTCGGGCGCAGGCAATTCGCCCTATGACTGGTTTGCGCAGATGATGCAGCGCCAGGGGCAGGGATCGTCCGCTGCCTCGGCCTCTTCCTCGATGTCGATGAGCGTGTAAGCGCGCTCTGAGGTCCTAGCCGAACCGATCCTTCCACGCCGGCAGCGCGCCCGGGAACGGCAGCGCGGTTGCGCTGTAGATGCCGCGGGCGATCGCACGCGCGACGACGTTGGCAGCGACCATGCCGAGCTCGGTCATGCCGATAAGCGGATCGATCGGCTTCGCACAGGTCGCGGCGGCGAACAGCACGTCACCATCGGTCGGGGCATGGACCGGATAGATCGCGCGCGCGAAGCCGGTATGCGCGATCATCGCCAGCCGTTTGGCTTGGGGCTTGGTCAGCACCGCATCGGTGACGACGATGCCGATCGTGGTGTTCTCGCGCTCGGTTGCGGCGGGGCCACCCTTGATGCGCATCCTGAGCATGTCGTCCGTGAACGCAGCAGGCAGGCCGCGGCCGCCGAACTCGTTGTTGACCTCGAACGGGGCCGCCCAGAACCACGGCCCATCGCCGACGGTGGCGCTGCCGACTGCATTGACGGCGATCAGCGCTGCGACCGTAACGCCGCTGCTGGTGACGGCGGATGCCGAGCCGAGCCCGCCCTTGAACGTCGCGGTGGTGGCACCGAAGCCGGCGCCGACGCTGCCGAGCGCGAACTCCGTCCCGGCAGAGACGGCCGCGGCGTAGCCGAGATCGCGATAGGGCGCGAAGCGGCCCCACGCCTTGTCGCCGCCATTGAGCAGGTCGAACAGGATCGCGCCCGGCACCAGAGGAATCAACGCGCCACGGATATTGAGGCCGCGGCCTTGTTCGACGAGCCAGGCTTGCACGCCGCCGCCCGCCTCGATCCCGAAGGCGGAACCGCCGGACAGCGCGATCGCATCGACGCGATCCTGTGTGCTGGCAAGGTCGAGCAACGTGTCTTCGCGCGTGCCGGGGCCGCCGCCGCGGACATCGATCGCCGCCACCGCCGGCTGGTCGAACACGATTGCCGTCGTGCCCGAGGCGAGTTTTGCATCATGGGCGTGGCCGACGCGGACGCCGGCGATATCGGTGAGGAGGTTTTTCAAGGACGGCACTCCGCTGCATCGTCTCAGCGATAGCGCAGCCGAGCGGCAGGCTCAACTCGCCAGCGCCGTCCTGAGCATCTTGGCGAGCTCCGACTTGCGATAGGGCTTTGCCAGCAGCAGCACGCCGGAATCGAGCCGGCCGTGATGGACGATGGCGTTTTCGGTGTAGCCTGAGGTGAACAGCGTCTTCAGCTCGGGACGTCGTCGCGCCGCCTCGTCGGCGAGCTGGCGGCCGTTCATGTTGCCGGGCATGATCACGTCGGTGAAGAGCAGGTCGATGTCCTTGTCGGCATCGATGATGACGAGGGCTTCGGCCGCGTTGGCCGCTTCGAGCGCGGTGTAGCCGAGGCTCTTGACCTGGGTCATGACATACTGCCGAACCAGCGCGTCGTCCTCGACGACGAGGATTCTTTCGTCGCCGCCGGCGATGGGTACGTTCTGGAGCGCCTCGTACTCGGTCTCCTGCACGCCGGTGGAGCGCGGCAGGTAGATCTTCACGCTCGTGCCGTGGCCCTCCTCGCTGTAGATCTTGATGTGGCCGCCGGTTTGCTTGACGAAGCCGAACACCATGCTGAGGCCGAGGCCGGTGCCCTTGCCGACTTCCTTGGTGGTGAAGAAGGGGTCGAACACCCGTTCGATCAGCTCCGCCGGAATGCCCGAGCCGGTGTCGCTGACCGCGATCATCACGTAATTGCCGGCGACGACGTCGGGATTCATGCTGGCATAGCCGTCGTCGAGGAAGATGTTGCGGGTCTCCAGCACCAGCGTGCCGCCGTCGGGCATCGCATCGCGGGCGTTCAGCGCGAGATTGAGGATCGCGGTGGAGAGCTGGCCCGGATCGACCAGGGCGGGCCAGGCATCCTCGGTGAGCTGCGGCATGATGGAGATCTGCTCGCCGAGTGTCGGGTGCAGCAGCTTGGCCGCCTCCAGCGTCAGCGCATTGACGTCGATCTCGCGCGGCTGAAGCGGCTGCTTGCGGGCGAAGGCGAGCAGGTGCTTGGTCAGTTGCGCACCGCGCTCGGCGGCATCATCGATCAGCTTGGTGATGGCGGCGAGCTCTGGCCGGTCGGCAACCGCATCCGCCAGGATCCCGATCGTGCCGGTGATGACGGTGAGCACGTTGTTGAAATCGTGGGCGACGCCGCCGGTCAGCTGACCGATCGAATCCATCTTCTGCGCCTGCCGGAACTGGGCTTCCGCGGCCTGCTTCTCGGTCAGGTCGCGACCGATGAAGAAATGGCGCTTCACCGGCTCGGACCAGGTCCCCATCCAGTTCAGCGAGACCTCGTGACCATCGAAATGGTAGTAGCGCGCCTCGAAGCTGCGCTTGGTCTGGCCGCGGCGCGCCGCGCGCATCTCGCTGCGCGTATTCTCGAGATCGTCGGGATGGATGAAGTCGGTCGCGCTATGCCCGATCATGTCTTCCGGGCTCAGGCCGAGAATGTCCTTCACGCTCGGGCTGACCTGGATGAAATTGCCGAAACCGTCGGTGACGAGGATCAGGTCGCGCGAGGTTTCGAAGATGCGCTGGCGCTCCTCGGTCTCGCGGCGCAGCTTCTCGCGCGATTGCTTTTCCTCGGTGATGTCATGGGCGATCTTGGATGCGCCGATGATTTGCCCGTTGTCCGATCGCAGCGGCGAGACGTTCAGGACGACGTCGAGTTGACGGCCGTCCTTGCGGGTGCGGACCGTCTCGTGCTGGGCGATCGACTCGTTGCTGCTGACGCGGTTGAGCATGCCCCTGGCTTCGGCCCTCCGGTCCTCCGGCACCACGAGGTAGATCGACTGGCCGACCGCCTCGCTCGCGGAATAGCCGAACAGGTGCTCGGCAGCCTTGTTCCAGCCGGTGATGATGCCGTCGAGCGATTCGGTGATGATCGCATCGTTGGAGGACTCGACGACGGCGCCATACAGCGCGAGACGTTTTGTGTAGAAGTCGCGATCTGACGCCGATTGCTCGCGCAGCCGGCCGACGAGGCCGACGGTGTGCGCCTGGAGGCGGACGTTCTCGATCAGGAGCACGGCGAGCACGAAGCTCGCGGCAAGGAGGCCGTAGAGGCGGCCGACGTAGAAGCCGAGATCGTAGCGGGCCACGTTGACGATCGCCGACAGCGCGATGTCGAACAGCCAGGCGCACATCGTGACCATGAGCCAGACGTCGATCACCGTATGCGGCTTGCGGAACCACAGCGTCACCAGCGCCGCGAAACTCAAGGACCAGACGAACGACACCACGCCGATCATGGTGGTGGTGTAGCGGCCGTCCCTGAGCAGGACCGGCAGCAGATCGTGCTGCGCCGTGACAATCCAGGCGATGGCGACCATCGTGACGATCACGCCGAGGATGACGAGCATGATGGGACGCGCGGTCGGTCCGTCGATCCTGCTATCGCCGTTGCCATCCTTGAGCCAGCCATAGGCCAGCACGAACAGCGGAAACCCGCCGTGCCAGATCATGTAGAGCCAGACCGTGGTCTGCGTGCTCGCGCCCAACAGCCCGGTCGGTGCGAACAGACCGGGGAAGGTGAGGGCGTGGGTCACCGCCGCTGCCGCGGTGAACAGATAGCCGGTCGACAGCAGCAGCAGCGCGCGGCTGCGCAGCACGGCGAATTGCGACAGCAGCAGAACCGCGGTGATGATGTCGCTCACGGCGAGCGCCGACTGGTAGCTGGCCACGAAGGCCGGCACCTGGGCCAGCGGCCTGCCGGCGAACGGGACAGTCAGCGCGAACAGGATCGCGGAGATGCCGACGATCGCCAATGCTGCAGTGCGATCGCTCTGCGCGGCCGGCAAGGTCGACAGGAATGTGCTTCGGTCGTTCTTTGCGTGCACGTTGACCTCTCGCTGGGTCGGCATGGGTAGTCCACATGACTTCGTTGGCCGGCTGCCTTGGTCTTCATGGTAGCCGGCTCCGGGCGCGTGTCCGAACGGGAAGCGCCCACGACTCAACCGAGGGTTACAGCTTACTTAACTCGAACAGGGAATCGGAATAGGCAATCGGTAAGGTTGGCTTTACTGGACCGACCCATACTGCCTTGGCGCACGTCGCCGTTGAATTGAACCAATTAATGATATGAATCCGGGAGTTGTTCCCATGCCTCGTGTCCTTGTTGTCGACGACCAGAAGGACGTCCGTGCCATGGTCTCGATCGTGCTTCGGGTCAACCGCTTCGACGTCGTTGAAGCGGAGAGCGGCGCGGCCGGCCTGAAAGCCTTCGGCGAGGACGTTTTCGATGCAGCGATTGTCGATATTTTCCTGACCGACACCAGCGGTATCGAGATCATGGCCGCCATTCGCGAGCGGGTTCCCGGATTTCCGATCGTAGCGATATCAGGCATGACGACGCTGGACTTCATGGGCGAGGCACCCGGCCTGGACGGCGTGGTCTGCCTGCAAAAGCCGTTTCGGCCGAATGACCTGCTGCAAGCGCTCCGGAAGGCGCAAGATGCCGCGGGCGACGAGTTGTCCGCGGCCGTCTGATCGGACTGAAAAAGAAAACGCCCCGGCGAACCGGGGCGTTGACGTCGGTCTGGTTAAAGGGTCAGGCGTCCTGTCTCAGGTGCCGTTGCCCTTGATCTCGGCGTAGCCGCCCTTCGCGTCCCACTTGTAGACGACGTAGTCGAGCTGCTTGATGTCGCCCTTGGCGTCATACTCGATCGGGCCGATCACGGTGTCCCACTTGCCGGCCTTCATCGCTTCCATGACCTTCTTGGCGTCGGTGGTGCCGGCCTTCTTGGCAGCCTGCGACCAGACCTGCATCGCCGCGTAGGTGTAGAGCGTGTAGCCTTCGGGATCGATGTTCTTGGCCTTGAACGCGTCGACGATCTTCTTCGCGGTCGGCTTGTTGCGCGGGTCGGGACCGAAGGTGAACAGCGTGCCTTCGCCGGCGGGGCCGGTGATGGAGGCGTATTCCTTGTCGGCAAGCGCGTCGCCGGCCATCAGGATCGTCTTGAGGCCCTGGTCGCGCATCTGGCGCAGGATCAAGCCGCTTTCCTGGTGGTAGCCGCCGACATAAACGAGATCGATGTTGTCGCGCTTCAGGCGCGAGACGATCGCGTTAAAGTCCTTGTCGCCCTTATTGTAGGACTCGTACATCTTCTCGGTGATGCCGGCCTTGTTGAGCGCCTTCTTGGTCTCGTCCGCAAGACCCTTGCCGTAGGTGGTCTTGTCGTTGAGGATCGCGATGTTCTTGCCCTTGAAGTTCTTGGCGATGTACTGCGCCGCGATCAGGCCCTGCTGATCGTCACGGCCGCAGACGCGCGCCACGTTCCAGAGCTTGCGCTCGGTGAAGAGCGGGTTGGTCGAGGCCGGCGTGATCTCGAGCACGTTGCCGTCGGCATAGGCTTCGGACGCCGGGATCGACGATGACGAGCAGTAGTGGCCGGCAACGAAGGGGATCTTGGCGCCGGCGATCTTTTCCGCAACCGAGCGGGCCTGCTTGGGATCGCAGGCATCGTCCTCGACGTTGAGCGCGAGCTTCTTGCCGTTGACGCCACCGGCGGCGTTGATATCAGCCACGGCCATCTCGGCGCCGTTCTTCATCTGCCGGCCGAATGCGGACTCCGTGCCTGTCATCGGGCCTGCGACTGCGATGGTGACATCCTGCGCGAATGCCGCGCTCGACAGCGCGATCGACGCACCGAATGCCAGACCGATGAGCTTTAGTGATTTCATGAGATACCTCGCGGGTGATCGCCTGTGGAAGTTGCCGGGTTCGCCCGGTTCAAACCGGCGCCATTCTTGATTGAATCCTGGGAGAAGTCACCGGCAAAATACGGGCATAAGCGCAGATATTTCGGCGCATTCCGTCGCGTTCGAGGCGGACGCCCCCCGGACCTGGGCGGCTCAGCCGTGCCGGCCGCCTTCCAGATAGGCGGCGCGAATCTCAGGGCGCTGCAGCAACTCGGCGCCGGTTCCGGCAAGCGTGATCAGGCCATTGACCATGACGTAGCCGCGATGGGCGAGCTTGAGCGCGTGGTTGGCGTTCTGCTCGACGATCAGGACGGTCAGGCCGTCCTGCCGGTTCAGGGTCCGGATCGCGTCAAAAATCTGGCGGGCGATCAGCGGGGCGAGCCCGAGCGAGGGTTCGTCGAGCAGGAGCAGGCGCGGGCGGCTCATCAGGGCGCGCCCGATCGCCAGCATCTGCTGCTCGCCGCCGGACAGCGTGCCGCCGCGCTGGACGTAGCGCTCCTTCAGCCGTGGAAACAGCGTGAACACGCGCTCCAGCGTCGCCGCGCGCTCCGCATCGGTGCATTCGGTGGCGTCAGCGCCCATCTGGAGGTTTTCCGCCACGCTCATGCGCGGGAAGATGCGGCGCCCCTCCGGCGACTGCGCGATGCGCAAATGCGCGATCTCGTGGGTGGGGACGTCGGTGATGTCGCGGCCTTCGTACAGGATCTGGCCGGCGCGGGCGCGCGGCTTGCCGAAGATCGTCATCATCAGGGTCGATTTGCCGGCACCGTTGGCGCCGATCAGCGCCACGATCTCGCCGGCACTGATCTCGACGTCGACGCCCTTCAGCGCCTCGATCTTGCCGTAGGCGGCGCGCAAGCCCCGAATCGCGAGCAGGGGAGTGGAAGCCGACGTCACGTCCCGCTCTCCATCACGGCCGCAGCCTCTTCCTCGTCGGTGCCGAGATAGGCGGCGATCACCTTGGGATCGTCGCGGACCTCTTGCGGCGTGCCCTGCGCGATCTTCACGCCATGGTCCATCACCACGATGTGGTCGGAAATCTCCATGACCACGGACATGTCGTGCTCGATCAGGAGGATCGAGGTGCCGAGCTCGTCACGGATCGACAGCAAGAGCTCGCTGAGCGCGGCGCTCTCGCGCGCATTGAGGCCGGCGGCCGGCTCGTCCAGGCAGAGCAGCGCGGGCTCGGTGCACATCGCGCGCGCGATCTCGAGCCGGCGCTGGTCGCCATAAGCGAGATTGCCGGCGGCGTCATCGGCGCGGTCGAGCAGATTGATCCGCTTGAGCCAGTCGGTGGCGAGCGCGATCGCCTGCTTCTCGGCGTCGCGATAGGTCGGGACGCCGATTAGGCCGAGAAACGTAAAGCCGGAGGCGCGCATCAGGGCATTGTGCTGCGCCACCATCAGGTTCTCCAGCGCCGTCATGCCGGGAAACAGCCGGATGTTCTGGAAGGTGCGGGCGACCTTGGCCTGCTTGGCGATGCGGAAATCGTTGAGCCGTTCCAGCGCGATTTGCCGGCCATCGTCGTGCGTGAGGCGAATGGCGCCGCCGCTCGGCTTGTAGAAGCCGGTGATGCAGTTGAAGACGGTGGTCTTGCCGGCGCCGTTGGGCCCGATCAGCGCGGTGATCTTCTTGCGTTCGGCCGCGAACGACAGCTCCTGCACGGCGACGATGCCGCCGAAACGCATGGTGAGCCGGTCGACGCTGAGAATTGGCTGGCCGCTCATCCGTGCCCCTCCTTGACGAGGTCGGAGGAGATGGCTTGCGCCTTGGTCAGAAACACCGTCGGTGCACGATGGCCGATGATGCCGCGCGGCCGCCAGATCATGATCAGCACCATCGCCATGCCGAACACCAGCATGCGGTAGGTCTCAAGGCTGCGGAACAGCTCGAAGCCGCCGATCATGGTGAGTGCCGCAAGCGCGACGCCGAGCTGCGAACCCATGCCGCCGAGCACGACGATGGCGAGCACCAGGGCCGATTCCTGGAAGGTGAAGGATTCCGGGCTGATGAAGCCCTGGCGCGTGGCGAAGAACGCGCCGGCAAAGCCGCCGAACATGGCGCCCGTTGCGAATGCCGTGAGCTTGGTGGTCGTGGTGTTGATGCCGAGCGCGCGGCAGGCGACCTCGTCCTCGCGCAGCGCTTCCCAGGCGCGGCCGATCGGCAGGCGGCGCAGGCGGATCGTGACCCAGTTGGTCAGCAGCGCCATCGCCAGGATCAAATAGAACAGGAAGACGATGCGATGGGTCGGCGAGTATTCGATACCGAGCTTTGCGGCCAACCCGTCGTCGCTGTTGTCGAGCGGAATGCCGAAGAACGAGGGCCGGGGAATGCCGGAGACGCCGTTCGGACCACCGGTCAGTTCCTGCCAGTTGATGATGACGAGGCGGATGATCTCGCCGAAGGCCAGCGTCACGATCGCGAGGTAGTCGCCGCGCAGGCGCAGCACGGGAAAGCCGAGCAGCACGCCCCAGAACGCGGCAAGGATGCCGGCGAGCGGCAGGCAGGTCCAGAACGACCAGCCGAAACTGGTGGCGAGCAGCCCGTAGGAATAGGCGCCGACCGCGTAGAAGGCGACGTAGCCGAGATCGAGCAGGCCCGCGAGCCCGACCACGACGTTGAGGCCCCAGCCGAGCATCACATAGGTGAGCACGAGGATCGCGAGGTCGAGGATGTAGCGCTGGTTATAGAAGATCACGGGCACCAGCAGCGTGAAGATCAGGAGCGCCGGGGCGAGGTAGCGGCCGATGAACGACATCCCGCTCTGCACGGCCGGCGGCACCAGCTTCTCGGCGCCGGTCGGACCGATCCATTGCCTCAGCAGCTCGATCACGATCGAGCCGCCGAACACGGCGCCCACGAGCGAGGCGAGGTCGCCGAAGCGCGTCCAATAAGTGAGCTGACCGTCGGAGCCCGCCTCGGTGCGGATGCCGACCATCAGCGAGAACAGCACCAGCGCGATCGCTGCGTTGATGAAGGCGGTCTTCAGAAGGAAGGGGATGCCGGCGGTGCGACTTGCTTTGGTGGTCTCGTGTGGGGTGGCTGTCACGCGGGGCGGTCCGTCAGACTTTTTCGACTTCGGGACGGCCGAGCAGGCCGGTCGGCATGAAGATCAGCACGACGATCAGGATCGAGAACGCGGCGACGTCCTTGTACTCGACCGAGAAATAGGCCGACCAGAACGTCTCGATCAGGCCGATCGCGAGGCCGCCGAGCATGGCGCCGGGCAGCGAGCCGATGCCGCCGAGCACGGCGGCGGTGAAGGCCTTGATGCCGGCGACGAAGCCCATGAAGAAATCGACCAGGCCGTAATAGAGCAGGTACATCAGGCCTGCGACCGCGGCGAGCGCAGCGCCGATCACGAAGGTCATGGAGATGGTGCGGTCGACGTCGACGCCGAGCAGCGCCGCCATGGTCTGGTCCTGCTCGCAGGCGCGCATGTCGCGCCCGAGCCGCGTGCGCGAGACCAGCCAGGTGAAGATCGCCAGCAGCACGATGGTGGTGAGGACCACCATGATCTGGATGTTGGAGAGCTGGATCACGAAGCCGTCCGCGCTCTCATGCAGCGTGTAGCCGCCGGTGATGAAGGGCGGGATCGGCTTGACGCGCGCGCCTTGCGCAATCTGCGAGTAGTTGGTCAGCACGAACGACATGCCGATCGCCGACAGCATCGGCGCGAGGCGGAAGGAGTGGCGCAGCGGCCGGTAGGCGATGCGCTCGATGGTCCAGCCATAGAGTGCCGTGATCGCCATCGAGACCAGCAGTACCACAAGCAGGATCACCGGGATCGCGGTCAAGCCGAGCGAGATCAGGATCAGGAAGGTGATCAGCGCGATGAAGCCGCCGATCATGAAGACGTCGCCATGGGCGAAATTGATCATGCCGACGATGCCGTAGACCATCGTGTAGCCGATCGCGATCAGGCCATAGATGGAGCCGAGCACGAGGCCGTTGATGAGCTGCTGGGTGAAATAATCCATAGGCTGCCGTTACCCAAACCTGACGCGACTCAAAGGGAGGACTTCGAGAGAGTGATAAAGTTTCTTCTCGGGCCCCGGCAGCCCTTGAGCGTTCTTCCCGTTTTGTAACAGGAGGGAACTGGCGGCTGCAACTGTCGATGTCTCGGCATAAAGGCTTGTACAGAGGTCATTTCGGTGACGGATGTCATGTCCAGTTCCCGCAACTGCGAGGAACCGGGTTCCGCATAGCAACCAAATGAGCTGCCGCCTGTTGTTTCCCCACTG
This sequence comes from Bradyrhizobium sp. CCGUVB4N, assembly GCF_024199945.1. Taxonomy (GTDB): domain Bacteria; phylum Pseudomonadota; class Alphaproteobacteria; order Rhizobiales; family Xanthobacteraceae; genus Bradyrhizobium. The sequence continues at coordinate 6,104,036 of NZ_JANADP010000001.1, read as the reverse complement.
ACGTCCAACAAGGGAGTTTCCCCCATGACGAAGCAGCAGAACCAGAACGCGGGCCAGCAAGGCCAGAACCCGGGCCAGCAGCAGGGTGGCGGTCACAAGCCGGGCCAGCAGCAGCAGGATCCGCAGCGCCAGGGCGACAAGCCCGGCCAGCAGCAGGGCGGTCAGCCTCGTCAGGACAACAGGTAGTTTTGGGAGCCCAAGCGCAACCACCCAGGCGTAACAACAAGAGTAACAAAGAGGGTCCCGCCGCAAGGCGGGGCCTTTTTCTTTGGATGAGGAGGCCAGCCGGGCGATTAAGGTAAACAAAGGGTTTAAATTGCCGCCACAGTCCGATGCGAGTTAGCTCCCGGCAAAGCCTTCCCTCGAAGGCGGGTAGCAGGCGAAGCGGGAAGCGGCATGTTCACGAATTGGCGGATCGGCTCGATCAACGGCGCGCTGCTGGCGGCTTATTTCGTCCCGGCCTGGACGATGGTCGCCTTCAACATCATGGTGGCGCCCGTGCACGGCCTCTATGAGCGGCCGAGCGTCGCGGTGGCGCTGTTCCTCAGCGACCAGCTTCAGATGTCCGGCATGAGCACGGTGCGCGCGGCCTGGCTGCTGGCGCTCGGGCGTCTGACCGTGGTGGCGTTCTTCGCGATCTACCTTGCGCTGCTCGCCATTCCGCGCACCCGCAAGAGCGGCGCCAGCGACGAGGCGCTCGGCATTGCGCTCGCGATCGGCAGCCTGATCTCGTTTGTGAGCATGGTGATGGCCTCGAAGGTCGGCGAGATGGCCGCGCTTCGGCTGCATGCCACCGAGCTTCTGCTGCTGCTCGGTGCCGCGGTCGTGCTGGTGATCGAGCGGCCGGCGCCTGCGCCGAAGACCGTCGATGTCGCGGACACTGTGCCGACAGGTCTTGAATCGCTAGGGCTTGAGCAGGCCGAGCTCCTGCACAATCGCTGAGGCTTCCTTGACAGCGTGGTTTGCCGCCGGGACGCCGCAATAGATCGCCTGCTGCAGCAGAATTTCCTTGATGTCGTCGGGGGTGAAGCCGCCCTCGGCGAGCGCCGCGCGCACGTGCAGGCGGAATTCGTCCCATTGCCCGAGCGCGACCATGGTGCCGATCACCAGGACCCGCCGCGTGCGTTCGTCGAAATGCGGCCGCGTCCAGATCTCGCCCCAGGCGTAGCGGGTGATCATGTCCTGGAAGTCGGTGTTGAAGGCGTTCCGGTTGGCGATCGACTTGTCGACCCAGGCATTGCCCAGCACTTTCCGGCGCACGTTCATGCCGGCATCGCGGCGCTTCTGATCGTCCATATCTATCCTCCTCTCCGCAATGACGAGCTGCGAAACTACCTTTGCGTCAAAAATCCCACCACCGCGTCGGTGAACGCGTGCGGCTGCTCGACATTGGAAATGTGGGCGGCGTCGATGATGGTCATGCTGGCGCCGGGAATGCTCGAGCGGATCAGCTCGCCCGCAGAGATCGGGGTTGCCTGGTCGTGGCGGCCGGCGATCACCAGCGTCGGGCTCTTGATGTCAGGCAGCAGCGCACGCTGGTCGAGCGTCGACAGCGCTTCGCAGCAGGCGAGATAACCCTCGACCGGGGTCGCGAGCAGCATCGCCTTCATCCTGGCGGTGATGTCAGGCTCGCGCTCGCGGAAATCCTGGGTGAGCCAGCCGGCGATCACGCCGTCGGCGACCGCGGCGATGCCGCCCTTCTTCACGGCGTCGATGCGTTCCAGCCATTTGGTCGGCTCGGCGTAGTAGCAGGAGGTGTTGGCGAGGATGAGCTTGCCGAAGCGCTCCGGCGCGTTGGCGCCGAGCCATTGCCCGACCATGCCGCCCATCGACAGGCCGCACCAATGCACCTTCTCGATGTTGAGGTCGTCGAGGATCGCCAGCACGTCGCGACCGAAGCGTTCCATCGTATAGGGTGCGGGGGCTACGCTTGACTTGCCGTGGCCGCGGCGGTCGTAGCGGATGACGCGGAACACCTGCGTCAGCGCCTTCATCTGCGGCTCCCACATCTGCAGCGTACAGCCGAGCGAGTTGGAGAGCATCAAGGTCGGCCCGCCGTCACGGCCCTCGACGGAGACATTGATCAGGCAACCGTCGGCATCGATCATGGGCATGCGGCGTCTCCGTTTTATGTCCGCTCAGGGCTGCTCTATTCGCGATCGAGGCTGTCGAGCAGCCGGTCAATCAAGGCCTGCGACGCCCCTTGATAGGCCATCGGCTCGAACAATGCCGTGATTTTCTCGGGCGTCAGATGCGCAGTGACCTGCGAATCGGCGGCGAGAATTTCGCGCAAGTGTTTCTTCTCGGCAACCGCGCGCTTGCTCGCGGCCTCGATCAGATGATGGGCGTCGCTCTTGCCGATCTTGTCGGCCAGCGCAAAGGTGACGGCTTCCGCCATGATCAGCCCGTGCGTCGCATCGAGATTGCTGCGCATGCGCGCGGCATCGACGTCCAGCCCCTCGGCGATGTCGACGATCGCGGCAAGCGCGCCGGAGGTGACCAGCATCAATTGCGGCAGCGTCGGCCATTCTGCGTGCCAGGGGCCGGCGCTGCGCTCGTGGTCCTGCACCTGGGCCGCGAAAATTGTCGCGGCGAGTTGCGGCGCCATGGTCGCGCAGCCAAGCGCGCTTGCGGCCGCGACCGGGTTGCGCTTGTGCGGCATCGTCGACGAGCCGCCGCGGCCTTCGCCGGCGGGCTCGAAGGCTTCACCGACATCGGTCTGCATCATCAGCGAGACGTCGCGCGCGATCTTGCCGCAGGTGCCGGCGAGAATCGCGAAGCTTGAAGCGGCCTCCGCGATGCGGTCGCGATGGGTGTGCCAGGGTGCCTCGGGCAGCGGCAGGCTCAGCTCCCGCGCCAGCCGTTCGGCCACCGCGAGCCCGTTGTCGCCGAGGGCGGCAAGCGTGCCGGCGGCGCCGCCGAATTGCAGTGCAAGGCCCTCGCGGCGGAGCCGCCGCAGGCGGCAGCGGGCGCGGGCGAGGCTCGATGCGTATTCGGCCGCCTTCAGCCCGAACGGCATCGGCAGCGCGTGCTGAAGCCAGGTCCGTGCCACCATCGCGGTGTTGCGATGGGCGCGGGCAAGTGTCGCAAAGCCCTTGATGGCGCGGCTGAGATCAGCGTCCAGCGCATCGATGGCGGCGCGCAAGCCGAGCATGGTCGCGGTGTCGATGACGTCCTGACTGGTCGCCCCCCAATGCACGTAGCGGGCGGCTTCGACGTCGGCCTTGCCGACATTGGCGGTCAGCGCCTTGACCAGGGGAATCGCGAGATTGCCCGACCGGGTCGCGGCCTCGGCGAGGGCGGTCAGATCGAAGGCGTCGGCCTTGCAGGCGGCTTCGATCGGGCCCACGGCGGATGCGGGAATCACACCCGCGGCGGCCTCGGCCCGGGCCAGGGCTGCCTCGAAATCGAGCATGTTTTGCAGGGTGGAGCGGTCGTCGCAGACGTTGCGCATGGCTGCGCTCGACAGCATCGGCGCAAGCAGGGGGGAGAGGGCTGTGCTCATGTTGCGGCGGACCTAATCACCATGCCCCGGCTCTGCCAATCCCTGACCGACCGCACAAGGCATTTTGCAGGTGCGAATATGCATTGCACGTGACCGGGGGCTGCCCTTTCCTTTGCGGCCTCCGTGCGTTACTTGAGCAATATTATTCTGATGCGATCCGGGAGGCTCCCCCATGGCCATGACAATGAACGGCGAAGTCCAGCTTGCGGCGCCGCGCGAGGCCGTGTGGGAGAAGCTCAATGATCCCGAGGTGCTGAAGGCCTGCATCCCCGGCTGCGAGGAGCTGGAGAAGACCGATGACGGCGGCTTTCGCGCGACCGCAAAAATGAAGGTCGGCCCGGTCTCGGCGCGGTTCAAGGGCAAGGTGACGCTGAGCGATCTCGACCCGCCGAACGGCTACAAGATCTCGGGCGAAGGCGAGGGCGGCGTGGCCGGCTTTGCCAAGGGGGGCGCCGTGGTGAAGCTTGCGGAGAAGGATGGCGGCACGCTGCTGTCCTACGAGGTCGAGGCGCAGATCGGCGGCAAGTTGGCGCAGCTCGGGCAGCGCCTGATCAACGGCACCGCCAAGAAGCTGGCCGACGAGTTTTTCGCGAATTTCGCCAAGGCGGTACAAGGCTGAAACCTACCGCCTTTTGGCATGGCGGCTTGCGTCCCGGGCGATGTTGCCCAAGGGGACAAGGGCCAATATGATGGGTTGGAATAATTATAAAAAAGAACCGCTTCGACGGGACCCGTCGGGGCGCTGATAGAGAGTGCTTATGGCAAAAATCTCCCTTATCGTGAACGGCAATCCTGTTACCGGCAATGTCGACCCGCGTACGCTTCTGGTGCAGTTCCTGCGCGAGAATCTGCGGCTGACGGGCACTCATGTCGGCTGCGACACCTCGCAGTGCGGCGCCTGCGTCGTGCATCTCGACGGCAAGGCCGTGAAGTCCTGCACCACGCTCGCCGTGATGGCCGACGGCCACGAGGTCAAGACCATCGAGGGGCTGGCCGCCGACGGCGCGCCGCTGCATCCGATGCAGGAGGCTTTCCGTGAGCACCATGGCCTGCAGTGCGGCTTCTGCACGCCCGGCATGATCATGACCGCGATCGACATCGTGCATCGCAAGGGCCACGAGCTCGACGACCATACGATCCGCGAGGAGCTGGAAGGCAATCTCTGCCGTTGCACCGGCTACCAGAACATCGTCGCCTCGATCGCCGCCGGCGCGAAGGCGATGGCGAAATCCGATCTCGCGTAACCGCGCGCCCTCCGCGATCAGGACACCCTCATGTACGAATTCAAATACCATCGCCCCGGGACCGTGCGGCAGGCTGCCAACCTCCTGGTGAAGAACGAAGACGCCAAGGTGATCGCCGGCGGTCACACGCTGATTCCGGTCATGAAGCAGCGGCTCGCAAGCCCGCCGCATCTGGTCGACCTCTCCCACATCGAGGGGCTGAACACGATCGAGATGAAGGGCCGTTCCCTGGTGATCGGCGCCACCGCCAAGCATGCCGAGGTCGCGACCTCCGCCATCGTCGGCGAGGCGATCCCGGCACTGGCCAGCCTCGCCAGCCAGATCGGCGATCCCGCCGTGCGCCACAAGGGCACGATCGGCGGCTCGCTCGCCAACAACGATCCGACCGCGGATTATCCGGCCGCCGTGCTTGCACTCGGCGCGACCATCGTCACCAACAAGCGTCGCCTCAAGGCCGAGGAGTATTTCCAGGGCCTGTTCTCGACCGCGCTGGAAGCCGACGAGATCATCACCAAGGTGATGTTCCCGCTGCCGAAGAAGGCCGCCTATATCAAGTTCCGCAACCAGGCCTCGCGTTACGCTTTGGTCGGCGTGTTCGTGGCGCGGCGTCCGTCGGACGTGCGGGTTGCCGTCACCGGTGCCGGCTCGGACGGCGTGTTCCGCGTCGAGGCATTCGAGGAGGCGCTGAAGAAGCGGTTCTCGTCGAAGGTGCTCGATGGCATCGAGGTGCCGGTGGAAGGGCTGAACAGCGACATCCACGGCAGCGCCGAATACCGCGCGCATCTCATCGGCGTGCTGACACGGCGTGCGCTCGATGCCGCCAATGCCAAGGAATGAGTGGGCCTCACGATCTGGCCCAATACTTGCCCTTGTGAGGGCGTAGCGAGACTGGCTCTTTCATGACTTCAGCGACCTTGCCGGCATCGGTCGATGCGATGCTCGAACTCTTGACCTCGCGCGGCTACCTTGCCGAGCGGTCGCTGGCGACGGTGGCGTATCTTTCGCTGCGTATGGGACGGCCGCTGTTTCTCGAAGGCGAGGCCGGCGTCGGCAAGACCGAGATCGCGAAGGTGCTGTCCGCGGCGCTGGGGCGGAAGCTGATCCGCCTGCAGTGCTACGAAGGCCTCGACGTCTCCTCCGCGGTCTATGAGTGGAACAGCGCCGCGCAGATGATCGCGATCCGGATGGCGGAAGCCGCCGGCGATACCGACCGCGAGCAACTCTCGAGCGACATCTTCGCCGACCGCTACATGATCAAGCGGCCGCTGCTGCAGGCGCTGGAGCCCGACGTGGCCGGTCCGCCGGTGCTGCTGATCGACGAGCTCGACCGCGCCGACGAAGCATTCGAGGCGTACCTTCTCGAGATCCTCAGCGACTTCCAGGTGACCATCCCCGAGTTCGGCACCGTGAAGGCGCCGCACCCGCCGATCGTCATCATCACCTCCAACCGCACCCGCGAGATCCACGACGCGCTGAAGCGGCGCTGTCTCTATCACTGGGTCGACTATCCCGCCGCCGAGCGCGAGCTCGCGATCGTCAAGTCGCGTGTGCCCGGCATCTCGGCAAAGCTGTCGCAGCAGGTCGTGCGCTTCGTGCAGGCGCTACGCAACCAGGACTTCTACAAATCGCCTGGTGTCGCCGAGACCATCGACTGGGCCACCGCGCTGTCGGAGCTCGACGCCCGCTCACTGACCCCGCAGGTGGTCGGAGACACGCTGGGCGCGCTGCTCAAATATCAGGACGACATCACGCGGATGCAGGGCGATACCTTGCAGAAGGCGCTGAAGGACGCGACGAGCGAGAGCTGATCTCGCGCCACGACTGAACTCGTCAACCGGCGCGTCGCGACGGGGATGAGTGAGAGTGCTGAACCATGGCCATCAACCACCTCGCGCCTGAAAAGACCGAGCAGTTCGCCGACAATATCGTCGGCTTTGCGCGTGCGCTGCGTGCGACCGGCATGCCGGTTGGTCCGGGCGCGGTGATCGATGCCATGAATGCGCTGCAGGTGATCGACATCGGCAGCCGCGCCGACGTCTTCACCACGCTGGAGGCGATCTTCGTCAAGCGGCATGAGCATGCGCTGATCTTCAAGCAGGCCTTCAACCTGTTCTTCCGCGCCTCGGAAGAGTGGAAGCACATGCTGGATTCGGTGCCGTTGCCGGATGGCGCCAAGAAGAAGCCGCCGGCCGCCTCGCGTCGCGTCCAGGAAGCGATGTCGCAGCCGCGGATGACGGAGACGCCGCAGCACCAGGAGCAGGATCTGCGCCTGTCGGTCTCCGACAAGGAAATCCTTCAGAAGAAGGATTTTGCGCAGATGAGCGCGGCCGAGATCGCCGAGGCGCTCCGTGCCATCGAGATGATGCGGCTGCCGCAGGCGGAGCTCTTGACGCGCCGGCACCAGCCCGATCCGCGCGGCCTGCGGCTCGACATGCGTCGCACCCTGCGCGCGTCCTTGCGCACCGGAGGCGACATCATCGATATCCATCGTCTGGGGCGGATCGAGAAGCCGGCCCCGATCGTGGCGCTGCTCGATATCTCCGGCTCGATGAGCGAGTACACCCGCCTGTTCCTGCATTTCCTCCATGCCATCGGGGACGCGCGAAAACGCGTCTCGGTGTTCCTGTTCGGCACGCGGCTCACCAATGTGACACGCGCGTTGCGCCAGCGCGATCCTGACGAGGCGCTGGCGAGCTGCTCGGCCGCGGTCGAGGACTGGGCCGGCGGCACGCGGATTGCGACCTCGCTGCACAACTTCAACAAATTGTGGGCGCGGCGCGTGCTGAGCCAGGGCGCCATCGTGCTCTTGATTTCCGACGGGCTGGAGCGGGAGGCCGATTCCAAGCTCGCCTTCGAGATGGACCGGCTGCACCGCTCCTGCCGGCGGCTGATCTGGCTCAACCCGCTCCTGCGGTTCGGCGGCTTCGAGGCCAAGGCCCAGGGCATCAAAATGATGCTCCCGCACGTTGACGAATTTCGTCCGGTGCATAATTTGAGCTCTATCCAGGAGCTGATCACCACGCTGTCCCGGCCGCTGCCGCCGCATCACCGCAGCCTGATCCGCCCCGCAGCCTGAGAGGCAAAGCCATGCTCGATCGCGACGAGGATATTCTGAAGGCGGCGGAGGACTGGCAGAAGGCCGGCCGTGGCGTCGCGCTGGCAACGGTTGTCGAGACCTGGGGCTCGGCCCCGCGCCCGGCGGGCTCGAGCCTCGTCATCAACGACGAAGGCACGTTTCTCGGTTCGGTCTCCGGCGGCTGCGTCGAGGGCGCCGTGGTCACCGAGGCCATGGACGTGATCGAGAGCGGCAAGCCCAAGATGCTCGAGTTCGGCGTCGCTGACGAGACCGCCTGGAATGTCGGTCTGTCCTGCGGCGGCACCATCCGCGTCTTCGTCGAGAAGGTCGGCTAGCCGTGAAGCTCGCGATTTTGCACGAACTCAACGCCGAGCGCGCCGCGCGCCGGCCCGTGATTCTGGTGACCGATACCGAGAGCGGCGAGCAGCGCCTGGTGAAGGCGGCGGAATTCGCCAGGGATCCGCTGCGCGCCGAGCTCGACAAGCAGCTTCGCATGGGCAAGAGCGCCAATGTCGAGGCCGGCGGCAAGAAGCTGTTCTTCAACGTCTACGCGCCGACCGCAAAGCTCGTCATCATCGGCGCAGTCCATATCAGCCAGGCCCTGGCGCCGCTGGCGCGCTCGCTCGGCTACGACGTCACCGTCGTTGATCCGCGCACGGCATTTGCGAGCCCCGAACGCTTCCCCGATATTCCGCTGGTCGCGGAGTGGCCGGACACGGCGCTGCCGCCGCTCAATGTCGATGCCTACACCGCCTTCGTTGCGGTGACGCACGATCCGAAGATCGACGATCCCGCGCTGCTGCATGCCTTCGAGCGTAACTGCTTCTATATCGGCGCGCTCGGCTCGCGGAAGACGCACGCCAAGCGCGGCGACCGGCTGCGGGCGCAGGGCGCCAAGGACACCGACATCGCGCGCATCCACGCGCCGATCGGGCTTGCAATCGGCGCGGTCTCGCCGTCCGAGATCGCGGTGTCGATCATGGCCGAGATCACGGCGGTGCTGCGGCTACCACCAAAAGAAAAAGAAGAAGCGGCATGAAGTTCGGCCCGGCGAGCCCCAAGGATGCGATCGGCGGGGTGACCGTCCACACCCTGCGTCAGGGTCCGCTGGTGCTGAAGAAAGGCACGACCATCGGGCCTGCCGAGGTCGAGGCGCTGACGCGCGCCGGCATCAAGGATGTCGTCGTGGTGCGGATGGAGGAGGGCGACGTCTCTGAAGACGTCGCGGCCGCCAGCATCGCGCTTGCGATCGGCGGCGAGGGGATTCACGTCGAGCGCGCCTTTACCGGCCGCGCCAACCTGTTTGCCGCGCGTCCCGGCCTGCTGGTGATCGACCGCGCCGCGGTCGACCGCATCAACAACATCGACGAGGCCATCACCTTCGCCACGCTCGCCGCCTACAAGCCGGTGGTCGAAGGCGAGATGGTCGGCACCGTCAAGATCATTCCGTTCGGCGTTGAAGGAAATCTGCGCGACGCCGCGGTGAAGGCCGCAGGCCACGACGTGCTGAAAATCGCGCCCTACGTCGTCAAGCGCGTCGGCGTGGTCTCGACGCTGCTACCGGGTCTGTCCTCCAAAGTGGTCGACAAGACGCTGCGCGTCACCGCCGAGCGCCTCGCGCCGGCGGGCGCCAGCATCATTGCCGAGCGTCGCGTGCAGCATGACGAGCGCGCGCTGTCGGCGGCGATCAAGGAATTGCTGGCGCTTGGCGCTGAGCTCGTGATCGTGTTCGGCGCATCGGCGATTGCCGACCGCCGCGATGTGATCCCGGCCGCGGTCACCGAGATCGGCGGCGAGATCGAGCATTTCGGCATGCCGGTCGATCCTGGCAATCTGCTGCTGATCGCGCGTGCCGGCAGCGTGCCGGTGCTGGGCGCGCCGGGCTGTGCACGTTCGCCGGTCGAGAACGGTTTCGACTGGGTGCTGATGCGGCTTCTGGCCGGCATCAAGGTGACGCGCTCCGAGCTGATGGGCATGGGCGTCGGCGGCCTCCTGATGGAGATCGTGACGCGGCCGCAGCCACGCGCCAAGCCGGAGATCGAGGGTAACAGCCAGGTCGCCGCCATCGTGCTCGCAGCCGGGCGCTCCACCCGCATGGGTGGGCCGAACAAGCTCTTGGCCGAGCTCGACGGCAAGAAGCTGGTGAGGATCGCGACCGAGCAGGCGCTGGCGTCGAAAGCGTCCGAGGTGATCGTCGTCACCGGCCATCAGACCGAGCTGGTCGAGCAGGCACTGAAGGGCCTGAAGGTGCGTTTCGTCAAGAATCCGGATTTCGCCGGCGGCATCGCGAGCTCGGTCAAGGCCGGCATCGCGGCCGTGTCCGAAACGAGCGACGGCGCCGTGGTTTGCCTGGGCGACATGCCGCTGATCGACGCCGGCCTGATCGACCGTCTCATCGACGGGTTTGCGCCGGACCGCGGCAATCTCATCGTTGTGCCGGTAGCCGACGGCCGCCGCGGCAATCCCGTGCTGTGGTCGCGCCGCTTCTTCAAGGAGTTGATGACGCTCGATGGCGACGTCGGTGCGCGGCACCTGATCGCCAGGCACACCGAAGCGGTCGCCGAAGTGCCAGTCGACGGTGAGGGCGCTTTTCTCGACATCGACACACCGCAGGCCTTGGAAGCCGCAAGACGCAGTTGACGGTGCCGGTGGGCAAAGGCGCGCAGCGCCGTGCCCACGATCTCGCCATGCAGTGAGTTGATCGTGGGCACGCTTCCGCCTTCGCTCTTCGAGCCACGGCGGACAAGTCGCTTTGCCCACCCTACGGCGCGGTTTCCGCAGCGACACATTCCAGATCACCAATTTCAACCCCTCGTTCACCATCTGGAAACGGTCCCCCGCTTAGAGTCCTCTCCACCTGCCTTGGGGGTGAGGGGTTTCCATGATTTCGAACGTCGTCGCGCGCCGCTGCGCGATGTTTTTCTTTGCGCTGTCGGTTTGTGTCGCCGGCGCCCGTCATATTACCGAAGCCCATGCGGCCGGCGCATTTGCCGTCGGCAAGTGCGGCGCCTATGGCCAGGCCTATGATTTTGGTGCCGAGCACGAAGCGCGTGTCGCGGCACAAAAGCAGTGCAAGGGCGACTGCACGACCGTGACGATGAAGCGCGCCTGCGCGGCGATGTCGGTCGACATGGCCAATCCCTGCGGCGCCTATGGCTATGCCGTGAAGCCGAAGATCTCGGCCACGCTCAATGCGGCCACGCGCGAATGCTACAAATATGGCGGCAAGGAATGCGTGATCCGCGCCTGGGCCTGCGACGCCAAAGGCTGATCAAGGATTGATCCAAGGCTAGCGCAGCGATTCCAAGCCTAGCGCAGCGATCCAAGGCTAGCGCAGCCATCCAGGACTAGCGCAACCATCCCGCGTTGGTCTGCACCAGTTTTGCCGGCTGCTCCTGCGCATCCACCGACCAAGGCACCTTGCCCCCGGTGAATTCCGACCAGGCTTTCAAGAGGCGCGCTTCGATGCCGACCATGGCATGGGCCTGCCAGCCGGCGATTGCCGCGGCGGCCACGCCGCTGCCGGTCGAGCCCGCGCCGACATCCGCAAGCAGTGACGTCGTCGTCGCCATGTCGTTGTAGACACCGAGCTCCTGCTGGAGGTCGGCGAGCCTGCGCGAGAAGCGCCGCGCCGATTTGCGGTGCTCGCAGAGCGGGAGCAGGAAGTCGGCGACATAGCGCAGCTTCTTCGCGGCGAGACGGACGCGGTGCCGCTGCTCGGTCGGCAGCGATTTGAAGCGACGGCCGCGCTTCAGCACCTTTGCATGCTGAGCAGCGAGGATGTTGCGTGCAAAATTGATCGCGGGCTCTGCGAGTTGCGCCAGACCTTCGGGAGCGACCTCGCTGCGCCAGCCGCGCGCTTCGATCCAGGCGCCGAGCCCGATCACGAAATACTGGCAGCGCCGGTCGGCGAGGGCGAGGCGGGCCTCCTCGTAGCAGGTCGCGCGACGTTCGTCGGCGAGTGCGCCCAGCGTGTCGAAGCCGGCGACAGACGGACAGCCATCCGCGACGGTCCGCAACGTCTCCTGTCGAAACACGTCCCAGTCACGTGCGCCGGAGAGACTTGCCGCGAGCCACTTCGCCTCGGCGCGCATCAGGTCGAGCTTGTTCAGCGACACCACTGATCGCATCAGATCGAGCGCGGATCGCAGGCGTCGCAACGCGACGCGAAGCTGATGCATCCCTTCGGGATCGCGCCCGTCCTCGGCAGCCGGCAACGACTGCAGCAAATGCAAAAGACAGGATCGCAGGATCTCGGAAAAGGCCTCATCGAGCGATATGGACGGATCGAGACGAAGCTTTGGCGGCTTCGGTGCCCGCGGCGGCACATCGGCCGCGAGATCGAAGCCGCGCGCCGATTTGGTCCGGATCGAAGGCTTCACCGGACCATGCTCGGCAAGCCGCAAAGCCAATTCCCAGATTGCGGACGGGCTACCGCTCTTGAGCTCCAGTTCGATCTCGCTGACCGGCAGCGAGCGATCACCGGATATCAATTGGCCCTGGTCGAAGGCGATCTCGACTGTGCCGGACGGCAGGTCCACCATGCGCTGATGTCGACGAATGTCGGTCGTGAAGACCGCTTCGAGCGGATGACGTTCGAGATCGGCGCGCAGCTTCTCCGGAATAAAGGGAAGCGCCAGCGCGATGTCGGGCGCAATGGAAGGCACGCTTGCCTCCCACTCGCCGCGCCGCAACGGATCGTTGGCCAATTCGGCTTTCACTGTCTGCGTGAAACGCGCGCCACTCTGACGGACTCGAAAGCTCAATCCGCTACGCTGGAGCGCATGCTTGGCCGTGTCGTAATAGATCGCCTTCAGGTGCTTGCGCGTGCCCTTGTTGCGCGCATTCGTCGCGATGATGGGCGCAGCGTTGAACCCCGCCAGGCGGTCGGAAGCCACGAGCAGCTTGAGCTCGATTTCGGTCGCGCGCGGCACGTCATCGCGAGACGGCGGGAGTTCCGGCGCTGTCGTCTCCGCACGCGCGTCATCAGCGGAGAACCCGGCCTGCAAAGACTCGTCGTGCGAAGATGCATCGTCGGGGAACGCGGAGCCGGGCGCCTCACCAGGGGGAGGAACAACAAAATCGTTAGATTTCTTCCCATCCTCAGGGATCGGATGGCCGTTGGCCTTCGCAAGCCGTTGTACGGGGTCGAGGGCTCGCTTGATGGCGCCGGTTTCGGACATACACGCTTTATGACAGTTCGGTGACAGAGCGCAGACATATACCCGACTTGACTCGCGGGGAGAAGCGCGAGCCGTCGCATCTCCATTGAAATTTCCGAGCTGTGATCAATGGGTCAATCCGGGTTACGTTCATGTCCGCCGTCATTCGCGCGGGGAATCTTCTTTCTTTCCCGACGCTTGGACGTGTGTTGGGAGAAATCATGCAGTTCGACACCAAGATCGCCGTTGTCATTCGCAACGATCTCCAGGCCTGGCAGAAGCTCAATGTCGCATCGTTCCTGACGAGCGGCGTCGCGGCCGCCTTTCCGGAGTGCATCGGCGACACCTATGAGGACGCCTCGGCTACGAAATATCTTGCGCTGATCGGCCAGCCGATCCTGATTTATGGTGCCGATGGTCCGGCATTGTCGCGTGCACTCGATCGTGCACTCACGCGCAGCGTCACGCCCGCGGTCTATACCGAGGACATGTTCAAGACCACGCATGATGCCGCCAATCGCGAGGCGGTGAAGACGGTTGCGCGTACCGATCTCAATCTCGTCGGCATCGCGATGCGCGCCGATCGCAAAGTGATCGACAAGATCGTCGACGGCCTAAAATTTCATAGTTGAAGCAGGTGCTGATGAGTTTCACCTCTCCCGCTTGCGGGAGAGGTCGGCGCAACGCGCCGGGTGAGGGTTCTTTCCTCTAGGGGATTGTCCCGTTGCGGAGAAACCCTCTCCCCAACCCTCTCCCGCAAGCGGGAGAGGGAGCGCACCTCAGCTCGGCGGCATCGTCTCGAACTTGGCCAGGCCAGCATCGAGATGGTCCCAGTCATACGCACGCGCCGCGTAGGTCACCACGTGCGGCTTGTAGCGGGCGGGCTCGTCGAGGCTCGCGGCGCGGATGGTGAAGATGTCGGGCATGGCCTTGAAGGTCATGTAGACGGCCACGCCGCACGCGGGGCAGAAGGCTCGCGTCTTCACATTGCCGCTGTCGCCGGTCATGTCCCATTTTTTGGCGTCGCCTGTCACCGTGACGCCTTCGCGCGCGAAGGTGGCGTAGGAGCCATGTCCGGTGCCGCTTTCACGCTGGCAGTCCCGGCACTGACAATGGTTGGCGAACAGGGGCTCGCCGGCGATCGAATAGCGGATCGCACCGCAGGCGCAGCCGCCGGTGTAGGGCTTGTCCATCGTGATCACTCCTCGACTGTCTCGTTACTTTTATTCGCCGCTGATCTCGTCGAGCTGCCGGACGACCTTCTTCCAGCCGCCGCTCATGATGGTGTAGGCACTCTCGTTCCGGGGCAGCACGAAACCCGCATGCACCAGTTGAATCCGCGTGCCGGCTTCGACCGGGGTGAGGGACCACGTCACGACGGTGTCGAGCGGCGCGCCGTAGCCGATGTTGCGCTCGTCGCCGCCCCGCCAGGCATAGACGAGGCGCCGGTTCGGTATGACCTCCAGAACGCGGCAATGGATGACGCCGTCCCAGTTGCCGCCAGGCTTGGTCTGGTACGTGAAGACATTGCCGACGACGGCTTCGAAATCGGTCGGTGGCATCAGCCAGCGCGCGATCAGCTGGGCGCTGGTCAGCGCTTTCCAGATCGTCTCGGGTGCGTGAGGGAAGACGTCGTCCAGAACGATGTCCTTGGTCTCGGCTTTCAACGCGGCTGCACTCACGGGTCGATCTCCTTCAAGAGGTCACGCAGGTTCTGGAAGCGCTCGCGCCAGAAGACGCCGTAATGATCCATCCAGGTCACCAGCGGCTCGAGGCCTTGCGGCGCGGCGCGGTAATAGACGTTGCGGCCTTCGGCGCGCTCGGCGACGAGGCCGGCCTGCTTCAACGATTTCAGGTGCTGCGAGATCGCGCCCTGCGTCACGCCGCTGCCGCGCGTGAGTTCGGCGACGCTGATCTCCTTGCTCTCGAACACGCGCTCGAACACCGCGCGGCGGGTCGGATCGGCGAGGGCGCGCATCACGACGGAGACAGGGTTTGGGGCGGCTTCGATCATGTCAATCAATTAGCATTGGCTAATGCATTAGTCAATACTAATTTGTTCGGCGTCAATGGCCGCGATTCCCATTGACTATGACTGACTAGTCAGTCATAAATAACGAATGACAAAGAAGCCCACCAAAGCGGCTGCGGCCAAAGCAGCAAGTCGCAAGCCGGAAGCGGACGGGGAAGCCGCTGCTCCGGCACCGAGCCGCGCCACGCGCGCGGCCGAGCGGCGCGATGCGATCGTCGAGGCTGCGATGGAGGAGTTCATCGCGCGCGGCTTTGCCGCGACGCGGCTCGACGACATCGCCAAGCGCGCAGGCGTCGCGAAGGGCACGATCTACCTGCATTTCAAGGACAAGGAATCGATGTTCGAGGAGCTGGTGCGCACCGTGATCGTGCCGGTGGTGGCGCGGCTCAATGCGTTGCCGCCGCCGACGGGCTCGGTGCGCGATCTGATCGAAACCTTTGCCGGCAACTTTCTCAAAGAGGTGATCGGGACGAGGCGCGGCGATCTGGTCCGCCTCATCGTGGCCGAAGGGCCGCGCTTTCCATCGGTCGCCGACTTCTACTACCGCGAGGTCGTGTCGCGCGGGATCGCGGGCATGCGCGCCCTGATCGAGCTCGGCGTGGCCCGCGGCGAGATCCACCAGAAGAATCTCGCTCGCTATCCGCAGATCCTGATCGCGCCCGCGATGATCGCGGTGATCTGGCAGAGCCTGTTTGCGCGGCACGCGCCGCTCGATGCGCAGGACATGCTGCGCGTCCATCTCGATTTGATTTTTGGCGAACGGAGGACGACATGAGGTCGTCGCAAATCATATTTGCAATCGCATTGGCCGCTGTGCTCGCAACCGGACTTGCCGGTTGCAATGAGAAGCGCGATCCCGGCTTCCAGGGCTGGGTCGAAGCTGACATGATCTATGTCAGTCCGGACGAGGCGGGCCGGGTCATCAAGCTGGACATCCGCGAAGGCGATGTCGTGAAGGTCAGCGATCCCCTGTATTCCGTCGACGACGATCTCCAGCTTGCCGATCTCAACCAGACCAAGGCGACGCTTGCCAACGCGCAGCAGGTGTTCGATCGCGCGGATTCCCTGCGCAAGACCGGCTCGGGCACGCAAGCAGCACTCGATTCCGCCGTCTCCGACTTGCGGGTCGCGCAGGCGCGGGTGGTCACATCGGAGACGCGGTTGGCGCGGCGCAAGGGTTTTGCGCCTGTCGCCGGGACCATCCAGCAGATCTATTTCCGCGAAGGCGAGATGGTCGCGGCGCAGCGGCCGGTGCTCTCGATCATGCCGCCCGGCAACATGAAGCTGCGCTTCTTCGTGCCGGAAGCGGAGTTGCCGAAATTGTCGATCGGCGACGAAGTGCGGGTCGCCTGCGACAATTGCGCGGCCGATCTCACCGCCAAGATCTATTTCATCGCGACCTCGGCTGAATACACGCCACCAGTGATCTACAGCCTGGAGGAGCGCAACAAGCTCGTCTACCTGATCCAGGCGAGGCCCTCGCGGCCCGATGCCTTGCGGGTGGGGCAGCCGATCGACGTCTATCTCCATCCCAAGACGCCGGTGGCGGACAAGCGATGAACGCCGGCAACGACATCGCGATCGACGTCAAGGGCCTGACCAAGTCGTTCGGCGGCCGCGAGGTCGTGCACGATCTGTCGATGCAGGTGAAGCGCGGCTCGATCTACGGCTTTCTCGGGCCGAACGGCTCGGGCAAGACCACGACCATCCGCATCCTCTGTGGCCTGCTCACACCCGACAGCGGCGAGGGCACCTGCCTCGGCTACGACATCCTGAAGGACGCCGACAAGATCAAGCGCCAGGTCGGCTACATGACCCAGCGCTTCAGCCTGTACCAGGACCTGTCCGTGCGCGAGAATCTCGAATTCGTCGCGCGGCTCTATGGCATCACCGACCCGCGCGGTGCGGCGCGCGACATGATCAAGCGGCTCGGGCTTTCGGGCCGCGAGGAGCAGCTCGCCGGCGAGCTCTCCGGCGGCTGGAAGCAGCGGCTCGCGTTAGGTGCCTGCACGCTGCCGAGCCCGAAGCTGCTCTTGCTCGACGAGCCGACGGCTGGTGTCGATCCGAAGGCGCGGCGCGATTTCTGGAACGAGATCCATGCGCTCGCGGCCGAAGGGCTCACCGTGCTGGTTTCGACCCATTACATGGACGAGGCCGAGCGCTGCCACGAGATCGCTTACATCGCCTACGGTCATCTGCTGACGCACGGCACGGTGGAGGAGGTGATCGCGGGATCCGCGCTCTCGACCTACACCGTAACGGGCGAGGATTTGAACGACCTCACGGCCGCGCTCACCGGCAAGCCCGGAATCGATATGGTGGCACCGTTCGGCACATCGCTGCATGTTTCCGGGCGCGACGTCGCAGCGCTCGAGGCCAGCATCGCGCCGTGGCGCGACAACAGCGGTCTGCGCTGGCACAAATCGGCGCCCTCGCTGGAAGACGTGTTCATCGAGCTGATGGGCCGCTCCAAGGACAATTTTCAAGGATAGTTGCAATGAGCGCCGTCGATCATCCCGCGCCAGCGCACGAAATCCGGGAGCGGTTCGGCTTCTGGAAGCGCTCCTATGCGATGCTGGTCAAGGAGTTTATCCAGCTCAAGCGCGATCGGGTCTCGTTCGCGATGATCGTGATGCTGCCGGTGATGCAGCTCTTGCTGTTCGGCTATGCCATCAACACCACGCCGCACAATCTGCCGAGCGCGGTGCTGCTCCAGGAAGATTCCGATCTCGCCCGCTCGGTCCTGAAGGCGCTGGAGAATACCGCCTATTACCGCTTCATCTACGAGGTGCATGACGTCGACGAGTTCGACAACCTCCTGAAATCCGGCAAGGTGCTGTTCGGCGTCGAGATCCCGCGCGGCTTCGAGCGCGCGGTGCGCCGCGGCGACAAGCCGGCGCTGCTGGTCGCGGCCGATGCCACCGATCCGGTCGCGGCGAGCGCCGCACTCGGCTCGCTCGGCATGATCGTGCAGACTGCGCTGGCGCACGATCTCTACATCGGCGATCCCCCGGAAATGCCGTTCGAGATCCGCGCGCACGCCCGCTACAATCCGGCCGCGAATTCCAGCCTCAACATCGTGCCGGGCCTGGTCGGCACCATCCTCACCATGACCATGCTGATCTTCACCGCGCTCTCGGTGACGCGCGAGGTCGAGCGCGGCACGATGGAGAGCCTGCTGTCGATGCCGATCAAGCCGGTCGAGGTGATGTTCGGCAAGATCATCCCTTACGTGCTGGTCGGCTTTATCCAGGCCTTCCTGATCATCAGCATCGGTATCGGCCTGTTCGGCGTGCCGCTGCTCGGCAACGTCCTCCTGCTGGCGTTGCTGTCGACGCTCTTCATCGCCACGAATCTCTCGATCGGGTACACGATCTCGACCCTGGTGCAGAACCAGCTCCAGGCCATGCAGATGTCGATGATGTTCTTCCTGCCGAGCATCCTGCTGTCCGGCTTCATGTTCCCATTCGCGGGCATGCCGAATTGGGCGCAATATGTCGGCGAATGCCTGCCGCTGACACACTATCTGCGCATCGTCCGCGCCATCATGCTGAAGGGCGCCTCCATGCCTAACCTGCGTTTCGACGCGGCAGCGCTCGCCATCCTGATGCTGGTCGCGATGACCATCGCCGTGACGCGCTTCCGCCGCACGCTGGATTGAGGCAGACTGCCCCGGAATCGAGGGGGTGAAATGGTCAGCCTGGTCAGCGGGAAAGTCCGGCAGAAAGCCGTCTTGTCGGAGGAGTTCGAGCGCGAGCTGACGCGCGAAGTGCTGCGCACCGAGCTGTTGCGGGTGAAGGCGTTGATCGCCACCGGCTGCGTCATGATGGTCATGCTCACGGCAACCTTCGTGATCGATCCTGCCATCTCGAACCGGATCTGGCGCGGGACCGAGGGCATGGTCCGCGAATATGTCCTCGTGGCGGGGTTCCTGCTGTTCGAGGTCTGGGTCCACAGCCAGATCAGGAGAAACATCAAGCTCGATCGCGACCTGCCGGTGGTCAGGCGCTATATCGGCGCCTTCATCGAGACGTCGCTGCCGACGCTCATCCTGATCCTCCAGATCCGCAGCATGGGCGCGAGCCAGGCGCTCGGCTTCGTGTTGCCTCTGGTCTATTTCATCTTCGTCATTCTTTCGACGCTGCGGCTTGATTTCTGGCTGTCCACCTTCACGGGATTTGTCGCCGCAGCCGAACTGCTGGCTGTTGCGCTGTACTACAATCCGGTGAGCGACGCCGGCGAGCCTCTGATCTACTTCCACACCGTGCGCAGTATGGTCATCCTGGTCTGCGGCGTGCTGGCGGGCTCCGTCGGCGCGCAGCTGCGGCGGCAATTCGCCGCGAGCATCGCGGCGGCCACCGCGCGCGACCGGGTGACCAACCTGTTCGGCCAGCACGTCTCGCCGCAAGTGGTCGAGCGGCTGATGGCGGAGGGGACGAGCGCGGCGGGCGACCTCCGCTGCGTCGCCGTGATGTTCGTCGATTTCCGCGGCTTTACCGCCGGTGCGCAGTCGCGCACGCCGCAGGAGGTCGTCGACCGGCTTGACGGTGCCTTCGCGGTGCTGGTCGATATTCTCGACCGCCACGGCGGCATCGTGAACAAGTTTCTCGGCGACGGCTTTCTCGCGCTGTTCGGCGCGCCGCTGGAGGCATCCGATGCCGCCCATCGCGCGGTCGCCGCCGGCCGCGACATGCTGACCGCAATGGACCACATCAATGCGCAGACGAGCTGGCCGCTGCGGATCGGCATCGGCATCCATTTCGGCGAGGTCGTCGCCGGCAATATCGGCTCACCCCGGCGCAAGGAATACACGGTGATCGGCGACACCGTGAATTTCGCCTCGCGGCTGGAAGCACTCAACAAGGAGTTGGGCTCGCAGCTCCTGATCTCCGCCTCCGTACGCGAGGCGCTCGGCGACGATGGCGAGGATGCGGTCGCGCTCGGCGAGGTCACGGTGCGCGGTTACGAGCAGCCGGTCGCGGTGTTTCAGCTGGGGTGAGGGGACCGCTCGCGTTTCTTTGAAGGCGCGCGTTGAAATATCCGCGGCACCATTCCGCTCTTGGACTTCAGGAAGCCGCAACCCGGCTTCCTGATATCACCTGGAGAGGAAACCATGACCCGATTGACCTTTGTCTCGGCTGCTCTGATCGCTGCTTCGGTCTATCAAATACAGGCCGCTGCGGCTCGTGACGTCGCTCCGATGCGGCGCGGCGCGACCCATGCGACGGCGGACTGCGCGCGGGCTCCGGCGGAGGGTGCGTACGCGACTGCGCCGTACAAGGAGCCGCCCTGCATGCCGAAGACGAACTGACAATCGAAGTCAGGCGAGGCCGGGTGGGGCGACGTCAGCCAACCCGGCCTCGCGCCCGCGTGCCCCGATCTTCCTTCGGTATCCTGGTAGTTCTTGACTCCTCTCTCATCTAGTCATCTATATGACTATATGAATTCAGCTCCGCGCGACGAACGCCTTCCCCGCTATCAGCTTCTGCGCGACGACCTCGCCGCGCGCATCAACCGCAATGAATGGCGGCCGGGCGAGCCGATTCCGTCGGAGGCCGAGCTTGGCGCCCATTATGGCGTCGCCATCGGCACCGTGCGCAAGGCGATCGACCAGCTCGCCGCGGACGCGGTGCTGGAGCGCCAGCAGGGCCGCGGCACGTTCGTGCGCCGCGCGCGCTTCAACTCCTCGCTGTTCCGCTTCTTCCGCTTCCAGTCCGAAAGCGGCGAGCGGCGCGTGCCGAAGAGCCGCATCATCCGGCGCAAGAGCGTGCCCGCGACATCGGCCGTCGCCTCGGCGCTGCGTATCCCGGTGGGCGAGCCGGTGATCAGCCTCTCGCGTCTGCGGCTGATCGACGATGTGCCGCTGCTGGCCGAGGAGATCTGGCTCCAGCAATCGCGTTTCGCAAAAATTCTCGAGATCGACACCGCCGAGTTCGGCGACCTCTTGTATCCGCTCTACGAGGAGCGCTGCGGCGAGGTCGTGGTTTCCGCCGAGGAAATCCTGACGGTCGAGACCGCCAACGAGATGCAGGCGCGATTGTTGCGGCTCGAGGCCCACGCGCCGCTGATCGTGATCGAACGCCTCGCGCTCGATCTGGAGCGGCGGCCGATCGAATGGCGCCGTTCGCGCGGGCCGGCGGATCGCTTCCGCTACCACGCCGAGATCCGCTGACGGCGGCCTTCAACGACATCAAGCAATAAACGAGTACAGGGGTAGGAAACATGTCGAACTGGTACAGTGAAAGCTCGCCGCTGGAGCGGCGCACGTTCTGGGCAAGCTTTGGCGGCTGGGCGCTGGATGCGCTCGACGTCCAGATGTTCGGCCTTGCCATCCCCGCGCTGATCGCGGCCTTCGGCATCAGCAAGGCCGATGCCGGCTTGCTCGGCTCGGTCACGTTGTTCTTCGGTGCGTTCGGCGGCTGGCTCGGCGGCGCGCTCGGCGACCGTTTCGGCCGGGTGAAGGCGCTCCAGATCACGGTTGCGACCTTTGCGCTGGCGACGTTCGCTTCAGCCTTTGCGATGAGCTACACCCAACTCCTGGTGCTCAAGGCGATCCAGGGCCTCGGTTTCGGCGCCGAATGGGCCTGCGGCGCGGTGCTGATGGCCGAGATCATCCGGCCCGAGCATCGCGGCAAGGCGCTTGGCACGGTGCAAAGCGCCTGGGCCGTCGGTTGGGGCGCGGCCGTGCTGTTATCGGCGCTGGTCTTCACCTATGCGCCGGCCGATATCGCCTGGCGCATCCTGTTTGCGATCGGACTGTTGCCGGCGCTGCTCATCATCTTCATCCGCCGCGGGCTGAAGGAGCCGCCGCGCGCCGTTGCCAAGGATGCAGAGATGCCGTTCCTTGCCACGCTTTCCGGCATCTTCCACCGCGACGTGCTGCGCTCGACCCTGGTCGGCGGCCTGTTCGGCATCGGTGCCCATGGCGGCTATGCCGCGTTGACGACCTTCCTGCCGACATATCTGCGCGAAGTGCGGCACTTGTCGGTGCTCGGCTCCAGCGGCTATCTCGCCGTCATCATCGTCGCCTTCTTCTGCGGCTGTGTCGCCAGCGGCATCATCAGCGACCGCATCGGGCGCCGGGCCAATGTCGCGTTGTTCGCCAGCGCCTGCATCGCAACCGTGCTGGTCTACATCTTTGCGCCGCTGACCAACGGCGAAATGCTGCTGCTCGGCTTTCCGCTCGGCTTCTTCTCGGCCGGCCTTCCCGCCAGCATGGCGGCGCTGTTCAGCGAGCTCTATCCGGCCGGCGTACGCGGCACCGGCGTCGGCTTCTGTTACAATTTCGGCCGCGTCGTCTCCGCCGCGTTTCCCTTCCTGGTCGGCTTTCTCGGCGATCGCATCGGTCTCGGGCCCGCGATCGGCATCGATGCGGCGTTTGCCTATGCATTGGTGCTGATCGCGGTGCTGCTCCTGCCCGAGACCCGCGGCAAGGTGTTCGAGCAGGCCGTGGCGACGCGCGCCTGACGAAGTATGAGGAGCAGCCATCATGACATTGTCCCAGCGCGGCCTGACGCGCCGCCAGTTTGGTGCGGGCCTCGCGTCGCTCGCCACCGTGGTCGCGACCACAGCCAGGAGTGAGGCGGCATTGCCCGTTATCGACACCCACGCCCATGTCTTTCATCGCGAGCTCAAGCTCGCGCCGGGCCGGCGTTATGCGCCGGACTATGACGCGCCGCTGTCGCTCTATCTCGAGCAGCTCGACCACAACGGCATGACCAACGGCGTGCTGGTG
The DNA here is from genome assembly GCF_024199945.1 of Bradyrhizobium sp. CCGUVB4N. GTDB lineage: Bacteria > Pseudomonadota > Alphaproteobacteria > Rhizobiales > Xanthobacteraceae > Bradyrhizobium. Next base: position 6,081,282 of record NZ_JANADP010000001.1, on the reverse strand, counting down.
CAGCCGAGCTTCCTGGGCACCGAAAATTCCTATCTGGTCGACTGCCTGAAGCAGACCAACGGCCGCCTGCGCGGCATCGCGGTCGTCGATCCCGCGATCAGCGCGGACGAGTTGCGCCAGCTCGATCGCGCCGGCGTGGTCGGCATTCGCCTCAATCTCGTAGGCCAGCCCTTGCCCGATCTCGCTGCGAGCGAATGGAAGGGGTTGCTCGTAAATGTGAAGGCGATGGGCTGGCAGGTCGAGATCCAGCGCAACGCCTCCGATCTCGCGCTGCTCGCGCCGCAGCTGCTCGATCTCGGCGTCACCGTCGTGCTCGATCACTACGCGCTGCCAGATCCGAAACTCGGTGTCGCCGATCCCGGCTTTCGATCGGTGCTGAAGCTTGGCGCGACGCGAAACGTGTGGGTCAAGATCTCCGCGCCGTACCGCAACGGGGCGGCGGGCGAAAGCTTTGCGAAAGAGGCTTATCCGCTGCTGCGCGACGCGTACGGCCTCGATCGCCTGTTGTGGGGCAGCGACTGGCCGCATACGCAGTTCGAGGCAACGCAGAGCTACGCGAAGAACCGGCAATTCCTCGACACGCTCATTGTCGACACGAGCGAGCGCGCGCAAGTGTTGGCATCGCCGCGACCGCTCTTTCGTTTCTGACACGCATCGCGATTGCTCCGATTGCTCTCTATTTTGGGGCATGACGGACAATGTTTTGGGCTTGTAGAGTGCTGCGCGAGGCGGCCGGTTTGCTGCCGCCATTTGCGTGAGGACTTTACATGCAGCGCCGCTACATCACCGTCGACGTGTTCACGGACCGCGCCTTCGGCGGCAACCAGCTTGCCGTGGTGCTCGACGCTGGCGGGCTGTCCACGCAGCAGATGCAGGCGATCGCGACCGAGTTCAACTATTCCGAGACGACGTTCGTGCTGCCGCCGCGCGACAAGGCCAACGACGCCGAGGTGCGCATCTTCACGCCCGTGCTGGAGATTGCCTTTGCCGGCCACCCCAATGTCGGAACGGCCTTCGTACTCGCCTCGATGGCGAAAGAGCCGAAGCCCCGGCTCTTGTTCGAGGAGAAAGCCGGGCTCGTGCCGGTCGAGATCGTGAGAGAGCAGGGCCGGGTGATCAGGACGGAGCTTACCGCGCCGCAGCCGCTGGCGCGGTATGCGCCGCTGTCACCGGCTGAAGCCGCGAGCTGCATTTCGCTGACCGCGGATGATGTCAGGACCGACAACCACGCACCGCATGTCGTCACCGTCGGAAACGCGTTTCTGGTGATGGAGCTGCATTCGCGCGAGGCATTGAAGCGGGCCCGCCCCGATGCGGCAGCCTACGGCAAGATTTTGCCGCGCGATGGCGCCCGCTCGGTGTGGTTCTATACGCGCGACGTGCCTGCGGCCGAGGCGCCCTGCGAGCGGCAGGCGCGCATGTTCATGCGCGGCGCGAGCGGCCTCACCGAAGATCCCGCCACCGGCAGCGCGACCGTTGCGGCCGCCGCGCTATTCGCCGATCTCGATCCCACGCGCGAGGGCGAATTGCAGCTCACGGTCGGCCAGGGCTTCGACATGGGCCGGCCGAGCATTCTGCGCACCCGTGTGCGTAAGCAGGACGGTAAGGTCGTATCAGCCCATGTCGGCGGCGCTTGCGTGCAGATGATGGAGGGGACGTTCAGGTTGGCGGGAGAGGCTTAGTCTGTAGCCCCGATGGAGCGCAGCGAAATCCGGGCAACAGACTTAGACCCGTCATCCTGAGGTGCGAGCTCTTGCGAGCCTCGAAGGATGTGCGGCCGATGTGTCGCAGCATCAATGCCACGCCGCCGCCCTTCGAGGCCTCCGCTTCGCTACGGCACCTCAGGGTGACGGCTACGGAGGCAACTACACCTGCCGTCCAGCCAGATTCCTCACCGCCACGCCATCGCGCTCCTCGATGATCTCGGCGATCATCTGACGGTGGCAGTGGGTGTGGTCGCGCTCGTAGCAGAGCAGGCAGACGGGGCCGGCCTTCTTCACCAGCGCCGAGAGCTCGTCCATCGCTTCCCTGGCCTCAGGCGCCTTCAAGTGCTTTGAGAAGATCTTTTCCAGCACGTCGTATTGGCCACTGCGCGCGGCGAGGCGGCCTTCCTTCGGCGTGCCGAGTGCTGCGAGATGCACATAGGCGATGCCGCGCTCGTCGAGGCCTGCGGCCAGCTGCTTCTTGGAAAAGCCCGGCCGCCGCGACGACGTCACCGCGCGCACATCGACGACCAGCTTGACGCCGGCCTGCTCCAGCTCGTCCAGCACGGCCTTGGGCGGCGTCTGCTCATAGCCGATGGTGAAGAGCTTCTTCGCCTTGGCCATGGACTCTCCTCACGAGACTCGCGCGATCAGTTCCATGGCGCCGTGCGGCGCGCGCACCTTGCCCTCGTGAATGACATAGGCGAACACGTCGCGCGGCTCTTTCTTGGGCTTCGCCTTGTCGACCTTCGGCAGGTCGTCCGGTTCGCCGCCGTCGGCCCAGGCCTGGAAGCGCTCGGCCCAGGCGTCCAACTGCTTCGGCGGGTAGCAGGTCTTGATCTCGTCATTGCCCTTCTGCAGCCGGGCATAGACGAAGTCGCCGGCGACATCGGCGATCGCCGGATATTTGCCGTGCTCGGCGAATACCACGGGCGTCTCGAACTCGCGGATCAGCGCGATGAAGTCCGGCGCGCAAAAACTGTCGTGGCGCACCTCCACCACGTGGCGCAGCGCGCGGCCCTCGAGCTTGCGCGGCAACAGCTCCAGAAACTTGCCGAAATCGGCGCCGTCGAATTTCTTGGTCGGCGCGAATTGCCAGAGCACGGGGCCGAGATGGTCGCCGAGTTCCAGCACCCCGGAATCATAGAACCGCTTGATGGAATCGCCGGCTTCGGCCAGCACGCGGCGGTTGGTGGCAAAGCGCGGCCCCTTCACCGAGAACACAAAACCCTCGGGCACGTCGGCTGCCCATTTGCGAAAGCTCTCCGGCTTCTGCGAGCCGTAATAGGTGCCGTTGATCTCGATCGACGTCAGCTTCGAGGCCGCGTAGGACAGCTCCTTCGCCTGCGTCAGCTTCTCCGGATAGAACACGCCACGCCACGGCTCGAAGGTCCAGCCGCCGATTCCGATGAAGATGTTGCCGGATTTTTTGGTCGCGGTTTTTGCTTTGGCCACGGGGGATCTCGCATCGACGGGAAGGGGAGATCTGCATCCTAGTCAAACCAGAAGTGATTGGCCAGTTGCGGTGTCCCGTCTAAGCTGACGAAGAAATCTGCGCAAAAAGGAGAACAAGATGCGGATGCTGATGCTGGGAGCGGCGCTCGTCATGATGACATCTGCTGCCATGACGTCTGTTGCGATGGCTGACGATGACGACGCGAAGGGCGCGCAGAAGCTCGCCATGCAGGGCCGCGACGATTACTGGCATTGCCTGGCGCGGGAGTATTCGCGCGACAGCAATCAGGGCATGTCGGAACAGGATTTTGGAAAGTCGGTTTCGGGGGCCTGCCCCTCGGAACGGCAATATTACCGGGTGGCGCTGCTCGACTATCTGACCTCGCAGTATCCGAACATCGAATCCGGTGCCCATCTCGCGACCGCGAACAGGGCGGTGGAGGCGGCGCAGAAGGACATCGTGACCGCCTTCGTCAAGCACCGGCCGCCGCAGAAATAGGGCGGCAGACCGTCGCGGTCCGGCGGCCCTTCCGGCCGTGCGATCATCCGTGGTATGACTGGCGGCATCTGGAGCGGGGACGGGTTGGCATGTCGTCTGAGTCGGTAGGTGGCATCTTTGGCGCGATCGTCGCGGCGGTCGTGCTGGCGGTCGCCGTCGTCTTCGGGCCGATCGGGCAGTACGGCAAGCCGCCGAAGCCGGCCAAGGTCGAGCCGGCCCCCGCCGCCATGGCGCCCGCAGCCCCGGCTGCGCCGGCGCCGCGGGGCCCGGTGATCCGGGAAGTCCCGAACCAGTAATGGCCTGAAAAAGACCTCCTGGCCCCCTTGCGGAGCGGCCGCGTCGTACCCATTTAAGTGACAACGGCAACGTTGAGTAACAATCTCCGTTGTTGAGACGACCTTGGAATAGCTTGGGCTAGCGCCGGATGTACGCGCGGTCCACCATTCCGGGGTCGTTGGCATTTTTGGGCCTGTTTTGGGCCATCTCCCGAGAACCCCGGCTTGGCATCGCAGGACGCGGCAGATATACGCTGCCGTCATGAATGAAGCGATCAGACCGGGCGTCGGCGGCCAGGCTCAAGAGGGGCCGGAACTGTCGGTCATCGTCCCGACTTTCAACGAGCGCGACAACGTCACGGTGCTGTACCGGCGGCTGGAGGCGACGCTTGTCAACGTTGCCTGGGAAGTCGTGTTCGTCGACGACAATTCGCCCGACGGCACCTCCGACGTGGTGCGGGCGCTGGCGCAACAGGACAGCCGCGTGCGCTGCATCCGCCGCATCGGCCGCCGCGGCCTGTCGGGCGCGTGCATCGAGGGCATCCTGGCCTCCAGCGCGCCTTTCGCCGCCGTGATCGACGCCGACCTCCAGCACGACGAGACACAGCTGCCGAAGATGCTGTTGCTGCTCGCAAGCGATCAGGCCGACCTCGTCGTCGGCAGCCGCTACATCGAGGGCTACAAGAGCGAAGGCTTCAACAAGCAGCGTGCCGGCGCCAGTGCGCTGGCGACCGAGGTGGCGAAGAAGATGCTCCGGGTCGAGATCGCCGATCCGATGAGCGGCTTCTTCATGGTCCGCCGCGACCGGTTCGAGCAATTGGCACCAAAGCTGTCGGTGCACGGCTTCAAGATCCTGCTCGATCTCGTCGCGAGTGCGCAGGGCAATTTGCGCGCGGTCGAGATTCCCTACACGTTCGGCGCCCGCCAGCATGGCGAGAGCAAGCTCGATTCCATGGTCGCGCTCGATTTCCTTGGCCTCGTGCTGGCGAAGCTCACCAACGACATCGTCTCGCTGCGTTTCATCCTGTTCGCGATGGTGGGCGGCATCGGCCTCGTGGTGCATCTCACCACGCTGTTCATCGGACTTCAGTTGTTCAAGGCGCCGTTCGCGGAGGCGCAGGCGGCAGGCGCCATCATCGCCATGACGACCAATTTCATCATGAACAATTTCCTCACCTATCGGGATCAGCGGTTGAAGGGCTTTGCGATCCTGCGCGGCCTGATCATGTTCTACATCGTGTGCAGCGTCGGTCTGCTCGCCAATGTCGGCGTCGCCTTCTCGGTCTACGACCAGGAACCGATCTGGTGGCTGGCGGGCCTCGCCGGCGCGCTGATGGGCGTGGTGTGGAATTACGCGATGTCCGGACTGTTCGTCTGGCGCAAGAAATAGTGCGCCCAGAAAACGGACAAGGATTCGGGTATGGGCGGGGCTGACGCGCGGATCGTCCGCAATACGGCGCTGGTGATTCTTGCGCTGGTCGCATTGCGGCTGGTCGCGGCCGCCTTCACGCCGATCACCTTCGACGAAGCCTATTACTGGATGTGGTCGCAGAACCTGGCGGGCGGTTACTACGACCATCCGCCGATGGTGGCTTACGTCATCCGCGCCGGCACCATGATCGCCGGCGACACCGAGCTCGGCGTCCGCCTGGTCTCGATCCTGCTCGCGCTGCCGATGAGTTATGCGATCTATCGTTCGGCCGCGATCCTGTTCGGCGGTGCCCGGGTGGCAGCGACCAGCGCCATCCTGCTCAACGTGACGATGATGGCCTCGGTCGGCACGCTGATCGTGACGCCGGATGCGCCGTTGCTGGTCGCCTCCAGCTTCGTGCTGTTCTTCCTCGCAAAAGTGCTGGAGACCGGTCGCGGTGCCTGGTGGCTCGCGGTCGGTGCCGCCGTCGGCGCGGCGCTGCTGTCGAAGTACACCGCGATGTTCTTTGGTGCGGCGATCCTGATCTGGCTCGCTTCCGTGCCGAAACTGCGGCGCTGGTTCCTCTCGCCCTGGCCCTATCTCGGCGGCCTCGTCGCGCTCGCGCTGTTCTCGCCGGTGATCCTCTGGAATGCGGATCATCACTGGGTTTCGTTCGTCAAGCAGCTCGGTCGCGCCAGGATCGAGGATTTTCGGCCGGTCTTCATTGCCGAGCTGATCCCGACCCAGATCGCGTTTGCGACCCCGCTGGTCTTCATCCTCGGTGCGATGGGCCTGCACGCGCTGACCTGGCGGAGAGCCGGCGCGCTGGCCTCGCGCGTGCTGATCGAGACGATGTTCTGGACCATCGTCGCCTATTTCGTCTGGCATTCGCTGCATGCCCGCGTCGAGGCCAACTGGTTTGCGCCGGTCTATCCGCCCTTCGTCGTTGCCGCCGCCGCCGCGGCCAATCTCGTGCAATGGAAACCGCGCGCGCAACGCCTAGTGGATTTTTGCCTGCGCTGGGCCGCGCCGACCGGCATCGTGATGTTTGCCGCGCTGATCCTTCAGGCCAATACGGGCTGGCTATCCGGCTATCGCCGCGATGCGACGGTCCGCAGCGTCGGCGTCGGCTGGCGGGAGCTTGCCGCGGAGATCGAAGCGGCACGTGTCCGCGCAGGCGCGACCTGCGTGCTCACGCCGGATTACGGCACCACGGGCTGGCTTGCCTTCTATCTGCCGCGCGGCACCTGCGTGGTGCAGCAGAACCAGCGCATCCGCTGGGTCAACATGCCCGATCCCGATCCAAAACTGCTCGCGGGGAAGCTGATCTATGTCGACGAGCTGCGCCCCGACGGCCATCCGTTCCTGAACGACCTCTTCACGCAGGTGAGCCGTGTCGCCGAGCTGCAGCGCAAGCGCGGGCCGCTCGTGGTCGAGACCTACGGCGTGGATCTGCTCGAGGGCGCCAAGGGCGACGTGCTGGACCGCTCGCCGCCGCCTGAACTTCTGCCCTGAACCGGCCGCACCTCGCGGGTGCGGGCTGCACTCACCAGCGGGGGATTTCGCCGGTCGGAACGGTCGTCGAAACCGCGTTGTTGTTCTTGGGAATGACGAGCGGGCTGAGGCAGGCGAAGGCCTCGATCGAATTGTAGATGAAGTTCATCATGCCATCGACCCCCATCACCGCGATCGTGCGATTGAGCGCTGCAACCTGCAGAAACCGGTTCTCCATCGGGAAGCAGAGCTCCAGGAGCCTCTTCGCGCCTCGGGGCGAAACCACATAACCCGCCGTGCCGAAGCAATTGACGAGCCGAAACGCGGCGACCTCCGAGGTCGATCTTTGAAAGACCGGCGCGCTTTCATTGCTCTGATGCTTGGGCGTGAACACCATCTCGGTCTTGAAGCCGGGCGTCAGCTCGAGGGCGAGAATGGAGTCCGTATTGTAGCCGAGCGCGACGTAGTCCCAGTCCTTGAGACGATGAAGGAAATCCAGGCGCTCGGTGATGTCATTGCGGATGATCGCGTCGTCCTCGAACACGAGCGCCGGGGCTTCGGATTGAACGGTCTGTTGCCAGATCCGCAAGTGCGAGGCGGCGCAACCGACGGCACCGGGCGTGAACTGCGCTCCGGGCACGACAAGGTTCATCCCGAGCGCGTCCTGCGATGAGAACGATGCGCCTTCGGATGCCTCAAATCGTTCGAAGGCGATCTTCGATCCGGCATTCAGTCTCAGGAAGCTTTCGTACTTTTCCGGCTGACGGTTGAGGTTGACGACGAAGTTCTTCATGGAAAGGACCAGATTCAAAGTTCGGATAAAGCGTCGACCGCTGGTTGAGGCATATCAACGGGCCCCTTGATTCGCCACGCGCCGGCGTGGCGAGGCGAATGTGGTGTCCAGCTTCGAGCAAGCTCCACGGGATAATTGAGAAGCGGCAACCTTCCTGCACTGTCAGGAATCGGATTGCTGCCTGCTCTCCCTTGATCCGGAAGGTCCCCGATGAATTATCACGACGGCACTCTCGCAAGAACAAACGAGATCTCGACTGGGCCGTCTTCGCTGACGCGGGATGAAGTTTACCAGATCTGCCTTCGGCATCTGAAAACGGGTGAGCTCGAACAGGCCGAAGCCCGTTGTCGGGAAGGGCTTGCCTCCGATGGAAACCACGCCGGTCTGCTTCATCTGATGGCCGGTGTCTCTCTGCTCAACGGGAATTACGATGCCGCCCTGGAGTGGGCCGGCCGCGCCCTCACCAATGAGATGAAGGCGACCTATCTCGCAACGTTCGGAACGGCTCTGCTGGGCAAGGGTCTCCAGGCGGAGGCGCTGGAGGCGTTTCAGCGCGCGGTGGCGCTCGATCCCGTCGATCCGTCAATCTGGGAGAATTTCGGCAACGCCTTGAGCAGGACGGGGCATGTCAACCAGGCGAGCCTTTGCGTTCTGATCGCGCGGGCATATCAGAAATTGCCATTCCTCGCGGAGTGCCGTTCGGTCCCGCGCAGCGATTGGAATGCCCTGACGGCGCAGTTCAATCCGCATCTTCGGAGCCGCCCGGGCGCAACTGAAGCCCGCGATCCCATTCACTGCTTCTGGTCGAATGCCCCGCTGAGCGAGATGTCGCGTCTCTCGCTCCAGTCGATGGTCCGCCAGGGCCATCCGGTGAAGCTGTACACCTACGACAATGTCGCTGCCATGCAGGCACGCGTGCCGCCCGGCGTCATGGTGGTCGATGCGGGGAATCTCGTGCCGGGTGCGATCTACCAGCACGCCGTCCTGAACAGCGAGATCCGTTACTTCAGCGACATCTTCCGCTACGCCGTTCTCCACGAGTTCGGCGGCTGGTGGCTCGACACGGACATCGTGCTGGTGAAGCCGCTGGAGTTTGGCCGGGAGCATGTGTTTTCCGCGCAGTGGTCGGGAGTCGAGAACGGGCATGTCTGCGTCGGCGACGTGATGCGCGCGCCCAAGGGCTCGGTTCACATGGCCAATCTGTATGCCCTGTCGCTGCAGCGGCTGTTCAGCGAAAAGCGCGTCGAATACGGCGCGGTTGGGCCGCTGCTGCTCAGCGAATACCTGCTTGTGGCAGGCGATGAGGCGCTCCAATCCTCGATTCTGCCGCCGACGACCTTCAACGCGATCGACTGGCGCGAAGTGGATCGGTTCGCGGCCGAAGGCCGCGCCGGCTTCGATCTTCTGAGCGATCCCCGTGTCACGGGTGTCCATCTCTGGGGAAAAATGTGGGCCGAACGGGGTCTGCGCTTCGATGCGGTCCCCGAGCAGAGCGTGGCGGGCTATCTCAAGAAGCTGGTGCTCGAGCCGAACTGGCTGACGCAGCTTGCGGCGAAATACGACTCCGACAAGGGCGCAGTCTACAAGGGCCACCTTGCCCATCACTACACGCGCGTCTATCACGAGCTGTTCCGATCGAAGGCGCTCGAGCCCATTCGCATCCTCGAGATCGGCCTGTGCCGCGGGCGGGTCGAAGGCTGGACTCAGGATCAGGTGCCGTCGCTGCAGATGTGGCTGGACTACTTCCCGAATGCGGAAGTCATCGGCGTCGACATCGAGGACTTCAGCTGGTTCTCCCATTCGCGGGTCAGGATCCATCGGGTCGATCAGGGCGACCGGACCATGCTGGCGGAGCTCGCAAGCAAAGAGAACGCGCTGGACATCATCATCGACGACGGTTCTCACGCCTCGGTGCACCAGCACCTGACGCTCGGCGTGCTGTTTCCCTCGCTGAAGCCGGGCGGCTTGTTCGTGATCGAGGATCTCGACTGGCAGCCGCCGGAGATCCCGTCCAACGGCGCCCCCCTGGTCAAGGATGTGCTCAACGCCATGAAGGCGAGCGGCACGTTCATATCCAACGTCATGACCGAAGCCGAAGCGAAGCTGATCTCTGACGAAGTCGACGAGATCCTCCTCAACGACAGTTTCCGCGAGTTGATGTCGCGCGGCAAGCTGGGTGGCTTGGGCGTGCTGAAGCGCAAGGCGCGATAGCCGGAGCTTGGCCCGCGGCCTCAGTCGATCATCTCGGCTTTGGCCGCGGCCTGGCTCGGCCTGTCCTGGTCGCGCCAGAACCAGACGGTCACGACGCCGGAGCGGCCGCGGATCTGCGTCAGCAGGGGGCCCGCCAGGACCCCGTCAGGCGCGCCGTGAAAGTCGGCCGCATCGAGCAGCTTGTCGGTCATCGCGAGCCGGGCGCCGTTCTGCGCCGCGACCTCCATCAGCCGGCTCGCGAGATTGACGGTGTCGCCGTTTGCGGTGATGTGCTGATGGCTCTCGCCGAGACGCGACGCGACGATCGGGCCGAAATGCGCCCCGATCTTGAAGCCGAGCCGGCCACCGATCGCAGGCGGCAATGATGCGATCCAGCGCTCGACGCCGCGATGCAGGTCGATCGCACATTTCAGCGCCCGCGCCGCGTCATCCGGCATCGCGCCCGGCAGGCCGAACAGGATCATCGCGCCGTCGCCGAGGAAGCTCGTGATCATGCCGCCGCAATCGACCGCGGCCCGGTCGATCAGCGCGTGGAATGCTTGCAAGATATCCTGAAGCTCGTCCGGATCGATCCGCTGGCTCAGCGCAGTGAAATCGGAGAGATCGATGAAGACGATGGCCGCATCCTGCCGGACGGGCTTCGCCAGGAAATCGGGATCGCGTGCCAGCCACTCCTGCACGGCCGGCGCCTGGAATTGCGCCAGCGACCGGCTCTTGGCGGCGAGATACTGCGTGCGGCGACCTCCTGCCCACAATTGCACGCCGATGAACACCGCAACCGGTGGCACCGCGGCCGCGAGCGTGGTCGCGGCATCGAGCCAGATCCCGTGCGTGAACGCGAACAGATTGAGCCCGGCCCAGGCGATCATCACCACGGCCGCCGCCACGAAGCCGAGCGCGCTGCGTCGCCAGGCCAGCAGGCCCACCAGCAGCATCGGCAGCAGGATCGCGATGAGCGCATCGGCGATGTGAACCTTGCGATCGCGCACGACGCTGTCGCCGGCAACGAGATGCGTGATCGCGGTCGAGATCACCTCCACGCCCGGCATGAGGGAATCGAACGGCGTCGGGAAGAAATCGCCGCCGCCGGCAACGGCGGCGCCGATCACGACGATCCGGTTCTCGATCGCCTTGCGGTCGAGCGTGCCGTCGAAAATGCTCTGTGCGCTCACGGTGCGGATGGTGCGGCGCGGGCCGTAATAGGTGATCGGCAGCGCGAAGTCGGCGTCGGTCGGCACGGCGCGATCGCCGAGCATGAGATGATCGGGGGCGATCGTCAGCGGCTTGTCCAGTGCGCGGCTCGCGACCCGCAGCGGAAACGACAATTCGACCTTGTCGTCCGTCCGGAACAGCATCGGCACCGAGAGCGGTGAGCCCGATTGCCCGGTCGCGACGTTGACGATGCCGACATCGGCGTGATCGGCGAACGCCGGCAACGGCAGCAGGAAGCGCTCGGCCTGGGGCAGGGCGGCGAGCGGCCCGGCGCTGGCGGGCGCCACGGTCTCGCTCGCGCTCGGAAAGATCGCGGCGGCTGCGAGCACCATGGGACCGGTGGCGAGCGTGTTGGCCAGCGTGGCGTCGCCGATTGCAGCACTGCGGTCGATCAGCAGCAGGTCGATCGCGACGACCTTCGGCTTGAACTGCACGATGGTGTCGACCACGCGGGCGAGATCGGCGCGCGGTAGCGGATAGCTGCCGCCACGTTTCACCACGGTGTCGTCGATGGCGACGATGGTGACGAGATCGGGCGGAGCCTGCACGCCGCGGACCTGCGTTCGCCAATCCGTCAGCGTGGCCTCGAGCCGATCGAGGAAACGCAGGTGACCGTTGGCGTGGCCCGCATAGATGCCCGCGCCCCACAGCGCGGCGAGGACAAGTGCCACCAGAATTTGAACGCGTCTCTTCATGCCGCCGTACTGCAATCTTCTTTTTGTTGTCGGGGCCTGCCTGGGCAGGTCGTGACGACCGAGTTTTGTTGGCCGAGTCTTGTTGGTCGAGTCTTACTGGCCCAGTCTTGCCATCAGCGCGTCGACGCGCGGCTGGCCCCATGTCTTGACGGTCAGCGGACCGGTCGCTTCCACGTCGACGCCTTCGCCAACTCCCAGCACGACGCCTCGTCCACGCGCCGCCCTGCGGGTCACGCCGACCCGGCCGTTGGCGACGAACACCGACGTCTTGGCCTCGGCGACATCGACCGCCCATTTGGTGCCCCGCACGGCGGCGATGGCTTGCGGCGTCAGCACCTTGAAGGGATTGCCGCCCGGCTTCTTGGGCACTTCGATCAGCAGCGCCTTGCTGCTCAACTCCACGGAGTCAATATGTCCGTCGCGGTTGGCGTCGTTTAGTTCAAATCGGGCGCCGTTTTCGGCAACGATGGTGATGCCGTTGTCGCAACGCCAGGTCTGAGTCCCAGCGGCCGACGCCGATGCCGTGCAGCCCGCATTGGCGGCCGGCTGTGCAGTTGCAGATCCGATCAACACGAATGACCACGCCAGGGCGCAAAACCCGGCGCGCGAAAACCCTCTCATGCCAGCCTCCGTTTGCGTGCTCGGCACAGTCCAAGGCGATGTTGATACGGTACCGTATCACGCGTAGAGGCTGCTGAAAAGTGCCGGGTCGTTTAGCTATTTTTGCGCTGCGGCAATTTCCAGACCGGCGCGATCAACTTTCAGTCATGGCGCCGTGCCGCGTGAGCGATCGTCGCGCGATGCGTGATGTGTGATCTCTGTGATCCGCTGCCGCCGTTCTGCTGACATCTGCAGTTGACTGCACCAGCCTCGCGCAACGCTTCTCCGCTATCTTCCGGATATTGATGACCACGAAAACGACTTGGTTGGTGGGTCTAGAGATGCGGGCCGGAGACGTCCTCTGACCGTGCCGAACCGGCCGAGAATTATGGTTAACAGTTTCGCTTAAGTCCGTAGTTTTGCGGACCTTTTTCTCGAAATGGCACAGCGTTAACGGGCTGCCCTACATCTGCCAGAACTTAATCCGCATTTAACTAAAAGTCGCCTTAATGACGCTCCGACCCTCTGCGAAATGCTGGTTCCGGAACGTGACCAGCGGCACTTCGAAGGGGGACTGAGTGACACCGTCCTGGACGCAAGGCGAATGAGTACGAGTATCGCTGCGCAAAGTTACGCGGCACGGAATCCGAAAAATTTCCATCGGAAGTCTTCCCGGAAAATGACCACCCAAAACGTGCTTGGCGCGGCCGTGATCGGCTGCGTCGCGCTTGCCGGCTGGACCGTCTACAACAATATCTTCGCCGCCAGCGTCTATCCGACCGTCGGCAGCTCCGGCTACGACGAGCCCGTGATCAAGCGTGAGCCCAGGGTCGCGTTGCGCGAGGCGGGCGAGGCCATCCGGGAAACCTTTGCACTGCTGCCCGACAGGCTGCAGGTGGCTGCGCCGATTTCACGCGAAATGTTCAACGAGCGCTTTGCCGCGGCCGCGACGCAGGGCGTCGAGTCCAACGCCGCGAGTGCTGTGCCTGCGACGAAGGTCGCCGAAGCCAAGGACGTGGCGAAGCCGACTGTCGTCGCCAAGGTCGCGGAAGTCCTGAAGAGCCCGGTCAAGGCCGTCGAGAAGATCGCGGACGCCGCGAAGGCCAAGCGCACCGAAGCGCCGGTGCAATTGGCTTCTGCGGATCCGGCTCAGATCGTGCCGGCGCCTGAAGCCAAGCCAAAATCCTTTGCCGATCGCGCCAAGGCCGCGGTGATGTCGATCACCGGTCCGCGCCAGTCGATGGTGGAAAAGCTCTGGGGCAAGCGTGAGCCGTCCGGCGGCTTGCTCGCCTATGCCTCGGCCGATGCCAGCGTGACCTCGGCCATCGCGCCGAAGGAGCAGAACCCGATGCTTGGCGGTTCGGCGCCTTATGAGCGCGACACCGCGGTCTACGACATCACCGCCAAGACGGTTTACCTGCCCGATGGCACCAGGCTCGAGGCGCATTCCGGCCTCGGCTCAAATCTCGACGATCCCCGTTCCTCGCGGGTCCGCATGCGCGGCGTGACGCCACCGCACATCTACAATCTGAAGCCGCGCGAAGCGCTGTTCCACGGCGTGCCGGCGCTGCGTTTGACCCCGATCGGCGGTGAGAGCGCGATCTACGGCCGTGACGGTCTGCTTGCGCACACCTTCATGCTCGGGCCGAACGGCGACTCCAACGGCTGCGTGTCGTTCAAGGACTATTACGCGTTCCTCGACGCTTATCGCAATAAGGGCATCCGCAAGCTCGCGGTGCTGGCGCGGGTCGACTGATCTCAGCCAAGTCCAGGCAATGCAAAAGGGCCGCTCGCTGCGGCCCTTTTCTTTTTTGGCTCTGCGTTGTCAGCCCGGCCAGCACTGCGCGCCACCGTCGATCCGCAGCACCTGGCCCGAAACGAAGGCGCCCATCGGACCTGCGAAGAACTCGACGACGCGCGCGACCTCGTCGACGGTCGCGATGCGGTCGAGCGTGCCGGTCTCGACCATCCGGTTGGGGTCGACCGCGCGGGTGCCGAGAAAGCGGCCAGTGCGGGTGTCGCCGGGCGCGATGCAGTTGACGGCGATGTCGTATTCGCGGAGCTGGTCTGCCAGGCATCGCGTGTAGTGGGTCACGCCGGCCTTCGACACCGCATAGATCGAACCCTGGGTGCGTCCCTTGAAGGCGGCGACCGAGCCGAGCGTGACGATGCGGCCACGCCGCCGCTGCATCATGCCTTTCGCGACCGCCTGGCAGGTCAGGATGGTCGAGAGCAGATTGCGCTCCAGCACCGCGCGCACATCGGCCTCCCTGATGTTTACCGCGTCGTTCGGATCGGGCTTGCCGCCCGCGGCTGCGATGTCGCCGCCGGCATTGTGCACGAGGATGTCGATCGGTCCGAGCGCGCCTTCCGTCTCGGCCACCACGCGCGCGATGTCGTCGCCCCTGGTGAGATCGCCGAGCACGCGCTGGCTGCGGACGCCGAATTGCTGGCCGATCTCCGCGGCCACTGCGGTCAGCGTCGTGCCCTCGCCATATTCCGCCGGCCCGTTCTCGCGCATGCCGTGGATGGCGACATCGGCGCCGAGCGCGGCGAGCTTCTCTGCAAAGGCGCGGCCGAGCCCGCGCCCTGCGCCGGTCACCAGCGCGACCTTGCCGGCCAATATCTTCGTAGCGTCATGCGATGTCATGATCTTGTTCCCGTTGTGAGATGTCAGCTTGCTACGGGATCGAGGCCGATCGCCGTCTCCGCTCGTGCGTGATATCGCACGATCAGCGTTTGACGAAAGTGAAACTGCACGGACGCAGCTCGTTGCGTTTTCCGCTGCCCCGGGTGCGCTCGAATTGCGCGTCGATCGTGTACGCGTAAGGCGAGCCGGGAACGGCGTTGTTGACAGTATAGGCGCTCGGTCCCGTCGTGCCCCGAGCGCTCAGCGTCGTCTTTCCGTCAGCCGGTATCTGTCCGTCGATCGCAAGCGTGTTGTTCGTGCGCGGCTCCGAATCCTCGGCATGGAGCGCGCCGTTCGTGACAGTGGCCGACAGGGATCGGGTGTAGCCGAGCGCTTTGCCGGAGTTCGTGCAACTTATGGTGACGTCCCACTTGCCGTCGAACGTCTTGCTGTCGCCGGCTGCCGGCGCCAGCACCATCTTCTGCTTCAGGGCTTCGATCCTTCCCTTGGCGAGACTGGCGAAGCTGCAATTCGAGAACCGCGCAAGATGATCCTCGAAGGCAGCGGCCGTGCCGATGCTGTCGGCCGCCTTCCAGTGCGCCTCGGCGGAGGCGCAGGGATCGGCCTTCGGCGCAGCCTGCGGCGCAGCTGGCGCGACCGTGACCGACACCGGCCCGTTCAGATAGAACTTGCCGATGATCGAGAGCGAGAGCTCGGGGAGCTGCGTCTTGCCGCTGGAATCATAGACGTCGCTGCTGATGTCGCGAAAGACGTCGCCGATCTCCTGCGGCTCCTCGATGTGCTTCAGGAACGCGGTCGTATAGGGGCTGTTGCGACCGCTGCCGTCCGCAGCGGTCTGCCCGGACTGGGTCGAGAACGACACGATCGTGCCGCGCGGCGCTTCGACTTTCGACAGGCCGCGACCGATCGAGGCGGCGCGCGTCGCGGAACGCTTGAGGTTTTCGGCGAGCGGATTGTCGCGGCAGGAATCGAGCACGAGGATGCGCAGGTTCTTGGCCTGCTGCAGATCGTTCACGATGTCGTCGACCCGCACGAAGCGCTTGAGGTCCGCTTCATCGGCCAGCACGGCGTCGACCGGCATTAGATAGTTGACGCCGTTGTACTGCATCGCATGGCCGCTGTAATAGAACAGGGCGACGTCGGCTTGGCTCGCGGCGCGCGCGAAGCGGATGGTCAGGTCCTGCATGTCGGCCTGGCGCAGGTCGATGCCTTGCAGGACCTCGAAGCCGCTGCGCCTGAGCGAGGCCGCGACGTCCTCCGCATCGTGCGACGGGTTGGCCAGCTGCGCCGTGCTCACATAGGCGCCGTTGCCGATCACCAGTGCAACGCGCCTGTCCGCCGACGCGGGGACAAAGCTCAGCCAGAGGGCGAGAAGAGTCAGGGAAATTCGACGTAAAATTCCAGAAGCAGCACGCATGAATGCCTTCCTGGGAAATATCCAAAATATCTCCCAGATTAGCGCATGCCGCGCCGGCATCAATGGCTTCGCCGTTATGGAACCGTCAGATCTGGCGGTCGTGACATCCCGTCACGCCGGGCTGGCTGCCATGGTCTTGCGCAGCGCCATCTCGGTCGCGACGGCTTCTCTCACCGTGGGCCGCGCCTGCATGCGTTCGAGATAGGCAGTCAACGACGGCCATTGTGCGACGTCGACACCTGCGGCACGGAGCAGCAGTAAAGCCCAGGTGAGATGGGCATCCGCAACAGTGAAGCGTTGACCCACGAGGAATTCACGGTCTGCAAGATACGCTGCCGGCACCGACAATGTCTGTCCGATCCTCGCGCGCGGCTTGGCGAGCGAGCCCTCGTCCTTGTACCAGAAGGTCGGAAACAGGAACGCCTTGTGGATCTCGGCGCCGATGAAGCTCAGCCATTCCTGCAGGCGGTAGCGATCCGCTTCTCCCGGCCGCGGCGCAAGGCCACGCTCAGGATTCAGGTCGGCGATGTATTGCAGCACCGCCGCGCTCTCGGTCAGCCGCTCGCCGTTCTCCAGCACCAGGACCGGCACGGCGCCCTTCGACGAGATGCCGCGGAAATCACCGTCGTCGTCCGCGACTTTCTTGGTCCCGAGATGCACCAGATGATAGTGCGCATCGAGGCCGGCTTCCATCAGCGCAATGCGGCTCGCAAGCGAGCAGGCCATCGGCGAGAAATAGAGCTGCAGCATCGCGTTGCTCCGTTATGTCAGCGCATCGCCGCGCGCGATGATCGCGAAGCGGTCGGATAGCTCGGCGAGGGCGACCTCGTGGATGGTTCGGGCATCCAGCGTGCCGCCGCGGCCGTCGGGAAGGTCGCGCGTGGCGCAGGCGTCGGCGTCGATTGTCGTGCGAAAGCCGAGATCGAGCGCGGCGCGCGCGGTGGAGCTGACGCACATATGCGTCATGAAGCCGGCCAGCACGATGTTCTTCCTGTCGGTTGCGGCAAGGCGCGCCTGCAAATCAGTGCCGGCAAACGCATTCGGCAACTCCTTCTCGATCACCAGCTCGCCGGCGCGAGGTGTCAGCTCTGCGACGATGGCGCCGCGGTCGGCGCCGCGATCGAACAGGCTGCCGGCCTTGCCGCGATGCGCGATATGGATGATCGCCGCGTTTGCCTCGCGCGCCCGCGCCAGCAGCGCAGCCGCCCGCGCGATCGCGGGCTTGGCGTCGGGCAAGGCGAGGGGACCTGCGAGATATTCGTTCTGGATATCGATCAGCACTAGCGCGGCGTCGCCAAGACGCGGCGGGTTGAGATCGGCACCGGCGAGCTGCAGCAGGGTCTTTGCGGTCGTCATGGTCTGGAAATCTCCGGGACAGAAACGCGCAAAGGATAGCCCCGGGAACGCCTGCCGATATGCAGGGATATTGCAGCGGGTGGCTGCGATATTGCAGGCTGCCACCGGCCGGTATAGCCTCGATCGATGAACTGGGACGATCTGCGCATCATCGCTGCCGTCAGGGACGAGGGCACCTACGCCGGGGCCAGCGCGCGGCTGCGCATCGACGAGACGACGGTCGGACGCAGGTTGGCGCGCATCGAGCGCGCGCTCGGTTTGCGTCTGTTCGAGGCCGCCGACGGCGTCCGCAGGCCGACGCGGCAGTGCGAGGCGGTGCTGGCGCATGTCGAGGCGATGGCCGCCCATGCCGCCGAGATCGGTCGCGTCGGTGCAAGTCTGGCCGGTCCGGTGGGACGCCTGCGCATCGCCTCCACCAACACGGTCGCCGAGGAGGTGTTGTCGCCGCGTGCGAGTGACTTCCTGCGCAACAATCCCGGCCTGACGCTGCAATTCCTCACCTCGAGCGAGAACGTCAGGTTCTCGCGCTGGGAGGCCGATCTCGCCATCCGGCTGCGCAAGCCCGACAAGGGCGACTTCGCCATCTCAAAACTCGGCGAGACCCGCATCTATTATTTCGAGCCTGTTGCGAGCGAGGGCGAGCCGGTGCTGTGCGCCTATCCCGACGAGCTCGGCGCGATTCCCGAGATGCAATTCCTGCGCACGAAGCAGGCACGTGCGCGCTGCGTCACCGACAACGTCCGCGTCATCCGCAGCCTGATCCGCTCGTATCAGGCTGCCGGCGTGCTGCCGGAGTATGTTTGCACGGATCTGCTCCGCGATCGTCGCCTTCGCGCGACGCTGCTGCCGAAACGGCGCGACGTCTGGCTGCTCGTGCAAAATCACCTCAAGCGCGACGCCGCAACGCGCGTGACGATCGACTGGGTGAGGGCGTGTTTCCAGGACATGTCGCGCAGTTGAGGCGTTGCTGCGGTGTGACGATTGCGTCACAGCGGAAGGCGCGCGACGAAAAATCCTGCACCGCCCCCTTGCAACCCGAACGTGCTTCGTCTATTAGCGCGCTCCTTCGCTAGGCCATGTGCCCGGGCTCGTTGAGATCCCGGCTGGCGCGAGCCGCTCTGCGGTTTCGTGTTCCGCCGAATGAAGAGCAAACGCAGGACGTAGCTCATGGAGAGCGTCGGGCTGAAATCCCGAAGGCATCGGTTCGATTCCGGTCTCTTGCACAAAGGATAGCTCAGTTTGGTAGAGCAGATGACTGTTAATCATCGTGACGCGGGTTCGAATCCCGCTCCAGCGCTCCGTTTCAGCCTGAAAAGCTGATTCCTCTGAAGGGGACCGGACGCGCGCTTCAGTCGCAGTCCGGCCGTTTTGCCGCAAGGCTTTCCGTCCGAACCGAGACACTGTGAGACCGGCTTTGCGCCGCGGGTAGATACCGCTTGCGCCGATGCCGGGTGGCTCCGCACGGCCGCGCGACAGATGTCGCGCGATCGCGCGCGTGCGCCCGTCATCGTGCAAGCTCAAGCCACGGCCCGTCGATCTCTGCAGGAAGCGTCGTCCGCGTCCTCACATCCTTTGCAAACGAAACGTGTTGTCCGGCATCCGGCCGGGCGCAAACCAAGGAGGCGTGCCATGACCTGGCATTTGCTGACGACCACTGTCACCGTGAAGGACGGTGAGCGCGCGCTACTCACGCGAAACGGCCAGCTCGAGCGGGTGCTCGCGCCTGGTCGGCATCGTCTGTTCGATTGGCGCAACGAGCTGACCGCCACCGTGTACAACGTCGTGGGAACTGAATTCCCCACGGATCGCTACGCGGTGCTGAAGGCCGCGCGTCCCGATCTTGCCGCCGAACTGTTCGAGGCAGTCGAGACCAGGGCGGACGAGGTCGCCATCGTCAGCCTCGACGGCCGGCCCGTGCATCTGATGACGCCCTGGCAGGTGCGCGTCTACTGGAAGGTCGCGACCCGCATCGATGTCGAGCGCATCGATGTGTCCAGCGATCCCAGGATCGACGCGCGCCACCTGAGCATGATCGAGCGCAACCGTTCGGCCGTGTCGTCCGAGACGGTGGTCGAGAACCACGAGGCGGGCCTGCTCTACGTCGAGGGCCGGCTCGTCGAGCGGCTCGCGCCTGGCCGGCACGCGTTCTGGACCGTCGGTCGCAAGATCGAGGTGAAGCGCCTCGACCTGCGGCCCCAGGCGGTCGAGATCACCGCGCAGGAGATGCTGACCAAGGATCGCATCGCGCTGCGGGTGACGCTGACGGCGTTCCGCCGGGTGGTCGACCCCGAGCGCACAGTGGCGACCGTGCCCGACGTGGATGCGTGGCTGTACCGCCTGGTGCAGTTCGCGATCCGCGAGGCGGTTGCGGGTCGTACGCTGGACGAGGTGCTGTCTGCGAAGGCGGCACTGGATGCGGAGCTGCGCGACTATGTGCGTGCACGCGTCGCGGAGTCCGGTGTCGAGGTCACCGAGCTCGGCGTCAAGGACGTGATCCTGCCCGGCGAGATCCGGGAGCTGGTGAACAAGGTGGTGGAGGCGGAGCGGGTCGCGAAGGCGAACCTGATCCGCCGGCAGGAGGAGACCGCGGCGACGCGGTCGCTCCTGAACACCGCCCGCCTGATGGAGGAGAACCCCCTGCTGCTTCGGCTCAAGGAGCTGGAGTCGCTGGAGCGACTGGTCGAGAAGGTCGGCCGCATCGATCTCCACGCCGGCAACGGCGAGGGCCTCGATGCCCTCCTGACCCGGCTCGTGCGCCTGAAGGCGCCCGAGAGCGCGTGAAACCGAAGGGCCGCCCACGGGCGGCCCTTCATCCATCCGTCGCATTGATGCGTTGAACGTGTGCCGGCGCCGCCGCGACCAACATGATCGAACGCATCGGGATTGCTCGCGCTATCGATTGCGCTAGTCTCTCCACGCGACCTCGTTGGGCAGGCAGGCGATGACCACTCTTCAGGACACCATCCGGCCGCGGACAAGATCCAGCGAATGGAAGGCGATCGTCATCCTGATCCTGCTCGTCCCCGTGTTGTGGTCGCCGCCGTTCCTGTTTCGCATCTTCCTGTATCAGCCGTTCAACATTCCATCCGGCTCGATGATGCCGACGCTGGTGGTCGGCGACTACGTCTTCGCCGCCAAATATGCCTATGGCTACGACCGTTATTCGTTTCCCTTCTCGCCGTCATGGATCTCGGGCCGCTTCCTTGCCGCGGAGCCCCGCTACGGCGACATCGTGGTGTTTCGCAACCCGAAGGACATTTCTGTCGACTACGTCAAGCGCGTGGTGGGTCTGCCCGGCGACCGCATCCAGATGCGACAGGGGCAACTCGTCCTCAACGACAAGCCGGTGATACGTGTCGCGCTCAAGGATTTTGCCGCAGGCGGGGCTGCTTGCGGGTTGGAGGCCGGTGCCAAGATCAAGCGCTGGCGCGAGGTGCTGCCGAACGACGCGAACTACGTCACCTATGACTGCATCGACAACGGCTATTACGACAACACCAATATCGTCACGGTGCCGCCCGGCCATGTCTTCGTGCTCGGCGATAACCGCGACAACTCCACCGACAGCCGTGCGATGGGCGCAATGGGATTCGTGCCGATGGACAATCTCGTCGGCAAGGTGACGCGGATCTTCTGGTCGCTCGATTCCCGAGGCGAGCTGCGTCCGGATCGGATGGGGAAGGTGGGGTGAGGCAGCCGCGTCTCTCGTCTCGTCACGGGCTCGCGCCCAAGCGGGCGCGCCCCGGAATGACGATCCCCACAAACAAAAACCCCGGCATTGCTGCCGGGGTTTCGTATTTTTTGGAGCGAGATCCCGGATCTGCGGTGCACCGCTTCGCGCTGCGCCGCGTCCGGGACGACTTCGTCGCTTAGAAGTCCATGCCGCCCATGCCGCCGCCCGGGGGCATCGCCGGACCGGCGCCGCCCTTCTTGGGCAGCTCGGCGACCATGGCTTCCGTGGTGATCAGCAGCGCCGCAACCGAAGCTGCGTTCTGGATCGCGGTACGAACCACCTTGGTCGGGTCGATGATGCCCTTGGTGACGAGGTTGACGTACTCGCCGGTCTGGGAGTCGAAGCCGTAAGCGTAGGTCTTGTTCTCCAGGATCTTGCCGACGATCACCGAGCCGTCTTCACCGGCGTTGATCGCGATCTGGCGAGCGGGAGCCGACAAAGCCTTGCGAACGATCTCGACGCCGGTCTTCTGGTCGTCGTTCTTGGTGCGCAGGCCCTTGAGCTGCTCGGAAGCACGGAGCAGGGCGACGCCGCCGCCCGGAACGATGCCTTCCTCGACAGCCGCGCGGGTCGCATGCATCGCGTCATCAACGCGATCCTTGCGCTCCTTCACCTCGACCTCGGTCGCGCCGCCGACGCGGATCACCGCGACGCCGCCAGCGAGCTTGGCGAGACGCTCCTGGAGCTTCTCACGGTCGTAGTCCGAGGTGGTTTCCTCGATCTGCGCCTTGATCTGGGCCACGCGCGCCTCGATGTCGGCCTTCTTGCCGGCGCCGTTGACGATCGTGGTGTTCTCCTTGTCGATCATCACCTTCTTGGCGCGACCGAGCATGTTGAGCGTGACGTTCTCGAGCTTGATGCCGAGATCTTCCGAGATCGCCTGGCCGCCGGTCAGGATCGCGATGTCCTGCAGCATGGCCTTGCGGCGATCGCCGAAGCCCGGAGCCTTGACAGCCGCGACCTTCAGACCACCGCGCAGACGGTTCACAACAAGCGTGGCCAAAGCCTCGCCTTCGACGTCCTCGGCGACGATGACCAGCGGCTTGCCGGTCTGCACCACGGCCTCGAGCAGCGGGAGCAGCTCGTTCAGCGAGGAGAGCTTCTTCTCGTTGATGAGGATGTAGGCGTCGTCCATCTCAACGCGCATCTTGTCGGCGTTGGTGACGAAGTAGGGCGAGATGTAGCCGCGGTCGAACTGCATGCCCTCGACGACGTCGAGCTCGGTCTCGAGCGACTTGGCTTCCTCGACGGTGATGACACCCTCGTTGCCGACCTTCTTCATGGCGTCGGAGAGGAACTTGCCGATCTCCTGGTCGCCGTTGGCCGAGATGGTGCCGATCTGGGCGATCTCCTCGTTCGAGGTGACCTTCTTGGTATTCTTCTCGAGATCCGCGACGACGGCCTCGACGGCGAGGTCGATCCCGCGCTTGAGGTCCATTGGGTTCATGCCGGCGGCAACCGCCTTGCCGCCTTCACGGACGATTGCAGCCGCGAGCACGGTCGCGGTGGTGGTGCCGTCGCCGGCCGCGTCAGCGGACTTGGAGGCGACTTCGCGCACCATCTGCGCGCCCATGTTCTCGAACTTGTCCTCGAGCTCGATCTCCTTGGCGACGGTGACGCCGTCCTTGGTGATGCGGGGAGCGCCGAACGACTTGTCGAGCACGACGTTGCGGCCCTTCGGACCGAGCGTGACCTTCACCGCGTTGGCGAGAACGTCGACGCCGCGCAGCATCTTGTCGCGCGCTTCAACCGAGAATTTGACTTCTTTGGCTGCCATCTGGAGTTTTTCCTTGGGTAATGAATGACGGGAGGGAGAGAGGGGCTGTTAGGCCGCCTTCTTCTTGGAAGCGGGGACGTCGAGGACGCCCATGATGTCGCTTTCCTTCATGATCAAGAGATCGACGCCGTCGATCTTCACTTCGGTGCCGGACCACTTGCCGAACAGCACGCGGTCGCCGACCTTCAGGTCGATCGGGATCAGCTTGCCAGCCTCGTCGCGGCCACCGGGGCCAACGGCGACGACTTCACCCTGCGAGGGCTTTTCCTTGGCAGTGTCGGGGATGATGATGCCGCCGGCGGTCTTCTCTTCTGCGTCGATACGCTTGACCACGACGCGGTCGTGAAGCGGACGGAATTTCATGCAGCTCTCCTAAGCATTTGCACGAGTTAAGGATTTTTTGGCATTAGCAGTCTGTGCCCGCGAGTGCTAGCACAGGCGAGGCTGAAATAGGACAGGAATTTTGCGGGGGCAAGGGCTTCTAGCAGAAAATTCGGCACTCTGAAGGCCCGCCTGCCAAAATCTCTTTACCATCGTTAACCGAGCTTGGGGACGTGCCGGGGCCGTATTAGCACGCAGCCGTCTCTGCTGCTAAAGCATTGAATTTCAACAGCTTGTTAAACTTTTGGGCTTGAGATGGATTATCAGTTTGCGTCACATTTCTCTCATGTGAGCGCATCTCCACCGGGTGGCTCGTAAGCAGCGTACCGGCAAGCCGCCCCCTGAATGCGCTCCTGCAAAGGAGGTTGGCATGGGATTGCGGGTTGGGGGCGTTTCCGAGGACTTCCGGAAACAGATGCTGGGCTACGGGCTGACGACGGCGCAGATTCTTTACCGGATGCCGGATCATCCGTCGCTGCTCCAGACTTACGTCTGGCAGAACTACGACATGTTTCCGAAATTCCCGGCGCTGACCGACTTCCTCGCGTTCTGGACCGAGAAGCTCGACGGCCCGCTGCACTCGGTGACGGTGGCGCATTCCAAGCTGATCAAGCCGGCCGAGCTGCGCGCCGTGGACGGCGTGTTCCGATTGAATTGAGATAGGGCCCAGGTCTCGCGGCGAGCACCGCTCTCGTAGGGTGGGCAAAGGCGCGCTCTTCGCGCGCCGTGCCCACGATCTCTCGATGATCGCGCGCAGAACGTGGGCACGCTTTCGCTCTTCGAGCTTCGGCGGACAAGTCGCTTTGCCCACCCTACGATATCTCGTTCTGTGTTAGCCTCTTCCCATAACAACAGGGGAGGCCGGCCCATGGCCAAGACAACAACCAAAAAAACAAAATCGCGTAGCGCAGCCCAGACCGCGGTGAAGAAGCAGAGCGGTGCCAAGGCCGCCGCGCGTTCCTCCGCACGCAAGGCCGTGAAGTCGAAGGCGCGCACGACAACCGCCAAGACTTCAGCGAAAACGTCCGCGACGAAGAAACCCGCCCGCCCAAGGCAGCGCATCGCCATCAGCCATCACCGCGAGGAAGATTTCAAAGCCGACGGCCTGCGCGCCTACGCCAAGTATCGCGACCTCGGCATCGCCGCGGCCAGCCACGGCCTCGCGCAAGCCCACGTGATCCGCCTGCAGGGTCCTTGCGATCCTGCCGAGGTCTCGAAGCTCCACTTCCACGATGTCGACTTCCAGATGGTCTACGTGCTCAAGGGCTGGGTGAAGACCTACATGGACGGGCAGGGCGAGACCCTGATGAAAGAAGGCAGCGCCTGGACGCAGCCGCCGAAGATCAAGCACATGATTTTGGATTACTCCGATGACGTCGAACTGCTGGAAGTGATCCTGCCGGCGGAGTTCAAGACGGTGGAGCTGAAGGCGTAGGTCACTCTCTCCACGTCGTTGCGAGAAGCTCGCGATGACAGCGCGTAGCCCGGATGGAGCGAAGCGAAATCCGGGAAAGTCTCTCCGCGGCGAAGCTGGTCCCGGATTGCGCTGCGCTCCATCCGAGCTATGGCGTCCGTATGAAGGGCTCCAGGCAATCCCTAAAAAGCCCGCGATCCGGGAAACCGGGCCGTTACCAGTCGGAAGGTTCCTGCCGCCCGCAGGGCTCGCGCTAACCCGTCGAAAACATTCCTCGCGTCAACTCAAGGCTGTGAGAACGCGAGAGATGCATTCATGGCGACCACTTTTGGCCGACGCGGCGTTGTAGCGCCAGCTCCAGGTCGATCGTTTCAACCCGCCGCGCCGATCGCCCCGGCGGTCGAGCGCGACGACACTCAGCCCTCGTCCGATGAGGGCTCGCTGTTTCGCGACAACAAGCTTCTGGCCGATATCCCTTTCCTCACCATTGGCCTGATTTTCGTTCTGCTGCTCGTCTATGCGCTGCAACGCAGTCTGGCCATCGACATTGCCAAGGACGGCTCACTCGATGTCCGCTCGCTGATCGCTCAGGGCGCATCCGGCTACGATCTGGTCGTCGGACGAGGGGAATGGTGGCGCATCGGCCTTGCGCCGCTTCTGCATGGCAGCCAGTGGCACCTCGTCGGCAATTGCGTTGCGCTGTTCATCGTCGGCGTCAGGCTGGAGAGCCTCATCGGCCGTGGCTGGTTTTCGCTGATCTTCGTCGCCAGCGCAGTCGCCGGCGAAATCGGCTCGTTGCTGGGCAATGGCCCCGCCGTCGCGGTGGGCGTCGGTGCGTCCGGCGCCATTACCGGGCTCATCGCCGCGCTGTTCGTTTCGAGCTTCGATCCGGAGGCGGACGCCGCGCAAACAATCTCGCGACTGAAGACGTCGCTGTTCTTCGGCATTCCCGCGCTGCTGCCGCTCGCCTTTGGCGCCTCCGGCAACGTCAACTACTATGCCCATGCAGGCGGTGCGCTGGCCGGCGCCGCGCTTGCGATCACGCCGTGGCTCGCCTTCTGGTCCTATGACAGCCTGCCGCGGAGCGCGGGCATGACGTTGCTCGCAGGATTGGCGGTGTCCCTGGTCTGCGCCGGCTTCGCCGCCATGCATTATTCGTCCTACATGGCCGATGCCTTGCACTACATCCGCGCGTCGGAAGCGCCGACGAATGCTGAAGAGATGGCCAGCCGGTCGCTCGATCTCGTGACCCGCTATCCGAAGGACCCGCGGGCTCATCTGTTCCGCGCGATCGCCTACCTGGAAAAAGCCAGCTTCAACTCCGCCGAGACCGAAGCGCGAACCGCCATGTCGCTTGCCGCCACGGATGTCGCGGGCGGGCCGGTGCGCTCCGGCGCGCAGAGCCTGATGGCGGTGTTGCTGCTGGCACAGGGACGAACCAGCGAGGCGAAGGCCATGGCGGCCGAGCCGTGCCGCGCCAAGATGGCTGAAGTGCGTCGCATCCTGCAGAAGCAGAAACTGTGCAGCTGAGCGGAATTGCGCCGGTCGCCTACCGCTCGAGATAGCCCAACTCCGCGCCCATGACCTTGCGGGCATATTCGCCGAAGGCATCAATCAACCGGCCGGGCGCGGCATGAGGTGGATGGAGCAGCGCGATCGTCACGGGGACGATAGGGTTGAAGGGGCGCGTGACCAGAGCCGCGCCGGAGCTTTCGTCGTGTGCGGCAATCGGGTTGATGATGCTGACGCCGAGGCCGGCTGCGACCAGGGCACAGACCGATGCGCCCAGATCGGTCTCGGCAACAATGCGGCGTGCAACGCCCGCCTGCGCGAAGATTGCATCGATGCGATCGTAGAGCGGACTCCCCGTGGCGAAGGAGATGAAGGCCTCATCGGCGAAGTCGGCAGGGCGCAGCGTCTTCTTCTGCGCAAGGCGATGTGCTTTCGGCATGATTGCGACGCAACGTGTCTTGAGCACCGGCTCGACATGCACCCCCGCAACCTCGCCATAGAGCATGGCCAACCCGATGTCGCAGAGCCCGGAGCTGATCCAGTCGTGCACGGCGCTCGCCGTGCCGGACCGGATCGAGATCATCACATGCGGATAGTCCATCTTGAAACGCGCCGCGATGCGCGTCAGCAGGCCGCCGGCCAGGCGCGGCATCGCCGCAACGCTTAGCCGACCCATGCCGAACGAACGGATGCTGGCTGCGCTGGCCTCCAGTCCGGCGAGGCCAATGAAGGTTTTCTCGACCTCCTGAAAAAAGCGCGATCCGTCCACGGTCGGGCGGAGACGGCCGCCGCTGCGGTCGAACAGCGGGAATTGCGTGATCGCTTCCAGCTGCCCGATCAGGCGGCTGATCTGGGGTTGCGAGGTATGCATGCGCTGAGCCGCCTGCGTCATCGATCCCGTCACGAAGACCGCCCGAAAGGCCTCCACATGCTTCAAGCCCATCCGTCTGGTGGCCATATCAAATCCGTATAGGAGAGTGTGAAACTGGAATTTCATCAGATCGAGCTTTTGGACGATAGTCCAGAGCATGAAGCCGTTCGCGCCGGGCCGTCCTTTCGTTGGCTACCGTGGACGGCATCACGGACATCAGCGGAAGAAGGGGACGAGATGAAAGCGATAACGATCAAGGCGCTCGCCGCGGCGGCCGTCGCTGCTGTTGTTCTTTCCGGCGAGGCCATGGCGCAGGGTGCGGGCAGGCTCGACAAGATCCGTGAGACCGGCTCGATCACGCTGGGGTATCCCGAGACCTCGGTGCCCTTCGCTTATCTCGATGGCAACCAGAAGCCGATCGGCTACACCGTGGAAATCTGTGAACAGGTGGTGCAGGCGATCAAGACGGCCCTCAAGCTCCCCAAGCTCGAGATCCGCTATCAACCCATCACCTCGGCGACGCGCATTCAGCTGCTAGCCAACGGCACGATCGATCTGGAATGCGGCAACACCACCAACAATATCGAGCGGCACAAGCTCGCCGCTTTTTCTCCCACCATCTTCGTTGCGCAGGTGGTCCTCGTCGCGCGCAAGGATGGCGGGGTCGATGTCAACGACCCGACTTCGTTTCGCGGCAAGGCCATCGCCGCCCAGGCCGGCGGCCAGACGTTCAAGGTGATCACGCTGATCAACGCCAAGAACAATCTCGGCATCTCGGTGGTTCCGGCCAAGGACACCGCCGAGACCTTCCTGATGCTGTCGTCGGGCCGTGCGGCCGGCACCGCCAACGACGACGGTCTCGCTTATGCCACGGTCGCCACATCGAGGACGCCGGATGACTTCGTGATCGGCAGCAAGGGTCTCGAGATGGCGCCTTACGGCATCGTCGAACCCAAGGATGATCCTGCCTTCAAGAAGGTGGTCGACGAAGCCGTGATCGACCTGATGAAGAACGGACAGATTGCGGCGCTCTACGACAAATATTTCAATTCACCGATCCCGCCGTATGGACTCAACCTGAAATTTCCGATGAGCGCCGCCCTCAAGCGGGCGCTGGCCAATCCAACCGATTCCGGCGACCCGGCAGCCTACGAATGAAGCACCAGGCGCTCTAGAGGTCCCGCAATGGCAGATCAACATGTGACGAACGCGGCGGGCGCCGGGGCGCCGCCCATCGACCTGCGCAGCGATACGGTCACCAAGCCGACCGAGGCGATGTATGCCCGCATGGCCTCGGCGCCGATCGGCGATGACGGGCTGGACGGTGACCCCACGGTACGGGAGTTGGAGGCCGTCGCGGCTGCCGCATTGGGCAAGGAGGCCGGCCTGTTTGTGCCAAGCTGCACCATGGCCAATCTGCTGGCGACGCTGGCGCAGTCGCAGCGCAGCGAACAGATCGTGCTGGAATCGCGAGCCCATATGTACACGTCCGAGCGAGGAGCGGCGACATTCACGGGACAGTTCTACCTCGCTGTTGCCGGTACCGACGGCGCGATGGACCTGAACTTGCTGGAGGACGCCCTACAGAGCGACGGGCACAAGCTCAGGACCGCCCTTGTCGCGATGGAAACCTCGCACAACAATGCAAGTGGCGCCGTGCTGCCGCTGGAGCACATGCAGGCGGTGCACGCCATGGCTTCGGCGCGTGGCGTCCCGGTGCATCTCGACGGTGCGCGGCTCTTCAACGCCGCGGTCGCGCTCGAAACGGCGCCGGCCGAGGTTGCGCGGCATTGCGACACGGTCTCGCTGTGCCTATCGAAGGGCCTGAGCGCGCCGGCTGGTGCCGTGCTCGCAGGGCCGGGCGCGGCGATCGACCGGAGCCGCAGATTTCGCCGCATGCTGGGAGGCACGCAGCGCCAGATCGGCATCCTGGCTGCCGCCGGCCTGGAGGCCGTTCAGGTCATGGGTGCGCGTCTGGTGGAGGACCACCGGCGTGCGCGCGCCCTGAGCGATGCGCTGAACGGGATGCATCCGAGGATCAGCGCGACAATCCCGCAGACGAATATCGTGCAGGTCGATGTCTCTCGCTCCGGGCGCGACAGCGCCGCGTGGTCGGAGGCTCTGGAGGGGATGGGCGTGAAGGCGAGGCCTTGGGGCAAGCAGCGATTGCGCTGCGTGACCCATCGCCATATCGAGGACGCGGATATTGAGCGCGCGGTCACGGCATTTCGCGCCGTGGCTGGAGCTTTGGCTTAGAAAGGGCCTACGTCAACACCCCCACGATCGCGCCCATCAAGCACGTCGTCAGCGTGCCCGACACGATCGACTTCAGCCCCAGCGCGTTGATCTCGTCGCGCCGCTCCGGCGCCATCACACCGAGGCCACCGATCATGATGCCGAGGCTGGCGAAGTTGGCGAAGCCGCACATCGCGTAGAGCATGATCAGGCGCGAGCGCGGATCGAGCGTACCCGGCGGCAGTTTTGAGAAGTCGACATAGGCGATCAGCTCGTTGAGCACGGTTTTCGTGCCCATCAGGCTGCCGGCGGTGACGGCCTGGTCCCAGGGCAGTCCCATCAGCCAGCACACCGGCGCCATCACGAGGCCCAGCAACCGCTGCAGCGAGATCGCACCGCCGCCGATGTTGGGCAGCAGGCCGAGGATGGCGTTGACGAGGTAGACCAGCGCCACCAGCACCAGCAGCATTGCGACGATGTTGATCAATAGCTCGATCCCCGCGGTCGTGCCCTTCACGATCGCATCCATGGTGCCGGAGACTTCCATCTCCGGATCTTCCAGCGCGCCGCCGGTGCGCTTGTCTGATGTCTCGGGCACCATGATCAGGCTGACCAGGATCGCGGCCGGCGCCCCCAGCACCGAGGCGATGACGAAATGCGCGGCCGCATCGGGAATAAGAGGAGCAAGGAGCGTCGCATAGAGCACCAGCACGGTGCCGGCGATGCCGGCCATGCCGCCGGTCATCACCAGAAACAATTCGCTGCGGCTCATCTGCGCGAGATACGGCCGCACGAACAGCGGCGCCTCGACCATGCCGAGGAAGATGTTGGCGGCGGTCGAGAGCCCGACGGCACCGCCGACGCCGAGCGTGCGTTCGAGCAGCCACGCCATGCCGCGCACGATCGGCGGCAGCACGCGCCAATAGAACAGCAGCGTCGTCAGCACGCTCATGACGAGCACGATCGGCAGCGCCTGGAACGCCAGGATGAAATCGGCGCCCGGTACCTTCAGGTCGAAGGGCAGGGGACCGCCGCCGACATAGCCGAACACGAAGGAGGAGCCCGCGCGCGAGGCTGCCGAGATGGCGCCAACCGCGTCATTGATGGCGCCGAAGGCGTGCGCCACGATCGGCACCTTCAGCAGCACGATCGCGGTGGCGAAGGTCACGACGAGGCCGATCAGCGCCTGCCGAAGCGAGACGGCGCGGCGATTCTCCGCCAGCGCGAACGCGATCAGCAGCAATGCGAAAACGCCGAGTGTCGATTGCAGCCGCAGCATGATGTCCCCAAAGCCCCAATGATTATGGCCGCGCGTGCGTTGCAAACGCAATGCCGGATGGCGCCGGGGGCCGCCCGCTGTTGACAAGCAGGCCCGCGTCAGCCACGCGGGGGCGCGTCGATATCAGGGGCGGACCAGCCGAGCGTGACCAAAGAGGCGATGCCAGAGCAGCCAGTTGCAGCCCGTCCGGCGGTCAGCGCCGGAGAGCTCCTCCGCCACCGCGCCTTCCTGTTCTTCCTGCTCTCG
This sequence comes from Bradyrhizobium sp. CCGUVB4N, assembly GCF_024199945.1. Lineage (GTDB taxonomy): Bacteria > Pseudomonadota > Alphaproteobacteria > Rhizobiales > Xanthobacteraceae > Bradyrhizobium. The sequence goes on along the minus strand of NZ_JANADP010000001.1, from coordinate 6,050,063 downwards.
CGCAGCCTGTCACGCTTTTCCAGCCAGATCGCGGCGGTCGCGATCGGCTGGCAGATCTACGATCTCACCGGCTCGGCCTTCGACCTCGGCATGGTCGGCCTCGTGCAGTTTGCGCCCACCGCGCTGCTCGTCTTCGTCGCTGGCCACGCCGCCGACCGTTTTGAGCGCAAGCGCGTGGTCCAGCTCTGCCAGCTCGTCGAAGCCGCGACCGCGCTCTATCTCGCCGTCATTACCTATCTCGGCGCGGTCAGCGAGGTGCAGATTTTCGTCGCGACCTTCGTGCTCGGCATTGCCGGCGCCTTCGAGAGCCCGACCACGGCGGCCCTGCTGCCACTGATCGCGCCGCAGGGCTCGCTGCAGCGAGCCACCGCCGTGGCGAGCGGCGCAGGCCAGGTCGCGACCATCACCGGGCCGGCGCTCGGCGGCTTTGCCTATGCGATCGCGCCGCATCTGGCCTACGCCGTGATGCTGCTGTTCTGGATTCTCGGGATGATCCTGACCGGCTTCATCCAGCCGCGTCCGCAGGCCGTGGCCAGGGACGACAGCACGGACAATATCTTTGCCGGAGTTCGCTTCATCCGCGGCAATCCGGCGATCCTCGGCACCATCTCGCTCGATTTGTTCGCGGTGCTGTTCGGTGGCGTCACCGCGCTGCTGCCGATCTATGCCCGCGACATCTTGCAGACCGGTCCGGTTGGGCTCGGCGTGCTGCGTGCCGCGCCGGCCGTCGGCGCGCTGCTGATGACCATGGTGCTGGCACGCCACGCCATCACGCGGCATGTCGGCCTGCGCATGTTCCAGGCGGTGATCGTGTTCGGGGTGGCCACGATCGTGTTCGCGCTGTCGTCCTGGATGTGGCTGTCGGTGCTGTCGCTCGCAGTTCTGGGTGCCGCCGACACGATCAGCGTCGTGATCCGCTTCTCGCTGGTGCAATTGTCCACCCCCGACGAGATGCGCGGCCGCGTCGGCGCCGTCAATTTCCTCTTCATCAACGCCTCGAACCAGCTCGGCCAGTTCGAGAGTGGCGTCACGGCCGCGCTGTTCGGCGCGATGCCCGCCGCTGTGCTCGGCGGCGTCTGCACGGTTGCGGTGGCCTTGCTGTGGATGAAGCTGTTCCCCAGCCTGCGGCAGGTGGAGAGCCTGGAGTAGGGCTCGTGTCCCGGACGCGCTGCAACGCGGAGCGTTGCTGCGCAGAGCCGGGACCCAGAAGGCCGAGAGCGAGATCGCGGAGGCATGGGCCCCGGCTCAGCAACGCGTCATTGCATGCCGCGCTGCGTCCGGGGCACGAGAGCGGCAAGTCTGCGCGCGTAATGACGATTGCTGAAGCAGCGCGTGGACTTACGCCGCGTCACCCCGCAAGCCGGGCAGCAGCAGGCGCCTCTTGACGCCTACTGTGCATGGGGTTGTTTTCGTAGTTTTGGTTCAGCCGCGTCCGACGAACGGCATCTTGCTGGCCATCACCGTCATGGTCAGCACGTTGGCATCGAGCGGCAGGCCGGCCATGTAGGCCACCGCATCGCCGACCGCCTTCGCATCCATGCGCGGCTCGTGCTTGGTGGTGCCGTCCGGCTGCAGCACGCCAGGGCCGTTGACCATGCGGTCGGTCATCGGCGTCGCGGCATTGCCGATGTCGACCTGGCCGACCGCGATGTCGTACATGCGGCCGTCGAGATTGGACGCCTTGGTGAGGCCCGTGATGGCGTGCTTGGTCGAGGTGTAGGCCGCCGAGAACGGCCGCGGCGCATGCGCCGAGATCGAGCCGTTGTTGATGATGCGGCCGCCGCGCGGGCTCTGGTCCTTCATGATGCGGAAGGCGTGCTGGGTGCACAGGAACGGGCCGGTGAGGTTGGTGTTCACCACCGCCTGCCACTGCTCGAGGCTGAGGTCCTCGAAGTTGACGGCGGGCGCGCCCATGCCGGCGTTGTTGAACAGCACGTCGAGCCGGCCGTAGGTCGCCTTCACCTTGTCGAACAGCGCGGCGATCGAGTCGGGCTTGGTCATGTCGGCGGTGACGCACAGGCTCTTGCCCGCGGGGCCGAGCTTGGCGGTCTCCTCGAGCATGTCGAGCCGGCGCCCGACCAGCACCACGGTGAAGCCGGTGTTCATCAGCGCCAGCGACGCGGCGCGTCCGACACCGGTGCCGGCGCCCGTCACCACTGCGATCTTTTTTGCTTCACTCATCGTTTCCTGCCTTTTCTTCAGTTGTCAGGTTTTGGGTTCTTTTTCGTTCTTGTAGGGCGGACGCGGAATATTCTGATGCGCCGCGCGCAACGCCGCCGACCAGCGCGAGCGCAGGTCGTGGAAATAGGGCTCGCCTGCCTCGATGCGGTGGTTGAGATCGGCATCGCAGGCATCCGCGCGCACCACCAGCACGTCGATGGGAAGACCGACGCCGAGGTTCGAGCGCATGGTCGAGTCCATCGAGATCAGGCCGGTCTTCAGCGCCTCGTAGAGCTCGACGTCGTAATGCATGGCGCGGTCGAGCACCGGCTTGCCGTATTTGTGCTCGCCGATCTGCAGGTAGGGCGTGTCGGTGGTGCATTCGATGAAATTGCCGGCCGTGTAGACCATGAACAGGCGCATCCGTGCGCCCTTGATCTGGCCGCCGAACAGGAAGGAAACGTCGAACGACACGTCCTCGGATTTCAGCGCGGGGCCTTCGGTCGCGTGCACCGCCCGGATCGCCCGGCCGATGCGCTGGGCGGCCTGGAACATGGTCGGCGCGTTCATCAGCGTCTCGATCTCGCCCGTGTTCGGGTCCTCGAGACCCTCGGTCAGGGTGGAGAGCACCGACTGGCTGATGGCGAGATTGCCGGCGCTGGCGATCGCCATGATGCGGTCGCCCGGCTTGGAAAAGATGTGCAGCTTGCGGAAGGTCGAGACATTGTCGAGGCCGGCGTTGGTGCGGGTGTCGGCGATCATGACCAGCCCGTCCCGAACCAGGATTCCACAACAATAGGTCATTTCCAGTCCCCGAACGCGAGCGCTTTTGCCGGCGCCAATCTAGTAGCCAATTTCGGGGGCGCATGAAACCCCCAATGGCACGCATAGACGGGGCAAAAAGCCTAGCTCAGTCAGCGGCATCGGCGAGAAACGCCCGGTCGACGGGGACGCCGAGCGCGGTGACCAGCCGGTTGGTTTCCGAAGCCATGCCGACGATGGCAAGCAGCTCGCCATATTCGGTCTCGGTCATGCCCTTGGCCCGGGCGGCCGCGGTGTGCGAATGGATGCAGTAGCTGCAGCCATGCGCGATCGAGACCGCGACATAAAGCATCTCCTTGACCTTGGGATCGAGCGCGCCCGGCGCCATCACCTCCTTGATGCTCTCCCAGGTCCGCCGCAGCGTCTTCGGATCATGCGCCAGCGCGCGCCAGAAATTGTTGACGAAATCCGATTGTCGGACTTTTCGGATGTCGTCGAAAACGGCGCGCGCCTCGCTGGAGAGTTCATCGTCCGAGAGCAGCTTCACGGTCGCCATGGGGGTCCTCGCAGGGTCGGGGTGGATCCTGCGAGTGTAGCACGGCTGGTGCGGTCAACAGGCCTGCTCGGCCGAGCGACGCAAGGCCAGCCTGCCGACCTCGACATATTGCCGCTGCTGTGCGTGAGCGTGCTGCGCGCCGATGTGAAGGTCGCGCAGACGCCGCTGCAGCGGCGAGCTGTCATAGACCGCGCTGCTTCCCGCCAGCGCAAAGCAGGCGTCCGCAATGCCGACGCAGGTCGTGGCGAGCCAGGCCGCGGATCGAGCCCCCTCGACCAGGAGATCCGGATCGTTCAGCGTTCCCGACAACGCGCGCCGCCAATGGCTGGCGACCTGCACCTCGTGAAACGCCTGCGCCGCCTTCAGGTCCGCGGAAATCCGGCCGAGCTCGTACTGGAAAATCTCGGACTCCCGCATCGGCACCGCCGCGTATAATTGCTGCCGCCCGGTATGGGCCAGCGCGAGCAGATCGTCGACGGTGCCCTCGGCCAGGCCCACCGAGAATGTCCCGTGCAGCAACGGCAGCCATTGCCGCAACGCCTGATAGAGCGGACCCGACAGGCGCGGGGCAGCATCGACATCGAAGACGTGGGTATCGGGAACGGATGTCTCCCGCAGCGTGATGTGATGGCTGCCGGTGCCCTTGAGCCCTGCTGCGTGCCAGGTGTCCTCGATCTCCCAATCGCGCGCCGGCAGCATGATTGCACGAACCAACGGCTTGCCCTGCGGGCCCGGGACCGGCTTGCCGCGGTCGGTGACAACGCAAAATCCGCCGATCCAGTCGGCATGGGTGCAGCTGCTGGCGAACGGCCAGCGCCCCTTGACGCGATAGCCGTCGGCCACGCGCTCCGCCGTTCCTGCCGGCTGTGACGAGCCGCAGATCGCCACGTCTGGTCCATCCTGATAGATCTGCTGATACAGTTCAGGACGCGCCGCGGCGGCGAAAAGGCCGCCGACGCCGGCAACGATCGCGATCCAGCCGATCGAGCCGTCGAGACGGGTCAGCGTCTTCATCACCTCGAGCCCGGCCGGCAGATCGAGCTCCAGCCCGCCATGGCTCCGCGGCACGAACATCCGAAACAGTCCGATCGATTTCAGCCGTTCCACCAGATCGGGCGGGAGACGGCGCGCAGCTTCGATCTCGGCGGCGCGTGCCGTGATCTCGGGCGCCAACTCGCCGATGCCCAGAAGCATGCCCTTGTGGGGATCGCGCAGTGCCAGGGAATTGCTGATTTTTTCTTGAAGCCGCATCTGTCTCAACCTCTGTTGCGGGATGGATCGCAACGGAGGTTGAAGAGACGGCGCTACGATGCGGTTTCAGCGCGGTCGCCGTCGATTACGGCTGTAACGCCTGCTGCCGGGCCTAGCTCTGCCGCTGGGATTGCGATTGCGACTGGCCGCCGCGGCCGGCCTGCTCGACCTTGACCGCGACCGTCAGCGTCTCCGCGCCCCCGCCATAGCGGGTGCCGCGCACCGGTGCCGCGCCGAGATAATCGAGTCCGATGGCGACGCGGACATGGGCGTCGGTGGTGCAGATGCTGTTGGCAGGGTCGAAACCGACCCAGCCGAGATCGGGAACGTAGGCTTCCGCCCAGGCATGGCCGGCGTCCTGATGCACGGTGCCGTCGGAGCGCAAGAAGTGTCCGGAGACGAAGCGCGCCGGCACGCCGCCGGTGCGGGCGCAAGCGATGAAGATATGCGCATAGTCCTGACAGACGCCGCGCTTGAGCGTGAACGCTTCGGCCGCCGACGTGCCGCTATTGGTCGGATCTTCGTCGAAGGTCATGTGGTCGCTGATCTCGCTCATCAGCGTGTGCAGGAAGCCCAGCGTGTCGCTTTCGGCCTCGCTGCGCAACTGGCGCGCGACCGCTGCCATTGCAGGATTGACGGTCGTGAGATCGGTGGTGCGCAGAAACATGTCGGCGGGAAAGCGCTCGTCGGCGCCGCGCAGCACGCCGCCGGTATCGTGGGTCTCGATCAGGCCCTCGGCCGTGATCTTGATGTCGCCGACGGGTCCGCATGACAAGACATGGGTGACGTTGCCGAAGGCGTCCTCATGGATATCGAGCTTGGTGTCGGTCGAGACGTCGATCTGCCATTCCGCCACATATTGCCCATCATGGCTGCACGGTGTCATGCGCAGGATCTGGATCACGCTCGTCGCCTGCGGCTCGTAGCGATAGGTCGTGGTGTGCTGGATTCGCAGGCGCATGGGGAACCGTGCAGTTAGTGGTTAGGCCCGACTGCCTTTCGCGAAGAAGCTCGTCATGCCCGGGCTGGTCCCGGGCATCCACGCTCTTCCTCACCGCGCGGCAGCAAGAACGTGGATGGCCGGGACAAGCCCGGCCATGACGATATCCCGTTTCGTCAGCCGGGGGACATCAGATCAAATACTGCTTCGTGATGATTTCGCCCAGCCTGGAATTGTCCGCGATGAATTCCTGAATGAATTCATGCACGCCGTGCTGGAAAATGTCGTTCATGTTGCTGTGTTCCAGCCGGTTGCGGATGCCGCGGGCGTGGCGTTGCGCCGGACCCTGGCGGCCATAGGCGACGCCGATCTGGTCGAGGTTGCGCGTGAGATTGTCGTAGCAGCTCGCAAGCGAGCGCGGCAGCGTGCCGTTGAGGATGAGCAGATCCGCGACCAGCCACGGTTTCAGCGTCTCGCGGTAGACCCAGTGATAGGCCGTCAGCGCCGATACCGAGCGCAGGATCGAGCTCCACTGATAGAAGTCGAGCGGACCGCCGACGTGCTCCTCCTCGGGCAGCAGCACGTGATACTTGACGTCGAGAATGCGTGCGGTGTTGTCGGCGCGCTCCAGATGCAGGCCGAGGCGCGAGAACCAGTAGGCGTCGTTGCGCAGCATGGTGCGGTATGCCGAGCCGTCGAAGCGCAGCGAGGTCTCCTGCACAAAGCGCAGGAATTTCGCGAGGTCCTCGCGTGTGGAGGTGCCCTTGCTCCAGACCGCCTGCAGCTCGATCCAGGCCGAGTTGATGGTGTCCCACATCTCGCTGGTCAGCGCGGTGCGCACCGAGCGCGAATTCAGCCGCGCGGCCTCGATGCAGTTCCTGATCGAGGACGGGTTGTCGGCCGAGAACGACAGGTAATCGACGACGTTGTGCTCGTTGGCTTCCTCGTGGGTCTGATAGAAGCTTTCCGCGACGCCGGCGGTGAGCAGGGCGGAGTCCCACTCGTTGGTCTTGCCGATATAGGCGGCGGGAAGCGCGGTGACGCGCAAGGTCGCATCAATGGTGCGCGCGAGATATTCGGCCCGTTCGACATAGCGGGCGAGCCAGTAGAGGTTTTCGGCGGTACGCGACAGCATATCTCTACTCGTCCAAAATCCAGGTATCTTTGGTGCCGCCGCCCTGGCTCGAATTCACCACGAGCGAACCTTCCTTCAGCGCAACACGTGTCAGCCCGCCCGGCACGATCGTCGTGCTCTTGCTGCCGGTGAGCACGAAGGGGCGCAGGTCCACATGGCGCGGCGCGAGGCCGCTTGCCGTGCAGGTCGGGCAGGTCGAGAGCGCCAGCGTCGGCTGGGCGATGAAGCCTTCCGGCTCGCGTTTGAGCTTCTCGCGGAAAGCTTCGATCGTTGCTTTCGTCGCCGCGGGGCCGATCAGCATGCCGTAACCGCCGGAGCCGTGCACTTCCTTGACGACGAGATCGCCGAGATGGTCGAGCACGTAAGCGAGATCCTTCGGCTCGCGGCAGCGCCAGGTCTGCACGTTCTTCAGGATCGGCTCCTCGCCGAGGTAGAATTTCACGATCTCCGGCATGTAGGAGTAGATCGCCTTGTCGTCGGCGATGCCGGTGCCGACCGCATTGGCGAGCGTGATGTTGCCGGCCGCGTAGGCCGACATCAGCCCGGGCACGCCGAGCGCGGAGTCGGGACGGAAGGTGAGGGGATCGAGGAAATCGTCGTCGACGCGGCGGTAGATCACGTCGACCCGTTTCACGCCCTCGGTCGTCCGCATGAACACTTCGTTGTTCTTGACGATGAGGTCGCGGCCCTCGACCAGCTCGATGCCGAGCTTGTCGGCAAGGAAGGAGTGCTCGTAATAGGCGGAGTTGTAGACGCCGGGCGTGAGGAGGGCGACCGTCGGTTCACCTGAGGCACTGTTCGGTGCGACCGAGCGCAGCGCGGAGAGCAGTTCGTCCGGATAGCGCTCGACCGGCGCCACCCTGTGGCGGGCGAACAGATCCGGAAACAGCCGCATCATGATCTCGCGGTTTTCCAGCATGTAGGACACGCCCGACGGCGTGCGCGCATTGTCCTCCAGCACGATGAAGTCGTTGGCATCGACCCGAATGATATCGATGCCGGCGATGTGCACGTAAACGTCGTGCGGCACCTGCTGGCCGTTCATCTCGGGGCGGAAGACCGGGTTCTGGAAGATCAGATCGTCGGGCACGATCTCGGCGCGGAGGATGTCACGGCCGTGATAGATGTCGCGCAGGAACATGTTCAGCGCCTTGACGCGCTGCTTCAGGCCCCTCTCCAGCAGCGTCCATTCCTTGCCGGACATGATCCGCGGGATCACGTCGAACGGGATCAGGCGCTCGGTGGATTCGGAGTCCCCATAGACCGCAAAGGTGATGCCGATGCGGCGGAACAGGAGCTCGGCCTCTTGGCGGCGATATTCGAGCGCCTCTGGAGGCGTCTCCTTGAGCCAGCGTGCCAGCTCCTGATAGGCGGGGCGTAGGTCCCCACCCGGAATATTCATTTCGTCAAACGCGACTGCCATAGATCCCGACTTGTCTCCGCTAGGCGTTGCGCCATTGGACAGGTCGTCAGGCCTTGATGAAGACCGCAACGTCCTGGCCATGCGGCAAGAGTGCATGACTCTGAGGAGGTAGCAAGGGGCGGGCCAGCGCTATAAGCATTGAGAAGGGGCATTTGCCGGGGATGACCGGTGAGCTGCCTGAAAAAATGGCTGAGGACTGCTTATTTCGGCAGCAAAACCGCGTGACTTCAACGCGTTACCTCGGCAAAGTCGGGACCAGAGGTGAGGGACTTAAGGCATGAGCGAGATCGTCACGGCGGGCATTCTGGTCATCGGGGATGAAATCCTGTCCGGCCGGACCAAGGACAAGAATATCGGCTTCATCGCCGAATACCTGACCAATATCGGCATCGACCTGAAGGAAGTCCGGGTCGTCTCCGACGACGAGCCCGACATCATCGCCGCCTTGGATGCACTGCGGCATCGCTACAATTATGTGTTCACCACCGGCGGCATTGGGCCAACCCATGACGACATCACTGCTGATAGCGTCGCCAAGGCGTTCGGCGTCGGCATCGACCATCACCCGGAGGTGGTCGCCCGCTTCAAGGAGCGCTGGAGCGAGCAGGACCTCAACGAGGCCCGCTTGCGCATGGCCCGCATTCCCGACGGCGCCGAGCTGATCCAGAGCGCAACCATCCTCGCCCCCGGCTTCAAGATCGGCAATGTCATCGTGATGGCCGGCGTGCCCTCAATCATGCAGGCCATGATGGACATCGTTTCGCCCAAGCTGAAATCGGGTGTGCGGATGCTTTCCGAATCAGTCCGTGCCAATGCGCGGGAAGGCGACATCGGCAGCCCGCTGCGGGCGATCGCCGCCGCTCATCCCGACACCATCATCGGCAGCTATCCCTTCATGGACGAGGAGCAAAAGCCGAACACCAATCTGGTGGTGCGCTCGCGCGATGCGGATAAGCTCGCATCCGCGATGTCGGCGGTGAAGGAAATGCTGGCGGGATTGAACATCACCCGGTAGCAAATGGAGCTGCCGGCAGACGAATGCAGGAGACGATGATGGCTGGTGAAGCACCGGAACTGAGCGCGCAGGAGCGGGCGGGCCGGCCCTTTCCGGTGTCGTGGGATCAGTTCCACCGGGATTGCCGGGCGCTGACCTGGCGGCTGAATGAGGTCGGTCCGTTCCATGCGGTGATCGCGATCACCCGCGGCGGCCTGGTGCCGGCCGCGATCGTGGCGCGCGAGCTGGGCGTGCGCGTGATCGATACGGTCTGCATCGCCAGCTACGACCACGACAAGCAGGGCGAGCTGCAGGTGCTTAAGGGTATTTCCGAACAAGCCATGAAGCTCGGCGGCGGCACCGGCAAGGGGCTGTTGATCGTCGACGACCTCGTCGACACCGGCAAGACCGGCAAACTGGTGCGCGAGATGCTGCCCGATGCGCATTTCGCGACAGTTTACGCCAAGCCAAAGGGGCGTCCGCTGGTCGACACCTTCATCACGGAAGTCTCGCAGGACACCTGGATCTTCTTCCCCTGGGACACTGCGCTTTCCTACCACCCGCCGCTCCGCGACGGTGCTGCGTAGGCACGAAAGGCTGATGGCCATGGCCGGACGCGCGCGGTTGGCACTTTGTGGCTTCATCGTCGCGCTTGCGGCGATCTTTGTGACGGCCGAGGCGCGCAGCCAGGATCGTGCTTCTGTCATCGACGACATCGTGGTCGGCAGCCGGGTGCTCGCCGAGTTCGGTGTGGTTGACGCATTCGGCCATGTCAGCGCGCGTGATCCCGGCCATCCCGATCGCTTCCTGATGTCGCGCTCGCTGGCGCCGGCGCTGGTCACCGCCGACGACGTCATGGAGTTCGATCTCGACGGTAACGCCGTCGATGCCAAGGGCCGCACCGTCTTCCTCGAGCGCTACATCCACAGCGAGATCTACAAGGCGCGGCCGGACGTGATGGCGGTGGTGCATACGCACTCGCCTGGCGTGATCCCGTTCACGGTCAGCCAGGTGAGCTTGCGGCCCATCTTCCACAACGCGGCCTTCCTCGGCGCGGGGGCGCCGGTCTGGGAGATACGCAAGGAGTTCGGCGAGACCAACATGCTCGTGAGCAACGCGGCGATCGGCAAGTCGCTGGCGCTCGCGCTCGCAGACAAATCGGTGGTGCTGATGCGTGGCCATGGCGATGCGACGGTCGGCCCATCCGTGAAGCTCGCGGTGTTCCGCGCCTATTACACCGACGTCGATGCGCGGCTGCTGTCGCAGGCCCTCGCGCTCGGCGGCGAGGTCAACTATCTGACCCCGACCGAGGCGACGAAGGCCGATGCGGTCAACGTTCAGGTGCTCGATCGCGTCTGGAATCTCTGGAAGATGCGTGTCACAGCGGCGACAAAATAATGCCCCTGCAAAACCGCGTCACGCCCACCGGCGACATCATCGCCACCCCGCATCGTGGGCTGTTCACCGGCAACCGCGGCATCATCCACGATCCCGCGACGAAGACGCTGCTGAAGAAGCGCTGGTCGTCGCCGGCCTGGCTCACCTGCACCTGCGAATTTCGCGGCCGCCGCCGCGAGGTGATGGCGCAGCGGAGCTGGACGGAGCTGTTCTTCCTGGATGAGGCGACCGCGCTCGCCGCCGGCCATCGCCCCTGCTTCTACTGCCGTCGCGACGACGCCAACCGCTTCCGCGCCGCGTGGGAGAAGGGCAACCGCGTGCACGACGTCCGCATGCACGACATCGACACTGTGCTGCACCACGAGCGGCTCGATCACGGCAGGAAGCGGCTGCACGCGCTGCTGGTGCCGCTCGACCAGCTTCCCGAAGGCGCGATGCTGCAGCAGGGGGACGAGAGCTATCTGGTCACGCAGGGCAGGGCGCTGCTGTGGTCGCCGGAGGGCTATGGCGCTGTCGAGCGTCACCCCGCCGAAGCAACGCTGCTGACGCCGCCATCGACGCTGCGCACGATGAATGCGGGCTACCAGCCCGTGCTGCATCCGACCGCACGCGGCTAGCGCAGCGGCTTGCCCTCTTCATCCACCGTCGTGCGCGCATCGCGCAGCGCCCATTCGCGGATCACCTGGCGGCAGCGGGTCAGCTCGGCTTCGCTCGCGGCACCGGCATCCTTCGACGCACGCTCCACCATCGCCTTGCAATTCATGAGCACCGAGCGGTCTTCCGCCTGCGCCGGCAGCATGAGCGCTGCCAGCGCGGCGACCGCGAGTGCCGTCCGAACAACCACCATCACCCGAGTTTCTCACGCGCCAGCGCAGCGCCGGCGCCGAGCGCCATCAGCTTGGCTTCGGCGATCTCGCGCCGCATCGGCGCCATGCCGCAATTGGTGGTGGCGATGATGTTGCTCTTCGGCACGAATTTCGACACCGCGTCGATCACCTTGACGACGTCCTCGGCGGTCTCGACCGTGTCGCTGGCGACATCGATCACTCCGGCCTGGACGATCTTGGTCTTCAAGAGCGCGAGCAGATCGAGCGGCACCTTGGAATTGCGGCACTCGATCGCGACCTGCTGGATCGGGCTGGCATCGATCGCCGGAAAAATCTGCTCATACTGCCGCCACTGCGCGCCCAGCGTTTCCTTCCAGTCGGTATTGGCCTTGATGCCGTAGCCGTAGCAGATGTGGACGGCGGTGGTGCAGGTGAGGCCCTGTGCGGCGCGCTCCAGCGCCTTGATGCCCCAGTCGTTGACCTCGTCCATGTAGACGTTGAAGGCAGGCTCGTCGAACTGCACGAGATCGATGCCGTCGGCCTGCAGCGCCTTGGCTTCCTCGTTCAACAGCTCGGCAAAGGCAAACGCCATCTTGACGCGGTCGCCATAGTAACTGTCGGAGATGGTGTCGATGATGGTCATCGGGCCGGGCAGGGTGAACTTGAGCTTCTTCTTCGTATGCGCGCGCGCCACGCGGGCCTCAAAGTCGTGGACGCGCCCCTTCAGCCGCAGCGGCGCGACCACTTGCGGCACCATTGCCTTGTAGCGATCTTTCCGGATGCCCATCTCGACCTTGTGGGCGAAATCGATGCCCTCGATCTTCTCGAGGAAACCGTGCACGAAATGCTGCCGGGCCTGCTCGCCCTCGGTGACGATGTCGATGCCGGCGTCCTCCTGGATCTTCAGCCAGATCAGCGTGGCGTCGCGTTTGGCGCGGAGCAGCTCGTCGCCTTGCGACTTCCAGGGCGCCCAGAGCATGTTGGGTTCGGCGAGCCATTCCGGCTTCGGCAAGGAGCCGGCGATCGTCGTTGGAAACAGCATGGGTCCCTCCCGGCGGGTTGTGATTGCGCCTCTGTCTGCCATGTCTTAACGTCGAGGTACAGAACAACAAAAGTCGCTCTCTATTCCATTGGCGACGACAGGGAAGGTGATGATCGACCTCCACTACGCGCCGACGCCGAACGGCTGGAAAATCTCGATCATGCTGGAGGAACTCGGGCTTCCCTATACGGTGAAGCCCGTCAACATCCGCGCCGGCGAGCAGTTCAGCCCCGACTTTCTGGCGATCTCGCCCAACAACCGCATACCCGCGATTGTCGATCATGATCCCGCCGATGACGGCGGGCCGTTCTCGGTATTCGAGACCGGTGCCATCCTGATCTATTTGGCGGAGAAGACCGGGCGTTTCCTCCCCAGCGACCTGCGCGGCCGCTCCACCACGATCCAATGGGTGATGTGGCAGATGGCGGGGCTCGGGCCGATGCTTGGTCAGCACGGCCATTTTGCGCTCTATGCGGCGGAGAAGATTCCCTACGCGATCGAGCGCTACCGCGACGAGGCCGCGCGGCTCTATGGCGTGCTCGATCGCCAACTCGCCAAGACCGGCGCCTATGTCGCCGGCGACTATTCGATCGCCGACATCGCCTGCTTCCCCTGGACCATGACCCACAAGGCGCAGGGCTTTACCCTCGACGACTATCCGAATGTGAAGCGCTGGTACGCCGAGGTGCGGGCCAGGCCGCAGGTACAGGCGGGGCTCGCGATCGGAAAATTCGTGAAGGAGCCGTTCGACGAGGAATCACGCAAGATCATGTTCGGCCAGAGGGCTAAGGAAGTGTTGGGAAAGAGGTAGTGCTCCTCATGGTGAGGAGCGCCGCAGGCGCGTCTCGAACCATGAAGGCCCGGTTGTCACCCGCGGCCATCCTTCGAGACGGCCGCTATGCGGCCTCCTCAGGATGAGGTCCGTCAGCAAAGGAAACACCATGATCGAGTTCTTCTTCGACTGTTCCAGCCCCTGGACCTATCTCGCCTTCCACAACATCCAGCCGCTCGCGAGCGAGCTCGGCGCCGAGATCATCTGGCGGCCGATCCTGGTTGGCGGCATCTTCAACACCGTCAACCCGAGCGTCTACGCGCAGCGGGAGACGCCGGTGCCGTTGAAGGCGCGTTACATGAAGAAGGACCTCGCCGACTGGGCGCGCTCGGCTGGTCTTGCGATCAAGATGCCGCCGACGGTGTTTCCGGTGAACAGCGTCAAGGCGATGCGCGGCTGCATCTGGTTGGGCAAGGACATGGTGCCGTTCGCCACGAGCGTGTTCGAGGCCTATTGGGGCGGTGACAAGGACATCTCGCAGGATGCGGTGCTGGCCGAGATCTGCAAGAAAGCGGGCATCGACGAGCAAAAGTTCTTCGCGGGCATCTCGGAGCAGGCGATCAAGGACCAGCTCAAAGCCAACACGGAGGAGGTCGTCGCCCGCGGCGGCTTCGGCTCGCCGACGATCTTCGTCAATAAGACCGACATGTATTTCGGCAATGACCGCCTGCCACTGATCCGCGAGGCGCTTAAGCGCAGCAAGGCGAGCGCGGCCTGATGGTACGGGCTGTTGTTTGCCGCGCGCTCGGCGCGCCCGAGAGCTTGCTGCTGGAAGAGTTTCCCTCGCGTGCCCTGAAGCCGGGCGAGGTCCGCGTCGCGATCCGCGCCGCGGGCCTCAATTTCCCTGATGTGCTGATGGCGGCCGGCGAATACCAGCTCAAGCCCGAGTTGCCGTTCACGCCCGGCATGGAAGCCGCCGGCGACGTGACCGAAGTCGGCGCGGAGGCGAAGGGCGTCGCTGTCGGCGACAAGGTCATCGTCAAGATGCGTCACGGCGCCTTCACGGATGAGGCCGTGGTGACGCCGGCGCAGCTCACGCCGATGCCGTCGACCTTCGACTACGCGGAAGGTGCGACCTATCTCGCCGGCCACGGCACGGCCTATCACGCGCTGATCGATCGCGGCCGGGTCGAGCCGGGCGAGGTATTGCTGGTGCACGGCGCCGGCGGCGGCGTCGGCCTTGCCGCTGTCGAGATCGGCAAGATGCTGGGCGCGACCGTGATCGCGACGGCGTCCAGCGACGAGAAGCTGGCCATTGCCAAATCGCGCGGTGCCGATCATCTCGTGCGCTACGACCGCGAACCATTTCGCGATGCCGTCAAGCGCATCACCGATGGCCGCGGCGCCGACGTGGTGTTCGATCCCGTTGGCGGCGACGTGTTCGAGAGCTCGATGCGCTGCATCGCCTGGGGCGCGCGGCTGCTGGTGATCGGTTTCACCGGAGGCATCGGCTCGGCCAAGACCAACCTGCTGCTGATCAAGGGCGCCAGCGTGCTCGGTGTGCGCGCGGGTGAGGCGGTGCGGAAAAATCCCGCACTTGGCGAAGTGCGCCTGAAGGCGCTGCTGCAATGGGCGGAGGAGGGCAAGCTGCGCCCGAACATTTCGCATCGCCTGCCGCTGGAGGACTACGCCAAGGCGATGCGGCTGCTGCTCGACCGCAAGGCGATCGGGCGCGTGGCGCTGGTGATGGATTGACGGTGCCGCTATGTTCGTAGGGCGGATTAGCGAAGCGTAATCCGCCGTTTGATTGCCGCGAGAGAAGTGGCGGGTTACGCCTTCGGCTAACCCGCCCTACGAAGCTACTTGTATTCCCGCTCCGTCCACCAAGGGAAATAGTCCGGCATATCGCTCGACACCTTGTTCTTGAACTGCGCCGGCCGCTTCTCCAGGAACGATACCACGCCTTCCTTCACATCCTCGGAGCGGCCGCGGGCGTAGATGCCGCGGCTGTCGACCTTGTGGGCTTCCATCGGATCGTCCGCGCCCATCATGCGCCACATCATCTGGCGGATCAGCGCCACCGACACCGGCGCGGTCTTGGCCGCGAATTCCTTGGCGAGCGCGCGGGCGGTCGGCAACAGATCATCCGGCGCTACGACCTTGCTGACGAGACGGCCGGCGAGAGCCTCTTGCGCCGGGAAGACGCGACCCGAATAGCACCATTCCAGCGCCTGCGAGATACCGACGATGCGCGGCAGGAACCAGCTCGAGGCCGCCTCCGGCACGATGCCGCGCTGGGAGAACACGAAGCCGAAGCGCGCCGCGTCCGAGGCGATGCGGATGTCCATGGCGAGCTGCATGGTGACGCCGATGCCGACGGCTGGCCCGTTCACCGCGGCGATCACCGGCTTCAGGCACTTGAAGATGCGCAAGGTGACCTGGCCGCCGCCATCGCGCACCTGCGGATCGCTGTAATCGACCTTGCCGTCGGCGAAGCGTTTGACGGGCCCGCGCCGCGCGTCGCGATCGAAGGTATCGGCGCCCGAGGAGAGATCCGCGCCTGCGCAAAATCCGCGGCCGGCGCCGGTGACGATGATGGCGCGGACATTGTCGTCCTTGTCGGCGGCATCGAACGCGTCGATCAGCTCGGCCTGCATCTGCGCGTTGAAGGCGTTGAGCTTGTCGGGCCGGTTCAGCGTGATGGTGAGGATCTGCTCGGCGACCTCGTATTTGATCGTCTCATACGCCATGTGGTTCCCTTCCTTAGCTTAAATGCGGTCTCGATGAGACGAGACGCACGGTCGCCACTGTCCGTCTTGCGCGGACTGGGCATCTGATGATGCAGTACAAGAACGTGGATGGCCGGGACAAGCCCGGCCATGACGGACAAAGCTACTTCGCCGGCGGCTTCGGCCAGGGCTGCTGCGCCCCGCGCAGGCCCTCGAAGGCCTTGGCCATGCCGAGCACGCCGATATCGTCGAAGCGGCGACCGACGATCTGCACGCCGATGGGAAAACCGTTGGCGTCGAAGCCGCCATTGATGGAGACGGCCGGGTTCTCCGACATATTCCACGGCACGGTATAGCAGATGTGCTCGAACGGCCGCATCGGATCGTTGGTGGGCGAGGCCCATTCCGCCGCGTAGTTCACGTTCGGCGCGGTCGGCGAGATCACATAGTCGAGCTCGCAGAACAGTTTTGAGGCCGCAGCGCGGATCGCCATGGTCTGGTTGAAGCCACGGATGACGTCGACGCCCGACAGCTTCGCGCCGGACGCGCCCCATTTGAAGATATAGGGCAGCACTTTTGCCTGTTCGGCCGGCGTCAGCTTCGCCAGATCGTCCCACATCCGCGCGCGCCAGAAATTGTCGAGACCATCGAGCATCTCGCGCGTGAGAATGCCGTCGACCTCGGTGACGACGCTGCCAGCGGATTCGAACGCCTTTGCGGCTTTCACCGCAACGTCGCGGACCGGCCTTTCCGCCGGCAGGCCGACGCCGGCATCGAGCATCAGGCCGATGCGCAATTTGCGCGGAGATTTTTCCAGCCCTTTCCAGTTCAGAGGCTCTGCCGGCAGGCTCATGCCGTCACGGCGGTCGGGCTTTGCGATCGCACTCATCATCAGGGCGCAATCATCGACCGTGCGGGTCATGGGGCCGGCGACGCGGCCGACATAGGTGGGATCGATCGGCACGCGGCCGAAGCTGGGCTTCAGGCCGACGAGACCGCACCAGCCCGCGGGCAGGCGCACCGAGCCGCCGATATCGGTGCCGAGATGCAGCGGGCCATAGCCGGCCGCCGCAGCAGCGCCTGCACCCGCGCTGGAGCCGCCGGGGTTTTTTGAGAGATCCCAGGGATTGCGCGCGAGCGCATGGAACGAGGAGAGCCCCGATGACAGCATGCCGTAATCGGGCATGGTGGTCTTGGCGAAGATGATCGCACCAGCCTCACGCAGACGCGCGGCGGGCGGGGCATCCTTCTCGGCCGGCACGAGCTTGACGCTCGCAGCCCCCAGCGGCACCGGCACGCCCTTGGTCGCGATATTGTCCTTCACCGTGACGGGCACGCCGTCGAGCGGGCCTGACGGTTCGCCGCCTGACCAGCGCGCGGTCGAGGCGGCTGCGGCCTCGCGCGCGCTGTCGGGATCGAACGCATAGAGCGCCTTCAGGTGCGGCTCCCACGCAGCGACATGCGCAAGCACGTCCTCCAGCACCTCGCTCGGCGAGAACTGCTTGGCCCGATAGCCCGCGATCAGATCGACGGCGGACAGATCGTGCAGCGAGGTGACCGCCTCTTCGACGCTCTTTTTCTGCATTGTTAAGCGACCGGCATGCGCGTTTCGATGATCCGGGCGAACATGCTGGCGCCGATCGGCAGGATCTTGTCGTCGAGCACGAAGCCGGGATTGTGCACCGGCACCGAGCCATCATGACCGACCCAGAAATAGGCGCCGGGAATGGTCTCCAGCATGTCGGCGAAATCCTCGCTGCCCATCTTCGGCTGGCTACGGGTGATCACCTTGGCGGGGTCGATGATGGTGCGGGCGACGTCCTCGACCACCTTGGACTGCTCGACCTGGTTGACCAGCACGTTGAAGGTGTCGCGGATGTCGACGTCGATCACACACTGATAGGCGCTCGCGATGCCGGCGCAGATCGTGCGGATGCGTTCGCTGACCAGGGTGCGGACTTCCTTCGAGAAGGTGCGGATGGTGCCGCAAAGATGCGCGTCGCCGGGAATGACGTTGTAGGCGGAGCCCGCGTGGATCTGGGTGATCGAGACGACAGCAGCCTGCAGCGGCTCGACGTTGCGGCTGACGATGGTCTGGATCGCCTGCGCCAGCGTGGTCGCGATGATCACCGCGTCCTTGGAGCGCTCGGGCATCGCGCCATGCGCGCCATAGCCGGTGATGCGGAGGTCGAAGAAGTCGGCGCTGGCCATCGCCGGGCCCGGCAGGATCGCGATCTCGCCGAGATTGAGGTCGGGCGCGTTGTGCAGGCCGTAGAGCTCGTCGCACGGAAACTTCTCGAACAGGCCGTCCTTGATCATCGCGCGCGCGCCGCCGAGGCCTTCCTCGGCCGGCTGGAAGATCAGGTGCACGGTGCCGTCGAAATTCCGGGTCTCGGCGAGATAGCGCGCGGTGCCGAGCAGCATGGTGGTGTGGCCGTCGTGCCCGCAGCCGTGGAAGCGGCCGGGGATTTTCGAGCTCCATTTCAGATTGGTGTTCTCTTCCATCGGCAGCGCGTCCATGTCGGCGCGCAAGCCGATGCGCTTGCTGCCCGAGCCCTTGCCCTTGATGACGCCGATCACGCCGGTGCCGCCGAGGCCGCGATGCACCTCGATGCCCCAGCTCTGCAGCTTGTCGGCGACGATGCCGGAGGTCCGGACCTCCTCGAAGCCGATCTCGGGATGGGCGTGGATGTCGCGGCGGATGGCGGTGAGTTCGTCGGCGTAGCCGTCGATGCGGTCAATGGTGGGCATGTGTCCTGTCCGGTTGGCGTGACTTGATTAGCGAGATTTGGGCGCGAAAGCGGGGCCGTTCGGCTTGATGCGGATGCCCGGCCGCAGGCGCGTCCAGGGCAGGGTGGCGGTGTCAGCCGGCATCGCGCCGGGCGCTGCGCAGATCATCAGCTTTTCCGCGATCGGCTCGAAATCGGCACGGAAATGCACCGAGCTCTTGTTGACCAGAATTTTTTCTGCGGTCGGCTCGATGCCGACACAGCGGTACATCGCCTGATCGGCGAGCTGCGCCTTGTGCGAGGAGACGACGACGCGGACATCGCCGATGCGCAAGGCCGCGGACGGGCCCATCTCCATCTCGCGGCCGCCATAATAGGGGCCGGGCGCGATGAAGCGGCCGTCGGAGAGCTTTTCGACGACGAAGGTCTCGGTATAGGGCTCGTCGCCGGGAATGCCGGACTTGCCGCCGAGCGAGAGCGTGACGGTGGCGCCGACGCCGGCTTCGTGAGCTGCCTTGGCAGAGACCGGATCGTAGATAGCGCCGGTCGCGGCGCTCGCCTTGTTGCGCACCAGCGCGCGCAACATGCCGGTAGTGTCGGAATCACCACCGGCACCGGGATTGTCCTGGGTATCGGCGATGATGATCGGCTTGCTGGCGTTCTTCGAGAGTTCCATGGCGTGGCGGACGCCGTCATCGGGCGACCAGATCTTGCCGTCGAAGTCGTCCTCGTGGCTTTCGATCAGTCTGACGATCGCATCTGCCGCGCGGTCGGCATCTTCTTGCGTCCTGCCGTAGGCGAACACGCTCGGCCCGCAATCGCGGAAATCGGCGGCTGGAAAACCCGGCGCGAAGGAGAGCGTGGGAACCGCATCGTTCTCCAGCGCTGCGAGCTTCTCGTAGATGCCTTTGGTCGGAAAATCGTTGGTGCATTGCCAGCTGATCGCGATCAGGAACGGCAACTGCCGGAACGATTTTGCGAAGCGCTGCTTTGTCTTCAGAAGCAGAGCAAGGTGCTTGGCCGAGGCACGGCCGGTCTCGGCCATGTCGACGTGGGGATAGGTGCGGTAGGCGATCAGCGCGTCCGCATGTTCCATCATTTCGGGCGTGACGTTGGCGTGAAGGTCGAGGCTCGCGACCAGCGGGACATCCTTGCCGATGACGCGACGGACGCGCGCCAGAATCTCGCCTTCACCGTCGTCGAGATGTTCGGTGACCATCGCGCCGTGCAAATCGAGACAGACAGCGTCGATCGGGCCCGCGGCTGCGATGCCGTCCACCATCACCTTCACGATGCGCTCGAACGCATCCTTGGTGACGTGCGCCGAGGGGCTCGCGCCGCAAGCAATCGTCGGAACGAGTTCCCAGCCGTTGGCCTCGGCGCTGTCGACGAAACCGGCCAGCCCGACATTGATGCGCCGCATTACCTTCAGCACGTCGGGACCTGTGGTCATCGCCGGCCAGCCGCCGCCATGCTGGAAGTCCGCAAACGTCGCCTTCGTCGGGGCGAAGGTGTTGGTCTCGTGGAGGAAGCCGCCGACGGCGATGCGTGTCATCAATGCAAGTCCAGCGTTAAAAGTTGCGCGAAATTAGCCATGGCGCTGCGGCGAGGGCAAGGTGGGAAGCAGTCGCGCCACGCATGGCCTCAGGCCGTTTTGGGAATGCTGCGGATGCGGTCCGTATTGTCAGCGAAGGCGCCTCTAAACACTCAGTGTCGTCCCGGCGCACGCGGGGACCCATAACCCCAGGGAGGAGTTTGGCGAAGGCTGGTCGTTCGGGATCAGCACCAGGCGCGATCGATATATTCCGCGGTATGGGTCTCGGCGTGCGCCGGGACGACAGCCGAGAGTCTCGCTACAGCGCAGCCGCCACACCCTCCGACACCGGCCGGAAATTCGCAAAGTCCCAGTTGCGTCCTGGTGCCGCATCCAGAAGGGCCTTGGTATAGGCCTCCTGCGGATGCGTCAGCACCTCGGCGGCCGGGCCCTGTTCGACGACGCGACCGTGCTGCATCACCACGACCTCGTCGCAGATTTGGGCTGCGACGCGCAGATCGTGGGTGATGAACAGGATGGCGATGCCGAGCCGCTTCTGGATCTCGTCGAGCAGTTCCAGTACCTGCGCCTGCACGGAGACGTCGAGCGCGGAGACCGCTTCGTCCGCGACCAGCACGTCCGGATCGAGCGCGAGCGCGCGGGCAATGGCGATGCGCTGGCGCTGGCCGCCGGAGAACTGGTGCGGATAGCGCGAGACCGCGTCGGCCGGCAGGCCGACGAGTTCGAGCAGTTCGCGCGCGCGCTTCATCGCGGCGGCATGCGAGGTGCCGTAGTTGATCGGGCCTTCCGCGATGCTCTCGCCGACGGTGATGCGCGGGTTGAGCGAGCGGTAGGGATCCTGGAACACGATCTGGATCTTCTGCCGGTGCGGCTGCAGCAGGCGTCGCGAGATGTCGGAGATCTCGCGGCCGGCCAGCCGCACGCCGCCGGAGGTCGGATCGATCAGGCGGACGATGCAGCGCGCCACGGTCGACTTGCCCGAGCCGCTTTCACCGACGATGCCGAGCGTGCGGCCCTTGCGCAGCGTCAGCGTCACCTTGTCGGCGGCGACGACCTCGCGGCCTTTGCCGAAGAACGCGCGCTCCTTGTAGATCTTGCTGAGATCGTTGGCCTCGAGCACCACCGGTTCCTTGCTCTCCTCGCGCGGCGGCCGCGGCACCAGGCTCGGCACCGAAGCGAGCAAATTGCGGGTGTATTCCATCGTGGGGTTGCGCAGCACGGTCTCGAGCTGGCCGGTCTCGACCAGGCGACCCTGCCGCATCACCGCGACGCGGTCCGCGATCTCGGCGACCACGCCCATGTCGTGGGTGATGAACAGCACGGCGGTGCCGTGATCGCGCTGGAGCTCGCGGATCAGGGACAGGATCTGCTTCTGCGTGGTGACGTCGAGCGCGGTGGTCGGCTCGTCGGCAATCAGCAGCTTCGGCTCCAGCACCAGCGCCATCGCGATCATGATGCGCTGGCGCTGGCCGCCGGAGAGCCGATGCGGGTAGGAGGCGAAGATGCGCTCGACCTGAGGCAGGTGGACCTGCTCCATCATGTCGAGGATGCGCTTCTTCCGTGCCTTCGCGTCGAGCTTGGTGTGGGCGCGCAAGACTTCATCGATCTGTCGGCCGACCGGCACGACCGGATTGAGCGCGGTCATCGGCTCCTGGAAGATCATCGCCATCTTCGTCGCGCGCAGCTGGCGCAGGCGGCGATCGGTCGCCGTTAGGATCTCCTCGCCGACGAGTTTTACGCTGCCACTGGTCGGAACCAATGTGCCCTTCGGCAGCAGGCCCATCGTGGTCAGCGAGGTCACCGACTTGCCCGAGCCGCTTTCGCCGACTAGGCACAGCGTCTCGCCCTGGTGGACCTGGATCGAGATGCCGTCGATGATTTTCGCGCCGCCCGGCTTCTTGCCGACGGAGACGACGAGGTTGTTGATGTCGAGAACGATGTCTTTGGTCATCACTTGATCGGTCATTATTTGCCCTCCCGCTGCTTCATGCGGGGATCGAGTGCGTCGCGCGCGGCGTCGCCGATCAGGTTGATGCTGAGGATGGCGATCGAGAGCAGCAGGCCCGGCCAGAAAATCAGGGTCGGCTTGAGCTGAAAATACTGGCGGCCCTCGGCCATGATGTTGCCCCAGGTCGGCGTCTCCGGCGAGATGCCGGCGCCGAGGAAGGAGAGGATGGCCTCGGTGAGGATCGCGGACGCGCAGACATAGGTGCCCTGGACGATCAGCGGCGCGATCGTGTTCGGCATCAGGTGCCGCCACATGATCTTGGGCAGCGAGGAGCCGACCGAGATCGCGGCTTCCACATAGGGCTCCTCACGCGCCGACAGGACGACCGAGCGCACCAGGCGCGCCACGCGCGGGATTTCGGGGATCGTGATCGCGACCAGCACCGTCCAGATGCTTGCGCCGGACAGCGACACCACGGCGATTGCAAGCAGGATGCTCGGCATCGCCATCAGGCCGTCCATGATGCGCATCAGGACGGAATCGATCAGCTTGAAGAAGCCGGAGACGAGACCGATCACAAGGCCGATGGCGATCGAGAGGATCGCCGAGCCGATGCCGATCAGGAGCGAGATGCGGCCGCCATAGATGACGCGCGACAACAGGTCGCGGCCGTAGGCGTCGGTGCCGAGCAGGAACTGCGCCGACGCGGGCTTGAGCCGCTGCGACGGCGCGAGCTGGATCGGATCGTGCGGCGCGATCAACGGCGCCAGGATCGAGATCAGCACGATCAGCGCGAGCAACACCGTCGCCGTGGCGATGATCGGCGTCGAGGTGAGGAAGCCGAAACGCGGCCGCAGCGGCGACGTGATCGGGATGGACGACTGGGGAAGGGTATCGACTGACATCTTGTTGTTGTCCTTGCCTCAGTACCGGATCCGGGGATCGAGCAGCGTGTAGGCGACGTCGATCAGGAGGTTGACGACGACGTAGATCAGCGACGTCAGCAGGATCATCGCCTGGATCACCGGATAGTCGCGCGCCAGCACCGCATCCACGGTGAGGCGGCCGATGCCAGGGATGTTGAACACGCTCTCGGTGACGACGACGCCGGAGATCAGGAGCGCGAAGCCGGTGCCGATCACGGTGATCACGGGCACGGCGGCGTTCCGCAGCGCGTGCCGCATCATCACCGCGACCTCGTTGATGCCCTTGGCGCGCGCCGTTCGCACGTAATCCTCGCCGAGCACATCGAGCATTGCGGCGCGCGTCATGCGCGCGATCAGCGCGATGTAGATGAAGGAGAGCGCGCAGGTCGGCAGGATGATGCGCTCGAAGAACGCGCCGAAGCCGGCAGAGATGCTCTTGAAGCCCTGCACCGGCACCCAGCGCAGGTCGATCGCAAAGACCTCGATCAGGACATAGCCGACCACGAACACCGGCACCGAGAAGCCGAGCACGGACAGGCCCATCACGAAACGGTCGATCCAGGTGCCGTGCTTCCAGGCCGCGATGACGCCGAGCGGCACCGCAACGATGACGGCGAGGATGATGGTCGACAGCGCGATCGAGATCGACGGCTCGACGCGCTGGCCGATCATCTTCATGACCGGCAGGTTGGAGATCAGGGAGGTTCCGAGATCGCCGTGCAGCAGCTTGCCGACCCAGGTGACGAACTGCACGATGAGGGGTTCATTGAGGCCGAGCGAGGTGCGGATGCGTTCCAGCCGTTCCGGTGTCGCATTGTCGCCGGCGAGGATCGCGGCGGGGTCGCCGGGCGTCAGCCGCAGCAGCAGGAACACGAACAGCGCCACGACGCCCATCACGGGCACCGCAGCCAGAACGCGGCGAATGAGATAACCTAGCATGCACCTATCTCCGGCTGCAGATTGTGGGGGGCCGAGAGGCGCCCGTGGATTCGGTCGTGTCTATCATGCGCGCCTCTCTCTCGGGCTGGAAGACCCGGCCGGAGAGCCGTCCTCGTGGGGCAAATTGTGTGCCAAGGGCAGGGCGGTCGCAAGGGGCCGCCCCGCATCGATTTGCGACCACTCAGGATGCACGACGCATCTCGCGCTCAACCCCAAGTTCGCCCCGAAATGAGGGCACGGTTGGCGGTGCGTTGAGCCCGCGCCAGCCGTCGATGGTTCCAGCGATCATCTGCGCGGTCGCGGCCGACAAGGTCCAGCCGAGATGGCCGTGGCCGGTGTTGAAGAACACGCCGGGCATCCGGCCCGCTCGCACCACCGGCATCATGTTCGGCATCATCGGCCTGAGCCCGGCCCACGGAATGATGCGAGACGTCTCGACCGCCGGAAAATTGCTGCGCACCCAGTCGACCAGCGGCTGCACGCGATCGGCGCGGATGTCGCGGTTGAAGTCGTTGAACTCGGCCGTGCCGGCCACACGAAAACGATCGGCGCCGAGCCGGCTGGTGACGATCTTGGCGGCCTCGTCGAGCAGGCTGACGGTCGGCGTCGCGTTGCGGCTCTCGGCGGTGTCGAGCTGGACGGTGATCGAATAACCCTTCACCGGATAGACATTGACGCGCTCGTCGAGCATCGCCGCGAAATGACGGCTGGCAACGCCGGCGCAGACCACGACGCCATCGACCTTCAGCATGCCGCGCGCGGAGGCGACCGCGTCGCTTGCGCTGAGATCGGCCCAGCCGATGACGAAGGCGCCGCGAGCTTGCGCGATGGAATCGATATTGGCCTCATGGATGAAGGTTGCGCCGCGCCGCTTGCAGGCCTCTGCCAGCCCGCGCGTGAACTTGTGGATGTCGCCGGTAGCATCCGACGGCGTGTAGAAGCCGCCGTAATAATCCTTGCGCAGCGTCGGCTCGATCGTGCGGATTTCTTCCGGCGTCACCGGGTGGCGATCGAGTCCGCCTTCCTGCAGCAGCGCATTGACGCGCAGGCCGGATTCAAAACCCTTCTTGTCGTGATAGATGTGGAGGATGCCGCGGCGTTCGAGATCGAAGTCGATGCCTTCGCGCGTCGCGATCTCGAACAGGTGCTTGCGGGCTTCGATCGCGAGCCGCGTCGTCAGAATCGTATTGGCGCGGTAGTTGCCGATATTGGCGACGAACTCGCTCATCCACGAATATTTGTGCCAGTTCGGCCGCGGGTTCATCAAGAGCGGCGCATCGCGCCGGAACATCCAGCGCAGGCCTTTGAGGATCGTCGCGGTGCTGTTCCACACCTCGGCATTGCTGGCGGAGAGCTGTCCGCCGTTCGCAAACGAGGTCTCCATCGCGGCGTAGCGATGCTTGTCGAGCACCGTGACCTCAAAGCCGCGTTCGAGCAGGGCATAGGCGGTCGTCACGCCGGTGATGCCGGCGCCGATGATGGCGATATGTGTCATGTTGAGCAGGGGCTCCCGTGAGTTAGGATAGGCTAACCGCCGGCCCGAAAGCCGTTGGCGGCGCCCCATCTGTCACGGTTACCTGAGAGCTTGATCCGGCGCGGACCTCGACGAGGCAGAACCTCACGAGACCTGCGCAGACTATCCCCTTCGGTGGACGTCACGACGTCGATCGTGCCGTCTCTCTCCAGATCGTCCTGACGATACAGTCCTTTTGCCTGAGAGTTTCCGGGGCGGTTGCTCCGTCGGCGCCGCAATGAAAGCTGGATGCCTTCATTGCGATCTCTCCCGCATCGTCGCGTGGACCATCGAGCAGTACGATGCGCCTCATTTTTAGACAAGGCCAAATTTCATCCGCGACTGCCAACGCATTGTGCAGTGCGAAGTTGATTCACTTTAGTCGAGCGTCGCCAGCAGTCCCGCCATCAGGCGGCCGCGTTCAACCAGGCTATCGACCTCGATGAACTCTTCGAGCGTGTGGCCATTGCCGCCGCGCACGCCGAGGCCGTCGAGCGTCGGGATGCCCATCGCGCCCGTGAAGTTGCCGTCGGAGCCGCCGCCGGAGCTCGCATGCGGTAATTCCGCGCCAAGAGATTTGGCGATGCCGCGCGCCTTTTCATACAGCGCCATGGTACCGGCATCGGGCTCCCACACCGGCCGCGTCACGCCACGTGTCACCTTGAAGGAGACATCATTCGCCGTGCCCGAGAGCGCAAGCATCCGCTCGACGCCGCGGTCGAGATCGGCCTGGCGCTTGGCCATGGACAGCGCTTCGCCGGTGGCGGTCGTGGCAACGCAATTGACCCATTGCCCGCCATGCACGACGCCGACCGAGAAGGTGCAGTCCTCCGTCGTCATCGCGTCGATCGCGAGAATCTGCCGTGCCATCTCGCGGATCGCCGAGCGTCCCGCCGACAAGGTCGCGCCGGCGTGGCTCGGCCGCCCCGTCGCTTCCAGATTGAAGCGCGCGATCGCGTACCGTCCGGTGGTGACGCCGTTGTCGGCGCGGCCGGGCTCGGGCACCAGCACATATTTGTTGCGCGCGGCTTCCGCCTCGATGATGTCGCGCGTGGAGGGCGTGCCGACTTCCTCGTCCGGCGTGAACAGGATGGTGATCGGAAGCGGCGTGGTGAAGGACGCGCGCGCCAGCTGCCGGATCGCTTCCAGCGACAGATAGTTGCCGCCCTTCATGTCGTAGATGCCGGGGCCGTAGCACTTGTTGCCCTCGCGCCGCCATTTCAGCTTCTCGATGGTGCCGACCGGGTGGACGGTATCCATGTGCCCGGCGATCAGGATGCCGGGTTCGCCTTGCCTGGGATGCGGGAAGCGCGCGCGAACGACGCCGCCGAAGCCCTGACGGCCGGCGATGCGCTCGATGGTCGCACCCATGATCGCCATATCCCGCGCTGCGATATCGAGCATGCGGTTGACCGCGCCCGCATCCCAGGTCGGGCTTTCGCATTCCACCCAGGTGCGCAGGCCCTCGAGCATCGCCTCGGAATCGAAGGGAAGATTGGCTGGATTCATCTTAATGTCTCTCAAGCTTCGAAAGATGGAATGCGCATTGCATCAGCGCGGGCAGGACAAGCGGGGAGAGTTGTAGAGCCAAACCGATCTTTGTGGAGCCCGTGCATGCGCCGCAAGGGCTTGCACCGAAACCGGATTGACGCGCTCAAGACTGTCTGCAAGTCTCGAAAGATAAAGGCATTGCATGAGGTTAGTTCGCCTAGGGAACGAACCGAATGCTCAACCAATAACCCGCCTTTGAACAGTTTCACGTCAGGAGAAACTTTCTATGTTGAGCTTGATGCGCCGGGGGCGACGCGCGTTCGCCTCCACACTCGCGCTGTCGGTCGTCGCGCTCTCGACGGCGATGGCATCGCCGGTATTTGCGGCCGGCAAGACCATCACCGCGGTGATGCATTCGGATCTGCGCATCATCGATCCGATCTTCACCACCGCCTACATCACGCGTGACCATGGCTACATGGTCTACGACACGCTGATCACGACGGATGCGAACTTCAAGATCCAGCCGCAGATGGCGGATTGGAAGATCTCCGACGACAAGCTCACCTACACCTTCACGCTGCGCGACGGCCTGAAGTGGCATGACGGCACGCCGGTCACCGCCGAGGATTGCGTCGCCTCGCTGAAGCGCTGGGCCGCCGTCGACGGCATGGGCCAGCAGATGATGACCTTCACGGCCAGCATCGAGGCGACCGATCCAAAGACCATCACGCTGAAGCTGAAGGAACCCTACGGCCTGGTGCTGGATTCGATCGGCAAGCCGTCCTCGCGCGTGCCCTTCATGATGCCGAAGCGCCTCGCCGAGACGCCGCCGGACAAGCAGATCCCCGAGCAGATCGGCTCCGGCCCCTTCAAGTTCGTGCAGGGCGAATTCCAGCCCGGCGTGAAGGCGGTCTACGTCAAGAACACCGACTACGTGCCGCGCAAGGAGCCGGCGAGCTGGACCGCCGGCGGCAAGGTGGTGAAGGTCGATCGCGTCGAGTGGATCACCATGCCGGACTCGCAGACCGCGGTGAACGCGCTGCAGTCGGGCGACATCGACTTCATGGAAGTGCCGCCGTGGGATCTGCTCCCCGTGCTTGAAGGCAATTCCGACCTCAAGGTCGAGACGCTGAACAAGTTCGGTTACCAGACGCTCGGTCGCATGAACTTCCTCTATCCGCCCTTCGACAATCCGAAGATCCGCCGCGCCGCCTTCCTGGCGATGAACCAGAAGGACGTGCTCGACGCGCTGGTCGGCAACCCGAAATACTACAAGATCTGCGGCGCCTTCTTCATCTGCGATACGCCATTCGCGACCGACGTCGGTTCCGAGACGTTGGTCAAGGGCAACGGCATGGCGGAAGCCAAGAAGGCGCTCGCCGAGTCCGGCTATGACGGCACGCCCGTCGTGGTCATGGTTCCCGGCGATGTCGTCACGCTGAAGGCGCAGCCGACCGTCGCGGTGCAGCTGCTGCGCGAAGCCGGCTTCAAGGTCGATGCGCAGGCGACCGACTGGCAGACCGTTGTGAGCCGCAGAGCCAGCCAGAAGCCCCCGAAGGAGGGCGGCTGGAACATGTTCTTCACCAACTGGGTCAGCGCCGACGTGTCCAACCCGATCTCCAATCTCTCGATCGGCGGCCAGGGCAAGAAGGGCGGCTGGTTCGGCTGGGCGGAAGACGCCAAGATCGAGAAGCTGAAGGACGACTTCGTCCGCGCGGCCTCGCTCGACGATCAGAAGAAGATCGCGACCGAGATCCAGAAGGAAGCCTATGACCAGGTGATCTACATCCCGCTTGGTCAGTACCTGGCGCCGAGCGCATGGCGGAAGTCGCTGTCCGGCGTGCTCGACGGCCCGGCGACGCCGATCTTCTGGAACATCGACAAGTCCGAGTAAGGCCAAGTCAAACCGAGTCAAACCAAGGCGCGTCTGGCGCCTTTGGTCCCGATCATCAAGCGGCGCCGCTGTCGTCAGCGGCGCCGCTTTCCAGGAGAGCTTCAATGTTCCGACATTTGCGTCGTGCGTTCGCCTCCGGAGTTGCGCTTTCGGTCTCGGCGCTCTCAGTCTCCGCGCTTTCAGTCTTGGCGCTTTCGGCTCTGGCCACGCCGGTTCTTGCCGCAGGCAAGACCATCACCGCGGTGATGCATTCGGATCTGCGCATCCTCGATCCGATTTTCACCAGCGCCTATATCGCACGTGACCATGGCTACATGGTCTACGACACGCTGATCGCGACGGATTCCAACTTCAAGATCCAGCCGCAGATGGCGGACTGGACAATCTCCGACGACAAGCTGACCTACACCTTTACGCTGCGCGATGGCCTGAAGTGGCATGACGGTACGCCGGTGACGGCGGAAGACTGCGTCGCCTCGCTGAAGCGCTGGGCCGCCGTCGACAGCATGGGGCAGCAGATGATGCTGTTCACTGCGAGTATCGAGGCGACTGACCTCAAGACGATCACGCTGAAGCTGAAGGAGCCGTATGCGCTGGTGCTGGACGCGATCGGCAAGCCGTCCTCGCGCGTCGCTTTCATGATGCCGAAGCGTCTGGCCGATACCCCGGTGGACAAGCAGATTCCCGAGCAGATAGGCTCCGGCCCCTTCAAATTCGTTCCGACTGAATTCCAGCCGGGCGTGAAGTCGGTCTATGTCAAGAACACTGATTACGTACCACGCAAGGAGCCGCCGAGCTGGACGGCCGGCGGCAAGGTGGTGAAGGTCGACCGCGTCGAATGGATCACCATGCCGGACGCGCAGACAGCGTTGAACGCGCTGCAGTCGGGCGACATCGATTTCATGGAAGTGCCTGCCATCGAAATGTTGCCCACCATTGAGGCCGACAAGGACCTCAAGGTTGATATCCTGAACAAGTTCGGATTCCAGACTGGTGCGCGGATGAATTTCCTCCATCCGCCATTCGACAACGTCAAGGTTCGTCGCGCGGCATTCCTGGCGGTCAACCAGAAGGACGTGCTCGATGCTCTGATCGGCAATCCCAAATACTACAAGACGTGCGCTGCGGCCTTCATCTGCGACACGCCGTTCGCGACGGAGATTGGCGGTGAGGTCCTTGCGAAGGGCGGCGACATGGCTGCGGCCAGAAAGGCGCTGGCCGAGTCGGGCTACGACGGCACACCGGTCGTGCTCATGGCGCCGGGCGACGTCGTGACGCTGAAGGCTCAACCGATCGTAATGGCCCAGCACCTACGCGAAGCCGGCTTCAAGGTTGATTTGCAGGCCACCGATTGGCAGACGGTGGTAAGCCGGCGCGCCAGCCAGAAGCCTCCGAAGGAGGGCGGCTGGAACATGTTCGTCACAAACTTTGTCAGCGCCGACGCCTCGAACCCGATTTCCAACATCGCCGTCGGTGGGCAGGGCACGAAGGGCGGCTGGTTCGGCTGGCCGGAGGACGCCAAGGTGGAACAGTTGAAGGACGCCTTCGTCCGCGCCGCCTCGCTTGACGAGCAGAAGAAGATTGCGGCCGAGATCCAGCAGGAAGCCTACGACCAGGTGCTGTACATACCGCTCGGCCAGTATCAGTCGCCGAGCGCATGGCGCAAGTCGCTGAGCGGCGTCATCGACGGCCCGGCGACCCCGGTGTTCTGGAACATCGACAAGTCCGAGTGAGGCACGCCGGAACCCGGGCAAGGGTGCTTCCTGCACCTTTGGTGCCGATCAGCACGCGACGCCACCCGTGATCAGCGGCGCCGGTGTCTCCTGGCGGTCCCCGTGGAGGTGAAAGCCGGGGAGCTTTTAAGTCTTCCAGACTCCAATGATTGCTATTTGTTTCCAAACTGAAATAGATGGCTCGTCTTCGAGTATCACTTTCCCTTCCATCGTTTTGAATCTGTTGATCTGATTCCCGTGCCGATCGATTTTGCACTCCAGGCGATGGCCGAACGGTCGGATCGCGCGCCGGCGCGCTGGCGGCGGCCGCTGCTGCGCTGGCTCGACGGCGTGGAGGCCGGCTGGGCCGTGCCGCTTCTCATTGCGTGCTTCGTTGCGGTCTGGACGCTGTATCTCGCCATCGCCTATGCCGGCGGCGGCCTGCATCCCGATACGCTCGAAGCCTGGACGCTGGGGCGGCACTTCGCCTTCGGCTATCACAAGCATCCGCCGCTGATGGGCTGGATCGCAGCCAGCTGGACCGCCGTCTTCCCGGTCAGCGACTGGTCGCTGCAACTGATGGCGATGGTGAACGCGGGCCTCGCGCTGGTCTTCGTCGATTGCGTCGCGCGGCAATTCGTGACCGGGCACAAGCGCATCCTGGTGCTGCTGCTGCTGATGCTGACGCCGGCCTATCAATTCCACGCCCAGCGCTTCAACGCCAACGCCGTGCTGCTCGCGACCTGGCCGCTCGCCACATGGTGCTTTCTGCGCGCGTTCGAGACCAGGTCCGCCGTCTGGGCGGTCGCGCTTGGATGCACCGCGGCGCTCGCCATGGTCGGGAAATATTACTCGATCTTCCTGCTCGCGAGCTTTGCACTCGCCGCGCTGGCGCATCCGGCGCGGCGCGCCTATTTCACCTCCGCGTCGCCGTGGATCTCGGTCGTCACGGGGCTCGCGGTGTTGTCGCCGCACATCCACTGGCTCGCGACCACGGGGGCATCGACCTTCACCTACGCGCTGAACCATGCCAACGGCAATGCCGTCAGCTCGCTCGACGACGTGACGAATTTCCTGCTGGGATTGGTCGCGGCCATCAGCGTCGCGGCCGTGCTCTGGGTGCTCATCGCGGGCACGCGCCTCAAGCAGTTCCCGGCCGACTTCGTCGCGATGAGCCTGAGCCTCCGGCTTCTCTTCTACGTGGCCATCGGTACCGTCGCTCTGCCGGTGCTCACGGCGCTCGCGATGGGGACGGATTTGCCGTCGCTATGGGCCCTGCAGGGATTGTTCCTGTTCGTCGTGCTGATCGTCTGTGGTGCCCGTTACCCGCTCGAACGCTTCTACACCGTCAATGTCACGGTCATTGTCGCCGGCGTTGCGCTTGTCGCCGTGCTGGTCGCCGCACCAATCCATGCCGTCTATCGCAACAGCCGCGGTTATGAAGAGGGACGGAACCTTTACGCGCAAGCGGCTGGCGAGCTCACCCGGCAATGGCGCGAGCTGACCGGCGAGCCGCTCGGCGCCGTCAGCGGCGACGATTCGCTCGCCTTCGCCACGGCCTTCTACAGCCCCGATCATCCGCATTATGCGCGGCCGTTCGAGCACCAGTACGACTGGGGCTTGCCGCGAAAGACGACGCTCGATCGTGGCTGGGCCGCGCTCTGCTTCCGTGGCCAGGATTATTGCGGCCGCTGGATGGAATTTGTGTCTTCGCGCGCCGGGAGTTTTGTCCGGCGGGAGTTCACCGTGCAGGCCTCGCTATGGGGCCGGCCGGGCCTGAGCCGGGACGTCATCGTGCTGATGGTGCCCCCGCGTGCGAACAGCGGCGCATCGCCCGAAAGCGCAGAGCTGGAGTTCGGCGCCAGCAGGCGCAGCCCGGAATAGGGCGCATCTCTCAGCAGTGGCTGTCGCGCACCC
Source organism: Bradyrhizobium sp. CCGUVB4N (assembly GCF_024199945.1). GTDB lineage: Bacteria > Pseudomonadota > Alphaproteobacteria > Rhizobiales > Xanthobacteraceae > Bradyrhizobium. Next base: position 6,017,447 of record NZ_JANADP010000001.1, on the reverse strand, counting down.
GTTCAAGGCCTTCGCTTGCGAAGGGAGGTGTGAAGGCGGGCTGCTTGGCGCCAACAGCCTTTCGCTGCGCCTCAGTCGGTTCCGACGCGTGATCGGTTTCGTTGCGTTTCGGTTCCATGAGGCGACCTCTCGAAAATGCTGCAGGACAACATCGAGGCGCCTGCGAAGTTCCTCACACGATCGGGCGATGATGCGGCTTGAACAGCCGCCCCTTCTCCACCACCAGAACGATCGCCAGCGCCGCAAGCGTCGACAGGAAGAATCCGATCGAGAACGGCAGCAGCGTGCCGTCGAAACTCTGGCCGATCGCTGTTCCGACCACGATGCCGATCAGCGTCGTGATCGAGCCGTAGAGCGAGGAGGCCGTGCCGGCGATGTGGCCCTGCGGCTCCATCGCAAGCGCGGTGAAATTGGCGACCATCATGCCGAACGAGAACATCATCAGCGCCGACAGCACCATGAACAGCGGAAGCGGCAGCACGCCGAGGATCTCGGTCAGCAGCATCACGCCGGCGACCACGGTGTAGAGCGTCAGCGCGCCGTGCGAGATCACGCGCATGCCGAGCCGCCCGACCAGTTTTGCGTTGAGGAAGCCGGCGACCGCTGTGCCGGCCGCGATCGCCGCGAAGGCGAGCGGGAAATAATGGCCGAGGTGATAGATGCCGGTGAACACCTGCTGGGCCGAGAACACGAAGGCGAACAGCGCGCCCATGACGGCGCCGGCGGCCGACGCATAGCCGATGGTCTGGCGGTTGGTGACGGTCTGGCGGAAGGCCGACAGCACATCGGCGGGCGCGAGCGACCTGCGTTCCGTCTCGGGCAGCGTCTCCGGAAGCCGCCACACGCTCCACGCCAGCGCGATGATGCCGTAGAGCATCAGCACGACGAAGATGCCGCGCCATTGCGTGACCAGCAGCACGGCCTGTCCGAACGAGGGCGCGATCACGGGGACGGCGATGAAGATCATCATGGCCAGCGACATCACGCTCGCCATGCGGCGGCCGGCATAGCAGTCGCGCACGATCGAGGTCGCGATCACGCGCGTCGCCGAGGTGCCGAGGCCTTGCAGCGCGCGGGCGAGCAGCAGCGTCTCGAACGAGGGCGCCGCGACCGCCAGCACGCTCGCCACTGCATAGACCGCCATGCCGCCGAGCAGCACCGGCCGGCGCCCGAACCGATCGGACAATGGACCCATGACGAACTGACCGGCACCGAAGCCGATCAGGAAGGTCGACAGCACGAGCTGGAGATGATTGGCGTTGGGAATGCCGAAGGCCGCCCCGATATTGGGCAGCGCCGGCAGCATCATGTCCATCGCCAGCGGATTAAGCGCCATGATGGACGCAATCACGACAACGAATTCGGGAAATCCCATCGGACGGTGCCCGGAGGACACCCAGTCGTCGGCATTGACGTCGGACAAGCAGCTCACCCCTGATTTCAAAGGCCATATCTAAGGTACATGCTGCATCGCACAACCCATGTTTTGGGATGGCTGTCCGGCGGGGCCGGGGACGGACAACAAATGGTGAAGACGTCGCTGGCTCAGGCAGCCCGGGATCAGCCCGCGCGACGTGCCTGTTCGACCAGATCGAGCGCCAGTCGGCCGGCCGTGTCGACATAATCGAGATCGCGATGGATCAGCATCACGGTCGTGGCGCCGTCGAGTAGGATCACGATCTGCCGCGCAAGCCCCGCCGCGCCGTGAATGCCGTGGTCACGTAGCTCCGTCTCCAGCCACGCCTCAAAACGCTTCTTGTGGGCCGCGCCGGCCTTGACCGCGGGGTGTGCGGGCGTGTTGGCGAGCTCGGCGATGGTGCGCAGGAAGCCGCAGCCGCGCCACTTCGGCGTATCCACCGATTTGCCGAGCCTGGTGAAGAGACCGCGGACCTTGTCCGCTACCGTTCCGTCGGTCTCGGCGAACCAGCGCATGTAGAGCTCGAGCGTCGGCTGGTCCCGGGCTGCGATGGTTTCGGCGACGAGCTCGTCCTTGCTGGTGAAGTGATAATAGAGCGTCTTCTTGGTGACGCCCGCCTTCTCGGCGACGGCATCCATGCTGACCGCCCTGATGCCCTCGCCATAGAACAGGCGCGTCGCCGCGACGACGATCTGCTCGCGTGTGCTGTCACCCCTTGGCGTCATCGGCGCAATGTATACCGCCTAGTGAGTATACACAACAGAACCGCTGTGGCTGACTTCCGCGCCTGTTCGCGCCTGGAAGGAGCCTGCACTTGCCTGATCTCGTACTCTCGGAAACACGCGGCGCCGTCGCATTGCTGACGTTCAACCGCCCGAACAAGCTCAACGCGCTGAGCTACGCGCTGATCGATCAACTGATGACGATGCTCGACCGCATTGAGGACGACGAAGACATTCGCGCGGTCGTGCTGACCGGCGCCGGAGATCGCGCCTTCTCCGCGGGCGCCGACATCGCCGAGTTCTCCGAGAGCGTGAAGGCCGGTCCCGATGCCGCGGCAAAAGCCTTCGTGCGGCGCGGGCAGGCGATGACGGCGCGCATGGAAGCGTTTCCGAAACCGGTCATCGCCGCCGTCAACGGCATCGCCTTCGGCGGCGGTTGCGAGATCACCGAAGCCGTGCATCTCGCAATCGCCAGCGAGCGCGCCACATTTGCAAAGCCGGAGATCGCGATCGGCATCACGCCGACCTTCGGCGGCACGCAGCGCCTGCCGCGGCTCGCGGGCCGGAAGCGGGCGCTGGAATATCTTCTGACCGGCGATTCCTTTTCGCCGCAACGCGCGCTCGAGATTGGATTGGTCAATCGCGTCGTCCCGCACGAGCAGCTCCTGGACGCCGCTCTCACGCTGGCCGGCCGCATCACGCGGCATTCGCCTCTCGCGGTGGCCCGGGTCATCACCGCTGCCACCCGCGGCCTCAACGTCTCGATCGCGGAGGGCCTCGCCATCGAAAGCGAGCAGTTCGCACGGATGGCAGCGACGCAGAACACGCGCGAGGCGCTCGATGCGTGGCTGGCCGCCCGCGCGTCGCGATAGGCGATGGTTGGAAACCAGGGATTCACCATAACCGCGGGGACAACCCATCGGAGAGATGAATCCGCAACGCATCCTGTCCAATGTGGCCAGACCGGGCGCCGGGTCAGGCGCCGAGGGAACTCAGGCAACAGGCAGGGTATCAGACGTGTCCGACATCACCGGAACTGCACGATGGTCGGGACCGTCGGCCGACATGGCCGGCAAGCGCAACGCCTGGCTTGCCTGCCTGATCGCGCTGGTGGCGGTGTTGGTGATCGGCAATCTCGCCAACGATAGCGCGCTCGATGTGAATTACGGCTGGGACGTCCGCGTCAACTGCGCGGCCGTCGATGCGCATGTCGACGGGCTCGATCCGTACTACGTGAAAAATCTGAAGGGCACCAAGCTCTCTTATCCCTATCTGCCGGTGACGCTGGACGCCTTTCGTCCGCTGTGCGCGGGCGGCTTTCTCGTCGGGCATCACCGCGGCGTCTTTCTCGTCATCGCCGTGCTCTGCGGCCTGGTGCTGCCCGGGATCGGCCGGACGCGCAGTCTGCGTGATGTGGCGCTGCGGAGCCTCTATGTGCTCGGCGCCTTCGTTGGCTTCGAATGGGTGCTGGCCTCGGGCAATTTCGCGATCCTGGGCGGCGGACTAACAGCCGCGGCACTTGCCCTTCTGCTTCGCCCCGCGAAGCCCGACGATCGAAATGACGTTGTTCGGATTGCAGGGGCGGCGCTGCTCGGTCTCGTGATGTCGTTCAAGCTGGTGTTCTGCCCGGTCCTGGCCGCGCTCTATTTCCTGCCGCTGTCGCGGCGGCGGAAACTGGTCCTGATGATTGTGGCGGGCCTCGGCTTCGCGCTGCCGATCCTGGCTTCGATCGTCTTCTATCCAGGCTTGTTCTCGAGCTGGCTGCTCGCGATCACGGGCGGGATCCCCGGTCAGCATTCGGTCCAGATCGAGGAAACCAATCCGTCGCTGCTGCTTCTGGCCCAGACCATCGTGGACCATGTCGGACTTGTCGACAGCAAGCCGCTCGTATTCGCCATTTACGCGCTGGCGGCGACCGCATTCGTGCTCGCGCCGCTCGGCTGGTCGCTGCTGCGTGCGATCCGCAACAATGAGGGATCGTTGCCGGCGCGCCTCGACCGCTGGCTGATCGATCATCCGCAGGCCGCGATGCGGATCACGGTGCTTGCGATGTACGGCCTCTATCTCTGCTCGCCACGCCTGAAGGAATATGCGCTCTTCGAACTCGCGGTCTACGCCGCCGTCCTGATCGTCGATCTTCCGGCCGCGGCCCTTGCAGCCGTGCTGACCATCGGCGTTGCCGTGCCGACGCTGGTCTCGATCACGGGCATCACGATCGAAGGTGGCTTCGTCCAGGTCGCGGTCGCGCTGATGTGCTTCTGGATCCTGTTGCTCGATTTTCGCGCCGAGCCGACGCGTCTCGAGCAACACGGCGTGCGTCCATGACGAGCGTTGCCTCGTCCGCAGATGCGGGTGAGGGGCGGCCGCTTGCGGCCGGGATGCCGCCGAGGGGCCGGCTGAGCCGCTTCCTGCTGATTTTGGCCGTATTGCTTCCGACCGCCGTCGCCGTCGATCTCAGCGTCAACAACACCTTCGGCTCGGACGTGCGGGTCAACTGTGCGGCGGTGGACGCCCATCGCGAGGGACGCGATCCCTATTTCGTCAAAAACCTGAAGGACACCGATCTTTCCTATCCCTATCTTCCAGTCACCCTCGATGCCTTTCGGCCGCTCTGTGCCGGCGGCTTTCTGGTCGCGCACTACAAGGCCATCTATCTCGTTCTTGGGCTGATCTGCGTCCTGCTGCTGCCCGGTCTCGGCGGGAGGCGCGAGGGCCCGCGCGATGCCGTGCTGCGTGGCGTGTTCACGCTTGGTGGATTTCTCGGCTTCGAATGGGTTTTGGCGAGCGGCAATTTCGCGATGCTGAGCGGCCTGCTGACGGCTGCATCGCTTGCGCTGCTGCTGCGTCCCGCGCAGTCCGAAGGGCACGGCGACGCGAGCTTCGTGCCGCAACTCGCCGGTGCGGCCCTGCTCGGTCTCGTCACCTCTTTCAAGCTGGTGTTCGTTCCGGTCCTCGCCGCGCTCTATCTGCTGCCGCAACCGAGACATCGGAAACTCGTCCTGATCGCGGTGGCGGCAGGCATGTTCGCGCTGCCGATTCTGGTGTCGGTGGTGTTCTATCCGGAGCTGTCTTCAAGCTGGTTGAACGCGATCCTCGGCCAGATTCCCGAACAGCACTCGCCGGGAGGCGAGGACAATCCGTCGCTGCTCTTCTTCGCCCAGACGCTTGCCGACCGCGTGTCGCGCGCCGACAGCAAGCCGGTCGTTGCCGCGCTCTACGGGCTCATTGCGGTCGCGCTTCTGCTCGCGCCGCTCGCCGTCGTCGTGTGGCGCATGGTCAGGGCACAGCGCAGGGGCACGAAGATCCCGCCGCTGAGGGCGCTCGACGACTGGCTGATGGATCATCCCGACGCCGCGATGCGCATCACCGTGCTCGCGATGTACGCGCTCTATCTCTGCGCGCCGAGACTGAAGGTCTATGCCTTCTTCGAGGCGGCGCTCTATGCCGCCATCCTCATCGTCGATTTGCCCGCGATGATGATAGCGGTGATGCTGACAATGGCGATCGCCATCCCCTTCGCGGTGGCGGTCGCGGGCGTTGCGTTCGTGGACGGATTCGACTTGCTCACGGTCGCGATCGTCTGCTTCTGGATCATGCTGTGGACGCAGTCGGCCTCGTCAGCGCAGGCGGTGCGGGCCGGTGGGGGCGAGACGGCACGGCGCGCGGGTGCCGAGGGATTTTAAGTCCCAGGCCAAATAACAGATTGCTCGAAGAGCCCGTACCAAGCAGTGCGATGCGCGGCGAGTGTCCGACGAGGTTGCCGTTGATATCCGCGATCAAGCCCCGAGCGTAGTTCTGACCTTCGTAAAGATCAGCATAGCGCAATCCATGCATGCCGCGATCAGCACCCCAATAAAAACAACAAACGTGTCGATGTTTAAACCAAAATTCGAAACACTCGCATACCTGCCAATTGTGGTCCAAGCCCGCTTCGCGAACTCAAGCTTCGATAAACCGGCGTCGACGATTCCGACACGCATCGGAAAATTCCGCAGGTGCTCGAGCATTTCGATGTCAAAGATCGTGAATTCTTCGGGGACCCTCTCTGGCCAAACCTTGAGCCAAAACCAGAGCGAGAGATCTTTGATGGGATTTTTGGTAGAGACGTGAGAGTCCATAAAGAAATCATCATATATTCCAACAGCCCTTCGTGGACCTCCCGTATCACGCATCGTTCTGCGAATTCTTCCACTATCACCGTAGGCAACGCAACTGTCTCTGGTGGAGCAATCGTTCGTGGAAAGAGCATAGAGATCATCTGGTTGGAAATAATCATTGGTACTAGAAGTGACCGTGCGCCCACCGGTCAGTTCGGCGCGATAACCGACACCCTCTGGAATGAGGAAAACAGTCTCCTTCCATTCGCGTACGCGTTTGGCGCGGTCGAGCAGTTCGGAGAAGCTGGCTTCTCTCGCAAACGTTTCCAAAAACAGCCAGCATGCCTCTTGCGGAAGCAGAAAGCCGAGTGATCTGAATGGTGGTGCGACTACCTCAATAAATTTATGCTCTCTGTCATCACGCAGCCGGCGCTTGTACTCTTCAAGGCATTTATTCTGAACCGCAAATTCATCCGAGTACTCTGCAGTGTCCTCGCGAACCCGGAGTTGCGCGCCATATCCGCTGAAGCCCGCCTTCAGATACCAATCCTCGTTGAAATGCAGGACGTATTTATCCTTATTGTAGGGCTCATAGTAGAAGGGCGTCTTGATGACAAAGATTGGGATTTCTCGAAAAGAAACAATCTGTTGGAATTCTCGGTAAGAATAATTCGCGAACAGCCGTGTATCAGATAAGCGGCTTTGAAGTTGTTTCTGAGGGTCGTAGTTCAATATCCGAAAAATTGGTTGGTCTTGAAATGAGCCTGGCTCCGAATAGACCAGTGTCGCAATATGCCAGCTTTGGAAGCCAATAACGCTCCAGTAGACGATCAATGAAAATAGCAAAAAAACGTATGTGGTGCGGGCCCAACTCCGGAGATGGCGGCCACGCTCTCTGTCATGCTGTTGATCCCGTTTCTTTGCTTGAACTTGATTTTCCCGGCTTTGCCTCCATAACGCAGATTCCTTGAGCTGATACGTTTTCAGTTCAGGAAAACAATCGAGCAAATAGGAAATAGGTATTCCAGTTCCTCCGAGGTTGCTCGATCCGTCCCGCGTTCGCTTCATGATGCCGCAGACGTGCCAAGTATTTTGATTGAGAAGGGGAGCACCGCTTGAGCCCCCGATCACCTGCCCTCCCTTGAACTTTTGGAAGTATAAATTTTCGTTGCTCTCTTCGATTTGTTGCACGCCTTCATATTCAACTGTGACCGATTCACCCCGTATTTCGCTGGTTGGGATTTGTCTTCCTGCCGAGTCAAAGATAGGAAATCCAAACGAGTAGAAGCTGTTTCCTGACTCGGGAACGTCCCCCCAACAGACGTATTCGGGCGTGCTATCGCCGTCAGGGTCAATCTCTAGAAGCGCAACGTCCACCTTAGGATTGATAGAGGAAAGCCGCACCTTTGCGGTCCACTCCTTTCCTTCTCTACGTACGACGACTTCTTTGGCGGGCACATTCCCGTTTGAGACAACATGCGCACATGTCGCGACGAGTCCTGGAGCGACAAAAAAGCCGCTGCCAGACTTCCTTAGGTCCTTGGAGGTGATCTTGACGGTGCAGCTACGCAGCAGTTTGTAGATGCCGGAGTCGTAACTCACGTATTAGTTTTCCCAATTCAACGTGATCTTCAAGTTCGCCTTCGCAGTGCCTTTGACGAGTAGAGCCGTAAGTTTTCCAGATTCAAGGCCGACTTCTAATCCAAATTCGACGGATGCTTTCTTAGGCTTTATGACGTCTAAGGAGCTTGATACAGCTTTTGCAATTCCCTCAAGAGGGGCCGAAATGTCCCCAAAATCAAAGTCCTGTCCCGCTACATCGTACTCGGAAGGGAGCACTGTAGCTTCGACATGAACGGTGTTTCCGTTCGGCAACGTGACAGGTAGAAACCGGGTAGTCTCCATTGAAATACTCCGATTATGCTCAGGTCCGTACTCGGACGGCTGCTTCTTGTTTATAGAAGCATGCAATACATTGACGGAAGGGGGGCATCAACTACGGGGCGAGTTTTCAATGCGGCACAGCTGATGTAATCGTAAGAAGTGACCGGTCGTTCGTCACGTTGTCAAATGGTGCGGGCAGCCGGGGTCGAACCGGCACAGCGCTTGCGCACCGAGGGATTTTAAGTCCCTTGCGTCTACCAATTCCGCCATGCCCGCTTGATCCAACGAGATCAAACACTTAAGTCCTGTCCAGCGGTCTGGAATTGGCGCTGGTGCGCCGGACAGGCGGTTCTTCCTTAAGCGAGCCGGCGGCACAAGGCAAAGCCTCAATCCGGACATCTGGCCCTGCTTTAGGCATTCTCAATTCACGGGGACTATTTTTCCGGCCATGCCTGCTTCGCTTTCCTCTTCCCTGCGCGCGTGCTGCGCGGTTGCCGCGCTGGTCGCGGCGGGCTTCGCGCTGTCCGGCTGCGCCGGCGTGAGCGAGACAATCGCTCCGGCCTTCGCCGATCCCGCCCGATACGAATTGTACGACTGCAAGCAGCTCGAAGGGGAGCGCAAGGCGCTCGCCGACCGCACCGCCGATTTGCAGAAGCTGATGAACAAGGCGGAGACCGGGGCCGGCGGCGCCGTCGTGTCCGAGCTTGCCTATCGCAACGATTACGTCGCGGTTCGTGGCATGGCGCAGTTGGCCGACGACGCCTGGCGCCGCAACAAGTGCCGGGAAACGCCGCCCAATACGCCACCGGTGGCGGCCGCGCCGCAACGGCCGGACATCAAGCCCGCGCCGAAGCGCTGAGGCTTCCGCGTCCGTTAGTTTCTTTGAGCATGATCTCCGCGCAAACGCGTTCCGCGTTTGTCGCGAGGGAAAACCGCTGCGCACTTTTCCGGATCATGCTCTAGGGACGCCAGCCGTAGATCCAGTCCTGCCGCGCCAGCATGCGCTCCGGCCCGAGCGCGCGGATGGCGAGATCGCGCGCGAGCGCGAAGGGGCCGCCGAGATGATAGATCCGGCCCTGCTGCCGCGCGGTCCGCTGTACCTTCCTGACACGGACCTGACGTGCCAGGCCATATTGCTTCAGCGCAGCCGCGACGCTGCCTGCGTTCTCGGCAGCTTCGATGCTCAGATGCCGGGCGAGCATGGCTGCATCCTCGATCGCCATGCCGGCGCCTTGGGCCGCGAACGGCAGCATCGCGTGCACGGCGTCGCCGAGCAGGGCGACCGGGCCCTCGCTCCAGGGACATCCGTCCGGTACGCCGAACAGCGCCCATTTGCGCCAGCTCTCGACCGCCGCGAGCATCATCCGCGCCATCGGCGGCCAGCGTGGTGCGGCGAAGGCGTCCATCACCTCGGAGGGATCGCCTGGCGTGCTCCAGCCCGGCCTGTTCCAGGTGCCCGGCAGCACCGCCACCACATTGAGCTGGCGGCCGGCGGCGATCGGGTAGGCGACGAGATGGGCGTTCGCGCCCATCCAGAGCTGCACCCGCCGCGCGGTGTAGTCCTTGGGCAGCTGCGTGGCATCCAGCGTGCCGCGCCAAGCGATCAGTCCGGAGAAGCGCGGCTGCACCTCGGGAAACAGATGCTGGCGGACTGTCGACCAGATGCCGTCGGCACCGATCAGGGCGCTGGCGAGATCGCTGCGGCGGATGGTTCCGCTGCGATGGACCACTGTCAGTCCCTTGGCATGGGGGGCGACATCCTCGAATGTCGCGCCCAGTTTCAAGTCGATGTCGGGATGATCCGCGACGGCACCGGCGAGCGCGGATTGCAGATCGGCGCGGTGGACCACCCAATAGGGGGCGCCGGCGCGTGTGGCCGCGGCCTCGCCGAGCGGCATCCGCAAAAGTTCACCGCCGGCCCGCGCGCTCATGATCGAGACCGCTTCGGGCACGACAGCGCGCAGCTTCAGCCGTTCGGTCAGACCGAGCTCGACCAGCACGCGGCTGGCATTGGGGGAGAGTTGCAGGCCGGCGCCGACCTCTTCGAGCCGCTCGGCCTTTTCCAGCACGACGATGCGAAAGCCGCGGGCGGCGAGCGCAAGCGCAGCCGTCAGTCCTCCGATTCCGGCACCGGCAATGACGATCGTTCGCGGGAGAGCCACCCCTGACCGAGGTGAGCGGTCAGGCGACCTTGTCCTTCAAGACGCATTCCGGCGGACGGGCTTCGCCCGCTTTCAGGTCGGCCGCGAAGCGGTACAGCGTCGAGCAGTACGGGCAGATGATCTCGTTGTCGTTGCCGAGGTCCAGGAAGACGTGCGGATGATCGAACGGAGGGTTGGCGCCGACGCACATGAACTCTTGCGAGCCGATCTCGATGACGGGGACACCGGCATCGTTATGGAAGTGCGGGACGACATGGTCGGACATCGTAGTTCATCCTGGAGTGGCAATGGCGGCAGACACAATCAGCGGTGACGCGGCATAATTTCGACGCCGCGGACCATACTGATGGGTGCAGGTGATTGCTAGCCCGCCGGAACCGAAAGGTTCGCAATTGCCCCATGCTCATTTGCTCATGCAAATTCGACACAATCTTGCGGCCTGAGAGAAGCCCTTCTTTCGTCGGGGACGTTGTGTCGCAATTTTGGCATACTATGTCTGTGGACGCGTCCAATTGCGGCAAAAGACGAACGATCAGGCGCAACCGATCTTAGGCAACCGATCTTAGGACCGTCCAGGCTTTCAACATGAAGTGGCTGCGAATCAGCTCAGCGTTGACCGGGATCGCTGCATGCAGCCTTGTGCTCGCGCAGGTAGCACCGCATGCCCGCGAGGCCGGCGCGATTCTCGCCGCCCAGGACGATCCCGCCGCTCTGTCCGAGCTCAAGCTCGATGCGGCTCTCGCGAACAACGACCGCCTGGTCCAGGACAATATCGAGGCGGCGCTTGGTGCAGGCGATGCCGATCTCGCCGACAGTTTTGTCGCGCTCGCGCGTGACCGCAACATCGCGCTGCCCGATGATCTCCTGAGCCGGGTCGGCGATGCCGTCAAAACCGAAAATTCGACCTCGCATTTTGCCAAGCGTTTCGCCACGGGGCTCGTCACCGGCAATGCCGACGATGTCGCGAGCCTGTCCGGGACCGTGGCCGGCGATCTCTTCGTGATCGGCGATGTCAGGGACGTCGTCCGCGAGAGCAAGCATCTCGCCATGGGCGAGGACACCGATCGTCTCGTGCTCGGCCTTGCGACCGCGGGCCTCGCGGTGACGGCCGTGACCTATGTGTCGGCCGGAGGTGCCGCGCCGGTGCGGGCCGGGCTGACGCTGGTGAAGGATGCGCGCAAGGTCGGACGGCTCGGCGAAGGGCTCGCCGCATGGGCCGGCCGTTCGGCGCGCGACGTCGTCGACACGCCGATGCTGCAGAACGCCGTGGCCAAGGGTTCGGTGTTCCGCCCGGGCGAGACGGTGAGCGCGATCAAGGCCGCGTTCCGCGTCGAGAAGGCCGGTGCGCTGGTCCGGCTCGGCAAGGACGTCACGCGCGTGGCCGAGAAGACCGGCACGCGCGGCGCCATGGACACGCTGCGCATCGCAGAGGGCCCGAAAGACGTCGCGCGCGCGGCGCGGCTTGCGGAAGCGCAGGGCGGCAAGACACGTGCGATCATGAAGCTGCTCGGCCGCGGCGCGCTGCTGCTCGTCGGCGGCGCGTTCGATCTCACGCTGTGGCTGTTCGGTGCGGCACTGACGCTGTTCGGCCTGCTGTCCTCGATCAAGGCCACCACCGAGCGCCTGACGCAAGCCTGGTGCGATCGCAGGCGGGCCCGGCGGCTGCGCCGGGCACAGGCCGCCGCCGAGGCCGCTCTGGCCAGTGCGGCCGTCACGGCCTAAGATCACCCTTTCCCTCAAATCTGCGGAACTGCTGATGCCGAGCTTTCACAACGGCGCTGTTGAAATTGCCTATCTCGACGAAGGCGAGGGCGATCCGATCATCCTGGTGCACGGCTTTGCCTCGAGCAAGAACGTGAACTGGGTCTACCCGACCTGGGTCTCGGAGCTGCGCAAGAACGGCCGCCGCGTCATTGCGCTGGACAATCGCGGCCATGGCGACAGCGCAAAACTCTACGAGTCCGCGCAGTACTCGATTCCGACCATGGCCGGCGACGTGCTCGCGCTGATGGACCATCTCGCCATCCCGCAGGCCGACATCATGGGTTATTCGATGGGCGGGCGGATGACGGCCTGGCTTGGGCTGAACGAGCCGCAGCGCCTGCGCTCGGCGATCCTCGGCGGCATCGGCATCGGCGGCCTGATCGAGGGCACCGGGCCCGGCGAGAACGTCGCCAAGGCGCTGGAAGCGCCCTCGCTCGACGACGTCACCGATCCCGTCGGCCGCACCTTTCGTGCGTTTGCGGACCAGACCCGATCCGACCGCCGCGCGCTCGCCGCCTGCCTGCGCGGCACGCGCGATCTCATGACCAGGGAGGAGGCGGCGCGCATCGACGTGCCCGTGCTGATCGCGGTCGGTAGTCTTGATGATGTTGCGGGCTCGGCCAGCGCGCTCGGTGCGATCATCCCCGGCTCGGAAGTGCTCGATATCCCGGGCCGCGATCACATGCGCGCGGTCGGCGACAAGGTCTACAAGACCGGCGTGCTCGACTTCCTGTCACGCCGCGGCTGAGGCCTCGTCCGCCGGCTCGTCGTCGTCGCCGATCGACCGGAACAACGCCATCAGCACCACGAAGGTCGCAACCCACACCATGCGCGCGCCGTAGCGGTCGTGCGGCCCCGAGATGATGCCGCAGATGAAGGCGTTGCCGAGCAGCGCCAGCGTCACCGTCGCGGCCAGCAGCGTCAGATCGTCGAGCTTCCGATCGCCGAGCCCGCGTCCGAGCAGTGCGAGCAGTCCCAGCATCGAGACCAGTGCGACCGGCACGTGCAGCCAGTTGACGTAGCTGAAATCGAGGCCCCATTGCTGCTGCCGCGCCTCGCGCATCGCCGCCACCTGCGTCGGGATGTAGCGCTCGATGATGCCGTAGGTATGGGGAATCCAGCCGCTGGTGCCTTCGCCGGTCGCCACATGCAGCAATTGCTGCCCCATCGCGCGCAAGGCCGCCTCGGCCTGCCAGGCCGGATAGGCCGCGAGCGATTGCACGACGATGGTGCCCATCTCGTCGTTCATGCCCTCGAAGCGGCCGAGCGTGTTGAACATGCTGTGGCCCCACAGGAACTCATCGGCGGTCGCCGGCAGCTCGTTGCGATAGGGACAGAGCTTGAAGTTTTCGCGCGGGCAGTGGTCGTTCAAATATTGCGCAACGATGCCGTCCTGCATCATGCGGCCGAAGGCGACGCCGGTGCCGCCGGGCGTCCAGGCCCATTTGCCTGATAGCGCATGGTTCGCCGACACCAGCATCAAGCCGCCCACGACAATCGTCAGGCTCGCCTGCGCCAGTCCGGCCATCGGGAGGCGAGGCCCGAGGAACGGCCGCACCATCCAGCCGGCGGCGCACAGCCCGAGCAGCACGCCGAGCGTGGCGCTGTGGGTCGCGGCGGCAAAGGCGGTAAAGACGAACAGCGAGATCTTTTCGAGCGTCGACGTCCGGCCTGCGCCGACGATCAGCAGGAACAGCGACAGGATCGACAGTCCTGCAAAGATGTCGGTGAGCAGCATGCTGGCGAGCCAGGGCAGCGCCGTTGACAGGATCAGCAGCAGGCTGATCGCAACAAAGCGGAATGTCTGCATCAAGCCCAGCACGCGCAGCGTCAGCTGCAACAGCCACAGCGTCGCCAGCGACTGGATCGCGAGGTTGATCCAGAAGCCGAAATTCTCGCCGTAATGCAGATAGAGGCCGAACACGGTGGAGCGGCTGGGGACCAGATAGCCCTCGTACCAGCGCGCCAGATAGCCGCCGGTATCCCATTGTAACAGCGGATAGCCGTTCCAGAACGCCGGCGCGATCAGGAGGAGGGGCAGTGCCACCGCCGCCAGCCGCAGCCAAAAGCTATCCGTGGCGCGCCTGCGCAAACTGTCGGTGGTGATGCTCAAATCCGCTCCGTCCTCGTCCGGACCATGCCCGCAATAACGGTTGAGACGAAATTCACCAATAGTTTGACGCCGCCCGGCTTGAATTTGGCGCAACTCTGACCATTTCAAGCCGACCTTGCCGCTTGGGGGCGTTCCGGGAAACTCTTGTGTTTCAACGCGTTGGTATGCTTTCGCGGGGCAAGGCGCTGTTCACTCTCAGGCAAGCCGGTCAGGACTTTGTCGTCTAGACTGTGGTATAGACCCAGCCAAACGAGCCAATTCGAAAGAGCAGATCCCATGGCAGTGCATCAGGTCAATCCGGGAGGAAAGCTCGCAACGCTCGATCCGATCTGGGACCGGATCCGCGGCGAGGCGGAGGACATCGTCCATCGCGAGCCCGAGCTTGCGACCTTCATCTATTCGACGGTGCTGCATCACAGCCGCCTCGAGGATTCGGTGGTCCACCGCGTCGCCGACCGGCTCGATCACGCCGCGCTGTCGGGCGATCTGGTGCGCCAGACCTTCGACGAGGCGCTGCGCGACGATCCCGATTTGGGCAACGCCTTCCGCGCCGATCTCGTCGCCGTCTACGACCGCGATCCCGCGACCTCGCGCTTCATCGATCCCTTGCTCTACTTCAAGGGCTTCCATGCCATCCAGACCCATCGCCTCGCGCACTGGCTCTATCTGAAGGGCCGCAAGGATTTTGCGTATTATCTCCAGAGCCGCGCGTCCGCGGTGTTCCAGACCGACATCAATCCCGCCGCGCGCATCGGCCGCGGCATCTTCCTCGACCACGCCACCGGCTTCGTCTGCGGTGAGACGGCTGTGATCGAGGACGACGTCTCGATCCTGCACGGCGTCACGCTCGGCGGCACCGGCAAGGAGAACGAGGACCGTCATCCCAAGATTCGCCATGGCGTGCTGATCGGCGCCGGCGCCAAGATCCTCGGCAACATCGAGATCGGCCATTGCGCGCGCATCGCCGCCGGCTCGGTCGTGGTCAAGCCGGTGCCGCACAACGTCACCGTCGCGGGCGTGCCCGCCAAGATCGTGGGCGAAGCCGGCTGCGCCGAGCCGTCGCGCACCATGGACCAGATGATCAACGCGATGGGGCTCTAGACTCGCGCGTTAAGGGCCGGATTCTCCGGCCCTTTTCGTCCCCAAATTCTTTGGCAATTCCTGCTGGCGGTTCGCCGCGTCTCGTCCTAAAACCCGCCGACCAATTTTGATCGGAGACTTGCCGTGGACGTCAAAGAAGTCAGAAAGCTCGATGCGTATCTGAAACGCGTATTCGGCAATCCCAAGATCCGCGTCGTGCCGCGGCCGAAGAAGGATGACAGCGCCGAGGTCTATATCGGCGAGGAGTTCATCGGCGTGCTCTTCGTCGACGACGAGGACGATGATCGCTCGTTCCAGTTCCAGATGGCGATCCTCGAGGACGATCTGGTCGATCAGGAATAGTCACTTTCGTCATTGCGAGCGAAGCAATCCAGGCTGTCTCCGCGAAGGGAACCGGATTGTTTCGCTTCGCTCGCAATGACCGTACGGGCCGTGCGCGAGATCGGTCGAAGGCGGACCCGCGCTATGACGCGATCAGCCCGTCGACGGTCGTAACACAGGCTCCGCCGACGTGAACGCGGCCGTCTGCGTCGACCGCAACGCTGATCTTGCCATCGCGCCCGACACGCCTGCCTTGCTCGGATTTGTAGCGCGTCCCGCCGGCAGGCAGCAGGCCCCGCGTTGACCGGAACACGGCAACGCTGCCGTTGCCGCTTCCGCAGACCGGGTCTTCATTGACGCCGCAGGACGGGGCAAAGGTCCTGACCTCGATGTCATGACTGCCTTCGGGTTGCGTCGCGAACACCGTGATGCCGGTTGCACCCTTGCGCCTTTCGAACGCGGCCGAGCGGACCAGATCGGGCTGCAGGCCGAGCACGGCTCCGACGCTTGCAAGCTGCGCGATGATCCAGACGGCCCCGACATTGATGATCGCGGGCCTGGCATCGCGCAAGATCGGGTGCCGCAGGATCGCTTCAACCTCGTCAATCTCATCGTCCGTCAGTGAGGTCACCGTCGCCGGCGGAAGCGTGAGAGTCAAAGTCCGATCGGGACCCTCGCCATTCACCGCAACGTCCACCAACCCGACACCGCACTCCTGAACGAGCTTGCCATGCCTCGGCCGCGCGACGCCGGCTTCCAGGACGGCGTGGGCGCTCCCCAATGTCGGATGGCCGGCGAACGGCATTTCCGTGGCCGGATTGAAAATGCGCAGGCGATAATCCGCGCCGGGCTTGGTCGGCGGCAGAACGAACGTCGTTTCGGAAAGGTTCGTCCAACCGGCGATGGCCTGCATGTCGTTGTCGGTCAGTCCCGAACCATCGAGGACGACTGCGACGGGATTGCCCAGGAGCGGCTTTGCCGAAAACGCATCGACGACTTTGAAGGCGCGAGGCATATCTGTCTCCATAATCTATTTCTTTGCAAGAATGCGTAACCGCGCCGTTGCGTCGGCGACCGCGATGCCATCGGCATCGACAAGCTCGGCTTGCACCACCATGTCGCGCTCCGTCTGCTCGATCACCCGCGCCCGTGCCGTGATGGCTCCCACCGCCGCAGGCTTCAGGAAGCGAGTGTCGAGGCTCTTGGTGACCACCGTCAGGTCGGGCGAGAGTTTTGCGAGCGCGCAAATTCCGGTCGCGGAGTCCAGCATCGCCGCGAGAAATCCGCCCTGGACGGTCCCGTGTCTGTTGGTGAAGACGAGTTGAGCCTGGAAGCGGATCACGGCGTCGCCGCTCTCGTCAAAGCCAATCCATTCGCGTCCCAGGAGCCGGGCGCCCGGTGGCAGGTTTGCTGCTGCATCGCTCATATCGATCACCGCTGCGCCTTCATCGACTCAGCCACCACCCGAAGCGCGCTGACGAATTCGGCGATCGCCGGATTGCGTCTTTCACCGGTGCGAAACGCCACGAAGATCCGCCGCGTGATGATCGGCTTGATCTCCTTCAGCCGCAACGTGCCGATATGGTCGCGACCGCGCAAGCCGGGATTGATCGATACCGAGCAGCCTGCCTCGACCATGGCCCTGACCACTTCGAAACTGTGGCAGCGCGCATTGACGATGGGATCGAAGCCGGCGCTGCGGCAGGCGCCGACGATCACGTCCGAATAGGTGGCCGAGGTCGTGTCGAGGACCCATCGTTCTGCGGCCAGCTCGGGCAGGGTGAGGTGAGGACGCTCGGCCAGCGGATGGTCGCGCGGCAGCAGGACGTGGAGGTGATCGTCGAGAAGATGCAGCATCTCGACCTGCGTCTCCGAGAGGCTTGCCGACGTCGTCAGGTCGTCGACGATCGCGACATCGGTCTGCCAGGCGCGCAGCGCGGCCAGGCTGTCGTCGGGCTCGAGCTCCTCGAATATCGTCACCAGATCAGGGAAGCGCGCCGACATCGCCCGGATCGTCGGCGGAATGAGCGATGCGGCGACCGAGGGAAAAGCCGAGACGCGCAATTCGCCCGCGACGGTCTTCTTCAGCTCCGCAAGGTCGGTCTTTGCTTCCTCCAGGACGCCGATGACCCGCCCGGCATGGTCTGCCAGTCGCTGTCCCGCCGGCGTCAGCCGTACGCCGCGGCCTCTGCGTTCGACCAGTTCGACGCCGGTCTCGTCCTCGAGCTGCGCGATTTGCTGCGAAACCGCAGAGGGAGAGATCAGCAGGGCCTCGGCCACCGCTGCCATTGTTTTTCGCAGCGAAAGCTCACGAAGCGTGCGGAGTCGGGCGAAATCCATCCTTTAGCTCCAACAAATGCCCAGAACACAATCATGCATATTCTCTAATGTATATCGCGAAATTAATTAAGTAGACCAGAATTGTTTTGCGGCTGTAGCCTTACTCCCAGAGCAGTTCGGGTCGTCACAAGAGGAGCACATCCCAAGCCCGGCTGACACGCGTTGGACGACAACAGGCAAAGAGGGGTTTCAGATGGCTCGTTCCAAATTCCTGGTCGCTGCGCTCGCCGCAGCATCGCTGTGGGCAAGCGGTGCATCCGCCTCCGTCCTCGACAACGTCAAGCAGCGCGGCATCCTCAACTGCGGCACCGACAACACCGCTCCCGGCTTCGGCTACCTCAACACCAAGACCGGCAAGATCGAGGGGCTGGATGCCGATTTCTGCCGCGCCATGGCCGCGGCCGTTCTCGGCGATGCCAGCAAGGTCAACTTCGTCATCGTCACCGACAAGAGCCGCTTCAACGCTCTTCAGACCGGACAGGCCGATGTCGTCTTTGCGCACACGACGGTCAAGCCGGTGCGCGAATCCGCGGTCGGCATCGATTTCCTGCCAATCAATTTCTACGACGGCACCGGCATGATGGTGAAGTCGGCATCCGGCGTGAAATCCGTGGCCGAGCTTGACGGCGCGACGATCTGTACGACGCAGGGCTCCGGCACCGAAGCCACGCTCGCTGCCTTCGTCCGCGTGCGCGGTTTCAAGACCACAAAAGTTCTCACCTTCGAGAATCTCGAGAAGCTGTTTGGGGCGCTGCAAAGCGACCGCTGCAACGCGATGTCGACGGATAAATCCGCGCTTGCGGCCTGGCGTGGCAACTCGCCCAAGCCGGATGATTTCACCATCCTGCCCGAGACTCTCAACAAGTCGCCGTTCGCGGGCTTCGTCATCGCCAACGATTCCAAATGGCGCAATCTCCTGCGCTGGGCGACGTTCGCGCTGTTCCAGGCGGAAGAATGGGACATCACGTCGGCTAATCTCGCCGACAGGCAGAAGGACGAGACCGCTTTCGTCCAGAAATTCCTCGGCGTGAAGGACGGCTTCGGCAAGGACTTCGGCGTCGCTGACGATTTCGTCGCCAGCATGATCAAGTCGGTCGGCAATTACGGCGAGATCTACGACCGTAACCTCGGACCCAAGACGCCGTATTTCATCGACCGTGCCGGCACCCCCAACGCGATGTGGACCAAGGGCGGCGCCGAGTACTCGCCTCCGTGGAACTGAGCCACATGGTCGTGGGCGAGCCAACGGGCTCGCCTCGATCTCGGGAGGGCATCATGAGCACAGAGATCGCCGAATATCACAGCATCCCGCCGGCGCGTCGCGGCCTGCTGATCGCGTTCAAATGGTTCGTGCAGGCGGCGATCGTCATTGCGGTGGCGGGGCTCGTGATCTGGCTCGGCCTCGCGGTCCGTGAGGCGCTCGCCCGCAAGGGCATCCAGTTCTCGTTCGGCTATCTCGGCAATGTCGCGAACTTCTCCCTCAGTGAAGGTGTCGTGCCTTCGTTCGCGGGTGGGTGGCCAATTCTGGAGCCTTTCTCTCCGTCCAACACCAATCTGCAGGCGCTGTTCGCGGGCCTCTGGAATTCGCTCAAGGTCGCCCTCTCGGCGATCGTCCTCTGCACCATGTTCGGTACGCTGGTCGGCATCGGCCGGCTCTCGACCAACTGGCTGGTGCGTAACCTTTGCTTTGGACTGGTCGAAGCCATCCGCAACACGCCGCTGCTGATCCAGATCGTGTTCTGGTATTTTGCGGTGGTCCTGCGGTTTCCTCCCGCCAACGCCGCGTCGAACTGGTTCGGCGGCCTGCTTGCCAGTCGTTCGGGTGTGTTCCTGCCCGGCCTTGCGGTCTCCGAGCGCGCAGGCGTTGCGTCGTGGGGACTGCTCGCTGCGGCCTTCGCCTTGGTTGCCGCTTGCGTAATTCTGCGCGGGCCGCGATTCCGGTTGATCTTCTTGGCAGCAGCGATCGCGGCCCTGATCGTAGCCGCCGTCATCGGTTTTCCTCTTGGCCTTGACCTGCCGGTCGCGACCCGGTTCGGCGCGCGTGGAGGCTTTGCCATTTCACCGGAAATGACGGCGCTGCTCATCGCGATCGTCGTCAACAGCTCCGCCTATGTCGCCGAGATCGTCCGCGGCGCGATCGAGTCGTTGCCGAAGGGGCAATGGGAGGCCTCTGCCTCGCTCGGATTGTCGCGTTCCCACACGCTGCGCGACATCATCCTTCCCCAGGTCTTCCGGATCGTCCTGCCGTCGCTGGCCAACCGCTACATCAGCCTGACCAAGGATACCTCGCTCGGGATCGCCATCGGCTTCCCCGACCTGTTCAACGTCTATGGCACCGTCTCGAACCAGACCGGGAGAAATCTCGAAGGCGTCGTGATCGTGATGCTGACCTATCTCGCGCTGAGCTGGATCATCAGCGCCTGCGTGAATGGCCTCAACGCGCGTGTCAACGGACGGAGGACGCGATGACCACGCTCGCGCTGCGGTGGGTCCACCGCAACCTCTTCGCAAAACCGTTCGATGCCGCGCTGTCGCTTGTCGTGATCCCGCTGCTGGCCTGGGCGGTCTATGCCTTTGGCTATTGGGTGCTGGTCCAGGCGCATTGGCAAGTCGTCGCCGGCAGCTTCAAGGTGCTGATGACCGGCATCTATCCTGCCGACCAGTTGTGGCGGGCATGGTTCTCCGTCGCGACGCTCTGCGCGATGTTCGGTGCGGGGCTCGGCCTTTCACTCCGCCCGGGCCGATCGGCGCTGACGGCAGTCGCTGTGCTCGCGATCCTGATCTCGGCAGCGGTAGCAACCGCGATCGACGTGCATTCCGGCATGCTCACGGCCGCCAGCGCCGCGCTCGGCATCGCGGCATGGATCGGCGCCCACCGTTGGGCTGTGGACCAGCGCATTGTGCTGTCGGGACTGCTCGCGGGCGTGGTCGCAATCTTCGTCGTGCTCTCGCCGCCGGGCTTCGAGGTCTGGGGCGGTCTGCTGCTCAGCGTCGTCCTGACGATCGCGGTCTCGATCCTGACGTTGCCCTTCGGAATCCTGCTCGCGCTCGGCCGGCAGAGCCGCATCACCAGCCTGCGCGTGATCTCGACCGCCTATATCGAGACGATGCGGTCGGTGCCGTTGATCCTCGTCGTCTACTGGATCTGGATCATCGTGCCGCTGCTGGCGCCGGATACGTCGGTCCCGGGGCTGCTGCGCGGCATGGCGGGCTTTGCGCTGTTCTTTGCAGCCTATGTCGCGGAATATGTCCGCAGCGGACTTCAGGCGGTGCCGAAGGGCCAGATCGAAGCGGCAAAGTCGCTCGCGATGAGCAGCTGGACTCTCAACGTCGATATCGTCCTGCCGCAGGCGCTGCGCGTCGTCGTTCCCTCGCTGGTCGGACAGATCCTCGACATCTTCAACGGCGCGACGCTGGTCTTCATCATCGGCCTGACCGATTTCCTGCGCGCCGGGCAGATGATCCTGGCCGATCCGCAGAACAGCGGCCGGACCTACGAGATCTACGTCTTCCTGTTCGCCGTCTATCTCGCCATCGGTGGTGCCATCACCTACGCCTCGCGCCGCCTCGAAGCCCATCTCGCAAGGGGATCACGATGAACGCCATCCAGAGTCCGGCGGCCGTGCAGTCGCGCGATGCCATCGTCAGCATTGGCCATCTCAACAAGTCCTTTGGCGCGTTTCAGGTCCTGAAAGACGTCGATCTCGACGTCGGGCGCGGCGAAGTCGTCGTCATCATCGGTGCCAGCGGGTCGGGAAAGTCGACCCTGATCCGCTGTGTCAACGGTCTGGAGATGTACCAGAGCGGACGGCTGACCGTGGACGGCTTCAGCATGCCGACGGAGGCCGATCGTGCGATCGGCGGCGAGAAGGAGCTGGCCCGGATCCGCAAGGGCGTCGGCATGGTGTTCCAGCAGTTCAATCTGTTTCCGCATATGAGCGCGACCGACAACGTCGCGATCGCGCCGATCCGCGTTCGCGGCCGCAAGCCGGATGAGGCGAGGGCGAACGCATTGCGTCTGCTCGAGCGGGTGGGCTTGCGCGATCACGCCCACAAGCTTCCGGCCCAGTTGTCCGGTGGTCAGCAGCAGCGCGTTGCCATTGCGAGGTCGCTCGCAATGGAGCCGCACATCATGCTGTTCGACGAGCCGACCTCGGCGCTCGACCCCGAGATGGTCGGTGAAGTTCTCGACGTCATGCGCGAGCTCGCGCGCGAGGGCATGACCATGATGATCGTGACCCATGAGATGGGCTTTGCCCGCGAGGTCGCCGACCGCGTCGTCTACATCGATCACGGACGCATTCTGGAGGTCGGCACGCCGGCGGAGATCTTCGACCGGCCGACCCATGAACGTACCAGAACCTTTCTCTCGCGCGTCCTCCGTCACTGACGAAGCTGGCGCCCACGCACGCGCGAACCGAGCGCATTCCGATCACCTGCAAAGAGGACGACACATGTCACTTTCGACGGCCGTTCAGGCCCATTCAACTGACGCCAACTGGCCCGATCTCTTCGGCGCCAATGCCCATCAGATCGGCGCCGACGTCGTCGCGCTGATCGACCAGGATCGGAAGCGGGAGACGTCATCCCTCAACATGATCGCTTCGGCGTCCTATGCGCCGCTCGGACTCCGCCAGATCGAGGGGACGCATCTCGTCAACCGTGCGCCGATGGGACTGCCCGGCCGTCGCAGCGTTGCGAATTGCGAAGAGCTCGACGCGATCGAGAACCTCGCCATCGATCGGGCCAAGGCGATCTTCGGCGCCGAATATGTCAACGTGCAGGCGCTGTCTTCGACCATCGCCAACGTCGCGGTGCTGCGCGCGATCCTGCCGGCCGAAGGCGCGCGGTTGCTGACTTTCGACGAGCTCGCCGGCGGCCATGTCAGCCACGGCGCCATGCGTCATATCACTGGCGCAAACCGCGAGGTGGTGTCGTTCGGCGTCACCCGCACCGGCGCGGTCGACCTGGATCAGGCCCGTGACCTCGCGCGCAAGGTGAAGCCGCACGTCCTGCTCGCCGGTCCATCCTCGTATCCGCGCGAGATCGACTTTGCCGGACTGAAGACCATTGCCGACGAGGTCGGCGCGCTGTTCTTCACCGACATCGCCCATGTCGCGGGGCTGATCGCCGCCGGTCTTCATGCCAATCCGGTTCCCTTCTCCGACGTGTCCACGACCTCGACGCAGAAGACGCTCTGCGGGCCGCGCAACGGCGCCTTCGTCTTCGCCAGGCAGCGCTTCGGCGCCGCCATCGACGCCGCCGTCTATCCCGGTCTGCAGGGCCCGGCTGCCTCGAACATGATCGCGGCGCGGGCGGTACAGATGGAGATGATTACGCGACCCGCCTTCGCGCAACTGATGCGTGACGTCGTCGCGAATGCAAAGGCCTTCGGCGCCGGCCTGGAGGAGGGCGGGATTGAGCTCTACACCGGCGGCACGGACTCGCACATGATCATGGCCTACACCGGCGAGAGCTGGACGCAGCCGGAGCTGGTCGCGGGGCTCGCTGCTCACGGGATCATCGGCAACGCCATGCGTGCGCCGGGGCAGGCCGGCGAACCGCGGACCGCCTTCCGGTTTGGCAGCATCGCGCTGACGATCCGCGGCTTCGACACGGCCGAGGCAACCAGGCTCGGTCGCGAGGTTGCGGAGATCCTGCGTGCCGGCCCGAAGGCTCCCGTCAATTCGGCGCGGCTTCGCTGGCTGAAGGAGCTCGCTGCGGCCCACCCCGTTCCGTCCTTCGTCGATTGATGCCAGGGCCAATCATCATGCACTACGATGTTGCCGCAATCCGCCGCCAGTTCCCCGTGACCGAGCGCTTGCTCTATCTCGATTCCGCCCATCAGACGCCGCTTGCCACCAGCGTTCGCGAAGCCCTGATCGGTTTCTATCGGGAAGGGCTCGAGACGGCGGGCCCCAAGCCTGTCTGGCTTGACCGGATCGAGCAGGTCCGCGCCCGGGTGGCAAAACTGCTCAACGCTGCGCCGGCCGAGATCGCTTTCACCAAGAACACCTCGGAGGGAATGAATATTGCGGCGAACGCGTTGCCGCTGACGGCGGGAGACAACGTGCTTCTCGTCGAAGGCGATCATCCCAACAACGCCTACGCTTTCCTCAATCTGCGGCGGAAGGGCGTGGAGGTGCGTTTCGTGCCGATGACGGGCGAGACGGCGCGCGCCGAGATGTTCGCGCCTCATATCGATGCCCGCACGCGCGCGATCTCGCTCTCGCACGTCACCTTTCATGCGGGACATCGTTTCGACATCGACGGCATCGGAGCGCTCTGTGCGCAGAAGAAGCTCTATTTCGTCATCGACGCGATGCAGTCGACCGGTGTCATCCCGCTGGATGCGAGGGCGAGCGGCGCGAGCCTGATCGGGTCGGGCTGCCACAAGGGGCTGCTGGTGCCGCAGGGTCTCGGCATCCTCTATTGCCGGCAGGGGCTGGACGAACTCCAGCCGGCTTACCTTGCTATGTCCAGCCTCGCGCATCCGCCGGGCGACTACATCGCGCGCGCCGACAACATGCAGCTTAAGGCGGACGCCGGGCGGTTCGAGATCGGCAATTTGAATTTGCCCGATATCCACGCGCTCGACGCCTCGCTGACGCTAATCGAGAGCGTCGGCCAATCCGCCGTCGAGGCGCATCTCTACGATCTCGGCGATCGCCTGATCGAGCGTATGGATGATCTCGGCGTCCGCCTCGTCGGGCCGCGCGCGCGCGCCGATCGCTCGCCGCACATCTACGTGCTGGATCTGCCGGCGGATTCGTGGGCCGACTATCTGGCCAGCCGGCAGGTGCGCGTATCCCCCGAGCGCGACGGCATCCGCATTTCCTTCGGCCTGTTCAACACCGCCGGGGATGTCGACCGGTTCGCGCAGGTGCTCGCCGAGAGCGGCAATCTACCGGCCCGCGCGGGCGCGGCTGCGTGAACAGCGTGACGACTCGTGTCGTTGGCTCGATCAATTTACTCGCCAGCGAGATGACGACACGTCCTGCGCTTTCGCCGTGAATGGCGCAGCTATCGTCTCGGCCGCGGGTGGTGTCTCAGTTTGATGAGACACCACCCGGCCGCGGCTCAGTCGCACACTTCCGCTTGTCCCCCTCCTACCATGGAGGTTGCGGAGCCATACTTTTGGGTTCCGATCCGACAGCCGGGCCTCACCGGCCGACACCCCGCGTTGTTACAAATCATTTGACCGGATGCAGACGGCTTCGTCGGTGCGGCTTCGAGCTGTTTCCGCTCCGTATCGCGCTTCTTGGTATCCTCGCGGGTCACGACCGGCTTCTTGTCTTGCGCCTTCTCGCACTCGTTATCATCATTGACGCGATAGCCGGCGCGGCATGCGATCTTGACGCAAGCATCGCCATCGGCCTTGAAGCCGCGATCGCAAACAAGCGGGCAGACCCAGCCCGGCTTGGCCTTGATGGCGTCCAGCGCTTCGAAGCTCGCAAGCTTGGCGTCGAACGTCGTCCCCGCATATTTGTTGAACAGCGTCAGCGAGCGCTGCGATGACGTATTCCAGTCGCCGTCTGCCGATGTCGCCAGACAGCCGACGCGGCGCAGTTCGGATTGAACCAGCCTCGTTGTCTCCTGCGGAGACAGGCTCGGCTGCGTAGGTGGAGGACTTACGGCGGCCGTTTTCTGCTCGTTCTCGGAAGACTGCTGATCGGCCGTCACCTTTGCCGCTGCGGCTTCGGCCTCCTTCCGCCGCTGCTCGGCTGCGGCCGCCTTGGCCTCTTCGATCTGCTTGGTCTTCTCCGCCGCAAGCCGGGCGTCTTCGGCGGCCTTCGCGGTGGCTGCGGCCTTTTCCTGCTCGGCCTTCTTGGCCCGCTCGGTCGCGAGCCGGGCCTTCTCGTCCTCGGCCTGCCTGGCCCTTTCCGCAGCGGCGGCGCGGGTTTCTTCGGCGGCGATCTTGTTCAGCTGGCCCTTGGCGAGATCCGCATAGAAACCGCTGGGAACGCGGTTCAGGAAGGCCGTCCATCCGTCACGCGTACCCAGCTGAAGCGCCAGTTCATAGTCGCGCCGAACCTCGGCATCCGGGTTGGCTTGCGGTCCGGCGACAACTGGCTTTGCTGCAACGAGCGACACGTCATCGCCTCCAAGCGAGCCGTACACATACGGCTCCTGCTTGGATCCGGTGACCTTGAGAACATCGTCGCGCACGAAACCGAAAGCCTTGCGCAGATCGAGACCCGGCGTTGGGAGGCGTTCGACGAGAGCTGTGGCAAACGGGCTGTTCTTCGTGTCGCCGTCCGAAGCGGTCGAACCGGCCTTCGCCGCGAAGGCGATCATGGTATTCGGATTGGTCGGCTCCACCTTGGCTAGGCCGCGGCCGATGCCACGGGAGGCCACCGTCCGCTTCATCGTTTTGGCAAAGGGATTGTCGCGGCAGGCGTCCAGGATGACGAGGCGCAGCTGTTTGGCGGGTTCGATGGCGAACAGCACCCTGTCGAGCGGGAACGCTTCGTCCAGAACGTCAGTGTCGGTCTCAAGGGCGGCATCGGTCGGGATCAGATAGTTGGTGCCGTCGAGCTCGATGCCATGGCCGGCGTAGTAGATGACCGCGACATCGGCCTCGCGGGCCTTGCCGCCGAATTCGCGCAGCGCCTTGCGCATGTCGACCACGTTCAGGTCGACCCTGACGTCCACGGCGTCGAAGCCGGCTTTCCTGAACAGGCCGCCGACCAGCGCGGCATCGTTTGCGGGGTTCGCCAGCCTTCCCACGTGCTTGTAGGCCGAGTTGCCGATGACGAGCGCGACGCGCTTCTCGGCGAGTGCAGAGCCGGTTCCGAGCCAGATCGAAAGCCAGGTCGCAACAATCAATAAAACAAACAGCCGAAACCGCATTCCAGCCCCCGAATGCAATAGCGTCAGATTATCCGCAGAATGGGCGAGTGCAATCTACAATCTGTGATTTCTATCACACAGCGGTGCGGCCATCCCAGCACCAGGGAGCGCGGCGGCATGCGGCCGCTTCATCCAAGTCGATCGCCTCATAGTGCCATCATGCGCTTGTTTTGCCCGACGGGTCAAGCCGGATTTCGAAAAAGACGAATTTGCTCCCGGCTACCGTGCATGGGGTTGTTTTCGAATTTTTGCGGAACGGCTTTCGTGCGAAGCCGGAAGTCCGCGCTCAGCTGTGCGGCCCGCGCAACTGCGTCGTCAGCTTCTCCATTCCGTCCACGACGTCGCGCCATTGCGACAGCCAGCTGCGCGGAAAGCGGAAGGTGAGGTCGGCGCCGCCGACGCGGCGCTCGGACAGGCACATGCCGGGCGTGGCTCCATCGCGCGTGCAGCGCGCGGTGAGCGCAGGGCTCGTCGCGGAATAGAGATCCTCGCTGCCATAGGGCGTGTCGCTGCGGAACGTCCGCATCGTCAGCCCGTCGTCCGGCGTCGCCGCGGCCTGGTCGAAATAGCGCGGATAGATCGTCGCGGTGCGCTGCTCGGGCGACAGCGCATCGTGATGCGCCGATATCGACAGGAAGATGCGGTCGATCGGCTGCATCGCCGTGTCGACAGTCTCGGCCGTCACGTGCCGCGGCCCATTGGGCGCCTCCAGCGAGGGATAGAGGAAATCGAGGTCGATGCGCTCCTGCGGTCCGGAGTGCCGCTGGATCTTCATACGGATCGCGGAGATCGGCAGGTTGAACAGCGTTCCGCCGACGCTCACCGGCAGCTTGTCCGGCGCGTCCGCACCGCCCGTGCTCCAGGTCGGCCACAAGAGATAGGCAACCAGCGCGACCGCGCTCGCCGCGAAGATGCCGGTGAGTGCAATCGGGATGAGATGCGTCCGCGCCTTTGCGCTGGTCCTGGAGGAGCGAGGAGAGGTTGCCGAAAACACCGTCATGACGTCGCGCACATGGGCCCGGGGTGTCGGCCGGTGGCCGACGAATCACCGGCGAATATGCCACGCGGCGGCGATATCGCGGAAGGTTCCGCGCGGCGGGAACGGAGGAGGGCTCTGCGCGGGCCGGGCGGCAGCGTTAACCTTCGCTTAAGGATAATGTAGCGTTAACCGGCACTATTTGTCACAGGAAGGTACCGGCGTTGCGTATGGGCGGACTGTTCCGATGACACCTGAAGCTTTCAACACCCTCTTCTCGATCTGCATCGGCTTTGCGCTCGCGGGCGCGCTCGCAAATGGATACCAGGCGATGTCGCAGCGGCCCGCGGGCTTCGGGCTGTTGCAGGAAGGCGTGGCACCGAAGACCTTTGCGGCGGTGCCATTCCTGGTGTTCGCCGCGCCCTTCATCATCATGCGCAACACGCTGCGCGGCATGCGGCTGGAAAGCCGCCGCTTCGAGTTCGTGATGATGGCGACCGTCATCGCCGGCTTCTGGAGCATGATGAGCGGCACCTTCTTCCTGATGACGCTGCGCGCGACCGGCGTGTTGGGCTGACGTTTCGCAGGACTGCCCGCCGCGGCAGCCCTTTGCCTGTTCGTCGTCGTTTCGCTATGGCTGGGGTTGACGCGACAGGAGACCTCCATGGCGATCTACGAGCTCGACGGGCAGGCGCCCGATCTTCCCTCCGACGGAAATTACTTCATCGCGGAGACTGCGACCGTGATCGGCCGCGTGCGCCTGAAGCCGGGCGCGAGCGTCTGGTTCGGCGCGGTGCTGCGCGGCGACAATGAGTGGATCGAGATCGGCGAGGGCGCCAACATCCAGGACGGCTCGACCTGCCACACCGACCTCGGCTTTCCCATGGTGGTCGGCAAGAACTGCACCGTCGGCCACAACGTCATCCTGCACGGCTGCACCATCGAAGAGGGCGCGCTGATCGGCATGGGCTCGATCGTGATGAACGGCGCGAAGATCGGCCGCAACAGCATCGTCGGCGCCGGCTCCGTCATCACCGAGGGCAAGGAGTTTCCCGAACGCTCGCTGATCATCGGCTCGCCCGCGCGCGTGATCCGCACGCTCGACGACGCCCAGGTGCAGAAGATGGGGAGCGCTGCGCGCTTCTACGTCGCCAACGGTCCGCGCTTCAAGAAGGGCCTGAAGCGGATCGGCTAGCAGCCGTCATCGTGCTTTTGCCTTTCGGGTTCGGGTGCGCGCCGTTGTCTTGTCCGCCGCGGCGTCGAGTTTCGCGCTCTTGCGCAGTGCGTCCCTGAGGTCGATCGGGATGCCGTGCTTCTTCAGGAGGTCGGCGAAAGCTTCGTCGGCGAGCTCCTGAAACGTCGCCATCCTGTCGCGCCCCAATTGCTTCAGCTTGTCGAACGTATCCTCGTCGAACGCGATCAGTTTGCGCATGATCGTTTCTGCCTCCCTGTTTCAAGCCGATGTGAACGCCGAGAACCAGCTGCTCGACGAGAGGATGAAGAGCATCTGCCGCGGCTGCTGACGCTCGCGCGGAAGTGAGCCACCCTGCCTATCATCAATGATCGGGTGACATTAGCTTGGCCTCTCTTTGGAATGTGGAGCGTTTCCACGCGGAGGATGAGTTGATGTTGCGCAAGACGATCATGGCCGCACTGGCCATCGCGGCGGTCGGGCTCGCAGCGCCCCAGGCGGCGCAAGCGAGAGGCGGCTTTGGCGGAGGCGGCCATTGGGGCGGCGGCGGTGGTTGGGGACACGGTGGCTGGGGCCATGGCTGGCACGGCGGCGGCTTCTGGCCGGGTGTCGCAATCGGCGCCGGCATCGCAGGCGCCGGCTATTACGGTGCCTATGGCTACGGCTACCCGTACTACGGCGATCCCTATTATTACGGCGCTGGCTACGATGATGGCGGCTATGGCGCGCAGTGCTATCTCGTGCGGAAGCGCGTCATGACGCAGTCGGGCTGGCGCGTTCGTCGCGCGCAGGTCTGCGAATAGGGGCTGCGAGGAGTGTGGGGGCCTGGCCGAGGCATCAGAATACCGCGGCAGTAAAAAACAAGGCCGTTGACGCAGTATACCGTCAACGACCTTGCCAGCCCCGGATATTAAAATCGGCTCACGCCATCCGGTATGGGCGAGCATCGCGCGGAATCATACGGATGAATGTGATCCAGTTCACAAGTAGCGAAAATAAAAGGCGGCGGCCCGGGATCGAATCAGCCGCGTGAGCGTTTGCGGGCGCTGGCATGGACGCGGTGACGCACAGGTTTCTTCCGGGTAACCGAGGGCGTATCCGCCTCGGTGGAGCGCACGCTGGCAAAGGATTGCCGCAGACCGTCGATCGATTCGTTCAAGCTGGCGACCTGGTCCGACAGGCGCTTGGTGTCGGCCTGCTGCGAGGCGAGCAGCTTCTTCATGGTCAAAAGCTGGTCTTGCACGACCTGAAGCTGGTCGATCGATTCCTGTTGGGTCGCCTCCAGTCCCCTGGTCTTCTCGACGAGCTGCTCGGAGGCCTGCGCCGTGCGCGCCTGAAGCTGCCGCGACGCGACCACCCGGTCGGTCTCGGGCGCAACGCCGTTATAGGCGCGCCAGACCGCGATCGAGGTGACGCCGGCGATCAGCAGCACCAGCGCTGCGGCCGTCAGCGCGATCGGCTGGCCACCGAGACGGAGAAACGGATTGGACGGTGTGTCCTCTGCGAGATCGAGCATCGCTGACAAAACCCAAATTGAAACTTGGTGCGTGGCGAAGAGCGGCAGCACAAGAACGCAGAACAAGGCGGCCGGGGCGTCCCGAAAGCGTTACAGTTCAGCAACAAATGGGACGAAAAGGTGGCCGCAGGCGGAAAAAGCGCAATTCGCCCAAGGCCGCGGCTCCGGCGGGCGCGGCCGGCAGGCCTAAAAGAAGTCGCCGTCCGGGCCGAATTCGGGAGGAGCGAGAGTATCAGGGTACAGGAGGCTCACGGCTGAAACGGCGCGAACGGGCCTGAATAGGTTTTCGAACGCGGCGCCGCGTAGGGGCCTAGTCGGGAGGTCGTCAGCCCAAGCCGCACCAGTCCCTCGGCCAGCGTCACCGCGGCCGCGACGCCGTCGACCACCGGCAGGCCGTGGGTGGCAGAGAGCTCGGCGGCAAGATCGGCCATGCCGGCGCAGCCCAGCACGATGGCCTCGGCGCGGTCGTCGCGGATCGCGGCGGCGATTTCCGCGGAGATTTTACCGAGGGCGTCCGCGTTGCGTTCCTCGAGCGCGAGCACGGGGACCTCGGCGGCGCGCACGCGGGCGCAGCGCTCGGCGAGGCCGTACTTCCGCAAATTATGCTCGATCGGCACGATGGAGACACCGAGCGTCGTCACCACCGCAAAGCGCGCCGCGACCAGGCTCGCGACATGGAAGCCGGCCTCGCCAATGCCGATCACCGGCGCTCTGGCCGCCGCACGCGCGGCGTCGAGACCGGTGTCGTCAAAGCAGGCGATGATATGCGCGTCCGCGCCGTCGCGGTCGGCTTCACGGATGCAGCCGAGCATGCCGGGGACGGCGAAGGCCTCGTCGTAAAATCCCTCGATCGAGACCGGCCCCATCGCGGGCTGGCGTGCATCGATCACGGTGTCGGCCTGGGCGATCGCGCGCGCAGCCGCGGCGATCTTCGCCGTCATCGTGGCGGTGGTGTTGGGATTGACGACGTGCAGCCGCATCGCGATCAGACAAGTCCTTTGCCGGCGTCCGAGCCCTTGGCCGCCTGCCGCTTGTTGAGCATGTGGATGGTACCGAGCGCAAGCGTGATCACCGCGAAGGAGACCGCGGAGATTATGGTGCCGAGCGCATAGATGTCCGGGTTCGTCACGGTCGTGGTCAGGCCCTGGAGGTCGAGCGGCAACGTATTCACCGCGCCGATCGCCTGGCTGGAGCGCGCCAGCTCGTCCCAGGACAGCGTGAAGCCGAACAGGCCGATGCCGATCACCGAGGGCAGGATGATCGGCAGCACGACATGGCGGAACGCCTGCCACGGCGTCGCGCCCAGATCGCGCGCGGCCTCTTCGAGCCGCGGGTCGAACCGGTTGAAGATCGCAAACATAATGAGCAGGCCGAACGGCAGCGTCCAGGTCAGATGCGCGCCGAGCCCGGAGGTGAGCAGGCCCATCGAGGTCTCGAAGTTCTCGTTCCAATGCGCCTTGATCAGGTCGTCGACGATGCGGAATTCGAGAGAGATCCCGAGCGAGGTGATGATCGAGGGCACGATCAGGCTAGCGATCGCCGAGTAGAACAGGATGCTTTGCGCCTTGAATTTCCTGCGGAAGGCCATTCCGGCGGCGACCGACAGCACGACGGTGACGGCCATCACGATGACGCCGAGCAGCAGCGAGCGGCGGAAGGCCGCGCCGAGATCGACGATGCCGGTGCCCTGGAACAGCTTTGTCAGCCAGTAGGTCGATACGCCGTTCATCGGGAAGGTGAGGCCGCCTTGCGGTCCCTGGAACGACAACACGTAGATCGCGATCATCGGGCCGTAGAGAAACAGCACATAGGCCGCGAAGAAGATCGCGAGCACGTAAAACGAGCGCGGGCGTCCTTCCTTCATCGCCTACAGCTCCTTCTTGATGTCGACGATGCGCGACATCATGGTGATGATCAGGAAGGTGATGACGAGCAGGATCACGGCATTGGCGGCCGCGGCCGGGAATTGCAGCGCGTTCACCCGCGTCTCGATGATCTTGCCGGCCGCCGCGATCTGCTGGCCGCCCATCACGCCGATGGTGATGAAGTCGCCCATCACGATGGTGATGACGAAGATCGAGCCGATCACGATGCCGGGCTTGGCGAGTGGAATGATGATGTTGACCAACGTCTGGAAGCCGGTGGCGCCAGCGTCATAGGCGGCTTCGATCAACGACTTGTCGATGCGGATCATCGAATTGAAGATCGGCACCACCATGAAGAAGGTGAAAAGATGAACCAGCGCCAGCACCACGGAGAATTCGGAGAACAGCAGCCATTCGATTGGCTGGCCGATCAGGCCCGTTTTCATCAGGCCCGAGTTCACCAGGCCATTGCGCCCGAGCAGCGGGATCCAGGCGATCATGCGGATGACGTTGGAGGTCCAGAACGGGATCGTGCAGAGCAGCGACAGTCCCATCTGCCAGGTCTTGGACTTGATGTGGAAGGCGAGGAAATAGGCGACCCAGAAGCCGATGAAGAGCGTGATGGCCCAGACCAGGAAGCACAGCTTCAGCGTCTTCAGATAGGTCTTGGCGATGGTGCAGAGGTCGGGGAGCTGCGCGATGCAGCCTTCGAACGTGTCGGTGTAGCCGCGGCCGGAGAAGGCCGGCAGCAATTGATATTCGTTGTAGTCCCAGAACGAGACGATGACGACGAAGACGAGCGGGATCAGGAAGAAGGCGAGAAACACCAGCATCATCGGCCCGGCCTGAAGCCAGGAGATGAAGGAGGGCGACAGGCGCGCCGCTTTCGCAGGGCGCGCCGTCACCGATCCCCGGACGAGGTCCGGGGATGGCTGTTGCAGGATGTCTTCCGACGTATCCATCACGCGGCGATGAACTCGTTCCACTTGCGGACCATGTAGTCGTTCTCGTCCATCACGGCGTTCCAGCAGGCGACGCCGCCCATGCGGTCCTCGTAGGAGCCGCCGTCACGCACCGCGCCGGCCTTCTCCAGCAGCGAGCCGTCGGGCGCCTTGATGTCCTTCTCGGCCGGCTTGCCTTCCATCCAGTAGGCCCACTCGTAGGGCTCCATGTTCGCCTTCGCGGTCGAGAGCACGGCCGAGTAATAGCCCTGGCGGTTGAGATAGGCGCCGGCATAGCCGGACAAGAACCAGTTCACGAACTCATAGGCCCAGTCGAGCTTCGGACCCGAGACGCCCTTGGAGACGCAGAAGCCCGAGGCCCAGGAGCGATAGCCTTCCTTGAGCGGCTGGAAGGTGCAGGCGATGCCCATCGAGCGCACCTTCGTCACCGCCGGCGACCACATCGACTGGATCACCGTTTCGCCCGAGGCCATCAGGTTGACGCTCTCGTTGAAGTCCTTCCAGAACGCGCGGAACTGGCCGGCCTTCTTGGCCTCGGTCATCACCTTCATGGTGAGATCGATCTCTTCCTTGGTCATGTTGCCCTTGTCGGCATATTTGTACTTGCCGGTGGCTTCCACGACCATCGCGGCATCCATGATGCCGATCGAGGGGATGTTGAGGATCGAGGCCTTGCCCTTGAACTCGGGGTTGAGCAGTTCAGCCCAGGAGTTGATCGGGCGCTTGATGATGTCGGGGCGGATGCCGAGCGTGTCGGCGTTGTAGACGGTCGGAATCAGCGTGACGAACTCGGTCGCCGACGTCGCGAACTTCTTGGAGTCCTTGCCTTCGAGGTACAGCACCTTCCAGGGCGCGGTGCCCTGGCCGCCGATCTTCTTGCCGCCGGGCGTCTCGCCCTTGGTGAAGACCGGCGTGATGTTGTCGAATTCCTTGATCTTCTTGGCGTCGAGGGCAAGGATGTTGCCCGACGGCACGATCTTCTTCAGCGAGAAATATTCGGTATCCAGCACGTCGAAGGAGTTCGGTTGGGTCATCACGCGCTTGGTGACGTCGTCGGTGGTCGCGGTGATGTATTCGATCTTGATGCCGGTGTCTTTCAGACACTGCTTGGAGATGTCGTCGCCCTCGTTCACGGCGGTGCCGAGATAGCGCAGCACCTTCGGCTCGGCCGACATCACGTAGGGGAAGCCGGTGATGGCGCCGGAGCCGGCGGCGAGGCCGGCGAGACCTGCGGTGCTCTTGAGTAGCGTGCGGCGGCTGACGCCGGTCTTCTTGGTGGTCTCAGTCATTCCAGTCACTCCTCTGTGTTGCGCATTTTCTATGATGACGGCGCTATTGCAGACGTTGCGCCTTGGCGGGATCCCAGGTGGCCAGCACGCGGTCGCCCGGACGGAACGGGTGGACGTCGAAGGTGGCCTCGGGAACATGGGAGAACAAGGCGGTGCCGTCGTCGAGCGTGAGCGAGACGGCGACGTAGGAGCCCTGGTACTCGGTCTGGGTCAGCAGCGCCGGTGCGCCGAACGCGCCGTCAGTGACCGGCTTGATGCCGAGCTGATCGGCGCGCACGGCGATGAGCTTGCCGGCGTCGCTGAGGACGTTGTGGCCGCCGATGAAGCGGGCCACAAATTCGGTGCGGGGATGATGGAAGATGTCGCGGGCCGTGCCCTGCTGCTCGATCCTGCCCTGGTTCATCACCACGATGTGGTCGGCGAGCGCCATTGCCTCTTCCTGGCCGTGGGTGACCTGGATGAAGCTGATGCCGAGCTCGCGCTGCAGCCGCTTCAGCTCGCCGCGCATCCTCACCCGCAGGAACGGATCGAGTGCGGACAGCGGCTCGTCGAGCAGCAGAATCTGCGGCTCGGTGATCAGCGCGCGGGCGAGCGCGACGCGTTGCTGCTGGCCGCCGGAGAGCTGGGCCGGCAGGCGGCCGGCGTAAGGGCTCATCGCCACCAGCTCCAGCAATTCGCCGGCCCGCTTGTGCCGCGTCGCGCGGTCGACGCCGCGCATTTTCAGGGCAAACGCAACATTGTCGAGCACGCTCAGATGCGGAAACAGCGCGTAGGACTGGAACATCATCGCCGTGCCGCGCTTGGCGGGCTCGAGGTCGGTGACGTTCTGCGCGCCCAGGATGATGTCGCCCTCGCTGACGGCTTCGTGGCCCGCGATCATCCGCAAAGTCGAGGTTTTTCCGCATCCGGACGGTCCGAGCAGACAGCAATAGGTGCCGGCGGGGATCTTCAGATTGACTGTGTCGACCGCCAGCGTCGTGTCGTAGCGCTTGGTGACGGCGACCAGTTCGAGAGCGGCAGGAGTGGCCATGGTGTGTCCGAAGGAGGGGCGGTGCTCCGCGTCTCTCCGCAAGGTCCGTGCCAACCGCCCTTGGCCGGCCGAATCTTAGAACTGTGCAGTGGAGTCAAATCGTTAGATCGAATCCAGCAGCGCTGCGCGACCTGCCGCGCGGGCGATAGTATGCACACAAAATGGGCGAAGATTGTATAAAGTTTCGCCTGTGATTGGATACAGCTCGTCGATTACCATTCGAGACCGAACGTCGCCGACCAAACCCTCAAACCCAACCCTCGAACGAATGGCCGCCAAATCCCGCCCGAAATCCGATGCGCCCGACGTGAGCGATCGCGTCAGCCGGATCAGGGAAGGCGTGACTGCGGCGATCCTCGAGCATCGCCTGCTACCGGGCACCAAGCTCGGCGAAGACGAGATCGGCGAGATCTATGGCGCGAGCCGCACGCTGGTCCGTACCGCGCTGCAGCAGCTCGCGCATGAGGGCATCGTCAACATCGAGAAGAACCGTGGCGCCTTCGTCGCGCGCCCGACGCCTGCGGATGCCCGCGAGGTGTTCGAAGCGCGCCGCCTGATCGAGCCCACCATCGTCGATCACGCCTGCGAAGCCGTCTCGCCCGCATGGATCAATCGTCTCCAGCAACATCTCGCCGAAGAGCGTGAGGCGGAATTGCGCGGCGATGCGCGCGCGTCAGTTCGGCTCTCTGGCGAATTTCACCGTCTCATCGCCGAGATGAGCGGTCACAGCATCTATCTCGGCTTTCTGAAGGAGCTGATCGCGCGCTCTTCGCTGATCATCCTGCTCTATCGCCGTCACGACACGCCGGCCTGCGGCACCGATCATCATGCCGAGATCGTCACCGCGATCCGCAAGCGCGACAAGCAGGCTGCGCGCTCGCAGATGCTGTCGCATCTGAACGAGATCGAGGCCGAGCTGTTCCTGAAGGATCCCGCCGCCGACGAGCTGCGGCTCGCCGACGTGCTGGGCGCGTAAGCGAACCGCACCGGTCGGCTAGGACAGCGAAGATCCTTCGTTGCGCCTGATGATCTTCAGCACCAGCAGAACAGCGCCAATGACCAGCAGAAGCACGCCGATGAACGTCGTGCCGCCGGATTCAAAGGTCACGCCGACCGCGGTCAGCAGGCATCCGATAATGATTGCGAAGAGTCCGCCGAGTTTCTTGATGAGCAGGACGGGACCATCAGTCGTTTGTGCCACCATGTTACGCCTCACCGCTTGCTGCGCGCCTTGGGCTTGAAGCCCACCGCTCGCCCCATTGGTCTCCTGGCGCGCAGATCGCCCGATCGTACGCCTGTCAGCTTCGGTTGCAATCTTGCGTTGTCTGGAGGCTGTGCGCGCTGCTCGATTTTGACGAGAGTTTGATGTAAGCGAGGCAGCCTCGCTTACTCATTTGTCGAAGCGTCCCAAACAAATGCCTCTTGAGATGTATTTCCATTGGAGGCGTATGGCTGAATTGCAAAATCGCCCTATAGTTGCAAATTGACTCTGGTAGGACAGGAGCATCAACTTACCGTCGCGCGGAGAGTTCTGGATCTGTTTCGGCCACAGTCGAATCCGTTCCACGGAGTAGTGCAATGGCGTCGCATTCGGCAGTCGAAGAGCGGGAGCCGGCCTATGTCTCGACCGGCCACCTGCCGGCCCCAGACACTGTGCAGTCGCTGGTCAACGAGGCGCAGCGGCGCTTCAAATCAAATCGCGATGGCGAGAACTCGCAGGTCTATCCTGCGCTTGCCCGGGTGCCGAGCGAGTTGTTCGGCGTCTGCGTGGTCGGCACCGGCGGGCACGTCTATGGCGCCGGCGACGTCGACTACGAATTCTCGATCATGAGCGTGTCGAAGCCGTTCCTGTTCGCGCTGGTCTGTGAGACCATCGGACCCGAGGAAGCGCGCGCGAAGCTCGGCGCCAACGCGACCGGTCTTCCGTTCAATTCGCTTGCCGCAATCGAGCAGGGTAGCGGCCGTACCAATCCGATGGTCAACGCCGGCGCGATCGCGACGACGAGCCTTGCGCCGGGCGCGACTGCCGAAGCGCGGTGGTCATTCATCCACGACGGATTGTCGCGCTTTGCCGGCCGCACGCTGCCGCTCAACGAAGAGGTCTATACGTCGGCGTCGCAGACCAATTTCCGCAACCGCAGCATCGCGCGGCTGCTGGAGAGCTACGACCGCATCTATTGCGACGCCAAGGAAGCGACTGATCTCTACACGCGGCAGTGCTCGCTCAACGTGAGCGCCCGCGATCTCGCTGTGATGGGAGCGACGTTGGCCGATGGCGGCGTCAACCCGGTCACCAAGCAGCGTGTCGTCGATGCCGCGGTCTGCCATTACGCGCTCGCCGTCATGATCACCGCCGGGCTGTATGAGACGTCGGGCGACTGGCTCTACGATATTGGGCTGCCCGGCAAGAGCGGGATCGGCGGCGGCATCGTCGCGGTGTCGCCGGGCAAGGGAGGCTTCGGCACCTTCGCCCCGCCGCTCGACGCAGCCGGCAACAGCGTGCGGGGACAGCTTGCGGCAAAATTCCTGTCGCAGCGGCTGGGAATGGATCTGTTCGTATCGCAACCGGAACAATGAATGCGCAAAAAAGATCGGCGGGCCCGCAGGCCTGACTGATCGCAACGCTAACCAAGCCGGAGGGACGTCATGGTCACGCAGACAATGTCGATCGGCGGCATTCACCAGGAGGAGCGCGCGTCATGGGTTCCCATGATCGCGATTGCGCTGGGCCAGATGATCATGTCGTTCAATGTCGCTTCGCTGCCAGTGGCGATGGGCGGAATGGTCGCGAGTTTCGGTGTGCCGCCAACGACCGTCGCGACGGGCATCGTGGCGTATTCGATGCTGGTCGCCGGTTTTGTGATGCTCGGC
This sequence comes from Bradyrhizobium sp. CCGUVB4N, assembly GCF_024199945.1. Lineage (GTDB taxonomy): Bacteria > Pseudomonadota > Alphaproteobacteria > Rhizobiales > Xanthobacteraceae > Bradyrhizobium. The sequence goes on along the minus strand of NZ_JANADP010000001.1, from coordinate 5,978,972 downwards.
GCCAAGCTTGCCCAGCGCTTTGGTGCGTTGCGGGTTTTTCGCGGCGCAGTGGTGCTGTTCTTCATCTCGCAAATCATGATGACCTTCAGTCCGTCGGCTTCCGTCATGATCTCTGCGCAGGCGCTCTGTGGCGCGGCGGGATCGGTGATCGTGCCCTCGCTGGTTGCGCTGATTGCCGAGAATTATGCAGGCAAGCAGCAGGCAACCGCACTTGGTGCACTTGGTTCGGCACGCGCTGCGGCCGGCGTTCTGGCCTTCATCATCGGTGGCGTGCTCGGAACTTATATCGGCTGGCGGCCGACGTTCGGCGTTCTGATTGCGGCGTCCGCCATCGCGTTCCTGTTGAGCTTCCGTCTGAAGCCCGATCACGGCCGGCCGGATGTGGAGATCGATCTCGTCGGCGTCGTGCTCGCCGCGAGTGCGATTGTCCTTATCAGTTTCGGCTTCAACAATCTCAACGGATGGGGCCTTGCGGTTGCGACGGCGAATGCGCCGTTCGATCTCGTCGGTCTTTCGCCCGCGCCGGTCATGATCGTACTCGGAATCGTGCTGGGCCAGGCCTTCCTGATGTGGACGCACCGGCGGCAGGCCGCCGGCAAGACGCCGCTGCTGGCGCTTGCGGTGATCGACTCTCCCGAAGAACGCTGCGCCGTCTATTCGCTGTTCGCGGTGGTGGCGCTCGAGGCGGCCTTGAATTTCACCGTGCCGCTCTACATCCAGATCGTGCAGGGGCGCACGCCACTCGCGACCGCGATCGCGATGATGCCGTTCAACCTCACCGTCTTCTTCGCGGCAATGCTGATCGTCAATGTCTACGACCGGCTTACACCGCGCCAGATCGGTCGCTACGGCTTCGCCTTCTGCACCGTCGGGCTGGCCTGGCTCGCCTTCGTCGTGCACAACGACTGGAGCGAGGTTCCGGTGCTGTTCGGGCTCGTCCTGTTCGGCATCGGTCAGGGCTCGCTGGTGACATTGTTGTTCAACGTCCTGGTGACGTCGTCGCCGAAGATACTCGCCGGCGACGTCGGGTCCCTGCGCGGGACGACGCAGAACCTGGCTTCCGCGGTCGGAACGGCCGTGGCCGGCGCGCTGATGGTCGGCCTGCTCAGCACGATTGCGCTCGGCAAGATCACGGCGAGCCCGGTGCTGACGCCGGAGCTGCAAGCCCAGGTCGATCTCGACAACATCACCTTCGTCAGCAACGACCGTCTGCTCAGCGTTCTGGAACGCACGAACGGATCGCCGCAACAGGTCGCCGAAGCCGTGCGCGTGAATACCGAAGCGCGGCTGCGTGCGCTGAAGATTGGACTGCTCTTCATGGCGGGCCTCGCACTGATCGCGATCATCCCGGCCGGGCGGCTGCCGGATTATCTGCCGGGTGAGATTCCGAGTGATGAGTCGGCTGCAAAGACGTGAGTTCAGAGGGCAGGGGACTTTGTGAAGGAGAGTCCTATGCATGAGATCGATCGCCGCGATGCGCTGCGAACGCTGTTCGGCGGCGTTATCCTGGCGGGCGCAGGAGCAAGCATTTGGTCAGGGGACGCCGAGGCTCTGCCTGAGGCATCGCCGGCCGATCATTCTGCCTCCGGCGCGCGTGATCCTGCCGGCCAAACCTACGCGCAAGGTGCCGGTCCGTCGTCGGCGTCACCCCACCGCCCATCGCCTCGGCCACCACACCGTCCACCGCATCGACCGCCACATCGACCGCCGCACCGGCCACCGCCGCGGCATCGGAAGCGCCGGCGCTGGGTGTGCTGGTGGCATCGCGGTCGGCGCCATTGCGGCTGGCGCTGGAGATAATCAAGGGAGAAGGTCATGACGACTTACGATCATGGTGCGCCCATGGGCGCGACCGGCCTGCCGCAGCCACGCCGCTGGGTCTGCGTGCTCCTGGGTCTCTTCATGGTGTTCACGGGGCTGATGGTGCTGGGCGATGTTGCCTTCTTTACCGTGATCAGCGCGCTGTTCATCGGCTGGATGGCGATTGCCACCGGCGCCTTCGAGGTCTTCCACGCGTTCTGGACCAAGGGCTGGGGCGGCTTTGTCTGGCAGGTGGTGCTTGGCGTTCTCTACATCGCCTTCGGCATCGTGCTCATCAGCCAGCCGCTGACCGGCGCGCTGCTGCTGACCTATGCGCTTGGCCTTGCACTCCTGATCTCCGGAATAGTCCGCATCCTGATCGGCATCGGCCGCTGGCAGCAGGGCGGCGGCATCATGTTGGCGTCCGGACTGTTCGGCGTGCTCGCCGGTCTGGTCATTCTCACCGGCTTTCCGATGACAGGGCTCTGGGTGTTGGGCATGCTGCTCGGCATTGATCTGCTGTCGCACGGCATCGGCTGGCTGACCATTGCCTGGCGGCCTGTCGGAGCCGCCGCGTAGCGGCACCTCAGCGCGGAGATCGAACATGTCGGGATTGAGTATGCGGGCCGGCCTCGCGGTGCTGCTCGCGATGATTGTCTGCAGCGCATCGCCCGCGGCCGGCCAGCAGGACTCGACCGTCCTGTTCCGCAACGTCAGGATCTTTGACGGCAGGAACGCGACGCTCTCGGCCGCATCCAATGTCCTCGTCAGGGACGGCAAGATCGAGAAGATCTCGACCACGGACATCACCGCGACCAGCCAGATCATCGCCGGCGGCGGCCGTGTGCTGATGCCGGGGCTGATCGACGCGCATTGGCACGCCATGCTGGTGCGCCCGTCGCCGACGGCGGCTCTTGCAGGCGATATCGGCTACAACAATCTGCTCGCCGCCAGCGAAGCGACCGCAACGCTGATGCGCGGCTTCACCACCATACGCGACATGGGTGGGCCGACCTTTGGCCTGAAGCAGGCCATTGACGAGGACCTCGTTGCCGGTCCGCGCATTTATCCGTCCGGCGCCATCATCACCATCACCGGCGGTCACGGCGACTTCCGCCAGCTCTCCGATCTGCCGCGCACCATCGGCGGCATGCTCAGCCGCATGGAGCGGATCGGCGGCAGCATGGTTGCCGACAGTCCCGACGAGGTGCGCGTGCGTGCCCGCGAGCAGCTGATGCAGGGGGCCTCGCAGGTCAAGCTCACCGCGGGCGGCGGCGTCGCATCCCCGTTCAGCCCGCTCGACGTCTCTACCTTCACCGAGCCCGAGCTGCGCGCCGCCGTCGAGGCCGCCGACAATTGGGGCACCTACGTCGCCACGCACGCCTATACGCCGGTCGCGATCCAGCGCTCCATCGCCGCCGGCGTGAAATGCATCGAGCACGGTCACCTCATGGACGAGGCCAGCGCAAAGCTGATGGCGGAGAAGGGGATCTGGCTGAGCACACAGCCGTTCCTGGATATGTCGGCTGGCGCCGGGCTCGGGCCTTCGGAGCAGGACAAGTTGCGGCAGGTCGTTGCCGGCACCGACCGTGTCTATGAGTTGGCAAAGAAATACCACCTCAAGACCGCTTTCGGCACCGACGTCCTGTTCTCGCAGGCGCTGGCGGAGAAGCAGGGCTCGATGCTGGCCGCGCTGACGCGCTGGTACACGCCGGCCGAAGCGCTGGTCATGGCGACGTCGACCAACGCGGAACTGCTGAGCCTGTCGGGCCTGCGCAATCCTTATCCCGGCAAGCTCGGTGTGGTCGAGGAGGGCGCGCTCGCCGATCTCCTGCTGGTCGATGGCAATCCGCTTGACGACATCACCCTCGTTGCGGATCCCGCGAAGAGTTTTGTGGTGATCATGAAGGACGGCAAGGTCTACAAGAACATCCTGCCGCGCTGACGAAGGCGCGCGTCGTTTGCACGTCGCGGCCTTACAGGCCCAAAAAAGTTGCGGCCAGCCATTGGGGGATGGCTGGCCGCGCGCGAACCGGTCTGGGACGGGGAGGGGTGGGGATGTGACCGGGTCGCGTAACTCGTTGTCTCGTTCCTACTGATCTCTTGCGCTGGCGGTGGAGACCGCCGGCTTGGTATCGCCGAGCGACACCCAGACATTGGGATCGGCCTGCGACTGGCGCTTGACGAAGCGGTAGCCGGTCTCCGTCCAGGCAACGACGCTCTCGTTCTGATTGTCGAGAACGAACTCGCCCTTGTCGGTCTTCACCGTCAGCACCGCGTGTCCTTCGCCCTTCTTGTCACGCACGACGGTGATGAGCAGGGCCTCACGCGGCCAACCGGCATCAATCAGCATCTTGCGCTTCAACAGCACGTAGTCTTCACAGTCGCCGTAACCGTCGGTCGGCAGCGACCACTTCTCGATCACGCCCCAGTGCTCCTGGTCGGTCAAAGGCTTGATGGTCTCGTTGACCCAGCGATTGACCTTGGTCAGATCGCGCCACGCGGTCTGCGACATCACGATGTCGCGCGGCTGCGTCGGCCCGCCCTGACACTGAGCGGCATTCTCTGCACAAAACTCGACCCAGCCGATCGGCGCACGCGTGGTGTCGCCGAGGCTCGCGTAGAGCAGACGGCTTTCACCGGCCTGCGCTGCAGCGCTGATCCCGAAGAGCATGGCAGCAAGTGCCAGTGCCTTCCCCCGTCCCCTGAAGTCCAACATTGCGGCCCCCGTTTCTTGTTGGGACCACATTTCGCATGGAGCTTTTGAGTTGCCGCTAAGTCGGCCAAGTCAAGTCGAGACGAATACAAGTAAAAGGCGCGGTGAATTCGATCTATACTTGAAGATAATTCGAGTAAAATTTGAGAATACTGCAATTGATTCAAATTTTAGGGATTAACGCGGAAACGCTGGCGGAACCGACGTTTCAGCGCGCGAACAGGTCGTGCGTTAACCCGCGTCAGGCCGCAGCCAGACGCGAAAAAGGCGGCGTCCGGATCACGGAAGCCGCCTTTGAGGCCTGGAAAACAGGGGTTTTGGCGAGCTCTCGCTTTACCGAGCGGTAACGCTCTCTTCGAGTGTCTCGATCGGCTGCGAGTGCAGGAACTCCAGCGCGAAGCCGTCTTCGAGGTTTCGGACCACGCGGCCCTGGACCCGGCCGAGCATCACCGTCGATTTCAGTGGCGGGCGGTTCTCGGCCGCGATGGCCGCGCCGGACAATGAGAGGTCGATGATGCGGCAGGTCATCTTGGTGCCGTCCTCGAGCGTCAGCACCGCGATCGGGTTGCGCGGCACGATACGGTCGTGGCGGCGATCTTCCGGCAGGTTGAGAATGTCGCGGTTGGCGAGCCAGGTCAGCTGGGCGGCGAGCTTGTCGCGCTTGCGCGGCGTCGCGCCGACCGTCATGGCAAAGCCGTTGTCGATGATCCGGGTGATCTTGCCTTCGACGCGGCCGATATGGTCGAGATAGGCGACCACGCGGTCGCCGACATTGCCGATGCCGGGCGCCAGCAGCGCCAGCCCGCCGGGCGACATGTTGATCACCTGGCAGGGGAATTCACGGCGATCCGGCAGCATGTAACGGCCGAGCAGGTGCACCTTCACCCGCTGGAAACGCCGACGTTCCTCGGCGGCCGGAAGAAATTTTTTGTTCGCCAACGCCATTTTCACTACCCGACCCCCCGCCCGGGCGGAGTCCGGCACGACCCTAAGGTGCATAGGGTTAATGCCGCGTTATGATTTGGCGCGACGAATACGCACCGACACAATGCGTTCGAAAAGCCACATCAAGGGCGGGCAGGCCAATACCGTCAGCGCGCCGAGGTCGAGCGCGACCGCCGCCGTCCCCGCCGATTTGGCCAGCCGCCCGGCCACCGCCGGCCCCAGCATCATCGCGGCATAGAAGAGGGTGTAAAACACGCCCATCCCGATCGCCCGGGTCTCCGGCACGAGCACGCGGGCGGCCAGGCTCATGATCGGGCCGGCCGGATGGCCGCCGATCAGGCCGATCAGGACCAGAATCGTGATGACGGCGTCGGACCGGCTCAACCAGGCCAGCAGGGCGGCCACCAGGAGGCTGGCGGTGATCACCAATATAAAGGGGTGCTTGAAACGATCGGCGAGGTACCCGCCGGCCGGCACCGAAACCACCGACAGCCACATCACGACGCTGATCGCCGAGCCTGCCGCGGCGATGCTCCAGCCGCGTTCGGCGAGCAAGGCGGGGCCGAACGAGAAGATCATGGCGAAGCCGACATTAAAGAGGCCCCAGATCAGGCCCGCGACGATCACCGCGAGCAGCGCGAGCGGATCGAGACGGGCAGAGCCCGCGGCGCTGACCGTTGCGCCCGGTGGCGGCTGATAGAACATGATCAGCGCAACACCGATCGCGCTCAGCGCGCCCGTCGCTGCGAATACGGCGCCCGCGCCATAGGCGGTGCCGATCGCCGGCAGCACCAGCAGCGAGATCGCAACGCCCGCCGGCCAGGAGTTGACGAAGATCGCCATTGCGGTGGCGATCTCCTTCCCCGCGAACCAGTCGGTGCCCATCTTGGTGAGCTGCACCGTCAGCAGCACGCCGCCGGCGCCGGAGACCAGCCGGCCCGCCATCTGCAAGCCCCAGATCTCGGTGGTGGCCATCACCAGGCTGCCGGCCGTCATCAGCAGCAGCGCGGCGATCGTGGTCGGTTTGTCGCCGAGGGTGCGGCCGATCGCGCCGCCCGGCAGCGCCAGCACGACACCCGGCGTGAAATAGAGCCCGATCAGGATGCCGATGTCGGCGAGCCCGACACCGAATGTCTTGCTGAGCAGCGGCGCGACGGCCGCCACGCTCTGGAACTGGAACGCGATGGTGAGGCGAACGACGAACAGGATCGCAAGAATGGTCCAGCGATTGCGCAATGCCTGATCTCCCCCGCCCGCTGATCGAGCGTGCGGTGGGGAGGGACGAGAGTCAACCGACAGTCTTCCTCGCCGCGCGCTGATACAGCAACAGCAGCAGCATCAGCAGCACTGCGGCCGATAGTCCCAGTGACCAGTGAATGCCGATCGCGGCACCAAAGACGCCGACGGTGATGCCGCTGAACGCCCTCATGCCAAGTCCCGCCATATTGTAGAGACCTACGACGCGGCCGCGGATATCGGCCGGCGCATTCAACTGCACCAGCGCCTGCGCCATGGTGTTGAACGACAGCTCGAAGAAGCCGGCAAAGAACAGCAGCACGATCGCGACCGGATAGATCCGCACCGCGGCGAAGCCGAGCAGCGCGACGCTCCACAGCGTTGCCAGCAGGATCGCGGTGCGCGGCGTGCCTTTCAACCGTCCCCAGGATTCCAGCGCGATGCCGGCGAGCAGCGCGCCGGCGGCATCGGCCGCGAGCAGCACGCTGTAGGAGACGCCGGGATCGCCATGGCCGAGATCGCCGGCAAAGCCCGGCATCTGCGCGTGATAGGCGTTGCCGATCATGAAGGAGGTGAGGCCGGCGAGCCATGTCATGGCGGTGAGCACCGGCTGGGAGCCGATGGCGCGCATTGTCAGCAGGATGTCAGCAAAGCCGCGCACGGCGAAGCGCCGCACGGCCATGCTGCTGTCGCGCACCGGCGCCCAGAACAGCCACAGCAGCATCGGCAGATAGAACAGCGTGTTGAAGATGATGCCGTGCGAGGTGCCGAGCGTCAGCATGATGAGCCCGCCCACCGCAGGCCCGACCAGGATGCCGAGATAGCGCGCCATCGCGTTCAGCCGCACCGCGCTCGGAAGGTCGGCAGGACCCACGAGATCGTAGAGCAGCAGCTGGTTCGGCGTTTGCCACAGCACGCCGGCGCAACCATGGATCACCAGCAGCAGCATCGCGTGCCACATCTGGATGGTGTCGGTGATGAAGAAGAAGCCCCAGCCGGCCGAGGCCACGATGAACAGCAGCATGCCGCACTGGATGATGCGGCGCGGATCGAACCGGTCGGCGAGCCCGCCGACCACGACCGAGAACAGCAGGAACGGCAGCCAGTGCGACAGCACCGCAAAACCGCCCAGCGTCGGCGAGTGGAATTTCTGGAACACCACCCAGTAGCTGATCACATGCTCGATATTGTCCGCCATCATCGCCAGCACGTAAGCGATGAACTGGAGCCGGTAGGGCACGGACTTCATCGCCGCGAACGAGCCAGACGCAGCCACGGGATTTTGGGGGAGGGGGTTCAAGGGGGCACCTGGGTGGGGACTGCTCGGGCCTTACACGTTCGACGGCGGGCGCTCAAGACACTTGGATGTGCTCAGGCATCTGCCATGCACTGTCGCCACACACACCGCCGTCATCCTGAGGTGCGAGCGAAGCGAGCCTCGAAGGATGAGCCGCAAGCGCTCGCGGCCCATCCTTCGAGGCTCGCCTTGCTTCGCAAGACGAGCACCTCAGGATGACGGCGGAGTTTGTCGCGGCGATGTAGCCAGGAGACTACGCAAGCGACTTCACATACACCCCATACGGCACGCCCAGAATATCCGGCGCCTCGCGAACCCAGACAAATCCCATGCGCTGATACATCGGCAGCGCGACCGTCATGATCGGCGTCGTGTGGAGCGCGATGACGCTCGCCTGATCACGCTCAGCGCGGCGCAGGCATTCCTCCGTCAATCGCCGGCCGATACCTTTGCCGCGTGCAGCGGGGTCGACCACCAGCATGCGGATGATCGGCCAGGCCGGCTCGAAGAAGGCCGGCTTCGGCGCCTTCGGGCCGACATAGGCCACGGCGCCGACGATCTGGCCGTCATGTTCGGCGAGGATGATCTCGCCGGTTCTCGCGAGCGTCGGCATTTTTGCGACATGGGTGTTGAACAACGGCCAGTCGGAATAGTGCTGCTCGAACTCGGCGAATGCGGCGAGCGCGACGCGTATGATCGCTTCGGCATCGTCGTCGCGATAATCACGCAGCATCGGCGTTGTCCCCGAACTATCGCAGCTTGGCACGACCGCGCATCTCACATACGCTTCGCCCCACGCCCGCACCCATCAATCATAACAGACGGGCCCCGAGGAAACAGCCATGGAACAGATCCGCGTCTGCACCCACGCCGGACCGGGCTCGGAGCCCGTGATCAAGACCGTGCCGTGGCCGAAGGTCGGCCGCAAGGGTGCGCTGATCAAGATCGGCGCGTGCGGCGTCTGCGGCACGGATTTGCATATCCTGAAAGGCCATTGGCCGAAGCCGCTGCCCTGGCCGTTCACGCTTGGCCATGAGATCGGCGGCGTCATCGTCGAATGCGGTGACGAGTTCACCGAGGATTTCATGAGCAAGCCGCTCAAGGTCGGATCGAAGGTGATGATCCCGCCGCTGATGCCCTGCGGCAAATGCTATTACTGCATTCACTATCCGCAGACCGCCAACAAATGCCTGACGCCGGTCTATTACGGCCGCTATCTCGGCTTCGACAAGGCGCCGCACATGTGGGGCGGCTGGGCCGAATATGTCTATGTCGATCTCGACATGCTTCCGGGCACCAAGATTTACAAGCTGCCCGACGACATGTCGCTGCGCCTTGGCGCGCTGTCGGAGCCGCTGACCTCCTGCATCCGCGCCTTCAACCGCGCGACCCGCGCCGGCGGGTTCACCTGGGCCGACACGGTGGTGATCCAGGGCTCCGGCCCGATCGGCATTTTGGCGGTTGCGGCGGCACGCGAGATGGGAGCAGGGCGCGTCATCTGCGTCGGCGCGCCGGAAGAGCCGCGCCTCAAGCTGGCGCGCGAGTTCGGCGCGGAAGCGACGGTCAATATCGAGGAGATCAAATCACCGCAGGAGCGCATCGCGCGCGTGCGCGAGATCGTCGGCGGCTTTGGTGCTGATCTGGTGATGGATTGCTCGGGCCACCCGACCGCGGGGCCCGAGGGCATCGAGATGCTGCGCGACGGCGGCACCTATGTCGAGATGGGCCAGTTCACCGACGCCGGCTCGATCGAGACATCCTGGCACCGCATCTGCACCAAGGACCTCAACGTGCTGGGATCCTGGGGCTTCACCGGCAACGATCTGCCGCTCGGCGTCGACATGCTCTATCGCACGCGGGACAAATATCCCTGGCTGAAAATGCAGACGATCTATCCGTTCACGGAGGAGGGCGTCTCGCAAGCCGTAAAGGACGCGATGGCGATGAAGACGGTGAAGTCGACCATCGTGCCGTGGCCGGACTTGGTGGAGTAGACGATGTCGTCCATTCCGCCCGATCTCGCGGCATTTCTGGTCGAAGCCAAGCGGCGCACCTATGCAGGCCTCGATGACGACGCGACCGTGGCCGCGCCGCTGCTCGCCGGCTCAAAGCAGCTCGATCACCGTGCGCCGCCTTACGCTTATCGCGATATCTATTTCGGGATGGGATTTTTCGTTGGGCAGGAAACCGTGTCGCGCGACGATCGCGTCATCTGGTCGATGAGCTACAGCGGAGGCGTGGGCGCAGAGATCAAGGAGCGGGACAGTTTTCTCGCCGTCTACAAATTCCTGCGCCAGGCGCTGCTGGGCGTCAGCGTCGAGGAGCCCGTTCGAGGACCGCGCCGGTTTGAGCAGGCCGGCATGATCTATCGCAACGAGGCCGAGGGCGCGCTCGATCGCTTCCATGGCATCGAGACGATCGCGCGGCATGATGGCGCATCGCTTTACGAACTGCGGTATAGTGGCGGCTTGTTGCGATGAATCTGGAGATCCACGCCGAGATCTAATCAGGGCAGGGCAACTGCCCCAAAAGTTCCACAGGGAATCCGCGACTTATTCACGTCGCGGTGAAACTTAGGCCAAGGTTCCGGCTTTCAGTTCGCGGGAGAGTCATTGTGAAGCGAATCCTGAAGCCCATCACCTACATCCTGGCTGCCATCTACTTTCTGGTGGATGCGGTGTTCATGGCCGTGGCGCGGCCGATCTCGCGCTGGCTTTCGCGGCATTTCGAATTCAAGCGGCTGCGCGCCTGGATCAAGTCGCTGCCGCCTTATCCGTCGCTCGCGCTGTTCTCCGTGCCAGTGATCATCCTGGAGCCGATCAAGCCGGTGGCCGCGTACCTCGTCGCGACCGGGCAGTTCCTGAGCGGCGTAGCGGCGTTCATCGGTTGCGAGCTGCTCAAGCTCGTGCTGGTCGAGCGCCTGTTCCACCTCACGCGCGACAAGCTGATGCGAATTCCGGCGTTCGCCTGGGTCTACGGGAAGTTTTCCGAGATGAAGGCATGGCTGCAGGCGACCGAGGCCTGGCGCGCCATCCGCGCCTTGAGCCGTGCGGCAAAAGATTTTGTGGTGCGGACCAAGGCAAGGCTGGCCGGCGGTGTCAGCAGGCTGGTGGCCTCAAGGGATTAGCACCGCACTTGCTACGCGAGCTTGCGCGCTGCCGCGGTGGCCTTGTCGCCTGTGTTCGGCGTGCCCGAGGGCTCAATGAGCACCAGGTGAACCTCCTCGCGGGCCACCGGGCGGTGTTCGACACCCTTGGGCACCACATAGAGCTCGCCCGGTCCGAGCGTCACGGTGCGGTCCCGCAACTCGATGTCGAGCGTGCCCTTCAGCACGAGAAAGAAATCGTCGGTGTCGTCGTGCTTGTGCCAGGTGAACTCTCCCTTCACCTTCACCACCATCACGTCGCAATCGTTGAAGGTCGTGACCGTGCGCGGCGACCAGAAATCTTGAAAGGTCGCGAGCTTGTCGGCAAGCGATATGCTGTCGGCCATATTTCACCCCATGTGCGTTCCCGTGACGCAAGATGGGATCGGACAGCCGGCGCGACAAGACGTGTATCCATCAGCCCATCGATTTCGCTTCTCTGCGATTCGAGGCGGCATCAAAGTCACTCGTTCTTCACCACCGTTACGCCCACCACTTTCGTGCCCTCCAGCTCACGGACGATACGTTGGTCCGGCCCCACAATGCCGAGATCGAACTCGTGCTCCGGCGTGACCAAAATCATGCGCTGGCCGATGATCACGAGCACCGTCATGTCGTTGTGCTCGCCTTCGACGGCCCAGGTGCGGATATCGGTGGCGTAAGGCTCCTTGCGCCAGGCGTTGGGAGACCCCGGGTCGCAGCGGATCTCGACGCCGTCGTCCGACGTGGTCACGACCAGCTTCGAGCGGCTCGGCTTCCAGCGTTCGTCGAGGAGCTCGTTGACGAGCCAGAGGCAGGCGAATTCCTTACATTCGGCAGGCCGGTCGGCGTAGATCGCGCAACCGCGGCCGGGCTTGCAATGCGCGCACCAGCTGCCGGCCGGCTTGGCGAGCGCCTCGATCGCCATGACCTTGCAGCAGAGCGTGCAGTCGCCGCACCGACGTTCGCCCGCCGAGGTCATTCATGCATCCCTGGTACGCCCGACCGCGCGCAATCTAGGCGAGATGACCGCAAAAATCCGCCGTTCCGGCCCAAAAGTGCGCTGAAGGGGCTAAAGCGCGCCAAAAGTGCGGGGTTGAGCATCCCGGCCTTGTTCACCCTGTCGCCAATGCCATGCATCAAAGCCATGGTGATTTAGCCGCTTCTGGCGTAAAGAGCCTCCAAATCAAAATCATCATGGGTGTGACCGGGCCTTCTGCAGTGACTGCAGCGTCGGGCCCCTCGGCTTTCCGTTCCGCGCCCCCGGACCAACCAAGGTTTTCCATTCCGTGTCCTTTCCGGCCCTGACCCCGCCGCTCGCCCGTGCCTTGGCTGAGCGCAATTACGATTCCCCGACCCCCGTTCAGCTCGCCGTGCTCGGCGAGGATGCGGTCGACCGCGACCTCCTGGTGTCGGCCCAGACCGGCTCGGGCAAGACCGTCGCTTACGGTTTGGCCATGGCCAAGGATTTGCTCGATGGCGCCGAGCAGTTCGAGCAGGCCGGAGCACCTCTGGCTTTGATCGTCGCGCCGACCCGCGAGCTCGCCTTGCAGGTCCAGCGCGAGCTGACATGGCTCTATGCGCAAGCGCGCGCGCGCGTCGTCTCCTGCGTCGGCGGCATGGACCCGCGCCGCGAGCAGCGCGAGCTGGCCGCGGGCGCCCATATCGTCGTCGGCACGCCCGGCCGCCTGTGCGATCATCTGCGACGCGGCCGCCTCGACATCTCCGAATTGAAGGTCGTCGTTCTCGACGAGGCCGACGAGATGCTCAATCTCGGCTTTCGCGAGGACATGGAGTTCATCCTCGAGACCACGCCGGAGACGCGCCGCACGCTGCTGTTCTCGGCGACGTTCCCGCGCGGCATCGTGGCACTGGCAAAACAGTACCAGCAGGACGCGTTCCGGATCGAGGTCGCCGGCGACGAGGGCGGTCACGCCGACATCGAGTATCGCGCCATCCGGGTCGCTCCCGGCGATGTCGAGCATGCGGCCGTCAACGTGCTGCGCTTCTACGAGGCGCCGAGCGCGCTGGTGTTCTGCAACACGCGCGATGCCGTCAGGCATTTGCAGGCGGCGCTGCTGGAGCGCGGTTTCTCCGTGGTCGCTCTGTCAGGCGAGTTGACGCAGAACGAGCGCACTCTGGCGCTCCAGTCGCTCAGAGACGGGCGCGCCCGCGTTTGCGTCGCGACCGACGTTGCCGCCCGCGGTATCGATCTGCCGAGCCTCGACCTCGTCATTCATGCCGACCTGCCGAACGACCCCGAGGTGATGCAGCATCGCTCCGGCCGAACCGGGCGCGCGGGCCGCAAGGGGACAAGCGTCCTCCTGGTGCCGCCAGCGCGACGGCGTCGCGCCGAGCTGCTGCTCAATCTCTCGGGTACCGACGCGGTCTGGGGTACGGCGCCGCAGGCGGATGAGATCCGCAAGCTCGATCATGAGCGCATGAAGGACGTGTTGTTCACCGAGGAGACGACCGCCGACGATCTCGAGCTGGCGAAGGCCCTGCTGGCCGAGCGGTCGGCCGAGGATATCGCCGCAGCGCTGGCGCGGCTCTATCGGGCGCGACTGCCGTCGCCTGAAGACATCATCGATCCCGGTGAGCGAAGCAGCCGGCCGCGCGATGAGCGTCATCGTGACGATCGCACATCGCGCGACGATCGAAGGCCGCGTGACGACGACCGGTCCGAGAGGCCTCGCGCCAAATCGGGCAAAAAGCATGTGATGGCGGAGCCCACGGTCTGGTTCCGCGCAGCCATCGGCCGCCGCAAGAATGCGGAAGCGCGCTGGCTGTTGCCGATGATCTGCCGCCGTGGCGGCATCGACAAGCGCGATATCGGCGCGATCAAGATCTCGGACACCACCACCGAGTTCGAGATCTCCGAGCGTGTCGCCGAGTCCTTCGCCGCCAAGGTCAAGCGTCCGGACAAGGAAGACAGCATCCGCATCGAGCCGATGACGGGCGCGCCGCAAGAGCAGGCACCTGCGGAGAAGCGCTCACGCGCTCCGCAGCGCGATGAAGGGGACGACGATCATGTTGTCCGCCGCAGTGACGATCCCTGGAACGCGAAGGGGCCGAAGCCTCACGACAGGCCGCGCGGAAAGCCGGAAGCCAGGCACCAGGGTAAGCCGCAGGCCAAGCCCCACGGTAAGCCTCACGACGGCGACAAATTCGGCAAGCCGGCGTTTGGGAAGAAGAACAAGAAATTCGGAAACAAATCGGGTGACGCCAAATATGCGCCGTCCGTCACCGAATGGCCGGGTGCTGCCGGGAAGAAGAACAAGAAGAAGCACCGCGGCTGAGCGGCCGACCGTCAGCGCAGACAGCGATGATGCCGCCGGGTTGCACCGGCGACATCATCTGAAAAGCAAAGTGTGAGCTCAGCGACCTCCGCCGCCGCCACCACCACCACCACCACCACCGCCGCCACCGCCACCGCCACCACCGCCGCCACCGCCACCGCCACCGCCGCCGCCACCGCCGCCACCACCGCCTCCGCCGGCGTTATTCATCGCGGAGCTGTAACGCGAATCGATCTGCTTCATGTAGGTCGGCGACGTATCGCGGTTGCGGCGGGTGATGGGGGGCGGTGCAGGGGGCTGCGGTTGGAGGTTGATGACGCCGCAGCTTTCGAAGAAGGGAACGTCGCAGCGATAGGTGCGGAGCTGCAGCGCGTTGGCGCTGGTTGCGGTGAACGCGGTCGTCGCCGCGAGTGCAATCAACGCCACGCCAGGCAATGTGAGTTTCATGGGAGTTCTCCAGCCTCTGTTCGGCGAGACCGGAAGGGCTCGCACAGGTCTTCGACGACGGCTGGTGGAAATCGGTTCGGGGATCGGCTTCACGCCCGCGTGAGGCCGACTGCGCGGAGAGGGCGGCTATTGGGCGAGTTCGCGTAGCATGTAGGTCGCGCCCGCGCCGTAGGACGAGAGTTTGTCGCGCAGCGCCGCATCCGGCACGACGCCTCGGAAGCCGAGATGCTCCCACAGAGGTCGCGTGGTGTAGACCGAGACCAGCGCAAGCGTCGTGATGCCTGATGATCGCGCGAGCTGTTCGATCTCCACGACATAAGCGCGCGTCGTGCCGCCGCGGAAGTCGGGGAGCACGGCGACATCGTGCACATAGAGACAGTCTGCAGCATCGGGCAATCGCTCGAGGAATCCGTCGAGCGGTGGAATCTGTTGCTGCATCCAGGGATGCGCGAGGCCGTAGCCTGCGATCTCGTCGCCTGCAGCGAGCACGCAACAGCCATCCGGATAAAGCCGCATCTTTTCCGCGAACACGTCCGGGCGCTCGGGGAGATCGGGATGAATGCGCGCTGCGATCGCGCTGATCGCGGCGAGGTCGCCGGCGTGCGCGCGGCGCCAGTGCGGCTTGCTCATCTTGCTTGTTCCGTATCAACCATCGCGATTTATTCCGCCGCGCTGATGTGCGCAGCCAAAAATATCTTTGCTGCCGTCTCAGGAATATGAGTTGTCGCGCGGCGTCCTACCTCGTGCAAGCCAATTGCATGACAGGAGAGACCATGACGACATCCTCGATCCGCCTCGCGCTGACGCTCGCCGCAACGCTCGCGATGACCTCGGCCGCCTTCGCGGCGCCGCCGACCAAGACCGGCAAGACCGACAAGGGTAACGTGCTCACCGACGCCAAGGGCATGTCGCTCTATACCTTCGACAAGGACATGGACGGCAAGTCGGCCTGCAACGGCCCGTGTGCGACAAACTGGCCGGCGCTGAAGGCCGAGGCCAGCGACGCCGCCGGCGACGGCTATACCATCATCACCCGCGACGATGGCTCCAAGCAGTGGGCCCACAAGGGCAAGCCGCTCTACACCTTCGCCAAGGACACCAAGCCCGGTGATGTCACCGGCGACGGCTTCCTGAACGGCGCCTGGCATCTGGCGATGCCGTAAGCGATCTCGAAGACGCGCGGGGCGGGTTGTACCATGCAGCCTGTCCTCGCATCGCGGGTTTTACGCAGGCGGCGCCGGCACCAGACCGTAGCACAGCATCGTCTCTTTCATCCTTGTGGGATCGGGTGGCGCGCCGGCCGACAGCAGCGCGGCCATCTCCGTAAAATATTGCGGGCCCAACACCCCGGGACTCAAGATGCACAGGCAGGTCGCCGGCTCCGTGGAGCGGTTGGTAAAGCCGTGCACGATGCCGCGCTTGATGAAGACCGATTCTCCGGGGGCAACGTCGTTCTGCTTGCTGTCGATCGTCCAGGTCGAGACGCCGGACAGCCCGTAGATCGTTTCGTCCCAGCGGTCGTGATAATGCGGGATCGGCATCCGCGCATTCGGTTGCAACGTCATTTCGAAGATGTCGACGCTGCCGCCGGTGTCATCCTTGCTGTGCAGGAAGCGGAGCGCGAGCGCGCCGAAATTGATGATGTCGGACATGGTTCTTCGTCCAGGTGAGGGGGCTGCATCGAAGCTGCGGCGCTCGCTCACGTCGAAACGAAAGCTACCGCAGCCCCTCATACACCATCAGCCCGCGTGCGATCTGCAATTTTCGGATCGCGCGCGGCAACAATTTCTCCGGCTGGTGCAGATAGCGCCAGGAGGTGACGGTGAACGGGCCGAGCGCGCCGCATTCGTCGTCGAACGGCGCGAGCACGCCGGTGACGCTGACCGGCGTGTGCGGGCGGGCGTTGAAAGGTAGCAGCAGCAGCTCGAGATGGGCCTTGCTGCCGTCCTCGCGCGTGGCCGTGAGACCGGCGATGGCACCTAACGTCTCGTCGGCGACGATCGTCGCGATCTCCTCGATCTCGCTGCGGCAAGCTTCGGTGAACAGCGCGGCAAAACTTGCGTCCTTGAGATCGCAGCCTGCGAGCGCACAGACGCGGGTGCCGGCAACGCGGAAGGGGAAGCCAAGCTTCGGCTCGCAGGACAGGACGAAGATGTCGCCGAGCAATTCGCGCACGGCGGCGGGATCGATATCGGCCCGGTCAGGCGCTCGCGCGCCGCCGCGCTTCTTGTCCCAATACGCGAAGAACGCGCGGCTCGATGGATGTTTCATGACTGACGCTCACCCCTCGGCGCAACCTCATGGGACAAATCTGTCCCGCTTCAGTGCACCTGAGATCCCTGTGTTGTTGTGCAGGAGGGGAATTGCAGCGTCCATGCCGTGGGAGCGTTTTTGGCCTCGTGCGGGCCGTCTTTGCGTCGTTAACGTTAAATTAACTATGCGCTTTCGCTCGGCCGCGCGGCTGCTAAGGTCATCGCGGTCGCAAGCCTCGCCGCTTTCATCCAGGTTCTCGGCGAGGCCTGTACACAGGCGTCAAACAGTTTGGTCACTGGCCGCGGGGAGGGGTGGGGATACGCCTTGTTCCTCTGCGGTGTCAGGAAGATCGACACGGACAGGCAGGGCTTTCCCAGGGCCCTGCCTTTTCCTTTTGTGCACTTGCGCAAGGCCGGTAAAGGCGACTATCTCCAAGTTCTTGCTTCGATCGCGCCTGAAAGCGAACCGCCTTGGATTCCCCGCTAGAACCACCGTCAGACCAGCCGGTCGTCGCCGAAGAGGCCCCGCGCGAGCCGATCCTGACGCTGCCCTGGCCGCTGACGGCCTATGTCGTCCTGCTGGCGGTGATCCATCTGCGGGTGTTGCTGCCGCCGGAGCTGGAGAACTGGACCATCGACGTGTTCGGCTTCATCCCGAAGCGCTACGATTCCTCGCTGGTCAATTTGCAGTTCGAGGGCGGCGCCGGTGCCAAGGTGTGGACCTTCGTCACCTATTCGCTGCTGCATGCCAATCTCACCCATCTCGCCTTCAACGTGCTGTGGCTGCTGCCGTTCGGCAGTGCGCTGGCGCGGCGCTTTGGCGCGGTGCGCTTCTTCGTGTTCCTGGCGGTGACGGCGGCTGCCGGCGCGCTCGCCCATCTCGTCACCCATGAGCACGCGGTGGTGCCGATGATCGGCGCCTCGGCTTCGGTGTCGGGGGCGATGGCGGCGGCGATCCGGTTCGCCTTCGTGCGCGGCAGCTTCCTGTCGTTCAGCCGTTCGGACGCCGATACCGCCGCCAAGGTTCCGGCACTGCCGCTGTTGCAGGCACTGCGCGACCGGCGGATCGTCGGCTTCCTGAGCGTTTGGTTCGTGATGAACATCGTCTTCGGCGTCGGCGCCATCGGTGTCGAAAGCGACAGCGCGGGTGTCGCTTGGGAAGCGCATATCGGTGGCTTCTTCGCAGGGCTGTTGCTGTTCGCGCTGTTCGATCCCGTGCCGCGCGTGCGAAACGATGATGCTGCGGATGCGTCATCACAGGACATTTCGGACGGTATTTGACGCGGCGCTTGCGGCGCGGCCCGAATTCATCCATCATTCGCTGGAAGAATGTTCCGAAGCAGCAAGCTCATAGAAGCTGCGCTTCGCAAAGCGCCTGAACGTGAAACCGGCGCCGAAACTGTTAGTTGAAGACTCGCGAACAAGTCCAAACCGCGCCAAGCGGACGGATTCGATTCAGGGAGGCGACAATGACAATACGTTCCATTCTCAATACCAAGGGCCACCAGATCATGAGCGTCGAGCCCGACGCGACGCTGGCTGCCGCGGTCAAGCTGCTCGCCGAGAAGAAGATCGGCGCGGTGCTGGTGATGAACCAGAGCCGACTCGAGGGCATCCTGTCGGAGCGCGATATCGTTCGTGTGCTTGGCGAGCGCGGTGCGGGTGTGCTGGAAGAGCCGGTGTCTCAGGTCATGACCCGAAAGGTCGTCACCTGCAAGGAGACCGACACGGTTGCCGAGCTCATGGAGATGATGACCACCGGCAAGTTCCGCCATCTGCCCGTCGTCGAAAACGGCAAGGTGGTCGGGCTGATCTCGATCGGCGACATCGTCAAGCGCCGGGTCCAGGAATACGAGTCCGAGCAGGAAGCCCTGCGCGACTACATCAAGACGGCCTGAGCGGGCTTACGCGCCGGGCTTACTCGATCGCTTTGGGCGCGGTGCCTTCGGGCGCCGGCGCCAGCACGTCGATCGTTTCCTGGATCGACTCCAGCGCGCGTTCGGCGGCGCGGGTGCCGTGCGCGATCAGCTCCTCGGCACGATGGAAGTCGAACCAGCCGAACTGACCGACCCGTGGCGTGATCAGGAGGTCCGGCGGATCGCCGGCAAGCCGCGCGCGGGTGATGCGGTCCTGCATGATGTTGAAGGCGTCGATCATCACCGAGGAGATGCCGGGACGTCCGGCGCTGCCGAAGAACTCGCGCTTGACGGTTTTCTCCGCCGAGAAGAAGCGCGGAAAGCGCCGTTTGGCCGGGGCCTCCTCGGTCACTTGGGCGACCGGCGCGGGCACCGCACCGTGCTGATAGATCGTCGTCGAATGGGTGAAGACGTCGGTGGACAGATTGACGGCGATGACGATTTCGGCGCCGAGCGCCCGCGCCGCCGAAACCGGCACCGGGTTCACCAGCGCGCCGTCGACCAGCCAGCGGTCGCCGATCATCACCGGCGAGAAGATGCCGGGCAGCGCATAGGAGGCGCGCATCGCCTCGACCAGGCGTCCCCGAGTCAGCCAGATCTCGTGGCCGGTGCGGACCTCGGTCGCGACGCTCGCGAACTTGATCGGAAGGTCTTCGATCAGGGTTTGGCCGACCGCCTTCTCAAGTCGGATGGCGAGCTTCTCGCCGCCGATCAGGCCGGAGCCGTCGAGGCGGATGTCGAGATAGCCGAGGATGTTGCGCATGCCTTGCAGGCTGCGACCCCACTCTTCGAGCGTATCGAGGCGGCCGGCCGCATGGAGGCCGCCGACCACCGCGCCGATCGAGGTGCCGACCACGACATCGGGTACGATACCGTTGGCCAGCAGCGTCCTCATGATACCGATATGGGCAAAACCGCGCGCCGCGCCGCCGCCCAGCGCCAGGCCAATGACGGGCCGGCGGATGCTGCCGAGGCCGACTTTTTCTCCGTTCGCGCCGTTCACGCCGCGACCTCTCAAGATTTCCAGCACCGAAACTCTCCTACTCCGGGCCGTCCTCACTCCAGAGTAGGCGCCGCGCTTCCGCTTCGCCAGAAAGACGGCAAAGCTTGGTTTATAGCGTTTGGGACGCTGGGGGCAGGAGTGTGGCGGGGGCCGGTTGCCTCTGATGTAATCACGCAGGCGTCAACCGGGTTCCAAAGAATGCCTTGAGGCCGTAGTTCTTGGGGTTTCAGAGGCTTGAATTTGCCGCGTTTTCGGTGAAAAGCAGAGAGTATGACTCTCGGGGGTGACGGCATCATCGGATGGCGGCGCGGCGGCAGGCTGCTGCCGGCGCTTGTCCTTGCCGCGTGCCTTGTCGTTCTCGGCCAGACTGCCGCCCAAGCGCAGCTTTTCTCGGATCGGCCGCCGCCGGTGCCTCCGGCTTCGGTGCCCGATCCGGGCGGGGCCGTCAGCCTGGCGCCGCCCTCCGGTCCAGGCGCCGGTCCCCCGCCGAGCCTGCCGCCGACCCTGACACAGCCGAATACGCCCAGCATGCCGCCGCCCGCGGTGACGAGCGTTCCGCCGGCAGCCCCCCTCAATGCGGCCGCACCCGGACAGGCCGTGCTGTCGCTGAGCGCCAAATACGGCAAGGACACGCCGGCGATCAGCAGCGGCCTGGTGTGGCGGGTGTTCGCCGATCGTCCCGACGAGAACGGCACCTTCAAGCTGATCCGCGAGGATCGCAGTGCGACGCCCAACATCGTGCTGCCGCCGGGCAATTACGTCGTGCACGTCGCCTTCGGCCTCGTCAGCGCGGTGCGCACCGTCAGCCTGAAGGCCGAGACCGATCGCGAATCCTTCGTGCTGCCGGCCGGCGGTCTGCGCATCGAGGGCCGCGTCGGCACCAGCCGCATTCCGCTGAACCAGATCTCGTTCGCGATCTACAAAGGCAGCCAGTTCGAGTCCGGCGAGCGTGCCTCGCTGGTGCCGAACGTCGCCGCCGGCGACGTGGTGCTGCTGCCGGAGGGCACCTACTACATCATCTCCAACTATGGCGACGCCAACTCGGTGGTGCGCTCGGACATCCGCGTCCAGGCCGGCAAGCTGACCGACGTCACCATCACCCACCGCGCCGCCGTGATCACGCTCAAGCTCGTCAGCGACAAGGGCGGCGAGGCGCTCGCCAACACCGCCTGGTCGGTGCTGACCCCGGGTGGCGACGTCATCAAGGAATCGATCGGCGCCTTCCCGCGCGTCGTGCTCTCCGAAGGCGAGTACCGCGCCATCGCCAAGAACGAGGGCAAGGTCTACGAGCGCGGTTTCAACGTCGTCAACGGCGTCGACGGCGAAGTCGAAGTCGTCGCGCGCTAACCTTGCTCGTGTCCCGGACGCGGTGCGGCACGAAGTGACGCTCCGCTGCGTCCGAGGCACGAGAGCGTGCTCCCTCACTTCCGGTATCTCAGCGCCTCCACCAGCACCGCAAACGCCGGCGTCGACTGCCGCCGGCTGGGGTAATACAGGTGATAGCCGGCGAACGGCGCGCACCAGTCGGCGAGCACGCGGACCAGCCGGCCGTCGGCGATCTCGCGCTTGACGAGATCTTCCGGGATGTAGGCGAGGCCGAGCCCCGCCAGCACGGCATTCATCCTGAGCAGGCCGGTATTGAACACGAGCTGGCCGTCGACGCGTACCTTCATGACGCGGCCGCGCTTCTCGAACTCCCAGGCATAGATCCCGCCATAGGTCGGCAGGCGCAGGTTGATGCAATTGTGCTCGGTGAGATCCTGCGGCCGCTTCGGCCTGCCGCGCGCGGCGAAATAGGCGGGCGCGCCGACCACGGCCATCCGCATCTC
Organism: Bradyrhizobium sp. CCGUVB4N; assembly: GCF_024199945.1. Lineage (GTDB taxonomy): Bacteria > Pseudomonadota > Alphaproteobacteria > Rhizobiales > Xanthobacteraceae > Bradyrhizobium. The sequence continues at coordinate 5,957,108 of NZ_JANADP010000001.1, read as the reverse complement.
CGGCCCGATCCGCACCGCGATCATGTCCCTGGCGACTTGCTCGCCGAGACGGACGCCGGCGTCGTAACGCTCTGCGACGATGTCGGTGAGGCCATAGTCGACGACGAGCTCGACCTTGACGTCGGGATAGCGCGGCAAGAGTTTTGCCAGCGCCGGCCACAGGATCGTCTGCGCCGCGTGTTCGCCCGTGGTGATGCGGACCGTGCCGGCAGGTGTGGCGCGCAACGCGGTGAGCGCTGACAGTTCGGCATCGATCTCGTCGAAGCGCGGCCCGATGGTTCGGAGCAGCCGTTCGCCGGCCTCCGTTGGCGCGACGCTGCGGGTGGTGCGGGTGAGAAGCCTCAAGCCCAGCCGCTCCTCCAGCGCGCGCACGGTGTGGCTGAGCGCCGATTGCGACACGCCGAGCTGGGCCGCTGCGCGGGTAAAGCTGCGTTCGCGCGCGACGGCGAGAAAGGCGAGCAGATCGTTGGTGTTGGTGCGGGCCATTCATGAGTCCAGGTCATGAGTACATGCCGATTTTATCACCTAATCGCAGGCCCGCGCGCGGCCTAAATTTGCTGCCGAAATTGATCTCTAGAGGAGAGCAGCAATGCAGACGCGCAAACTGGGCAAGAGTGGTCTCGAGGTCTCGGCCCTTGGCCTCGGCTGCATGGGACTGAGTTACGGCTACGGCCCCCCGACCGAGACGTCACAAGCAATCACACTGATCCGGACGGCGTTCGAACGCGGCGTGACGTTCTTCGACACCGCCGAGGCCTATGGCCCCTTCGTCAACGAGGAGCTGGTGGGCGAGGCGCTAGCGCCGTTCCGCGACAAGGCGGTGATCGCCACCAAGTTCGGCTTCAAGGGCGGCAAGGTCGACGCCGGGCTCGACAGCTCTCCCGCCAACGTCAAGGCGGTGGCGGAGGCTGCGTTGAAGCGGCTCAGGACCGACCGCATCGATCTGTTCTATCAGCATCGCGTCGATCCGGCGGTGCCGATCGAGGATACCGCCGGCGCGGTCAAGGATTTGATCCGCGAGGGCAAGGTGCTGCATTTCGGCCTGTCCGAGGCAGGCGCCTCGAGCATCCGTCGTGCCCACGCGGTGCAGCCCGTCACCGCACTGCAAAGCGAATATTCGCTGTGGTGGCGTGAGCCGGAGCAGGAGATCTTGCCGACGCTGGAGGAGCTCGGCATCGGCTTCGTTCCGTTCAGCCCGCTCGGCAAGGGCTTTCTGACCGGCGCGATCAACGAGAGCACGGCGTTCGACAGCAGCGATTTCCGCAATATCGTGCCGCGCTTCTCATCGAGCGCACGCAAAGCTAATCGGGCGCTGGTCGATCTGCTCGGCGAGCTCGCCGCAGCGCGAAATGTGACTCCTGCACAGATCGCGCTGGCCTGGCTGCTCGCACAGAAGCCCTGGATCGTGCCGATACCCGGCACCACCAAGCTGCACCGGCTCGCGGAAAATCTCGGCGCGGCTGCGGTGACACTGTCGACTGCGGATCTCGCTGCGATTCTGGGGGAGCTGGCCAATGTGACGGTGCAAGGTGACCGTTACCCCGCACATCTCCAGGCGCGGGTCGGCCGCTAACATTTGTTGTGAATGCCCGGTGAGCGTTCGCTTACCGGACATTTCTCCCCTGTGTATCGCTGTAAGCGCTACCAAGCTCCGCCGCGTAGGCACTAAAAACACCGGAGGCACCGGCTTATTCCAGGCGCGTTGCGACTTCGTCATACCGGTGCAGGATACGTATTTCCGATAATCAATTTAATTCGCTTTCCTTCCTGCTGGGTTATATGTCGGGCATCCGTCCAATGGGGGAGGCCGGCGCAGCCTTGTGGGCTTGCGCGACCGGCAAGGAGCAGGGGCAAACTCGTCGGCATGTTCGAAGTGATCCTCACCAGACGCAAACGGTTCGGTTGGCGGTGGCAGGTCTGCGACCAGTCCGGCAAGATATTTGCCGACGGCTTCGAACGTTCGCGGCCGTCCGCCAAATATTATGGCGAGCGCGCGCTGTTCTTCCTGTTGTCGCAGGCCCATTTGCGCAACCGCTTCACGGCGTCGAGCGAGGATTAGGGGCGCGTGAAGCTTGGTTGCCCGGATTTCGCTTCGCTCCATCCGGGCTACAAGAGTTCGCGCCCTCAGATATCGACCACCAGCTTGCCCTTGGCGGCATGGTCCCGGATCAGCGCATAGGCCTCACCAACGCTCTCCATGGTGAAGCGCCTGGCATCGAGCAGCGGCACCAGCTTGCCGGCCTCGGCGAGCCGCGCGGCTTCCGCCATGATCTCCCCGTGATGCGCGCGGCCTTCGCCGGAGAGCAGCGGCAGCAGCGTGAACACGCCGGAATAGGTGGCGGCGCGGAACGACAGCGGCGCCAGCGCATGCGTGCCCCAGCCGAGCGCGCTCACGACATGACCGAAGCGGCGCACCGCCGCAAAGGACGCATCGAGCACCTTGCCGCCGACGGTGTCGTAGACGATGTCGAAGCCGCGGCCGCCGGTGTGTTCGCCGACGTAGGTCTCAACCGTGGTGTCGCGGTCGATGAATACAGCGCCAAAGCTTTCGATCGTCGCGCGCTGGGATGCCGAGCCGGTCGCGAACACCTCCGCGCCGAACGCACGCGCGATCTGGATCGCGACATGGCCGACACCGCCTGCGCCGCCATGGATCAGGACCTTCTGTCCGGCCTTGAGGCCAGCCCGGTCGATCAGGCCTTCCCACGCCGTGATGAAGATCAGGGGGAGCGCGGCGGCCTCGCGCATGCTGAGATTGGCCGGCTTGAGCGCCAGCAGGTCGGCATCGACTGCGGCGAATACGGCGAGCGACCCCTGCACGCCGCCGACCCCGCCGGTCATGCCATAGACTTCGTCGCCAGCCTTGAACCGCGAGACCTCGCGGCCGGCCTGCTCGACAATGCCGGCGAGATCGATGCCGGGGATCGCCGGCAGCGGATGGCGGGCATGGGCGGCGGCGCCCGCATGGATCTTGGTGTCGAGCGGATTGACCCCGCTTGCGCGCACCCGCACCAGCACCTCGCGGGGGCCGATCTCGGGCGTTGAGATGGTGGAGATGCGCAAGGGCGCGTTATGGGTCTCCAGCACGCCTGCGCGCATTGTCGATTGTCTCGTCATGATCGTCTTGCTCCGTTGTCGCCCTCCAATATGCCCATGATTTTTTGCATGGGAACGAACAAGGATGTACGACGATCGTGCATTTTTGAATGACCAGGTTTTGATCGGGGGAACTCCTATGGAGTGGGGCGATCTGCGCATCTTCCTGGCGATTGCCCGCGAGGGCACGCTCGGCGCTGCCGCGCGAAAAATCGGCCAGACCCAGCCGACCATGGGGCGGCGGCTGCGTGCGCTCGAACAGGCGCTCGGGCAGACGCTGTTCCAGCGCACCGCCGACGGCTTTGTCCTCACCGATGAAGGCACGGCCGTGCTGGCGCATGCCGAGCGGATCGAGGAGGAGGCGATCGCGCTTCAACGGCAGGCGACGGGCACGGAGACGCAGCTCGACGGGACTTTGCGCCTGTCCTCGTCGGACTGGTTCGGCGCGGTGATGCTGTCGCCGGTGATCGCGGCCTTCGGCAAACGCCATCCCAAGGTGGTCGTCGAGCTCCTCACCGATGCGCGGCTCTACAGCCTGCCGCGGCGCGAAGCCGATCTGGTGTTTCGCATCAAGCCTTTCGATGAGCCCGAGGTCATTTCCAGGAAACTGCTCCACATTCCCTACGGGCTCTACGGTAAGAAGGGCAGCAAGCCGCCGCGTGCCGGTGACGGCAGCGGCGTCCGCATCGTGACCATGAACGCCGAATTTTCCGATATGCCCGACGCGGTCTGGCTGAAGCGCACGCTGCCGAAGGCGGAGATCGCCTCACGCAGCAACAACCGCCAGGCGCAGGCCGAGCTCTGCGCCGGTGGTGGCGGCCTTGCTGTGCTGCCACGTCCACTTGGTGATCGCGATCGCCGCCTGGTCGCGCTCGACATCGGCGCCAGCCCGCCCGGTCGCGACACCTATGTCGGCTATCACCGCGATCTCAGGCGTTTGGCGCGTTTGCGGGCGTTGCTGGATCTGGTGATCGAGAAGATGGCAGACGCGCGGCCGTAGCCTCGATGGAGCGAAGCGAAATCCGGGGCCGCTGTGCCGGCATCGATAGAGTCCCGGATTGCGCTTCGCTCCATCCGGGCTGCAAGGTTTCAGGCCACAATTCCTTGCGCCTCTTTCAATGGAGTGAGGCGATGAAAGCAAAGCTCGGGCGACATGCGCCGCGAGGATGCGAAGGCGTGTCTGCAACGAGGGGCGTAGGATGGGTAGAGCACTTGCGAAACCCATCATGTTTCCGCGCGGAGAAAGCGCTGATGGGTTTCGCTTCGCTCTACCCATCCTACTACTCAGTCATTGCGAGGAGCTCTGCATCGCATTTTAAGCAACCGTCATAGTCTCTAACGCGCACTAACCAAGGCGCGACTTAAAACTGTCATAATCGCTAAAATGGAACCGCGGCTGCGGCCTTTTTACATGCCATTAAGCGGGCTTGCATTGGATGCGGTGGGAAAGTGCGTTGGGGACTACAATGAGTGCCGCGAAGAAGATGCCGGGCAAACCGGTCACCGAAATGTTTGACGACATCCCGGTGCTTCAGCGCAAATGGCGTGCCGCGTTGAAGCCGGGTGACCGGCTGCCGCGTTATGAGGACGTGATGCTCGGCAGCCTCGGACGGCTGGCCGACCATATCGCTTTGCTCAAGGGGGATGGCGCGCTCGAACTCTCGCGCAGCGGACGCTACGTGCAGAAATGGCTCGGCGAGGAGCGCTGGGACATTCCGGTCGCCGAGCTGTCGCCGGACTGCGCCACTGCGTTGTCGGAAGCGGTGGCAAGCGCGCTCAAGAACGGACAGCCGCACCAGGCCGCCGCCCATTGCGTGCGCGACGGCATGGTCCGGACCTACGATGTGCTGGCATTGCCGACGGCCTCGCGCTGGGGCGCGACGCTGGTCGGCGCCTACGTCAACGAACGCGGCGCGCAATATAATCTGCTCGACGCGATCTTCTCGTCGACCGATGACGCGGTGGTGTCGCTGGCGACCCTGCGCGACGCCAACGGCGCGCCGTTCGATCTGCAGGTCGTGCACCACAACAAGAGCGCGGGCCTGCTGCTGAAGGTCGCGAGCGGAAGCCTGCTCTGGCGGCGGATCGGCGAGGGAAGCACGCTGCTGGCTTCGCCCGAGATCATGCATTTTCTGCTCAAGGCCGTCTCCGGCGGCCGCGGCGAGCAGCTCGAGATCGAGCACGAGGGGCGTTACCTCCGGTTCAGCGCCACGGCCTTCGCCGACGTGGTCTCGCTGACGATCTCCGATGTCACAGCGCTGAAGCGCCGCGACGCCTCGTTCCGCCTGCTGTTCGACAACAACCCGATGCCGATGTGGGTGTTCGACGCCGACACCAAGCAGTTCCTTGGCGTCAACGATGCCGCGGTCCAGCATTACGGCTACAGCCGCGCTGCGTTCCTGCGCATGACGTTGCCCGAGATCTGGCCGCAGGACGAATGGGACAGCCATGCCGAGGCGCTCGAGCGCATCGGCGACACCTATCATTCCTCGCGCAACTGGCGGCATCTGCGCGCCGACGGCAGCGAGATCGAGGTGCTGACCTTCGGCCGCCGCGTCACCTTCGACGATCGCGACGGCTACCTGGTCGCGGTCGTCGACATCACCGAACGGCGCAAGGCCGAGGCACGGATCGCGCATATGGCCCACCATGACGGGCTCACCGATCTGCCGAACCGCGAATATTTCCAGGAGCGTCTGAAGCAGGCACTCGATCAGGCCGCAGGCAAGCGTGTCGGCGTGCTCTATATCGACCTCGACCTGTTCAAGAACATCAACGACTCCTTCGGGCACCCGGCGGGCGACCGTCTGCTCAAGGAGGTGGCCCAACGCCTCTCCACCGTGGTCCGCGGCGTCAACCTCGCAGCAAGGCTCGGCGGCGACGAGTTCGCCGTGATCCTGGCGGCCGAGGTCTCGCCGAACGAGGCCAGCGCCTGTGCGGCCCTGCTGATCGACATGCTGAAAGCGCCCTACGACATCGATGGCCAGGAGATGGTAATCGGCGCCAGCATCGGCATCGCGCTGTCGCCGGGCGACGGCGTGACCTCGGAGGAGTTGATGCGCAACGCCGACATGGCGCTGTATCGGGCGAAATCCGACGGCGGCGGCGTGCATCATTTCTTCGAGCGCGAGATGGATCTGCAGGCGCAGAAGCGTCGCGACATGGAGCTCGACCTGCGTCGTGCGTTCGCCAATGGCGAGTTCGAGCTGCACTACCAGCCGCTGGTGTCGATCGCTTCCGACCGCATCTCAGGCTTCGAGTCGCTGCTGCGCTGGCGTCATCCCGACAAGGGCATGATCTCGCCGGCGGAGTTCATTCCGGTCGCGGAGGATATCGGCCTGATCACCCAGCTCGGCGAGTGGGTGCTGCGCGAGGCCTGCGCCGAAGCGGTGAAGTGGCCAGCCGACGTCAAGGTCGCGGTCAATCTGTCGCCGGCGCAATTCCGCAGCCGCAACCTGGTTCAGGTCGTGATCTCGGCGCTGGCGCAATCCGGCCTGTCGCCGAAACGGCTCGAGCTCGAAATCACCGAGTCGATCTTCCTGGCCGAGACCGATGCCAATCTGGCGATCCTGCATCAATTGCGCGAGCTCGGCGTGAGCATCTCCATGGATGATTTCGGCACCGGCTATTCCAGCCTGAGCTATCTCCGCAGCTTCCCGTTCGACAAGATCAAGATCGACCGCTCCTTCGTGAAGGATCTGGCGCAGCGGCCCGATTGCGGGGCGATCGTGCGTGCGATCTCCGGCCTCGGGCGCAGCCTCAATATCACCACGACCGCGGAAGGCGTCGAGACCGAGGACCAGCTCGACTGGCTGCGCGCCGAAGGCTGCAACGAGGTGCAGGGTTTTCTGTTCAGCGCGGCGCGGCCCGCTGCCGACATCGCAAAGCTGCTGGCCGATTTCGGCCAGCGCGCCTCACGGGCGGCGTAACTCGGGTGGGTAGCAGCCGTAAACCAGTTCCTTGAACGCAGGCGTGATGCGGCCGCGCTCGTTCTGGGTCTGCTGCATCAGGACGTAGACCATGTCGAGCTTCGGATCGACGCCGAAATAGGTGCCGCTGCCGCTGTCCCATTTCAATTCGCCGATCGAACCTGCTGGCGGCGGCTTTGCGTTGCCGGGATCGGTGCGTACGCCGATGCCGTAGCCATAGCCAAAACCATCGCCGGGGAAATAGAAATAGTCGCGGCCGACGCCGGAGCCGGGACCGACGTGGTCGGTCGTCATCGCCTTGAAGGCCGCCGGGCTGAGGTAACGCTTGCCCTCGAACTCGCCGCCGTTGAGCAGCATCTGCGAGAAGCGCTGATAGTCGGTGATGGTCGAGAGAAAGCCTCCACCGCCGGATTCCCATTCGGGATGGGCGAGGCGGTCCCGCTCGCCGGCGAGCAGGATCGGGTCGTTCGGCAGCGGCCGCGCCATCCGCGTGCGCTCCTCCGGCGTCGTCAGCACGAATTTGGTGCTGGTCATGCCGAGCGGATCGAGGATGCGTTGCTTGAGGAAATGGTACAGCGTCTGGCCCGAGATGATCTCGATGACGGCGCCGAGCACGTCGGTGGAATGGCCGTAGCGCCACAATGTCCCGGGCTGACGGGTCAGCGGCAGCTTGGCGATGCGGTCGGCGAATTGCCTGTTGTTGAACGGGCCCTCGAAAATATTGGCGGCCTGATAGACCTCCATGACCCAGGGGGCACCGATGTAGTCGTAGCTGATACCCGAGGTCTGCCGCAGCAGATCCTCGATGTTGACGGGGCGGTTCGGCGGCTCCAGTCCGAGTTTCGAGGTGCCATCCGGCTCGATGCCCACCTGGGTGTCGGCAAAGAGAGGAACGTATTTCGACAAGGGGTCGGTGAGCGCGAGCTTGCCTTCGTCGATCAGCATCATCGCGCCAAGGCACGTGATCGGCTTGGTCATCGAGTGGATCGAGAAGATCGTGTCGGGCGTCATCGCGAGGCCCGTCCTGGTGTCGCGTACGCCGAAGGTCTTGCGATAGACCTCCTTGCCGTGCTGCTGCACCAGGACGATGGCGCCCGGCAGCCGGCCGGTCGTCACCTCGTTGTTAAAATAGTCGGTGATGCGGTCGAGTCCGTCAGGCGACGGGGCCGGGATGTTGGCGGCGGCGCGGCCTTGCGCCATCGAGCCGGCCAGCATCGCGGCTCCGACCAAAAATTCACGACGCTTCATCCGGGCTTCCTCCCAAGCAGGGAACAAAGCCGCAAGACGTCCGATGCGTCAACAAGACTTCGATTAAAAGCGCGTCACGATTTCGGAAAGGACCGGTCGCGGACGGTCCTCGCTCGGCTTGGTCGGCGTGCCGATGTGAACGAGGCCGGCGAGCTTCTCGTCGGCCTTGAGGCCAAGCCCGTCCAGCACGTCGCGATCGAAGGAGAACCAGCCGGTCAGCCAGCAGGCGCCGTATCCGAGCGCGGTCGCGGCCGTGACGATGTTCATGACGCTCGCGCCCGCCGACAATTCCTGCTCCCACGCCGGCACCTTGGGATGCGGCTTGGTGAAGCTGACGATGCCGATCACCAGCGGCGCATCGGTGAGACGCTTGCGCTCGGTCTCGATATCGGCTGCGGGTGCGCCGGGATTCTTCCGCGCGAAGACTTTGGCGATCACCTCACCGGCGCGCTGGCGAGCATCGCCTTCGAAAATGATGAAGCGCCATGGTGCGAGCTTGCCGTGATCGGGCACGCGCGCGCCGATGGTCAAAATGGTCTCGAGCTCGGCCGGCGAGGGGCCGGGGCCGGTCATCTCGCGCGGCTTGACGGAGCGGCGGGTCTTGAGGAGTTCGATGGCGTCGGGCATTGCGATGGCCTCTTCAGATGGGCAACGGGCGTGCCATGCCGAGATAAGCATGCACGCCCGCAACCGAAAGCGAATTTAGATCGATTTCAGGGATCAGACCGCCTGGCGCATCCGCCGGACATCCGGCGGGGTCGCCTCGTCGACCAGGGCGGCGATTGCCTCCTCGGTCGTCATCACTTTCTGGCCGTCGCTGCCGAGCCGGCGGACGGAGACCGAATGCGTCTCGGCCTCTTTCTTGCCGACCACGAGCAGTGCCGGGATCTTGGCCAGCGAGTGCTCGCGGACCTTGTAGTTGATCTTTTCGTTGCGCAGGTCGATCTCGACCCGCAGCCCCGCGCGCCGCGCCTGCTCCATAACCACCTTGGCGTATTCGTCGCCTTCCGAGGTGATGGTCGTGACCACCGCCTGCACCGGCGAGAGCCAGAGCGGGAAGTTGCCGGCATAGTGCTCGATCAGGATGCCGATATAGCGCTCCATCGAGCCGCAGATCGCACGGTGCACCATCACCGGCGGTTTCTTGCCGCCGTCATGGTCGATGTAGAACGCGCCGAACCGCTCCGGCAGATTGAAGTCGACCTGCGTGGTGCCGCACTGCCAGTCGCGGCCGATGGCGTCGCGCAGCACGTACTCGAACTTCGGCCCGTAAAAGGCGCCTTCGCCCGGATTGATCTCGGTCTTGATGTGATTGTTCTGCGCCTGGATCTCGCGCAGCACAGTTGCCATCACGCGTTCGGCGTGATCCCACATCGCATCCGTGCCGACGCGTTTCTCCGGCCGCGTGGAGAGCTTCACGGTGAGATCGCCGGTGAAGCCGAAATCGGCATAGGTCGACAGGATGAGATCGTTGATCTTCAGGCACTCGTCGGCAAGCTGATCCTCGGTGCAGAAGATGTGCGCGTCGTCCTGGGTGAAGCCGCGCACGCGCATCAATCCGTGCATGGCGCCGGACGGCTCGTAACGATGCACCACGCCGAATTCGGCGAGGCGTAGCGGGAGATCGCGGTAGCTCTTCAGGCCGTGCTTGAAGATCTGGACGTGACCGGGGCAGTTCATCGGCTTGAGCGCAAACCAGCGCTTGTCCTCGGCCTCGTCGCCGGCCGACTGCGCCGCGAACATGTTTTCGCGGTACCAACCCCAATGGCCCGAGGTCTCCCACAACGACTTGTCGAGGATCTGCGGCGCGTTGACTTCGTTATAGTCGCCAGTCAGGCGGCGGCGCATGTAGGCGATGAGCTGCTGAAAGATGGTCCAGCCCTTCGGGTGCCAGAACACGACGCCCGGACCTTCCTCCTGGAAATGGAAAAGGTCGAGCTCGCGCCCAAGCTTGCGATGATCGCGCTTCTCGGCTTCCTCGATCTGCTTGAGGTAAGCGTCGAGGTCCTCCTGCTTGGCGAAGGCCGTGCCGTAGATGCGCGTCAGCATCGGGTTGTTGCTGTCGCCACGCCAATAGGCGCCGGCCACCTTCATCAGCTTGAAGGCGTTGCCGACCTTGCCGGTCGAGGTCATGTGCGGGCCGCGGCAGAGATCGAACCAGTCGCCCTGGTAGTAGATCTTGATCGGCTCGGTGCCGGGAATGGCGTCGACCAGCTCGACCTTGAAGGCTTCGCCCTTGTCGCGGAACACCTGTTTGGTCTTTTCGCGGTCCCAAACCTCTTTCGTGAAGGGTTTGTCGCGCGCTATGATCTCGCGCATCTTTTTTTCGATCGCGGCAAAGTCTTCCGGCGTGAACGGCTCGTTGCGGAAGAAGTCGTAATAGAAGCCGTTCTCGATCACCGGGCCGATCGTGACCTGAGTGCCCGGCCAAAGCGATTGCACGGCCTCAGCCAGCACGTGCGCGCAGTCGTGGCGGATCAATTCGAGCGCGCGCGGATCGTCGCGGTTGACCAGCTCGATCTTCGCATCGGCTTCGATGGGATCGTTGAGGTCGGCGAGCTCGCCGTCGAGCGCCATTGCGACGGTGCGCTTGGCCAGCGAGGGCGATATGCCCTTGGCGATCTCGAGGCCAGTGATGCTCTTGTCATATTGGCGCTGGGCGCCGTCGGGGAAGGTGAGGGTGACTTTGGCGGCTGGGGTCACAGGCTTGAGATTGCTGAGGCTATATTGAAAGCCGGATTCGGATTTGGGCTGATCGGACATTGCTTTTCTCCTGAGGCTCACTCCTGCGAACGAGCGCAGGTAAGCGGGAACGAGCGATATATCAGGCGATTCGGCCTGCGCAATCCGGCAATTCCAAGAAAGTGGCGCGCAAAAGCCGGGGCGAGGCCGAACTATTTCGAACCGCGCCCTTTCGCTGGCGGCGCGCCTGCTCTACATGCATTTGCATGGAAAATCCCCGCGCCGGCCGTTTCGCGCCCACCGCCCTGATGCTTGGCAATCTCGTCACCGGTTGCTCGGTGCTGGCGCCGGCGGGAATGCTGCCGGAATTGTCGGCGGGGCTCGGGATCAGCATCCATGCGGCCGGGCTGCTCATCACCTTCGGTGCGATCACACTATGCATCGGCTCGCCGCTGACGGCATGGCTGACCAGCCGCATCGAACGGCGGATCTTGCTCACGACCACACTCGCGGTGCTCGCCCTCGGCAATCTCGCCTCGGCCTTTGCGCCGGATTACGCGAGCCTCCTCGTCATCCGCCTGGTGATGCTCGCGGTCGGCGCGCTCTACACGCCTCAGGCCGCCGGTACGGCGGCGCTGATCGTGCCGGCGGAGCGGCGTGGCAGTACGATTGCCTACATCTTCCTCGGCTGGTCGTTGGCTGCCGCCATCGGCCTTCCTCTGATCACCTTCATTGCCAGCCGCTATGGCTGGCGCGCCGCCTATGGCGGGATCGGTGCGCTCGGCTGCGTCAGCTTCCTGTTGCTGCTGGTGCGTCTGCCGGCCGGCTTGAAGGGCACGCCGGTCGACCTGAAAACCTGGAGCGCGGTCGGGCGCAGCCGGACCATCCTGTTGCTGCTTGCGATCACCATGTTGCAAATGTCCGGTCAGTTCGTGGTGTTTACCTTCATGGGCCCGCTGCTCAAGAAGCTCACCGATGCCAGCCCCGATGCGATCGGCATGGTGTTCGGCACCTATGGCGTCTGCGGTTTCCTTGGTGTCGTCATCGCGACCCGCATCGTCGACACCTGGGGACCTTACCGAACCTCGCTGCTGTTCACCTGCCTGCTGCTGGCGGGCATCACGGGCTGGGCGCTCGGTGCCGGCACGCTCATGTCGATGGCGGGCGCGGTCGCGATCTGGGGATTGGGCTTCGCATCGACCAATTCGATGCAGCAGGTGCGGCTGGTCGCAGCCGCCCCGCAGCTTGCATCGGCGACCGTCGCCCTCAACACCTCCGTGCTCTATATCGGCCAGGCCGTCGGCTCCGCCATCGGCGGACTGCTGTTCGCCCGCGAGCTGCTGCATCCGCTCGGCTTCGTGGCGTCCGGCTTCGTCGTGCTGGCGCTGATCCTGGTGATCCTGAGCCGGCCCCAGCGGGCCGCCGCTCCGGCCTGAATCGCGCGTTTTCCTGTGCGCAAGGCGCTTGGCAAACCGCGCGCGGGAGCGCTAGAAGGCGAGGCATGGGGACCAAAGAGAGTTGACTGAAATGAGGATGATTCTGGCGGTTGCCGCGGTGCTCTATTCAGCCTCCGCATTTGCGCAGACCGACAAGCCACCGATGGTGGGGGACAAGCCGCTGGTGCAGGTGAAGCCCAAGGGGACCAAGGCCGGCACCAAGGAAGCCGCCGCCAAGCCGGCTGCAGCGCCCAAGGGCAAGCCGCAATCGGTCGCGGCGCGGCTCCAGGCCTGCCTCGAAACCGACGATGGCACCAAGGACCGGCTCAACTGCTACGACGCCATTATCCCACCGACGCCCAAGCCCAAGCCGGCGAAGGCCAAGGGCTACGCCGATTGCCGTTTCTTCAAGGAAGAGGACGAGCGGCTGGCCTGCTTCAACGGCTTTGCCGAGAGCATTCCAAAGCTGCCCAAGACCTAGGGCCGAGCTTCGAGGGCCGGGCGCCTAGTCGGCGATCCGGCTCAGCACAGCCCTGAAGGCAACGCCCGGCACTTGCAGCGCGGTGCCTTCGAACTCGGCCGTGTCGCCGTCCTCGCGGCCGGCGAGGGTCAGCGTGATCCGGTCGATGCCGAACAGCGCCTTGAACGACGGGTCGTCGTTGTAGCGCTCGGTCGAGATCTTGACCTTGATGCTGTCGCCTTCGCCCGCATAGGTGCCAATGAAGGCGAAGGCCGAATTGCCGCCGCGCATCTTGCCATCCGTCACATAGACGACTCCGCAGCCCGTCCCATGAACGGTATGGAAGTCGACCTTGTACAGTCCCTGACGCACTGCCTGTCCCCGCGGTATTCCAGGTGCACTGGTTCAAGTGCAGCTTGGCCGGCAAATTATGGTCGTGGCCGGCAGAAGCAATCCGGTAGCTGCCGGGGATTGTCGGCCATCAACACCGCATTTTGATCACGGCCCGACGGAATCGCAGCCAACGCAGCGAAATGCCGGCGCGCGCAAAATCCAGACTAACGGCTTGGCGCGGAAGAGCTGGTGGCTGCGACGCGCGTCAGCGCCAGCGCCGGTGTTGCCGACATCTTCACCAGCACGTCTTTGAGCGGGTATTGCGTCCACGCGCGGTTAACGTAGTCGCGGTGGGTAATGCCGTCGCCGGTTTCGACGAACACGACACTGCCAGGACGCAACGGCCCATCCATGTCCTCGGAAACGCCGATGCCCTTCTGCCGCAGCATGCTCATCAACTCGCGGTCGCGCCGTGCGGTGTAGTGCGTATAGGAGCTGACGAAGAAGCCCGAGCGATGGCTCTCGATCCAGGAGGCGAACTTGTCCATTTCGCCATAGACCGCATCGAGCAGCACGACACCGCGGACGCGGTCGCTGATGCCGCCGACCTCGAGGCTCCAGGCGGTCGGCAGGAAGCCGCCGCTATAGCCGACGATCACGATCGGCATGTTGGCAAAGGCACGCGCGCTGTTGGGATCACCGGTCAGCTGCGCGAGGTGACTGGCAGACTCTTCCATGAAGCGCTTGAGGCCACCGGGTTGCCAGAACTTTCCAGCGCTGGAATCGGCGGCATCGACCGCCATCTGCGGCGCAAGCAGCACGGCATTGGCGCCGGAATCGGTGATCTGCCGCGGCACCAGCTGGCGGTCGCGCACGTCGCGCTCGAGCGTTGCGCCATTGCCGTGGAAGAACACCACGATCACGCCTGGCTTGCGGACGTCGAAATGCTCGGGGACGTGCATGAGCACGCGGCTGTCGTTGTAGGTCTCGTCCTGCCAGAACACGCGCCCGGAATAGCTGCGGTGGCCGCGGCGGTCGCCCTTGGAGATGTTGAGGAAGGGCGCGTCGGACGCAGGGTTGTTGCCGAAATAAGGGAAGGCCGAGGACTTCATGCTGACCAGCGTCGTCAGGTCTTGCCGTGGTGGACGCTGGTAGGGGATTTGCGGCTCCAGCGAGGCGATCTTGTAGGGTGCCTGCTCCGGCTGAGGCGGTTGCTGTACGGCGCGCTTGGGCGAGAAGTCCGACATCTGTCGTTGCAGAAGACTCTCGCTCGCCGAAGGGAAGCGCTCCCTGAACTGCGGGGCGGGGAAGCGATCTTCGAACGTGTCACCGCTCTGGGCTTGCGGATTGGTCTTCGCAACGACCTGGACGTTGGCCTGCGAGTTCGCCGCCAGCGCCGTCGGATTGGGAGCCCTGCCGCATTGAACCAGCGTCAGTGACAACGGCACCAAGCCTGAGATCAGGGCGATCCGAAGCGCACGACGCCGCGCCCCGGACGCCTTGGTCCGGTCAGCGCGCACGTCTGCCTTCAATTTCGGAACGGCCCCGACCATCCACCCATGACCCCAAGTCACACGTCCATCGGCGATCTTGAGACAATTGAGCCGACTGGCGTTTAGGTGACGTTAAGCGTCCGGAGAAACTTCCCCACATCCGGAACGGTCAAAAAAGACCATGCAATCGTGTCGCGATTGTGGGAGGGGAGTGCGTATTTCCGCGGCCAAATAGGGGTTTATTGCCCAAAGGCCGGCTTAAAAGGTGGCTGGTTACCTATCTTGGCCGCCTCATTTAACCCTTGTTAACCCTGCTTGAATTGACTGGACCAATCTGCACGATGCCTCCCACGAGGCGCGACGCCTGAGGCTAAGGACCCAGATGACGGCATCAGATGCGGGAACGGCGCCCTGGACCGGGCGGCTGAGCGGAGGTGGCTCCGGGGTTTCCGTTTTGGTCGCAACCGCGATCGTCGTTGCCGACATGATCGGGGTCGGCGTCTTCACCAGCCTCGGTTTCCAGGTCAAGGACATCCCCTCGGGCTTCTCGATCCTCGCGCTGTGGACCGTCGGCGGCATCGTCGCGCTGTGCGGCGTGTTCTCCTACAGCGAGTTGGGCGCGATGTTTCCGCGCTCGAGCGGCGAGTACAATTTCCTCGGCCGCGCCTATCATGCGGCCTTCGGCTTTCTTGCGGGATGGGTTTCGGCGACGGTCGGCTTTGCCGCACCCGTAGCGCTCGCGGCCATGGCTTTCGGCGAATACGCCAAGTCCGTCATGCCCGAGGTGCCACCGATCCCGCTCGCCATCGGCGTGGTGTGGCTGGTCTCGATCGTGCAATTGACTGGCGTCAGGCACTCCTCGACCTTCCAGCTGATCTCGACCATCCTCAAGGTCGTGCTGATCGTCGGTTTCCTGGTCGCCGGCTTCGTCGTCGGCACGCCGCAGCCGATCTCCTTTGCGCCGCACGCCGGTGATCTCTCCTATATCTTGAGCGCGCCTTTCGCGATCGGGCTTGTCTTCGTGATGTACTCGTTCTCGGGCTGGAACGCCGCGACCTACATCATCGGCGAGATGAACACACCGCAGCAGAGCCTGCCGCGTGCGCTGCTCGCGGGCACGGTGATCGTGCTGGTGCTCTATGTCGCGCTCAACGCTGTGTTCCTCTACTCGACGCCAAT
Source organism: Bradyrhizobium sp. CCGUVB4N (assembly GCF_024199945.1). Lineage (GTDB taxonomy): Bacteria > Pseudomonadota > Alphaproteobacteria > Rhizobiales > Xanthobacteraceae > Bradyrhizobium. The sequence continues at coordinate 5,941,252 of NZ_JANADP010000001.1, read as the reverse complement.
CAGCGCGCTGGCCGGCCAGCTCGACGTCGCAAGCGTAGCCGGCAGCGCCATCTTCGGAGGCCTCGGCGGCCGGATCGTCGGCGCCATGATCTGCGTCGGCCTGATCTCCTCGATCAGCGCGATGATGTGGATCGGCCCGCGCGTGATGATGACGATGGGTGAGGACATCCCGGCGCTGCGGATGTTCTCGACGCGATCGGCGAGGGGCGCGCCGGCCTACGCCATCCTGTTTCAGCTCGCAGTCGCCAACCTGCTGCTGTTCACGCGCAGCTTCGAGGCGGTGCTCGACTTCATCCAGTTCTCGCTGCTGTTCTGCTCGTTCTTCACGGTTGCCGGCGTCATCAAGCTGCGCATCACCGATCCCGATTTGCCGCGGCCCTATCGCGCTTGGGGATACCCGTTCACGCCGCTCATCTTCCTGCTCGTGACCGCGTCGATGATGTACTACCTCTTGACCGAGCGGCCTGTGCAGTCGCTGTCGGGCATGCTCGTCATGCTCTCGGGCCTTGTGATTTATGCTGTTTTCCGCAGGCGGCCGGTCGCCGCTGCTACGTCTCACAATCGCGAATAGACATGTTTCGACCCATGAGAATTGCGGCCGTCGCTCTTGCCCTTATGGCTGCGGCCATCTCGTCCGCGCGCGCGGCCGACGTCACCTTCGACGACACCGCGCGCTTCCTCGCGGGCATGCAGCCTTCGGCCGACTCGCCGCTGGTTGCGCTGACCAGGGACCCGTCCTGGCAGCATCACGCAAAATTCTTCGACGGCGCCTTCGCCCAACTCGAGCAGCGGCAATTATCGAAGATCCGGAGCTGGTCGGACGTCAATCTCGCCGCACCGCGGCCGACCATGTTCTATTTCTTCAGCGGCCCGGATTTCCTCTACGCCAACGCCTTTTACTCCAAGGCCAGCACCTACGTGCTGGGTGCGCTGGAGCCGGTCGGTGCGGTGCCCGATCTGACCAGGCTGCCGCGCGGCTCGGTTGGTGCCGCGCTCTACAATGTCGAGCGCTCGCTCGGCTCGATCCTGAGCTTCTCCTTCTTCATCACCAAGCAGATGAAGGTCGACCTGCACGCCAATCAGGTCAACGGCACCTTGCCGATCCTCTACGTCTTCCTGGCGCGCTCCGGCAAAACCATCCGCAACGTCGAGACGGTCGCGCTCGACAACAAGGGCGGGGTGCACACGGGCAACGACAATCCGGGGCCGAACGCCACGCGCGGGGTTCGCATCATCTTTGCAGGTGCCGACGGCGAGGTGCGCACGCTGTATTATTTCTCGACCGATCTTTCCAATTCCGGGGCGCGCGCAACCGGCTTCCTGAAGTTCTGCGAGACGCTCGGGCCAGGCAACAGCCTGCTCAAGAGTGCGTCGTATCTCTTGCACGCGGGAAACTTCACCGTCGCCCGCGACTGGCTGCTCGCCAACAGCGCGACCATCATCCAGGACGATTCCGGCATTCCGCTCGCCAACTACAATTCGCGGCAGTGGCGCTTCTTCCCGTTCGGCCGCTATCTGGGGCCGATCGACGAATTCCCTGGCCGCTATCAGGAGCGTTACGCCGAGCTGTTCACACGCGCCCAGCCGATCGATTTCGGCGTCGGCTATCGCTGGCGGATGCACGAGTCGAACTTGCTGCTGTCGGTGAAGATCCCCGGGAGCGAGGTCGCGCCGACCGCGGAGACGACCTCGTTTGTTGAACCGCCGCCGAAACCGCGGCCGAAGCGGCTGCGTCCGCCCGAGTCGATCCCGCCGCCGCCGGGACGCTTCTTCTGGTTCCGCTAGCTACCAGTGCACGCTCTGGCTTGGCACGATGAACGCCGTTGTGCTCGGCGGCGTTGCAAGGCTTGTTGCCAGATACCAGCCGGAGCCGACGACGAGCACGAGCAGCGCGATGATAGCGACCATGTCGATGGTGCGGGGGTCGTGATCCCGCGGATGGGAGCCAAGATGTGAACCAGGCCGGACGTGAGAATGAGGGCTGATTTTCCAGCGCATTATTGTTTCCTCCCTGAGGAGCAACACGACAACGCGATGGAAAAGTTCCGGTTCCGGTCGGAGCAGCGATGCGCAAAGCACCGCAGCATGCTTACGAGGCGTTGACACCGCGCCAGCGGCCGTAGCGCCAGGGCAGGTACCAGCGCGCGCCCCTCGGCGCGGCGACAGGCACGTTGTCGATGCCAGAGGTGCCGAAGGGGTTGCAGCGCAGCAGGCGCGCGAGCGTCATCCAGCCGCCGGCCCAGAGTCCGAACCGCTCGATCGCCTCGTCGCCATACACGGAGCAGGTCGGCAGATGCCGGCAGTTGTAGCCGACCAACGGCGACAGCGTGTGCCGATAGAGCCAGATCAGCGCGCGGCCGAATCTGCGAGGCAGCCGCAGCGCCTCAGCGACAGGGGTGGAGCAGTGCTCGCAGCTTGTGTGCTTCATGTGCGCTTTGCCGCCATCGTGAGCGTCCGGTTGCGCAGTTCCAGCGCAGGGAACAGCGAGCTGTTGTGTCTACGCCATAGTTTGCCTGCTTTCTGGGAGCAGTGCAGCAAGTACCTATGGACGATCTGTATTCCCCCGGATACCATTTTTGTGACGTCCATGTGTAGACTCAGGGAACGTCGAAACGGGGCTTACCTGATTGCTTTTGGGGCTTGGGGAAGGAACCAGTTTGAGAGTTCTGAAGTCGCTCAACCTTCGTGGCTGGTTGCTGATGGGAACCGCCGCTTGTGGCGTCGTGTTGGCGGGCGCCATCGCGACTTTCGGTTCGTCGGCCAGCGCCGGCGCCTCGCTTGAAGAGCGCAAGCTGCCGATGAAGTTTGGCTGGGTGGCCTGCGAGCCCAATTGCCGAGGCTGGGTCAGCGCAGTCGGCATCATCACTGCTGATACACCGAAGGACTTCGACGACTTCGCCCGCGGACGCCAGCTCGGCGGCGCCACCGTCGTGCTCGATTCCAGTGGCGGTTCCGTCAACGACGCCATCACGCTCGGCCGGCGCTTCCGCAATCTCGGCCTTCTCACCACCGTGGGCATTACGCAGCAGGGCACCCGTCCGGCGGTTGCCTCGGAAGCCTATTGCGAATCCATGTGCGTGTTCCTGCTGCTGGCCGGCAAGAAGCGCTACGTGCCGGAAGCGGCCCATGTCCGCGTCCATCAGATCTGGATGGGCGATCGCGCCGATGACGCCAAGGCGGCGAGCTACAGCGCGCAGGATCTGATGATCGTGGAACGCGACATCGGCCGGCTCGCCAAATACACCTTCGACATGGGCGGGGCGGGCGACCTGCTGTCGCTCGCGCTCAACGTGCCGCCCTGGGAAGATCTTCACGAGCTCGACGCAGCCGAGCTGAAGCTGACCAACCTCGTGACGACCGATCTGGTCGCTGACGTGCTGCCGCATGTGGACGTGATGGCGCCTGCGGTAGCCGAGCTTGCGCCGAAGACGCAGGCAAGGTTCGGCGAGGAGCAGGCGCAGCCTGCCAAGTCGACCAAGACGGCCGAAGCTGTAGTGCCGACAGGTGGTGCCGCGACGCCGGCTGCGCTCCCACCGAAGTAGAGGCTTCAGCGTGGTCTCAGCCCTGCGCTGGGACCGGCTGCTTCGCCTTGGCCTCGATCTGGCCGATCGCATCCACCACCGCATCGAAGGTCAGCAGCGTCGAGGCATGGCGTGCCTTGTAGTCGCGGACCGGTTCGAGGAATTTGATTTCCTCCCACTTGCCTTCGGGAGGCGAACCATTCTCTTTCAGCATCTTGCGAACGGTTTCGCGTAACTCACGGAGTTCGCTCGCAGTCGAGCCGACCACGTGACTTGCCATGATGGATGAAGAGGCCTGGCCCAGCGCACAGGCCTTCACGTCATGGGCGAAGTCGGTGACGGTGTCGCCCTCCATCTTGAGGTCGATCTTCACGGTCGAGCCGCACAGCTTGGAATGGGCGGTGGCACTCGCGTCGGGGTCCGACAACCGTCCGAGGCGCGGAATATTCCCGGCCAGCTCGATGATCCGCTTGTTATAGATGTCGTTCAGCATGTGATGGAGTCCAACACTTACCTGCCGGATCGGCCTTGGCGGGCGCGGTCCATGGACCTATATAGGGCTGGAACTGGCGGAAAAACAGTCCGGCGGTGCGCAGGCGATGATCCAGATCTGCATTGCCGGCGTTATTGCCAAGAGACCTCTTTCGCCAAATACTGTTCTCTTCAGGCGTCCGGCGGCTTGTCCGCCCCGTCTGCCGGTGACACTCCGGCCGCAAGGCCGTCGAACGGAGTCGATATGGACGCTGCAATCAAATCTATCCGCCCGAGCAAGCCCTCTGACAAGCAGCTCGAGAGCCGCCCGGCCGAGCTCGATCCTGCCGAATTCCTTGCGGCCGCCGTCCGCGCCGACCAGCCGCGTCCAGCGCGTGCCGAGGCGGAAGCGGCGGTGAAAACGCTGCTCGCCTATATCGGCGAGAACACCGGGCGTGAAGGCCTGCTCGATACGCCGCGTCGCGTGGTCGAGGCTTTCGACGAGCTCTATCAGGGCTACCACCAGTGCCCGGCCGAGGTGCTGGACCGCACTTTCGGCGAGACCGCCGGCTATGACGACTTCGTGCTGGTGCGAGACATCGAGTTCACGTCGCAATGCGAGCATCACATGATGCCGTTCTACGGCAAGGCACACATCGCCTATACGCCGGTGGAGCGCGTCGTCGGCCTGTCGAAGCTTGCGCGCCTGACCGACATCTTCGCCCGCCGGCTCCAGACCCAGGAGCATCTCACGGCGCAGATCGCAGCCGCGATCGACGAGATCCTGAAGCCGCGTGGCGTTGCTGTCCTGATCGAGGCCGAGCATACCTGCATGTCGGTTCGCGGCGTCGCCAAGCATGGCGCCTCGACCTTCACCAGCCGCTACACCGGCATGTTCCGCGACAACCCGGCGGAGCAGGCCCGCTTCCTGTCCATGGTGCGAGGCATGGCGCGCTGACCTCGCGAACAACCGGCGAGATTTGTCGTGTCCGCTCACTCCCACGAGATCGAGGAAGGCCTGGCCTTCCTCCCCAAGTTCGATGCGAACGGCCTCGTGACCTGCGTGGCGACGGACGTCGCCACCGGTGACGTGCTGATGGTCGCGCATATGAATGACGAGGCGCTGCGCAGGACCATTGCCACCGGTGAAGCCTGGTACTTCAGCCGCTCGCGCAATGCCTTGTGGCGAAAAGGTGAGACCTCAGGTCAGACCCAGCGCGTGGTCGAGATCCGTACCGATTGCGACCAGGATGCGGTCTGGCTCCGCGTCGAGCAGATCGGCGCGGCCTGCCACACCGGCCGCCGGTCCTGCTTCTATCGCAAGGTCGAAGCCGAGGGTGGTGGTGCGAAGCTCGTCTTCGTCGATGCCGACAGGCTGTTCGATCCGAACGCGGTCTACAAGAAGTAGGGCTTGCCCGCTGCCGATGGGCACCGGAATGAGCGCGATCGCCAAATTAACCCCGCGTTAACCATAACTGTCCCACGGTGGGACGATCAGGCCGCCGAATTGCCGGCGCCGCTCAACGCCGCGCGGGGCGGGCAGTCCATCATGTCGGTCGACAATTCCAGTGCCTCGCAGACAGCCGCGACCGACGGCTTGAAGCGCGTCGCTGGTGCGATCAAGCAGGGCTCGAACCAGACCGGCGTCAGCTTCGAATACATGCTGACTACCGCCAAGATGGAATCGGATTTCGATCCGTCGGCCAGCGCCACCACCTCGTCCGCCCACGGCCTCTATCAGTTCATCGACCAGACCTGGCTTGGCACGGTGAAGGAGGCGGGCGCCCAGCTCGGCTACGGCAACTATTCCGACGCGATCACACGGACGTCGTCAGGCACATATACCGTCGACGATCCCTTCATGAAGCGATCCATCATGAAGCTGCGCGACGATCCCGAGGCCGCGTCCAGCATGGCGGCGGCGCTGACGCAGTCCAACAGCTTCAAGCTCACCGGTCTGCTCGGCCGCCGGCCGTCCGACAGCGAGCTCTACATGGCGCATTTCATGGGCGTCGGCGGTGCGGCGAAACTGATCGCCAATGCCGAGGACAACCCGCAAGCAGTCGGTGCGCGGCTGTTTCCCAATGCGGCATCTTCCAACCGCTCGATCTTCTATGCCAAGGATGGTCGTGCGCGCAGCGTCTCCGAAGTCTATTCGGTGCTGAATGCGCGTTACGCCAGCGCCTCGAATGCGAAATCGACGCGCAGCGCGATGGCGATGTATGGCGACACGCCGTCGACCACGCAGGTTGCCGCCGCCAACGGCGTGCAGCCCACCGCACCGATGGCCAACAGCGCCGCCTATCTCCAGACCTTCCCGGATGCACGTGGCGTGACGCCGGCGAGCGCGACGTCGTCGACGACGGTCGCCGACAGCGCGCCCGTCACGCCGGCATTCCGTTCGATCTATCAACCCGGCGATACAACGCAGCCGGTCTCGACGACGGTGCAGAAATTGTGGGGCAACAACGCCTCGCTCACTTCGGTCGCGTCATCAACGCCCGACGTGCGGCCGCCGCAACCGCTCGATCTCTTCAGCGATCGCAGCGGCACGTTCTCGAGCTAGCGCGCGGTCGCGGCCGTCGGGCCGTTTTCAGCCCTTAACAAATCATCAATAAAACCAGCCAGTTATGGTGAACGCTTTGTTAAGCGTCGTGGTTTATTTTGTGTTGCAGGTGACAAGCCGTCACCGTTTCGTTTTTTCGTTGCGTAAGCCGGAAGCACCATGATTGTTCGGCAGTTCATCAATTGGATCAGGACCGCGCCCGCCGGTGAGCGGGCGGAGGCAACGCGGGCATTGGCCCGGGCCTGGCTGATCTCGGACCTTTCTCACGACGACCGTGTCGCCGCCGAAGGCGCGCTGCTGATGCTGCTCGACGATCCCTCGCCGCTGGTGCGGCAGGCGATGGCCGAGGCTTTTGCGCGCAGCACGGATGCGCCGGCGTCGATCGTGCGGGCGCTGTCGGCGGACCAGCCGACCGTGGCGCTGCCCGTGCTCGAACATTCACCGCTGCTGATCGATGCCGATCTCGTCGACATCGTCGCGACCGGCAATGACGACGTGCAATGTGCGGTCGCACGCCGCATCGCGCTGCCGGTCTCGGTCTGCGCCGCCATTGCCGAGGTGGGCTGCGCGGCCGCCGCGCTGGAGCTCATCGAAAATCCGCACGCCGAGCTGGCACCGTTCTCGTGGAATCGCATCGTCGAGCGCCACGGCCATCTCGCCGCGATCCGAGAGGCGATGCTGGTGCTGGACGACATTCCGGCTGCAACCCGCGCCGCGCTGGTGGCAAAGCTCTCCGAGACGCTGGCGCAGTTCGTGGTGGCGCGGAATTGGCTGAGCGCCGACCGTGCCGAGCGCATGACGATCGAGGCGCGCGATCGCTCCACCATCAACATCGCAGCGCGCTCGCGCGGCGACGACATGCAGGGCCTGGTGAAGCATCTGCGGATCACCGGCCAGCTCACCGCGGGTCTGATCCTGCGTGCGCTGCTGTCGAGCAATCTCGACCTGTTCGACGCCGCGCTCGCTGAACTCGCCGATCTGCCGCTCGCGCGCGTGTCCGCGCTGCTGCACGACCGCGGCGGCAATAGCCTGCACGCGCTACTCCGTCGTGCCGGGTTGCCCGAGGCAACGTTTGCGGCCTTCCAGGTCGCGCTCGATGCCTGCCACGAGCAGGGCTTTGTCGACACCGACGACACCGCGGCACGCTTGCGCCGTCGCATGGTCGAGCGCGTGCTCACCCATTGCGAGACCGACCGCGGCGCCACCGAGCCGCTGATGGTCCTGCTGCGCCGCTTCGCCACCGAATCCGCGCGCGAAGAGGCGAGATTGTTCTGCGACGAGCTCGTCGCGGAAGACACAATCGATCCCATGTATGACGATCTGATTGCGGCATAACGAGATGCCGTAGGGTGGGCAAAGGCGCGCGGCGCCGTGCCCACGATTTATCCGCCTAATGAGCTGACTGGTGGGCACGCTCCGCTTTGCCCACCCTACGATATCTTGCCTTGCCGAAAGCGAGAACTACTCCGCCGGTACGATGCTCGGCGCGAGGATCACTTCGAGATGCTCGGGGCGGTCGCGGTTGACGTCGGCGAGATAATCATCGGCGACCTTGCGCAGACGGCGGCTGAGCTCGGCGGAGACGCTGATGCTGTCGAGCTTGGTGTTCTCGTGCACGATGGCGAGGATCGCGTTGATGTGGTGCGTGAACAGCTCGGCCGGCACCTTCTCGAGATCCGGCGCATGCTCGATGACGCGGCACAGGCTCTCGGCAACTCCCGCCGCGGCGGGAAAGCCGAACGTGGCGGCGTCGCCCTTGATGTCGTGGGCGGCGTGGAACAGCTCGTCGCGCCGCTCCTTGGTGAAGCCGTCGTTGCGGATGACGACATAGGCAGACGATAGCCGGTTGACCTCGGTCGTCATCCAGCTCTTGAACTCGCCGGACAGATCGGCAAGCGCCTTCTCGGCGCGTGCGATCGGATCGTCCATGTCCTTTTCTGCGACCCGGCGCAGAACCTTGCGCAGCGGATTGGGCTGCGTGATCACATGATGCGTGGCGAAGGCCGTGACCTCGATGTCCTTTGCGCTGTTCTTCGCCATGATGCCTGCCTCGTCGGGTGAGACGTTGCGCTAGATGGAGGAGCGGGCCTTGTCGAGCAGTGAGGGCTGCTGGAGCACCTCGTGCTTTTCGCCGACGCGGCGCTCCGGACCCATATAGGCGGAATTGGTGTTGCGGCGCCGGTCCGGGCCGAAATAGGTTTTGGTCTTGATGAAGGGCCGTGGACTGGCGACCACGTTGAGAATGCGCTGGTACAGGCCCTTGGCCGAGATCGGCTTGGCCAGGAATTCGGTGACGCCGGCATCGCGCGCGACCGTGACGCGGCGCTTCTCGGAATGCCCCGTCAGCATGATGATCGGCGCGTAGGGGTTACCCTTGGATTCCGGCTGCCGGATCATCTGCGCAAGCTCGAGCCCGTCGAAGATCGGCATCGCCCAGTCGGTGATGACGATGTCGGGCACGTAATGGCTGTACATTTCCAGCGCGGTGGCGCCGTCCTCCGCCTCATAGACCTCGCGCGCGCCGAACGAATGCAGCAGCGTCCGCAGGATGCGGCGCATGTGCGGATTGTCGTCGCAGACGAGGAAGCGCAGCTTGTTGAAGTCGATGCGAAACATGACGCCCAGGCCAAAGGGTCAACTTTCATTAACCATATCGTGCGGAGGGTTAACGAAGCGTTGCGATCGGGCGCCCGGAGGGGTGCGGGGCAGGCGGGTCAGTAACCGAACTGCTCGCGCAGGATACGTTCTTCCAGGCTGTGGCCGGGGTCGAACAGCATACGCATCGAGATGGTCTTGTCGGACAGGATCTCGACGCGCCGGACCCTGCGTACCTCCTCATGGTCGGCGACTGCCGCGACGGGCCGCTTGTCGTCTTCGAGCACCTCGATCACGACATAGGCCGTGTTGGGCAGCAGTGCGCCGCGCCAGCGCCGCGGCCGGAAGGCGCTGATCGGTGTCAGCGCCAGCAAAGCGGCGTTGATCGGCAGGATCGGCCCCTGGGCGGAGAGGTTATAGGCGGTCGAGCCTGCCGGCGTCGCCACGATGATGCCGTCGGCGATCAGCTCGGGCATGCGCTCGCGCTCGTCGATCAGGATGCGCAGGCGCGCGGCCTGGGAGGTCTGGCGGAACAGATAGACCTCGTTGATGGCGTGATGCAGGTGGACGCGGTCATTGGTATCGGTCGCGCGCATCAGCAGCGGGTTGATCTCGGATTCATGCGCCGCCTCGAGGCGCGTGCGCAGATCGTGCGTCGAGTACTCGTTCATGAGGAAGCCGACCGTGCCGCGGTGCATGCCGTAGATCGGCTTTCCCGAGCGCATGTGCTGGTGCAGCGTCTGGAGCATCAGCCCGTCGCCGCCGAGCGCGACCACGACGTCGGCCTCGCTCGGATCGCAATTGCCATATTGCGTGGTGAGCTGGTGGAGGGCGGCCTCTGCGTCGCTGCTCGGGCTGGCGACGAAGGCGATCCGGTCGTATCGCGATGGCTTGGTCATGGCTTCCAGATCTTGGCTTCCAGGCAGGTGTCGCTGGCTCGAGAAAGTTCCGCCGAGGTCGTCTATACGACCTGGGCCTCTATTGTCGAGGACGACCGCCCGGCAAGGCAAACGGGTCGGTCGGCCCGGCATCCCGATTCCAGACAAAAGCGATGCGGATCGGCCCGGAATGCCCTTCCCAAGGCTTCCGATCCCCCAAACCGTCGCAATTGCCCGCTACAGCTGTGGCCGGGGACCGACGGGCGGCTGGGAGAACGATCATGATCATGAGCTTGCCGATGCTGCGCCGCGCGGGGTTGGTGCTGGCGGTGTCTGCTTTCGCGCTTGCGGGCCTGGCGCTCACGGATTTGGCGCGCGCGGACGATCCGCCGCAGCCGCGCAACGAGGCGGCGGCGCCCGCGGGGCAGAAGGGCGGGCGGGGCGGCAATGCAGCGCAGGCGTCGCCCGCGGCCGCCGACCAGCATCGTCTGCCGGGCGACCAGACCACCAAGCAGACCCTCGATCTGCCGGGCCGAACGCTCAACTTCGCCGCGACCGCCGGCTCCGTCCGCGTATTCGACGAGAAGGGGGAGCCGCTCGCCGACATCGCCACCACGTCTTACGAGCTGGACGGTGCCGATCGCGCCACGCGTCCCGTGACGTTCCTGTTCAACGGCGGGCCCGGTGCCTCGTCGGCGTGGCTGCAGTTCGGCGCGGCCGGGCCGTGGCGGCTGCCGCTCGACGGCGAGGGGTTGTCGCCGTCGGCTTCGCCCGAGGTGAAGCCGAATGCGGAAACCTGGCTCGACTTCACCGATCTCGTCTTCATCGATCCCATCGGCACAGGCTACAGCCGTGTCATCGCGAGCGGCGAGGATACACGCAAGCGGTTCTATTCGGTCGACGGCGACGTCAACTCGATTGCGCTCGTGATCCGCCGCTGGCTCGAGAAGCACAACCGACTGACCTCGCCGAAATATGTGGCGGGCGAGAGCTATGGTGGGATTCGCGGGCCGAAGGTCGTGCGCCAGTTGCAGATTCAGCACGGCGTCGGCGTCAAAGGGTTGATCCTGGTGTCGCCGCTCCTCGATTTCCGCGAGTTCACGGGCACGAGCCTTCTGCAATATGTCGCGACCTTGCCGAGCTATGTGGCGGTGGCGCGTGAAGCCAAGGGGCCGGTCAAGCGCGCCGATCTCGCTGACGTCGAGGCCTACGCCCGCGGCGAGTTTCTAGCCGACCTCGTCAAGGGCGAGGCAGACAAGGAAGCCACCAATCGCCTGGCCGACAAGGTCGCCGAGCTGACCGGCCTCGACCCTGCGGTGAGCCGCAGGCTCGCCGGACGCTTCGACGTCAGTGAATTCCGCCGCGAGCTCGACCGCAAGAACGGCATGGTGACCGGGCGCTATGACGCCTCCGTGCGCGGTCTCGATCCCTATCCGGATTCGAGCAGCTCGCGCTTCGGCGATCCCTCAGGCGATGCGCTTCAGGCGCCGCTGACGAGTGCCGCGGTCGATGTGCTCACGCGCAAGCTCAATTGGCGCCCCGACGGATCCTATGAAGTCCTCAATGGCGCGGTCGAGCGCAACTGGGACTTTGGTGGTGGCATCAACCCGCCGCAATCGCTGTCGGAGCTGCGCCAGATTCTCGCCACCGATGCGAAGCTGAACGTGCTGGTCGCGCACGGCCTGTTCGATCTCGCAACGCCCTATTTCGGCACGAAGCGGGCGCTCGACCAGCTGCCGTCCTTTGTGACGTCGCGCGTGAAGTTCGTTGTCTATCCCGGCGGCCACATGTTCTATTCGCGCGACGGCTCGCGACAGGCGCTTCGGAGCGAGGTCGAGACCCTGATCAGGGAGTAGGAGACCGCCGAGGGTATCCTAGCGTTCGCCGCGCCGGAACGGTTGCATCAGCGCTTGGGGGACCCGCGCACGCCGCGCCATCACGAGCAAGGCGACGATCGACATTACATAGGGCAGCATCAGGAAAAGCTGATACGGCACCGCCTTGCCAACGATATGCTGGAGGCGAAGCTGATAGGCGTCGAACAGTGCAAACAGTAGCGCGCCGAGAAGCGCCCGTGTCGGGCGCCATGATGCGAAGACGACGAGCGCGATGCAGACCCAGCCACGTCCCTGCACCATGGTCGGGAAGAAGCTGTTGAAGGCCGACAGGGTGAGAAACGCGCCGCCCAGGCCCATGAGGGCGCTGCCGAAGGCGATCGCGCCGACCCTGATGGCGATCGGATCCAGCCCCTGGGCCTCGGCTGCATGCGGGTTCTCGCCCACGATCCTGATGGCCAGCCCCAACGGCGTCGCGCTCAGCACGTAACCGAGCAACAGGGCGAGCAGGATCGCGATGTAGGTGGGAGCGGTCTGATGGAACAGCGCTTCGCCGAGAAACGGAAGGTTCGAGAGCAGCGGGATCTGGAGGACCTGGAACGGCACGATTGTCGGTGGCGAACCCGATACGGGGATCGCGAGGCGGAAGATGAAATAGGCAAGGCTCGACGCGAACAGCGTGATGCCGAGGCCGGCGACATGTTGCGAGACGCCGAGCGGGACGGTGAGGAGCGCATGCAGCAGACCGAACGCTGCCCCAGCGAGCGCCGCGGCGAGCAGACCGAGCCAGAGATCGCCGCCATGATAGACGGTCAGCCAACCGATCATTGCGCCGAACGTCATGATACCCTCGATGCCGAGGTTGAGAACGCCCGACCGCTCGCAGAGCAGCGCGCCGAGCGTGCCGAAGATGAGCGGCGTTGCGATGCGAAGCATGGCCGCCCAGAGCCCGGCAGATGCGAAAAGGTCCAGCGCGGCGGTCAACGGCGGATCCTGTAATTGGTGAGCACCAGCGCCACCAGCACGGCCAGCAGCGACAGAGCCACGATGACATCGGCAATGAAGCTCGGCACGCCGAGCCCGCGGCTCATGCCGTCCGACCCGACGAATATTGTCGCAACGAAAATGGCCGTGACGACGACGCCGATCGGATTCAGGCTCGCGAGCATCGCAACGATGATACCGGTGTAGCCAAAACCGGGCGACAGGTCGGTCGTCACATACCCCTTCACGCCAAGAACCTCGATCGCACCGGCAAGGCCGGCGAGGCCGCCAGAGACGCAAGCAGCCTGAACCAGCAGACGATTGACCTTGATACCAGCGAAGTTGGTCGCTGCGGGGTTGAGGCCTGCGGCGCGAGTCTTGAGGCCGAACACAGTCCGCTCCTGGACGAACCAGATCAGGAGGGCGAGGCCGATCGCGATGAGAAATCCAATATGCAGCCTGGAGCGCGAAACGAGCTTGGGCAGAAAGGCGTCGCCAACGATCGGGACCGACTGAGGCCAGCCGAAGGCCATGGGGTCCTTCAGCGGGCCGTCGATCATCATCGACACCGTCAGGATCGTGATGAAGTTCAACAGCAGCGTCGTGACCACTTCGTCGACGCCGAAACGCAGTCGCAGCCCGAGCGGGGCGAGCATCAATAGCGCGCCGGCCGCTGCTCCGGCGACCATCAGGACCGGGATCAGTGCCGGGCCCGGCAGTTGTAGCCCGTGTTGCGAGCCCAGCATCGCCGCGACCAGCGCTCCGGAATAGAATTGGCCTTCGGCACCGATATTCCACAGACGCGTCCGGAAGGCGACCGCCACCGCGAGGCCGGTGAGGATCAACGGTGTCGCCCGCGTGAGCGTTTCGGTGATCGACGATTTGGAGCCGAACGCGCTGGTCAGGATGCGTCGATAGGCCTCCAGGACCGGAGCGCCGCTCATCGCAATCAGAATGCCGGCGAGCAACAGCGCGACCAGAACGGCGCCGAACGGGGCCGCAACGGCGAGCGTCACAGGAACATGGGCGCGTCGATCGAGCCGCATCAAGCCATCTCGCTCCAGGCGCCCGCCATCATCAGGCCGAGCCGGCGCGGCTCTGCATCATCAATCGGGATCGACGGCGAGAGACGACCGTTTGCGATCGCCTGGACCCGATCCGCCAGTTGCAGGATTTCGTCGAGATCCTCCGAGATGAGAAGGACCCCGGCGCCGGCGCGACGCGCCGCGAGGATCTCGGCGTGGACCGCAGCGACCGCGCCCTCGTCGAGCCCGCGGGTCGGCTGGGCCGCAATCAGAATACGCGGCGAGGTCAGTAGGTTTCGCCCGAGAATGAGCTTCTGCATGTTGCCGCCGGACAGCAGGCGGATTGGTGTGTCGGGCACACCGCCGCGGACATCGAACCGCTCGATGATGGCTTTCGCGAAGGCGCGCGCACCTGATCGACGAACCAGGCCAAAGGCTGAAAAGCGCTGCTCGCCGATCCGCTCCAGCACGGAATTTTCCCACAGCGTCATGTCGCTGACCGTGCCATCGACATTGCGGTCCTCGGGAATGCGTCCAACACCTGATGCAACGAACGAGGCCGGCGTCGGCTCTGCAACGGTTGCTCCAAGGAGCTCGAAACGGCCCGCCGTCGGCTTGACGAGGCCTCCGAGAAGCCGACCGAGCGTCGACTGTCCGTTGCCGGAGACGCCGATGATGCCGAGCGTCTCGCCCGCGCGCAATTCGAAGGAAATATCCGAAAGCGGCTTGAAGCCCGCGACGCTGACATTTTCGGCCCGCATGACCAGCGCGCCCGGTTGTTGTGGCTCCCGGGCGGGCCGCGTGACGGGCCGCCCCACCATCAGTTCGGCAAGTTCGTTCTTGTTGGTGTTGGCCGTGATCCGTTCGGCCGTGACCTTGCCGGCGCGCAACACCACGATCCGATCTGCGGCAGCAAGGATTTCATGCAGCTTGTGCGAAATGAAGATGAGCGAAAGGCCGTTCGCAGCCATGACACGCAGCGTATCGAATAGCTTCTCGGCTTCCTGCGGCGTCAAGACGGCGGTGGGTTCGTCAAGGATCAGGATGCGGGCGTCGCGATAGAGTGCCTTGAGAATCTCCACCCGCTGCCGCTCGCCGACCGAGAGGTCGCCGACCCGCGCATCAGGGTCGATCGCAAGGCCGAAGCGCCGGGCAATCTCCGTGAGCTTGGCGCGCGCCTCTCGCCAGCGGCCACGAAGCCGACCGATGTTCTCCGTTCCTGCGACGATGTTCTCCAGGACGGTCAGGTTTGCCGCGAGCGCAAAATGCTGATGGACCATGCCGATCCCGGCGTCGATCGCCGCACGAGGGCGCCCGGGCGGCAGCTCGCGGCCGAAAGCGATGACGCGACCTGCATCCGCTGCGTAGTGACCGAACAGGATGTTCATCAAGGTCGTCTTGCCGGCGCCATTCTCGCCAAGCAGAGCCAGCAATTCGCCGCGCCGCAAATTCAGAGTGACGTCGTCGTTCGCGATGAGAGAACCGAACCGCTTGGTGATCCCCTCCAGGCTCAGGACGGTCTCGTTCATCGCGGCAATCCGGCGATTGGCGCGGCGAAATGCCACGGCACCGCCTTTTGCAGCTGGCGCGCAAGGCGCAGCAGCAGGCCATCGGCCGCCATGGGACCGATCAGTTGCACGGACAGCGGAAGGCCCCGGTCGTCGATCCCGTGCGGGATCGACAGCGCCGGCGTGCCGCCCACATTTGAGATCATGGCGTAGGGTGCGAAATCCGACATTCGCCGCCAGTGCAGGTCGACGTCGCGGTGGTCCATGGGAAAGGACCCGATCGATGGCGGCGGCCCGCTCAGCATAGGCGTGATGATCACGTCGAACTCATCGAAAAGCCGCCAGAGGTTGTGCGCGACACGGACGCCGGTGAGCTCGGCATCCTGAAGTTCGCGCGCGGTGATGGCAAGCCCACGCTGTACGACGGCGGCGGTCAGCGGCTCCACGGCGGAGACGTCACCAAGTGTTCGCGCCAGATTGACTGAGATGACCCTGTCAAAAACCAGAGCGGCGTTGCGGGCGAGAGGATTGAGAATTTCGGGACCGATATCGGTGACCTGATGGCCGGCGGCGGCCAGCACGGAGCCCGCGTGATGCACGGCCTCGCGATAGCTCGGCTGGATCGGCGCGCCTTCGCTGACGTCGGAGCAGAGCCCGATCCGCAAGCCGTTGGGAGGAATGTCGAGGCGATCAGCCAGCGGCTTGCCAAGGTCGGGATCGGGGCAGGGTCCGCCAGCCGCTCCGCTACAGCAGTCGAGGGCGACGGCCGTGTCGCGGAGCGAGCGACTGACGACGAGTTCCGAGGCGAGACCGCCGAGGTGGTTCTGGAAGCTCGGTCCTCCAGGGACGGCACCACGGCTTGGCTTCAGCCCGACGAGACCACAACAGGCCGCCGGAACACGAATCGATCCGCCGGCGTCCGTGGCGTGCGCAAGCGCCACCACGCCCGCGGCGACGGCGGCCGCGGCACCTCCGGACGATCCGCCGGGCGTCCGAGACGGATCGAGAGGATTGCGTGCGATCGGCCCCAGGGCGGGCTCGCTGCTCAGGGACAGGCCGAACTCCGGAACGGTGGTGAGACCGAACGGAACAAGTCCGGACTTGCGGAAGCGCTGTGCAAGGACATCATCACTGTCGGCCGGCACCGGCTTGAGCGCGCGCGAGCCGCAGACGACGGGAAGGCCCTTGGCCGCAGCACCGAGGTCCTTCATCAGGAAAGGGACGCCGCAAAAGGGACCTCGGTCGTCTTGTGCGAGCGGTCCACGGCGTGCGTCGATCGATGCGGCCTGCTGCTGACCTATGTCGGCCGCGAGATGGCTGATCGCCCCCAACCGGCTGACGGCGCTTGCGCGCTCGAGGGCCGCTTCGAGGACGTCGCGGCTTGTCGTTCGTCCAGCACGAACGGCTGCACCGAGGGTCACACCATCCTGCGGATCGCGTGCGTCTGTCACAATGCACATCCCCGAAGGACTGGGAGAAACGGCGCCAGTCAACTCCTCAAGGAACTAGGTTGGTTCTTTGGGGTCGACAGGGACAGTGAAGCTGCCGGATTTGATCGCGTCCCGCTTGGCTTCCATTGCGGCAATCGATTCCGGAGCGACCATGCTCTTGCTGAACACGACGTCGTTGCCTCCCGCCTTCATGAAGCTGAAGGAGGAGTAGTCCTTGCCTGCCTTGGCGCCGGCTTTCGCATCAGCGATGGCCGCGTCAAGAATGGGACGGAAGTACCACATTGCGTTCGCGAACACCGTGTCCGGGTAACGCGGCGTGTAGTCGAGCAGTGAACCGATTGACTTGATCTTCTTCTCCTTGGCGGCGTCGGCCGTCCCGATGCGCTCGCCAAAAAGAATGTCCGCGCCGGCATCGATCTGCGCGAGGCCGGATTCGCGCGCCTTGGGAGGATCGAAGAAAGTACCGATGAACCCGATCAGGAATTTGGCGTCGGGCCGCACCTCCTTCACCCCCGATCGAAACGCGTTGATCAGGATGTTGACTTCCGGAATCGGGATTGCGCCGACCGTGCCGAAGGTACCGCTCTTGGAAAGAGGCGCGGCGAGCATGCCGGCGAGATAGGCGGCCTCGTGATTCCATGTGCCGAAGGTGCCGAAATTGTCTCCTGATGGCTTGCCGCTCGATCCCATCAGGAAAGCGGTTTGCGGATAGTCGGCGGCCAATTGCCGCGCCTGAGCCTCGCCCGCATAGGATTCCCCGACGATCAGCTTGTGGCCCTGCTCGGCATACTCGCGCATGGCACGCGGATAATCGGTGCCGGACACGCCTTCCGAAAACACATACTCAATGACGCCGTCCTTGGCCGCGGATTGCAGCGCTTCGTGCAGTCGTGAATTCCAGGCATTCTCGACAGGCGAGGCGTGGATGCCGGCGACCTTGAGTTTATCGGCGGCAAATGCGCGCGGTGCTGCGAGGGCAAGGCCACCTGCTGCTGAACCCGTCAGGAATCTGCGACGTGATACTGAGAACATGATCTTCCACCATCCGCGACAATCGCTTGCGATCTCCGGGGAGAGTTGAAGTCGGGGGAAAATTTGTCAAGCCCACAGAATGGGCGCCGTGTGCCCTGACCGAGCGTGGCCCGTCTATGCTCCGACGCGCGGTTGCTATCGCTTCTTCTTCTGCGGCTGATACCGACGCGCGATCTCGCGCGCGACGGCGCTCGCAGGTTTGAGGTTTGCTCCCCCAAGCCAGACGTCGCTGATCTTGCCGCGCTTGTCGCGGATGCGGCGCACCGGCTCTCCATGGCTGGAATAGCCGGCCGCCCAGGCGAGCTTGCCGGTGTCGCGGCCGGTGACCTCGATCTCGGCGGCATCCATGAACGGGTTGTTGAACTGGGGATTGGCGACGAGCACGCGATTGCCGGCGGGCACGAGGTCGGTCGCGCCCCAGATCGTCCACCAGCGGCCGGTCCAGTCGCGGACGCGCCGGTCGGGTGCGCCGCGGGTCTTGAACACGCGGAGGATCTGCATCGCACCGTCCATCCAGAACGGAGCCACGCCGTCGATGGCGTTGCTGAGGATGCTGATCGAGAGTTCGCATCCGGGGATGGAGCAGGTCCGCGAGATATAGCCCTGGAAGCCGCCGCCATGGCCGAACCAATCCCAGCCGTCGGTCTTGCCGGCGTTGACGCCGAGGCCGTAATAGGCCTCGAAGCTCTGCGGCACGCGCCATTGATGCCGCGTCATCTCGCGTCGGCTCGCGACCGACAGGACGCTCTTCCTGGCATTGGGCGCCAGCTGCGCGAAGAATTGTGCGGTGTCCGCGGCGGTGGCGACGAAGCCCGCGGCGGACGCCATCGCGTGCGCCGGATTGTCGCCCGGGATGACGCAGCGCTCGCCGAACGGCAGCTTGCGCGTGTGGCCGCGCGCAAACAGCGCGCCCTTCGGAAGCGGCGCGTTCGGCTCCGTCTCGCGCAAGCCCGCAGGCTCGATGATCTCGCGCTTGATCCAGGCGGAGTAGGGCTCCTTGGTCACGGCTTCGATGACGAGGCCCATCAGGGCAAAACCGTGATTGGAATATTTGAAGCGCGTGCCGGGCTCGATCGCGGTCGGCCCCTTCAACTCGGCGAGCAGCTCCCTGGCGTTGAGATAGGGACGGCTGTCGATGAACTGGCCGGAATCGGCGCCATCGCGCGTCAGCCCGGCGCTGTGCGACAGCACCTGCGCAATCGTGGTCTCCGCCACACGCGGATGCAGGCCGCTGACATATTGGCCGACGGGATCGTCGAGCCTGAGCTTGCGCTGCTCGCGCAGCTTCATGATGCCGGCCGAGGTAAAGCTCTTCGAGTGCGAGGCGATGCGGAAGCGGTGGCGCGGGGTGAGCTTCTCGCCGGTGTCGAGATTGGCAAGGCCGAACGCATGCTCGGCGACGACCTCGCCGCGATGGACGAAGGCAACCAGGACGCCGGGCTGTTGGAAGGTCGTCTGCTGGAATTCGATCCAGGAGCTGATGTAGTCGATCGCGGATCGCAGCCACTTGTCCATTGCGCTACCGGTTTGCGAGGGGATTGGTTGCGAGAAGCTAGCCGAGAAAGCAGAACGGGCACAACCGTCAGGTTGTGCCCGTTCGCGTGATGCGAAGATGCGATG
The DNA here is from genome assembly GCF_024199945.1 of Bradyrhizobium sp. CCGUVB4N. GTDB lineage: Bacteria > Pseudomonadota > Alphaproteobacteria > Rhizobiales > Xanthobacteraceae > Bradyrhizobium. The sequence goes on along the minus strand of NZ_JANADP010000001.1, from coordinate 5,921,766 downwards.
CCTTTAGTAGACGAGCGTCGCGCCGGTCGGCTTGTCGAGCGCGGCCGCCAGCGAGCGATACTCGGAGCTGTCGGTGCCGGCGAGCATGGCGATCTTGTTCAGATGATACTGGGCCTGTTCGCGGTTACCCTGCTCGAGCTGCCAGAGGCCGTAATACTGCCAGGTGCGGACGTGGTTCGGATCGTCCTTCAACGCGATCTCGTAATAGACCTTGGACGACTGGTAGTCGCCGAGCTTGCGATAGGAATAGCCGATCAGGTTGGCGACGTCGGCGACGTCGTCACGCTTGAGCGACTTCAGCTGGCCAATCGCGCCGGTGTAGTCGTGATTGTCGTAGATCGTGGTGTAGGCGGTGCGATAGGCCGCGAGGAATTTCGGATCGCTGACGGAAGAGCTCTTCTTCTTGCCCTTCTTGGTGGACGAGGAGTCCGACTTTGGCGGCGAGGAGGGCTCGTCGCTGCCCGCGGCATAGGCGCTGGTCAGCACCGGCGCGGCCGCCAGCGACATGGCGACGAGTCCCGGTACAACTAGCATTGAGAGTTTGCGCATTGAAGTTCTCCCGTATGGAACGTGGCGATCCTACACGATTGCCCGAATACCGGAACACCCGGTTCGCAAAAACATTCCCCGGCCCCCCGGTCTATTCGCCTTTCCTCAGATGACAAACTTGTCATCCAGATGAACGGAAGCTGGCAGAGGGCTTCAGACAGGGTTCAGTGCGCTCCCCCTAGGCTCTGACCCATGATCGAAGGGTTGGCGAGAGGGCGCCGCCTAAGATCCTTCCAAGAGGAGACCACCATGTTGAAGACCATTTCCGCAGCCTTGCTCGCAGCCTCCGTCATCGCAGCCCCGGCCTTTGCCGCTGAAGCCGGCAAGACCACGACCGCTGCACCGGTGATCAAGGCGGACCAGACCCAGAGCAAGGTCTCGACCACCGCCGCCAAACCCGACGCCGGCGTGAAGGCCGACGCCAAGACGGGCGTCAAGACGGATGGCAAGAGCGCCGACGTCAAGTCGACCGCCAAGCCGGATGTGAAGGCCGATGCCAAGGTCGATACCAAGACCAAGGCGATGAACGCCAATGCAGCGATCACGCCGGACGAGCACAAGACGGTGCGGACGCATCGCCATCACCACAAGCATCTGTCGGCCAAGAAGTCGCTGAAGACGCAGTCGAGTGTCACCAAGCCGGTGACCACCGAGAAGCGCAGCTAAAAACTGATCCCGCGCGGCGGCATCCCTGGATTGCCCTGCTGCCGCGTGTGGAGTTCAGGCCCGGCTCGCACGTCACCCCCCGCGCGCAAGCGCGAGGTGCTGGCGGCGGGCCGGTGCGCCGTTTGCCGCAACGAATTTCCGTCGCGTCGAGAGCGCAAGCAGGACTCTCGAAAACAACCCCATGCACAGTAGATGACAGCAACGAGCTGATGGACACGCGTCTGCGGATTTTGCGAATCCGTTTGACTCGTCGGGCAAAACACCTCTAGAGATGCATCATTGCAACCTCGGGGCTGGAACGCTCCAGGTCGATTGAGCGGTGAGCGCGAACTGTGGGGCGATTGGCGAAACGTGCGGCGAGCCTGGCACTGATCCTGGCATTGCCGTTGGCGCTCGCGGGATGTTTCGGCAGCGACGGTGACCGTCCCAGCCTGATGGAGGGAAGCCAGGCCGGAGGCCCTCAGCCGTTTCCCGACAATTTCCGCACCGACGCGCTAGCCCTGATGCGTGCCTATCTCAACAATCCGGTCGGCGTGCGCGACGCCAGCATGGCCGATCCGGTGCTGCGGGAGATTGGTGGCCGGCAGTTCTATATCAGCTGCCTGCACTTCACCCCGCGCGAGACCGACGGCAGCTACAAGACGGTGCGTGAGCGCGCCGTCGTCTACGTCAACGGCCGCGCCGACCGCGTCATCGATCGCGCCAACGAGATCTGCGCAGGCGCGGTTTACGCACCCTTTCCAGAACTGGAAAAGATGACGCGGTAACGCAAAGCCCGTCTTCATCGCGCGGTGTTAGGACAACAACCGCCGGAGTCGCCGGATCACATTTCGGCGAGCTTTGAACGGATCGGTTTTGCCTTGCGACAAATCGTTACGGCCGGACTTGTGCGGACGACAAAATCTGTCGGCGCAGGCCGACGTGATGGAACAAAAGCGCGATGTTGCCGCTCCGTCACAGTCACGAACGATCAACGTTCCGGCATCGCCGCGAAGCAACCCAATTCACGCCACGTTGTTTCCTGAGTGTCGTAACTGAAAGAACGGGGATGACCATGAAGACGATTTTGCTCGGTGCAGCAGCTCTGCTTGCGCTGGCCGCACCGGCGGCAGCGGCGGATATGCAGCCGCGCACCTACACCAAGGCTCCGGCCTATACGCCGCCGCAGGTGATCTACAACTGGACCGGCTTCTACATCGGCGGCCATGTTGGCGGCGCCTTCGCCGGGGACAGCAGCTTCCAGTCCAGCGACGCCCGCTTCCTGGGCGGCGTGCAGGGCGGCTTCGACTACCAGTTCGCGCCCAATTGGGTGGTGGGTATCGAGGCGCAGTATTCCTGGCTGCCGACCAACAACAAGGGCGTCACGTTCCCGCTGGGCACGCAGGTGACGTCCGGCACCGACCAACTCGGATCGGTGACCGGCCGCATCGGCTACACCTGGGGCCCGACGCTGCTCTACGCCAAGGGCGGTTACGCCTGGCGCAACGGCGGCCTGGGCGTGAACATTGCCGGCGTGCCGCAGACCTTCACCGCCACCGGCAACAGCAAGGACGGCTATACCGTCGGCGCCGGCCTGGAATACATGTTCGCGCCGAACTGGTCGGCCAAGGCCGAATACCAGTATTACAACTTCGGCAGCACGACGATCACGTCCGGTCCGGCCGACGTCGTCGGCGTTCGCGGCCGGGACGACGAGCATACCGTCAAGGTCGGTGTGAACTACCGCTTCGGCTGGGGCGGCCCGGCGGCCTCGCGCTACTGATCCGCCGCGCACTAGCACGACCACGATCTGACAAAGGCCGGCTTCCCGCCGGCCTTTCGTTTGTCAGCCCATGTCGTCTGCCAACCCCATGCCGACCGCTTGTTTGCCTTACGTGAACCATCTGGCGCGTCATTTGCAAGCAAACAGTCTGGCGTGCGCCTTCTCACGCGTGTCACGGGGATCGGGTAAAGCAAAAATAATTTTTGCGACTTACGGAACTCGCGCTCCGGAAAGCGTTAATTACTCAATTGCCGGCTGGTGGGACAACGAACATGCGTATCTTGGCGTCGGTGGTGGTGGTCTCGTGCTTCGTCGCCCTGCCGTGCTCTGCCCAAACAATCCTCAAATCCGAGCCTCTGATGTTGGCACCTTACGAGGTCGCCTTCGTGAAGGACGCCTCCTGTCAGTCGGGCAAGGTGCTGAAGGTGACGGGCGCGATCCGCGGGCTGCACCGCCGCAAGGCCTGCGTGGCGCTGGCCGGTGAGCAGGCCTCGCTGGCGACAGCGACGCCCTGAGGCACGCGGCGAACCTTCCGGCCCGATCTCACGAGTTGAGCTCAAGCTCCATCCTGGATTCCCGCTCGGCGTCCGCCTTGTTCTTGGCGGGGTCCTCGCCTTGGGCGGCCCGGCACGATTTGATCTCATAGTCGTTGTCGAGCACCCGGCGCGGACCGTGCCGCTCGTCGTCGGTGCCGATGTCCACGACCAGGCCGCTTCGTTGCGCGAGCTTCCAGACGTCGGCCTCATCAGGATAGGCTTTGCTGATCTGGCTGTCGTTGCAGAACAGGGCGTAGGGCATGCTTCCCGCTCCCGGAAAGCGCGTTAACGACTTCATGGCATGGGAGGTTCCGGAGCGATCACGGGGCCGTGATCGAGGGGGGAGGGAGCTGGGGCCTTGAGTCCTTAACGAGTCCTGAATCCGCAAAAAAAGAAACATTGGGACTCGTTTGGCGGAATCAGCGGATGTTTCCGGCCATGACGACCGACCTGAAAACCTGCTGCGGGCACATGCTTCTGCCACTGACGCTGGCACTTTTAGGCGCCTGCGCAGCCAATCTCTGGCTGGTTTGGTCTTGGCTGTAAGATCTTGGCTGTAAGGTCGGAGCCGGGCCGGCCCTACTTCTGGGCCGGCGGCGGGCCGGAAGCGCTGATGGCGGCGCGCAACTTGCTCAGGGTCGCCGCGCAATACTCCTCGCGCTCGCGCTCAAAGCGCTCCTGATGCTTTCTGAAATTGGCGATGCGGGCCTGCATCTCGCTGCGGAAATCGCCTGCCGCGCGAGGTGGCAAAGGGACCGGCGGGGGCTGCGGCAGCGGGGCGAGCGGCGGTGGATTGGCCGGCTGCGGCTCGAACGCGACAGTCACGGTCTGGACGGAGACGATCTCCGCAGCCAGAACCGGCGCAGCCGCAGCGGTATCCGGCTGACGGATGTCGTCCTTCTTGCCGGAAACCGATTGGACGAAGGCCAGTGTCTGCGCGATCAGCGCGTCGCGCTCTCTGATCCACTTCATGATCCACCACCCTGTTTGGAGCTATTCCACCAAAGCCGGGGCGCCGAATCAAGCAGGCTGTCTGCAAGGGATTGCATATTTTTCCCGGGCGCCCGACATTGGATGGATGGATTCCGGGGCCGACCAGTCGGAGGAAGCGCAGGGCCTGCGGCTCGTGCGCGCCTTTCTGTCATTGCCACCTGACAAGCGGGCGGAGGTGATCGCGTTCGTCGAGAATCTGCTGCGTGCCCAAGCCCGGTCCGAGGACGGCCACGAGGCCTCTCCGACCTGATCGCGAGCTAGCGCTGACGCGGATTGACGTTGGGCACGAACGCGGCGCCGCCGACCACCCGGACCTGAGATGGGGCTGAGCTATCGATCGGCCTGCTGTCGGCGACCTGCTTCGCTGGAGGCTCTCCATACACCGGCTGAAGCACCGCAAGCGCGGGCTCGAGCACCGCGGGCGCGGGCTTGAGCACCGCGAGCGCGCCGGCGACAAGGGCGCAGCACAGCGCGACCGTCGTCAGCAGGAACATGTTTCGATTGTCTTCTCTGATCCGCATGGGGGCGAGAACGAGCGAGCCCGGCGGTTGGTTCCGGGCGAGCCGTGGCGGCTCGGGCGGCCCTATAACCGATCGAAACTTACGTGAGGCTTACGGGTGGCCGCCGAATGGGTATTTTCCCGTAAGGTTACGCGCGTCATTTAGTATCAAATTTTAACGTTAGCGGGTTCCAATGCCGCCGCTGGGACTGCTTCGGTCAATGGTGATCGAAAAATTTAGGCGGCTGCGATGAGCTTTTTGAACAATTTGAAGATCGTGTTGAAGGTTGCGCTGATCGTGACCGTGATGGGCTTCGCCCTGGTCGCCGTCGCCGCCTTCGGCATCCGCGAGCTGTCGGCGGCCGTCGACGGTTTCAGCGAGCTTACCGCCATGCAGTCGTCGGCCCTCAACCTCACGCGGGCCCAACGCCGCATCGAGACCTACCACGCCGCACTCTATGCGGTGTTCACCGAGACGACCGAGGCGGGCAACGCCAATCGCCTCAAGATCGCGAACCAGAATCGCAATGAGATTCGCCAATACCTGGACGCTGCGGAGCAGGACGACCCGGCGCGAGCAACCGAGACGAAGAGCGTCGGCGCGCAGTTGACGGCTGCCTTTGCAGGCTGCGATCCCGTGCTCCAGGCCGGCGCGGCTGCGAACAGCCCGGAAGAAAACGCCAAGGCCGCTGATCGTGCTCACAAGGAGTGTGACCCGCTGATCGATGCCGCCCTCGATCGCGTTGCCAAGTTCACGGCCGATACGTCCAAGGCCGTGACCCAGCGCAAGGAAGCGATCGAGCGTGATACCAAATCCGCGACCTGGACCGTGGTGAGCGTCAGCGCCGGCGGCCTGATCGTCGGCATCGCGATTGCGCTCTTCATCGGCCTCGTGGCGATGTCGAAGCCGATCGCCCGGCTCAAGTTCGCCATGGAGGGCCTGGCGCGCAACGATCTCAAGACCGAGGTGCCGGAGAAGGATCGCCACGACGAGATCGGCGAGATGGCCAAGACGGTCGAAGTGTTCAAGACCAACGCGCTCGAGGTCGAGCGGCTCAAGGCGGCCCAGGTGGAAGCCGAGAAGCAGGCTGCCGAGCAGCGCCGCCGCGACATGTTCAACCTGGCCGATGGTTTTGAGCGCGCGGTCGGCGAGATCATCGACACCGTCGGATCCGCCTCCACCGAGCTCGAAGCGTCGTCCTCGACGCTGGCCACCACAGCGCACCGCGCGCAGGAGCTGACCTCGGTGGTCGCGGTTGCCTCCGGTGAAGCCACCGGAAACGTCCAGTCGGTCGCGACCGCAACCGAGGAATTGTCGTCCTCGGTCAACGAGATCAGCCGGCAGGTGCAGGAATCCGCGCGGATGGCGAGCGAGGCCGTCAATCAGGCCCGCACCACCACCGAGCGCGTCAGCGAGCTCTCGGTCGCGGCAACGCGCATCGGCGACGTCGTCGAGCTGATCAACACCATTGCGGGCCAGACCAATCTCCTGGCGCTGAACGCCACCATCGAGGCGGCGCGCGCGGGCGAGGCCGGCCGCGGCTTCGCCGTCGTCGCCTCCGAGGTGAAGACACTGGCAGAGCAGACCGCAAAGGCGACCGGCGAGATCAGCCAGCAGATCTCCGGTATCCAGAACGCCACGCAGGAATCGGTGACGGCGATCCGCGACATTTCCGCGACCATCGAGCGGCTGTCGGAAGTGTCCTCGACCATTGCCGCCGCCGTCGAGGAGCAGGGCGCCGCGACCCAGGAGATCTCGCGCAACGTGCAGCAGGCCGCGCACGGCACCCAGCAGGTCTCGACCAACATCACGGACGTGCAGCGCGGCGCGGCCGAGACCGGCTCGGCGTCCTCGCAGGTGCTCTCGACCGCGAAGATGCTGGCGACCGACAGCAATCGGCTGAAGGACGAAGTCGGAAAATTCCTGCGGACAGTGCGCGCGGCCTGAGCCGCGCGACGGAGAAGATCCGGTGGCACTCCAAGCCGCCGGCGGACCACAGATCTTATTGCAGCAAGAACGCCATCGCGACCGCGAAAAGAAACAGCGTCGCGACGACGGCCGCGACGGCTCCGGCGATGATCTTGGCGTTTTCTCTGTTGGTGTAGGACGGCATGCGGCTCGCATGCTACCTCATGTTGAACTCTGATCCAATCTGTGGTCAGTAGCCGTCCCCGCTGGCAAGCGGCCAACTCCATTCGCGAAGGCTACGCCATGAGCGATGACATCGGCGACGGCTGGGCCGCGTCCGCGTCTGCATGGATCGTCGAGCAGGGTGAACACGGTGACTATGGCCGGCGTTTTGTGCTGGATGCACCGATGCGGGCGCGCGTCGAGGGGCGCGGCTTCCGCAATGCGCTCGATGTCGGCTGCGGGGAAGGGCGGTTCTGCCGCATCATGCAGCGTGCCGGCATCCGCACCGCCGGCATCGATCCGACCGAGGTGCTGCTCGCGCGCGCCAGGGAATTGGATCCGCAGGGCGACTACCGGCTCGGCTCCGCCGAGACGATGGAGGTCGAGGCGGAGTTCGACCTGGTTGTCAGTTACCTCAGCCTGATCGACATGCCAGATCTTGCTGGGGCTATCGCGAAGATGGTGGCGGCGCTGCGGCCCGGCGGCACGCTTTTGATCGCCAATCTGACCAGCTTCAACACCGCGGGCCAGCCCGATGGATGGACGCGCGACCGCGAGGGTATCCCGCGCTTCGCGATCGACCACTACATGGACGAGCGGCCGATCTGGGTCAGCTGGAGCGGCATCCGTGTCCAGAACTGGCATCGTCCGCTCAGCACCTATATGACGCTGCTACTCGATCACGGCCTCCAGTTGCGCCTGTTCGTTGAACCGCAGCCCACAGCCGGCGATCCCAATAGAATTGCCCATCATCGTCGCGTGCCGTTCTTCCACGTCATGGAGTGGCAGAAGCCGGATTAAGCTCAGACGATGAGTTTGGCCTGGAAGAACCGCGTGACCCGATCGATCGCATCCTGGGTCATCGGATCGCTGTCCGAGAAATCGAAGCCGTGAGCCTTGCCCGGATAGGGCACGAATTCGGTCTCGGCGCCGACCGACTTGCCGAGCGCAACCAGTTGCCGGCCTTCCGCGATCGGGACGTTCTTGTCCGCTTCGCCATGCAGCGCGATCAACGGCCGCATATGCTTGATCCTGGTGGTCATGGCCTGCGGCATGCCACCATAGAGCACCGCGAGGGCTGCGACGCGGGTGTCGCGCGCGGCAGCCTCAGCCGCAACATAGCTGCCCAGCGAGAAGCCGAGCAGGCCGATGCGTCCCGAACTGTCCGATCGATCGAGGACCGCTGTCACGGTGGCGGCGACCGTATCGGCCCAGCCGTCGAACCGCGTCGTCTCATAGGCCTCGCGGATGTCGTGCGAGGTGGATGTCAACGCAGCCATGTCGGCCGGTGTCATGTAGCGGAGAAAATAGGTGTCGATGCCCTGTGCCGTCAGCGCGTCGGCGTATCGCTCATAGGCGCGGGCCCTGAGCTCAATCCCGCGGGAGCCGTGCAGCACGATGACGGCGGGACGTTTTCCGTCGACTGCCGCCGCATAACGCGACACCGGCAGGCTGTCATGTCCGCTCGCGACGTTGAATTGCTCGCCGGGTGCGCCGCGCGCGGCAATGGGTGACAGCAGAGCGGCGAGACCGCCCAGGGCCATTCGTCGGGTGATCATCAACGAACTCGCTTGCGAGAGATTCCGGATTGAATGGCTCGCCCTTATAGTATGCTTGCGACGGAATCTTGACGCGAGTTCCCACCCGATGATTGTCCATCGTCCCTCTGTTCTCGCCCATGAACGGTTCGTTGCCGACCGCGAGAATTTTGCCGGCCTCGATCTTGCCGCGCGCTTCGAGCGGATTCAGCGGACCAACCTGTGGGGCGCTCCGACCTCGGTCTCGGGTCTTGGGTCGGAGGGGCATGCCACCTCAGGAATCCGCGAGACGCTGCCCGGCCTGTTGCAGCGGCTTGGCGCGCGTTCGCTGCTCGATGCGCCTTGCGGCGATGCGGGCTGGATCGGCAGCGTCGAGCTCGAGGTCGATTATACCGGCATCGACATCGTGCCGTCGCTGATCGCGGCCAACATGGCGCGCGTGGCGCGAGGCGATGTGCGCGGCCGCTTTCTGGTCGCCGACATCACGCGCGATTCCTTGCCGGGTTGCGACGTCATCCTGTGCCGCGACTGCCTCGTGCATCTGAGCTTCCAGAACATCGCGCGCGCCATCGCTCGCTTTCGTGCAAGCGGCGCGCAATTCCTGCTGGTTACGACGTTTCCGGAGTGGGACAACAATGGCGATTGCGAGGACGGCGACTGGCGCGCGCTCAACATGACCAAGGCGCCGTTCCACTGGCCGCGCCCGTCCGAGCTGATCGATGAGCGCTGCGACGAGGGCGGTGGCGGCTGGCGCGACAAGAGTATCGGGCTCTGGCGGATGGATGAGTTGCCGGACGGCGGCGCGGGGGCCGTTTGACCGGCCGCTCCGCGCTCATCGCCGCAACGTGGGAGGCGGCAAGACCAGCACGGCCGTCACGCGTTCTCCGACGATACTTTCGACCGCCACTGCGATCTCGCCGCTGAATTCCGCGCTGATGACACCGGCCATGTACTCGCTCTTGGCATAGGCGATGGCGATCCCGTCAGACAATTCCGAGCAGTGAAATCCCTGGAAATATGTATCGTATGTCTTGGCACCGAGGATGAAATTGAGTTTCGCCTGAACGGCGAGATCTTCTTCGTTGGTCAAAATAGCCATGCAAGCTCCGAGTCCACCGCTTCGAATTACGGAGCGCGATACGGATGGTTGCGCATGAGGCCATGCGAGATTCGGCGGAACAAAATGCCCGGACATGCAAGAGTTAGACGCAAGGAGTGTAGTCAATGATCGATGCCAGATGCAGTTGTGGCGCAGTCGTAGTTTCGCTTCCGGGACCGACCAACCTGGTCGCGGCCTGTCATTGTATCGAATGCCAGCGGCGGAGCGGCGCGCCATTTGGCGTCGGTGCCTTTTATCCTGCAGACACCGTCACAATTTCAGGGACGACGAAGGAATATGTCCGTCCCGCCGAGAGCGGCGGCACGGTCCGCTCCTATTTTTGTCCCGATTGCGGCTCGACCGTTTATTGGAAAGCCGACAATCTGCCGGCGATGATCGGCGTCGCCCTCGGCGCGATCGCAGACCCGAACTTCCCCGCGCCAATCAAATCGGTCTTCGAGCGGTCGAAGCATGTATGGGTGGAGATCACCGGCGCAGACGTCGAGCATCTCCCACACGGCAGCATCAGGAAGACGTCGAGCTGACGAACGCATCGCGCGTGGTGCCGGCTGAGGGGATTGAACCCCCGACCTTCGGTTTACAAAACCGCTGCTCTACCGCTGAGCTAAGCCGGCCACTTGCAAGGAACCCATGCGGGCTGCCGGCTGGCGCCAGCATGTCCGCTTGTTCGCGGTCGCAATACCAGACTTGTCCGGGAAGTGCCAGAACCTGCGGTGGTGTCCGCCGGCATGAAACAGGCGGCCCGATCGGGGCCGCCTGAGCCGTTTCGACTGAGTTTTTGGGGCTTATTGGCAGAGATGCTGCCGGCCGTCGTCCCCCTTGAACCACGTGCCGGGCCTGCACACGATGCCGTTGCGGGCGGCATAGGCATCCCAATTGCCGTACCAGCCGGGCCCGCTGCGGTCGTAGCTCGCATAGGAATTGCTCCAGCCCTGGAACGGCGCGGCGGCGACCGCTGCTGCTGTGCCGACGGCGGCGCCTGCCACCGCCCCCGCCGTGTCGACCGGCCAGAAGCCCGATTGTCCCTGATCATTCGGGTTCACTTGCTGATGGGCCATGTGCCGGCGGCGATAGGCGCGATCGGTGGTGGGATTGCCGGGGCCGAGATTTTGGCAAGCGGGATCCTGGAACAAGCCCGTGCAGCGGGCCGCATTGTCGGCCGCAGTTTGCGGGAAGGCTGGTGTGGCGAGCGTGGACGCAACGATCGCGGCCAAGCCAAGTAGCTTCAGGCTCGTCATGGCATTTCCTCCATGTTGTTGAGACCTGTGCTAAGTGCAACGTGACGCTGTCGTTCCGCGTTGTCTGCCGCGTTTTCTGGCCTGCGGGGTCACATCGACGTGAACCCGCGCAGGATGTGCAGCCTGTGCCAGGCAACCTTGTCGGCGCCAGCGGCGGAACGGCCGTCTCTCCCGTTAACGCTTCACTAGCGCGCTTCGCCGCATTTGAGCAGCGCGCGATCCTTACGCGTTAGGCTTACCGGAATTTGCTCAGCTGTCCTTAACCCTCTCTACGCCGCCATCCGTTAGGTTGTGATCCGGACAACCGGGATCCTTCCATGCGCGCATACGCGCTCGCGGCCTTTCTGATCGGACTGCCCGCGACGGCCTTCGCCGGCGGCGGCTTCGATATTGTCGTGCCCGGCCGTCCCGGCGTGCCCATCATCATCAACAATATCGATGCGTCCTATAGCGTCGTCGAAGGTGTCTGGGGCCTTGGCAAGAACGTCCAGGTCCAGCCCACGATCTATGGCGGGCGCTACGTGGCTGAACGGCAGCCCCCCGACGTCGGCCATTATTACCCGAGCATGGGTTTGCAGCCCGGCTATGGCCGCCTCGAAATCGAGCCGCCCGCGAACCGCAAATTGCCGAAGCCCGCCGAGAGCTATCACGAGAGCTGGGGTGCGTCGTCCGCGCCGCTGCCGCCGCAAATGGATGTGCCGGTCAACCCGCCGCCGGTGATCCTCGCCCCAGAAATCAACGACCGTCCGCGGCCTCCGCGACCACGGCCGCGTGCAGGAATGCCCGGCAAACCGCCGGGTTAAGAAACGTCAGAATCCAACAAGACGGACATCAACAGGAGAGAGTAATGCGTCAAATGATTTCGGGACTGGTCGCGGCGGCTGCCGTGATGTTTGTGGGCGCTGCGCCCGCCATGGCTTGCGGCTTCAACCCGTGCCAGCCGGTTGCTCCGGTCTATTCCGGCTGCAACACCGGTTGCGGTGGTTACGGCTATGGCTACGGCGGCTATGAGCGCCTCGCCGAGCCGAGCTCGCAGTACTACTACGTCAACCAGGGCCCGACCTACACCGGTCCGGGCGCCTTCGCGCCGACCCCGACCTACCAGGAAGACGCGGTCGTCGCGCCCGCCAATTACGGCTACGGCTATGGCTATCGCGCGGCTGCCGTCGCGCCGTACGCCTATCATCACCGCCCGTACTACCGTCCGTATCGCTACGGCTACGGTCCGCGCTACGGCTACCTGCCGCGCACGCATTACGGCTATGGCCCGCGCTATGGCTACGCCCATCGCTACGCGCCGTATTACGGCGGCCATCGCGTGCTGCGCCGCTACTACTGATCTCTGATCGGTTGAGCTGACGAAGCGCCCGGCCTCACGGCCGGGCGTTTTCTTTTTTATCGCTTCATCAAGCCAAGCCGGCTCGCGCCGACATAGAGCGAGAGCACGGCGGCGTTCGAAACGTTGAGGCTCTTGATCTCGCCGGGCATGTCGAGCCGTGCCACGACGCTGCAGGTCTCGCGGGTCAATCGCCGCAGCCCCGTGCCTTCGGCGCCGAGCACCAGTGCGAGTGGCTCGCGCAGTGTGATGTTCGAGAGGTCTTCGCTGCCTTCGCTGTCGAGGCCGACGGTCTGGAAGCCGATCTCGTTCAGCGTGGTCAGCGCGCGCGCAAGGTTTGGCACCGTGACCATCGGCACCAGCTCAAGCGCGCCGGAGGCGGCTTTGGCAAGCACGCCGGTCGCTTCCGGACTGTGGCGCGCGGTGGTGACGATCGCCTTCACCGCGAACGCCGCGGCCGAGCGCAGGATGGCACCGACATTGTGGGGATCAGTGATCTGGTCGAGCACCAGCACCAGGCCTTCCTGCTTCAAATCCTCGACGTCGGGTGAGGGCAGGGGATCGGCCTCGGCCAGCAGACCCTGGTGCACCGCGTCGGGCGACAGCAGGCGGTCGATGTCCTGCGGCCGGACGATCACGGGCGCGATCCGGGTTTGGATGTTGTCGTCCGCCAGGCGCTTTGCGGCGTTCTCGGTCAATGTCAGCTTGCGGATGTTCCGCTCGGGGTTGGCGAGCGCCATGGTGACGGTGTGCCAGCCATAGAGGATGACCGGCCCGTCGGCATGCGAATCACGTTCGCGCCAGGCTGGCCGGCCGGCCGATTTCCCGGGCCTGTTGAAGGGCTTAGACCCGCTCCGGGGGCCCTTGGGGATGAATTTTCGATCCTTCATGGGCTCGCTTGTGTCACGGGTCCCGGAATATGGCAATTTGGACGCCCAAGAGGATGATTTTAGCTGTTCGCCTCGGTTGACTTTACCCCATCGCTTCGCCCATAACCGCGCCCGGTCGCGCCCCCATCCGGGCTGTCGCGGCCTTCACGTTCCATGGCCGTCTTCGGTCCGCCGGCAAGGTCCGGCCCGATTGTGCTGCCGTCGAGCGGGGGAGTGTCCCGAGTGGCAAAGGGAGCTGACTGTAAATCAGCCGCCTCATGGCTTCGCAGGTTCGAGTCCTGCCTCCCCCACCATGCTTCGCCCTTAAGGGCTACGCATGGCGCAGCCGAGCGTAGCCCGTCAGGGCGAAGCGTGTCCGGCGTAGCTTAAGCGCAGCGAGAGCGAAGACGGACTGCCGCGCTACGCCAGCATCTCCCGCACCATCGGCGCCACCTTCCGCCCGTAGAGCTCGATACTCTTCATCAGCTTCTCGTGCGGCAACGGTCCCGCCGAATATTTCAGCTGAAACCGGGCAATGCCAAGCGCCTTGGCCGTCTTGGCGATCTTGCGTGCGACAGTCTCTGGTGAACCGACATAGAGCGAGCCGTGCTCGGCTTCGCTGACGAATTCGTCGCGGCCCATCGGCGGCCAGCCGCGCTCGCGGCCGATGCGGTCGCGCATCGCCTTGTAGTCGGGCCACAGCTCTTCCCGCGCCTGTTCGTCGGTCTCGGCGACGTAGCCGGGCGAGTGCACGCCGATCGGCTGCGCGGGGCGGCCGAACTCCTTGAAGGCGCGGTGATAGAGATCGACGTAGGGCGCGAAGCGTTCGGGATCGCCGCCGATGATGGCGAGCATCAGAGGCAGGTCGTAATGCGCGGCGCGCACCACCGATTGCGGGCTGCCGCCGACCCCGATCCAGGTTTTGAGCCGGCCGTTCTCGACCGGCGGATAGACGAGCTGATCCTTCAGGGAGGGACGCAGCTTGCCCTGCCACGTCACCGGCTTCTGCGAGAGCAATGCGGCGAACAGATCGAGTTTTTCCTCGAACAGCTCCTCGTATTTGCGGAGGTCGAAGCCGAACAGCGGAAAGGATTCCGTGAAGGAGCCGCGGCCGAGGATCACCTCGGCGCGTCCGTTCGAAAGCGCGTCCAGCGTGGCAAAGCGCTGAAACACGCGAATGGGATCATCGGAGCTCAGCACCGTCACGGCCGAGCCGAGATGGATGCGCTTGGTGCGCGAGGCGACCGCGGCCAGCGCGGTCTCGGGCGAGGAGATCGCAAAATCGGAACGGTGATGCTCGCCGAGCCCGATGAAGTCTATGCCGAGCTCGTCGGCGAGCACCGCCTCGTCGACGACGTTACGGATCACCTGCGCATGCGGAATCATGGCGCCGGAGGCGTCCTTCGTCACGTCGCCAAAGGTATCCAGTCCGAATTCGAGCGGTGCGGTCATCGATCAGGTCTCTGTGGGGAGGATCGACCAGATTTAATCGACGGCAGCCGGGTCACAAGGCGGCTTTCGGAAATGCTCGGTTTCCGTTTGTGCATCCTATTTCGAGATGCGCACGACCATCTTTCCGAGCGCCGCGCGCGTCTGCATCGTCTTGAAGGCCTCGCGGAAGTCTTCGAGCCCGAAGACGCGGCCGACCGCGGGCGTCAGCTTGCCCTCGGCAAGCCAGCCGATCAGCTCCGACATCAGGCGCTTCTGCACCTCGGGCTCGCGCGTCGGAATCTGCGCGAGGTCGACGCCGAGCAGGGCGCCGCCCTTGAGCAGCGGCAGATTGAACGGCAGCGCGGGGATCGCGCCGCCGGCAAAACCGACCACGAGATGGCGTCCCCGCCAGGCAATCGAGCGAAAAGCTTGCACCGAGATGTCGCCGCCGACCGGATCGAAGATCACGTCGGCGCCGTGTCCCCCGGTCAGTTCCTTCAGCGTGTCGCGCCAGCCGGTCTGCGTGTAGTCGATGTCGGCGTCGGCGCCATGCGCCCGCGCGAACTCGCGCTTCTCCGGTGTTGACGCGGCCGCGATCACACGGGCGCCGAGCAACTTGCCGATCTGCACGGCCGCGGTGCCGGTTCCACCGGCCGCGCCCAGCACCAAAAGCTGTTCGCCTGCGCAGAGCGACGCACGCGCGCTCAACGCATAGAGGGCGGTCAGGTAATTGGCACGAAACGAGGCGGCGACTTCGGCTGCGACGCCGTCCGGCAGGGGATGGAGCGCGTCGGCCTTGACGACGATCTCCTCGGCAAGCGCACCTGATCGCGTCATGCCCATCACGCGCATGCCGGGTTGATAGCCGCCCGGTGCGCCGGGAGCTTCCACGACAAGGCCCGCGAATTCCGTCCCGGGGGTGAAGGGCAGGGGATCCTTGGTCTGGTAGCGTCCCTCGATCTTCAAGCCGTCGACAAAGCCGATGCCCGCCGCTTCCACCCGGATGCGCAGCTGTCCGGGCTCAATGCGCGGAGACGGGATCTCCTTGAGTTCGATCTGATCGATCGGGGCGTATTGCTCGACGACGACGGCTTTCATCTCAGACCTCTGTTGTTCCAGTCATTCTGGCAGATTCCGAGACTAGCCTCTTGCGTCTACCGCCACATCCCCCGCATCCGCGCGCCGATGTCGACCTTCGGCCCCTGTGCGCCGGTGCGCGCCGCGCCCGCGGCGGCCTTCGGCCAGGCGGCGCGCTCGAACAGATAGACCAGCTGCTCCGGGATGAAGCGGGTGCGCGAGGCGTAGACATGGCGGTCGCCCTTGGCTTGCTGGCCGTGGACGAAGAAGCGTTGCGGCACCACGAGATGCAGATCGTCCTTGGCCCGCGTCATCGCGACGTAAAGCAGGCGGCGCTCTTCTTCCAGCTCGGCGCTGGTGCCGGCGCCGAGGTCGGACGGCATGCAGCCGTCGACGACATTGAGCACGAACACCGACTTCCACTCCTGGCCCTTGGCCGAGTGGATGGTGGAGAGGATCAAATAGTCCTCGTCGCGCAAGGGCGGCCCGGATTTGTCGCTGGTCGCATCCGGCGGATCGAGCGTAAGCTCGGTCAGGAATTTTTCGCGCGAGGCATAGCCGCTGGCGATCTGCTCGAGCTGCATCAGATCGGCTCGGCGCGTCTCGGAGTCTTCGTGGATGCGGTCGAGATGCGGTTCGTACCAGAGCCGGACGCGTTCGAGATCGACGGGCCATTCCGAGTAGCGCAGGTTTTCGACGGTGCGGACGAAAGCGGTCCAGTCATCGCCGGTGCGCGCCGGCACCGGGAGGTGCGCGAGCGCGTGCAGCGGGTCCATGCTCTCGGCCATCTGGTCGAGCACGCGCTGCGCGGTCGCGGGGCCGATGCCCGGCAGCAGATGCAGGATGCGAAAACCGGCGACGCGGTCGCGCGGGTTCTCGGCGAAGCGCAAGAGCGCCAGCACATCCTTGACATGCGCGGCGTCGAGGAATTTCAGCCCGCCGAACTTCACGAATGGGATGTTGCGGCGGGTCAGCTCGATTTCGAGCGGGCCGGAATGCGATGAGGTGCGGAACAGTACCGCCTGGTGCTTAAGCAGCGCGCCTTGCTCGCGATTGGCCAGCACCTGCTCGACGATGTAGCGGGCCTGGTCGGCCTCGTCATGCACGGTGACGAGTTGCGGCTTCTGCGCGGAGGAGCGGTCGGTCCAGAGGTTTTTCGTGAAGCGCTCGCGCGCAAGCCCGATGACGCCGTTGGTGGCCGCGAGCACGGCTTGCGTCGAGCGGTAGTTGCGATCGAGCGTGATCATCTCCGCGCGCGGCGAGAAGCTTTGCGGAAAATCCAGGATGTTGCGCACGGTGGCGGCGCGGAACGAATAGATCGACTGGGCGTCGTCGCCGACGACGGTGAGCCCGCGTCCATCCGGCTTCAGCGCCAGCAGGATCGAGGATTGCAGGCGGTTGGTGTCCTGGTATTCGTCAACCAGCACGTGATCGAAGCGGCCGCCGATCTCGTCGGCGATCAGCGCGTCGCTCATCATCTGCGACCAGTACAGCAGCAGGTCGTCGTAATCGAGCACGTGCTGGGCCTGCTTGGCCTCGACATAAGCGGCGAACAGACCTTTCAGCTCGGCGGCCCAGCCCGCGCACCAGGGGTAGTGCGCCCCCAACACCTTCTCGATCTCCATCTCGGCATTGACGCAGCGCGAGTAGATCGACAGGCAGGTGCCCTTGGCCGGAAAGCGGCTCTCCGTCTTCGACAGGCCGCGTTCGTGCCGAACCAGATTCATCAGGTCGGCGGAATCCTCGCGGTCGTGGATGGTGAAGGCGGGATCGACGCCGATCCGTTCGGCATATTCGCGCAGCAGTCGCGCGCCGATGCCGTGGAAGGTGCCGGCCCAGGTCAGCGCATCGCGCATGATCGCGGCGTTGTTCTCGCCCAGCACTTTTCGGGCGATGCGCTCGACCCGGCCGGCCATCTCGGCGGCGGCGCGGCGGGAAAACGTCATCAGCAGGATGCGGCGCGGATCGGCACCGGCGACGATCAGATGCGCGACGCGGTGGGCGAGCGTATTTGTCTTGCCGGAACCGGCGCCGGCAATGACGAGCAGGGGCGCGCCCACGGTCGCGCCATCGGCCACGCCATGCTCTACGGCGCGGCGCTGCTCCGCATTGAGCGTGTCCAGATAGGTCGTCACGAATCGCCCCGGTGAAAGACCGAGAGTCGGCGATCCCGGCGCGAATCGCAATGCGGCTGGACGGAACCAGAATTAGGATTTAGGGGGAAAGACGGCCCAAGGTTCCAGCCCGAAGAGAGCGCGCCCGGCATGACCGAGCTCAAGCCCGACCAGTTCGAGATGCGGCGGCTGGAATCGCTCAGCAACACCATCTTCGGTGTCGCCATGACGCTGTTGGCCTACGACCTGCCCAAAGCGGCGGTGTTCACCAGCGCGCCGGACTGGAGCGATCTCGCCCAGGCCTATTCCGGCAAGCTGGCGGGCTTTGCGCTCAGCTTCATCATCGCCGGCCTGTTCTGGATCAGTCATCACCGGCGGCTGGCACGTCAGCCCGTGGGCAGCCGCGGCATGGTGATCCTCAATCTGTTCTTCCTGCTCTCGATCGTGCTGCTGCCGGTGACCAACGGCCTCTACACCAATTACAGCATGAGCAGTGCGGTGGCCGTGCTCTACGGTCTGCACCTGACCGCCATTGCAGGCCTCAATGCGTGGCTGTGGTGGATCATTCTGGGCGGCTGGCGGCGCGAGACCATGGCCTCGCTGTTTCCGCTGCTCGTGTTCATTCCGGGCACGATCGTTGCGGCATTCGCGCCGCATGTCGCGCCCTTCCTCTGGTTCATTGCCTTCGGCGGGCTCCTGATCCGGCGCTTCTATGGGGCGCCGAGCGGCCCGAACGCGTAGGCCGCGCGCTTATTTGCTCGATGGCGTCGCGCCGAACCCATCGGCTGGCACGTAAAGCTTGACCGGTCGGATTTCATAGACCGCACTGGGATTGACCTGGCGCAGCAATCGCGCGGCCGCGATGGCCTCCTCTTCCGTGTCGTAGTTGACGAGGTGGAAGCCCAGAAGCTGCTCCTTGGTCTCTGCGAACGGGCCGTCCAGCACGATGCCGGCGCCGGGGCCACGCAAGGTGCGGGCCTTGTGGGTGTCGTCCAGACGGGCGGCCGGCCCAAGGTGCCCGCTTGCCCTCAAGGGCGCCTGAACCTCGATGACCTTGGCGACGACCGCGGCGTCCTCCGCCGCGGACCACGACAGGATCTCGCCTTCCACATGGTAAGCCAGGATCGCGTAAAGCATCTTCACCTCGTTTGTTTTTCGGGCACGCAGCCCGAAGGACGTATGGTCGCCGCCGAGACCGACAACGGCCGACCGGAAAATATTGCGCCGCGGCGCGTGCGACGAAACGGTCCTGAAACCCGATTACCACCCGGCGGAGTGAACGCCGTCCGGAGACGGGGCGACTGATTGCCACAAGAGCAGTTAAGGCTCATCGGAGGCGGCAATGTCGGGTCAGACCATCAAGATCATCTGCGACGCGCGACGGGCAGGGAAGTCCGAACCTGCCGATCTGCACGACCAGGCCGGCCATCACCGTTATTATGGCAGCTCGGCCGAGAGTGGCGGAGAGCGTATCGTCGAGAGCCGCCGCGGCAAGCGTCCGTCCGTGCTCGCCATCTTCGGCTTCTGAGCCGGGTTGTCAGGGGGCGCTCAGGACCTGCTTGACGAGGGTCTCGCGCAGCGCCGCCAGCTCGCCGCTCGTCTCCATCTGCTCGATCACCTGTCCAACCTTCGGCACGAGATCGCGGTGGCGTTCGTGCAAATAGTGGAAGATGCGGATGCGTTCGAGCGGTGGGGAGAGCGGATAGATCCTTCCCTGTAGATTGAGCTTGCGAACGGCGACCAGCCCGCTGAAGAGGTCGGTGACCATCACGTCGAAACGATCGGCATCCAGCATCCTGATCATGTTCTCCAAGCTCGTGGTCGCCGTGACGTGGTCCATGCCGCGCGTCCCGGCTTCAGACGAGCCGACGCCGCGGACGATGCCGATGCTGTAGTTCCTGATCGAATTCCAGCCGTTCACGTCGAAATGGAGTTTGGTCGCGAACACTGCGGGTTCGATGTAGTTGATCGCCGGCGTCACCCGCAGCAGCGTCGGATATTCGCGCGACAGCGTTCCGATCCGCTGGATTTCGCCATCGACCTCGCCGGCGCTCGACAGGGCCAGCGCCCGCTTGCCGGGGACATCCTCGAATTCGAGCTTGATGTTCAGCTTGGCATAGACGGCCCGCAGCATCTCGCCGCCGACATACTGATCGGGGATGTCGGCGATCCGCGCGAGCCGAATCACCGACTGCGCGGAGGACGAACCGGCTGCGAACAGCGACACGCAGACGACGACTATCCGCCACATGAGGTGCCTCTCTGGTCGGGTCATGCTACCACTGGGTTCTGGTGCCCGCGCGATCTACCGGAGATGGCGCTTGCGCGGAGCAACAACACTGACCCTTCGCCCGCCATGGGGGCGACTCCCGATTTTCACCGATGTCATTCTAGCATGCGAAGTGGTAGCTTGCGCGAGGATCCCGCTGCCGGACCGCAAGACATGACCCCACCGACCTCAGATCGCTCAAGGGCCGACAGGATTGCTGCGCGCATCACGTGCTGAGGGAGATTCAAAACCGTTGAATTGTGTGAGGCTGCGACCGGCAGGCCGGAGAGGTGTCGCCATTTTCGGGGACGGGGTGCATGGGCAACGCAGGTGACAGCAATCCCGATCGCAGCCGCGCTGTTACGCCTGCGGCTGCGAAGCAGGATTTGAACGGCATCAGATCCGCGTTCACGTCCCCGATGCTCGCGGCGCTGCTGTCGCGAATCTTCAACTGGTCACGCAGCGGCATCGGACCTCGCCTGCTTGCCGCCGTACTGCTGTTCTCCTCGATCGTGACGCTGACACTGACCGCGCTCCAGCTCTATCTGGACTATGATCGCGAAGTCGGCGTGATCGAGACGCGGCTCGATGAGGTCGGCCGCAGCAGCACGGCGAGCCTCGGCGAGAGCCTGTGGAATCTCGACCAGAACCAGCTCAGGCTCCAGCTCGACGGCATCCTGCGGCTGCCCAGTATCCGCGCCGCCGAGGTCCGTGAGGTTGCCGATCGCCCCAATCCCATCCGTGTCGCCGTCGGCGAGCGAGGCAGCAGCTCGGTCGTGACGCGCGACTATCCCCTGACCACCACCGTGCAGGGGACTGCGCGTCCCATCGGCGTGCTCCATGTCGAGGCGACGCTGAGTGATGTCTATCAGCAATTGCTGAACCGGGCTCTCGTCATCCTGGCAAGCCAGGCGGCGAAGACGTTCCTCGTCTCGCTGTTCATCATCTACATGGTTCATCTTCTGGTGACGCGGCATCTGGTCGCCATCGCCGACTTCGTCAGCAAGTACAGCCTGGCGCGGCCGCCGCCGCCGTTGCATCTGGAGCGACGGCCTCCTTACGATCCCGATGAGCTGGACAAGGTGATCGATGCGTTCAACGCCATGTGCGCCAACCTCGGCCGTGCCTATGGCGAGCTGCGCGAGGCCAATGCGAATCTCGAACGTGACCTGAAGATCCGCCGGCGCGCCGAAGAGGATGCGCGCGCGAGCGAGCAGCGATTTCGCGACTATGCCGAAACCGCATCCGACTGGTTCTGGGAAACCGGGCCGGATCACGTGTTCACCTACATATCGGACCGGGCCGGCGCCTTCGGCATGGATCGCGAGGCCCTGATCGGCAAGCGCCGTCCCGATGCGGCCTTCGACCACGACGCCGAAGCGGAGAAATGGCGCAATCACATGGCGACGCTGGATCGCCACGAGCCGTTCCGGAAGTTCGAGTATCGCGGCCGCGATCGGACGGGGCGTCTGCACTCTTTCAGTGTCAACGGTCAGCCGGTGTTCGCCGAGGACGGGCGTTTCATGGGCTATCGCGGCTCCTCCACCGATCTCACCGCGCAGCACGAGACCGAGGAGCGGCTTCGCCAGTCCCAGAAGATGGATGCGATCGGCCAGCTCACCGGCGGCGTCGCGCACGACTTCAACAACGTGCTCACCGTCATCACCGGCACCATCGAGATCATTCAGGAGGGGCTCGCCGACAAGCCGGAGCTCGCCGCGATCGCCCAGCTCATCGACGATGCCGCCTTGCGCGGCGCCGAGATCACGTCTCAGCTCCTGACCTTCGCGCGGCGCCAGCCGCTGGAGCCGCGCGAGATCGACGTCAATGGTCTCGTGGTCGAGACGGCAAAGCTGTTGCGGCCGATCCTCGGCGAGCATGTCGAGATCGTGACTAGGCTCGCAGACGATGCGTGGTTGGCGATGGCAGATCCGTCGCAGCTTTCGTCGGCGATCGTCAACCTCGCCGTCAATGCGCGCGATGCGATGCCGGATGGCGGCACGCTTACGCTCGAGACGGTAAACCGGGAGCTCGACAGCAGCGGCACTGGCGACGGCGATGCCGGCTCCTATGTCATGGTCGCCGTGGCCGACACCGGTCACGGCATCCCGGCCGACATCCGCGACCGCGTGTTCGAGCCGTTCTTCACCACCAAGGGGGTCGGTCGCGGCACCGGACTTGGTCTGAGCATGGTCTATGGCTTCGCCAAGCAGACCGGTGGCAGCGTTGCCATCGAGAGCGAGGAGGGCCACGGCACGGTGATGCGGCTGTTCCTGCCCCGATCGGCAGGCGAAGCGGCCACGAGGACCGGGCCGGTGGCGGCGCCCGCGCCGGCGCGAGGGCACGAGACCATCCTCGTGGTCGAGGACGATCCGCTCGTGCAGGGTTATGTCATCGCCCAGCTCGGCAGCCTCGGCTATCGCACGCTGACTGCCAGCGATGGCGCAACCGCGCTCGCCTTGGTCGACCAGGGGGTGAGCTTCGATCTCCTGTTCACCGACATCATCATGCCCGGCGGCATGAACGGGCGGGAATTGGCCGAAGCGGTCCGGCTCCGTCGGCCGGGCGTGCGGGTGCTCTACACCTCCGGCTACACCGACAACACCATCGTCCACGAGGGACATCTCGATCCCGGCGTGGCGCTGCTGCCGAAACCGTACCGGAAGGCCGACCTGTCTCAGAAGATTCGCGAGATGCTCGCGGGCGAACTGCCGCTCTAGGCAGAGCGTGCACCGGCGAAAGCGGCCCGACCACGAAAAAGGCGCGGCGGGGAGACCCCGTCGCGCCCGATTTCTTGCTCGCTGGTCCAGGGCTGAGAGCGCCCCGATGCCAAGCCCTTATCGAGAGCTTAGCGGGCGATCCCAGCGAGGTGACAGCGCTTGGTAAAAGACACTGGATCACCTCCTTTCGTTGATTGCGGGAGATCTCAATATAGGCAGGAAGGCCGTCGCTGTTAAGGGGCCGCGGCGAGGAGCGGAACCAGGCCTGTGCGCAAGGTCAGGACAACCAGCGAAAGCGGTCCAAGGGGAGTGAGTGGCAGTTGAGACCGCCGCCCGGCCGTGTTAGGGAGCCGGTGTCGCGGGTGTAGCTCAATGGTAGAGCAGCAGCCTTCCAAGCTGAATACGAGGGTTCGATTCCCTTCACCCGCTCCAATGTTTTCAATGGCTTAGTCTGCCAAGTCTGTCTAATTCTGACAGAGCGCGCTTTTTCATTCTGACAAACGTTCACTTTCCCTTCGCTTGCCTGACGCGCCGCTTGATGCGTTTCATTTGTGCATCCTGCTTTGCTTCATCGTCATCGTGCAGGTAACGTTACTCCTGTCCGGTTATGTTACTTGAATATTATCCGTGCGATCACACAGGCGGGGTAAACCGCTGTGAGGGCGCGACTGCGACATGGTTTCGCTTGCGGGGTTGCTCAGAACGGCGAGGCCACAGGCCATCGCAGCGAGTGCCACTGGCCGGCTGCGATCTGGCCGCGGCTCATTTTCGAGGCGACCGCGTTGCGCAGCTTGGCGAAATTCTCGCGGTTTCGTTTCGGGGCATGCGCCGCGGCCAGGTTGAGCCATTTGTAGGCGGCGACGTCGTCCTGCGGAACGCCCTGGCCCTTGTCGTAGGCGAGGCCCAGCAGATATTGCGCCGTACCATCACCTTGTTCGGCTGCAAGGCGGTACCAATAGCCCGCGGCGTCGTAGGCCTGCGGAAGACCTTGTCCTGTCGCGTACATGAAGCCGACCATGGCCTGAGCGCGGGCGTTTCCTCGCTCGGCCAGCGGCAGCAACAGACGTGCGGCGCCGCTGTAATTGCCACGGGAGAATGCAGCGTTTCCGGCGCCGAGCGTATCCGCGTGGGCAACGCCAGTTGTGGCGATCCCCAGGACGGCCATGAGCAAGAGGAGTCTGCCCGACTTGATCATAGATCCGCTCCGAGGTTCAGCGGTAGGTGGTGGGTGCAATCTGCTTCGGCCCGATCGCGTTGATCGTGCCTCGCAGCTTGGTGCGCAACTCCTCGGCGACGAAATGTGCGTCCGCGCCGTCACGGATGATTTGCGGGCGGATGAAGATGATCAACTCGGTGCGCTTGATCTGCTTGTCGGTCTGCCCGAATACGGCCTCGCCGAGGACGGGGATCTGGTCGAGCCCCGGAATGCCCGCGCGGGATTTGGTCTGGCTGTCGCTGATCAGGCCCGCCAGCAGCACGGTCTGGCCGCTCGCGACCGCAACGGAGCTGCGCACCTTGCGGGTCGACACGGTCGGGGTGAGTGAGTTGGTCGAGGTCGAGGACGAGCTCGATGACGGCGAGGCGGCCACGGGATTGGAAATCTCCTGCTCGACGTCGAGCCTGACATTACCGTTGGCGTTGATCCGCGGCACCACGCGCAGGATGATGCCGGTGCTGCGATAATCGGTGGTGTTGGCGATGGTGTTGCTGCCAGTCAGCACGGTTGCGCTTCCGGTCTGGATCGGGATTTCGTCGCCGACCTGCAGCGTCGCGATCTGGTTGTCGATCACGACGACGGAGGGGTTCGACAGGACTTTGACGTCAGTGATCGAGTGCAGCGCGTTGAGCACGGCCCGCGGCGTCGAAGCGCTGCCGACGAGGAAATTGAAGCCGGGAATGGCGCGCTGGAGCGCGACGTCGGCCGCCGCGGCGACGACGGAGGTGGCGCCATTGTAGCCGAACGAGCCGGTATCAGGCTTGAGCCCGAGATCGCGGCTCATGATGTAGGACTGCACGCCGTACTGTAGGTCGTCCGTCAGTGTCACCTCGGCTATCGTTGCATCGATCGCGACCTGGAGCTGCGGCTGGTCGACTTCCTTGATGGTCTGTTCGATAGTGCGGTACTGCTCCTGGCTTGCATAGATCAGCAGCGTGTTGTTGACGCTGTCTGCGGTGATGCGGACGCCATCGAGCACGCCGGCCCCGCCAGGGCCGGAGCGTCCGCCGCTCTGGCCGGATGCGGAGTTGTCGAACAGGCCACCGCCGCCCTGGACGCCGCCGGCGCTCGATCCATAGCCGCCCTGATTGCCGGAGGAGGCGTCGGCCGATGCATTGCTGCTGCCGCCGCTGCGTCCGCTCGACCCGAAGCCTCCGGAGCCGGATTGGCCGGTCGGCGAGGCCGACAGGCGATTGAGTGCTGAGCCGCCGCTCGAGCTTGCCGACATGCCGGAGCCCGGCGCGACCTGGCCGGATGGACTATCGAGCGGCGACGAGGAGGAGCCTGAAGAGCCGCTGCCGCCGAACACGTCGTTCAGCACCCGCGCGATCTGCTTGGCATCGCCGAATTTCACCCGATAGACGTGGACTGCCGATCGTCCGGTATTGGTAGTGTCGAGACGGTGAATCCAGGTCTCGACGCGGCTCAGCAATTCCGGCTTCCGCGTCACCGCGAGCACCGCATTCATGCGGGCGATCGACTGGAACTTGATGACGCCCTGGGTCATGCCGCCTTCGCCGGAATCCACGATCTTGTCGAGTTCGGCGATGATCGGTCCCGGATTGCTGTTCTGCACCGGGAAGATGCCGACGGACTGTCCCTTCAGGAAGTCCGCGTCGAAGGAGAGCACGAGATCGACCGCGTTACGTCGCTCGCTTCCAGTGCCCTGAACCAGGATGAGATTGCGGCTGGTGTCGGCGCGGATCATGCCCTGCTTGGTGGCAAAGCTGTCGACCAGCTTGATGACCGTCTGCGCGGAGACATATTGCAGCGGCACGACTGTGATGCCGTAGCCGGGGACCATGCGGTCGGCCGCATCCGCCGAGCCGACCCCGACCGCGTCGGACTGGGGCATCAACCGGTAACCGGTGTCGTCGCGCACCAGCGCAACACCGACCAGGCGTAGCCCGTTTTCGAGCGCGAACACGACATCCGTCTTGGGGATCGGCCGGCCCGATGACAGGCTGATATTGCCCTGGACGCGCGGGTCGATGACGTAGCCGACGCCCAGGATGTCGCCGAGCACGATCTTGGCGACCGAGGCGATCGGCGAATTGTCGAAATTCAACTCGAACTTGTCCGTGCTTGCCGTGGCGGCCTGCGCCGATGTCGCGATCGGCGTATCGTCGCCGGGATCGGCTGCATAGATCGCAGTCTTGGCCTTGGGGCCAGTGCTGAGCTGCCGCTGCGGCAACTGGTTCGGATAACGCGGCATCAGGTCGACTGAGCGGACCTTGTCGAAGACGTCGGGGTCCTTGCTGTTATTGTAGTCGGCCTCGATGTTACTCACAGTGTTGCACGACCCGAGCAGCACGGACATCAGTGCGCATTGAAGGACGAAGCCGATCCGGAATGCTGTTCGGCCCACAATCAACCCCACTCACGCGCTGCCCGTTGCCGCCGCGAGGCGGGGCGGGCCGAATGGGCGACTGCTTAACGCTGTCCTGTGACAGTCATGTGTTATCAATGTTGCCGATGATGCTACGAATGTGATCAAAATGTTATGTGATCGCGTGGCGGAGAAAATCGCGCTGGAATATCAACGTCCTTGAGTGTCGTCCCGATGGACCGAGCCGGAGGCGCCGGCACGGGCAATCGCACCGTCACATTTCCATTCGGACAAGTAAGGTAAACGGCGCGCTCGCCGCTTTGAGCGGCTGTCAGAGTTTTGCCGGTAGACGTTCATGGCTTCCCCGAATGCGCACGAGTTTGCAGCTCGTTTCAGCCAGAAAACCGGCCTGAAGGCGGATGCGGACAAGCTCGGCAGGTTGAACGGATCCGGTCCCGCCGAGGGCGGCCTGCGCAAGCTCTGGGAAATGAGCGAATTGTCGGCCAGCGAGTTTGCCGACGAGGTCGCGCTGTTCTTCGAGCTGCCGCGGGTCACGCTGCAGGAGATGATGGCGGCGGAATCCCGGGTGCAGCAGTTCTCGCGGCGGTTTCTGCGCGAGATGGCGGTGTTTCCGTGTCAGCCTTCCGGGGGATCGCCGGTGCTTGTGCTGGCCGACCCGACCGATCGCGCGTCGATCCAGGCGGCGGGTATCGTACTTGGGACGGCGCCTATTATTAAAGTGGCCTCGTTCGAGGATATCGGCACCGTGCTCGATCAGCGTCTTGGTGAGGAGGACGCTGCAGCCACCGACAACGCCGTAAATGCCACGGTGCAGGACGACGACATCGACAATTTGCGCGACCTCGCCAGCGGCGCGCCGGTCGTCCGGGCCGTCAACGACTTGTTCGAGACGGCGGTGGAGCTGCGGGCCAGCGACATTCACATCGAGCCGGGTCGCTCGTCTCTGACCATACGTATGCGCGTCGACGGTCTGCTGCGCAATGTGGCAACGCCGAGCGGCGTGCCGCCGGCGGCGGTGATCTCCCGCATCAAGATCCTGGCGGGGCTCAACATTGCCGAGCGCCGTTTGCCGCAGGACGGTGGAGCGCGCGTACGTGCGGCGCGATCGGAGATCGACGTGCGCGTCGCGATCATGCCGACGCAGCATGGCGAGTCCGCCGTCATCCGTTTGCTGCCGCGGGATCGCGCGCTGCTGTCGATCGACAAGCTGGGCTTTCTGGCGAGCGATCAGGGCAAATTGCGCCGGATGCTGGCCCTGCCGCACGGCATGATCATCGTCACCGGACCGACCGGCAGCGGCAAGACCACGACGCTCGCGACCGTGCTGTCGCTGCTCAACGAGCCGACACGGAAGATCCTGACCATCGAGGATCCCGTCGAATACGAAATCCCCGGCATTTCGCAATCCCAGGCCAAGCCGTCGATCGGCCTGACCTTTGCGACCGCGCTGCGCTCCTTCGTGCGTCAGGACCCTGATGTGATCATGGTCGGCGAGGTCCGTGATTCCGAGACGGCGCATGTCGCCATCCACGCCGCGCTCACCGGCCATCTCGTGCTGACCACGCTGCACACCGAGACGGCGGCTGCCGCTGTGCCGCGTCTCCTCGATCTCGGCGTCGAGGCATTCCTGCTGCGCTCGACCTTGCGCGCGGTGATCGCGCAGCGTTTGGTGCGTCAGCTCTGCGACCGCTGCAAGACCAGCCGGCCGCTTACCCATGCCGACGTCGAAGCCGACCCGCGCTACACGGCGGTGGGTCTGTCCGTCGGTAACGTCATCTTCGAACCGGCCGGCTGCGAGCGTTGCGGCGGCGTCGGCTATCGCGGCCGTATTGGCGTGTTCGAGGTGCTGGAGATGAACGAAGAGGTCCGCGCGCTGGTCGAGGAGCAGTCCGACTGGGAATCTATCGACAAGGTCGCCATCCGCAACGGCATGACGACGATGATCGAGGACGGCCTTGCAAAATGCCTGTCGGGCATGACCTCGGCGGCGGAGATCCTTCGCGTGACCACCGTGCGGTGACGAGATGCCGAACTTCCGCTATCGCGCCCTGACACAGAAGGGCGAAGTCGTTTCCGGCTCGATCACCGCGGCCGATCTCTCCGAGGTCGCCCAGCGCATCGAATATCTCGGCCTGGTCGCGATCGATGCGGGCCCCGAGGAGGAAGCCAAGGGCTGGTCGCTGTCGCTGGCCTCGCTGACGCTGTCGAAGCCGGGCCCAGCCGACGTCACCATCTTCACCCGCGATCTTGCGCTGCTACTGAAGGCCGGGGCACGGCTCAACGACGCGCTCGAGCTGCTCGCCAACGATATGGATGTGGGCCGGGTGCGGCCCGTCATCAACGAGATCAAGAACGCGATCCTGTCGGGCGAAAGCTTTGCCGAGGCACTCGGGCGCGAGCCGACGCTGTTTCCGCCGATGTATGTCGCCCTCGTCAGGGTCGGGGAGATGTCCGGCGGGCTCGATCACATCCTGGAGACGATCGGCATCGAGCGCACGCGGGCCGAGGCTTTGCGGCGCAAGGTCACCGGCGCCCTGCAATATCCCGCCTTCGTGCTGCTCGCGGCCGGCGGCGTCTTGATCTTCTTCGTCACGTTCGTGCTGCCGCAATTCTCCGCCGTGCTGCGTGACTTCAATGCGAAGACGGACCCGGTCATCGAGGTGTTCCTCACGCTGTCCGATATTCTGCGCGGCCATGGCCTCGAGGTTGGCGCCGTGGTCGGCATCGTTGTCATCGGCAGTTGGCTCGCCTGGCGCAGGCCCGGGGTCCGGGCCAGTGTCGTGACGCAACTCGCGCGGCTTCCGGTGATCTCCACGGTCGTGGAATTCCATCGCGCCGCTTTGTTCTCGCGCAATCTCGGCATCCTGCTCGGCAGCGGCGTGACGCTGACGGCGACGCTGCGCATCCTGATCGACATCATGACCGCCACCGGCGACGTGCCGGCCTGGGCGGCGATGGCGGATCGCGTCCGTCACGGTGGTCGGCTCGCCGAAGCGCTGGCCGCCTCGGCCGTGTTGCCGCCGGTCGCGGTGCGCATGCTGCGGCTCGGCGAAGAGACGGGCCAGCTGCCGACGCTGTCAGGCCGGGTCGCGGAATTCTACGAGGAGAAGCTTCAGCGGCAGCTCGATCGCGTCGTGGCCATCATTGGCCCCGCGGCGATCATCCTCATCAGTGTCGTCGTCGGCGGATTGATCGTCTCGGTCATGACGGCGCTGTTGTCGGTTACGCAAGTTGTCGGATGAACAGAGGAGGGCACGCATGATCCGTTTTTCCAGGGGGAGCCTGCTCGCTCCGCCGCGGCGTCGTCGGCGCCGTCGCGGGGAGGAAGGTTTTACGCTGGTCGAAATGCTGGTGGTCATCACCATCATCGGCATGATCATGGCCTTGGTCGGCCCGCGCGTGCTCAATTATCTCAGCGAGTCCCGCGTCAAGGCCGCAAAGATCCAGATCCAGAGTTTTGGCAGCGCGCTCGACCTGTTCTATCTGGATGCCGGCCGCTTCCCGACGAGCTCGGAAGGTCTGGCTGCGCTCGCGCGTCCGATCAGCGGCGTGAACTCCTGGAATGGTCCCTATGTGAAGGGCGGCAGCGTTCCCAACGATCCATGGGGCAATCCTTATGTCTACAAGCAGCCCGGTGAGAAGGATCCTTACGAAATCCGTTCGCTCGGTTCGGATGGCCAGGAAGGCGGAACGGGAACGGCGGGCGATATCACTTCAGTCGCGAAATAGCGGCGAGGCCGGCTTCACGCTGCTGGAGATGGTCTGTGTTCTCGCGATCATGGCGCTGCTCGTTGCCATCGCGCTGCCGCGCATGCCGATATCGACGTCGCGGCCGAAGCTGGAAGCCTACGCGATCCAGATCGCGACCTTGCTCAAGGCCGACCGCAATGCGGCGCTGGGACGCCGGCTCGCGGTCGGCGCCGTCGTCGATGCGCCGGGACGGACGATCAGGG
The DNA here is from genome assembly GCF_024199945.1 of Bradyrhizobium sp. CCGUVB4N. Classification (GTDB taxonomy): domain Bacteria; phylum Pseudomonadota; class Alphaproteobacteria; order Rhizobiales; family Xanthobacteraceae; genus Bradyrhizobium. Next base: position 5,891,399 of record NZ_JANADP010000001.1, on the reverse strand, counting down.
CGGGCTCAAGCCCGAGCATCGTCAGGGTGCCTGACGATGTTGAGTTCGACGCGCTGCTGCCGCAGCGCTGCAACGGGCGCGACGTGCCGTCGACCATCACGTTTCTGCCGAGCGGGATGTCCTGTGGCGGAGCGATACGGCTGACGCGGCTCGGAAGCGGATTCGATGTAAGGGTGAACTGGTTGACGGGAGGGGTAGACATTGTCGCGCAGGATATCGTCCAGGCGTCACAGTGAAGCCGGCTTCACGATGATCGAGGCGGTGGTCGCGCTGGCGCTGGTGTCGATCGTGCTGGCCGCGATCGGCTCACTCGTCGCCAGGAACGTGCGCGGCGCGCAGCAGCTCGAGCAGCATACCGCGTTGATGCAGACGGCGCGGCTGATCGCATCACGTCTGCCGCAGGGCGGTCAGCCGCTTCCGACCGAGCTTGCGGGCAGGGAGGCCGGCTATCGTTGGCAGATGCGGATCTCGCCATTCGTGGATGACGAGACAGCGGTTCCGGATTCACCGTTCATCCCGCGCCGCATCGAGCTGCGCGTGCAGTCGCCAACCGGTGCGATCGTTTCGCTCGAGACCGTGCGCCTGCAATATCGCGAGGAGCCGCGCCAATGAGGCCGCTCCGGCGCTCAGCGTGGAGATTGACTGCGGGTTTCACCATGTTCGAAGCCCTCGTCGCCATTGCTTTGATGGGATTGGTTCTCGGCGCGCTGGCGAGTGTGACGGGCGAGTGGTTGCCGCCGTGGAATCGTGGCCTGCTCCAGACCCAGCGCAACGAGCAGATGACGATCGCGCTCGATCGCCTGGCGGCCGACCTGTCCGCGGCCGAGTTCGTCACGGCTGATCGAACCAGCAACAGGGCGCTGTTTCGAGGTGACGAGGCCGCCGTCACCTTCGTGCGCTCAGCACTGGGTCCGAACAACCGCTCGGGCCTGGAGATCGTGCGGATTGCCGAAACGAGCGACCGCAAGGGTCGGGTGCTGGTGCGATCGCGCGCACCTTTCGTCCTGCTCCCGACTGGGGATCCGCTGGTTGATCCGATACCGTTCGCGGATCCGGTCGTGCTGCTGCGCGCGCCATTCCGCGTCACCTTTGCGTATGACGGCGCCGGTGGGGGGTGGACCGGCAAGTGGCCGAGTTGGGCCAGTATGCCTGCCGCAGTTCGCTTCGACATTCGTGACGGTGACCGCGGAATCGTAATTTCGACCGCCGTCCGTATACGCGCTGAGATGGGAGCGCCGCAGCCGGACCGTGCCGATGACGCTGCCCCTGCGGAGGCTCAAGTCAAACCGAATAACAATGCGCCGGAGGCAAGGTGACCAAGACCTCCGCAACGATCCAAGGTTCGCGCTCCGGTCAGCGCGGGTTCATTGTTGTCGCTGCCCTGTGGCTGCTCGCTGCGCTGGCAGCGCTTGCCTTGGTGAGCTCGGCGTACATGACGCAGTCGGCGATTTCGCTCGCCGCGCTCGATGCGCCCGTGCAGCTCGGGATGATATCATCGGCCGGCATCGAAATGACCGCTTACAGGCTCTCGGCTCCCGCTGCGGTTTCGCGCCCGACGCATGGCGGATTTGCCTTCCGGCTGGCGAACGCGAGCGTGACGATCGAGTATCAGGCGGAGTCGGCACGCATTAATCTCAACATGGCTCCTCAGTCCATGATCAGTGGCCTGTTTTCAGCCCTCGGCGTAGATGCCGATACGGCCGGTCAACTTGCCAACAGAGTGGTCGCGTGGCGGAGCGCGCCCCGGCACAACGGGCAGGACAGCGAAGACGCGCTGTACGTCGCCGCCGGGTTGAACTACCTGCCACGCCATGCTCCCTTCAGTAGCGTCGATGAACTCTCACTCGTGCTGGGTGCGCCTGCGACGCTTTTGCAGCAGGCACGGCCATACTTGACGGTGTATAGCGGAACTGCGGCGATCAACGTGCTGGACGCCGCTCCGCAAGTTATTTCCGCATTGCCCGAGATGAGCTCCACAAAGCTCGACGCATTCTTGAATCAGCGCGACTCATTGCCGTCGACCGATCCGGAATTCGTGCTGGGTGCGCTCGGCGGCAGGGTGGCCGGTGCGTCGGTGGCCGGGAGCGATGCTTATCGCGTTCGGATGCAGATCATCTTGCCCGACGGGCGAAAGAGCATATCGGAAGGCGTCATTATGCTTTCCGGACCCGGCGCGAAGACTGCCTATCGGGTGTTCACCTGGCGGGACGAAATCGATCCAGCGACAGGAGCGGCGCAGCGATGAGCCTGGCGAGTAATGTTACAGCAGCGCTATCCATGTGGATCGACACGGTCGCCGGCATCGTGAGCGCACGGCTTGCGCATGTGAAACCGGTACGTCGCATCGAGGTGGCTGAGGATGAGGCCGGCGCCTTCGCAATGCGGCTCTCATCAGGAACGAAAACCACCGACGGCGATCTTGCTCCCTTTGCGATCGAGATGGCGGACGGTGCCATCGGCAAGGAGCTATCTCCGCTATGGGCCGCCGCGGTTCGCGGTAGTGTGGTCGAATTGCGGTTACAGCCATCCCGCTTCGTGTTCCGTCCCATCGAGCTGCCCGGTCGCGCCGCCGAGTTCCTCGACGGCATCATTCGGGCGCAGATCGATCGCATCACTCCTTGGAACGCGAGCGAAGCGCTCTTCCATTGGACGCCACCGCGTGACATAGGCGGTGATCGTATCGAAACCACGGTGGTGACGACCGGGCGTGCGGCGGCGGCTTCTCTGGCGCAGGCGTTCTCCGATCTGGGCGCCACCGCTGTCGAGATCTCGACCGTGACATCGGATCACGGGAGGATCGTCGTGCTGGACCAGCGCGGCGGCAAGCAGGCCGAAAACCGCCGGCTGCGAACCGGCCTCGTCGCAACGCTCGCGACGACCGGTGTGCTGGCGATGCTGTCGTTTGGGTTCGGCGGGTTCGTCGCCGATTCCTATGACACGCAAGCCAAGCAGATCCAACAGCGGATTTCGGAGCGGCGCGCGATCATGCGGGGCAATCAGACCGGCGCGGGCGGCAGCCCGCTCGAGCTATTGATCCGCCGCAAGCAGAGCACACCCGCCAGCGTGATTGTGATTGATGCGCTGTCGGCGCTGCTGCCCCAGGATACTTATGCGACCGAAGTCCGGATCGAAGGGGACAAACTGCAGATCGTCGGGGTTACCCGCGATGCGCCGTCGCTGATCTCGATCCTGGAGCAGTCGCCACACTTTTCCAGCGCGGGCTTTTTTGCGCCGACGACACACGCCGCCAATGAGCCGGGCGACCGCTTTCACATTGAAACAAAGCTCAAGGCATATTTCGGGTCCGGCACATGATGGGCATGCAGAAAATCCAGGCACTCCTCGGACGGTTTCCGATCGCGGCGGCTGCCGCCTATCTCGCTCTGATCGCTCTGTTTCTGTTTGCCACGATCGGTACAGCGCTCGACATATTGGAGCGGCGTAGTGCAGTTGGGGCGGCCGCCGAGATCCTCGATCGGCTGGAGGTGCGGGGCGCGGAGCGGGTGCCGGCCGCGCGAGCCAACGTCAATATCCCGCCGGGTTCACCCTTTCTCGAGGGCAACAGCGCCTCGCTCGCCGGCGCCGCGTTGCTCCAGCGCCTAGCGGCCGCGACGAAGCGGGTAAGCGGCAATACACTGTCGTCGCAGGTCGATCTCCTTGGGCCGAAGTCGAAGTCAGGCTTCATCACGGCAACCTCAAGCCTGGAAATCGATCCTGTCCAGCTTCAACCGCTTCTCTACGACCTCGAGGCGGGTATGCCGCTTCTGTTCATCGACGAGCTGGTCATCCAGGCGCCGTCAGCATCGACGCAGGGTGGAAAGCTACGCATCGTGCTCGGCGTCTCCGGGCAGCGGCAAAGCCAGAAGTAGGGCGTCCGTTACGATCATTGTTCACGAGATCGGGCTTGATCAAGTTGCGGCGATATCATTATTATCATAGTGTCGCATTTCAGAGAGATGCGAACGTTATTGATCGCCGTCAAGTCGATACGGGGAAATGCGTGGAAATGCGCGCACTTGCACTGCTGATTGGTTCGTTGCTGATCGGCCATGCCTCGGCGCGGGCCGCGAATACGCCGCTGACGATGGATGCGCAGGCCGTCGATCCCGGTGGCGGCGATCTGTTCACGCCTAGGTCCGTGGAGCCAACACCAGCTGTGGCTGCGTCGCCCGCCGTGACGCCGCCCGCAGTGCCTGCTGCCGCAGCTGCGGCTGTGCAATCGAATGAGCACATCACGAGCGGAAATCCGCTCTGGTCAATTCCCATGGCGCGATTGTCCGCGACCCGCGATCAACCGTTGTTCGCGCCGTCGCGCCGTCCGGCGCCGCGCCCCGAACTGCTGGCGCGCCCGGCTCCGGCGCCGGTCGCTGCGCCACCGCGGCAAGAGCCTGAGAAGCCGCAGCTCACGTTGCTGGGCACGGTCGCCGGATCGCGTGAGAGGATCGGATTGTTCATCGACCCCACCAGCAAGGCCGTGCTGCGGCTGAAGCGGGGACAGAACCATCAGGGATGGACATTGCACGAGGTGCGGCCCCGTCAGGTCGAGTTGGCCAAGGGGCTGGACAGTACAGTTCTCGACATGCCGCCTCCCGACCTGAAGCCGGGCCCCCCAGCGGCGCTCGCTGCGGCTCCGCCGCCACCTTCGCCGGCGGCGCTCGCCGTCAACGCGAAGTCGCCCGGTATTCCTCCAACGCCAACGAATGCGAACATGCAGCGCGGACAGCTTCCGGCCAATTTAGCCAATCCATTCGCGCAGCAGTGGCCGCGGTAGTCAGTGAACCGTGTCGCACCGGCCGCGGGCGAGCGTCTTCGCCTGATTTGAATGCTAGCGATAATCGCGCCAGACCCGAGTGTCGTTGCGGGCGGCCGTAGAGATGACAGCCGTACCTCGAACGCACGTGGTCGGACTGTAGCTATTTCCGGGCTGGGAATTCGCGACAATCGATCGAAATTGCACCGTCGTCACGCAATGACCGCATTTTGTCCAACATAACGATCGCTTTTCTTCGCAAATCTGAAATTGTTTTTAGTATCGGTCACAGCAACGATAAGAAACATTCTTACAACGATGGCAAATATGCGTCGCTAGGCAGCGGGCTGCTGTCCTCGCGAGCGCTCGACGTTTTGAGCGTGTGTTTTTGTTCGGGGGTAGACATGCGCGCGATAAATGCGACGGATCTGGCTCGCCTTGAGTCCGCGGCGCAAGATCCCAACGAGAACGTCTACGATCTCGGCCTGAAACAGGATGAAAGAAGCCGCCTTCGCCGCATCGAAGACCTCAAGCGCGAGAACGCGCTTCTGACGCTCGTGTTCGAGCAAACCCAGCTCGAAGTCGAGCGCCTACGCGAACTCCTCTCCGGCACCTGAAGATCGCTGCGCGTTTCGGCTGGCCGATGTTGTCATGAGCCGCCGGTGCGTCGATCGTTCACTATTTCGCGGCTGCTTTTCTGAAGGTTTCCCGCGCACTCTCCGAACAATATCGTACACCTTGTTTTCGTGGTCGCCGCACCTGCAGCGTCTATGAAGCAGGAAACGCAAGCTGATCCGCAATTGGTCGCGGAAAGCGTGCAGGCGCGCGCCGCGCCTTGCAGGCTCAGCAAGCGGTACGCAGGCTGAGTACGAAACGATCATGCGATTGAGAGATGGTCTAGCGATCGCGTGTTATCTGATCTGTTCCACGCTGCTGGGCGGCTGCGGATTTGTTTCGATGTCAGGGCCGGCGAGCGTCGACGTCAAGGCGGAGAATACGAGCGTCCTGCCGTTCGCCATGGTCAAGCTCACCCCCGATATCGTGCATAAGCTGGAGAAGTTCGAGCCGAGCGGTTTGCCTGGCGGTCTAACGGATGCCCGTCCTCCCTCCAGCATCCGTTTCGGCATCGGCGATATCGTTAGCGTCACCATCTTTGAGGCGTCGGCCGGCGGTCTGTACATCCCGCTCGAAGCCGGCGTCCGGCCCGGCAACTTCGTCAACCTCCCTGATCAGGCCGTCGACAACGATGGCAACATCACGGTGCCATATGCCGGCAGGATACGCGCGGCGGGTCGTACCAATGTGCAGATCCAGGATGACATCCTCGCACAGATCAAGAAGCGCGCGATCGATCCGCAAGTTGTCGTCACATCGAGCCAGCAGCGCTCATCGCTGGTCAGCGTGTTTGGCGAGGTCAGGACGCCGGTACGCTTCCCGATGCCGGCTGCCGGCGCGCAGGATCGCATCACCGACGCGATCACCCGTGCAGGCGGCATCAGCGGCGCCGGCTGGGAAACCTGGGTTGTCCTCGAGCGTAGCGGTAAGCGCGCTACGCTACCGTTCGGAAACCTTGTCTATTTCCCCGCAAGCAACGTCTTCGTGCAGCCGGGGGACCGCATCTATCTCTATCGTGAGCCGATGAAGTTCGTCGCCTTTGGCGCGACCGGCCAGCAAGGTGAATTCAACTTCGACGCATGGCGTATCAATCTGACGCAGGCCGTCGCCAAGGCCGGAGGCCTGCTCGACCTGCAAGCCGACCCGGCCTCGGTGTTTCTCTATCGCCGCGAGCCGCGCGATGTCGCAAGTCAGCTCGGCATTGACTGTTCAAAATACGACGGCGAGACCGTTCCTGTTATCTTCAACGTCAATTTCCAGGACCCTGCGGGCTATTTCGTCGCCACCAAGATGCAGATGCGTCCCTTCGACGTGCTTTATGCCGCCAATGCGCCTCAGGTCGACATCACCAAGGTTCTCAATTTCATCAACACGGCGGTCGGAACGGCCGACAACGGGGCGCTCCTCGTCAACGATATCAAGGTGGTTCGAAGCAGGCTCTGAGTGATGACGGGCGCAACAGGCCGAAGGATGAAGGCGCGCGCCTTTCTGAAATGGGAACGCGTCATTTTCGACGAGTCATGTTAACATGAGAGTCTCAACCGGGGCGGTGTTCGGTGATGATATCATCGCTCGGCTCCCCGGCATCAGGCACGCTGGCTAATGGAGGCTTCGCGGCATGGGCGATGCTCTGTCGAGGTTTAGATTTCTCCGTCGGGCCGGCCTGGCGGCTTGGCTCGTCGCGACCATGGCGATCCCAGCGATGGCACAGGCGCCAGGTCCGCTTAATTTGCCGGCTGGACCTGGGGCGGGCACGATTGTCGGTGGCGCAACCCCGAGTTCCACCGTTCAACGCTGCGTCGATGTTCAGATCGGAGGCGACAGCGCATTCGGCTGTCTGAATGAGAAGCTTCGTCGAGAGGTGGACAAGGTCAATCCGTCGCTCAACCTGCCTCCGATCGATGCGCGATCGTCCGACGTGCGCGTGGGCCTTGGCAACGAGGCGTCCGTCCGCCAACAGTTAGGGTCCAACTACGGTCGCTCAATCACTCCCTATCGTCCGCCGCCCATCGCCAATGTGCTGCCGCATCGCTGATGTCGAAATCTCCTCCCCAAAGCGGGGCCGCGACGCCCTCACGTCAATTGCTGTGGTCCTCGATCGCGGTGTGCCTGCTCGCCATCCTGAGCGAGCAGGTGAGGGCACAACAGGACGAAGCCGGCCAAGGCACCGAAATCGGCGGCGCTCCGCCGGTGGATGCGGACGACAGCGCGTTCGAACCACTGGCGCTCGAGCGGTTCGCGCCGCGTGCGCTCACGGCTGCCGATTTTCCGCCGGCCAATCCGCTGCTTGCGAACTACTCATTCCGAAGCAGCGCAGTATTTGGTCGCGACTGGCGCGCCGGCCGTGCCGAGTATCGTCAACTCATCGAGCGTGAATCGCTCGCGTTTGGCCTGCCGCCAGCACTCGTTGATGCCGTGATGGCCGTCGAAAGCAGGTACAATCCGAACGTCGTCGGCTCGGACGGCGAGGTCGGATTGATGCAGGTGATGCTGCCGACGGCCCGGATGATGGGATTTGCCGGCACACCATCGGAGCTCGCCACGCCCGAAGTCAACGTCCACTATGGCGTCCAATATCTCGCCGGCGCCTGGCGCAGGGCCGGCGGCGATCTGTGCACGGCGACGATGAAATATCGTGCCGGCCACGGCGAGACGCGGTTCTCCTATTTGTCGGTCGAATATTGCACGCGTGTTCGCGCGCATCTGGCAGCAAACGGCGTTGCCGTCACCGGCTCTATTCCCCAGCCGACGTTCGGAAGGTCGTCCGCCAGCGCTGGTGGTGGGAGTAATGGCGGCGCCAGCCGTGGCCGGATCCGGACCGCCGTCGGCAGTACGATCAATTTCGCAGAGCTCAACACGCGTCTGCGCAGCGCAGCCGAGCGAAAATTGCCCTCCGATCTGCGTTGATCAGGCGTTTATCGATCTCATACTGCTGAGATAAGTTGGCGGTCCTGGATCAAGCGCGGGGTATCATGCCCGCTTTTTGCCGCCCATCGGACGCCGACGCCGCACCGCAGGCGTCGGACGGCTGGTCGATAGCGCCTGGCCAATCGCGCGCCAGCATTTTACAGCATCGCGGAACGCATGTTCATGGGCGGTGCTTCTGCCCCGCCAGTCCATCAGCTGTTCGGCATCCGCAATCGTCGCCTCACCCGATTTGAGGCGCATGATCCATGACAATGCCTCACGGGTTAACGGATCTAAGTGATCGACCTGATGGTTTCGTTTCGTCACGACCCAGCGCTTTCCCGCCCATGCCGGTCATGAGCGGATGGCCCCGATCGACATATCTCTGTAGGTGAGACGATGCGACGTGCTGAAAACCGAATTTGCCGCGTACGGGTCGTTTGAGGCGCTCGGCGCAATGCTCGACCGCCTGCTTGAGATCGGTCTCGACGGTCCGGACCGTGACGCCGAGGAGGACCGCGATCTCGCGGTTGGGCAGGCCCTCGATGCGCGAGAGCATCAGGACGCGGCGCCGGCGCTCCGGCAGCTCGGCGATCGCGCGCTTGAGCTGCTCGACGTCCGAACGATCCTCGATCACGCGCGCAGCATCCGGCCGATCGTCCGGGATCTCGAGCACGGCATCGACTTCGTCGGAGGTCAGGCGGCGCTTCTCGGCGCGGCGGCGGTCGGTGGCGATATTGAGGGCGATCCGAAACAAATAAGCCTTGGGGCTGCGCACGGTCCCGATCTCCCGCATGCCGGCGAGACGGAGATAGGTTTCGTTGAGGGCCTCGGAGGCGAGGTCCGGCGAGCCGAGGCGGCGCGTCAGTCGCCGGTCGAAGTCGACATATTCGGCGAGCAGCAGGCTGCGCAGGTTGGAGATGATGTCGATCGTCATGTTACGCCCCACTTATTAAACCCCGAATTTTGCGGGACGGTAGAGAGGGCGCACAACGATAATGTGACGAACTGTTAGTCAATAACAGTTGTCTAACGATAGTCGTGTTATGTTGCGTGAAATCACCACACCGATGATCGCGACGCGTCGCGCAGCGCGAGAATCTTTTCGCAACCGCCGCGAACGCGACGTCTACCGAATAAGGCCCGGCACACTGGTGCATCCCGGTTGGTTCGGGCTTTCCGAACATCACTGCGGTCGGCACAGGCTGGCCGCAATGCGAGAACGATATCGAGGCTGTGGTGAATTCGCGTGGTCTGTATGAGAGGAGCGCGCGTCGCCATGCGCGTCTTCGGTTGCGCGATGTGCGGAGAAGCCGGTCGGCCGCCGCATGCGCTTCGCAGCTCGTTCTCTGCGGTCTGTTGATCTGCGCAGTCTGTGCGAGGCCCGCGGTGGCGAAGACCGAGGCCAGCGCCGCCAAGCCTGCTCCGGCTAAGCCCGCAGCTGGCACGCCGGCCAAGAATGCCACGGAGCCAGGCAAACCGGCGGCTCCGGAGGCTCATTTCGATATCGACGAGTTTCGCGTCGAGGGCGCGGACAATCTGCCGCAGATCGAGGTCGAGGCGGCGGTCTATCCCTTCCTCGGTCCGAACAAGAGCGCACAGGACGTCGAGAAGGCACGCGCCGCGGTGGAGAAGGCCTATCACGACAAGGGTCTGCAGACCGTGAGCGTGGGAGTCCCGCAGCAGGATGCGCAGCGCGGATTCATCGTGCTCAAGGTCACCGAGAGCCGCGTCGGGCGTCTGCGCGTCAAGGACTCGCGCTATTTCGACCTCAAGAACATCAAGGACAACGCCCCCTCGCTGAAGGAGGGGACGCTGCCGAACTTCCAGGATGTGACGAAGGACATCGTCGCGCTCAATCGCTGGGCCGACCGGCGCATCACGCCGGCGCTGCGCGCGGGTGTCGCGCCCGGCACGGTCGACGTCGATCTCAATGTCGAGGATACGTTTCCGCTGCATGGCAGCATCGAGCTCAACAACAAGCAGAGCCCGAGCACGACGCCGCTACGGTCGAGCGTCTCGATGCACTATGACAACCTCTGGCAGCTTGGCCATTCCATGACCTGGACCTACCAGTTCGCGCCGATGAATCCGAAGGACGCGATGGTGGTCTCCGGCTCGTATCTGGCGCGTACCGAGATCGACTGGCTCAGCGTTCTCGTCTACGGCCTGGTCTCGGACAGTTCGGTGGCAACCGTCGGCGGCGCGAACGTGGTCGGCCCGGGCCAGGTGATCGGCGGACGCGCGGTACTGACACTGCCCACGAAGGGCGACCTGTTTCAGACCTTGTCACTCGGCGTCGACTACAAGGATTTCAAGCAATCGCTGAAGCTTGGCAGCGACGCCTTCGACTCGCCGGTGACTTATGTGCCGCTGGTCGCGAGCTACGGTGCGACCTGGCAGGGCGAGGGGCATCTGACGCAGCTTAATGCCACCGTCACCACCGGTCTGCGTGGCGTTGGCTCGAGCCGCGATGAGTTCGACGCCAAGCGCTTCGATGCCACGGCGAGCTTCATCACGTTGCACGCGGATATCTCGCACACCCAGGATTTCGCCGGCGGCTTCCAGCTCTACGCAAAGCTCCAGGGCCAGGCGGCCGACCAGCCGCTGGTGTCGAGCGAGCAGCTCAGCCTCGGCGGACAGGACACGGTGCGCGGCTATCTCGAATCCGAGGTACTCGGCGATTACGGCGTCGCCGGGACGCTGGAGCTGCGCACGCCCAACCTCGCGCAATACATGCAGCAAAAGCTGCCCAACCCGCTCGGCGAATCCATCAAGTACAACGCGTTCGACGAATGGCGCTTCTTCGCATTCGTCGACGGCGGTAACGCCCGGATCTTTGAGCCGCTGATCGACCAGCAGTCGCATTTCGACCTCGCCAGCTATGGTGTCGGCATGCGGATGAAATCTCTTCGCTATCTCAACAGCATTATTTTCGTCGGTATGCCGCTGACCAGCCAGCAGGTCACCGTCGCCAACCATCCACGGTTCAGCTTTCGGGTCTGGGGAGAATTCTAGATGTCGCTCCTTCGCTTTGGATCACGCCGTGGACACGGCCTGAGCGCACCGGTGATGCTGCTTCTCGTTCTCATGGCAGTGTTGTGGCCGAAGCCCGCATCCGCGTGGTGGAACGACCAGTGGACGCTGCGCAAGAAGATCACCATCGACACCGGCCAGTCCGGCGCCGGCATCAGCGACGCCATCGGCTCGGCGCCGGTGCTGGTGCGCCTGCATGTCGGTAATTTCCGCTTCGGCGCGGCGAAGGAGGATGGCGGCGATCTCCGCTTCATCGCCGGGGACGACAAGACGCCGCTCAAGCATCACGTCGAGAAATACGACTCTCTGCTCGGCGAGGCGCTGGTGTGGGTCAGTGTTCCCGATCTGAAGCCGGGCACGAAGAACGACATCTGGCTCTACTACGGAAACCAGAAGGCGCCGGCCGCGGTCGACGCCAAGGGCACCTACGATCCCGACACGCTGCTGGTCTATCATTTCAACGACCGCGGCACGCCGGCGCAGGACATCACCGCCTGGGCGAACTCCGCACAGAACGCGGTGCCCGCGGCCGACGGTGCCATCATCGGGCAGGGCGCGCGCCTCGACGGGCAGACCGCGATCGCGCTTCCCGGCTCTCCCTCGCTCGTGCTCGCGGAAGGCGGCGAACTGACCTGGTCGATCTGGGTCAAGATGACCGCGCCGCAGCCGGGCGCCGTGCTGTTCTCCCGTACCGAGGGGGCGAACGCCCTCACGGTCGGCTTGGACAACGGTGTTGCGTTTGTCGAGGTCGCGAATGGCGGCAACACGCAGCGCAGCGCCGGCGGCGCGGCGATTGCGGCCGCCGGCTGGCATCAGGTCGCCTTTACGGCCAAGGGCGGACAGATCGCGCTCTATGTTGACGGCAGCCAGACCGCAACGCTGGCGGCAAGCCTGCCGACCATGACGGGTGTGGCCCAACTCGGTGCGGCTGCGGCCGCGCCAGCAGCCCCTGCTGCGGACGCCGCGGCGGCTCCGGCCGCAGGCGATGCGGCGGCGCCGCCAGCGCCTGCACCGGCGAGCGCGGCCGTCGGCTTTGCCGGCGACGTCGACGAATTCCAGATCGCAAAGGTCGCGCGTCCTGCCGGCTTCATCAAGCTCGAGGCGATCGGGCAGGGGCCGGATCAAGCCAAGCTGATCTCGTTCAGCGTCGACGAGGAGACGTCGGGTTGGTTCAGCGGCGGCTATTTCGGCGTGATCCTGCGCTCGGTGACGCTCGACGGCTGGGTCGTCATCGGCTTGCTCGCGATCATGGCCTTCATCAGCTGGTACGTCATGGTCGATCGCATCTCGTATCTCAATCGCGTCTCACGCGGCAACGAGCTGTTCCTCGGGCATTTCCGCCAGACCTCGACCGATATCGGCGGGCTGCTGCAGCTCGACAGCGAGGAGAACGATCCGAGCTTCGGCGGTGAGATGGGCAAGAAGCAGCGCAAGGCCGTGCACGGTGCGCCGCTGTATCGCCTGTTCGCAGCCGGCGCGCAGGAGATCCGGCGTCGCTTCGCTGGCGGCGGTTATCGCCGGCTGTCGCCGCAGGCGATCCAGTCGATCCGTGCCGTGCTCGACAGCGGCTTCGTGCGGGAGAGCCAGCGCCTCAACCGCTTGATGGTGATGCTCACCATCGCGATTTCAGGCGGTCCGTTCCTGGGCCTGCTCGGCACCGTCGTCGGCGTCATGATCACCTTCGCGGCGATCGCAGCGAGCGGCGACGTCAACGTCAACGCGATCGCGCCGGGCATCGCGGCCGCGCTCGTTGCCACCGTCGCCGGCCTCGGCGTCGCGATCCCCTCGTTGTTTGCCTACAATTATCTGACGATCCGCATCAAGGACGTCTCCAGCGAGATGCAGGTCTTCGTCGACGAATTCATCACGCGCATTGCGGAATCCTACGAGCTGCCGGATGAGCCGGTGAAGCAGGCGGCGGAGTAGATCCATGCAAGTCCAATCCGAGAGCAAGCCGTACGACGACATCAACATCACGCCGATGCTCGATCTCGCTTACGTGCTCCTGGTGATCTTCATCATCATGACCACGGCGACCGTACAAGGCATGAAGGTGAACCTGCCGAAGGCGAGCGCGGCGCCGTCGCTCGCACAGCAGACCACCAAGGCGATTACGGTCGCCAGTGACGGCAAGCTGTTCCTCGACACCATTCCCGTCACGCTGCCCGAGCTCGAGCAGCGGCTGGTGCAGCAGCGCGCATTGACGCCGGAGTTTCCGATCGTGGTGCGCGGCGACGCCCAGACCCAGTACCAGAACGTTGTCGACGTGCTCGACATGCTCGGCCGCCTCAACTTCACCCAGGTCGGCATGGCGACCAAGCCGGTGGCCCGGTGAACGAAAGCGCATGTGACGCCGATGGACCCGCGCGACACCAACGAGGAAAACGAAGGACCGGCCTGGCGGCGCTATTTGCTGCTGGGCGGTGGCGGTCTGCTCGTCATCGCGCTGATGGTCGGCGGCATCATGGTGCTGATGAGCGGCGACAAGAATCCGCCGCGCAAGGTGAACGAGCTCCAGGTCACGATGATCTTGCCGCCGCCACCACCTCCGCCTCCACCGCCGCCACCGGAAAAGCAGCCCGAGGACAAGGTGGTCGAGCAGACTCCTGTCAAGCAGGAGATGATCGAGGAGAAGCCGGTCGACATCCCCAAGGAAGCGCCGCCGGATGCGCCCGACACGCCGATGGACGCTCCGCCCTCGCTCGAAGCCAACACGGCGGGGCCGGGCACGCTGAAGGGCGGCAAGGGCGGCCTGATCGGCGGAGGTGGCGGCGGTGGTGGTGGCAGCAGCAAATGGGGTTGGTACGCGAGCATCGTGCAGGCCCAGATCGAGGCGGCACTGCGCGCCAACGACAAGACGCGTCACGCCGTGATGCGGGTCAGGGTCCGGTTGTGGCCGGATGCGACCGGCCGGATCACGCGCGTGCAGCTGGTGTCTTCGACCGGCAACAACGAGCTCGACGCCGTGATCCGCGACCAGGTGCTCAACGGCATGACGTTGCGTGAGCCGCCGCCGAAGGAAATGCCGATGCCGATCGTGATGCAAGTCACGGCGCATAGTCCGGGGTGAGAAGAGGGCGGAACGGCGAGAGCCGTCGCCGCAAACGAGTTGAAGAGTGAAGAAGGGTTGATGCTATGTGGCGTGCAGAGATGACAAAGCGACAGCTTGCGGGAACCGCAGCTATCCTGCTTGCGCTTTCCGTTCCCGCGTCGGCCCAGGACGATACACCGACGGGCAAGCGTCCCACCGTTTCGCGCGACGCACCGCCGTCGTCGAATGCGACCGTCAATTTGATCAACCTCCTGGTGAAGCAGGGCACGCTGAGCGAGGATCAGGCTGCGGCTCTGATCAAGCAGGCTGACGACGAGGCCTATGTCGCCCGCCAGGCGACGCGCGACGCCACGACCAAAGCGGAGGGTGCCGCGAAGGCAGCCACGACCGCGACGGACGCGGTCTCTCCGCCCGGCACGAAGCGTGTCACTTATGTCCCCGAGATCGTCAAGAAACAGCTGCGCGACGAAATTCGCGCCGAAGTCATGGCGAAGGCGGAGAAGGAGAACTGGGCGTCTCCAGGCAAATATCCGGAATGGGCACAGCGGATCCGGTTCTACGGCGACATCCGTGCGCGATACGAGGGCGATCATTTTCCCGCTGGTAACCTGCCGCAGGAGAACTACAACGCGATCAACACGGGAAACCCGTTTCAAGAGGAGAATGGCAACTTCCCACCCAATCTCTATTTCCCGCCGTTCTACAACGTGACCCAGGATCGAAACCGTTTCCGCTTCCGCGCCCGTCTTGGCGCCGACGTCGATCTGTCCGACGGCTTCTCGGCGGGCCTGCGGATCGCAACGGGCGATAGCAGCTCACCGGTCTCCACCAACCAGACGTTTGGCGGGAATGGCGGGAATTTCTCCAAATACGCGCTTTGGCTCGATCGCGCCTTCATCAGGTACCAGCCTGTGCAGGATTTCGTTGCCACTGTCGGCCGGTTCGACAACCCGTTCTGGTCGCCGACCGATCTCGCCTGGTACAAGGATCTCGGTTTCGACGGATTTGCTATCCAGGCCAAGCACGAAGTCGACGAGGGCTTCACACCCTTCTTTGTCGGCGGTGCCTTTCCGATCTTCAACACAGATTTGAATGCGGGGCTCAACACCGTCGACCTGAACGGACCGATCAAGTCTCCCAGCCGCGATAGATGGCTGTTGGGTGCGCAGACCGGCTTCGGCGCCCGGTTTGATCCCGAGACCAACCTGAAACTGGCGGTGGCCTATTACGACTTCACCAACCTGCGCGGCAAGCTATCGAGCTCCTGCCTGGTCATTACCGTCATTGACAGCTGCGACACAGATTTGTTGCGTCCCCTGTTCGCGCAGAAGGGCAACACCTACATGCGGCTACGCGACATTCCGACGTTGACGACGCCCGTCACCACGCTGGACTACCAGTTCTATGGGCTGGCTACCGACTTCCGGCCGGTTGTCGCCAGTGCCCAGCTCGACTTCGCCCAGTTCAATCCGATCCACATTACTCTCGATGCGGAATACGTCTGGAACACGGCATTCGATCGCGCAGCCGTGGCAGCCGTTGCGGTGAACAATTTTGCCGGTACATCGACCGGCGCGGCTGGCCCTTTCAACGGTGGCAACCAGGGTTGGCTCGCGCGTCTCACCGTGGGTGACAAGGAGATCAAGCATCTCTGGGACTGGAATGCCCATGTCGGCTACAAATATCTCCAGTCGGACGCAACGGTCGACGCATTCGTCGATTCCGATTTCGGGCTCGGCGGCACCAATCTCAAGGGTTACTTCATCGGCGGCAATGTCGGCCTCGCCGAGAATGTCTGGGCTTCAGTGCGCTGGATGAGCGCCAACAGCATTGCCGGGCTGCCTTACGCCGTCGACGTCGTCCAGCTCGATCTCAACGCGAGGTTCTGATCATGCGGCTGTTGCGTGTTTCCTCCCTGGTCGCATTGGGGTTGATGGTCTGCTCGACCGCGCATGCGGATCAGGAAGGCGATCGTCTGCGCGAGGCGTTGCGATCCGCTACCGCGCAGGCGCGTGCGGCCGAAGACCAGCGTGCCGCTCTCCAGGCCAAGCTGACGGCAGCCGAGCAGGAACGTGAGCGTCTGCGTAAGCAGAACGAGGCCTATCGAGCCCAGGTCAAGGAAGCCGAGCAGGCCTATCGCCAGGCCGTGAAGGACTTCAACGAGCGTCTCACTGAGCGTGATGATTCCCTCGAGAAGTGGAAGGTCGCCTATGCCGAGGCGGCCGGCGTGGCGCGCGCCAAGGATGCCGAGCGCGCCAAGTTCGAGGCTGAAGCGACCGCATTCAAGGCAAGCACCAAGGCCTGCGAGGCCAAGAACGTTCAGCTCGTGAAGACGGCCAACGAGGTCGTGACCAAATACGAGGCGATGGATCCGTTCGAGAAGGTTCTCGACCACGATCCCGTATTTGGTTTGAAGCGCGTCGAGCATCAGAATGCCGCCCAGGACTACCGCGACAAGATCATCGAACAGAAGGCCAAGCCATGACCCATGATGCATTCAAGACCGCCATGCTTGCGGGCGCGCTCTTCATTGCGACCTCGTCCGTGGCCATGGCCCAGACCCGCAGCGCTCCGCAGCCGACGCCGACGCCAGCGCGCCCCGCTCCGGCAGCTCCCACCCGGCCGGCGGCCGCCGAGGAGACTTCGGGCGTGGCCAAGGCAAGCGAGGTCATCGCGCGGGTCGGTGACAGCGACGTCACGGCGGACCAGGTGCGTGCGACGATCCAGCTGCTCGATGCGCGCCAGCAGGCCGCATTGGCACGCGATCCGGCTCTGCTCAGCCAGACGGTGCGGGCGATCCTCGCCAATCGCCTCGTGCTCAAGGAGGCGATGGCCAAGAAATGGGAGCAGCAGCCGGCCGTCGTCGACCAGCTGGCTCGCGCCCGCGAAAGCCTGATCGTCGAGAGCTATCTCCAATCCGTGACAACGCCGCCGGACAGTTTCCCGAGTGAGGCCGAGATCAAGGGCGTGTACGAGGCCAACGCGAGCGCGTTGCTCGTCCCGCGTCGGTTCCGCCTGGCCCAGATCCTGGTCGCCGTGCCGAAGGATGCGGACAAGGCCGCCGAGGACGCCGCGCGGAAGAAGCTCGATGACGTTGTGAAGAAGGTCAAGCAGCCGGGCGCAGATTTCGCAGCGATTGCGCGTAGCTCATCGGACGAGTCTGTGTCGGCGGAGCATGACGGCGACATCGGTTGGGTGAACGAGCCTGATCTGCGCGGCGAAATTCGTGGCCAGGTCACGGGACTGCCGAAATCAGGCATCACCGACGCCGTCCGGCTCGACGACGGTTGGCACATCGTGAAGCTGCTGGATACCGAGGCAGCCCACACCCGGCCGTATGCGGAGGTGAGGGACGCGCTGATCCAGCGCATGCGGGCTGAACGCGTCGAGGCCAACCGCCGCGCCTATGTGACGGAATTGCTTAAGCAAACCCCGCCGGTCGTGAACGAAATCGCGCTGTCGAAACTGCTCCAGACAAAGTCAGAGGCGCAGCCGGCGCGTTAGTGCGCACGGCAGAACACGTGCCGGGCTTGATCCGACGGGCCCGGCCGTATTGTGCCGGGCATCCGCTCTAGATCCGACAGTTCTGTGTGACGTTGGCGGGAATTACCCTGGTGTGCATAGCGTTAATAATTGGGTAAGTATCATAATTATGATATGAACGACGTGTTACGCGGGAACGCCATTAAAGCGGGTGGGCCGTGACCGACGTAACCGACCGAAGCGATGCAATCGAAGCGTCGACAACCTTCGAGAGTGCATCAAGGCCGCGCATCAGCGTTCCGTTCGGCCTGATCGAGCCGCTTTTCGCGTTGGCCGACGTCCTGGTCATCGTCGCAGCGGGCGCGTTGGGTGGCCTGTTATATCACGGCGTGCTCGGCGCCGGGACCGGCGATCCCGGCGTCTGTGCTGGCTTGGGTTTGGTGGCGAGCCTGGCCTATGTGCTCGCGGCGCATTGTCTTGGCCTCTATCGGCTGAACGATTTGCTCCAGCGCGAGTACGATAGCGGGCGGATCTGGACCTGCTGGAGCGTGGCAATTCCGGTTCTCGCCGTCATCCTGTTTCTCTTCAAGTCCAGTGCGGAAACCTCGCGCGGCGCGATCGTTTGCCTGTTCGTTCTTGGAGGGATCGGTCTCGTTCTCGCACGGAGGCTGGCCAAGCGTCGCCTGCGTGCGGCTTTGATGACAGGCGCCATTCGCGGCCGGCGGGCGATCGTGATTGGAACGAAAGGCGAGTTGGCTTCTTTCGGGCGGCTCGATCTTCTGGTCAGGTTCGGTCTGGACGAAGTCGGGCGCGTATTATTGCCGCCGTCCTCGAAATCGAAAGCGTACGCCGAAACGGTGCTGGATCGCGTACGGGAGGCCGCGGCAGAGGAGATCGTCCTCGCATTGTCGTGGTCGGGCCCGGAAGACATTCAGTGGCTGCTCGATCAGTTGAGGGCGGTCCCGCTTCCGGTTCGCCTGCTTCCCGATCGCGCGGTGTCGACGGTGCTTCAGCGCCAGACCTCGATGCCGCAGCGATTGTATATGGTCGAGTTGCAGCGCACCCCACTGACCACGCTTGAGCGGGGGGTGAAGCGGATGCTTGACGTGACGGTCGCTGCGACGTCGCTAATGTTGCTGACGCCGCTGTTGTTCGCAGCGGCGATTGCGATCAAGCTTGAATCACGTGGGCCAGTCATCTTCCGGCAGCAGCGCCATGGTTTCAATGGCCGGTCCTTCACCATCTACAAGCTGCGGACCATGAAGGTTCAGGAGGATGGCGCTGCCGTGGTGCAGGCCACGACAAGCGATCCACGTGTCACCCGCGTGGGACGTGTGCTCCGCTCGACCAGCATCGACGAACTCCCTCAATTGTTGAACGTGCTGCAAGGGCATATGTCCGTCGTCGGGCCGCGTCCGCATGCCTTGGTCCATGACTATGAGTACGGACGCATGATCGCGAACTATTCGTTTCGCCACCACGTGAAGCCGGGAATTACCGGCTGGGCGCAGGTGCACGGATATCGAGGCGGTACGCCGCGACTGGAGCTCATGGAACGCCGAATTGCGCTGGATCTCTGGTATATTGATAATTGGAGCGTGGTGCTCGATATCCGGATCATCCTGAGGACGGTTTTTGAACTGGTCCGCGCGCAGAATGCGTATTGACCGGACCGGTTTCAAGTCGCGCGTCATGACTGACTGTCATTCATTTGATGTAGTAGCCACGGCTGGCTAGTTTCGCGAGCAACGGCTCTCCGCGCCGCTCGGTGATCGGGACCACATCCAAGGTTTGGACCACATGTTATTCCGACGATTGGTCATGGCTGCACCATCGATCGCGGTGTGGGCGTTGCTCGCGACCGTTGGTTCGTCGGTTGGCGAAGAAGCGGTCCGGGCCGATCGGCAGCCGCAGCGACTGTTGGTTGCTCCCGACGGTGGCGCCGACACACGCCAGTCGCCGAATGGACCCCTGAGCCTGGGCGCCGCGCTGGAGGAAGCCGCCAGGCGGCGCGTTGCCGATGCCGCGACGCCGCTCGAGCTCGAATTGCAGCCTGGAACCTATGATCTGGATAAGCCTATCGTGATCGATGCGCGCCTCGCAGGCGATGGCGGGATCACGCTCAAGGCAAAGCCTGGTGCAGACGTGCGCCTCGTCGGCTGGAAAAAAGTCGAGAGTATCATTCCTCCGGCGAAGGACATCGAAGACCAGCTTCCCGCGATCGCGCGCGGCAAGATAAAATATTACGCTTTGCCGCAATCCGAATTTCCTGATCTCGGGGTGGAGCTGCCGCGAGGGCACTCGCTGCCGCGCCATGCGGCGGAGATGGAATTCTTCCTCGGCGATACGCCCCTGAGCCCGGCCCGGTGGCCCGCCACAGGCTATTCGGAAATCATGCGCGCCGTCGATGGATCGCGGGTCGTGATCCGTGACGCGCCGCTTTCCGCCGTTGCCGGTCGCACCGACGTCTGGTTCGCGGGATTTCCCGGCGTCGAGTGGGGTTACGAGCGTGTGCGGGTCGCTGATGTCGATCCCGTCTCGGGTGTCATCCGGGCCGTTCGCCCGTTCTTCTATCCACCGAGATGGCGCGATTTCGCCGCGCTGGAAGGCCCGCCGAGCCTGTTCAGCGCGCCCAATCAGTTCTATCTCGATCGCGCCAATCGCGTGCTCGCGGTCTGGGCGCCCGCCAATGACGCGCGAACCATTCAGGCCTCGATCCTGACCAACGCGATCGTGATGACGGGCGCGCGGCACGTGCGGATCGAAGGGCTCAGCGTGCTGGGCGTGCGTGGCGACGCCATCCGGGTCGTCAACAGTGACGACGTGCAATTGGATCGCATCCAGGTCGCGGACAGCGGGATGCGCGGGGTCGCTGTCGAGGGCGGCCACGACTTTCTGCTGCAAAACTCCGTGATCCACGATACTGGCGACGAAGGCGCCTGGGTCACGGGTGGGGACCGGCAGAACCTCGTTTCTGCCGGGCACAGGATCCTCTCCAACACTCTGTTTCGCTTTGGGCGGCGCATCCGCAGCGGTCGGGATGGAATCCGGATCGATGGCGTCGGTATCGTCGTCGAAGACAATGTCCTCAGCAGCGGGCCGTCGCAGGCGATCGGCTTCCAGGGCAACGATCATCTCATCCGGCACAACGACATCTCGCGCACCATGTCGGAGTGTGGCGACTGCGCTGCGATCTACACGGGCAGGGACTGGAGCGCGCGTGGCACCTGTATCGACGGCAACGTCATCCACGGAATTACGCCGGCACCCGATCGGGACGTGAGCGGCATTTACCTCGACGATGCCGCAAGCGGCATCGTCGTCTGGCGCAACGTAATCGTGAGCCTGCGGCGGGGAGTCCTGGTTGGCGGCGGCCGCGATAATATCGTCATGGAAAATACGATCACCGATGCAGATCAGTTCGGGGTCCTGCTCGACGGGCGCGGCCTGAGCTGGGCCAAAGCCTCGGTGAACGATCCGTCATCCGAGATTCGCCGCAGGCTCGTCGCTGTTCCCTATGACCGCGAGCCCTACCGCTCGCGCTATCCGCACCTGGCTGAGCTGCTGCAGGAGCAGCCCGGACAACCGAGGTACAACCTGATTTCCGGAAACACATTTGTTCGCGGCGCAGGCGTGGTGCTGGAGGATCCGGCGTTGCGCGCGCTGGTGCTGACCACCCCACAGAAATTGAACGAAGCGAACGGGCAGGCCTGCCCGCCGCAATCCATTGCTGGCCGTCGCGGTCCACCGGCGGAATGATCGCCGCAAGCCTTCCGGGGCCTCGGAAGGCGGGTCGGCGGGCGGCCATCACGGTTCGTGATAAGCGTGTTAGTCGTTATGTTAACAGTCATCTCGCTGACAAGTTTTTCCACTAAGCCTCGCTGAGGCGCTGATACGTCCAGCGCGCCTCGGGGGAGGTCGAGTAAGGGCATGTATCAGTCTGAATGGGCGCGGGCCGACCTCTCGGCGTGCACCGAGGCGCCAATCCCGGAATTTCGCTCGCGTCTCCCGGTGGCGGATGTGGCTGGCGTGATGCTGCTGCACTGGCAGGAGCACTGCGTCGAATGCGCCGTGCCGCAATGCTATTCGACGTGCCGCCTGTACGTTCCGCGCGGCGATGGGCGTTGTGCGCGATTTGCCTATGGTATCGTTCGTAACACCGCCGCGACTGGCGGGCTCGGCTTCGGCGCCGACATTCGTTTCCGCCGCTGGGCCAAGCTCGAGACCGAACTGACCGGCTGCCTTGTCTCGACCCGGTCACATCAGGTGATCGAGCGGTTCGACGCCGCCGCCAGCGGCGCGGTGAGCGCGGCCCATGCGGCGATCCGGCACATCGATTCGACGCGCAGCGTCTCCCATGACCTCTTGGCCAGGCTGCGCAGCCGGGTGTTGCGCCGGCTGGGCCGGGCCCATGCTCGATACAACGCCTTCGTCATCGAATGCTTTAGTCCGGAAAGTGCGCCGTTTCGCTTGGCGGTCAATTTGCGGGTCGATGATGCGACCATCTTCCGCCATGCCGTCGAGGTGGCGCCGGGACCGAACTTCTTCTCCATTCCTGTCCCGCTTCCGCACGATCTCGCTGAAAGAGAATATTTTCTGACGATTGAGCCTGAAGTCGATCACGAGGTTCGGGTGATCTTCACATGGCTTGACTTCGTCGCCTTGCGCCAGGGTGCGAACCTCCCGGTTGTTGGCGGAGAGGTGCGCGGCCCGGCACGCAAGGTCAAATGCGTCGCCTGGGATCTCGACAACACCCTGTGGCACGGCATCCTCGTCGAGGACGGTGTTGCCAAGCTCAGGCTGCGACCGGAGGCCGCCGCGTTGATCGAGCAGCTCGACGCCCGCGGCATCATTCAGACCGTCGTCAGCAAGAACAATCACGACGACGCCATGACAGTCATCGCCAATTTTGGTTTGAGCGACTATTTCCTCTATCCGGCGATCAATTGGGGCCAGAAGAGCGCCAACCTGCAACAGATCGCCGATCGCCTCAACATCAACATCGACACGTTCGCGCTGATCGACGACTCTCCCTTCGAAAGGCAAGAGGTCGGGACCGCGCTACCGATGGTGCGGGTCTATTCGGAGCAGGGCCTCGAATCCGTGCTTGACCGGCCGGAGTTCGATGTGCCCGTGACGTCGGCCAGCCGCCAGCGGCGGCTGTCCTATCTCACCGAGGTGCACCGCGATCGCGCCCGCGAGGTCTTCGGGGGCGATTATCTCGACTTCCTCCGCTCATGCGCGATAAAACTGCGCATCTTCAAGCCATCGACCGCCGCAGAGACCTTGCGCTGCCTCGAGCTGATCGAGCGCACCAATCAGCTCAACCTTTCCGGCCGGAGTTACGATGCGGAGGCGTTCGACCGGCTGCTCCGCGCTCCCGGCAATCTCTGCCTTGCCATGGAGTGCGAAGACCGCTTCGGCAACTACGGGATCGTCGGGTTTGCCAGCGTCGTCGAAGACGCCGGGCAACCCACGCTGCTGGATTTCGTCATGTCCTGCCGCGTGGCGCAGAAGCGTGTCGAACACAGCGTGTTCGGCTGGTTGGCGCGCCGCGCGCGCGAACGTGGACATCGGAAGCTGCTGGCCGATCTGCGGCCGACGTCCAAGAACAAGCCGCTGCTGAAGGTGTTCGAGGACATGCGCTTCTCGACCGAGAAGGAAGAAGCGGGCAGGGTCCTGCTGGCGCTTGATCTGGCGACTGCCGACCTCGAGGACGGGGCAGTGATTGCTCTGGATGCGAGCGATTTGGCCGGCGACAAAGTCGCTGCATGAGGCGCCTGATCGTCAACGCCGACGATCTCGGGTACGACCGCGTCGTGAACGAGGACATTTTCCGGTTCATCGAAGCCGGGAGCGTGACCTCAGCGACCATTCTGACAAATGGGCCGGCCGTTGAGGCGGCGGTGGCCCGGCTACAGGACTTCCCACGGGCGTCGTTCGGGGTTCACCTCAACGTCACTGAATTTCCGCCATTGACACGGGGTGCCGTGCTCGACGCTTTGTGCGACGAGAGCGGCGCGCTGGCGACAGGCTGGGTCAAGAAGCTGGCGTTGAGCGGAGCAACGAGGGACGCGGTGTTCCAGGAATGGTGCGCGCAGGTCGAGCGCGCTCTCGACCTGCGCGTACCGGTGTCGCATCTCGACTCGCACCATCATGTCCATACCCATCCGGCGCTGTTCGCCGTGTTCAAGCGCGTCCAGCTCCGCTTCAACATTCGCAAGGCGCGCCTGAGGCGCAACATCTTCAACATCGGCCGCCGGCGACCGGCGATACGAGCGGCCACAACGGCGTGGAACGCGGCGTTCACCACGATCGTTCCCACGCAGACGACCAACGCCTTCACCGAATTTGCGACGCTCTATGAGCGGGTCGTCGCCGGGTGCCCCTGGACCGGCACGGTCGAATTGATGTGCCATCCTGGCAGTCCACTGTTTACGGATGAGACGCGTCTGCTCGAGGGTGACTGGAGAGGCGTCCTCGGCCGCGACGTGACCATGATCAGTTATCTTGACCTCTAATTTAGCGCTGGCGGACCAACGTTACCGCACGGCGACATGATGCTAACATGATGCAATGTTAAGTAGAGTGCGTCGTCGCGGACTCTAGAGTCGTACGACGATGCTGGGCGCATCGGTGATCCTCCGTCCGCAAGGTCGAGAAACGGCGGGAGTTTCCGAGTTTTTTATTTCGAGTTGACGGTCGGTCACGCGGACTTGCTGGTCAGTCCGACCTGGACCGATAGCGGAAGGCCATAGACGGAGACGGGCAACGGAAATGGGTGTGGGAATCGCGAACAGCTGAGCTGCATTTTAGAACAGTCATCGAACGTATTCGAACCCATTCCGTCAACGGATCAACAAGAAGCACGGAGCTGGCGATGTCGACCTTGCTGATCCGACTTGGCCTACTGCTTGTGATATCGCTTCTGAGCGCAACCGCCTCAGCCCAGTCACCGATTCCCCTCTCTTATTTCGGAATGCACATTCTAAGCGATTCCAATCCATGGCCGGCGCTGCCAATCGGCTCGCGCCGCATGATAGTCAATGCGAATTGGTGGGACATCAGCGCTGGCCCTGGTCAATACGATTGGACAGCTTTCGATGCCATCGTGGCGAGATCAGCGACGAGTGGTGCCGACGTTGTTTTCGATCTGGGAGGCTTCCCGGCATGGGCATCGTCCAATCCGAGCGCGGGTCCATGTGCATGGGGCTTTAATGGAAATTGTGTGGCGCCCCAGACGCAATATTGGGCAGCCTGGATCTCAGCGGCGGTGACTCATGCCGCCGGCAGGGTGAAATTCTGGGAAATATGGAACGAGCCGAACGACGGCGGCTTTTGGAGGGGCGATATTCCGACGATGGTAGCGTTGGCGCGGCAGGCCTATCAGACGATAAAGAGTATCGATCCAACCGCGAAGGTCTTGACGCCGGCTGTTTATTCCGATCCCACGGGCGGCACGATTGCGACCGACGGCGTCGCGTGGATGATGGAGTTTCTCAGGCAGTGCAGCGTGCCGCCGGCGGGGAGCACGACGGCGCCGCCGTGCGCGGACATTCTAGCCTATCACGGCTATCCGGTGAATTGGGCGGAGCTCGGCGACCAGACGCTCATGAGCCAGCGCACCATCCAGACTGGTGAAGGCAATATCTATCTGGGCGTTATCGATCCGGCGAGCTACCCGCTTCTTGGCGAACAGGCCATCATTGACATCCAGAAATACAAGAACATTGCCTCAACCTACGGCCTCGAAGCCGTGTGGAGCACCGAGGGCGGCCTTGGTGTCTGGCTTAAGAACAACTACGGAATCGACGGACAGCTCCCGTCCTGTCAGGCAGTGGATTGCCTGACGAATCCCATCTATCTGCAAAATCGGCAATTGTCCGCCGAGTATGTTGTCAAGACAACGATGCTGATGCAGGCCGGCGGGCTGGCGCGTTCGTACTGGTATGCCTACGACAATATCGCCCTCGGTTATCTCTGGGGTGGGCAGGGAACGAGCCTCAACGGGACGGGAACAGCCTACGCCTTGCTGGGCCAGTTGGTCGGTACGACGCCGGCCACACCGGTCGCGCGTCAAGCGACCACGAACCGGATCAGCAACCCCTCCGCGAGCGGAGCCATGGTCGGCTCTCCCGGAGCGGCCCCGACGTCCTGGCGGGTCATTGCCGCCGATGGCCTCGCGATTAACGTCGTCAATGTCGCGGGCGACGCTGTCGACTTCCGCATCCAGGGGACGCCGACGACCACGCGTACTTTTGCCCGGATCGAATTCGAAACCCCCGGCACGATCGCGTCCGTGCAGGGCACTCAATGGTTCGGCGGCTTCAACCAGAGCCTGATCGAGGGATCCTACAACAATGTCACGGTCTGGACCGGCCTCGTCGAGTACAATGGCTCTCAGCAACCTATAACCTTCACCAGTGGCCAGAACGCCCCGGCGACGTCGTTGGACTATGCGCTCCAGCACAATCCGATCATGGCGATCACCAAGAGCCCGTATTGCGCGTTCGTGGTGCCGACGGTTGCGTTCGGCTATAGCGCGGGACAGCCGGTCGACGTCACCCTCCGACTGGCCCGGCCGAGCATCGACAATGGCACCACCTGGCAGGGGACCTATACGCGCGCGGACGGATCTTCCGTGATACTGGCCTGGGACTCGAGCGGAAACCCGACGGTTCTTCCGCTCAGTCCGGGCTATAGCCGATACCAGGATGTGTCGGGTAGCATCACTACGATAACCGGCAACCAGGTCACGCTGACAAACTCGCCGATATTCATTCTCAAGCCTTGATTGGTTCGCGCATTTGGCAATCGATAATCGCGCTGCCATAGCGGTATGAAGCTCTCGTCATGGCCGGGCCATCCACGTCTTCGCCAGGCTGTCAGAATGCAAAGACGTCGATGCCCAGGACAAGTCCGTGCATGATGAAAGTCGTCGCACTCACACCGCGACGGGGTTGCGGCCGGTGATCCGTTCGAAAATCCGCCCATCGACTTGAAGGTTTTCGACATATCGCTCGAACGGCACATCGAGCTGGACAACGGAACGATGAATAACGCCACTCTCCGGTTTCACATACTGCAGGGCAGGAAGGCCGGTTGCGACGGTCTTGAACCCGATCTCGAAGCAGTATTGTTTCAAGGGCGAGGAAAAATGCCTGCGCATGCCGAACGGATAGGCGAAGTGGATCACGGGCTCGAGAAGGATGTCTTCCAGGATGGCTTTACTGGTCCTGATCTCGTGCTTCGCCTTCTCCAGGGAAATGGCCGCCAAATTCGGGTGTGTGTGGGTATGCGCGCCGATGACGTGTCCCGCCGCGGCAATGCATTTCAATTCCTCGACAGTCAGCGTCGGCTCGGGCTCCGCGGAAATACTTGAAAAGAACCGTCGGAGCTCGGCTTCGTCAGCGCGGTCACGAAACGAAACGGTATTGACGTAGAAGGTCGCTTTCGCGTCGAGCCGATCGAACATCGGCAGGCAGGCGTACCATGACTGGTAGTTGTCATCGAGCGTCAGCATGATCATCCGGCCTGATCCGGTCAGGAATTCGTTCGGGCCGACGAAGCTGTAGCCGAGGTCGGCAAACCGCCGCATCAGCTGTTCCACGGCCGAGGCCCGTCCGCTCAACGAATGGAGATAAAGCGCCAGCTTGTCCGGAAGAGGCCGGCGCAGGAACGCTCTGTGAAACGCGCCAATAGAAGCGCGGAGCCGCGTTGCAGTATACGTCATGACACAATTCTTATCATTCGAAATCTCGTTTGATTGTGACAGGCAACGAAGCCATAAGCCGCAGCCGATCAAATGTTATTGGTCATCACGTCGTTATAGTTGCTGACTATTCAAAATCGTCGGCCCGGAACACCCGGGCTGCGACGAAGGCCGCTTCGGCGGCCAATGCGCGAGCTGAAATCTGGCGGCTTTGTTAGTTCGACTGTTGGGCAGAATCAATGCCGGGTATCGCGATCTGCAACAACATGGTCACGCCGTATACGAACCGGCTCTTCAATCACATGATCGATTGTCACGGGCTCGATCTCACGGTGATATCGTGTGCCGCCCGGGAGAAGAACCGCCAGTGGTCGGAACGGTACGCCGCACGGTATAACCACATCCTGCTTCGCGGAATCGAGTTCGATCTGCCCGGATCGAGGTCGGCGCATATCAATGTGGGGATGTGGAGCACGCTGTGCCGTCTGTCTCCCGATCTCGTCGCCATCAACGGTGTCTATCCGACGATGCTGGTCGCCGCGGCTTGGAGCCGGGTCCACAGGAAACCGCTGGTGTTTCTGACCGACGGGTGGGCGATCATGATGCCGCAAAGCATCTATCATCGCCTGACGCGACCGGCGGTCGTCGACCGTTGCCGGGCGATCATCTGCGCGAGCGCGAAGGGGAGAGACTTCTTCGTGGAGCAGGGCGCGGACCCGGAGAAGATCTTCGTGGCGAACATCGTTCCGGCCTGGGGCGGACCAGCTGACATTCCGGAATTCGCCCGGCGCCGCTATGACCTGCTGTGGTGCGGACGGGTGAATGACGAGCGAAAGAACTGGCCCTTCTTCGTCAAGCTCGTGCTTGAACTGAAGGGACGCCTGCGGGCCTTGTCGGTGCGCATCATCGCGGATAGCCCGTCGAGGCCCGAGGAGCTCGACCAGCTCTCTGCGGCGGATGTCGCATTCGAATATACTTCGCATGTCCCGCCGGAGGAGATTGCGTCGGTCTTCTCCACCGCGCGCGTGCTCGCCTTGCCGTCGAAGTCGGACGCATGGGGACTGGTCTGCAACGAAGCGATGCAATGCGGCACGCCATGCATCGTCTCTCCATTCGTCGGGGCAGCGGACGAACTCGTGATCGACGACGCCTGCGGTTTGGTGCGCCCGCTCGAGGTCGAGCCGTGGGCGGCCGCGATTTCGCGGCTGGTCGACGATCCCGCGCGCTGGTCGGCGATGTCGCAGGCCGCGATCCAGGCCGCATCGCAATTCAACCTCAATCGATCGGCGCGCAGGTACGTTGACGGGTTGAACTTCGCGGCAGCGGGCCCGCCGCCGGCCGCAAGGAAGCTTGCGTCCGCGACCTGAAGCGGTGCCGATGTCGCCCCTGACTGAGAAAGCCAGGATGAACTATTCCAGGATGTCGACGAGCGAGGACGGACAGGTGGCTGACAGCGTGATATCCGATGCGGCGCCGGCGGGCGCCGACAATGCGACAGCAAATGGTGCCAAAGGAAGCGGTTCCGCGGCGCCGTCGCGCTCGCAACTGGTTCGGATCACCGACGACCTCCTGCCGGCGACCTGCGAATTCCTCCATCACGAATTGAACGGTGATATTTCCGTCGAAGGCTGGAAATCGATGCTCCGCTATCCCTGGCTGCAACCGAATTCGGACTACGGCATAGCGCTGGTTCGTCCGAACGAGGGCGTGGTCGGCGTCCTGATCGTCATCCACTCCGAGCAGATGATTGAGGGCAGGGTGGAGCGGTTCGCCAACCTGGCGCATTGGTGCGTGAAGCCTGCTTACCGAAGGGAAAGCCTGCGTCTCATGAAAGCGATGATGGCGCAGAAGGAGTTGAACCTGACAGGATTTTCTCCGATCAGGGAGGTCGCAAAGATCGTCTGTGGCCTGGGCTGGAAGAAACTCGACGACCATGTCTACTTGCTTCCCAACGTTGGAGTTTCGTTCGCGACACGCAAGCTGCGCGTGCTCACCTCATTCGACGAGATATTCGCGATCGTCGATGAGCGCCACAAGCGCATCATGTCGGATCACGGCAGGGGGAGCCGTGGCCGATTTGTGCTGGTGACGGACGGAAGCCAATGGTGCCTGTCGGTCCATACGATCGAAACGCGCAAGGGCGTTGCGCTCTCGATTCCGATCTATCTCAGCGACTACGGCCACTTTCGTCGATGGATGACGCTGTTTCTGTCGACCTACCGCACACTCGACGGCTGCTGGGCGTCACTCTGCCAGCCGCGTTTTCTACCGAGCCGGCCGATGATCGCGGTCAGGCTGGCCGAGCCGCGCCCTCATGTCTTCAGATCGGCCGGCGCGGCCCCCCCGAGCGTTACCGCGCTGTATTCCGACGCTGTGCTGTGATGGCAGAAAGAGCTCGCTGGGCTGACGCGGACAGTTCGCGACGTCATTAGCGCGCTTGATCAGGCGGCGCGAGCCCTTTCGATCGCGCGTTGATAGATACCGATCAGGCTGTCGTAGCCGCGGTCTTCGCTGCACATGAGAATATAGGCCTGACGCGCGGACCGGCCCCATTGCGCCAATTGACCGGGATCGTCGATCGCTTCGTTCATGGCGTGCACCCATCCGTCGATGTCGTCGGTCGCGATCAATCGTCCGGTCTTGCGGTCCTCCACGATTTCTGCGAGCGCGCCGATCCTGCTGGCGATGACCGGGGTGGAGCACGCCATCGCTTCGGCGACGATCATCGGGAATCCTTCATAACAGCGCGACGGAACGAGGACCGCGCTCGCGCTCCGCAGTCTGCTCGCCACCTCCTCGCGGGCGATGCGTCCGGCAAAGGTGACATTCGGGGGAGCGATCGACCGCAAGCGATCCGTTTCTGGGCCGTCGCCCACGATCTCGACGTCGCCACGCACCTTTGCGGCTGCCTTCACAACGATATCGGCGCCTTTTTCCTCGCTCAACCGGCCGATATAGACCAGGCGCCCGTCGCGTAATGGCAGTCCAGGCCCGATATCCGGCGCGAAGTTGGGGCGCACGACGATCTGGTCCTCCGTGAAACCATCGGCGAGAAATCGCGACCTTGCGAACTGCGTCATGGTCAGGACCGTGATGCGGGCGCGATGGCGATCCAGGACTCGCCGGAACACGTGACCCATATAGGCTGCAGCAGCCGAGCCGATGGCGGATCCCCGATAACACCTCCACCGGACCGCTGGCCATCGGTTGCGGCCGACACAGGATTCGCACGGCTGTCCGTCGCGCATGAGGATTCCGCCGGGGCAAATCGTACGAAAGTTATGTAGCGTCTGCACCACCGGGATGCCTTCGCGTGCAATCACGTCCAATCCGCCCGGCGACACGAGGGGGAAGAAGTTGTGCACATGCACGACATCAGGACGAGACGTCGAAATCATGTCGCCCAGGCGGGCAGCCGAGGTGCCGTTCCGTCCAACCTGCAGCGTCACCCTGATGCGGTCGCCGGTGTTCCTGATCTCCGAATTGTCAAAGAACGCGGTCTGCACGTCGTGGCCGCGCTGTCTGAGAAGATTGATCTCCTGGTTGACGACCGTGTCCTCGCCGCCGGCCTCCTGATAGGTGTTGTGAATGACCAGAATCTTCAAAGCCAACCTCGATCGCGCAATGTCCCGATGCGGTCGCGTGAGCCGCGCTGCGGTCGCGGCGCGCTAAACGTGATGGAGCTTCTTCGGGGTTTGAGATTGCCGGAACCGAATTGCGATCGTCTCGAAGAGGGACAGAAATACGAATATCGGGGCGATCACGAGATAGCGTCTCCAAAGACGCCGGGGCTCCGTCACCAGACGATGAAGCCATTCTAGGCCATTGTTCCGCATCCAGAGCGGCGCGCGCGGCGTATTTCCGGACAGAAAATTGAACGCCGCTCCGACACCGATCATGATCGCACCGGGAATCGCTCCTGTGTGCTGGGACATCCAAATCTCTTGTTTCGGGCAGCCAAGCCCAATCCACACGATGTTGGGTTTCGATGCGTTGATGCGCTCGATCAGTTCGTTGTCCTCGTCATCTGTGAGCGGCCGGAACGGCGGCGATTCGGTGCCACAGATCGTGAGCCGGGGATTGAGTGTCGTTAGCGTCTGGGCCAGCCGATCAGGAACGCCCTTCGCGCCGCCCAGCAGAAAATGGCTCCAATCCCCGGGAGACAGACGACAAAGCTCCTGCATGAAATCGGGGCCGGGGACACGACCGATCGATTTCACACCGCGCGACCATGCGGTCCAAACCAGAGGTGTACCATCCGCGATGACGAGGTCGGCGCCTTTCAGGGCGCGGCTGAGAGCCGGATTCCACCGAGAGAGCATGATGCTATGCACATCGGTAACGCAAATGTAACGGCTCTTCTTCTCCTGGATCCACTCGCGGACAATCGCTGTCGCGGATGCCATGTCAACGACGCTCACTGGAGCTCCGACAATCCAGAAGCGCTCGGTCACCCGGTCATTGGGGCGATCTGCTAATTCGGCGATGGCTGTCCCCGCGGGGACCATTCCGACGACAGGTGCGTATTGGTCGGACACAACAGACATGACGTCGGCTCTCCCTCCGATACGCGAAACGACCGGATTTTTGCTTCTGCGGCGCCGCAGGATTGGGCGCTGATTTTTGGCGGCGTGTTTCGCGGGGCTATTGCGGTTTGATCTTGTCGTCGCGCCACGCGATCGGCGTTTCGGCGCGCAATTTGTCGACAAGCTCCACCTGGGCCTTGCGCCGAACGACGTTCTCAACCTGTTCGCGTACGGCAGCGAATTCGTTGGGCTTGCGAGTCCGCTCGTCTTCGATCTTGATGATGTGCCATCCGAACTCGGTCTTTATCGGCTTCGAAACGCCGCCCTTGCCGAGGGTGAATGCAACGTCAGCGTACTCCTTGCCCATCTGGGCCGCCGAGAGCCAACCCAGGTCTCCACCGTTCTTCTTTTCATTTTCGGCGTCGGTCATATCTCGGGCGACCGCGGCGAAATCTTCTTTGGCGACGCGTTCGAGAGCGCTCTTTGCTTTCGCTTCCGCGGCTGCAATCGCCGCCTCGTCGTTGGGGTTGGAGAACTTGAAGATGATCGCGCAGATATGAAGCTCGCGTTCGGGTTTTGTATTCCGGATCGCGTCATCGTAGAATTTGCGAACATCCGCATCGGTCACGTTATCCGCCGTGACCTGCAACATCCGGTTCATCAGCGCCTTGTTCCGGGTGTAGGCCATGCGTCTTTGCAGATCGGCCTCGTTGACCAGGCCCTTATCCTTGGCGGCTTTGGAAAGGATGACGAGGTCATGGAGATAGGTCGCGATATAGAGGCGCTTGCTCTCCTCATCGAGGCCGGCAAGCA
The DNA here is from genome assembly GCF_024199945.1 of Bradyrhizobium sp. CCGUVB4N. GTDB lineage: Bacteria > Pseudomonadota > Alphaproteobacteria > Rhizobiales > Xanthobacteraceae > Bradyrhizobium. The sequence continues at coordinate 5,858,505 of NZ_JANADP010000001.1, read as the reverse complement.
TCTTGCCCATATCTTCCTCGGCCAACTGGATATCGCTCTGGTGAAGCTCGGTCGCTCCGACGACGCCGACGACGGGGTCGCTCGCCGGTGTCTGCGCGAAACTCGACGTGCAGGCGATCGCCAAAGAGCCCAACAGAACTATCGTCGAGAGGGCTGTCGTCGAAGCTGCTGTGCGACGCCGCCCGGCTGCCGCAATCGGCGCAATCGGAGAAAGACGCGGTAGACCTATCATTTGAACAATCCTGATCTCTGCAAGCCCAACATCTCGCGCGGTTCGCATACCCGGGGCCCCAAGACGAAAGCCGCTCGATCGGAGCGGTTGGGCACAGCTCGGAGTTATGCGAAGGAAGATGTTATCGGTGTAGGTATGTTGTGTTATTAACGTTATGATGAATGAGGTGAGACGAAGCAATGACGTCTCACAGGCGCGATGCGGTGAGCTCGTGCGGGAAATGCTCGAATGAGAGCGTCGGCCGGCTTCGATGCAGCGCATCGCACGGTCAATGGAGCAGCCCGCCGGGTTGAATTTATCAGCCGCGCCGCAGCGATCGGTTGTCGCGAGAGGCCGACAAATTCGCCCCAATTCTTGCGGGTCCGTCTGCGATTTCAGCGCTTTTAGGCCGGACGTTGGTGCTGTGCGCGGCGTAGCATCCTCTCAAGCGAACATCAGAACGTGCGCGCTCGAGGGGCTGTGCCAGCGCTGTCGTCGCTCGCTTGAATGCATGGTTTGCGCGAGCCACACCGATAGATGTTCGGGCTTGTTCTTCGGTGGACCGCATCCTTATCCACAGATCATTGGTGGGATGATATCGCCGCAATGTTAGTTCACATAATTAATATCAAAGCTTCACTCGCGGCATTTATGAGTGCCCCGCGCAATTGGCGAGGTGCCGTTGCGGCAAACTGAACCCAACTGGAGTTGGAAAATGAAAAAGAGTCTTGTCCTGGCGTCGGTTGCCTTGGGGGCGATGTTCGCCGCCGATGCAGCCAGCGCGCAAACGGTCATCCGGGGCGGCGGCGCTACTTTCCCTTCAATCGCCTATCGCAATCTGTTCGATTGCGCGACCTTCCAGCCCTTCGGCCCCAGCTTCAGCACCCCCGCTGGCGTGACGCAGCCGCTCTCGGCTTCGTGCGTCGGCATTGGCCCGAACTTCCCGCATGATGCGTATCTCTTCCTGTACGCGCCGGTTGGTTCGGGCGCCGGCAAGGCCGGTTTCGTGGCTCACACCGCCAGCCCCGGCGGCAGCAACAACTGGACTGCCAAGGTGTCGGGCAACGTCCCGTACGCCGACAACACGTTTGCTCCCACCTGGCCGTATGCCAGCATCCAGTTCGCTGGCTCGGACGACCTTCTGCTCCCGAGCGACGTCTCGGCCTACAACACGAACAACGGACCTGCCAATTGGGGCAACATCCTGTTCATGCCGGCCGTCATCGGCCCGGTGGCTATCTCGATCAACCCGACCAAGGACGGCAGCAACAACGCGTGGGCCGTGCCTGCCAACACCATCAAGCTGTCGCGCAAGTCGGTCTGCGGCATCTTCTCCGGCCACATCACGAAGTGGGATAACGCCTCGATCACCGCGGACAACGGCACCACCGTCGGCACCGGTCAGATCACTGTCGTTCACCGTACGGACGGCAGCGGCACCAACTTCCTGACGACGAACGCGCTGGCCAACCAGTGCCGGTCCGTGTTCGGAACGAACAACGAGTCCGACTCGACGCTGGTGCTGTACTCGTTCCCCTGGACCGACAACGGTGTTGCGGTCGCCCAGTGCCCGGCGCTGCCGGCTGTTGGTGCGAACAAGAACAACTGGCCCGATTCAGGCGTCAACGACCAGTGCGGCCACGCGATTTCCAACCCGGGTGGTGGCGTGTTCAATGGCCAGAACGGCAACGGCGGCGTTGCGAGCACTGTGAAGTCCGTCAACGGTGCGATCGGGTACAACACGGCCGACCAGGTGCAGCCGATCGTTGCCTCTGGTCCGCAGGTCGCCATGCTGCAGTCGCAGTATGACATCGACAACTCGACCGGCCTGTATCATCTCCCGACCGCTGCCGGTGCTCAGGCAGCCATGGCTGCGGTGACCCCGGTGTTTGATGACACCAGCCGTTCGAACCCGCTGAACTGGGCGGCTCAAGGTACGGTTCCGAACCCGGCGCTGCCGGGCTCCTACCCGATCGCGGGCTTCTCGTGGTTCCTGTTCTACCAGTGCTACGCCGGCGCGGATGTGGCTGCGGTCATCCCGCAGTATCTCAACTTCCACTACGCGAACGCGCTGTCGGCGAGCGTCCTTGCCGACAACGGCATGGCGGTTCCCCCGGCTCCCTGGGTCAACGAGATCCAGAAGCTGATCACCACGACTTCGCCGTTCGGCCACACCGGCGACGGCGGCGTCTGCAACGCCAAGTCGGGCGCCTGATACGACGCTCCGTCTCGTCTGGCGAGACCTGTGTGCACCCGGGAAACCGGGTGCACATTTTTTTTGGCGCCGAAAGGATGCGCGCGGGTTCCCGATCCACAGGTGGTGAATTGCCGGCAACACATCAAAACTGACACATCAATGTTGCTTAACATTGTGTAAACGTTAGCGTAACGATATGCGGACAATTGGGGCGCCAGGCGAAAGCCGTGGGCGCTCCACGCGGCAACCGTCGCCAGGCGCCGGGTGAAAGCCGAGGAGTTTGAATATGTTCACTGCAGGACGTTGCGCGTGACAATCCTTCGAGCGTTTCGTGGCCAGGGCGCCGCCGCCGTTTCGACCTATCTCCGTGGCGTCAGCATTGTCGCCTTGCTGGCGGGCGGCGGTACCGCCGGCGCGCGCAGCCTCAACAGCTCGTCAAGCATTTCGCTCACGAACGCCGCCAGCGCGGCGCAATTGGCTGCGGGGATACAGGCTGCCGCGGCGGCGCAGCAATCGTCGCAATCGCTTGCCCGTGCAGCCGCGGCACTCCAGGCGGCGCGGGCTGCGCAGCAATCGGCAAAATCGCTGGCATCGACCTTGAAGGGTGGGGTCCCGGACGGCATCACGACCAACGGACTGATGCCGGCCGATGGAATCGCCGGCGACCCGACCTTGTGGCAAGGCGCGTTGGCGCCCACCCAAACCGTCGCCAATGGCCGGACGCTGGTCGATATTCAACAGACACAGCAAAAGGCGATCCTGAACTGGAAGACGTTCAACGTCGGCCGCAACACCACGCTCACCTTCGATCAGCAGGCGAGCGACTGGACGGTCCTGAACCGGGTCTCGGACCCGTCTGCCTCTCCGAGCACGATCCTCGGGCAGATCAGCGCGAAGGGGGGCGTCTACATCATCAACCAGAACGGCATCATCTTCGGCGGCGGCTCCCAGATCAATGTTCACGCGCTGGTGGCTTCTGATCTCGATGTCGGGACGCTCGGGCAGACGCGGTTCGACCGCGATCAGTTCTTCCTCGGCACCGGCATCGCCAATGGAACGCTTGCCGTCAAAAGCTTTTCGATCGGAGGGGAAGACAAGCAGACGAAAGCGATCGGCGGTGGCGTGGTCGTTCAGGCCGGCGCCACGATACAGACCGATGATCCGGGCCCGGATAAGCCGGGTGGGTTCGCCTATCTGTTCGGCTCGAACGTCGCGAATTACGGCGAGATCAGTGTACCGAACGGGGAAGCAGCCCTGATTTCGGCGCGTGCTATCTTTCTGACGCCAAACAGCGACGCCGCCGCTAGTTTTCCGTCTGCTGTCCTGCCGGCGAAGGTGACGTTCCGCGGGACCGGGTTCCAACTTTCGCCATATGCAAACTCATACAATTTCGCTGGAACCCCCAGTGGTCCGTATTTGTCGGGGACAGGCTCCGTCGCCAATAACGGGCTGATCGAAACACGCAGCGCCATCGTCGAGATGGCGGGTGACCGGGTCAGCATCGGCGCCCAGGGTGTCATTTCGGCGGACACCAGCATCAGCCTTCCCAGCATGGTGCTGCTTCATGCGGCGACGAGTGTCGACCTGAGCGGCACGATCAGCATGCTCCCGTCCGACACTGGCGCGACGCTTCCGCAGTCGAGCAGCGCGGGAAGCAACGTCCAGAGCTTCATGCCAGCCTACGTCGAAGCGACGGCACAAGGTCAGGTCACCGTCGAATCGAGCGGCCTCGTGTCGGCTCCTGCCGCGTCGATTTCGATCAATGTCGCGGACCTGACAGGCAGTCAGGGCAGCAGCAGAACCCTGTTCGGCGATGTATCGGTGAACGCATCGCTGTCGGGCCCGCAACGCGTGCTGCTCGCGCCCGGCGCCACCATCGACGTGGCCGGATTGCAGAACGTCGAGCTTCCGGCGAGCTACAATTTCATCTCTTTTACACCGACCAACGAGTTTGCGGACATGCCGCTTCAGCGCAGCGGCGCGCTGTACGGACAGCCGCTGTGGATCGATATTCGCGCGTCCGGAACGCGCAGCGACGGCACGACGTGGCTCGGCACACCGCTCGCGAACGCGAACGACGTCGTCAATGCGGTCGGCCGGAGCATCTTCCAGTTGATGACGGCCGGCGGCAATGTGTCGCTGACCACGCCCCAACTCAATGCTGCGGGCCAGGAGGTGGTGCTTCAGTCCGGGTCTGTGATCAACACGGCAGGCGGCAGCATTCGTTATCTGCCCGGAACGGTTCCGGTTACAATCCTTCTGGGCAGCGACGGCCGCAGATACAGCATGCAAAATGCCAGTCCCGACATGACCTATGTCGGGATTGCCGGCGTGTTCACTTCCGCTCATTCGCATTGGGGGGACACGTACAAGCAGATCTGGAACACCAACACCACGATGCAGGTCTCGGGGTATACCGACGGGCAGGGTGCGGGCGGCGTTGCCGTCAGCACGGTGAACCCGGTGCTGGCGGGGACGCTGCTGTTCGGCTCGGTCGCCGGCGAGCGCCAGATCGCGTCCGGCAGTTTGCCCTCGCAGGGCTACCTGACGCTCACCACGCCATCGACCGTCGTGATCGGGGCGAACGCGACGTCGCTGCCTGCCGATTTCGATTCCAGATACAACCAGAATATCTATTCGGCCAATGGAACGCTGATCGGCAAGGGGACAGCGCTGCTCCCGCCGAATCCGACCAACGCGACAGATCTCGTGTCCTCGGATAATTTCGCGTCGACGAGCGCTTACCAGACGTTCCTGTCGGCAGACGAGCTTTCGGGCTACGGGCTCAGCGCGCTTTCCATCACGTCCAACGATCTGGTCGTGACCAAGGGCAGCACGCTCCGTCTGGCGGCGGGCGGGCAGTTGTCCGTCACGACGGGTGGCGCGATCGACGTTGCCGGAACGGTTCAGGCAGCCGGCGGCAAGGTCAATCTGAAGACAGATGGCTATGTAGTTGGCACCAGTTCACCGCTGAAAAATCTGTTCAAGCCATCCGTGACGCTCTCGGGCGCCGCCATGCCTGCCAACGTGTTCGTTTCAGGCGTCCTTGATGTCAGCGGGCAATGGACAAACGACACGGGTCGCTTCGGCAATGATGCGTCGGGTCCGGGCTATATCAACGGCGGCACCATCACGATTTCCACGAACAAGAACAGCAGCAACGGTCTGGACACCACGGGAAGCATTCTGCTCGCGGCGGGAAGCCTGCTCGACGTCTCCAGCGGAGGATACATCTCGGCGAAGGGAACGCCGAAGACGGTCTCGAGCGGCCTGATGGCCGGCGCCGCCGGCAGCATTTCTCTGAAGGTCTATCAAGGCAAGGGGTTTTTCGATCCGAGCGGCCAGGACACCCCGGTCACCCCAACGACGGGAAGCATCGCCGTCCTTCAGCTCGATGGCGCCATGCGGGGGTATGGGTTCGCCGATAGCGGCACGCTGACGCTCGCCGCGGCGGGAACGATAACGATCGACAATACGTCGCACTCTGACAGCGCGTCGGGGATTCGGATCGGGGGAACGTTGGCGACGCTCCCGGTTTCGCTGTTCGCGAACAATGGATTCGGCAGCTTCGTGATCCAGTCTGCGCCAAGCGGCTGGTCACCCAACGCCCAGGTTACTTCGCCCGGGACGGGAACGATCGTGGTCTCGGCCGGAACCTCTCTCAAGCTGCAAAAGCAAAGCTTGAGCAGTCTTGCCGACTATAGCGCGGTGGCGACCGGCACCAAGATTGCCACGATCGCGCCCGTCGTGACCGCGCCGGACGGTCAGCGAACGCCCGTCAACCTGACGCTCAAGTCGGACAACATTCTGCTCGACGCAGGAGCAACGATCCAAACCGATCCCGGGGCCGTGATCACGATCGCCGGGACACCCGCACAGCAGGGAACGTCAGGGGAGACGCCGCAGCGGGCAGCGAACGTGCTGTTGCGCGGTTCGATCATCGACCATTCGGGAACGGTGTCGGTGAACGCCGCGCTAACCTGGCTCGATCAGAACGCTTTGATCGACTTGTCGGGAATCCTGCAAACGAACGCTCTGTTCGGCAGCCGCGGCGGGCCTGCCGTGAGCGACACGGTTCTGGCCGGGGGTAACCTGATTGTCGAGGCGGCGGATCCGAGTGTCAAAGGCACGAATCCCAATTTGTCGGGAACCGCACTTGTTGCGATGACAGGCGCCAAGGTCGACGTATCCGGCGCCGCCGGCACGCTCCAGGTGGCGAATTCGGGAAGCACGCGTCCGTCGACATTCACCTTGATGAGCTCGTGGAGCGACGCTGGCTCCGTCAGCATCGACGTCGGCGCGTTCGCGTGGGGAGGGACCTTCGTGGCGCGCGCGATCGATCCGCGAGCCCAGGGTGGGACCCTCATGCTCGGGGGAGGCGCAATATCCTTACGGCAGGACTCGACCGCCGTCACGGCCGCGCTGTCCAACGTTGGTCAGGCATCGCTGGCGAATCTGGGCACCCTGTCACAATCGCTTCTGACGCAACTGACTGCGGCAGCCGGGCACTCGGTGTCGATCGTCGCCGCCGCCGACTCGAGCCGATTGGGTGCGTTCGACAATGTGTTCCTCTACAGCGGGACATCCGCCGGCGGACCCGGGCGCATTTTCACCGATCTGTCGGGCAGCACCTACAACATCGTCGCCCCGAGCCTGTCCGAACTCGTCGTCGATGGCACGCTCGACTTGCACATAGCCAGTCGGTTGGAGATCGCCGCGAGCTCGATCCGGTCGGTGACGCCTGGCAGCGCGACGCCGCAGAGCTCGGTCACGCTCGCAGCGCCTTACGTCCTGCTCACGGGTGGATTCCCCAATGGCAACGGAACAACAAGCGCGGGCGCCAGCACTTTTGATGTCAAGAATGCGCAAACGATCGACATCGAGGGGGCGGCCTTCAACGGTTTCTCGTCGGTCAGGCTGAGCAGTTCAGGTGACATCCGCCTGAGCACCCCGAAGGTTGCGGACGGCCTCATATCCGGGCTACCGCAGGCACTGCAGGATACCACCACCTATCGCGGTTTCCTGGATAGCTCCGGCGATATCACACTCGACGCGCAGCGGATCTATCCGGTGTCCTCCGTCGACTTCTTCATTCGAACGCCGAAGAGCGTGACTTTCAGCGCTTCGGCTGGCAGCAATCTCGAGATCCCGCTCTCGGCCGGTGGCAGCATCACGGTGTATGCGGCGAGCATCGAGCAGGGCGGAAACCTGTTCGCACCGCTCGGCAAAATCACGCTGGGCGATGACGGAACGGCCGCGCGCAACACCGGCGGGGTCGTGACCGGCAAGATTGATCTCGTCCCGGGCAGTCTGACCTCCGTGACGCTCGCCGATACGCTGGTTCCATACGGCGAGACCGCAGACGGTACGAACTGGTACTACAACGCCAGCCTCTATCCGCTCCAGGCGCGCAACGCAGACGGAAGCGCTGTCGTTGAGCCGAACGGCACGTCTCCGGTGCTCCCGTCGAAGGGACTGGTGCTCGACAGCGCCAACGTGACAGTGGCGTCGGGAGCCAAGATCGACCTGAGGGGCGGCGGCGATCTGCAGGCCATGGAGTTCGTCTCGGGCAAGGGTGGCAGCCGCGACGTGCTCGCCACCACACCCTCCGGACAAACCGTGTATGCGTTGCTGCCGTCGCGCAACGATGGGGTCGCGGCCTTCGACATTCACTTCACGACCGCGCGCAGCCTGGACGGTGGCAAGACCATCACCGCCGCCGATGCCTATCCGCTGGCCGGCAAGCAGATCTACATCGATGGCGGAAACGGCATCCCGGCGGGAACCTACACGCTCTATCCGGGTCATTACGCCACGCTTCCGGGCGCGCTGCGTGTCGTTGATTACGGCAGCAATGTCGGCAAGAACCTCGCGTCGGGGACGACCCTGCCGGATGGCACCGTGTTGACGACGGGCTATTACACCTCGTCGACGCAACCGGGAACGCGGTCGGCCGGCCAGGAGCTGTTCGCGGTGCAGACCGGTGCGGTGTGGAAGCAGTACAGCGAATACACCCTGAGTTCGGCGAACAGTTATTTCGTCGCCAAGGCCGCACATGATGGCGTCTTGGCGCCCCGATTGCCCATCGATGTCGGACGGCTTGCTGCGGTTGCATCGCAGTCGCTTGACCTGGCTGGCACGATCGCAGCGCAAGCGGCGCCAGGCGGTCGCGGAGGCGAGCTCGACATTTCCGCGAGCAAGCTGGTCGTGAGCCAGACGAATCCGATCGGCGTTGAACCAACCTATGCGTCAAGCGATGGTTGGGTCTGGCTTTCGGTCGATCAGCTCAACGCGCTCGGATTGGAGAGCATGCTGCTCGGCGGGCTGCGCACGGACACGGCCAGCGGCGACACATTGATCACACCGACCGCTGGCCAGGTCACGATCGACACAAGGGGCGCGGCGCTGACGGCTCCAGAGCTCGTGCTCGCGGCGCAACCCGCGAATTCTCTTGTGCAGACCGTGAACGTCGCCGGCCTCGGCGACGTCAAGGTCACGCTCCCGGCTGGCGGCGGCGGGGTCACGATTGCCTCTGGCAGCGTTATCGAGACCACCGGCGCCATTCAGTCGGGCTTCGGTCGTCATTATGTGTTTGCGCCATCAACTCCTGTCACGGCGCAACAACTCGCGACTGCTTTGGGAGGCACGCTGAACGGGACGCAGATCAGCAACGCCGATCTCACGAGACTCCCCCTGACCCTTCCCGACGGCCGAGCGGTGGGACCCAGCCAACTGGCGGCGCTCGCAATCGGCCAAGGTGCGCTGTTTGTCGCCTCGAACGATTCCAGCCTGACGGTAACAGGTCCAGCCGCGAACCGGCCGGACCTGACGATCAGCTTCGCGCCCGTCGCAGCGGCGGGAGGGGCCGCCGTGACCGGTACGATCAACCTGCCATTCGCCGGCCAAGTCCTGATCGAGGCCGGCAGCCGGATCTCGACCGAGAACCTGTCGCTGCAGGCGACCAGCAACACCAACGCGGTCGTCCTCAACGCCTCGACGACGGCCCATCCCGCCGCGCCGCCCGCGGTGCTGGACGCCAAACAGATCAACATCACCGCGCGCAGCATCGGGTTCGAGAGCAACCTGAGCCCGGGCCGGACGGAGTCGCTGCTGCTCTCGCAGACGAATTTCGGCCAGCTCGCCGGCGCGCAGAGCCTGACGCTAAAGGCGCTCTCCGGCCCGGTGACGTTCTATGGCGATGTTGCCTTCACACCCGGCGGAGCGATGCAGAACCTGACGTTGGACGCTCGCACGATCGCCGGAACCGGTGGCGACGTCAGGCTTGCCATCGGCGGCACCGCTACGTTCGTCAGCAGTTCGTCGGCGAGCGAGGCTGCGATCACGTCGACCTCAGGAACCTTCGAACTCGACGCCGGCAAGATCGTACTTGGAGGCGGGACGCAGACAATCGCCGGCTTCTCGAACGTCAACTTGACGGCTGCCAAGCAGCTCAACATTGCCGGTCCCGGCTCGCTTGCTCTGGGTGCCACCGGCCAGGCCGCCGCCGTCGACATCAACATCAATACACCGCTCGTTCAGGTAAGCGGTCAGACTGGAGCCGCAACCGGCGCGCAATTCGCTCTCACGACGAACGGCACGGTCACGTTCACTCGGCCCGGTGACCCGAGGGCCCTCGTATCCCGGCCGGACGACAGCAGCGATCTCGGCGGCAATCTCGCAGTCACGGCGGCGAGCATTCGCCTCGGCGAAGTCGATGCAAACGGCCAGCCGGTGCTGGCTGGCGGCATCATTCAGGCGCAGGCCGGCAACATCACGCTGCACGCCACCAGTGGCGACGTCACCCTCAATCCGGGCGCGTATATCGCTGCCGGAGGATACGAAAAGACCTTCATCGACGTGACCACATATGCTCCAGGTGGCAAGGTCGTTCTCCAGTCCGACGCCGGCAACGTCAACATGCGCCAGAACAGCGTCGTGGACGTCGGGCAGCCCGTCGGAGGTCTCGGCCACGGCGGCGAGATCGACGTGACGGCGCGGAGCGGCAACGCCGTCGTCGCGGGCGCGCTGATGGGCTCCGGAGGGACGGGGCTTGGCGGCACCTTCAAGCTCGATATCCTGGGCGCGGCCAATCTTGACACCTTGGCGAGCACGCTTGGTGCCGGCGGCCTCAATGGCTCGGTGGACATTCACACGCGCACGGGCAATCTGGTTCTCTCCGCGGGATCCACGCTGAAGGCCAACAGCGTCGTGCTCACGGCCGATGATCAGCGCTGGAATGGCACCGACGGATACAACGGCCAGGTGATCATCTCTGGCAAGATTGACGCAAGCGGCTCCGCCACCGATACGATCGACGGATCTGGCCAGGCAGGCGGGCAGGCGTCCCTCTACGGATACAATGCCGTCGTGCTGACTGCGGGCGCGAATATCGACGCTTCAACCGCGCATAGCAACGAGCGGGGTGGGGACGTCGTGCTTGGCATCGGCACGAATGCAGCCGGCTATATTGATCTTCGAGGAGGCGGCATCAACGTCTCCGGTCCGAAGGGAGGAGTGGGCGGCACCATTCATTTGCGTGCACCGATCATCATGGGCAATGCCCTTGGACAAGGTGACGTCAGAATTGCCGCCCTCAACTCCAGCATGACCGGCATGCGCGCAGTGACCGTGGAGCCGTACGTCACTCTTTCCTCCGATGGCAGCATCGGCCTGAATGGAAGCTGGTACCACTGGAACGGAATCATCGATCCGGCCAACGACCCGTTCCTCTACAACCTCATCGCGTCGTATGTGCAGGGCCAGACGATTTACGGTTTCGCCGGCACCTTCGCCCGGCTCACCCCGTTGGCGCAACAGCTCGGGGCGGGCATGGTCACTGTCCAGCCCGGGCTTGAGCTGATCAATAACAACAAGTCCGTCAACAACGGCGACATCACGATTGCCAGCAACTGGAACCTGGCCTCCGGCACCGCCTATGACCTGAAAACGAGCGGGGGCGTGACTTACTTCGACTACAACAGCAGTTCCGTGAAGTTCGACTATCGTCTTTCGCCGTACGTGTATGGTGCCAATGTTGGTGCGCTGTTCGGCGTCAGCAGCCCGGGCGCGCTGACGCTGCGGACCAGCGGGAACATCAACGTCAATGCGTCGATCTCCGATGGCTTCTTCCAGTTCAGCAACTATTTGGATCCGACGTATGTCAGCCAAGTCGCGACCTATCTTGCAAATCTCGCAAGCTCAGGCCAGGTCCGCGGGATGGACGGAAGTCTCAGCGGCACCGGGCAAAATGTTTATCTGTATCTACTGAACGGATTCAACCCACAATCCAAGGTGCCGATCGCTCCCTACAACCAGGCGGCGAACGGCATCAGCCCCGGCTCGGATGCGCTTGCTGCCGCGGATTTGTTCCCGCACAGCCTGTTGACGTGTCAGACTTACTGCGGGAATGGCTGGGGCACCAAGGTTTCGGTGGTCGACCCCGGGTCATGGACGTACCGCTTCACGGCAGGCGCCGACGTGGCGAGCGCCAATCCCATCGCCATGCAGTCGCTCGCGACCGTTGTCAGCGGCAGCGTGATCATCGATCATCATACGACGTACAACCAGCCGAAGTCCCAATCGGGCGCTGTCAGTTCAGTCAATCTTGCGACGATGGTGCGGACCGGGACAGGCGACATCAGCATCGCCGCTGCCCGCGACGTCGTCCTGAATGACACGACAGCTCCCGGAACGATCTATTCGGCCGGCGTGAACACGGCGCGGCTTGCCGACCCGCAATACCAGTTGAGCGGGACGACGGTGAGCGCCCAAAATCCGGACGGCTTTTTCGACCCGCAAGTTCTGGCGTACAATGGTAATGTCAGGGTCGCCAATACGACCCTTTACGGTCCGCCCACTGCCGCGGCCTTCCCGGAGAACGGTGGGAACGTGGACATCGTGGCGCAACGCGATTTCATCGGCTTCAACACCACGACGACATCGGGCAACCAGACGAGCTTCCAGTACTTCGCGCCGTGGCTGCTGGCGCAGGCGGAGTTGACTCCCGTCCCCGTTAACACCGGCACCCGCCTGATGGGGGCCGGCGTTTTCGCACCGACGGGCACGAGCATCGCCTCGCAATCCGCGTGGTGGATCCAGTATGGCAGCTTTCAGCAAGGCGTCCTGAGCGCGGGCGGCGATGTCACGCTGACGGTCGGTCGGGATATGGTGGACGTCTCCGTCTCCCTCCCGACGACCGGGCGGGTGAGTGGCGGCCTCTCCACTGCCAGCACGCCGCAGACCCATGTCTATGGCAGCGGGAATTTGAGCGTTCAGGTGGGACGCAACCTGCTTGGCGGCGCCCTGTATGAGGGTTCCGGTCACGCGAGCGTCGTGGTGCGCGGCTCCGTCGGGCAAGCCGGAAACCTGGTCGCCAGCAACGGTTCGTCCGTCAATTATCCGCTGCTCGCCGTCGACTCCGGGCAAATTGCGCTTGCCGCAACTGGATCCGTCACCACTGCCGGTGTGATCAATCCCGCCGCCATTCACTCTCAATCCGGAAGTTATGGCGACCCGCTTGGACGCTCTGCTGCTGTTTTCATGGATACTTATGGACCGAACAGTGCGGCTTCGATCCTGGCGGTCGGGGGCGACCTAACGATCGGCGTCGCTCCGATTGGAGTGTTCTATGGCGGTCGTGACTTGGCCTATCCGTCGAGCTTCGAGGCCGTCGCGCTGAGCGGCGACATCAAGACCACCGGCATGACGTCCGTCCAAAACTCGGGCATCATGCTGAGCGGCTCGACCAGCGGCTCATTCCAGTTGCTGGCGCAGGGATCGATCGACCTGACGGGCGGCTACACCCCGACGTCCGGCCTCAATCGACCGACCTTCTCCGCCGGGCCGTCATTGCTGGATACGGCCTTCAACCCCTTCCGGCCGAACAACGGGTTTGGCGACAGGCTGAGCAGCGAAGTGCTCGCGCATCAGGACGACACCGAGGTCGCTCACATCTACGCGATGACCGGAGATATCGTCGGCGTCGGCACCGTCAAGTCCAGCATCAGCAACAATCAGGTCAGCATCTCCGACATCCAGAGAGTGGAGATCAACAGTCCGGCAGAGGTCCATGCCGGCCGCGACATCGTGGACCTGAACCTGATCGTGCAGAATATCTCCGAGTCGGACGTCAGCAAAGTCGATGCCGGTCGCGACATCTACTACACAGGTTTCAATCTGGCCGGCGGTTTGCAGGTTGCGGGTCCCGGGTTCTTCGTCGTGCAGGCCGGACGAGACCTCGGGCCGTTGCTTCCGGCGGTCCACGACAACGCCAGCGAAGCCGTCATGCAGCAGGGCATCACCGCTGTCGGCAACGCCAGCTTCACGCCGGTTGGAAATCGCTATGTCGTTCAAGCGAGTTCCGGAATGTATGATCCGTTGCTGCTCGGACCTACCGGACAGACGCCGAAACAACGCAATCCCTTACTCGCTCAGTCGGGTGCTGACTTGATCGTGCAGTTCGGGGTGGCCAACGGAATCAACTATGACGGGTTCTGGAAACTCGACCCGCTGACCAATCAACCCGTCTACTATCCGGGCGTCATCGACGCATATCTGAATCCGGCGCGGGGCTCGATCGATCCGATTGTTTCGGGAGACTATTCGGCGCTATCGGTCCAGTTGAAGCAGTTTCTGGCTGCGAATCCGGGCACGACGCAAACTGCAGCGCTGGGTACTTATCAGGCGGCTTCGACGACGCCGGCCGCGCATAATTACACGAGCGAACTTCAATCCTTCCTGGCTCGCATCGGTCACCCAGCGGCCGATGCAAGTTCGGCTTGGACCACGTTCCAGGGCCTCTCGAAGGATCTGCAGCACGTGTTCGCCGACCAGATCTTCTACGCCGAGCTCAAGGCGGTCGGACAAGCTCAAACGAATTCATCCGGCAATTACCAGCGCGGTTACCAGGCGATCAACACTCTCTTCCCGGCCGGCCTCGGCTACACGGCGAACGCGCTGGGTGGCGGATCGAATGGCGCCAATCAATTGATCGCGACCGGTGATCTCGACATGCTGCATGCGACCATCCAGACTCAGCAGGGAGGCAACGTCTCCATCATGGGCCCGGGTGGAAATATTCGGGTCGGCTCTTTGGCGACCGAGCCGAACCAGCTTCTGAAGCTCAACGACCTCGGCATCATGACGCTTGCGGGCGGGTCCATCGACACGTTCACGGATCAGAGCGTGCGCGTCAATTCGAGCCGCGTGTTCACGGAGCAGGGCGGCGATATCCTGATGTGGAGTTCGAACGGCGATCTCGATGCTGGCCGGGGTGCCAAGACGACTCTCTCGCTGCCGCCGATTCAGGTTCATTTCGACCAGGATGATTACGCGTCGACTGATCTCGGCGGTCTGGTGACCGGCGCCGGCATCGCGGTGCTCCAGACCTCCAGCGCCGCGACGACCTCGAACCTTTATCTTCTTGCGCCGCGTGGGACCGTGGATGCGGGGACCGCGGGAATCCGGGTTTCTGGCAATTTGATCGTTGCCGCCGTTCAGGTGGTCAATGCGTTCAACGTCAAGGTCGGAGGCTCGACGACGGGCGTTCAGATTACCTCCGTCCCGAACGTGGGCGCGCTCAGCGCGGCTTCGAATACAGCGGGTGCCGCGGCGAAGAGCGCGGAAACGCCGACTGCCTCGGGCGGGGGGGAACGGGCCTCGGTCTTCATCGTGGAAGTGGTCGGCTACGGCGGCGGCGACGGCAGTTCCGAAGCTACTCCTTCTGGAGCGAGCACGAACTCCGGGGAGAGTGCGAATCCTGAGGAGAATACCAAGCGCCAGGGTCAGTAGCGTTTGCAGACGAGGATGGCTCGAGAGTCTCTTCCATTCCGTGCTGGTGATGCCGCTGTGAGCGGATCTGGCTGGTTCGGCCAAGGAAAACTCAAACGCCATCTCGCGACTGACGTCGCGGACGATGGCGAGCGTCGTGCTGCGCCACGGTCATAGCGCTCAAGATCGGGATCCATTTCAATCCAGAAATGAAATCATAGTATCATAATAACATTTGGATTTGATGATACCAAATCAACCAGGTTCAGCTCGCCACTCTGATGGTGCTTGGTCGATCGTTGGAGCGATTATGATACTGGTAACAGGCGGCGCAGGTTATATTGGTTCGCACACATGCGTCGAGCTCCTGAAAGCCGGCCGAGACATCATCGTGGTCGACAACCTGAGCAACTCGAGTCAAGTTTCTCTCCGCCGGGTCGAACAGATATGCGGCCGGTCGTTGCAGTTTCGGGAAGGTGACATTCGGGACCGCGCTTTGCTGAAGGACTTGATGCGGACCCATAAGGTCAGCGCAGTGATCCATTTTGCAGGTTTGAAGGCGGTCGGCGATTCCGTCCAGGAGCCGGTGGCCTACTACGATAACAATGTCGGCGGTACCCTTCAGCTCCTCGCAGCGATGCAGGAGGTCGGCGTGAAGAAGATCGTCTTCAGTTCGTCGGCCACCGTCTACGGCGAGCCAAACAGGCTGCCACTCGGTGAGGATCACCCGTTGTCGGCCACGAATCCCTATGGTCGCAGCAAGCTGATGATCGAGGAGATACTGCGCGATCAGTTTGTCGCGACGCCCGATTGGTCGATCGCAATCCTGCGCTATTTCAATCCAGTCGGTGCGCACGAGAGCGGGTTGATTGGGGAGAGTCCCGTGGGGGTGCCGAACAATCTGCTGCCTTACGTAGCCCAAGTCGCCGTCGGTCGCAGAGAGTACCTCAACGTCTGGGGAAAGGATTACGCGACGCCGGATGGCACGGGGGTCCGCGACTACATTCACGTGGTCGATCTTGCGGTTGGCCATCTCATGGCGTTGAACAAGTTGCAGTCTCCACAAATCACGACGGTGAACCTGGGAACCGGGACGGGGACAAGCGTCTTGGAGATCGTGGAGGCCTTTTCGAAAGCAAGCGGCCGGGATATTCCCGTGATGTTTGGTCCGCGCCGCCCCGGTGACGTCGCATCCTCCTATGCAGATGCCACCGTCGCCGAATGGCTGCTCGGCTGGAAAGCAAAACGGTCGATCATGGAAATGTGCATCGACCATTGGCGCTGGCAACAATCGAACCGGGATGGTTACGGCGCTGAGGCCTCCTAAATCATTGGCGTGATCAGCCGATCAACGAAATCGTTGACGTGCTGCCGCTGGTCCATGCCCCCCCCCCGCGCGAGTGCCCACCGCGGAAGACGCCTTGCGACCGTATGCGTCCGGCGGCAACTGTCGCATGAGGTCACGTCCTCGGAGATAGCTTGGTCGTGCAAAGTCGTCCGCACGCGCGCTCGGTGGAAGTTCCCGATTCACCATATTGTCGCGGCACTATGCAAAGTACTCACGACAATGAAGAAATGGAGGGCGTTTTGATCCTGTCTATCGCCATGCGCAGAACATTGCTCGTGCTCTTGATCTTCTCCGCCGGAATCGCCTCGTACAATTGGAATTTGTTCCGCGTCGCGGATCCATCGTTCTTCGCGCAAACGAATGCTGATTCAGAGGAGTTGATTCTGGATGGAATTTTGCACGGTGAAAATGGTACCCCGATGATTGGGCGGTATAACAGGCTAATCGACATTTCGCCCGGTATCGAGCGGAAGCTTTATGTTGATCGGGATACGTCTGGAGAATTCCGCCGATACACGTCGCAATTCGGAATGCAGTATTATTTCTTCTTCCATTTCTCAAAATATGTCAGCCGTGACTACCGGGTCATGCAATTGGTGGCTTCCGCTCTCATGGCAGCGGTCGTCTGCGGCTTCTTTGTCGGCATCGCGTCGATCTCAACCGATACGCTCGGGCTTGCGTTTGCATTACCGTTGTTGATTTCCCCATGGGTCGCGGCATTCGCAGCAAACCTGTACTGGGTCGAATTCACGTGGTTTCTTCCGGCGTTGATCGCGCTCTTGATGGGCGGCCGAGCGTACCTCTCTCTACGTTGGTTCGCGCTGCTCTGCATCCTTATGTTCGCGAGCTTCCTGTTAAGGCTCTTGAGCGGCTACGAGTTCGCCTCCACGGTCGTTCTCGCAAGTTTCGTATTCTTGCTCCTGCACGGCCTTCGAGAGCGCGTTTCGGCGTGGCGCATTCTGGCGCTCGTTGTTGCAGTCGGATGCATATCGTTGCTGGCGTTCGCGACGGCGGTCATGCTTCATGCGCGAGTGATCGGACCCGACATGGCGTCCGGCTTGGGCCAGGTCACCGAAGTCGCCGCGAAACGCTTGTCGGCCAAGTATTGCGACGAGGCATGTATCAAGGCCGCATGCGCAACGGAATTCGAGGGTGCCAAATCCGCCGAAGAGAAGACAGGGATCTGTGTCGGACGACTACGGGCATCTCTCAGCGCATCCGTTTACAAGATGATCCCAAGGTATTTGTTGATGCAGCATTTTGTGCCGTGGATCGATTATTTTTCTGACATGTCCGAGGAAAAAAAGAGCGAGATCAGTGCGCTCGCGCACGAGCTTAAGATTGCAATCGTATCTCACAGCATGCAAGGCGTTGTGCGCATCGCGGTCGGCATGAACCGATCCTTGATTGTGTCCATCGCCTCAGCCGGGATCAGCGTGCTCGCGTTTCTGGCGTTCAACCTCGCGGTCTTTCATACCTTGGTGAAGCGTCGATCGAGCCTCTCCGCAGTTACCTTGGCAAGCTTCCTATGTTCTGCCTCCTGGTTCGTCTTGGCTAAAGGCCATTCGTACATTCATACGCATATCGATTTCGTTTTGTGGTACTTGCTATACATTCCTCTCGGACTGGCGAGCATCGTCGATTCAAAATGTCGTCTGTCCGCAAATTGGGGTGAAAAACCTGCGGAGGTATCGAGCGGCAAGCTGCCTCTCGGATCGCTGTGAACGCTCTGCACGAGTGAACAGGGAGACGCGTTGCTTCACGGGACGTAGACGCCCCTGACGACGTCGAATAACTCGCCGAGCATGGCAAGCTTGCCCTTGAAGCCGGCGATCTTTGTGGGGGGCGCTTCGCCGAGGGGATAGCTACGGCGGACCGGTACCTCGCAGACTTTCATCCCCAGCTGACCGGCCCGTGCCGTGAGATAAAACAGCAACTCGTACCGCTGGAACACATCCCGGAAAGGCGCAACCCGCGAATCCAGAAGATAACGACGGGAGTACCCGCGGAAGCCGTTGGTCGTGTCAGTATACCAATGCCGTCCGGCGAAGCTCAGCAGTGGCGCGTGGATGCAGCGGTTCGCGAGGGTGCGTTCCAGGGGCGTATTCTCCGCCTTACCGCCTGGAAGATATCGAGAGCCCTGGACATAATCGTAACCCTCGGCGAGTTTGGCGCACATCGAGGCGATCGCTTCCGCGCCATCCTTGCCGTTGCCATCCATCGTGATGATTCCCTCGTAACCTTCGTCGAGGCACCAAGCGTAAGCCATTCTCAACTGTGCGCTGAGTTTACCCGGCCCAGTCTTGACCAACACGGCGCGGACGGGAAGGGCCGAAACAAATTCCGCATTGACCGAACTGTCCGTGGAGCCTCCATCGGCAACGATCACATCGACGGGGGGAGCGACGTCCGCGATCATCCGTAGCTGGCGGCGTATTCGTTCGCCCTCGTTGATCACGGGAATGACCAGCGCGTGGCGGCTTCGCTTGGGATTGTAGAGATGGATGTCGAAGGCGGGAACTTGGCGAGCCGTCGATGGCTCCTGCGTAATGACTTCCATTCCGTTTTGGACCTCTCGACACCGTGCTGGAACCTGAGCGCCGCGTTGCATCAGACTGTCTCGCAGCGTGACGACACGCGGCGATACACCATGAAACGGCTAAGTAGATAATTCACAACAAACGAGACGCCGGCCGCCGCGATCAGCACGGCGAAGCGCGACGCTAGGTTCGCCGCCCACGGCGATAGCGAAGAGGCGACGAGAACGCGTACGCAGAGGACGAGGACGGCCGACATCAGGTAGAGCGACGCTCGATGCGCCGAGAGCGCGCGTCCTTTCTCGCGGAACGTCCAGAGCTCGTGGCAGGCATAGTTGAACAACGCTCCGACGAAGAAGCCAGCGGCCACTCCCGCCGCCACGGGCAGGCCGAGAGCCGCGGTGACGCCGAAGGCCGTCGTTAGGTCCACGGCTAGTCCAGTGACGATCACGGCCGCGAAACGCAGCATTTCCCAAGATGGAAACGCCAGGATCTTCATGACCAGCTTTCGGCCGCGGCGCGCAGGCGGACGACACACGCCTTCAGTGTCTTAAGACCATCCGAAACGGCTTTCATTTCGATCGATACGGCGCGATCGTACTCAATGTCGGCGAGGGCATCGAGCAGGGAGTGTGCGTCGGCTTCACTTACCGGTGAGGGCGCTAGATTCGCAGCAGAGACGTGGACATGGGATATATAGGCCGCGGCTTCAGCAACGCTGGCGGCGACGTCGTCGTAGCCATCCGTCATGTAGAGTGCGCCCGTGTCGAAGTTCAGCGTCACTGCCGGATGGCCAATCTTGCGAACTGCGGCGATCGTCTCGTCGACGGTGGTCATGAAGTTCGTGCCGTAGCCCACAGCGTTGGGTTCCATCGCCAGCCGCGTTCCGTTTGCGGCTGCGAGATCGCCCAGCGGGCAGAACGCGTCCCTCACGCGGCCCGTCACGTCGTCCTCCGAGAGGCCTGGGGGCACGATGCGCTGTTTCGGTGATCCGACGACGAGATTGGGGATGCCGAGACGCCCGGCGAACTCGATCGCGCGTGCAAGGCCGGTATCGAAACGTTCCCGACCTGACGGAGAGCCGAACAGATCCGCGTCATCGACACCGAAAAGCAGCGACTGGGCGGAAACCAACTCCAGACCGAACCGTTCGAATTCAGCGACGCGCGAGCCCACCGCCTGCACGGACGGGGCAAAGGGATCGTTCTCTTCGGCGAACAGCAGGCTCGGCGCAATTTCGAGGCCGGAGAAGCCGTGGTCGCGAAGGACCGCGTAAGCGTCTAATCGCTCGGCGTAGAGCCAAGCGATGTTGGAAACGGCAAACTTCACGACACCGCGCCTTTCTCGAAGAAGATTTTGAGATCGTGCAGCACACCCGCGGAGTTGACGAGGTATGGGTCCTTCGCGTCCCACAAGGTCGCGTGACGCGTTCGCATGTCCTCATGATAGAGAGGAGCAGTTCTGCCGTCGAAGGGGCGCCCGGTCAGCGTCTGGTGGATGTCGCGGGCCCGCAACGGCTCTGGAGCGAGATGGACGATTGGCAATTCGTTCGCGATGACGACTTCGATGTCCCGCCAAAGGCGATCGAGGCCGTAGTACTGGAAGGTGCTGTCGGCATGGGTGAAGTGTACCGCGGTGAAGCCGGCGTCGAAGAGGGCGTCCGTCAACGCGATCCGGCCGGTGCCGACGAGCGCCTTGCGGTCGCAGCGCAGCATTCCCAATGCTGCATCGTGGTGATAGACGGCGCGCAGAACCGCAGCTGCCGGCCCGGGAAGGCGATCGCTCAGTTCGGCGAATTTCGCTTCGGTGAAGAACGAGGGGATCGGGTTGGCGATGTCGAAGATGAAATTCTTTTTCAGGCCGACGCCGTAGAGTGCCGGCAGGCGCAGGATGTGTATCTTTGGAAACAGCGCCGCTGCCG
This sequence comes from Bradyrhizobium sp. CCGUVB4N, assembly GCF_024199945.1. Classification (GTDB taxonomy): domain Bacteria; phylum Pseudomonadota; class Alphaproteobacteria; order Rhizobiales; family Xanthobacteraceae; genus Bradyrhizobium. Next base: position 5,837,523 of record NZ_JANADP010000001.1, on the reverse strand, counting down.
CTTCTTCAAGGAAACGACGATTGGAGCCGTAGGCTTTGTTCGCCTCGAAGCGGTTGGCGTCTTCATCGAGGCCGGTTGGCTCGGCGAGCGTGGCGATGGTCGAAATCAGCACGAAACGCTCGGCGGTGACTTTCTCAAGATGGGACAGCAGCCTGCGGATATTGGCCAGGTCGCCGTCCGGGTCCTTGTTGGCGGCCCACATCGACGCGGGCGCGGCGGCGCAGACTACCAGTTCGTACCGCTTGCCCTCGATATCGGAGATATTTTGCGAGTTGAAGCGGGCCGAGAACTCGTGTGCCAGAAGGAGATTTGTTCCGACGAACCCGGTATGACCAACTAGTGCGTTTGCCATTCGCTCTCCGCGCCTTGCGCCGCTTTCAAATCCAGATCCACAAGCCAGGACCTCACATTGTCCAAACGAGCTATGCACCGATTGCCGTCTGAACCTCATTGATTTCCGTAGACGTCGATTGCGACAGGACGTTTACCCGTGCGTCGCCGAGCCCAACCGGACTGTGCTTCTCATATATGACGGCGTAGTCGCTCGTCCCCCGTTGCTCCTCGAGCAAACGACTGAGGTATTCGCTGATGAAAGCGAGAATGACGAACAACAGCATGAACTGCACTGACAAGAAGAGGACCGTCGTCGTCCAACCTTCGACCACGCCGCGCTTCAAGAGGCGGACGAGCAAAACGTAGACAGCAAAGGAAAAGCCCAGAAAGCTTCCTAGCAGCCCGACGCCCGACATCCACCGCAGAGGTCGTGACGAATTGAAGACGAGCAGGCGGAGAAATCTCCTGGCCGCGCGGAACAGCGATCGCTGCCGATGAACGTCGACTTTGGTTTCATAAACCAGCGCTTCTGACGAGTAGCCGGTCTTCTGGAGGCGTTGGGCGAACTGATGGTGGAACCGACCGGTTTCGATGACAGCGTTGATCGCTCGCCGGCTCACGCAACGAAATCCAGTCGCATTCGCCGGGATTTGGTAATCGATTGCGGCGAGCAGTCGGCTGGCCAAGCTGCGCGTCAAACCATAGAGCGGCGGCAGCGGGCGGCTGTTGACGCCAATGATGATGTCGGTCCCCTTCTGACAGGCGACGACCCCATCGCTGATCGACTGCAGGCGGTCGACGATCGGATCAAAAATGACAACGAAATCGCCGATGGCGTTGTCGATCCCAGCGCTGCAGGCGACTTCGTAGTCCACCGCGTAGGCCAGTTGAATGAGGCGAAGACTCGGTGTTGTGGCAAGAATATCGGCGAGGCGGGCGTCGACGAGACGCCGCGCCGGTCCTTGTACGATCAGGATGAGCTCATAATCCGAATACCGCGTATTAAGTTCGTCCCATACCGCCGCCACGCCGCTCCTCAAAGAGTCATCCGGGCGCTCGACGATGATGATGACGGAAACGAAGGCGTCACTTTTCACCGCTGCGTGCTCCCGGTTCGTGTCACGAGGCCCTGCGCTTCAATGACTGAAATCACATCGTAGACATTGTCGATCTTGCCCCCGAGTATGCTGTGCAACCCTGGGAGGCCGTGATTGGGACGGAAGAGGATTGGCCTGGAGTCATCGGTTTCACTCCGAGGCAACACGGTCTTGACTTCCCACAGCGAGTCTTCATGGCGGCAGTCACCGAGGATGGGCATGTGCCGAGCGGCGTCGCGGCGCATGAATTCCCAGGAGCTAGCAGACGGCTTCGCGGTCCAGAGCCTGGTCGGATCACCACCTGGTTCCTCGAAGCACTCGTAGCGAGGCGTGTATCGCACGTGACTGAATGAATGCCGCGCCAGCGGAGGAAACGGCATCACCGAGAAGAATGGACCACACATCACGGTGACCCCGACGTTCTGGAGCACCTCGGGAACCTGAACGATGCACATCTCGGTCATTTCGTGCTTGAGTGCGATCGCGGGAAGCGCAGAATTAGTCAGCAAATGATTGATGTTGGAATAAGCGCAATTGAATATCTGATCGGCTATGACGTCCTCGGTCGAGCCATCGGCATTTCGAATGGTCGCTGCCAGGCGGTCCCTTTCGATGCGCACCTTCTCGACTGTGGTCTGCAGCCGCCATTCGACGCCGGCCGACGCGATGCGGCGGTGCATGACTGACCGCAGAGCGTCGGCGTTGAAGGCGTATTCCACAGCAGAGAAACATGCCTCGATGAAATTCGGATTGGTCAGGCTCCGCAGCCAGTTCGGAGCAACTTCGTATGGTGCCCCGATCCTCTCGCAAAACTTCGCGAACTGCGCTGGGGTCACTTTGCCGAGTTTCGAGCCGATCAGATAGAACGAGTGAAAATCGGAAACAACACAATCCCGAAACTCGGCCACGAAACGAGGGAACGATACACGAGATCTCAGCGCGGTCAGAACGCTTCGCGGATAATGGTAGCCGTTGTGAACCCTGGCCTGGTTGTTATGTGACGCCCGCCGCATGAAATCGGGCTCGCGCTCGCAAAGCAGGACCGCATGGCCATTTAGGGCAAGAAATTCGGATAGATACAAACCGAAGAATCCTCCGCCCACTACTACGAACTGCTGCCGGCGCACGCTCTAGTCCCTACATCCATGCTTCACTCGGCTTGGCCTCGAAATGTGGCTCATCCCAGCCTGAAAGCGCTCGCTCTTCGCGGACAATCAATCCGTCGTTGGCCTCGTCCGCGATGTCGTGTTGCTTCACTCCGCCGCGCGCGGAAGCGGCCATGCGTCCTCTCGTCGAAGTGGAATTGCAAATTCAGGGGTGATCCGCGCGCGCAACTTGATCCCGAACTTGAAATAGATCGTAACGAAACAGATCGTAACGAAGTTATTGTGAACCAACAGCGAGCCATCGCCTATTCCGAACAGGCAGGCCGCCAGGAACAGTGCAAAAAAGATCACGACGAACGACCGGCGAGACCTGCAGGCCGCCGAGCAGGTGCCGATGAGACCGAACAACAAAATCAGCAGCAGCGAAAGCAAACCGGGTGCGCCCGCCGCTATGCCGACATCGAGAAATGAATTGTGGAAGTTCGGGGCACGGAAATAGTCATCCAGGGCCCACAGTCGTTCGGCCGGGCCGTCTTCTACAAAGAAGCCAGAGTAGCCGTACCCGGTGAGCAGGCGGTCATAGAAGAATCCAGGCCATTGCTCCCACAGGGTCGTCCGCCCGGTCAGATCAGACGAGCGGTCCAGCGCTCCGAACAGCAGGTCTGATTGGACATACAGCAACGTCGCCATGACGATGGAAGTGAACGCGCTGACATAGAAGAGGTATGTCCTGTTTCTTATGAGCGCCCACAGACACAGCGAGACGTCGAGCGTCACCAAGGTCACCACGATCCCGTTCGCCGATCCGCTGAGAAGGAGAAAAAGAAGGCTCGTCGCAGCGCCCAGCAAGTTCCATTGCCAGGAAACCCGCGATGCAAAGATCAGCAACGTGTAGAAAATGAATGAGATGCTGAATGTCATTGCCGCCTGCTGTTTGTGTGAAAACAGGCCGGCATAGGCTATAGAGCCGATAAGGGTTTCCCGTTCGGCCAGATCAGCTTCGTAAGTCGTATTCACGATTGGGCTCAAGGAATGGATGATGATCACGATCGGCAGGACGTAGGTTAGCGTGACAATCATCTGGCGCGGAGAAAAGCGAGACGCCATCCATGCGCAAAACGTCACGGTGGCAAACAGCAGCACGAGACGTGGCCAGGAATGAGATTCGATGAGTTCCGGCAGTAGGTGCGCAAAGAGTAAGACCAGCATCGGCCAATGCGTCGTGAATACCGTTAGAACACCGCGGAAGTGCATGCCGACGAACAAGGCCAATACAAGGTATCCAGCTGCCCATAACGCCCCGTACACAACGGACTCACCGGCTGCGACGAATGTTTCGCCAGCAGGGTCCGGCAAGAATGCGACGTATACCACTCCGGAAGAAAAGACGAGCAGGGCGGTGGCGAAATACACCTCGAGCCTGGATGCTTGGTCGCGGCCTCTCATCCGGTTGTTTCCAGCAAATTCCCACTCGCAGGCATGGTCGCCTTTCAGCATCGTTTCGGGGCCTGTTCGGGGTTTCCATCAGGCTTGATCGAGCGCCGGCAAGCGTAGTCGGTAATGTTATCAACATGATGACCCGCCGTGCGCGTTTGAAGCCCTATCATGATGATAAGGTATGACGTCATGATACTGTAAAGCTATCATGTCAGTGGGGGGAGGGGTGACTGCGAGTGGTTCCCTGCGAGCGCAACGGAATCTGGACTCTGCAAACATGGATACCCGAACGCACTTGCACGAGAGAGGGGCTGATCTGTCCGAGCGCGAGCTGGCGGGCCTATCCGTGTCCATTTCCGACCTCGTCGAGCGGATCAGCGGCTTTCTCCGGCGCCGCTACATGATATTCGCGATCGTGACCGGGCTCGCTACCGGCATTGGTCTTGTCTATCTGTTGACGGCTCCGGCCGAGTACACCGCCCATGCGGTGCTGATGATCGACTCCAGCAAGCTACGGGCGCTGCAGCCCTCACCGGCCGATGTCCCGCTTGACACCGCCCAGGTGGAATCCCAGGTCGAGTTGCTCAAGTCCGACAAGGTCGCCAAGTCCGTCGTCAGGGACCTGCACCTCATGGACGATCCTGAATTCGTGCGGGCAGGGCTCTGGCGCCCGCTCTTGACGCCCTCCATTTGGCTGTTCGGCGGCGACGACATGCGGGGCCCGGACCATTCGGAAGACGAGCGCATTGCGGTTGCTCTCGACAGCTTCCTTCGTCGGCGTGCTATCACCCGTGTCGGGCGGAGCTACGCGCTGGACGTTGCCTTCACCTCGCGGCGCCCGGCCCAGGCAGCCGAGATTGCCAATGCCATTGTTGAGGCCTACATCGTCGATCAGCTTGACGCGAAATACGAGGCGACGCGACGAGCCAGTAAATGGCTCGAAGAGCGAATGACTGAGCTCCGGACGCAGGCCACCGCCGTCGATCGCGCGGTTCTCGACTACAAGCAAAACAACAATATCGTCGACATTGGGATCGCCTCCTCGCCGGGCGGCGCGAGCACAAGCATGCGCGCCCTCGAGGAGCAGCAGCTGGGGGACCTGGCAAGCCAGCTGAGCGCCGCTCGCATGGCGAGCAGCGATGCGAAGACGCGGGTCGATCGCATCCAGGAGATATTGAAGCAGGATATCCCTGACGCGGGGGTGGCGGAATCGATCAAGAGCGAAGTCGTCATCCGGTTGCGCAACCAGTACCTCGACCTCGCCGCGCGGGAGGGACTCTTGTCGACCCGTTATGGCAATGACCACCAGGCCACGATCAATCTACGCGAACAAATGTACCAGATCCGCCAGTCGATCGGGGCCGAGCTTCGCCGCATCGCGGAGAGCAACACGAGCGATTACGAGATCGCAAAGGCTCGGGAGGAAACGCTCAAGACCAAGCTCGCCGACATGGTGTCGGACGCCCGCACGACCAGTCGCGAGCGGATCGGTCTACGGGAGCTCGAAACCAACGCTCAAGCCTATCACAGCATCTACGACAACTTTCTGACGCGCTACATGGAAGCGATTCAACAGCAGTCGTTCCCGATCACCGAGGCCCGCCTCGTCAGCCCGGCGAACCCGCGAGCGCCAAAGAGCGGGCCGAAGACGTTCTCTGTGCTAGGGGGCTCTATTCTCGTTGGGCTCTGGTTGAGCGTCATCGTTGCCGTTGCATGGGAAGTGCTTGATCGCGTATTTCGTACGACCCGGCAGGTGCATGAGATCTTGCAGACGAGCTGCCTCGCCGTCGTGCCGCGGTTGATGCACGGTGTGCAGCCGCACCCGCGTCGGCGCTGGCGCATGTCATGGCCCAAGGCCGCAGAAGCGGGAAATCATCCGCCGCCCCGACGAGGCGAATTTTTCCGGTTCGTCGTCTTTGCGCCGTTGTCGCCATTTGCGAACGCGATCAGATCGATCAAGGTGGCAGCGGATATCGGCAGACGCGGCCAGCCCTGCAAGGTCATCGGTGTCACGTCGACCTACGCGGCGGAGGGAAAGTCGACGGTGGCGAGCAATCTTGCCGAATTGATCGCCCAGGCTGGTAAGAAGGTCATTTTGATAGATATCGATGTGCGCAATCCGTCGTTGAGCCGCGTCGCCGGTGCACAGGAGGGGAACGGACTGCTGGAGGTCCTGGACGGAACGGTCGAGCTCGACGATGCGGTGCGCACCGATGCAACGACTGGACTGGCGTTTCTCCCGGCCGTTGTTGGCTCCCCGCTCGCGCCGTCGCGGGAGGTTCTCGCCTCGGAGTCGTTCAGAATGCTGATTGCACGCCTGCGGGAGCAGTTCGATACCATTATCGTCGACCTGCCTCCGCTGGGGCCTGTCACGGAAGTGCGCGCGAGCGCCAGCCTCGTCGATTCCTATGTCTACGTAATAGAGTGGGGACGGACCAGCCTGGTGGCCGTTCGACAGCAGATGTTGGCGGCGCCCGAGGTTCACGACCGGCTGCTGGGAGCCGTTCTCAACAAGGTCGACATGAACGCATTTCGCCGCCACGAACATCACGTGGTCGGCTACTACGCGCAACCCGACTACGCCCACTGAGCAACCGACGATCGAGTGGCGTCACATTGAAGCACAGCAGTTGCTGTAGGCAAATCAACCGATCGCGCCCGTCGCTGCGTTGCTCGGTCGAGCGCTTTGTGTCTCGCCAATATCGAACTCTGACACGGTTCTTCGGAAAGCAGCCCGGCTTGTCGCATACCTGTTCCAAAGGCCGGTTAAGGACTGCCTCATCGGCCAACGCGGTCGTGGGGGAGCAATGATGCTGACGAGTGCCTTGCGCGTCGCCGGTCGATGGAAAGGCCGCGCGCTGTTCGCGCTCGTTGATCAGGGCTGTGTGAGCCTGTCGAATTTCCTCTTCACGATCGTGCTGGCCAACCACGTTTCCCTGGAAAGTTTTGGCTATTACAGCATTGCCTGGACGACCTCGATATTGGCCGAGACCGTGACGGGCGCGCTGATTAACGACGCCTTGCCGGCATTCGCCAGTACGCGGGTGCGTGGCCCGCGTGGGGACTTCAGGAGCGCGGTCGCGTGGATCAGCATAGCATTGGGCGGATTGACGAGCGTTGCCGTCGCCGCCGCGGGCATCACGATCTTGTATTGGTCGCCGGAGCTCGGCGCAATTCTGCTTTGCCTGGCCGTCGTAAATCCGGTTCAACGCTTCCAATCATTTGTTCGTCGTCTCTGCTACATCGAAGATCGCGTTGACATCGCCGCGCTGAGCGGCGTGAGTTATGCGTTAACGATTTTCGGGCTCCTCGCATGTCTCGTTCTGCTTGACCGGCTTACGCCGGTGATGGCGATTTTCGTTTGGGCGGCGGCCAGCATTCCAGCTGTGATTTTTGGTGTCGCGGCCCGGATATCACCGGTCGATGTCGTCTCGCGTGCAGCCATCTATGAGGTGGCTCGCGACGTGTTCCGGTCCAGCCGTTGGTTGCTGGGCGCGTCTTTGATCTCCTGGGTCGGCAGCCAGGGTGTCATTCCGCTTGTGGCGACGTTTGCCGGGCCAGCCGCTGGAGGAGCCCTGCGTGCGCTGTTCAACATCGTCACACCGATCAGTCAGATCAACGTTGCCATAAATCAGTTGACCGTGCCGCGGCTTGCCGAAGCTGCGACCCGATCGGATGGCCACGCCATGCGCAAGCGCGTATCGGCCGTGACGGCAGTGTTCGTGCTTCTCGCATCCGGATTTTCGATCATTCTTGTCGGATGGCCTGCCCAGGTCCTGGAATTCTTCTACAGGAGAGCCGAGATCGTTGCCGCTGCTCCTTTGATGTGGCCATTTGCAATCTTGGTCGTGACCGAAGCCGTCAACCAGGGCATGGCGGGAGCGCTGCTGGCGCTGAACCGGACGCGCGCTATTATGTTTGTCCGGGCCGCAGGCTTGATCGCATTCCTCGGCTCGGCGTTGATCCTGCAACGGGAGTCAGGGTTGACCGGAGTCGTTTGGGGGCTTGTCGTTGCCAGCGTGGTGACCGCTATGATCTCGGGTCAGGAAGTGCTGAGAGCGACGCGCTGAAATTTCCGATCTGCCCAAGGTCATCGTTCCTGCCAAGGTTGATCTCTACGAATTTCGACGTCATGAATCCACCACGCCGAATATGATCGGCTTGGATGTTATTGATCGCTGACGATGTTCTGAGCGTTAGTAGCGCCGTTCCGACAGCGCCCGAGACGGCTGATTTGCCGTGGCTCATCTTGCCCGCTTGGCCGGCGCGGATAATCGATGCCGGCGTGACCGCGCTCGGTCTATGCTATGGTATGCCCGGAGCCTGACGCTCGATATCGTACTGATAGTTGATGTGATCGCCCGACGCATATCGAGGCGAGCATGCGTCGCGAAACGGGCTCGCAACGGTTTTAAGTGGCCTGTCTGGCATTTTGACCCTGGTTGCTCGGCTTGTCGCCTCATGTACCCCGTGCGAGCGATCGCAGCGCCAAGGTCGCCATGCGACGAATAGCTGGTCCAGGGGTATCGTCGGCCTATTGAAAAGGTTTACGATTTGCGATTACTAGCTCTTGGTGGGCAAGAATCGGCCGGAGAGGGCCACTATATGGTTGGCAAAAGGCATGCCTCGGAGGAGATTTCGGCCAAGCTGGCCCAGGCAGATCAACTCGTGGCCAGAGGCAAGACTCAGCGCGAAATATCGAAAGCTCTTGGCGTGAGTGTCATGACCTATCACCGCTGGAAGAAGATGATCAAATCTCCTGATGCGGGGGCGGATGACGCAGACAACGACATCATGAGCAGCGTGGGTGGACCGCGCGATGCCTCGTCTGGCGATACGATCAAGCGACTGGAGCTCGAAAACGCCCAATTGCGACGTCTTGTTACTGACATGTTGCTGGAGAAGCTGAAGTACGAAGAGGAACTTCGTGCACGGCATGAGCCGCGGCCTCGGCGTCCCGAGAAGGGCTGAAACTTGATCCGCACCTGGAGGGCCGCGTTCGCGCTTTAGGGCTTGATCCCCAACGGGGGAGGCAGGGGGTAGGGCGAGGGCGCAACCGGAGCCGAACTCGCTACCGCGGTCGCCGGCTTGGTCTGGCCGGCGCCGTAGGACACCCAGACATTCGGGTCGTCGGCGCTCTGCCGTGACAGATAACGGTAGCTGGTCTCGTACCAGAACAGGATTTCCGGGGTCTGGTTGTCGAGGATCATTTCGCCGCGGTCGGACCGGACGGTCAGCACCGCGTGACGCGTCTTCTCCTGGCCGCGCTCCTCGACGATGGTGATCAGCAAGGCGCCCTGTGGCCAACCGGCCTTGGCGAGCAGCCGGCGTTTGAGCAGAACCATGTCCTCGCAATCGCCTCGGTCGAGCGGGTAGGCCCAACGTTCAGCTTTTCCGTAGAGCTCGGAATCGCTAGTCCAGGTCACGCGGTCGTTGACGTATTTGTTGATCTCGTAAAGCTGCTGGAGCAGATCCGGCGTGAGGGTCACCTCGCGCGCCTGATCGGCCAAGGGCTTGCATTCGTCGGTATCTGCGGCGCAGAGCTGCAACCATCCGCCGGGCGCCTTCGTCGCCCCGCCGATCGCGGCGAACAGCGCCGGACGGGCAAGGAAGGCGCGAGCCGGGAGAGCATCCAACGCGAAGACGGCAGCCACGGCAATCGCGGCAAGTGTCCATGCGCGAAGCCGTGTGGCGGCGGTCCGCCCGTTCATGCAGAATCTCGTCATGCCCGTTCCCCATCAGATTCCGAATGGAAGGCTGGCAGAGACAGCTCGCGATCCCGCTAAGCGATTGCTTCAAATTGAATGGATCTCCGCGAAAGCAGTCTCGCGGGGGCGCCATGGTGTGATTTCAGTTAAGGTGCGGACGGTGTCGGCAAAGTTACGCTTGCGGTGTTCCTGAAGGCAATCCGAACTGAACATGAAGCGGGTCGCCCATCACCGCTGCAAGGACACCACCAGCTCACTGCGGGGATCATGCGGAACTCGCTCATGTCCATGCTGCCCATGTCCATGTCGTTGCCAGAGCACATAGCTCCATGTCCGCGTGACAATGATGTCGATCGCGTCGCCGACGACCCAGCGATCGCTCCGCAGCACGGCTTCCAGAGGGCTAGCCACGTAACGCCTATTGATGCGGACCGTGACGCCGCGGCGAGCGCCAGAACCGGCGCCTCCGGGCTGCCCTCTTCCTCACTAGTCCAGCGCAAGACTTGAGACGGTTAGACGTGTCGCGGCTGGATGATCCGACAGATACGCCGCGTATGCCTGCTTCAGGCCATCGTGAAGCGACGTCGTCGCGCGCCAGCCGAGCTTGGCGAGACGGCAGACGTCGAGCAGCTTGCGCGGCGTGCCGTCGGGACGCGAGGTATCGTAGGTGATTTCGCCGCGATAGCCGACGATTTCGGCCACCACGCGCGCGAACTCGGCGATGGTGTTGTCCTCGCCGGTGCCGATGTTGACCAGCTCGGCTTGCGAATAGGTCTTCATCAGGTGCACGCAGGCATCGGCCATGTCGTCGACATAGAGGAACTCGCGCCGCGGCGTGCCGGTGCCCCACACGACGACGCTCTTTGCGCCGGAGACCTTGGCCTCGTGGAAGCGACGGATCAACGCGGCGACGACGTGGCTCAGTTCAGGGTGATAATTGTCGCCGGGGCCATAGAGATTGGTCGGCATCACGCTGATGAAGTCGGAGCCATACTGGCTGCGATAGGCTTCCGCCATTTTGATGCCGGCGATCTTGGCAATGGCGTAAGGCTCGTTGGTCGGCTCCAGCGGGCCGGTCAGCACAGCATCCTCGCGCAGCGGCTGCGGTGCGAGTTTCGGATAGATGCAGGACGAGCCGAGGAACATCAGCTTCTCGGCGCCATTGACGTGCGCGGCCTGGATCACGTTCGCCGCGATCGCGATGTTGTCGTAGATGAACTCGGCGCGCAGCGTGTTGTTGGCGACGATGCCGCCGACTTTGGCCGCGGCCATGAAGATGACCTGGGGACGCACGCGCGCGAACCAGTCGAACACCGCGGCCTGATTGCAGAGATCGACCTCGCGCCGGTCCACGGTGACGAGTTTCACGTCCTCCCGCGCCAGCCGACGCACCAGCGCGGCACCGACCATGCCGCGATGGCCGGCGACGTAGACGCTTTTGCCTGTCAGCTCAAACGGTGCGCTTACCACTTGCGACGTCCCATTTGGCCTCGGCCAGATCGCTTGCCATCATCTCTTCGACAAGTTGCGCAAAGGTCCGCTTCGGCTTCCAGCCCAGCACCTGACGCGCCTTGCTGGCATCGCCGATCAGCAGATCGACCTCGGTCGGGCGGAAATAGGTCGGATCGATCTTCACCACCGTCTTGCCGCTCTTGGCATCGATGCCGGTCTCGTCGACGCCTGTGCCGCGCCATTCGACGCGGCGGCCGACCTGCGCGAAGGACAGCTCGACCATCTCGCGCACCGAGCGCGTCTCGCCGGTGGCGAGCACGAAATCGTCGGGCTTGTCGGCCTGCAGGATCATGTGCATGCCCTCGACGTAATCCTTGGCATGGCCCCAGTCGCGCTTGGCCTCGAGATTGCCGAGATAGAGCGTCTGCTCGAGCCCGACTTCGATGCGCGCCACGCCGCGGGTGATCTTGCGGGTGACAAAGGTCTCGCCGCGGATCGGGCTCTCATGGTTGAAGAGGATGCCGTTGCTCGCGAACATGCCATAGGCTTCGCGGTAGTTCACTGTGATCCAGTAGCCGTAGAGTTTGGCGACGCCATAGGGCGAGCGCGGATAGAACGGTGTGGTCTCCTTCTGTGGGATCTCCTGCACCAGGCCGTAGAGCTCGGAGGTCGAGGCCTGGTAGAACCGCGTCTCCTTCTCCATGCCGAGGATGCGGATCGCTTCCAGGAGCCGCAGCACGCCGATGGCGTCGGCGTTGGCGGTGTATTCGGGGCTTTCGAAGCTGACGGCGACGTGGCTTTGAGCGGCGAGATTGTAGATCTCGGTCGGCCGGATCTGCTGCACCAGGCGGATCAGATTGGTCGAATCCGTCATGTCGCCGTAATGCATCAGGAACGGCACGTTACCGACATGCGGATCCTGGTAGAGATGGTCGACACGCGCGGTGTTGAACGAGGATGAGCGGCGCTTGATGCCGTGGACGACATAGCCGAGCGACAGCAGATGTTCGGCGAGATAGGCGCCGTCCTGCCCGGTGATACCGGTGATGAGCGCGATAGGTTTATTCATCCTACAGCTCGCTCCCGCCGAAGCGAGCCCGCCTGAAGCGTGTCGAGCGGAATATCCGCCTGCGGCTGCAATTGGTTCTGCATGACGCGCAGCGTGCTGCCGTCGATCAAAAGCGTAGCTGTCGCGGTGTATTGCGAGGGGGTGACGGGCAGGTACAGCAGGCCGATGGCTATTGTCGCGGCAGGCACGATGAGAATGATCCAATATTGCCGCCGAGCCAGTCTGGACGGCTGGTCGATCAAGGCCGATATCGAGGACGAAGCTTCGTCCCGCCCACCGCTGTAGCCGATACGGATTCTGTGCGACGGCATATCCATTGACAGTCGCATAACTCTACCGGCTAGGAGTATCTCGGCTCATGGTCTTGGCGTGACCAAGCACCGCCCGCTGCGCCGTGACGCCAGCCCCGTAACGTTGATTGCCTTCTGTAGCGAACAAACAATACACCTTTGCAACAGTTTGATATGAAGTGATGTAGGTGCCTCGTCCAGTATGTTGTGCGTTATCGTGTTGGATGGCGCTGGATATTCCGCACAAACTCGACTCATTTGCCGGAATGCCCAGAGCACTCGGGTATGCCGAACGCGTCTCGTCCGTTCTGACCTGTTCTTCGAAAGCTCGCTTGAAGTCTCGCCGGGCGAGCCGTCGACCGGACATTCGACCGAAACCAAGGAACCTCCGAACGGATTGGTAGGCGCGGGGGTGAGATGGGATGATCTCAAAGCGCCACCTTTTCTAAGACACTTTTGGGTTGGAAAGGCACCTCATGCGTTGACGGGCCTATGCAACTTATTGAAATCGCTAGAAATCCAACCGCCCTCCGAGCGCACCATAAACCCACGTTTGCAAGTTACCGGTATCCGCGACGAACAGAGTCGATAACGACAGTCAGCCCGAAACCATTTTGCGCCCTTGGGGACCTTCGCATCCGACTCTGTTGGTGACGGCTTTCGAACCATTAGCGGACGATTGAGAGGCAACCCGGCGAAGCCCGCTTATGACCCAAAGGCGACTTCGCCGCGCTTCAATCCTTCAGCGCATAGGCGATGATGTAATCGCCTCGCTTGGTGCCGAACGAGCCGTGGCCGCCGGCCGCGGTGACGACGTATTGCTTGCCGTCGACCTCGTAGCTCATCGGCGTCGATTGGGCGCCGGCCGGCAGGCGGTCTTCCCAGATTACCTTGCCGTCGCGCACGTCGTAAGCCCGGATCGCGTACTCGTAGGTCCCGGTGTAGAACGCGACCCCGCCGGCGGTCGTGATCGGCCCACCCAGCATCGGCACGCCCATCTTGAAGGGAAGGGGCAGCGGCGTGGTGTCCCGGATCGTGCCGTTGGGATGCTGCCAGACGATCTTCATCGTCTTCAGATCGATCGCGGCCATCGATCCCCAGGGCGGCCGGTAGCACGGCACGGAGAGCGGCGAGAGGAAGCTCCAGATATCCACCCCGAACGGCGTGCCATACATCGGCTGCGTCCCGACCTCGCTGCCGACCGGCTTCTCGGCCGTCGGTGCGGGAGGATTTTGTGGACCGCGCGGAATGAGCCTCGAGGCAAACGGCAACGACATCGGATTGGCGATGGCGATCTGTCTCACCGGATCGACCGCGATGCCGCCCCATTCGAACATCCCGAGATTGCCCGGAAAGGCCAGCGTGCCCTGCAACGACGGCGGCGTGAATGTGCCCTCGTAACGCAGCCGGTGGAACATGATCCGGCACAGCAGCTGGTCGAAGATCGTGCCGCCCCACATGTCCGCACCGGTCAGCTTCGCCTCGGGCCGGAATGTCAGCTCGGAGAACGGCTGTGTCGGCGCGGTGCGGTCGCCGGGCGCGGCGCCTTGCGGCACCGGGCGCTCCGGCGCCGGTACGATCAGCTCGCCGGTCCTGCGATCGAGCACAAAGATGTTGCCGACCTTGGTCGGCTGGATGATCGCGGGAACGACGCCTTTGGCTGTGGTCACGTCGACCAGGCTCGGCTGTGAGGGCACGTCCATGTCCCAGAGGTCGTGATGCACCGTCTGGTACGACCAGGCGCGCTTGCCGGTGTTGACGTCGAGCGCGACGATCGAGCTCGAATAGCGCTCGACCAGCGCGTTGCGGTTGCCTCCCCAGATGTCGGGTCCGTTGTTGCCGGTGGGGATGTAGACCAGGTTCAATTTCGGATCGAACGAGGCCGCGATCCATGAATTCGGCGAACCGTTGGTGTAGTGCCGTGTCGGCGACGGCAGCTCATTCTCGTCCGCCGCGCCGGAGTCCCAGACCCAAACCAGCTTGCCGGTATAGACGTCGAAACCGCGGATCACGCCCGAAGGCACTTCCACCGCATAATTGTCGATCACCGCGGCGGCGACGACGAGAATCTTGTCGCTGACGACCGGCGGTGACGTCGGCTCGAAGAAGCCCGCCGTCTTGATCCCCATGCCCTGCTGGAGGTCGAGGCTGCCATGATCGCCGAAACTCTCACAGAGCTTGCCGGTGTCGGCATCGAGCGCGATCATGCGCCCGTCATTGACGGGGAGGAAGATTCGCCGGGGGCATTCGGCGGGCGCGGGACTGCCGCTGCTGTCGACGGCGCCTGCCGCAGTCTCATGGTAGGAGACCCCGCGGCAGGTCATATGCTGGAACGTCTTGTTGAACACCAGCTTGGGATCGTATCGCCAACGTTCCTTGCCGGTCCTGGCGTCGAGCGCAAACAGCACCTGGTGCTGGGAACAGAGATAGAGCGTGTCGCGTATCTTGATCGGCGTGACCTCGAAGGTGGTCTCGCCGGAATCCTCCGGCGTCGGGACGTCGCCGGTGCGGAAGGTCCAGGCGACCTGGAGCTTGCCGACATTGTCAGGCGTGATCTGCTTCAGCGGCGAATAGCGCTGTCCGAATTGCGTACGACCATACGCCCGCCAATCGGCATCAGGCTGAGGATCGGCTTCGCTTTGCTGTACGGCCGCGCCGGACGCGGCGATCGTACCGTTGATGTCGTGATAGCTCGACAGAAGGGCGATGACGAGTACGACCGAAGAAGCGGCTACGCCGATCCAGAGTGGCAGCGTCGCGCTGAGGTAAGACACCGGCTCGTCTCGCAACAGGGCGCGAACGATCACCGGCGTCAGCATCCAGAGCGCCATGGGGACGACGATGTCGCCGCGCGATGCGAGCGGCCACCAGTCGAATTGCACCTCGAAGAGGGCCCACGCCAGTGTGCCGACCAGCACGATCGCAAACAGCCACAGCGCCGAACGGCGCTGCGCCAGCAACAACGCGCCGGTGGCGATGATGCCGACGCCGAGAACGATGTAGAAGATGGATCCGCCCAGTGTGGCGAGCCAGAGGCCGCCTCCCGCGAGGACCAAGCCGATCAAGGCGTAGACGAGACCCGTGATAAAGACTGCCCTGGATCGCTGCATGGCTGCTCCGGCGCACAAAAGGGATTGCGCCTGTGCAGCGCAAGCGCAACAGACGACGTCCACTTTCTAGGACTGTGGTCCAATCAACCAGAACTCGCAACCGTCAACTGCTGCATTCATGTAACATCTGCGCGCAAAGCCGCGACGCACTAGGCTGCGGACGCAAAGTTCTTATAAATACGCACGTCATGTTTGACGTCGCGTCCGCCGCGACGCCGACCTCGGGAGCCACCTCCGTCATGTATCTCGGCATCGATCTCGGCACTTCGGCAGTCAAGACCGTTCTCGTCGATGGCGCGCAGCGTGTGATTGCGAGCGAGAGCCGGGCGCTGACGATTGCCTCGCCGCAGCCCGGTTATTACGAACAGGATCCGGCGCAGTGGATCGAGGCGACGTTTGCCACGCTCGATGCTTTGAGGGCATCGCACGGAAAACAGCTGGCGGCGGTCGAAGGCATCGGACTGTCCGGGCAGATGCATGGCGCCACGCTGCTCGATGCGAACGACAAGCCGTTGCGACCCTGCATTCTCTGGAACGACGGACGCTCCGCCAAGGAGTGCCGCATCCTGGAGCAGCGCTGGCCCGCCTTGCGCGCGATCACGGGCAACAAGGCGATGCCCGGGTTCACCGCGCCAAAACTGCTCTGGATCGCGGCGCACGAGCCGGAGATTTTTGCGGCGACCACACGGGTCCTGATGGCGAAGGCCTATCTGCGGCTGGTGCTATCGGGCGAGGCGATCGAGGATGTCTCGGACGCGTCGGGATCGCTGTGGCTCGACGCGGCGCGCCGGGACTGGTCGGATGCGGCATTGGCCGCGACCGGCCTGTCGCGCGCGCACATGCCGCGCCTGGTCGAGGGATGCGCGCCCGCAGCCGGATTGCGCAGCGAGCTGGCGCAGCGCTGGGGCATGGCGCGGTGCCCGATGATCGCGGGCGGCGCCGGCGATAATCCAGCGGGTGCCGTCGGCATCGGCGCAATCAGGCCCGGAACCTCGTTCATCTCGCTGGGAACCTCAGGCGCCCTGCTGGCGCCGACCAGCCACATCGCCGCCAATCCGGACCGTGTGGTCCACACGTTCTGCCATGCCATCCCCGGAATGTGGATTCAGGCCGGTGCGATCCTCTCGGCGGCTTCGTGTCTAGCCTGGGCGTCGCGGTTGTTCGGCGTCGCGGAAGGCGAGTTGCTGGCGCCGCTGGGCGCGCGCCCGCAGGCACCGTCGCCCGTGAGCTTCCTGCCTTATCTCGCCGGCGAGCGGACACCGCATGACGATCCCGTCGTGCGCGGCGTGCTTGATGGCTTGAGCCACGGCACCGACCGCACTGCGATCGTGCAGGCCGTGCTCGAGGGCGTGGCCTTCGCGCTGGCCGATTGCCGGGACGCGCTGAGCGACGCCGGCATCGCGGTTGCGGAGGCCGATGTCATCGGCGGCGGTTCGCGGTCCCGGTTCTGGCTGTCGGTGCTGGCCAATGTTCTCAATGTTCCGATTCATCGCTTTGCCGACGGGGAAACCGGAGCGGCGTTTGGTGCGGCGAGATTGGGGCGGCTTGCTGTCACCGGCGAGGCAATCGAAACCGTCTGCACGCCGCCGCAACGCGTCGAGACTTTCGAGCCCGATCGCGTGCTGGTCGAGGCCTACGCCGAACGGCGTCCCGCCTGGCATGAATTGTATCGGCCGCGCCACTAGCATCGCTTTGGTTGCGCATTTTGGCCTGTTCGCTGTTGCCCTGCGCGACGGGCTTTTGTTTAATGGATGAACCGCGCTCGAAAACGAAACGCGGACAGGAAACGCATTGTGCGCCGGGAGGCACGATGAACGATCCGATCCTCGAGATGCGGGGAGTCTCAAAATCCTTCTTCGGCATCAAGGCGCTGCGTGCGGTCGACCTGACCGTCTATGCCGGCGAGATTCATGCCTTGATGGGCGAGAACGGCGCCGGCAAATCGACCCTGATGAAGATCCTGTCGGGCGCCTACCGGCCCGATCCCGGCGGCGAGATCCGCATCGAGGGCAAGCCGGCGCGGATCGAAGGCCCGCTTGGCGGTCGTGCCGCGGGCATCTCGATCATCTATCAGGAACTATCTTTGGCCCCCAATCTGAGCGTTGCGGAGAATATTTATCTCGGCCGCGAGATGTCGCGTTCAGGTTTGTTGGCGCGCGGTGCCATGCGCGAGGGCGTCGGCCCGATCCTGGAGCGGCTGGGGGCGGACTTCCTGCCGTCGACACTGGTCGCGCATCTTTCCATGGGCCAGCGCCAGCTGGTCGAGATCGCGCGTGCGCTGCACGCGCGCTCGAAAATCCTGATCATGGACGAGCCGACCACCGCGCTGTCAGCCGGCGAAAGCGAGCGGCTGTTTGCGCTGATCCGTCAGCTCCGCGCCGAGGGGCTTGCCATCATCTACATCTCGCACCGCATGGACGAGGTCTATGCGCTCGGTGACCGCGTCACCGTGCTGCGCGACGGCCGCCTGGTCGGCTCGCTCGACAAGCAGGACATCCGTGCCGACGCCATCGTTCGCATGATGGTCGGGCGCGACGTCTCGTCGTTTTACAAGAAGGATCATGATCCCGAGGCCGGGAAGGGGCATCCCGTGCTCAGCGCCATTGACATGGCGGACGGGCTGCGCGTCAGGGGCTGCTCGCTCACCGTGCATGCGGGCGAGGTGGTGGGGCTTGCCGGCCTGATCGGCGCCGGCCGCACCGAGCTTGCGCATCTCATCATCGGCGCAGCGCCAAGACTTTCGGGCCGTCTCGAACTCGAAGGCCAGCCCATCGAGATCCGCACGCCCGGCGAAGCGCTCGAGGCCGGCATCGCCTATCTGACCGAGGACCGGAAGGCGCTTGGCCTGTTTCTGGACATGTCGTGTCTGGACAACATCAATCTCGCCGTGCTTGGGCGCGATGCCAAGCTCGGCTGGTTCCTGGATCGCGACAAGGCGCGCGAGCGTGCCGACAGGGCGTTTGCGGGGCTCAGCATCCGCGCCGCCAATGTCGGCGTGCCCGCCGGTGGCCTCTCCGGCGGTAACCAGCAGAAGGTGTTGCTGTCGCGGCTTCTCGCCATTGCACCAAAGGTCCTGATCCTCGACGAGCCGACCCGCGGCGTTGACGTCGGCGCCAAGTCCGAGATTTATTCGATCATCGACAATCTTGCCAAGACCGGTACCGCGATCCTCGTCATCTCGTCCGATCTGCCTGAAATCATCGGCATCTGCGACCGGGTCATCGTGATGCGGTCGGGACATGTCGCGGGCGAAGTCAGGCGAACCGAGACGGCGCCATTAACCCAGGAAGACATCATGGCCCTCGCCACGGGGACGGAGCATCTCGATGCCTGACAACGGATCGACGCCGGCGAAGGCCGCCACGGCAAACGGCCTTGCCGCCGCGCAGGAGACCAAGCGACAGCGCATCAGGCTTCTGATCCGCGCGGCTGGCATGCTGCCGGTGCTGCTGCTGCTATGCGCCGGCTTTCACTATCTGTCGGACGGCCGTTTCTTCACCGGACAGAATCTCGGCATCGTCCTGCAGCAGGCTGCTGTCAACACCGTGCTCGCTGCCGGCATGACTTTCGTCATCCTGACCGGCGGCATCGATCTCTCGGTCGGCTCGATCCTGGCGGCGTCGGCAATGGCTGGCCTGACGATGTCGAAACTGCCCGACTTGGGTGCGCTGTGGCTGCCGGCCGCGGTTCTCACCGGCCTCGGCTTCGGAATCGTCAATGGCGCGCTGATTGCGCTGCTGCGCCTGCCACCCTTCATCGTCACGCTGGGCTCACTCACCGCCGTGCGTGGCCTGGCGCGGCTGCTCGGCGCCGACACCACGGTGTTCAATCCATCCATTCCCTACGCCTTCATCGGCAACGGATCGCTGACGCTCGTGCCCGGCGTGGCGTCGATCCCATGGCTCTCGGTGATCGCGTTGCTCGTCATCCTGGTCTCGTGGCTGGTGCTGCGCCGGACCGTGCTCGGCGTGCATATCTATGCAGTGGGCGGCAACGAGAGCGCGGCACGGCTTGCCGGCATCAAGGTCTGGGCCGTCGTAATCTTCGTCTATGGCGTGTCGGGGTTGCTGGCCGGCCTTGGCGGCGCCATGCAGGCCGCGCGGCTCTACGCGGCCAACGGTCTGCAGCTCGGGCAAAGCTACGAACTCGACGCCATCACCGCCGTCATTCTCGGCGGCACGTCGTTCGTCGGTGGTATCGGCTCGATCTGGGGGACGCTGGTCGGCGCGCTGATCATCGCCGTGCTCTCGAACGGCCTGATCCTCACAGGCGTCTCCGACATCTGGCAATATGTGATCAAGGGTCTGGTGATCATCGGCGCCGTGGCGCTGGATCGCTACCGGCTGCAAGGCTCAGCCAGGACCTAAACGGCTTTGCGCGCATCTGAGCGCGCGGTGTGAGATTCGGTTGCGGCAACTGGTCTGCCGTACCGGGGATGAAGACAGACCAGGGAGGAAGCCAATGTTGAAGACGATTTCGCTTGCCGGCGCCGCGATGGCGCTCGCTCTCACCACCGTTCCGTCCTCTGCCAAGGAGCTCAAGTCGATCGGCGTTTCGCTCGGTTCGATGGGCAATCCGTTCTTCGTCGCGCTGTCGAAGGGCGCCGAGTTCGAGGCCAAGAAGACCAATCCCAATGTAAAGATCACCACCGTCGGCTTTGAATACGACCTCGGCAAGCAGGTCACCCAGATCGACAATTTCATCGCCGCCGGCGTCGACCTGATCCTGCTGAACCCCGGCGATCCCAAGGCGATCGGGCCGGCCATCAAGAAGGCGCAGGCAGCGGGCATCGTCGTCGTCGCGGTCGACACCGCGGCCGAGGGCGCCGATGCCACGGTGACGACCAACAACGTCCAGGCCGGCGAGATCTCCTGCCAGTACATCGTCGACAAGCTGGGCGGCAAGGGCGATGTCGTCATCGAGAACGGCCCGCAGGTCTCCGCCGTCATCGACCGCGTCACCGGCTGCAAGAATGTGTTCGGCAAGAATCCCGGCATCAAGGTGCTGTCGAGCGATCAGGACGGCAAGGGCTCGCGTGAAGGCGGCCTCACGGTTGCGCAAGGTTATCTGACCCGCTTCCCCAAGATCGACGCCATCTTCGCCATCAATGATCCGCAGGCGATCGGCACCGACCTTGCGGCGAAACAGCAAAACCGCAGCGGCATCATCATCACCGCAGTCGACGGCGCGCCCGACATCGAGGCCGCGCTGAAGGATCCGGCGTCACCGCAGGTCCAGGCGTCGGCGTCGCAGGACCCGTTCTTCATGGCGCGGCGCGCCGTGCAGGTCGGCGTCGGCATTCTCAACGGGCAGAAGCCGGCCTCGACCGTCGAGTTGCTGCCGTCGAAGCTCGTGACCCGCGACAATATCAAGGATTACAAGGGCTGGACCTCGGACCGTACGCAGTAACACGTGCTGCAAGGGGCGGCGATCTTGCGACGAGATCGCCGTCCACTTACCCTCGCTGGATCGCCCGCTTCGGCACCGTCAGGACCATCGGCACCGCAACGGCGAAAATCGCGGCGCCCATGATCCACACGAGCCCGGTCCAGCCCGGCCGGGACAGGGCATAAATCCCGCCGAAGGCGAGCGGGCCGAAGATGGCGGCGAGGCTGACGAAGCTTGCGACGACCCCCTGCAATTGGCCTTGGCGCTCGCCATCGACGGCCTTCGACTGCAGCGCGCGCAGTGCAGGCGCGCTGATGCCGCCGAACGCGATCAGCGGAATCACCGCGAACGCGATCCAGCCCGCTTGCGCGAAGGCGAGCACGAGGAGGGCGATGGCCTCGCAGCAGATGCCGAGAAGCAATGTGCCGCGTTCACCGAGCCATCCCGTCAGTGGCGCAATGGCGAAGGCCTGCACCAGGGCAACCAATGCGCCGAAGATGCCGAGCGAAATGCCGATATCGGTCGCGGTCCACTGGAAACGATCCGTGACGAAGAGCACCCAGACCGTGCTGTAGGTCTGGCCGACGAGACTGACGAGAACAAACACGAGCAGCAGCGGGATCAGCGCGCGAAAGCTCATCGCCCAGCGCAGCGGGGCGAACGGGTTCAGCGTCCGCCATTCGAACGGCTTGCGCTCGGTGCGGTGGGTCTCCGGGAGAACGAACAGCGCAATCAGCACGTTCACGCCGCTCAACGCGGCAGCGGCGAGAAACGGTGCGCGGAGCGAGATGTCGCCGAGCATGCCGCCGATGACAGGTCCGATGACGAAGCCGGCGCCGAAGCAGGCGTGGAACAGGCCGAAGCGGCGGGCGCGCATCGCCTCCGGCGTGATGTCTGCGATGGTCGCGGTGATCATCGCGACGCCCGCCGCCGTCAGACCGGCGATGGTGCGGCTGACGAACAGGAGCCATAGATAGGGCGAGAAGGCCATGACCAGATAGTCGATGGTCGAGCCGGCGAGGGCGAGCAGCAGCACCGGCCGGCGGCCGAGCCGGTCCGACAGGACGCCGAGCACCGGAGTGACGACGAATTGCGTGAACGCGTGCAGCGCCAGCAGCGTCCCGTAGAGCGCGGACACGTTGTCGGTGTCGGCCATCACGCGCAGCAGATTTGGCAGCGTCGGAAAGATCAGCGCAATGCCTGATGCCTCGAGGGCGGCGCAGGCGAGGATCGCTGCGAGCGGCCGGCTCATGGGATTCTTTCGCCCGTCAGTCAGCCGATACACCTTCCGCCAGAGCGGACGGTGCAAGCGGTGGGGCCTCTGTCCGGAGGATGGGATCGATCAGATCAGGTGCCGACCATTTGGCGTGTGCCGCTTCCACCGTTCGGGCGACGGCCTCGTCGTCTGCAGGCGCCATCGCGGTCAGAAGGTCCGGGCGCTGGCGTTGCGCGATCGCGAGGTAGGGATCGTTGGGGATCGGGTGCCAGAGCCAGTAAGCCGCGGGTTGCTCTACGGTGAAGCCATCGACGTGGGCCGCAATCTCTTGTGTGAACTCGGACGCGGCGGCCTCGGCCGGCATCCAGGTCCGGTACTCGATCGGAGCGAGGATGTTCATCGAAAAGCCCGCCGCGTCGCGGCGTGAGGCAAAGCCGGGCAGGACCAACGTGCCCGTTCGCGCATAACGCGCCGGTCCGGGTGGATAGCGGAAGTCGGAATCGTGGGTCTTGACGGTGATGCCAGCATATTTGGCGCTGGGGTAGACGTCCACGACCATGAAGACGACGCCGTTGTTTTGAAGCACCCTGGAGATCTCGGCTCCGGTATTGCGTCTTGCAAACGCAATCGGCGTGGCTGCGGTCGCGCTTCGCCCTGCATAGATCCAGCGTTCGGTCGGCGTCGGCTGGCGACCGATCGAATAGACGAAGCCGACGTTGAACCCACGATTCCTGAGGTGGGCCGCGAACAGTTCGAGACTGCCGATGTGGGGCACGGCAATGATGCAGCCATTGCGGGATTTCGAGAGCGCCCGTGCGAGGCGACCAAGCGCCGCCTTCGGGATCTTCGCTTCAAGGCTCATCGCCCTGTCGCGATCCTGCTGCAGATTGGCAAGGTCGAACAGGACGGTGACCCAGGCCGCCAAGCCGTCGATCACTTGATCGGCCGTCGCGGTGCCGCGGCGAATGATGCTCTGGCGCAGAAACATGTTGTTGCGCATCGTGCTCGGGAGTTGCGCGATCACGCTTGCGATCTCGCGCGCAACATCCACCTGGCGCGCGACGGGGATGATGGAGGCCAGACCGTCGACGAGGTTCACGACGGCAGTCTGGATATCTCCGTGCTCACGGGGAAAGGGGCGCGGATTGGCCTCGCGCGGATCGGTGACTGCTGCTGTTTCCCGGAACGTCACTTGAACCTCAAAACCCGTCAAATCATGCGGGAAAATCTCACCACAGAAGTGTTACCAGCGTCTCAAGGTTTCCCTGCAGCGACCGGCGGCATCCTCGTCCGCGCGGGGCCAATTCCTCGGAAAAAGAACGGTGCACCGCCATAGTGGGTTGACCCCGGCGAACGATATGTCAGAGAGAGGGACGGCTTCTCGGACTGAGCTGGAAGCCGGCGCCCCGCCGGGGCATTTTGGGAGCAGTTACTGATATGGCTGAGCGGGTCGCTCTCATCACCGGTGTGACCGGCCAGGACGGCGCCTATCTCGCCGAATATCTGCTGTCGCTCGGCTATGTCGTGCACGGCATCAAGCGCCGCTCATCCTCGTTCAACACCGCGCGCGTCGACCATCTCTACCAGGATCCGCATGTCGGCAACGTGCCGTTCCTGATGCATTACGGCGACATGACGGATTCGACCAATCTGATCCGCCTGGTGCAGCAGATCCGGCCGACCGAGATCTACAATCTCGCCGCTCAAAGCCACGTCGCCGTCAGCTTCGAAAGCCCCGAATACACCGCCAACGCCGACGCCATCGGCGTGCTGCGGCTCCTGGAAGCGATCCGCATCCTCGGCATGGAGAAGGAGACGCGGTTCTACCAGGCCTCGACCTCCGAGCTCTACGGCCTGGTGCAGGAGGTCCCGCAGAAGGAGACGACGCCGTTCTATCCGCGCTCGCCTTATGGCGTCGCAAAGCTCTACGGCTACTGGATCACGGTGAACTACCGCGAAGCCTACGGGATGTTCGCCTCGAACGGCATCCTGTTCAATCATGAGAGCCCGATCCGCGGCGAGACCTTCGTCACCCGCAAGATCACGCGCGGCGTGGCGCGCATCGAGGTCGGCCTCGAGGAGACGCTCTATCTCGGCAATCTCGAGGCCAAGCGCGACTGGGGTCATGCCCGGGACTATATCGAGGGCATGCATATGATCCTGCAGGCCGACAAGCCCGACGATTTCGTGCTCGCCACCGGCGAGACGCGTTCGGTGCGCGAGATGGTCGAGCTGTCCTTCGCGCAGGTCGGCCGTCGCGTCGAGTGGCGCGGCACTGGCGTCGAGGAGACCGGCATCGATGCCAAGAGCGGCAAGACGGTGGTGAAGATCGACCCAACCTACTTCCGCCCGACCGAGGTCGATCTTCTCATCGGCGACGCCAGCAAGGCACGCGCGGTGCTCGGCTGGAAGCCGAAGCGGACCTTTGCGCAGCTCGTCGAAGAGATGGTGGCGAGCGATCTGGCCGAGGCCAAACGGGACATCGCAAATGGCAAGCGTACCGTTTGAGCTGAAGGGCAAAAGCGTCTATGTCGCCGGCCATCGCGGCATGGTCGGTGCCGCGCTGGTGCGCCGGCTGGCGCGGGAGGACGTGAACCTCGTCACGGTCGACCGGCGCGAGGTCGATCTCTGCAACCAGGCCGCGGTGTTCGACTGGTTTGCGAAGGCGCGGCCGCAGGTGATCTTCCTCGCCGCAGCAAAAGTCGGCGGCATCGTCGCCAACAACACGCTGCGCGCCGAGTTCATCTACGACAACATCGCGATCGCGGCGAACGTGATTCAGGCCGCGCAACAGAACAACGCCGAGAAGCTGATGTTCCTCGGTTCGTCCTGCATCTATCCGAAGCTCGCACCGCAGCCGCTGCGCGAGGACTCCGTGCTGACCGGCCCGCTGGAGCCGACCAACGAACCCTACGCCATTGCCAAGATCGCCGGCATCAAGATGGCGGAGGCGTATCGCAGTCAGTATGGCTCCGACTTCATCAGCGTGATGCCGACCAATCTCTATGGCCCCGGCGACAACTATCACCCTGAGCTGAGCCACGTCGTCGCCGCGCTGATCCGTCGCTTCCACGAGGCAAAGGTCTCGGGCGCAAACAGCGTCGTGGTCTGGGGCACCGGCACGCCGCGGCGCGAATTCCTCTATGTCGACGACATGGCGGATGCCTGCGTGCACCTGATGAAGACCTATTCCGGTGCGGACCTGATCAACATCGGCACCGGCGAGGACATCGCCATTGCAGAGTTCGCACGCGTGGTCGCCGGGATCGTCGGCTATCGCGGCGAGATCAGTTACGACACCTCGCGCCCGGACGGGACGCCGCGCAAGCTGCTTGATATTGGCCGTCTGGAAAGGCTCGGCTGGCGCGCGACGACGTCGCTCGAAGATGGCCTGAAGCGTGCCTATGCGGCGTATCAGGCTGCCGCCTCGATTCCCGCGCAATAGTCTTCACACGATCAGCCGCCCGTGCCGCCTGGCGATCCCGATCGTGACCTCGGCGCCCGCGTTGAAATCGAGGCGGTCGGCCTCGACGCCGTCGCTGAAGATGACGCCGTTCTCCGCCATCAATGAGCGGATACGCAACTGCTCCTCAACCGCGAGCCGGCCGCAGACGAGATTGGTCTGCGAGTGGCGGCTGGGGAAGGGCTCGCGCACGGCAAAGCGCAGCTCGGGGGCGTCCCAGGGCAGCGCGTCGTAGCCGGCCAGCGGGGGAGGGTGGCCGAAGCTGCCGGCGATGGCGAGCGAGCCGGTGACGATGCTCTTGAACCAGGCGGTCGATCCGAGCCCGGTCGCGACGATCAGTCCGCTCGAGGATTGACGCTCCGTCGTCCCGCCGGCCGCGATCTCGTAGATCGCCGAGACATGCGTGCGGGCGCCGATGAAGAGATCGTTCACGGCGTGCAGCACCTGGCCGTCGCTGAGCCGTGCTTCGGCCATGGTCACGGCCTGGCTGTTGCGCTTGTCGGCGGCGACCTCCGGCAGCAGTTTCGCGAGGTCGCCCGGCGCGAAGGGAAGGAGGATGCCGTCGTAACGCGCGGGGTCCGGGTTGAGCCCGATCAGCGGATGGTCGTCGAGATATTTCATCGTATTGGCGACGACGCCGTCCTGGCCGAGCGCGACCACGATGTCGTCAGGCGCGAAGATGAAGGTCGGCAGGAATCCGCGCTCGATGACCTGATAGCGCCCCCATTGCTCCAGCACCTGCAGCGTCGCATGCCGCTGCGCATGATAGACCTCGTGCTCGCGCTCATAGTCGGAGAAGTCGGCGCCGAGATGCTCGACGTAGAAGCGCGCCTGCGCCGCCGTCAGGTAACGCGCGACCAGGTCCTCCAACCTGGTCTTGCGCGTCACCAGCACGATCTTGCGGTCATTGGCGGCGGGCATTGGCGGCCTCCGGCTTCGGCTTCTCGATCAGCTGGCTGAGCAGGTCCGGCGAGACGTTGAGCTGGCCGATCTTCTCGGCCTTCTCGGCGATGCCGGAGAAGGCTTGTGCGATCAGCTGTCCCGGCTGCATCCCTGCTGCGGCGAGCGCCTGGATCACGCGGGTGTCGACGCCCTCGAAGATCTTCATCAGCGCGCCGACGCGATAGGCCTCGGCGTCGGCCAGCGTCCTGGTGTTCTCGGCATTGAGGCCGACGAAATCCTTGCGCTTGCCTTCCAGCACGATGTCCGCGGCCATGCCGGCCTGGCGCAGCTCGTTGCGCTTGGCGGCGACGCTCGCCTCGGCATCCATCTGGGTCTCGCGGATCGACCGCTTCTTCTGCTCGACCGCGATCTCGGTGTCGAGCTCGCTCTCGCGGATGGCGCGCTCCTGCTCGACGGCGAAATTGCGCCGGGCGAAGATCGCCTCGTCCGCGGTCTTCAGGATCGCTTCGCGCGCCTGGGCTTCCAGCGCCTTTGCGGTATCAGGCGCCGGCTTGATGCCGCGGATCGACACGCCGAGGATTTCGAGGCCGAGCGCTTCGATGTCGGCGCGCCCGCGCAAGCCGCCCGCGATGATATCGGCGATGCGGTCGGAAGCCTGCAGCGCGTCCTTCAGCGTCAATTCCTTGATCGCCTGCTGCGCGAGCACCTCGACCGTGCCGAGAATGCGTTCCGGCAGCTTTTCCGGATCGTCGGTCTCATAGGTCTTGCCGTCGGACTTCAGGGTGAAGTTGAGCATCGAAGCCGCCTTCTTCGGCTCGCTGACGCGATAGGTGACATGGCCCTGCACGGTCAGCGTCTGAAAGTCGCGCGCGATCTGCTGGAAGATGAAGGAGGCGTCGCGACTGCCGACGGGCACGGCGACGAGCGTGGTCACCGGGCCGTAGTAGAACGTGGAGAGGCCGGTGCCCTCGGCGACGACTGCGCCGGCGCGGTACTTCATCAGATAGGTGGTGGGCTGCGCCTTGATGAACCTGAGGCCGAACATGGCTTACTCCTGTCATTGACTATAAGTTGGTCTGGGCAACTAAGTAAGTTGGACTGTACAACTAAGTATGCTACTGTCAAGCCGGAACAGGGGAGGTCGCCTATGGCGGGTGAAGCTCGGGTCGAAGGGTTTGGAAAAGCAGGACAATTGGACTTCCCGCGCCCCCTGACCACGGTCGACGTCGCGATCTTTGCGATTCTCGACGAGAGGCTCCAGGTGCTGCTGGTGCAGCGTCCGGCCGGCGACGGTGAACCGTTCCCGCTGAGCCTGGCGCTGCCGGGCGGCTTCGTCGACGTCGCGAAAGACCGCGATCTCGCAGCCTGCGCGGCGCGCAAGCTGAAGGAGAAGACCGGCGTCACGAGCCCTTATCTGGAGCAGCTTGGAAGCTGGGGAAGCGCTGCGCGCGACCCGCGCGGCTGGTCGGCAACCCACGCCTATTTCGCGCTCATCCCGGAAGAGGCGGGCGTACTCACACCTGATGCGCGTTGGTTTCCGATTCGAGACGGCAGGCTCAAGGAGAAGCTCGCCTTCGACCACGGCGACATCCTCGCAACCGCAATCCAGCGCCTGCGCAACAAGGTGGAATACACCTCGCTGCCCGCTTATTTGATGCCTGCCGAGTTCACGCTGCCGGATCTGCAGCGCGTCTACGAGATCGTGCTCGACCGTCCGCTCGAAAAGAGCGCCTTCCGTACCCGGATATTGTCGGCCGACATGATCGAGCCCGTCGCAAAGATGCGGCGCGGCCCGAACCGCCCGGCGCAGCTCTATCGCTCGAAGAAGGGCAGGGAGCCCGTGTACTTCGTGCGGACCTTCAATCCGCCGGAGTAGCGCGCTGAGGGTTCGCGCGCACGGCCGCGGCCCGGGTGCTCCGGCACAGCTAACATCATGTTAGGTTTATCGCATAACTGGGTAATTGTGTTAGCCCGGCGAAAGCCTATTGTCGCGCTCAATCAAGTAGCTATCGGCAGTGACAAACGCTTGCGGAGAGTCCGCAGAGCGCGCGGAATGTGCTGCCCAATTTCTCCAAGAAGCCCGCCAAGGGACACCAGCAAACCAGTGGAGGAATTTTGAGATGACCGCGATCCAAGACATGAGTCAGTCCAGGAAGGCCGCCGCGAGCGGCTGGATCGGGTCGGCTCTCGAATATTATGACTTCTTCATCTACGCGACCGCCGCGTCGCTGGTCTTCCCGCAAGTCTTCTTCCCGTCGGAAAATCCCACCGTCGCGATCGTCGCTTCGCTTGCGACCTATGGCGTCGGCTATGTGGCTCGCCCGATCGGTGCCTTCGTCCTCGGACATTGGGGCGACACCCATGGCCGCAAAACGGTTCTCATCGTCTGCATGTTCCTGATGGGCATCTCGACCATGGCCGTGGGTATCCTGCCGACCTATCAGCAGGTCGGCATCCTGGCGCCGATCCTGCTCGTCGTCCTGCGCCTGATCCAGGGATTTGCCGTGGCCGGTGAAATCTCCGGCGCAAGCTCGATGATCCTGGAGCACGCGCCGTTCGGCCGGCGCGGCTTCTATGCGAGCTTCGCCCTTCAGGGCGTGCAGGCCGGACAGATCCTCGCAGCCGCCGTCTTCCTGCCGCTGGCGGCCTACATGCCGAACGACGCCTTCAACAGCTGGGGCTGGCGGATTCCGTTCCTGCTGAGCTTCTTCGTCATCGTCGCCGGCTACATCATCCGTCGCGAAGTCGACGAGACCCCTGCCTTTGCCCGCGAGGGCGAGCGCGGAGAAACGCCGCGGGCGCCCATTGTTCAGGCCATCAAGCTGAGCTGGCGCGACATGCTCAGGGTCATCTGCATGGCGCTGATGAACGTCATTCCGGTCGTGGCGACCATCTTCGGCGCGGCCTATGCGGTGCAGCCGGCCTACGGCATCGGTTTTGCCAAGGACGTCTATCTCTGGATCCCGGTGCTCGGAAACATGCTGGCCGTGTTCGTCATTCCCTTCGTCGGCAATCTCTCCGACAAGGTCGGCCGCAAGCCGCCGATCATCGTGGGCGCGCTGCTCTCCGGTCTGCTCGCCTTCGGCTATCTCTATGCCATCAGCATCAAGAACGTGCCGCTCGCGATCCTGCTGTCGCTGTTGATGTGGGGCGTGGTCTATCAGGGCTACAACGCGATCTTCCCGAGCTTCTACCCGGAACTGTTTCCGACCCGCACCCGTGTGTCGGCGATGGCGATCTCGCAGAACATCGGAACGACGATCACGGCATTGCTTCCGGCCCTGTTTGCGACCGTGGCGCCTCCCGGCTCGGCCAACATTCCGTTGACGGTCGGGGCGATCGCCTTCGGCATCACGGTCATCGCGGCGCTGGCGGCCGTCTCGGCCCGGGAAACCTACCGGATCAGCATCGACGATCTCGGCAATCCCAAGGCCGTCCCGATGCCGCGGGCCGACTATGAGCGGCAGCGTGCAGGAGCCGCGAGCGGTGCGACCGCAGTCCACACCTGATAAACGGCTGAAGGCAATGCCGCTGCAATCGATCGTGTTTGCAGCGGCAGGGCATTTTATGACTACATATTCGAACTTTGTGCGCGCGAGCGCGATCATCATGAGGTCAAGGGATGAACCCCGTCGTCGTTGCTGTCGCCATCACCGGCTCCGTTCCGCGCAAGAAGGACAATCCGGCGGTGCCCATCCTGCCGTCCGAACAGATTGAGTCGACGCAGCAAGCCTTCGAAGCCGGCGCCACGCTTGCCCATATCCACGTCCGCAACGACGATGAGACGCCGTCGTCCGACCCGGAGCGTTTTGCCCTGGTGCAGCAGGGGATCAGGAAACATTGTCCCGGGATGATCGTGCAGTTCTCGACCGGCGGGCGCGGCCGCGATCCCTCGGCGCGGGGATCATCGCTCTATCTCAAGCCCGACATGGCCTCGCTCTCGACGGGATCGGTGAACTTTCCGACGATTGTCTACGAGAACAGCGCGGCCCTGGTCGACACGCTCGCGACCGGGATGAAGACGAATGGCATCCGCCCGGAAATCGAGATCTTCGATCTGTCGCATCTGCATGGCGCGCGCCGCCTGATCGAGGCGGGGCTGATGGATGCGCGTCCGCACGTGCAATTCGTCATGGGCGTCAAGAATGCGATGCCGGCCGACGAACATGTCCTCGACATCCTACTGGCTGAGCTCAGGCGGCTGATCCCGCAGGCGACCTGGACTGCGGCGGGGATTGGACGCCATCAGGCGGAGGTCATGGACTGGGCGCTCAAGCGAGGCGCCGACGCGGTTCGCACCGGGCTCGAGGACAATGTCAGGATCGACAAGACGCGGCTCGCGGCGAGCAACGCGGAGCTCGTGACCATCGCCGCCGAGGCCGTCACACGCCATGGCCGGCGCGTTGCAACCGCGGCCGAGGCGCGGTCCCTGCTCGGGCTCGCAGGATAGGGCTACTGCCTGCTCCTGACATGCTTCTGGCTGCCTTCTGCCATTCGGAACCGACATTCCCGTGAGCTGAGTCTCCGGGTAAGACAGGCCTACAGGCGTGATCGGCGCCTGCCGGGCAGGCGACGAGTGGAATGCGGTTCTTGAAATCTGACAGCAGGCTCATCGGGGTCCTGCTGGTGCTGGCAATTACCCAACTCATCGGATGGGGGACGATCGGCCTTCCGGCCGTGGTCGGCCGCGACCTCGGAGCCGATCTCGGGCTGAGCTTGCCGGCGGTGTTTGCGGGCAGCTCAGTGCTTTATGTCACCATGGGCCTGTGCGCGCCCTGGCTTGCCAAGGCCTTTGCGCGGCACGGTGCCCGCAAGGTGATGATGGTGGGCACTGTTGTCTCCGTGCCGGGCTACATCGTTCTGTGTTTCGCGCGCGACCCGGTGCTCTATTTCGCCGGCTGGGTCATTCTCGGCATGGGCGGCAGCGCCACGCTGTCGACCGGCGCCTATATCATGCTGAACGAGGTCGCCGGACGGGGCGCCAAGAATGCCATCGGCGGGCTGATGCTGGTGACGGGACTCTCCAGCAGCATCTTCTGGCCGACCACGTCGTTTCTCAGTGGTTGGCTCGGTTGGCGCGGGACCTGTCTCGTCTACGCGGCGATGCTGCTCGCCATCAACCTTCCGCTCTATGCGTTTATCGCGCCACGCCGGAAAATTGCGGCGGATGATGGCGGCGAGGCAGCCCAGGCTGAGCCGCCCCCTGCGATTCCGAGAAGCACTTTCGGTCTGGTCGTCTGCGTGATCACGATGAACGCCTTCGTCAATTTCGGCATCGGCGCCATCCTGATCGAGCTGTTGCGGGCGGAGGGCCTTGCGCCGGCGCAGGCGCTTGCATTCGGCTCGATGCTGGGCGTGATCCAGGTCAGCGCCCGCGGCCTCGATTTTCTCGGCGGTGGCCGGTGGGACGGCATCACCACTGGGCTCGTCGCCGGCACGGCGTTGCCGGTCGCCATGGTGCTGCTGATGCTGAGCGAGGGCGCGACCTGGGCGGTCGCGACCTTCATCCTCCTCTATGGCGCCGGCAGCGGCGCGATGGCGGTGGCGCGGGCGACGATCCCGCTCGTGTTCTACGACCAGGCCGAGTTCGCGAAGGCAATGTCGATGATCGCACTGCCGCTCAATCTGGCGTCCGCGATCTCGCCGCCGCTTCTGGCCGGCCTGCTCACCCAGTTCGGCAGCCGCGGCGCGCTTGGGCTCACTTTGGCCTTTTCCTGTGCGACCGTGCTGATCCTGATCCTGCTGGGCCGGCGTCGTCCGCATCTGGCCGCGGCACCCGCGACCGGGTAATTCGCAACGCGGAATTCGCCGCCGCAGCCTACCGCTGCTGCGGGGCGGGGGATGGCCGTATGCCCGGCGCGCAGTGCTCGGGACCGCAAAATGGTGTATCCGCAGGAAGCGCGGTCCGCGACATCGCCGCCGCGCCAAGATCCAGTTCCCCGGAGGAAATCGACATGTCGGCCCTGCCGCTCTCAGGCATCAAGATCCTTGATCTCACGCGTGTGCTCGCCGGGCCCTTGTCGGCCCAGATGCTGGGCGATCTCGGTGCGGAGGTGATCAAGATCGAGCGGCCCGGCACCGGCGACGACGCGCGCGCCTTCGGCCCGCCTTACCTGACCGATCCCGAGGGCAAGGCCAACAACAACAATTCGTTCTATCTCTGCGCCAACCGCAACAAGAAGTCGGTCACGGTCAACATCGCCAAGCCCGAGGGGCAGGCGATCATCCGCGAGCTCGCGAAGGACGCCGACGTCTTCATGGAGAACTACAAGGTCGGCGATCTCAAGCGCTACGGCCTCGACTACGAGACGATCAAGGCGATCAATCCGAAGATCATCTATTGCTCCGTGACTGGTTTCGGCCAGACTGGCCCCTACGCGCCGCGCGCCGGGTATGACGCCATCCTGCAGGCGATGGGCGGCTTGATGAGCGTCACCGGTCATATCGACGGCGAGCCGGGCGAGGGCCCGATGAAGGTCGGCCCGTCGATCGTCGACTACATGACCGGCATGAACACCTCGATCGGACTGCTGTCGGCGCTCTACCATCGCGACGTCAATGGCGGGCAGGGTCAGCACATCGACGTCTGCCTGTTCGACACCGTCATCGCCTCGCTGTCGCACTGGCTCCAGATCTATCTCGTCAACGGCAAGATGCCGCCGCGCCGCGGCACCTGGGGCAATGGCGGCATGCCGGCCGGCGTGTTCCGCTGCACCGACGGCGAGCTGATGCTGGTGGTCGGCAATGACGGCCAGTTCCGGAAGACCTGCGCCGTGCTCGGCGAGCCGGAGCTTGCGAGCGATCCGCGCTTCGTCAAGAACAACGACCGTGTCGTGCACGGCAAGGAGATCATGGCGATCTTCGCCGGCCTGTTCCTGAAGAAGCCGGTGGCCTATTGGCTGGACAAGCTGGAGGAGGCCGGCGTGCCGTCGGGTCCGATCAACAATTTCGAGCAGGTGTTTTCCGATCCGCACGTGCAGTCGCGCGGCATGCGGGTGAAGGTCGACCATCCCTTCGAGCCGAACCTGTCGCTGATCCGCAACGCGCTGACCTTCTCGGAAACCCCGGTCGAGACCTACCGCGCCCCGCCGCTGCTCGGCGAGCACACCCAGGAGATCCTCGGCGGCAAGCTCGGCTATGATGCCGGGAAGATCGAGGAGCTGAAGCAGCAGGGGATCATCTAGCGCCTTACGAAGCGGCGCGCGCTCTTACCCTCTCCCCTTGCGGGAGAGGGTGGATCGCCGCAAGGCGGCGAGACGGGTGAGGGGTATCTATCCTCACGATCGATCTGCGAGCGGATAGATACCCCTCATCCGGCGCTTCGCGCCACCTTCTCCCGCAAGGGGAGAAGGAAAGAGGCCGCGATCGGATTGAGACAGACGGGCAGAGGCAACATCGCATGAGCACCGGCAAGACCATCATCACCTGCGCGATCACCGGCAACCTGACAAAGCCCGAGCAGTCGCCGTATCTGCCGATCACGCCCGAGCAGATCGCGACCTCGGCGCTGGAGGCCGCCGAAGCCGGTGCTGCGATCGCCCACATCCATGTGCGCGATCCCGCCACGGGGCGGCCGTCGATGTCGGTCGACCTCTACCGCGACGTCGTGGAGCGCATCCGCGCCCGCAACAAGAGCCTCGTCATCAATCTCACGACCGGGCCCGGCGGGCGCTTCGTGCCCTCGGTCGAGGATCCCCGCATCGCCGGCCCCGGCACGACGCTGCTGCAACCCGAGAAGCGCGTCGAGCATATCGAGCTCTTGAAGCCCGACATCTGCACGCTCGACCTCAACACCATGAATTCCGGCGGCGAGGTCGTGATCAACACGCCGCGCAATGTCCGCATCATGGCAGAGCGGATGAAGGCGGCCGGCGTGCTGCCGGAGATCGAGCTGTTCGATTCCGGCGACTGCCATCTGGCGCGCGACATGCTCGCCGACGGCTCACTGAAGGGGCCGGGCCTGTTCTCGCTCGTGCTTGGCGTCAAGTACGGCTTCTCCGCGACGCCGGAGACGATGTTCTATGCCCGCAGCCTGCTGCCGCCGGGCGCGATCTGGTCCGGCTTCGGCATCGGCCGCGCCGAGTTCCCGATGGTGGCGCAGGCCTATTTGCTCGGCGGCCATGTCCGCGTCGGTATGGAGGACAATCTCTATATGTCCAAGGGCGTGCTGGCGAAGACCAACGCGGAGCTGGTTGCGCTTGCGGCGGACATTCTGAAGAGCCTTGGCGCCGGTGTTGCGAGTGCGCAGGAGGCGCGCGCGATGCTCGGGCTGGCGTAGAAGCCACGCCGTCGTCGCTCGGTTGTTGACGAAAGCATGACGATCTCGCGGCCTTGTGCGGGGCTTGCGCGCAATCCCCAGATAAACCCGGTCCGTAGTACATCCGGCTTCCGCTTCGCGCGCGACTCAGATTCGATCTCTCCCACTGGGATTGGGAGACAAGTGCATGTCCTATACGATCGGGTTCCAAGCGAAAGACCAGAAGGCAATTCTGGCGACCGAGGCGGCGACGGCCAACCAGGCTGTCGCGATCATTGCCGCGCTGCGGCAAAGTGCCGAGGAAATAAAGTTCATCCGCTCGCCGCAGGAAGGCGACATGGGCATCGAGATGCTGCTGCTGCTCGCCAAGGAAGAGGCCGAAGAGATGCCGCAGCGGGCCTAGAGCATGATCCGGAAAAGTGTGCCGCGGTTTTCCGGCAAGATCATGCTCAAATAAAAGCCCCGCGGGAGCGAACACACTTCGATCAGAAGCGAAACATGCCGGCTGCAAAATAATGTAGTCAGGCGTCAGTCTCGCTCGAACCGAAGGTGGCCCATGAAACGCGAAGCGCTCCGCGTCGAACCGATCTCGTCCTTTCTCGATCGCGTGAAGGCGCCGACCTCGCCGGTGACGCGGGCCGGCAACATGATCTTCGTCGCCGGCCTGCCGCCGTTCGACCCCGAGACGGGTGCGATCGGCGGGATGGGAATCGAGCGGCAGAGCGAAATCATCATGGAGCAGATGAAGCTATGCCTCGAGACGGCCGGCGCCTCGCTCGACAACGTCATGAAGTGCAACGTCTACGGCACTTCGGCCAAACACTTCGCCACGTTCAACGCGATCTATGCGCGCTACTTCCCGGTCGATCCGCCGGCGCGGATCTTCGTCGTCACGCCGGAATGGTTCGGCCCCTTCGACGTCGAGATCGACTGCATCGCAATGATGTGAGGCGCTAGCGGTTACTTTACCTCGCCCCGCTTGCGGGGAGAGGTCGGAATGCGCGCGTCGCGCGGATTCCGGGTGAGGGGGTACAGGTCCCTCGACGATCTCACGTGCGGAGAGAGGCCCCTCACCCCAACCCTCTCCCCGTAAGAACGGGGCGAGGGAGCGGACCGTCGGCGCGGCGACGGTCTTGCGCTAGCGCGCAGCGACCTTTGACGGCGCCCTGGCTTCGGCCTTGCCCGCTGTCAGCGCCATCGTCGCGACGCTGACGACGCGCGCGACCACGTCCTCGACGTCGTCGAGATCGCATTTTCCTTCCGACAGCTTGGTCAGGCGCTCGCTCTCGCGGATGGTGTGGTGCGCCATCGCCAGCGCGAAATTCAGGCCCCAATAGATATCGACATCGCTGCGGTCGGGCAGGGACCGTCGCATCGCGCCTGCGAATTTCCGCAAGTGGTCGATCTCGCGGTTCTTGATGCGACGGATCGGCGGCACGGATTCGATCGAGGCGCGGATCATGAAGCGCGCCGCGGTGGAGCGCTGGTTTTCCGGGCCCAGGCAGCCGCGCAAGGTGGGGCCGACCAGTGCGCGCAAGATCACCTCGATCGGTGCGCGGCCGCCGCCTTGCTCTTCGGCGGCCCTTAACTCGCGCAGGCGTTCGCGATTGGTCGCGATCGAGCGCGTGACAAATAATTCCGCGATTAGCTCGTCCTTCGAGCCGAAATGATAGTTCACGGCAGCCAGATTGACATTGGCCTCCGCGACGATGTCGCGGAGCGTGACGTCGCCAAAGCCGCGATCGGCATAGAGCCGTTCGGCGGCGGCGAGAATGGCAGACCTCGTATGATCGCTGGCCATGGATGCCCCCTGAGGGAGGGAGTTGCAATTCAAACACTTGTATGAAACTATCGTTTGAAGGCCGGAGAAAGTCAATCCGCATGATGGAATTGCGCCGCTGTTGAGAGCGGCGCGAGTTCCGCGCAGCCGCGATCCGCCGAATGGCGCTTGCGGGCCGCGCATTGCGGGAGGACAGTCCGGCGCAAAACAGGCTTTCAAAGCGAGACCGAGGAGCGTCCCATGGATTTCGATCTGTCCCCCAAGCAGAAGGAATGGCTCGACCGCGTGCAGTCCTTCATGGCCAAGCACGTGCGCCCGGCGGTGCCGATCTACAATGAGCAGGACCACAGCGGCGAGCGCTGGAAGGTGATCCCGGTCCTCGAAGACCTCAAGAAGAAGGCGAAGGCGGAAGGCCTCTGGAACATGTTCATGCCGCCGAGCGAGCATGAGGATGACGAATTCCGCGGCGCGGGATTGACCAATCTCGAATACGCGCTGCTCTCGGAAGAGATGGGCCGCATCACCTGGGCCTCGGAAGTGTTCAACTGCTCCGCGCCCGACACCGGCAACATGGAAGTGTTCATTCGCTACGGCTCCAAGGAGCAGAAGCGCAAATGGCTGCGTCCGCTGATGGACGGCGAGATCCGCTCCGCCTTCCTGATGACGGAGCCGGCGGTGGCCTCGTCGGATGCCACCAACATCGAGACTCGCATCGAGAAGGACGGCGATCATTACGTCATCAACGGCCGCAAATGGTGGTCGTCGGGCGTCGGCGATCCCCGCTGCAAGATCGCGATCCTGATGGGCAAGACCGATTTCAACGCCGCAAAACATCAGCAGCAGTCGCAGATCCTGGTTCCGCTCGATACCCCCGGCATCAAGGTCGAGAAGATGCTCCCCGTGTTCGGCTTCGACGACGCGCCACACGGCCATGCCCAGGTGCTGCTCGAGAACGTGCGTGTTCCCAAGGAGAACATCCTGCTCGGCGAAGGCCGCGGTTTCGAGATCGCGCAGGGCCGCCTTGGTCCCGGCCGTATTCATCACTGCATGCGCACTATCGGCAAGGCCGAGGAGGCGCTGGAGAAGATGGTGAAGCGGCTGACCTCGCGCACCGCCTTCGGCAAGAAGATCGTCGAGCACTCGGTGTGGGAGCAGCGCATCGGCGATGCCCGCACCAACATCGAGATGACGCGTCTGCTCTGCCTCAAGGCCGCCGACATGATGGACAAGGTTGGCAACAAGACCGCGCAGGCCGAGATCGCCATGATCAAGGTCGCAGCCCCCAACATGGCGCTGAAGATCATCGACGAGGCGATCCAGTCGTTTGGTGGCGCGGGCGTCTCCGACGAAGCCGGTCTTGCCAAGGACTACGCGCACATCCGTACGCTCCGTCTCGCCGACGGTCCGGACGAGGTGCACAATCGCGCCATTGCACGGCTCGAAGTTCGGAAGTATGCCAACTCTCCCAAGCATTAAGCGGGGGAGCCCAGCGGCGCTCCTGACTTGAAGAAACGACAGGACGTGATTGGGTAACCGCTTGACGCAAGTGCGTCAGCGGTTACCGATTAGGATCACGTTCGGACTGAAGAGGGAGCGTCACCGTGGCTGACGGCGTCAGGAAAGACGAAGAGTTCTCGGGCACCAAGCCGGTCGAGGAGCGTCATCGCTTCGACGAGATGCGGCTCGAAGCCTGGATGCGCGACAACGTCGAAGGCTATGAGGGCCCGCTGGTCGTCCTGCAGTTCAAGGGCGGCCAGTCCAATCCGACCTACCGGCTAAACACGCCGAAGCGCTCCTACGTGATGCGCCGCAAGCCGTTCGGCAAATTGCTGCCCTCGGCGCATGCGGTCGATCGCGAATATCGCGTCATCGCAGCCCTCGGAAAGCAGGGTTTTCCGGTCGCGCACGCCTATGCGCTGTGCCAGGACGACAGCATCATCGGCGCCGCCTTCTACATCATGTCGATGGAAGACGGTCGCGTGTTCTGGGATCCGACGCTGCCGAGCCAGGACAACGATGCGCGCCGCAAGATCTTCACCAGCAAAATCGAGACGCTGGCAAAGCTCCACATGTACGATCCCGTTGCGATCGGCCTCGGCGACTTCGGCAAGCCCGGCAATTACTTTGCCCGGCAGATCGACCGCTGGACCAAGCAGTATCGCGCGTCCGAGACGCAGCACATTCCGGAATTCGAAAAGGTGGCGGAATGGCTGCCCAAGACCGTGCCGGAGCAGGCGCGCGTCTCGATCGTCCACGGCGACTACCGCCTCGACAACATGATTTTCCACGCGACGGAACCTCGCGTGCAGGCCGTGCTGGATTGGGAGCTGTCGACGCTCGGCGATCCCATGGCAGACTTCACCTATCTGCTGATGCAGTGGATCATGCCGGGCCTCGACGGTGCCGACCTCAAGGCACTCAACATCCCGAGCGTGGAGGAGGCCGCGCAGATCTATTGCAACGTCACCAAGATGACGGTGCCGGATCTCAACTGGTACTTCGCCTACAACCTGTTCCGCCTCGCCGGCATCACGCAGGGCATCGCCGGCCGCGTCCGCGACGGCACCGCCGCCAACGCCAAGGCGCTGGAGTCCGCCAAGCGCACCGTGCCGCTGTCGAAGGCGTCATGGGAATACGCCCAGAAGGCGGGCGCGGTGTAGAAACAACGAAGGCGCGACTCATGGCCGCGCCTTTTGTTTTGGCACGCCGCGCTTCGCTCCTGCAATGACGAGGAAGAGCGCGTGTGCCTTGTCCACGCACCATGCTTGACCATATCTCCGCTGCAAGGAGACGGTCATGATCCAGCAACTGCGCATCTACGAAATCTTCGAAAAGAACAAGACTGCCTTTCACGCACGGTTCCGCGACCACGCCGCGCGCATCATGCGGACCAGATATGGCTTCCAGATCGTGGCGATGTGGGAGACGAAATTCGGCGAGCGTACCGAGTTCGCCTACATTCTGGAGTGGCCGGATGAGGCCGCGAAGACATCCGCGTGGGCGGCCTTCATGGCAGACACCGAGTGGAGCGAGATCAAGCGTGTGACCCACGCGGAGCACGGCCTGATGGTCGGCCAGATCGAGGATCGCCTGCTGGTGCCGGTGGACTATTCGCCGTCGCAGTTTCGTAGGGCGGATTAGCGCAGCGTAATCCGCCATTCACACGACGCGAGGCAGATGGCGGATTACGCTGCGCTGGTCCGCCCCCTACGCTCTTACCCCTTCGCGCAATGCGCGATCAGCTTCTCCACGAACCCCGCACACTTCTCCAGCTCCGCCATCGCCACGAACTCATCCGGCGTATGCGCCTGCGCGATCGAGCCGGGGCCTATCACCACTGACGGGATGTCGGCCATGCTGGCAAACAGGCTCGCCTCGGTGCCGAAGGCGACCTTGGCGTGATCGTTGCGGCCGGCGAGCTGCTTCGCCAGCGTGACGATCGCTGCGTCGGCCTTGGTGTCGAGCGCGGGATAGTCGAGTATCTCCTCGAAATCAATGCCGCACTCGGGATGCTGCTTCTTCATCGCGGGCTCGAGCTCGGCCTTGGCCCAGGCGACGATCGCATCCGTCACCTCTTTGGACTCGGTGATGCCGATGCCGCGGCATTCGAAGTCGACGGTGCAGGTGTCGGGCACGATGTTCAGCGCCGCGCCGCCGTGCACGATGCTGGTCAACAGCGTCGAGTGCGGGACATCGTAGAGACTGTTGCGCTCGACCTCGGCCGCGAGCTTCACCGCGCGGCGGCGGATCTCGGTGATCATCTCGGCGGCATATTCGATGGCGTTGACACCGTCGGGCGCGATTGAGGAATGGCGGGCAAGTCCGTGGAACGTCGCGCGCACGCCGTGCTTGCCCTTGTGGCCGATGATGACCTTCATCTCGGTCGGCTCGCCGATGAATGCGCCGAGCGGTCGAACTTTCTTCTTCGCGACCTCGGCCAGCATCGGCCGCACACCGATGCAGCCGATCTCCTCGTCATAGGAGATGGCGAGATGAATCGGCGTCGTCAGCTTCGCTTCCAGCATCTCCGGCACCATGGCGAGGCACACCGCCACAAAACCCTTCATGTCGGTGGTGCCGCGGCCGAACAGCTTGCCGTCGCGCTCGACCAGCTTGAACGGATCGTGGCTCCAGTCCTGGCCGACGACCGGCACGACGTCGGTATGTCCCGATAGCACGAGACCGGGCTTGTCCTCCGGGCCGATCGTGACCCAGAGCGAAGCCTTCTGTCCGGTCTCGTCGGTGATGCGCTCGCCCTTGACGCCCAGGAAGGCGAGATAGCTCTCGATATGCGCGATCAGGGGCAAGTTGGTGCGATCGCTGATGGTGTCGAAGCCGACCAGGTCGGCGAGGAGGTTGCGGATGCGATCGGCTCTGGAACTTGGGAAAATCGGGTTGGGCATTGTCTCGTTCATGAGATGGAGGATGGCATCGCCGCTTGCACGAAACATACCAATGGAGTGGCGGGTTCGGGCAAACCCGATCGCGAAGGCTGCTTTCGCCGAGACTCAGCCGAGTGCGGAGAGATCCTTCGGCAGCATTCGCTTGAACAGGTCGAGCGTACGCCGCGCCTCGGCCGGCGGCAAGGCGATGGCGTGACGAACCGCAGCGGCAATCTGGACCATCGCCAGTTGCGAAAAGGAGGTGAGGGCGGCGGCGGGCTGTTTCGGCGCGACACGCTTGAGTGCCTCGCGTAACAGACCGGCCAGGAAAGCCACGTCCTCCCTGTCGATCTCTTGCAGCGTTCGGTCGCCTTGCGTCGCTTGCCAGATGTGATGCATCACCGGGTGATCGCGGAACATCTGGTAGTAGCCGTCGGTGATGCGGCACAGCGCGGCGTGCAGGTCCGACAGCTTCTTCATCTCGGCGAGATCGCGCGCCACGCACTCGCGGCCGATGGCGTTGCAACGCTCGGCGAGCGTCCCGATCACGGCATTCTTGTCCGGAAAATATTGGTAGAGCGAGCCGAAGGCGATGCCGGTGCGCTCGACGATGTCGCTCATCCGGAAGGCGTCGCTGCCCTTTTCCGTCAATATCTCGCTCGCGGCGGTCAGGATGCGATCGAACCGCTCCCGGCTACGTTCCTGCGTCGGAACCAGCGGCGTGCGCCGTCCGGCCGCCTGCGTCGCTTTGCCCGCCCTGATCTTCCGTTCCGGCATCGTTGTTCCCACCATCCGCGCTTGACGTCAGAAATAAGAGAGTTTATCGCCTTTATCAAATGCGAGAGTTTATCGTATTTGAGGAGGCGTGGCATGCGGCAGGTTTTGACGAACGGATTGCTCTGGTTCTCGGCGCTCGGCTGCGGCCTCATGGCCGGCATCTATTTCGCGTTCTCGACCTTCATCATGACCGCGCTCGGCCGGCTCGATCAGGCCGCCGGTATCGCGGCGATGAATGCCATTAATGTCGACATCGTGCGCTCGCTGTTCATGCCGTTGTTCCTCGGCACGACGGTGGCTGGCGCGGCGCTGGTCGTGTTGGGCGCGTTGCGCTTCAGTGAGCCCGGCGCGGTGAGCATGATCGCAGGCGGCGGCCTCTACGTCATCGGCATGTTCGTCGTGACAGTTGCGCTCAACGTGCCGCTCAACGATGCGCTGGCCGCGGTGCAGCCGTCATCGCCAGAGGCGGGCGCGGTATGGGCGGCGTATTTGAAGGATTGGGTGTTCTGGAATCATGTGCGGACGATTGCGTCGATTGGAGGCTGTGCGCTGTTTATCGTAGCGCTCGCGGCTCAATCGGTCTCGTAGGGTGGGCAGAGGCGCAAGGCGCCGAAAGCAAAGCTCGGGCGACATGCGCCGCGAGGATGAGAAGGCGTGTCAACGGGGCGTAGGATGGGTAGAGCACTTGCGAAACCCATCATGCTCCGGTGCGGAGGAAGCGTTGATGGGTTCGCTTCGCTCTACCCATCCTACAATCTGCTGCGCTCGCAATGACGATGTTGATGCAGTTATGCGCGATTTCTCTCCGCCGTCGTCCCGGCGAAGGCCGGGACCCATACCGCGGAACCCATCGAGTGCATTCAAGTGAAAGTACCGATCGACGAGTCGTCGCCAAACTGCTCCCTGAGGTTATGGGTCCCGGCCTTCGCCGGGACGACACTGAGAGTGTGGCGCTGCTGAAGCCAAAGGCGAGACCTTTGTCAGACCGGCTTCCCCGTATACGGCATCGACGCCGTGAGGCCACCGTCCACCGGGAAGGCCTGGCCGTTCACGTAGGACGCTTCGTCGCTGGCCAAAAACAGTCCCATCGCGGCGAGCTCGTGCGGCTGGCCGGGGCGCTTCAAGGGATTGAGCTGGCCGATCTTGTCTTGGGTGCCGCGCTCCTTGGCGCGGTCGAAAATCGGCTTGGTCATGCCGGTCTCGATCAGGCCGGGGCACACCGCGTTGATGCGCACGCCGGTGCCGGTGAGCGAATAAGCGGTGGTTTGCACCAGAGAGATCACGCCGGCCTTGCTGGCGGCATAAGGATGTCCGCTCGCGCCGGCCTTGAGGCCCGCAACCGATGCGGTGAGCACGATTGCGCCGGACTGCTGTTTCACCATGTGCGGCATCGCATGCTTCACCGCGAGGAACGGTCCGATCAGATTGACGCGCAGCACCTCCTGCCACTGTTCGACGGTCTGCTCGCCGAGCGGAACGAGCCCGCCGGAGACGCCGGCGTTGGCCCAGATCACGTCGAGCCGGCCATGCGTCTTCACCGCCTTGTCGATGACGGCGATGACGTCCTGCTCGGAGCCGGCATCGGCGATCATCGCCTCCGCAACGCCGCCGGCCTTCTTCACCTCGTCGACCGTCTCCTTCACCGCTTCGGTGCGATCGACCGCGATCAGCTTGGCGCCTTCCTTGGTGAAGAGGTGTGCAGCGGCGCGGCCGATGCCGCTGCCCGCGCCGGTGATGATGACGGATTTGCCTTGCAGACGGCCCATGCGATTCTCCCTTTGGTATGCCGTGCGACGCTTGCCGCGCGACGGAATTTCAAACAGAATTTGAAACAGTAAAGTGTCTTGAGACACGTTCACACCTGACGTACAGCGACATCACACGAGATGGAAGGGCTTCAATGGCAACCGCAGACAAGCCGAATGTGGTCACGACACGCTGGTGGTGGGTTCGTCATGCGCCGGTGCGCAATGACGGCGGCAACATCTACGGACAGAGCGATCTCGCCTGCGACACCCGCGACACCTACGTGTTCAATGCTGTTGCCAAGGTGCTGCCACGCAAGGCAGTGTGGTATTCGAGCAATCTGATGCGCACGCATCAAACGGCTGAAGCGATCTGGGAGGCGGGCTAT
This sequence comes from Bradyrhizobium sp. CCGUVB4N, assembly GCF_024199945.1. Classification (GTDB taxonomy): domain Bacteria; phylum Pseudomonadota; class Alphaproteobacteria; order Rhizobiales; family Xanthobacteraceae; genus Bradyrhizobium. The sequence goes on along the minus strand of NZ_JANADP010000001.1, from coordinate 5,793,621 downwards.
CCGCGGCCCGTGTCGATGAAATGGGAGGCGGACCTCGCCGAGCAGAATCTCGGTCGCTGGCAGGGCATGAATCGCGCCGAGTTCATCGCCAGCCGTCCCGTCGGCTCGAGCTGGTTTGCCGACATCAACGAGCCCGCGCCCGGCGGCGAAAGTTTCATGGATCTCTACAACCGCACGCGCCGCACCGTCGAGCGGATCAACAATGAGGCGGCGGGGCAGGACGTGATCGCCGTCGCGCATGGCGGCACCATCAAGGCGGCGATCGGTCTCGCACTCGACGGCCAGGTGGAGCGGGCGCTGTCGTTCGACATCGACAATGTCTCGATCACGCGGCTCGATTATTTCGCCAGCCCCGAGCGCTCGGTCTGGCGGCTGCCCATGGTGAACCAGCAGCCGTGGATCGCGGACGATGCGCATTCCGAGATGCATCAGCCGGCGGGACCGGAAGTCAAGAAGCTCGCCTGAGGCTGTTGTCCGTTCGCGCGGACGCGGCGTAGGATTCAGGCAAATCAAATCATATCCTGGGAGAGAAACATGACCTTGTTCGACATGAAGGGCAAAGTTGCCGTCATCACCGGCTCGACGCGCGGGATCGGGCTTGCCATCGCCGAGCGCATGGCCGAGCACGGCGCCAAGGTGGTGATCTCCTCGCGCAAGGCCGATGTCTGCGACGAGGTCGCCAGGGGCATCAACGACAAGTTCGGCAAGGGCACCGCGGCCGCGATCGCGGCGAACATTTCATCGAAGGAGAATCTGCAAAACCTGGTCGACGAGAGCAACCGCGCCTTCGGCAAGATCGACGTGCTGGTGTGTAACGCCGCGTCGAACCCGTATTACGGTCCGCTTGCCGGCATCTCCGACGATCAGTTCCGCAAAATTCTCGACAACAACATCGTCGCCAACAACTGGCTGATCTCGATGGTGGTGCCGCAGATGATCGAGCGCAAGGACGGCTCGGTGATCATCGTGTCCTCGATCGGCGGCCTCAAGGGCTCGACCATTCTCGGGGCCTACGCGATCTCCAAGGCCGCCGACATGCAGCTTGCACGCAACCTCGCCTGCGAATACGGCAAGCACAACATCCGCGTGAACTGCATCGCGCCCGGCTTGATCAAGACCGATTTCGCGAAAGCGCTATGGGACAATCCGGAGAACCTGAAGGCCTCGACCTCGCGCTCGCCGTTGCTGCGCATCGGCATCCCCGACGAGATCGCGGGTGCGGCGGTGTTCCTGGGATCCGCGGCCGGCGACTTCATGACCGGCCAGACCATGGTGATCGACGGCGGCGCGACGATCAGTTGAGGTTTGCGGAGAAGGGCACCTAAGCTCACTCCAGCATCAGCGTCATCGTCCGCGAAAGCGGGCGATCCAGTACTCCGCGGCCGAAGTGGTGTGAACAAACTGCCGCTACGGAGTACTGGATGCCCCGGTCAAGCCGGGGCATGACGGTGAGTGTGTGGATGCGGCCTCGCGGCTCGCGCGACTAAGCGAACGCCCTCACTCTACCGCCGCGTAAACCAGATCCCGCACCAGCGTGCGCGTAAAATCGCGTTGTCCCGGTCCCTGGGTCATGAACACCGTGAACAGATCCTCCTTCGGATCGATCCAGAAGAACGTGCCGGCAATGCCGCTCCAGAAATAGTTGCCGACACTGCCGGGGAAGGGCGCGATGCCGGCGTCGCGGCGAACGGCGAAGCCGAGACCGAAACCGTGGCCGGGCGAAAGAAGCGTGCCGTTGGTCACGACGTGCGGCCCGAGGTGATCGGACGCCATCAGCTCCAGCGTCTTGCGGCCGATGATCCTGTTGCCGTCGAGGGTGCCGCCATTGCGCAGCATCAGCGCGAAGCGGGCGTAGTCCGTCGTGGTGGAGACCAGGCCGCCGCCGCCGGATTCCATCACCGGCTGCTCGAGCATGTTGAACAGCGCGACCTTGTCACCGGTCCAGGGATCGGCTTCGAATGGCTGCGCGAGCCGGCCGGCGTTGGCCTCTGAGGTCGAGAAGCCGGTCTCGGTCATCTGCAACGGCGCGAGGATGCGCTCGGTGAGATAGGTGCCGAGCGACTTGCCGCTGACGACCTCGATGATGCGGCCGAGGATGTCGGTGGAACGGCTGTAGTTGAACTCGTCGCCGGGGTGGCAGACCAGCGGGAAGCTCGCCACCAGCGCGGCGTGCTCGGCATTGGTGATCTTGCGGCTGCGGACGCGGGACTCCTGGTAGAGCTTGTGCACCGGGCCGTCGCCCTGGTGCTCATAGGTGAGACCCGAGGTGTGGCGGAGCAGGTCCTGCACCGTCATCGGCCGCCTCGGTGGAACCAGTTCCAGCTTGCCACCGCTGACGACGCCGACCTTCTGGTCCGCGAACTCCGGGATGAATTTTGCGACGGGATCGCCGAGCAGGAGGTGGCCGTCCTCGACCAGCGCCATGATGCCGACCGAGACGATCGGCTTGGTCATCGAGAAGATCCGGAAGATCGAATCAAGCGCCATCGCCGGGCCCGCCGGGCTCTGCTTGCCGAGCGCCTCGAACCAGCCGACCTGGCCGCCCCTCGCCACCAGCACGGTCACGCCGGGGACGGTTCCCTTGTCGATCTCGCGCTTGAACGCGTCCGACATCGCCTGGAGGCGGGGCCGCGACAGGCCCAGCGTTTCCGGCTTGGCTTCGGGAAGAGACGGGGTTTTTGGCGCGGTCGAGGGGTGGGCGGCGGCTGTCGACGCTAAGGTAGTCATGGGGGCTCCCGGTTGTTCTTGATTATCGGGATCGGAGAGTGGCCCAGAAGCCGTTGCACAAACAAGCGAAGCCAGCGCGCTTCACCCTTGCAATCCGTCCTTGCAATCCGGCCGTCCCCTGTGCTTGAAAGCGCCCCTGATCCGGCGGCGACGCAAGGGTCCGTAGGAGTGTAGCTCAATTGGTAGAGCACCGGTCTCCAAAACCGGGGGTCGCAGGTTCGAGCCCTGCCACTCCTGCCAGCTAATCCCAGACAATCCGGATTGAAGGCAGGACGGCGCCGGGCTGAATAGCTCGGGCGCTGGGTCATGCGGGGCCCATAAGCCCTTGATCCGCATCACGTCCGTCAGCCGGGCCGGTGTGGATTCCAGCCCGCCCGCACCTTGACCTTTGGCCCCATCCGCAGTAGATACCCGGCACTCGCAGCCGGCCCGTTAAACGCGGATCTCCGGCGCGGCTTTGAAATCCCCCGAACAATCGAGCCCGGTTTTCCGGCTCATCCTTCGAGACAGAGGGCTGGGCCACAGGCGGCTGTTCGGATCCCTGAAATTCTTAATGGCGTCGCAAACGATGGCAGTCAGCCCGTTCAAGTTCTTGCAGGAAGTGCGCTCGGAGACCGCCAAGGTCACCTGGCCTACCCGTCGTGAGACCACGATCACCACCATCATGGTGTTCGTGATGGTCGCCGTGGCCTCGATCTTCTTCTTCGCCGCCGACCAGATCATCCGTTACCTCATCACCTTCCTTTTGGGCATTCACTGATGGCAACAGCCGCCGCAACCCAATCGTCCGACAAGCGCTGGTACATCGTCCACGCCTATTCGAACTTCGAGAAGAAGGTCGCCGAATCGATCCGCGAGCAGGCCAAGCAGCGCGGGCTCGAAGAGCTGTTCGAGCTGGTGCTGGTTCCGACCGAGAAGGTCACGGAAGTGCGCCGCGGCCGCAAGATCGACGCCGAGCGCAAGTTCTTCCCGGGCTACGTGCTGGTGAAGATGAAGCTGACCGACGAGGCGTTTCATCTGATCAAGAACACGCCGAAGGTCACGGGCTTCCTCGGCGCCGAGAACAAGCCGATGCCGATCTCGGAGAACGAAGCCATGCGCATCCTGCACCAGGTGCAGGAGGGTGTGGAACGGCCGAAGGCGTCGGTGTCGTTCGAGATCGGCGAGAACGTGCGCGTGGCCGATGGCCCGTTCGCCTCGTTCTCGGGTGTGGTCGAGGAAATCGACGAGGCGCGCTCGCGCGTGAAGGTCGCGGTGTCGATCTTCGGTCGCGCCACGCCTGTGGAATTGGAATTCGGTCAGGTCGAGAAGGTCTGATCGGGTAAGGCGCGAGGCCGAAAGTTTTCGCGCAAGCAGAGGCCGTGGGAGGGAGAGGGCGGTTGCCAGCCGCATCCGACCCAGACCACGAACCTGAAACCGCCGGTCCAGGCCGGCACAACAGGAGTGATACATGGCAAAGAAAGTGACCGGATACCTGAAGCTTCAGGTCCCGGCCGGTGCGGCGAATCCCTCGCCCCCGATCGGTCCCGCGCTCGGTCAGCGCGGTCTCAACATCATGGAGTTCTGCAAGGCGTTCAACGCCCAGACTCAGAAGGAAGAGAAGAACACCCCGATCCCGGTGATCATCACCATCTATGCGGACCGTTCCTTCACCTTCGAGATGAAGACGCCGCCGATGTCCTTCTTCCTCAAGCAGGCTGCCAAGATCCAGTCCGGCTCGAAGGCGCCGGGCCGTGACAAGGCCGGCAAGGTGACCAAGGCGCAGGTGCGCGAGATCGCCGAGAAGAAGATGAAGGATCTCAATTGCGACACCATCGAATCGGCCATGAAGATGGTCGAGGGCTCTGCCCGTTCGATGGGTCTGGAAGTGGCGGGGTAAGCGGCTATGGCAATCGGAAAGCGTTTGAACAAAGCCCGCGAAGGTGTTGACCGCGAAAAGCTTTACCCGCTCGCGGACGCCATCAAGATGGTCAAGGAACGCGCGAAAGCGAAGTTCGACGAGACCATCGAGGTCGCGATCAATCTCGGCGTCGATCCGCGTCACGCCGACCAGATGGTCCGCGGCGTCGTGACCCTGCCGAACGGCACTGGCCGTACGCTCCGCGTCGGCGTATTCGCCCGTGGCGCCAAGGCTGACGAAGCCAAGGCCGCAGGTGCCGACGTCGTCGGCGCCGAAGACCTGGTCGAGAAGGTGCAGAACGGCGCGATCGATTTCGATCGTTGTATTGCGACCCCCGACATGATGCCGCTGGTCGGTCGCCTCGGTAAGGTGCTCGGCCCGCGCGGCCTGATGCCGAACCCGAAGATCGGCACCGTGACCATGGACGTCACCGGTGCGGTGAAGGGTGCCAAGGGCGGCTCGGTCGAGTTCCGCGTCGAGAAGGCCGGCATCCTGCAGGCCGGCGTCGGCAAGGCCTCGTTCTCCGAGGAGAAGCTGGTCGAGAACATCAAGGCGCTCGCCGATGCTGTCTCGAAGGCGAAGCCGGCTGGCTCCAAGGGCACCTACATCCAGCGCGTTGCAGTGTCCTCGACGATGGGCCCAGGCGTGAAGGTCGAGCCGGGCACCATCCTCGGCTAAGGCTTGCCTCGGCTAAGGTTTGGAAATTGCATGAGGCGAGGGGCGGAATCGGGCGACCGATTCCGCCCCTTTCCATTTTCGACGGCACTCACCGGAAACAACAACAATGGCTGACAAGGTCCTGATCTATTCGCGCTTTCCCAAGACGATGATGGCGCGCTTCGCCGAGCGGTTCGAACTGCTCGACACCGGCGGCAGGAAGGCCACGGAGGTGTTTTCGGCGGAAGAACTCGGCGGCATCCGTGCGATGCTGACGGCCGGCGGCTCGCCGCTCGGCGCCGAGGCGATGGACCTGTTTCCGAAGCTCGGCGCGATCGTCTGCTACGGCACCGGCTATGACGGCGTCGACCTGAAGGCGGCAGCCAGCCGCAACATCGCGGTCGGTCACAGCCCCGGCGCCAATGCCGCCTCGGTCGCCGACATCGCGATAACCCTGATGCTGGCGACGACGCGGCGGATCCTGGTCGCCGATCAATATGTCCGCAGCGGCGATTGGGCGGCCTCGAAGCAGTCGCCGATGATGCGCCCGCAGGCGGGGATGCCCGGGCGCCGCATCGGCGTCTACGGCATGGGCGAGATCGGCCGCAAGATCACCGCGCGCTGCGCCGCCTTCGAGAGCGAGGTCGGCTATTTCAGCCGCAGCAAATGCGATCTGCCCTATCAATATTTCCCGTCGCTGGAGGCGCTGGCCGACTGGTGCAGCGTGCTGATGATCGCGGTCCGGGCGGGGGCTGAGACCCAGCACGTCGTCAACGCCGATATCCTAGGGCGCCTCGGTGCCGACGGCTACGTCGTCAACATTTCGCGGGGCTCGGTCATCGACCAGGAGGCCCTGGTCGCAGCGCTCTCCGACAAGACCATCGCCGGCGCCGGCCTCGATGTCTTCGAGAAGGAACCTCACGCCCCCGACACCCTGACCGCGCTCCCCAACGTGGTGTTCGCCCCGCATATCGGTGGCCACACCCTCGAATCGCACGTCGCCATGCAGAACTGCGTGCTGGCCAATCTCGGCGCATTTTTCGAGGGCAAGCCGCTGCCCCATGGGGTCAAATCGGCCTGAATCGGCCCTTGTCAGGCCGCCTCATGCCCGGTCGGCAACGGATTGGAACTGGTGTGAATTTTGCTCTTGGCAATCCGGCAGAGAGCGGTTAAAGAACCGCTTCCGGACGTGCCGGCCTTGGCTGGCGCGTTCGTGCACGCATTCCGAAAACCCGACACGCAGGAGATCATTCCTTTTCAGGACGTCCGCAAGGATTTGCCCGAAAAGGAAGGAAAATCCATCGGCCGGTGGGGGTGCGAGCAGAGGTCAGGCGGTTCGCCGGCTGGCCTTGTCCTGTCCAAGACTGCAGGCGCCCGCGGGAAATTTCGATTTCTCAACGGCTTAATCGCATGGCCTGCATAGACGGGTGAAGACCGGATTTCACCTCGCTTCCCACTTTAGGGTGGTCGCGGAAGGAGTTTGGTTCGGACCTCGACACGCCGTGGGCTCCAGCGAGCTCCCGGAGGGCAGGCTTTGAATTGTCGTCTCGCCCGGCGCGTGTCCGATGGGTTTTGGCCCTGAGGTTCAGGTTTTGGGTGGGACGATGGGTGCAACCCGGCGGTCCCGCTTTCGCGATGACCGCCAACCGGAAAGAGCTTGCTGTGGAACGAGCGGCAAAAAAGGAAGCGGTCGAACAGCTCAATGGGGTCTTCAAGACCACGAGCGTCGCGGTCGTTGCTCAATATTCCGGCCTCACCGTCGCCCAGATGCAGAAGCTGCGCCAGCAGATGAAGCAGGCGGGTGCCTCGGTGAAGGTCTCGAAGAACCGTCTCGCCAAAATTGCTCTTGAAGGCACTGACGTCGTTGCCATCGGCCCCATGCTGAAGGGACCGACCGTGATCGCCACTTCGAACGATCCGGTAGCGGCGCCAAAGGTCGCCATCGAATTCGCCAAGGCGAACGAAAAGTTCGTCATCGTCGGCGGCTCGATGGGGAAGACCGTCCTGAATGTCGACGGCGTGAAGGCGCTTGCCTCGCTGCCGTCGCTTGATGAACTGCGCGGCAAGATCGTCGGCCTGCTTGTGGCCCCGGCGACCAAGATCGCTCAGCTCGCCAACGCGCCCGCGGGCAAGCTCGCGCGCGTCATCCAGGCTCATGCCTCAAAGGGCGAAGCGGCCTGACGCCCTTCGCAAAACTCAAACCCGAACCAGACTTACACTCAAGGAAACTGAACAATGGCTGACTTGCAGAAGATCGTTGACGACCTCTCGAGCCTCACCGTGCTCGAAGCTGCCGAACTCGCGAAGCTCCTCGAAGAGAAGTGGGGCGTTTCGGCTGCCGCGGCCGTCGCCGTGGCCGGCCCGGCTGGTGGTGGCGCTGCCGCCGCTCCGGCGGAAGAGAAGACCGAGTTCACGGTCGTTCTCGCCAGCGCCGGCGACAAGAAGATCGAGGTCATCAAGGAAGTCCGCGCCATCACCGGCTTGGGCCTGAAGGAAGCAAAGGACCTCGTCGAGGGCGCGCCGAAGCCTGTCAAGGAAGGCGTGAACAAGGAAGAGGCCGACAAGATCAAGGTCCAGCTCGAGAAGGCTGGTGCGAAGGTCGAGCTCAAGTAAGCAACGCTTACTGGCGGGGTTCCGGGCCATGGCTCGGGACCTTGGTTCATCCCTCAAAAGGATGGGCCGGATGCAAAAGGCGTGCGACGGATCGTCCCGACGCAGGCCGAACACGAAAATGTGTGGGGATTTGAGGGTATACCCCTCGAATCTCCACTATTGTCGCCCCATATCGGGTCGGCAGCACGAAAGCGCGGTGGGCAGGGATGCCGGATTTCCCTGTAAGCCGTTGGGAGAGCAGGCTATTTCGGGCTTTTGCAGTCCGTGAAGAAGATCGTTGTGACGGGCGGGCGTGCCTATGCGCCCCGCGCGTCGTTTTGCGTTTTGAAGGTCTGAAGAACAGATTCAGGACATGACGGCCTGAAACTGGATTTTCGGTCCCCCAAAACGGGTTCGAAAAATTCAACCCGGGGAGCGGTGGCAGCCGCGTTCCGGACGGCGCGCCCAGAGCGGGCGACGAAATGAGAGGCCACGATGGCGCAGCAGACATTCACCGGTCGCAAACGCGTTCGCAAGTTCTTCGGACACATCAAGGAAGTCGCCGAGATGCCGAACCTCATCGAGGTTCAGAAGGCGTCCTATGACCAGTTCCTGATGGTCGACGAACCCGTCGGCGGGCGCCTCGACGAGGGCCTGCAGGCCGTGTTCCGCTCGGTGTTCCCGATCTCGGATTTCTCGGGCACCTCGATGCTGGAATTCGTCCGCTACGAGTTCGAGCAGCCGAAATATGACGTCGACGAGTGCCGCCAGCGCGGCATGACCTTCGCGGCTCCCCTCAAGGTGACGCTGCGCCTCATTGTGTTCGATATCGACGAAGAAACCGGCGCGAAGTCGGTCAAGGACATCAAGGAGCAGGACGTCTACATGGGCGACATTCCGCTCATGACGATGAACGGCACCTTCATCGTGAACGGCACCGAGCGCGTCATCGTCTCGCAGATGCACCGTTCGCCGGGCGTGTTCTTCGACCACGACAAGGGCAAGACCCATTCGTCGGGCAAGCTGCTGTTCGCTGCCCGCGTGATCCCGTATCGCGGCTCCTGGCTCGACATCGAGTTCGACGCCAAGGACATCGTCTATGCGCGTATCGACCGTCGCCGCAAGATTCCGGTGACGTCGCTGATGTTCGCCCTCGGCCTCGACGGCGAGGCGATCCTGTCGACGTTCTACAAGAAGATCCTCTACAAGCGGACCAAGGAAGGCTGGCGCGTTCCGTTCGACGCCAACCGTTTCCGCGGTTACTCGACCATCAACGACCTGATCGACGCCGACACCGGCAAGGTCGTGCTCGAGGCCGGCAAGAAGCTCACCGTCCGCGCCGCCCGCCAGCTCCAGGAGAAGGGGCTCAAGGCTCTGCGTCTGTCGGATGAGGAGCTCGTCGGCAACTACCTCGCCGAAGACCTCGTCAATCCGAAGACGGGTGAAATCCACGCCGAAGCCGGTGAGGAAATCACCGACAAGTCGATGAAGGCCCTCAACGAGCACGGCTACAAGGAACTGCCGCTGCTCGACATCGACCACGTCAATGTCGGCGCCTACATCCGCAACACGCTCTCGGCGGACAAGAACATGACGCGTGAAGACGCGCTGTTCGACATCTACCGCGTGATGCGCCCGGGCGAGCCGCCGACGCTGGATTCGGCGCAGGCGATGTTCCAGTCGCTGTTCTTCGACGCCGAGCGTTACGACCTCTCCGCGGTCGGCCGCGTCAAGATGAACATGCGCCTCGACCTCGATGCGCCCGACACCCAGCGCACGCTGCGCAAGGAAGACATCCTCTCCGTCATCAAGACGCTGGTGGATCTGCGCGACGGCAAGGGCGAGATCGACGACATCGACCATCTCGGCAACCGCCGTGTGCGCTCGGTCGGCGAGCTCATGGAGAACCAGTACCGCATCGGCCTCCTGCGCATGGAGCGCGCGATCAAGGAGCGCATGTCCTCGGTCGACATCGACACGGTCATGCCGCAGGACCTGATCAACGCGAAGCCGGCGGCTGCCGCCGTGCGCGAGTTCTTCGGCTCCTCGCAGCTCTCGCAGTTCATGGACCAGACCAACCCGCTGTCGGAGATCACCCACAAGCGTCGCCTGTCGGCACTTGGACCGGGCGGTCTGACCCGCGAGCGCGCCGGCTTCGAAGTGCGCGACGTGCATCCGACGCATTACGGCCGCATCTGCCCGATCGAGACGCCGGAAGGTCCGAACATCGGTCTGATCAACTCGCTCGCCACCTTCGCGCGCGTGAACAAGTACGGCTTCGTCGAGACGCCTTATCGCAAGGTCAAGGACGGCCGCGTCACCGACGAGGTCGTGTACCTCTCGGCGATGGAAGAGGGCCGCTACACGGTCGCGCAGGCCAACGTGCCGCTCGATCCGAAGGGCCGCTTCACCGAAGACCTCGTGGTCTGCCGTCACGCCGGCGAAGTCTTGCCGGTGACGCCGGACAAGGTCGACTACATGGACGTGTCGCCGAAGCAGCTCGTTTCGGTCGCCGCGGCGCTGATCCCGTTCCTCGAGAACGACGACGCCAACCGTGCGCTGATGGGCTCGAACATGCAGCGCCAGGCGGTGCCGCTGGTTCGCGCCGAGGCGCCGTTCGTCGGCACCGGCATGGAAGGCGTGGTTGCGCGTGACTCGGGTGCTGCGATCGCGGCACGCCGTTCGGGCGTCATCGACCAGATCGACGCGACCCGCGTCGTCATCCGCGCCACCGAAGATCTCGATCCGACCAAGTCGGGCGTCGATATCTACCGGCTGATGAAGTACCAGCGCTCCAACCAGTCGACCTGCATCAACCAGCGTCCGCTGGTGAAGGTGGGCGATATCGTCAAGAAGGGCGACATCATCGCTGACGGTCCGTCGACCGATCTCGGCGAACTCGCGCTCGGCCGTAACGTGCTTGTCGCGTTCATGCCGTGGAACGGCTACAACTTCGAAGACTCGATCCTGCTCTCCGAGCGGATCGTGAAGGAAGACGTCTTCACCTCGATCCATATCGAGGAATTCGAGGTGATGGCCCGCGACACCAAGCTCGGGCCTGAGGAAATCACCCGCGACATTCCGAACGTTTCGGAAGAAGCGCTGAAGAACCTCGACGAAGCCGGTATCGTCTACATCGGTGCGGAAGTGCGCGCCGGCGACATCCTGGTCGGCAAGATCACCCCGAAGGGCGAGAGCCCGATGACGCCGGAAGAAAAGCTTCTGCGCGCCATCTTCGGTGAAAAGGCCTCCGACGTTCGCGACACCTCGCTGCGCGTTCCCCCGGGCGTGCAGGGCACGATCGTGGAAGTCCGCGTGTTCAACCGTCACGGCGTCGACAAGGACGAGCGTGCGCTGGCGATCGAGCGGGAAGAGATCGAGCGTCTGGCCAAGGACCGCGACGACGAGCAGGCGATCCTGGACCGCAACGTCTACAACCGTCTTGCCGAGCTCCTCGAGGGACGGCAGGGCATTGCGGGCCCGAAGGGCTTCAAGAAGGACACCAAGATCACCCGTGCGGTGCTCGAGGAGTACCCGAAGTCGCAGTGGTGGCTGTTCGCTTCGCCGAACGACAAGCTGATGGCCGAGATCGAGGCCATGCGGAAGCAGTACGACGAGTCGAAGAAGGGGCTCGAGCAGCGCTTCCTCGACAAGGTCGAGAAGCTTCAGCGCGGTGACGAATTGCCGCCCGGCGTGATGAAGATGGTCAAGGTCTTCGTCGCGGTGAAGCGCAAGATCCAGCCCGGCGACAAGATGGCCGGCCGCCACGGCAACAAGGGCGTGGTGTCGAAGATCGTGCCGATCGAGGACATGCCGTTCCTCGAAGACGGTACGCACGCCGACATCGTGCTCAATCCGCTCGGCGTGCCCTCGCGCATGAACGTCGGACAGATCCTCGAGACCCATCTCGGCTGGGCCTGCGCCGGCCTCGGCAAGCGTATCGGCCAGACGGTCGATGCTTACCTGTCGAAGCAGGACATCAAGCCGCTGAAGGAAACCTTGAAGAAGGTCTACGGCGAGGACGAGACGATCAAGACGCTCAACGACAACGAGCTGCTTGAACTCGGCCATAACCTCAGCCGCGGCGTGCCGATCGCGACGCCGGTGTTCGACGGTGCCAAGGAAGCCGACATCGAGGAGATGCTGAAGCTTGCAGGTCTCGACGCTTCGGGTCAGTCGACCGTCTATGACGGCCGCACCGGCGATGCCTTCGATCGCAAGGTGACGGTGGGCTACATCTACATGCTCAAGCTGCACCATCTCGTCGACGACAAGATCCATGCGCGTTCGATCGGTCCGTACTCGCTCGTCACCCAGCAGCCGCTGGGCGGCAAGGCGCAGTTCGGCGGCCAGCGTTTCGGCGAAATGGAGGTGTGGGCGCTCGAAGCTTACGGCGCGGCCTACACGCTTCAGGAAATGCTGACCGTGAAGTCGGACGACGTCGCCGGCCGTACCAAGGTGTACGAGGCGATCGTGCGTGGCGACGACACCTTCGAGGCCGGTATTCCGGAATCGTTCAACGTGCTGGTCAAGGAAATGCGCTCGCTCGGCCTCAACGTCGATCTGCACAATTCCAAGGTGGGACCGGCGCCGACGTCGGAAGCAGCCGAGTAATACGACCTTTCATGCCCGGCCTTCGCGGCCGGGCATTGGCGCCCCTCCCGATGCCTTGAGGGCAGGGCGCCCCGCTTGAGTGATTTTCGAATTTGCGGCCGGAGGCGACCGGTACGCGAGGAGAAGACGATGAACCAAGAAATTATGAATCTCTTTAATCCGACGACGCCGGCTCAGGTCTTCGACCAGATCCGCATCTCGATCGCGTCCCCGGAGAAGATTCTGTCCTGGTCCTACGGCGAGATCAAGAAGCCGGAGACCATCAACTACCGTACCTTCAAGCCCGAGCGCGACGGCCTGTTCTGCGCCCGCATCTTCGGGCCGATCAAGGACTACGAGTGCTTGTGCGGCAAGTACAAGCGCATGAAGTACAAGGGCATCATCTGCGAGAAGTGCTCGGTCGAGGTCACGCTGTCGCGCGTCCGGCGCGAGCGCATGGGCCATATCGAGCTCGCGGCTCCGGTCGCTCACATCTGGTTCCTGAAGTCGCTGCCGTCGCGCATCGGCCTGCTGCTCGACATGACGCTGAAGGATCTCGAGCGGATCCTCTACTTCGAATATTACGTCGTGCTCGAGCCGGGTCTCACCGCGCTGAAGGACCGTCAGCTGCTGTCGGAAGACGAGTATCTGAAGGCGCAGGACGAGTACGGCCAGGATTCCTTCACCGCCATGATCGGCGCAGAGGCGATCCGCGAGCTGCTCAAGGGCATGGACCTCGAGAAGCTCGAGCTGACCTTGCGTGCGGAGATGCAGGAGACCGACTCCGACATCAAGCACAAGAAGCTCGCCAAGCGCCTGAAGATCGTCGAAGCGTTCCGCCACTCCGGCAACAAGCCGGAATGGATGATCCTGACCGTCGTTCCCGTGATCCCGCCGGACCTGCGTCCGCTGGTGCCGCTGGACGGCGGCCGCTTCGCGACCTCGGACCTCAACGACCTCTACCGTCGCGTCATCAACCGCAACAACCGCTTGAAGCGGCTGATGGAGCTGCGCGCGCCCGACATCATCATCCGCAACGAGAAGCGCATGCTTCAGGAAGCGGTCGATGCGCTGTTCGACAACGGCCGCCGCGGCCGCGTCATCACCGGTGCCAACAAGCGCCCGCTGAAGTCGCTCGCCGACATGCTGAAGGGCAAGCAGGGCCGTTTCCGCCAGAACCTGCTCGGCAAGCGCGTCGACTATTCGGGCCGTTCGGTGATCGTGGTCGGTCCCGAGCTGCGCCTGCATCAGTGCGGCCTGCCGAAGAAGATGGCGCTCGAGCTGTTCAAGCCGTTCATCTATTCGCGGCTTGACGCCAAGGGCCTGTCCACCACCGTGAAGCAGGCGAAGAAGCTGGTCGAGAAGGAGCGGCCCGAGGTCTGGGACATCCTGGACGAGGTGATCCGCGAGCATCCCGTGCTGCTCAACCGCGCGCCGACGCTGCATCGCCTGGGCATCCAGGCGTTCGAGCCGGTGCTGATCGAGGGCAAGGCGATCCAGCTTCACCCGCTGGTCTGCTCCGCGTTCAACGCCGACTTCGACGGCGACCAGATGGCCGTGCACGTTCCGCTGTCGCTGGAAGCGCAGCTGGAAGCGCGCGTCCTGATGATGTCGACCAACAACATCCTGCATCCGGCGAACGGCCAGCCGATCATCGTGCCGTCGCAGGACATCGTGCTGGGTCTCTACTACGTCTCGATCATGCGCGAAGGCCTGCCCGGCGAGGGCAAGCTGTTCGGCGACATGGCCGAGCTCGAGCACGCCCTGCATGCGAAGGTCATCCACCTCCACACCAAGATCAAGTATCGGTGGGAAGGCATGGACGAGACCGGCAAGGTCTCCAAGCGCTGGATCGAGACCACCGCCGGCCGCGTCATGCTGGGCAATTTGCTGCCGCGGAACCCGCGCATCTCGTACGAGATCATCAACAAGCTGATGACCAAGCGCGAGATCTCCGGCGTCATCGACCAGGTCTACCGTCACTGCGGCCAGAAGGAGACTGTGATCTTCTGCGACCGCATCATGGCGCTCGGCTTCTACAATGCGTTCAAGGCCGGCATCTCGTTCGGCAAGGACGACATGGTCGTGCCGCACTCCAAGTGGAAGATCGTCGACACCACCCGTACGCTGGCGAAGGATTTCGAGCAGCAGTACAACGACGGCCTGATCACGCACGGCGAGAAGTACAACAAGGTCGTCGACGCCTGGTCGAAGGCGACCGAGGAAATCGCCAAGGCGATGATGAAGGAGATCTCCTCCACCAAGAAGACGGCGAGTGGAGCCGATGCCGACATCAACTCGATCTACATGATGGCTCACTCCGGTGCCCGCGGTTCGCCGGCCCAGATGCGCCAGCTCGCCGGCATGCGCGGCCTGATGGCCAAGCCGTCGGGTGAGATCATCGAGACGCCGATCATCTCGAACTTCAAGGAAGGCCTCTCGGTTCTCGAGTACTTCAACTCGACCCACGGTGCCCGTAAGGGCCTCGCGGACACCGCGTTGAAGACCGCGAACTCGGGTTACCTGACCCGTCGTCTGGTCGACGTCGCGCAGGACTGCATCATCACGCAGTCCGATTGCGGCACGAAGCTCGGCATCAAGATGCGCGCCATCGTCGATGCCGGCACCGTGGTCGCTTCGCTCGGTTCGCGCATCCTCGGACGCACGGCCTGCGAAGACATCCGTGACAGCTCCGGCAAGGTGATCATCAAGCGCGATACGCTGATGGAAGAGAGCCATCTGGACGCCATCCAGCAAGGTGGTGTGCAGGAGGTGAAGATCCGCTCGGCGCTGACCTGCGAACTCGTCAACGGCATCTGCGGCAAGTGCTACGGCCGCGATCTCGCCCGCGGCACGCCGGTCAACCACGGCGAAGCGGTCGGCGTCATCGCGGCGCAGTCGATCGGCGAGCCGGGCACCCAGCTCACCATGCGCACCTTCCACATCGGTGGTGCGGCGCAGCTCAACGAGCAGTCTTTCGTCGAAGCCAATTTCGACGGCAAGATCGTGATCCGGAACAAGGCCATCGCCCGCAACAGCGAAGGTCACCTGGTCGCGATGGTGCGCAACATGGTGGTCGCGATCGTCGATGCCGACGGCACCGAGCGTGCGACGCACCGTGTCCAGTACGGCGCGCGTCTGCACGTCGACGAGGGCGACATGGTCAAGCGTGGCCAGCGTATCGTCGAGTGGGATCCCTACACCCGTCCGCTGCTCACCGAAGTCGAAGGAACCATCGGCTTCGAGGATCTGGTCGAAGGGCAGTCGATCTCGGAAACGCTGGACGAGGCCACCGGTATCGCCAAGCGCGTGGTCATCGACTGGCGCTCGACCCGCGGCGGCGCGGACCTGCGTCCCGCCATCGTGGTCAAGGGCAAGGACGGCAAGGTGCTCAAGCTCGCCCGTGGCGGCGATGCCCGCTACATGCTGTCGGTCGACGGCATTCTGTCGGTCGACGTTGGTGCCAAGGTCAACCCGGGTGACATCCTCGCCCGTGTCTCGACCGAAAGCGCCAAGACGCGTGACATCACCGGCGGTCTGCCGCGGGTGGCGGAACTGTTCGAGGCTCGGCGTCCGAAGGATGCGGCGATCATCGCCGAAATCGCGGGCACCATCCGGTTTGGACGCGACTACAAGAACAAGCGTCGCATCTCGATCGAGCCGATGGACAAGACCGACGAGCCGCGCGAGTACCTGATCCCGAAGGGCAAGCACATCCACCTTCAGGACGGTGACGTCGTCGAAAAGGGCGACTTCATCGTGGAAGGCAACCCGGCGCCGCACGACATTCTTGCGGTCAAGGGCATCGAGGAGCTCGCGGCCTACCTGGTCAACGAAATCCAGGAGGTCTACCGGCTCCAGGGCGTGCTCATCAACGACAAGCACATCGAGGTGATTGTCCGTCAGATGCTCCAGAAGGTGGAAGTCACCGACCAGGGCGACACGGACATGATCTCCGGCGAGCAGGTCGACAAGATCGAGTTCGACGCGCTGAACGAGAAGGCCAAGGAAGAGGGCAAGAAGGTCGCTACGGGTACGCCGGTTCTGCTCGGCATCACCAAGGCGAGCCTCCAGACCCGTTCGTTCTTCTCGGCGGCCTCGTTCCAGGAGACCACCCGCGTCCTCACGGAAGCGGCAGTCAACGGCAAGGTCGATCCGCTCGAAGGCCTCAAGGAGAACGTCATCGTCGGCCGGCTGATCCCGGCGGGCACCGGCGCCTCCATGGCGAAGATCCGCGAAGTCGCGATGAAGCGCGACAAGCTGATCCTCGACGAGCGCGAGAAGCAGGCGGCCGTCGTGTCGCCCGCTCCGGAAGCCGAGCTTCCTGCGCTTCCGCCCGCGGAATGATGGTTCATCCGTAGGAATACCGAGGACAATGAAAAGGCCGGCGAAAGCCGGCCTTTTTGCTGCTTTGATTGCCTGTTGCGATGCAGGATCAACCTTTGTTCATCTTTCCTTCAGGCGCAAAAGCGCTTCTGCTAAGGGAACTTAGACCGGTGGTCCCGTGACGGGGGCAGGGCCGGAGACCACGGAACTGACATGCTTGATCTCGCAATCGTAGGCGGCGGCCCCGGCGGGCTGATGAGCGCCTGGTACCTGAAGCGCAAGCTCGGCGACCTCTGCCGCATCACCATCTATGAAGCCTCCGACCGCCTCGGCGGCAAGATCGTCACGCGCAAATTCGATTCCGCGCCGGCGATGTACGAGGCGGGCGTTGCGGAGATCTACGACTACTCGATGACGGGTCCCGATCCGCTGCGCGAGCTGATCCAGCATTTCGGCCTGCAGACCATTCCGATGGACGCCGAGCAGGTGCAGTTCGGCGGCGAGCTGCTCGACGACGTCGCCGGCATGCGGCGCAGATACGGCGCCAAGACTGCGGCTGCGATCGAACAGTTCCGCAAGCGCTGCGCCGACGAGATGTCGCCGATCGAATATTACGAGGGCGTCGGCGCGCACGACAACGAGAACCCCTGGGCCTACAAGACCGCCGAGCAGGTGCTCGACGAGGAGGTCAAGGACGAAATCGCAAAGCGCTTCTTCAAGGTGATGGCGCGCTCCGATATCGCGACCGAGAGCCACAACACCAACGGCCTCAACGCGCTCAAGAACTATCTGATGGATGTCGACGGCTATATCGGCCTCTATTCCATCCAGAACGGCAACGAGCAGCTGATCGAATGCCTGCAGTCGGAGGTCAACGCCGACATCCAGCTCAATCACCGCGTGCTCACCGTCGGCAAGGCGCCGACCGGCCGCTATCAGCTCAAGATGATGAACGGGAAGGGACCGGAGACGCGCGACTTCGATCTCGTGCTGGTTTGCCTGCCGCATTCCTGGCTCTCCACCGTCGGCTGGGAAGGCGAGCAGCTGCGCAAGTCGATGGTCAAGCACGTCTCTTATTTCGACCGTCCCGCGCATTATCTGCGCGTCTCGATCCTGTTTGATTCCCCGTTCTGGGGAGAGAAGATTCCCGGCGCCTGGTTCATGTCGGAAGCGTTCGGCGGCTGCTGCGTCTACAATGAGGGCGCGCGCCATGACGTCGGCAAGCACGGCGTCCTGAACTGGCTGATTCCCGGTTCCGATGCGCTGGCGTTCGCCAATCTGTCGGACCAGGAGCTGATCGATGCCGCGCTGAAATCGCTGCCGGCTTCGCTCGGCGATGCCCGTGCGCATTTCATGGAAGGCAAGATCCACCGCTGGCTGTCGTCGGTGAACGCGATACCGGGCGGTCTGCCCGTGCGCGACGTCATGACCAATCACCGGCCCGAACCGAAGGAACATCCCGGCATCGTCGTGGTCGGCGATTACCTGTTCGACTCCACGCTGAACGGCCTGCTCGATTCGTCGGACGCGGCGACCGATATCATCCTGACCGAGATGATGCGGCTGCGCCGCGAGCACGCCCAGGACGGCAAGCCGGTTTCGGACAAGATCGACCGCGACTATTTCGAGAACTATCGCGGCGTCGGGCCTTACAGCGAAGCGTGGCGGCAGTTCACCGATCCCGACTACCTTGCCAGGCTGATCGGCATCGTCTGGGGGAAGGCGAAGGGCGCGAAACTCCTGGTCGCGGGCTCGGCCAGCGGCGAGCTGGTCGGTGCGCTGCGCGATCGCGGCATCGATGCCTGGGGCATCGAGAACAACCGCGCCATCCACGCCAGGACGCCAAAGGCGCTGAAGAAGTACAACAAGCTGGGATCGATCCTGGACATGCCGTTCAAGGACGGCGCGTTCGACTACGTGTTCGAGACCAGCCTCTGCCACGTTGCCCCGAAGCAGGTGGTCCGCGCGATCCGCGAGTTGAACCGCGTGGTCAAGACCGGCCTCGTGTTCGGCTCGATCACCTCGGACATGGCCTCAGCCGTGATCGACCGCTACGATCTGCTGCGCGGGGTCAAGAAGCTCGGCACCTGGTGGGAATGGTCCGAACTGTTCTTCGGCAACGGCTTTGATCTGTCGATGCACCGCAAGGATTGCACCGATGCGCTCTGGGCGGCGACGCTCGCCGCCAACAAGGGCCCGGGCCAGTGGTATGCCGACGCCGATAGCTTGCGTTATTCCTTCTTCGACAAGGTCGAGGACGAAGACGACGACTAGCCTCACAAGGCGGATGAATTCGCCAATTGTTTTGCCGAATTCATCCTGATCGCATAGAATCGATGGCAGTAGCGGCGTTCCGCTATTTCTCTGGTTTCTCTGCGGTCAGGCCGGCCGTCAGCATCGGTTGGTTTCATGGCGTCCAAGCCTCTTTCTCCCGACAAACAGACGCTCGCCTCGCACGAGGCGGCCGAGCTCGAGGACAAGCTCGCCGCGGATCACAAGCCGGAGCTGGAAGACGACGAGGAAGACAAAGACGAGGACGACGACGAGCTTGAGCTCGACGACGATGATGACGAGGAGCTCGTCGTCTTTACCGCCCGCGAAGCCGCCGGCGCGCTCGCGACCATCCTGGGCTTCGTCAAGCCGTTCCTGTCCAACTACAAGCGCATCCTGGGCTATGTGGCGTTCGGCGTTCTGGTCGAGACGCTGTTCAACGTCATCATGCCGCTCAGCCTGAAGTACCTGATCGACGACGCGCTCGGCGAGGAGGATTTCCAGGCGCTGTACAAGATCCTCGGCGTGCTCGCGGCCGCCGGCATCTTCACCTCGATCGTCGCGGTCTGGTACGAGCGCTGGGACGCGCGGCTTGCCGCCTGCATCATCTCCGACGTCCGCAAGCGCCTGTTCGAGCACGTCCAGGACCTGCCGGCGGCCTATTTCGGCCGCACCAAGCGCGGCGAGATCCTGTCGCGCTTCTCGGTCGATCTCTCGGCCTTCGAAGGCTCGGTCAAGACCTTTGCCAACAGCGCCGCGCTGCCGTTCCTGGAGCTGATCGCCGGCATCATCCTGATGCTGTTCCTGAACTGGCAGCTCGCGGTGGTCGCGCTGCTGGTGTTCCCGATCACCCTGATCGGCCCGCGCATCCTGACGCCGAAGGCGGTGCAGGCCAATTACGAGCAGAAGCTCAACGAAAGCGCGCTGCTCGGCATGGTGCAGGAGAACGTGGCGGCGCAGGCCGTGATCAAGGCGTTCAGCCTGCAACGCAGGATGTTCGGCTTCTTCAATTTCCGCAACGACGAGACCCGCAACAGGATCGCCGCGGCTGCGTTCCTGTCGACCATGGTGGAGCGGACGGTCACCATCTCGGTGCTGCTGCTGCACCTCGTCGTGCTCGCGATCGGCGCCTATCTGGCGACCAAGGGCCAGATCACCATCGGCACCTTCGTCACCTTCGAGAGCGCGTTCTGGGAGGTCTCCTACAACATCGCCCACGTGATGCATTTCATCCCGGTGTCGATCTCCTCGGCCGCCGCCATCCGCCACATCCAGGAGTTGCTGGACGAGCCCACGCGCGGCGCCGATCGTCCCGGCGCGCCCGACCTGCCGCGCATCACCCACGACATCACCTTCGACCACGTCACGTTCCAGTACGATGGCGGCCAGACGCCGGTGCTGGACAATCTCAGCCTCAAGCTCAACGTCGGCAAGAGCATCGCCATCGTCGGCCCCTCCGGCTCAGGCAAGAGCACGCTGCTCAACCTGATCCTGCGGCTCTACGTCCCGGATGAGGGCCGCGTCTCGATCGACGGTGTCGACGTGCGCAAGGTGACGCTGGATTCGCTGCGCCGGAGCATGGCCGTGGTGTTCCAGGAGAACATGCTGTTCAACATGTCGATCCGCGAGAACATCCGGCTCGGCAAGGAAGGCGCGACCGACGAGGAGGTGGAGGAGGCCGCCAAGAAGGCCGAGATCCACCGCTACATCATGGGCCTGCCGCAGCGTTACGACACCCCGGTCGGCGAGCGCGGCGACACGCTCTCGGGCGGCCAGCGCCAGCGCATCGCGATCGCGCGCGCCATCATCCGCAATCCTTCCGTGCTGCTGCTCGACGAAGCCACCTCGGCACTCGACCAGACCACGGAGGCCGCGATCAACCGCACGTTGCTAAAGGTCGCCAAGGGCCGCACCATGATCTGGTCGACCCACCGCCTGACTTCGGTGGTCGAGATGGACGAGATCATCGTGATTTCAGGGGGCAGGGCGATCGAGCGCGGCTCTCATGCCGAGCTGCTCGCCAAGAACGGCACCTATCGCAAGCTATGGAACGACCAGATCCATCAGCCGCACGGCGCGGCCGCTCAGGCCGACGACGACAACGATGATGACGAAGACGACGAGGATGAGGACGACCTCGACGAGGATGATGAGGACGAGGACGACGAGGAGGAGTGACCGAGGAAGTTCGGCTCCAGGTGGACCACGCCTCCCAATCGCCGCAACAATCCTTGGGCTGACCACGCCATGAAGCGCGCCCAGCGCTGCGCGGTCCAGTAGGGGCTCGTCGCAATCGACACCGAGCGGAAGTCGAAGGCTTTTGCCGCCGACCATTCGTCGCAGGCCCGCTTGACCGGATCGGCGTAGAAGGCGGCGATCTTGTCCGCATCCATCCCGTCGGACGCCAGCCATTGCGGGATGTGGACGTTGCAGAGCCGTTCGACGTCGGTGAACACCTTGTCGCAGCCGGTGCCCGCGACCGGGCAGGAGGTCGCGAAGGCATCGCCCACCAGCACCACGCCGCTCTGGTGGGTGGCGTCATTCACATAGAGATCGACCGGACGGATCTTCAGCTCGCCCAAAATGTCGAAGGCGCCGGTGATGTGCTTGAGCCGCGGCAGGGCAGCGTCCAGCGTCGCGGCCGGCGCGCGGCGCAGCTCGCGCAGCCAGGGATCGTCGAAGCCGCGATACACGAACAGATTGGCGCGCATCCGCGTGCCGATCGGAAACAGCGTGATGTAGGGGATGCGGTCGCTCGGCCGCTCCGAGAAATAGGTCAGCGCCGGGAAGTCGAACGAATGCCGTCCGGCCGGCGCGACGTCGAACCCGATCGAGATCGAATGGCAGGCGCTGACGATATTTCGCGTGATGCCGAGCTGGTGGCGCAGGCCGACATTCAGGCCGTTGGCGAGCACGACAAGGCGGGCCGAGATCATCTCGTCATTGTCGAGCGCGATTCGCGAGCGCTCCGGGCTGGTCTCGACCGACACCGCCTTGGTCCAGATTCGCTCGACGGTTTCCGGAATCTCGTCGCGGATCGCGTTGACCAGGGAATCGTAGAGGATGTTGAACTGCCGGCTCGGCGCCTTGTCGAGGAGATGCCCGAACCGCGCGATCCAGTTCTCACTGGAGAAGGTCGCCCGGCGCAGCACTGAGTCGGCGATTCCGGTCCGCTGGAATCGCTCGACCTGGCCATGACCGCTCAGCTTTTCGACGCGAAAATCGGCCGGATAGGTCTCGTGCGGGTCGATCAGCACCGCCGAAATGCCGGCACGCCCGAGCATCGCGGCGGCAGTCGAACCGGCAAGTCCCCCGCCAATGATGGCAATATCCGTGTACCGCATGGCGTCTGTCTCTGCCGGAGAGGGCAGATTGACGCATCAAGAGGAAAAAAAGCCTTAGCGCGGGTTATAAAAGTATATTTCTCCCGGATATAAATGCGGTTGGGGCTGGCGGAACCGGGGCTTCGTTCCCATATTCGGGAGGCGCGGTGAGGGGGCCAGGCAGGCGATTTCGAAAGGCGCGAGAAGCGCTTTCGGACTGTCGTTTCGCCTTGACTTGAGCGATTCTCACTTATAGAAAGCGCCTCACTTAACGACAGGCGGTGAGCATTGCCAACGTCGGAACGGGCCACCCGTTGATCCCCAGGGGTCGCTAAAGCGGGCACCAACCTCGACGAATGCCGCTCAAACGCTGTCGATAATAGCTAGGCAATGCCAGTGCGATTTTAGGCCTCTCGAGCATGTTCTCCTGAGACCGAATTCGGATGCATGACCTCAGTGCGCGGGCCGCGGCTTTACGCTGATCGGCCTCAATACTGCGGTCCTCTGTGGCGTCGAAGCGCTTTCCACTCAGCAATGAGCGGTTGGCGCGATTTCGCTTTGTGCGGATTGTTCCGTGCGAGGTGGGCCCCGTCGAACGGGTAGTGCGACAAGAATTTGCGGTCCCGGGAACGGGCCGCGGCAAGACAGCGGACCCGCGAGGGACCGCGATAACGAAGGGTAAGGCCAGGATGCCGACGATCAACCAGCTGATCGCTCAACCGCGTGAAGTGCAGAAGTCGCGCAAGAAGGTGCCGGCGCTGCAGCAGTCGCCGCAGAAGCGTGGTGTTTGCACCCGCGTCTACACCACGACCCCGAAGAAGCCGAACTCGGCGCTTCGTAAGGTCGCCAAGGTGCGCCTGACCAACGGGTTCGAGGTGATCGGCTACATCCCGGGTGAGGGCCATAACCTTCAGGAGCACTCGGTGGTCATGATCCGCGGCGGTCGCGTCAAGGACTTGCCCGGCGTGCGCTATCACATCCTCCGCGGCGTTCTGGATACCCAGGGCGTCAAGAACCGTAAGCAGCGTCGTTCGAAGTACGGCGCAAAGCGTCCGAAGTAAGCGGGAACCAGCTCAATGTCTCGTCGCCACTCAGCGGAAAAGCGCGAAGTTCTTCCCGATCCGAAGTTCGGGAACATCATCGTCACGAAGTTCATGAACTCGGTGATGTACGCCGGCAAGAAGTCGGTCGCCGAAGGCATCGTCTACGGTGCGTTCGGTCTCATCGAAAGCAAGACCAAGCAGAACCCGCTCGGCGTGTTCGAGCAGGCACTCGAGAACGTCATGCCGACGATCGAAGTGCGCTCCCGCCGCGTCGGTGGCGCGACCTACCAGGTTCCGGTCGAGGTTCGCTCGGTGCGCCGTCAGGCGCTGGGCATCCGCTGGCTGATCTCGGCTGCGCGCGAGCGCAACGAGAAGACGATGACCGAGCGGCTTTCGGCCGAGCTCCTGGACGCGTCGAACAACCGCGGCAACGCCGTCAAGAAGCGTGAAGATGTGCACCGGATGGCCGAAGCCAACCGCGCCTTCTCGCACTATCGCTGGTAACGGCGACACACGGAATCTAAGGAACAGCCCATGCCTCGCGTTCATGCCATAGAGAACTACCGCAATTTCGGTATCATGGCGCATATCGATGCCGGCAAGACCACGACCACCGAGCGCATCCTCTATTACACCGGCAAGAGCCACAAGATCGGCGAAGTGCACGAAGGTGCCGCGACGATGGACTGGATGGAGCAGGAGCAGGAGCGTGGCATCACGATCACCTCGGCTGCGACCACCGCCTTCTGGGCCGGCAAGCGCCTGAACATCATCGACACCCCCGGCCACGTCGACTTCACCATCGAAGTCGAGCGTTCGCTGCGCGTGCTCGACGGCGCCGTCTGCGTGCTCGACTCGAACCAGGGCGTTGAGCCCCAGACCGAGACCGTCTGGCGCCAGGGCGACAAGTACAAGGTTCCGCGCATCGTCTTCGCCAACAAGATGGACAAGACCGGCGCCGACTTCTTCAAGTGCCTGGCCGACATCGTCGACCGCCTCGGCGCCAAGCCGATCGCGATCCAGCTTCCGATCGGTGCCGAGAACAACTTCAAGGGTCTCGTCGACCTCGTGAAGATGCAGGGCATCATCTGGAACGATGAATCGCTCGGCGCGAAGTTCGACTATGTCGACATCCCGGAAGATCTGGTCGAGCAGGCCAAGGAATATCGCGAGAAGATGGTGGAAGCCGCCGTCGAGCTCGACGACGACGCCATGGCTGCCTATCTCGACGGCAAGGAGCCGGACGAAGAGACGCTGAAGCGGCTGATCCGCAAGGCGGTGCTGACCGGCGCGTTCTATCCCGTGCTGTGCGGCTCGGCCTTCAAGAACAAGGGCGTGCAGCCGCTGCTCGACGCCGTCGTCGATTATCTGCCGTCGCCGATCGACGTGCCCGCGATCAAGGGCACCGATGATTCCGGCAACGAAGTCGTGCGCAAGGCGGACGACAAGGAGCCGCTCGCGCTGCTCGCGTTCAAGATCATGGACGATCCGTTCGTCGGCACCATCACCTTCTGCCGCATCTACTCCGGTATTTTGCAGAGCGGCACCGGCGTCGTGAACTCGACCCGCGAGAAGAAGGAGCGCATCGGGCGCATGCTGCTGATGCATGCGAACAACCGCGAAGACATCAAGGAAGCCTATGCCGGCGACATCGTCGCGCTGGCCGGCCTGAAGGAAGCGCGCACCGGTGACACGCTGTGCGATCCCGACAAGCAGGTGATCCTGGAAAAGATGGAATTCCCCGAGCCGGTCATCGAGATCGCGATCGAGCCGAAGTCCAAGGCCGACCAGGAAAAGCTGGGCGTGGCGCTGGCGAAGCTCGCTGCGGAGGATCCGTCCTTCCGCGTCTCGACCGACCAGGAGTCCGGCCAGACCATCCTCAAGGGCATGGGCGAACTCCATCTCGACATCAAAGTCGACATCCTCCGCCGCACCTACAAGGTCGATGCCAACATCGGCGCGCCGCAGGTTGCGTTCCGTGAGCGCGTCACCAAGAAGGCCGAGGTCAAGTACACCCACAAGAAGCAGACCGGCGGTACCGGTCAGTTCGCGGAAGTGTCGATCGTGGTCGAGCCGAACGAACCCGGCAAGGGCTACGAGTTCGAGTCCAAGATCGTCGGCGGTGCGGTTCCGAAGGAATACATCCCCGGCGTGGAAAAGGGCCTCAACAGCGTGATGAGCTCTGGCGTGGTCGCGGGCTTCCCCGTGGTCGACGTCAAGGTTCAGCTCGTCGACGGCAAGTATCACGACGTCGACTCGTCGGCGCTCGCCTTCGAAATCGCATCGCGCGCGGCTTTCCGCGAAGCGCTGCAGAAGGGCAAGTCCGTCCTGCTCGAGCCGATCATGAAGGTCGAAGTGGTGACCCCGGAAGACTACACCGGCTCGGTCATCGGCGACCTGAATTCCCGGCGCGGTCAGATCCAGGGGCAGGACATGCGCGGCAACGCCAACGTCATCAACGCGATGGTGCCGCTCATGAACATGTTCGGTTACGTGAACAACCTGCGCTCGATGAGCCAGGGGCGCGCGACCTTCACCATGCAGTTCGACCACTACGCAGAAGCGCCGGCTAACGTGTCGGCAGAAGTCCAGAAGAAGTTTGCCTGATTGTCGTCGGTCACGAACTGACGATTGAACGGAGAGTCAAATGGCCAAAGCTAAGTTTGAACGTAACAAGCCGCACTGCAACATCGGTACCATCGGTCACGTCGACCATGGCAAGACGTCGCTGACCGCGGCGATCACCAAGGTTCTCGCCGAAGCCGGCGGTGCGACGTTCACCGCGTACGACCAGATCGACAAGGCGCCGGAAGAGAAGGCGCGCGGCATCACCATCTCGACCGCGCACGTCGAGTACGAGACGCCGAACCGCCACTACGCCCACGTCGACTGCCCCGGCCACGCCGACTACGTGAAGAACATGATCACCGGCGCCGCCCAGATGGACGGTGCAATCCTGGTCGTGTCGGCTGCTGACGGCCCGATGCCGCAGACCCGCGAGCACATCCTGCTCGCCCGCCAGGTCGGCGTTCCCGCGCTCGTCGTGTTCCTCAACAAGTGCGACATGGTCGACGATCCGGAACTGCTCGAGCTCGTCGAGCTCGAAGTCCGCGAACTGCTCTCCAAGTACGACTTCCCGGGCGACAAGATCCCGATCATCAAGGGTTCGGCGCTCGCCGCTCTCGAAGATTCGGACAAGAAGCTCGGCCACGACGCCATCATCGAGCTGATGAAGAACGTCGACAGCTACATCCCGCAGCCGGAGCGTCCGATCGATCAGCCGTTCCTGATGCCGGTTGAAGACGTGTTCTCGATCTCGGGCCGCGGCACCGTCGTGACCGGCCGTGTCGAGCGCGGCATCGTCAAGGTCGGCGAGGAAATCGAGATCGTCGGTCTCCGTGCGACCCAGAAGACCACCGTCACCGGCGTCGAAATGTTCCGCAAGCTGCTCGATCAGGGCCAGGCCGGCGACAACATCGGTGCGCTGCTCCGCGGCACCAAGCGCGAAGACGTCGAGCGCGGCCAGGTGCTGTGCAAGCCGGGTTCGGTCAAGCCGCACACCAAGTTCAAGGCTGAGGCTTACATCCTCACCAAGGAAGAGGGCGGTCGCCACACCCCGTTCTTCACCAACTACCGTCCGCAGTTCTACTTCCGCACCACCGACGTGACCGGTGTCGTGCATCTGCCGGAAGGTACCGAGATGGTGATGCCGGGCGACAACATCGCGATGGAAGTGCACCTGATCGTGCCGATCGCGATGGAAGAGAAGCTCCGCTTCGCGATCCGCGAAGGTGGCCGCACCGTCGGCGCCGGCGTCGTCGCTTCGATCATCGAGTAATTACGAGAATAGGGACCGGCGAGTAGCGAATGGTGACATTCGCTATTCGCTATTCGCCACCCAACGAAGAGAGACCACGGCAATGAACGGCCAAAATATTCGCATCCGTCTCAAAGCGTTCGACCATCGTATCCTCGATACGTCGACCCGCGAGATCGTGAACACGGCGAAGCGCACCGGTGCGCAGGTCCGCGGACCCATTCCGCTGCCCACCCGCATCGAAAAGTTCACCGTCAACCGTTCGCCCCACGTCGACAAGAAGAGCCGCGAACAGTTCGAGATGCGCACTCACAAGCGTCTGCTCGACATCGTCGATCCGACCCCGCAGACCGTCGATGCTTTGATGAAGCTCGACCTGGCCGCCGGTGTCGACGTCGAGATCAAGCTCTAAGATTTTGGATCACGTTCGCACCTAGCGGACAGAAAGAACAGGAAGCACGCCGATGCGCTCCGGAGTGATCGCACAAAAGGTCGGGATGACGCGGGTCTTTACAGAGGCCGGCGAACATATCCCCGTGACCGTGCTGAAGCTCGGCAATTGCCAGGTCGTAGGCCACCGCACTGAAGAGAAGAACGGTTATGTCGCGCTCCAGCTTGGTTCTGGCAGCCGCAAGACCGTGTACATGCCCAAGGCAGAACGCGGCCAGTTCGCGGTCGCCAAGGTCGAGCCGAAGCGGCAGGTCGAGGAGTTCCGCGTTTCCGCGGACGCCATGATCCCCGTGGGCGCCGAGATCCTCGCCGACCACTTCGTCGTCGGCCAGTTCGTCGACGTCACCGGCACCTCGGTCGGTAAGGGCTTCGCCGGCGGTATGAAGCGCTGGAACTTCGGCGGTCTGCGCGCCACGCACGGTGTGTCGATCTCGCACCGTTCGATCGGTTCGACCGGTGGTCGTCAGGACCCCGGCAAGACCTGGAAGAACAAGAAGATGCCCGGCCACATGGGTGTCGATCGCATCACCACGCTCAACCTCCGCGTCGTTCAGCTCGACGTCGAGCGTGGCCTGATCCTCGTCGAAGGCGCCGTTCCCGGCTCCAAGGGCGGCTGGATCCGCGTGCGCGACGCCGTCAAGAAGCCGCTGCCGAAGGACGCTCCGAAGCCCGGCAAGTTCAAGGTTGCGGGCGGCGAAGCCGAGGCTGCGGCCCAGCAAGAGGGTGCGTGAGATGGAATTGAAGGTCACCACGCTCGAAGGTAAGGAAGCCGGCTCGGTCCAGCTTTCCGACGCCATTTTCGGCCTCGAGCCGCGCCAGGACATCATTGCACGTTGCGTGCAGTGGCAGCTGAACAAGCGTCAGGCCGGTACCCACAAGGCCAAGGGCCGCGCCGAAATCTGGCGCACCGGCAAGAAGATGTACAAGCAGAAGGGCACCGGCGGTGCTCGTCACGGCTCGGCCCGCGTGCCGCAGTTCCGCGGCGGTGGTCGTGCCTTCGGTCCGGTGGTGCGTTCGCACGCCACCGACCTGCCCAAGAAGGTCCGTGCGCTCGCTCTCAAGCACGCCCTCTCGGCCAAGGCCAAGGACGGCGATCTGCTCGTGATCGACAAGGCCGCGCTGGAAGCCGCCAAGACCAAGGCGCTGCTCGGTCACTTCTCGGGCCTCGGCCTGACCAACGCGCTGATCATCGACGGTGCCGAGCTCAACAACGGCTTTGCCGCTGCGGCCCGCAACATCCCGAACATGGACGTGCTGCCGATCCAGGGCATCAACGTCTATGACATCCTGCGCCGTCAGAAGCTCGTTCTGACCAAGGCCGCCATCGATGCGCTGGAGGCGCGCTTCAAATGACGAAGAACATCGAGGCTCGCCATTACGACGTGATCGTCGCTCCGGTCGTCACCGAAAAGGCGACGCTGGCGTCCGAGCACAACAAGGTTCTGTTCAAGGTGGCCGCGAAGGCGACCAAGCCGCAGATCAAGGAAGCGATCGAGAAGCTGTTTGACGTCAAGGTCAAGAGCGTCAACACGCTGGTCCGCAAGGGCAAGACCAAGGTCTTCCGCGGCAACCTCGGCTCGCAGTCGAACACCAAGCGCGCGATCGTGACCCTCGAAGAGGGTCATCGGATCGACGTGACCACCGGTCTGTAAGGTCGCACGACGATGGCACTGAAGAAATTCAATCCCACGACACCGGGCCAGCGCCAGCTGGTCATGGTCGATCGTTCAGCCCTCTACAAGGGCAAGCCGGTCAAGGCGCTCACCGAGGGCAAGCACTCCTCGGGTGGCCGCAACAACACCGGTCGCATTACCGTGCGCTTCCGTGGCGGCGGTCACAAGCAGACCCTGCGCATCGTCGACTTCAAGCGCGACAAGGTGGATGCGCCGGCGACCGTCGAGCGGCTGGAATACGATCCGAACCGCACCGCGTTCATCGCGCTGGTCAAGTACGAAGACGGCACCCAGGCCTATATCCTGGCGCCGCAGCGTCTGGCGGTCGGCGATTCCGTGATTGCCGGCAACTACGTCGACGTGAAGCCGGGCAACGTCATGCCGCTCGGCAACATGCCGGTCGGCACGATCATCCATAACATCGAGGTCAAGATCGGGAAGGGCGGCCAGCTCGCCCGTTCCGCCGGCACCTACGCGCAGCTGGTCGGCCGCGACCAGGACTACGTCATCATCCGCCTGAACTCGGGTGAGCAGCGCCTGGTGCACGGCCGTTGCCGCGGCACGATCGGTGCGGTGTCGAACCCGGACCACATGAACACCTCGATCGGCAAGGCCGGCCGCAACCGTTGGCTGGGCCGCAAGCCGCATAACCGCGGCGTTTCGATGAACCCGATCGACCATCCGCACGGCGGTGGTGAAGGTCGTACCTCGGGCGGTCGTCACCCGGTTACTCCGTGGGGCAAGCCGACCAAGGGCAAGAAGACCCGCAGCAACAAGTCGACCAACAAATTCATTCTCCTAAGCCGCCACAAGCGGAAGAAGTAAGGAACGACGGACATGGTTCGTTCAGTCTGGAAAGGCCCGTTCGTCGAGGGTTCTCTGCTCAAGAAGGCAGATGCCGCGCGCGCGTCCGGCCGTCACGACGTCATCAAGATCTGGAGCCGTCGCTCGACGATCCTGCCGCAGTTCGTCGGCCTGACCTTCGGCGTCTACAACGGTCAGAAGCACGTGCCGGTGGCCGTCAACGAGGAAATGGTCGGTCACAAGTTCGGCGAGTTCTCGCCGACCCGGACCTTCCATGGCCACTCCGGCGACAAGAAAGCCAAGAAGGCTTGAGGATTAAACGATGAGCAAACCTAAGCGCGAACGGAGCCTCGCCGAGAACGAGGCCAAGGCGGTCGCCCGGATGCTGCGGGTGAGCCCGCAGAAGCTCAACCTGGTCGCCCAGCTCATTCGCGGCCGGAAGGCTTCCGCTGCGCTCGCCGACCTGCAGTTTTCGCGCAAGCGGATCGCGGTTGACGTGAAGAAGTGCCTGGAATCGGCTATCGCCAATGCCGAGAACAACCACGACCTCGACGTTGACGATCTCGTCGTGGCGCAGGCCTTCGTCGGCAACGGCCTCGTGATGAAGCGCTTTGCCGCCCGCGGCCGTGGCCGCTCGGGCCGTGTCTACAAACCATTTTCGCAGCTGACGATCATTGTTCGTCAGGTCGAAGCCGAAGCAGCAGCGGCTTAAGGGTCGCAGGAGAAAACGATGGGTCAAAAGATCAATCCGATCGGTCTGCGTCTCGGCATCAACCGGACCTGGGATTCCCGCTGGTTCGCCGGTAAGCAGGAATACGGCAAGCTGCTGCACGAGGACGTCAAGATCCGCGAGATCCTGCACAAGGAGCTCAAGCAGGCGGCCGTCGCCCGCATCGTGATCGAGCGTCCGCACAAGAAGTGCCGCGTCACCATCCACTCGGCTCGTCCGGGCGTGGTGATCGGCAAGAAGGGCGCCGACATCGACAAGCTTCGCAAGAAGGTCGCGGACATCACCTCGTCCGACGTCGTCATCAACATCGTCGAAATCCGCAAGCCGGAGCTCGATGCGACGCTGGTGGCCGAGTCGATCGCGCAGCAGCTCGAGCGCCGCGTGGCGTTCCGCCGCGCCATGAAGCGCGCCGTTCAGTCGGCGATGCGTCTCGGCGCGGAAGGCATCCGCATCAACTGCTCGGGTCGTCTGGGCGGTGCGGAAATCGCGCGCATGGAGTGGTATCGGGAAGGTCGCGTGCCGCTGCACACGCTGCGCGCCGACATCGACTACGGCGTTGCGACCGCGTTCACGACCTTCGGCACCTGCGGCGTCAAGGTCTGGATCTTCAAGGGTGAGATCCTCGAGCACGATCCGATGGCCCAGGACAAGAGAATGGCCGAAGGCGAGACGGGTGGTAGCAGCGATCGTGGTGGCCGTGGGCGCCGCGACACGGCTGCAGCCTGATCGACCTGAGAATTTGAGGGCTTAAAGCCATGATGCAACCTAAGAAAACGAAGTTCCGGAAGGCGCATAAGGGCCGGATTCACGGCGTTGCGACTTCGGGCGCGACGTTGGCATTCGGCCAGTTCGGCCTGAAGGCAACCGAGCCTGAGCGCGTCACTGCGCGTCAGATCGAGGCTGCCCGCCGCGCGCTGACCCGCCACATGAAGCGCGCCGGCCGCGTCTGGATCCGCGTGTTCCCCGACGTTCCGGTGTCGAAGAAGCCGGCCGAAGTCCGCATGGGCTCCGGCAAGGGTTCGCCGGAATTGTGGGTCGCCCGCGTCAAGCCGGGCCGGGTGCTGTTCGAGATCGACGGCGTCAACACCCAGACGGCGCGCGAAGCGCTGACGCTCGCGGCCGCCAAGCTGCCGATCAAGACGCGCTTCGTCGAGCGCATTGCGGAGTAATGGTCATGGCCCAGATGAAGATCGAAGACATCCGCGCGATGAGCCCCGACCAGCAGGACGACGCCGTCCTGAACCTGAAGAAGGAGCGCTTCAACCTGCGCTTCCAGCGTGCCACCGGGCAGCTCGAGAACACCTCGCGCCTGCGCGAGGCCCGTCGTGACATCGCCCGGATCAAGACCGTCGCCGCGCAAGCGCGCGCGAAGAAGAAGTAAGGGGCTAACGGATATGCCGAAACGTACTTTGCAAGGCGTGGTCGTCAGCGACAAGACTGCCAAGACCGTCGTGGTGCGCGTCGATCGCCGCTTCACGCATCCGATCTACAAGAAGACGATCCGCCGTTCGAAGAACTACCACGCGCACGACGAGAACAACGAGTTCAAGCCGGGCGACATGGTTTGGATCGAAGAGACGAAGCCGATTTCGAAGTTGAAGTGCTGGATCGTGATCCGGGGCGAACACAAGAAAAGCGCCTGATCTGTTGGCCTTGGCCGACTGACTTCAGGGAAATGTTGAGCGCCGGCTAGGCTGGCGCAAAGAGAAAGAGGACGAGGTGCATCAATGATTCAGATGCAGACCAACCTCGACGTGGCCGATAATTCTGGCGCACGCCGTGTCATGTGTATCAAGGTGCTCGGAGGCTCCAAGCGCCGCTACGCCACGATCGGCGACATCATTGTCGTCTCGATCAAGGAAGCCATTCCGCGTGGCAAGGTGAAGAAGGGCGACGTGATGAAGGCCGTCGTGGTGCGTGTCCGCAAGGACATCCGCCGCGCTGACGGTTCGGTCATCCGCTTCGACCGCAACGCCGCCGTTCTGATCAACAATCAGTCCGAGCCGGTCGGCACCCGTATCTTCGGGCCCGTGCCGCGCGAGCTGCGCGCCAAGAACCACATGAAGATCATTTCGCTCGCGCCGGAGGTGCTGTGATGGCTGCGAAGATCCGCAAGGGCGACAAGGTCGTCGTGCTGACCGGCCGCGACAAGGGTCGCAGCGGCGAAGTGTTCGAGGTGCGGCCCGAGGCCGGCACGGCCCTCGTGCGCGGCATCAACATGGTCAAGCGTCACCAGAAGCAGACGCAGGCCCAGGAGGGCGGCATCATCTCGAAAGAGGCGCCGATCCAACTGTCCAACATCGCGTATGTCGGCAAGGATGGAAAGCCGACCCGCGTCGGATTCAAGATTCTGGCGGACGGCAAGAAGGTCCGCATCGCCAAGAGCTCGGGAGCTGAGATCGATGGCTGAGGCCGCTTACACCCCGCGCCTGCGCGCGGAATACGACGCGAAGATCCGCACGGCCATGACCGAGAAGTTCGGTTATGAGAACGTGATGCAGGTTCCGCGCCTGGACAAGGTCGTGCTGAACATGGGCGTTGGCGATTCCGTCAACGACCGCAAGAAGGCCGAGACCGCCGCTGCCGAGCTGACCCAGATCGCCGGCCAGAAGGCGATCGTGACCTACTCGCGTATCGCGATCGCGACCTTCAAGCTGCGTGAAAATCAGCCGATCGGCTGCAAGGTCACGCTGCGCAAGGCCCGCATGTACGAGTTCATCGATCGCCTGGTGACGGTCGCGCTGCCGCGCGTCCGCGACTTCCGCGGCCTGAACCCGAAGAGCTTTGACGGCCGCGGCAACTACTCGCTCGGCATCAAGGAGCACATCATTTTCCCCGAGATCGACTTCGACAAGGTCACGGAAGCCCGCGGTATGGACATCACCGTCTGCACCACGGCCAAGACCGACGAAGAGGCGAGGGCCTTGTTGACCGCTTTCAATTTCCCGTTCCGGCAGTGAGACGCTGACCTAAAGCCTCTCAAACGCGGATACCCAGGAGCCAAGCATGGCAAAGAAGAGTTCAGTCGAGAAGAACAACCGGCGCAAGCGGATGGTGAAGAACGCCGCCCCGAAGCGCGAGCGGTTGAAGGCGATCATCGCCGACAAGACGCTGCCGATGGAAGAGCGGTTCGCCGCGACCCTGAAGCTGGCGGAAATGCCGCGCAATTCGTCGGCCACCCGCATCCGTCTGCGTTGCGAGCTGTCGGGCCGCCCGCGCTCGAACTATCGCAAGAACAAGCTGTCCCGTATCGCGCTCCGCGACCTTGGCTCCAAGGGCATGGTCCCGGGCCTCGTGAAGTCGAGCTGGTAAGGAGGGTCGTTTAGATGTCTACGCACGATCCAATCAGCGATCTGATCACCCGCATCCGCAATGCGCAGCTGCGTTCCAAGAGCAAGGTCTCCACGCCCGGCTCGAAGATGCGCGAGAACGTGCTCGAAGTGCTGAAGAGCGAAGGCTACATCCGCGGCTTCGCCACGGTCGAGCACGCCTCGGGCCGCAGCGAGATCGAGATCGAGCTGAAGTATTTCGACGGCGAGCCCGTCATCCGCGAGATCGAACGAGTCTCCAAGCCCGGGCGTCGTGTCTACGCCTCGGTGAAGGCTCTGCCGCGGGTCAATAACGGACTCGGTATTTCGGTGTTGTCGACGCCGAAGGGGATCATGGCCGACCACAGTGCGCGTGAAGCGAACGTGGGCGGTGAAGTCCTCTTCACGGTGTTCTGAGAAGGATTTTTGATCCATGTCACGTGTTGGCAAAAGGCCGGTTGCGGTGCCGTCGGGTGTGACCGCGACCGTCGACGGGCAGACCGTCAAGATGAAGGGGCCGAAGGGCCAGCTTCAGTTCGTCGTTCATGACGACGTCGAGGTGAAGCTCGAGAACGGCCAGGTCAAGGTCAAGCCGCGGGCTGAGACCAACCGCGCGCGCGCGCTGTACGGTACGGCTCGCGCCCAGGTCGCGAATCTGGTCGAAGGCGTCACCAAGGGCTTCGAGAAGAAGCTCGAAATCACCGGCGTCGGTTACCGCGCCGCGATGCAGGGCAAGAACCTGCAGCTCGCGCTCGGTTACAGCCACGATGTGGTCTATGCGATCCCGGAAGGGATCACGATCACCGTGCCGAAGCCGACCGAGATCACGGTGACGGGCAGCGACATCCAGCGCGTCGGCCAGGTCGCCGCTGAGATCCGCTCTTATCGCCCGCCGGAGCCCTACAAGGGCAAGGGCGTGAAGTATGTTGGCGAATTCATCTTCCGCAAGGAAGGCAAGAAGAAGTAACGGAGCCGGTCATGTCCAAAGCCAAGGTTACCAATGCCCGGCGCAAGCGGAGTGTGCGGCTGAAGCTGCGCCGCTCCGGTGGTGGTCGTCCGCGTCTGTCGGTGTTCCGCTCGTCCAAGCACATCTACGCCCAGGTCATCGACGACCTGAAGGGCGAGACGCTGGCCTCTGCCTCGTCGCTCGAGAAGTCGATGCGCGACGGCGGCAAGACCGGCGCCGACATCGATGCGGCGAAGGCGGTCGGCAAGCTGCTGGCCGAGCGCGCCGCCGAGAAGGGCGTCAAGGAAGTCGTGTTCGATCGCGGCAGCTACCTCTACCACGGGCGCGTCAAGGCTCTTGCCGACGCAGCGCGTGAGAGCGGGCTGAGCTTCTAACAGAATTTGAGGATTGAGGCGTAAGCCTCTGAAGGATTGGAAAAACCATGGCAGAACGCGAACAGCGTGGTGGACGCGATCAGCGCGGCGGCGGACGTGAGCGCAAGGAGCGCGAGGAGCGCGACAGCGAGTTCGTCGACAAGCTCGTCCACATCAATCGCGTGGCGAAGGTCGTCAAGGGCGGTAAGCGCTTCGGTTTCGCAGCGCTGGTCGTGATCGGCGATCAGAAGGGCCGCGCCGGCTTCGGTCACGGCAAGGCGCGCGAAGTGCCTGAGGCGATCCGCAAGGCCACCGAGTCCGCCAAGCGCAACCTGACCCGCGTGTCGCTGCGCGAGGGCCGTACGCTGCATCACGACATCGCCGGCCGTCATGGCGCGGGCCGTGTCTACCTGCGTGCCGCTCCGGCCGGTACCGGCATCATCGCCGGTGGTCCGATGCGCGCCGTGTTCGAGACGCTCGGCGTCCAGGACGTGGTGGCGAAGTCGATCGGCTCGTCGAACCCGTACAACATGGTTCGCGCGACCTTCGATGCGCTGAAGCACCAGGACAGCCCGCGTTCGGTCGCGGCGCGCCGCAACATCAAGGTGTCCACCCTTCAGGGTCGTCGCGTCGGCGGCGATGCCGAGGCGGCTGCGGACTAACGAACGCTTTTCGGAGTAGACCACGATGGCCAAGGCCGCAAAGACGATCAAGCTTGAGCAGACCGGCAGCGCGATCCGCCGCCATCACTCGCAGCGTTCGACGCTGATCGGGCTCAAGCTCAACAAGATCGGCCGCACCAGCGAACTGCCGGACACCCCGGCCGTCCGCGGCATGATCGAAAAGGTTCACCATCTCGTTCGCATTGTCGACGAGAAGTAAAAGGAGCAGGGCGATGAAGCTCAGCGATATCGCCGACAACGCCGGCTCGCGCAAGAAGCGCATGCGCGTCGGCCGTGGCATCGGTTCGGGCAAGGGCAAGCAGTCCGGCCGCGGCGGCAAGGGTCAGACCGCGCGTTCGGGCGTGCGCATCAAGGGTTTCGAAGGCGGCCAGATGCCGATGCATCGCCGTCTGCCCAAGCGCGGCTTCAACAACATCTTCCGCGTCGAGTACGCCGAGATCAATCTCGACCGGCTCCAGGACGCGGTCGATGCCAAGAAGCTCGAGACCGGCAGCGTCGTGAACGTCGAGGCTCTGGTGAAGGCCGGCGTGCTGCGCCGCGCCAAGGCCGGCCTGCGGCTGCTCGGCCGCGGCGAGCTCAAGGCCAAGCTCAACATCGAAGTGCACGGCGCCACCAAGACCGCGATCGAAGCGGTTGAGAAGGCCGGCGGTTCGGTGAAGATCCTCGCCCCTGCCAAGGAAGAAGGCGAGGCGGCGTAACAACTGCGTCATCGGCCCGCGGCTCGCGGGCCTTTACGCATGCGGGACGATGGACTTATCGAAGCCGAAGCCCCAGATAATGTCCGGCGTCCGCTAGTATAGCCCGGCCGCGGGTATGACGGCGCAATAGGCGGCGGGAGAAAGTCCAATATGGCCTCAGCAGCGGAACAACTGGCAGCCAACCTCAATTTCGGCGCGTTTGCCAAGGCCGACGAACTGAAGAAGCGCATCTGGTTCACCCTGGGTGCGCTGCTCGTTTATCGGCTCGGGACCTACATCCCGCTGCCCGGCATCGATCCCAACATCTGGGAGCAGGTGTTCAAGTCGCAGGCGGGCGGCATCCTCGGCATGTTCAACATGTTCGCCGGCGGCGGCATCCACCGCATGGCGATCTTTGCGCTGAACATCATGCCGTACATCTCGGCCTCGATCATCATCCAGCTTCTGACCACCGTCTCGCCGCAGCTCGAGGCGCTGAAGAAGGAAGGCGAGGCGGGCCGCAAGACGCTGAACCAGTACACCCGCTATCTCACGGTGATCCTGGCCGCGTTCCAGTCCTACGGTATCGCGGTCGGCCTCGAAGGCGCCGGCAATGTCGTCAGCGACCCCGGCATGTTCTTCCGTCTCTCCACCGCGATCACGCTGACCGGCGGCACCATGTTCCTGATGTGGCTGGGCGAGCAGATCACCTCGCGCGGCATCGGCAACGGTATCTCGCTGATCATTCTCTCCGGCATCGTCGCCGAGCTGCCGGCGGCGCTCGCCAACATGCTTGAGCTCGGCCGTCAGGGTGCGATGTCGACCGGCCTGATCCTGGTCGTGATCGTGATGGCGGTCGCCGTGATCGCCTTCATCGTGTTCATGGAGCGCGCCCAGCGCCGGCTGCTGATCCAGTATCCGAAGCGCCAGGTCGGCAACAAGATGTTCGAGGGCCAGTCCTCGCATCTGCCGCTCAAGCTCAACACCTCCGGCGTGATTCCGCCGATCTTCGCGTCCTCGCTGCTGTTGCTGCCGACCACGGTTGCCAACTTCAACGCGGGCAGTGGGCCTGAATGGTTCCAGTGGATCACGACCCAGCTCGGCCACGGCCGTCCGCTGTTCCTGATCCTCTATCTCGCGTTGATCGTGTTCTTCGCGTTCTTCTACACCGCGATCGTGTTCAACCCGACCGAGACCGCGGACAATCTGAAGAAGCATGGCGGCTTCATTCCGGGCATCCGTCCGGGCGAGCGCACGGCGGAATATATCGACTACGTGCTGTCGCGCATCACCGTGCTCGGCGCGATCTATCTGGCGATCGTCTGCTTGATCCCAGAAATCCTGATCTCCTACGCCTCGGTGCCGTTCTACTTCGGCGGCACCTCGCTGCTGATCGTCGTCAGCGTCACGATGGACACGGTGGCTCAGGTGCAGGGCTATCTGCTGGCCCATCAGTATGAAGGCCTGATCCGCAAGTCGAAGCTCCGGGGCCGCCGCCGCTAAGACGCGGCGTCCCTTCCGGCGGCGCGCCCGCGCCGCCGATTCGCCGCGCGAGTGACGCGCGGCGCCCGTCGAAACGATCAGCCGGTCATTCGGCTGCGGCGGCAGAGCTGCTCTCACTGCAGCGCAATCACTGATTTCAAAGGCCTTCTTGGCGTCCGGGCATTTGCTCCCCTATGATATGGGTAGCGGTGCGGCGCCGATTATGATTTGCACTGTTACTGAACTTTCAAACACAGGTGCGCGACGTATCGCTCACCAATCCGGGGGGCGTACGCCAATGAGAATTATACTTCTGGGACCGCCAGGATCGGGCAAAGGGACCCAGGCGCAGCTGCTGGTGCAGCGCTATGGCATCGTCCAGCTCTCGACCGGTGAGATGTTGCGTGCAGCCGTCGCGGCCGGAACGCCGGTCGGGCTGAAAGCCAAGGAGATCATGGCTGGTGGCGGGCTCGTGCCCGACGAGGTCGTGGTGGGGATCATCTCCGATCGCATCGACCAGCCGGACGCGAAGAACGGTTTCATCCTCGACGGCTTCCCGCGCACCGTGCCGCAGGCCGAAGCGCTGGACGATCTGCTCCGGCACAAGCATCTCAAGCTCGACGCCGTGATCGAGCTCCGCGTCAACGAGAGCGCGCTGCTGAGTCGCGTCGAGACCCGTGTCGCCCAGATGCGGGAGCGCGGGGAGGAGGTCCGGGTCGACGATACGCCGGAGGTCCTGACCAAGCGGCTCGCCAGCTACCGCAGCCAGACGGAACCGCTGATTCACTACTACTCCGAGCGTCGGAAGCTCTCGACCATCGACGGCATGATGGCCATCGACGAGGTCACCCGCGCCATCCACCGGCAGCTCCTGGCGCTCGGCGCGGTCGAGCCGAAGACCCATGCCCGCAGCGCGGCCAAGGCGGCACCGGCCAAGACGGGGGCCAAGAAGGCTAAGGCGAAGGCCAAGGCCGCGAAGAAAACGGCCAAAAAGCCGGCGAAAGCGGCCAAAAAGGCTGCCAAATCGGCCAAATCCGCCAAAAAGGCCGTGAGGGGCGCCAAAAAGGCAGCCAAGAAGACCGTCAAGAAAACGGTCAAAAAGACCGCTAAAAAGGTCGTCAAAAAAGGTTCGAAGAAGGGTCCAAAAAAGGTCACGAAAAAGCGAGCCAAGCGCTAGCGGCGGTTGACGAAAGCCCCCTGAATCCCTTAATAAGCCCCGCATCCAAGTCGGATAGTTTCAAACGATGCCGGGCCCCAGGAAGACTAGGGGTGGGCGTCGTGTTCGCGTTTGTGAACACCTGCCCGAGAAACATAAGCACTTAAAGCCCGATTCCTGACGAGGGATCGGCAACAGGAGAGAAGGCCGTGGCCCGTATTGCCGGCGTGAACATTCCGACCAACAAGCGCGTGCTGATCGCGCTCCAGTACATCCATGGCATCGGCCAGAAGATCGCTGGTGAGATCCTCGAAAAGGTGAAGATCCCCGAGGATCGTCGCGTCAATCAGCTCAGCGATGCTGAAGTGCTCCAGATCCGCGAAGTGATCGACCGCGACTATCTCGTCGAGGGCGATCTGCGTCGTGAGGTCGGTATCAACATCAAGCGTCTGATGGACCTCGGCTGCTATCGCGGCCTGCGTCATCGTCGCGGTCTGCCGGTGCGCGGTCAGCGGACCCACACCAATGCGCGCACGCGCAAGGGCCCGGCCAAGGCCATCGCCGGCAAGAAGAAGTAAGTTTTCGAATCCAATCGCGGCGTGTGGCGACAGGGGAAACCCGTTCGCCACGCGCCTTTCGTTCCATCAGGTGTAGCCGCTGGCATTACGGCGGCGTTTGAGATCTCCAGGAAAGGTAGTCTATGGGCAAGGAAGCCACCCGCGTTCGTCGTCGTGAGCGCAAGAACATCGCCTCCGGCGTCGCGCACGTGAACTCGTCGTTCAACAACACGACCATCACCATCACCGACGCGCAGGGCAACACGATTGCCTGGTCCTCCGCCGGCACGATGGGCTTCAAGGGCTCGCGCAAGTCGACCCCGTATGCCGCGCAGGTCGCCGCCGAAGACGTGTCCAAGAAGGCGCAGGAACACGGCATGCGCACGCTCGAAGTCGAAGTCGCCGGTCCCGGTTCGGGCCGTGAGTCGGCGCTCCGCGCGCTGCAGGCCGCGGGCTTCACCGTCACCTCGATCCGCGACGTGACCACGATCCCGCACAACGGCTGCCGTCCGCGCAAGCGTCGGCGCGTCTGATACGAAGTTGCGGGCGCATCGTCGCCCGCGATGCTTTTTTTAAGAAGCCGCGGGTTTGATCTGCGGCCTTTCTCCAACGCCAGTATTTGAACTTTCAAATCGACTGGCCTGTATGGGTGAAACAGTGACGATCCAGAAAAATTGGCAAGAACTGATTCGGCCGAACAAGCTCCAGGTGCAGCCCGGCAGCGACCCCTCGCGTTTCGCGACCATCGTCGCCGAGCCGCTCGAGCGCGGTTTCGGCCAGACGCTCGGCAACGCGCTGCGTCGCATCCTGCTCTCCTCGCTTCAGGGCGCGGCGGTGCAGTCGGTGCACATCGACGGCGTGCTGCACGAGTTCTCCTCGATCGCTGGCGTCCGTGAGGACGTCACCGACATCGTGCTGAACATCAAGGACATCGCGATCAAGATGCAGGGCGAAGGCCCCAAGCGCATGGTCGTGAAGAAGCAGGGCCCGGGCACTGTCACCGCCGGCGACATCCAGACGGTTGGCGACGTCACCGTGCTCAACCCGGACCTCCAGATCTGCACCCTCGACGAGGGCGCCGAGATCCGCATGGAGTTCACGGTCTCCACCGGCAAGGGCTACGTGCCCGCCGAGCGCAACCGTCCCGAGGACGCGCCGATCGGCCTGATCCCGGTCGACAGCCTGTACTCGCCGGTCCGCAAGGTCTCCTACAAGGTCGAGAACACCCGCGAGGGCCAGATCCTCGACTACGACAAGCTGACCATGACGATCGAGACCAACGGCGCGATCTCGCCGGATGACTCGGTGGCTTACGCCGCCCGCATCCTGCAGGATCAGCTCAACGTGTTCGTCAACTTCGAAGAGCCGCGCAAGGAAGTTGCCCAGGAGATCATCCCGGACCTCGCCTTCAACCCGGCCTTCCTCAAGAAGGTGGACGAGCTCGAGCTGTCGGTGCGTTCGGCCAACTGCTTGAAGAACGACAACATCGTCTACATCGGCGACCTCGTGCAGAAGTCGGAAGCGGAAATGCTCCGTACCCCGAACTTCGGCCGCAAGTCGCTGAACGAAATCAAGGAAGTGCTGGCCCAGATGGGTCTGCACCTCGGCATGGAAGTGCTGGGCTGGCCGCCGGAGAACATCGACGAGCTCGCCAAGCGCTTCGAGGATCACTACTGATCCGTACTTCACCGTGACGGCCGGAGTTTCCGGCCGTCATTTTTATGGGCGAACGCAGGCAGCCCACCTGAGCAACTGATCCGACGAACCGTCGCGGCAGTTCATACGTAAGGAATAGACATATGCGTCACGGCAAGGTTCATCGGAAGCTCAACCGCACGGCCGAGCATCGCCGCGCGATGTTCGCCAACATGTGCGCCGCGCTGATCAAGCACGAGCAGATCGTCACCACGCTGCCCAAGGCCAAGGAGCTTCGTCCGATCGTCGAGAAGCTCGTGACCCTCGGCAAGAAGGGTGGACTGTCCCTGCGCCGCCAGGCCATCTCCGAGATGCGCGACAAGGACCAGGTCAAGAAGCTGTTTGACGTGCTGGCGCCCCGCTACAAGGATCGCCAGGGCGGCTACACCCGCATCATCAAGGCGGGCTTCCGCTACGGCGACAACGCGGCGATGGCCGTGATCGAGTTCGTCGATCGCGACGTCGATGCCAAGGGCCAGGACTCCGGTCCGGTGCAGGCAAAGGAAGCCGAGGCGGCGTAAGCCGGCCGGTACAGCGATCTTCGAAAGCGGCGCCCCTGGGCGCCGCTTTTTTGTATGCGGCGGCGATATCTCATGCCGCGCATCGTTGTGGTGAAACGCGATTCTGGCCGGGGGCTCTGATGAGGATTGTGTTTGGGATCGTGCTGGCGCTGCTGTTGTCGCCGGCCGCCGCCGAGACGCTGGTGGAGCGCGGCGCCTATCTCGTCAACAGCGTGATGGTCTGCAACAACTGCCATACCCCGCGCGGGCCGCAGGGCCTCGATATGACGCGCATGCTCTCGGGCGGGCAGACCTTTGACGAACCCGCCTTCAAGGTCACCGCTTCCAACATCACGCCCGACAAGGAAACCGGCATCGGCAATTGGAGCGATGCCGAGCTGAAGCATTTCCTTGTCAGCGGCATCAGGCCGAACGGATCGGCCGTGGCGCCGATCATGCCGACCGTCTTCTACACGGTGCTCACGGGGCGCGATCTCGATGCGCTCACGGCTTACTTGCGTTCCGTGCCGTCCGTGCGCCACGAGACGCCGGCGCCGGAATACAAGGTCGCGCTGAAGCCGGAGATGCCGACCTATGCCGGCAAGCAGGCAACCGAGGCGGAACTGTCCGATAAGCTCGCCCGTGGCCGCTATCTTCTGACGATCGCCCATTGCCTGGAATGCCATACGCCGGAAGGGCCATCCGCAGTGCACGATTTCGCGGGCGCCAGCGGCAAGGGCGGCCGGACTTTTCGGGGACCGTGGGGCGAGTCCGTCTCTCCCAACATCACCGCGGATCCCGTGGCTGGTCTCGGGCAGTGGAGCGACGACGAAATCAAACGTGCGATTACGCAAGGCATCGCGCGCGACGGTCACAAGCTGAAGCCGCCGATGGCTTATGCTGGATACGCCACCATGTCGCCGCAGGATCTCGATGCCATCGTCGCGTTCGTCCGGACGTTGCCGCCGAAATCGTAGGGTAGGCCAAGGCGCGCTGTTCGCGCGCCGTGCCCACCATCCCCAAACTCACGCGGTTGATCCTCACGCGTCGGTGAGCGGCGATTGCACGCGCCTGTGCAGCGCACGATATCCGCTCTGACATCAATGGAGACGATTCATGAAGATCGACCTTTCCGGAAAGACCGCCCTCGTGACCGGCTCGACCGCCGGCATCGGCCACGCCATCGCCAGGGGCCTCGCCGGCTCGGGCGCGAGCGTGGTGATCAACGGGCGCGGCCAGGACAAGGTCGATGCGGCCGTGCGCAAGCTGGAAGGAACGGGGGCCAAGGTGCGCGGCATCGCCGCAGACGTCTCGACCGCTGCCGGCTGCAAGGCCCTCGTGGCTGATCTGCCCGAGGTTGACATCCTCATCAACAATGCCGGCATCTTCGAGCCGAAGGACTTTTTCGAGATTCCGGACGAGGACTGGAGCCGCTTCTTCGAGGTCAACGTCATGAGCGGCGTGCGGCTGTCGCGCGCGTACATGAAGGGCATGCTCAAGCGCAACTGGGGCCGCATCGTCTTCATCTCGTCGGAGTCCGGGCTCAACATTCCCGTCGAGATGATCCACTACGGCATGAGCAAGACGGCCCAGCTCTCGGTCGCGCGCGGGCTGGCGCAGCTGACCCGGGGGAGCGGCGTGACCGTGAACTCGGTGCTGCCTGGCCCGACCATGTCCGAGGGCGTCGAGACTTTTGTGAAGGATCTCGCCAAGCAGAACGGCCAATCGGTCGACGAGGCGGCCGCCAATTTCGTCAAGCAGCATCGTCCGAGCTCGCTGATCCAGCGCTTTGCCAGCGTCGACGAGATCGCCAACATGGTGGTCTACGTCGCCTCGAAGGAGGCGTCCGCAACCAATGGCGCGGCATTGCGGGCAGAGGGCGGCATCGTCAATACGATTGCGTA
The DNA here is from genome assembly GCF_024199945.1 of Bradyrhizobium sp. CCGUVB4N. Taxonomy (GTDB): domain Bacteria; phylum Pseudomonadota; class Alphaproteobacteria; order Rhizobiales; family Xanthobacteraceae; genus Bradyrhizobium. Next base: position 5,749,433 of record NZ_JANADP010000001.1, on the reverse strand, counting down.
AGAGCATGATCCGGACCCGAAGGGCCGCGTTAGCGCAAAGTGTGAAGCGGTTGTCCGCCAGGATCATGCTCAAAAAGAAGAGCCTGCGCGCATGACGGCTTATGTGATCTCCGAGGTCGAGATGCGCGATCCCGATGGCTTCGAAGCCTATCGCGCGCTCGCTGCAAAGACGATTGCGCAGTATGGCGGGCATTACCTCGTCCGCGGCGGCAGGGCGGAACTGGCGGAGGGCAACCTTCCGCCGAAGGCTATCGTCATCGTCGAATTTCCGTCGATGGCGCGGCTGAAGGAATGGTACACTTCGCCGGAATATGCCGAGGCGTTGAAGATCCGCGCCGGTGTGCTGGAACGGCGGCTGCTGTTCGTCGAGGGCGTGGTTCCGACCTAGCTGGTCTGCCCACTTGCCGCTTCAATTCGGGACCGGACAGGCTAAAACGGGGGCTCCATGCTCTGGCCCCTCTCGACCCGCCACAAACGCCTGTTCAGGCTGACATCCGCGCGATGGCAGCGGCGGGCGATCTTTCTGCTTGGCGGGATCGGGATCGGCGCCGCGGCGGTCGCGCTGGCGCAGCTTGCCGATCTCGCTCAACACGCCTTTACGCTGCTCCTGGCCAAATCGCGTTATGCCGTGCTGGCGGTGACGCCGCTCGGCTTTATGCTCTCGGCCTACCTGACCATCCGCCTGTTTCCGAATGCCCAGGGCAGCGGCATCCCGCAGGCCATTGCCGCGCGGCACCTGACCGATCAGGCGGCGCGCGAAAGCCTGGTCTCGATCCGGATCGCGATCGGCAAGATGATCCTCACTCTGTTCGGGCTCCTCTGCGGCGCCTCGGTCGGGCGGGAAGGGCCGACCGTTCAGGTCGGCGCCTCCATCATGTTCGCGCTTGGCCGCGTCTCGCCACGCCGTCAGCCCGGCTTGATCCTGGCCGGCGCCGCCGCAGGCGTGGCCGCGGCCTTCAACACGCCGCTCGCCGGCATCGTCTTCGGCATCGAGGAGATGAGCCGCGCCTTCGAGACCCGCACGTCCAGCCTCATCATTGCGGCCGTCATCGCGGCAGGCCTCACCTCGCTCGCGCTGGCCGGCAATTACGCCTATTTCGGCAGTAGCGCGATGTCGCTGGCGCGCGGCGCCGACTGGTTGGCCGTTCCGCTCTGTGGCGTGGCCGGTGGCCTCGCGGGCGGCCTGTTCAGCCGCGTCGTCATCGCCATGGCGCGCGGCTTCAAGAACCCGCTCGGCCGCGCGATCAGGGGCCACCCGCTGTGGTTTGCATTCGCCTGCGGCCTGGCTGTCGCGATCTGCGGCCTGGTGTCCGGCGATACGATCTACGGCACCGGCTATGAACAGGTGAAGATGGCGTTGGAGCACGGCTCGTCACTGCCGGGAGATTTTGGCGTGCTCAAGCTTCTGGCCACCACCTTTGCTGCGATCAGCGGCATACCGGGCGGCATCTTCGCGCCCTCGCTGGCCGTCGGGGCCGGCATCGGCTGCAACATCGCGGCGTTGTTCCACGACGCGCCGCTCGGTGCGATCATGCTGCTCGGCATGGTCTCGTATTTTGCCGGCGTGGTGCAGGCGCCGATCACCGCCTTCGTGATCGTGACCGAGATGACCGACAATCACGGCATGGTCGTGCCGTTGATGGCGGCCGCGCTGATCGCGCATTTCGTCTCGCGAATGATCTGCGAGGAAGGTATCTATCACGCGCTCGCAAAAGGCTTCGTCGAGCGGGCGACGCGTCCGCGTGAGGAGGAAGGAAAATGAGCCGTTTCTGGAGCAGCTTGACGCACGATTTGAAGCCCTATGTGCCGGGCGAACAGCCGCGCATGGCGGATCTGGTCAAGCTGAACACCAATGAGAACCCGCTCGGTCCGTCTCCGCGTGCGCTTGAGGCGATCCGCGACGCGGCAGCCGACACGCTGCGTCTTTATCCGGACCCGCAGGCGACCGCGCTGCGGGCCGCCCTGGCCGCGTATCACGGCGTGAGGCCCGAGCAGGTGTTCGTCGGCAATGGCTCGGACGAGGTGCTGGCGCATGCCTTCGTCGCGCTGCTGAAGCATGATGCACCGCTGCTGTTTCCCGATATCACCTACAGTTTCTATCCCGTCTATTGCGGCCTGTTCGGCATTGCCTACGAGGCCGTGCCGCTCGACCAGGCCATGCAGATCCGCATCGCCGATTATCGCCGGCCGGCCGGCGCGATCATCGTCCCCAATCCGAACGCGCCGACGGGGATCGCGCTGTCTCGCGCCGAGATCACGACATTGCTGGAGCAGCATCCGGATGTGCCTGTGGTCGTCGACGAGGCCTATGTCGACTTCGGCGCCGAGACCGCAATTCCGCTGGTGGCGTCGCATCGGAATCTCCTGGTCGTGCAGACCATGTCCAAATCGCGCGCGCTGGCCGGGCTTCGGGTCGGATATGCGATCGGCGACGCCGATCTGATCGATGGGCTGACGCGTGTGAAGGACAGCTTCAATTCCTATCCGCTCGGCCGGCCTGCCCAGGCGGGCGCGATCGCCTCCCTGGAAGACGACGCCTATTTCCAGCAGAGCCGCGGTCGCGTGATCGAGGGCAGGGAGCGGCTGACCCGCGGACTGAAGGCTGCCGGCTTCGAGGTGCTACCGTCGCTGGCGAACTTCGTCTTCGCGCGCCATCCCGCGCATCAGGGTGCCGCGCTTGCGGCGGCGCTGCGGGAGCGGGCGGTGATCGTCCGCCATTTTTCCGCAGCGCGCATCTCGGATTATCTGCGGATCACCGTGGGTACGGATGAGCAGATCGACCGGCTGTTGTCGGCGTTGTCCGGGATCGTGAGACAACAACAGAAATCGTAGGGTGGGCAAAGGCGCGCTTGCGCCGTGCCCACCATCTCTGACCGAATGTTGCAGTGCGTGGGCACGCTTTGCTTTGCCCACCCTACGGGATCTCGACCTACGAGACCGTCGCTACCACCCCTCCAGCACGATCTTGCCGCGCGACTTGCCGCTCTCGAGCAGCGCGTGCGCACGCTTGAGATTGGCTGCGTTGATCGTGCCGAAGGTCTGGTCGAGCGTGGTGCGCAGCACGCCCTTGTCGATGAGATCGGCGACGTCGTTGAGCAGGTGATGCTGTGCAATCATGTCGGGTGTCTGGAACGAGGAGCGCGTGAACATCGATTCCCAGTGCACCGAGATCGCCTTGCCCTTGAACGTGCCCATAGTGAACTCGGGCGGATCGTCGATCAGGCCGAACCGGCCCTGCGGCGCCATGAACTCGGCGATGCTCTTGTAGTGCTGGTCGGTGAAGGTGAGGCTCGCCACCAGCGCGACCGGCGGCAGCTTGAGCTTTTCGATCTGTTCCTTCATCGGCTTGCCGTGGTCGATCACCGCATGCGCGCCGAGATCGAGACACCATTTCTGTGAGTCCGGTCGGGTCGCGGTCGCGACCACCGTGAGGCCGGTGAGGCGGCGCGCGAGTTGGATCAGGATCGAGCCGACGCCGCCGGCGCCGCCGGTGATGAGAAGCGTGCGTGGATCGACGCTCTTGCCGGGAACCGCGCCGAGCCGGTCGAACAGCAACTCCCAGGCGGTGATGGAGGTGAGGGGAAGGGCGGCGGCTTGGGCGAACGAGAGCGATTTCGGCTTGTTGCCGACGATGCGCTCGTCGACCAGGTGGAATTCGGAATTGGTGCCCTGGCGCAGGATCGAGCCCGCGTAAGACACCTCGTCGCCGGGCTTGAACAGCGTGACCTCGGGCCCGACCGCATCGACCACGCCGGCCGCGTCATAACCCAGGATCTTGGTCTCGCCCTCGGGCGGGGCGGCGCGCTTGCGCACCTTGTAATCGACCGGATTGGCCGAGATCGCCTTCACCGCGACGCGGATATCGCGCCCCTTGGGCTCGGGTTTGGTGGTCTCGAAATCGATCAGCGCGTCCTGATCCTCGATCGGAAGCGATTTTTTGTAGCCGACGGCCTTCATGGCTTGTCTCCATCAGATGGCGTATTCGCCTGCCGCTCTAACTGTCGCCCCGGCTCCTGTTTGGCAAGTACTGCAAGTTCGGGAACATAGTATCCGATTGGATACTATTACGCCGGGAGCGGCCTGTGCCGCTCCCGGCGCTTTTCGTCAGAACGTCACGTCAGAATGCGACCTGCGTACGCATTGCGATCGCGTTGAACGTCGAGCCCGTGTTTACCGCGGAGACGGCGCTCGCCTGCTTGGAGATGTCGCCATGCAGATAGTCGAGCATGAAGCGGACGTTGTTGTTGACGTACCAGTTCAGCGCGGCGGTGTAGATGGTCTGGCGTCCACCCGCGATGCCGGCTGCGGTCGCGAGCTGATCGTTCAGGTTCATCGTGCTCACGCGTCCGGCGATTTCCCAGGCACCCCAGCCGCCGCCGGCCAGTGAGAAGGGATTGGCCGGTTTGATCCCGCCATAGGCGGCGTTCGCGGCATTGTAGGCACGGCTCTCGCCGGTCAGGACGTAGCCGACCTGCGCGTAGCCGCCGTCGAATTTCAGGCTCGACGCGCCGAACGGCGGCAGGCCCGTATTGGCGGTGCGGTCGACGTTGAACCAGTAATATTCGCCCTGTGCGATGAACGAGCCATAGGTCGCAGCCGCCTCGACGCCGTAGACCTGAGCCCCGGAGACGTTGGCGATCGCGCCGGTCGAGATCAGCGTGGTCGGATCGATCCTAAGCTCCGGCCGGTCACTGAGCGTGAGCGTCTGCGCTTGCGTCACCAGATTGCGCGGCGGCTGGATCAGCCATTCCGCGTCCGCGCCGATATGCACCGAGTAGCCGTTGCCATTGATCGGGTTGCCGGCGATGCGCGCGACCGCGCCATATTGCTCACTGGAGCCGGGCGGAGTGACGCTCGACGCAGAGTGGATCTGGCCCGTGGTCGGTCCGGTGACATAGGCGCCCATCCAGAGCTGGTCATTCCACCAGCGGGTGCCGACGGCGGAACGGAAGTCACCGGCTGCGATGTTTTGCGCGATGATGCCGGCCGACGCACGTTCCATGAACATGATGTCGTTCGAGCTGGTGGATTCGTCCATCGTCCAGGCGATATCCATGATACCGGCTTCGATCGCCATCTTGCCGCCGAACGGCTTGAGACCGGTGTAGCTCAGATAGGCATTTTCGACGCCCGATGTCCCTCCGCCTGGCAGTGAGCCGGCCGCCGCGCCGCCGAAGCCGTCGGCCGAGCCGCCGAAGTCGTAGATCAGGGCATAGTTCCAGTCGCCGAAGAACTTGCCGACGACGCCGATGCGCGCACGGCGGAGGTTCTCGCCGTTATCGAGCTGTTGCGGCGTCGTCGCTGCCGTGTTGGGACGGTAGTTGTAACCGCCGACATCCCAGTGCACACGGCTCGTGATGGCCACACAGTTCTGCTCGTCTGCGGTGCAGATGGTCGGGCGGTTGTTCGGCATCGTCACCACGACGCCGGACGGAGCGACTGGCCCCTTGACCGGAATGGCTGCATTTGCGTTGGCGACGACCGCCTTCGCCTCCGAGCGCGCCTCGGCCTTTGCTTCAGCCTTCGCCTCTGCCCTCGTCTTTGCTGCGGCCGCCGTATTCGCGGCGGTCTGGTTCTGGAGCTTGTCGAGCTTCTGCTCCAGCATCTTCAGCTGCTGCTTCAGAAGCGCGATCTCCTGATCGCTGTTGCTTGCTGATTGTGCCTGGGCCTGCGAGGCCGCCAGTGCGCCGGCGAGACCAATCGCGGCGGCTGTCATTCTTGTCCTGCTCACGTCACCACTCCATCGGTTAGACCAACTTCCCCAAGTCGTAACGGGAGAGCCTAAGAAGGATCGATGACTGTCCCGCGACGGCGCGCCACGGCTGCAATGGTTCCGCCTGATGCAAATTCGCCGCAGCCGAATCCGCCATTGGGCAGCATGCAAGATGACGTGCATCATGCCAATGTGCGGCGCCTCCCAAATTGTCATTTTGCACGCGGAGCTTGCGTCCCGGCCACACTGGTAAGGGGCTGAATATTGCCGCCCGGCGCCCTTCTATTGGGGGGCGAACACGCCTATATTCCGGCGTCTTTTCCAAGAGGTAGGAATGTTTCGAGCGAACTGGACCGCCATCGTCACGGCATTGTGCATAGCCTTTTCGGCCCACTTCAATCCTGCTGCGGCGCAGGACCGTCGCGTCCCGTCGTCGCCGGCCGAGCTCCGGCTGTCCTATGCACCGATCGTGCAGCGGGTGCAGCCGGCCGTCGTCAATGTCTATGCCGCCAAGGTGGTGCAGAACCGCAATCCGCTGCTGGACGACCCGATCTTCCGCCGCTTCTTCGGCGGCGGCCAGCAGCAGGAGCAGGTGCAGCGGTCGCTCGGTTCGGGCGTCATCGTCGATGCCTCCGGGCTCGTCGTCACCAACGTCCATGTCATCGAGGGCGCCGACCAGGTGAAGGTGTCGCTGTCGGACAAGCGCGAGTTCGAGGCCGAAATCGTGCTGAAGGACTCCCGCAGCGATCTCGCGGTGCTGCGTCTGAAAGATACCAAGGAGAAATTTCCGGCACTCGAATTCACCAATTCGGATGAGCTGATGGTGGGTGACGTCGTCATGGCGATCGGCAACCCCTTCGGCGTCGGCCAGACCGTGACCCACGGCATCATCTCGGCGCTGGCGCGCACGCAGGTCGGCATCACCGACTACCAGTTCTTCATCCAGACCGACGCCGCGATCAATCCCGGCAATTCCGGCGGCGCGCTGGTCGACATGAACGGCCGGCTCGCCGGCATCAACACGGCGATCTATTCGCGCTCCGGCGGCTCGCAGGGCATCGGCTTTGCGATCCCGGCCAACATGGTGCGCGTCGTCGTCGCCTCCGCCAAGAGCGGCGGCAAGGCGGTGAAGCGGCCGTGGTTGGGGGCAAAGCTGCAGGCAGTGACCCCCGAGATTGCCGAGAGCCTCGGCCTGCGCTCGCCGTCTGGCGCGCTGGTCGCGAGCGTCGTCGCCAACGGGCCGGCCGCGAAGGCGGGCTTGAAATCCTCCGACCTCATCACCGGGATCGACGGCCAGGCCGTGGACGATCCCAATGCGTTCGACTACCGCTTCGCCACCCGTCCGCTCGGCGGCAGTGCGCAGATCGACGTGCAGCGCAGCGGCAAGCCGCTCAAGCTGACGATCGCGCTCGAGACCGCGCCCGATACCGGCCGCAACGAGCTCGTCGTCACCGCGCGCTCGCCGTTCCAGGGCGCGAAGGTCGCGAGCATCACGCCCGCGGTGGCCGACGAGCTGCATCTCGATGCCGATACCGAAGGTGTCGTCATCACCGAGCTCGGTGATGACTCGCCGGCCGCTCAGGTCGGCTTCCAGAAGGGCGACATCATCCTGGCCGTCAACAACCAGAAGATCGGCAAGACCGGCGACCTCGAGAAGGCGGCAGGCGTAAGCCAGCGGCTCTGGCGCATCACGCTGGTGCGCGGCGGTCAGCAGATCAACGTCACGCTGGGCGGATGAGTCCGAAGCGACCACAGGAGACGCCAACTCTCTTTGCCGCGGCGGGGCTCGATCACGAGGCCCCGCATCCGCTGCCGGATCGCTTGCGGCCGCGTGCGCTGTCGGAGGTCGTCGGCCAGGATCACATCCTCGGCCCTGACGGCGCGCTGACGCGCATGCTGGAGACGCGCACGCTTGGTTCGCTGGTGTTCTGGGGGCCGCCCGGCACCGGCAAGACCACGGTGGCACGGCTGCTCGCGGATGCGACGGACCTGCATTTCGAGCAGATCTCCGCGGTGTTCTCCGGCGTCGCTGACCTGAAGAAAGCATTCGACGCCGCGCGTGCCCGCCGCGAGATGGGCAAGGGCACGCTGCTGTTCGTCGACGAGGTGCATCGCTTCAACCGCGCCCAGCAGGATTCGTTTCTGCCGGTGATGGAGGACGGCACCGTCGTCATGGTCGGCGCCACCACCGAGAACCCGTCCTTCGAGCTCAACGCGGCGCTTTTGTCCCGCGCGCGCGTGCTGGTGTTTCGTTCGCTCGATGCCGCCGCGATCGAAAAACTGTTCGCGCATGCCGAGGAGGTCGAGGGTCGCAAACTCCCGCTCGACGAGGAGGCGCGCGCCGTGCTGGTGCGCATGGCCGATGGTGATGGCCGTGCGTCGTTGACGCTCGCCGAAGAGGTGTGGCGTTCGGCGCGGGCGGATGAGATTTTCAACGCCGCACAGTTGCAGGACATCCTGCAACGCCGCGCACCGATCTACGACAAATCGGCCGACGGTCATTACAATCTGATCTCGGCGCTGCATAAATCGGTGCGCGGCTCCGATCCCGATGCGGCGCTGTACTACCTTGCCCGCATGCTCGATGCCGGTGAGGATCCGCTGTTCCTCGCGCGCCGCGTCGTGCGCATGGCGGTCGAGGACATCGGGCTCGCCGATCCGCAGGCGCTCGTGATCGCCAATGCGGCGAAAGATGCCTTCGACTTCCTCGGCCATCCCGAAGGCGAGCTCGCGATCGCGCAAGCGGTCGTCTATCTCGCCACCGCGCCGAAATCGAATGCGGTCTACACGGCGTTCGGCACGGCGATGCAGGTCGCCAAACAGGCCGGCTCGCTGCTGCCGCCGAAGCATATCCTGAACTCGCCGACCAAGCTGATGAAGTCGGAGGGCTACGGCGCAGCCTACGAATACGACCACGACGCGCCCGACGCCTTCTCCGGCCAGGACTATTTCCCGGAAGCGCTGGGCCGCCAGACCTTCTACGACCCGCCGGAGCGCGGTTTCGAGCGGGAGATCCGCAAGCGGCTGGAGTACTGGGCCAAGCTGCGCAAGGAGCGGGGCGGCTCGCGCTAGAATCGGCCATTTCGCCGTGACGGGAGCCGGCTTTTAGGGTAGGCAGGCAAGCATGAGCCGCCGCATCAAAAGAACCAATCAAGAGCCCCGTTCGCGCGATGAGCGCAAGGAATCGCGCCCGTTCAAGGCACGGACCGCGAAGAAGGCCGGGCCGCGTCCGGGCGGCAAGCCCGGTGGCAAGCCGCCGCGCTTTGCGGCCGAGCGCGCTGAACGGCGTCCGCCCAGAGCGGAGCTGGAGAAGGCCGCGCCGGCAAAACCGGTCGAGGCGCTCCTGCCGACCAAGGTGCAGACCGTCAAGGTCACGGCCGACGAGAACAACATGCGCGTCGATCGTTTCCTCGAAGCACGCTTTCCCGGCCTGTCGTTCTCCCACATCCAGCGCGTCGTCCGCAAAGGCGAGCTGCGCGTCGACGGCAAACGCGTCGACAGCAAGGACCGGCTGGAGGAGGGGCAGAGCGTCCGCATCCCGCCGCTGAAGCTCGACACGCCGAAGGCTGTCGGCGAGCTGTCGGAAGGCGCGCAAAAGACGCTCGCCACGCTGAAGGAGATGACGATCTACGAGGATGACGACGTCCTCGTGCTGAACAAGCCGGCTGGCCTCGCCGTGCAGGGCGGCTCGGGCATGACGCGCCACGTCGACCAGATGCTGGAGGTGATGCGCGATTCCAAGGGCCAGAAGCCGCGCCTCGTGCATCGTATCGACCGGGAGACGTCGGGCTGTCTCCTGATCGCCAAGACGCGCTTCGCCGCCTCGCATCTGACCGGCGCCTTCCGCTCCCGCTCGGCACGGAAAACCTATTGGGCGCTGGTGCCGGGCCTGCCGAAGCCGAAGCAGGGCCGCATCTCGACCTTCCTCGCCAAGGAGGAGAGCGAGGACGACACCATCATGCGCATCGCGCAGCACGGCGACGAGGGCGCCAGCCACGCGGTGACGTATTACGCGGTGGTCGAGACCGCCGGCAACAAGCTGACCTGGGTGTCGCTGAAGCCGGTGACGGGGCGCACCCATCAGCTGCGCGCCCATATGGAGCATATCGGCCATCCCATCGTCGGCGATCCCAAATATTTCAACATCGAGAACTGGCAGTTGCCGGGCGGCCTGCAAAACCGCCTGCATCTGCTGGCGCGCCGCATCGTCATCCCGCATCCGCGCGGTGGCGTGATCGACGCCACCGCGCCGTTGCCGCCGCACATGCAGCAGTCGTGGAATCTGCTCGGGCTGGACGCGAGCCGGTTCGACCCGATCGAGAACGCGCCGGAGGAGTAGGCCGAGCTGCTTCCCTATCGTCGTCCTGGCGAAAGCCAGGACCCATTACCCCAGGGAGCAGTTCGACGAAGGCTTGTCGTCCGGTACTTCGATTTCGTCCTCTTGATACATCACGCGGTATGGGTCCTGGCTTTCGCCAGGACGACGGCGGAGTATTGGGCGACGAGCTCACCGCCACAACACGCTCAATTCCGAAACTGCTCCAGAAACATCCGCAAACTGTCGTGCGGGCTCTCGACATCCGTGATCAGCCAGCCCTCGGGCCCGTTGACCAGGATGAAGTTCAACGTCACCGGCCGGCCGAGATTGTCGAAGTTCGCCGCAACATAGGTCTTGTCGTATTGCCTGCGGATGATTGCGATTGCGACCGGGCCGAGCTTCCAGCTTTGGCTCTGCACCAGGAAATCGTAGGGCTCGGTGCGCGGGGCGGACCACGCCTTGCGCAAGGAGGGGTCGAAGAACTGCCGGGAGGTTGCCTCATCCCGCGGCAGGCCCTTGGATAGCTCCGGCGCGCCCTCGCCATAATAGCCGTAGATGTTGCGGACCAGCGATTCCGGGGTGCGAAAGCCGGCCTCGGCCGCGGCCAGCCAAAGCCCGGCGAACAGGGCCGCAATGCCCGCAAGTTCCCTCATGCCCGCTCGCTTTATCGGCCGCCGATCTTACCTTAAAAGCCGATCTTACTCTAAAAGGCTGCACTCGCGGCGGAGACCGAAAACTCACATGCGCGAATTGTTCGAAGAAGCAGCAGGCCAACCCCCACCGGATCCGCGGGAATCGGCGCGTGCGTCCGCACGGACGCCGCTGCGCAAGCGCTTCTACAAGGAGGCCGGCGTGACCGAGGCCGAGGGCGGCTTTGCCATCACGCTCGATGGCAAGCCGATCCGCACGCCCTCCGCCCGTCAGGTGGTTATCCCGGTGCGGGCGCTCGCCGATGCCGTGGCCGCGGAATGGGCGGCGCAGGGCGAGGCGATCGATCCCGTGACCATGCCGCTGACGCGGATCGCCAACAGCGTGGTCGAGGGGGTGGTCGACCGCGTCGAACTCGTCACGGATGACCTCGCAAAATACTTCGAGACCGACCTGCTGTTCTATCGCGCCGGCCATCCCGAAGGGCTGGTCGCCCGCGAGGCCGCGCATTGGGATCCGGTGCTGTTCTGGGCCGCGGAGGCGCTGGGGGCGCATTTCATCCTGTCCGAGGGCATCATGCATGTGAAGCAGCCGGACGAGGCGCTCCGGGCCGCCCGCGCTGCGCTGCCGGGGGATCCCTGGTCGGTCGCCGCCCTCCATATCGTCACGACCCTGACCGGCTCGGCGTTGCTGGCGCTGGCGCTGGCCCATGGCGTCCGTGACGCCGGCCAGGTCTGGGCCGCCGCCCATGTCGACGAGGACTGGAACATCGACCAATGGGGCGTGGACGAGGAGGCGGCTGCCCGCCGGGTGACCCGGTTGCGGGATTTCGACGCTGCCGTGGCGGTCCTGGCGGCGGTTAATCCGCCCGGGGCCGAAGGTCCTTAACGAGAGGTTTACGACGGGACCCTAGGGTGGGAGTAGCGCTCCCCGGGCTGCCCTAAGATGCCGACGCCGATAAGCTCGATCATACCCGTCAGTGCCGCCAGCCCCGTGGCTGATGCGGCGACGCCCGATCTCGTGCTCCAGGCCGGCAGCGTGGTCGACGCCAGGGTCGTGAGCGTGCTCGCCGACAATCTGGTGCGGATCGCAATCGCCAACCTCTCGATGGACGTCATGTCCGAGGTGTCGTTGACGCCAGGGCAAAATCTCCAACTCGCGGTATCGCAGAACGACGGCACCATCCGGCTGGCCGTCGTCAACGGGGCAGGCGGGGCGAGCGCGGATCAGGTCACGCTGACGCCGACCGCCGCGTCGCTGGTCGACAGCCCGTCGCTTGCGCCATCCGCGGCCACGGCGCGTAATCCGCTGACGCCGACGGAGCAGATCGCCGTCACCGTGGCTTCAGCCGAGGCGGTGACCAAGCAAGGCAGCCAGGCGCCGCTGTTCGCCAATCTGGCGTCCGTCGTGACCGGCAGCGAATTGCCGGCCGGCTTGAAGCAGGCCGTGCTGGACGTGCTGGCGCAACAGACACCGCTCAATACCGCTCTTGATGGCGGCGATATCGAATCCGCCTTCCAGAAGTCCGGCCTGTTTCTCGAGGCCTCGCTTGCCTCAGGCACGACGCCACCGTCAGGCGCGGTGCCGGATTTGAAGGCCGCGCTACTGGTGCTGCGTCAGACCCTGGCAGCAACATCAGGCACGCTTGAAACTGCCGCGCCACCGACGCCGGCCGTTGCGGCCGCAACGAGCGCCGTCACCACGCCGCAGGCCGCAAGCTCGCCGGCTCAAGCTGCCGGCAACGCAGTGCCGGCGGCGGTGCCTGACGCAGAGATGGCCCCACCGCCGCAAATGCAGCGCAACGCCAATGTCGTGGCCGCCGTGCTCGCGGACATAGCCGGCGAAACGCCGCAGGCGGCGCTGCCGCGGACGATCTCCCCAAGTCTGGCCGCGACCCTGCTGCAAGAGGTCACGCAAAACCTGCCGCGCCTGATCGGGAATGTTCAGGGCGCCACCAAGGCCGTGCCCGACGGCCACGCCTTCGAAGCGGCCGCGCGTACGACCACGCCTCCGCCGTTTCGCGGCGCACTGCCGTCGCCGCAAGCAATCGCCTCGCCATCGCTGACGCCGGACACGCCGCTCGCCGCGACCGTGCATCGCCTGCTCGACGATACCGATGCCGCGATTGCGCGGCAGACGCTATTGCAGGTCGCCTCGCTGCCCGATCGATCCGATGCCAGCGGCCATCGGATCGATCCGAGCGTGCCGCAGTGGAATTTCGAGATTCCGTTCGCGACCCAGCAGGGCACCGCGATGGCGCAGTTCGAGATCTCGCGCGACGGCGGCAACGAGCAAGCCGATCCCGCGAAGCGCGCCTGGCGCGCGCGCTTCACGCTCAATGTCGAGCCGAGCGGGCCCGTGCACGCGCTGATCACGCTCAACGGCGACAAGACCTTTGTGCGGATGTGGGCCGAGCGGCCGGCGACCGCGCAGCAGCTCCGCGCCGGGATCGGTGAGCTCAATCAGGCGCTGACCAGGGCCGAGCTCAAGCCCGGTGACATCATCGTACGCGACGGTACGCCGCCGCAGGCACCGCCGGCCCGCGCCGGTCATTTCCTGGATCGCGCCACATGAGCGATCCATCAAAGCTTGCCATTGCGCTGCATTACGAGAAGGGCACCAATGCGCCCGTCGTCGTCGCCAAGGGCAAGGGTACGATCGGCGAAAAGATCGTCGAGATCGCCAAGGCCAACGACATCCCGATCGAGGAGAACGAGATTCTGGCCGGCGCGCTCTCCAAGGTCGAGCTAGGCGAGGAGATTCCGCCTGATCTCTACAAGGCCGTGGCCGAGGTCCTCGTCTTCGTGCTGCGGCTGTCGGGCCGGGCGCGGTAGCGCATCAAGCTGGCGCGCAACGTACGGCTCGACTAGCATCCTCCGACCAAGCACAAGAAAAGGTCGGGAGGACACTCATGACATCAACGCCGCTCTGGCTGTCGTCGCTCACGCTGGCTGCGGCCGGCGGCTGGTTCGCCGCGACGATGTTTGCCGCACCGGCCACCAGCAAGGAGCCGCGCTTTCCGCAGCTCACCATGGACCAGCTCGACGCCACGCAGAAGCCGCTCGGCGAGCAGATCATGAAGGTGTCGAGCGTCGGCATCGGCGGACCCTATAATCCCCTGATCCGCAGCCCGGTGCTCGGCCAGCGTCTGTTCGACCTCTGGCATTATCTGCGTTGGGAAACCTCGGTCCCGACCAAGCTCAACGAGTTCGCGATCATCATCATCGGCCGGCAATGGCGCTCGCAGGTGGAATGGTTCGCGCATGCGCCGCTGGCGGCGAAGGCGGGCCTGTCGGCGGACATCATCGCCGAACTCAAGGCCAACAAGCGGCCGTCCAACATGGCCGAGGACGAGGCCATGGTCTACGATTTCGTCACAGAGCTCACCACGACCAGGAAGGTCACCGACGAGACCTATGCGCGCGCCAAGAAGATCCTCAACGACCAGCAGATCGTCGATCTCACCTCGCTCACCGGCAATTACGTGATGGTGGCGATGCTGCTCGCGATGGCCGAGGAAACGGTGCCGCCTGACAAGCAGGAGCCGTTCAAGCCGGGTGAGCCGTAGGGCTCCATGCGAGATCCCGTAGGGTGGGCAAAGGCGCGCAGCGCCGTGCCCACGATCTCTCTCCGCGTTTCGGTGGGCACGCTTCCGCCTTCGCTCTTCGAGCTACGGCGGACAAGTCGCTTTGCCCACCCTACGACATCGGTGCAAATCGGGCTGCTCCTCACCCCAGCTTGAACAGCGCCTGCAAAAATTCCACCACGGCCTTGCGCGACTCCGCAGCCGTTGTGGGATTGCCGCCGACATGCGGGTTGAGCTCGATGCAAGGGTCCTTGTAGGTGAAGGGCGTGTTGGTATCGCCGTTCATCAGCAGGCCGCCGTCACCTTCCTTGATATGGCAGTTGCGCACGGTCTGCGCGTTGGCGGACACCGTGACCGTGTTGACGCCGAGCAGGCCGCTGTCAAAACCATGGGCGCTGTCGGGGTATTCGGTCAGCACCACGTCGCGGCCCGCCGCCTTGAGCCGTTCGACGAAGGCCTTGCAGCTCTTCACGGGATTGTAGTCGTCGGGCGTGCCGTGGAAGATGCGGATCGGGCGCGCCTCGACCTCGGTGTCGGTCTGATACGTCGTCGAGCAATCCGGATAGAACGGAATGTAGGCGGCGAACTGCACGCCGGACTTGTTCCAGAGCTTGTTGAAGCGATCGAGACTGGCATAGAGCGTCGCCTGGCCGCCGCGCGAAAATCCCATCAGCACGATGCGGTCAGGATCGACGCGGGGATGCTTCGCCAGAATCTCCAGCGACCGGTAGATGTCGATGATCAAATTGAGCCGGCCGAGCAGGGCCTGGTTCGGCCCGGTCACCGTCAGCCCGCGGCCGGTAAAGCCGTCGATCACGAAGGTCGAGATGCCCATGGCGTTGAATTCGTGCACCCAGGCTTCCGTGGTGGCACCGACGCCGCTCGAGCCGTGCATCAGCACCACGACCGGCATCTTGCCCGACCCTTGCGCGACGCGGAATTCGCCGGCCACCGTGACGGGCTTGCCGGCCCCGGCATCGCCGCTGAGGAATTGCTGGTCGGAAAGGGTGAGCGACGAGATCGGGAAGATCTCGGTCCGCGCCGGGGCATCCTTGGGAAGCGATTGAGCACCGGCAAGCGCGGTTGAAACGCAGAGCGCAACGAGCGTGGCAACGACGCGGAATGCCGTCGGCATCGGATCCTCCCTTATGATTTTTGGGAAGTAGATCAACCGGAATGCGCGCTGTCAATTTTCGCGCGGGCGCGTCACGCCTTGTCGGCGGGCTTCTTTGCCGTCAGCGCCTGGTCGATGGCGAAGCCGCCGATCTCGCTCATCGCCTGCGAGATCACGTCGCCCTTCCGCGCGAAGCCGCTGGAGAGATAATCGAACTGGGTGCGCGCCAGCCGCAGCACCTCGATCGGCACGGAGATCACGGTCTCGTTGAAGGCGTCGACGGAGGCACGCAGCGTGTCGAGCTCGGTGGTGAGCTTGCCGATGTGGCTTTCCGCATGCTGCATCAGGTCGAGCAGCCTGCCGCGCTCGCTGTCGAATGCGGCCCGTTCGGCGGCCGCAGCCGCCGTCACCTCGGCAAGCTGCGCCCGCAGCGCCGCGATCTGGCTGACCATGGCGTCGGAGGCGAGTTCGGTGGCTTCGCGCAGCTCCACCAGGCGCTTGTTCTCTTCCTGCTGCTGATGATAGAGCCGCTCGGCCGACATCGCCCGCTGCGCTAGCGACTCGATCAGGCTTGCCGCGCGCAGCAGCATCTCGCCGTTCCGCCCCGACACCATGCTGGCCATCCGCCGCAGGAAGTCGGTGGTCTCGGACGCGCTGTTCGGAGGCAGGGGAACGACCTTGGCGGACATGAGGTGATGCTTGCAGCCGGACGTGATGACCGCCGCCGTACCGACTGAGCTCACGCAACATTCGGCGCCTGATCGTAAGCCCGAGCAAGCCTGAATCGCCGCGCCGGGTCAACCGATCAGCACGGGCAAATCGCGCTCATCCCGCCGCGGGTGCCGCGCAGGTCAGGCGTTTTTCTGCCGCCCGATCCGCCCCAGATGGGTGAAGCCGAACCCTGCGGAATATTTCAGGCCATAGCCCAGCGCCCGGTCGATGCCGATATGGGCAAGCCAGATCAGGGCGATGGACAGGGTGAGCGGCGAGGCGAGGCCGAAACCGAACGTCAACAGCGCCACCGGCGCCATGTAGCTGTGGGCGGCGTTGTAGATCAGCGCGCCGAATTTGGCGTCCGACAGATAGGCCAGGAAGCTCAGATCGGGGACGAAGAAGAGCAGGGCGAACACCCACCAGGACCCGCCCCAGGTCGCGTAGAGCATCACCATGCCTGCGAACAGGGTCAGGCCCTCCAGCCGAAGCATGATGTTGACGCCGCCGGTTGCAGCCCCGGTCTCGGCCGCTCTCTCGTCCATGGTCGCCTCCCAGGCAAAACTTTGTAATTCCTTGCGCTTTCACGCTGCGGCAAGGCAGCCCTGCGGCGCCGAAAGCCGCTTCCCGGTCCGCAAAATGCCGTGTTAGAACCCCCGGCAATCGCATTTAGGCTAAGAACTGGCGGGAGCAAATGAAGAATATCCTGGACGCCCTTGAAGACCGTCGTGCCGGCGCAAAGCTCGGCGGTGGCGAGAAGCGCATCGAGGCGCAGCACGCCCGCGGCAAGCTGACCGCCCGCGAGCGCATCGAGCTCCTGCTCGACAAGGGATCGTTCGAGGAGTTCGACATGTTCGTCGAGCACCGCTCCACCGAGTTCGGCATGGAGAAGAACAAGGTGCCTGGCGACGGTGTCGTCACCGGCTGGGGCACCGTCAACGGCCGCAAGACGTTTGTCTTCGCCAAGGATTTTACCGTGTTCGGCGGGTCTCTCTCGGAGACGCACGCGCTGAAAATTACAAAACTCCAGGACATGGCGATGAAGGCACGGGCGCCCATCATCGGCCTCTATGACGCGGGCGGCGCCCGCATCCAGGAAGGCGTCGCCGCGCTCGCCGGCTATTCCTATGTGTTCCGCCGCAACGTGCTCGCCTCGGGCGTGATCCCGCAGATCTCCGTCATCATGGGCCCCTGCGCCGGCGGCGACGTCTATTCGCCGGCGATGACCGACTTCATCTTCATGGTGAAGAACACCAGCTACATGTTCGTCACCGGGCCCGACGTGGTGAAGACGGTGACCAACGAGGTCGTCACCGCCGAAGAGCTCGGCGGCGCCTCGGTGCACGCCACGCGCTCCTCGATCGCGGACGGCGCCTTCGAGAACGACGTCGAGACGCTGTTGCAGATGCGTCGCCTGATCGACTTCCTGCCGTCCAACAACAGCGACGGCGTGCCGGAATGGCCGAGTTTTGACGACATCGGCCGGATCGACATGTCGCTCGATACGCTGATCCCGGACAATCCGAACAAGCCCTACGACATGAAGGAGCTGATCCTGAAGGTCGTGGACGAGGGCGATTTCTTCGAGATCGCCGACATGTTCGCCAAGAACATCGTCACCGGCTTCGGCCGCATCGCGGGCCGCACCGTCGGCTTCGTCGCCAACCAGCCGATGGTTCTGGCCGGCGTGCTCGACTCCGACGCCTCGCGCAAGGCCGCGCGCTTCGTCCGCTTCTGCGACGCCTTCAACATTCCGATCGTCACCTTCGTCGACGTGCCGGGCTTCCTGCCCGGAACCGCGCAGGAATATGGCGGCCTGATCAAGCACGGCGCGAAGCTCTTGTTCGCCTACTCGCAGTGCACCGTGCCGCTGGTCACCATCATCACCCGCAAGGCCTATGGCGGCGCCTTCGACGTCATGGCGTCGAAGGAAATCGGCGCCGACATGAACTACGCCTGGCCGACCGCCCAGATCGCGGTGATGGGCGCCAAGGGCGCGGTCGAGATCATCTTCCGCTCTGACATCGGCGACCCCGACAAGATCGCCGCCCGCACCAAGGAATACGAAGACCGCTTCCTGTCGCCCTTCATCGCAGCCGAGCGCGGCTACATCGACGACGTCATCATGCCGCACTCGACCCGCAAGCGGATCGCAAGGGCGCTGGCGATGCTGAAGGACAAGAAGGTGGAAGCCCCGGCGAAGAAGCACGACAATTTGCCGTTGTGAGGGGGCGTAGTCGTGTAGGGCGGATTAGCGAAGCGTAATCCGCCATCTTTTTCGATAATGCACGCGGCGGATTACGGCTGCGCCTAATCCGCCCTACAATCGGTATCCAAAATCCGATGACCGAAGACGATCCGACCGACGAAATCTCCGACATCGAAGATCGGATCGAGCGGCTCGCCGAGATTGCCGAGCGCTGCCGGAAGTACATATTGGCGTCCAAGATCGCGATCGGCAGCGGCGCGGCGCTGCTCCTGGTCACCATCCTCGGGCTGTTTGGTTTTGGTCAGACTGCCGCGCTCGGATCGATTGCCTTGGTGCTGGGCGGGATTGTATCCCTCGGCTCGAACATCAGCACGTTGCGGCAGACGGACGATGCGATCGGTGCTGCGGAGGCGCGACGTTCGGCGTTGATCGGCAGGATCGATTTGCGCGTGGTTGCCGATACGCCGATGAAACTGGTGTAGCGCGCTGCCTTACGCAGCAGTCTTGAGAGACAGAACCTGCATTTCCGCGCGGCATTCGGCGGCGAACGCCTGAAGTCGTTCGGCGGCTTGTTGGTCGAGGATCGCCTTCGCGAGACGCTCGGCGCGGGCGACTTGCTCTCTGAGATAATCGATGCGGGCCATGTGTCACCTTCCGCCGGGATAATTTGAGGCAAATTGCTTCGTTCCAGTGGCCGTAAGCGTATGGCTAACCACGGGTTAATGATGTGCGGTAGGCCACACCGACAAGGGGAGGGCGGATCACGGCTTCGCCTAATCCGCCCTAAGGATTAGGCACGCGCTGCATCTGCCGCTGCGAAATGCGCCATCTGGTCGTCCCGCGCCTTGGCGAATGCCGGGCGGCCCGTGGCACGCGCGACGTAAGCGGCACAGGCCGGACTGCCGGCGAGCCCGTCGAAACGCTCGACGATGCGCAGCACGTCCGCCATCAAAATGTCGGCGACGGAGAAGGTGCCTACCAGCCATTCGCGATCGGCCAGCACCGCTTCCATGCGCTTGAGGCGAAGCTCAATGAAGTTGTCGAAGAATTTCGAGCCCGGCTCGCCCATGAACTTCAGCATCGTCCAGGGCAGGGTCGCCATCTCCACCGAATTGAGCGCGCCGAACACCCATTCCGTTACATCACTGCGGCCGCGCGGATCTGATGGCATTAGCTTCTCGCTGAGCCCGCCGAGATGTAGCAGGATTGCGCCGGTCTCGAAGATCGAGAGATCGCCATCGGTCAGCCATGGCGCCTGGCCGAACGGCTGGTGCGCCAGATGCGCTGGCCCGCGGTCGTCGAACGGCGTGCTGGCAACGCGATAGGGCTGGGCACCTTCCTCGAGCGCCCAGCGCACCCTGAGGTCGCGGACATAGCCGCGCGGCGGTGGGGGAACCCAGTCGTAGGTGATCAAGGTGAGGTCGGGCATGTGGCGTCTCCGTGCTGTCCTAGGCATAGGACGGATGAGGGACGGGCGATCCGACATGGTCGTAATTTTTTTCGTCGCGCCGCTCAGTGCAGCGACGACACCAGTAGCGAGGCGCCCGCGACACCACATGCGAGGCCGGCCGCCCGCGCGACCCATCGTCCGGCCGGCGTCAGCTTCTCCAGCAGGACGAGTAGCGCCAGCAGCGCAATCCAGAGCACGTTCATCACGCCACCGATGAACAGGAGCGCCATCAAAAGCCAACAGCAGCCGACGCAATAGCCGCCGTGCCGAAATCCCAGCAGGAGGCTGCCGCGCGCATTGTCGCGAAAGCCGCCGTGGCGCATCAGGAACATCAGCGGCGACTGGCACTGGACGAGGCAGGTGTCCTTGATCGGCGTCCACTGATAGATGCCGGCCGCGATCAGCACCAGCGCGCCGATCAGGTTGTTCGCAAGGGTCATCCGGGAATCCAGGAGCGCCGCCCGCTCGACCAGCCATTGCAGACAGGTCGCGACCAGCGAAAACCCGGTCCAGGCGAAGAGATAGCCGGCCGCAAACCATCCGGTTGCCACAAACGGCCGACCCTGGGTCTGCCACTGCCGGCCCACGCGGGCGTACATCAGGATCATGGGCGCGGCCGATGGCGCCATCATGCCGATCATCATCACCGTCCACATCAGCAACACGTAGGCGAACTCGATCGTCCTCCATGGCTCATCAGCCGGCAGCATGATTGCGATCCCGGCCGGGATCATGCGGTAGCCGGTCATGTCCATGCCGCCCATGTCCATGTCGTCGGCAAGCCAGAGCACATAGGCCCATGCCAGCACGACGATGATCGCGATCGCGCCGCCGACGATCCAGCGGTCGCGCCGCAGCACGGTTTCGATGGCGCTGTTGGTCATGTGCGATGCGCGTCACCGGCCGTCGCGCGAACGGCCGCGTCAGGCCTGGTTCGACCACTGGATCGGCGCATAGAGACCGTTCCTGCCCGAATTGTCCCAGCGCATGCCATGGTCGCTATAGGTGTTGTCGGTGGCGCCGACCGCCATCACCATCCTGTCGGGGCTCACGGGATGGCCGATGTTCGCCCACATCTCTCCGCTCGGATGCATGGTCGGCAGCGGGTCGACAGACATGTGCAAAATGCCCGGGATCTCCGCCGATCGCGTCTTGCCGTCGATCCGGAACGTGATCGGGGCCTTCTTCACCCCGAGGTTCTTGCTGATCAGCGGCGTGAACGCGGCCATGGGACCGCCGGCGGTGCCGCCGAAGATCGCAGCCAGCGCCTCGGTCTGCCGATCATCGGCGCGCTCGTCGACATAGGTCGCCTGCGACCAGTTTCCATCGGCCATGATTCCGGGTGAATGGAGGACGACGAAAACGTTGAGGCCGTCGAGAGTGGTTTCGCCGTAGCGGCCGCTCTCGATGTGGAAGACCAGCGGCACGTTGCAAAAACCTTCGGTTGGCCGCGCAGTCAGCGGCGGACCCGCCGACACCAGGCACGGGCACACGATGCTGCAACTGCAGTTCTCGAAATAGTCACCAGAAAGATTCCAGGACACTTGAGACGAGACCTGAGATGAGACCTGGTCCACCATCGCTCTCTCCCGCTAGGCCGAACCGCTTCGAACCCGCTACCTGTGGTGGCAGGCTACGCCGCGTGCTGCGGAACCGCAAGGCAACGCGCCGATCAAGCTGGTGTGATGCGCCGGCTGGCGGGTGTCAGTACGGCCCGAGCTTCGCGAGCTTGCCTTGCTTTGCGGCTTCCACCGCGCGCTCGGCATCCTCCGGCAGCAATATCCGCTCGGCCACTTGCCTTGCCGCCTCACGCTTCACCGCAGCCACATACGCGCCGTCGTCGGCATAACGCTCCGCAATCGACAGCCGGGGATCGTGCACTTCTTTCCGCGCGGCTTCGGTCGGTGCGAACGGCACGACCGCGCCCTGCAAGGGATAGAGCGCCGTCGGGCCAAATCCGATCGCGCGCGGATTCCAGGCGGTGTAGGTCGCGCGCGGCACGGCGAGCGCGAGCTGGCGAATGCCTGCGATGGCCATGCCGTCATCGTCGGCTTTGGGCACGAACACGGGATAGCGGCCGATCTCCTTCGGCGGCAGCACGCTCTGGTCGGAGAAGGCGGCGAGCGTGTGGATGCCGGCATAGGGCAGGCCGGGGATATCCGTCGGCACGGCGCCTTTCGCCGCAACCAGCGTGCCGTGCGCGCGCATGGGGACGCGGCTTGCGGGCGGCCTGGTGCCGTCGCTGATCCAGGCGTTGAGGTCGGTGAGCAGCGCGCGCATCGGCCCGCCTGCATGCATCGGGTTCTGCGGCAGCGACATCGCCGGCAGGCCCTTCTTCATCACATCAGTGGCTTCCGCGAAATGCGGTGTGCCCGCGATCATGTAGGCGCGGACGTTGTCGGGCAGGTCGAGGTGGTTGCCGGCGAGATCAGTCACGAGCAGCGATGCGTGCGAGGCCCACCATTCGTGCTCGCTGTCGGTCTGCATCACCTTGGGGCAGGTGACGGAGAGCGAGCAGCGGCGCAGCACGCCGTCGGTCTTGCCGGAATAGGGATCGCTGAGCGTCGCATAGGTGAAGGGAAAGAGATCGGCCTGCCACGCCGGATCCTGCATGTGGCGCGGGTTGCGGCCGGGCTGGCCGAAGCGGACATTGGTTGCCATGCGCCGCGTGCCCGCGACATGCGGCATCAAGCCGTCGAACACCATGCGTCCCCCAAGATCCTCGTTGAAGCCGAGATAGAGGAAGTCGCGCAGGAAGCGGCCGGATTGCGAGACGCCGAAGCCGATGGCGCGGCTGATTGACGGATGCAGGCCGTCGAGCAGCGGGTTGGCCTGCGTTTCGTCGTGGCGAAGGAAACTGACGACGTCGCGCACGGCGGCATAGCCCATGCCGAGCGGGACCGGATCGCGCGCGGTGTAGGTGATCTCGTAGAGCGCGCCGGCGTCAAAACCGTCGGGGCGGATGATCTCCACGGTGTTGGGATCGACCAGCTTTGCGGAGAGACCTGGCGGCGTCTGCCGCGCATCGGCCCAGGCGGCGCGCACGGTGACGTTGAGGTTGGCGGCATCCGCCGCGGGCCAGGTCAGCGTCGCGCGAGCCGGGCTCGCCGTCGAGTCAAACACGAATTCTTCGCGCGCAGGACCGCTGATGTTCTTGATCACCGGTGCCGTCATCGCGAGCTGCCCCGGCTTGGAGGGAATGTCGCCCTGCCAGCCGACCCAGACCATCGTGAAGCCCTGGCGGTGCAGGAAGCCGATGCCGGCGTCCTCGGCCTTGTCGGCGTTGTTGGCGCCGGGCTGGGCGGAATCGTCGAACAATTGCGGCGCGAGTTTTCTGCCGCGATTGGGCACGTCCAGCAGCAGCGTGCCGTTGCCGTGCGCAGGATCGGTCGGCCGCAGGATCACGACATCGGCGGTGGCTTCCACCTTGCCGTCGGCGTTACGCGGTGCCAGCGCCAGATCGGTGATGATGGCGTTGCGGTCGTCGGCCGGGTTGAGCGCGAAGGTCGCGCGCGCGGTGATGCGCTCATAGGTGCCGACATTGCCAAAGCTGCGCCCGGCGAAGGCGGGCACGCGCTCGGTGATATCGAAGCGGACGATCTCGGCGCGCGAGGCGAGGGGAAGGAGGCCAGCGATCGCGATGATGCCCGTGATGATCCTGCGCATGGCGGTCCTTCCCTGATGTCGCGCGCTCGTCATGTTCCGTCGCGCTGGCTTTTTGTTGCAGGCACTATAACCAGCTATGCTGCGGCCAAACAACAGGACGCGATGTTGGAAGGCGATGCGCTGATTTGCGACGTAGCGCGCTTCCCTGACAGCATTGCAATGAACCTGAACGCGCGATTCAGCGGCAGTTCATGTCGCGAGCCCGAGACTTCCTCTTGCATCATGCAACGCTCGCCCGAGAGGAAGAAGTCATGGAACGCCGCAATTTTCTGAAACTCGCCATCGGCGTCGCGGCCGGTGCGGCCGCATTCTCTGCCGCCGCGCAGGCCGCGCCGCTGGCGCCGCAGCCGCTCGGCAATGGCGGCATGCCGCTCGCCAATCCGGACGCTCATCCCGCCGTCACCAGCAGCGAGGAAGCAGCCCAGCTCAAGCCCGAGCAGGTGCACTGGCATGGCGGCGGTCGCTGGCATCACCGTCACTGGGGATGGCGCCACCGTCATTGGGGCTGGCGCCGACGCTGGCACCGCCACCACTGGCGTCACTGGTAACGCCACGCTTGAACTGAAAAAGGGGATCGCGATGGCGATCCCCTTTTTTCATGCGCCAGTTTTCCATGCGCCAAGCCTCTCAAAACGAAAATGGCCGCGCAGGCTGATCCCGCGCGGCCATTTCGCAAGTGCGAAAGATCAGAACGGGCGGCAGCGGCCCGCGTACCAGCGGAAGCCATAGGGGCACACGCGCGGACGCACGACGACGACCGGCGGAGCGACGACGACCGGGGCCGGGGCCACGACCACCGGACCACCCATCGGACGGCAGCCGCCATAGGGGCCGCGGTACCAGCCCGGGCCGCAACCGCCGGCGGCGCTGGCCGCCTCGCTGAAGCCGACGACCGCGCTGGCGAGCATCACGGCGGCAAACAGATATTTCATGTGATCTTCCTTCTGGTCCTTGGGGGCAAAGTCTCTGAGGGTAGACTAGGGGGCTTGGCGCTTGCGGCGCACAATGAATCAAACCATACGATTCGACATGTTAATTTTTGCGACATGTCGGCACGGCGCGATCCAAACCTGCCAATCATGACCTGAATGCGGCATGAACATTGTCCGCGTACGGCCTCGCGCGACATGGATGGCGCTAGTGGCCGAGGAATCCCAGCACCAGCTCCTTGTACTTGTCGGGCGCCTCCAGGAAGACGAGGTGGCCCGTGTCCGGAATGACTTCAGCCCGCGCATTCGGCATCTTCGCCGCGAACGCTTTTGCCAGCTCGGCGTTCTGCCCCATCTTGGCGCGCAGCGCTTCCGGCGCGTTCGGCCGGCCCGGCGCGTTGTGGTCGTCGGCGCCCATGATGAACAGCGTCGGCTCGGTGATGAGCGGAATCTCATGCGCGACCGGCTCGCGATAGATCATCTGGCCGGATGAGACGAAGGCGCGCAGCCAGCGCGGATAATCGGGGCTGCCCTTGATGTTGAAGCGGGCGTCGATGAACGGCGTGATCGCGTCGCCCGGCAGCTTGATCGCGTAATTGGTCTGGAGCTGTTTCCGGTACCCGTCGGCGGTGAGCTTGTCCTCGGTCTCGATGATCTTGTCGGTCGGCGTCGGCGGCACGTAGAGGCGATAATCCTCGAGCCCGATCGGCGCGGTCAGCACCAGATGGGCGACGCGATCAGGATACGCACGCGCGATGCGCACGCCCAGCATGCCGCCGAGCGAATGCGCGACGACATCGGCCTTGTTGATCTCTAAGTGATCGAGCAGCGCGATGGTGTTGCGCGCCAGATTGTCGAAATGCAGTTCGCCGGTGGGCTTGGACGATTTGCCGAAGCCGATCTGGTCCGGCACCACGACGCGATAGCCGGCGTCGGTGAGCATCTTGATGACAGGCGCCCAATAGCTCGACGGAAAATTACGCCCATGCAGCAGCACCACGGTCCGGCCGTTCGGCTGCGCCGGCGCGACGTCCATATAGGCCATGCTGAGCTGCTCGCCGTCGTTCACGAGTGGCAGCAGGTGCACTGGATAGGGATAGGCAAAGCCTTCGAGCGCGATGCCGTAGGGCTCGCGTTGGGGCGTGTCTGCGGCGTGCACGGTGGTCAGTGGGGAAGCGAGCAGGGCGGCGGCGAGGGCGGCCGGGAGGATGCGGATCATGGAGGTCTCTGGCGGTCACGGAATGACGTTCGCATAACCGCGTGGATGGCCGGGTCAAGCCCGGCCATGACGACTGTGAGTGTCCACACGCAATCGTGTTGTCAGTCTTTCTCACCGCCGAACAGCGCCGCAAACTGCTTCTCGCCGGTGCGGGTGAAGTTCACCACGCGGCTGCCGGGCGTGGCGTCGCGCGCGGCCCATTTGAGCTCGGCGAAACGCTGCATCATCGCGGCGCCAAGCGTGCCGGCGAGATGGTGGCGCCGCTCGCTCCAGTCGAGACAGGCCTTGCAGACGGGACGGCGAGGGTGGCTGAGCATGTCAGGCGAGATCTGCA
Source organism: Bradyrhizobium sp. CCGUVB4N (assembly GCF_024199945.1). Taxonomy (GTDB): domain Bacteria; phylum Pseudomonadota; class Alphaproteobacteria; order Rhizobiales; family Xanthobacteraceae; genus Bradyrhizobium. The sequence goes on along the minus strand of NZ_JANADP010000001.1, from coordinate 5,723,536 downwards.
GATTTTTGGCGAGGAAGCGCTCGCCCTCGGCGGTCAGCTCGATGTCCTGCTTCTTCTGCCTGACCAGGTTTCGTGCGCGCAGGGAATCCAGCATCTGCACGCCGAGATCGCCGGCGAGATGGTCGTAGCAGATCCGCGCGCGGCGCAGCGCGGGATCCTTCGGCCCGGTGCGCACGCGCATGTGGCCGGTGCGTGCGGCGAGCCCCGCGAGACCTTCGAGCACGCCGGCGACGTCGTCGTCGGTGAGGCGGTAGTAGCGGTGGCGGCCCTGTTTCTCCGGCTCGACCAGCCCGCCGGCCTCGAGCTTTGCCAGATGCGAGCTCGCGGTCTGCGGGGTGATCCCGGCCTCCTGCGCGAGCTCGCTTGCCGTGAGCGCGCGTCCGTTCATCAGCGCCGTGAGCATGTTGGCGCGGGCGGGGTCGCCGACCAGCGCGGCGACCATGGCGATGTCGGGTCCTGATTTCATGCTTCGATGGTAGCCGAAGCATTGTGGTTGGGCAAGCGCGTAGCGTGTCTCACATCGTTGTTGCGAACGAACAGCGAAGCGAAACAGCAAGCCCGATCCTCACCCTGAGGAGCGCGCTCTTGCGCGCGTCTCGAAGGGCGAGGCCACCGGCCGGGCCTCCATCCTTCGAGACGCGCGTTCCGCGCTCCTCAGGATGAGGAGCACACACAGGAGAGCCAACCATGCCCGTCACCGTCTTCATCCGCTATCAGCTCGATCCCTTCAAGCGCGCGCAGTTCGAGGAATATTCGAAGCGCTGGCTCACCATCATCCCGAAATGCGGCGGCGACCTGATCGGCTATTTCATGCCGCATGAGGGCACCAACAACATCGCGTTCGCGCTGATCACCTTCGAAAGCCTCGCCGCCTATGAGGCCTATCGCGCGCGGCTGCGTCAGGATGCCGAGGGCATGGCCAATTTCCATTTCGCCGAGGATAACAAATTCATCCTCGCGGAAGAGCGCACCTTCCTGCGCAAGGTGGTACTGTAAGAGACCAACAGCAGGAGCTGCCCATGATCGCCGTGATCTTCGAAGTCTGGCCCAAGCCGGAACATCGCCAGGACTATTTCGACCTCGCGGCCGATCTGAAGCCGATCCTGCAAACCATCGACGGCTTCATCTCGGTCGAGCGTTTTGAAAGCCTGACCGAGAAGGGCAAGGTCCTGTCGCTGTCGTTCTGGCGCGACGAGGCCGCGGTGCAAGCCTGGCGCAACACGATGGAGCACCGCCGCACCCAGGCCAAGGGCAGGGCGAAGATTTTCGCGGACTATCACCTGCGCATCGCCAGCGTCGTCCGCGATTACGGCATGACGGATCGCGAGCAGGCACCAAAGGACAGCCGCGCCGTGCACGACGCGCACTAGCGCTGCCGGGCGCGCACTAGCGCTGCCCAAAACGCGTGCCTATCTCTGCGCGGCCAACAAGGGAGAGAAACATGCATGTGACAACTGCTGACAAGCGCGCGACGTTCAGGAAGATGCACGAGAGCGGCTGCTTCATCCTGCCCAATCCGGTCGATGTCGGCAGCGCCAAGGCGTTGCAGCATCTCGGTTTCAAGGCGCTGGCGTCATCGAGCGCGGGCTTCGCCTGGACCATCGGCAAGGCCGACAACCGCGTCACCGTCGAGGACGTCTGTCAGCATCTGGCAGCACTGAGCTCGTCCGTCGACATTCCCGTCAATGCGGATTTCGAAGGTGGCTTCGCGGTCGAACCGGACAAGGTCGCCGACAATGTCGAGCGCGGCGTGCGCACGGGCGTGGCCGGCCTCTCGATTGAGGATTCCACCGGCGACAAGGACAAGCCGCTCTATGACCGCGCGCTGGCGGTCGAGCGCATCAAGGCCTCGCGCAAGGCGATCGGCGACAGCAACACCCTGCTGGTCGGCCGCTGCGAGGCGTTCCTGTGGGGCGTGACCGATCTCAAGCTCGTCATCGACCGGCTTACCGCATATGCGGACGCCGGCGCCGATTGCCTCTACGCGCCGGGCCTGAAGACGCGTGAGGACATCGCGGCCGTGGTGAAGGCTGTCGCACCCAGACCGTTCAACCTGTTGATCGGTGGCTCCGGCCTGTCGTTGAAGGAAGCCGAAGATCTCGGCGTGCGCCGGATCAGCGTCGGCGGCTCGCTCGCCCGCGCCGCCTGGGGCGGCTTCATGCGCGCGGCAAAGGAGATGGCGGAGAAGGGAACGTTCACCGAACTCGGCAGCGGCTATTCCGGCGGCGAGCTCAACAAGATGTTCAGCTAGACCAAACGAACAGCGGCGGGACCTTTCGATCCCGCCGCCGTCGCAATCTGTTGTAAATCGTTACTTCGCGCCCTCAGCCGGCGGAGCCGGATCCGGCTTTGCCGCAGGCATATCCGCCGGAGCGGCCGGCTTGCTCGGGGCAGCACCCGTGGTCACGCCGGGCGCGGTGTTGTTGCGCGGCGTCACGTCACGCATGCCGGGAGGCGCGGCCGGATTGGCCGGAGCCGTCTGCTGCGCGGTCTGCGTGGTCGGCGCATTGCTTGCCTGGTTGCCCGTGCTGCTATTGTTCAAGCCATAGAACACGGCGCCCAGCACCAGCGCGACAGCCACTGCGAACAGCGCGACCTTGCCGCTGGAGGCGGGGCCTTCACCCAGCTCGGGATCGGCCTGAAGGTCGGCATCCCGGCGCGCCGCGCGAAGGTACTCATCGTCGGCGAGGTTCGGGCGGTACGGATCGTTGGGAAAACGGTCGTCAGCCATCGATTGGGTCTCCTCGTTGATTGCCCCCTGACAACCCTCAGCTGCGAGATTCTGTTCCGTGCGCGTTATGCTTTCGTCGCATGTTGCCCTCGTGCGAGGAATCGGGAACCTGTTCATGCGGGAACCTTGTGCGTAAGTTCCATCGCACGGAGAAGGGAACAGAAGCGATGTGGAGCCTGCCGCCGAGCGATAGCGTGCTGCATTTCCTCTCTTTGGTCGCGGTGGCCGCGCAGGGCATGACCGCTGCGCTGGCGGCCGGCCGCCGCAGCATGGACTGGCTTGGCGTCTGCTTCCTCGGCTGCATCACCGCGCTCGGCGGTGGCACGCTGCGCGATCTCTTCCTTGGGCACTATCCGCTGTCCTGGGTGCAAAACCCGATCTACCTCGCGCTCGCAGGCGGCGCGGCCTTTCTCACCATTCTGTTCGCGCGGCTCGTGCATCGGCTCAAGCTCGCTTTCATCGTGCTCGATGCCATCGGCCTCGTGGTCTTCACTATGACCGGCTGCGACGTCGCCTGGCAGATGGATGCCTCGCTGCCGATCGTCATCGTCTCCGGCATGGTGACGGGCTGCGCCGGCGGCGTGTTGCGCGACGTGCTCTGCAACGACGTGCCGCTGCTGTTTCGTTCTGAACTCTATGCCACCGTCTCGGTGGTGACGGGGCTGTTCTACGCCACCGCTTTCGGCCTCAATCTCAACGCCGAGCTCTGGACCATTTTGACGTTTGTCCTCGGCATCAGCCTCCGCCTGCTGGCGGTGCGCTACAAATGGGAGATGCCGAAGTTCGTGTTCACGGGGGATGAGGAGCAGTAGGGCGCTTTCTTCACCTCGCCCCGCTTGCGGGGAGAGGTCGGATTGCATCGTTAGATGCAATCCGGGTGAGGGGGAGTCTCCGCGAGTCGAACTGACGCCGTCTCTGCCGAAGCAGCCCCTCACCCCAACCCTCTCCCCGTAAGAACGGGGCGAGGGAGCGCGCCGTCTTTGCGGCGGCGCAGTAGCTACGGCTCCTGCTTCCTTGCCTTCTTCACCTGCGCAGGCGTCACCAGCGGGCCGGCATTGCCCCAGGAATTGCGGATATAGTTCGTCACCGCAGCGATCTCGTCATCCGACAATTGCTTGGCATAGCCGGGCATCTCGCCGGTGTTCGGCGCCCGCGGCGTCGTCACGGTATGGGCGCCGTCGAGGATGATGCGCAAGGTCGAGGACGGGTTGATCGATTGCAGCAGCGCATTGCCCGGCAGCGGCGGATAGATGCGCGGCGCGCCCGAGCCGTCGGCTTCATGGCAGGCGACGCAGAGTTTTGCGTAGACCGCCTGGCCCGCTTGCATCTCGGTCTCGTCGGGCGGCGTCACGATGGTTTCCCGGCGCACCGGCGGCAGGCTCTTCAGGTACACCGCGATCGCACGTACATCGGCATCGCTCATCTTCGAGGTTGAATTGACGATCACCTCGGCCATCGGCCCGCCGGCATGGCTTTTGGCGTTACGGCCGCTCTGCAGATATTCGGTGATGTCGTCGGCGCTCCATGATTGCAATCCGGTGCGCGCGGCACCATCGAGCCGCGGCGCATACCAGCCGCCGAGATCGCCGCCGGACAAGGCCTGCGCGGCCTTGTCGGCACCAAAATAGTTCTTCGGCGTGTGGCAGGCGCCGCAATGGCCGAGCCCTGTGACGAGATAGCCGCCCCTGTTCCACACCGCGCTCTTGCTCTGGTCCGGTTCGAACAGGCCGGGCGTGAAGAACAGCAAGTTCCAGGCTCGCATCAGGCCGCGATAGCCGAATGGCCAACGCAGCTCCGGCGGCTTGTTGCGGCTGGCGACCGGCGCGAGTGTGCCGAGATAGGCGCGGATCGCCAGCGTGTCGTCCTTGGTCATCCGGGTGAAGTAGGGGTAGGGGAAGGCCGGGTAATAAAGCGAGCCGTCCGGCGCGGTGCCGGTGCGCACGGCGCGGGTGAAATTATCGTCGGTCCATGCACCGATCCCGGTGTCGCGGTCCGGCGTCAGGTTCGGCGCATAGATCGCGCCGAAGGGCGTGTCGATGCGCTTGCCGCCGGCGAAGGGCTTTGCGGGATCGGCGGTGTGGCAGCCTGCGCAGTCGCCGGCCTCGACCAGCGTCTTGCCGTAGGCGATCAGCTTGGGCGACGGCTCGGCGGCGAGGGCCGCGCTCGCAACCGCACTGCACAAGATCAAACCTACCAGAGCCTGGCCAGCCAGAATCCTCCGCATCGTCGACCCTTCTTGCTGCGACTCATCAGCCCTGTCGCATCATACGGACGTCACGTCATTTCGCGACGCAGGGCTATGGTGACACAAATTGAAAATCGCCCATGCCTTTCCGGCCACGAAATTGCGTTTTTTTCCTGCCGCCGCGGAAGCGCCAGATTTGTGATGCGCCGCGTTAAATATCCGACATAGAGTGGCGCAGGTGGTCGGCGCGCCCTAGCTAAAAACAACGGGCAGGCAACGGCTTAAGCAGCCAAACGCTCAAAAGGGCGAAAGAGGACAACATGGGAATCAACCAGGGTCCGATCAGTCTCGATCAAAAATACACCCAGGACACCGGTCATATTTTCACGACGGGCATCCAGGCGCTGGTCCGCCTGCCCATGGCCCAGATTCGCCGCGACCGTGCCGCAGGCCTGAACACCGCGGGCTTCATCTCCGGCTATCGCGGCTCGCCGCTCGGCGGCTACGACCAGCAGCTTTTCGCCGCCCGAAAGCACCTCGAGCAGTACAACATCAAGTTCCAGCCCGGCGTGAACGAGGATCTGGCGGCGACCGCGGTCTGGGGCTCGCAGCAGCTCAACCTTTCGCCCGGCGCCAAATACGACGGCGTCGTCGGCATCTGGTACGGCAAGGGCCCCGGCGTCGATCGCTGCGGCGACGTCTTCCGCCACGGCAATGCCGCCGGCTCCGCCAAGAACGGCGGCGTGCTGTGTCTGGCCGGCGACGACCATGGCGCCAAATCCTCCACCGTCCCGCATCAGTCGGACCACGCCTTCATGTCGGCGCTGATGCCGTATCTCTATCCCTCGAGCATCCACGAGATGATCGAGATGGGCCTGCTCGGCATCGCGATGTCGCGCTATTCAGGCTGCTGGGTCGGCATGAAGGTGATCACCGAAACGGTGGAGACCACCGCCGAGATCGACCTCACCGACGAGATGAAGCCTTTCATCATCCCACCGGATTTCGAGCTGCCGCCCGGCGGGCTCAATCTGCGCTGGCCGGACGACCGTTTCGAGCAGGATCGCCGCCTGCAGGACTACAAGGGCTTCGCCGCGATCGCCTTTGCGCGCGCCAACAAGGTCAACCGCGTCACCATGGATTCGCCGAACGCCCGTTTCGGCATCATGGCCTCGGGCAAGAGCTACGAGGACGTGCGCCAGGCGCTGCGCGAGCTCGGCGTGACTGAAGAGGTTGCCGCCAAGATCGGCCTCCGCCTCTACAAGATCGGCATGCCCTGGCCGCTGGAGCCGGAAGGCGTGCATGAATTCGCCGTCGGTCTCGAGGAGATCTTCATCGTCGAGGAGCGCCGCGAGATCGTCGAGAACCAGGTCAAGCAGGTGCTGTTCAACTGGCGCGACGACGTCCGCCCGCGCATCGTCGGCAAGATGGATGAGCACGACAAGCGTTTTCTCACGTTCGCCGCCGAGCTGAGCGTGGCGTCACTGGCGACATCGCTGACCGAACGTCTGCTTCGACTTAATCTCAACCCCGAGATTGCGGAGATGCTCCGCGCCAAGGCCGACTGGTTCAACGGCCGCCAGGCGTCCCAGATGATCCCCACGGCGCCGGTCTCCCGCACCCCGTATTTCTGCTCCGGCTGCCCCCACAACACATCGACCAAGGTCCCCGAAGGCAGCCGCGCGCTCGCCGGCATCGGCTGCCACTTCATGGCGCTGTGGATGGACCGTTCGACCGAGACGTTCACGCATATGGGTGGCGAGGGTGTGCCGTGGGTCGGCATCGCGCCTTTCACCAACGAGAACCACATTTTTGCGAACCTCGGCGACGGCACCTATTTCCATTCCGGCCTTCTCGCGATCCGGCAGGCAGTCGCCTCCAAGACCAACATCACCTACAAGATCCTCTACAACGACGCCGTCGCGATGACCGGCGGCCAGCGTCACGACGGCGATCTCTCGCCGCAGCAGATCACTTTCCAGCTCCACGCCGAAGGCATTCGCGAGATCTATCTGGTCTCGGAGGCGCCCGACGCATATCCGGCCGACACCATCGCGCCGGGCGTGAAGCTGTATCATCGCGACGAGCTGCAGAACGTCATGAAGATGTGCCGGGAGTACAAGGGCACGTCCGCGATCGTGTTCGTGCAGACCTGCGCCGCCGAGAAGCGCCGCCGCCGCAAGCGCGGCCTGATGGAAGATCCGGCGCGCCGCGTCATGATCAATCCGGCGGTCTGCGAAGGCTGCGGCGACTGCTCGGTGCAGTCGAACTGCATCTCGGTCGAGCCGCTGGAGACCGAATTTGGCCGCAAGCGCGCCATCAACCAGTCCGCCTGCAACAAGGACTATTCCTGCCTCAAGGGCTTTTGCCCGTCCTTCGTCACTGTCGACGGCGGCAAGCCGCGCCACCGTGCGCCTGCCGATCTCGGCGATATCGGTGCGATTCCCGAGCCGGCCTCGCGGCCGTCGCTCGACAAGCCCTACAACATCGCCGTTGGTGGCGTCGGCGGCACCGGCGTCCTCACGATCGGCGCGCTGCTCGGCATGGCCGCGCATATCGAGGGCAAGGCCTCGATGATCCTCGACATGTCCGGCCTGGCGCAGAAGGGCGGCGCGGTGCTGAGCCACGTCCGCCTGTCGGATCATCCGGCCGAGGTGACGTGCTCGCGCATCGTTACCGGCACCGCTGACGTCGTGCTCGCCGCCGACGAGGTGGTCGCGGTCGCCAAGGACACGATCTCGCTGTGCGACTCCACCCGCACCCGCGGCATCATCAACAGCCACGTTATTCCCACCGCCGACTTCGTCCTCAACCGCGACTTCAACTTCCAGACCCGCAAGTTGAACGGGCTGCTGGAGACGGCGCTGCACAAGGATTCCGTGTTCTTCGACTTCACCAAGCCGGCCGAGCAGCTGCTCGGCGACAGCATCGCCACCAACATGATGATGATGGGCTATGCCTATCAGAAGGGGCTGTTCCCGCTGTCGGCGGAGGCGATCGAGCAGGCGATCGAGGTCAATGGCGTTTCGATCAAGATGAACAAGGAGGCCTTCCGCCTCGGGCGTCTTGCCGTCGCGGACCCCGCGCGCCTTGCCGACATGCTGAAGGGAACGGACGAGGTCGAAGCGCCCAAGACGCTGGACGCCATGACGCTCGACGAGGTCATCGAGCATCGCGCCAAGCATCTCACTGCCTACCAGAACGGCCGTCTGGCAAAACGCTATCGCAAGCTGGTCGACCAGGTCCGCGATGCCGCGGTGAAGGGCGGCTACGGCGATGCGCTGCCGCGCGCGGTCGCGATCAACTACGCAAAACTGCTCGCCTACAAGGACGAGTACGAAGTTGCGCGTCTCTTCACCGACGGCGCCTTCGCAAAGCAGCTCCAGGATCAGTTCGAAGGCGACTTCAAGTTCAGCTTCAACCTGGCTCCGCCGATTTTGGCGTCCGGCGTCGATGCGCTGGGCCGCCCGAAGAAGCGTGCCTTCGGCCCGTGGATGCTGAAGGTGTTCGGCGTGCTGGCAAAATTCAAATTCCTGCGCGGCACCCCGCTCGACATTTTTGGCCGCAGCGCCGACCGCAAACTCGAGCGCGATTTGATCGTCGGCTACGAGAAGGACGTCGCCACCGTGCTCGGCCTGTTGTCGCCCGTCACGGTCGACACCGCGGTCGAATTGCTCTCGCTGCCCGACCGCATCCGCGGCTACGGCCCGGTGAAGGAGAAGGCGGTCGCCGACGCCAAGGCCCGCTACGCCCAGCTCGCCGCCGACCTCGCGACCCCGCCGCCGGCGCCAAGGCAGATCGCAGCCGAGTAGGTCAGGTGCCGTAGGGTGGGCAAAGGCGCACTTGCGCCGTGCCCACCATCTCGCCGAAACTGCGCAAAAGACGTGGGCCGCTTTGCTCTATCACGGCTACAAGTGGGGCACGATCGATACTATGCTCTGGGGTGGCGAAATGCGGCGTGGGTTGTTGATGATGGCAGCCTTGCTGCTGACGAGTCCGGCTACTGCCGAAACCTTGTCTTGGGAGGGCGTCGGCCCCATTCGCCTAGGTATGGATGTGAAAGCGGCTGAGAAGGCGCTGAAGACCAAGCTGCTCCCTCGACAGCCCCCCTTCGAAGATGACCAGTGCTACTTGACCTGGCGCGCCGACGGAAAGGAGCCGGGCCTTGCCTACGTCCTTGAGCACGGCAGGATCACCGTCATCCAGGTCTATGACTCAGACGGGAAGGCGCCTGACGTCGCGGATGCGCACGGTCTCGGAATTGGCTCCGCGGAGGACGCCATCCTGAGCGCTTATGGGCCGGTGAAGAAGAGTCTCGGCTTCTACTATCGCGGCGAGAACGATGCGGTCGATGCCAAGGCGGAGCAGGATTCGAAGAACGCCAAGGGTGAGGATTCTCCTGAGTACGAGGTCGAGGTGGAGAGCCCCGATCACGAGCGATCAATCCTCTTCACCACGAAAGCGGGCAAAATCATCCACTTGTCGCTGGGGATGAAGCCTATGGTTCTCGAGCCCGAGCCGTGCCAGTAGTGCCGGATCCACGGGCGAATGCGCATGGCACGGTGCCGACCATGTCACCGGGATTGAACCAGAGTTGGCACGCTTGCAATTGCGACACCGAGTTGGAGTGTCGAGCGCCTTCTGTGGAAGAGCGATATGAAACCCGATGAACTGACAGAACTATTCCGGAGACTAGGGGCTCGCAATCCCGCAGACTGGGCGCGATCTCAGCTCGACGAGGACCTTCCGCAGTTGGCGCGGTTCCTGTTCTTGCGCGAGGCCTGGAAGCTTGTCGTCGCGGATGACGGAGCAGGCTGGATACGTGATCGCATCAATGATGTTTCGAGCAATCCGGGCGGCGAGATTGGTCCTGCCCTCCAGCGTTTGCTCTCCGCCGGCGCAGCAGAAAGCGATCTCACCGCGGTGGTAAGGGCAATGCAGTGGCGACTGCTATTCGGACTTTGCCGGTTGCTCGATGATCCTGGCTCCCTGGAGGAGGAAGCGAGAGGCGTTGCGTGGCGGCTTTTTCAAATTGACGAGGATGAGAGACCGACGGTGGTCATGGGCGGGCTGTATGAATCGATACTCGAGATGGATCCAACGGGCCGCGAGATGCGACCCGTGTAGTCAAAGGGGCAAAGGCGCACTTGCGCCGTGCCCACCATCTCGCCGAAAATTGCGCAAAAGACGTGGGCACGCTTCCGCCTTCGCTCTTCGAGCTACGGCGGACAAGTCGCTTTGCCCACCCTAAGGATTCTCTTTTGAAATCAACCACCGTTCTACTGTGCATGGGGTTGTTTTCGTAAAAGCGGACGCTTTCGATAAAGCGAAAAGCCGCTTGTGCCGTCGGGCAAAACACCTTTAGGATTTTGTCCGTCTTCTCCGTTGCCGCGCTCGCAACGTCGATGTGAAGCAGACGAGCGCCTCATGATCGTCGGCACTTGCGCCAACCCGCTGCCCTCTCGCCCGACGGAATATTTCCGCGCTTGCCAAGCAGCCCGGTGCGGTTCAGAAAAAAGAGCCAAGAAGAAACGCGAGCGGAGACCTCTGTTTTGACCATCAAGGGCAAGGCCTACATTGCCGGGATCTACGAACACCCGACCCGGCATGCGCCGGACAAATCCACCGCCCAGCTTCACGCCGAGGTCGCCAAGGGCGCGATCGAGGATGCCGGGATCAGCAAGGACGATGTCGACGGCTATTTCTGCGCGGGCGACGCGCCCGGCGGCGCCTGGCCGATGGTCGATTATCTCGGCCTGAACACCAAGAAACTCCGCCACGTCGATTCCACCGAGACCGGTGGCTGTTCCTACATCATCCATCTCGGCCATGCCGCCGAGGCGATCGCGGCGGGCAAGTGCTCGATCGCGCTGATCACACTCGCGGGCAAGCCGCGGACCGGCGTGATGCCGCCGCGCGCGGCCGGCGCCGAGGTCGATTTCGAGTCCGCTTACGGCGCGACCACGCACAATGCCTATGGCATGTGTGCCATGCGCCATATGCACGACTATGGCACCACCAGCGAACAGCTTGCCTGGATCAAGGTCGCGGCCTCGCACCATGCGCAATACAATCCGCATGCGATGCTCAAGGACGTCGTCACCGTCGAGGACGTCCTGAACTCGCCGATGATCTCCGATCCCCTGCACCGCATGGATTGCTGCGTCGTGTCCGACGGCGGCGGTGCGCTGATCGTGACGACGCCGGAGATCGCCAGGAGCCTGAAGAAACCGCTGGTCAAGCTGATCGGTCATGGCGAAGCGATGAAGGGGCCGCGCGGCGGCAAGGATCTCGATCTCACTTACTCCGCCGGCATCTGGTCCGGTCCGCGTGCGTTCGAGGAAGCCGGCATCACGCCGAAGGACATCAAATACGCCTCGATCTACGACAGCTTCACCATCACGGTGCTGATGCAGCTCGAGGATCTCGGCTTCTGCAAGAAGGGCGAGGGCGGCAAGTTCGTCGCCGACGGCAACCTCATCTCGGGCGTCGGCAAGCTGCCGTTCAACACCGATGGCGGTGGCCTCTGCAGCAACCATCCCGTCAACCGTGGCGGCATGACCAAGATCATCGAAGCCGTCCGGCAGTTGCGCGGCGAGGCGCATCCGAAGGTGCAGGTCAAGAATTGCGATCTCGCCATCGCCCACGGCACCGGCGGCCTTCTCGGTGTTCGCCACGCCGCCTCGACGGCCATTCTGGAGCGCGTGTGATGAGCGAAGCGAAAAAGTATCCGGCCCCGGTGACCAATCCGGAGACCGCCGCGTTCTGGGACGCGGCCAAGCAAGGCAAGTTCATGATCAAGCGCTGCACCGCGTGCGGTGAAGCGCATTACTTCCCGCGCTCGATCTGCCCGTTCTGCTACTCCGACAAGACGGTGTGGGAAGAGGCGTCAGGCGAGGGCACGATCTACACCTGGAGCTTGATGCGGAAGTCGCCGACCGGTCCTTACGCCATCGGCTACGTGACGCTGAAGGAGGGACCGTCGGTGCAGACCAATTTCGTCGACTGCGATCTCGATAAGCTGAAGATCGGCCAGAAGGTGAAGGTGGTGTTCAAGCCGACGGACGGCGCACCGCTGCCGTTCTTCACGCCGGCCTGAGATAGCCTGCTGCGTAGGGTGGGTAGAGCGAAGCGAAACCCACCGACGCCAGCAATGATGGGTTTCGCTGCGCTCTACCCATCCTACGAAGGCACTTCGACTGACCGCGGCGCATAAGAATCCGGAGAGGAAATCAGAAAAATGTCCGCCAGATACGAAGAGCTCAAAGGCCTGAAAAACATCGGCCAGAAATATTCCTACGGCGATCGCGAGGTCATGCTCTACGCCTACGGCATCGGCCTCGGCGCCGATCCGATGGACGAGAACGAGCTCGCCTTCGTCAATGAGGGCGCATTCACGCCGCGGCCGCTCAAGGTGGTGCCGACCTTCGCCTCGGTCGCCGCATGGGGCTCGGGGCCGGGCGAGATGAATCTCAACCGCGTGATGGTGGTCGATGGCGAGCGCGACATCACCTTCCATCAGCCGCTGCCGGTCGCCGCCAACATCACCGCCGATTCTTCCGTGCTCGAAGTCTACGACAAGGGCGAGGGGAAGGGCGTGGTGATCAGCCACCAGACCGTGCTGAAAAACGAGAAGGGCGAGAAGCTCGCAACTCTTGTCGCCTCGCGCTTCGCCCGCGGCGACGGCGGCTTCGGCGGGCCGGCTCTGACCCAGCCCGATCCGCACAAGATCCCGACGCGCTCGCCGGACAAGACCATCGACATCGTCACGCGTCCCGACCAGGCGCTGGTCTATCGCCTCTGCGGCGACCGCAATCCGCTGCACAGCGATCCCGAGTTTGCGAAGAAGGCCGGCTTCCCGCGTCCAATTCTGCACGGCATGTGCACCTACGGCATCACCTGCCGCAGCGTGCTCCAGACCTATGCCGACTATGATGCCAGCGCGTTCCGCCAGCACGTCGCGCGGTTCTCCTCGCCGGTCTATCCCGGTGAGACCGTGACCATGGACCTCTGGAAGGACGGCAACACGATCTCGTTCGAAGCCAAGGTGAAGTCACGCGGCGTCACGGTGATCAAGAACGGCAAGACGGTGCTGGGTTAAATAGGTCTCGTGCCCCGGACGCGGCGCAGCGCGTAACGGTGCGCTGCAGAGCCGGGGCCCAGAGAGCCCTGGCAAAGAAAGATCTGGGTCCCGGCTCTGCGAAGCAGTGTTTCACGCTGCATCGCGTCCGGGACACGAAACAACAAAAACAGGGAGAAGCCACCATGGGACTACTCGACGGCAAGGTTGCGCTGATCACCGGCGCGGGCGGGGGCCTCGGTGAGGCCTACGCAAAGCTGTTCGCGCGGGAAGGGGCCTCGATCGTCGTCAACGATCTCGGCGGGCCTCGCGACGGCTCCGGCGCCGACAAGTCGATGGCGCAGCTCGTGGTGGACGCGATCACGGCCGAGGGCGGCAAGGCCGTCGCCAACGGCGCCGACATCTCGACCATGGAGGGCGGCCAGTCGGTGTTCGACGACGCCATCAAGCATTTCGGCCGCGCCGACATCCTGGTCAACAATGCCGGCATTTTGCGCGACCAGACCTTCGCCAAGGCCTCTGAGTCCGATTGGGACAAGGTGATCAAGGTACATCTGAAGGGCACCTTTTGTTGCACCATGCCGGTGTTTCGCTGGATGCGGGAAAACGGCGGGGGCGTCATCGTCAACACCTCCTCGACATCGGGCCTGATCGGCAATTTCGGCCAGACCAATTACGGCGCGGCCAAGGGCGGCATCTGGGGCCTGTCCAACGTGCTGGCGATCGAGGGCCGCAAGTACAACATCCGGATCTGGACGCTCGCCCCGGGCGCCCTGACCCGCATGACCGCAGACCTGCCCCGCTATAAGGAGAACCCCGGTGCGGCGCTGGGGCCGGACGGGATCGCGCCGGCCGTGCTATACATGGTCAGCGATTTGTCGGGCGACCAGACCGGCAAGGTGTTGGGCGTGTCCGGGCCCCGCGGCGTGCGCGAAATGCGGATGATGGAGATGGAAGGCTGGAAACCGCCGCACACGGGCTGGAAGGCCCAGGACGTCGTTGAGCATGCCAAGGAGATCTTCTTCTCCGAGGAGCAGATCAAGATGGGCGCGCGGCGGTTTTAGCCAAAACTGTCATTCCGGGGCGCGACGAAGTCGCGAGCCCGGAATCCATAACCCCGACTTGTGGTTATAGATTCCGGGCCTGTCCCTTCGGGCCATCCCGGAATGACGAATAGAGAGAGAGACAGGAAAGACGATGAAACTGACCGCCGACGCCAAGGGCACTTTCGCAATCGCGCCGACGCCGTTCCACGATGACGGACGGATCGACGAGCGCTCGATCGACCGCCTGACCGATTTCTACGAGGAGGTCGGCTGCGATGGCGTCACGGTGCTCGGCATCCTCGGTGAGGCGCCGAAGCTCGATGCCGCCGAGGCCGAGCAGGTGGCGGTGCGCTTCGTCAAGCGCGCCAAGAAGATGCAGGTGATCGTCGGCGTCTCCGCGCCGGGCTTTGCCACCATGCGCTCGCTGGCGAAGGCCTCGATGGACGCAGGCGCCGCCGGCGTCATGATCGCGCCGCCGCCTTCGCTCCGCACCGACGACCAGATCATCGGCTATTACAAGCAGGCGGCCGAGGCGATCGGTCCTGACGTGCCCTGGGTCCTCCAGGATTATCCGCTGACGCTCTCGGTGATCTTCACGCCTGCGGTGATCCGCAAGATCGTGATGGACAATGCGAACTGCGTGATGCTCAAGCACGAGGACTGGCCGGGCCTCGAAAAGATCTCGACGCTGCGCAATTTCCAGAAGGATGGTTCGCTCCGTCCGCTCTCGATCCTCTGCGGCAATGGCGGCATGTTCCTCGACTTCGAGATGGAGCGCGGCGCCGACGGTGCCATGACCGGCTATGCCTTCCCCGAGCTTCTGATCGACGTCGTCAATCTCTCCAAGGCCGGCAAGCGCGACGCCGCCCATGATCTGTTCGACGCCCATCTGCCGCTGATCCGCTACGAGCAGCAGCCGGGCGCAGGCCTTGCCGTGCGCAAGCACGTGCTGCAGAAGCGCGGCATCATCGCCTCCAGCGCCCAGCGCAAGCCCGGCGCGACCATCACGCCGGCGGCGAAGGCGGAGGTCGATTACCTGCTGTCGCGCGTTGGCCGCGTCGACAAGCGCGCCAATCTCGGTCCGCAATCCAGCGCCGCAGGTTAGTTGAATGCCCGAGACATCAGCATCACGCCCGGCCTCGACGATCCTCCTGCTGCGCGATGGCGCGAAGGAAGTCGAGATCTTCATGATGGTCCGCCATCATCAGATCGAGTTCAACTCGGGCGCGCTGGTGTTTCCGGGCGGCAGCGTCGATGCCGGCGATCAGGAGATCGTCAAGCGGTCCGACCTGTATTCGGGCGGCGAGGGTCTCAGCGAGGCGGACCGTGGCTTCCGCATCGCCGCGATCCGCGAGACATTTGAGGAAAGCGGCATCCTGCTGGCGCGCGCGAAGGGGACCAATACGCCGATCGATGCGAAGCGTGCCGGCGAGATCGCCGATGCGCATCGCGTCGCGCTCAACGAGCACAAGATCAGCTTCCTCAGCATTTTGGCCGACAACGGCCTCCAGCTCGCGCTCGATACGCTCGTGCCCTACGCGCACTGGATCACGCCGGAGGGCATGCCAAAGCGCTTCGACACCTGGTTCTTCCTGGCGGCAGCACCGCCCGACCAGCTCGGCGCGCATGACGGACGGGAGTCGACAGATTCGATCTGGTTGTCGGCACGCGACGCGGTGGAGGGCGGTGACAGCGGCCGCTTCAAGCTGCCATTCCCGACCACGCGCAATCTGATCCGGCTGGCGAAGCAGCCGACGGTGAAGTCTGCGCTCGACCATGCGAAGGGCCTGTCGATCGTCACGGTGATGCCGGTCATGACCAAGACCGAGACCGGCCGCCAGCTCCGCATTCCCCGCGAGGCCGGCTATGATGGCGAGGTGTTCGAGGTCGGCGCCGTCGGCTAGGACAGTTCGACATCGAGCGAAGTATCGCTGGCCGCGGATGCGCTAAATTCCGTCCATCACGAATGGATAGAACGCATCCGATGGACAACCGGCAGGACACCAACATCACCGTCGAGCTGGCGCTGCTGGTCGCGCTCGCAACGCTCTGGGGCGGCTCCTACACCTTCATCAAGCTTGGCGTCGCCACCATCCCGCCGGTCACGCTGATCGCCGCCCGCACGACGATCGCGGGCCTGTTGCTGCTCGCCGTCATGTGGGCGAGGGGCATCAGGGTGCCAACGGATGGGCAGACCTGGCAGCGCTTCGCCTTCCAGGCCGTGCTCAACAGCGTCATTCCCTGGACGCTGATCGCCTGGGGCGAGCGCCATGTCGATGCAGCGCTGGCAACCATCCTCAACTCGGCCGGGCCGATCTTCACCTTCCTGCTCACAGCGGTCGTCACCCGTCATGAGGCCACGACCCCGCGAAAACTGTTCGGCGTGGTCGCCGGCATGGCCGGCATCCTGCTGATCGTCGGCGTCGATGCGTTCCACGACATTGGCAGCGGCCTCGTAGCGGAAACGGCCATCGTCGCTGCCACCATCTGCTACGCCTGCGCCGCCATCTTCGGCCGGAGCTTCAAGGGCCTCGATCCCATGGCGCCGGCTGCCGGGTCGCTGCTGGCGGGCGCGGCCGTGCTGATCCCGGCCTCGCTCGTGCTCGAGCAGCCCTGGACGCTGTCGCCGTCGCTGAGCTCGGTCCTGGCGCTGCTGGCACTCGCGGTGTTCTCGACCGCGGCGGCGTTCGCGATCTATTTCCGCCTGATCCAGACCCTCGGCTCAGTCGGCACCACCGCCCAGGCCTATCTTCGCGTCCCGATCGGGGTCGCCATCAGCGTCGCCTTCCTGGGGGAAACCCTGAGCCAGACCGCCTGGATCGGCCTCGCCTGCGTCGTCCTCGGCGTCGCCGCCATGACGATCCCGGCCCGGCGCCCGGCTGTCGCTAAACCATCATGAAAAACAGCCGCTTCCGGCTGCCGGAGGCATGTTCCCCCGGAGGGGCGATACAGCGTATATTGGGCGGGTATGGAGTCCGGTTCCGCCCCAATGCCCGTCGAAACGCCACCGAATTCGCCGCCGAAGCGATCGTTCTCGCTGTCGATCGGCCAGATGACGTTCGGCAGCTTCATCCTGGTGCTGGCGGTGATCATCGTCACCTCGACCGCCAGCGTGATCGCGATCCGGCATATCGACGCCACCTTCGCCGAGCTGCAGCGGCTCCAGAGCGTCGGCGATCTCGCCGAAGATATCGACCGCCGCATGAACGATCTGCGGCTCGCCGCGCGTGACTTCGTCACCGATCCCGGCGCCGGTATCCAGTTCAAGCAGGTGGGCGAGGCCGCCTCGACCCTGAGCGACATCCTCAAGAAGACCCGTATCGATCTTGCCCCCGAGCAACAGGACATGATCGACGGCGTCTCCGAACGGCTTGCGACTTACCGCAGCGGGCTGCAGCGGATCTCGACCCTGATCGATCGCCGTGCGGAGTTGCTCGCCGGGCTGCCGCCGCTGCGCGATCAGTTCGATGCAGCGGTCTCCGAAAGTGGGGACCGCGATCTCGCCGCCCGCCTGTCGGAAGCGCAAAGCCGGATTGCGCTCGGGCTGCTTGCACGCAATCCGTCGGCTGCCGAACAGGCCGCGCAGGGCATGCGAGCGATGGCCATCAGCGATGCTCGGCTGAAGTCGGCCGTGGACAGCTACGCCGATGCCATCATCGCGGTAGCCGTCCGCGAACGTCAGATCGCCGATATCGACCGCGAGGTGCTGGGAACCGAGGGCCGGTTGATCGGCCGCGTCACCGAATTGCTCCGCGACGTCAGCGACCGCCGTGGCCATGTGCTGTCGCGCGATTTTGCCCGGACGCTTGCCGAGGCGCGCTGGCAGAGCATCGTGCTCGGCAGCATGGGTGTGTTGATCGGCATCCTTGCCGCCGGATTCGTGGTGCGTCGGACGGTGCGACCGCTGGCCCAGATCGCGCGCTCGATCCGGGCCCTTGCGGCCGGTGAGAAAAGGACGTCGATCCCGTCGGCCGATCTCGACAACGAGATCGGCGACATCGCGCGCGCGGCAGAGGTGTTCCGCCGTGCGTTGGAGGAGGCCGACACGGCGCGTGAGGCGGCGGTGCGGGCGCTCACCGAGCAGCGGCTGGCCGAGGAAAGCTATCGCAAACTGTTCGAGGGCTCGGTCGACGGCATCTACGTGACGACGCCGGCCGGCGATCTCCTCAACGCCAATCCGGCGCTGGCGCGGATGATGGGCTATGACAGCCCGCAGCATCTGATCGACAGTATCAACGACATCGCCCACACCATCTACGTCGATCCCGCGGCGCGCGAGGAGTACCAGCGGCTGATGCACCGCGACGGCATCGTGCGTGAGTTCGAGTATCAGGTGCGCCAGCGTAGCGGCAACATCCTCTGGCTTTCCGACAGCGCGACGGGCGTACGGGACGAGCAGGGCCGGATCGTCCGCTACGAGGGCACGCTGCGCGACATCACCGACCAGAAGCGGGCAGAAGACGCCATCGCCGAAGGCCGGCGCCTGCTCCAGCAGGTCATCGACACCGTGCCGGCCGTCATCAACGTCAAGGACCGCGACCTCCGTTACGTGCTGATGAACCGCTACATGGCCGGCATCTTCGGCATCGAGCCTGGCGACGCGCTCGGCCGCACCACCGCTGATCTGATGTCGCGCTATGGCGCAGCCAAGACCGACGAGAACGACAAGAACGTGCTCAGGCTCCGCAAGGGGCTCGGCTTCTACGAGGAGGAGTACAAGGACTCCTCAGGCAATATGCGGCAATGGCTGGTCAACAAGCTGCCGCTGCTGGATGCCGAGGGCGAGATCGAGCGGATCGTCACCGTGGCGCTCGACATCGGCGAGCGCAAGCGCGGCGAGCAGGAGATGCGCAAGGCCAAGGACTCCGCCGAAACCGCGCTGCGCAATCTGCGCGAAACCCAGGCCTCTCTGATCGAAGCAGAGAAGCTCGCGGCCCTCGGACGCCTCGTCGCCGGCGTTGCGCACGAGGTCAACAATCCCGTCGGCATCAGCCTCACGGTTGCCTCCGCGCTAGAGCGCAAGACGGCGATGTTCAGCGCCGACGTCGAGCGCGGCGAGCTTCGCCGCTCGACGCTCAACGATTACCTCAACACCAGCCGCGATGCGTCCTCGCAGCTCGTTTCCAATCTCAACCGCGCAGCCGAGCTGATCCAGTCGTTCAAGCAGGTCGCGGCCGACCGCAACTATTCGGACCAGCGCAGCTTCGACCTCGCCGACCTCACCGAGCAGGTGGTGATGAGCCTGCGTCCGGGCCTGCGCAAGCAGAACCTGACGCTCAACGTCGAGTGCCAGCCCAACCTGACCATGAACAGCTATCCCGGCCCGTACGGCCAGGTGCTGACCAATCTGTTCCTGAATTCGGTGGCGCACGCCTTCCCGGATGGACGTCCGGGGATCATCGACATCCGGGTGCGCGAGTCCGGCAAGGACAATGTCGAGATCATCGTCGCCGACAATGGTTGCGGCATGAGCCTTGACGTGCGCCGGCGCGCCTTCGATCCGTTCTTCACGACGCGGCGCGATCAGGGCGGCACCGGTCTTGGGCTGCACATCGTCTACAGCATCGTGACCAACCGGCTCGGCGGGCGGCTCGACCTCGATTCCGAGCCGGGCGAAGGCACGCGCATCCAGATGATCCTGCCGCGCACAGCGCCGCTGGAACAGGCTGCGGAATAGTTCAGTCGCTAATCAGCTTCTGTGAGCTTGTGCAGAGTGGCGCCGAAAATCAGGCTGGCCTTGCCGACCAGCGCCGTTCCGGTCATCTCCGCGCGGGTGTCCGTGTAGGTCCCGCTGACACCGATGCCGACCGGAGCCGGGCCGCCGAACAGCGGGTTGTCATCACCTCGCGGCGAGGTGTGCCGTTGCACCAGCACCTCGCCTTTGAAGGTGTGGTCGTCCTTCACCACGTAGCTGCCGGTGTAATAGAGGTAGGCATCGCCGCCAAGGATCTTGCCGTCGCGAAAAAGAATCACGCCGCTGCCCTTACCGACCCGACCATCGAGCAGGCTCACGTGAATCGAATAGAGGCCGTTCTTCATCACGCCCCGTCTGCCGGCCACCATCGCCCAATGGCGTAACCGGTGTAGCTTTTATGCCAAAGCGCAACCACTCGCGCAACGCGGCAGTTTCGCCAGCGATGGTGTCCCATGCCGGCACTGCTAACCGTAATTGTCCCGGCTTGTGTGTGACACGGTTATGACGGTCTCATCACGCTGCGAGGCCAGTCGTTGCGAATCAGAGTTGGCCCGCGAAATGCATAACCATTGTTGCACTGGCCGCGGGGTGCTGGAGCAAGACGAACGTGAGCAACTGGATCGATTCCGGCGGCGCTGAGCCGCGTCTGTACAGTGCGCGTCCCACGAACTGCGAAACACGACGATGGCAAATTGGCCGTCCCACACGGTGGCGAAGCGCGGCAAGTCTTGCTTGCGCGCTGGCGCTGATTGCCCCGCTCGGGCACGCACGCGACCGCGGCCAGTTCGTCAATACCAGTACGGAGCTTAAAGCCTGGTTCGACGGCTTGCGCAGCGGCAAGGGGCCATGCTGCTCCGATGCCGACGGTTCGGCGATCTCGGACTCCGATTGGGAGAGCAAGGACGGGCACTATCGCGTGCGTATCCCGCGCCTTGGCTACGTGATCGAAGGCCGGGAGCAGGAGCTCGTCTGGGTCGACGTGCCCGAGGAGGCCGTGATCTCGGAGCCGAACCGGGTCGGACGCACCATGGTCTGGCCGATCTACGGCTACACGGGCGTCACGATCCGATGCTTTATGCCCGGTAGCATGACTTAGCGGGGCGAGCGCTCGCCCGGCTTCGCCTCGATGTCGGATGCGGAGTCGCGTCAGGTATATTTCTTGTCGCGCTCGAGCAGCTCGATGGAAATGCCTTCGGGGCCGCGGATGAAGCAGATGCGGACGCCGGGCCGGATCGTGGTCGGCTCGCGGGTGAACGTCACGCCCTTGGCCTTGAGCTCGGCGGCGACAGCGTCGATGTCCTTCACCGTGAGCCCGAAATGGTCGAGGCCCTGATGAGGGTGTGGCGGCGGCGCGCTGACGGCGTTCTCGCCTTCCAGCGATGCGATGAAGATCCTGGCGCCGCCCAGGTTCACGTCGATGCGTCCCGGCGCGCGCACGATCTCGCCGCCGAGGACGTCGCGCAGCCAGGCCGCGGTCGCTTCCGGATCAGGGCTGCGCAGATGGATGTGATCCCAAGTGACGACGACTGGCATTTCAATTCCTCCCGATAGGGTCTTCGCGATGTTGCAGCGCATGTTAGCGATCCCGACCGACGATCGCCACCATGGCTCCTATCCGAGATTCGCGCCCTTGCGGGAACCTTAGTTCCTCTCGCGGATTGAGGAAGGAGGCGAGTGACGCACCCATGAACGCAGGGTTTGGCCGGATCGGATTGGGAAGCTTCGCCGGGAATGGCGAGGGGCCGCCGCGGCTCCGCTCCCCAGCAAGCGTCTGGCTCAAGCGAGGCGTGTTGTGGCTGCTGGCGGCACTTGTGGTTGGCGGGGCTGTCTGGCTATTGATGCCGCCCTCCGAAGGCAATGTCGCGCCAACCGAGCCGACCAAATTGGCGCTGGCAAGCATCGATCCAGCTGCTCCGACAACCGCCTCAGATACCTCCGCTGCTGAGCCGGCCGGGCTCGACCGGATGAAGATTTCATCGCAGACCTGGCGGCGCGGCGGGCTCGGCTCGAAGGCGCTCGTGACCTTCACCGTGCGAAATGACAATGACTATGCCGTTAAGGATGTCGAGATCGTCTGCGCCTTCACGCGGCGCGACGGCAGCCATCTGACCGACCGCGGCCGCGTGCTGGCCGACATTGTCGGCATGAAGAGTCGCAAGACTTTTGCGCGCGTCCCGGTCGGATTCGTCAACGTGAATGCCGATCAGGCGACATGTTCGCTGGTCACGGCGCGGCGCGCCTAAGGAGCCAGACATTCCGCTAGCGGAAAAGTTACCGTCCTAGTCCCTTGGCCAGAATCTTGGCGTTCCCATTTGAACCAAAGGGCAGGGTGCAGGAACCAATTAGAGGATCGCCGGTTGAGGCGAAGAGCCCACGCGGGGATTGCGGGGGGCGGAGCGCGGCCAATGCCCATCTTTCGGTATTTCATGTTCGTCGGTGGAGCGCTGCTCGCACTGTTGTTCGCGGCTGATTTCGTTTGGCCGACGTCGCCGGCCGGGCAAGCGGTTGCGACTGCAGGCTATTATGACCAGCCGCTGATCCGGATCCGGTCCGATCGTCATCTGCCTGATCGTGTCGTACTCGACACCAGCCAGCCGACCGTCGCCGTGCCGGTCGTGCAGACGGCCGCCGCCGCGGCGCCTCAGGCGACTGCGCAGCCGGACCCGCTGGCTGACATCTCGGCAAAGGCGCGGGTGCGCGAGACTTTCGCTCAGTTCACGCCGAAAGCTCAGGCCCAAACGACGCAGACTCCGCAGGTTCAGGCCCCCGTTCAGCCCAAACGGAAGGTGGCCCGGGCGCGTCCGGCGCCGCAGCGCGGCCAGCCGATGATGCTGGTGGCACAGCAGCCGCATTTCGGTTTTTTCAACTCGACCTGGTAACAAGCGCGCCTCTGCTCCGCCTCGATAAAGGCGGGGAGGGCTTTTTATTGTCCGGTCTCTCTGCTAATTCGAACCGATCCGAGCGTCGCAGCCAGCTGGCCTGCCAGTCAGCGTCAGCGGCGCTTCGGTTTGTGGCCCAAGACCGGGGCCCGGGCGCTCGTAGCTCAGCTGGATAGAGCATCGGATTTCGATTCCGAGGGTCGGGAGTTCGAATCTCTCCGAGCGCGCCATTTGTCAGGCCACAGCCTTCAGGCCTGACCACGCAATCCGTAAATCTCGC
Organism: Bradyrhizobium sp. CCGUVB4N; assembly: GCF_024199945.1. Classification (GTDB taxonomy): domain Bacteria; phylum Pseudomonadota; class Alphaproteobacteria; order Rhizobiales; family Xanthobacteraceae; genus Bradyrhizobium. The sequence continues at coordinate 5,700,640 of NZ_JANADP010000001.1, read as the reverse complement.
CTACTTGCCCTGGATCTTGAGCCCGTTGGGGCCAACGTTGATCTGGAGGCCGTCAGGCTGCTTCTTCGCCTGATAGAGATTGTAGCCAAGTACCCCCGCCGTCACGACCAATGCGCCAATAATGAGAAACAACAGATTGCGGCTAATGGACATCCGTTTCCTTTGAACCAAGGTTGCTGACAGTGAAGAAACGCCGTGCAGCACGTGCGTGGCTTCAAAACTGTCCGGCACTGGCAACGTGGTTCATCAGCACTTGTTCCGGAGCAGCCGTGCGCGAGCGGGCCCGCGCCAGCGTGTCCGAGGGCGCCTCGTGGAAGGTCGCGCGGTATGCTGCGGCAAACTCGCCGAGGTGATGAAAGCCCTGGGCGCGCGCGCACGAGGCGACCGACGCGCCACCGCTCCTGAGGAGCTGCGTGCGGGTGGCCCACAGCCGCTTCAGGCGGATGTATTGATGCAGGCTCATGCCGCGCACCTTGGCTACGGCACCGCCGAGGGTCCGGATCGAGACGCCGAACTCACCGGCGAGATCGGCCGTATAGATCGGGGCGGTCGGATAGGCTGCGACGTAGTCGTCGATCTGCTGCACGAGCCTGGCGGATCGCGCACCCGCATTCGGGGCGCTACGCTCCGACAATGGGTTCGTTCGAAACAGGTCGTCGAAAGCGAGCAACAGCCCCTCCTGGAGATGGCTGGCGGCTTCCGTGGTCTCGAACATGTGCGGCGCGAACGACGCGGTCCTGAGGATGTCGAGCACAAGCTGTCGCGCATAGAGATGCGCAACCGGGTCGGCGATGCGAACCCACAACGCGTCGGCGCGATCGAACCAGCCGCGATCCCTGAGCGTAGGCGAGAACATGATCAGTGCATGATGATTGATCTTGGGCTCGACGAAATGGCAGTGATGATTGCCGCGCAAGGCGACGAAAAAGCGCGCGTCGAGATCCATGCCGCTCGAACTGGCGCGCAGATCATCGCTCATCGGCAGGATGACCATGCCGCCCGGCGCGCGATAGGTGGTCTCCAGGATGCGTGCAAACGACCGCGCCACGATGATGCGGCAGGCCGGCAGGTTCACGATCGCTCGCGCCGCGGCGAAATTTGCGACGTCGAGCGGAATGCTCCGGGCGTCTTCCAGTGATTCAGCCGGTCGAAACGCGTCGACGTCGGTGAACCGGGTCAGTTGGAGCGCGGAGGATGGGGCGAGAGCGTCGAAGAACATGCGTCTGGCCGGATGCTGCAATGTGACAATAAAATGAACGTCAGTACATGGCCATCAATGGCGAAACAGGACGATTCAGTAAACAGGATTCCATGCCGTAATATTGCGGACATCATCCCACGAGGATGATCGGATTGATGTCACCGTCAACGGTCTCGGCTCATAGGTTGACCCGTTGTGAGGTCAATGAAATGGAGCCGCGTACAGGCAGGGCAGGCGAAGGACTCGAAGCTTCGCCCCTCGCGTCCCTGCCGCTTCTCGAGATGGGTTTGCACGTTCATGCCCGTCTGCGGGCACCGGAAAACAATCAGATCGGCCATCGGCACAGAATGGCTGCGCGACGAATTTCATCTTTGATCTAGATCAGTTTTGGAATTGCTCCAGGCGAGAGCGCCACCGCGATCTCGCAAATGCGAAGGGGCCCGGAGGGCCCCCTCAGATTTCACCAGCGGCGATAGCCGTAATAGCCGGGCCCATAGACACGCGGGCCATAATAGCGCGGCGGTCCATAATATCGGGGGCCGTAATACGGCGCCGGCGCGCCGTAATATCCATAATAATTCGGACGCCAGAAACAGCGCCCCCAAGCGTCGCAGACCATACGGACCTGCTCGACGTTTGAAACCTGCGGTGCCGCAGGCGCGGGCGCAACGGGCATGGCTGACGCCGTCGGCGATGCCGCGATGGCACCGAAAAGGGACGCGACGACGAGGCCGATCTTAAGCTTCATAATGTCTTCCTCCGCTTACGCGATACAGGGTATCGAAGTTGTTCTGATCAAATTGTGGCAGAACCGAAATGTAATGCTGATGAACAAATCTTCAGCTTGCCCGCCGCAGGCCTGACCTCAACTCAGCAAGAGTATCCCAGGTTCTCGCGTGTGACCAATGCTTCGACTGCCCGCAGGACATCCATTGGTATCCTTGTTTCTACGCAATCCGGCGGCGCGGCTTCATCCGTAACCTTGTCGTCACGGGCAATCTTCCGCCAAATTCGAAGAGTGGGCTTGTCAGGATTGGATCGTCGTGTGCAGCGGACGCTCGGCGCTCCGGGACGAGGTGGGAAAGAACCTCGTCAAGCGGCCGGTCTATCAGATCGAGAAGCAGGTGCTGCGGGGGCCACCGGTGAGGCCGCCCGCCGCAAGACAACGCAGCCGCGCCCTCAGAAGCAGGGGTGCCGCCGGCGGTCCTGGCCGACATAGGCGGCCGCGCTCTGGTAGCAGTGGTTGGTCGACGGGCCATTATAGAAGGCGAAGGTGCCGGGAGTGATGCCCGGGCCGTAATTGTGCAGATAGCTGATCGGGTAGGGTAGCGGGTTGGCGTAGTAGCGGTGGTGCCGGTGATGTCCCCGTGCCTCCGCAAGGCCAGGGGCAAGGATTGCGGCCGACAGGGCAGCAACCGCGGCTACAAGCTTCAACTTGCTCATCTCGATTCTCCGGAACCCGCGAATAAGTCTCCCATCTATAGCCATTTCGGGCCGCCGAGGCACCCGTCCCAGGCCCGGAAATCGGGGCAGATCGGGCAGATTCCCGGGTGGGTGTGACAGAATTGCCGGAACCGGGGCCGAAGCCTGCCCATTTTTGGCCTTTTCGGGATGCTTAACGAATTCCCCACACAAGTATGGCCAAAGAGAATTCGGTTTAAGATTCCTCCCGGCCCGGGGTTTTCCTTGGGGGCTCGTCGCGGCCGGTTCGTTCCTGCAAGGGTTTCGTCGTCACGCTGCCATGCGCATCACGCTCCTCAGCCTGCTGTTGCTCTTCGTCGCTGCTGCCACGCCAGCGCGCGCGGAACTGCACATCACCCGCGACCATGGCGGCTACGTCGAGGAGTACAAGGTCAAGTACAAGCGCGTCCGCGACAAGGGCGAGCGGGTCATCATCGATGGCATCTGCAATTCGGCCTGCACGCTGGTGCTCGGCATCGTGCCGATGAACAAGATCTGCGTGACGCCGCGCGCGAGCCTCGGCTTCCATCAAGCCTATTACGACAAGGCCTTCACCTTCGGCATCAAGGTCACGAGCTCGGAAGGGACGTCCGACCTGATGTCCTACTATCCTGACACGGTGAAGGACTGGATCCGACGCAATGGCGGGCTCACCACCGACATGAAGAAGATCAAGAACGGCGTCGAGCTCTGGAAGATCATCGATCCCTGTCCGGAAGAATGGTGATCGGCTGATCCGAGCCGCGTCTCCCTCGCAGCGCAGCATCCGAAATTCGCATTGCCGCACCGCCACCACTCGGGCAATGAGGGCGGCAATGAATCATAACCAGGAAAATCTGGCCGCGCGGGCGGCGCCGGTGCTGTTCGTGCTGCTGTGGAGCACCGGCTTCATCGGCACCAAATACGTCATCAACAACGCCGATCCCTTGACCTATCTCGCCATCCGCATGGCGGTGGTGGTCGTGCTGATGGCGATCATTGCGGCGATTGCCCGCCCGAAATGGCCTGACCGTATCGGCATCGCGCACAGTGCCGTCGCCGGTATTCTCGTTCACGGCTTCTATCTCGGCGGCACCGCGATTGCGATCGCGCATTCGATTCCGGCGGGGCTCTCCGCGCTCATTCCCGGCCTGCAGCCGATCCTGACATCGACCATCGCCAACCGCTGGCTCGGCGAGAAGGTGACGCCGGTGCAATGGGGCGGTTTGCTGCTCGGTCTCGGCGGCGTGGCGCTGATCCTGCACAATCGTCCCATGACCGGCGAGGCGGGGCTCGGCTGGCTCGCTTCGGTGGTCTCGCTGATCAGCATCACGCTCGGCACGCTCTATCAGCGCCGCTACTGCAATCACATCGATTGGCGCGCGGGCAACCTCGTCCAGTATGTGGCCGTCACGATCTTCTTCACGGTCGGCGCCTTCCTGTTCGAGGACCGCGTCGTGCACTGGACGCGGGAGTTCGTGCTTGCGCTCGGCTGGCTTGCGGTCGCGCTCTCGATCGGGTCGATCGGGCTGTTGTACTGGTTGATCCGCCACGCGGCGGCGACGTCGGTTGCGAGCCTGTTCTATCTGGTGCCCGCGGTGACCGCGCTGATGGCCTATCTGCTGTTCGGCGAGAAGCTCGATGCGCTGGCGATCGGCGGCATGGCGATGTGCGCGGCCGCGGTGTTCGTGGTCAACCGGCGCTTCGGAGCGTAGGCCCGTTGCCGGAATACATCCCTGACGTGCGCGTCGCGTTCGTGCTAGGCTTGCCGCATTTCAGTTGCCCTTTCACGCGGTGATTTCCATGAAGAAGGCGAAGCGCGCACTGCTCGGCAAGTCCCTGAGGCCGGTTCGGATTGCCTGCATCAACTACGCCAGGGAATCCATCGGCGATCGCGATATGAGCCGGCTCACCGCGGCGCTCCAGAGGTGCTACGACAAGCATTTCCTGCCGGTGTGGGGCTATCCGATCGACCTCTATGTCACGCGCAAGCCGAAGGCCACCGACTGGCAACTGGTCTATTTCGACGATGCCTTGCATAAGAACATGCTCGGGCGGCACGAACTGACCCACCGCGGCCAGCCGATCTCGAAGATCTTCGTCAAGGCGTTGGGCGACGAGCCGATCAGTGTTGCGGCCTCGCACGAGCTGTTCGAGATGGTGCTCGACCCCATGGCCAATCTCTGGGCCGACAAGAATCCGAATACCCAATATGCCTATGAGGTCTGCGACGCGGTGGAGGAGGACTCCTTCGACGTCGACGGCTTGCCGATGTCGAACTTCGTCTATCCGTCCTGGTTCGAGCCATTCAAGCATCCCCGTGGTACCAAGTTCGATCACAAGGGAACGCTGAAGGCGCCGTTCTCGATGACCGAGGGTGGCTACGTCATCAAGAAGGTCAACGGGAGGAAGGTGATCAAGGCGTTCGGCTCACCCGCAAAGCGGCGGCGCTTCAACGCTGAAGACCGGCGCGGCCATCGCAGCGAGTTTCGCGATCCGAAGGGAAAGCACCACCCGGGCCGGCGCGCGTCGAAGCGGAGAGGCTAGGGCCTCGAGAGCAGACATCTCCGGGCGCCCGCACCCGGAGACCTCGTCGCGCCGCGATCAGCGCCTGGCCTTCTTGGCCTTCTTCTTGGCAGCCTTCTTAGCGGTCTTTTTGTTAGCGGTCTTTTTGGCGGCCTTCTTCGCGGACTTCTTGGCCGCCTTCTTCGACGACTTCTTGGCGGCCTTTTTGGCCTTCTTCTTGGAAGCCTTCTTTGCCTTCTTCGGCGCGACCTTCTTCGCGACCTTCTTGGCGGCCTTCTTCACCTTCTTCACGGCGGTGACCGCTGCGTCCTTGGTCGCTTCCACGGCGCTGGTGATCGTCTCCATCGCCTGCTCGGTGATCGGCTTGTCATCGTCCATATCGTGTCCCCCACGGTTTGTATGGAGCGATGACGATAGCGGGTTTCATCATTGTGTCAAAGCAACGCTCAACCTTTGCGGATCTTGGCGTAAGCGGCGAGCGCGCGCTCGCGTCCCCTGGCATGATCGACGATCGGTTGCGGATAGGTCTTGCCGAGCGTGACGCCGGCGCTCGCAAGCTCGATTGGTGTCGCCTGCCAGGGCTGATGGATCAGCTTCGCCGGCACGTCTTTCAGTTCCGGTACCCAGCGTCGGACATAGGTTCCGTCAGGATCGAACTTCTCGCCCTGGAGCGTTGGGTTGAACACGCGGAAGTAGGGCGCGGCGTCGGCGCCGCAGCCGGCGACCCATTGCCAGTTGGCCGGATTGCTGCCGGCATCCGCATCGACCAACGTGTCCCAGAACCACGCTTCGCCGTCGCGCCAGTCGATCAGGAGATGCTTGACCAGGAACGAGGCGACCACCATCCGGACTCGATTGTGCATCACACCGGTGTGCCAAAGCTCGCGCATGCCGGCATCGACGATGGGATAGCCGGTGCGGCCGTGCTGCCAGGCGGCAAGCGCCTTCTTGTCGGACTTCCAGGGGAAGTCGTCGAAGCTGCCTTGCAGGTTCTCGGTGGCGAGGTTCGCATGATCGTGGAGCAGGTGGCGGCAGAACTCGCGCCAGCCGAGCTCGCTCAGGAACTTGTCGATGCCGGATCCGATCGCCGGATTCTCCGCCGCGGCAAACCGCGCGGCGTGAAAGACCTGGCGCGGGCTGAGCTCGCCGAACCGCAAATGCGGCGAGAGACCTGAGGTGCCCTCGCGATCCGGGCGATCGCGGTCGCCGACATAGGTGCGCGCGGTGTGCTTGAGGAAGTCGCGCAATCTTGCACGTGCTGAGGCTTCGCCGGGCGTCCAGCTCTCCCGCAGGCCGCCGGCCCAGTCTGGCTTGGTCGGCTCGAGCTTCCAGCTCTCGAGGCTGTCACTCGCGATCTTCGCGGCTGGGCGAAGCTCCTTTGGTGCGGGCAGCGGTTTGGGTGGATCGCCGAGCGACAGCACCCGCCGCCAGAACGGCGTGAACACGCGCAGGCCCCGGCCTTCCTTGTTGCGGATCGCCGAGGGCGGAACCAGCAAGTCGCCGGGAAAACTTTGCGAGTCCACGCCGAGCTTTGCCAGCGCTGCTTCGAGCTGTTTCCCGACGGCCTGATGTGGGCCCTGAGCGATCGTATTCCAATAGACCGCGCCGGCGCGGCTCTCACGTGCCACGTCGGGGATCACCCTCGCAGCCGGTCCCTTGCGCAGGACCAGCGATCCGCCGCGCGCCGCGATATCGGCGCCGAGTGCGCGCAGCGATTGCGCCAGCCACCAGCGCGTTGCGCCCCCGGGTGCCCGTCCGGCTGCGTCGTCCAGGACGTAGAGGCAGATCACCGGCGCGCCGGTCTTGGCGGCGGCATGGAGGGCGGGATGATCGGACAGACGAAGGTCGTCGCGAAACCAGACGATGACAGGCGGGGGGCTTGGCGGGGTCAGGGAATGTCCTCGTTTACGATCTGGAAAGGGTGTCGCGCGGGGCGCTGTGAACCGTCGTTAATGGGGTCGTAAGCGGATTGCATGAATATGCAGGAATTCCGGGGGTAGTTCCATTCATGACCAACTCATTAACGGCGAAGTTCGTGCCGCAATTCAAGCTGGGTACCAAGGCCGTCCTGTGTGCCGTCCTGCTGATTGCGATGAACACCGCATTGGTGGTCGGCGCCGGCTATTGGTCGCTCACCTCCGCCTTCAACGATCGCGCGCTGCGCGACATCGAGGTCAGCCTGCGCACGCTGGCCCTGGCCTTCGCCGAGATCGTTCCCGATGCCAGGATCACGATGCGGGATGGCGCGGTGGCGCGTGCCGAAATCGCCAAGATGCCGGACTTCAAAGATCACGCCATCGTCGATCGTGCGGTGTCCTATGTGGGCGGCAACGCGACCCTGTTCGTGTTTGACGATGCGAGCGGGCAGTTCGTCCGCCGCTCGACCAATGTGAAGAAGGAGAACGGCGACCGCGCTGTCGGCACCCAGCTTGCCGCCGACCATCCGGCGCAGGCCGTCTTGCGGCGTGGCGAAGCCTATAAGGGGCCGGCCACGCTGTTCGGCAAGTCCTTCATGACCGCTTATTTTCCGATCGCGGATGCAAGCGGCAAGATCGTCGGCATTCTCTATGTCGGCATCCCCATGGCGCAGTTCGAGGCGATGCTGGCCCAGGCGATCGAGAGCATGGCGGTGGCGGCCGGCATCGCCGCGTTGCTGGTTCTGGTCCTGACCATGCTGGTGGTCCGCCGCGTCACCCGGCCGCTCACCTCGGTCACGCGCTCGTTGACGGCGCTCGCCAACGGCCAGAGCGACGTCGCGATCGATTGCGACGACCGTGCCGACGAGATCGGCGAGATCGCCCGCACGGTTGCGGTGTTCAAGAGCAATTCGCTGGAGCGGGCGCGCATGCGCAGCGAGCAGGCGGAAGCCGCGGCTGCGGCGGCCGAGCAGCGCAAGGCCGATCTGCGCAACTTCGTCGCCGAGTTCCGCGGCAGTGTCGGCGGCATCCTCGACAAGGTGCTGCACGCCTCGGGCGAATTCGAGCGCGTGGCGCGGCAATTGACCGACACGGCCCGGTCCACCGCCGACCTCTCGGCGAAATCGGCCGGCGCGTCCGAGGAGGCCTCCGACCACGTCCGTTCGGCGGCGTCCGCCTCCGACGAACTGTCTCAATCGATCTCAGAGATCACCCGAAGGGTGCAGGAATCCAACGCGATCTCCGCCGAGGCGGTGCAGCAGGCCGAGGCCACCGACCAGCGCATCGCGCAGCTGTCGGAAGCAGGCTCCCGCATCGGCGACGTCGTCAAGCTGATCACCTCGATCGCCGAGCAGACCAATCTGCTGGCACTGAACGCCACCATCGAGGCCGCGCGCGCGGGCGATGCGGGGCGCGGTTTTGCCGTGGTGGCCCAGGAGGTCAAGACGCTCGCCGGCCAGACCGCCAAGGCGACCGACGAGATCTCGACCCAGATCGCGAGCATGCAGCTTGCGACCGAGGAGTCGGTGACCGCGATCAAGGCGATCACCGAGACCATCGAGCGTATCAGCGGCATCGCGAGCTCGATCTCGGCTGCGGTCGAGCAGCAGCGCAGCGCCACCCACAACATCGCCGCCAGCGTTCGCGCCGCGGCCTCGGGCACCGCCGATGTTGCCGTCAATGTCCGTCATGCGGCCGAGGGCGCCAGCGAGACGGGCGAGACCTCGAGCCGGATGTTTGCCTCTGCCCAGGCGCTGTCAGGCGAGAGCCTGCATCTGAAGGCCGAGGTCGACAGCTTCCTCGATCGCGTTCAGGCGGCTTGATCGGGGACTGGCGGGCTGAAACCATCGGCCCGCCGTGACGTAACTGACGGCATGATGTGACTGCCCGCGAGGCCTGCGGGCAGGGAGACCGCCAGTGAACCGCCTTGTCGTGCTCTATCTCGCAACCCTCGTCATCCTGACCGGGCTGGATTTCCTGTTCTTGGGACTGGTCGCCAAGGGCTTCTTCACCGCTGAGGTTGGCGACATGCTGGGCGAGCTGAAGCCTTTTCCGGCGATCCTGTTCTATCTGCTCTATGTCGGCGGCGTTTTGATCTTCGTCAGCGGCTCGGTTGGCGCGACGTGGCAATCGACGCTGCTCTATGGCGCGCTGTTCGGGCTGTTTTGCTACGCGACGTTCGATCTCACTGCGCTTGCGCTCCTGAAGCATTGGAGCTGGCCGGTCGCGTTCCTCGACATCGGCTGGGGCGCGGTGGTGACCGCGGTCTCGTCGACCGCGGGTCTGTTGGTGGCGGATCGTGTGACCGGATAAGCCGTTACTTCAAGTCGTCATTTGGGCTGCGGCACGATGCGGATGTAGGGCTTCGGCTCTTTCCAGCCCTGCGGATAGATCGTCTTGGCCTCGTCGTTGGAAACCGAACCCGCGATGATCACGTCCTCGCCCTGCGACCAGTCGGCCGGCGTCGCGACGCGATGCTTGGCGGTGAGCTGGAGCGAGTCGATCACGCGCAGGATCTCCTGGAAGTTCCGACCCGTCGTCATCGGATAGACCAGCACGAGCTTGATCTTCTTGTCCGGCCCGATGATGAAGACGTTGCGGACGGTCTGGTTGTCGGCCGGCGTGCGGGTGAGAGGATCACCCGAGGTCGAAGCCGGCAGCATGCCGTAGAGCTTCGAGACGTTGAAATCGGTGTCGCCGATCATCGGGTAGTTCGGCGCAGCGCCTTGCGTCTCCTTGATGTCCTCCGACCACTTCGAATGGCGGTCGACAGGATCGACCGAGAGGCCCATCAGCTTGACGCCGCGCTTGTCGAACTCCGGCTTCAGCTTGGCGAGAGCGCCGAGCTCGGTCGTGCAAACCGGCGTGAAATCCTTCGGGTGCGAGAACAGCAGAGCCCAGCTGTTGCCGATCCAGTCGTGGAACTTGATCTTCCCTTCGGTGGTCTCGGCTTCGAAGTCGGGGGCGGTGGTGCCGATCGGGAGTGTCATGGTTCTACCTCATCGCTTTGAATTTACACGGAAATTCCTGCCTGGCCGTCGCCGGAAGTATAGGGGCTCGATGAGCCCAAGTGAACGGCAACTGAACTGCTTCAAGTAAAATGTGAATTCTTCCTCTGAAGGGCTGATTTGTCAGCACATTTTTGTTACGGCGGCAGCTGCGGCGAAACATCTCCACCGGGGCTTCACGGTCTGGATTGCCCCGATAAAGCCTTTTATGACCCGCATCACGCCCGCCCGACGCTCTCCGGAACCGAAACGGTCCTCGTAGCGACTAATCGGCAACCATTGAGAAAAGTCGCGATCCCCATATCGAATCATTAACCACCCCTTTACGCCCGCATGAAAATGCTGGTCGATCAGAAGAAATCTGGAAGTGAACTATGTCCGCCGCACTGCCCAAGTCCGCTCAAAAGTCCGTTGAAGCGCCGTCCCTCGAACCGTCCTGCCGCGATACCGCGGCCCATGCACTCTCTGTCGTGCGCGATGGCGTCATCACGGGCGAAGGCCCGACCACCAAGGGGCGGGTGCATTTTTCCCGCTCGCTCGATGCCGATGACACCGCCTGGTGTGCTCGTATCCTGACCGCGACCGCCGTCAACGACCAGCCGATCAGCCGCGCCGAAGCCGAAGCGCTGTTCGAGATCAACGAAGCTGCGACCGAGCGCACCGACGGCGGCCGGTTCGACGATTTGCTGACCAAGGCGGTGGCCCATTACGCCGCGAGCGCCTCCGGCCTGAAGGTGCCGCCGCGCAACGTCGCGCTGGCGCAGGACATCGAGAGCTGGGCGCCGTCTTATGCGTCCAAGGTCAACAGCGAGATGTTGGAGTGGATCGCCGGCCAGATGCGCGGCAAGCGCCACAACAACCGTCGTCTGATGGCGATGGTGGCGACCTTCCTGGGCGCCACCGCGCTGCCTCTGGCGGGCCAATTGCCGAACGTGTTCGACATCGGAATGTAAAAGATCCGGGCACGTAACATCGGAAATATTCTCGCGCCCCTTTCGAGGCGCGAGAGACAGCGGCGGGGTTATTTCCCCGCCGTTTTTTGTTTGCCGGCTTCCGGCTCGAGGCCCAGCGTGCGGCCGGGGAATCCGGCGGCGTCGAAATAGCGCTGGCTACCGACGCGCTGGACGTTGAGCACGGTCTCGAGACCATTCTCGGACTTCTTCTTCGACTTCTCCACGGCCTTGAATGCCTTCGGCACGATGCCGTTGGGCAGCGCTTCAGACATCACACGGCCGACCAGGCCGCCATTCTCCGAGCCGCGCAGGCCGAGGAGTTGAGCGGCAGTCATGCCGACGTCGGCATTGCTGACCGGCAGCTCGTCGACGAAGCCGGCTTTGAAGTCCGGACCGATCGCGGCCATGAAGTTGTAGGTGTCGCCACGGCTGAAGCTGCCGTGCATGCCCTGACCCTGACGCAGCACGGTGTCGGCGACCTGCACCGAGCAGTTGGTCGGCGCCTCGCCGCACTCGCTGGCATAGGAGCGGAAGTTGACCACGATCGCCGGCGTCGGTGTCGCCGCCTTGCCGCGCAGATTGATGCTCGACAGCGGCAGCGTGCCGGGGAAGCGGCCGAGCTGGTCGTCGACGAACAGGCCGGAGATGTAGTCCTGCTCCATCAGCGCCTTGATGGTCTTGGCCGCCAGCTTCTTGTCCTTGTTCGGCAGGTAGATCAGGTCCGAGCCGCCATTGGTGGCGACGACGAGGTCGGGCTTGGTCGGATCCTTGCCGAGCACGCCGTTGCCGGCCTTCGGATGGGCATTGCCGGTGACGGCCGCGTTCTTGTCGTTGGGGTCGAACAGCGGCAGGTCGAGCGCCTTGGCCAGATCGAGGGCGAGGAAGCCCATCGGCAAAAAGTCCTTCGGCGTGTCGTCATAGCTGAGCTTGGCCGAGGGGCTGGTCTTGCTCTCCTTGGAGATGGTCGAGAAGCCGTGGTCGGCCTGGATCATGATGTTGGTGTTGGCGGCGAGGCCAAGCTCGTCCAGTGCCTTGCGGATCTGGGCGAGGTTGTTGTCGACGTTCTTGATGCTCGCCATCGTGCTCGGGCCGTTGATGCCCGGCAGGATCTGGTTGAGGCTGTCGCCCTGGTTATGCTGGGTGCCGTCGGGATCGCGCGACCAGAACACCAGCACGAACGGTTTGTTGCGCGCCTTGAACATCGGCAGCACCACCTTGGTGGCGACGTCAGCGAAATAGGCCTGCTGCACCACGTTGGCCGTGGTGGTGCCGGGCGTCTTGGCGTCGCCCGCCTTGCCGTTGTCGCCGCGGCCGGGGGCGGTGAGGGCGAGACCGGCCTTGGTCAGCGCGTCCTTCATCTCGTCCGAGAGCGCCACGCCGGCCTTGCTGCCGGTGGCGTCGTCGATGACGATCGAGTGCTTGCCCGGCTTCTCGGGCTTGTCGGTGTGGTCCCACTGATAGGTCGGGCCGACCTTGCCGATCGCGGCCGTGCTCAGGCCCTTGTCGCGGGCCATCTTCAACACGGTCTCTTCGTTGAGATAATCGCCCTTGAAATGCTCGTCGATGTCGCCGAGCACGGAGTCGTTCTCGATGAAGGGGACCACGGTGTCGCCGGCAGGGACCGAGGTGTAGTTGGTCCAGATCGTGTTGGAGAACACGCCGGTGTCGCCGAGATAATGGCCGGTCGACATCGCCGAGCCATTGGCCATGGTGAAGGTCGGGAACAGCGAATGCGAGTTCTTGAAATTGACGCCCTTGTCGCGGACCTCGGCCATTGCCGGTGCGGTTTCGGGGGTGATCTTCAGCGCGCGCAGCCCGTCGGGGATGAACAGGATCAGGTTGCGGGGCGTGTTATTCTCGGCGGAGGCAAATCCGGTGGACAGCACTGTCAGTCCGGCTGACAGCAACACCAGTGAACGGCGCATCGTAATCTCCTAGCGGTAAGGCGGCTTGGCCGCCGAACCGCGGCCCCCGGCAATCGTTTAGTTTTGCTGTATGACAGTTTTGTTACAGAAGCGGATTGGCATGCAGAAGTGACGGGGAGGTGGCCCGGCGTCCACGCATTTGTCATTGCGGGGTGAAGAAAGGGTGGTGTGGGCGCACAACTGTCGCAACATCGTCATTGCGAGCGCAGCGGAGCAATCAGAGTCTTTCCGCGGACAGATCCTGGATTGCTTCGTCGCAAGAGCTCCTCTCAATGACGGAGGTGTAGGATGGGTAGAGCGAAGCGAAACCCATCAGCGCTTTCTCCGCGCGGAAACATGATGGGTTTCGCAAGTGCTCTACCCATCCTACGCCCCAGTAGACACACCTTCGCGTTCTCGCGGCTGTTCGCCCGAGCTTTGCTTTCATCGCCTCACCCTCCATTGAAAGAGGGCGCAGGGAAGACCGGGTGCCGGCGTCGTGACGATCGCGATAAGCCCTCTCTTCCTTGGGCGGGAGTGATTATCTTCTAACAAAATTCCGAATTCGAATAAAGAGAAATATTTTGTCGCCATGCTCTTGACCCCGGGCTTCGGTTTGCCCGACGGGTCACGCAAGGGATTGAGGCCGCGACGGTCATTCCGGCACGGTCGGCGCCAGCGGAGCTTGTGCGAGCGTCTGGACCGGCTTGACCTTCGTCGGGCTGGCTCCGTTCCCGGCTGGATCGCGCCGTGGTGAAAGCGGGGCCGCCTTGAGGGCATAGACGATCGCGATCTGGGTTCGGTTATGGAGGCGGTATTTGCGCATGATGTTGCCGATATGCGCCCGCACCGTGTTCTCCGAGATCTTGAGCTCGTAGGCGATGTTCTTGTTTTGCAGTCCGCGCGCAATGAGCATCATCAGCTCACGCTCACGCGGCGTCGGCGTAATCAAATCTGTCGAATCCGGGCTCATGACTTGCTCCTCCCAGGCCTCTGGTTTGATGTCGCGGCAAACCCAGCGTGTTCTCATTCCGTCTTGAGCGCCTCGATTGGACTGAGCTTGGACGCCTTGTGTGCAGGATAGAAACCAAAGATGAGGCCGGTCGCGATTGAGAAGGCGAGGGCCAGGGCAATCGCATCGCCGTCGATTGACGTGATCCAGCCGGCCATGCGCGCGACCGTCATCGACAGCGTTACGCCGCTGAGGACGCCGATGGCGCCGCCGAGCAGGCAGAGCACGAGCGCTTCGCAGAGGAACTGGAGACGGATGTCCCGCATCCGCCCGCCGAGCGCGCGGCGGATGCCGATTTCGCGGGTGCGCTCGGTCACCGACACGATCATGACATTCATGATGCTGATGCCGCCGACCAGCAGCGAGACCGAGGCGATGGCGACGAGCAGCAGCGCGACGGTGCGGATCGCTCCCTGCTGCGCTTCCATGGCGGCGGCTGGGTCCTGGACCTTGAAGTCGTCCTCCTGACCGGCCGGGACGCGATGCCGCTGCCGCAGCAGGCTTTCGATTTCGGATCGCGCGCCGGCCATCTGACCGTCGGCGGCCACCTTGGCAATGATGTAGGCGACCGAATCCCGGTTGATGTTGCTGGCACTGCCGAGGAAGCGGAGCTTGGCCGTGGTGAGGGGGACGAAGGCGACGTCATCCTGCGTAGGTCCCTTGGCGTCGAGAACGCCGACCACTTCGAGCGGGACCTTCATGATCCTGATCTGCGCGCCGATGGGATCATCGCCCGGCGCGAACAGCTCGCGCGCAACGGTGCTGCCGAGGATCACGACCTTGCCGGCGGCGGCTTCCTCGGCGCTGGAAAAGTAGCGCCCGGAGGAAAGTTGCCAGTCGCGCACCATGAAGTGCCCGGTCGTCGTGCCGTTGATCGTCGTGTTCCAGTTCTTGCTCTCGTGGATGACTTGCGCCGTTCCGGCGATCGAGCCGGCTGCGGCCTGGATTTCCGGAATTTGCTCGAGGATGGCCTGCACGTCGCTCTCGGTCATCGTCAGCTTGGTGCCGTCCTTGAGGCGCACGCCGCCCTGATAGACCGCGCCGGGTATGATCATCAGCACGTTGGCGCCGATCGAGCGGATCTGCTCCTGGAGGCGCAACTGCGCGCCCGCGCCAATCGCGAAGACCGTCACGATCGAAGCGACGCCGATCACGATGCCGAGCATCGTGAGGAAGCTGCGCAACGGGTTCAGCCGCAAGGCGTGCAGAGCGATCTGAAAGCCCTGAAACATCGTCATGACCCGACGCTCCGTTTGGGCAGCAACGGCACTATCGTCTCGTCGCTGACGAGTTCGCCGTCGTGCAGGCGGATGGTGCGGCGACACTTGGTCGCAATGCCGGGATCGTGCGTGATCATCACGATGGTCTGACCGAGCTGGTTGAGCGCGGCAAACAGCGCAAGGATCTCGGCGCCGGTGCGGCTATCGAGCGCACCGGTCGGTTCATCTGCGAGGATGATCAGCGGAGAGGCGATCAGCGCGCGCGCGATGGCGACGCGCTGCTGCTCGCCGCCCGACAATTGCCGCGGGAAGTGATGCGCCCGGTGCAGCATGCCGACAGCCGCCAGGCTCTGCTCGGCGCGGCCGAGGCGTTCCTTGTGGCCCACGCCGCAATAGACCAGTGGCAGGGCGACGTTCTCGATCGCGTTGTGGCGCGCGAGCAGATTGTAGGACTGGAACACGAAACCGATACTGCGGGCGCGCAAGGTCGATCGGCGGTCTTCCGAAAGATCGGCAACGTTGGTGCCCTCGAGATAGATCGATCCCTCGCTCGGGAGGTCGAGCAATCCGATCATGTTCATCAAGGTGGACTTGCCGGAGCCGGACGGCCCCATCACCGCGAGGATCTCGCCCCGATCGACGTCGAAACTGACGTTGCGTACCGCCGCGACCGCGACTCCGTCCGTGCGATACGTCCTGCCGACGGATCGGAGGCTGATAAGGGGCAGGGTGGTTGTCATGATCCGAACCTGATGCCGAGAAATTCCATGCCGGCAGGCCGGATCGCCTGTCCGACCGCAACCTGGCTGCCCTCGACGAGCTCTCCGCTCTTGAGCGCAACCTGTTCCGTACCCGCCGCGCCGACGGTCACGGGGACCCGCTGGAGTGCGCCGCTGGCGGTGCGGACCCAGACTCCGCTGCGTCCGGGGGCTGTGTCTGTCCGCGCGCCCGAAGGCTGGAACCGTAGCGCCGCGAGAGGAACTTTCAGCACGTTGTCCTGCTGCTCGATCACGATCTTGACCAGGGCCGTCATGCCCGGAAGCAACGCGCCGTCGAGATTGGAGGTCGACAGGACGACCGTGTAGGTGACGACGTGCTGCTGGTTCTGCGGCGCCTTGCGGACCTGCCGCACCGCGGCTTCGAAGCGGCGGTCGGGATAGGAATCGACCGTGAAGTGAGCGCGCTGGCCGGGCGCGATGCGCCCGATGTCGGCTTCGTCGACCTGCGCGTGGATCTCCATGTCCTCGAGGCGGTGGGCGACCACGAAGGTCGTGCGGGATTCGAGGCCTACTGCGAGTGTCTGGCCTTCATTGACGAACCGCCCGACCACGACGCCGTCGATCGGCGAGCGGATCACGGTGCGGTCCAGATCGGCCTGCGCCGCCGCAAGGACGGCGGCTTTCTCCGGCACAGCCATCCTGGCCTGGTCGAGCTCGGCCTCGATCCGGCGAACGTCGGCCTGTGCGCCTTCCACCGAATAGGCATTGAGAGACATCATCACCTCGGCCTCGCGCTCCTGGGCCACGCGCGCGGCGAAGTCCGTCTGCGCATCGTCGACGGTGGACGTGGCCACGACGTTCTGCGACTGAAGCGCCAGCTTGCGTTGCAGGGTCTTCTGCGCCGACGCCTTGACGGCCTGGGCGCTGTCGAGCTTGGCGACCAGCACGTCCCGGCTGCCCTTGGCGTTTTGCAGATCGATTCTGGCGCGATCGAGCTTGGCTCGCTCGATGTCAACGAGGGAATCAGCGACGGCCAGCGCCGCCTTGGCCTCGTCGACCTTGGCCGCGAAGCTGCGGGGATCGATCAGCGCAAGCGGCTGGTCCTTGCTGACGGTATCGTTGAAATCGACATAGACGCGGGCGAGTTGCCCGGACAATTGTGAGCCGACCTCGATCGTCTTGACGGGTTGCAAGGCGCCCGTGACGGTGACGGTCTGCTCGATGCTGCCGCGCTGGATCGCGGCATAGCGGAACAATGGGGCGTCCGATCCGAAGGTCGGAGTTTCGCTTGTCGCTGGCACAAGCAGCCGCTTCGTCGAGGCATAGGCACGCGCGGCCTTGTCGGCCGCGCTGCCGGCGGCGCCGGCAATAGCGGCCGGTCCCGTGGCGTAGATCGCGGCGAGGCCGCATGCAGTTCCCAGCAAGGCAATAACTGGCACAAATCGCATATCAAAACCCGCCCTCTTGAAAATGATTGCGTTGGCGGCAGAAGTTCAAAATCGTGCAGTGGTTGTATTCTCGTAATGGTTGTATTTCATCGAATTCGATATCTGTGGCTTGGCAGTATGTCGCTGTTCTTAGGGCGACGGACGGGTGCGCTCCATGATCCAGAAGTAAAGTCCGCGGGCTGCGACCTTTCGTGATTTGCGCGGAACGCATACCGGGCGTATTCAAAAAGATGCGCGCGGTATCGAAACTCGACAGCTGACTGAACGTCCCGTCTGTTTGCGGACTGTTGGCGTTCACGTCGGCGCATGGATGGCGACGCCATGACGCAGTGGGCGATATCAGGGCTGCAGCGCCGGACTGTCACATCCCTGACATGGTATCTCGGCGTGATGCCGCTTTTGGCGGTACCCGGTCCTTTCAATCACGAAACCAGATATGTGAACGCCTTCACTCGTCTCGAGGGGCTGTTGGCCCTAAGACGTGAGAGCTGCGGACCGAGGAGATTCGCTAGGTCATCGCGCATGCATTCAAGCACCTTGTTATCGCTTGCAAGAACAATGGATGGCTCGTTGCTGGATCATCGAGCGTTGAGTCCGGGAGTCTGTTGCAATGATTTCAAATCAAGCCACAGTTTATGTCGTTGACGACGAAATTGAGGTACGAAACGCGATTGGCAATCTCTGCGAGGAGACCGGACATCAGGTGAGGCTGTTTGCCTCGACAGACGAGTTCCTCGAGGAGGAGTTGTCCGTCGGACCATCCTGTCTCGTGCTCGACGTGCGCTTTCCCGGCACGTCGCCCACCGGCCTCGAGCTTCAGCGCCGGCTGGCCGAGACCGGCGTATCCATTCCGATCGTCTTCATCAGCGGCCATTCCGACGTCCGCGTCTCGGTCGAGGCCATGAAGCGCGGTGCAGTCGAGTTTCTACCGAAACCCTTTCGCGAGCAGGAAATCCTCGACGCGATCAGGCACGGCATCGAGCGCGACCGCAAGCGAATGCATCGCGAAGACGCCGTGCGCGATGCGCGGCAGCGCGTCGAGGCGCTGACGGCGCGGGAGCGCGAGATCTTGCTGTTGATGGCCGAGGGGCTCGTCGCCAAGCAGATCGCGGCAAGGCTTGGCGTGAGCGAAGTGACGGCGAAAGTTCATCGCGCCAGGATGATGCGCAAGTTGGAATTGCGCTCTCCGATCGAAGTGGTGCGGCTCGTCGACAACATGGAGCGCGATGCGGCGGCGCGCGCGGCCGCCGGACAACCGCACAGCTAGGCTTTCGCGCGGCGACTTGCGGCACAAAGTCTAGTCCTTACCGATTAGCATGAACTGCAGTCTGTCGCACGGAGCACGATCGGTTCAGAGTCATCCCACGATGTCGACCTCCTCCAAGACGGCATCCGTAAACTGGTTAGACAACTTGAACCGAAAGGGATACTCCATGCGCAAATTGCTCCTCGCTTCCGTCGCCGTGTTCGCCCTGTCGTCTGCCGCTCAGGCTGCCAACACCGCGACCACTGTGCAGATTGGTCTCGCAAACGGCTCCACCGTGAACCAGCAGGGCCACGTGAATGACACCTCGACCACGTCCCAACTCGGCCTCGTGAACAGCGCGAGCACGATGCAGGGCACGACCTCTCCGTCGCTCAACAACGTCAGCTCGGTGACCCAGATTGGCGTCTTTGGCAACTCGGCCACCACCGGGCAGGTTGCCACCGGCAACAACACGAGCGGGATCAGCCAGTCCACGCTGTTCGGCCTCCCGCCGAACAACTCCGCTGGCGTTGGGCAGTTGGGTGGCGGCATCAACCTCAGCACCATCACGCAGCACTAAGCCAGCCCCGGTGTCGGCCCGGGCGCGTCCATCGAGCGGCGCGTCCGGGCGATACTCGACACGGCATGCTCGAAATGACCGCGATCAGATTGCCTGAGCGGGGGCCGCGGGTCGAAGGCTGATATTTTACGGAGGATATGACATGCGCACGAAATTTCTCATCACGGCCGTCGTCACGCTGAGCGCGCTGACCGCTGTCGATGCCAAAGCCGCCAACACGATCAGCGTGTTGCAGTTCGGTACCACAAATCTCTCGTCCACAACGCAGACCGGCCCGGTGAACAATACCGCGACGACGCTGCAATTCGGGGCCTTCAACCAGGCATCGAGCATGCAACTCGGTTCATTGTCTTCGGTCAATTCGGTGACGATTGGACAAGGCGGCACGACGGCCACCGCGACCAATATCGCTACGGCTGGCCAAGTCGGAGGCGCCAACACGAGCTTGATTGGCCAAATCGGTTTGAACAATGCCGCCGGGGTATCCCAGCTTGGCATTCTGAACGGCTCCACGATTCTGCAGCAGGCTCCTTGACCTGGGATCGTGTGGTGACTCGGCAGATATAGTGGAGGCATATGATGAACAAGCATCTTCTGGTCGTCGCAACGGCGGTTCTCGTCTCCTGTTTCACCGCGAACGGACCCGCGCGAGCGCAGGGCGCCGACATCAAGACGATCGTTTCGATCAACGGGCCGCCCGTGGTCGTGAACCAGAGCAGCTCGCTCAACATGGTCGGCGTATTCCAGATTGGCGGCGCGCCCAGCGCGACCGTCACCCAGAACGGCAGCAACAACGCCACCGGCATCCTGCAATTCGGCGGAACGACATCGGCGTCGGTTGGCCAGACAGGCATGAACAATTTTGCCTTCGTCGGCCAGACGGGCCAATCGGCGACGAGCATCGTGTCGCAGCTCGGTGCTATGAATACAGGAGCCATCGCGCAATTCGGCGCGGTCAACTCGTCGACGGTGATCCAGACCGGTCCGTGAGCTGATGGGGCAGGGCGATGAGATATGGTCGAGGGTTCCTGGCCTTGGCGGCGTTGCTCGCCGCCATCAGCGTTGCGTCCGAGGCATCCGCAGGATCCAGGCAATCGCTAAACATTGCCGGCCCCGCGCTCTCCTGGATCAACAGGAATGTGAGCATCGAGACGGTCGTGCAATCCGGCAACAACCCGCAGCCGGTCACGATCGTCGAGAACAGCCTCATCAACATCGCGCGAGTGGTCGAAATCGGGACCGGCACGGTCGATGCGACGATTGTCCAGAACGGGATGCACAACTATGTCGATCTGATTCAGGTCGGCAACACCACCAATGCGCTGATCGGCCAATCGGGCGTCAGCAACATCGCCGACATCACCCAGGTCGGCAATTCGACCAATGCGCTGCTGCTCCAGGTCGGCGACATGAACACGGGAACGGTCAGGCAGTTCGGACGCTTCAACTGGGCGGCGATATTTCAGTTCGGGCGATGATCGAGATGAAGAGGTGTGACATGAAGTTCCTCCTGCTCGCATCCGGAATGACCCTCATGAGCGCAATTGCGATGTCGCCAGCCGGCGCCGGGGAGACCGGTGACGGCCATACCACCGTGGTCCAGGACGAAAACGGAACCGCAATCATCACGCAAAGCGGCGATCCGGCGCAGGCCGAGGTCAAGGTCGACAAGGAGCCGGGCCGCACCACCGTCTACCGCCGCAGCGGCGGCAATACCGCCATCGTGTCGCAGGGCAGCGGAAATGCGCAGGACATGCTGGACTGGCTGCGCAAGCAGCAGGGCCGCTGACGCGCCGCATTCGCGGGAACGAAGGCCTGACGCCGGATGAAGATTCCGGGCGTTCTGCCGCAGCCGGTTCCCCGTTAATCCCGTGCCTTAACCAATAATTAATTATACGTTTGCGGGTGGGCGACAGCCCGGCCTAGCGTGCGGTGGGGAGCCGCTATTCGCGAAGCCAAACGAGTTGGTGCGTATCATGATGTCCAGATCAAATGGGGCGTTGCTCGCCTCGCTCAGCGCAGCCGCGCTGCTCCTTAGCCCCGGCGACAGTTTTGCACGACCGGGCGGTGCCGCCCCGCATGCCATGGTGACCGCAGCTCCACCGCCGGCCGCCGTACGTCCGCCGATCGCGCCGGGCGCGCGGTTCCGCGGCCGCAACACGCCCTGGGTCTATTGGCCGGGCGGCGGTGCGTTCGCCTACGACAATGCGGGCTACAGCCCGCCTTTCGTCGATGCCGGGCAGCCGGCCTCCACCGACGTGCGCTACACCTACACCTATGACGTTCCCTGGGACTGGTCGCATCGCTTCCCGCCGAACGTCGTGCCGTCCGACCGCCCCTATGTGCCGAGCTGCCCGACGGAATCCGTGACGGTGCCCGGCCGCGGCGGCGGCGAGCACACCGTCAACATCATGCGCTGCTACTGAGCAGCGTAGCGCGCGAGAGACTGCGTTACAGAATTCCTGCCGCGGCCGCCTGGTCGCGGTCGGACTGCTTCCGCCTGACATTCGCGAGCTCGCGGCTGCAAGCCACAAACGACGACGTGCCAGGGCGCAGCCCGAACTGGCCGCAGACATCCCGATCCTCATCCGCAATGACGCGCGCGAGCTCCGCCTCGGCGGCCTGGCGCAGCGCGGGCGCCGCGACGAGCGCATGAAGGGCGAAGGCCGTCACGACGGCAAGCACCAGCGCAACCGCAACTGTGGGGCGCTGCATCTCGTCGGCCGTGTGATGAGAAGCGCGTGCCTTGCTTCTGGCTTCGGTCATGAAATCCTCTCTCGCATGAAATATCGATGGTCAGAAAAATGATCGTCGAGCGGCCCGACAAAATCGCCGGATACAACACCAATACCCGCTGCGTCGCAGCGGGAGCGTGAAACAGATTACAAATTTCAAGCCGGCGGATTAAGAGTCGGTACTAGCCCAGTTCAAAACTGGTTACGCCGAACACGCGGTCGAGCCGCAGTGACGGGACTGCTCCAGTGTACATTCGTGCCGTTTCGAATGTCGGCTTTAGGCCAAGGGATTCCGCAAGCGCCACAGCATCGCGGTTCACCGCGGGGATGTCGAGCACAATCTCGCTGCTTCCGCCGCTCGCCAGCAAAGCCTGGAGAATGGTATCCGCCGCAGCGCGGTTATCTGCTACCAGCGGGCCGATCTTGCAGCCGCTCCGGCAGGGCCGGATCACGCCCCATGCGGCGACCCTGCCGTCGCGCAGCAGCGCGCGGCCGACGTGGCCGGGCGTGTTGATCCAGGCGCGCAGGAAGGCGCTGCGCCGAGCCGGGAAGACCGTGGCGTCATCGGCTTCAACATCCGCAAACGGGATCGAGTCGAGCGCGACGACGTCGCCCGGCGGCTTCGGTGGTGCGGAAACGATGCCGCCATAGCGGATATTGGCGTAAGCAAGCTGGAAGCCGGATTTTCGGTAATTGTCCTGCTGCGCCACCACACCGTCGAGCCCGATCACGCGCGAGCCCGCATGCGCGATCGCGGCGTTCCAGATGCGCAGGCCGTGACCTCTGCCGCGAAAACCTGCGCGCACGATGTAGAAGCCGAGGAAGGCGAAGCGGTCGTCGTAATTGACGCAGGAGACGGTCGCGACGGGCTCGCCGTCGATTTCGCCGACGAAGAACCCGTTCGCGTCCGGAATGGCGAAGCAGGCGGCGTCGCGCAGGCCGGGATTCCAGCCCTCTGCCGCGGCCCAGTCGATCGCGATGGAGATCTCGTCGGGCTGCAAATTGCGGATCTGCAAATCGCTCATCTCGCGTGGCCTCGTGGCGGCGGGCTTGTCGGCAAGTCTGGTTTGCGGGCAAGTCTGGTTGTAGAAGGCCTGACGACAGGCTGAGCCTTGGCAGACTGAATCTTGGGCTCGCCACAACGCTATCACAGGGATGATCGGTCATGGCAGCAGAGAAGGTCGCACTCGTCACCGCAGGCGGCAGCGGCATGGGGGCAGGGGCCGCGCGCCGGCTCGCAGCCGATGGCTTCCGCGTGGGTATCCTGTCGTCCTCCGGCAAGGGCGAGGCGCTCGCGGCCGAGCTCGGCGGCTTCGGCGTGACCGGCTCGAACAAGTCCAATGACGACCTGCAGCGCTTCGTCGATGGTGCGCTGGCGAAGTGGGGACGCATCGACGTGCTCGTCAACAGTGCCGGCCACGGCCCGCGCGCGGCGATCACGGAGATCACCGACGAGCAATGGCACCTCGGTCTCGACACGTATCTGCTGAACGTGATCCGTCCGACCCGGCTGGTGATGCCGGTGATGCAGGCGCAGAAGGGCGGCGCCATCATCAACATCTCGACCGCCTGGGCGTTCGAGCCGAGCGCAATGTTTCCGACCTCGGCCGTGTTCCGCGCAGGCCTCGCCGCCTTCACGAAAATCTTCACCGATACCCATGCGGCCGACAACATCCGCATGAACAACGTGCTGCCCGGCTGGATCGACAGCCTGCCGCAAACCGATGCGCGCCGCGACAGCGTGCCGCTCAAGCGCTACGGCAAGGTCGAGGAGATCGCCGCGACGGTCTCGTTCCTCGCGTCCGACGGCGCCGCCTATATTACCGGCCAGAACATCCGCGTCGACGGCGGGCTGACGCGCTCGGTCTGAGGCGCGTTCATCCGAGTCGCGTTCTCGTTGTCTTGTTCTGATGCGACACGGCGCTGCATCGCGCGTCACAGATGAAGAAAGGTGTGTGGCCTCCAGGTCACACTTCTCATGCGTTCGCACGACGTCGCGCGCATACTACGTCGCAGTCCCAGCGAACTTCGCGGCAGCCCAAGACGCTGCGCGGTGTACCGCCTATGCCTGACCCGTGCCGGAAACACCTCGCCGGTGCATTCGAAAAACGCGGGCTTCGATCGCGTGGGGCAAAGGAGACTGCAATGAAGAAGCTTTTGCTGGCGGCAGCGATGGTTGTTTTGGGCGCCGCGTCCGCGCAGGCCGCCGACCTCGCGGCACAATACACCAAGGCGCCGATGATGGCGCCGGCCTACAACTGGACCGGCTTCTATGTCGGCGCCAATCTCGGCGGGCAGTGGGGCAGTGCCGATCCGACGACATCGACCGTATTTTCGCCGACCGGCTATTTCGCGACCAGCAGCGTTCCCGCGATCGGCGCGGTCGGCGCCCAGAATGTCAACAGCTCCAGCGTGACCGGGGGCTTCACGGCCGGCTACAATTGGCAGGTCAATCAGGCGGTGTTCGGCCTTGAAGGCGACATCAACTATTTCGGCTTCAAGGGCAGTGCGTCGGGCTCGGCGGTCTATCCCTGCTGCGCCCCGACCGCCTTTACCGTGTCGTCGCAGGTCTCGGCCGATTGGCTCGCCACGATCCGCGGCCGCATCGGCTTCCTCGCCACGCCGAGCTGGCTGCTCTACGCCACGGGCGGTGCGGCGATCGCCGACGTGAAGGGCAACTTCAACTTCACCGACACATTCGCAACGGCAACCGAGTCGGCCGCGATCCGCGATACCCGCGTCGGCTGGACTGCTGGTGCCGGCACCGAATATGCCTTCGGCGGCGGCTGGTCGTTCAAGGCCGAATACCTCTATGTCGATCTCGGCCGCGCCAGCACGACAAGCACCAATTTGGCCGCCTTCACGCCGGCCATTGCCTTCCCCAGCAACGTCTACTCGCACTCGGTTGACATCAAGTCGAACATCGTGCGCGTCGGCGTGAACTACAAGTTCGGCGGACCGGTCGTCGCCCGATACTGAGCTGAATCTTGTTCCGATTTGGTGAGGAAAGCCCCGGCCTGGCCGGGGCTTTCTGTTTCGACGCTCAGGCGCCGTGCAAGGCGAGCAGACGCGCCAGCGCAGGCAGGATCTTGTAGCGGGCGATCTCGTGCGGATATTCGCCGCGATTGGCGAGCAGCACGATGCCGATCCGGTGCGCAGGCACCAGGCCGATATAGCCGGAGGCGTTGTTGAGGCCACCGGGCTTGTCGACGACGGTGACGCCGGGAAGGTGCACGGTCTCCCACGACATGGCTTGGCCGAACGTGGCCTGCTCGAACTTTTGGTCGACGTGGAAACTCTCGTGCTGTGTCATGCGCAGCGCCTCGCGCAGGTGCGGATCGATTGAGCGGCCATCGGCGTTCGCTGCAACGAAGGTCGCAAGCTCCCGCGCGGATGAGAACATCTGGCCGGTACCGGGGAAGTCGAAATAGCTCTGCTGGTTGCCGACCGGGCCGATGGCCGTGCCCTGGTCGGAATAGCCCTGCACAACGCGTCGCATGGCAGCGTCATCCATGATCGCGCGGTTGTCTGGTCCGCATTCGGGAATGGATGTGGTGTGCATGCCGAGCGGCGTGAGGATGCGGCTCTCGATCAATCTTGCGACCGGTGCGCGATAGCAGCCCTCGAGCACGAGCTGAAGCAGCACGTAGCCGGCGTGACTGTAGATGCGCTGCTTGCCGGGCGCGACGCCCGCGGGCGGCGCGAAGGCATTGAGCATCGCGATGAATTGCGCCTGCGAGTAGGATTCGTTCGGCCAGGGCGGGTGATCGGTCGGTAGCAATAGCCCCGAGGTGTGCGTCGCGAGCTCGCCCACGGTGACCCGGCGGATATAGTCGCCGTCGAGCTCCGGCAGATATTTCGGCAGGGGATCGTCGGGCCGCAGCTCGCCGCGGAGCGTGCCGAGCGCCACCAACGTCGCCTCGAACGGCTTTCTCAGGGATGCGAGGTTGAACAGCGTGTCCGGCGTCACCGGCCGCCTGGTGGCGTCGTCTGCGAAGCCGTAGGTGAAGAATTCGACATGCCGGCCGGCGTAGAGCGCGGCGACAAGACCGCCGGGATGCTCTGGCGTTGCGGTCGGCGCAAGCTCTGCGGCGACGATGTCGCGCATCTGCGCGATCATGTCGGAGTCCGCCAATGCGCCGCGTGGCCGGACGAGCGCGGCCGCAAAGGAGCCCAGCGCGGCGCCGGCGAGGGCCCGCCGGGTGATTTGTGGTGAGATGACAATAGGCTGCACGTGCTCTGACGATGGTGATGTGCGCCCCCGCTGACTATTTTAGTGAGGCGAGGGCGGTCTCCCAATTCACGATTGCGCGTGATGGGTTCCATATCGGAAGAATTACTTAGCTTATGGGCTAACAATCATTGACGCCGGACCGGCGTGCCTCTATAGTTAGCTGTATGGCTAACCAATTATCCCAGCTCGACCAGGTCTTCGCAGCGCTCGCCGACCCTACGCGGCGGGCCATCGTGATGCGGCTATGCGCCGGCGAGGCCTCGGTCGGCGAGCTCGCGGAGCCGTTCGAGATGGCGCTGCCGAGCTTCATGAAACACATCCACGTTCTGGAGCTGAGCGGGCTCGTGCAGTCGGAGAAGTCCGGCCGCGTGCGCACCTGCCGCCTCAGTCCGGATGCGCTTGTCGGTGCGGAAGACTGGTTCCAGCACCAGCGCGCGATCTGGGAGGCGCGGCTCGACCGGTTCGAGGCTTACGTGATGAGGCTCAAGCAGGAGAGGGCGGCCGCCAAGCGGCCGTCCAGGAGATCTGACGAGACGACCGAGAAGACCACCAACAAACCAAGCAAACGGAAAGGTACTGAGTGATGTTGAACGCTGCCCTGTCGCAATGGTCGATGGACCGCGAGATCGTGATGTCGCGCGTGATCGATGCGCCGCGCGATCTCGTCTTCGAGGCGTGGTCCGATCCCAGGCATTTGCCGCAATGGTTCGGGCCGAAAGGGTTCAAGATCGAGACCTTCGAGATCGACGTGCGTGTCGGCGGCGTCTGGCGCTTCAACATGATCGGACCCGACGGCACGGTCTATCCGAACCGCATGCGCTTCCTCCGCATCGATCGGCCGTCGTTCATGGAGATGTACCACGGCGACGACCAGGACGATGACCCCGGCATGTTCCGCTTCACCATCACCTTTGCGGAGCAGGCCAACGGCAAGACCGTGCTGATGATGCGGCAGCTGGCGGCGAGCACCGAGCAGCGCGATGGCATGATCGGCTTTGGCGCCGTCGAATTCGGCTACCAGACGCTGGACAAGCTCGCGGCCTATGTCGGCGGGCTGAAGAAATAAGGGCCTTGCGTGATTCGGGGGCGCCCTCGACATGGCGTCCCCGAAATCAGCCCGAAAAACGCTGGCGCTTCTGCGGATTATGACAGTGCGCAGGCGAATTATGACAGTGCCGTCACGCAGATTTTTGTCGCGCCGTGCTGCTGATTTATGACAGAATTGCTACCGTTGGATGTCATGTTGACTACAGCGGAGCGATTCATGTTGCAGTGGCAGGCAAGGTCAAATCCCCTTGCGTGGTGGTGGGGGTCCCTGACGCTTGTCAGTGCGGCGAACATTCTCGTCTGGTTCATGCTGTACCGCGAGTTCTATCCGACCGTCGCGGGCAGCGTCGGCGGCGGCTCGGATATCGGGCTCATGTTCCTGCTTTGCGCGGGCTATGTGTTCGGCTGCGCCTTCCGCTCGGTGCTGCCGCGCGCCGACGTGCAGCGCATCTGCCTGTTCGACACCTGGCTGTCGAGTGTCTTCATCGGCCGCACGGTGGCGACCGTGGCCGAGGTCTGCTTCGCCGCGCAATGGGCGATCATCCTGCATCAGCTCGGTCGCATGACTGGCGCGGAGACCGCGGTGAACATCGCGCTGGTGATCGTGCCGATCATCATCATCGCGGAGTGCTTCTCCTGGTACGCGGTGGTCACCACCAACTTCCTGTTCAACGCGATCGAGAATTCGCTGTGGGCGGTGACGTTCTTCCTCGCCGGCATCGCACTGTGCCGCCTGATGCCGGAATTCCAGGGCCCGGTGCGTTGGGCGCTGATCGCCGGCATCGTCGGCATCGCCTGCTTCCTCGCCTTCCTCGTGACCGTTGACGTGCCGATGTATCTCAGCCGCTGGCGGGCCGGACATGAAGAGGGTGGCAGGTTCCTCGGCTTCCTCGAAGGCCTGCATGACGTCTCGACGCGCTGGGTGGTGACCCATGACATCGCGCACTGGAAGGGCGAGCTGACCTGGATGTTCCTGTATTTCAGCGCCGCCGTCTGGTCGAGCCTCGCGCTCTGCGCGCTCTACGCCATGGAAGGCTATCTCACGCGCTATCTCGCCTGATTGCTTACTTCCCAACCAGGCTGCACTTGCTGCGGTCGAGCGGGCGGAAGGCCTGATCGGGCGGGATGGTCGCGACCAGCTTGACGAAATCCCACGGACCCTTGGATTCCTCCGGTGTCTTGACCTGCACCAGATAGAGATCGTGCACCATGCGCTGGTCCTCGCGGATGCGGCCATTGGTGGTGTAGGCGTCCGCGACCTGCGTCGCCTTCATCTTCGCCATCACCGTTGCGCTGTCATCGGAGCCGGTGTCCTTCACGGCTTGCAGATAGTGGCGCACGGCAGAATAGACGCCGGCCTGGATCTGTGACGGCATCGCCTTGCGGCGCGCGTAGAACGCGTCTGAAAACTTTCGCGCCGCCGGCGAGACGTCCTCGAAGAACGAGGTGACGATGAGATCGCCGCGCGTCGCCTTCAGGCCGACGGCCTCGATATCGACGTTCTGGAACGACATCGGCACGATCTTGATGCCCTGGTCGGCGAGGCCGAATTCCTCGGCCTGCTTGATCGCGGTGGCGTTATCGCCGGCGACGTTGATCGCGAGGATCTTTGCGCCCGAGGACTGCGCCTGGAGCAGGAACGACGAGTAGTCTGGCGTGCCGAGCTGGGCCTTGACGCTGCCGGCGACCTTGCCGCCGAGCGCCGCGATGCGATCGCGGGCGGTCGCCTCGATCGAATGGCCGAAGGCGTAATCGCCGGTGATGAAGAACCACGGCTCCTTGCTGGTTTGCATGACGCCGGAGACAACCGCAGTCGCGGTGGAATAGGCGTCCTGGGTCCACTGCACGCTGCTGGGCGCGCACGCGTCGTCGGTGAGCTGGTTGGCCCCGGCGCCGGAGACCAGGAAGATCTTGCCGTTGCCGCGCACCAGCTCCTGCACGGCGAGTGCCGCACCGGAGCTGCCGCCATCCGCGATCGCCTGCACGCCGTCGCTGAACCATTTTCGTGCGAGCGAGGCCGCGAGGTCCGGCTTGTTCTGGTGGTCAGCCTGCAAGATCTCGATCGGCTTGCCGTTGATCTTGCCGCCGAACTCCTCCGCCGCCATCCGCGCCGCCTCGACCGAACCCGGGCCCATCGCGGTGGCGAAAATGCCGTTCATGTCGGTGAGGACACCGACGCGAATGGCGTCACCCTTGATCTCGGCGCGCGCAGGGGAGCCCGCGAGCGCCAGCGTGGTCAGCAGGATGGCTGTGGATGTCGTGCGGATGATGGCCATGGCGTTTCCTGATTTTATCGTTGGTGGATCGGGTGCGGTGGTCAGGCCGCCTCGGCAATGACCCTGTTGCGCAAGATGCCGATGCCGGAGATTTCGACCTCGACGGTGTCGCCGGGTCGCATCCACAGTGGTGGCGTGCGCTTGAGGCCGACGCCGCCCGGTGTGCCCGTGACGATGACGTCGCCGGGGACGAGCGGGCAGATCGTCGAGATGTAGGCGATGAGCTCGGGGATGGCGGTGATCAAGAGATCCGTCGTCGTGTTCTGCACGACGGTGCCGTTCAAGCGGGTCTGAAGGGTGAGCTTCGACGGATCGGGGATCTCGTCCGTCGTCACCAGCCACGGGCCGAAGCTTCCACTCTCCGCAAAGGTCTTGCCGGAGAGGAACTGGCTGGTGTGACGCTGCCAGTCGCGGACGCTGCCCTCGTTGTAGCAGGCATAGCCGGCGATATGGTCGAGCGCACGGCTCGCTGGAATGTGGCGGCCCTGCTTGCCGATGACGAGCGCGAGCTCGCCCTCGTAATCGAAATCGTCGCTCACCGCAGGCTTCACGATGGGCTGAAGATGGCCGACCTGGCTGCAGGGGAAGCGGACGAACAATGCCGGCTTCTCGGTCACGGTGCGGCCGGTTTCGGCGACATGATCTCGATAGTTCAGGCCGACACAGATGATCTTGCCGGGATCGGGAATGACGGGGGCGAAGCTGATGGCGTCGAGAGGATGATCGGGCGACGAGGATGCGACCAGCTTTGCCGCTTCGACCTCGCGACCGGCTTCGAGCAACTGACGCAGCGTGGTGCAAGGCGCCATGCGCGTGCCGAGATCGACGACGCCATTGTCCTTGACGGCTCCGAAGGAGGCGCGCCCGTTGGCGATGAAAGAGAGCAGCTTCATGAGATATCCCTGAGGTTTGTTCGGTCAGGCCGCGGACGGCACGTGGGTTGGAGGCATGATGGTGGCGACGAGCCGGTCGAGCTCGGCATCATCGCGGGCGGTGCCGCGGATGTAGCGGTCGGGGCGAACCAGCGCGGCGGTGATGCCGTGCTGGCGCAGCCAGGGTCCGATGCCTTCGGCATCGTCGCTGGTCAGGATTTTGATTCCCGCTTGCGAAAGCGCGGGACGCGCCGCGCTCTCGACGAGGAGCACGTGGCTGTAGCCGATGAGATCGTCGCCGCGGCCGCCGTTCTTGAGCTTGAACTGCGGCGCGAGATGTCCGGCGAGCGGAAGATCGCCGAGTGCGAGCCCGGGGCCGAGCAGGGGCTTTTTCGACTCAAGCTTGACCGGCGCATTCTCGCGCGCCTCACCGGCGGCAAGGCCGGCTTCGATCGCCTTGGTGTTGATGACGCCGCCCAGGCGAATGGCGAGCTCGATGAACTCGCGCACATGCGGCCCGCGCTCGCTCTGATACGTGTCGAGCAGATCGGGCGATGCGCCGCCGCGAATGATGCTCGCGAGTTTCCAGGCGAGATTGGCGGCATCGCGGATGCCGGCGCACATGCCCTGGCCGAGGAAGGGCGGGGTCTGGTGCGCGGAATCGCCGGCAAGCAGCAGCCGGCCGTTGCGCCATTGCTGCGCGATGACGGAATGAAAGGTGTAGACCGCGGCGCGCTCGAGCTCCGCATCGTCGGGCGTGATCCAGCGCGACAACAACTCCCAGACTTTTGCCGGCTGCGCGACGTCGTTCGAATCCTCGTCCGGACGAACCGTGATCTCCCAGCGCCGCCGTGTGCCGGTGCCACGGACATAGGTCGCCGGCCGGTGCGGATCACAATGCTGGATGCTGTAGTCGCCGAGGTCGTCGCGGGCGAGCTTGAGCAGCACGTCGACCACCAGCCAGCGCTCATGGAATCCGAGATCGTCCATCCCGGACCCGATGAAGCGGCGGACGAGAGAGCGTGCGCCATCACAGCCGATCACATAGCCGGCGCGGACCTCGCTGAGTTTGCCGCTGGAAAGATCCTCGTAGCGGACGCGCACCCCACGCTCGTCCTGATCGAGCGCGAAGACATCGCAGCGGCTGCGCAAGCTGACATGCGGCCAGCGCGCAAGGCCGCCGATCAGTTGATCCTCCAGGGTAGGCTGATGGAAACGATAGCTGAGATTCCAGCCCATCGGCGTCAGCGTCTGCGGCCGCGACCAGTCCAGCAGCATCTTGCCGTCGGCGTCGAGAAACAGCATGCCGGGGCTCAGGGTGACGTGCGGCAGGATCGCGTCCGCAAGACCGATGGTCTGGAATATGCGCATGCATTCGTCGTCGAAATGCACCGCGCGCGGCAGATGATAGGTCCGCGCCTCGCGTTCCAGCACCAGCGTCCGCAGGCCGCAGAGGCCGAGCAGATTGGCAAGCGTCGCGCCGACCGGGCCACGGCCCACGATCACGACGTCGAATTCCTCGGGGGCGGATTTATCTTGCATGGGGCTATCTCTTCCCCAAGCGGTGCCGCCTCTTCAACGGCGCTGCGCCGAGTGTCCGTCCAGCGGACACACGGCTCCCTGACGCCTCGGCGGGACAAGCGTGCGCGGGATCGGGGCTTGCAATGAGCCAGCGACGAATATATGTACATATGAACATATACGCAGGTGATGATGGCGAAGGCCAGGAAGAGTGCTGTGCCGGCGCGCCCGAGAGGGCGGCGGAGCAAGGATATGCCGGATGGTCGCCAGGCGCTCCTGGCGGCGGCCACCCACGCGTTTGCCTGCCATGGTTTCGATGGCGCAGATCTGCGCAGCGTAGCCGCTGCCGCCAAGGTCAGCGCCAATCTGGTTCGCGTTCACTTCGGCAACAAGGCGGCGCTCTGGGAGGCTTGCCTGGATCGGGTGGTGTCGATCGGGCTTCCCGCCATGGCCGGCGTGCAGAAGATCGCCTGCGATTCTGCCCGCCCGCTGGGAGAACGGCTTCGCGGCGTGATCACAGAGATCGCTGCTTTCTATGCTGCGCATCCGGATGTCAGGGATTTCGTCCTTCGGCATGCCACGGACGCGCCGGAGAGGGCCGTACTGGTGCTGGATCGGCTTCTGCATCCCGCCTACGCGACGGTTCGCGAGCTGTTTTCCGCAGGCATTGAAGCAGGCATCATCCGCAGCCGCCACCCGGCGTTGTTTTTCGCTCTGCTCAATGCTGCGCTGAACCAGCCGCCAGCGTTTCCGATGCTGCTCAATCGCATCGCGCCGGAGATCGATCCGGAAACCTCTCGCGATCTGCTGATCGAGACGACCATCGCGACGTTTCTTCACCTTCCACGATGATGCTGGATGGCATCGCCAGCCTCGCTGAAATCCCAACCTGAGAGTGAGTCCTATGCAATTTCGTCTTGTTCTTGCTTTGCTGACGGCAACGATCACGCCGGCCCTTGCTCAGTCCGGGCCGAGCGAGGCTGACCAGCGGCAGGCCTGCATGGGAGATGCTCTTCGGCTTTGCGCCGCTTACGTTCCCGACCGCGCCCAGATCAGGAGTTGCATGGCGGCTCAGCGCGATCAGCTCAGCCCGCAATGCCGCGTTGTCTTTGACGCGTCCTCCCAGGCCTTGAATTCGCAGCGACGTGCCGGATCCAAGGTCCCGTAGAAGGCGCGCGGGGACTCGATCGAGATGGCGGCCATCGTTTCGCGCAACGATGCCACCGCTTCAACGGCGCCGGCCGAAGCCTCCGCCCAGCGGATGGGGGATCATCGGGACACGAGATCTCACTGTCGGCCTCTGCTGTCCGCCAGCCGGACAACTCGGCGATAGCGCTACGCGCCGCGGGCTCATTTTGGCTAGGGAAGGGTCAAAGGCAATAAAATGCAGGCTGCCCACCAGGCGGCCGGCGGGAGGAGAGAGCCATGCCGCGATCTGTGCTGGGCGTGTGCCTTGCGATGCAATTGTTTGTGGCACCAGGCCTTGCCGCCGATATCAATGTCGGGATCATCCTGTCGGCGACGGGACCTGCCGCCGCAATTGGCAACGCCGAGCGGAACGGCACGATTTTCGGCCCGACAGAGATTGCCGGCAAGAAGGTCAACTATCTCTTCCTCGACGAGGCTTCCGACAGCACGGCGGCGGTTGCTGCGCTGCGTAAGCTATATCAGGAGAGCAAGATCGACATCCTGGTCGGGCCGACCTCGACTCCAGGCTCATTTGCCGCGATCGATCCGGCGGTCGAGTACAAACTGCCGGTGATCACGCTCGCGCCTGTCAACGCGCTGGTCGCCCCGGTCGATGCCAGGCGGCGCTGGATCTTCAAGACCACGACCAATGACGATCACGAGGCGACGCCGCTGTTTGCGAATATGAAGAAGACCGGCGTGAAGAAGCTCGCGCTGATCGGCTTTGGCGACTCTTATGGCGACGCCTGGAGCAAGGTCAGCGCCGATATGTGCAAGGCCGCCGGGATCGAGCTCGTCGGCGATGAGAAATATGCACGGACGGACACCACGGTGGTTGGGCAGATCCTGAAGATCATGGCGGCTGGGCCGGATGCGGTTCTGATTGCTGCCTCGGGCGCACCGGCGGCCCTTCCGTTGTTGCAATTGCGGGAGAAGGGCTATGAGGGCCAGATCTACGGCACGCTCGGCGCCACATTCGGCGATTTCCGCAAGCTGACCGGCGCGCAGGGCGAGGGCATTTTCGTGCCGCTGAGCCCGGCGGTCGGCGCCGCGTCCTTCCCGGACGACTATCCCGCGAAGAAGGCAGCGCTTGAGTTCATCCAGCGCTACGAGGCCAAGTTCGGACCCGGGAGCCGCAACATCTTTGCAGGCTCGGCCTACGACGCAGTGATCTTGATCGAGCGTGCGGTACCTGCGGCATTGAAGGCGGGAGAGCCCGGAACCGCGGAATTTCGCGAGGGTCTGCGCAGCGCGATCGAGGGGCTCAAGGGTATCGCCGGGTCGCGCGGTGTCTACAATTACGGGCCGAACGACCACACAGGGCTGGACCAGAGCGCGCTGACGCTCGGCAAGCTTGACAAGGGTGAATGGGTTGCCGTGCGCTGAGCAGCAGAACGGAGCAGGGATTATGCCGGCGATAGCGGAGTGCCCGGTCTACGACGTCGATCTCTACGGCGACGATGTCCTGCGCGATCCCTATCCGCACTACCGGGCGCTTCGCGATCTGGGCGCCGCGGTGTGGCTGCCGCACAACGGGCTCTATGTGTTGGGACGCTTCGAGGACGTCCGCGCCGCTTTGCGCAACCCCGGTGTGTTTTCATCGGCGCAAGGGGTTGCAGCGAACGATCACGTCAACGAGATGTCGCGTGGCACAACACTCGCGAGCGACGAACCTTTGCATGACCGGTTGCGTGCGATCATTGCCGCGCCACTGCTGCCGCGCGCTCTCGAAGAGATCGGTCCGCAGATTCGCGCTGAGGCGCGGCGGCTGGTTGACGACCTCGTGATGCGCGGACAATTCGATGCAGTGACGGATCTTGCGCAGCACCTGCCGCTCACAATCGTGTCCAAGCTGGTGGGGCTGGAAGACTACGGCCGCGGCAGCATGTTGCGTTGGGCGTCGGCCACGTTCAACGTGCTCGGGACGATGAACGCACGTGGATGTGCCGCCATGACCGACGTCCAGGAAATGCGCGGCTATCTCGGCGGCACGAGCATTCGCGCGCATTTGCGGCCGGGCAGTTGGGGAGATCGTATTTTCCAGGCCGGAGAACGCGGTGAGGTCGAGCCGGATCGTTGTCCGGTATTGATGCGCGATTATCTCGGTCCAAGCCTCGACACCACGATCTTTGCGACCGCGAACCTGATCATGCTGTTCGGCAAATATCCCGCGCAATGGGATCTGGTTCGAGGCGAGCCCACGCTGATCCCCAACGCCATCAACGAGTCGCTTCGGCTGGAATCGCCCATTCGCGGCTTCACCCGCCATCTTGCCACGGACGCGACGATCGGCGACGTGCGAATTCCGGGCGGAAGCCGGGTGCTGCTGCTCTATGCCTCGGCCAATCGCGACGAGCGGAAATGGCAAGACGCTGAACGTTTCGACGTGCGCCGGCGCGCCAGCGACCACCTCGGCTTCGGCAACGGGACGCATATGTGCGCCGGCCTGCATTTGGCCCGGCTGGAGATGACCGCACTGTTGGAAGTGTTGGTCGAGAAGGTGGTTCGCTTCGAGATCGGCGAGCCCGTGCTGGCGCTCAACAACGTTCTGCGAGGCCTTGCATCGTTGCCCGTCAGAGTGAGCTAGGGGCTGACCGGGATCGCTTCGGCCGTATCGCGCAATGGGCCGACGAACTGAGCCATGGCGTCTTCGATCGCCAGCGCTGAGCGGATCCAGATGATGGAGATGCAGCCGTAGACGGCACCGTCGCGGACGATCGGCACGGCGATCGAGGCCGTCTTCGGATTGTACTCGCCTTCGCTGCGGATGGCGTAACCCCGCGTGGCCGTCTCGGCGATCATCTGGTCCAGTCGACCCTGGTCGAGGAAGGGGCGATCGTCGGCCTCGTCGATCCGGCGGAGATGGCCGACGATGAGGTCGCGCTCGCGTGCGGGGCAGGCGGCGAGATAGGCGCGGCCCGCCGACGTGCGCAGCATCGGCAGGCGCTTGCCGATCATGCCGCGGTCGATCGAGAGCGGGCTGCGGGAATGGGTGGTTTCCTGCACCACCATCGCGGCATTCTCGTAGGTGGAGAGATCGACCGGCCAGACCAGGGTCTTGCTGAGTTCGGCGAGATAAGGCGCGGCCGCCTGGCAGATCACCACGCCGGGGTCGTAGCCATCGCCGAGGCTCAGGGCGAGGCGGGTGACGCGAAAGCGGTCGTCGCTGGCGCTGCGGGCGACATAACCGAGTTCCTCCAGCGTCTCGAGCAGGCGGTAGACGGTCGGGCGGGGCAGGTCGAGCGCGCGGGCGACATCGCCGGCGCGGATGCCGCCGGAGCGGTTGACCTCCTGCAGCACGTCCAGCCCACGCTTGAAGGCGCGGACGCCCTCCGACTGCCGCGGCTGGCCGTTCCGCGTCCGCTCCTTGGACACTTCGTATTTCCTCCCTTGTGGCGTGTGGCCCGTCGACTATCGTCTCTGCGAACGCGAAGCGATTGCGGGACGACACCGTAGGATCGAGCGCGGCCGGTATCAAGTTCGCCGCAGTGCAGCGGATGCGAGGCCCTTGGGAGAACGTCGATGGAAATCACCGCGCTCGGCTATATCGGGATCAATTCATCACAGCTCGACCAGTGGGGCCAGATGGCGACCGGACTGCTCGGCATGCAGCAGGTCGATCGCGGCGGCAAGATGCGCGCCTTTCGCATGGACGATCGCAAGCAGCGCCTGATCGTCGATGGCAGCAGCGATGCCGGCCTTGCGGTGATGGGATGGGAAGTTCTCTCCACTGCTGAACTGGACCAGCTGGCCGGACGACTGGAAAGCCACGGCGTCAAGGTGACGCGCGGATCGCGCGCGCTCGCCGATGAACGGCACGTGGCCGAACTTATCACGTTTGCCGATCCTGCCGGCAATCGGCTGGAGGCGTTCTGCAACCCCGAGCTTGCCAGCGAGCCTTTCAAACCGGGCCGCCCGATCTCGGGCTTTCGCACCGGCGCGCTCGGCATGGGGCACGTCGTGCTGTATGTCGAGGATGTCGAGCCGCTGGTGCCGTTCTATCGCGATGTGCTCGGCTTTCACGTCTCCGATTTCGGGCTGAAGCCCTACGGACTCTATTTCTTCCACGTCAACGGCCGGCATCATTCCTTTGCGATGGTCGGCTCGGGACGCAAGGCGCTGCATCATTTCATGGTGGAGCTCGGCAGTCTCGACGATGTCGGGCAGGGTTACGATCTCGCGCAGCTCGAAGACGGCCGCGTCGTCTATACGCTGGGCCGGCACACCAACGACCACATGACGTCGTTCTATGTGAACACGCCGTCCGGCTTCTTCATCGAATATGGCTGGGGCGGGCGCATCATCGATCCCCAGACCTGGCAGCCGCACGAGACCTTTGACGGTCCGTCGCTGTGGGGGCACGAACGGCTCAACATGCCCGAAGAGCAGCGCAAGCGCCTGCGCGACATGCGGATGGATGCGGCCGCGCGCGGCGTGCGGGTCGCCGATCCGCGCGTGCCGCCGCTGAATTGCGCGTGGCTGGACCAGGTGGTCGCGCGCGAATGATCGGCGTCGGCTTCAGGCGTCGCCGAGATTCGGCTCAGTCAGGATGCCCTGGCGCAGCGCCAGCCGGACCAGCTCGATGTCGGAGCCGACGCCGAGCTTGTCCTTGATCAGCGAATGCAGGTTGGCCACGGTCTTCGGGCTGACGTGGAGAGTCTCGGCGATCTCCTCCGTCGTGTTCTCGGCGAGCAGCAGCCGCAGCACCTCGAACTCGCGCGGCGTCAGCACGTCGGCGGCCGAGCTCTCGCCGCTGATCCGGCTCAGGGCGAGCTCGTGGTCGATATCGGGACTGATCGCGATCTTGCCGGCGAGCACGTCCATCACCGCGCGCACCAGCGTCTCCGGCGGGCTGGTCTTGGTGACGTAGCCCCTCGCGCCGGCGCGGATCGCCTGCACGGCGAAACCGGCATTCTCGTGCATGGTGAAGACCAGGATCTTTGCTCCCTTGTCCCATTGCCTGATCCGCCTGACGGCCTCGACGCCGCCGATGCCGGGCATGCTGAGATCCATGATGACGAGATCGGGCGTCTCGGATTTGAACAGGCGATAGGCCTCAGCGCCGTCGCCGGCTTCGGCGATGACGCGCAGGCCCGGCTGCTTCTCGAGCACGGAGCGATAGCCTTCGCGGACGACGGAATGGTCGTCGACCAGCAAAATGGTTGCGGTCATGCCGCGTGCTCCAGCGCTTGCGGAGCGGCGGCTGCGAGCGGAATGACGACGCGCAGCGCGGAGCCACCGGCGGGGCCGGGTTCAAAACTCAGACGGCCGCGTAGCGCCGCCACGCGCTCGCGCATGCCGAGCAGGCCCATGCCGGATTTTGCCGCAGGATCGGTCGAGCGCCCGTCATCGTCGATGGCGAGCGCGATCTCGCCGGCATGCATCGCCAATTCCATGCTGACCTTGGTGGCGCCGGCGTGCTTGGCGGCATTGGTGAGCGCTTCCTGCACGATGCGATAGAGATTGGCGCTGATCGTGGCGGGCAGGGTTTCGAACGTGCCGTCGAACCGGATCGAAAAACGGGTCTCGCCGCGGCTGCGTCCATTCCAGCCCGCAACAAGGCCTTCAAGACTGGCCACAAGCCCTAGCTCCTCGACATCCGGCGGACGCAGCCGGAACAGCGCGCCGCGCAATGTCTCCATCATGCCGGTTGCGGTTCGCGCGATGCCGTCGCACTCGCCAAGCAAGGAGGGGCAGTCCTGCGCCGCCGTCTGGCGGGCGGAGGAGGCGAGCGCCCGGATGGCGGCCAGCGACTGGCCGAACTCGTCGTGCAGCTCGCGCGCGAGATGGCGGCGCTCCTCGTCCTGGAGCGCGATCAGTTTTCGCGTCAGCTCGGCGCGCTCGGCAAGGGCGGTATCGAGGCTCTCGGCGAGATGGTTGAAGACGTCGCGCACCGCGGACAGCTCGGCAAGATCGAACGGCGGCAGTCGCGCGGTGAGGTCGCCCGCGGCAACCCGCTCGAGGCCGGCGCGGATCATGCGGGTGGGGCGCAGCGCGCGGGCCAGTGCGGCATAGACCAGGACACACAAAAGCGGCAAAGCGATCGCGAGCGCGAGCATCAGGCGGCCGGCCTCATGCCAGGCCTCGGCCGTCTGCACGGCCGGATCGACCGAGACCACCGCTTCACCAAGCTTGGTGCCGCGCAGGATCACGGGCCGGGCCGCTTCGCGACCGGGGTCGAACAGGCCATGATAGAACGCCGTAAAAATCTGCGGCGGCGGATCCTCCGGAATCGGCGCGCCGCTGCAGAAGCGCTGCAGCATCTCGCCGCTTGTGCCGCGGAAAGCCAGGCACAGGCCGGGCGTCATCACATAGGCCGAAACGGGGTCGAGGTTGGGAAAGTCGGAGCGGGGGCTCGCAGCCCACAGCACTTTGCCCTGTTGCAGCTCCAGCGTCTTCGCCACGATGGCGGCGATACCGTCGATGCGCGCATGGGCCGCGCGGTCGGCCGTGATCAGGAAATAGGCGGAGATCGCGGCAAAGCAGGCCGCCGATATGGCGGCCACGCGCAAGGTCAGGCGGACCTTGAGATCGAATCTCGGGCGGTTCCACATCGGCGGGCACCTGGCGCGAACGGAATTGTCGCCTCTGCATTAAAGGGCAGAACGGGACCGACGCAAAGCGACACCCTTACCGCGGTGCAACGTCGTGAAATTTTCCCGGAACTGGTCGGGATCGCCCCGGCTGCGGCGCGGGAAACGTCCGCCTAGCTTGCGGCCTTTCCATCATGCGAGGTTCGCGATGCGCCGTGCCCTGTCGTTGCTGTCTTTCCTTGTTGTTCTCGCGGCCGGGCCGGATGGCCGGGCCCTGGCCGCCGAGGCCACCGCCATTGCGCTCGACGATTTCAGCTACACCGACACATCGGCCGAGCCGAACGACCAGAGTGCCGCCCACGAGCGGCGGCTGCAGGCGTTCATGGTCGCGCTCCGGCGGGACATCGCCGCCGACCCGCGCTACCGGCTTGCGCCGTCCGTGCAGGAGGGGGCGGCGTTCAAGGTCATCGGCGGCATCCAGAAGACGAGCACGCTGGTGCAATGGGCCAAGGTCGCGGTGATCGACGTTGGCGCCAGGAAGGTCGTGATGGACAAGCTCTACACCTTCCGCGGCGACAACGACGAATCGTGGGAGCGTGCCGAAATCTTCGTCTCCCGCGAGGTCATGGCCGCACTGGCGCAGCCCTGAGGCCGGGCTTAGAACGTCAGCTGCACCTTCATCGATTGCGAGCGGTCGCTGGCGAGCTCGAACGCGGCGACTGCGTTCTCGAACGGCATGGTCGCCGTGATCAGCGGCTTTACGTCGATCAGGCCTTCGCCCATCAGCCGCACTGCGAGCTCGAACTCGGGATCGAAGCGGAAGGTGCCGCGGAGCTGCAATTCCTTGGCGACGATGGAGTTGATCGGCAGCGTCATCTCGCCGCCGAGGCCGAGCTGTACCAGCGTCGCGCCGGGACGGAGCACGTCGAGCGCGGTGCGCAGGGCGGCCTGATTGCCGGAAGCCTCGAACAGCGTGTCGAATACGCCCTTGCCGGTGCGCCAGGGATCGAGTGCGGACGCATTGGTCGCGACATTGATCGCATGCGTTGCGCCGAGTTTTTTGGCGACCGCGAGCGGCGCGTCGGCAACATCGGTCACGACGATCTCGGACGCACCGCCGAAGCGCGACACCAGGATCATCAGCGCACCGATCGGGCCGCAGCCGGTGATCAGCACGCGCTTGCCGAGGAGGGGGCCAGCCTGCTTGCCGGCGTGGAGACACACCGCGAGCGGCTCGGCGACCGCGGCTTCGGCGAGCGACAGCTTGTCGGAGATCGGCACGGCCTGCGTCGCGTCGACCGAGATGAACTCGCGAAACCCGCCCTGCACGTGGGGAAAGCGCATCGCGCTGCCGAGGAAGCGCATGTCGAGGCACTGGTTGCGCATGCCCTCCTGGCAATGCAGGCATTGGCCGCACGGCTTGCTCGGGTTGACCGCAACGCGCGTCCCGACCTTCACGCTGGTGACGCCATCGCCGACGGCCGCGACCACGCCGGCGATCTCGTGCCCCAGCGCCATCGGCTGCTGGATGCGGACGACGCCGAAACCGCCGTGGTGGTAATAGTGCAGATCGGAGCCGCAGATGCCGCCGTTGGCGATCTTGACGCGGACTTCACCCGGGGCGGGCGCCGGATCGGGATAGTTGTCGATCCGCAGGTCTTTCGGAGCGTGAATGACGACAGCGCGCATGGTTTCGTTCCCTGTTTCGCGATTACATCGCGGCGATCATGCCGCCGTCGACATAGATGATCTGGCCATTGACATAAGTTGAGGCATCCGAGGCGAGGAAGATCGCCGCGCCCACCAGCTCGTCCGGCTTGCCCCAGCGCTTGGAGGGGATGCGGCCCATCAGCCAGTTGTTGAAATCGGTGTTGTTGACCAGCGCCTCGTTCATGTCGGTCAGCATGTAGCCGGGGCCGATCGCATTGGCCTGGATGCCGTGCTGGGCCCATTCCACCGCCATCGAGCGGGTCAGGTTCTTGATGCCGCCCTTGGCCGCGGTGTAGGGCGCAATCGTCGGCCGCGCCAGCTCGCTGCCGAGCGAGCCGATGTTGATGATCTTGCCGCGCTTGCGCGGGATCATGCGCTTGCCGGCTTCGCGGCCGATCACGAAGGCGCTGGTGAGGTCGGTCTCGATCACTTTGCGCCATTCGTCGGTGGTGAATTCCACCAGCGGCTTGCGGTGCTGGATGCCGGCATTGTTGACGAGAATGTCGACCGCAATGCCCTTTTTGTCGAAGTCGTTGAAGGCCGCCACGATCGCGGGCTCATCGGTGACGTTGAACGCCGCGCCCTCGGCCTGGTGTCCGGCGGCGCGAAACTCGGCGACAGCCTGCTCGACGCGCTTCGGATCGACGCCATTGATGATGATCTTGGCGCCGGCCTTGGCCATGCCCTCGGCGATGGCCCGGCCAAGCCCGCGCGAGGAGCCGGTTACCAGCGCGGTGCGGCCGGAAAGGTCGAAGAGGGCGGTGCTCATCTCAAAAGATCCTTAGACGTTGGAGCGGCGCACGGTCAGATCGGAGCGCTCAAATACGGCGGGCAGAAGGTCGACGCCCAGGCCGGGGCCTTCCATCGGAAAGACATAGCCGTCCTTGATCGTGGGCATGGTGGTGACGAGCTCATTGTACCAGCCCTTGTAGAAGGCGCGCACGGATTCCTGGATCAGCGTGTTGGGCTGGCTGAACGACATGTGGATGGCGGCGATGAAGCCGATCGGGCCGATGCAATCGTGCGGGGCGAAGGGGCGGTGATAGGTCTCGGCCATCGCCGCGATCTTGCGGCCCTCGGTGAGGCCGCCGGTCCAGCACAGATCGGCCATCACCACATGCATGGCGTCGCGGTCGAGCATGTCCTTGTAAGGGAAGCGCGAGCCCAGCGTCTCGCTGGCGCAGACCCAGACGTCGGTCGAGCGGGCGTATTCGGCGAGCGCCTGCGGCGAGTTCATGCGGATCGGGTCTTCGTACCAGGTCGGCTTGTAGGGCTCGAGCGCGCGGGCGATCTGCTTTGCCGTCGGCAGATTCCACAGCGAATGGAGTTCGACCATGATCTCCATCTTGTCGCCGACGGCCTTGCGGATTTTTTCGAACGGCTCGATCGCCTGCTTCATCTGGGCGGCCGTGATGTAGAGACCCTTGTTCTCCTGCGCTGCCGGATCGAACGGCCAGATCTTCATCGCCGAGATGCCGCTTTCCAGGAGGCTTTCGGCGAGCGCATCGGCGCGGTTCATGAAGCCGTCGAGGTCTTCATAGGGGCCCTTGGAGGCGCCGAGATTCCAGTTGGAGACCGGGCTGATATTGGTGGAGCGCACATATTGCGTGCCGGCGCAGGTATTGTAGATGCGCTGCTTGTCGCGGCAGAGGCCGCCGAGCATCTGATGCACCGGCTGATTGCAGACCTTGCCGAACAGATCCCACAGCGCGATGTCGATCGCCGATGCTGCGCGATATTCGACGCCGGTCGATGACTGCGCCATCGGCAGGTTCAGCATGTCGCGATGGATCGCCTCGATGTGGAGCGGATTGCGGCCGAGCAGGCGGCCGGCAAAGGTGTCGTGGATCTGCGCTTCGATCGCGCCCGCGCCATAGAAGGTCTCACCCAAGCCGATGACGCCGGCATCGGTGTGGACGCGCACCCAGATGACGTTGGAGAATTCCTCGGTGCGCAGCGTCTCGATCGACGTGATCTTCACGGCAATTGTCCTCCCATCGTGAGCGCGGCTAGCGCCCGTCTTGTTGTTCTTCCTTGGTCGTTCTTCCTTGGCCGCTCCGCAGCCTTGGAGACGCCGTCATACGCGCACTTGTAATATATCACAACATGTTTTAAGCATGTCACAACAATGATGCGACCTGGCCCAAGACGAGGCGAGGGCGATGGGGAGGACAGCATGGTGCGGCGCAAACGCGCGCTCGAGTTGGTCAACGCGGAGAGCGAAGGCGCCATCAGCAGGCGCAACCGCGTCAATTTCGTCGAGCTTGCCTATCAGAAGATCGAGGATCTTCTTGTCAGTTGCGAGCTGAGGCCGGGTCAGTTCCTGACCATGCTGGAGCTGCAGCACATCACTGGATTTGGCCGCACACCGGTACACCATGCGGTCAACACGCTTGCCGCCGACACGCTGATCATTATCCGTCCGCGCCATGGTTTGCAGGTTGCCCCGATCGATCTGGCGCGCGAGCGCATGCTGCTGGGCCTGCGCCGCGACATGGAACGCTTCGTGATCCGCTTGGCTGCTGATCGCGCCAGCCTCTCGCAT
Organism: Bradyrhizobium sp. CCGUVB4N; assembly: GCF_024199945.1. Classification (GTDB taxonomy): domain Bacteria; phylum Pseudomonadota; class Alphaproteobacteria; order Rhizobiales; family Xanthobacteraceae; genus Bradyrhizobium. The sequence goes on along the minus strand of NZ_JANADP010000001.1, from coordinate 5,656,806 downwards.
CGCAATCAAGCCCTGCATATCGAGCGCGTGCTGCGCGAGCGACGCGCCAACCTGACGCTCGACGAGTTCAACAACCTCGACCGCCGTATCGACGCGCTGATCCTCGAGGCCGGCGGCGAGCCCTTCCTCGCGCATACGATGCGGCCACTGCACACGCTCTACCGGCGCATCGGCTTCATCCATCACCGCCACATGCCGGGGCGGACCGACTTGTCGAGCACCATCGATCGCCATCTCGACATCTTGAATGCGATCGCCACACGCCGCGTTGAAGCTGCGGTGAAGGCGAGCGACGCGCTGATCGACTTCATGGATACGATATTCGTCGGCATGGAGACGGGGATCGATCCGCGCCTGCTCGATTGCAGCATCGAGCCGTTGCTCGACGCGTAGAAAAATTTCGAAGAGAGGACCAACATGTCAACGATGGCCGTGCCACAACCGACCGCGAGCGAAGCCGCGGTCCGCTATCTCATCACCAATTACAGTCCAAAGGGCAACAAGGTCGGCTGGCTGATGATGGCCTCGATCCTGGTCGAGGCCTGGGATCTCTATTCGATCGCCTTCGTGCTGATCTTCATCAAGGAGCAGTACAATCCCGATCCGTTGATGCTCGGCCTTGCCGCGGCCGGCACGCAAGGCGGTGCGCTGATCGGCGCGCTCCTCGGCGGCTGGCTGTCCGACAAGATCGGCCGCCGCGTGATGTTCCTGGTGACGATGGTGATGTTCATCGTGCTGGCGCTGGCGCAGGCTTTTGTGCCGAGCGTTGCCTGGCTCGTCGTGATCCGCTTCCTGCTCGGCATTCCGCTCGGCTCCGATATCTCGACCGGCTACACCTACATCATGGAATCCATGGCGAAAGGTGAGCGCGAGGTGATGGGCAATCGCTGGCAGTTCATGTTCGCCGTCGGCGAAGTGCTGACCATCGGCGTCATCGTGATCTTCCTGCTGCTCGACATTCAGCACGAGATGCTGTGGCGCGTGACGCTCGGCCTCGGTGCGGTACCGGCGCTGATCATCCTGATCATGCGCCACGACGTGCCGGAGACGGCGGTGTGGCTGGTGCAGAAGGGGCGTTATCGTGAGGCCAAGCAGGTCGCGCGCGAGATGTTCAACGACGACCTCGCCATGCTGCCGGACCAGGACGTTCCGGTGCCGAAGGTCTCGACTCGTGCCTTCCTCGCCGACCTCAAGCAGGACCCGATCCGCTGGCGCGCGACGGTCTACGGCTGGATCGCCTGCTTCGCCCAAGGCAGCGAGTTCTCGACCTTCGCGTTCTATTTGCCCGTGCTGTTCGTGATGGTCGGCGTGTCGAGCGTGCTCGGCATCAACCTGGTGACCATGGCGCTGTTCTGCTTCGCGGCTCTGTCCGGCTGGGTCGGTCCGCTGCTGACGCCGAAGATCGGCCACCGCGGCATCGCGATCGCCGGCTTCTCGATCGTGCTGGCCTCGCTGCTGGTCGCCGCCTTCGCGCTCTACACCGACAACAAGATCCTGCTGCCGTTCGCGGCGGCCGCCATGTTGTGGGGGCATTATTGGGACGCGTCGAACTGCATGACGATCCCGACCATGGTCGCCAAGCCGAAGTACCGCGGCACGGCGAGCGGCTTCGCCTACATGTTCGTGAAGCTGCCGTCGTTCTTGGCGATCTTCCTATTCCCGACGGTGTTCGCTGCAGTCGGGCAGGCCAGTGCCACCCTGATGGTCGCGATCTTCCCGCTGATCGGATTGCTCGCCGCAATCTTCATCCTGCCGGAAGTCTACGGCTACGAGAACGACTGACGGATAACGCCAAAGCAACAAACCGAAGGGGAGGCATCATGACGAAGTTTTCGCGCCGCGCGATGTTGGCGGGTATCGCAGGAGGGCTTGCAGCTCCGGCCCTGATCAGGCCGGCAGCCGCTGCCACGACGCTCAAAGTCTCGACGTCGTTTCCGAATGACCCGAAATTTTCGACGGCCCGGATTTGGTATGATCTCTTTCTGCCGCGGCTGAAGGAGGCGACCGACGGGCAGGTTGCGACACAATTCTTCCCGGACAATCAGCTCGGCCAGGAGGCCGATGTCGTCAACCAGGTCAAGTTGGGCGTCGTCGACATGATGCTTGTCGGCACGTCGATCTGGACCAACGTCGTGCCCGAGATCGGCGCGTTCGATCTCGGCTACATCTTCGCGGACTATGATCACATGCGAAGAGTTGCATCCTCACCAGGGGGCGAGGCCGTGCGACAGCTCCTGGTGAAAAAGGCCGGTGTGCATTTCCCTGCTTGGGGGCGCAATCTCGGCGCCCGCAATTTCATGACAAAGTTCGCGTTCAAGGAGCCCGCCGAGCTCGCCGGCAAGAAGATTCGCTGCCTGCCGAATCCGGTGGTGACGGAGACCGTCAAGCTGATGGGCGCCGCTGCAACGCCGATGGCGTTCGGCGAGATCTACACCGGACTTCAGGCTGGTGTGATCGACGGGCTGGAGCACGACGCCCCGACGATCATTTCGGCGAAATTCTATGAAACGGCCAAGAATTTCACGCTGACCAAGCATATTCACACGCCCTTCGGCGCTTTCATCAGCGACCGCACCATGACCAGGCTGCCCGCGGCGCAGCGCGACGGCCTGATCAAGGCCATCCAGCAGGCCACGGATGAACACTTTGCCAAAGCCGGTCAGATCGAGGCGGACGCGACGGCGGAATTGAAGAAGCTCGGCGTGACCATTTCTGAATGCGATCGTGGCGCGTTCCGGGAGCACGTTCGACCGATGTGGGATCGCTTCGCCGAGCGCACACCCGCCGCGAAGCCGCTGCTGGATGCGATCCGCCAGACCGAAAACGGCTAGATCGATGACGACGCCTGTCACCGTGGCGCGAACCGGACAACTGGCGGTCGAAGGCATCTGGCCGGCTTTCCTGAAGGGCCTGCTGCTCGTTCTCGAGTGGACGGCAACGGCTCTGCTCGCGGCTGATCTTCTTGTCGTCATCGGATCGGTCCTCGCCCGGCATTTGTTCGACACGCCGGTGGAGTGGAGCGACGATGTTGCTCGCGCGCTGCTCCTTGCCGTGACCTTTCTCGGCGCGGCTGCGGCATTGGCGCGCGGCGACAATGCCGGCGTGACGTTCTTTGTCGATCGAATTGCGCCGCGCCGGCGCGAACAACTCGATGCCGCGGTGGCTGCGCTTGTTGTGATCATCACGGCTGCGTCGTTCTACTACGCAACCCAGTTGCTGGTTGAAACGTCGGGTCAGACGGTCGGGGCCGGGGTGCCACAGGAAGTCTTCTTTGCTCCCCTGTGCGTTGCGACCGCTGCCATGACGCTTTTTGCGATCGATACCTGCCTGCGTTTCCGCCGGCGGGATACCGTCGCGGCGGTCGCCGGCTATGCGATCCTGGCCGCCCTCTGGACGGCCTGGCTGTCGCTCTCGCCAGACACCACGCCAGGACTGCCGTGGATCATGGGTCTCGTCTTTGTCGCGTCTTTGGTGGCCGGTGTCGCGATCGCTTTCGTTCTGGCGCTTTCCGCGCTGGTTTTTGTCTGGTGCGGCGACATGTTGCCGGGCCAGTTCCTTGCCCAGCAGATGGCGCGCGGCATCGACAACTTTGTGCTGCTTGCCGTGCCGTTCTTCATCCTGGTCGGCTATCTGATGGAGGCGAACGGCATGTCCGTCCGTCTGATCTCACTTCTGCAACGAGGTGCTGGCCGGATTCGCGGGGGCCTCGACGTCGTGATGGTCCTCGCGATGGTGATCTTTTCCGGCATCTCCGGTTCGAAGATGGCTGACATCGCGGCCGTCGGCTCCGTGTTGGTGCCAGCGGCCCGCAAATCCGGACAGAAGCCGGGAGACGCGGTCGCGCTGCTCGCGGCCTCGGCGGTCATGGCAGAGACTATTCCTCCCTGCGTGAATCTCATCATCCTTGGCTTTGTCGCGAACTTGTCGATCGGCGGCCTGTTCATGGCGGGTCTGCTCCCTTCGGCGCTGATGGCACTCGCCCTCATTCTCACGGCTGTGGTCGCGGGGCGTCGCACCACGCAGGCCGCGATTGTCGGCGGCGCCGGCGAATCCATGACGAGCATGGCGACCAGCGGCGTCGCGGCGTTCGGCCTGATCGTGCTGATTTTCGGCGGCTATCGATCGGGCTTTGCAACTGCGACGGAGATTTCTGCTTTTGCGGTTGTCTATGCACTGGCCGTCGGGTGGGTCTTATTCCGGGAGATGACCTGGACGGCAGTCGGCTCGGTCATGCGGCACGCGGCCGTGCGCTCAGGGATGGTTCTTTTCATCGTAGCGGCCGCCCAGAGCCTGGCTTATGTCCTGACGCTGCAACAGATCCCGCACGCGATTGCGGATGTCTTGGTGGCTTTGACCGCCCAGCACGGGCGTTGGGTCTTTCTTCTTCTCTCTGTCCTGATCCTGATCGTGATGGGATCCGTTCTGGAGGGAGCCGCTGCACTGATCATCTTCGCGCCGCTGCTGATGCCGGTGGCACGGCAACTCGGCGTTGATCCCCTCCATTACGGCGTCATCCTTGTCGTGGGCATGGGGATCGGGCTATTTGCACCTCCGCTCGGTCTTGGCCTCTATGGTGCGTGCCTCATCGGCGGTGTGCGGCTCGAGGACACCATCGTGCCGATCTTGAAGTATCTCGGGATACTCTTCCTTTGCCTGATCCTGATCGCCTTTGTCCCGGAGATCAGCACGGCCCTGCCGAGGGCGTTGGGATACTGACGGCCCTCCAATGGGCCGCAGTGTCGTGTCGCCGACGATGACATTGTGCCCCTGTTTTGCCCGACGTGTCAAACGGGTTCGGAAAATGCGCATGGCGACGCGCGGACGGTGGTCGGCTACTTTGCATGGGGTTGTTTTCGATATTTTTGAGATCGACTGAGCACGCTCACCTGATCGCGGCCGCCAGCGCCGCGATCAGGGCGGGCGGTGTCACCAAAATGCCGAGCTTGAGGAACGGCCAGGCGCCGACCTCGATCTTCTCCCGCCGCAGCGCGACCAGCCAGAGGATGGTCGCGAGCGAGCCGGTGACCGACAAATTGGGTCCGAGATCGACGCCGATCAGGATGGCGCTGACGACAGGGGCCGGCAGATGATCGCTGGCGGCGACCGAGCCCGCGACAAGGCCGACGGGCAGATTGTTGGCAATATTGGTGGCCAGCGCTGTCGCGATGCCGACGCTCCAGGCGGCGTGCGTCACGGAGTGTGCGACGGCCTGATGCAGCAGCGCACTGAGCTGTCCGATGACGCCGGTCTTCACCAGCGCTTCCACCATCACGAACAGACCGCCGACCAGCGGCAGCACGCTCCAGGACACGCCCCTGAGCACGGGGAGCGGCGACTGGCGGCTGATCAGCAGCACGATGGCGGCCGTCACCACGCCGCAGATGAAGGTCGGCAGGCCCAGTTGCTTGTCGAGTGCCGATGCCGTGACCAGTACGGCGCCGATGGCGATGATGCCGACGGCCGTCAGCTTGCCGCCGCGGCTGAGCTTGGGATGCGGCACGCTGCGCGCGATGGTCTCGTCTTTCAGCGCGCGATGCTGGGTCAGGCGTAGCACGATATAGGTGAGCAGGATCGAGGCGGCCGAGGGCAGGGCGAACAGGCGCAGCCACTCGACAAGCTGCGGCATGCGCGCGCCGAACACGACGAGGTTGGCGGGGTTCGAGATCGGCAGCACGAAGCTTGCGGCGTTCGCAATGAAAGCGCAGACGAACAGATAAGGCAGCGGTTTTGCGCCCGCCGCGCGCGTGGCGGCATAGACGGCCGGCGTCAGCACGATCGCCGTCGCGTCGTTTGAGAGCAGCACGGTCACGACCGTGCCGACGACATAGATCAGCAGGAACAGCCGTTGTGGTGAGCCCGCGGCATATTCCACCGCAAGCGCTGCGAGATAATCGAACAGGCCTTCGAGCCGGGCGAGCTCGGCGATCAGCATCATGCCGATCAGGAAGAGATAGACGTCGACGCCTTTCTCGATGCCGGTGAGGGCGTCCTGCCATGGCAGGAAGCCGAGCAGCACCAGGGCGCCGGCGCCGAGCACGGCCCAGATCGCCTCGGGCAGTCGAAAGGGGCGGATGATGACGCCCGCGGTCGCGGCGACGATGATGCTCCAGGCCCAGATGGCGTCAGACGGCACGTTCAATCCTTGTGGCGTGAGTTCATTTGGCAGCGATAGCGGAAGCCGCGGCCGCTGTCTTCCCCTGTGGACGCGGACCGCCGTCTGCGCTTTGCCGCGTCTCGGGGAAGGCGAGGAGGCAGATCACGGCGCCGATCGCGGCGACCGCGCCGAGCGTGACGAAGGCTGCGCTGTAGCCAGCACCGACCACAACGAAGCCGGCGAGGGTCGTCGACAGCGCCGCGCCAATGCTCTGGGCGGTGATGACGGCGCCCTGCGCGACGTTGAAGCGGCCGGTGTTGCGCATGAGGTCGGCGACGATCACAGGGAAGATCGCGCCAAAAATGCCGGCACCGACGCCGTCGAGCAACTGCACGCCGACCAGCCAGAACGGATTGTCCGAGAGCGTATAGAGCGCGCCGCGAATGGGCAGGATCAGGAGCGCGGCGAGAAAGAAGCGCTTGTGGCCCCATTGGTCGGCCTTGGCTCCGACCAGCATTGCGAAGGGCACCATCACGATTTGGGCTGCCACGATGCAGGCTGACATCAGGCTGGTGCCCATGTTCTTGTCCTGGAGAGCGAGCTTTTGCCCGACCAGAGGCAGCATTGCCGCGTTGGAGAGGTGGAACAGAGCGGTGCAGATCGCGAAGACGAGCAGCGGGCGACAGGTCAGCAGCACGGCGAGGCCGGATGGCTGCTCGCTCTGTGCATCGGCGTCGTCCAACCCGCGCGCAAGGTCGTGGTCGATGGCGCGTTCGGGAATTGCGAGGATGCTGGCGAGGCTCGCGACCGCCATGGCGCCGAGAAGGTAGAACACGACGGTGGGACCGAACCAATAGGCGGAGAGCCCGGCGAGACCGGCCGCAACCGCATTGCCGGCGTGATTGAAGGTTTCGTTGCGGCCGATCCGCCGGGTGAAGGCGGCATGGCCGAAGATGCCGAGTGAGACGGCGGCGATGGCCGGCGGAAAGATGACGGCGGCGGCCTGGGCGATGCCTTGCGAGATTGCGACCGGCACGAAGGTCGGAAACAGCGGTAGCGACAGCGAGGCGAGGGTGACCATCATGGCGGCAATCGCCATCACCATCCGTTTCGCCCGTGTCGCGTCGACCAGTGCGCCGGCCGGCGTCTGCGCCACGATGCCGGCAATGGTCGCAATCGACATCACGAGACCGATCCGCGCCTCGTCCCAGTGCTGCTCGGTGAGGAGATAGACGGCGAGATAGGGGCCGAGCCCGTCGCGGACGTCGGCGAGGAAGAAATTAGCGGCGTCCAGCGCGCGGCCGGCCTGCCTTGCCTGATCGGGGATTTCGCGCGACATCGGTCTCTCGATCGAGGCAGGGAAGCGCCCCGGCAGAAACCGATCTCAGGCCGCTTTGTTCCGCCCTAAAACTTCACGGCCAGGAGAACCGCGCCGGCGCCGATCATGGCGATGCCGACCCAGCCCTGCGCTGTCGGGCGCTCGCCGAGAAAAGCGAATGCGAACAGGGCGACCAGTACGACGCTGAGCTTGTCGATCGGCGCCACCAATGTTGCGGGCCCGAGTTTCAGCGCGCGGAAGTAACACAGCCACGACGCGCCGGTCGCGAGCCCCGACAGCACCAGGAACAGCCATGTTCGCGACGAGACCGCCGAGGGGACGGCGAACTGGCCGGTGAAGAACAGCAGCACCGAGAAGGCCAGCAGCACCACGATGGTGCGGATGAAGGTGGCGAGATCGGGATTGATGTTCTCGACGCCGACCTTGGCGAAGATTGCGGTCAGCGCGGCGAAGCAGGCGGAGAGAAGCGCCCAGGTCTGCCAGGCTGAGAAGAGGGCGGGTTTCATCGGGATATTGCTTTCATCTGGTCGTGGCGTGGATTGCAGCCCAATACTTCGCTTGTCCTGGACGACATCGCGTTGCGTGGCCCAACACTCACCTTGCCACCGACAGCTTCTCCGTGATCGCCTTGCGCAGAATGCGCGAGAGCGACTCCACCGAGTACGGTTTCTGGATCAGCTCGAATCCGCGATGGGCGTTCTCGGCGAGCACGTTGCTGTAGCCGCTGGTAAGCACCACCGGCAGGCCCGGATAGCGCTCGCGGATGATGCCTGCGAGCTCGACGCCGTTCATGCCGGGCATGATGACGTCGGAGAACACCAGATCGACCGCGAACTCGTTCTCGGCGAGGATGGAGAGCGCGGCATTGGCGTTGGCGACGCGGCGGACGACATAGCCGAGGTCCTCCAGAAGCTCGGTCGAGAACTGGCCGACATCGTCATTGTCCTCGACCACGAGCACGCGGTAGCCGCGCCCGGTGGTCGAGCCTTCGCTGGTGAGTGATGCGGATTCCTTCTCGGCGGCAGGGCTCTGCGCCTGCGGCAGGTAGATCGTGAAGGTCGCGCCCTGGCCGTGCGTGCTCGTCACGGCGATGTCGCCTTCGGACTGTTTGGCGAAGCCAAACGCCTGGCTGAGGCCGAGGCCGGTGCCTTTGCCGACCTCCTTGGTGGTGAAGAACGGCTCGAAGATGGCGTCGATATTTTCGAGCGCGATGCCGGTGCCGGTATCCGCCACCGAAATTGCGACATAGTCGCCGCCACGCGCCGACTGCGCACGCAGGTTCGGGATGCCCTGGACCTTGCGGACGGCGATGGTGAGGCGGCCTTCGCCGTCCATGGCGTCGCGGGCGTTGATGGCAAGGTTGATCAGCGCGGTCTCGAATTGCGCGATGTCGGCGACCGTGAAGCAATCGGCGTCGTCGATCTCGACCATGATCTCGATGCGGCCACCGACCAATGGCCGGACCAGCTGCGCCACGCCCTCCACCTGGCTGCCGACGTTGAAGATCTGCGGCTTCAGCGGCTGCCGTCGCGCGAAGGCCAACAGCTGTGCGGTCAGTTTCGAGGCGCGCTCGACAGTATCGGAGATGGCATCGACATAGCGGCGGCGGCGCTCTTCCGGCAGCTCGCGCCGGCGCAGGAAGTCGGTCGCCGAGCGGATGATGGTCAGCAGATTATTGAAATCGTGCGCGACGCCGCCGGTGAGCTGGCCGATCGCCTCCATCTTCTGCGATTGCCGCAGCGCTTCCTCGCCGCGGCGGCGTTCGGTGATGTCGACGGCTTCCGGCACCGCGCCGGTGATGTTGCCGTGGTGGTCGAGCACCGGGCGCATGCCGAACTCGAAATCGCGCTCGCCGATGGGCAGCCGCAGCCGCATCTCCATCCGCACCGCTTCGCCCTTGAGCACAGTGTCGAAGGCCTCGCGCACGGTCGCGCTCATGCCGTGGGTGCCGGTGAACCAGGGTGTATCCCAGAACGGCTTTCCGATGACGTCGGAGGAGTTCGCCCTGATGCCGTCGAGCGCAGTCTTGTTGGCGTAGAGCAATTCACCCCTAAGGTTGACCAGCCCCTGATACTGGTTGCTGGTCTCCAAGATCGCGCGCAGCCGCGCCTCGTTGGATTCGAGCTCGGTGGTACGCTGCGCGATGCGCTCTTCCAGCGTCTCGTTGAGGCTCCGCAGCTCGATCTCGGCCTGCTTGGCGACCGTGATGTCGTGGGCAACGCCGATGAAGCCGATATGCTTGCCGGTCGGGTCCCAGCGCGGCTGCGATTCCGAGCGCAGCCAGCGCCATCTTCCGGACGCATCCTTGTAGCGCGCCTCCAGCACGAACGGCTTGAGCGAGGCTTCGCCCTGGACCGATTGCTGCAGGACATGCGGCAGGTCGTCCGGATGCAGCACCTTGCGCCAGTCGAAGGCGATGGCCTGATCGTAGGGCAGGCCGACGAAATCGACATAGGCCTGGTTGGCGAAGGAGCGCGTGCGGTCGAGCTTGGTCACCCAGATCGGCACCGGCGCGCTGTCGGCGATCAGCCGGAAGCGCTCCTCGCTCTCGCGCAAGGTCTCGCGCACCAGCATCTGGTCGGTGACGTCGATATGGGCACCGACGAGGCGGATGGCGCGTCCGTCGCCGTCACGCTCGATCTTGGCGACGACGCGGATCCAGCGGGTCTCGCGGTCGCTGGGGCGGATGATGCGGTATTCGGCGGTATAGTCCTCGCTGGTCCCGGCCAGCGCCTCGAAGAAGTGTTTGACGGTCGCGTCGCGGTCATCGGGATGGATGCGGCTGACCCAGTCTTCGTGCGTTTCGTCCGCAGCCTCGGGCGGCAACCCGTGGATCATCAGATATTCCGGCGAGCGGCGGTTCTTGAAGCCTTCGCGGAAGTCGACCTCGAGGCCACCGACCTTGCCGATGCGCTGAATGCGCGCAAGTTCGGCCTCGCGCTCCTGAAGCGCGCGATAGGCTTCATCGCGCTCCCGCGCGATGTCTTGGAGGTGCTGGCGCAGCCTTTCGGCAGCAAGGGTCTCGGGCAAAGGATCGTTCAAGGCGTCGGCCGTTGTGATGCGGGAGCGCGCGTGCCGAACCGATATTCACACAGACAAAGCGTGATAGCCATTGCTCAAAAGGGAATTGATCGGGAAACGCCCACCGAACGATGTTTGGCGGGTATGAACGAACGCGGGGTCTGGTTATTTGTTCCTGATATTGGAACGACCGGCCGTCGGCCCGCGTATCTGCGAGGCGTCACAACTGATATTCGTAAGGCTCCCTTTCCCGAGAGGCTAAATCTTGAAGCTCTTTGTCTGCCAGGCCTGCGGCAATGTTCTCTATTTCGAGAACCGCGCCTGCGAACGTTGCGGTCACCGGGTCGCCTTCCTGCCCGAGAAGGAGACGATGTCGGCGATCGAGCCGGACGACGAGGGCTGGAAGACGCTGGCCGACAAGGGCGAACGCCGCATGCTCTGCAGCAATGCCGAGTATGACGCCTGCAACTGGCTGACCGATGCCGGCGATACCACCGGCTATTGCCGCGCCTGCCGCCACAACGGCATCGTGCCTGATCTGTCAGATCCCGTGCAGCTCGCCGGCTGGCGCGAGCTGGAGGTGGCGAAGCACCGGCTGTTCTACTCCCTGATCCGCTGGAAGCTGCCGCTCCAGACCCGGCAGGAGAACCCCGAGCACGGTCTGATCTTCAATTTCCTCGCCGATGATCCCAACAGCGGCCAGAAAATCCTGACCGGCCATGATAATGGCCTGATCACGATCGCGCTGACCGAGACCGATACGATCGAGCGTGAGCGGCGCAGGCTGGAGATGGGCGAGCCCTATCGCACGCTGCTCGGGCATTTCCGGCACGAGGTCGGTCACTATTTCTGGGACGTACTGGTGCGCGACGGCGGCAAACTGGATGAATGCCGCGCGGTGTTCGGCGACGATTCCGTTGACTACGGCGAGGCCCTGCAGCGCCACTATGCCGAAGGCGCGCCGCCGGACTGGCAGCAGAATTTCGTCTCGGCCTATGCGACGATGCACCCCTGGGAAGACTTCGCGGAGACCTGGGCGCATTACCTCCACATCATCGATACGCTGGAGATGGCTAGCGAGTTCGGCATGGAGGTGCGGCCCAAGGTCGATCGTGACGGGGAGTTGTCGACGCGAATCCGGTTCAACCCCTACGAGGCGAGAGGCGTCGAGGCGATCGTCGACGCATGGCTGCCCTTCACCTTCGCCATGAACAGCGTCAACCGCGCCATGGGCCTGCACGACCTTTATCCCTTCATTCTCTCGCCCGCGGTGGTGACGAAACTGGGCTTCATTCACAGCCTTGTCCGGGACGTGGCCAAGGATAGGGCCAAGGCCGGGAAGCCCTAGGTCATCCAAGGGGTTCGCCAGGCCCGATCGGTCTTGCGCTGGTACGCCAGCGGGGCCGGATTTAGACCGTTGCCTCCGGCCCATTTTGATGTACCACGGGAGCCACACGGCCCGTTCCATAGGCCCCAACGGCCAGGGATGGGTCCCGCCCAAGGTCGAGACTCAAGAAAAGCATGTTCAAACGCATTCTGATCGCCAACCGCGGCGAAATCGCCTGCCGGGTCATCAAGTCCGCCCGCAAGATGGGAATTCAGACGGTTGCCGTCTATTCCGAGGCCGACCGCGACGCCCTCCATGTCGAGATGGCCGACGAGGCCGTCCTGATCGGGCCGCCTGCCGCGGCCGAGAGCTATCTGGTGATCGAGAAGATCGTCGAGGCGTGCAAAAAGACCGGCGCCGAGGCCGTGCATCCCGGCTACGGCTTCCTGTCCGAGCGCGAGGCGTTTCCGCGCGCGCTGGAGGCCGCCGGCATCGTCTTCATCGGCCCGAACCCCGGCGCGATCGCCGCGATGGGCGACAAGATCGAATCGAAGAAGGCGGCTGCGAAAGCCAAGGTCTCGACCGTGCCTGGATATCTCGGCGTCATCGAGGACGACAAGCACGCGGTCAAGATCGCCGACGAGATCGGCTATCCCGTGATGATCAAGGCCTCCGCCGGCGGTGGCGGCAAGGGCATGCGCATCGCCCATTCGAAGGCCGAGGTCGCGGAAGGTTTCAATCTCGCCAAGGCAGAAGCCAAGGCCTCGTTCGGCGATGACCGCGTCTTCGTCGAGAAGTTCATCGTCGATCCCCGCCACATCGAGATCCAGGTGCTGGGCGACAAGCACGGCAACGTGATCTATCTCGGCGAGCGCGAATGCTCGATCCAGCGTCGCAACCAGAAGGTCATCGAGGAGGCGCCGTCGCCGCTGCTCGACGAAGCCACCCGCCGCAAGATGGGCGAGCAGGCGGTCGCGCTGGCCAAGGCCGTGAACTACGATTCCGCCGGCACGGTCGAGTTCGTCGCAGGCCAGGACAAGAGCTTCTACTTCCTGGAGATGAATACGCGCCTCCAGGTCGAGCATCCCGTCACCGAGCTCGTCACCGGCGTCGATCTCGTCGAGCAGATGATCCGCGTGGCCGCCGGCGAGAAGCTTGCGCTCACCCAGAAGGACGTCACTCTCACTGGCTGGGCGGTGGAATCGCGTCTCTACGCCGAGGACCCGTTCCGCAACTTCCTGCCCTCGATCGGGCGGCTGGTGAAATATCGCCCGCCGGCGGAGTTAAGCAAGGACGGCATCACCGTGCGCAACGACACCGGTGTGCAGGAGGGCGGCGAGATCTCGATCCATTACGATCCGATGATCGCAAAACTCGTCACGCATGCGCCGTCGCGCGCGGCGGCCATCGAGGCGCAGGCGACCGCGCTGGATTCGTTCTATGTCGACGGCATCCGGCACAACATCCCGTTCCTGTCGGCGCTGATGCATCATCCGCGCTGGCGCGAGGGCAATCTCTCGACCGGCTTCATCGCCGAGGAATTCCCGAAGGGCTTTGCGGTGCGCGTGCCCGAAGGTGAGGTTGCACGTCGCATCGCCGCGGTCGGCGCCGCCATCGATCACGTGCTCGGTGAGCGCAAGCGGCAGATCTCCGGCCAGATGGGCGGACGGATCGTGCAGCGCGAGCGTCGTCGCGCGGTGTGGCTCGACCGCCAGGAGATCTTGCTCGAGGTTGCCCGCGAGGGCGACGCGATCGCGATCCGCTTCATCGACGCCGATGGCAAGGCCGGCAATGCGCATCTGCTGCAGTCGGCGTGGAAGCCGGGCGATCCGGTCTGGCAGGGCACCATCGACGGCCACTTCATCGCGGTACAGGCGCGCCCGATCGCCAACGGCATCCGTCTCGCACATCAGGGCGTCGAGGTGCCGGTCTATGTCTGGACCGAAGCGGAAGCGGCCTCGGCGCGGCTGATGCCGGTGACGACGGCGTCCGACAGCGGCAAGAAGCTGCTGTGTCCGATGCCGGGCCTCATCGTCTCGATCGCAGTGACCGAAGGGCAGGAGGTCAAGGCCGGCGAGACGCTGGCCGTGGTCGAAGCCATGAAGATGCAGAACGTGCTCCGCGCCGAGCAGGATGGCACCGTGAAGAAGATCCACGCCAGCGCCGGCGCGACGCTCGCGGTGGACGCGCTGATTTTGGAGTTTGCGTAAGGGTCTCTGTGTCGTCCCGGCGAAGGCCGGGACCCATACCGCGTGATCTATCGGTAAAGTGCGGTGTCAGCGGCGTTGGAATGTCTCTGGCGACCAGCCTTCGCCGAACTCCTTCCTGGGGCTATGGGTCCCGGCCTTCGCCGGGACGACGCTGGGGATGCATTCCGACTGAGAGAGGGCACCATGGCCTTTCGTTCCCGCCGCGAGAAACTTCGTTCCATCCTGTCCGGCACGGCTTGCGTCCATCCCGGCTCGGTCTATGACGCGATCTCGATCCGCATTGCCGAGGATCTCGGTTTTCCGCTCGGCATGTTCGGCGGTTCGGTGGCCTCGCTTGCCGTGCTCGGCGATCCCGATGTCACCCTGATCACGCTCACAGAGCTCGCCGAGCAGATGCGGCGGATGTCGCGTGCCGCCGCGCTGCCGGTGCTGGTCGATGCCGATCACGGCTATGGCAATGCGCTCAACGTGCGCCGCACGGTGCAGGAGCTCGAGACGGCAGGGGCGGCCGGTCTCACCATCGAGGACACGTTGCTGCCCGCAGCTTTCGGTGAAGCGAAGGCGCAGCTGATCTCCCTGGAGGAGGGGGTCGGCAAGATGAAGGCTGCGCTCGATGGCCGTGGCGATCCCACACTGGTCATCATGGGCCGCACCGGAGCTGCCTCGATCACCTCGATCGAGGACGCGATCCGCCGCGCCAGGGCCTATGAAGCCACCGGCGTCGATGCGCTGTTCTTCACCGGCATCAAGTCGCGCGCCGAGCTCGAATCCATCGTATCCGCAACGCGCCTGCCGATCGTGCTTGGCGGGGCGCCGGACGAATTGAACGCGATCGACTATCTTGCCAGCCAACGCGTCCGCATCGCCCTTCAGGGCCACGCGCCGATCGCGGCCGCAACGCAAGCCGTCTACGACGTCCAGAAGGCATTGCGAGAGGGCACGGCGCCGAAAGCGCTGAAGGGACTGCCGTCAGCGGAGCTGACCAATCGCGTCACGCGCGAAGCCGAGGTAAAAGCGCGTAGCGCCGACCTTCTCGGATTGAAAAAATGAGCCGGGCGATCCTCCAGGTCATGATCCGCGGCCGCGTGCAGGGCGTCGGTTACCGGGCCTGGGTCGAATACCAGGCGACGGCGAGCGGCCTCGAAGGCTGGGTCCGCAACCGCCGCGATGGCAGCGTGGAAGCGCTGTTCGCGGGAGCGCCGACGCACGTTGCCGACATGGTCGCGCTGTGCCGCCACGGTCCGCCGTCATCGCGGGTGGACAGCGTGACGAGTGAAACGGCCAGTGTGGATGAATTGAATCTGCGCAGGGCAGGGGAAGCGTTTTCGGTTCTGGCGACGGTGTAGCGTTGGAGAAGATCGTCATGCCCGGGCTTGTCCCGGGCATCCACGTTCTTCGTGC
Organism: Bradyrhizobium sp. CCGUVB4N; assembly: GCF_024199945.1. Lineage (GTDB taxonomy): Bacteria > Pseudomonadota > Alphaproteobacteria > Rhizobiales > Xanthobacteraceae > Bradyrhizobium. The sequence continues at coordinate 5,641,414 of NZ_JANADP010000001.1, read as the reverse complement.
CGCTAGACGTGGATGGCCGGGACGAGCCCGGCCATGACGCCGTGGAGGCTTGGGTGCCTTGAGATCGAGAGGTTAAGAGTCACCTCGGCAGCTTCGAGATCGCCTCGCTGAGCTCGTGAATCTCGTAGGGTTTGCGCAGGATCGGGAAATCGCCGCGCACACCGGCGGCGGCTTCGCTGTAGCCGCTGGCGAGCAGGATCGGCAGTTCGGGGTGGACCTCGCGGAGGTGATGGGCAAGGCCGAGCCCATCCATCTTGCCCGGCATGACGATGTCGGAGAACACGAAGTCGACGCCGTTGTGCTCGAGCTCGCGCAGTGCGGCCTCTGCGTCGGCAACCCGGCGGACGCGGTAGCCGAGCTGCTCCAGCAAGCCGATGCTGACGATGGCGACATCAGGATTGTCCTCGACCAGCAGCACCGTGCCGCTGCCGCGCATCGGCGCGGGCTCAGGCGCCTCGCGCGGTGTGGCTCCGGTCTCTCGCGGCAGCAGGATGGTGAAGGTCGTGCCCTTGCCGAGCTCGCTTGCGACCTTGACCGTGCCGCCGGCCTGATGCGCAAAGCCGTGCACCTGTGACAGGCCGAGGCCGGTGCCTTTCCCGACCGGTTTGGTCGTGAAGAACGGTTCGAAGATCTTGTCGACGACGTCGGAGGGGATGCCGAGCCCGGTATCGGCCACCGTGATCGCGACGAACTCGCCGCTGCGGAGCGGATCGTGCAGCACGACGTTGTGCGCGCCGATCGTCACCGTGCCGCCGTCGGGCATGGCATCGCGGGCGTTGATGACGAGATTGAGCAGCCCCGTCTCGAGTTCGGAGACGTCGGCCCGGACTGGCCAGACCTCGCGATCGATGTCGAAGGCGAGACGAACCGCGCTGCCGAGGCCGGCGCTGAGAACCTCGCGGATCGCCTCGATGCGGTCGCCGAAATGGATTGCCTGCGGGTTGACGCTCTGGCGTCTTGCGAAAGTCAAAAGCTGTCCGGTTAGCGCGGCGCCGCGCTTGGTGGCGGTCTCGATCGCCAGGACTGCGCGCTGAAACTTGGAATCGTCGGGGTCGCCCTTCTTCAGAATGTGAAGGCTGCCGCTGATGATCATCAGCAGATTGTTGAAGTCGTGTGCGACCCCGCCGGTGAGCTGGCCGAGCGCATCGAACTTCTGCGACTCGGCGAGCTGCGTCTGCATTGCCTCTAGCTTGATTTGCGTGTTGCGGCGCTCGGTGATGTCGCGGGTGATCTTGGCGAAGCCGACGAGGTTGCCGTCCTCATAGATCGGGTCGATCACGACGCTCGCCCAGAAAAAGGTGCCGTCCTTGCGGACCCGCCAGCCTTCCTCCTCGTAGCGGCCCTGGTCCCGCGCGATGCCGAGCGCACGGGCAGGCTTGCCGTTGGCACGGTCGGTCTCGGTATAGAAGCGCGAGAAATGCTGTCCGAGGATCTCCTCGGGCGAATAGCCCTTGATCCGCTCGCCGCCGATGTTCCAGCTGGTGATGATGCCGGTGGGGTCGAGCATGTAGAGCGCGTAATCCGCGACTCCTTCCACCAACAGCCGGAAACTCCGCTCGCTCTCGAACAAGTCTCTCTGTTGACTGGACTTTTTGAACATTCCGGACCCCGCCTTAACGGGTGCAAACGCTCCAGAAGGCGTTTGGTTCCCGTTGCTCGGATGTTTTTTAGGCAAATACGACCACCGGTATGCACGTTGCAAGCCGTCGTCCGGCACTTGACACGCAATCGCATTCGTCAGATATTTCTGTTATGACAGAAACAACCGGAAAGAAGAAACTCCCAGCCGCCGTCGAGCGCTTCATCCTGCATTGGGGCGACATGGGGGATCAGTGGGGCGTCAACCGCTCGGTCAGCCAGATCCACGGGCTGCTCTATCTCGCCGAAGCGCCGATGACGGCCGAGGACATCGCCGAAACGCTCGGCATGGCGCGCTCCAACGTCTCCAATTCGCTGAAGGAGTTGCTCGCCTGGAACCTGATCCGGCGGGTGCCGATCCTCGGCGACCGCCGCGATCATTACGAGGCCGAGACCGACATCTGGGAGGTTGCGGCGAGGATTGCGGCGCGGCGCAAGGAGCGGGAGCTCGATCCGGCGATCACGGCGCTGCGGGCCTGCGTGACCGATGCTGCCGACGATCCAACCATCAATCCGGTCGCGAGCAAACGGCTGAAGGAGATGCTCGCCTTCACCGAGCTCGCCGACCACTGGTTCATGCAGATGCTGAAAGTGCCGCGGCCGCGGCTGGTCGCTCTGATGCGGCTTGGCGAGAAGATCGCCAACCTGCTGCCGCTGGGCAAGGCCAAATAGTTTCGAGGAGGGTGTGATGACGTCGGCGAGATTATCAGGCTCCAACGCAACTCCCTCCGCTCACATCAAACTGCTCGACGACCGCCGTTTCCGCGCGCTGTTGTCGGATGAGGATTGGGGCCGGCTGCCGCTCGCAACCTGGCGGCGCTTTTCCAAGCGCGTCGCTGACGGCGACAGCGTGGTCTATGTCGGGGTCGTCGACGAGGTCTCCTTCAGCGACATCGGCTGGTGGTTTGCGCAGGCCGCGCGCCTGATCGGCGGGCCATTGCCGACCGGCCGCGACACCGGCGTGCCGATGATCGTGACCGTGACCGAGGATGGCGCAACCGGCGGCCAGACCTGGACCCGCATTTGCGCGCGCAAGCGCGGCTTTCCGCAGGTGATCCATTCCGCCAAGCGTTTCGCCGGCCCGACCGGGCTCGAGGAATATGTCGGCTTCGGCGTCTCGATGGCGCTGCGTATCGCGGTTGAAGGCGAGGCGCTGACTTTCCGCAGCGCTGCTTATGGACTGCAGCTCGGAAGTCTGTGGATTCCGCTGCCGCAATGGCTCACGCCGGGCAACCTCACGGTGACGCATTCCGATCTCGGCGAGGGCGCATTCCGCTTCACCCTCGATGTCATTCATCCGCGTTACGGCGCGCTGATCCACCAGTCCGCCGTGTTCAGGGAGGCCGTGTCATGACCCCGCTCTTGTGGACGCTCATCGCCATCCAGATCGTGATGGGTGTGTTCGACACCTTCTATCACCACGAATTCACCGAGCGCCTCGCCTGGCGTCCGTCGCAGCGCTTCGAGCTGAAGCTGCACGGCATCCGCAACATGCTCTACGCGCTGTTGTTCCTGCTGCTCGGGTGGCTCGAGGTCTACGGCGTGCTGGCGCTGGCGATCGTCGCGGTCCTCGTTGCCGAGATCGTCATCACGCTGATGGATTTCGTCGAGGAGGATCTGAGCCGGAAACTGCCGCCGAGCGAACGGATCAATCACACGCTGCTTGCGATCAATTACGGGGCTATCCTGGTGCTGTTGCTGCCCGTGCTGATCGATTGGGCGATGCAGCCGTTCGGCGTGAAGGTCGTGCATCAGGGCTTGCTCAGCTTCGCCGCGACTGCCTGCGCAGTTGGTGCAGCGCTCTGCGGCGTCAGGGATTTTGCCGCGATGCGTCGGCTCGGCCGGATGAAGAGCGTGCCCGCGCAAGGACTCGTTGAGAAGATCTCCGGCCGCAAGACCGTGCTGATCACCGGCGCCACCGGGTTCATCGGCAGCCGCCTCGCGGCGAGTCTCAGTGGGGCAGGGCATCACGTCATCGCGCTGATCCGCAACCCCGCCAAGGCCGAGATGCTGCCGCCCCCGGTGACGCTGATCACCAGCCTCAATCAGCTTGCCGCGGACACGCCAATCGACGCCATCGTCAATCTCGCCGGCGAGCCGATCGGCAACGGCCTGTGGACCGAGGCGAAGCGCGCGAAGATCATCGGCTCACGCGTCGACATGACCGGTGAGGTCGTAAAACTGATAGCGCGGCTCGAGCGCAAGCCCGAGGTGCTCGTCAGCGGCTCCGCGATCGGCTGGTACGGCCTGTGGGCCGACCAGGTGCTGACGGAGTCGGCGAAATCTCACGCCTGCTTCAGCCACGAGCTGTGCGCAGCCTGGGAGAGTGCGGCGCGGCCGGCGGAAGAGTTCGGCGTGCGCGTGGTCAATTTGCGCATCGGCCTCGTACTGGGCACGGAAGGCGGTTTCATCACGCGCATGCTGACGCCGTTCGAGTTCGGGCTTGGTGGTCCGCTCGGCACCGGGCGGCAGTGGATGTCCTGGATCGAGCGCGACGATCTGATCAGGCTGATCGCCTATGTGATGGCAACGCCCGATCTCGCCGGTCCCGTCAACGCCACCGCGCCGATCCCCGTCACCAACGCAAAGTTCACGGAAGAACTCGGTCGCCGTTTGCACCGGCCCGCGGTGTTCCGCATTCCCGGCGGCCTGCTGCGCCGGATCGGTGGCGGCTTTGCCGACGAGCTCCTGCTCGGCGGTCAGCGCGTGCTGCCGAACAAGGCGCTGAGCCGCGGCTTTGTGTTTCGGCACGAGACACTGCGCAGCGCGTTCGAGGCGATCCTGTGAGGTGACGTCATGGCCTGCGCTGCATGTCCCCGCGTTACGAGCGGCTGGTTTCGTGGATGCTTGACGGCAACTTTTGCATTGGACTCGGTTATGCTCGCAGTCCGGCTCTGGTTGGAGCAATCCCTAAGCGCTGTTCCTTCCATGGTTGTGGGGTTCCCGTTCACCCTCGTTCTCGTGTGTTTGTTCACAGGGCTTCCTGCCGCGCTCTTGATCAGTTTCGCTGAAGCTCTGCGAGTACGCTCGAGGCTGTTCTATATCTCAGGTGGTGCCGCGATTGGAGCGATGAGCGGCGCGCTTATATTTCGAATCCTCCCCCAGCTGAGTGCTTTGTTTGTCGTGGTGGGGGCAATCGCCGGAACGGTCTATTGGTCCATCGCAGGCCGATACGCCGGCGAAGAGCGTGGAGGGTCGAGGCATTAAGTCGCTGCGCTCCGGAACGTCGCCGCTACCGCACGAAGAGCCGCCAGTTTTGCCGGATCGCTGACCTTCGAATGCAGCATCACCTTGGAGCTGCCGAGTTTTGGCAGCTTGTGCGCAGGCCCGATGTCGATGAGCCCAGGAGGCGCAATCCGGCGCGCTAGCGGCGCGATCGCAAGTCCCGCGATCGCGGCCGCGACCACCGCTGTCACGCCGCCGCCGACAAAGCGCTCGCGCCAGGCAATGCCGGCCTTGTCGAGCGCGCGCACAGCGACGGCGCGGACACCGCAGGGCGGGGCGAGCGTCGCAAGTGGCAGCGCTTCGCCCTTCGGTAGCGCGAAGCGTCGCGATGCGAACCAGCCGAACTCGTCCTCGGTGAGTTTTTCGCCGCCGCGGCGGCTGCCTTCCTGGCGGACGATCACCGCGTCGAGCTCGCCCGCGTCATAGGCGTCCTGCATCTCGCGCGAGAAGCCGATGGTGACGGCCAGCGTCAGGTTCGATGACATCGCATGCAGCCGTTCGAGTAGCGGCACGAGCTCCGGGCCGGCGGCATGATCGGAGATGCCGAGCGAGAGCGATTGCGCGGCCGGTGCCTCGCCCGAGAGCGCACGGTCATGCGCCGCCATCAGCGCGCGGGCGCGATCGAGGAATGTCGCGCCCTCGGCGGTGAGGCGGACGGCACGCGGCGAGCGTTCGACGAGACGCTTGCCCAGCAAGGTCTCGAGCCGTTGCAGCTTGAGGCTGACGGCCGCCTGCGTCGTGCCGAGTGCCTCGGCGGCGCGGGTAAAGCTCTGGAGGTCGGCGACCAGCAGGAAGGCCTGGACGGTCGCAATGTCGAGTGTGGCTGTCATTATGAATGTTTATCACTGGTATCAGAATAGATAAGATACCAAAATGATGAGGCAAGGTCTAGCTTCTCACTAACGCCGCGCAAACAGCGCAGCTTCTTGAGGAGAACGACAATGCCCCTGATCACCGTGTCCTATACTTCGTCCCGCCAGTCGCCGTCGCTGAAGGCCGACATCGCGAGCGCCGTGTCCGAGCTCACCGCAAAGATCCTGCACAAGGATCCCAAGGTCACCGCCATCATCGTGAAGTCGGTCGATCCGGGTGACTGGTTCGCCGGCGGCAAGTCGCTCGCCGACGAGAAGCTCGCGAGCTACTGGATCGACATCCACATCACCGAAGGCACCAACACCAAGGACGAGAAGGCCGCCTATCTCGCCGCAATGTTCAAGCGCATGGCCGAGATTCTTGGCCCGCTGCATCCCGAGACCTACCTGCACGTCGACGAGGTCAAGGGCGATGCCTACGGCTTCGGCGGCCTGACCCAGGAGCGCCGCTACATCGCCGGAAAGCTCGAGGTTTCCTTGAAGGCGGCGTGAGGCTGCGAGCCGCGGGTGAGGGATCTCACCCGCGGCATTTCTTGTCAGCTTGCCGCGCGGAACTGAACCTCGGAATTGTTCAGGAAGCACGTCTTGTCGAACAACCCTAGATCCAGCGGGTTCGGCAGTCTGACATCGCCGAGATCGGGGCAGGGCTTGATCGAAGGATCATAGGATCGATCGATCTGGGAGATGAAGACGACGATCAGCCCCCTGTCTTGCGCGAAGGATTTGAGCGCGCGCACCTGAACGGTCAGATCGGGGTTTTCCCGCCGCTGGTCGAGCAGTTGCAGATAATCGATCACCACGACCGTCCCGCGGGGGACCGTGGCCATTTGCTTGACGATGTAGTCGGCGCTGATGGCGTCGGAGCAATCGACCTCGAAGAGCTTGTCGAACTCCGCCGGCTCCACGCCGATCGCACGCAAGCGGTCCAGCACGTCTTTCTCGGTGTATTCGAGCGAGAAGAACGCGGCGCGATGACCGGACTTCATGGCCTCCACGGCGAGTTCGAGGCTCATCAAGGTCTTGCCCTGACCAGGGCGCGCGCCGACCAGCACCAGATCGCCCGGCCTGAATTGCGGGAACAGTCTGTTGGCAGGCGTCAGTGCGGCGGCTTTCGCAGCAAGCATGCTCCAGGCGGAAAACCCTTCCGTCGTGGCAACGCGATCAAGCGCGTCGTGGAGCGGAATTCCTTCCTCGCGGGAGAGGCGCTTTGCTTTTCGCTTCAGGTGATAGATCGGCGCAGACAATTTCATCGTCAAACCTCCCATTGCGAGCAGATAACGCAATCCCTCCTTATGCCCAGTGCTCGAACAGTCGGTCCGATGGTTTAGTCGCCCGGCATGAGGTCTGCTTTCCCGGCGGAGGGGGGAGGTGTGGGCGGCACCTGAACCAAGCGTAACCGATTCGCGCTCATCGAGAACGCGATCGGTGTGCGTCCAACAGGAATGAGTTAGACCGCCACCTCCGGCAGCAGGGCACGGGTCGGCCCGAACAGCTCTTCAAAAGCCTGCCGAAGCGCGACGTCGACATCGGCCAGCGTCACGAGCTGGCCGAGATCGACCAGTGAGGTGACGCCGTAACGGGGATCGGCAACACCACAGGGGACGATGCCGGCGAAATGCGAAAGCTCCGGCTCGACATTGATGGCGATGCCGTGGAACGAGACCCAGCGCTTCAGCCGCACGCCGATCGCCGCGATCTTGTCCTCGTGCTCAGGCCCCTTGTCGGGCCGCTTCACCCAGACGCCGACCCGATCCTCGCGCCGCTCGCCGCGGACGTTGAAGGCGGCCAGCGTCTTCAGGATCAGTTCCTCCAGGCTCGCGACATAGGCCCGGACGTCCGGCCGGCGCCGCTTGAGGTCGAGCATGATGTAGGCCACCCGCTGGCCCGGGCCGTGATAGGTGAGCTGGCCGCCGCGCCCGGTGGCAAAGGTCGGGAATCGGGGATCGAGCAGGTCGGAAGCCTTGCCGGAGGTTCCGGACGTGTAGAGCGGGGGGTGTTCGAGCAGCCAGACCAGCTCGGGTGCCTCGCCCGCCGCAATGGCGGCGACGCGGGCCTCCATGGCGGCCACGGCCTCCGGATAGGGCACGGGCGCGTCCGAGATTCGCCATTCGACGGGTTCGCCGCCTGCGGCGGAAAACGACGTCAAATCGAGCTCTTGGCGGGGGTTTTGGGGCGAATTAACCATTGGCTAACCATAACGTGGTGATGATTGCAGGCGCAAATGCCAAGTCCTTTGGCGTAAGTCTCCAGTTGCGGTGGTGCTGACAGTGCCTACTCTCGACAAAGTCACCGTGGATCTCATGGTCGTCCTCGGGACGACCACCATGCCCATCCATCAAGTATTACGTCTTTCCCGCGGCGCCATCATCGAGCTGGACGCAACCGAGGCCGACGAGGTCAAGGTTCTCGCCAACAATCTGCCCGTGGCCTCCGGCGTCGTGCTGGTCGACCGCAACCGGATCGCGGTCGAGGTCAAGCAGATGCTGCCGCGGACGCAAGGCACGAGATAAGGCCGATAGGGGGCGGGGCAGGAATTTTCCTGCCAAGCTTGTGGAATTCGGGGCCTTTGCAGGCTTGTACCCCACTGATGGATTTGTTAGATCGGCGCCGTTGATCCGGCAGGCCTCAAGCCCTAAGCCGGCATCCCCAAAGCGCTCGTGGCGGAATTGGTAGACGCGCTGCCTTGAGGTGGCAGTGAGTAAAATCGTGGGGGTTCGAGTCCCTCCGAGCGCACCACACTCTCCTGAAATTGTTGAAGTTTTGCGGTCCGTAGGGCGCGCTTTGGCGCGACCTCTCCACAGGCTATCCACAGGGATATACCGGCTTGGCGCACAGGGCCGCCGCCGGTCGGACTGCCGAAGGGGCAGGAATCGCGAAGGGTGGAATGCCATCGCGTTCGCCGGCCGGGGATCCTGACGGCCCGGGGCGAAGGATCCGTACGAGATCCTTTCACTCGGCTCGGATGGACAGGAAGGCGGAACGGGAACGGCGGGCGATATCACGTCGGCGGCGAAGTAGCCGTGCAAGCTGGCATGCTAGCTCGCCTTGCTGAAAGCGGTCTGCCTCTTTGCGATCGTGGTCCTGAAGGCTTTCAATTCGATTCTCCGCGCGGCATGGCGGCGCCGGTCGCGGCTCAGGTGAAGCCTGAGCCTGAAGGACCGTCGGCAACTCGTTGAAATCGCGCTGGATGGCACCGCTCAATGGGCGGCTAGCCATATTCCTCGCCGATCCCGTATTCCTTGTAGATCTCGAGCGGATCCGTCTCCGGGAACAGGCGGCATTTGGCCTGGGCGAGATGCAGGCTCACCGCGGACGGCTCCTTGCCGTTCGAGAGCAGCTTGCGGATGTCGTCCATATGCGCGCTCGGCTGGTGCTTGGCCTCAAGCTGCTCCAGCGCGACCAGCGCGGTTGCGAGCGCCTCGGTCAGGACCCAGTCGTCGTGGCCCGTGATTCCCTTCTTCGGCATCGGCAGACCCCAATCCGCAGACCTCAGATATGGCAGCGGCAGCAGTCTACCGTAGCTTCGGTCGAATCTCCATCGAGCCGCGGACTGCGCGGACGGGCAGCCCCGCTCTCGCTTGCATTATGGCGGCGCGTGGCTAAAAGGCGGCGGCACGCGGGCGCTGGTATCTTTGTTGAAACAAAATCGGCGTAGACGGGCCTCGCACGACCTCTCTCGGGCTGGAGCCAGCATGGTCTTTCTAAGCTTCGTCTACCGCTTCCTGACCAACTTCGCATTCATGGCGCTGGTCTATTTCAGTCTGAACTTCATGGAAAAGTATCAGAACCGCGCGGTCCTCGCGATCCTGGTGCTGGTCTATAGCGGCATGCGCGCGGCCTCGACGCTCCGCGCATTCTACTTCTTCCAGAAGATCGAGAAGCTGGAAGCCGAGACCAAGCGCCTGCAGGCGCCGATCAATGACGGCTCGGGCGGAACCAGCGGGCGCAAGCAGATAGTGATGGATGTCGCACGGCTGCGCCGTGACGGCGAGCTCAAATCCTATATGGATTTGTTCTTCCTGGCGCTGATCGTGCTGCTCTGCGTCGCCAACATCATGCGGCAGTGACAGCTTGAAGCACGATCCGGACAAGCGTGCAGCGGTTTTCCCTCGCGACAAACGCGGAACGCGTTTGCGCGGAGATCATGCTCGAAACAACAACCTGAAGCGCGATGACCTCGTCGCGCTTCAGGCGCGCTTCTTCACGCTGGTGGCGACGCGGGTCGGGCGGGGCGCCGTGCTTTTGGCCTGAGCGGCGCGCTTCGGCGCTGCGTGTGCAGCATGCGCGGTTCGCCGGGCCTGCATCTTTGCCGCCTTGCCTTTGCCCGCACGCGGTGCTTCGGCTGCCATTGCAAGCCAGGTTGCGGCCCGCCGCGACAAGGTCGTCGACAGCAGCACCTCGACCGAGCCCTCGGGGATCGCGAAGAGATCGCGTCCGGGCGCGGGCAGCGTGGCGGCGACATCGTCCTGCGCCCTGGTCTTGTGCGGCAATACCTGCGGCTGGAGCGCGGTCTGCGTGTTGAGATCGGCGAGGCCAGGCGCGGGCAGCGTCGCGGTCTGCGCGAACACGAAGTTGGGCACGGCGGGCCAGCGTGCGATCGGCGTCGTTTCCGTCGGCGGATGCAGCAGCCACTCCACGGCGGTGGTCGGCGTCGCCGGCCGGTCGGCGGTCGCTGGCACCACATGGACGATGCGATAGCCGCGTGCCTTCAGGTCACGGATGATCTTGGGCAGCGCCGCCACGGTGCGCGCCTGGATGTCATGCAGCAGCAGGATGCCCTTGCCCTTGGCCTCCAGCCGCTGGATCGCGAGCTGGTAGACGCGATCGGACGAGATGTGGCGCCAGTCGTCGGCCGGGAAGTCGGCGCTCCAGACCTGGATGCCGCGCGAAATCAGGAGGTTTTCGACGCCATCGGCGCGCATCAGGCCGGGAATGCGGAAGAACGGCGCGAGCTTGGACGGATCGCTCATCGCAGCCGACGTCCACTCGATGCCGCCGTTGATCTGCGCCTCGGCCTTGTCGAGCGGCATCCGGTCCATTGTCAGCGGATGGTTCATGCTGTGGGTGCCGACGGTGTGGCCCGCCGCGACAAGCTTGCGCACGCCTTCCGGATTCGCCTTGGCCTGTTCGCCGATGATGAAGAAGGTCGCCTTGATGCACTCGTCGGCGAGGATCTGGAGCACCTGATTGGAATACTTCGGCAGCGGACCGTCGTCGAAGGTCAGCACCACCTCGTGGTCCTTCAGCGGCAGCGTCTCGCGGTACTGCATGGTGCCGATGCGCGGATGCTCATGCGGATCGACGACGAGCGTGCGTGAGGTGCCGAGCGCGTCCGGATGGCCGGGGCATTCGGCAGCGAAGGCCGCGGGCGATGCCGTGGTCAGGAACCCCAGGAGCAGGACGGTCCACGATCGCGTCCGAAAAACAACGCTACTGCCGATCATGAAGCTCGTAAGTCCTCGTCTGCGATTGCGCCCATATCCGTAGGTCGGAGACGCCCGGAAACGGTTCAGGCGCAACACCCTCCAATCTTTGCATGGGGTAGCATGAACAGAGTGTTAATAGGGCTCAAATCACCCCATTTTGCACCGGCGTGACATTCCGGCATCAATGCGCGTCGGCGTTCTTCTGTGGTGTATCCGCCGGGACGATATGGACGATGTGAAAGCCGTTTTCCCGCAAAAACCGCAGGAAGGCCGGCATCATCGCCGCCGTACGCGCCTGGGCATCGTGGAACAGGATGATGCCCTTGCCGGCAGCGGTGATGCGGTCGCTGATCAGCTTCAATTCCTGCTCCGGCGTCATGTCGTTCCAGTCGCTGGCCCAGAGATCGGCACCGAACACGACGATGCCGCGCGACTGGAGCAGATCGAGCTGGGCCGGCGTGGACTCGAAATAGGGGAAGCGGAAGAACGGCGTCGACGGCGTCGTCGTTGCGACCCCGTGCAGCGCCATCTCGTCGGTGGCGATGCCGTGGTCGATTTCGTATTTGGCCGCATCGGCCGGGATCCGGCCCATGTATGGATGCGACCAGGTGTGGTGGCCGATGGTGTGACCCTCGCGGGCGATGCGTTTGACCATGTCGGGATGTTCGGCGGCGCTCCGGCCGACCAGGAAGAAGGTCGCGCGCACGCATTCCTGCGCCAGCGCGGCCAACACCTTCGAGGTGGTCTGCGGACGCGGGCCGTCGTCGAAGGTCAGCACCACCTCATGATCAGCGAGCGGCAGCGTCTGCGGAAAACTCTTCAGGCCGACACGCGGCGTGGTCTTGGCATCGACGCTCAGGATCCGCGAAGTGCCGAGCGCATCGCTCCGCGGGCAGTCCGCGGCCTTGACTGAGCCGATCGCGGTGAGGGCGGCAAGAGCTACGCCCATCGTGATCGAGGTCCATTTCGGCCGCTGCATCTTTGCCATTGCGCTCCCGATTACGTTGAGGGTATTGGCTGACCGTCAGCCCAAAATGACCAACCTGTTCAACGGCGAGGCGTTCCATGGATGAACATATCGATGGTGCTGCGGCCGCCGAGGCATTGGTACTCGACCACGTCCCGATGCGCAATGAAGAGGGCGAAATTCGGCACGAATTCGTCGAGGAAATCGCCCATGCGATCGAGGCCGGCGACAGCGCTGCGCTGCGGGCCTGCGTCGCCGACCTGCACGAGGCCGATCTCGGCGATCTCATCGCGGCGCTCGCGCCCGACGACCGCGTCCGCCTGGTCGAGCTGACGGGAGCCGATTTCGACTTTTCCGCACTGAACGAGGTCGACGAGACCGTCCGCGAGGAGATCCTCGACGAGCTGCCGCCCGAGACGGTCGCCGAGGGCGTCCGCGAGCTGGAATCCGACGATGCGGTCGAACTGCTCGAAACCCTCGACGAGGAGGAGCAGGAGGAGATCCTCGAGAAGCTGCCGCTGCAGGAGCGCGTCGCCCTCGAACGCAGCCTGCTGTATCCGGAAAACTCTGCCGGACGGCGCATGCAGACCGAGTTCATCGCGGTGCCGCAGGATTTCACGGTCGGGCAGGCGATCGACTATATGCGCGACACGCCCGATCTGCCGGACCGCTTCTACGAGATCTATGTCGTCGACAAGGACCGGCACTGGCAGGGCGCGGTTCCCTTGGATGTGCTGCTGCGGGCGCGCCGCCCGGTGCCTCTCACCGAGCTGACCGACGAGGATCGTCGCCGCGTCTCCGTCCTGGAGGACCAGGAGGAGGTGGCGCGCATGTTCGGCAAGTACAACCTCGTCGCGGCACCCGTGCTCGACACCCAGGACCGCCTCGTTGGCGTCATCACCGTCGACGACGTCGTCGACGTCATCGAGGAAGAGGCGGACGAGGACCTCAAGGCGCTCGGCGGTGTCACCAGCGACGAAGAGCTGTCGGACACGTTTCTCACCATCGCGCGCGGCCGCTTCAACTGGCTGTTGATCAATCTGGCCACGGCCTTCCTGGCGTCCTCCGTGCTCGGCCTGTTCGAGGGCCAGCTCGAACAGATGGTGGCGCTCGCCGTGCTGGCGCCGATCGTCGCGAGCCAGGGCGGCAATGCGGCGACCCAGACCATGACGGTCGCGGTCAGGGCGCTCGCGACCCGCGAGCTCGGCTCCTCCAACGCCTGGCGCGTCGTCATCCGCGAGACGCTGGTCGGTCTCATCAACGGCGTGGCCTTCGCCGTGATCACCGGTGTCGCCGCGGTGGCTTGGTTCAAGATCCCCGGCCTCGGTGTCGTCATCGGGCTCGCGATCATCGTGAACCTGGTCGCCGGCGCGCTCGGCGGCATCCTGATCCCGATGGCGCTCGAACGCGTCAGGGCCGATCCGGCGGTGGCGTCGGGCACGTTCGTGACGACGGTGACGGATGTCGTCGGCTTCTTCTCCTTCCTCGGCATCGCCACGCTGTGGTTCGGGTTGAAGTAGGGGGCGCCAACCACGCTCTCGTGTCCCGGGCGCGCTGCAACGCTCTTTGCGTTGCTGCGCAGAACCGAGACCCATGAGGCGACAAACTCCGCGGTCCGATGGGCCCCGGCTCTGCAGCGCATCACTTCGTGCTGCGCAGCGGCCGGGGCACGAGACCACCTTTAATCCCACCTTAAGCGTGCTGCCGCATGATCCCTCCCGCTTGGGGGAATGAGCATGCGGTTGCGGCTGAAGGCGGACGGACGGGTCGTTGAGTTGCGGGACGGGCAAGAGTTTCCCGTCCAGCCGGTCGCGTCTGCAGCCGAGACTCCGGCGGCGGAGGCCGGTTCGCTCGCGGTGCGCGATTTGCGCCGGCGCGCCTGTCTCACCCAGATGGAGTTCGCCGCCAAGCTCGGCGTGCCCGTCGAGACCATCCGCAACTGGGAGCAGGGCAAGCGCGCCCCGCGCGGACCCGCGCGCGCATTGCTGGCCGTGATCGCGCATGCGCCCGACACGGTGTTCCAGGCGCTCGCCAAAGCCTGAACGCCTGACACGAACCTCACGTTAGCATCCTTCGTTGCACTCTGGCGGACCGGGTCCATAATGACGCCGGTGATGACATTTGGGGCTGCCGCAACAGAGAGGATTCCTCATGCTGTTCGTCGAGGCCAATGGCGCGAAAATTCCGGCGATCGGGCTGGGGACCTGGGAGCTGAGCGGCCGGACCTGCGCGCGCGTGGTCGAGCAGGCGTTGCGGCTCGGCTACCGCCACATCGACACCGCCCAAGTCTACGACAATGAACGCGAGGTCGGCGACGGATTGCGCGCCTCCGGTGTCCGTCGCGACGACATCTTCGTCACGACAAAAGTCTGGACCAACCATTTCGCACCCCACGATCTCGAGCGATCGGTCAAGGAGAGCCTGGTGCGGTTGCGGCTTCCCGCCGTCGACCTGGTGCTGCTGCACTGGCCCAATTCGCATGTGCCGCTGGAGGAGACGCTGGGTGCGCTGGCGCACGCCAAGCGGATGGGCCTGACACGCCACATCGGCGTCTCCAATTTCACGGTGGCGCTGATCGAGCAGGCGGTCGCGCTGTCACCCGAGCCGCTCGTCTGCAACCAGGTCGAATATCACCCCTACCTCGATCAGGCGAAGGTGAGGGCGGCCTGCGACCGGCATGGGATGGCCCTCGTTGCCTACAGCCCGATCGCCAAGGGCCGCATCAAGGCCGACCCGACACTCGCGGGAATCGGCCGCGCCCATCGCAAGACGCCGGCACAGATCTGCCTGCGCTGGCTGGTGCAGCAGAATGTGTCCGCGATTCCCAGAACGTCGCGTGTCGAGCGGCTGTCGGAGAATATCGAGATCTTCGATTTCGAGCTCTCGCACGACGAGATGGCGGAGGTCGCCGCGCTTGCCAGCCCCAGGGGCCGCCTGACCGATTTTGGCTTCGCGCCGAAATGGGATTGAGGGGCTGTTCCGGTATGCTAGGAGCAGGTCGGCAACCCAAGATCGGGCGATGGAACGGCGGAAGATCATACGGACGGACATTGCGGCGTCAGCCATCGCGCATCTGACGCTGGTGGCGCTGATCATCGTGATCAGCGAGGTCCATCCGTTTCATTCCGCACCGCCCGAGACCGTCGCGGTCGATATCGTCACGCTGGAGCAGGTGAAGGAGGAGGAGGCCAAGGCGGAGGAAAAGGCCCAACAGGAGGCGAAGGAGAAGCCGCCGGAGCCGCTCCCTGACCTGAAGCTGCCGAAGCTGGACTTCACCGACAAGGATAAGGCGGATGTAGCGCCCAAGCCTGCGGCCAGGGAGAAGGCAGCAGAGAAGGCGGCGCAGCAGGCCGCGCAGGAGCCGCAGCAGAAGCAGCCGCAGCCCCAGCCATCGCAGGTGCCACCGCAACAGCCGCCGCCTCAGCCTCAGGCGGCGCAGCAGCCACCTCCGGCGATGCCGCAGCCGCAGGCCGCGCCCCCCGCCTATCGGACGCCGGAGCCTGACGTCACCGTCAAATACGGCGTGATGCTGGGCCTGCCGCCGGCATTGCCGCCCGTGCCGAAAGACGTGCCCAAGGATGACGGCGGCGATGCCAAGGATTCGATCGGCGCCAAGTTGCCGCCCGAGGTCATTGCCGAGCTTCGCCGGCACTTGAGGAGCTGTTCGAAACTTCCGGCCGGGGTTGCACCGACCGATGCCGTTCACATCAGGCTGCGTGCGGTGCTCGCCACCGACGGCACGCTGGCGCGGCCGCCGATCCTGATCGAGGCGCCGCCGTCGACCAAGGGCGTGGCCATTGTGCAATCAGCGATGAGCGCGCTGCAGGCTTGCCAGCCCTACAAGATGTTGCCCGTCGACAAGTACGACGAATGGAAGGTGATGGACCTGTCGTTCGCGCCGCAGGATTTTGGCGGGTAGCGGCCGCGTTACGCACCGATGACCGGCTATTCCTGCAATTGCAGCTCGAATCCACGAACCGGTGCGAGACACGCGGCACAATATTCCACCCGCGCCCCGGCCTTGCCCGAGCAGGGCTGACCCACCGCCATCAGGAAGCGCATCGGCTGCGCGATGAAGAAGCTGGATGACTCCACCCGGCAAGTGGCTCGTGACTTCAGCTCATTCGTGAGCGCGTGGAGCTTCATGAAATGGCGAGAGGTGTCGGTATAGCCGGCATAGTCGAACAGCTCGAACGGCGGCCGGTCCTCGTCGCGAAAGGCTTCGCGGACCATCGTCACTTGCGCATGGATGAAACCGGCGAGCAGCAGCGTTAAGGCAGGCATTTTCCAGCTTGCGCGAAGGCCGTCGATGGCGAGCGCGATCGACACGAAAAACAGGAATTGCGGGATGATGTAGTAGCGATCGGCAACGCTCGCGATCGAAAGCCGCAGCGCCGGGAAATACGCGATCGTCCACAGGCAGAACAGCGGCAGCAGGAGCTGCTCCGGCGCGCTCGGTTTGGCGCGGAGGGATCGCAGTGCAGCCGCCGCGAACAATACGAGCAGCAGCGCCATGCGCATGTGCAGCGCGATCATTTCGATCGGGCCGGGCAGGTAGGAGACGACACGCTCGAGCAGGATCACGCCCGAGACCGTGCCGAAGAAGCTGACATCGCCGATCAGCGATGCTGCGAGCGAGAGCACCACGAAACCGACGAGGACGACGTTTGCAAGCCTCGCGACACGCCGATTGGTCAAGGCTCTGATCGTGTGCGGAAGCAGATGGCCCTCGACGCGGACATAGGCACGGGTTGCGAGCGCGATCAGGCCGAGACCGGCCAGCATCGCCGGCAGGGCCCGGGTCGCGAATGCGCCGTCGCCGACAAAATGCCGTCCGCACAGGACGATCTGGACCAGAACGTTCAGCTGGCCGATCAGCAGCAGCCTTGCGCTGCTTTCGCCAGGCCATGTGAGCGCGACGAGGAGCGTCGCGGCAGCAAAGGACAGCGCTGCGGCAATGAAGATGGCGTGACTCCAGCACCCCAATGAGAAGGCGAGCAGGAGAAGGAAAAGCCAGCGATCAAGGCTTCGACCTCGCTCCAGCAGGTGTGGGAGAGCGAGCAGCACGAGCGCCAGCAGGAGGTTCTGGAGCGCGTTCACCTCCCAGGCGACCCGGCTGTAGAACAGGAATAGCAGCGAGGATCCCATCGCCAGCGCGAAATAGAGCGCGGCCGCGCCGCGTTTCCAGAGGGCGAGCGCGGTCAAGCCCAGGGCAAGGCCATTCAAGATCGCGCCCGCCAGTCGCAGGCTGCCGACGCTCGCCGGGATGATCGAAAAGACCAGGCTCGTAATTTCGGGGAACAGTGATCCGGTATAGCCGTTCATGCCGCGAAGCGTGAACATTCCGCGGGCCTGCTGCTCCAGCGCGCGCAGTCCGACCCAGGCTTCGTCACCGTGCAAGCCGGGGAATGAATTCAGCCGCACCAGGAGGCCGGCTGCAACCATGGCGATGATCGATGCCAGCAGCCCGGCGTAGGCGGCGTTTCCCGATCGTTTCGGCTCGATTGCAGTGTGTGCCGGTGCCGGCCGAAGGTCAGGATGCATTTACGTCCGGCTGCCGCTGAATTCGCGACGGCAGGGATATGTGGGAAATTTTCCCGCGTCAATAGCGAGCGGTATGTCCGGGCTAGGTGTTTTGGTTCGCGAGCCAGGTGAAGGCTGCCAAAATTCCCGGCAGTTGCAGATCGTGGCGAAGCTTGCCGGAGGCCGGCAGGAGGCGGTGGTCCACGGCGGCGCCGGCGCGGCGCAGTGCCTCGACATAGGCGGTCTGGACGGACGCCGACACGCGCCGGTCCTGCGGGTCCGTCAGCACGATGATCTTCTCCGGCGGATGGCGCGCGACCTCGGCGACATGGTCGATCGGGTCGAGGAAGTCGCTGTGTCCGGTGATGTCGGCGGCCCAGCCGTTCTCGCGATTGCGCTGGGCCACCGCCGTATTCCCCGAGGTGATCACCGCGCAACCGATATCGTCGCGGCACGCGATCAGCGCAGCCACGAGATGGCCGCCGCCGGACTGGCCGACGAGATTGAGGCGGCGCCAGCCGAAATGCGCCTTGAGCCGGGTCAGCGCCGCATCGACCAGTGCAACTTCGCGCGGCCGGCGCCGGTCGAGATGGTGCCCCGTCGAACCGAGGATACCCGGGCGCGCCAGGTGGACATAGGGGCGATGGAAGCAGGCGCTGAACTGTTCAGCCAGCGCCTGCACGTCGTAGGCCGTCGCCGCGACGTACCACTCGTTGGCCACCACGACGTCGTCATCGCGTTTCTCGACGGCATCGCCGCGCAGGAAGATGACGGGATCGGCCGGCGCGCCTTCGGGCGCCGCGCCATAGAACGCGAGGACGTCAGGCTTGCCGTCGACCTCGACCAAAACGCGTCCCGCGCCGTCGCCATCGGACGCCGCGCATTCGACGCCCCGAACCACATCGACCCCGGAGAAGGGCGTGGTCGGCAGGTCGGCAATTCTGGGAAAACTGATCACGGCGTGAGTTGTCGAGGAAACGTGCACGCCATGTCAAGCGGCGCGTGCGCGTTGCGGCTTTGCCCACCCTACGGCACCGCGCCGCGTCGCTCGCACCTTCACATGAGGTCCTCAATGACCGCGCTTCGTCACCTTGTCGTCATCAACCACATCCGGCGCCATCGCCGCCCATGCGCTGGACGCAAATTGGCGTCGCCAGGTCACGATCACCACGGCGGCCGTGGTCACGAACAGCACCCAGGGGCTCACGAACCAGCCGAGATAGCCGAGCGCGAAGAAGAAGGCGCGCTGGCCGCGGTTGAAATGGCGGCCGGCGGACTCGAACACGCGCGTGGTGCGGATGACGTGGGCTTCGGCCTCCGGCGTGTCGCGCAGCGCAGCCGGCGGCATGCCGCCGTAGAGGATCGCGACATAGTTGAACAGGCGATAGGCCCAGGCGAATTTGAAAAACGCATAGACGCAGATCAACACCAGCCCGACGCATTTCAGCTCCCACATTGCGGGCGAGGTGCTGAGGTCGATCGGCAGCTTGCCCAGAATGGTGATGGCGTCGTTGGTGGCGTGCAGCAGCGCCAGCGCGCCGCCAAGCGCGAAGAGGCTGGTGGAGGCGAAGAAGGCGGTGCCGTTCTGGAGCGAGGCCATGATCTGCATGTCGACCATGCGTGCCTCGCGATCGAGCAGCCGGCGGACCCAGACCTCGCGGTAGCGATTCATCCGCGCCGACAGGCTGTCGCGGCCATAGGCGGAGTGCTCGAGGGTTGCGGCATAGGCCAGCCATTCGATGATGAAGAAGCCGACGGCGGTGATGTCGACCCAATGCCTGCTCATGTCTCTCTCCTCGCGAGGTCGCAACGATTGCCATGCATGATGGGTTGCGGCAACGATTGATTGGCGGCAGGCGATGGCGTTAAAAGCAGCCGCATCCAGAGGACTTAACGAAGGACCCGTGACATGGCAGCGCTCAAGCTCGCGATCGGCAACAAGAACTACTCGTCATGGTCGATGCGGCCCTGGCTTGCGCTGCGCGCCAACGACATCCCGTTCGTGGAGACCGTGATCCCGCTCTACACCGACAATCCCGCGGACAAGGAGCAGATCCTGTCCTTCAGCCGCGCCGGCAAGGTGCCGGTGCTGGTCGACGGCGACATCACGGTGTGGGATTCGCTGAGCATCATCGAGTATGTCGCCGAGTGCTATCCGGAAGTGAAGCTGTGGCCCGATGACGTCGCGGCCCGCGCGTTTGCCCGTTCGGTGTGCGCCGAGATGCATTCCGGCTTCATGGCGCTGCGCAGCGAATGCGGCATGAACCTGCACCGTCCCGTGCGTCCCGTGACGCTGTCGGCGGATGCCAAGGCCAACGTCGCGCGCGTGCAGGAGATCTGGCGCACGTGCCGGACCCGCTACGGTGCCGGCGGCCCGTTCCTGTTCGGCCGCTTCGGCGCGGCCGATGCGATGTATGCGCCGGTCGTGCATCGCTTCCGGACCTACGCCATCGAGGTCACGCCGGAGGCCAAAGCCTACATGGACACGATGCTGGCGATGCCGGCGTTCCAGGAGTGGACCCGCGATGGCCTCGCCGAAACGCTTGTCATCGAAAAATTCGAGACTGTGTAATTGCGGGCATGATCCGGAGAAGCGGACACCGGTTCTCCGGCGAGATCATGCTCACTTGAAAATGTGAATGGGCGCAGCTTGACGGCACGGCCGCTCGCGGCGCTCAATCACGGGGAACAACGAAAGAAGGGACGGCCATGGGAATTCTGGACTCGCTGGAGAACAATCCCGCGCTGCGCAGCGCGCTTGGCCAGCTCGGCGCCGCCGTCCTGCCGGCCGTGATGAACGAGGTGTTCGGTAGCAACAACCAGGGCGGCTTGGGCGCGATCGTCGCAAAGCTCCAGCAGGCGGGCTTCGGCGACCAGGTCAAATCCTGGCTCGGTAACGGCCAGAACCTGCCGATCTCCGCCGACCAGCTCCGCGCCGTGCTCGGCAACGACACCGTCCGGCAGCTTGCCGCGCGCTACAACATCCCGGTCGACCAGCTGGGCGAGATCCTGGCCCAGGAGCTGCCCAAGGCGGTGGATCAGGCAAGCCCGCAGGGCCATCTGCCTCATGGCGCCTGAGGCCTGGTTCCAGCGGTCGTCCAGGCCGGCTCTGTTCCCGTTATCGTCCTGAAAAGACTTCAAAATTGGCACGTTCGCCATGCTCGCATGAGGCTGGTCAAAAACGCCGCATGCGTGCTATACAGCGGCTGGGTTTCCAGCCGGCCTCGCAGTGGGACCACGGGCGAGGCAGGCGTTGTTTGAGTGATGGAGAGGGTGTTGAAGCACAAATTCCCGATTGGAACGCGCGTACTGTTCACTGCCAGCAACGTCGCGCGCCCGGCTGCGAGTGGTTCGTACGAGGTCATTCGCCTGCTGCCGACGGAAGGTGACGACTGCCAGTACCGGATCAAGAGCTCGACCGAGGCCTTCGAACGAGTCGCGAAGGAAAGCCAGCTCGCACTCTCGTAATGCGCTGACGGCACCACGCATTGATATTGCGGGCGAATTCGCTCGCCCGCCGTTAAAAGGCCCGCTTCGCCTCGACAAGGTGGGCGGGGGCAGTTGCCGACTCGCGGTGCTCGCTTGACCATTCGCACTCGGCTCGCGTGAGGGGACATCGCGCATGGACTGGGCATCGGCCTCGTCGCTCGACCAAATCTGGCGCTCGCCGGCCTTTCCGATGTGGATGACGCTGGCGGCTGCCGGCTTCTTCGGATTGATCCTGCTGATCACGTTGCTGCGGGCCGAAAGATCGGTCGCCAACGGTGCGCTCACCGTCATCACGCTACTCTCGATCAGCATTGCGGTGGCCGCCACCATGCGCGTCTACGGACCCGCAGGGCAGGCCGCGCCGAGTGAAGCGCGTGCGCTGGCCGTGGCGAATACAAGCCTGCCGGCGCTGTCCTGCCTCGACGACCTCGCCGGCGATGCCGTCGCCGCTGGCTGCGAGAAGGCGCTGTTCGGTGCGCCTGACGCGGCGGCTGCCGCCGTCGCTTACACGGCAGCCCGGATCGATCGGCTGACTGCGCTCGGCGACGCCGCGACCGCCGACAAGAGCATGACGGTGGACACGAAGGTGCTGCGCAAGTCGCTGGAGCGCGATCGCTACGGCCTCGTTGCCCAGGTGCTGGTCGTGCGCGACGGCTGCACCCAGTTCGACTGTGCCACCTTCCGCTCGCTGACCGATCAGCAGCAGGTCGCCGCCAACATGGACTCCCATCTCTACGACATGCTGGTCGCGCGTTATGCGCCGACCTGGAACGCGCCCGCCGCGGCGCCGGCGGGGACTGCACCCCTGGGTGCGATCGCCGGGCTGCCGCCGTCGATGCCGACGGGCAAACCGACCAATGCGGAGTTCCCGAGCGCCTCTTCGACGCCGCCGGTGAGCATCATGAATCCTGAGCCGGCCGCGCGCCAGTCACCGGCCGCCAATGCGGCTGCGGCGCCGGCGCCACGTGCCCCGGCTGCGACCTCGGCACAGGCCGCAGCACCCGCGGCACCGGCTGCGAAGAAGCCGCCGGCGCCGAAGGCTGCGCGCGCACCCGCCGCCGCGCCGCCGGCGCCGGTTCCGCTCGCGCCGCCGCCGGGCTCGGCTCCCGCGGCTGCGGATAACGACTAGTAGCTCGTCACAGTGATTGTGACTCTTTGGACGTTGCGGGATAGGCGCGGCCCATTTTGGCGCGGGCTTTTTCGGTCGTGAACATCCATTTGATGCGGGCGCCAGCGGCATTTCGTTGTTTCTCCCATGCGGCGATTTCGCGGCGGAGCCAGTTTGGGTCGTCGATCCTGCGGTCGAGGCACTGACCGCGGAGCACGCCGATCTCGATCTCGACCATGTTGAGCCAACTGGCGTGCTTTGGGGTGTAGTGGAACTCCAGGCGGCGCAGAATTCGCCGGGCTTCGTCAGGCGCGAATGCCTCATAGAGGGAGCCTACGGAGTGGGTCGACAGATTGTCCTGCACGACGCGGATGCACCCGGCGTCGGGATAATGAACATCGACGAGTTCGCGCATGCACTGGGCGTAATCTTCTGCCGCCCGTCGCTCTGTGACTTTGACTTTGCGCCATGGCCGATGCACGTCGATGCAGACGAAGAGATTGACGGTGCCGTTGCGGCGATACTCGCAATCGTAACGTTCGAGTTGGCCCGGCTCGGCGGGGATCGGCTCGCGAACCTCGCCGATGAGCTGGACCGGGCTCTCGTCGAAGCAGACCACCGGCCGGTCGGGATCAGGCGCCTCGGCATATAGGTCGAGCACGTCTTCCATGCGGGCGACATATTCGCCATCGACCTTTGGAATGCACCACATATCCTTGCGCCACGGCTTGAGGCCGTTTTCGGCCAGCCGCCGGCGCACCGTCTCGCCCGACAGGCTCTCGTGGTCGGTGAGCCTGACCATGGCGTCGGCCAAAAGCTCCAGCGTCCAGCGGGCGCGACCCTCGGGAGGGGTTGCGCAAGCCGTTGCCACCAGCAGGGCTTCCTCCTTGCCGGTGAGCTTGCGCTCCGCGCCTGGACGCGGATCCTCGCTCAGCGCCCGCTCCAGATTGCCTTCCACGAAGCGCCGTTTGGTCCGGTACACGGTGGAACCGCCCACCGCCACGGCGCGGGCAATCTCTTCATCGCTGCGGCCGGCATCGGCCGCCAGCAATATCTGGGCGCGCTTGAGCTTGCGGGCAGCCCGCTTGCCCTTGCTCAACATCGCGGTGAGTTCACAGCGTTCGGCTTGGCTCAATTCGACCCGATAACGTACATTCATCGCGACCTCCTTGTCGGAGGACCGGACGAATCGACAAATGAATCGAAAATCAGGCGCCGCTCGCAGCCTCAGCCCTCAAGGCTTCACCGAAAAGCAGGGCCAGTACCTGGCCTTCATCTACACCTACGCGCACATGTTCCGACGCCCGCCCGCCGAGACCGACATGCAGCGCCACTTTCAAGTCAGCCCGCCTTCGGTCCACCAGATGATCGTGACCCTCGAACGAAATGGTCTCATTCGGCGCCAACCCGGCGTCGCTCGAAGCATCCAAATCCTCGTGGCTCCGAAAGACCTGCCCATCCTGAACTGGCTCGGAATCAACCAGTCATAATCAGTGTGACGAGGTACTAGTTCGGCTTTGAAAACCTGCGGCCGGCCCGCTAATGCTGGGCCATGCCACTTCATCTGATCAAGCTTGCCGTCGGCTGCGACTCCGTCAAGGAATTGAAGGGGTGGATCGCCGAGCGGATGCAGACGGCCAAGAAAAAAGGCCTGCCGCAACACCACATCCACGTCACCCGCATGGTGCCCAAGCGCGACGCCGAGATTCTGTCGGGCGGATCGCTCTATTGGGTCATCAAGGGCGAGATCGCGGCGCGCGAAAAGATCATCGGCATCGAGCCGTTCCGCGACAAGGACGGTATCGGGCGTTGCCGGATCGTGATGCAGCCGAAAGTGATCTCGGTGTCGCCGCGGCCGATGCGCCCGTTCCAGGGCTGGCGTTATCTCACCGACGATTCCGTGCCGCCGGATCTCGGCAAGTCCGCCGCAGGCACCATCGCGGCGATGCCGGAGCCGATGCGGCGCGAGCTGCGCGATCTCGGATTGCTCTGAGGAATGCCGCTCAGGGCGGCGTGACGATGTGCAACCGCGCCACTTCGGCGGGCGGCACTATGAACGGGCGGCTGCCTTCGTCGAGACTGTCGACGATGTCGACCAGCCCGGGCTCGACGCCCATCTCGAGCAGGTATTTCCGGTAGCGCTCGCCAAAGATCACCGTCAGGCTCTCGCGCTGCTCGGCCGAGACGTTGGGCGCGCGGCGGTTGTGGATGGAGCGGCCGGTCAGCACCACCTTGGCGCCCTCGGGCAGGCTGCGATGCACGCCGCCGGCCAGCACCAGGACGCAGGCCAGATCGCAAGCCGGGTCCGGCACCGACACCGTGGCGTCGAGCGGGCCGCCCGGACGCTTCACGGCAAAACAATCCGCCTCCGACCGGCCGGCGCAGGCCTCGACCTCGGTCGCGCCCGCCGTCGCATCCAGGCCGTGCTCGCGCAGGATGCGGCCCATGCTGGTCGCGACGTTGAGGTTGGAAGGGCCCCAGCTATGGATGAGCAGCGGCAGCTTGCGTCCCTGCTGACGGTCGAGGATCGCAATCAACCGCTTCCAGCTGTCCCATTGCACGGTGCCTTCGGCTGCAATCCAGTCGGAGCAGCCCGGACCGCAGGCACCGGTGGGGCCGTGGGCGACATAGAAGATCATCGCGTCCTGCGGGGAGCCGTACACGCCGATCGGCGGCCGCTCCTGCGCCTGCGCAGCGGTGGCGGCAATCAGCGCCCATAGGCAGCCGACGATGATGGCGCGGATCGATGACATGGACCTGTCGCTTGGCTTGTTCCCTCGCCACGATCATCCATAGGGTTGAGGCGAGGTTCAAGATCAACCTCGGCTATCGCACCGCGATATTGTCGATCAGCCGCGTCGTGCCGAGCTTGGCTGCCACCAGAATCCGCAACGGCCCGTCCTTGCGCGAGGTGACAGGCGCCAGCGTCTCGGCATGACGCGCTTCGAAATAGTCGAGCGCAAAGCCGGTCGCCTCGATCATCTCGGCGCCGCGCGCCATCGCGCTCGCGATTGTCTCGCCGGCCTGGATCCGGCGAGCGCTGTCCTTCATGGCGCGGTAGAGGGTGGTGGCGGTCTGCCGCTCCTCGGGTGAGAGGTACACATTGCGCGAGGACATCGCGAGCCCGTCGCGTTCGCGCACCGTGCGGGAGCCGATCACCTTCACGCCAAGGTCGAGATCGCGCGCCATCTGCGTCACCACGCGCAATTGCTGAAAGTCCTTCTCGCCGAAGATCGCGACATCCGGCCGACACTGCGTGAACAGCTTGCCGACGACGGTGGCGACGCCGCCGAAGAAGTGCGGGCGGAAGCGGTCCTCGAGGCCGGCCAGTGCCGGTCCCTCCGGAACGACGCGCGTCGCAAAGCCCTCCGGATACATCGCCTCGACGCCGGGGTGCCAGACGATGTCGACATCCTCGGCCGCGAGCTTGGCGATGTCGGCTTTCCAGGTTCGCGGATAAGCGCCGAAATCCTCGGTCGGGGCGAACTGGGTTGGATTGACGAAGATCGACACAATGACGCGGCTCGCGCGTCGCTTGGCCAGGCGCACCAGCGACACATGCCCGTCATGGAGGGCGCCCATGGTCGGAACCAGCGCGACCGTGGCCTTTCGCTTGCGGAGATTGTCGACGGCGCGTCGCAGGGCGGGCACCGTGCGGGTGATCAAGGGGCTTCGTGACATCAAGACTCGGGAATCGTTGGGGGTGGGCGCGGTCTGCCGCGCTTGCGGCTAACCTTAACAAGCGGCGGTCGTGGACGCCATGCATCGACATGCGGCACAGCATCCTCCGCAGCGAGGATGTCGCGCCATTGCGGTCGGATTACAGAGGCGACATCGCGATGCGATTCTTGATGAAGACCAGTGCACATTGATTTCGTCATCCTGTCACGCATTTCACTTGACCGCAGACGCGGCCAACTCGAAGATATTGTTCAGGGGTGTTGAGGATCGCTATGCTTGTGCAGGCTAGCCAAAGCCAATCCGGCTCGGCGCATGTCGTCGTGCTCGGCAATGAAAAGGGCGGCTCCGGCAAATCGACCACCGCCCTGCACATCGCAGTTGCGCTCCTGAAGGCCGGCCAGCGCGTCGCTACCATCGATCTCGACTGCCGCCAGCAAAGCTTCACCCGCTACATCAACAACCGCTCCGCCTGGGCGCGCCGCACCAAGCTCGACCTCGAGTTGCCGATGCATCGCTGCATCAAGCTCGGCGAGACGATGCAGGTCGCCGAGAACGAGAACTCCGAGTTCCTTCAATTCATGGAGGCAGTCTCGGCGGTCGAGAGCAGCTTCGACTTCATCGTTATCGATACGCCTGGCACCGACAGCTACCTGATGCGGCTTGCCCATTCGATGGCCGACACGCTGGTCACGCCGATCAACGACAGCTTCCTCGATTTCGACGTGCTCGGCACCGTCGACCCCGCCAATTACGCGGTCACGGGGGAAAGCCATTACGCCGAGATGGTGCGCGACGTCAGGCGCAAGCGCCGCCAGCTCGACGGTTCGACCACCGACTGGATCGTGGTGCGCAACCGCCTGTCGATGCTCGGCTCCCGCAACAAGCAGCTCGTCGCCGAGGGGCTGAAGGATCTGTCACTGCGGCTCGGCTTCCGCTACGTCGACGGCTTCGCCGAGCGCGTCGTCTATCGCGAGTTTTTTCCGCGCGGCCTGACGGCGCTCGACGAGATCGACGAGGCCACG
This sequence comes from Bradyrhizobium sp. CCGUVB4N, assembly GCF_024199945.1. Lineage (GTDB taxonomy): Bacteria > Pseudomonadota > Alphaproteobacteria > Rhizobiales > Xanthobacteraceae > Bradyrhizobium. The sequence continues at coordinate 5,614,463 of NZ_JANADP010000001.1, read as the reverse complement.
CTCGGGATGCGGCCCAATCTCGGACATCTTACCGCGCGGGAAGAGGTGACGAGCCTGCTCCGCCAGCTCAAGCTGCCGCTCGACGAGCGCGGCCGTCGCCGTGCGGCAAATCGCGCCGAGTGGTTCAGCCAGGTCGACAAGCCGCTCGAGGTCCACGACATCCTCGGCGCCTGACCCAAGCGGTATAGCGCTACTTCCAGTCGATCAAAGTCACCGGTTCCCGCGGGAACTGCGGCCGTGTTCGACCGTTTTCATCCCACGTTTACCGCGAAATTGAACCCAATCTAGACCGGTTGCGTCGGATGGTGACCTGCACCCTGACGTAGCCTTGTGAGAACGGGATGCCCAAGAAACGTGTGCGCCGCACAATGAAAGGGCTGCCAGTTCACAATATTTGGCCTTCCTGTCACGCGGCTGTGACATATATTAGGGAATAGGCGCGAAGGGGCCGAAGAGCTCCTCGAACAACACGATTTTCAACAGGGATCAGGTCGCAAGACCTGAGGCTGAGGACGAAAATGAAGCGTGGAATTGCCGTTCTGGTTTCTGTCGGAGCCCTCTGCGGCGTCGCCTATTTCACGGCGAGCAAGTGGGCCATCAAGCACGAGACCATCACCTTCTACGACGCTTCGCGCGACAACCGTCCCGTGCCTGTCGACATCGCAATTCGCCGCGACAAGGAAATGCAGGCCGATGCCGGCTTGATCACCATGCCGGTCGCAGTGATCAATCACGGCAACACCGTCAAGAACACCGAGTACGGCTTCCTCGCCAACATCTTCGCCGCGCGCGGCTATCTCGTCGTCAGCCCGCAGCATGATTTGCCGACCGATCCGCCGATGGTGACCAAGCCCGGCGAAATCTATGTCGGCCGGCTGCCGCAGATCCTGCGCGGTGTCGCCAATATCCATCTGGCGATGCAGGAGATGAAGAAGGTCCAGCCCAACGCCGACTATTCGCGGGTGACGATGGTCGGCCATTCGATGGGCGGCGACATCACGATGTACTTCGCCAAGCAGTATCCGGACGAGGTCAAGAAGGTCGTGACGCTGGACAATCTCCGCGTGCCCTTCGTCACCGCCGGCAAGTTCAAGATCCTGTCGTTCCGTTCGCAGGATCCGCAGTTCAAGACTGACGCGGGCGTGATCCCGACCGATGAGGAGTGCGAGAAGGCAGGCATTCAGGTCGTGAAGACCGAATTCCAGCACAACGACATGCGCGACACCGGTCCGGATGCGGCCAAGAACTCGATCCAGGGCATGCTCGATAAATTCCTGAGCGACACCGACAGCGCCATCGCGCCGGTCGATACCTCGACGTCGCCGCCGAAGGTGCTCGAGCCGGGTCCCGTGGCCCTGATGTCGCCAGCCAAGAGCTGATCAGCCAGACGTTCGCTGGAACTACTTTCAAAGCCTCCGTTGGCCTTCGGCCGGCGGAGGCTTTGTGCATTGACCGGGCAGGGCACGCTATCCACATTGGTGGTGTGAGACCGAGTGCGACCCCAGATGTCCGGCGACCCCATTAAACCGCGCGGTAGCGATGCCGTCTCGGCGCGAGCCGAAGACGACGGCGCGTTGCCGCAGGCGAAGACCTCGACCGCGGACGACGTCGCCGCCTTCGTCGCCAAGGCGCGTGCGCTGTCGCCGCATGCACCCGGCGCAAAGGGCCGCCTGATCTTCGCGCTGGATGCGACAATGAGCCGGCAGCCGACCTGGGACATGGCCTGTGCGCTTCAGGCGGATATGTTTCGCGAGGCCGCATCGCTCGGCAGCCTCGACATCCGGCTCGTCTACTATCGCGGCTTCAACGAATGCCGTGCCACCGGGTGGATTTCGGACAGCAGCAAGCTCGCGACGCTGATGAGCAAGATCGATTGCCGTGGCGGCGACACCCAGATCGGCAGAGTGCTGACCGACGCCCGGCGCGAGGCGGTTGCATCGGGTGTGCGTGCTGTGGTCTTCGTCGGCGACGCCATGGAGGAGAAGGTCGACGCACTTTGTGCCAAGGCCGGCGAACTCGGCATGCTGAAGGTGCCGTTGTTCCTGTTTCAGGAAGGCCATGATGCGATCGCCGAACAGGCGTTTCGCGAGATCGCGCGCCTGACCGGCGGCGCCTGGTGCCGGTTCGATCCGGGCGCGGCGGCGCAGCTGCGCGAGCTGTTGCGGGCCGCTGCGGCCTATGCCGCCGGCGGTCGCGAGGCATTGTTGAAGCTGGCGAAGACGGCGAGCGGCGCGGCGCAGCTGATCGGACAGATGAAGTAGCAGGTCAGGCCCGTGCGGCCTGCGCCGCGGGCGGTGCGGCGACAGGCGGCAGCAATCGGCCCTGCAGGATCAGGCGCAGCGTGCCAAGCGCGATCAGTCCAACCACGATATTGGCGGCCGCGAACAGATAGGGCGCGAGCATTGCGATCGCGCCGGTATCGCCGTGCCCGACCATGCGGATCGGAGCGATCGCAAGTGCGGTCGCACCGAAGGTGAAGCCCCAATAGGACACCGAGAATGGCTGCTCCAGGATCCAGGGCAGCAGCCGAAGCAGCAGCAGCGCCATCATCAGCCCGTAACCGACCATGATATGCGCGAACATGTCGGGGACACCGCCATTGATCGCGAGATAGGCGACCGCGCCGACCACGGGCGGTGCGAGTTGAATGCCGAGCGTCGGACGTAGCGCGGTGGGAAGGGTCTCGACGGTATAGAGCCGGTGCAACAGCACGGATTCGATCGCGAACCAGGAGAACAGCGCCACGCCGAACGCGAGCTGTCCCCAATCGGGGTAGCCGAGCGCCGCCGAAACGCCGGCCGTGACGAAGCCGCCCGCAACGGTCGGCAAATAGAGCACCGGCGTCGTCGCCGTGTGGTCGCGATTGCCGCGCCACAGCAGTCCCGTCCGCCACAGTGCGAAACCGAGCGTGAATGCGGCGCCGAGGCCGAACAGGACGATGGCGGCGAGGCGCGAATAGGGCTCCACGGCAATCGCGATCAGCATGGTGGAGACGCCGGCGAGGCCGATGAAGCAGCACTGGACCGGGTGATGGGCTTCGCTGAGCGACTCCGCGCGCGCGAAAATCCAGCGTAGCGCGAACAACGCGATCAGCACCGCCCAGACGATCGAGGCGAAGGCGAAGATGATTTCGCCGACGATCGCCGGCAAGTGCCAGACGTGGTGCGCGGCACGCCAGGCGTTGCCGAGACCCGCAAGGCCAAGGACGATGCCGAAGAAACCGGCCGGCACGATCGGTGGCTTGAATCCGCTGCTCATCGTCTCCCCCAAACCCTTGCCATCGCTCCTACGATGATGGCGCGATCGTCGTTACGGCCGCGCGTGCCGGAGAGATCGGGCAGATTGCTTATCGGCAAAACGGCCTGGCGTGTCATCTTCCGATCGTGGCGGGAAGGAAGGACACCATGCTTTTTGACAAGAGGGCGACTATATTCCCGCCATGACCCTGATTGCCGGCCTTGTCGCTATCATCACGCTGTATCTGTTGCTCCAGATGTTCCGCGCCGCCAATCCGGCCGTGCTGGCGCGCGCCATCAAGGTCGGGGGCGGCGTAGTCGCGCTCGCGGTGGCGGCCTTCACGGGCTTAAGGGGTGAATTGGCGGTGGCGATCCCGCTCGGGATATTTGGCGCCGGACTGCTCGGCTGGACGCCGTTGGCAAACGCCGGCTTCGGCAATATCGGGGGCATGTTTGGCGGCGGCGCTGCGCGCTCGCCCAACCAGAGCTCGCGCGTACGCTCGCAATTCCTGGACATGCGGCTCGATCACGAGTCCGGCCAGCTCTCGGGCCAGATCGTCGCCGGGCCTCACGCCGGGCGCGGCCTCGACGAGTTCGATCTTGCAAGCCTGCTGGCGATGGTCCCGGCGTTCGACGCCGAGAGCGTGGCCTTACTTGAAAGCTATCTGGACCGCCGGTTTCCCGCTTGGCGTCAGAACGCGCAGGGCAACGCGGCAGGGGGGCAGCGCCGCACGGCGTCGAGCGGCAAAATGACGGCGGAGGAAGCCTATCAAATCCTTGGCTTGCAGCCGGGAGCGGGGCGCGACGACATCAGCCGGGCGCACAAATCCCTCATGAAGAAACTGCATCCCGACCAGGGGGGCTCGACGTACCTCGCTGCCCGTGTAAACGAGGCCAAGGATACTCTGCTTCGTACGCATAACGGCTAACTCCGGCACCACGCCACAAACGCCCGTACCGCGTAAGCTCCGCTTGCTCTGTCTGCCGTCGCCCGATGCCCGCCATTGTCGGCGTGGTCGATCCCTTGAGTAAAGTTTTAACCGTAAATCCTTGACGAGAAGTTGTCGCGGAACAGCCTCGAGCGCCACCGCATCCCAAAAACAAAAATGCCCGCGCAGGGCGCGGGCATTTTGCTTGGAGGGGCAGGAAGATCAGTTGCGGACGGTCATGCAGGAGATGTCGGCGCGCTTGAGCGCCTTGCACACCGCTTCGGCCTGGTCGCGCTCGAGCCCGGCGAAGCGGGCGCGGTAGAGCTTGCGATTGTCCCTGGCGACAACAGGCTCGGTGAACGGATCGGCTTTGCTGAGCAGGCCGCGGGCCGAGCTGCGCGCGGCTTCAATGCGCTGCTGGGCCTCGCTCTCGCTCTCGAGCGCGCCGACCTGGACGATCCAGCCGCTATGGGTAGCGACCGGCTTGGTGGTGGCGCTCATCTGGATCGGCTGCGGTGACGGATCGGCGGAAGCGAGCTTGGCGACCGGGGCGGGCGCCGGGGCAGCGGCACTGGTCGCCGGCAGCACGCCGAGGATGCCGTTGCCGGTGCCGAAGCCCGCCGGCTGCTGCGGCATCTCGGTCCGGGCGACCTCGGCCCGGGCGGGCTCCGGCTTGTTGATGATGTCGGCCCTGGCGACGACGGCGCCGGAGGTCTCGGCGACGTCGGAGCGGGACGAAATCGTGTTGGTGACCTGGGGCGCGACCTGGGCGGGGGCGGCGGAGGCGACCTTGACCGCGCCGGCCTTGACCTGGACCGTCTTGACCCGGACCGGCTTCATCGGCTCGGACGAGCCCGGAATGAGGGCGAGCGGCTGGCTCGAGATCACGCCATTGGTGAGCGGCGCGGGCTCGATCTTGGACTCGATGGGCCTGGCTTCGGGCTTGGGCTGGACCGGCGGCATTGCCGCGGTCGCAGCTGCCAGGGCCGACAGGCGCGAGGCGGGACGCGGTGCGGGTGCTTCGGGAGCAGGGGCCGCCGCGACCTGAACCGGCGCAGCCGGACGGGCCGGGGTATCCGAAGCGTCGGCAACGTCGGTGCTGGTGTCGGCGCTATTGCGCTCGGTCACCGCCACGACCGTGTGGGTGGTCGCGCCTTTCTCGAGGTTCTCCGCCAGCAGATTGCGCATGATGGCGTCGCGCGAGCCGCCGCTGCGGCCGCCGAGCACCACGCCGATCAGGTGGCGGTTGCCGCGGCGCATCGAGGTCACGAGGTTGAAGCCGGAGGCGCGGGTGTAGCCGGTCTTGATGCCGTCGACGCCCTCGACGCTGCCGAGCAAATGATTGTGGTTGCGGATCTGCTCGCCGCGCCAGGTGAACGAGGTGGTCGAGAAAAAGCGATAGTAGCGCGGGAAGCGCTCCTGGATGGCACGGCCGAGCGTGGCCTGGTCGCGCGCAGTGGTCACCTGCTCGTCGTTGGGAAGGCCGTTGGCATTGCGGTAGACTGTCTTGGACATGCCGAGCGCGCGCGCCTTGCGCGTCATCATCGCGGCGAAATCGTCCTCGTCGCCGCCGATCGCTTCGGCGATCACAACGGCAGCATCATTGGCGGAGCGGGTGACGAGACCCTTGATCGCGTCCTCGACGCGGATGGTCTGGCCGGCACGCAGGTTGAGTTTGGTCGGATCCTGGTCGGCCGCGTGCTGCGATACCGGCATCTCGGTATCGAGCTTCATCTTGCCGGACTCGAGACGTTCGAACAGCAGATAAAGCGTCATGATCTTGGTGAGCGAGGCGGGATGGCGCAGTCCGTCGGGGCTGTTCGACTGAAGCACCGTGCCTGAATTGCCGTCGACGATGATCGACGCGAATTTCGGGCTGGAGCTCTCGGACGCTTCACGCTGCACCCGGTGGTGCGCATAGTGGCGCCGATGGCGCCGCGCATCGGCTGCGTCAGTCGTGAAGATGACGGCTGTGGTGACCGTAAGAAGCCCGAAAACGCCAACCCGCGCCAAGCGCGAGGAAGACCAGTTGTTACGAAGCATGGAACCCCGTCCCCGTTTGTGACTTGATCACCGGCTCGTGAGGCGAAATTGTGCCCTGCGGACCCGGGATCATTACCTGCTCAGGCTGTCTCTCCGCTGGTGATCGCCGCGGGAGACGTTGGGCCTGAGCCGCTGTTCTGGCTAAGGTGATGTTCTCAAACGGCTTTTGACCGTCTGCGGAAGTGAACACGTCCAGGGAATCAAGGTAGGGCGCCGCGGTTTCCAAAAGCTTAAGAAACCCTTGCGGGAAAGCCCGGGAATTTCCGTAACTTGCGCCGACTTTTGTGCGTCGCACAAGATTCTTGACTTTTTTGTGCGTTGCACTAATTGTGGGCAGAGTCAGGGAGCCGGGGCTTCCGGACGCGAGCCAGGGAAAAGGATTCCAAGATGTTCAAGGTTGAAGACTTTCAGAACTACGGGAAAGAGCATTTCGAGACGTGCGTTGCTTCCGCGACCTCGGTGCAGCACGGCCTCCAGGCGATCGCCAGCGCTTATGGCGACTACACCAAGAAGTCTTTTGAAGACACCAAGTCCTTCGTCGAGAAGCTTTCCGGCGTGAAGTCGCTGGACAAGGCGATGGAAGCCCAGACCGATTTCGCCCGTTCCGCCTACGAGACCTTCGTCGCGGAATCGCAGAAGATCGCCGGCCTCTACAGCGACCTCGCCAAGCAGGCGTTCAAGCCGGTCGAAACGGTCGTGTCGAAGTTCACCCCGGCCGCCCAGTAATTCGCGCGACAGGTTTTGGAATCAAGAAAGCCGGGCTGGTTCAGCCCGGCTTTCTCTTTGCAAACCGGCTTTCTCTTTGCAAATTGTGCAGGACTATCTCGCCAGCCGCAGCTTGCTGAGAGCAGTCCCGATCGTGTTGAACGTGGTCACGATCTGGCTCGAGCTGGTGAGCATGTAGAACTTGTCCGGACTGCTCGCGCAGTATTTCAGGATCGCCGACGTGGGATCGGCGGGCGAGCTCGTGTTCACCTGGATCGTGTAGATCGTGTACATCGGTGCTCCGCCGGAGTCCCTGGCGTTGTGCAGGTTGTCGCACAGAACTTGCTGCCTGGCGTCGATCGAACCGGGGAAGGTGCTGTTGCCGTAGGTGGTGGTCTGGCTGCTGCCGTCGCCGTAGGCCGGCCAGCGGTTCTCGGTGTTCAGGCCGTCGGATAGCAGGATGATGACCCTGTTGTAGGTGGTGCCGTTGGTGCCGCTTTCCGCCGGCGCGTTCAACGGAGCGCTCTGCAAGAGCGACAGCCATCCCCAGGCCAGACCCACCACCTGGTTGGTGCCGCCGGTTGGCTGCATTGCGTTGACCGCGGTCTTGAGTGTGCTCCAATTATAGCTCAGCGGGATGATCGGCTCGAGCTGGGTCGAAGCGCTGCTGCTGCAAAAGGAAGTGCTGTTCTCGTAGTATTGCTCTGCCGGGAACAAGGTGGCGACAGTGCTTGAGTTCGGCGCCGTGGACTGCGCGTCGTACGGCTGGGTCCGATCCGTAATGCATCCGCTCCACGTCGAGTGGGAATTCGGCTGCCACGTGTGCGTATACGTCGAGCCCGATGCCACGCTGTTATAGCAGCCATTGATCAAATAGTGGTACTTGTACGAGCCACTGCCATTGGTACCGGGGCAGATCAGCCCTTTGTTCGAGCCCGAATTCGGGATGGTACTGACCGCCGATGTGCTGCCCGGACCATTCACGCAAGTGAAGCCGTTATTTGACATCGACCACGGGCAGTTGGAGCCCGGTCCGATGTTCGCCCAATTCGAGGGCTTAGACGACACGAGGTCCGGTGCCTCCGCTTCCCAGCTCGTCCAATCGATCCAGCTCTGCGTGTAATTGCTGGATCCAACATTCACGTCCTTGGCAAACGGGATGACCGAGATATAGACATCGCCGCTGTTCTTGCTGAGGGCGCTGAGCTGGTCGATGAGGCCGCCGGATCCGGCCACGGCGTTTCTCAGTGCCGTGATCTTGCCGTCCTGTGCCATCGATCCCGTGTTGTCGAGCACAAGCGCAACGCGCATCTTCGCGTTGCCCCAGGTGGAGGTCGAGGTGGTGTTGAAGCCGAGCGTCGGAAAGCCGGCAATCTGCATGAAATCGGAGGTGATATAGCCGGTGCCAGTCAGCAGCAGGGTGGCTGCCGCACTCGTGGTCGCGGCCGTGTAGGTGGGGGTGATGTTGACGCCTTTGGCCTCGGTATCGGTATATAGACCCGAGAAGTAGCTCAGCGCCTTCGTGCTAATGTCCGAAGTCGTGATCGTTCCCGCCGTCAAATCCTTCGACAGCATCAGCGCGGTGGAGTCGAGGGCGGCTTGCATCGACGAGCGTGCGCGCGATGCGCGAGAGTAGTCGACGGCGGCGCCGACCATGCAGAGGATCGGGAGCAGGGTGATGGCGAAAATGACGGCGATGTTGCCTTGCTCGGCGGACACAAAGCGGGCAAGCAATCGGCCGAAGCGGGAGTCGGCGGGTAGGCGAAACATGACGAGCCCCGAGATCTGTGGTTTTGCCCGATTTCACGCCACAGCTTTGAATGTCGGGTAAATTAGGCCGTAGAAAAACGGGGAAATCCCGCGCCAAACCGCCGCGGTCACGCCCGCGTCAGGTTCCTGGTCAACACCTTCTGAACGGGCCAGCGGGAAATTTTTGGCAAATCAGTCTGGATTGGTTAACCTTGGCCCGGATCGTCCGGACGGGAATCGGGACCGTCGCGGCCGCATCGGCTGAGCCCCTGCATGCTTGCGGCGGGCCGGGGGCGGGCCCATATTCCCTGAAATCGATCCGGCTTCGACCGGGCCGGTTGGAAGCGGCGATCCAACAAGGCGGCGCGTCCGTGCGAGGCTCCCGGTGCGGGACCGCGCGGTAAACCGTCATACGCTTCCGTGGGGAATTTGAACGCCTGAGCCATGCCGCAACTGACTTCCAGACTCGACCTGTCCGCGGCTGCCGCCGCCCACGCTCCCCGGATGAGCAATGATGAGAACCGTTCCGGTGGCCCGACGGGTCCGAACACGTCCGTCATCACCAAGGTCAAGCCGAAGACCAAGCGGCCCAACCTCTATCGCGTGCTGATCCTCAACGACGACTACACGCCGATGGAATTCGTCGTCCACGTGCTGGAGAAGTTCTTCCAGAAGGACGTCGAAGCCGCGACCAAGATCATGCTGCACGTCCATCATCACGGGATCGGCGAGTGCGGCGTGTTCACCTACGAGATTGCCGAGACCAAGGTGACGCAGGTGATGGATTTCGCCCGCAAGCACCAGCACCCGCTGCAATGCGTGATGGAAAAGAAATAACTGCGCGTTCGAGTCCCGCGTTCTTTAGATCGGTTCTGATCGTGCGTGTGTGATGCCGGCGGATACCGCTGCGCGATCCGGCGAAAATCAGCGCCGACGCCGATCCTGCCCAAATGGGTAGTTTTGCCCAAATCGGAACGGGTTTTGCATCGAGAATGCGGTGGGCGCGTAATGCCTATCGAGTCGCGGAACCGGTCTTTTGCCGCGGTCTTGTATAACTATATGTGACAAAGGTTGTTGTTGCCTGACCGGGCGATGGCGATCATGATGGTGGGGGCCATAGAGGACGCGAATGCCGACTTTTTCCCAAAGCCTTGAACAATCCCTGCATCGTGCACTGGCGATCGCCAACGAGCGTCATCACCAGTATGCGACGCTCGAGCATCTCCTGCTCTCCTTGATCGATGACTCCGATGCAGCCGCGGTCATGCGTGCCTGTAGCGTCGATCTCGACAAGCTCCGCACGAGCCTCGTCAATTATCTTGAGACCGAATTCGAAAATCTGGTGACGGACGGCGCCGACGACGCCAAGCCGACTGCCGGTTTCCAACGCGTGATCCAGCGCGCGGTGATCCACGTGCAATCTTCCGGTCGCGAAGAGGTGACCGGTGCGAACGTGTTGATCGCGATCTTCGCCGAGCGCGAGAGTCATGCCGCGTACTTCCTGCAGGAGCAGGACATGACGCGCTACGACGCCGTCAACTATATCAGCCACGGCATTGCCAAGCGGCCGGGCGTCTCCGAGGCGCGGCCGGTGCGCGGCGTCGACGAGGAGACCGAGACCAAGGGTGCCGAGGACGCCAAGAAGAAGGGCGAGGCGCTCGAGACCTATTGCGTCAACCTCAACAAGAAGGCACGTGACGGCAAGATCGATCCGGTGATCGGACGTAATTCCGAGATCAACCGCGCGATCCAGGTGCTGTGCCGCAGGCAGAAGAACAATCCGCTGTTCGTGGGCGAGGCCGGTGTCGGCAAGACCGCGATCGCGGAGGGCCTGGCCAAGCGCATCGTCGACAGCGAGGTGCCGGAGGTTCTGGCGGCTGCGACCGTGTTCTCGCTCGACATGGGCACGCTGCTCGCCGGCACGCGCTATCGCGGCGACTTCGAGGAGCGCCTGAAGCAGGTGCTCAAGGAGCTCGAAGCCCATCCCAACGCCATCCTGTTCATCGACGAAATCCACACCGTGATCGGTGCGGGTGCGACGTCGGGCGGGGCGATGGATGCCTCGAACCTGCTCAAGCCGGCGCTTGCCTCGGGCACGATCCGCTGCATGGGCTCGACCACCTACAAGGAATACCGCCAGCACTTCGAGAAGGACCGCGCGCTGGTGCGGCGCTTCCAGAAGATCGACATCAACGAGCCGACCGTCGAGGACGCGATCGCGATCCTCAAGGGCCTCAAGCCGTACTTCGAAGACTACCACCGGCTGAAGTACACCAATGAGGCGATCGAGGCCGCGGTGCAGCTCTCGTCGCGCTACATCCACGACCGCAAGCTGCCCGACAAGGCGATCGACGTGATCGACGAGTCCGGCGCGGCGCAGATGCTGGTCGCCGAGAACAAGCGCAAGAAGACCATCGGCATCAAGGAGATCGAGACCACGATCGCCTCGATGGCGCGGATTCCGCCGAAGAGCGTGTCGAAGGACGACGCCGAGGTGCTCAAGCATCTCGAGCAGACCCTGAAGCGCACCGTGTTCGGCCAGGACAAGGCGATCGAGTCGCTTGCCGCTTCGATCAAGCTCGCACGCGCGGGCCTGCGCGAGCCGGAGAAGCCGATCGGTTGCTACCTGTTCTCGGGCCCGACCGGCGTCGGCAAGACCGAGGTTGCCAAGCAACTCGCGGCGACACTCGGCGTCGAGCTGCTGCGCTTCGACATGTCGGAGTACATGGAGCGTCACACCGTGTCGCGCCTGATCGGTGCGCCTCCCGGTTATGTCGGCTTCGACCAGGGCGGTCTCCTGACCGACGGCGTCGACCAGCATCCGCACTGCGTGGTGCTGCTCGACGAAATCGAGAAGGCGCATCCCGACCTCTACAACGTGCTGCTCCAGATCATGGATCATGGCCGGCTCACCGACCACAACGGCAAGCAGGTCAACTTCCGCAACGTGATCCTGATCATGACCACGAATGCGGGTGCTTCGGATCTCGCCAAGCAGGCGTTCGGCTTCACGCGCTCGAAGCGGGAAGGCGATGACCACGAGGCGATCAACCGGCAGTTCGCGCCGGAATTCCGCAACCGTCTCGATGCCATCGTCTCGTTCGGCCATCTCAGCGTCGAGGTCATCGGCACCGTGGTCGAGAAGTTCGTGCTTCAGCTCGAAGCGCAGCTTGGCGACCGCGACGTCACCATCGAGCTGTCGGAGCCCGCCAAGACCTGGCTGGTCCAGCACGGCTACGACGAGCAGATGGGTGCGCGGCCGATGGCCCGCGTCATCCAGGAGCACATCAAGAAGCCGCTGGCTGACGAGGTGCTGTTCGGCAAGCTCAAGGGCGGCGGTCATGTCCGCGTCGTCCTGGTCAAGGACGAGGCTGACGAGACCAAGGAGAAGATCGGTTTCGAGTTCGTCGAGGGCCCGGTCACGCCGAAGCAGGAAAAGCTGCCAGCGCGCAAGCGCCCGCCGGGCAAGCCCAACAAGCCGGGCGGCCCCGGCGGCTCCAAGGGGCCGACCTCGAAGGGCCCGCTGGTCAAGGCTTGATTGGCGCATCATGAATCGAAAAGGCCGGCTGTAAAGCCGGCCTTTTTGTTTGCGTCGCGGTGCCGGATTCTAGGTGCCGGCTTCGGGAGCCGCCGCAGCCGGCGGTCGCGGCTTCCTTGGGGCGGGCGGTCGTGCGCGGGGAGGGGCCGACGGCTGCATCGTGACGATGACCGGATTTGGTTTGTGGTCGGTTGCCGCGCCCGTCGCGGCATCGACGCCCATGCCGACGACACCGCCAAGCAGAAGATTGCCGGCGAAGCCCGCGGCCCCTCCGGTCTGGATGTCCCGGCTGAGCGGCACGATCTGTGGTTCATAGCCTTCCTTCTGGAAGGTGATGGAGAGGTCGGCGTTGCGCTTGACGACCACCGAGCAAGGCGTCGTGCAGGTGGTTGGCACTTCCATCCCGCTGACGACAGCTTCAACGCCTGATGGTGTCGACGAGATGCTGATATTCTCGGTCGTGCCGCGTGTGACAGACGCGCAGCCGCCCAGCATGACGCTGAGCGCCACTATTCCAAATAAACGCATGAAATGCCCCTGGTTCCCCGCCGCCAATCAAGCGCAACCGGAGCGGGAGGGCAATACGTCATTCGTACAGATAGTTAAGCCACGCACAGGTTGCGCGTTGGGGGCGTGCTAACCAGGGTCGGTGCCGCTATTCGCCCCGCAGGCGCTGGTCGTCCTGCACACGGACGTGCTCGGCACCGCGTGCACCCGCCGGCGACAGCCGCAGCATGCTCAGCATGGCGCCGCAGAGCGCAAATCCAACGCCGGTGAGGAGCGCGATCCGGGTTCCCTCGACCGGATAGCGGCCGAGGAACAGCGCCACCAGCGCAGCGCCGGTGGTCTGGCCCAGCAGCCGCGCGGTGCCCAGCATGCCGCTGGCCCCGCCGGAGCGCTCGCGCGGGGCGGCTGCGATCATGGTGCGGTTGTTGGGCGTCTGGAACAGGCCGAAGCCAAAGCCCGCCAGCGCCATCCGCCAGACCACGTCGAGCGGTGTCGGGCTTGCGGGCAGGAAGGCGAGACCGGCGAGGCCACCGGCAAACAGCGTCAGCCCGATGCCCCCGAGCAGGCCGGCGGGATAGTGCTCGACCAGGCGGCCGGCGAGGGGCGCCGCGAACGCCACCGCAATCGGCCACGGTGTGATCAAGAGGCCCATATGCACGGCCGAATAGCCGAAGCGGCTCTGGAGGTAGAAGGGGATCGCGACGAACGCCAGCATCTGCCCGCAGAACGAGGCGATCGAGGTCGCAATCGAGAGTCCGAACACCGGGATGCGCAACAGGTCAACCGGCAGCAGCGGCGACTTCATGTGCGTCTCGCGATAAATGAGCAGCGCGCCGGCGGCGATCGCGATCGCGAACTGCACGAGGCAGGTGATCGGCGCCTCGCCGTGGCCGACGCTGTCGATCGCGGCAATGCCGACGCCGAAGGTGATCGCCGACAGCCCCGCGCTCTGCCAGTCGAAGGAATGGCTCGCGGGCGTCGTGTGCGGCAGGCTGCGCAGGCCGAGTACGAGCGTGACCACGCCGAGCGGAACGTTGATGGCAAACAGCCAGGGCCAGCTGCCGACTGCGAGGATGCCGGCGGCGAGCGTCGGCCCGACCGCGGCGGAGAAGGCGACGACGAGCGCATTGAGCCCGATGCCACGGCCGAGCAGGTTGCGCGGATAGGTGAAGCGCACCAGGGCCGAGTTGACGCTCATGATGCCGGCCGCGCCGAACCCCTGGATGATGCGCGCGATCGTCAGCAACGGCAGCGTATGCGCCAGCGCGCAGAAGGCGGATGCGAGCGTGAACAGTGCCAGCCCGACCAGGTAGACGCGGCGATAGCCGACGATCTCGCCGAGTGACGCCAGCGGCAACAGCGAGATCGTGATCGCGAGCTGATAGCCGTTGACGATCCAGATCGAGAAAGCCGGGCTCGCGTTCAGGTCGGTTGCGATCGTCGGCAGCGCGACATTGGCGATGGCGCTGTCGACGACGGCCATGAGGATGCCGAGCGCAATGGTGAGGATCGCCTGATTGCGCTGGGGCTGTGGCAAGCCGTCGGCATGCTCGATCGGGACAGACGACATAATGAAAGCGTGCTTGATTCGAGCCGTGAATGCTCTCCGGATTAGGAAATTGCGCTATCCACCGCAACCCGGCAGGACACGGGCGGTTCCTGTGCCGGAAACAGGCCTCCCGGCGCCACAGGCATGGATCGGCGGGCCGTTCGCACACTCACCAGCGTGAGGTCGCCTTGCCGACGACGTAGAGCGCGACAAGCCCGAGCGTCACCGCCGTGGAGACGACGATGGCGGTGCGATCCCAATCGATCCGCGTCCGCTCGGCGCGATCGAGATTGAGGACGGCGAACAGGGCCTTCATGGCAAATCGGCGCATCGGGCTGCCTCGCAAGGCCGCACGATGCCACGATCCATCGAGGCCGGCTTGATGCAGCTCAAGCCGCCTACGGCGAGCCCGGCGCCATGCCCTGCAACTGCCGCAGCGGATTGAGCGGGCCGAGCGGGATAAGCTCGAAGCTCATGAGATGGGCCTGACCCAGCGGTAGCTTCTCCAACATCTCGTGTGCCGCCACGGGGTCCGTGACGTTCAGGATGAAGGCGACGCCGGGACGTCCCTGCAGCGAATACCACTGCTCGATCTTGCCATCGAGATAGAGCTTCACCGTTTCCTTGACTTCCGTCGGCAGGATCGCGCGCGCGGCCGTGGGATCGACGCCGGGGTTCAGCGTTCCGATCGCGAGGATATGCGTTGTCGGTGTCGGTGGATTGGCGGATTGGGCATGTCCGGCAGCCGGACTTGCCAAGCTGAGAACCAAGCCGATGAAGGCGAAAGTGATAGACTTTTGCATGTGTCCTCCCGATGGGACGTGCATTCAGATTCATTGATGTGCTTTTCAAGAGACGTCTGGACCAGAGCCGTGCCACGCTCGAACCTGTCACGTCTACGTGTCCATCCTGTCCTCGGACCGTCGTCATCGCGTCGCCGCCGAACAAGAGCGGCGACGCGTGTTGTGCTTGAGACGTGACGCCAAAGCTCCGGTCACTTGGCCTGAATGAGCAGACCGAGCGGGGCGAGGGGGCCAACCTGCATGAATTCATATTTCGCGAATCCGTTGGTCACGAGCGGCAGCGCTTCGATCGTCGTCTTGGCTTGCTCGACGGATTCGACGTTCATGAGGAAGATCACGCCAGGTGCGTCCTGGCGATACCAGAACTGCTCGATCTTGCCGTCGAGATAGAGCTTGAGGGTCGCGGGGACTTCGCTCGGCATGATCTGCTGCCGCTGCTCCGGCGAGAGCGGCTTGGTGATCGATGCGACAGCCATGACTTTCATGAGTGATCTCCTTCTGTGACCAGGTGCGGGTGAGGATCGGATGGACCGATCCATCGCTCGTTGATGTAGGCGGAAACGACAATTTTGGTGTCATTCACGCCGCGAGAGGTTGGACGGCTGGACGGGCGGAAAAGCAGGCATTATCCACGCGATCGTGCCGCGGTTTCGGCCAATTCGAGCTGCGCCGTTTCAACCTTGCGCAGGATTGGTGTAGGCGCGATGCGCTGATTTCGGTATCGTCGTAATTGCCAACTTTAAGGTCATTCACGCCATGCGTCTTGCGAT
Source organism: Bradyrhizobium sp. CCGUVB4N (assembly GCF_024199945.1). Classification (GTDB taxonomy): domain Bacteria; phylum Pseudomonadota; class Alphaproteobacteria; order Rhizobiales; family Xanthobacteraceae; genus Bradyrhizobium. The sequence goes on along the minus strand of NZ_JANADP010000001.1, from coordinate 5,598,634 downwards.
CCTCGCGCTTGATGATCTGTTCGACACCGGGCTCACCGTGTTGCTCGATGCGTTCACGCTCGCCAACAATTTTGCGAACGGCACACCGCGTTTCGACGTGTCGATCGTGGGGATGCGGCGGCGGGTTCGGTCCGGTCAGGGTCTCTCGATCCCCACACAGCCAGTATCGCCGGACCTGAAGCCGGACTGGGTTGTCGTGCCGGCGTTGAACACGGGCAGGCCCGAGCCGCTGATTGCGGCGCTCCAGCGCCGAGACGTCGTTCGGGCGCAGGCGCAATTGCGCAAATGGCACGCCGAAGGTGCGCAGATCGCGGCATCCTGCATCGGCACGTTTCTTCTGGCCGAGGCCGGACTGCTCGATCATCGCGAGGCAACGACGACATGGTGGCTCGCGCCACTGTTTCGGCAGCGTTATCCGAACGTCAGGCTCGATGAATCCCGAATGCTGGTGCCGACGGACGTCGGCGTCACGGCAGGCGCAGCGCTGGGGCATCTTGATCTGGCGCTTTGGCTGATCCGCAAGGCGAGCCCGGAACTGTCGACGCTGGTCTCGCGCTATCTGCTTGCCGACATCCGCTCTTCGCAGGCGCCCTACATCATCCCCAATCATCTGGCGCAGGCCGATCCGCTCATCCTTCGCTTCGAGCGATGGGCGCGCGATCACCTCAAGGAGGGGTTTTCGCTGCAAAAGGCCGCGAACGCATTGGCGACGAGCGCACGCACCTTGCAGCGGCGCTGCGAGGCCGTACTCGGCAAATCACCGCTATCCTATTTCCAGGATCTCCGGGTCGAGCGCGCCCAGTCCCTGCTTCACGGCAGTGGGCTCGACCTCGACGCCATCGCCGCCGAGGTCGGTTACGTCGACGGCGCGACGTTACGCACGCTGCTGCGCGAGCGCCTCGGGCGAGGCGTGCGCGAGCTTCGTGCCAATCTGCGCTAGGTGCGGCGCACTTACACCGGCGGCGGATTGCGGTCGGAGAAGGTCCCCCGCTGGTGCCAGTACGGATAGGGCAACGTCACCTTGCTCGCGGCATCGAGCTTCGCGATCTGGTCCTTGGTCAAGGACCATCCGACCGCGCCGAGGTTTTCGCGCAACTGTGTCTCGTTCCGGGCGCCGATGATCAGCGTCGAAACGGTCGGACGTTGCAGCAGCCAGTTCAGCGCAATCTGGGAGACGCTCTTGCCCGTCTCCTTGGCGACCTCGTCGATGGCGTCGACGACGCGGTAAACGTGTTCGTCCGGCACGGGCGGCCCGAAATCGGCGGTCTGGGGCAGGCGGCTGACTTCGGGCTTCGGCTGGCCGCGGCGGATCTTTCCGGTGAGACGGCCCCATCCGAGCGGCGACCAGACCACGGCGCCGAGCCCCTGGTCGAGACCGAGCGGCATCAGCTCCCACTCATAGTCGCGTCCGACCAGCGAATAGTAGGTCTGGTTGGCGACGTAGCGCGGAAAACCGTGCTTGTCGGCGACGCCGAGCGACTTCATCAGGTGCCAGCCCGAGAAATTCGAGACGCCGACATAGCGGATCTTGCCGGCGCGCACGAGCACATCGAGGGTGCTGAGCACCTCTTCAGGCGGGGTCATGGCATCGAAGCCATGGAGCTGGAACAGGTCGATATAGTCGGTGCCGAGCCGGCTCAGCGAAGCGTCGATGGCGGCGAGCAGATGCTGCCGTGACGAGCCGACGTCGTTGGGGCCGTCGCCGAAGCGGAAGGTGGCTTTGGTCGAGACCAGCACCTTGTCGCGGCGGCCCTTGATGGCTTCGCCGAGAACCCGTTCGGATTCACCGAGCGAATAGACGTCGGCGGTGTCGAACATCGACACGCCGGCCTCGAGACAAATGTCCAGCAGGCGCCGCGCTTCGGTGGCGTCGGTCGTTCCCCAGGCCGCGAGACGGCCGACGCCGCCGAACGTGCCCGTGCCAAGGCTCAAAGCGGGCACCATGAGGCCGGACCGGCCCAAGCGTCGGTATTCCATCGAACTGCTCCTCGCGGCCGCTGATTGATTGGCGCGGCCTTGGAGGCAGATCGTAATGCAAGCAGCCGCGTTGTCCTATCGCGCGCTGACATACCCGCCTTGCTTGGAAAATGGCCTAGTCGTGCAGACGCATGTCATCGAATGCTGCATCTGCGACGTGCGCACCGATCGTCGTCGCAGGAGCGGGCGTTTCGATCCTCGTGGCGGACGAAACGCAGACTGGCTCACGGGCCTGCCGCGGCAGGAACGTCAGGCCCCAGCCCACCAGGACCAGCACCGCGAGGCGGATCGCGATCACGCCCAGCAGCAGTTCCGACCCGCTTATCGTCGCGTGAGTCCTCATACATGCGAGCCTGATGCAGACTGCACGACCTGGCAATCTGGAATTGCCGAGCAATGCCTTCGCCTGGGACGAAGGCTTGCAATGATGGCTGACCGGGATGGCCCTCAGTGCCGCAGCTGACTCTGCCGGAAGTCGCGCGGCGACATTCCAAAGTGCTCGCGAAAAACGCGGCCGAAATGCGAGAGGTCGTTGAAGCCCCAGGCGAACGCAATCTCGCTGATGTGGCGCTGGGCGAGCACCGGCGAGGCAAGGTCGCGCTTGCACTGGGCGAGACGCTCCGCAAGCACATGGCGCTGGAACGAGGTGTCCTCGTCGGCGAGGAGATCGTTGACGTAGCGCGAGGAGATGCCGAGCGCGGCGGCGGTCTCGGCCAGCGAGAGGTCGGGGTCGGCGAGGCGTGTGCGGATATGCGCCTTCAGCCGGTAGAGCAGGGCGGAACGATGGGTCGACGACGGCAGCGACGTTCCGCCAAGCCGTTCGCTCAGCGCCATCGCGAGCAGGTCGACGGCTTGCTCGGACAGGGCGGCGGCGCTGTTGGGCGCGAGCCGGTCCGCGCTCTGGCAGAGGCGGAAGATGAAGTCATAGGCGAGCCGCTCGAGCGGCAGATCGGTCCCGAATGTGATCGCGGTAAGTGTCTCGGTGCCGCCGAGCCGGCGCTGCAACATCTCGCGGGGCACCTTGAAGATGGTCTGGGAGAACGCGTCCTTGAACTTCAGCTCATAGGGACGCGTGGTGTCGTACAGCGCGAACTCGCCGGGATGGATCACGGTCTCCCGGCCATCCTGCACCACGCCGCCATCGCCGCGATGGCCGAGCGCAACGAGAACATAGTCCTGATCCGAGCGCGCGATGCGCGAGGGCGTGCGGAAAACGTGCTGACGGTCGGAGCAGACCTCTGAGCAGACGGCCTTGCCCAGCGAAGCCTGTGTCACCGAGCCGTGAAAGGCGCTGCCGAGGTCCGACTTGCAGTCGAGCCCGACGAAGACGTCGCAGACGATGTCCTGCCAGAGGGCGAGCCGGCGGTAGCCGGGGCTGCCGTCTGTCGTGAACTGGATTGTCATCGGCAGGCCTCCCTTTCACATCCAGCAAAACCGCATGGTGGTGCAGATCCGGCCTGACCGCAGGCAAGTTCCGTACCGGGGCGAGATCCCTTCCAGTCGAGTTTTTGTTCCGCCGTGGTCGAGCGCGCGGCCGCCCGGCTTGGCCCAATAGACTGCATCGGACGTGGTCCTGGATCAACCGGCAATGGAGGCGGCAATGGGCATTGAACATCCGAAATACAAGGTCGCGGTGGTGCAGGCGGCGCCCGCCTGGCTCGATCTCGACGCGTCCATCGACAAGTCGATCGCGCTGATCAAGGAGGCGGCCGAGAAAGGCGCCAAGCTGATCGCTTTTCCGGAAGCCTTCATCCCCGGTTACCCCTGGCACATCTGGATGGACTCGCCGGCCTGGGCGATCGGTCGCGGTTTCGTGCAGCGCTATTTCGATAATTCGCTGTCCTATGACAGCCCGCAGGCCGAGAAGCTGCGCGATGCGGTGCGGAAAGCCAAGCTTACGGCCGTGTTCGGCCTGTCCGAGCGCGACGGCGGCAGCCTCTATCTGGCGCAATGGCTGATCGGGCCGGATGGCGAGACGATCGCAAAACGCCGCAAGCTGCGGCCGACCCATGCCGAGCGCACCGTCTATGGCGAGGGCGACGGCAGCGATCTCGCGGTCCATGCGCGCCCCGACATCGGCCGTATCGGTGCGCTGTGCTGCTGGGAGCATCTCCAGCCGCTGTCGAAATACGCCATGTACGCCCAGAACGAGCAGGTGCATGTTGCGGCATGGCCGAGCTTCTCGCTTTACGATCCCTTCGCGCCCGCGCTCGGCGCCGAGGTCAATAACGCGGCTTCGCGCGTCTATGCGGTGGAAGGCTCCTGCTTCGTGCTTGCACCTTGCGCGACGGTCTCGCAGGCGATGATCGACGAGCTCTGCGACCGGCCTGACAAGAACGCGCTGCTGCATGTGGGCGGCGGTTTTGCGGCGATCTACGGGCCCGATGGCAGTCAGATCGGCGACAAGCTGGCGCCAGACCAGGAGGGGCTGCTGATCGCGGAGATCGACCTCGGCGCCATCGGCGTCGCCAAGAATGCTGCCGATCCCGCGGGGCATTATTCGCGGCCCGACGTCACGCGGCTGCTGCTCAACAAGAAGCCGTACAAGCGCGTCGAGCAGTTCGCGCTGCCGGTGGACGCCATTGAGCCCACAGACATCAACGCTGCAGCGAGCTGATCGCCGGGATCAAGAGGAGGCACGATCATGGAGTCCGCAATTCCTCTGCATCTCGAAACCCAGCGCACGCGCCACAAGCGCGTGCCGGACGATTACCAGCCGCCGTATCCGTCGTTCGTGGCCCGCTACAAGCCCGCGGTCGGCCGCGTCGTGATGGCCTATTTCGGCGTGCAGTATCTTGGGGCGACGCCGGCGGCTGCGACGGAAGCGCTTGCTGACATCGCCGGACTGTTCGCCGGCGAGGGTGGTCCCTCGCATTGGGACCGTGCGCACTATGTCGATCAAGCCGGCCACGCGAACATTGTCTCGGTCGCGTATTGGGACGACATCGCGCGTTTCGACGCCTGGTTTGTGCGGGCACGCGAGGCGTGGACTGGAAAGCACCGCGACGGGATCGGCACCTTCATCGAGGTGCTGCGTCCCACGGTGGCGCGGCACGAGACGCTGTTCTCCTCGCTCGGCAGGCCCGAAGGTGTCGCCGTGATCGCCGACGGGATGAGCGGGGAAGTGCAGGAGCACGCCTATTGGGGCGGCATGCGCGATCGCATTCCGCTGTCGCAGACCGATCCAATGTCGCCGGGCGGCCATCCGGAATTGATCCGCGATGGTGCGCGGTTGCGTGTGCAGGCAAACGACAATCTCTGCCTGATCCGCTCCGGGCAGGACTGGAGCGATACCGAGGCATCCGAGCGCAAGCTCTATCTCGACGACGTCGAGCCGGTACTCCGCGAGGGCATGGATTTCCTGCGCGACGACGGGCTCGCGATCGGCTGCTATGCCAACCGCTACATGCAGGTGCTCTCGGCTGACGGCAAGGCGAGTGAAAAATCCTACGGCCAGAGCTGGTGGAAAAGTCTCGCCGCACTGGAGCGCTGGGCGGATTCGCATCCGACCCATGTGAAAATCTTCGGTGCGGCGATGAAATATCTCTCGACGCTGGGGCCGTCAGCGAAGCTGCGGCTGTATCACGAGGTTACGGTGGCGGCCGCGGACGAGCAGTTCTTCGAATATCTGAACTGCCATCCGAAGACGGGAATGCTTGCGGCGGTCGAGACGGTCACCGCCTAGGCGGCACAATGGCCGAGCAGCTCCGGATGTGCGGCGCAGATGTGATGGGCGCCGGCGTCCCTGAGCTCGGCCTCGCTGCCATAGCCGTAGAGCACGCCGATCGCGGTCATGCCGTTGGTGCGGGCGCCGACCACGTCATGGCTGCGGTCGCCGATCATGATGGCGCTGGTCGCATCGACGCCGGTCTCGTCGAGCGCGTAGCGCAGCAGGTCGCGCTTGTCGACGCGGGTGCCGTCGAGCTCGGAGCCGAACACGTGCTCGAAATACGGCTTCAGGCCAAAGTGCTCGACGATGCGACTGGCGTAGACCGCGGGCTTGCTGGTCGCGACGAACATGCGCTGGTCGGTCGCGGCAATCGTCGTCAGCGTGTCGATGATGCCGGCATAAGCCTCGTTCTCGAACAGGCCAATGTCGCTGAAGCGCTCACGGTAGAGCAGCAGCGCCTGGTCGGCCAGCGCGTCGGTTCCGGTGAGCTTCTTCAGGCTGGCATGCAGCGGCGGCCCGATGCACCAGGTCAATTCGTCCTCGCTCGGCACCGCGAGGCTCAACCGCTCCAGGGCGTACTGGATGGAGCGGGTGATCCCCGGTTTCGGGTTGGTCAGCGTACCGTCGAGATCGAAGAAGATTGTCGCCATCAGGAGCCGGCCCGCGTTGAAATTGACGGCCCGTTGCTAGTCGGATCGGGTCTCAAGTCAAGACCCATCGCCTCATTGCTGTTTGGCCCATTCGACGATCGCGGTGGCCTCCGCGCCCGCCTGCGCCTCCCAGGCGGCAATTGTGGGCGTTGCTACCGTTCGCAGCGCCGCGATGAGAGATTGCGGCGCTGGCTCGGCGATGTTGACGCCGTTGTCGCGCATCCGCGCATAATTCTCGGTCGTGCGGTGGGCCAGCAGCGCGAACTGGCTCTGCTCGGTCTCGGCTGCAGCCGCCAGCACCGCGCGCTGAATCGGCTCTGGCAGCGCGGCAAATGCGTCGGTGCGGACGAAGGCGATCGACACCGGCATCGCGTAATTGATGGCCGTGAAATAGGGCAGGAAGTCCCAGAGCTTACGCCCCGCGCCGCCGTCGCCGGAGGTGAGGAACGAATTCAGTTGATGCTCCTTCAGGCCCACAAGCGCCTTGTCCATCGGCAGGAACTGCGCGTTGGCACCGGCCGCCGTCATCACCTCGCTGGAATTGGTATCGTAAGCGCGCAAATTGAGTTTCGGCAGGTCGTCGGCGCCTGCAAGCGACCGGTCCGACCATAGGCCGGTGGCCGGCCATATCGTCAGATAGAGCAGCTTGAGGCCGCGCGCGGCGAGGGCCTTTTCGTAAAGCGGTCGTGCGCGCGCATTGGCGGCGTGAGCGATGTCGACTGATTGTACCAGGAAGGGCAGCGTCGAGAGGCCGAGCACGGGGTCGAGGCCCGAAAGCGCGCCCGCAAAGGCGTCGCCGCCGGCGATCCGGCCGTCCAGCGCCGCGCGCGGCATTTCGCCCGAGCTGATCTTCAGCTGATTGTCGAAGGCGTTGGTCACGCTCACGAAACCGTTTGTGCGCGCGGCCACGCGATCGGCGAAACTGCTGAGCCCGATCCCGGATATGTTGTTCTCGGGATATTCGGTGGTCATCCGCCAGTTCACTTGCGCCGCAGCTGGCGCGGCGGACAGGATGAGTGCGGCGAGGGCAAGGAGGGCGCGGATCCGTTTGGCGGGGAAGCGCATTGGGAGAAGCAGGTCAGGCAGCATTTATTGGCAACTCGTCGAACCATGGCACGACGCCACGACATGGCAGATCATCTTGTCGCATGCTGCGCCCGCATGTGCCACGGCGATACTTGGGCACGGCTGATGCGAATTGCATCACGCATCATCCTCGTAGTGTTCACATCAGCGACGCAGGCGATCGCATGGGACAGCTCACCGGCTAAGACCAATGTCGCCGTGCCCAGCGTCGAGGAGCTCGCACATCCTCCGGAGAGGCCCGATGCGCGCGAGAGCGACACCCGGGAATCGATCTGCCTGATCGTTGAGGCGGCCGCGCGCGATGCCAATCTGCCGCTGGAATTCTTCGCCCGCGTGATCTGGCAGGAGAGCCGCTTCCAGGCCGATGCGGTGGGCCCGATGACGCGCAGCGGCGAGCACGCGCAAGGGATCGCGCAGTTCATGCCGGGCACCGCGAGCGAGCGCGGGCTCCTCAATCCCTTCAATCCTGTGCAGGCTCTGCCGAAATCAGCCGAGTTCTTGAACGAGCTGCGCAACCAGTTCGGCAATCTCGGCCTCGCCGCTGCCGCCTACAATGCCGGACCGCGGCGAGTACAGGAATGGCTCGCCGGCACCGGCGGCATGCCGGAGCAGACCCGCAACTACGTCTACGCCATCACGGGTGCTACGGTCGACGCATGGGCCAAGGCCGGCAGCACCGGCAAGGGACCGCCGAGCTCACCGCCGACAAGCTGCCGCGACCTGATGGCCCTGTTGAAGCGTGCGCCGAATCCGTTCGTCGCCGAGCTGGAGCAGCATGTGGAGCTTGCCGCCGCCAAGATCTGGGGCGTGCAGCTCGCCGCCGGATTCGATCGCAACAAGGCGCTGGCGATGTACTCCCGCGCCGTCACGCGGCTGAGCGCGGTGATCGGTGAGCGCGATCCCAGCCTGTTGAGTTCGGTGATGCGCAGCCGCGGTTCGCACGCCTTCTACCAGGTACGCATCGGCACCGACACGCGCCCCGAAGCCGACGATCTCTGCAATCGCATCCGGAAGGCGGGTGGGGCGTGCTTCGTGCTGAAGAACCGGGGCGTGAGCGGGTAGGGAGCGCGCGCATGCCAGCCCCGCCGCGCGCTTCCTTGACGCGGCCGCCCGCATTGCCCGTTATGCAGGCACGATTCCGCAAACCTCAGCCGGCCGTCCCGTGGCGCTTCCTCCGCTCGATTCCCCTCAATGGCAAAGTCCGTGGCGCGCCTTCACCTGGGGGCTGCGCTCGATCACGCAGACGATCCTCACGCTCGTGCTGTTCGCGACCTATCTCGGCATCGGCGCGCTTGCCCATGACAGCCATTTCAGCCTGGCCTGGGCGCTTTGCTCGACGCTGTTCGTCTGGGCCGGGCCGGCCCAGATCATCTTGATCACCACGCTGGGTTCGGGCGCGACGGTCATCCAGTCGGCGATCGCGGTCACCGTCAGCGCGATCCGGCTATTTCCGATGGTGGTCTCGGTGCTGCCGCTGATGCGCACGCCGACGACCAAGCGACGCGAGCTGTTCTTCGCGGCGCATCTGACGGCCGTGACGCTGTGGGTCGAATGTCATCGCTTCCTGCCGCAGGTGCCGCGCGAGCGGCGCATCGCCTTCGTCAATGGACTTGGCTTCGGTCTGGTCTCGGTGTGCCTGACCGCCAACACGATCGGCTATTTCCTCGCCGCCAATCTGACGCAGACATTGGGTGCAGCGATCCTGCTGCTGACGCCGCTGTCCTTCCTGTTCTCGACCGCGCGCAACAGCCGCGAGGTCGCCGACGTCGTCGCGCTCGCGCTTGGGGTGCTGCTCTATCCGCTGGCTGCGAAGATGAACTCCGGCCTCGACATCCTCGTCAGCGGCCTCGCGGCGGGCACAATCGCTTATGGCGTGCACTGGTGGCGCGAGGTGCGCGCATGAGTGCCGCGCAACTCATCGGCGACTGGCAGGCGCTGGTCGTGCTGTTCGTCGCCGGCGTCATTCCCAACCAGATATGGCGCATGCTCGGCCTCTGGTTTGGCGGCGGCATCGACGAGGGCTCAGAACTGCTGGTCTGGGTGAGGGCGGTCGCGACCGCGATCCTGGCCGGCGTCATCGCCCAGATCGTGGTCGAGCCGCCAGGCGCGCTCGCCAGCGTGCCGGACGGCTTGCGCTACGGCGCGGTCGCTGCCGGCCTCGTCGTGTTCCTGCTGACCCGCCGATCGATTTTCGCGGGCGTTGTCGCCGGCGAAGTCTTCCTGCTGGTCGGCAGGTGGTGGTTGGGCTAAAACCGCCGCCGAACAGCCAAGGAACAGGACACATGGTTCGCGAAAACGAACTCCGCGAGGGCGAGGTCGCCATCGAGCTGCCGTCGACGGAGGATGCCGGCCTCGTCTTCATCGGCCGCATCCGCACGCCCTGGACCTCGCGGCTCGAAACGCCGCGCCAGGGGCGCGCGGACGGTCCGGTGTGTCGCCTCGAGATTTTCGAGCCCTTCCTGCCTGCGATCAAGGGCGTCGATTTCTACAGCAATCTCGAAGTGCTCTACTGGCTCGACAAGTCGCGCCGCGACATCGTGCTGCAAAGCCCGAAGAACAACGAGAAGACCCGCGGCACGTTTTCGCTGCGCTCGCCGGTCCGGCCCAATCCGATCGGCACCTCGATCGTGAAGCTCGTCGGTATCGAGGGCGGCACGATCCTGGTGCGCGGCCTTGATTGCCTCGACAACACGCCGCTGATCGATATCAAGCCCGATCGCTGCGAGTTCACGCCACTGGCTGCGCCGCAGCCGGGGGATTTTCAGACGGAGTGACGATCAGGCCTTCAGCGCTGCGATCAGCTTCGTCGCATTCTCTTCCAGCACCTTGACGTCTTCCTTGCGGCTCGCGGGCGGCAGCATCGCCACGCCGTCATGGCGCGGCATCACATGCATGTGGAGATGAAACACCACCTGTCCGCCGGCGGCCTCGTTGAACTGCTGCACGGTGATGCCATCGGCCTTGAACGCTTTCATCGCGGCGGCGGCGATCTTGTGTGCACCACGGGCGACGTGGGCGTAATCGTCGGCCTTGATGTCGAGGATGTTGCGGGCAGGCGCCTTCGGGATCACCAGCGTATGGCCGGGTACGCGCGGCATGATGTCGAGGAAAGCGAAGACATGCTCGTCCTCGTAGACCTTGTGGCAGGGAAACTCGCCGCGCAGGATCTTTGCGAAGATGTTGTTCGGGTCGTAGGCGGTCATGGTGGCGGCTCCCAGGAATTTTTCGAGCTTAGTTTTGCGCTTACTGTCACCAGCGAAGGCAAACCGTCAAGGCGCCTCGTCGATGCCTTTCCGGAACGGGCCGAGCTCGGCGAGTTCGCGTCCGGCCTCGGCGACGTAGGCGCGCTCGCGCTTGAGGTAATTGTCGATGGCGCGACGCAGGCCGGGATCGGCGATGAAATGGGCGGAGTGCGTGGTCCGCGGCAGGTAGCCGCGCGCGATCTTGTGCTCGCCCTGAGCGCCGGCCTCGACATGTGTGAGGCCGCGCTTGATGGCGAAATCTATCGCCTGATAGTAGCAGACCTCGAAATGCAGGAATGGGTGATGCTCGACAGCACCCCAGTTGCGACCGAACAGCGTGTCCGAACCGATGAAGTTGATCGCGCCCGCGATCCAGCGGTCATTGCGGCGGGCCATCACCAGCAGCACGTCATCGCTCATGGTCTCGCCGATCAGCGAGAAGAATTCGCGCGTCAGGTAAGGTCGGCCCCATTTGCGCGAGCCGGTCTCCATGTAGAACATGAAGAACGCGTCCCAGGCGTCCTCGGTGATGTCCTTGCCGGTGAGCCAGTGGATCGTGATGCCCGCGGCAAGCGCATCGCGCCGCTCGCGCTTGATCGATTTGCGGTGGCGCGAGTTCAGCGTCGCCAGGAAATCGTCGAAGGTGGCAAAGCCCTCGTTGCGCCAGTGGAACTGCTGGTCGGTGCGCTGGAGGAATCCGTGCTGGGCAAGTAGCTTCCACTCTGCCTCGCGGGCGAAGGTGACGTGGACCGAGGAGGCCTTGCTGACTCCGCACAGTGCCACCAGCCCGCTTGCCAGGGCCTCCGTGATGCGCTCGCGGTCGACGCCGTCGCGGACCAGGAGCCGCGGCCCCGTTGCCGGCGTGAAGGGAACAGAGACCTGCAGCTTCGGGTAATAGCGTCCACCGGCACGCTCATAGGCGTCGGCCCAGCCGCGGTCGAAAACGTATTCGCCTTGCGAATGTGATTTCAGATAGCAGGGCACGACGCCGGCGACCCGGCCGTCGATCTTGGCCACCAGATGCCGCGGTCCCCAGCCAGTGCGGACCGTGGCTGAACCCGATTTCTCGACAGCGGAAAGAAACGCGTGGGATACGAATGGGTTATAGGCGGGCCTTAAAATGCCGAGCGAATCGCCTGGGAGCCCGGATGAGGTTCCCATGCCATGCCCGTTGCAGGCTCTGCCAGGATTGGCGCAGGCGTCCCAATCCTCCGGCGATACCTCGCCAATGGACGGTACGGCCTCCAGCGTGATGTCGGATGATGCCATTGCGCCCAAGATCGTGCATTGCAGCAGCGACTTCAAGGGTGGGGAACATCAAGCCTGCGGCACGAACCCCTCAAAAATCATCTGGTCCGCATACTGCCCGACCCGCGTCCGCTGCTCCGGGGTACGTACGGTCCAGCCGAGCAGAGCGCAGCCGAAGACGTTGCGCGCAATCCAGGGGGCGGGCGCCGGCAGGTGGTCGACCTTGAAGGCGACGAAATGCGGCTGGGTCTGGAAGCCGTGGCGCAGGTACAGCATGCTGTCGCGCTGCGCTTGCGTCAGGTAGGCCCAGTATTCGTCCTCATAACTCCGCTGCGCGACGATGCCGCGCGGGCGGTTGGGCAGCAGCTCGCGCAGCGCCAGCACCTGGTCGGGGTCGAAGGACATCCCGACCGCTTGCCCCTGATACGACGCCAGCACCTCGGCCATCCGCTTCACCAGCTTGCGGTCGCCGTCAAAATGGCTCTTCACCTCGATCACCAGCGGCACCCGGCCGGCGACCATGGCGCAGAGGTCGTCGAGCGACATCATCCGCTCGGCCGTATCCCTGAAGGTGATGGCCTTCAGCTCGGCCGCGGTCTTTGCGACCACCGGGCCGCTGGCCTCGGTGAGGCGGCCGAGCGCATGGTCGTGGTGCACCATGGCCTCGCCATCGGCGGAGAGCTGGATGTCGACCTCGATCGAGAAGTTGCCGGCGATCGCCGCCTGCACCGCGCCCGGCATGTTTTCCACGATGCCACGCGAAATGTCATGCAGGCCGCGATGGGCGACCGGCCGCGCTGTCAGCCAATCCGGAGCACGCACGATGCTGACCTCAGGCGACCTCGAACACGCCTTCGACCTCGACCGCCGCATCAGCGGGCAGCGAAGCGACGCCGACGGTGGTGCGGGCGTGGCGGCCCTTGTCACCGAAGGCCGCGACCATCAGGTCGGAGGCACCGTTGAGAACCTTCGGCCCGTCCAGGAAGTCCGGTGCCGAGTTGATGAAGCCGCCGAGGCGCACCACACGCACAACCTTGTCGAGATCGCCAAGCGCCGCCTTGACCTGTGCGAGCAGGTTGACGGCGCAGCCGCGCGCGGCCGCAGCACCTTCCTCGATCGAGACGCCCGCGCCCAGCTTGCCCTTGGCAATCAGCTTGCCGGCGGGATCGAAGCAGACCTGGCCGGAGACGAACAGCAGATTGCCGGTGCGCACGAACGGCACGTAATTGGCGACGGGGGTGGGGGCCTCGTGCAGCTTGATGCCCTGTTCCGCCAGTTTCTGCTCGACCGTGCCCGCCATGTCTCGACCTCGATGTCTGAAAAATCATCCGCACCGGCACGTCTGGTGACTGCCGGGCGCGCCCTGTTTCGCCCATCATGCCGCCACATGCAAGCAAGCCGATGGGGGGGTCGGACGCCGGGGTGGATTGTATTTCTCGAGGCAGGTCAGGAGGTTCAACGAAGAGGCGCAACTTTACGTGAAACCGCCGCAGTTGCGACGCAATGGAACGGTCATTAAAGTGTCGAATCTGCGCGTCCCCAGGGAACAGACATGGTGCACCTTTTCCGGACTTCACTCGGTGTGATGGCGCTCGCGGCGGCCGCGCTCGGCTCCAGTGGCGGCGTCCATGCCGCGAACGGTCCGTTCCTCGCGCATCAGGCGCTTTACGATCTGAGCCTGGTCAAATCGCGCTCCAATTCCATCAACAGCGCGCGCGGCCGCATCCTCTACAATTTCGCCGGCAGCAGCTGCGAAGGCTACACCTCCGAATTCCGCCAGGTCTCCGAGCTCGACAGCGGCGAGGGCAAGATCACGCTCAGCGATCTTCGCTCGAATTCCTGGGAGGACGCCACAGGGAAAAGCTACCGCTTCAAGATCGAGACGCGGATGAATGAGACCGAGGCCGGCCTGGTCGACGGTTCGGCCGAGCGCGACGGCGACCACATCAACGTCAAGCTGAAGTTGCCGGCGCCGAAGAACTTCACCCTCGACGGCAAGATCGTGTTCCCGACCGAGCAGATCCAGCACATCATTGCAGCGGCGAAAGAAGGCAAATCGCTCCTGGAGCTCTCCGTCTATGACGGCTCCGACGATGGCCAGAAGGTCTACAACACGCTGACCGTGATCGGTCAGGCGATCCCCGCCGACCGCGCCGCGTCGCCCGATCCGTCGACGTCGGACGAGCACATGAAATCGCTGAAGCGCTGGCCGGTCACCGTCAGCTATTTCGACCGCGAGGTTCAGCAGAAGGAAGGCGAGCAGACGCCGGTCTATGCGATGTCGTTCGAGCTCTATGAAAACGGTGTCTCCCGCCAACTCGTGCTCGACTACAACGACTTCGTCATTTCCGGTGCGATGGGCAAGTTCGACGTCAAGGACAGCAAGCCCTGCAATTGAGCGCCGAGGCTAGCCCTCGACAGCGTCTCCAGCTACGCTCCCCCTAACGACAAACTCAGGGAGCCAGCCCCATGCCGAAGCTCGACCATCTCCGCCCCAGCGGCCTGCACCACAATCCCGCTTATTCCCACGTCGTCACCGCCTCCGGCGCGCGCACGATCTACATCTCCGGCCAGGTGTCGGTGGACGAGGAGGGGCGGATCGTCGGCGAGGGCGATATCGCCGCGCAGACCACGCAGGTGATGCAGAATCTCGGTCATGCATTGAAGGCAGCCGGCGCGAGCTATGCCAACATCGTGAAGATCACGACCTTCGTCGTCGGCTACAAGCCCGAGCTGCGCCCGATCATCGGCAAGGCCCGCTCGGTCTTCTTCGAAGGCATGGAGCCGCCGGCCTCGACGCTCGTCGGCGTCTCCGCGCTTGCGGCGCCGGAGTGGCTGATCGAGATCGAGGCGATCGCAGTCACGGATTGAGTGGGAAGACCATGATGTCGAAAGATTCGATCCGGATCGCGGCAGCGCTGATGAGCCGGAGCGATGGGCATGTCCTGCTGGTCAGGAAGCGTGCCACGGAAAGCTTCATGCAGCCGGGTGGAAAGATCGAGGCCGGTGAGCATCCGCAGGCCGCGCTCAGGCGGGAATTGTCCGAGGAGCTCGGGATCGAGGTCGATCCGAGTGAGATGACCTATGTCGGACGATATTCCGCGCCTGCCGCGCACGAGCCTGGCTGGTTGGTCGATGCGGAAATCTTTCGCATCGCCATCGCGCGGTCGGTCAATCCCGGCGCGGAGATCGAGGAAATTCTCTGGCTGGACCCCAACGCGCCGGGATCGGTCAAGCTCGCACCGCTGACACGCGACAAGCTGCTCCCGCTGTGCGCGCGGCCGGCCCCGTAGCCTCCGCTCCAGCAAAAACTGAAAAACAACCCCATGCACAGTAGAAGCGCGGTCCGGCGCGGATTTCGTTTTTGGCGAATTCCATTTGACGCGTCGGGCAAAACAGGGGCATGATGTCATGCTGGCATTTTTCCGAAAGCGGTGAGAACCCGGGCTACGAAGCGTTCCCGGATATCGCTTGCAGAATGGTTATCGCCTCGTCGGCGCGATCCACGGGCACGAAGAGATGGTCGTGATGGAACGCCGAAACCGCATTCACGCTGATGCCGGCCCTGGCCAGGCGCGCCGTGATCGCCGCTAGAAATCCCACGGCGTCGAGTGCGGAGTGAACCGTGAGGGTGATCAGGCTGGAGGGGAATGCGTAAGGCAATCCTGCCGCTTCGGCTTCTTCACGCAGAACGACCAGCGTCGTCCCTTCCTGCTCGCGGAACGTCAGCCGCGGATTGAGTGCTGCGGGAATGGGGGCGTTCGGCGCGATCGTGCAGAAGACGAAAGTGCCCGGCTGCAGCTCCGGCTTCATGGTGTTCAGCAGTGCGTCGAGATCGCGTTCGCCCGTCACGGTGCCGGCCTCCAGATCGGCAAGATCGTTTGGGCCGCTGCGAAGCCCTTGGCGCCAGCGGCCGTTGAAGCGAGATGCAACATACCTTTGTATATCCTCTGTAATCCTTCTGATGCGCTGATCTTACGCTGGTACAATTGAGCGACGGCGGAAGATTCTGACAATCTGAGTCCACGCGGGTCACTGCGAGGAAGCTCAAATGAACGTCGTCATTCGGAAGCTCAACGGCTTGTGGCACCTCGTCGTCGGGTCCAGTCATATCCGAACCCCGTTCCTGGAAACCCAGGATCGGCAGTTGGTCGTTCAATATGCCCGGCGCGCCTATCCGGGTGCACTGATCTTCGAACGCGACTGACTTGAGCAGGAGGCCATCACTCCTCGGCCTTCTCCGGCCCCTCATAGGCGATGCCGCGGATCACGGCGGCACTGCCGAACTTCTTGCGCAGGGTGTCCACGGCACGCTCGGCATGGGCGGCGCGGCGGTCGAGCATGTCGGTGTCGTCGGCGGGGGAGCCGTCGCGCAGCGCGCTGACGCCGGCGCCCATCAGGCGGAAGGCGGTGCCGTCGATTTCCTTCGCCAGCATCTCGCGACAGATCGAGAAGATCTTTGCGGCAAGCTGCGTCGGCGCTGCGATCGATTGCGAGCGGGTGCGCTGCCGGAAGTCCGCGGTCTTCAGCTTCAGCGTCACGGTCGAGCCGGCGAGCTCGCTGCTCTTGAGCCGCGACGACGTCTTCTCGCACAGCCGCCACAAGATCTTCTCCAGCGACGCGAAATCGCGGATGTCGGTCTCGAACGTGGTCTCGCTCGAAATCGTCTTGGCGCCGCGATCGGCCTCGACGCGGCGGTCGTCGATGCCGCGGGCGAGCCGCCACAGCCGGCGGCCGTCGCTCGGAAATTGCCGCATCAGCTCGATCTCATCGGCCTTTTGCAAATCGGCGATGATGCGGAAGCCGCGCTGCATGAGGCGCTCCTGCGTTGCAGGTCCGACGCCAAAAATGAAGCCGACCGGTCTCGAAGCCAGCATCTCGCGCGCTTCCTCCTGATCGAGCGCCGCAAAGCCGCGCGGCTTGTCGAGATCGGAGGCGATCTTGGCCAGAAACTTGTTGCAGGACAGCCCGACCGAGACGGAGATACCGACGTCGCGCTCGACGTTGCGCGCAAAGCGCGCCAGCACCTTTGCCGGGATCATGCCGTGCACGCGCTCGGTGCCGGAGAGATCGAGAAAGGCCTCGTCGATCGAGAGCGGCTCGACCAGCGGCGTCAGCGCCTGCATGGCCTGGCGCACCTCGCGGCCGACCCGGACATATTTCGCCATGTCAGGCGGGATCACGGTCGCGTGCGGGCAGGCCTCCAGCGCTTTGAACATCGGCATCGCCGAGCGCACGCCATAGGTGCGTGCGATGTAGCAGGCCGCCGACACCACGCCGCGCTTGCCGCCGCCGATGATGACGGGCTTGTCGGCGATATCAGGATTGTCGCGCTTCTCGACCGTCGCATAGAAGGCGTCACAATCGACATGGGCGATGGTCAGGTTCGCGAGCGCGCGATGGCGGACCAGGCGAGGGGAGCCGCAGGCGGAACAGCGCCGCACGGCCACATCCAGATCGGCCAGACAATCCCGGCAGAAGCAGCGGGGCCCGGCCGGGTCGGCGGCCCTCACGGCACGTCGCGCTCCCAGGTCCGGTCGCCGAGCGCATCGCCCAGCACCTGCCGCGCTGCGGCAACGTTGGTCGGGTGCAGTTCCGAAACCTTGGCAAAAGCCTTCACGGTGTCGTCATCGCGCAGCACGAAATCGAGCACGCTGAGCAGGAAATTCGGGTTCGAGGCGGCGTTCCGGAGCGTCTCCGGGCCGACCCCTGTCTCAGCCAGGAACAGGCCCAGCCGCTCAGGCTCGCCGGCCACGAAGGAGAGCGCCTGAATCGCAACGATTTCAGCGACTTCGCGAGGGTTGTGAACAGGCTTTTTCACGGGCCCGGTTTGCCTTTCCGTTAACTTTCGGTGTCTACTTTGGAATATGCCCGAGTCTTGGGACTGAGTCTTCGATTGAGTCTTGGGCTTCAGTCTTGCCGCCTCAGACAAGCAACTGGAAACCACATCGCAGAAAGTGGCCCCTCGGGTTTAACGAAACTAGAGCGAATCTGAGGCTAGTTTGAATCCAGTTTTCGAAGCGCCGGAAAGCGGCGCCTCAGGCGTCACATGCACCGGTCTTCAGGACCAAACAGGAGGGCGGGATGGCTAAGACCGTCCTGATCGTGGAAGACAACGAGCTCAACATGAAGCTCTTCCGCGACCTGTTGGAGGCGCACGGCTACCAGACCTCGGGAACCAGCAACGGCTACGAGGCGCTCGACCTCGTGCGCAAGATGCGGCCCGACCTCGTGCTGATGGACATCCAATTGCCGCAGGTCTCTGGCCTGGAGGTGACGCGCTGGATCAAGGACGATCCGGAGTTGCGCGCCATCCCCGTCGTCGCGGTCACGGCCTTCGCGATGAAGGGCGACGAAGAGCGCATCCGCGAGGGCGGCTGCGAAGCCTATTTGTCCAAGCCGATCTCGGTCGGCAAATTCATTGAGACGGTCCGGCGTTTTATCGGATAGGAAGTGAGTTCACAGTGTCCGCGCGTATCCTGGTTGTCGATGACGTTCCCGCCAACGTCAAACTGTTAGAGGCCCGTCTCTCCGCCGAATATTTCGACGTGATGACCGCTTCGAACGGCACCGAGGCGCTGGCGCTGGCCAGCCGCGCCGAATGCGACATCATCCTGCTCGACGTGATGATGCCCGACATGGACGGCTTTGAAGTCTGCCGCCGCCTCAAGACCGATCCGGCCACGCACCACATTCCCGTCGTGATGGTCACCGCGCTCGACAGCCCGTCAGACCGCAATCGCGGACTGGAAGCCGGCGCCGATGATTTCCTGACAAAACCCGTCTCCGATGTCGTGCTGATCGCGCGCGTGCGCTCGCTGACGCGGCTGAAGATGATGACGGACGAGCTGCGCATGCGCGCCATCACCTCGCTCGAGATCGGCATGCAGGCGCCCGAGCGCAGCGCCATCGCCGATGCGGGCAAGGGCGGACGGATCCTGCTGGTCGACGACCGGCCATCGTCCTACGAGCGGCTGGCGACGATCCTCGCCGCCGAGCACACCATCGACGTCGAGCCGAATCCGACCGAAGCGCTGTTCCACGCCGCCGAGGGCAATTACGATCTGCTGATCGTCTCGCTCGATTTGAACAATTTCGATGGCTTGCGGCTCTGCAGCCAGGCGCGCTCGCTGGAGCGCACGCGCCACGTTCCGATCCTGGCGATCGCGGAAGCGGAAAACGCCACGCGGCTGCTGCGCGGCCTCGAGATCGGCGTCAACGACTACCTGCTGCGCCCGATCGACAAGACCGAGCTCCTGGCACGCGCCCGCACCCAGATCCGCCGCCGCCGCTACACCGATCATCTGCGCGACAATGTCCAGAACTCGATCGAGATGGCGATCACCGATGCGCTCACCGGCCTGCACAATCGCCGCTACATGGAGAGCCATCTGGCAACGCTCGCCGAACAGGCCTCGACGCGCGGCAAGCCGCTGGCGCTGATGATTCTGGACATCGACTATTTCAAGTCGATCAATGACAATTACGGGCACGATGCCGGCGACGACGTGCTGCGCGAGTTCGCCGTGCGCGTCCGCAAGTCGATCCGTGGCATCGATCTCGCCTGCCGCTACGGCGGCGAGGAGTTCGTGATCGTGATGCCGGAGACCGATCTGCACGTCGCCGGCATGGTTGCCGAGCGCCTGCGCCGCTCGATCGCGGGCGAGCCGTTCGCCGTCCACAAGGGCACCAAGCGCATCGAGGTCACGATCTCGATCGGGCTCACCACGCTGGAGCAGAAGGGCGAGGCGGTGGCCGACGTCCTCAAGCGCGCCGACACCGCGCTCTACCGCGCCAAGCACGACGGACGCAATCGCGTGGTGTCGCAGGCGGCGTGAGGCTGGCGCGCTGATTGCGCCTCATATTCAGCCGTCGTCCCGGCGAAGGCCGGGACCCATAACCACATAGCGCAGTTATTGCGTGACGTGGTAACTCCGAGTCTTCGCAAAACTGCTGCTGCGACGTATGGGTCCCGGCCTTCGCCGGGACGACAGTTCCGGGTTTGGCGAGCGCTTGCCTTTCACCGGCGTCGGCTTCGCGTCACCCCGCTTTCACGCGAAAGCTTTCCATACATGCGGCGTCAGTGCATAGCCGCCCGATCAGTCATTCACGCCGATGTCCGTAAAGAGGAATCCCGCCGGCGTCTTGGTAAAGACGAAGATGGTGTCGCCGCAGAAGATGCCGTAATTGTCGTTGTTCTCTTGATCGCGATCGTAGACCGCCTTGCCACGCTGGATACACGCGCGATTTTTTGCCGTGAAGTCGGTCTGATAGATCTTGGCGCGAAATTGCGCGGCGTCGCGAATTTCCTTGTCGTTCATGAACGGCAATCGGCTCATACTAGCGACGGCGGCGGAATCGTTTGCTTTCAGCGCCGCGCGAAACTTCTCGATGAAGCCATCGAATTCCTTTTGCAAGGCAGGAGAAGCGACGGCTTTCTTTGGCGCCTGGGCGACGGCTGGAGCAATGTTCACGAGAGCGGTTGCGAGCACAATTCTCAGTAAAAATCTCACGGGTCGGCTCCGTCTATCGACCAATCAAGGTCTCCCGACTGATCCAAATCGATGCTCTTCTGTTGCGTCAAGGACTTTCGGCTTGCTGGCGTAGCGTTAAACGCGCCCCCAGGCGGCCCATCGCGACACGATGCACTATTGCACTCACTCGGCTGTCATTCCCCGCGAACGCGGGGACCCATAACCATTGGGCGCAATATCGCGCGAAGTGGTAACTCCAAGTCTTCGCCAAACTGCTCGTGCGGCGTATGGGTCCCGGATCTGCGCTCCGCTTCGCTGCGCTTGTCCGGGACGACAATTACGATTGCGGCGACCGCTTGGCTTTCACGGGTGTCGGCTTCGCATCACCATCCACATCCACCCCCGCATTCCGCAGCAGCACCTTTGCGGCTTCCTTTGCCGCGCGCGCCATCGCGGGGTCGTCGCGGACGAGATCCTGCGCGATCGAGCCGTCGACCAGCAGCACGAGCTGTGTGGCGAGCGCGTCCGCTTCCGTGACGCCGAGCTCGGTCAGCCGCTCGCGAAACCAGACGCGGCGGCTTTCCTTGAAGGCGATAGCGATCTTCTTCACCGCGCGGTCGGTGGGCCCGAGCTCGGCGACCGCGTTCACGAACGGGCAGCCGCGAAAATCCTTCGCTGCAAAGCGCCGCTCCAGCGAATCGAAGGTGCCGAGAATCTGCTCGGCCGGCGGCTTGTCGGAGGGGCGGGCATGGACGAAGCGGCGCTCCAGATAGGCCGCGATCAGTGCGTCCTTGGACGGGAAGTGGTTGTAGAGCGTGCGCTTGGAGATGCCGATCTCGGCCGCGATGGTGTCGACGCCGATGGCGCGAATGCCCTGCAGATAGAACAGCTTGTCGGCGGTCTGAAGGATCCGCTCTTTCATCGTCTGTGGGGCGGGCGGGGGAGCCATGCGGCCGGACAAGTCCTGTTCGCTTGACAGTTCGGTCCTTCTATAGACTAATTACACAGGTCTGTGTAACCAAAATCAACGTCAATTGCAGATGCCGGCGCGCGTCCAGCGCCCATGAGGGAGAAGAAAAATGCCCCTGTTGCAGGTCCTGCGCCCGACATTGCCGATCCTGATCGGCGCCTCGATCATGCTGACGCTGAGCATGGGGCTGCGGCAATCGCTCGGCATCTTCATGCAGCCGCTGACGCACGACATCCACCTCTCGGTGTCCGACTTCACGCTGGCGCTGGCCGTCCAAAACCTCGCCTGGGGCTTTCTGCAGCCGCTCGCCGGCGCGATGACGGTGCGCTACGGCTTCCGTCCGATCATGATCGTCGGCGCGCTGATGTATATCGTCGGCCTCATCCTGATGGCGACCGCGAACGGGCTGGTCAGCATCATGATCGGCGCCGGCGTGCTGATCGGCACCTCGCTGGCCTGCACCGCGGCCGCGATCGCGATGTCGGTGGCGGCGCGTGCGGTGCCGGCAACGGTGCGCTCCACCGTGCTCGGCATCGTCTCCGGCGCGGGCTCGCTCGGCGCGCTGCTGTCGGCGCCGATCGGGCAGATGCTCAACGAGGGCTTTGGCTGGCGCATCGGGCTCGCCGGCTTCGTCGTCATGTCGGTGCTGATGATTCCGGCCGCATGGTATGCCGGGCGCGTCGACGCCGTTCCGCTGCCGAAGCCGGCCGCCGACGACATCGGCGACGCCACGGCCGCGTCCGTGACAAAGGCAGCATTCGGCAATGCCTCCTTCGTGGTGATGACCTGTGCTTATCTCGTCTGCGGCATGCAGCTGGTGTTCCTCACCACGCATCTGCCGTCATATCTGGCGATCTGCGGCCTCGATCCGATGCTGAGCGCGCAGACGCTCGGCATGATCGGCGGCTTCAACGTGCTGGGCTCGCTGTTCTTCGGCTGGGCCGGCCAGCGCTGGAACAAGCTCGCGCTGCTGGGCGGCATCTACATCCTGCGCTCGCTCGCGCTGGCCTGGTACTTCATGCTGCCGGCAACGCCATTCTCGACGCTGCTGTTCGGCGCCATCATGGGCTTCCTCTGGATGGGCGTCGGCCCGCTGGTCGCGGGCGCCGTCGCCGAGATGTTCGGCCTGCGCTGGCAGGCCATGATCCAGGGCCTCGCCTTCATGAGCCACCAGATCGGCAGTTTCCTCGGCGCCTATGGCGGAGGGGTGATCTACGACGCGCTCGGCTCGTACAATATGGCCTGGCGCATCGGCGTCGCGCTCGGCCTTGCCGGCGGCATCATCCAGGTCGCCTTCGCCCTGATCCGGCCGGCGCAGCCGCCGACGCCGGTGTTGAAGGCGGCGTAAGTTACGACGCCACGACGTTCACCTTCGCTGAGACGGGCAGCGGAAGGCGCAGTCCCCGGGCCAGCGCCGGGCGCGTGAAGGCCGGCTGCCGCTTCGGCAGCTGTCCGAAACGCGACAGGGTCTGCATCAGCGCGGACCTGATGGCTGGCTCGATCCTCGCGCAAATGAACCAGCAGACCAGCGCGAGCATGCCGAGTGCGACCCATACGGCCGAGGTGGCATCCACCCCGGCCTCGACCAGGGCTCGGATGATTGCGGAGCCAATGACGTTGTGGGTGAGATAGAGCGGATAGGTGATCAGTCCAAGCGTTCGCAAATGGGCTGGTGCTTCGGCAGGAGCAGCGCTCGCGGAGCGCCTGTTCCGGTGCGCGGCACGGGCAATGAGGAGAACCGCGGCGGCCCAGACCATGATCGGCACAAGAGCTGATTGATCCGCGATGGCGGGTATGGACGTCAAAAAGAAAGAGGCAAAGATATAGATCTCGACGGCGCCCGAAACACAGGTGACGGCAATCGCGACCTGTTCGAGGGCCCTCAGTTCTCTGTTCGCGAAAATGAATAGCCAGATGCCCAGCGCAAAGAAGCAGCCATGGCTCAGCAGAAATGCTGCGCACGGCACCCGAAACATCAGGATGACGAGATAGGGCAGGTCGGACGGCGTCGTGCATGACGCGACCAGCAGCGCGATGGCGTTGAAAATTGCGCTGTAGATGGTGAGACCCCAGGCGAGGTGCCGCAAGGTGATCTTCCTTGTCAGCATCGCGCAAAACACGAGGCCATAAAACGCGGTCTCGGCCGCCAGCGTCCAGTAGACCTCGTCGAGCCATTCACCCGTGACGCCCTTGGGAACCATCAGCATGGCGTGGATGTAGGGCAGAACGAGTTCGGATGCCGGTCCGCTTCCGAAGAGAAGCAGAACGAGGAAAGTCGCGGTGGCGCAGACCCAGACCGCCGGATAAAGCCTGAGCGCGCGCCCCAGAAGAAACTCGCCCGGCGAAGACTGGCTCGCGGAATTTGCGATGACGAAGCCGGAAATGACGAAGAAGATCTCGACGCCGACCCAGCCGAACCATGTGAAGGGCGCAGCCGACGGGTACAGAACATCGGCGGCGACGGTGCGCTCGAACCCCGGGACGCCGATCGAAGTCCAGGCCCAGGACCAGAACATCTGGTGAAAAATCGCGACTCCGAGGGCGGCGGCGAAGCGCAGCGGATCCAGCAACGGCAAATGGCTTTTCACGGGAATGAACCAGATTCATGCAACGATCCCGCTGGAGATATTGGATCGCCTCATGAGGCTCTTTGACGTGGGTCACACTTGCTCCGCCGCTCGGACGGCGGGTTCAGCTCTCGTGCCCCGGACGCAGCCCGCATCCGGATCAGGCTGTCAGGAGCGACGACCGATCCTGCCTGGCCCGCCATGCGGCGACCTGCTTGTCGAGTTCGATGCGAACGTCGTCCACGACGCTGGCCCAGTCGCCGCGCTCGGGTTGCCTGAACAGCCGCATTGACCGGTACCACGGGCTGTCGTCGCGATTGAGCAGCCAGCGCCAGTCCGGATTGAACGGCACCAGCGTCCAGACGGGCGCCGCAAGCGCACCGGCGAGGTGGGCAACGCTGGTGTCGACCGAGATCACCAGATCGAGGCACGACATCAGCGCGGCCGTTTCGCTGAAATCCGTCAGATATTGCGTGAGGTCGACGATGTCGGGGCGTTCGCTGAGGAAGGTCCGGTCCTGATCCCGGACGCCTTTTTGCAAGGAGATGAACTGGACGTCGCAATCGAGCAGCTGCGCAAGCGTGCGCAGCGCCATCGATCGGTTGTGATCGTTCTTGTGATCGGGATTGCCCGCCCAGACCAGGCCGACGCGGAAGCGGGGGCGGGGGCCAAGCCGATCTTCAAGCCGATCTTCAAGCCGGTCTTCAAGCCGCTCTTGCCACGCCTTCACGCGCGCCGCCGGGGGCGCAGGCACATAGCCGTGCGCATAAGGGATCGTATCGAGCCGTGTCCCGAAGGCTAGCGGCAGCGTTCCCAGAGGGCAGTGCAGGTCGAACGCCGGCGTCGACGATCGGCCGACACACTCTGCGACCCCGGCGATGCCGCCGAGACACTGCTGGATCGGCGGCTCGACCTCCAGGATGACCTTGGCGCCGAGCGCGGCGACCATCGGCACGTAGCGCGCGAACTGGATCGCATCGCCCAGTCCCTCGTCGGAGTGCAACAAAATGGTCTTGCCTGCGATCGGCAGGTCGCCACGCCAGAGCGGTTTCGAAAAGCCGCGATCGACCAGGCCGACCGAGGCAAGCCGCCAACGCGCCTCGCGCGCGAGCCAGCCGCGTGCGAAGTCGCCGGTCAGGAGCTGAAGCGTCGCCAGATAGAACAGCGTCTGCGCGTCGTTGGGAGCGGCCGCGAGCGACCTGTGCAGGGTCGCGAACGCTTCATCCAGCAATTGCAGATGCAGCAACACCACGGCCTTGTTGTTGAGCACGGCATGAAAATCGGGGCGAAGCGCCAGCGCGGAATCGAAGCAGGCAAAGGCCTGCTCCAATCGTCCAAATCGCCAATGCAGCAGGCCGAGATTGTTGTGCGTCTCGGCGAGGCTCGGGTCCAGCGCGATGGATTTTTCGTAGTCGACTTGCGCGTCCTCGAAGCGGTCGACGTTCGAGAGGCAGACGGCCCGCATCTGGTACAGGGCTGCGGAATTTCGATTGAGCCGCTCGGCGATATCGAAGCATTCCAGGGCTTCCGCATGCCGGCCGAGTTCAAGCAGCAGCATGCCGCAGTTTTGCGCCGGCTCCCAATATTGCGGATCGCGTTTCAGGGCCTGCTGGTAGTGCAGCACGGCCTCGTCGTTCTGCCCGAGTTGCCAGAGCAGATTGCCGAGGTGATTTTGGAGGACCGCATCATCAGGCCTGAGGCTCAACGCCTGGGCGTAATGCTGCCGTGCGTCCTCGAGCTTACCTTGCCGCTCCAGCACCGTGCCGAGGCTCAGGAGGTATTCCGCCTTCGGCGACTGCTGGACGGCGCGCCCGATCCATTCCACGGCGGCGTCGGGCTGCTGCGCGTGAAGACAGAGCATGCCGAGCAGGTGAAGGGCATCCGGGTGCTGCTCGTCTAGCGTCAGCGCCTGCTGGCAGCACAGCTCGGCCTCGGCAATGCGCCCCGATTGAAGATGTGCGAGGCCCGCCTGGCACAGCGCGGTGGGCGTCACCTGTCCGGATGGTATGGCCGCGGCGGGGCGCTCTCTGAGATTCATGAACGGCTGGAGATTGATCCGAGGCAGCCTCGCAATTGAAGCCGGCGAGGCTCTTCCCTCTAACCACGCCAGGATTTCGCGAGGCTGACGGCGGTGCGTCGTCGAGCCCGCAGCGCGCGGAGAGCTCCTCGGAATGACGGCGTGGAGAGAGGGCCCAAACGAAAACGGGGCCCGTCAGGGCCCCGCAAAAGTCTTCAGTGTACCGAGATCTTACTTGATCTTGGCTTCCTTGAATTCGACGTGCTTGCGCGCGACCGGGTCGTACTTCTTCTTGACCAGCTTGTCGGTCATGGTGCGCGAATTCTTCTTGGCGACGTAGTAGAAGCCGGTGTCGGCCGAGGACACGAGCTTGACCTTGATGGTGACCGCTTTGGCCATGTTCTGAACCTCAGAATATTGGGGAATCTGGAGCCGGCCAAACGGCCCGCGTTGGCCGGCAACCTAGCCAGAAACCGCCTGATGTCAAGGTTTTACACCCTGAAAACCACTCAAATCGGGCTCATCAGGCCTCGAAGAAGCGGTTTTTCGGCCGGGGAAGGCCCAGATTCTCCCTCAAAGTGGCCCCTTCATACTCTTTCCGGAAAATCCCGCGCCGCTGCAGCTCCGGGACGACCTTGTCGACGAAATCATCGAGCCCGGCCGGCAGGAACGGGAACATGATGTTGAATCCGTCCGAGCCGCGCCCGACCAGCCATTCCTCCATCTGGTCGGCGATGGTTTTGGCGGTGCCGACGAAGGACAGCCCACCATAGCCTCCGACGCGCTGGGCGAGCTGGCGCACGGTGAGCTTGTCGCGTTTGGCGAGGTCGACCATGCGCTGCCGGCCGCTCTTGCTGGCGTTGGTCTCGGGGATGTCAGGCAGCTGTCCATCCGGATCGAAGCCGGAGGCGTCGGTGCCGAGGATGACCGAGAGCGAGGCGATGGCGCTGTCGTAATGCACGCGGCTGTCGAGGAGGGCGCGCTTCTCCTTGGCCTCATCGACGCTGTCGCCGACCACGACGAAGGCGCCGGGCAGGATCTTCAGGTGCTCGGGATCGCGGCCGATCTTTTCCATGCGGCCCTTGATGTCGGCGTAGAGCTTTTGTCCGTCGGCGAGGCTGCCGCCGCCGGTGAAGACGGCTTCCGCGGTCTCGGCGGCGAGCTGCCTGCCGTCCTCGGAGGCGCCGGCCTGCACGATCAGCGGCCAGCCCTGCACGGGGCGGGCAATGTTGAGGGGCCCGCGGACCTTCAGATATTTGCCGTTGTGGTCGAGCACATGCATCTTCGCGGGATCGAAGAACAAGCCGCTCTCGACGTCGCGGACGAAGGCGTCATCGGCGAAGGAATCCCAGAGTCCGGTGACGACGTCGTAGAACTCGCGGGCGCGCTTGTAGCGCTCGGCGTGCTCCATGTGGTCGTCGAGGCCGAAATTCAGCGCCGCATCCGGGTTCGAGGTGGTGACGATGTTCCAGCCCGCGCGACCGCCGCTGAGATGGTCGAGCGAGGCGAAGCGGCGGGCGACGTGATAGGGCTCGTCGAACGTGGTCGATCCCGTCGCGATCAGGCCGATGCGCTCGGTGACCGCTGACAGCGCCGACAGCAGCGTGAACGGCTCGAACGAAGTCACGGTGTGGCTGCGCTTGAGCGCGTTGACCGGCATGTTCAGCACGGCGAGGTGATCGGCCATGAAGAAGGCGTCGAACTTGCCGGCCTCGAGCTTCTGGATCAGCGTCTTGATGTGGCCGAAGTTGAAATTGGCGTCGGGCCAGGCCCCGGGATAGCGCCAGGCGCCGGTATGGATGCTGATCGGGCGCATGAACGCGCCGAGCTTGAGTTGCCGTTGTGCCATCGCGCCCAAAATCCCGTTCTGGTGTCGTTGGACAAAGACATAGGCACGCTGGGGAACTCCGCCATCGGGGGAGGCGGGAAGAATTTTTTGTTTTTCGCGACAGGCTCAGCACAATCGCGTCATTCCGGGGCGGCGTGCGGCGGTGGCGGTCGAACCATCCCGCCGCTCAGCCCGACCAAGCCATGACCCGTGAGGAGACTTCAATGGCAGTTGCAATGACCGTGGACGGCATCGTCCGGATCGACCGGCCGATGCCCTGGTTCGGCCGGCTGCTGTCGCTGCCGCTGCTGGCGGCGAGCGCCTATCTGCTGTGGAATGTCGGGCTCGGCCTGCGCCAGGATTTCTCCGGATTCGGCAGGCTCGCCGACGACCTCGTGCCGGTGCTGGTGTTCACGGGGCTCGGGCTGCTCGTCGGCATCCCCGGCGTGATCCTGCTCACGTTCCGGACCTACGTCATGCTCAACGAGGCGCTGCGCCAGATCGTCATCACGCGGCAGTTCGGGCCGCTGAATATCCGCAAGCAGCGTGATCTCGCCGACTATCACTTCATCAGCATCACCGACGACTACGATCCCGAGCTGACGACCTACGACGTCAATCTCTGCGGCAACAAGGGCACCGAGCCGATCACGCTTCAGAGTTTTACCAAGCGCGAGGAGGCGGACAAGCTCGCGAGCGAGATCGGCCGCGTCTTAAAACTGCCGGCGCGCGACTATGTCGGCACCGAGCCGGACGCGGAGTGATCGAGGCCGGGTTGCGATCCATTCCGGAAATTGACATCCTCGCGGCAGAATCCGCGATGGAAGACCATGACCTCCGCCAAAAATTTCATTCCCGCGCTGCTGCCGCGCGGCAAGGGCCACCAGTTTCTGTTGTATGGCGATGCCTGTTCGGGCGTGCCTGGCGCCTTGCACGAAAAGACCTTCGCCTCGGTCAACGCAGTCGTACAGCGCCTGAGGCCGCAGCCTGACTTCATTCTCTTTCCGGGCGACGAGATCATCGGACTTACGCCTGATCCGGACGCCCTGCGTGCGCAGTGGCGATATTGGCTGGACACTGAGATGGCCTGGCTCGACCGTGCGGCCATTCCGATGTGGCACACCACCGGCAATCACACGACCTACGATGTGATGAGCGAGGCGGTGTTTCGCGACGTGCTCGACCTGCCGGACAATGGGCCACCGGGCCAGACTGGTCTCTCTTATTTCGTGCGGCGCGGCGACCTCCTGATGGTGTTCGTCAACACGCTCTGGAGCGGCCTTGGCGGTGAGGGCCATGTCGAGCTCGCGTGGCTGGAGGCCACGCTTCGAGACCATCGCGATGCCCGGCATAAGCTCGTCCTGGGCCATCACCCGGTGTTTCCCGTCAATGGCTTTACCGGGACGTATCAGCGCGAGATCGGCCACGAATATTCCCGCCCGTTCTGGGACATCCTCGTGAACGAAAATGTGCTGGCCTATCTGTGCAGCCACATCCTCGCCTTCGACGTGCAGGCACATCGCGGCGTTCTCCAGATTTGTACTGCAGGCGCGGGAACGGCGCACAGGATGCCGGAAGGCGTGGAGTATCTGCACTGCATCCAGGCCGCGCTCGACGACGAAGGCCTGCGCTACCAGGTGCTCGATACCGACGGCGTCGTCAGGGAGAGGCTGGAATGGCCGCTGCCCGATGCTGATCCCGCCGGGTGGAGAGAGCTACAGCCCGGAAATGTCGAAGCGCCTTTCAGCGGAGAGGTGAAAAGCGGGCGCCGGATCGCGCTGAGGCTCGTCGGGCAAAGCGCTGGGGCCGATGTCGCAACGGCGCAGACGATTTTCACGGCTTTTGAACCCGGCTCGATCGCGCCGTTCTGGCTTGGCACGCGCGGACCGCGGCAAACCCTGACGGCCATCGTGGGCCGTCAGCCGGGGCGAAGCCCGACCTATTGGTTCGGACCGGATCTTTCGCCGGGCGAGGACTTCGATATTTACGTCACGATGTACCCGGACATGGGTCCGGGCGGTCTGTTGTATCGCCGTCACGACTCCGCGCGCTGGTCGTCCTTCACCTCTGCGACGGCGCAGGGGCTGGAGCAGCTGTCATGGCCCCGGCATTGGGCGATCGGCTACGGACAAGGAGGCCGCGAAGACCGTGCCTTCAGAGGCGCTGCGCTGAGCGTCCTCATCGCGTCAGACGGGAATTGATGGCGGCGTGCGGCGACGTCCGCGACGTCAGCTCAAAATATCCTTCTGCATCTTGCCGCCGTAGAAATGGAAGAACGGCACCGGTGCGTCGTGGCGTAAGGGGCCGGTGGCAAGGCGGGTGTCGAGCTCGTTGAGCACATTCCGCGTCATGGGATGCAGATCGGCGAGCGGCTTTGAGCCGAGCTCGACCCAGACCAGTTCGACCAGCTCCGCATCGGCATGGATCACGCCCTCGACGTGATGGGTGATCGCGGATGCATCCGCGGTGAAGAAGCGCGTATCGAACCGCTTGACGCGGCCGGGTGGCGTGATCGCGCGCGCGATCAGGAACAGGCTGGACGGATCAGGCAAGAGGCCTGCGTCCGCGAACGGCTTCCAGGGGCCTTCGAGCTTCGCCTTGCCCTCGGACTTGCGCCCGAGGCAGAGGCCGGTTTCCTCGCAGGCCTCGCGGATCGCGGCGATCGCCAGCGATTTTGCGCGCGAGGCCGGCGTCTTCGGGCTGCCCTTGGCGAGATTGGCCGCCAGCTCGGTGGTGATCGGGGCTGCAACCGGCACGCGATAATCGTCCTTGTCGACCCGGCCGCCGGGGAAGACGAATTTTCCCGGCATGAACACCACCTTGTCGTGGCGTTTGCCGACCAGCACCTTCGGAACGGCGCCGCTGCGATCGACCAGGATCAGTGTCGCCGCATCCCGGGGACGGAAATAGGGATGGTGGTCGGCTTCCTTTTCCTCGTGGACCTTGGCCTTCTCGGCCGTCTGCGCCGTATCGCTCATATCCTCACCCAAACCGCTTTTTGCTTATTTTGATTACACAGGCGGAATACCATCCGGCGGGTTCTCGTCAAACCCGTGCATGCGCAGAGCCCATTGCAAGCCGACCACAGCTCCCTTCACCGGCTGCAACAGTCCGAGGGAGGCGAAGAAGGTGAAGGGCAGATAGGCCGCAAAGGTCAGCCAGCCCGGCGTCGTGTAATTGGTCTCGATCCAGAGGATCGCAGGCACGGTGATGTGGCCGACGATGACAATCACGAGATAGGCCGGGAGATCGTCGGCGCGATGCGGCGTGAAGTCGAGGCCGCATGTCGCACAATTGTCCGCGGTCTTCAGGAAGGCGCGGAACAGTTTGCCTTCACCGCAGCGCGGACAGCGGCTGCGAAATCCGCGCTTCATCGCTGCCCAGACATCGCGCTTCTCGACGAGGCCGGTCTCGCGCGTCCAGATCTTCGGGGCTGTGCTCATGGTCACCATGCCTTGCCCTTCTTGCTCTTGCCCTTGTTCTTGCCTTTGCCCTTCTTCGGCTTGCCGGATTTTGGCTTCGACGGCTTGCGTTTTCTGTCCGGGCTGCGTCCGGGGTGCGCCTTGAGCGAGGGACGGCGTTGCGGGCCAGCCTGCCTGCGGTCGCGCGGCGCAGTTGCGCTATCCGACGACAGCAGCTCAAAACGAAGCGCACCCGCGACGGGGGCCGCTTCGATCAGGCGGACGTCGACGACATCGCCGAGCTGGTACATGGTGCGGCTGCGCGTGCCGACCAGCGCGTGACGGCCCTCGTCATAGTTGAAATATTCCGTGCCGAGGGATCGGATCGGAATCAAGCCGTCGGCACCGGTCTCGCTCAGCTTCACGAACAGGCCGGCGCGGGTGACGCCGGAGACGCGGCCCTGGAAACTGGCGCCGATGCGGTCGGCGAGGTGATGCGCGATCAGGCGGTCGACCGTCTCGCGCTCGGCTTTCATCGCGCGCCGCTCGGTCAGCGAAATATGGGCGGCGACTTCGCCGAGGGTTTCCGCCGTCTCGCTGTCGGGCAGGGCGCCTTCGCCAAGCCCGAGCGCGCGGACCAGCGCGCGATGCACGACGAGGTCGGCATAGCGGCGGATCGGCGAGGTGAAATGCGCGTAGCGGCGCAGATTCAGGCCGAAATGCCCGTAATTCTCGGACGAATATTCGGCCTGCGCCTGCGCGCGCAGCACGACTTCGCTGACCAGCGGGAAGTGGTCGTGGCCTTCGAGCTGGGCCAGCACGCGATTGAACAGCGCGGGGCGCAGTGCGCCGCCCTTCGCGAAGGGGACGTCGAGCGTCTTCAGAAATTCCTGGAGCGCGTGGACCTTCTCCAGCGTCGGCTCGTCATGCACGCGGTAGATCAGCGGGAGCGACTTCTTCTCCAGCATCTCGGCCGCCGCGACGTTGGCGAGGATCATGAACTCCTCGATCAGCTTGTGCGCATCGAGCCTTTCAGGAATGACGACACGATCGACGGTGCCGTCGCTCTTCAGGAGGATCTTGCGCTCGGGCAGATCGAGATTGAGCGGATCGCGCTCGTCGCGGGCGCGCTTGACGCAGGCGTAGGCTGCATAGAGCGGCTTCAGGATCGGATCGAGCAGAGGGCCGGTGGTGTCATCCGGCCGTCCGTCGATCGCGGCCTGCGCCTGCGCGTAGCTCAGCTTGGCGGCCGAGCGCATCAGGATGCGATGGAACGAGTGCGAACGCTTGCGCCCGTCCGGGGCAATGATCATCCGCACCGCGAGCGCGCCGCGCGGCTCGCCCGGCACCAGCGAGCAGAGATTGTTGGAGATACGCTCGGGCAGCATCGGCACGACGCGGTCGGGGAAGTAGACCGAGTTGCCGCGGTCGAGCGCGGCGCGGTCGAGCGCGGTGCCGGGCTGCACGTAGAAGCTCACATCCGCGATGGCGACATCGACGATGAAGCCGCCTTTGTTGTTCGGATCGGGATCGGCTTGCGCATGCACCGCGTCGTCGTGATCCTTCGCATCCGGCGGATCGATGGTGACGAGGGGGACGTCGCGCCAGTCTTCGCGACCCTTCAGGTTCGCCGGCTCTGCGGCCTCCGCTTCGCGCTCGGCGGCGGAGGAGAATTGCAGCGGGATGTCGTGGGCGTAGATCGCGATCAGGCTGATCGCCTTCTCGGACTTGACCGAGCCGAGCTTCTCTTTCACCCGGCCTGAAGCGAGGCCAAAGCTGCGGGTGCGGACGATGTCGACGCTGACGAGGTCGCCGTCCTGCGCGCCCTTGGTGTCGGCGGCGGCGATGTTCAGCTCGCGGTCGGCGGACTTCTTGTCGACCGGGATCAGCCGTCCACCGCCGTCGGGCAGCTCACGGAACACGCCGAGGATGCGGCTCTTGGTCTTGTCGAAGACCTTGATGACGTGGCCGCGATAGGCCGGGCCTTCGCTCTCGTTGGTCGGCTCGACCCGCAGCAGCGCGCGGTCGCCGACGCCGGCTGCGGTGCCGGGCTTCGGCCGGCGCGGCAGGGTGATGAGGATCTTCGGCGGCTCGCCGCTCTCGACCTCGTCCCATTCGGCAGGAGAGGCGATCAGCTCGCCGTCGGCGTCGCGACCGGTGATGTCGGCGACCAGCGTCGCCGGCAGGGTGTCCGGCTCCGAGACGGTGTGGCGTTTCTTCTTGATGGTGCCGTCGTCGGCGAGCTCGCGCAGCAGGCGCTTGAGCTCGATGCGATCGGCGTTCTTCAGGCCGAACTCGCGCGCGATGTCGCGGGTCCCGACCTTTCCTGGATGTGCCTTGATGAAGGCGACGATGGCTTGCCTGTCGGGAAAGCCATGGTCATTCTTGCGTTTCACTTAACCTCTTAAGTCGTGCCGGCACTCTTCTTGGCCGGAGCTTTGGCGGCGGACGCCTTGGTCGGCGACGTCTTGACTGCTGAAGTCTTGGCGGTCGACGACACGGCTGCGCGTGCCTTGCTGGTGGAATCGGATTTGGTCTTGGCCGCCTTCTTCGCGGCCGGTTTCTTCTTCGGCGCGGCGTCGTCGCCGTCGGCGGCCTTTGCCGCGGCCTTCTTGGCCTTGGCCGGCTTCGCCGCCTTCTTCGCCTTGGCCTTTCCGCCGCCCTTGGCCGCGCGCTCATCGATCAGCGCGATCGCCTGTGCAATCGTCACCGTGTCCTTTTCGAACTCTGCGGGGATGGTTGCGTTGACGCCGCCGGCGGTGACATAGGCGCCGTAGCGGCCGCTCTTCACGGTGACGGTGCCGAGCGTCGGATGATCGCCCAGCGCCTTGCCGGGATCGGCGCCGAAGCGGCGGCTCGGGCCCTTGGCGACCTTCTCGGCAATCAGCGTCACGGCGCGATTGAGGCCGATGTCGAAGACCTCGTCGCCGGCCTCGAGGCTGGCATAGGTCTTCTCGTGCTTCACGAACGGCCCGAAGCGGCCGAGGCCCGCGGTGATCGGCTCACCGGTCTCGGGATGCTTGCCGATCTCGCGCGGCAGCGACAACAGCTTCAGCGCAAGCTCAAGCTCGATGTCGGAGGGGGACGTGCCCTTCGGGATGCCCGCGCGCTTCGGCTTCTCGCCTTCCTCATAATCCTTCTGCTCGCCGAGCTGGATGTAGGGGCCAAAGCGGCCGGCCTTGACCCAGACATCGCGACCCGTATCGGGGTCCTGGCCGAGCGAACGGTCCGCGGTGGTCTCGCTGTCGGCGGCGAGCTGACGGGTGTAGCGGCATTCCGGATAGTTCGAGCAGCCGACGAAGGCGCCGAATTTGCCGGCCTTGAGGTTCAGCCGGCCATTGCCGCAGCTCGGGCACTGCCTGATGTCGCCGCCATCGGCGCGCGGCGGATAGATGTGCTGGCCCAGCATGTCGTCGAGCACGTCCAGCACCTGGGCGACGCGCAGATCCTTGATCTCGTCGACGGCGCCGATGAAGCCGGTCCAGAAGTCCTTCAGCACCTGCTGCCAGGAGATCTCGTTGTTGGAGATGCGGTCGAGCTGCTCCTCCAGATTGGCCGTGAAATCGTACTCGACGTAGCGGTTGAAGAAGCTTTCGAGGAACGCGACGACGACGCGGCCCTTGTCTTCGCCGTGCAGGCGCTTCTTCTCCAGCTTGACGTAGCCGCGGTCCTTCAGGACCTGGAGGATCGAGGCATAGGTGGAGGGCCGGCCGATGCCGAGCTCTTCCATGCGCTTGACCAGAGACGCTTCAGAGAAGCGCGGCGGCGGCTCGGTGAAATGCTGAGTGACGGAGAGCGAGTCCCGCTTGATCGCCTCGCCCTGGCTCATGGCGGGCAGACGGCGGGAATCCTCGTCCTCCTCGTCGTCGCGGCCTTCCTGGTAGAGCGCGAGGAAACCGTCGAACTTGACGACCTGGCCGGTGGCGCGCAGCTCCAGTGTGCGCGCACCTGCCTTCGCCGTGATGTCGACGGTGGTGCGCTCCAGCTCGGCCGATTCCATCTGGCTGGCGATGGTGCGCTTCCAGATCAGTTCATAGAGCCGCGCCTGGTCGGCATCGAGCTTGCGGCTCATGCTGTCGGGGCGGCGCGACATGTCGGTCGGGCGGATCGCTTCGTGCGCTTCCTGGGCGTTCTTGGCCTTGGCCTGGTACTGGCGCGGCGCGTCCGGCACGTAGGCGTTGCCGTAATCCTCGCCGATCACCTTGCGCGCCTGGGTGATCGCCTCGGGGGCGATCTGCACGCCGTCGGTACGCATATAAGTAATGAGTCCGGTGGTCTCGCCGCCGATGTCGATGCCTTCATACAGGCGCTGGGCGATGCGCATGGTGTGCGCGGGCGCAAAGCCGTATTTGCGGCTGGCTTCCTGCTGCAAGGTCGAGGTGGTGAAGGGCGCCTGCGGATTGCGGCGCGCGGGCTTTGCGTCGACTGACGTCACCGCGTAGGTCGCGAGTTCCAGGGCCTTCTTGAAGTCTTCGGCTTCCGCGCCGGTGCCGATGTCGAGGCGCTGGATCTTCTTGCCGTCGGCGCCGACCAGACGCGCCTCGAAGGCGTCGCCGCGCGGCGTCAGCAGCGTTGCAATCAGCGACCAATATTCGCGCGGGACGAATTTCTCGATCTCGAGCTCGCGGTCGCAGACCAGCCGCAGCGCGACCGACTGCACGCGGCCGGCCGAGCGGGCGCCCGGCAGCTTGCGCCACAGCACGGGGGAGAGGGTGAAGCCGACCAGATAGTCGAGTGCGCGGCGCGCCATATAGGCGTCGACCAGCGCACCGTCGATCTCGCGCGGATGCTTCATCGCGTCCGTGACGGCCTGCTTGGTGATGGCGTTGAACACCACGCGCTCGATCTTCTGGTCCTTCAGCGCGCGCTTCTCTTTCATCACCTCCAGCACGTGCCAGGAGATGGCTTCGCCCTCGCGATCAGGGTCGGTCGCCAGAATCAGGCGGTCGGCACCCTTCAGGGACTTGGCGATATCGTTGAGCCTGGAGGCCGCCTTGGGGTCGACCTCCCAGATCATCTTGAAATTGGCGTCGGGATCGACGGAACCGTTCTTCGCCGGAAGGTCGCGGACATGGCCGAACGAGGCCAGAACCTCGTAGGACGAGCCCAAATACTTGTTGATCGTCTTGGCTTTCGCCGGCGACTCCACAATGACGATATTCATGTAGTTCCAGTGACTTACGGGAAAATCTTAGGCCGAAATCGACAAGATTCGGGTCGGCCGTTTCGACCCGAACATGGGTGGTGAGGCCCTCGCTGTCAAATCGAAGGGTGTTGAAAGCCCGCCAAATGGGAAAAGTTTCATATCGAGAAAGTTGCGAAATACCACCTTGGAGTTGTGGCCGGTGTCGGCGTAATGTTTCCGCGGGGCATGGATTCGGGTGGGGCTGGTGGCAAAGCCAGGAAAGAAACGGGCGCGCGCCGCAACGGGCGTGCGGGGAGGCTCGCGCAACGAGGAACCGGGGGAGGGCGGGGTCGATGAGGCCGTGGGCTTCATCGCCGAGCAGGTGGGCGCATTGCGCAAGCTCGCCGAGCGGCACAAGCTCGACGTGCTGCATTATCTCCTGGGGATGACCAAGCTCGAGGCCGACGAGCATTTGCGGCTGCGGAGCAAGCGCAAGCTGTCGTGAGGGGCCGGTGCTTTTATCAGACCCGTCATCCTTGTAAGTCAGATCGCGCCAGATCGGCTAAGATAGCCGGTGCGGTAACGGACGGGAGACCGCTTCATCCAAGGGCTATGAAGCCCGTGCCTCAGCGCGGCGCCCCGTCCGTTGTTCCATCGAACCCGAACAGTCGCGAGGGCCGCCTGGCGAGCCCGGTTGCGCAAGGATGGGTGCAGATGGACGCGATCTATGTTGGCATAGATGTATCTAAGGACCGGTTGGATGTTCATATGCGTCCGAGCGGAGAAGTGTTTGCCGTGGCGCGCGACGGCAAGGGCTTGGAAGATCTTGTTGCGCGGCTTGCGGCCTGTTCGCCGAGCCTGATTGGGCTGGAGGCGACTGGCGGCTTCGAGACGGTGGTCGCGGCAGCACTGGCCGGCGCCCAGTTGCCGCTGGCGGTCATCAATCCGGCCCAGATCCGGCACTTCGCGCAGGCGATTGGCCAGCGCGCCAAGTCCGATCCGATCGATGCCGCGGTGATCGCACGGTTCGTTGAGGCGGTGAAGCCCGCCCTGCGTCCCGTCCCGGACGAGCAAGCTCGCTTGCTGGCCGAACTGGTTGCCCGACGCCGGCAGATCATCGAGATGATCGTCGCCGAACGCCAGCGCGAGAAGCGGGTGGAGAATGTTCGCGTCCGCAAGAGCCTTGCCCGCCACATCAAGGTCCTCGAGAAGGAGCTGCCGGACATCGACAACGACATCGACACGCTGGTACGGGGCTCGCCGGCCTGGCGGGACCAAGAAGATTTGCTGATCACCTTCCCGGGGGTCGGCAATACACTCGCACGCACCTTCCTTGCCGAGGTGCCCGAACTCGGCACCCTCAACCGGCGTCAGATCGCAAGCCTTGCCGGCCTTGCTCCCTTCGTTCGCCAGTCCGGCCGATGGAAAGGCAGGAGCAAGATCGGCGGTGGACGAACTGCCTTGCGGGCGGCCCTCTACATGGCTGCCCTCTCGGCGATCCGATGCCACCCGCAGCTCAAGCTTTTCTACCGTCACCTCGTGAGCGCCGGTAAGCCGAAAATGGTCGCCCTCATCGCGGTCGCCCGCAAGCTCCTCACCATCCTCAACGCCATGCTCAGGGATCGAAAACCATGGCAACCCGCTTGACGAAGAACACAGTCGCTGAGGCGCGAGGCATGGGACGCATCGCGTCCCATGGGGAGCCTCGAAGGATGCGTGGCCGAGATGCAGCCAGGCCGTCGCCCTTCGAGGGCCGCTGAAGAAGCGGCCACCTCAGGGTGACGGGGAGATAGTTGAGCGCGCCGCTCTCACGGACGTGGTTAGCCGTTGCGCCCAGCCATCCTGGCCAAGCGCTGGCCGAGATATTCGGCCGTGCTCACATCACTCTGCGGCAAGGCATCGTCGATCAAATGCGTCGCCAGTCCGAGCTGGCTGCCGAGGCGATTGCGACCGCCCGGATCCTCTCCGCCCGGGACATCCAGCCCGCACCAGAGCATGCCGTGCTGGGCCGCCAGAATGGAAAAGTACGTCAGCGTGTGCAGTTGATCGCCGCTTGCACATGCGCCCGTCGTGAAGCCGCCTGCGATCTTGTTGGCCCATCGCTGCTCGCTCCATCGATCACTTGAGGCGTCCGCGAAGGCTTTGAACTGCGCCGATGGTCCGCCCATGTAGGTCGGGCTGCCAAACGCGACTGCGTCGGCGCGGTCGATCGTCTCCAGCAATCGCTCGTTCTGGAAGCGGCCCGACACGATGTCGTCGCCGGCGATCCGACACAGCGCGACCTCCGCCATCCCGTCCGCGCCGTGCGCCATCGCATGCGCCAGCTTCTCGGTGGTGCCGGAGATGGAGAAGTAAGCAACGGCGAGGAGGGGCATGTGGCGCCACTTTGGGTGTCGGGCCATCTTCGACGCCGTCTATCTTTTGTACAAGTCCCTCCGCGCCGTCACTGCGAGCACTTTGCCTTCGTTACGCCGACCGACGCCGCGGTGCTGGTCGCGGCTTCAAGGTGATGTCGGCCAGGCTGAGCAAGCGGCCGTCCTCGGCGTGCAGTTCGAGCTTCTTCACCGGACGGCCCTTGGCGCGATCGACCATGATGGTGTCGATCTCCTCGGGGCTGTCGTCGAACTCCTCGCTCCACTGTCGGAGCGCGACCAGGATCGGGAAGAGGCCGCGTCCCTTCGGCGTCAGCACGTACTCTTGATAGGCGCTGCCGTCGGAGGCGGGGGTCATCGCCAGGATGCCATGGTCGAGCATGGATCGCAGCCGCACCGACAGGATGTTCTTGGCCATGCCGAGCTTGCTCTGAAACTCGCCGAAGCGGCGCAGGCCCAGCATCGCTTCGCGGATGATCAGGAGCGTCCACCAGTCGCCGATCACCTCCAGCGACCGCGCGACCGGGCAGCCGTCGCCCTCAAAACTCGTTCGTTTCACCATCGTCCTGGTCCTGTCGCGTTCGCACGATTTCGGCGCCGATCACGCGCTTGTGTGGTTGCATTATAAAACCATTTGGCCTAGATGGCAACATAGTTTCATAATGCAACCACTGGAGACGACCATGAGGCTGAAGAACAAGACGGCGCTGATTACCGGCGGCAACAGCGGCATTGGACTGGCGACGGCAAAGCTGTTCGTGGCCGAGGGCGCCAAGGTCATCATCACCGGGCGCAACAAGGAGACGCTGGAGGCCGCAGCGAAGGAACTCGGCCCGAATGCGATCGCACTCGTTGCCGATGCCACCGACATCGCCGCGACCGAGGCCGCGATCAAGCAGGGCACCGAAAAGTTCGGCAAGCTCGACATCCTGTTTGCCAATGCCGGCATTCCCGGCGGCACGCCGCTGGGATCGGCGACGCTCGATGTGTTCGAGAAAGTCATCAGCACCAATCTCACCGGCGTATTCTTCACCGTGCAGTCGGCGCTGCCTTATCTCAACGACAACGCCTCGATCATCCTCAACGGCTCGGTGATCTCCGTGCTCGGCATTCCCGGCTATTCGGCTTACGGCGCGGCGAAGGCCGGCGTGCGGGCGATGGCGCGGATCATGGCCTCGGAACTGTCGCCGCGCGGCATCCGCGTGAATGTCGTTGCGCCCGGTGCGATCCGCACGCCGATCTGGGGCGCTGCGATCGCGACGCCCGAAGCGGAGAAGGCCTTCGAGAAGCGCATCGGGCTGTCGACGCCGCTCGGGCGAATTGGTGAACCGGATCACATTTCGAAGACGGTGCTGTTCCTTGCGTCCGACGATGCCGGGCACATTCAGGGCCAGGAGATCTTCGTCGATGGCGGCGCGGTGGCCTCGCCAGCGGGCGCGCCGATCTATCGCGGTTGATCGACATTTGCGAAAATTGAATCGGTCGGCGCGCGAGGTGCGGTTGCGTCGGCCGGTTCCCACATCTTGCGAGACATGTTTTCTGAAGCTTGCGTGATGCGTTGAACCTTCGCGCAGGTTGCCAAGACCTTTTTACGGGCAGGGTCATAAGACCCATTTAAGGGAGCCCGTTATGCCAAAAGCAGCACGCATTTATTCTCCGATTTCAGCACCGCGTATTTACACCGAACGTTCAGCAGTTCCCGCCAAGCACTCCGACACGTCCGAGTTCATCGGGGTCGCCATCTTCTCCGGCATCGGGCTTTTCATTTCGCTTCTCGCCGTGATCCTGGGCGTGCAGGGCGCCTGGTTTTAGTCCATTCGAACTGTCAGCCGCCGCCGGAGTCCGGCAGCGGCTGTCGTCGGCGTTACCTTACGCCGCGCGCAAGCTGGTGGCCGCCTGGAGCGCGCCGGCCAGCGCCTTTTCGCGATGATCGGGACCGACCTGGATTCCGTCCGCAACGATGAATTCAGGATTGATGCCGATGAAGCCGAACACCCCACGCAGATAGGTTTCGAGATGCTCGAGCGCGGCCATCGGCGTATCCGCGCCATAGTAGCCGCCGCGTGAGATCGCGAGGATCACGCGCTTGCCGCCGGCAAGGCCCTGCGGTCCGTTCGCGCCATAGCTGAACGTCTTTCCTGCGACGACGACGGCACGGTCGATCCACGCCTTGAGCTGGCTCGGAATCGTAAAATTGTACATGGGCGCGCCGATCACGACGATGTCGGCCGCCAGGAACTCGTCCAGCGCGGCAGCGCCGGCAGCGAGGTCAGGGCCGAGTTCGGCAGGCGCGGGAGCGCCCTGTGCGACGGCCAGGTGAGGTCCTGAGAGGTGGGCGAGCGGGACCTGGGTCACATCGCGGTAGACCACTTCGAGCGAGGGCGTCGCCTGTCTGAGCCGGTCGACGATGGCGGCGGAAACCTGCCGGGAGACGGAGTGGGGGCCGAGCACGCTGGAGTCGATATGGAGGAGTTTCATTTGGGGTCACCCATGGTATAGATTTGTAACCCGCACTACATGAGTGACTATCAAAAACCCCGCAAGAACGCACTTTTTTGAGCCATGGGCACATCTTTGAGACCTGCACACACTGATTTGCCTGCCGAACGGAGGCCGAACCCCGACCATTCCGACTGTCGCGGCGTGGCATCCGTGCTGTCGCGCGTCGGCGACAAATGGAGCGTGTTCGTCATCATGAACTTGAGCGACGGACCGAAGCGCTTCAATGAGCTGAAGCGCATGATCAACGGCATCTCGCAGCGGATGCTGACCCTGACGCTACGCGGGCTGGAGCGCGACGGCCTCGTCACGCGCACGATCTTCCCGACCATTCCG
Source organism: Bradyrhizobium sp. CCGUVB4N (assembly GCF_024199945.1). Lineage (GTDB taxonomy): Bacteria > Pseudomonadota > Alphaproteobacteria > Rhizobiales > Xanthobacteraceae > Bradyrhizobium. Next base: position 5,557,172 of record NZ_JANADP010000001.1, on the reverse strand, counting down.
CCGCGCGTTGATTACGAGCTGACCGATCTCGGCCGTGGACTCCAGGAGCCGGTGAAGGCGCTGGGCGAGTGGGCGATGGGCCATCTGATGCAAATTGAGGCTGCACGCACGCGCTTCGACGAGCGCAACGGCGGCTAGAGCAACGAGACGAGACCGCCGCCGTGGCGTTCGAGCCGGCCGGCGAGTTCGAGCTCCAGCAGCACCGTGCGCACGATCGCGGGCGAGGCGCCGGACATCCGCACGAGATCGTCGATCGAGACCGGCGTGGGACCGAGCAGGCTCGTGATCTGGTCGCGGTCGTGCCCCTGCGGATCGTTCTCGAACGGCTCGCTGTCGGGCTCGCTCGCAGGACTCATCAGCGGCCGCTCCATGATCGGCTGGACCGCGTTGATGATGTCGGAGGCTTCGGTGACGAGGGTCGCGCCCTGCTTGATCAGATCATTGGTGCCGGCGGCGCGCGGATCGAGCGGCGAGCCGGGGACGGCGAACACTTCGCGGCCCTGTTCGGCGGCCATGCGCGCGGTGATCAGCGAACCTGAACGGTGCGCGGCCTCCACCACGACCACGCCGAGCGAGGCGCCCGAGATCAGCCGGTTGCGGCGGGGAAAGTCGCGGGCGCGCGGCTCGTGGCCGAGCGGCATTTCGGAGATCGCCGCGCCCTGGTGATCGAGGATCGCGGTGAGCAGATCGCCATGTTCGGGCGGATAGATGCAATCATGTCCGCCGGCGAGCACCGCGATCGTGCCGCTCTCGACGCTGGCACGATGCGCGGCCTGATCGACGCCGCGGGCGAGCCCCGAGATGACGATGAAGCCGGCCTCGCCGAGCTCGCGCGCGAGCTGGCCGGCGAATTTCAAGCCGGCGCCGGAGGCGTTGCGCGAGCCGACGATGGCGATCATCGGGCGCATCAGCGTTGCGTTGTCGCCGCGCACGGCGAGCAAAGGCGGTGCATCGTCGAGCGTCGCCAGCCGCGTCGGATAGCCGTCCTCGCCGGGCGCGAGCCAGGCGATGCCGAACTTGCGGCTCGCGGCGAGCTCGGTGCTTGCTTCGTCCACACTGCAGATGCGCCCGGATCGCGACGCACCGCCGCGGCGCGCCAGATCCGGCAGCCGCTCCAGCGCGGCGTGGACGTTGCCGAAGTGATCGACCAGCGAACGGAAGGTGCGCGGCCCGACATTGTCGGAGCGGATCAGCCGCAGGTGGTCGATCCGCTCGAGCTCGGTCAGCTCCACGCTTTGGTTGATGGCGTCCACGGCGTCTCCTTGTGGCGGCAGCATGGAACAACCTGAGGGCGTGGGCAACAGCAGCGTGCGCTTGCACGGCCTCGTCGCGATGCTAAAAGCGGTCCCAATAAGAAGGATTTTGCCATGATCTCACTTGCCGACCTCCAGCGCCGCATCGCGAGCGGCGAGCTTTCGCCGGATGACGCGGTCGCCCAGTCGCACGCGGCGATCGAGGCACGCGAGAAGGACGTCCGTGCCTTCGTCCGTCATGACAAGTCGGCGAAAGCACAATCCTCCGGCCCGCTGCGGGGCATAGCGGTCGGCATCAAGGACATCATCGACACCGCCAATATGCCGACCGAGATGGGCTCGGAGATCTATCGCGGCTGGCAGCCGCGCGCGGACGCGCCGGTCGTGATGATGCTGAAGCGGGCAGGCGCCACCATCATCGGCAAGACCACGACGACGGCGTTCGCCTCGCGCGATCCGACGCCGACGCTCAATCCGCACAATCTGGGCCATACGCCGGGCGGCTCGTCCTCGGGCTCGGCGGCCGCCATCGGCGCCGGCATGATCCCGCTGGCGCTCGGCACCCAGACCGGCGGCTCGGTGATCCGGCCCGCCGCCTATTGCGGCGCTGCTGCGATCAAGCCGTCGTTCCGGATGCTGCCGACCATCGGCGTGAAATGCTATTCGTGGGCGCTCGACACGGTCGGCCTGTTCGGATCGCGCGCGGAGGATCTCGCGCGCGGACTTTTGGGGATCACCGGGCGCACTGAATTCGACGGCATCGTCCCGGCCAAGGCGCCGCGCATCGGCGTGGTCAGGCAGGAATTTGCCGAGGCCGTCGAGCCGGCGGCGGAAGAGGGGTTGCTGGCGGCGATCAAGGCGGCCGAGAAGGCCGGCGCCAGCGTCCGGACCATCGATCTGCCGGAGTCGGTGAAGGAGGCCTGGCGCATCCATCCGATCATCCAGGACTTCGAGGCGCATCGCGCGCTCGCCTGGGAGTTTGACCAGCATCACGACGAGATCGCGCCGATGCTGCGCGAAAGCCTCGATGCCACCGTCGGATTGACGCCGAAGGAATATGACGACGCCCGCCGGATCGCACGCCGCGGCCGTCGCGAGCTCGGCGAGCTGTTCGAAGGTTTCGACGTGCTGCTCACCTATTCGGCGCCGGGCGTAGCGCCGGCCAAGGAGCTCGCCTCGACCGGCTCGCCCCGCTACAACCGGCTGTGGACGCTGATGGGCAATCCCTGCGTCAACGTGCCAGTGATGAAGATCGGTGGCCTGCCGATCGGCGTGCAGGTGATCGCGCGCTTCGGCAACGATCCCGTTGCGTTGGCGGCGGCGTGGTTCTTGGAGAACGCGCTGGCGAAATCAGGCTAGCACGGGCTCGGCGGCGCGTGCGCGCGCCGGCTGCAAGACGCCGGCGCCTTGCCCGAGCCAGCGCTCGGCTGCCTCGCGGCCGCTCCGGTGCAGCAGGCGAATGAAGCCGCGGCCGAGATCGGTCGATGAGCGCTGTGCAAGGCCCTCGATCGAGTCTTCCGCGGCGATCGTCGAGAGCCTCAGCGCGGGGGCTGCGTGCGACTGCGCCCATGCGATCGCCGCGATCTCGGCTTTGAGCGCGGCGTTGGACGCGATTTGGTCGAGGCGGCGATCGATCGCAGCGAGCGTGATCGGCACGTAGCTGTCGCGCGTGGGCGTGACCTGGACGAGCAGCAGGTCGGCGGTGGTCGATTGCTGCGCCAGTGCTATCAGCGGCGGATTGCCGCCAAGGCCGCCATCCCAATAGGCTTCACCGTCGATCTCGACGGCGCAGTGAACCAGCGGCGGGCAGGTCGAGGCGAGAGCGACGTCGGCAGTGATCGCGTCATTGCCAAAAATCAGCTGCTGGCCGTCGCGGATCCGCGTCGCCGCGATCAGAAGCCTTGGGCATTTGGCATCACGCAAGCCGGCGAAATTGATGTCGCGCGACAGCGCCTGCCGCAGCGGATCGAGATCGAACGGATCGAACTGGCCGGAGCGCAGCGTCGGCCCGAACGCGACCGAGCTTCCCGCCGGCGAAAAGCCGCCGATCAGCATCAGCGAGCGGAACGAGGCCTCGTGCATCAGCCGGAGCCAGAACCGGTTCAGCCGCGCGCGTGCCGCTTCGCGGCCGCCTTCGGCAAGACCGCCCGCGAGCAGCAGCGCGTTGATGGCGCCGGCGCTGGCGCCGCTGATCGTGTCGAATTCAATGGACGGCTCTTCCAGGAACCGCTCCAGCACGCCCCAGGTGAAGGCGGCAAAAGTCCCGCCGCCCTGAAGCGCCAGCGACAATCGTCGCGGTGGCCATTGATCGGCGTGCGGCTGAGCAGGCGCAGCATGCGCGGGGGCGGTGACGATCTCAAGCGGGACAGGAGCCTGCGAGACGGGCGCGGGTGGCGTCGAAACGGCGACCGGTTTTGGTGTGGGCGGCGGCACGGGTGCGTCGGACCAGATGTTGGTCGAAGAGAGCAGCCGGCTTGCCGCAGTGCCCTGCGAGCCGCCGTCGTCATGCGTGCCGTCAATCTTCTCGCTCATTCTGAGCAACCGCGTAACGCCATCTCCGCTGTCAGGATGACAGGCATGGAACCCGTTCGCCACTATCGCCGGCGAGCCGGCGACGAGTTGCGAACAGGATTTGGCATATAATGCGGAGGCCTTGCGGCGGTATCCGTACTTTTTCCGGAATTACGCCTTCTCGCCGATCCGGCCTTCTTTTCCCGATTGCAATCGCTTGATGTTCTCGCGATGCATGTAGAACAGCAGCATGGTCAGCACCGCGCCGAGCGCTGCGAGCGCGAGCTGGCCGAACCACCACAGGAACAGCGGCGTGATGAAGGCCGCCACCAGCGCCGAGAGCGAGGAATAGCGGGTGGTGAAGGCGGTCGCGAGCCAGATCAGGCAGAACACCACCGCGCCGGGCCAGAACAGGCCGAGCATGATGCCGATATAGACGGCAACGCCTTTGCCGCCCTTGAACTTGAGCCAGACCGGGAAGAGGTGGCCGAGGAAGGCGCCGAGGCCGGCCAGCATCGCGGCGTTGGGGCCGCCGATGTAGCCTGCGATCACCACGGCTACGGTGCCCTTGAGCGCGTCGAGCAGCAGGGTGGCGGCGGCGAGGCCCTTGCGGCCGGTGCGCAGCACGTTGGTGGCGCCGATATTGCCGGAGCCGATCGAGCGCAGATCCTGGGTGCCGGCGAGCCTGGTCAGCACCAGCCCGAACGGTACAGAGCCGAGCAGATAGCCGATGACGAAGGCCACCGGCAGGAATGCATCAAGCGCCATGGCGGTGTCTCCATGGCTGACATAGCCAGCGCCCATGTCTGTCCCTCCGCACGTCAGACATGCTCGAAAACCGTTCGCCCGCCGACGATGGTCCTGATAGCGCGGCCTGTAAAGCGGGCTTCGTCGAACGGGGTGTTCTTGCAGGGCGATTTGAGGTCGGCGGGATCGACCACCCAGGGCACGTCGGGGTCGATCACGATGACGTCGGCCGGTGCGCCGGTGCGCAGGGTTCCGCCGGGCAGGCCGAGCAGTTCGGCCGGCCGGGTCGACATCGCCCGGATCAGCGTCTTGAGGTCGAGCTCGTCATTGTGGACCAGCCGCAGGCCTGCCGGCAGCATGGTCTCCAGGCCGATCGCGCCGGGAGCTGCTTCCGCGAACGGCAGGCGCTTGACCTCGACGTCCTGCGGATTGTGATCGGACATGATGACGTCGACGAGGCCCGAGGCCACCGCCTCCACCAGCGCGCGACGATCGTCCTCGGTGCGCAGCGGCGGCGACACCTTCAGGAAGGACCGGTAGGGGCCGATGTCGTTCTCGTTCAGCGCCAGATGATTGATCGAGACCGAGGCGCTGACGGCAAGGCCGGCGTCGCGGGCGCGCTTCAGGATCTCGAGCGACTCGATGCAGGACAGCGCCGCGGCGTGATAGCGGCCGCCGGTCAGCGCGACCAGACGCATGTCGCGTTCGAGGATCACGGCCTCGGCGGCCTTCGGGATGCCCATCAGGCCGAGGCGCGAGGCGAACTCGCCCTCGTTCATCACGCCTTCGCCCACGAGATCGGGGTCCTCGGTGTGATGCACGATCAGCGCGTCGAAATCGCGCGCGTAGGTCAGCGCACGCCGCATCACCTGCGAATTGGTGACGCTGCGGTCGCCGTCGCTGAAGGCGACGGCGCCGGCGGCCTTGAGCAGGCCGAACTCGGTCATCTCCTCGCCGCGCATGCCCTTGGTGAGCGCCGCCATCGGCTGGATGTTGACGATCGCGGTGTCGCGCGCGCGGCGCATCACGAAATCGACGGTGGCGGAGTTGTCGATGACGGGCGAGGTGTCGGGCTGGCAGATGATGGTGGTGATGCCACCGGTCGCGGCCGCCTGGCTCGCGGAGGCAAAGGTCTCGCGATGGCTGAAGCCGGGCTCGCCGACGAAGGCGCGCATGTCGATCAGGCCGGGGGCCACGATCTTGCCGGAGCAGTTGACGACGTCGGTGCCCTCGGGGACGCCGGCCGCGCCAATGCCGCGGCGGGTCTCGCGGATGATGCCGTCGGCAATCAGGACGTCGCCGGTTCCGTCGAAATCGCGGGAGGGATCGACGACGCGGGCGTTGGCGAGCAGGATCGGGCGGCGGTCGGTCAGCATGGGCATCACGCGTTCGGCAGGTTACGGGCGAGCGCTTCGAGTACGGCCATGCGCACGGCGACGCCCATCTCCACCTGTTCGCGGATCAGGGACTGCGCGCCGTCGGCCACGGCCGTGTCGATCTCGACGCCGCGGTTCATGGGGCCTGGATGCATCACGAGTGCGTCCGGCTTGGCGTAGCCGAGCTTCTTCTGGTCGAGCCCGAAGTAGTGGAAATATTCGGAGGTCGACGGCACGAAGGAGCCGTTCATGCGCTCGCGCTGCAGCCGCAGCATCATGACGATATCCGCGCCGTTGAGCCCTTCGCGCATGTCGCGCGCGACCTCGACGCCCATCCGCTCGATGCCGGGCGGCAGCAGCGTGGAGGGGCCGACAACGCGGACGCGAGCGCCCATGGTGTTGAGCAGGATGATGTTGGAGCGCGCGACGCGCGAATGCAGCACGTCGCCGCAGATCGCGACCACGAGGCCCTCGATCCGGCCCTTGTTGCGGCGGATGGTGAGCGCGTCGAGCAGAGCCTGGGTCGGGTGCTCGTGTGCGCCGTCGCCGGCATTGATCACGGAACCGTCAACCTTGCGGGCCAGCAGTTCCACCGCACCGGAGGCGTGATGGCGCACCACCAATATATCTGGGTGCATGGCGTTCAGCGTCATCGCGGTGTCGACCAGCGTCTCGCCCTTCTTGATGGACGAGGAGGACACCGACATGTTCATGACGTCGGCGCCGAGGCGTTTGCCGGCGAGCTCGAACGAGGACTGCGTCCGGGTCGAAGCCTCGAAGAAGAGGTTTACCTGCGTCCGTCCACGCAGGACGGTGCGCTTCTTGTCAACCTGGCGGTTGAGCTCGACATATTCTTCGGACAGGTCGAGGAGGCCGCTGATGTCGGCCGCGGAAAGGCCCTCGATGCCCAGCAAATGCCGGTGGCCGAGGACGAAGGTCGATTTCGATGTCATTAAAGCGAGAGCTATAGGCGTGGATGGCGGGGGGAGCAAGGGCCAATGCCGGGGCGGGGAGTTATCCCCTGATGTCTGCCGCACTCTCTCCGTCATGCCCGGGCATAGCCGTTCGAAGGACGGCGTCGCTTCCGCTAGCCTATGTCCCGGGCATCCACGATCTTCTATCGAATTTAACGCAAAAGAACGTGGATGGCCGGGACAAGCCCGGCCATGACGGATGCGGAGGCAGCTTGTGAGATCATTCCTGATTGCGGCCATTGCAACAATTGCAGTCCCGTTCGCCCACGCCCAATCGCTTCCCGGCGGCTTCGTCTATTTGCGCGACGTCGATCCCACCATCATCCAGGACATCCGCTACGCGAGCTCCAACAATTTCATCGGCCGCCCGATCGCCGGCTACGGCGCCGGCGAATGCGTGGTGAAGCGCGAAGTCGGGCTGCGGCTGAAAGCCGTGCAGCAGGATCTGGCGGCACAGAATCTGTCGCTCAAGATGTTCGACTGCTACCGGCCGGCGCGCGCCTCGCTCGATATGGTGAAATGGTCGCAGAACGGCCACGAGACCGCCGCCGACCGGCGCTACAATCCGCGCATCGCCAAGACCGAGCTGTTTCGCCTCGGCTATATCGCGAGCCGCTCGCAGCACTCTACGGGTGCGGCGCTGGATCTGACGCTGGTCGATCTCAAGGCCGACAATTCCGCCAGGATCGATCCGTCAAAATCCTACGCCGACTGCACGGCGCCGGTCGCGGCGCGGTTGCCGGAAGGCAGCGTCGACATGGGCACCGGCTATGATTGCACCGATGCGATGGGGCATACCGCAGCACCGTCGATCACACAGGATCAGCGCGCCTGGCGCAGGCGGCTGGTGGCTGCGATGGCGAAGCAAGGCTTTGTGAACTATTCGAAGGAGTGGTGGCATTTTTCCCTGCCGGGGGCGGGCGGGGCGGCCTATGATTTCCCGATCCAGCCGCGGCGGAACTGATTCCGGCCGCAGGAAGCACCATGACAGAGCCCGCGATCACGACCGACGACGTCAATTCCCTCGATCCCGTCCATCCGGCGCTCACCGCAACATCGGCGGAGCAGGCGCCGCTGCGCGTCTGGAAGTTCTGGGGCACGGCGCTGTGGGGCCTGCTCGTCTTCGTCGCGATGTTCGTCGGGCAGGTCGGGGCGATCCTGCTGCTGGTCGCGCTGCGCGCCCTGCCGCTCGACATGGCCTCGATCCAGTCGGTCGGTCATGAGCCGCAGGCACTGGCGCTGTCCGTCATCATGGGCCTGCCTGCGACGTTAGCTGCGGTGTGGCTCGCCATCCGCATCAAGAAAGCATCCTTCGTCGACTATCTCGCGCTGCGCTGGCCGACCTGGAGGCAGCTCCTGCTCGGCGCCGCCGGCCTCATCCTGGTCGTGATGGCCTGGGAAATCGTCTCGCGATCGCTCGGCCGCGAGGCCACGCCGGGCTTCATGACCGATCTCCTGAAATCGGGCCGCGACAAGGGCGCGGCGCTGTTGCTGCTGTTCGCCTTCAGCGTGGCGGCACCGATGTCGGAGGAGGTGCTCGCGCGCGGCTTCCTTTTCCGCGGCTGGTCGGCGAGCTTCCTGCGCGTGCCCGGCGCGATCATCCTGTCGTCACTGGTGTGGACGGCGGTGCATCTGCAATACGATCTGTACTTCCTCGCCGAGGTGTTCTCCATCGGCCTCTGGTTCGGCTACATGCGCCATCGCGCCAACTCGCTCTGGCTCACCATCGTGCTGCACGCGCTGAACAACATGACGGCGGTGGTGCTGACGATGTGGCTGGGAGAGTAGGGCGACGGTTAGAGAAGGCTTCTGCCAAGGCCGGTCGCAATTGCCGGCCTGATGATCCTCGGATAGGTTAGGTAGAACCATCTCCCGCCTTCGCTGCGACGTTGTCGCGGAAAGCCCGCATGTCCGATCTCCAAAGTGCCGTCCCGCCGGCAGCTGGCTCAGCGCCGAATTCCCGCACCTGGGATTTCATGGAGACGCTGTTTGTCGCGTTGCTTGCTGACGGCGCATTCGTGCTGACGGGTAGCGTCGCGCTGATGCTCTTGCTCGCCGCCTATGGTGGAACGAAGAACCTGACGACGGCCGAGTTTCAGGCTGTATGGGAGCAGGGCCGCTGGCAGGCCTCCGGCATCATCTTGGGAACGCCAGCTGCGATCGCAGTGCTGTGGGCGGCCGTCCGGATAGCCGGGAGAGGCTTCGCTGATTATCTGGCGCTGAACTGGCCGAGTCGCGACGTGGTGGTCTGCGGGTTCGGCGTCATGATCATTCTGATAACCATCGAAGCTTTTGTCACGATCAAGCTCGGTCTGGTGAGGCCACAAACCAGTTCCGATCTCGTCGTTGGAGGGGCGGCAGGATTGCTCACTTTCGCGATCGGAATGTGCGTTGGGGCGCCGGTACTGGAGGAGTTCCTCTTCCGAGGATTTATGTTTCGAGGGTGGTCTCAGTCGTTTCTGGGGCCGTACGGTGCCATCGTGCTGACAGCGGCACTGTGGGCGCTCAACCATACGCAGTACGGCTGGTATGAGCGCTCTTGGATTTTTGTCACCGGTCTCACGCTTGGCTATTTTCGCCTGCGAGCCAATTCGACTTGGCTGACCGTCATGCTCCATTCGGGCATGAACATGGCGATCGTCTTCCTCGGCGGGCCTTACACCTAGCTTCCCGTCGCCACCAGCGCGATCGCGATCGGCATCGTGATCGCCGCCAAAATCGTCTGCAGCGTGATGATCTGTGCCAATAGAGGCGCATCGCCGCCCATCTGGCGGGCGAGCACATAAGCGCTCGGCGAGGTCGGCACGGCGGCGCAGATCGCGACGATCGCGAGGTTGGTGCCGGTCAGCCCGAACCAGACGGCGAGCGCCAGCGCGAGCACCGGCATCAGCGCCAGCTTGAACGCCACGCCGAGGGTTACGCCGAGGCTCGGGCGAAGCAGGCCCTTGAGCTGGAGGCCGGCGCCGGTGACGAGCAGGCCGATGGCGAGCGAGGAGCGGCCGAGCGCGTCCGCAACCTCGTGCCAGATCCTTGGCAGCGGCAGATGGATGACATTGATGACGAGACCTATGACGCACGCCCAGATCAGGGGATTGCGGACTACCGTCATGATGATCGCGCGCGTGGACTGCTTCTCGGGGGAAGCGTAGTGCGCCAGCACGGCGACGCTGAACACGTTCACCAGCGGGATGATCGCGACCATCGCGACCGAGGCCAGCGCCAGCCCGACGTCGCCATACAAATTGGCGGAGACGGACAGCGCCACATAGGTCTGCCAGCGCGTTGCGCCCTGGAAGATCGAGGTGAAGGCGGGGCCGTCGATGTTCAGTCGCGACAGGGCAGGGCGGAGCGCGAGGCAGAGCAGCGACATCGCGAGCGCCGACAGCAGCAGCGCGCCGCCGACGCCGGCGACCGGCACCTGTGAGAGGTCCGCCTTCACCAGCGTCTGGATCAGCAGCATCGGAAACAGCACGAAATAGGTCAGCCGCTCCAGCCCGTGCCATTGCGTGTCGAGCCGCATCAGGCTGTGCCGCAGCACCACGCCGAGCACGATGAGGACGAAGACCGGCAGCAGAGCCGCGATCACGACGGCCATGCGCCTATTCCTTTTTCAACACGAAATCGGCCCCGCGCGTCCCGAAGCGGGGGCCCTTTGGCGTGATGGTGTGCTTCGGGTCCATCCAGTCGCCGGTGATCTCGTCCGCGGCGGTGAAGTGGGCGACATAGAGCCCATTGAGGACGGCGTCATCGCCCTTGATGTATCCAGTTTCGGTCCACTTGATCAGCGAGCCCTCGACCGCTCCCTTCACTTTTGTCGTCGTGTCGAAGGTCGGCCACTCCATCATGCCGGTGAATTCATTGCCCGAGATCGCGTCGATGGTCACTTTGACGGCGAAGCTGTCGTTGATGTCGTGCGAATATTGATTGAACGTCCCGGACCAGATGCCCTTGAGCTCCGAGGCGGCATGATCTTCCGTGGCAAAGGAAGCCTGGACGGCGAGCAGAGCAAGGAGAAGGGCGCCGATCGATATTCTTGTTCTTGCCGGCAATTGCATTCGTCGCTTCCAATCAGCCTTGTCGAAGATTGGCGAGCCGGTCGAGTGCGCCCTGCAGGATGAAGATGGCGGCGTGCTCGTCGATCACCTCGGCGCGCTTGGCGCGGCTGACGTCCATGCCGATCAGCTCGCGCTCGACGGCGGCGGTCGAGAGGCGCTCGTCCCAGAGGCCGATGGGAAGCGCGGTCAGATTGGCCAGATTGCGGGCGAAGGCGCGGGTCGACTGGGCGCGCGGGCCCTCGCTGCCGTCCATGTTGATGGGCAGGCCGAGCACGAAGCCGACGACCTTGCGTTCCGTGGCGATCGCAAGGAGGCGGGCGGCGTCCTGCTTGAACTGCTTGCGCTGGATGGTCTCGACGCCCGTGGCGAGCCTGCGGTCCGGATTGGATACGGCAACGCCGATGGTCTTGGTGCCGAGGTCAAGGCCGATCAGCCCGCCGCGTTCGGGCCAGTGGGTTGCAGCATCGACGAGAGGCAGGATAAGAGCCGGCATGGTGTAGCGCATATCACGCGTCGCGCAGCGGAGTGAACCCGGAACAATGGATGCACTGACGTTATTCGGCTTGTTTGCCGTCAGCGCGATGCTGGTCTGCTATGCTCTCGAAGACCGCAGTCACTGGTTCGTGCTGCTGTTCGCGGCCTCCTGCGCGCTCGGCTCGACCTACGGCTTCCTGCAGGGCGCCTGGCCGTTCGGTCTGGTCGAGGCGATCTGGGCCTTGGTTGCGCTGCGGCGATGGTGGATCAGGCCGCTATGATTTCGTCGTCCTTGGTCAGGCACGACAAGAAGCCACTCAGCGCGCTGGTTTGATGGCCGGCGCGCCGCTGGATGAACAGCGTCTCGACGCGTGCATGCAGCGGATTGAGCGTGTGCATCGTCACGCTGCCGTTCATCGCGCTGCGCTCGACCACCGCGCGCGGCAACAGCGTCACGCCCATGTCGGCGGCGACGCAGCCGATCATGCCGTCGAGGGTGCCGAGCTCGAAGCGCGCGGCCGAGGGCCAACCGAACTCGACAAAGATCTGCTCGAGGCGCTGGCGGTAAGTGCAGCCCGCGCGGAACGCCAGTGCCGTCGGGCCGGAGTCCGGCGTGCCGGCGCGCAGCTCGGCGAGTGAGGCCCAGCGCCGTGCGCTGACCAGCACCAGCTCTTCGCGGAATGCGCTGGTCGCGCTGAGATCGGCATGCGCGATGGGACCTGCGACAAAGGCGCCATCGAGCGTGCCTTCGAGCACGCCGGTGACGAGATCGGCCGTCGTTGCGGTGCGCAAGGAGAGGCGCACGTTGGGAAAGCGGCGATGAAAATCGGCGAGCAGCGGCGGCAGCCGCACGGCTGCTGTCGTCTCCATCGAGCCGATCGACAGCGGCCCTTTGGGTTCGCCATCGTCTCGCGCCGCGAGCACGGCCTCGTGCGATAGCGCGGCCATCCGCTGGGCGTAAGGCAAAAGGCGCTTGCCGGCGCCGGTCAGCGCCATGCCGCGGCTGTGACGCTCGAACAGCGGTGTGCCGATCTCGGCCTCCAGGGCCTTGATGCGCTGGGTGACATTGGATTGCACCGTGTTGAGCTCTTCGGCGGCGCGGGTGATGCCGCCGGTCCGGGCCACCGCGGCAAAGGTCTGGATGTCGCTCAGTTCCATGGCGTCGTTTCGCTTTTGTGATGGCAGCGTTCGCAACAATTCATTTTTCGAGAATGCTAGTTGCGCCTAATGTTCCTGTCCAGAGTGGAAGACCCCATGCCGATCACCACGCCGCTGACGGAGCTTCTCGGGACCAGGCATCCGATCCTGTCGGCGCCCATGGACACGATCGCGGGCAGCCGGCTGACGCGCGCCGTCAGCGAGGCCGGTGGGTTTGGGATTCTCGGTGGCGGCTACGGTGACCGCGCCCGGCTTCAGGCCGAGGCCGCCGAGCTGAAGGGCTTTGCGCCGTTCGGGATCGGCTTCATCACCTGGAGCCTGGCAAAGCAGCCCGAGCTTCTCGACATCGCGCTTGATGCCCGCCCACAGGCGGTCATGCTGTCCTTCGGCGATCCCGCGCCGTTCGCGCCGCGCATCAAGGCGAGCGGCGCGCGATTGATCTGCCAGGTGCAGAGCGAGGACATGGCGAAACAGGCGCTCGATGCCGGCGCGGAGATCTTGATCGCGCAGGGGACGGAAGCCGGCGGCCACGGCGCATCGCGCACCACCGTCGATATCGTGCCCGCGATCGTCGATCTCGCCGCCGGGCGCGTGCCGGTCGTCGCGGCCGGCGGCATTGCCGATGGCCGGGGCCTGGCCGCAATGATGATGTTAGGTGCATCCGGCGTGCTGATCGGCACGCGCTTCTACGCAAGCGTCGAGGCCAATGGCGCTGCGGAAGCGAAGGAGCGCATCCGCACGGCCGATGCAAACAACACGGTGCGCGGCGTCGTTCCCGACTGGTCGCGAAAACTGTTCTGGCCGGCGCCGTTCACCGCACGCACGCTGATCAACACCCATATCAAGAGCTGGACCGGCCGCGAGGTCGAGCTGCTGCAGCGCGCTGACGAGATTGCCAAGGACTATGCCGCGGCAAAAATGGCGGGCGATTTCGAAATCGCGGCCGTCTTTGCGGGAGAAGCGGTCGGCCTGATCCATGATATTCCACCGGCGGCCGAGATCGTCGAACGGATTGCGACCGAAGCCGAGCAGTTGCTTGCCGGCCGGCGCAACTCGCTCGCATCGCTCGCCTGAACCAGGAGAGACACACCATGTGGCCTGACCGTCGACTGATCGATCTCTTCAAGACCGAATTCCCGATCGTGCTGGCGCCGATGGCCGGCGTGATGGATGCGGAGCTGGTGATCGCCGTGGCGGAAGGCGGCGGACTTGGCTCGTTGCCGAGTGCGATGCTGTCGCCGGAGAAGGCGCGCGAGCAGGTCAACATCATTCGCCAGCGTGTGAAGGCGCCGGTCAACATGAACTTTTTCTGCCACACGCCGATCGAGCTCACGGCGGAAGCCGAAGCGCGCTGGAAGCAGCGGCTCACGGGCTATTACACCGAGCACGGCCTCGATCCGTCGGCACCGATCAGTGCGGCGAACCGCGCACCGTTCGATGCCTCTTTCTGCGAAGTCGTCGAGGAGCTGAAGCCGGAGGTGGTCAGCTTCCATTTCGGTCTGCCGGAGGCGGCGCTGCTCAAGCGCGTCAAGGCGGCGGGCTGTCTCGTCATTTCGTCGGCCACCACGGTGAAGGAAGCGGTCTGGCTCGAACAGCGCGGCGCCGATGCCGTCATCGCGCAAGGCGCCGAGGCCGGCGGCCATCGCGGCATGTTCCTGACCGACAAGATTGCCGAGCAGCCCGGCACGTTTGCGCTGGTGCCGCAGGTCGCCGATGCCGTGAAGGTACCGGTGATCGCGGCCGGCGGCATCGCCGACGGGCGCGGCATTGCGGCAGCCTTCGCGCTCGGCGCCTCCGGCGTGCAGATCGGCAGCGCCTATTTGCGCTGTCCGGAGTCCAAGGTCAGCGCGGGCGGCCGCAAGGCGCTTGCCGAGGCGCGGGACGATTCCACCGTCATCACCAATGTTATGACGGGCCGCCCGGCGCGTGGCGTCCAGAACCGCCTGATGCGCGAGGCGGGCCCGATCTCGCCGGATGCGCCGCCATTTCCCCATGCGGCGACCGCGCTGGGGCCGCTGAAGACGGCTGCCGAAAAGCAGGGCAGGGTGGATTTCACCAATCTCTGGGCCGGACAGGCCGTTGCTCTCGGCCGCGAAGTCCCCGCCGCCGAATTGACCCGGGATCTCGCCAAATCGGCGCTGGCCCGTATGAAGGCGCTGGCCGGCTAGGCCGCCCACGCCGGTTGCGGTGCAAAACCGGCCTCTGCTATACGGCACTTAGGTTTTGCCGTGAGAGGCCTTATATAATGTCCGTCGACGCCGCTACCGTCCGCCGCATCGCGCATCTGGCGCGCATTGCGGTGTCCGAGGACGAAGTTCCGCATCTGCAGGGCGAGCTCAACGCCATGCTCGCGTTTGTCGAGCAGCTCTCGGAGGTCAATGTCGAGGGCGTGGAGCCCATGACCTCGGTGACCCCGATGCAGATGAAGAAGCGGCAAGACGTGGTCAATGACGGCGAGATCGCCGACGATATCGTTGCCAACGCGCCTGCGACCGAAGGTCACTTCTTCCTGGTGCCCAAGGTTGTTGAATAGTTTTCAGAGCGTTTTCGAGCGAAGTGGATACCGGTTCGCGTAAAGAAAACGCGTCAAACTAAAGAGTCTCAGGACGCTGTCCGATGTGCATGCTTTGCGACGATGAGAAGGCCTATCAGGCCTACATGAACTACCTCGACAAGATGGAGCGGCAGGGCAAGGCCGCCGACCCCAATGTCGCCGTCAATGCCGTGCTCGACGAGCTTCAGGCCGCCGCGAATGCCGCTGCCAAGAAAGACGACCCGGCCAACGACAAGACCCTGTCTCCGTTCTTCTGCAGCCCGATCAATAAATGACCGATTTGACATCGCTGACGCTCGCCGAGGCCCGCAAGGGTCTCGCCGACAAGACTTTCACGTCGCTCGAGCTGACCGACGCGCATCTCAACGCGATCGAAGCCGCGCGCGTGCTCAACGCCTTCGTGATGGAGACGCCCGACCAGGCGCGCGCCATGGCGAAGGCCGTGGACGAGAAGATCGCCAAGGGTGAGGGCGGCCCGCTCGCGGGCATCCCGCTCGGCGTCAAGGATCTGTTCGCGACCAAGGGCGTGCGCACCACGGCGTGCTCGAAGATCCTCGGCAATTTCGTGCCGACCTACGAGTCCACCATCACCTCGCAGCTCTGGCGCGACGGTGCCGTGATGCTCGGCAAGCTCAACAATGACGAGTTCGCGATGGGCTCGGCGAACGAGACCTCGTGTTTCGGCCCCGTCGGCAATCCCTGGCGGCGCGATGGCAGCAATACGACGCTGGTGCCGGGCGGCTCGTCCGGCGGCTCGGCCTCGGCCGTGGCGGCGCTGTTGTGCATGGGCGCGACCGCGACCGACACCGGCGGTTCGATCCGCCAGCCGGCCGCGTTCACCGCCACCGTCGGCATCAAGCCGACCTATGGCCGCTGCTCGCGCTGGGGTATCGTCGCCTTTGCGTCCTCGCTCGACCAGGCCGGCCCGATCGCACGCACCACGCGCGATGCCGCGATGCTGCTGCGCTCGATGGCCGGGCACGATCCGAAGGACACGACGTCGGTCGATGTTGCCGTGCCGGATTACGAGGCTGCGATCGGCAGGTCCGTGAAGGGTCTCAAGATCGGCATTCCCAAGGAGTATCGTCTCGACGGCATGCCGGCCGAGATCGAGAAACTCTGGAGCGAGGGCGCGGCCTGGCTGAAGGCGGCCGGCGCCGAGCTCGTCGAAGTGTCGCTGCCGCACACCAAGTACGCGCTGCCGGCCTATTACATCGTGGCGCCGGCGGAGGCCTCGTCCAACCTCGCGCGCTATGACGGCGTCCGCTACGGCCTGCGCGAGCAGGGCAAGAACATCATCGAGCAATATGAGAACACCCGCGCCGAAGGTTTTGGCGCGGAGGTGCGCCGCCGCGTCATGATCGGCACCTATGTGCTCTCCGCCGGCTATTACGACGCCTATTATCTGCGCGCCCAGAAGGTGCGCACGCTGATCAAGAAGGACTTTGAGGATTGCTTCGCCAAGGGCGTCAACGCGATCCTGACGCCGGCGACACCGTCGGCGGCCTTCGGCATCGGCGAGAAGGGCGGCGCCGACCCCGTCGAGATGTATCTCAACGACATCTTCACGGTGACCGTGAACATGGCGGGCCTGCCGGGCATTGCGGTGCCCGCCGGCAAGGACGCGCAGGGCCTGCCGCTCGGCCTGCAACTGATCGGCCGACCCTTCGACGAGGAGACGCTGTTCTCGCTCGGCGAGGTGATCGAGCAGGCCGCCGGCCGCTTCACGCCCGCGAGGTGGTGGTGAATGTCGCTGATTTCATCGCGAGCCTCGACGGCGCGGCGCCCGCGCCTGGCCTGAGCGCGCCGCTCGTCGGTCTCTGGTGGGCGGCGAAGGGCGATTGGGACGAGGCGCACAAGATCGTCCAGGACGACAATGGCCGCGACGCCGCCTGGGTGCACGCATACTTGCACCGCGTCGAAGGCGATCTCGGCAATGCCGGCTATTGGTACCGCCAGGCCGGCCAGCCTGCGGCAAAGGATTCATTGGAAGCGGAGTGGGAGCGGATCGCTGCCACGCTGCTCGGGAGCAAGACATGAGCACGGCCACGCACAAGCTTCTGAAGGGCTCGACCGGCGACTGGGAGATGGTCATCGGCATGGAGATCCATGCCCAGGTGACGTCGAACTCGAAGCTGTTCTCGGGCGCATCGACGGCGTTCGGCGGAGAGCCGAACAGCCACGTGTCGCTGGTCGATGCCGCGATGCCGGGCATGCTGCCCGTGATCAACGAGGAATGCGTCAGGCAGGCTGTCCGGACCGGGCTTGGCCTCAACGCAAGGATCAACCTGCGTTCGGTGTTCGACCGGAAAAACTATTTCTATCCAGACCTGCCGCAGGGCTACCAGATCAGCCAGTACAAATCGCCCGTGGTGGGCGAGGGTGAAGTGGTCGTGGAGCTCGACGGTGGGCGCAGTGTCTCCATCGGCATCGAGCGGCTGCATCTGGAGCAGGATGCCGGCAAGCTGCTGCACGACCGGTCGCCGACGATGTCGAATGTCGACCTCAACCGCTCCGGTGTGGCGCTGATGGAGATCGTATCAAAACCGGACATCCGCGACGCCGAGCAGGCCAAGGCCTACGTGACCAAGCTGCGCTCGATCCTGCGCTATCTCGGCACCTGCGACGGCGACATGGAGAAGGGGTCCTTGCGCGCCGACGTCAACGTCTCCGTGCGCAAGCCGGGCGCGCCGCTCGGCACCCGCTGCGAGATCAAGAACATGAACTCGATCACCTTCATCGGCCAGGCGATCGAGTACGAAGCGCGCCGCCAGATCGAGATCCTCGAGGATGGCGGCCAGATCGACCAGGAGACGCGGCTCTACGACCCCAACAAGGGCGAGACGCGCTCGATGCGCTCGAAGGAAGAGGCGCACGACTACCGCTACTTCCCCGATCCGGATTTGCTGCCGCTGGAGTTCTCGCAAGACTTCGTCGACGAGCTGAAGGCGAAGCTGCCGGAGCTGCCGGATCAGAAGAAGACGCGCTTCGTCGCCGACTTCGGCCTGTCGGCCTATGACGCGAGCGTGCTGGTCGCCGAGCGCGAGAGCGCGGTGTTCTACGAAACGGTGCTCGACAGGCTCGCCAACCGCGCCCGCGACGGCAAGATGGCGGCGAACTGGGTGATCAACGAGCTGTTCGGTCGTCTCAACAAGGAAGGCCGGGATATTACGGGCTCTCCTGTTACCTCCGAGCAGCTCGCTGCAATCGTCGACCTGATCGGGGAGGGCACGATCAGCGGCAAGATCGCCAAGGATCTGTTCGAGATCGTCTGGCAGGAGGGCGGCGATCCCCGTGCGCTGGTCGAAAGCCGCGGCATGAAGCAGGTCACGGATCTTTCGGCGATCGAAAAGGTTGTCGACGACATCATCGCGGCCAATCCCGACAAGGCCGCGCAGGTGAAGGACAAGCCGCAGTCGCTCGGCTGGTTCGTCGGCCAGGTGATGAAGTCATCCGGCGGCAAGGCGAACCCGCAGGCGGTCAACGAGCTGCTCAAGTCCAAGCTCGGCGTCTGACGTCACGCGTTCGGACGAGACGGCGAGACGCTCGCCGTCACCTCGCGCGACGTCGAGACGAGACGCGCGCACGCATCGCAGATGGCAAACTTCACCCCGTTGAGGTCACGATGCAGTTGCGAATCGCGGGGGCGCGATTCGCACAAAGCGGCGACTTACACGCGCTCCGATGAGCGCTTCCGCCGTTAAGCATGAAAATAATTTCGTTGCCAAAATTCGCGACTCAGAGTCCGCGACTCGCCTCCGCGAGGCGCTCGCGCGCATTGCAGCGTACGTCATCACGTTGATCACGCGTGATGTGCGCGCGCAGAATAATACTTGCTGCATAGGATATTCTTGCAATCGCGGCTGTTGCCGACGTCGATGTTGCGAGAAGCATTTGCAACTGCAGACGCGTGTCTCTGCGCGTCGGCAAATCAAGCGCGGCTGGCGCACGCGCGCTGCGTCGTCAACACTTCCTTAAGTGAGAAGATGTTTTTTTCGTCGTGTTGGTGTATTCGGGGTGAGTGCACATTCGATCCCCGAATGCGCGCAGCGATTAAAGCCATCTCACACATCGGAGGGCAACATGGCCAAGAAAGCGAAGAAGGCGAAGAAGGCGAAGAGCGCAGTGAAGAAGACTGCGAAGAAGACCCGCAAGGTCGCGAAGAAGAAGAAGTAACTTCGCTTCTGAAGTTGCCGGCTCTCGCAGCCGGCACGTCATCAGCGCCTCCTAGAGGTTCTGGTCGACGATAGAGGGTGTCGGCGAGACATCAGGTCAACGGTCGGATCGTCAGCTTTCACGGGCTCGCTCGTCAAAGCCCGGTCCGGCAGAAGAAACAAGTTTTCTTCGTTCAGTGCGGCTCCCTGAACAAGGGCTCCGCAATTCCACAGACGGCCCTCGGGCTTATTTGGAATTTGGTCCTGACGTGTTCGCCGACGCCCTCGTTCCCTGAGGCCGGGGTATTGCCGGCATTCCCTTTTCCTACATTGCTGATCTGACAATGACGCTAAGCGTCAGCCAGGGTCCACGGTCAGCGGGACAGACCTGATTTGGTGGCGGAGATTAGGCTTCGCCTTCAGCGTCTGCAGGGGCGATCCATGTCGGGGCTGGACCATCCCCGCACCAACCCCATTCGCTCAAGACCTCAATCAAGTCAGCGCAAGAGCACTCATATCCCTCTCTTCCAGGGCCAAAGGAAGAGGACGTGTAGCCGGCCTCACGCATTTGGCCGATGTACGGTCGAATGGATTCGTAACTCGTGCAAACCGCTGTACCGCGCGGCGCTCCAAAATCCCTCACGAGCAGATCGAACCGCTCCTTCCATTGGACGCGATGCGCTAAGGCGGCCCGTTTATCATGCCGCCAATTTTACAGCCTGCTGCGTCCAGTTCCAGGGGAGAAGCTCCGCCGGCCGATTGATCGGATGTCCCTTGGCCATGCGGTCGATGACGTCGACCAGATAGACCTCCGGGGCGAGCCCGTTGAGCTTCGTCGTCTCCAGCACTGTGTACAGGACGGCCGCCCGATCGCCATCGCCCTCGGAGCCAGGAGCAGGAAATTCTTTCTGGTGAGCGCGATCCCGCGCAGGGACCGTTCGGCCAAATTGTTGTCGATGCTGACGTGCCCGCCGGCGACGTGGAGGATGAGCGAATCCCATTGCGTCACCGCATATCCAATCGCCTTGTAGAGCGCGGTCTTCGAGGAAAGCGGCCGCTGCTGCATCTCGAGCCATTCTTGAGATCGGCGAGGATCGGGGCGGCGTGTTCCAGGCGAGCTGCCACACGCCGTTAGCCGTCATGCCGGTGATGGCGGCCTTTACGTCATGGAGCTGCCCGACCTGGGCGCAGCGCCCCATAGTCCTTGTAGGCGTCCGCTTGGATCACCCCGCCTGCGTGGGGAACGACAGGCGGCTGCGGTCACGCCAGCGCCGCCGCTCCCACAAATTGTAACCACAGGGCACGCGCCACTGCGCGCGATGGTTATCGATGTCCAAAAATCCCACGGTAAACCAAATCTGACGAATCGCAGAAGTGCCTGCAAATCAGGGACTTCTTGAATTCCCTGCGCGCGCGGCAGGCGCCTCCGTTTACGTCTGCTTCATCGCGATACTTAAACTGCCATTCAAATTTGCCCGCCATCATCGCCTCCAACAAGCCGGCAAACGGCATTGGGGAAGAGTTGAACAGCGCACGATCCCAGAAGGGGTCAGGCAAATCAGAGTTGGACGGGAGCCGCGCTCGGGGGAACGAGGCGGCATAAGAAAAAAGGGGATGCGTTATGTTTCAGGGTACTTTCGATCTCGATGCGGCAACGCCGATCGATGCAAGCGCGCTGTCGGACGTTCTGTTCGAGCGTGGGATCTATTGGGCGAGCGGCCGCTCGGGCCTGGTCGACCTCGTCGCCGCGCACAAATGGTTCAACCTCGCTGCGCTGAAGGGCCGCAAGGACGCCGTCGCGCTGCGCCAGGAAGTGGCCGGCCAGATGTCGGAGTCCGAGATCTCGGCCGCGCAGCGTGACGCGAGGGCGTGGGTGTCCGCGCACTGAGCGGGCACTGGCGCCAATCTAATCGCGCAACTGGCCCGTGTTTTCATGGGTCGACGCGATTGCGCTGGATCAAGCCAATGAGTCGCGCCGCCGCCTAGACCCGCGGCATGAGCGACATCGAGAAGCACGACGAATGGCTGCCGATTCAGATCGCGCCCGACGATTGCGATCTGGAACTCGGACGGCCGCACAAGACCGGCATTCTTCCGCTGACCTTTCCGTGTCGACGCAGGGCCGGCGTCTGGTTCAATGTCTGGGCCGGCGAGGCGGTGCTGATATCACCCTCGCATTGGCGGATCTGGCGATCCGGCGTCTAGGCGCGGGCACACATATATAAGGAGCGCGCGAATCGGGCTGGGCTCGGCTGTGCGAATCCTTGCGCCAGGCTGTCGCAGCCGCGCGACGATCGCTTTCAGATGAATGGATCTGGATTCTGCTGGGTGGCGGAGAGGGAGGGATTCGAACCCTCGATACAGCTTGAGACCGTATGACGCTTTAGCAAAGCGTTGCCTTCAGCCACTCGGCCACCTCTCCGGTGCGAGCCTTATGCATCTAATTGCTTGGGCCGGTCAATTTCGAAGCGTGTGTTTTTGCTCGAATTCCCAACGATTTCCGCAGCGCTGCGCGCCGATAACGATGGTTTGCTTTCCGGTCGAGACACTTCACGCCGGAAGAGCGGGGGCAGAACCAAGGCGTTGGGCAGGGGTGACAGAGAGAGTATCTGCGGGCGACGCTGTGTCTCCGCGATCAAGCGATTGAATTTACTCGAAGTTTCTTGCGGCGGCTGGCTCTGCGAGGCAAGTGGCCGGCTCGCCGCGCCGTTCGCCACTTATATAAGGCATCGACGGCGAACCTTTGATCTTCGCCAGCGGGGATGCCGGCCCGATTCTTCAATCGGCCAAGTGACTTCAGCACCATAAAGGGGGCTGAACTGCCGGGGATCACCGAGAGTTACGGCGCGTTACACATCCCCTGAGTCTGCGTCCCGATTCCACGATTCGCGCGCGTCAGAGCCGCCTCTGTGTGTAAGCCGACGCGCGCGTCCTCGGATCGGGAATTTCGGCGGCAAATGGAACCGCTCAAAAAAATATAGTAAAAACAATATGTTGCGGGCGCCTTCCGATCACATCTGCGTGTTATTTGTGCAACACCCATCGGAAAACACACGTCGTAGGGCCGTTTCGGAGCGTTCTCTTGTTGTGTGTGCAAGGACGTTCGGTAATTGTGATCGGGCGACGGAGGGGGGCATCCCAAGGTCGTCCCGTTTAGGTCTTTCGCTTAAGTCCCTCGCGTTCATGCGGGTGTGTCCGAAGACGCGAAGGTGACCAAGGCGGGGATTTAAAGGGGGTTGGGGAATTGGCCATTCGGGTCAGTGACCTTCCCTGAAGAGCAACTTGGAGGTTTAACATGAAGTTGGTTAAGAGCCTTTTGCTCGGCTCAGCGGCGGGTCTGATCGCCGTGGGCGGAGCACAGGCAGCCGATCTCCCCGTGAAGGCCAAGGCGGTCGAATACGTGAAGATCTGCTCCCTGTATGGTGCGGGTTTCTACTACATCCCGGGCACCGACACCTGCATCAAGCTGGGTGGTTACGTCCGTGCTGACATGGTTGCCGGTGGCGCCAACGACTACGGCTTCAACAACAGCCAGGCGACCGCGAACGGTGGTTCGAACAACCGTCTGACGAACTACTACTACACCCGCGCTCGTATGGACCTCAACGTCGATACCCGCACGGCGACTGAATACGGCGTTGTCCGTACCTACGCTGACATGATCTTCAGCTACGATACGAGCCAGGTCACCGGCAGCAGCCCGGCGACGTTCAACGGCACCAACCCCGGCCTCGGCCTCTACCATGCGTTCATCCAGTTCGCTGGGTTCACCATGGGCCGTACCGTCTCGATCTTCGACGCTCCGTGGAACAGCTATCCGGCTGGCGGTCCCGACACCATTCCGGGCGGCTCCAACCACGTGACCGGTATCAACCAGTTCGCCTACACCGCGGACTTCGGTCAGGGCATCACCGGTTCGCTGGCGTTGGAAAGCCCCGACACCCAGTCCAACGGTGCGGGCAACCTGTGGAACGTCAACGGCTTCGTGGCCTCCAGTGCTGTTAGCGGCGCTGGCGCGATCGTGACGACCTCGGCTGCTACGAACGCTGGCAACGCGCTGGTCCAGGGCCAGTACGGCGTCAACGCTTGGGGTGGCACGCGCTCGCCCGACATCGTCGGTGCTGTTCGTGTTGACCAGGCCTGGGGTCTTGCCCAGATTTCGGTCGCCGCGCATGACCTGCATCCCGGCTACTACGGCACCACCGAACCGACCGGTCATCCCTCCGACAAGTGGGGTTGGGCTGTCCAGGGTTCGTTGTCGATCAAGAACATCCCGACTGGTGCGGGTGACTCGATCAACTTGCAGGCCGTCTACACCGATGGCGACACGCGCCAGAACTTCCAGGTTCTGTTCCCGCAGCAGTTCTCGATGTACAGCGGCTCGGGCGTCGGCGCCTATCAGAGCCTCGGTTTCGCGGGTCTTGCTGATGGCGTCTTCGGTGCCGGTACCGGTATCGATACCGTCAAGACCTGGGGCGTTCGTGGTGGCTACACCCACAACTGGAGCCCCTACTGGGCGAGCGCCATTTACGGTGGCTACGCTCAGCTGAAGTACGGTGACACGGGCAAGGCTCTGATCTGCGCCAACTTCGTTGCCGCTTACGGTGCCGCCACTGCAACCTGTAACCCCGACTTCAACTTCGGCGTTATCGGCGTCAACACCGTGTGGACCCCGGTCAAGAACCTGGCCTTCACGGCTGACCTGAGCTGGTCGCGCCTGGATCAGAAGTACTCGGGCACGATCGCGATCCCGGCCATCTCGGCCTTCGCGAAGCCGGCTGCGACGTACGAGCTGAAGGATCAGAACTCCCTGACCCTGCTGCTCCGCGCTCAGCGCACCTTCTAATATCGATCTAACGATCGGTAGAGAGCCCCCGGCGGGAAACCGCCGGGGGCTTTTTCTGTTGGGCGATGTGGCGTGCCTGGGGCAGAGCCTGGTCCGACACTCGACTGTCGTCGAGCGAGTTTCGGAAGCCTGAAGGTCTATCCTTCAAGCGTGGTCCATCAACCGGCACCATTGTGGGCTCGCGGCGTCAGTCAAGCGGGCGGGTTCAAACACCGAACAAGAGAGCCCAAGTCGAACGGCTCGACATGGCGGACACGAGCCGGCGGGCGGCGCCGGTCCGAGGATGAGAATCTCGAGATCGTTCTGGAGAGCTCGCAGGCCTGGAGGCTAAGGCGCGGCAAGAGTGCGGCGGCACGGGTCTTCACGCTCGTTGCTGCGAAGGCGACGATCGTTTCGGCCTGAGCGAGGCGCACGTCCGTTGTCGCGGGAGCAGCCTCTTACGCGCGAGAGAGAAGGCCGGTTATTCCACGCTGCCGGCGCCGCGGCGCAAATCGGCCTCGATCTGGAGCCGCGTGCCACCGCCGAAGCGAGCGCGGTAGACTTGGAGGTTCTCCATGATCCGCTGCACGTAATTGCGCGTCTCGGAGAACGGGATCAGCTCGACCCAGTCGACCGCGTCGATCTTGGATTCGCGCGGGTCACCGTAACGGTCGATCCATTTCTTCACGCTGCCGCGGCCCGCGTTGTAGGCCGCAAAGGTCATGATGTAGGAGCCGCGATAATCCTCGAGCAGGCCGCCGAGCTCCGCTGCCCCGAGCGTGGCGTTGTAGGACGAATCGTTCCTCAGCCGCGACAGGTCATAGGTCGCGCCGTGCCGTTTGCAGACGTAACGCGCGGCGTCCGGTGTCACCTGCATCAGGCCGTAGGCCTGCGCGGGCGAGACCACGGCCGGATTGAACGCGCTTTCCTGCCGCGCGATCGCGTAGACGATGCTGCGCTCGACCTCGGGACCGATCTGCGTGAACTGCGGAATGCCGTTGACGGGGTAGGCGTAGAAGTCGAACGGAAGGCCGCGGTTGAGCGCGGCCTTGCCGACCAGCAGCATGCCACGCGCGTCGCTGTAGCGCTGGGTGAGCTCGCCGAGGCCGGTGAGCGCCTCGGGATCGCCGTTCTCGCCCATGTCGGCAAGCATCGGCACCGCCATCTCGCGCTCGTCGAGTTCGTAAAGCAGTTGCGCCGCGCGCACGATCTCCAGCCGTTCGGCGCCGCGGCCGCGTGGCTGGCTGTTCAGCTCGATCTGCGGCAAGCCGAGCTTCGCGCGCGCGAGCTGGCCGTAATAGCTCGTCGACTGCTCGGCAGCGCGGGCATAGGCGTTGCGCGCCTCCTGCTGGCGGCCTGCGGCTTCCGCGGCGCGGCCCTGCCAGTAGCCGGCACGCGCCAGCGTGGTCGGGTTGACGCTGCCGACGCCGATGCGGGCAAAGTGCTGGGCGGCTGCCGCGGGATCATTGAGGAAGCGCAGTGCGATCCAGCCCGCCGTGAATTCCTGCTCGGTCTTGTAGATGTCGCGTGAGGGGAGCGCCGCGTCGCGTGCGATCAGATAGGCGCTGCGGAAGTCCTCGGTGTCGATCATCTTGCGCGCCAGGAGGCGCCGCTCGATCCACCATTCGTCGAGATTGTAGAGCCGGTTCGGATCCTTCGGCGCCGCCAGCATGAGCTGGGCCGCCTCAGGAAACTTCTCTTCGCGGCGCAGCAGCTGGATCTTGCTGAAGATGAAGCCGGGATCGCTGTGCAGCTCGCGCGGCACCTCTTCGAGCAGAGCGCGCGTGTTCGGCGCCTTCTTGAAGGAGGCGATGCGGGCCTTGGCGAGCGCGACATAGCCGGCGCCAAGGCGCCTCGCGGCGCGCAGTGCTGCCTCGGTCTCGCTGCCGTAGAGCAGCGTATCCATCCGCGCCTTCTGGTCGCCCGGCGTAAGCAGGGCGCCGAACTGGTCGAGCGCGTTGTTCTCGGTATCCTCCGACATCGGATCGCTGCGCCAGGCTTCGCGCACGAGGCGCTCGGCATTGGCGCGGTCGCCGCGTGCCAGCATCGCCTTGGCCAGCACGAAGCGGCCCTTCGCCGAAACGGGGGATTCGTTCTCGAACCACGACCAGCCGACCGAATCGTCGCGCCTGTCGTCCCACATCGCGGCCTCCAGGCGCCGGCGCAGGAAGGTCTGCGACGGCCAGCTCGGATTGGCCGAGAGGAAGGCGCGGTAGCGCTCAACGCTCGCGCCATTGTCCTCGCTGCGCAGGATGATCCATTCCGCGAGCTTCCGCGCAACGGGGTCCGAAATCGAATCCGCGTAACTGCTGGCATCGCCCGGCTTGCGCTTGCGCACGAGCTCAATGACGTTTTCCAGCGTGTCCTTGTCGGCTTGCGACGTCGACGATGTCGCCGCAACGGCGGCCGGCGTCACCGGCTTGCGCGGGGCGGCGTGCTGGCGGGTCGCCGGTGCCAGCACCGGCGCTGCGACCGGTCTCGCGGGGGCGGGCGCGGAAGGTTTGACGGTGGCCGTCACCGCCGGCGCGGCGTGGGAGGCGGGAGCACTGGCGGCTGGACGTGATTTGGGCGCGGTGGCTGCCGCGGCGGGCTTCGGCTTGTCCTTCGCGGCATCCTTGCTGGCGGTCTTGCCAGCATCCTTCCCGGAATCCTTGGCGGATTTCTTCGCCGCTTCCGTCGCGCCATTCTTGGCCGGGGCGGGAGCCGCTGCTCCCTTGCTCGCGCCCTTGGCTGTGTCCTTGGCCGATCCCTTCGAAGCGTCCTTCGCGGGCGGCTTCGCAGTTCCCTTGTCAGTTCCCTTATTAGTTCCCTTGTCAGTTCCCGTGGCGGCCTGCTTGGCCGGTTCCTTCGCGGTGTCGTCGGCGGTCTCATTCGACTTGGCGAGGGCGACGCAGCCGATCGACAGGCCGGCCATCAGGCCTATGGCCAGACCGGCGGATCGCCATGCGGTACGCGGAAAGGAGGTCACGGAGGTTCGTCGCCCCGAATCAGTCAATTGGCTCAAGACCTGTCTGTACAAGATCTGGCTGTATTTGATTGAATATGCGGACAAAATACCAACAGCCGCTTACCTTCGCCCGGTTTGCACCACTACCGCGGCAAAATCGCGGCCTAAACGGTGCGTCAGTCGGCAGCAGGTCTTTTACCGGCCGGATAGACCCGATAAGAATGGGGCTTGCTCTAAAATCTCGCCGCGTACGGAGGAAGTCCATGGCAGCCAAGACGAAATTCCGGGGGTCGTTCACCGCCTTGGTCACGCCCTTCAAAAACGGCTCGCTGGACGAAGCGGCGTTCCGCTCCCTGGTCAACTGGCAGATCTCCGAGGGCACCAATGGCCTGGTCCCGGTCGGCACCACCGGCGAGAGCCCGACGCTTTCCCACGACGAGCACAAGAAGGTCGTCGAATGGTGCATCGAGGAAGCCAAGGGCCGGGTGCCCGTGATTGCCGGCGCCGGCTCCAACTCCACCAAGGAAGCAGTCGAGCTGGCCCAGCACGCCGAGAAGGCGGGCGCCAACGCCGTGCTGGTGGTGACGCCCTACTACAACAAGCCGACCCAGGAAGGCATGTATCAGCACTTCAAGGCGATCAACGATGCGATCGGGATTCCGATCATCATCTACAACATCCCGCCGCGCTCGGTGATCGACATGTCGGTCGACACCATGAAGCGTCTGTGGGAGTTGAAAAACATTGCCGGCGTCAAGGACGCCACCGCCAGCATGGTGCGCGTGTCGCAACAGCGCGCGGCACTCGGCGAGGACTTCAACCAGCTCTCCGGCGAAGACGCCACCATCATCGGCTACATGGCGCATGGCGGCCACGGCTGCATCTCGGTGACCTCGAACGTCGCGCCGCGTCTGTGCGCCGAGTTCCACGCCGCCTGGCAGAAGGGCGACGCCAAGGCGGCGCTCGCGATCCACGACAAGCTGATGCCGCTGCACAACAACCTTTTCATCGAGAGCAATCCGGCGCCGATCAAGTACGCGATGTCGCTGCTCGGCAAGTTCGACGAGACGCTGCGGCTGCCGATGGTGCCGGTGTCCGAACCGACGCGCGTTGCCGTGCGCAGCGCCATGGTTCACGCCGGACTGATCAACTGAGGCGATCGGAGGCTGCCCTAGCGAATTCAATGCAAGGCGTCGAAACATAGGGGATGCGCATGCTCAAGGAATTTCGCGATTTCGCAATGAAAGGCAATGTCGTCGATCTCGCCGTTGCGGTCATCATCGGCGCCGCCTTCGGCGCCATCGTGACGTCGATGGTCAACGACATCATCATGCCGATCATAGGCGCGATCACCGGCGGCCTGGATTTCTCCAATTATTTCGTCGGACTCTCGAGCAAGGTCACGGAGCACAATCTCGCCGATGCCAAGAAGCAGGGGGCCGTGTTGGCTTACGGCAGCTTCTTCACGTTGGTCGTGAACTTTGCCATCGTCGCCTTCGTGCTGTTCATGGTCATCCGCACCATGAACCAGTTCAAGCGCAAGGAAGAGGTCAAGCCCGCGGAGCCGGCGAAGCCGTCGGCGGAGGTCGCGCTGCTGACCGAGATCCGCGATCTCCTCAAGAAGTGACGCGCGCGCTTCATCCAATCTGTTAGCGTCGCTGCGTATCTCGATCAGGTTTCTGTGCCATGGCCGATAAGAACGAACGTCCTATCAAGGTCATGGCGGAAAATCGCAAGGCCCGCTTCAACTATGCGATCGAGGATACGGTCGAGGCGGGCATTGCGCTGACCGGAACCGAGGTGAAGTCGATCCGCAACGGCAAGAGCACGATTGCGGAGTCCTACGCCGACTCCAAGGACGGCGAGATCTGGCTGATCAACGCCACCATTCCCGAATATCTCCAGGGCAACCGCTTTAACCACGAGCCCAAGCGGCCGCGAAAGCTGCTGCTGCACCGCCGGCAGATCAACAAGCTGATGGGCGCGGTCGACCGTGAAGGCATGACGCTGATCCCGCTCAAGCTCTATTTCAACGAGCGCGGGCGGGCCAAGCTGCAGCTCGCGGTAGCAAAGGGCAAGAAGCTGCACGACAAGCGCGAGAGCGAGAAGAAGCGCGACTGGAGCCGGGAGAAGGGCCGGCTGATGCGGGCGAGGGGGTAGAGGACGGGATGTCTCAGAAAAACCTGCTCGAGGTCGACTGGAGCCAGATCCCGGCACCCGCCGACGATGGCGGTGCCGCGCATCTGAAGGGGCTGACGCTGCCTGCGATCGGCCTGCGAGCGACCGATGACAATTCGGTCGATCTGTCGGCGCTCCCGGGCCGCACCGTGGTGTTCGCCTATCCGCGCACCGGCGAGCCCGGCAAGATCGCGCTGGTCGACGATTGGGACATGATCCCGGGGGCGCGAGGCTGCACGCCGCAGACATGTGCGTTTCGCGACCTGTTTGCCGATCTGAAAGCCGCGGGCGCCGGCCAGGTGTACGGCCTTTCGACCCAGAGCAACGCCTATCAGACCGAGATGGCGTCGCGGCTGCATCTGCCGTTCCCGGTGCTCTCGGACGAGAAGCTTGCGCTCACGCGCGCCCTGAACCTGCCGACCATGGAGGTTGCGGGCCTGACGCTGATCAAGCGCCTCGCGCTGATCGTCGACGACGCCAGGATCACGCATGTGTTCTATCCGGTGTTCCCGCCCGATCGGAACGCCGGCGATGTGCTTGACTGGCTGAAGGCCAATCCCGCAAAGACTCCGGCAAAGACCTAGTCGAGGTCGGCCTTTATCTTCGCGAACACGCTGCGGAACATGTCCGTCGTCAGCACGCCCGTGTTCGTGTTGTAGCGGGAGCAGTGATAGCTGTCGTAGAGCTTGAACCGGCCTGCCTGGTGCTCGGCGCCGTGGCCGAAGGGCGCTTGCGAGGCCTTCAGCTTCAGCGGCTTGAGCACAGTGTCGTGCGCAATGCGTCCGAGCGCCACGATCGCGCGCAAGTTCGGCATCGTCTCGAGGTTGGCGACGAGAAACGGGCGGCAGGTGTTGATCTCGATCGGCAGCGGCTTGTTCTGTGGCGGAACGCAATGCACGGCATTGGCGATCCGGCAGTCGACAAGCTTCAGCCCGTCGTCGGGACGCGCCTGATAGGTGCCCTTGGCGAAACCGTATTCGAGCAGCGTGGCGTAGAGCAGGTCGCCCGCATAATCGCCGGTGAACGGGCGGCCGGTGCGGTTGGCGCCCTGCATTCCCGGCGCAAGGCCGACGATCAACAGGCGCGCCTTGATATCGCCGAACGGCGGCACCGGCGCGTTGTGCCACAGCGGCTCGCGCGCGCGGTTCGCCTCGCGAAAGGCGACCAGGCGCGGACAGAGCGGGCAGTCACGGTCGGGAACGAGGGTGGGGGCCTGGCGGCTGGACCGGGCCGCCTCACTCCTCGAAGTCGTCATCGCCCCTCGGCGCCATCGTGGTCGCGCGCTGGAGGAACTGCGGGGCGTGGTGGCGCGCCTCGCGCTCGCCGCGATCACGCGGGGCGGGGCGCTCGGACGGGTCGCGGCCAAGCTTGGACTGCAACTCGACGAGATCGGTGAAGACGTCGGCCTGGCGGCGCAGCTCGTCGGCGATCATCGGCGGCTGGCTGGCGATGGTGGAGACCACGGTCACCCGCACGCCGCGGCGCTGCACGGCCTCGACCAGCGAGCGGAAGTCGCCGTCGCCCGAGAACAGCACCATCTGGTCGATGTGCTCGGCGAGCTCCATGGCATCGACCGCGAGCTCGATGTCCATGTTGCCCTTGACCTTGCGGCGGCCGGAGGCGTCGATGAATTCCTTGGTCGCCTTGGTGACGACGGTGTAGCCGTTGTAGTCGAGCCAATCGATCAGGGGACGGATCGAGGAATATTCCTGATCCTCGATGATCGCGGTGTAATAGAACGCCCGCAGCAGCGTCCCCCGGCTCTGAAATTCCTTCAGAAGGCGCTTGTAATCGATGTCGAAGCCTAGAGTTTTCGCCGTTGCGTAAAGATTGGCCCCGTCGATGAAGAGCGCGATCTTGTTGGTAGGGGAAGGTGACATTCAGTTTGCTCGCGTAGTGTGTTCGTGATTGATCGTTTTATTGTTGGCGCGACGGCAGCCTACCGCGCAGTTCAAAGTGCTGCCGAAACCCGTCGAAACCGCAAATCCGGAGAAGTCGGGGCAATCAAGGTATAGTTATGGCGGACTTTCCTACACCCGGCGCTGCCCTCAATGGCAACCCGGGAAACCACCCGTCCCAGCCCCAATGTGGAGGTATCAGAGGCGTTTGGCGAGGCCAAATCACAAATTTGCCTTGCGAAACCGCCCCAGCCCCTATAACTAGCCCCGATCATCCACATATTTCGTCCCACCCACAACGGAGCGACAGTCTATGGCTCGCGTCACCGTAGAAGATTGTATCGACAAGGTCGACAACCGGTTTGACCTGGTCCTGCTGGCCGCCCACCGTGCCCGCATGATTTCGTCCGGTTCACAACTAACGGTTGACCGCGATAACGACAAGAACCCTGTTGTATCTTTGCGCGAAATTGCCGACGAGACCATCTCGCCGGAGGATCTCCGCGAGGAGCTGGTGCACTCGCTCCAGAAGTTCGTCGAGGTGGACGAGCCCGAGCCGGATACGGTGCCGTTGATCGGTTCCGCCGGCGCCAGCGTCGATGCCGACGATACCGAAGTTGCTGTTGAGCGCATGACCGAAGAGGAGCTCCTGAAGGGCCTCGAAGGCCTCGCGCCGCCGGAAGAGCAGCCCGAGGAGGACGAGTAATCGTCTTACTCGCGATCGTCGACTTCTTGTGATCTTATCAAAGGCCCGAACCCGCGTTCGGGCCTTTGCTTTTGTTGGCGTTTTCGTGGTTACCATAGCGTTGCCGGTTTGCGCCGCGCGCCTGTCATCGAATTGATCGGCCGCGCCCGCGATCGGAGCTTAGGGTGTATACAACGGGCCGTTTCGTGGTCCGTTTGAAGGCAGGACGGTATGGTGTATCGACGCCGCAGATCCACGCAGATGCAGGGCGCAACCGAATCGGTTGCCGTGGCCCCGACTGCGCCGGTGGCACGGCCAGCGAAGCCGCGCGCGCGGATGATGCGTCAATATGACCTCGTCGAACGCGTGCGATCCTACAATCCCAACACCAACGAAGACCTGCTGAACCGCGCCTATGTCTACGCCATGAAGGCGCACGGCTCGCAGACGCGTGCTTCGGGCGATCCGTATTTCTCACACCCGCTCGAAGTGGCGGCGATTCTCACCGACCTCAAGCTCGACGACGCGACCATCGTCGCCGCGCTGCTGCACGACACGATCGAGGACACCGAGGCGACGCGGGCGGAGATCGACCAGCTGTTCGGCCCCGAGATCGGCGCGCTGGTCGAGGGCCTGACCAAGCTGAAGCGGCTCGAGCTGGTGTCGCGCGAGGCGAAGCAGGCCGAGAACCTGCGCAAATTGTTGCTGGCCATTGCCGACGATGTTCGCGTGCTGCTGGTCAAGCTCGCCGACCGCCTGCACAACATGCGCACGCTCGACTTCGTGCCGACCGAATCACGCCGGCGTATTGCCGAGGAGACGCTCGACATCTATGCGCCGTTGGCCGGACGCATGGGCATGCAGCAGATGCGCGAGGAGCTCGAGGATCTGTCCTTCCGCACCCTCGATCCTGATGCTTATTCGGTGGTGATGCAGCGGCTCGACGCGCTCGCCGAACGCAATCGCAATCTGATCGGCGAGATCGAGGCGCAGCTTTCCAACAATCTGCGCCACAAGGGCCTTGGTGCGCGGGTCTATGGCCGCAGCAAGAAGCCGTTTTCGATCTGGACCAAGATGGAGCGCAAATCGGTCGGCTTCGAGCAGCTGTCCGACATTTTCGGCTTCCGTGTCGTCGTCAACGACATCGAGGCCTGCTATCGCGCGCTCGGCATCGTCCACACCACCTGGCCGGTCGTGCCGGGGCGTTTCAAGGACTACATCTCGACGCCGAAGCAGAACGACTACCGCTCGATCCACACCACCGTGATCGGCCCCGGCAACCAGCGCGTCGAGCTCCAGATCCGCACCGAGGCGATGGACCAGATCGCCGAGCGTGGCATCGCCGCGCACGTGTTTTACAAAGAAGGCGTGGGCTCGCCGACCGAGTTCCTCAAGCGCGAGTCCACCGCATTCGCCTGGCTGCGCCATACCATCGGCATCCTCTCGGAGAGCGCCAACCCCGAGGAATTCCTCGAGCACACCAAGCTCGAGCTGTTCCACGACCAGGTGTTCTGCTTCACTCCGAAGGGCAAGCTGATCGCGCTGCCGCGCCACGCCAATGTGATCGACTTCGCCTATGCCGTGCATACCGACGTCGGCAACAGCGCGGTCGGCTGCAAGATCAACGGCCAGTTCGCGCCGCTGTCGTCCGAGCTCCAGAACGGCGATGAGGTCGAGGTGCTGACCTCGGAAGCGCAGTCAGCGCCGCCCTCGGCCTGGGAGACGCTCGCGGTCACCGGCAAGGCCCGCGCTGCGATCCGCCGTGCCACCCGTACCGCGGTGCGCGATCAATATGTCGGCCTCGGCCGGCGCATCGTCGAGCGCCTGTTCGAGCGCGCCAAGATCGAATATGCCGACGACAAGCTCAAGGGCGCGCTGCCGCGGCTGGCGCGCACCTCGATCGAGGACGTCATGGCGGCGGTCGGCCGGGGCGAGATCAAGGCGTCCCACGTCGCGCGCGCGATGTATCCCGACTACAAGGAGGAGCGCGTCGCGCGCTACGGCGTCAAGAAGGGGCTCGCCGCAAAGCTCAAGGAGAAGGCGCTGGAGCCGTCGCGCAGCCCGGTTGCGATCCCCATTGGCGGAAACAATTCCGACCTGCCGGTGAAGTTCGCGCCGAACGGCGGCGCCGTGCCCGGCGATCGCATCGTCGGCATCGTCACGCCGGGCGAGGGGATCACGATCTATCCGATCCAGTCGCCGGCGCTGAAGGATTTCGAGGAGGAGCCGGAGCGCTGGCTCGACGCCCGCTGGGACATCGAGGATTCCGCCCCGCAACGCTTCCCGGCGCGCATCAAGGTCGAGAACGTCAACGAGCCCGGCGCGCTGGCGCAGATCGCGACCGTGATCGCCGAGCACGACGGCAACATCGACAATATCAGCATGCAGCGCCGCTCGCCGGACTTCACGGAGACGACGATCGATCTCGAAGTCTACGATCTCAAGCATTTGAGCGCGATCCTGGCCCAGCTACGCGCCAAGGCGGTCGTCGCCCGTGTCGAACGTGTTAATGGATAGGCCACTGTCGTCGCCTGTTCCTCCGATCTCGTGAGTCCTGAAATGCCCGCACCTCCGCTCCGCCTCGGCGTCAATATCGACCACGTCGCGACCGTCCGTAACGCACGCGGCGGCCGCCATCCCGATCCGGTCCGCGCGGCGCTGCTTGCGATCGAGGCCGGCGCCGACGGCATCACCGCGCATCTGCGCGAAGACCGCCGCCATATCCGTGACGAGGACATGGCGCGGCTGAAGGCGGAGATCTCCAAGCCGCTGAATTTCGAGATGGCGGCGACCGACGACATGATGCGCATCTCGCTCGCCACCAAGCCGCATGCGGTGTGCCTGGTGCCGGAGCGGCGCCAGGAGGTGACGACCGAAGGCGGGTTGGACGTTGTCGGCCAGCACAATGCGCTTGCGCCCTATATCGCGCGGCTCAACGATGCCGGCATCCGCGTCTCGCTGTTCATCGCTGCGGACCCCGCGCAAATCGCGATGGCGGCGCGGCTGCGCGCGCCCGTGATCGAGATCCACACCGGTGCCTGGTGCGACGCCGTCGTCGACGGCCATGCCGATAAGGCCGAGGCCGAATGGCAGCGGATCGTGGCGGGCGTGAAGGTCGCCAAGGACGCCGGGCTCGAGGTCCATGCCGGCCACGGGTTGGACTACGCGACCGCCGAGACGATTGCCGCGTTGCCTGAAATCATGGAGCTCAACATCGGCTACTACATGATCGGCGAGGCGCTCTTCGTTGGTCTCGGCGAGACGGTGCGCAAGATGCGCGCCGCGATGGATGTCGGACGGAGCCGGGCATGATCATCGGCATCGGCTCCGACCTCATCGACATCACCCGCGTCGGCAAGGTGATGGAGCGCCACGGCGAGCGCTTCCTCGACCGCATCTTCACCGCGGCCGAGCGGGCCAAGGCGGAGCGGCGGGCCAAGAACGAGAAGATGGTGGTGGCAACCTACGCCAAGCGTTTTGCCGCCAAGGAAGCCTGCTCCAAGGCGCTCGGCACCGGCATCAGGCAGGGCGTCTGGTGGCGCGACATGGGGGTCGTCAACCTGCCCGGGGGCCGGCCGTCGATGCGGCTGACCGGCGGGGCGCTGGCCCGGCTCCAGGCCCTGACGCCGGAGGGATTCGAGGCCCAGATCGATCTGTCGATCACCGACGACTGGCCGTTGGCGCAGGCCTTCGTGATCATTTCCGCCGTGCCACTGGCCAAGCCCTGACCGATTCCTCGGGGGTGGGGTGGCGATTTTATAATTCTCATTAAAATTCAACGTCTTACGGGTTTTTGATGCGATCCTTGATTGCGTGGCCTGCGGCAACCGTCTAAAAGTCCGCGGACGCAAATCAGGCTGGGCGAATTCGGCTTTACGCCGGAATTGGCCCTCACTATCAGAATCAGGACAATCTCCTTGGACCGCGAACCGGTGGGCCGTTCGCGGGAGGAGGGCGTTCTGTGATCGCCGGCCGGAATTGAGAGAGCAATGAGCGTGACTTCGGGAACGAAAACTGAAAGCGGCGTCGGCGAAACGATCCGGGTCGTAATCCATGCTCTCCTGATCGCGCTGGTGATCCGCACGTTCCTGTTCCAGCCATTCAACATCCCGTCCGGCTCGATGAAGGCCACGCTGCTGGTCGGCGATTACCTGTTCGTGTCGAAATATTCCTACGGCTACAGCCACTACTCGATCCCGTTCTCGCCGCCGCTGTTCTCGGGACGGATCTGGGGCTCGGATCCGAACCGCGGCGACATCGTCGTGTTCCGGCTGCCGAAGGACGACACCACCGATTACATCAAGCGCGTGATCGGCTTGCCCGGCGACCACATCCAGATGAAGGACGGTCTGCTCTACATCAACGACACCCCGGTCGAGCGCCAGCGCATGAGCGAGTATGTCGGCGAGGATCCCTGCGGCTCCGAAGGCGGCGGCATCTCGCGCGTGAAGCGCTGGAAGGAGACGCTGCCGAACGGTGTCTCCTACGAGACGCTCGATTGCGCCGACAACGGCTACATGGACAACACCAACGTCTACACCGTGCCGCCCGGCCATTTCTTCATGATGGGCGACAACCGCGACAACTCCACCGATAGCCGTTTCCTCGGTCAGGTCGGCTACGTGCCGCAGGAGAATTTGATCGGCCGCGCCCAGATGATCTTCTTCTCGATCGCCGAAGGCGAGCATGCCTGGATGTTCTGGCGCTGGCCCTGGGCGGTGCGCTGGAATCGGTTCTTCAAAATCGTCCGATGAAAGACGAAGCCAAGGACATCGCGACCCAACCAATCGAGGCGCAAGCCGCTCCTGAGGGCGAAGCTGCAACAAAGACGCTTGCGACCAAGACTCCTGATACCAAGACTGCTGAAACCAAATCTGCTGAAGCCAAATCTGCTGAAACCAAGACGCCTGCGAAGAAGCGGACGCGAAGCAGCAAGGCCAAGGACAAGGCCAAGGCGGCAGCCGACGCGAACGCGGCGCTCGAGGCGCGCATCGGCCACAGCTTCGCCGATCCGAACCTGCTGATGCAGGCGATCACGCACGTCTCGGCGCTGAAGTCCGGACGCAAGCGCGGCGATAGCTATCAGCGGCTGGAGTTCCTCGGCGACCACGTGCTGGGGCTCGTCGTCTCCGACATGCTCTATCATGCCTTCCCGAATGCCGATGAGGGCGAGTTGTCCAAGCGGCTTGCCGAGCTCGTGCGCAAGGAAAGCTGCGCCGACGTCGCCAAGTCGCTCGGTCTGCTCGACGACATCAAGCTCGGTTCGGTCGGCTCCAGCGCCGATGCGCGCCTGCGCAAGTCCATCCTCGGTGACATCTGCGAAGCCGTGATCGGAGCGATCTTCCTCGACGGCGGCCATGCTGCGGCGGACGAGTTCGTCAAACGCAACTGGACCGAGCGCATGCACAAGCCGCGGCGGCCGCTGCGCGATCCCAAGACCGTGTTGCAGGAATGGGCGCAGGGGAAGGGGCTGCCGACGCCTGTCTATCGCGAGGTCGAGCGCACCGGCCCGCACCACGATCCGCAGTTCCGCGTAGCCGTCGACCTGCCAGGGCTCGCGCCGGCCGAAGGCATCGGCGGCAGCAAACGCGCGGCGGAGAAGGTGGCTGCTTCGGTGATGATTGAACGTGAAGGTGTTGGCGGCGGCAATGACGGCTGAAACAAGCGGCGAGACGCCTGCCACGACGCGCTGCGGTTTTGTCGCGCTGATCGGCGCGCCCAACGTCGGCAAATCCACGCTGGTCAATGCGCTGGTCGGGGCCAAGGTCACGATCGTATCGCGCAAGGTGCAGACCACGCGCGCGCTGATCCGCGGCATCGTGATCGAGAACAACGCGCAGATCATCCTGGTCGACACGCCCGGCATCTTCCTGCCCAAGCGCAGGCTCGACCGCGCCATGGTCTCGACCGCCTGGAGCGGGGCGCATGACGCCGACCTCGTCTGCGTGCTGCTCGATGCCAAAAGCGGTATCGACGAGGAGGCGGAGGCGATCCTCACCAAGGTCGCGAGCGTCAATCACGACAAGATTCTGGTGATCAACAAGGTCGACCTGGTCCAGCGCGAGAAGCTGCTGGCGCTGGCGCAGGCCGCCAACGAGCGCATGCCCTTCACCAAGACCTTCATGGTCTCGGCGATCTCGGGCGATGGTGTCGACGACATTCGCAGCACGCTTGCCGAGATGGTGGCGCCGGGTCCGTTCCTCTATCCCGAGGACCAGATGTCGGATGCGCCGATGCGACATCTGGCGGCCGAGATCACCCGCGAAAAGATCTATCGCAAGCTGCACCAGGAATTGCCCTACCAGTCCACGGTCGAGACCGACAAGTGGGAGGAGCGCAAGGACAAGTCGGTGCGCATCGAGCAGACGATCTTCGTGGAGCGCGAAAGCCAGCGCAAGATCGTGCTCGGCAAGGGTGGCGCCAGCATCAAGTCGATCGGCGCAGACTCGCGCAAGGAGCTCGCCGAGATCCTCGGCGTGCCGGTGCACCTGTTCCTGTTCGTGAAGGTGCGCGAGAACTGGGGTGACGATCCCGATCGTTACCGCGAGATGGGCCTGGAATTTCCCAAGGAATAAGCAAGAAAAGATCGGTATTTGATGAGCGTGCCTACGAACGTCCGGCGCTTCGAAGCGTTGCTCTATGCATCGCTGATGCTGGATGCAGTGTCGGTGGCGGTGCAGGACCGCACGCCCACCATCGAGATGACCGACCAGATGATCATGACGGCAACGCTGCTCGCCGGCGGGATGATCCTGCTGCTGGTCTATTTCGTCTGGCTGGCCGCCCATTGGCGCAAGAACTGGCCGCGCTGGGTGCTGGCGGCTGCGCTGGTTCTGTCCGTGATCTCGCTCGGTCAGATCATCGGCGAAAAGGGCCTCGAGCTCGACAGTGTCATCGAGATCGTCTCCTGCGTGTTGACGATGTTCGGGCTGTACTTCTCGTTCACCGGCGACGCGCAGGGCTGGTTCAACGCGTGACGATCAAAATCGTGGGCACGCTTCGCTTTGCCCACCCTACGGCACCTCGAAATCCGCTAGACTTCCTCCCATGGAATGGACCGACGAAGGCATCGTGCTGGGCGTACGGCGGCATGGCGAGAGTAGCGCCATCGTCGAACTGCTGACGCGCCAGCACGGCCGGCATCTCGGTCTCGTGCGCGGCGGTGCCAGCTCGCGGCTGCGGCCGCTGCTTCAGCCCGGCAACAGCGTCAGCGCGGTGTGGCGGGCGCGGCTCGACGAGCATCTCGGCACCTACGCGATCGAGGGATTGAAGCTGCGGGCGGCGACGCTACTGGGCTCGTCCCATGGCGTCTATGGCGTCACCCATCTGGCCTCGATTGCACGGCTTCTGCCCGAACGGGATCCGCACGAGGAGATCTTCTCGCTGCTCGAACATTCGCTCGACGATTTCGACGACATCGGCAGCGCTGCCGTGCACCTCATTCATTTCGAGCTGGCGATGCTCTCCGAGCTCGGCTTCGGGCTGGCGCTCGAAAACTGCGCGGTGACGGGGGAGACGACGGATCTGATCTACGTATCGCCCAAATCCGGCGGCGCGGTGTCGCGCGGCGCGGGCGAGCCGTGGCGCGATCGGCTGTTGCGGCTGCCGCCATTCCTGCGCCATGGCGAAGCCGCGAGCGACCTCACCGACGAGGATCTCCAGGACGGCTTTCGGCTGACCGGCCTGTTCCTGCTGCGCCATGTTCTGGAGCCGCGGGGGCAGGTCCATTCCGATGCGCGCGCCGGGTTCATCAATGCCCTGACGCGGCAGCAGGCCAGGGCGGCGCTTCCTGCACCCTAAAGATTTCTGCACCCAAAAAAGGCAACAAGACCAGCATCATGAGCTGATCGCGCCGCAGCATCGCCAGAAAAATATGAAGTTCCCCCGGGAACCAAGTCCGGCTGGCTGCGTTGGCCGGGCTGGTTCCACAACGGGGACAGCCCAAATGTTGATCAGGGGTTTTGCGCTGACCGCGGCGCTGCTTGCTTTTGTGCCTGACGCAACGGCCGGCGAGCCGCAACCTGGCGTGTTTCGCCGGGCCTCCTGCACGGTCGTCCGGTACTATGTGGCGAAATATTCCGCTGCGGCCGCAGAGACATGGGCGCGATCCCACGGCGCCACCGAAGCCGAAATCGAGGCCGCCCGCCGCTGTGTCGCCAATATGCCGGCGACGGCCCCGACCAAGGTCCAGCCAACCATAACCGCCGGGTGGGGAGGGCAGTAGCAGCCCTCAGGGAACAATCCATCCTTGCCCGATTCGCTTCCACGGTTTAACCGGGCGGCATGGGAAAACGAATCGTTCCTCCGGAAGAACCGGCTGAAATTCATGAGGTGCCGCTGCGTGACGCGCTGGAAGAGCGCTATCTCGCGTATGCGCTCTCCACCATCATGCATCGCGCGCTGCCCGACGCGCGCGACGGCCTGAAGCCGGTCCACCGGCGCATCCTCTACGGCATGCGCCTGCTCAGACTCGATCCCGGCACGGCCTTCAAGAAGTCCGCCAAGATCGTCGGCGACGTGATGGGCTCGTTCCATCCGCATGGCGATCAGGCGATCTACGACGCCATGGTGCGTCTCGCGCAGGATTTCTCCTCGCGCTATCCGCTGGTCGACGGCCAGGGCAATTTCGGCAATATCGACGGCGATAATCCGGCCGCCTACCGCTACACCGAAGCGCGCATGACCGATGTCGCGCGGCTTCTGCTCGAGGGCATCGACGAGGACGGCGTCGAGTTCCGCGCCAATTACGACGGCCAGTCGAAAGAGCCGGTCGTGCTGCCCGGCGGCTTCCCGAACCTGCTCGCCAACGGTGCGCAGGGCATCGCGGTCGGTATGGCGACCTCGATCCCGCCGCACAACGCCGCCGAACTCTGTGACGCCGCGCTGCATCTGATCGAGAAGCCCGACGCGAAGTCCAAGGCGCTGATGAAGTGGGTCAAGGGACCCGATTTCCCGACCGGCGGCATCTGCGTCGATTCCAAGCAGGCCATCGCTGAAGCCTACACGACCGGCCGTGGCTCGTTCCGAGTCCGCGCCAGGTGGTCGCACGAAGAGGGCGCGCGCGGCACCTGGGTCGTCGTCGTCACCGAGATTCCCTTCCTGGTGCAGAAGTCGCGGCTGATCGAGAAGGTCGCCGAGCTGCTGGACCAGAAGAAGCTGCCGCTGGTCGGCGACATCAGGGACGAGTCGGCCGAAGACGTCCGTATCGTGATCGAGCCGAAGTCGAAGAACGTCGACCCGGCCCTGATGATGGAATCGCTGTTCCGGCTCACCGAGCTCGAAAACAAGATTCCGCTGAACCTCAACGTTTTGATCAAGGGCCGCATCCCCAAGGTGGTGGGGCTCGCGGAGTGCCTGCGCGAGTGGCTCGACCATCTGCGCGATGTCTTGATCCGGCGGACCAACTTCCGCAAAGCGCAGATCGAGCACCGGCTGGAAGTCCTCGGCGGCCTGCTGGTCGCCTACCTGAATCTCGACGAGGTGATCAGGATCATCCGGACCGAGGATGAGCCAAAGCCGGCCTTGATGAAGGCGTTCAAGCTCACCGAGGTGCAGGCCGAAGCCATCCTCAACATGCGCCTGCGCTCCTTGCGCAAGCTCGAAGAGATGGAGATCCGCACCGAGGACAAGAACCTCCGCGCCGAGCTCAAGGGCATCAACGCGGTGCTCGCCTCGGAACCCGAGCAGTGGAAGAAGGTCGGCGAGCAGGTCGGCAAGGTCCGCGACATGTTCGGACCGAAGACGCCGCTCGGCAAGCGCCGCACCACCTTCGCCGATGCGCCCGAGCACGATCTCGCCGCGATGGAGGAGGCCCTCGTCGAGCGCGAGCCGGTGACGGTGGTCGTCTCCGACAAGGGCTGGATCCGCACCATGAAGGGCCATGTCGAGGATCTCTCGGGGCTGGCCTTCAAGCAGGACGACAAGCTCGGCTTCGCGTTCTTCGCGGAGACGACCTCGAAGCTCTTGTTGTTCGCCACCAACGGCAAGTTTTACTCGCTCGATGTCGCGAAGCTCCCGGGCGGTCGCGGTCATGGTGAGCCGATCCGCCTGTTCATCGAACTCGAACAGGAAGCGGCGCCCGTTGCTCTGTTCGTCAACAAGGGTGGTCGCAAATTCCTGGTCGCAAGCAGTGAAGGCCAGGGCTTTGTCGTCAACGAGGACGACTGCGTCGGCACCACCAAGAAGGGCAAGCAGATCCTCAACGTCGACATGCCGAACGAGGCGCGCACGGTGACCGAGGTGCTCGGCGACACCGTTGCTGTCATTGGCGACAATCGCAAGATGCTGATCTTCCCGCTCGACCAGGTGCCGGAGATGGCGCGCGGCCGCGGCGTGCGCCTGCAGAAGTACAAGGACGGCGGTCTGTCGGACGTAGCCGTCTTCGAGGCCAAGGCTGGCCTCACCTGGAAGGACTCCGCCGGTCGCGAATTCTCCGCGACCATGAAGGAGCTTGCCGAGTGGCAAGGCACCCGCGCCGACGCCGGCCGCCTGCCGCCGAAGGGTTTCCCGAAGTCGAACAAGTTCGGCAAGGTGATCGAGTAGGGGTAGGCGCTCGCCGCAGATGACAATGTGGAGCGGTGCGCTACCTCCACATCGTCGTTGCGAGCGCAGCGAAGCAATCCAGAATCTTTCCGCGGCGGCAGACTGGATTGCTTCGCTGCGCTCGCAATGACGGGATGCGAGAGCGTCGCGCTCCAACTCAAAGTGCGCATCTCCGCAAACGCGTGGCAGATAGCCACGAGCGCATACGTGTGGGCACGAACATTGCTTTTTCCTGGTGACTGCAAACGTGTCAGTCAAAAGGCAAAAAGAAACCAATGTTCAAACTGAAGTCCTTCATTCCGGCGCTGTTCGGCATGGCACTCGTTGCGGCGCCCGTGCACGCCGCAGGAAATCTCGTCGCGGTGCTTGAAGCGGAGATCGTCACGCTCGATCCGCATTTCTCCACGGCCTATATTTCGCGCACCTTCGGCTACATGGTGTTCGACACGCTGTTCGCGAAGGACTCCAAGGGCGACGTCAAGCCGCAGATGGTGCAGGACTGGAAGGTCTCCGCGGACGGCTTGACTTATACATTCACGCTGCGTGACGGCCTGAAATGGCATGACGGCCAACCAGTCACCGCGGCCGATTGCGTCGCGTCGCTGCGCCGCTGGGGCACCCGCAGCGCGCTCGGCCGCCGCATTTTTGCGATCTCGGCTTCGCTGGAGCCGACGGATGCAAAAACCTTCGTGCTGACGCTGAAGGAGCCATCCGGGCTCATCATCGACGCACTCGGCAATCCCGTCAGCCCCGTCGCCTTCATGATGCCCGAGCGCATCGCGAAAACGCCCGGCGATCAGCGCATCACCGAGATCATCGGCTCCGGCCCGTTTGTCTACAGCAAGGCCGATCACCGGACCGGCGACCGCATGATCCTGAAGAAATTCGCCGACTATGTGCCGCGTTCCGAGCCCGCCGATTTCCTTGCCGGCGGCAAGCGCGTCAACATCGATACGCTCGAGATCCGCGTCATTCCGGACGGCTCGACCGCGGCGTCCGCGCTGCAGGCCGGCGAAATCGACTTCATGCAATATGCGCCGTTCGATCTGCTCCCTCAGCTCGAGAAGAACTCACGCGTGAAGGTCGTCAATTTCACTGGCGGCAACATGTTCGCGGGCGCCTATCGCCTCAATGCCGCATCAAAGCCATTCGACGATCCCGCGATCCGGCGCGTGCTGTGGAAGCTGGTCGATCAGCGCGAGGTGCTCGACGCGCTCGGGCTCGATGCCAAATACGCCACGCCTTGTGCGACGTTCTTCACTTGCGGCACCGCCTATGAGAGCAAGGCCGGCATTGAGGCTGCGGCAAATCCCTCGATCGAAGCGGCGAAGGTGGCGCTGAAGGCGACGAAATATGCCGGCGAGCCGGTGGTCGTGATGGAGGCCAACGATCTCGAGGCCCCGCGCGTGTCGGCGCAGGTGTTGGCCGAGCGGCTGAAGGCGGCGGGCTTCAACGTCGATCTCCAGGTGATGGACTGGGCGAGCGTGCTGGCGCGCCGTGCCAAGAAGGAAGGCTGGAGCGTCTACGGCGTTCACGCCGGCGGTTTCGACCTCGGCTCGCCGCTGACCAACGTCATGGTTGCCTTCAACTGCGCCGACTTCACCGGCTGGCAGTGCGATCCGCGCATCACGCCGCTGATGGAAGCCTTTGCGAGAGCGCCTGCCGAAGCGGATCGCAAGGCAGTTGCCGGCGAGATCCAGAGCGTCATGTACGATCAGGCGCCCGCGATTCCGTGGGGCCAGTTCGCGCAGCCCGCCGCCTATCGCGCCACTCTGCGCGGTCTGATACCGTCCGCCATCCCGGTGTTCTGGAA
The DNA here is from genome assembly GCF_024199945.1 of Bradyrhizobium sp. CCGUVB4N. GTDB lineage: Bacteria > Pseudomonadota > Alphaproteobacteria > Rhizobiales > Xanthobacteraceae > Bradyrhizobium. The sequence continues at coordinate 5,513,028 of NZ_JANADP010000001.1, read as the reverse complement.
CGTTGAGAAGTAACGCGATGTACGATGTCATTGTTGTCGGCGGCGGTTCGGCTGGCGCCGCCGTGGCCGCGAGGCTCTCCGAGGATCCCGCACGTCGCGTGCTGCTGTTAGAGGCGGGCCTCGACTGGCGTGCTGATGAAGCGCCCTGGGAGGTGAGGACGCCGAACCCGATCCCGATCATTCACAAGCGCGAGTATCAGGAGAAATGGCAGTGGCCTGATCTCCTGACGCGCCGTGTGGCGGGGCAGGAGCCGCGCTTCTACTGGCGCGGCAAGGGGCTCGGCGGCTCGTCGATGATGAATGGCCAGATCGCCATTCGCGGCGTCGCGGATGCATTCGACGAATGGGCCGCCAATGGCTGCAACGGCTGGTCGGCCAGGGAGGTGATGCCGCTGTTCTCGGTGATCGAGGACGATCTCGAATTTGGCGATGCCGCAGGTCACGGCCGCGGCGGACCGTTGCCGGTCTATCGTGCGCCGCCGGAGAAATGGGGCCCGATCGATCGCGGCCTGCGCGATGCGGCGCTGGCAAGCGGCTATCCCTGGTGCGCCGACCTCAACGGCCCTGATGGCGAGGGCGTCGCCTGCTATCCCATCAACAGCCGCGACAGTCGCCGCATCACCACCAATGAGGGCTATCTGGAGCCTGCGCGCGGCCGCGCCAATCTGGAGATCCGGGGCAAGACGCTGGTCGATCGCGTTCTGATCAGCGACGGCCGTGCGACGGGTCTGCGCGTTCACACCGAGGGGCAGGGCACCAGCGACATCAGCGCGCGCCAGATCGTGCTTTGCGCCGGCGCCATCCACAGCCCGGCGATCCTGCTGCGCTCGGGCATTGGGCCGGCCGACGAGCTGAAGGCGATGGGGATCGCGGTCGCACGCGACCTGCCGGTGGGCCGCCACTTCTTCGATCATCCGCTGTTCCGCGCGACGATCCAGCTGCAGCAAAACCTGCGGCCCGCCGATCCCGACACCCGCCACACCAATTGCTGCGTGACCTATTCGTCCGGTCTCGCCGATGGCGGCAAGCGCGACATGATCCTGATCGCGTTCAACCATCGCGGCATCGGCGTGCCCGGCGCGATCGGGGCCGGGCTGTTCAACGCCTATTCGCGCGGCACGCTCAAGCTCGCCTCCACCGATCCGTCCGTCGATCCCATCGTCGAGGAGAACATGCTTGCCGATCCCCGCGACATGCAGCGCATGATGGATGCGGTGAAACGGCTGGCCGTGATCACCTCCCAGCCCGCGCTTGCCGGTATCGCCGACTGGATCAGGCTGGCCGACACCGACCTGACGCTGCCGCAGGCGGCGGCGCTGCCGGATCATGAGCTCGACGCGCTGTTGCGCCGCGAAACCGGCGACATCCAGCACGCCGCCGGCAGTTGCCGCATGACCGGCGTCAACGATGCCGATGGTGTGGTCAATCCTGATGGCATCGTGAAGGGCATCTCGGGCCTGCGCGTCGCCGATGCCTCGATCATGCCGTCCGACTGCCGTGCTAACACCCACTTCACGACGGTGGTGATTGGCGAGGCGATCGCTCGGATGATGATGCGGTAGCTCTGCGGGGGGCATACCCGCTCGGAATGACGGACGTTTCGAGACAGTGCCCTCCAGCCCAGATGACATGCGCGCGCGAACACGGTCGGCCCGTCATCTTCACATGTATTGTCTCACGCTTTGGAGAAATCGCTCTTTCTCGCCCGGTGCGTAACCTTGGGAAGCTCCATAATAGGGTTCATTGTATTGATTGTACGGCGCAGCCCGGGAGTGGATCGGCGGCCTGGGCGGCGCGTATGTTTGGCGGGAATTGCGCCGATTGCTCCCTCTGGCCTTCGTACCAACGTAATACGGGTTGAGGACGCACATCTGACCGTTAGCCGACGCTCTGCATTGGTCCATCGTCGTATAGCTGCATCTGTAGTACGGGCTGGTTCCGAAAGAGACGACGTTCAGGCAGACGGGAAAAGCGGGATCATATCTTTGAGCCCGGGCGTGCCCCGCTGTCAGGGCGATACCCACTGTCAAAATCGTCAAAGCCAATTTGCGCATTGTGGCTTCCTCCAGGTTGGCCCAACACACCGGTGGCACTCCGACCGTCGGCAGTACTGATCCAAGTCAATGCTCACGGAGTTCCGCGACTGTCCTGCTCGACAGGCGTTGCAACACGGCCTCTAGCCTCGACGTCCTAGATCACCCCCACCAGCCGCAACGCCACGCCGGCGGCGCAGCTGCCGGCGAGCACCGTCAACATCCCCAGCTTGAACCGGAAGATCGCGGTCGCAGCCGCAATCGACAGCACGAGCGCGGGAATATCGACGCTCGTCAGGACGGGCCTATCGAAATCCAGCGGGAAGGCATGCACCGGCACGGTCTCGCGAAACAGCGTGTGGAGTGCGAACCAGATCGAGAGGTTGAGGATCACGCCGACGACGGCGGCGGTGATCGCGCTGAGGGCCCCGGCCAACCCCGTGTTGCCGCGCAGCCGCTCGATATAGGGGCCACCGACGAAGATCCAGAGGAAGCAGGGCGTGAAGGTGACCCAGGTCGCAAGCAGGCCGCCGAGCATGGCCGCCAGCATCGGCGACAGGCCGCTCGGGTCGCGATAGGCAGCCATGAAGCCAACGAACTGGAGCACCATGATGAGAGGGCCCGGCGTGGTCTCGGCCATGCCGAGCCCGTCGAGCATCTCGTGCGGCTTCAGCCAGTGATAATGCTCGACCGCCTGCTGGGCGACATAGGCCAGCACCGCGTAGGCGCCACCAAAGGTGACGAGCGCCATCTTGGTGAAGAACAGCGCGATCTGGCTAAACACGCTGGCTTGGCCCAGAACCGAAAGCAGCGCGATCACCGGCACGAGCCAAAGCGAAAGCCACAACGCAGCGGTGCGGATCGCGCGCGCCGTGTTGGGGCGGACATGCTCGGGCACGGCTTCGCCGAGCATGCTGTCGATCACGGCACCGCTGCCGCCATGGCCGTGACCGGGAGGCGAAAATTCCGGCCGGCCGGCGCGGGCGCCGGCATAGCCGATCACGCCGGCGGCAATGATGATGATCGGGAAGGGGACCGCGAAGAAGAAGATCGCGACAAAGGCGATTGCGGCCAGCGCGATCATGATGCGGTTCTTCAGCGCCCGTTTGCCGACGCGGACAACGGCCTCGATGACGATGGCGAGCACCGCGGCCTTCAGCCCGAAGAACAGCGCCTCGACGAAACTGACATTGCCATAGGCTGCATAGATGTAGCTCAGCCCCATGATGGCGATGATGCCGGGCAGGATGAACAGCCCGCCCGCCATCAGCCCGCCGGCGGTGCGATGCATCAGCCAGCCGACATAGGTCGCGAGCTGCTGCGCCTCCGGTCCCGGCAGCAGCATGCAGTAATTCAGCGCATGCAGGAAGCGTCCCTCGGAGATCCAGTTCTTCTCCTCGACCAGGATGCGGTGCATCACCGCGATCTGGCCCGCGGGCCCGCCGAAGCTGAGGCAGGCGACCCGGAGCCAGACGCGAAAGGCTTCGCCGAAGCTGATGCCGTGACCGGCATCAGCTCCTGCCTGGGCGTTACGGATATCCATTACGCCTTCACCTTGTTGGTCGGCCAATTGTGGGTCTCGCCCGTGGCGTCGCGGCACCAGCGGTAGAAGGAATCGTAGAGCAGCATGCCGGCCTCGAGCTGTTCGAGGTCGTCATCGTACATTCGCGACAGCCCGAGAGACGCGGCGAGCAGGCCGGGCGCTTCCGGTGCGAGATCCGGCCGCGCGGTGTCGGCGCCGCGCACCAGCGTGGCCAGCCGCAGCAACGCCGGCGTCGCAACGCCGAACTCCTCGATCATGACGTCGAAGGTGCAGAGCTCGCCCCGATGGCTCCAGAACACGTTCTCGATGTCGAAGGGCGCGGCATTGAACCGCTCGCCGACGGCGACCACTTCGGACGGCGCCACATACAGAAACACCGCGTTGGGATCGACGAAGCGACGGATCAGCCAGGGGCAGGCGATGCGGTCGACCTTGGGCCGCGCCCGCGTGACCCAGACGGTGCGTCCCTTGCTGTCGCGCGGCGGTAGCTTGCGGGTGTCGAGCAACGGCAGCTTCGCTTCCTTCCAACCCTCAAAGCCGCCGTCGAGAGTCTCGGCCTCCACGCCGAGCTGGCGGAGCCACGCCGCGGTGCCCTGTGCGAGCTTGCCGCCGCGCAGACAGGAGACGATGGCGGAACGGCCGGCAAATGCGCCGCCCCATTCCGCAACGGTCTCGTGGCTGAACCTGACAGAGCCGGGGATCAGTCGCCGGTCGGCGGCAAAATCCTCCTCCGTCCGGACATCAATCAGAGCAGGGGCATTGGCCGTGCCGATCAGGCGCGCCAATTTGTCGGATGATATGGTCGTGAACGTTGACATGATGCGTCCTCGCATAAAGCAAACGGGACGCGATACTTGGGCATGTCGCCTCGTGGGGAGATCGCTCAAATCCCCATGGCGCTGATTACAACGAAACTCCGCGATACTGTCAATCGCTGGTTTCATCCGCATTGAACGTTAGAAAGATATGCTGTGGCCGCCTATAGTCCTCAGTGGAAGCGGAATTCTGCGGCGCAAGCGGGGTTGATCCTCGGTCGCAGCAAGTCGGCGCTGCAGGGAAGGACCAAGGATGACACGCAAGATCACGCTCGCTCTCGCCGTCGCGGCATTCGCGCTGTCCGCCCAGGCTGCGTTCGCGCAAAAGCCGGGCGTCGAGAAACTCTACATCATGAATTGCGGGGAGGGGGTTGCCGGCGACATCGGGCGCTGGTCGCCGGGGGTGAACGAAGGCCAGTCGATGGATTTCGTCGACACCTGCTATCTCATCAAGCACAGCCAGGGCTGGTTCCTGTGGGATACCGGCATCCCCGACGCGGTCGCGGCGATGCCGAACGGGCTTGCGCCGGCCGATCCGAAGGCCGTGACCTGGAAGCGGCCGAAGACGCTCGCCGCCCAACTCGAGCAGATCGGTGTCAAGCCCGCCGACATCAAGGCCATGGGCGTCTCGCATACGCATCCCGATCACATCGGCAATGTCGAGATGTTTCCGCAGGCAACCCTCTACGTGCAGAAGGCCGAATATGACTGGCCCGGCGCGAACAACGAGCCGCGCTTCAAGCCGTCGCATCCGGTCGAGCTGCTCAGGGGCGACAAGGACGTGTTCGGTGATGGCAGCATCACCGTCCTCTCGACGCCCGGTCACACGCCGGGGCACCAGTCGTTGCTGGTGAAATTGCCGAGGACCGGAGCGGTCGTGCTTTCCGGTGACGCCGCCCACTTCAAGAGCAATTGGGAGAACCGGCGCGTTCCCGTCAACAACGTCAGCAAGGACCAGTCGGTCGCCTCGATGCAGAAGATCGCCGAAACGCTCGACAAGGAGAAGGCGCAGCTCTGGATCAATCACGACAAGGCCCAGCGCGACAGCCAGAAGATGTCGCCGGAGTTTTATGATTAGCTTCGCCGGCGCCCTGTTGCCACCATGATGGCAGCAGGGCTGTGCTAGGCGCCTCCGGAAGCTCCCGATCAGGAGGCCGCTGTGGGGGAATGGCTCGGGGTCGCGATCGCTCTGGCGTCGAGCAGCATCGGCGGCACTGCTGCCGCGATCACCCGTTACCTCGTCGTCGGCGCCGATCCGGTCCTGCTGGCGATCCTGCGCTGGGGGATCGGTTTCATGTGTCTGCTGCCGTGTGCGCTGCTGCTGCGCGTCCGCTGGCCGCAGCGGGCGGACTGGCTGGCCGTGATGGCGCTCGGCATCTGCTTCTTTGGCCTGTTCTTCATCCTCTACAACATCGCGGTGTCCTACACGACCGCCGCCCGTGCCAGTCTCGCGCTGGCGACGCTGCCGCTCCACACCATGGTGGTCGGAGCGATCCTTGGCGTCGAACGATTGACGGCGCGCAAGATCGTCGGCGTCGGCATCGCCGTGCTCGGTGTGGCCGCGGCGTTGGCCGTGGGGCTGGCACAAAGCCCGCCCGGTTCCTGGCGCGGCGAACTGATCATGACCGGCGCGGTGTTCTGCATGGCCTTCTACAACGTGCTGTCACGGCCGCTGATGCAGCGCTCCAGCGCGCTCGGGTTTCTGACGGTCGGCATGGGCGCGGGCGCTGCGGTGCTGGTGCTCGTGGGTCTTGCAAAGGGCAGCTTTGCCGCGCTCGACCATTTCACGACGGCGCAATGGATTGCCGGGATCTATCTCGGCGCCGGCGGCGGCGCGCTCGCCTTCATCCTCTGGGTCATGGCGCTGGCGCGCGCGACGCCAACCCGCGTTGCCAATACGATGACGGTCAATCCGATCGCGGCGACCTTGCTGGCGGCACTGCTGATCGGCGAGCCGATCACGCCAAATCTGCTGATCGGGCTGGTTGCCGTGTTCGCTGGCATCTGGATCGCAACCAGCCAGCCGAAGCCGGCCTAGCTTTTCGGCGCGGTGACCGGCGGCGGGCTCGTATCCGGCGTCTTCTTCGGCTTCAGCGTTCCGGCATAGAACGAGACCAACCACACCAGCAAGATGGCGAGGAGATAGACGCCCCAGGCCTGCGGCGGCGTCATGGCCCAGCGCAGGAGGCCTTTGAAGGTGCGAGGCGGAGTTTTGTCGTCGGTCATGCTGCGCTTGTGCGCGAAAGCGGTGGCACGGTCAATCGGCCCGCTTCTCGGCGCGGATCAGGAACAGCGCAGCCAGCGCTGACAGGCTGAGGGCGGACGAGACTATCAGCACCTTGGCGCCCATGACGTCGATCAGCAGGCCGAAGGCCAGCGGCGCCACCGCCTGCGCCATTCGCGCCGGCGCGCCGATGATGCCGAGGCGATAGCCGAAATCTTTCGGGCCGAAGATCGAGAGCGGCAGCGTCCCGCGGGCAATCGTCAAAATGCCGTTGCCGGAGCCGTGCAGCAGCGCAAAGGCGCTCGCGGCGGGCGCGCCGAAGATGGCGACGACGGCCGCTCCGATCGGGTGGGTGAGGCAGGCGAGCCGTGTCGACCACAGCGGATGGAAGCGGCTGAGAACGCTGGCTTCGAGAATGCGCGCGATCACCTGCGCCGGGCCGATCAGCGCGCCGGCCGCGATCGCCTCGACATGGGTCGCGCCCGTTGCCTCGAGGATGCGCGGGAAATGCACGGCCATGGCGCCGGTGACGGTCCAGACCGCCGCAAAGACGAAGGCGAGCAGGATCATGGTCCGGTCGAGCGGGACGTGCGGTTTCTCCGCCGTTGCCGCGGCCTGCTTCGCCCCCTTGATCGCCGGTAGCATGAAGAAGTTGAGCGGCAGGCCGATCAGGATATTGGCGGCAGCCCAGGCGAAACAGGTGTCGCGCCAGCCGATATGGGCGAGCCCCCAGGCGGTGAGGGGCCAGCCGACGGTCGAGGCAAAGCCCGCCATCAGCGTGATGCCGGTGATCGAGCCGCGCGCCTCCGTGCCGTAGATGCGGCCGAGCGCGGCGAAAGCAGCATCGTAGAGCCCCATCGCCATGCCGATGCCGAGCACGAGCCAGGCAAATGCCATCACCGCGACCGATTGCGAGAATCCAAGCAGCACGAGGCCTGCAGCGATCGTCAGGTTCGAGGCCGACAGCACCTGCCGCCCGCCGACGAGGTCGATCTGCCGGCCGATGCGCGGCCCCAGCATCGCCGAGATCACCAGCGAGGCCGAGAATGCGCCGAAGATCCAGTTGGTGGAGATGCCGAGGTCGTGCGCCAGCGGGTCGGCGATCAGGGCCGGCAAATAATAGCTGGAGGCCCAGGCCAGGGTCTGCGTCGTGCCGAGCGCCAGGATGATCGGAAGCTGGCGCTGGCTCATAGTCCAGTGTTTCTGGTCGACGGTGTCATTGGTTGCATTTGCGGCCCGAGGCGCGCGCGCGTCAACAGCGTCCGCGACATATTCGACCCGCGGCGGGTGAGGGCCTTGGTTGTGCGCGGCCTTTCGCTCGTCACGAATGCACGCCATAATGGCGTATGCAACTCACCTCCCGCCTTGCGCTGATGAACTGGCTGACCGGTCAGGGCCTCACCGGCCTTCCCGAGAACGAGATGCTGCGCGGTTTTTGCGAGCGCTGCCGCGCCGAAGGGCTGGAACTCTCGCGCGGGCTCGTCGTCATCGACACGCTGCATCCGATCTATGAGGGCCGCGGCTTCCTCTGGAACGACAGGGCCAGCAACGAGAGGGACGTGTTCGAATACGGCTCGACCGCCGAGGGCGACGCCGCCAAGAACTGGCGCCGTTCGGTGTTCTTCCACATGCTCGAGCACGGCCACGACGAGATGGTGATCGATCTGGCCGATGCGCCCTCGATGGATTTCTCGCAGATCGGCGATCTCGCCGAGAAGGGCCATAAGCACTATCTCGCCTTCGTGCATCGCTTCGGCGAGAACGGCGCGCTTGGGCTGATGGACTGCCTCTATTCCTGCTGGACCACGCGGCGCGATGAAGGCTTCTCCGAGCCGGAGCTCGTCGCGTTGCGCGATCTCGTGCCGGTGCTGGGGCTTGCGATCAAATCGGCGCAGCAGGTCGACATTGCCCGGACGCTCGGGCGCGTCTATCTCGGCCGCGGCGCCTCCGAACAGGTGCTGGGCGGACGGATCTCGCGCGGCGTCACCGAACGCATCAACGCCGTGCTCTGGTATTCGGATTTGCGCGGCTCGACCGGGATCAGCGAGAGCATCGGCCCCGACGAGATCATCCCGTTCCTCAACGATTATGCGCAGGCCGTGATCGACGCGATCCACGAGGCCGGCGGTGACGTGCTGAAGCTGATTGGCGACGGTGTGCTCGCGATGTTCACCGGCGAGGACATGGCCCATGCCCGCCGCGCCGCGCTGCGCGCCGAGCACCTGTTTCGCCAGAACGTCGCGGCGCTGAACGTGCGGCGCGAGGCCGACGGCCGTCCGACCACGTCGGCCTATATCGGCCTGCATGTCGGCGAGGTCTTCTACGGCAATATCGGCAGCGAGGACCGGCTCGACTTCACCGTGGTGGGGCCGACGGTCAACGAGGTCAGCCGGATCGCCTCGATGAGCCGCTCGGTCGATCGCGAGCTGCTGGCGTCAGCCGAGTTTTACAAGGGCCTGGATGCCGCCGGCCGTCGCTATCTCGTCTCCACCGGTCGCTATGCCCTGCGCGGCATCGGCCGCGCGCAGGACCTCTACACGCTCGATCCCGAGGTCGACGCGAGCGAACCGGTGACGGGCAGCTACGAACGGTATCTGGCGAATTAGGCCTCGCTGTCGTCCCGGCGAAGGCCGGGACCCATACCGCGTGATCTATCCGTGGCGCAGGGCGTTCGTCCCAACGGATCCTTGCAACTGCCAGCCTTCGTCAAACGTCGCCCTGTGGTTATGGGTCCCGGCCTTCGCCGGGACGACGGCGGAGATTGTTGCTGGATTTCGCTTCGATCACGACGTGGCTAGCACCGCGCCGCCACCTCGTCCCCCACCATGGCCGGCTGCCGATCCAGCGCGACCGCAGGCGAGAGCCAAATGATCAGCGCTTGCACGCCGAACACGGCGGCCGCGAGATAGAGGCACGCTTCCGCGCTGTAGAGGCCGCCGACGATGGCGCCCAGCGCCGAGCCGAGCGGGCGGGCGCCGTAGCTCATGATGTTGATGGCGGAGACACGGCCCAACAGGCGCGGCGGCGTCACCGACTGGCGCAAGGTCGTAGTCGAGATCACCCACAGGATCGGCCCGACGCCGAGCAGGAAGAAGCTGAGACCCGCGAGCCACGGCGAGGGCACCAGCACCGTCAGCGCCATCACGACAGCGGCGACGAAGCCGGTGACCGGGCCGAGGCCGACCACGGTGCCGAACGCGATGCGCTTCATCACGCGCGTGGCGAACAGCGCACCGATCACCATGCCGACGCCGTACATCGTCAGCACGGTGCCGACACCGGCAGCGGTCAGGCCGAGATGACGCACCGCGTACGGCACGAACACCGCGATCTGCAAGAACCAGCCGGTGTTGAAGATGAACTGCGTGATGAACACCGGCCGCAGCAGCGCATGGTGAAACACGAAGGCCGCGCCTTCGCGGATATCCTGGAACGGGTGGCGGCGCGGCACGGGCGCACGCGCAGGCTCATAGATGCCGGAGAGTAGCACGACGGCGATGGCCGAGAGCGCCGCGGCAAAGCCAAAGGCGAGGCTTGCGCCCCACCAGCCGACCAGCGCACCGCCGAGCGCAGGCCCGCTTGCGAAGGCAATGGTGCGCGCGAGCTCGATGCGGGCATTCGCAGCCGGCAACAGCTCCGCGCTCACCAGCGAGGGCACCAGGGCCGGCGCGGCCACGCTGTAGACGACGGTGCCGCAGACGGCGGCAAAGCCGAGCAGCGCCAGCAGCGACAGATTGAGCGCGCCGAGCACGAGCAGCAGCACGATGGTCGCGAGCGCCACCGCACGCAGTGCCTCGGCCCCCGCCATCAGCGAGCGGCGGGAGATGCGGTCGGCGAGCAGGCCAGCCGGAATGGCGAACAGGACGAAGGGCAGAGTGAGAGCGGTCTGGAGCAGGCCGGTCTGGCCCTCCGCCACGCCCAGCGTCAGCACGGCGACGATGGGGGCTGCGGCCAGCGCGATCTGTTCGGCCGACTGCGCCGCGAGGTTGGACCAGGCGAGGCGGTTGAAGGTTTCGGGGAGGCGGGGCGGATTTGACATGGCTCATTTCCTGCAAAGTCGGATTGGGGCCAGTATTCGCGCCGGGGACGGCCAAACCCACCCGCTTCCCGACAGGATCGGGCAAAATGGGCCGGCTGCATGGAACTGATACGGCTAGATGCAGTTGCAAATGAGTTGCAATAAGGCTCAAACCCGGTATTCTGCCAGCATGGATGCCCGATCGCCTGATTTGACCCAGGACCTGACCCAAGCCGCCGGTACCGGCTGGCGCACCGACGCGCCGACCACGAAGAGCCTGGCCGAGGTGAACGCCACGGTCGCCATCCCCGCAGCGGGGGCGTGGTGGCGGCGGCTGCTGGCCTTCGTCGGCCCAGGCTACATGGTCTCGGTCGGCTACATGGACCCCGGCAACTGGGCGACCGACCTCGCCGGTGGATCCAGGTTCGGTTACACGCTGCTCTCGGTCATCCTGCTTTCCAATCTGATGGCGATCCTGCTGCAGTCGCTGGCGGCGCGGCTCGGCATCGTCACGGATCGCGACCTCGCGCAGGCCTGTCGCGCGACCTATTCGCCGGCCGTGAACTTCCTGCTCTGGCTGGCTTGCGAGGCAGCGATCATCGCCTGCGATCTCGCCGAGGTCATCGGCACCGCGATCGCGCTGAAGCTGCTGTTCGGCATTCCCCTGGTCGGCGGCGCGCTGCTCGCAGCCCTCGACGCGTTCCTGTTGCTCGTGCTGATGAACCGGGGCTTCCGCTTCCTCGAAGCCTTCGTGATGGCGCTGCTTGCGGTCATCGCGGTCTGCTTCGCGGTCCAGATCGTCGCCGCCGCGCCGCCGGTCGCCGAGGTGCTGCACGGCTTTGTGCCGAAGAGCGAGATCTTCACCAATTCCGAGATGCTCTACATCGCGATCGGCATCATCGGTGCAACCGTGATGCCGCATAATCTGTACCTGCATTCCTCGATCGTGCAGACGCGTGCGTATGAGCGCAACGACGAAGGCCGTCGCGAGGCGATCAAATGGGCGACGACGGATTCGACCGTCGCGCTGATGCTGGCGCTGTTCATCAACGCCGCGATCCTCGTCGTGGCGGCCGCCACTTTCCACAAGAGTGGTCACTCGGATGTTGCCGAGATCGGCCAGGCCTTTGAGCTGCTCTCGCCGCTGCTCGGCCTCGGCATCGCCTCGACGTTGTTCGCGGTGGCGCTGTTGGCGTCAGGCCTCAACTCGACGGTCACGGCGACGCTTGCCGGCCAGATCGTGATGGAAGGCTTTCTCGATTTGCGCCTGCCGAGCTGGGCGCGGCGCCTCGTCACGCGCGGCATCGCCATCATCCCGGTGATCGTCGTCACCGCGATCTATGGTGAGCGCGGCACGGCGGATCTGCTGGTGTTCAGCCAGGTCGTGCTGTCGATGCAACTGCCGTTCGCCGTCATCCCGCTGGTGCGCTTCGTGTCGGATCGCCGCAAGATGGGGCAGTTTGCGATTGCACCCTATGTCGCTGCGACCGCGTGGATCGTCGCGGGCGTCATCGTGGTTTTGAACGTGAAGCTGTTGGTGGATACGCTGTTCGGCTAATTACTCCCCACTGTCGTCGCCCGGCTTGACCGGGCGACCCAGTATTCCAGAGACAGTTGTTGTTGAGCCGAAAAGCCGCGGCGTACTGGATGCCCCGGTCAAGCCGGGGCATGACAATGTGAGGCAGCTAATCCTGCGGCTCGGACGCCGCATCGCCCTGCGCGTCGATGCGCAGCCAGCCTGAGGGGGCGAGGCGCTGCTGCGGCAGGAAGCGGGCCTTGTAGTCCATCTTCTTGGAGCCCTCGATCCAGTAGCCGAGATAGACGTAGGGCAGGCCCTGGCGACGGGCGCGCGCAATGTGGTCGAGGATCATGAAGGTGCCCATCGAGCGGCTGACCTGACTCGGCTCGAAGAACGAATAGACCATCGACAGACCGTCGCTGAGCACGTCGGTCAACGCGACCGCGATCAGCTCCTCACCGCGGCCGGTGATGCCGCTGTCGGGACCGCGCTTGCGATACTCGATGATCCGGGTTTCGACATGGCTGTCCTCGACCATCATGGCGTAGTCGAGCACGGTCATGTCGGCCATGCCGCCATGGCGGTGGCGGGCGTCGAGATAGGCCCGAAACACCGAATATTGTTCGGAGGTCGGTACCGCGCTGCGCTGTTCGCCGATGATGTCGGAATTGCGCGCCATCACCTTGCGGAAGTTGCGGGAGGGGCGGAACTCGTTGGCGACCACGCGCACCGAGACACAGGCCCGGCACTGGTCACAGGCCGGCCGGTAGGCGATCGACTGGCTGCGGCGGAAACCGCCATGGGTCAGGAGGTCGTTGAGGTCGCCGGCGCGATCACCCACGAGGTGCGTAAACACCTTGCGCTCATGCCGGCCCGGCAGATACGGGCAGGGGGACGGCGCCGTGAGGTAAAATTGGGGGGTGTCGCGCGAGTGCTGGGTCAAGGGACGTCGTGGGCCTCCGAAGTGAGTATCAGCATCGCGCTACGAAAGCCCCCGGTCAATCGGTCCGCTTGGCAGGTCAGGTCAGTCAGTCTAGCGGAGCCTGGTTAGTAGGTCCTTGCCGTTTGCGGCACGGGCGCCCGAACGGAATTGTTGATCACGACCGTTCCCAGCACGAAATCGTGCAGCAGCCGCCGGCGGCCGTTGAACAGGCCGACCAGCACGACGAACGGCGACAGGAACGAGACCGTCACCCAGAACAGCACGGCATGGGTGGCGCCGAGGACAAAGTAGCCGGGCGCGCCGTACCAGGTGCGCAGCTCAAGATCCATGATCCGCATCCCGATGGTCGCGGACGAGGGACCACCGATGCAGGCGCCGTAATAGACGATGGCCCAGATCACGGAAGCCGGCCAAGCCAGCCAGAACAGCGCCCAGCCGATGCCGAGCGTCACCACGCCGAACAGGGCGATGAAGATGTAGCCGAGGATGACGGGAACGGAGATCACGACCATGTCGATCAGGAACGCGAATACCCGCCGCGTCGCGACGCCGCGGAACAGTTCCGGATGCAGATAGGGGTCGTAGGCGTGAGCCGCGCCATCACTGCGCCAGGCGCCTGAACTACCCGAGTCATAAGACATTGTCCGTCCTCCCAGGGAAAACTCCCGTGGCAGGACATGGGAACAGGCTATTCCCCTGCCAAGGGTGCGCCCGCGTCAACAAGCCGAAATATTCCGGCAATTCGGGGGCGGGGGAGGCCGACAGCGAAAGTCTCGTAGGGTGGGCAAAGCGAAGCGTGCCCACCATCCGGTAATGATCGCGACCAATCGTGGGCACGGCGCAAATGCGCCTTTGCTACGATACTTACGTCTGCGCGCGCAGCTTCTCCGCCGCCTTCGGCGCAAAATAGCTGAGCACGCCGTCGGCACCCGCGCGCTTGAACGCGAGCAGGCTCTCCATCATCGCGCGGTCGCCGTCGAGCCAGCCGTTGTTGGCGGCGGCTGCGATCATCGCGTATTCGCCGGAGACCTGGTAGGCGAAGGTCGGCATCGCAAACGTGTCCTTCACGCGGCGGACCACGTCGAGATAGGGCATGCCGGGCTTCACCATCACCATGTCGGCGCCTTCAGAGATGTCGAGCTCGACTTCGCGGAGCGCTTCGTCGGTATTGGCGCTGTCCATCTGATAGGTGCGCTTGTCGCCGGTCAGCGTCTTGGCCGAGCCGATGGCGTCGCGGAACGGGCCGTAGAAGGCGGAGGCGTATTTGGCCGCATAGGCCATGATCTGCACGTCGAGCAGGCCTGAGTGGTCCAGCCCCTCACGGATCGCCGCGACACGGCCGTCCATCATGTCGGAAGGGGCGATGATGTCGCAGCCGGCCTCGGCCTGCACCAACGCTTGGCGCACCAGCACCGCGACCGTCTCGTCATTCAAAATCTTGCCGTCGACGATCAGGCCGTCATGGCCGTGGCTGGTGAAGGGATCGAGCGCGACGTCGCAGAGGATTCCGATCTCGGGAAACTCCTTCTTGATCGCGCGCACCGCCTGGCAGACCAGATTGTTCGGGTTGGTCGCTTCCGAGCCTTCCTCGTCGCGCAAGGACGGGTCGGTGTAGGGAAACAGCGCCAGGCAGGGGATCGTCAGCTTCATGGCGCGCTCGGCCTCGCGCACGGCCTGGTCGACGCTGAGGCGGTCGACGCCGGGCATGGAGGCGATCTGCTCGCGCTTGTTGTTGCCGTCGATCAGGAACAGCGGCCAGATCAGATCGTCGGTGGTGAGCACGTTCTCGCGCACCATCCGCCGGGCCCATTCGGCCTTGCGGTTGCGGCGCGGGCGGACGGTCAGATCGAGGGCATGGGGCACAGCTGCACCCGTCCCGCGCGCAACCTCGCGCAGTTCGATCGGACGTCCGTATTTGATCGCCATCACTCTTCCTCCGGCTGGAATTATTCTTATACCAGCTCGCATGGTTCCCGCCACCGCGGCTTGACCTGCCGCAAGGCAGAATTGAACCGACTTGCGCTGCCGATTGATTTTGCGGGGCGAACCAGCCAGAAGGGGGCCATGTCCGAGATCTCCACCCGCGATGCGGCCCGCGACGGCGCCAATGCCAGAGATGCCGTCAGAGACAGCGCCCGCGACAATGCGATGTCGGTGGCGGCGATCTCGTCGGAGCGCCCCGAGTCCGACGACAATGTCTGGACGCGGCGGCTGGTGCTGTTCCTGCGCGTGATGGCGCTGCTGTCGATCCTCAAGGGCCTCTATCACTGGGCGCAAGTGACGGGCTTCGTCGGCGGCGAGGATGAGGCGTTCGAGAACCAGTCGATGGCCTGGCAGGCCTCGACCATCTACTTCGCCGTGATCGAGCTCGTCGCCGCCGTCGGCCTCTGGCTCGCCACGCCCTGGGGCGCGGTGGTGTGGCTCACCACCGTGGTGTCGATGGCGGTGATCGAGCTGATGTTCCCCGGCATCTATGGCGGCAGCCTGATCGTGGTCGGCGTCGAGGCCTTCATGCTCGCCGCCTATCTCGCACTCGCCTGGATGGCCGCGCGCGAACGGCCGCCATAGCGGTCGCGCGCAGGCATCTTGCAGGGTGGGTAGGGCGAAGCGAACCCCATCGATGCAACCGCGCGAGGATGATGGGTTTCGCTTCGCTCTACCCATCCCACGATCTGTTCAGCTCCGGGACACCAGCGATTTCACGCGCGTTTGGTTGACCACTCGTTGCGTAAAATTCGAGGTAACTTTTCATTGACCTAGCGGTATCCGCCACAGCTGTTACGCGTGCGTTTCGAAACGGGGCGGGGCTGTTCTGGAATGCGACAGAACGGGCGCACGGAGGGTGAACAGGACCTTGCGAAGGTCAACAGACGGTTGCGAAAAGCCCTTGTGGCACAGGCTTAATCCGCAATTCACTGTCTTAAATTCATGATCTCTTTATTCTCTTATTTAAGCCGATCTTCAAACGCCCCCCTTAAGTTGCACCTATCAGACGGGACACAAGTTTCGTCGAATAAGTGTCGATAAAAACGACAACAGGGGAAGTGTCATGATGAAAGCCGTCGCAACTGCGGCAGATACCGCAGAGCGCGTTTCGGGCCCGCAGGGTTCGGTGCAGTCGCTCTATCTGGAAGCATTGACTCTGGTGGAGCGGCTGCATCGCCGTCTCCTCGACGTGATCAAGGACGAGTTCGATCGTCGTGGCCGCGCCGACATCAATTCCGTGCAGGCGCTCCTGCTCTATAACATCGGCGACAAGGAGCTGACCGCGGGCGAGCTGCGCACGCGCGGTTACTATCTCGGCTCCAACGTCTCCTACAATCTGAAGAAGCTCGTCGAGCTCGGCTTCCTCGATCATCAGCGCTCGCGCGTTGACCGCCGCTCGGTGCGCATTCGCCTGACGCCGCAGGGCCAGGAAGTCCGCCGCATCGTCGACAGCCTCTACCAGAAGCACGTCAAGACCGTTGAACAGGTCGGCGGCATCTCGGGCGAGGAGTTCTCGACCCTCAACAAGTCGCTGCACCGCCTCGAGCGGTTCTGGACCGACCAGATCCTGTATCGGCTCTGAGTTTTCCGAGTTTTCCGAGGGATTTGGCCAAGCCGGCCCAAAACAAGACCGGCAAGCCTTCCCGAACGTGCCTGCTTCCCCAAGCGCGCCGGCCCGGCTTGCCCCGGACCGGTGCGTTTTGTCGTTGTTTTCGCACTTGCGAAAAATATGACGGCCGGGTGGAACCAGTTGTTCGCGTCGCAGTTGTCTCCTCGGGATCGGAGGATGCAATGCTGGTCGAGCGCGGGTTGCAGGCAATGAACGTCGAGCTCGTGAGCGATGCTTATGCTATCGCCGCGAACTACCTCCGTCGTTCCGGCGCGATCCCCGACACGCTCGTCACCAACGAACGCCTGCTCGAGATCATCATCAAGCTGCTCCAGCACGGCGAATTCAACAAGATCAGGCTCGCCAACAAGGCGATCGCGCGCTTCGAGGCGCAGGCCGAGGCGAGAGCGGTTGCCTGATCAAGACTCCCAAAATTCCGAAAGACCAGAGGGTGCCATGGAAGCTGCCATCGACCGCATCATGCAGACCTATGACTTGCTCGCCAACCGGACGGCGGCGGCGAGCGAGGAGGCGCGCCTGAAGGTCACGAACTATCTGAATACGTTGATGGAAGCAGGCGAGAAAGACACCCACAGGTTGACGGTCTGCGGCCTGACCTATCTGCGCCAGCTCGACGGCAGCGTGGACCCCGTGAAGGCGGGGTATACCGGGCTGTAGGGGAATTTGAGCCGGCGCCAGGGCCGTCATTTAGGGTCCGAAGCGGACCCTTCAGGGAGGGGTGGATCGGAGGCGGTTCCAGAGAGTCTTCCATCCCAAAATGCTCCGATCCCCACCATATCTTGCATAAATATCAGGCCCGACCCGCAACTACTTGGCCGGGGGCGGGCGATGTGGTAGATCGCGCTCGCCGCTTCCGATCGCCACACCAAGACCCCCGTAGCCCGCCAAAAGGCTGCGGCGGTGGAGATATTCGCAAGATGACCCTCGCCAAGAACTCTGCAGCGTCCGCCTCTGCGCCCGATTCGTTTTTCACCGCCTCGCTCGAGCAGGCCGACCCGGAAATCGCCGCCGCCATCAAGGGCGAGCTCGGCCGGCAGCGCCATGAGGTCGAGCTGATTGCCTCCGAGAACATCGTCAGCCGGGCCGTGCTGGAAGCGCAGGGTTCGGTCATGACCAACAAATACGCAGAGGGTTATCCGGGCGCGCGCTACTACGGCGGTTGTGAGTGGGTCGACGTCGCCGAGAACCTCGCGATCGATCGCGCCAAGAAGCTGTTCGGCGCCAACTTCGCCAACGTGCAGCCGAACTCCGGCAGCCAGATGAACCAGGCGGTGTTTTTGGCGCTGCTGCAGCCCGGCGACACCTTCATGGGTCTCGACCTCGCGGCCGGCGGCCATCTCACCCACGGCTCGCCCGTCAACATGAGCGGCAAGTGGTTCAAGGCCGCGCACTATACCGTGCGCCGCGAGGACCAGCTCATCGACATGGACGCGGTTGCCAAGCAGGCCGAAGAGGTCAAGCCGAAGCTGATCGTTGCCGGCGGCTCTGCCTATTCGCGCGCCTGGGACTTCAAGCGTTTCCGCGAGATCGCGGACTCGGTCGGTGCGTATCTGCTGGTCGACATGGCGCACTTCGCGGGCCTCGTCGCCGGCGGCGTGCATGCCTCGCCGGTGCCGCATGCCCACGTCACCACGACCACCACGCACAAGTCGCTGCGCGGTCCGCGCGGTGGTCTGATGCTGTGGAACGACGAGGCGCTGACCAAGAAGTTCAACTCGGCGATCTTCCCGGGCCTGCAGGGCGGCCCGCTGATGCACGTGATCGCGGCGAAGGCGGTTGCGTTCGGCGAAGCGCTTCGTCCGGACTTCAAGGTTTACGCGAAGAACGTCGTCGAGAACGCCAAGGCGCTGGCCGAGGCGATGAAGAGCCACGGCTTCGATATTGTTTCCGGCGGCACCGATAACCATCTGATGCTGGTTGACCTCAGGCCGAAGGGCCTGAAGGGCAACGTTTCGGAGAAGGCGCTGGTCCGCGCCGCCATCACCTGCAACAAGAACGGCATTCCCTTCGATCCGCAGTCGCCGTTCGTCACCTCCGGAATTCGGCTGGGCACGCCGGCGGCGACGACCCGCGGCTTCGGTGTCGCTGAATTCCAGCAGGTTGGCGGCATGATCGCCGAGGTCCTGAACGCGATCGCGCAGTCCGACGACGGCAAGGCGCCGCTGGTCGAGGCCGCGATCAAGGAACGGGTTAAGGCGCTCACCGACCGGTTCCCGATCTATCAGTAAGGTCTGGATACACGGATGCGCTGCCCGAACTGCAACAGTCTCGATACGCAGGTAAAGGACTCGCGTCCGACCGAGGATTCCTCCGTCATTCGCAGGCGGCGCGTATGTGTCGCCTGCGAATTCCGCTTCACCACCTTCGAGCGCGTGCAATTGCGCGAGCTCACGGTGATCAAGCGCAACGGCCGCCGCGTGCCGTTCGACCGTGACAAGCTGATGCGCTCGGTGTCGATCAGTCTGCGCAAGCGGCCGGTCGAGCCGGAGCGGGTGGAGAAGATGGTCTCCACCATCGTGCGCGAGCTCGAGACGGGCGGCGAGGCCGAGATCTCCTCCGAGGTGATCGGCGAGACCGTGATGGAGCATCTGCGCACGCTCGACGACGTCGCCTATGTGCGCTTCGCCTCCGTCTATCGCAATTTTCGCGAGGCCAAGGATTTCGCCGAGGTGCTCGGCGAGCTCTCCGGTGAGGAGGAAGCGCGGCTCGCCGCGATCCGCAAATGATCTTCCGCATCCTGGAGGATCAGTTCGCCCAGAAGATCCGTGAGACGAAGGATTCCGATCGCCGGTTCATGCAGCTTGCGCTCGCGTTGGGCCGGCGCGGGCAGGGGCGCACCTGGCCCAATCCTGCCGTCGGTGCCGTCATCGTCAAGGACGGCGTGATCGTCGGCCGCGGCTGGACCCAGCCCGGTGGACGGCCGCATGCCGAAGTTGAAGCACTGCGACGGGCTGGTGAGGCCGCGCGCGGCGCGACGCTCTACGTCACGCTCGAACCCTGCTCGCATTTCGGCAAGTCGCCGCCTTGCGCCGACGCGGTGATCGCCGCCGGCATCAAGCGGGTGGTCGCAGCGATCGAGGATCCCAATCCGGACGTCGCAGGCCAGGGCCATGCGCGCTTGCGCGCGGCCGGCATTACCGTGGATGTGGGGCTGTGTGCGGCAGAGGCCGCGTTCGACCACGCCGGCCATTTCCGCCGTATCCGCGATCACCGTCCGCACGTGATCCTGAAGCTCGCGGTCGCGCCCGACGGCAAGATCGGCGCCGCCGGTGGCAAGCCGCTCGCAATTACGGGCGAAGCCGTGCGCAACCGCGTGCATCTGCTCCGCGCCTCGAGCGATGCCATCCTGGTCGGGATCGGCACGGTGCTGGCGGATGATCCGCAGCTCAACTGCCGCCTGCCGGGTATGGACGCGCGTTCTCCGGTGCGTGTCGTGCTCGACCAGAATTTGCGCATCCCGGCCTCGAGCCAGCTCGTGCGCTCCGCGCGCGAGACGCCGGTCTGGGTGATCGGCTCGGAGCTCGCCGAGGCTGCGGCCGCCACGCGGCTTGGCGCCGCCGGTGCGCAAATCATGCGCATGCCACCGGGAGGCGCATCCGGGCTCGATCTTCCCGCCGTGCTGCATGCGCTGGCCGAGAAGGGCATCACGCGCCTGATGGTCGAGGGCGGTAGCCGTGTGGCGGCATCGTTCGTCTCCGCCGACCTCGTCGACGAGATCTGGCTGTTCCGCGGAGCGGAAGAGGTCGGCGCCGGCGGGGTCGATGCGCTCGATGCATTGCCCCTGTCGAAAATCACGCAGTCGCAGGCCTACAAGGTTCATGCTAGCGAGACATTCGATCACGATACTCTCACCATCTACGAGCGCGCCTAACATGTTCACCGGCATTGTCACCGATATCGGCGAGATCGTCAGCTTCAAGCCCGTGGCACAGGGGCAGTTGCACCGCCTGCGTATCGCTTGCAGCTACGATCAGACCACCATCGCCGACGGCGCCTCGATCGCCAGCAACGGCGTGTGCCTGACTGTGGTTGCTTCCGGCGTCGCAGACGGCAAAACCTGGTATGACGTCGATGCGGCGGCCGAGACGCTGGCGCTGACGACGGCAAAGCACTGGAAGCTGGGCACGAAGCTCAATCTCGAGCGTGCGCTCAAGATCGGCGACGAGCTCGGCGGCCACATCGTCGCCGGCCATGCCGACGGCATCGCAACCATCGTCAGCCGCGAGGACCTGCCCGATATGGCGCGGTTCGAGCTCTCCACCACGCGGGAGCTGGCGCGCTTCATCGCCACCAAGGGCTCGATCACGCTCGACGGCGTCTCGCTGACGGTCAATTCCGTGAAGGACGTGACCTTTTCGGTGCTGATCATCCCGCATACGCTTGATGTCACGACGATCGGCGGCTGGAAGGCCGGGACCGAGGTTAATATCGAGGTCGATTTGATGGCCCGCTATGCGGCGCGGCTGACGGAAATGACGGTTTAAAACTTGGCTTACCCGCCTGCGGCGACTACATAACGCGGCGACCCAAGAGACCGACCAAGAAACCGACCAAAAGACGACTTCACGAAACGGATTGAGACGATGGCAGACGCGCGGCGCGCACCCCTGAAGGACCAGACCGACATCTCCGGCGCACGTGCGCTCATTGTCGAGGCGCGGTTCTATGACGATCTCCAGGACGCGCTTCTCGACGGCGCGGTCACCGAGCTGAAGGCGGCCGGCCTGACACATGACGTCATCACGGTTCCCGGCGCGCTGGAGATTCCGGCGGCGATTGCGATCGCGGTCGATGCGGCTGCTGGCAACGGCAAGCCCTATGACGCCGTGATCGCGCTCGGCTGCGTGATCCGTGGCGACACCATTCATTTCGAGATCGTCTCGCAGGAATCCTCGCGCGCACTGATGGATCTTGCGGTGGCGCGCAAGCTGCCGCTCGGCAACGGCATCCTCACCGTCAACAATGAGGACCAGGCCTGGGCGCGGGCGCGCGCCAGCGAGCTCAACAAGGGCGGCGATGCCGCGCGCGCAGCGCTTGCGATGCTGCGCATCAAACGCCGTCTGGCGCGGGCCTGAGCCATGGTTGACGCGAAAAAACCGGCGGGACCTGCGGAGAAGAAAGCGAACCGGCGCGGTGCGGCGCGGCTCGCGGCCGTCCAGGCGCTCTACCAGATGGATATCGCCGGTGCCGGCATCAACGACATCTTTGCGGAGTTCGAGAGCCACTGGCTCGGCAACGAGGTCGAAGGCGATACTTACCTGCCGGCGGAAGCGGCATTCTTCCGCGACGTCGTCTCCGGTGTCGTTCGCGACCAGAAGAAGCTCGATCCTCTGATCGACGAGGCGTTGTCGAAGGGATGGCCGCTGAAGCGGATCGAGGCGATCCTGCGCGCGGTGCTGCGGGCAGGAGCCTATGAGCTCCAGCACCGCAAGGACGTGCCGGGCCGTGTCGTCGTCTCGGAATACGTTGATGTTGCCAACGCCTTCGTCGACCGCGAGGAGACCGGCATGGTCAACGCGGTGCTCGACCAGATCGGCCGCCAGTTTCGCGGTGATGAGTTCGGGCGGGGGTAATTGAGACGACGACTTCCGCCGTAGCCGTCACCCTGAGGTGCCGGAGCGAAGCGGAGGCCTCGAAGGGCGGCGGCGTGCCACTGGGCTGCACCTCGGCCGTGCATCCTTCGAGGCTCGCAAGGGCTCGCACCTCAGGATGACGGGTCTGCTATCGTGACGCAGGACAAAAACCAAGCCTCCGCCGAAGACTCCCTGATCGCGCGCTATTTCAAGCCGCTGGCGACTGATCCCGGCGCGTTCGCCCTCGTCGACGATGCCGCGATCCTGTCCTCGTCGGGCGACGATATCGTCGTCACCACCGACGCCGTGGTTGAGGGCGTGCATTATCTTGCCACCGATCCCCCCGACACCATCGCGCGCAAGGCGCTGCGGGTGAACCTGTCCGATCTCGCCGCCAAGGGAGCTGCGCCCGCCGGATTCGTGCTGACGCTGGCGCTACGGAGCAAGGAAGACGCCTGGCTCAGGCCGTTCGCCGATGCGCTCGGCGAGGACGCCAAGACCTTTGCCTGCCCGCTGCTCGGCGGTGACACGGTGTCGACGCCGGGACCGCAGATGATCTCGATCACCGCCTTCGGCCGTGTGCCGAAGGGGCGGATGGTCGGCCGCACCGGTGCCAAGCCGGGCGATGTTATCCTCGTGACGGGGACGATCGGCGATGCCGCGCTCGGCCTCGATATGCTGACCGGCGGCGCGGCGGCCACGGCGCTGACCTCCGATCCGGCAGCAAGAGAAGCGCTGATCTCGCGCTATCGGATCCCTCAGCCGCGCAACGTGCTGGCGCAGGCCGTGCGTGATCACGCGACGGCGGCGATGGACGTCTCCGACGGGCTCGCCGGCGACCTGACGAAACTCTGTGCAGCATCCGGTGTGTCCGCCACGGTCAACGTGGCGAGCGTGCCGCTCTCGGCCGCGGCGGCAGGCCTGGTCGCCCGCAATGCCATTTGCGTTGAGACGCTGCTTGCCGGGGGCGACGATTACGAGGTGCTGTGCACGGTGCCGCCGGCACAGAGCGATGCGCTGATGGAAGCGGGGCGGGCGGCGGGTCTGGCCGTCACGGCGATCGGCACCATCGTCGCGGGCCTTGAGCGGCCGCGCTTCCTTGACGGGCAGGGGCAGGAGCTGGCCTTGAAGCGGCTGTCCTACAGCCACTTCTAGGAAATGCGCCAGGCCGGCGGCCAGCCGCTCGGGATTAGGTCTAAATACTTGCCGAGATCGGCTTTTTCGGCCTCATCCGGCGTTGCACCCTCAATTTGATTTTGGCAAGCTTGTGACCGACTAGGGCCACCCCTTCGTGCAAGGGGCGGCCCTGTTCAACATAAGGGTGCCGCACCGCTTGACGGAAAAACAAAAGGCACCGGGGGTACGTACATCAAGGATCTGAGGCAAAAATCACATGACAGCATTATGGTTGATAGTGCTCTGCGGAGTGCTTTCCGTCGTCTACGCGATTTGGGCGACGTCTTCGGTGTTGAGTGCAGATGCGGGGTCACCGCGCATGCAGGAGATCGCGGGAGCTGTGCGTGAAGGCGCACAAGCGTATCTCCGGCGCCAGTACACCACGATCGGCATCGTCGGCATCGTCATCTTCGTGCTGCTTGCCTATTTCCTTGGGCTTTATGTCGCGATCGGCTTCTTGATCGGCGCCATCCTGTCGGGGGCGGCCGGCTTCATCGGCATGAACGTCTCGGTTCGCGCCAACGTGCGTACCGCCCAGGCTGCGACGACGTCGCTCGCCGGCGGCCTCGAACTCGCCTTCAAGGCGGGCGCGATCACCGGCATGCTGGTGGCGGGTCTCGCGCTGCTTGGCGTGACCCTCTATTTCGGCTTCCTGGTCCACTCGCTGAAGCTCGCACCCGATAGCCGCACCGTGGTCGATGCCATGGTGGCGCTCGGCTTCGGCGCCTCGCTGATCTCGATCTTCGCCCGTCTCGGCGGCGGCATCTTCAC
Source organism: Bradyrhizobium sp. CCGUVB4N (assembly GCF_024199945.1). Classification (GTDB taxonomy): domain Bacteria; phylum Pseudomonadota; class Alphaproteobacteria; order Rhizobiales; family Xanthobacteraceae; genus Bradyrhizobium. The sequence continues at coordinate 5,488,797 of NZ_JANADP010000001.1, read as the reverse complement.
CAAGGGTGCGGACGTCGGCGGCGATCTCGTCGGCAAGGTCGAAGCGGGTATCCCGGAGGACGATCCGCGCAACCCGGCAACGATCGCCGACAACGTCGGTGACAACGTCGGCGACTGCGCCGGCATGGCCGCCGATCTGTTCGAGACCTATGCGGTGACCGCGGTCGCCACCATGGTGCTCGCGGCGATCTTCTTCGCCAAGACGCCGATCCTCTCCAACATGATGACGCTGCCGCTCGCCATCGGCGGCATCTGCATCATCACCTCGATCATCGGCACCTTCTTCGTGAAGCTCGGGCCGAGCCAGTCGATCATGGGCGCGCTCTACAAGGGCCTGATCGCCACCGGAGTCCTGTCGCTGATCGGCGTTGCCGGCGTGATCTACTATCTGATCGGCTTCGGCAAGCTCGACGGCGTCGACTACACCGGCATGGCGCTGTTCGAATGCGGCATCGTCGGCCTCGTCGTCACCGGCCTGATCATCTGGATCACCGAATACTACACCGGTACCGACTATCGTCCGGTGAAGTCGATCGCCCAGGCCTCGGTGACCGGTCACGGCACCAACGTGATCCAGGGTCTCGCCGTCTCGATGGAAGCGACCGCGCTGCCCGCCATCGTCATCATCGCCGGCATCCTCGTCACCTATAGCCTGGCCGGTCTGTTCGGCATCGCGATCGCGACCGCCACCATGCTGGCGCTGGCCGGCATGGTCGTCGCCCTCGATGCCTTCGGCCCGGTGACGGACAACGCCGGCGGCATTGCCGAAATGGCGGGCCTGCCGAAAGAAGTGCGCAAGTCGACCGACGCACTCGACGCGGTCGGCAACACCACGAAGGCGGTGACCAAGGGCTATGCGATCGGCTCCGCCGGTCTCGGTGCCCTGGTGCTGTTTGCGGCCTACAACCAGGACCTCAAGTTCTTCGTTGCGGACTCCGCTCAGCATCCCTACTTCGCCGGCGTCAATCCGGACTTCTCGCTGAACAATCCCTACGTCGTGGTGGGCCTCTTGTTCGGCGGCCTGCTGCCGTACCTGTTCGGTGCGATGGGCATGACGGCGGTCGGCCGTGCGGCCAGCGCGATCGTCGAGGAGGTACGTCGTCAGTTCCGCGAGAAGCCGGGCATCATGCAGGGCACCGACAAGCCGGACTACGGCAAGGCGGTCGACCTGCTCACCAAGGCGGCGATCAAGGAGATGATCATCCCCTCGCTGCTGCCGGTGCTGTCGCCGATCGTCGTCTACTTCCTGATCTACGCCATCGCAGGCGGCGGCGTGGCCGGCAAGTCGGCGGCGTTCTCGGCCGTCGGCGCCATGCTGCTCGGCGTGATCGTGACGGGCCTGTTCGTCGCGATCTCGATGACCTCGGGCGGCGGCGCCTGGGACAACGCCAAGAAGTACATCGAGGACGGTCATTTCGGCGGCAAAGGCTCTGATGCCCACAAGTCGGCCGTGACCGGCGACACCGTCGGCGACCCCTACAAGGACACCGCGGGCCCCGCGGTGAACCCGATGATCAAGATCACCAACATCGTGGCGTTGCTGCTGCTGGCGATCCTGGCGCACTGATCCGTCGATGACACAAGATAAAACCCCGCGGCGTGAGCCGCGGGGTTTTTGTTTGCCGGGTCACCGTGTCATTGCGAGTCGCGATGACGGAGGAGGCGCCTACTGCACGTCCATCTGCAGGCCTTCCTTCTGGATGATGCCGGCGAATTTCTTCGTCTCGGCGTCCACGAAGTCTGCGAATTGCTGCGGCGTGCCGTAGTCGGCGCGGGCGCCCATGGCGGCGATCTGCTTCTTCATGTCGTCGCGCTCGAGCATCGCCTTGACCTGGAGATTGAGCGCTTCCAGCACCGGGGCAGGGACGGCCCTCGGCAGAAACACCGAGAACCATGACGACACATCGAAGTTCGCAAGCTCCGGCGCGCTCTCGCGCATGGTCGGCAGGTTCGGCGCGAGATCGCTCCGCTCGGTCGTGGTCACGCAAAGGCCGTTGAGCGTGCCGTTCTGAACCTGCGGCAGGCTCGGATAGAGATTGTCGAACAGGATCTGGATGTCGCCGGCAAGCGCGGCCTGAAGCGCGGGCCCGGCGCCGCGGAACGGGATGTGCGTCATCTTCAGCCCTGTGAGCTGGAGGAACCAGGCGCCGGTGAGGTGAGGGCTCTGGCCGACGCCGGAGGAGGCGTAGCTGAGCTTGTCCGGATTGGCCTTCAGATACGCGATCAGCTCGGCGACCGATTTGATGCCGGTCTTCGGATGCGCCGAGACGATGTTCGGGATCCGGATCATGTTGGAGACCGGCTGGAGCTGGTCCGGCTTGTAGCTGAGGTTCTTGAAAATGCTGTAGGCGATCGCGTTCGGCCCGGGGTTGCCGATCAGGATGGTGTGGCCGTCGGCCTTGGAGCGAACCACTTCGGCCGTACCGATCGTGCCGCCGCCGCCCGATCGATTCTCCACGACCGCGGTCTGGCCCCAGGCGGACTGGAGATGGGCTGCGAGCAACCGTCCCATGACGTCGGTCGAGCCGCCGGCCGCAGCCGGCACGATCACGCGGATGTTCTCGGTCGGCTTCCAGTCCGCAAGGCTCGATCGCGGCAGGATGGCTGCGGCCGAGAGGCCGGCGGCACCGGCGAGCACGCGGCGGCGGGACAGAATCTTGTTCTGAAGTTGATTGGGCACGAATCCACTCCCTGCTTCTTGTTTTGCAGAGAGCGTATGGAACCCGGCGTGCAACGGCAAGTCGCGCGCGCCCGCAGGTGCCGCGCCAAGGGCGGCACGACGCCGCAGGGTTGAGCCTCAGTTAAAGCTGAGCAGCTTGAACAGCGGCGCGAGGTAGCTCATCTCCTGACCCGAGGTCGGCGTGGTCCGGCTGATGGAGTCGAAGATCTTGCCGTCCTGCAGGCCGTAATTCGCAAGCCTGCGCACGCGCCGGTTCTTGTCGAAATAGACGGCGATGACGCGCTGGTCGACCACCTTCTGGTTCATGAAGGCGACCATGCGCTCCGAGCGCTGCGAGATGTAGTAGAACACCTCACCGTCCAGCGTCGCGACCGTGGAGGGCGTGCCCATCACGATCAGCACCTGATCCTGGCTCGCACCGATCGGAATCTGCTCGAGCGCGCCGGGGGGCAGGATGTAGCCCTTCTGGAACTGCTCGCCGGTGCATCCCGCAAGGGCGCCACCGACCAGAGCCACGGCCGCGAGCATGCGCAAGCCGCGCCAGCGTGCATGAAGGCCGCGCCGCTTGTCTGCGCGCAGGCTGGTCTGGTTCGTTATCGTCATAGTGGAACTGATTCCGTCCCCTTGCGTCGCGCGAGGCGCTGAAGTACCGGGCGGAGGCTCTGAATGCAACTCGCGCGCGCCCGCTTGCGGAAACCACAATGCTTTGGCCGTTCAATCACTTCAGGAAACCCCGGCTAGCCCCGGCCGGCACCATTGAGGCCATCTATGGCATGATCGTGACGCAGGCGCGAGAACCCATATTTTACCGGGACTTGGGCGTGCCTGATACGGTTAATGGCCGTTTTGACCTGTTGCTGCTGCACCTCTGGCTGTTGCTGCGGCGGCTGCGGACTGTCGCCCACGGCGGGGTGGAGCTGTCGCAGGCCCTGTTCGACCGCTTCTGCGAGGACATGGACGACAATCTGCGCGAGATGGGCATCGGCGATCAGACCGTCCCGAAGCGGATGCGGGCCTTCGGCGAGGCCTTTTACGGCCGCGTCCAGGCTTACGACCAGGCAATCGATACGGGCGCCGAGGCGCTGGCGCAGGCAATCTGCAAGAATATCTTGAATGGCGCCGGGATGGATCACGCACGGCGGCTGGCGGCCTACGCGGTGGCGACGGATGCTGATCTCGGCCAGACCGAAGATGCTGCGCTGCTGCGCGGATCCTTCAAATTTCCCGCACCGCTTCGGGAGGATGGAACGTCATGAATCGACCGATGACCGGATCCGAACCTGATCCCTGGCGCGTGCCCGTGATGGTGGCGCATATTCCGGATACCGGCTTGCATCGTGAGCTCGAAGCATCGGCGGCCGAGCGTCAGGCCATGGCCGATCTCGCGGGCGTGCGTGAGGTCCTGTCGGTCCATGCCGACCTCGACGTCGTGCCCAAGAGCGGCGGCCGGCTCCAGGTCACGGGCCGGGTCCGCGCTCGGATCGGCCAGACCTGCGTGGTCACGCTCGATCCGATGGAGAGCGACATCGACGAGGAGGTCGATCTGACCTTTGCGCCCGAGGCCGAGGCGCGGCGGCTGGCTGACCTGATCGAGGAAGGCGAGGACAACGAGGAACCCCCGGAGGTCGCCGATCCACCGGAGGCTATCGTCAACGGGATCATCGATCTCGGCCGTATCGCGACCGACGCGGTGTTCCTGGCGATCGACCCTTACCCCCGCAAACCGGGGGCCGTGTTCGAGGCGGAGGTCACCGCACTCGATCCCGAGGATCATCCGTTCGCGGCGCTGAAAGCACTCCAGGACAACAAGCAGGGCAAGAAGAAAGGCAAATAGCTGGGCATTCCCCGTAAGACCGCTGTGTGACGGAGCGTGAGGTGTTTGCGGGACTGGTTTGAAAGGCCGTCTTAGCTCTTTGATTTCTATTGTTTTCTTGCCAATTCGAGGATCCGCCGGCGGATCGCCCTTAATCCAAAAGGCTGGGGGCAAGAGGTTGTTTCGGGATAACAAAACGCTATTGTCCGCCCGGTTCGGGCGCGGCGTGGCGCTCGGCCGGTCGCCATGTCCATGGCGAGCCCATTCCGCGGCCCCGCTGATCGACGACCGCGCCAGACCAGGTTTCCGGGATTTTGATGCCAAGCAAGGTTCGTATCGCGCTTGACGCCATGGGGGGCGACGTCGGCGCCCCTGTCGTCATACCAGGCGCGGCCATCTCGCTCGGCCGGCATCCCGAGACCGAGTTCTTGCTGGTCGGGGACCGCGCCAGAATCGAGCCCGAGCTCGATCGCCATCCCAGGCTCAAGGCCGCCTCCCGGATCATCCATACCGAAATTGCCGTCAGCGGCTCGGACAAGCCGAGCCAGGCGCTGCGGCGCGGCCGCAAGACCTCCTCGATGTGGCTTGCCATCGACGCCGTGAAGAAAGGCGAGGCCGATGTCGCGGTCTCCGCCGGCAATACCGGCGCGCTGATGGCGATGTCGCGATTCCATCTGCGCACGCTGCCGGGCATCGACCGGCCGGCCATCTCCGCGATCTGGCCGACCAAGCGCGGCTCGTCCGTCGTGCTCGACCTCGGCGCCACCATCGGTGGCGATGCGCACCATCTGGTGTCGATGGCGGTCATGGGCGCGGCCAAGGCGAGCGTGCTGTTCAACAAGAAGCGCCCCACGGTCGGCCTGCTCAATATCGGGACCGAGGAGGTCAAGGGGCACGAGGAGATCCGCGAAGCCGGCGAGATGCTGCGCGCGCGGAATCTGCCCGAGCTCGACTATATCGGCTTCGTCGAGGGCGACGGTATCGGCAAGGGGATGGCCGATGTGATCGTGACCGAAGGGTACAGCGGCAACATCGCGCTCAAGGCTGCCGAGGGAACCGCGCGCCAGATGGCGGATTTACTTCGTGACGAGATTCAGCGGAGCTGGCTGTCCAGGCTCGGCTATCTCTTTGCCCGCAATGCCTTCCAGGCCCTGCGGGACAAGATGGACCCGAACAAGTCGAATGGTGGCGTGCTGCTTGGGCTGAACGGGCTTGTGGTGAAGAGCCATGGCGGCATTAACGCCGAAGGCTTTGCCTATGCGATCGATGTTGGTTATGAGATGGCCAAATTCGATCTTCTGAACAAGATCAATCAGATGCTCAACCGCGATGGGGGCGCGCTCAGTTCCGCGCCAACCGCGCCGGAGGATGTTTCGTGACCAAGATTCGTTCGGTCGTGCTGGGCTGCGGCTCTTACTTGCCGGAGCAGGTGGTGACCAATGCCCAGTTGGCGGCGCGCATCGACACCTCCGACGAGTGGATCGTGCAGCGCACCGGCATTCGCGAGCGGCACATTGCGGCCGACGGCGAGTTCACCTCGCATCTTGCGATCAAGGCGGCACAGGCCGCGCTCGCCGACGCCGGCGTTGATGCGCAGTCGATCGAGCTGATCGTGCTCGCAACCTCGACGCCGGACAACACGTTCCCTGCGACCGCGGTTGCCGTGCAGCACGCGCTCGGCATCAATCACGGCGCGGCCTTCGACCTCCAGGCGGTGTGCTCGGGCTTCGTGTTCGCGCTGGCGACCGCCGATAATTTCCTGCGTACCGGCGCCTACAAGCGTGCGCTGGTGATCGGCGCCGAGACCTTCTCGCGCATCCTCGACTGGAACGACCGCGGCACCTGCGTGCTGTTCGGCGACGGCGCCGGCGCAGTCGTGCTGGACGCGCAGGAGCAGCCGGGCCAGGCCGCAACCGACCGCGGCATCGTGACCTCGCATCTGCGCTCCGACGGCCGCCACAAGGCAAAGCTGTTCGTCGACGGCGGACCGTCCTCGACCCAGACCGTCGGCCATCTGCGCATGGAGGGCCGCGAGGTCTTCAAGCATGCGGTCGGCATGATCACCGATGTGATCGTCGATGCCTTCGAGGCGACCGGGCTCAATGCCGACAGCATCGACTGGTTCGTGCCGCACCAGGCCAACAAGCGAATCATCGACGCCTCCGCCCACAAGCTCCATATCGCGCCGGAGAAGGTGGTGCTGACGGTGGATCGTCACGGCAATACCTCCGCCGCCTCGATTCCGCTGGCGCTGTCGGTGGCGCGCAAGGACGGCCGCATCAAGCGCGGCGACATGGTTCTGCTGGAGGCGATGGGCGGCGGCTTCACCTGGGGCTCCGCGCTGGTGCGCTGGTAAAGCCACATTCGATAAAATTTTGCCGGAATCGGCCGCGATTATCAATGCGTCTGCATTGATGAACGGTGTTGACCGCCGTAACGTAAGTTCATAATTTCAGACAACAATTGTTCGCCGTGATGTGGGGCAGGGCGATGACCGATACAAGTAAAACCGTAACGCGTGTTGATCTCTGCGAGGCCGTCTACCAGAAGGTGGGTCTGTCGCGCACGGAATCGTCCGCCTTCGTGGAACTCGTGCTGAAGGAGATCACCGACTGCCTTGAGAAGGGCGAGACGGTGAAACTGTCCTCGTTCGGCTCCTTCATGGTCCGGAAGAAGGGTCAGCGTATCGGTCGTAATCCGAAGACCGGCACCGAGGTGCCGATCTCGCCGCGCCGGGTGATGGTGTTCAAGCCGTCGGCGATCCTGAAGCAGCGGATCAATTCCCAGCACCGCACCAATGGCGATGCCAGCAAGGCTCAACCCGAGGCCTAACCGTCTTCGGAAAGGATTTGGCATTTGGACAAGGCGCCGGATGCGTTCCGAACCATCAGCGAAGTAGCGCAGGAACTCGACATTCCGCAGCACGTGCTGCGGTTCTGGGAGACGCGATTCTCCCAGATCAAGCCGATGAAGCGCAGCGGCGGCCGCCGCTATTACCGCCCCGACGACGTCGATCTGCTCAAGGGCATCCGCCGTCTGCTCTACGGAGAGGGCTACACCATCCGCGGGGTGCAGCGGATCCTGAAAGAGCACGGCGTCAAATCGGTGCAGGGCCTGGCCGACGGCTCGGCCGCGGTCTCGTTCGGGGCGATCGAGGACGCCATCGGCGCGAGCCTGATGGAGCCGGACGACGAGCCGCCCATCAAGGGCATCACCGATGCCGACGATGACGACTACCAGGGCGACGAAGAGGAGGGCATCGACTTCCGCTTCACGGAGGTCGACGACGAAGAGATCCTCACCACCTTCCGCAAGGGCGGCGCCCCCGCCGCGCCGGCCGGCCCCAGCGCGCTGGACCGGGAGCGGCTGGAACGGGTGCTTGCCGACCTCGTGGCCTGCAAGGACATGCTCGATCAGGCGATGAAGGACGCCTGACCGGCCTTTTGGTCCACTTGGTGGTCCATTCCGGGGGCTTTCGGCGAAGACACCAAAATGGTGCCGGTCGCCTTGCGCAAAGCAGCGATCCTAGCTAATGGAACGACGTTCGGAGCGTGGCGCAGCCCGGTTAGCGCACTAGTCTGGGAGACTAGGGGTCGGAGGTTCAAATCCTCTCGCTCCGACCATTTTACTTCTGAAATCGACCAGCGGTTTGCACGATCACTGATCGGCAGGCGATGTCCTGTCTTCCGAGTGATCCGGTGTCAGTGGCCGGCGGTCAACACCGACTTTCCTGACAGTTCTCCTCTGCGCGGGACTTGTCGCGGGCCCATGTCGGAATGGCGAAGGCAAGTTGGTGCTGCCCCATCGTGTCGACGAACGAGGCTTGCGCGCTCTCCAGGCGTTTGGCCAGCCCGTTGACGTTCAGGTCCAGCGCCGCGTCGACTGCCAACAGGGATATCGACACGAACGCAACCGTCACTGCGATGGCGATCGCCTTCCATTCTGGTGAATTAGTCATTTGACTTACTCAAGTAAGTATTCCTGCGTACGATTCAACCCCTCGGACGGTTTGCGCACGCCTTCTTGAAGCACGACGGTTTTGTAGCGAGGTGACGCGTGTCGTACTGATCGCCGCGACCCGATTGCGGCTTTGATTCGATCAAGTCCAGCGCCGGAGCGTTGTCCAACAACGAGTGCTACGTGGCTGGCCTCAAAAACCCAACCACCATCCGCGTCGTCTCATCCACCAGCGTCCTCACCATCTTCTCCGACAGCAACTCGGCCTGGTTCAGCACCGTGTTGTGCGCGACGGCTTCGATCGTGCTGACGCAGATGAAGGTCGCGACGTCGAGGTCGATCTTGCGCATTTCCTTGCGGTGGCTCTCGAAATAGGCGCGGACGAGACTGTGGACCTCGCGGTTGAAGGCTTCGACGTCGAGCTTTCCTGCGCGCGGGATTTGCTCGGCGAGAACGCGATGCAGTTCAGGGTTGATGCGGTGCGCCTCGATCGCGACGGTGACGAGGCGGCGCACGGCTTTCTCGAGCGGCATGTCCATGACCTCGGTGAGCGTGGTGCGGACGATGCCCATGATCTCCTCGTTGTGGCGCGCGATCACAGCGGCCACGAGCGCCTCCTTGCTCGGGAAATACTGATAGAGCGAGCCGACGCTGACGCCGGCGATTTCGGCGATCCGGTTGGTGCTCGTCTTCTCAAAACCTTCGCGAACCAGAATGCGAGCAGTTGCCTCGACCAGCGCGTCGACGGTGGCGCGGGATCGCTCCTGCAGGGCATTTTTCCGGGGTTTTGTCGGTGGCTTGCGCGCCATGATCCCTGCATTCCGAATGCGAGTAGGAAAAGCGAGTGAATGCTCGCATTATAGGCAGGGTCGGCAGCCGATGGATAGAAGCAAGTTGGAGCCGGCCGGGCGCAGCAAAATGAGGGCAGGAGCATGAGCGTTGCGAAGATGCTGTCGGTCGGGCGGCTGTGCGAATGCCCCTTTGCGTGGGCCAAGTCCTCGAGCGATCCCGCGCCGAGCTTGCAGAGCCGCGCCTTCAACCTGCTGCTCGGGCTGCTTCCCTACAAGCGGCAGCTCGCCTCGGCCGAAGCCGTGCAGGCGCATGTGCAGAAGCTCGCGTTGGAGCCGGTCTCGTTCGAGCCTCCGGATCTGGGCCGCAGTGTCGAGGTGACGCTGACGAAGATGGGCGGCTGGCCGGTCTATTACACGGCGCCGTCATCGGGGCACGAAGGCTGCAATCACGTGATGTTCCTGCATGGCGGCGGCTATATCAACGAGATCGTGCCGGCGCATTGGCGCTTCGTCGGCCAGATGACGCGCAAGGCGGGCGTGGTCTGCGTCGTGCCGATCTATCCGCTGGCGCCGCGCGCGACCGCGAAGGATGTCGTGCCGCGGACGGCCGAGCTGCTGCGGATGCTGCTGGAGGATGCGGGGGCCGCGAAGGTCGCCGTGGTCGGCAATTCGGCCGGCGCGGGCCTCGCGCTCGCCGCATGCCAGTGGCTGCGCGATCGCGGACATCGGCAGCCGAACCGGCTGATCCTGATCTCGCCGGCGGCCGATGCCTCGGTGAGTCGTCCGGAGCAGGTCGAGATCGCCGCGCGCGATCCGATCCAGGACATTCCGGGAATCATCGAAGTCGGGCGGCTCTATGCCGGCGAGCTCGATGTCGGCCATCCCTTCGTCAGCCCGTTGAACGGTGCCTTCCGTTCGCTCGCGCCGATGACGATCTTTTCGGGCACGCGCGATCTGCTCTACCCCGATAGTGTCGATCTTGCCGCGCGGGCGAGGGCGGCCGGCGTGGCGGTCGAGCTGCATCTGCTGCGTGACCAGCCGCACAATTATGCGCTGATGCCGACGCCCGAGGGGCGACAGGCGCGTGCGGATATTCTGCGTGTGGTGGCTTGAGGGGAAGGCGTGATCGTTGTCACGCAGGCGCCGCCGTGACGGGTCTGGCGCTGCAAATTCGCGCGGGGAAGGGCGGCCCCCGGGCGTTTCCTCGGTATCAGTAGTTTTGCGGGGCCTTAGGCGTGGCCCTTGATCTCGTAGTGACCCGGCACGCATTTGTAGCGGTCGAGGCGCCAGTTGGTGTGATAGATCGGATGCTCGCCCATCCATTTTGCAAGCGGTGCCTGCGCACCGACCGCACACGCCATCATCGACATATCGGGCGTCATGTTGCTGTCGGTCACGATTTCCTCGACGCAGCTGCCTGAGGCAGCAGCGCCAAGCCGGCAGAGCACGGCAACGACGGTTATGAACATTCCAGTCACCTCATCGGTAGTTTCGACCACGAGGAGGATGCAAGCCGAGTGCCACAGCCTGTGTCGCAAACGACACGCCGGCTGAGCCTGCTCGCCTCAGCGTTCCTCATTTGACGATTCGGATTGTAAAAAAAATGCCCCTAAACCGAAGCCGGACAACTACGGGAACCCCCAACAAATACGCGCAGGAATGAGCGATTGTGGGGGCTGCGCCGCGTGATCCGCCCTTCACAAGGCCGGCGCAGCCGATACGCTTCGACGTGTGCGGATACTCGTCAAAAGAGCGAGACCGCCGCAGGACCAAAGGAAACGCGAGGGCAGACCATGAAGGTACGACCGACCGGCGTGATTCCGCCGATGACGACGCCGTTCCGGAAAGACGGCGAGATCGACACCAAGCTCGTGGCGCCGCAGGTCGACTGGATGATTGGCGCCGGCGCGCACGGCGTCGCGGCCGGCGGCTCGACCGGCGAGGGGCACACGCTCGACCATGAGGAATATCGCGACCTGATGGCGGCGACGGTGGAGGCGGTGAAGGGACGCATTCCCGTCATCGCCGGCATCATCGTCGATTCCACGCGCGATGCGATCCGCCGCGGCAAGCTGGTGCGCGACATGAATGTCGCAGCCCTCCAGGTCACGCCGGTGCACTATTTGTTCAAGCCCGATGACGAGGCGATGGTGGCGCATTTCCGTGCCATGGCGGATGAGACCGGCATGCCCATCATCATCTACAACGTCGTGCCTTGGTCGTATCTGTCGCCGGCGCTGTTGACGCGGATCATGACCGAGGTGCCACTGGTCGTCGGCGTCAAGCAGAGCGCGGGCGATCTGAAACTGTTCGCGGACCTCATGATGATGGCGCCGGACAAGCTGATCTACAGCGCAGTCGATGCGCTGATGTATCCGTCCTACACGTTGGGAGCGCACGGCTCGATCGCCGCGATCCTGACCGCGGCACCGCACGCCTCCGTCGCGTTGTGGGATGCGGTGAAGGCTGGCGATCACCCGCGTGCGCTCGACCTGCACAAGAAGCTGCTGACGCTGTGGAACGCCGTCATCGCCGACAATTTGCCGGCCTGTACGCGTTACGCGCAGACCCTCCAGGGCCTGCCCAAAACCTATCCGCGTGCGCCGATGCCGGAGGCCTCGCCGGCGCAGCAGGCCGCGACACGCAAGGCGCTGGAGGCCCTCGGCGCGTTGAAGGGCGTGCGCGTCGAGGCGGCCGAATAGTCCGTAGCCCGAAATAACTGATGTCGAACAGCAGCGCCGATCCGCTTTTACCTGCGGATGCGGCGCTGCTACATTTTGCGCGCGCCGCACGCGCGGCGCGCCAACGACGAAGAAACATGCCGACAAGGGGAGGGGCCGAAGTCCCATGAAGGAATTTGCTGGAAAGATCGCCGTCATCACCGGTGGTGGCACGGGCATGGGGCGCGAGCTCGCCCGGCAGCTTGTTGCCGAAGGCTGCAACGTCGCCATGTGCGACGTCTCGGAAGCCGCGATGACGGAGACCAAGCGGCTCTGCGAGGTCGAGAAGCTGCCGCAGGGCCTGCGCGTCACGACCCATGTCGCCGACGTGTCGATCGAAGATCATCTCAAGCGTTTTCGCGACGAGCTCGCCGAGCAGCAGAAGACGGACAAGATCCATCTGCTGTTCAACAACGCCGGTATCGGCGGCGGCGGCAGCCTGTTCACCAACACGCGCGAGCAGTGGGAGCGCACCTTCAACATCTGCTGGGGCGGTGTCTATCTCGGCGTCCGCACCTTCCTGCCGATGCTGGTCAAGGCCGACGAAGCCCACATCATCAACACCGCCAGCGTCAACGGCTTCTGGGCCTCGATCGGCATGGGCCAGGCGCACACCGCCTACAGCTCGGCGAAGTTCGCGGTGAAGGGATTCAGCGAAGCGCTGATCAACGACCTGCGCTTGCACGCCCCGCACGTCAAATGCTCGGTGGTGATGCCCGGCCATATCGGCACCTCCATCGTCTCCAACTCACGCAAGGTGCAGAGCGGCGACGGATCGGAGCGTCTCAATGCCGAGGAGGTGGAGCTGACGCGCAAGCGCATGGTTGCGGCGGGCGTGCCAGATGCTGACAAAAAATCGGACGAGGAGATCCAGGCGGCGTTCGCCGAACGCGCCCGCACCTTCCTCGAGGATGCCCCGACGACGGCGGCGCAGGCCGCCCGGATCATCCTCGACGGCGTGAAGGCGGAGCGCTGGCGCATCCTGGTCGGCGAGGATGCCCAGCGGCTCGACGAACGCGTGCGCGCGGCGCCCGAGCAGGCCTATGACCGCGCCTTCTACGAAAGTTTCACCCAGGAAGTCGGCTGGCGGCTCGGCTGATTCCATTTGGCCGAGACCGTCAACGAGCGCGCGCAAAAATGGGTATGATGATCATCATTGCAAGAGGTGGGCAGGCAATTTTACCCAAGTAATTTGCCTGCCCACGCGCGCGTTCGCCCTCTCATGACGATACGGCATGTCACGCATGCGACTTATCACGTGCGTTCAAGCGATGGTGATCTCGAACGGGTCTCATTCGGCGCGCGGCTGCTTGGTTAGTGAACTGAAATAGTTTACTGAATCAAGCTAGCGCCACATAAAGCGTAGCTCCGATGATACCCGCATGCCTCTCCGACGACTTCATCCTCTGCCCGGAGAGAGAGGATATCTCTGCTGAATTCACGCGGCTGCTGACAGCGGCTCAAGAGGGCGGCGCCACCATCGCTGAATGCCTCATGATCGCGCGGCAACTGAAGCGCGACGATGAGCAGTCCTGGCATCGCGAGTGGAAGAGGCTGGCCCAGGCCAACCGGCATCGTGCCGAGGCCGCCTTCGCGGAAGGCCATATGGCAACGGCACAGCGCAACTGGCTGCGCGCGATGAACTACTACGGTGCGGCTGCGATGCCGCTCGACCCCGCCGACGAGCGCCGCTGGGTCGCGGTGCTGGCGATGCAGGAATGCGCCCGCCGTTTCCTCACCGCGCGTGGGCCGGCCGGCGAGGTCGTGACGATCCCGTGGGTCGAAGGACATTCATTGCAGGGGTACTTCCTGCCTGCGCCTGCGGGGAACGGTCGCGCGCCGACGGTGATCTGCATCGGTGAGCCCGGCCACCGCAAGGAAGAGTTCCTGTTCAAGCTCGCGCCCCATGCGCGCGAGCGTGGGCTGTCGATGCTCGCGCTGGACCTGCTCGGCGACCAGCGCGACGATTATGCCGACATGCTGATGCAGCGGCGGGATCTCGAAAGCTCGGTTGGCTGCGCGATGGATTATCTGGAGCAGCGCGACGACGTCGATTTCGATCGCGTTGCGATCGTGGCGGACGGGTGGGGCTCTTCGTTCGTGGCGCGTGCGGTGTTGCAGGAGCCGCGTCTTGCTGCGGCCGTCTGCGACGGCGGCCTGTGGGACCTGCACGAGCGGTCGTTCTTCGCAAGCCGTTTCGCCGTGAGCGACCTCGGCATCGTGCCGGTGCCGCATGCGCCGCTGATGGCCTCCGGCGCCGAATGTCCGGTGTTGATCACGCTCGGCGAGGACGGCTGGCTCAAGGCCGACCGGGCACGCCAGATCGTGCAGAAATCCAAGCTCGGCAGCTCGGACATCGTGCTGAAAGTGTTCACCGCGGCAGAGACCGGCGCGGCCCAGGCTCATGCCGACAATCCGAGCCTTGCCAACGAATACATCTTCGATTGGCTCGAATCGCGACTCGGGGCCGTCGGCAAACGGATCTGAGCGCGGCCAGCTTCCTGGCTCACATCCGGATGCGCCTCAGAAGTCGAGGGAGATCCTGACGCAGGCCTTTTCCAGCCGGGTCTTCAGCGTCGCCAGCTTGGCGGTGAATTCGGTCAGCTCGTTCTCATCGAACTCCTGGAAGACGAATTCGCGAATCGTCTTGTACTGCTCGTTGAGGCTCGCGATGTGCTTCTGCGTCTTTTCCACCAGCGACAGCCGCACCACGCGGGCGTCGGTCGGTGAGGGGCGGCGGCGCAGCAGGCCCTTCTTCTCCAGCAGCTTGGACTGGGTGGTGACGAAGGACGGGTCGACGTGAAGCAGCTTGGAGACCACGTTGACGGGGACGCCGTCGTCCTTGTCGAGGTCGGAAATCGCCATCAGGATCAGCCATTGCGGGCCACTGATGCCCAGCGTCCTCGCCCAGAACTGACGCAGCTCCTCCAGATACATGTTGATCGACGATATCTCCCAGGTGAATCGCCTGATGAGATCCAGATTGCCGATGGAGCGGAGGCGCGCTCCTTCTTTCCTCGTCGCTGACACAGCGTCACTCCCGCAAGCTGGTTTCTTTCTGGCCGGTGTTCGCGGCGGCGATAGTCCACGCAAGTCTGCCCTGACGCAAGTGCAGAGCAGGGTAATTGTGTCACGGAAATTACAAATATGATCCGGTCAGCATTTTGGCTCAGGTCCGGTGTTGCGCTACGGACACAGAGTTAGTGAAACAACAAAGCTGAGCTAATAAACTATTTTGATTAAGGGAACGGCGCAGGCATATTGATCCGTGACGGTGGGGGGTTCTCGATCGTCCCGTTGCAGGTGGTTCGCTCACGTCCCTCGCGTCGAATGCGGGTGTGTCCGAAAGCGCTAAGCGGCCGAGCGGATTTGAAGAGACGGGGATCTGGGGGGCCTCACGGTCCGGTCTCCGCTAAATGAGCAACTTGGAGGTTTTATATGAAAGTGGTGAAGAGCCTTTTGCTCGGCACTGCGGCGGGTCTGATCGCCGTCGGTGGAGCTCAGGCGGCTGATCTTCCGGTCAAGGCCAAGGCGGTCGAATACGTGAAGATCTGCTCGCTGTACGGTGCGGGTTTCTACTACATCCCGGGCACCGACACCTGCATCAAGCTGGGTGGCTACCTGCGCGCTGACGCAATTCTTGGCGGCGCCGGCGACTATGGTTTCAATAACAGCACGAGCTCCGTGAACGGTGGGTCAAACAACCGCGTCACCAACTACTACTACAGCCGCGCCCGTTTCGACCTGAACGTCGACACCCGCACGGCGACCGAGTACGGCGTTGTTCGCACCTACGCCGACATGGTTTTCACCTATGATACGTCCAACGTCACCGGCAGCAGCCCGTCGACGATCTCGTCCAGCACGCCTGCGCTCGGTCTCTACCATGCGTTCATCCAGTTCGCTGGGTTCACCATGGGCCGCACGGTCTCGATCTTCGACGCCCCGTGGCAGAGCTATCCGGCTGGCGGTCCCGATTCCATTCCGGGCGGCTCCAACCACGTCAACGGCGTGAACCAGTTCGCTTATACGGCTGACTTCGGCCAGGGCATCACCGGTTCGCTGGCGTTGGAAGAAGAAACGACGGCGTCGAACGGCCAGTCGAACCTGTGGAACGTCACCGGTTTCACGGCCTCCAGCGCTGTTAACGGCGCGGGTGCCATCGTCACCACCTCTGCTGCTGCAAACGCTGCCGCTGCTCTGATCCAGGGCAACTATGGCGTCCAGGCCTGGGGTGGTACGCGCACGCCGGATATCATTGGTCAGGTTCGTGTCGACCAGGCTTGGGGTCTTGCCCAGCTGTCGGTTGCTGCGAAGGATCTGCATCCCGGCTACTACGGCACCACGGAATCCAGCGGTCATCCGTCGGACAAGTGGGGCTGGGCTGTCCAGGGTTCGTTGTCGATCAAGAACATCCCGACTGGTGCTGGCGACGTTATCAACTTGCAGGCCGTCTACACCGACGGTGCAACGCGCTACAACTTCCAGAGCCTGTTCCCGCAGAGCTTCTTCATGTTCAGCGGTAGCAGCGCGGCGTACCAGAGCATCGGCTTTGCCGGTCTTGCTGACGGCGTGTTCGGCGCTGGCGGCAGCATCGATACCGTCAAGACCTGGGGCGTCCGTGGTGGCTATACCCACAACTGGAGCCCGAACTGGTCGAGCGCCGTCTACGGCGGTTATGCCCAGCTGAAGTACGGTACCACGGGCAAGGCCCTGATCTGCGCCAACTTCGCTTCGATCGCAGGGGCCGGTGCGACCTGTAACCCGGACTTCAACTTCGGCGTCGTCGGCGTCAACACCGTCTGGACCCCGGTCAAGAACCTGGCGTTCACGGCCGACGTGAGCTGGTCGCGTTTGGACCAGAAGTACTCCGGCACGATCACTGCCCCGGCCATTTCGACTGCCGCCAAGCCGGGCGCCGTGTACGAGCTGAAGGACCAGAACTCGGTGACCATGATGCTGCGCGCTCAGCGCAACTTCTAAGATTGGTCGCGTCAATCGATCAGAGAGCCCCGGCGGGAAACCGCCGGGGCTTTTTTCTGCCGCGATGGCGATTTCGAAAAACCGAACTCTCCTGCACGCGCGGCGAAGACGAGCTATGCGTATCGATCGCTACCAAACTTATTTACTTACCTGAGCTGCTCAGCTATATAGCTGTCAGCCGGTTTCAAAAGATCACGGCTCTTAGCTTCACGCTAAGCCTCCAGAGACCTCCGGTAGTGCCCTGCCGGAGGTTTTTCGTTGTGGGGCCGGGTTATGGGTCCAAGGGACGGCGCGCGTCAGCCGCGCATGACACGCGCACGCGAGTTCGGCCGGTAGGCGAGGCGGCTGTGGCCGGCGCAATAGGGCTGTCCGTCGTGGGCGGCGTTGCCGCAGAAGCAGAAATCCTCTGCACCGGGCGTCGAGATCGGCCAGCGGCAGCGGTTTTCGCCGAGCTCCATCAGCGAGCAGCGATTGGCGTCATCAATTTGACCTGCCACCACAGGCGCATCGGCCTCGCCGTAGATCGTTGCGAGCATTGCGTATTGCAGCCGCGGCACAGTTCGCGTCGCGCGCGCCGGCGGTGCGAGGCTGCGCTCGAGCCTGCGGTCTTCGACCGCGCGGCTGCGCGTCAGATTGAGCCGCGACAGCTTGCCAATCACAGCGTTGCGGCTGACGCCGATGTCGGCGGCGATCTCGCGGCAGGAGAGGCCGGCTTCGAAATGCAGCTTCAGAAGTTCAATTCGTTCGTTGGTCCAGGTTGGTGAGAGAACAGGCATTGTAACGGTCCCAGGTTGCAGATGTCGGCCATCCGCTTCGCGAGATCCGTCCGCTTCACGTACCTGGCGTGCTCACGTCCTGCCATTGTCGCGAATCGACAAAAGCCCGTCCTTGATGGCGAGACGGATGCCTTCCTCGATCAAGGTACGTGCGACGCCGGGAACGCTGGTGCCGTGGGTGCCCTGTCTCACCAACTTCTCCAGGTAGGTGATGGTCGAGAGCGCCAAGGTTACGGGAATGCGGTCAGTCTCGGCTTTTTCGGTGGCCATGGCCCGAACGCTAGCCTCTTACTCGGGTACATAAAAGTAACGATTAAGACTCTATTTAGGTTCGAGGGCAGAAGTCAAATGCCGGCTGAGGTCATCGCCTAATCCATTGGAATCGTGAAGGAAATCAGGCGTGAATCAGCGCGCCGCCCGGAGTGTCCGGGCGGTGGGGAAGCGTGAAACGGTCAGGAGGTGCCGGCGCGATCAGCCGTGCACGATCGCCTTTTCGATCATGCAATGGATGCCCTTGGAGCCGTTGACGGTCTGGGTCACCCGCAGATCGGCCGCGAGACTGCACAGTGTATAGGCGTCCTCGCGCGACAGGTTTCGCGTCTCGCCGAGCAGCACGATCATGTCGCGCAGTGCTCGCACCGCGCATTGGTCGAGGTCGGGGTCCATCGCCATGGTCATGTAGTGGGTCGGCGTTTCCGCGCGCGGATATTCGAATCTCAAATCCTTGCGCAGCGTCAGCCGGAAGCGGCCCTGCAACGCCGTCTCGATCGCGGTGACGCAGACCTCGCCGTCGCCCTGAACGCCGTGACCGTCGCCGCAGGAGAACATCGCGCCCGGGACGAACACCGGCAGATACAATGTCGCGCCGGCGCCGAGCTCCTTGTTGTCGAGATTGCCGCCCATGGCGCGCGGAACGAGCGAGGAGATTCGGCCCCAGGCCGGCGGCGGCGAAACGCCCATCACGCCGAAGAACGGCTTGAGCGGCAAATCGAGGCCCCACGGCATCCGGCCGACCATCCGCGACCGGTCCAGCGGAATGTTGAGGATCCGCGTCTCGTGGAAATCGTCGGGCAGGGTGCCCGACAACGGCTTGATCATGTTCCAGCCCCAGTCCTGGCGAAGCTGGACGTCGAGGATCTCGACTGCGAGCACATCGCCGGGCTCGGCCCCTTCGACCGCGATCGGGCCGGTCAGGATGTGGCCGGGGAGCATGCGCTCGTTCTTGGCATGAACCTCGAACATCTCCGGCGGAATGTGAAACTTGCTGCGGTCGGGTAGCATGTCCGGGCCGCCGCTGATGGTGTCGACGGTCACCTCATCGCCGCTGGCGATGGTGAGCACGGGCTTGAGCGCGGCTTCAAAGAAGCCCCAATGGCAGGTTTCGGGACTTGAATGCAGGTGATGATGGGTCATTTGCCGCGTCCAATCGGTTTCATCAGAACTTGTCATGGGATCTGTTATGCCCGGGCTTGACCCGGCAATCGATCCACTCCCAAGAAGATTTCTGAAGATGGGCGGGCGGGTCAAGCCCGGGCACCACGATCATTTCAGCGAGGCTTCCCCTGTACTTCTTTCTTTCCAAGACGTTTGGCGCCGCAGTGGTGCCGATCAATTTTCTGGTCGAGCTCGGGATCATCTCGGTCGTGCTGATGGCAACGCGCTTTGCCGGGCTCGGCCGGAAACTGGCCGCGACCACGCTGATCCTGCTCGCGCTCGCCGCGTTTTCGCCGCTCAACAATCTGCTGCTCTATCCACTGGAGGCACGCTTTCCCGCGTGGGATCCATCGCGCGGCGCGCCTGACGGCATCATCGTGCTGGGCGGCTCGGTTGATACCGACCTGTCGGCCGCACATCACACGCCGGTGGTCTTGCACGCGGCCGATCGTTTTTTCGCGCCGGCCGAGCTTGCACGTCGCTATCCGAATGCGCGCGTCGTCTTCACCGGCGGCACGTCGAACCTGATCTCGACCGACGCCAAGGAGGCCGACTATTCCGCGCCGATCCTGGAAAACCTCGGCATATCCAAGGAGCGCCTGATCCTTGAGCGCGATTCCCGCAACACCTGGGAGAATGCGATCTTCACGAAGAAGCTGGTTGCGCCAAAACCGGGCGAGCGGTGGCTCCTGGTCACGTCCGCCTTCCACATGCCGCGCTCGATGGGAATCTTCCGCAAGGCGGGCTTCGACGTCGAGGCCTATCCCGTAGACTGGCGGACCGGCGGGCCTGACGATGTTCTCTCCTTCACGAACAATGGCGCAGACGGGCTCGAAAGGACCAACGTGGCTGTACGCGAATGGATCGGCCTCGTCGCCTACCGCCTCATGGGCAGGACCAGCGAGTTGCTTCCCGGGCCGGCCAAGGACTAGAACAGGCCTCGGAAGCCCAACAATAGGCGTCGGTAACGACGCGCCGGGAGGATGCCATGCAGCAGCCAGTCGCTGATAAGATCGATCTTGCCGGCCTCGTGGCCGATCTCAACAGCCTCTTGCGGCTGAAGACCACGGTGATCGGCATGAAGCTGTTCGCCCATGCCGCGGACATGGAGGCGATCCCGAAGATCCGGCGGCCGAATGCAGTCCACACCACCGACCAGGTCGTCAGCATGGCCTCGCGCCTGGGGTGGACCGTCGGCATTACCGGCGATGATCTCGTCGGCGCGCAGTGCCGCGCGGTGATTGGGCTCGCGCCGCAGGACGAGAAATGGCTCGCCGGCGAAAATTATGTCGGCGTCTGGCACGGCACTGCCGAAGACGCGCGCAAGCGCCAGGAGGCGCTGGACGTGGTTCCGTTCGGGCAATATCAGGCACTCGCGGTCAGCCCGCTGGCGAGCGGGCGGCTTGATCCGCCCGACATCTGCCTCGTTTATGCGACGCCCGGGCAAATGATCATCCTGATCAACGGGCTGCAATATACCGGCTACAAGAAGTTCGAATGGGGCGTGGTCGGCGAGACCGCGTGCGCGGATTCCTGGGGGCGGGCGCTCAAAAGCGGCGAGCCCAGCCTGTCCTTGCCATGCTATGCCGAACGGCGCTATGGCGGCGTGCCGGACGAGGAGATGCTGATGGCCCTGAAGCCTGCGCATCTCGCCAAGGCGATCGAGGGCATGAAGGCGCTGGCCAAGAACGGCCTGCGCTATCCGATCCCGCCCTATGGTATTCAAAGCGACGTCCGTGCCGGCATGGGCGTGAGTTACGCGAAGAAGTAAAAAGGCCAGTCATGAGCTCTGCGAAATTCGACATCGTCGTCTACGGCGCGACCGGTTTCACCGGTCAGCTCGTCGCCGAATATCTGGCGGCGCATTACAAGAACGACAAGCAGCTCAAATGGGCGATGGCAGGTCGCAGCCTCGACAAGCTGAAATCCGTGCGCGACGCGATCGGCGCATCCGCGGACACGCCGCTGATTGTCGCTGATGCCTCCGATGCGGCCTCGCTGAAAGCGATGGCGGAGCGGACGATGTCGGTGATCACGACGGTCGGCCCGTACCAGCTCTACGGCGAGGAACTGCTGGCGGCCTGCGTCGCCACCGGCACGGATTATTTCGATCTCTGTGGCGAGCCGATCTGGATGCGGCAGATGATCGACAAGTACGAGGCGGCTGCAAAGGAAAGCGGCGCGCGCATC
This sequence comes from Bradyrhizobium sp. CCGUVB4N, assembly GCF_024199945.1. GTDB lineage: Bacteria > Pseudomonadota > Alphaproteobacteria > Rhizobiales > Xanthobacteraceae > Bradyrhizobium. Next base: position 5,467,453 of record NZ_JANADP010000001.1, on the reverse strand, counting down.
GTGTTCTCCTGCGGCTTCGATTCCGTGCCGTTCGAGCTCGGTACGTTCTTCGTGCAGGAAGAGGCCAGGCGCGTGTTCGGCGCACCCGCCGCGCGCGTGAAGGGCCGTGTGCGCGACATGCGCGGCACGCTCTCGGGCGGCACCGCGGCGAGCGCGAAGGCAACTTTCGACGCCGTCGCCAAGGATATGAGCCTCGTCGCGATCCTGAGCGATCCGTTCGCGCTCACGCCGGGCTTCACCGGCCCGAAGCAGCCGAAGGGCAACAGGCCGCTGCTCGAGGAGGATCTGCAATCTTGGGCCGCGCCGTTCATGATGGCACTGATCAACACCCGCAATGTCCATCGCTCCAACATGCTGATGGGCTTCCCCTACGGTCAGGACTTCGTCTACGACGAGATGGTTTTGACCGGCCCCGGCGAGAAGGGCGAGGCCAACGCCAAGCGCGTGATGGCGGCCAACGCCGAGAAGACCGGCCCGAGCGCGCCGAAGCCGGGTGAGGGACCCTCGAAGGAGGAGCGCGAGAACGGGCTCTTCAATCTGCTCTATGTCGCGATCGCGCCCGACGGCCGTGCGGTTCGCGCCGGTGTCACCGGCGACCGCGATCCCGGTTACGGCTCGACCTCGAAGATGATCTCCGAATGCGCGATCTGCATGCTGCGCGACGTCACCGACGTCGCGGCCGGCTTCTGGACACCGGGCGCAGCGATGCAGCACAAGCTGATCAAGCGGCTGCAAGATAATGCGGGGTTGACGTTCGCCGTGGAAGCATGAGGCCTGCGACGCCTGAGAGAGCGTGATCCATGCCCGCGACGTTCGATATCGTCCTCTATGGCGCAACGGGCTACACCGGCCAACTCGTGGCCGAGTACCTCGCCTCGCACTATGTCGGTCAGGGGGCGCCGACATGGGCGATGGCCGGGCGCGGCAGAAACAAGCTCGCATCTGTTCGCGACGCGATCGGCGCACCCAAGGACACGCCGCTCATCGTGGCCGACGCCGCCGATCCTGCATCGTTACGCGCGATGGTAGATCAGGCGAAACTGATCGTCACCACCGTCGGTCCGTACCAGCTTTACGGGTCCGATCTGCTTGCCGCCTGCGTCGCATCCGGCACCGACTACATCGATCTCTGCGGCGAGCCGATCTGGTTGAAGCAGATGATCGACAGGCATGAGGCGGCCGCCAAGGCGAGCGGCGCGCGCATCATATTCTCTTGCGGCTTCGATTCCATTCCGTTCGAGCTGGGTGCGTTCTTTGTTCAGGAGGAAGCCAGGCGCGTGTTCGGATCGCCGGCGCCCCGCGTCAAGGGGCGGGTCCGCGATCTCAGCTGGAAGTTCTCCGGCGGCACCTCGGCGAGCGCACGGGTCACCTTCGCAGCGGTGGCGCAGGATCTCAGCCTGGTGTCGATCCTCAAGAACCCCTTCGCCTTCACGCCCGGCTTCGAGGGGCCCAAGCAACCACGCGGCAACAAGCCTGTTTTCGAGGAAGACCTGCAGTCCTGGTCCGCTCCGTTCGCGATGGCGACGCTCAATACGCGCAACGTCCATCGCTCCAACATGCTGATGGGATTTCCGTATGGCAGGGACTTTGTCTACGACGAGATGGTGCTGACGGGACCGGGGGATGAAGGCCAGGCCAACGCCAGGCTCGTGATGGCCGCCAACAGTGAAAAGACCGGCCCCGAGGCGCTCAAGCCCGGCGAAGGGCCGTCGAAGGAGGAGCGGGAGAACGGTCACTACGACCTGCTCTACGTCGCGATCGCACCCGATGGCCGTCAGGTTCGCGCGGCCGTGAAGGGCGATCTCGATCCCGGCTATGCGTCAACGGCGAAGATGATTTCCGAATGCGCGATCTGCCTGCTGCGCGACGCGCAGGACGTGCCGGCCGGACTCTGGACGCCGGGCGCAGCGATGCAGGGCAAGCTGATCAAGCGGTTGGTCGATCACGCCGGGCTGAGGTTTGAGGTCGAAGCCCAGGCATAGCTTCCGTAGGGTGGGCAAAGCGAAGCGTGCCCACCATTGTCGCGATTCGAGAGAGATGGTGGGCGCGACGCGCGAAGAACGCGCCTTTGCCCACTCTACGGCACTGCTCGTGTGCTAAGCCGCCCGCGCGTCATACGCGTACATGAAATCCATGCTCTTCGAGCCCAGCGGCAGCAGCCATTTCATCATCTGATTGCGGACCCACGCACCGGTGGCGCTGAATTCGCGCTTGTTGTTGCCGTTGCGGCGGGCGATCGCGACGATCTTCTCGGCGCGGGGGCGCCGTTCGGCCTCGAAGGCCTGGAAGGTCGCGGTCAGCTCCTGGCCCTCCTGCATCAATCGCGCAAGCCGCATCGCATCTTCCAGCGCGAGCGAGGCGCCCTGGCCGGCATGGGGGCTGGTTGCATGCGCGGCATCGCCGATCAGCAGCGAGCGCTTGCGCGACCAGGTCGGCAAGGTCGCGACATCGAGCGTGTCGGTGATCACGATGTTCTCGGCCGCCTCGATAATGGCCGGGATCGGATCGTGCCAGCCGTGATGGAAGCCGCGCAGATGCTGCTTCAGCGTCTGCTGGTCGAGCGCGCGGAACATCGCGGCATCCATGCCGTGGGCCGGTTGCGTGCTCCACCACATCACGCCGTCCTTCGGATCCGGGCTGCAATAGCCGTAGCCGAAGAAACCGCTCTGCCCGAACGTGGTTTCGACATGCCGGCCGATCGTTCGGCCGTCGAGGATCGCGTGGGGCACGAAACCGCCGAACCCGAGCAGGCCCGTGTTGAAGGGCGTTGGCCCGTCCGGCACCACCTGGCGTCGCGTGATCGAGTGCACGCCGTCGGCGCCGATCAGGAAATCGCCCTCGGCGGTGGTGCCGTCGGCGAAATAGGCGATGATCGGCTGGTCGCCGCGATCCTCGATCTTGATCAGGCGTTTGTCGAAATAGAGCGAGACGCAGGCGCACCAGGCCTTGTCGATCAGCATCTCGTTCAGCGTGGCGCGGCAGACGTTGACCGCGGGCTGGCCGAAGCGGCGCGCCATGTCGCGGTTGATCGAGCCGAGCCTGTCGCCCCCTTGCGAATAGAAGTCGAAGGACTCCGCGATCGAGCCACGGCTGATCAGCTCTCCCGCAAGCCCGATCTCGTCCATCACCTGCATGCCGTTCGGCGCGATCTGGAGGCCGCCGCCGATGCCTTTGGAGTAGGGCCAGGCTTCGTAGATCGCGGATTCGATGCCGGCACGGCGCAGCAGGATCGCTGCAACGGGCCCGGCGATGCCGGCGCCGATGATCAGGGCTTTGCGGGGACGATGAGGCATTGGCTTGCTCCCGACGTTTCCGTGGTGCTAGGAGAAATTACGGTCACTAAATCTCTTAGTGGCTAAGATATATATCGACTAAGATATGAGGTGAGCCTTGTCAAGGGCGAAGGCGCGCGCGGCGCTGCTGGGAGAATTGGAAGAGGCGATGCGGCGGTCGTCGGCGCAGGGTGTGCTCTATGGGCAAGCCGTTGCGAACGTGGCCGGAATTGCCAACTCCGACCTCGAATGCATGGACATCCTCTATCTCGAGGGGCGCGTGACCGCGGGCCGGCTCGCCGAGGTGACGGGGCTCACGACCGGCGCCATCACCGGCGTGGTCGATCGGCTCGAGAAAGCTGGCCTCGTGCGCCGTGAACGGGACGAGGCCGATCGGCGCAAGGTCTTCATCGCCGTCGTGCCGGAGACGGCCATGAAAATCGGCGAGCTTTATGTGCCGATGCAGCAGGCGATGGAGAAGGTCTGGAGCGCCTATTCCGACGACGAACTGCGCCTACTGCTGCGTTTTGCCAATGAGGGTTACAAGGGCGTGCTCGCGGCGACCGCGGCGCTGAAGGGCCTGCTCGATACGCCGCCGGAGAAGCGGCCCGCGCTCAAGCTGAAGAAGCATCCTCGCTAAAGCGTTTTCGAGCGAAGCGGATACCGGTTCGCGTCAAGAAGACGTGTCAAAATAGAATCGGGACATTACCGTTCCGATTCCATCGGAACGGTCATGTCCCTGATCTTGTAGGCCTGTGCGGCCGCGATCATGCCCCACATCGCGCCCAGCATCATCCAGAAGTGCCGCCAGTGATCGGTGTCGATCACAAAGCTTTCGCCGACGGTGCCGACGAAGGCCGAGAACACCGCGAGATAAGCGCGCTGCCAGGGCACGCGGACGAAGATGTGGCGGAAGCCCGTGATGACGGTGGTGAAGACCAGCGCGGGATAGCACACGCCGGAGAGCCAGCCGCCAGACATGAAGGCGTTCAGATAGGAATTGTGGGTGTCTTCGGGGAAGAAGCGGTGGAACTGCAGAGGACCGATGCCGAACGGCAGGTCGAGCGCCATCTCCGCGCCGAGAATGTGCCGGCCAAACCGGCCGAAGCGGCCTTCGTCGTAGCTCTGGTCGAAGCTCGCGCGCTGCTTGAACATCTCGGCGACGGAGTCGAACGACAGCAGCACCGCGATCAGGGCGAGGCCCAGCACCACTGCAACGATGGCCATGATGATGATGCGCGAGCGCTGTGCGTTGGTGCGGCTGGTCAGCACCATCAGCGCCAGCATGAAGGCCGAGGTCAGGACCAGCCCGCCCCAGGCGGCGCGGGAGAAGGCGAGCAGGATCGCCAGCGACATGATGCCGAAAGCTATGACGTTGCGGAGCGCCTTGGCGAACTTGTCGGAGACCACGCTCTGGAGCGCAAACAGCGCCGGCAGGATCAGGAAGGCGCCAAGCACGTTCGGGTCCTTGAAGGTGCCGCGTGCGCGCTCGTAGAGCGTCAGGAGATCGTGGCCGCCGGGAACGAGGTTGAAATAGCCGGCGATCGCCGAAAGCGAAGCGATCATCGCGCCGACCACGAGGCCGCGCCGCAGCATGTCCAGCCGCGCCGCCGTATCCTCGGAGGTCACCATGGCGAAGAACACTACGGTCACCGCCATGTACCAGGAGGTCGCGATCCAGCTTGCGACCTCGGACTGGTCGAGCAGCGGAATCGCACTGATGGTGTAGCCGACATTGAGCAGGACCAGGGCCAGCACCAGCGGCATCAGCACGAGCTTGAGCCGCAGGCCGGTGGCGAAGAAGGCGACGGTGGCGAGCAGCGTCGCGATCTCGTAGGGGCTCGGCTCGATGAAGACGATCGCACCGGACGCGCCGACCAGCCATACCAGCGCGCGCTGCAGGGCCAGCACGCCGGGCGCGGCCGGTGCGGCCAATTTCATTCCACCGGCAGTCGCCGCATAGGCCATTATACGCTCACGCTACTCGCACACACACACAACTTCCGCCGTCATGCCCCGCGAAGGCGGGGCATCCAGTACTCCGCGCTGTCAGTGGCGACGTTCGCCGCCGGCGTTTACCGGATCGCCCGGTCAAGCCGGGCGATGACAGCGCGTTCTTGAAACCACCAACTCAATACGCGTTCTCGTTCTTGGTCAGCAGCGAGAGCGGCGTCTTCAGGAGAATGGCAAGGTCGAACAGCACCGACCAGTTCTCGATGTAATAGAGGTCGAATTCGACGCGCTTCTGGATCTTTTCTTCGTTGTCGATCTCGCCGCGCCAGCCGTTGATCTGGGCCCAGCCGGTGATGCCGGGCTTGACGCGGTGGCGGGCGAAATAGCCGTCGACGGCTTCGTCGAACAGGCGGCTCTGGAGCTTGCCCTGCACCGCATGCGGACGCGGGCCGACGAGCGAGAGATTGCCGGAGAACACCACGTTGAACAGCTGCGGCAGTTCGTCGAGGCTGGTCTTGCGGATGAAGCGGCCGACGCGGGTGACGCGCGGATCGTTCTTGGTCACGACCTTTGAAGCCGTCGGGTCGGCCTGGTGATGATACATCGAGCGGAATTTATAGACGTCGATGCGCTCGTTGTTGAAGCCGAACCGCTTCTGGCGAAACAGGACGGGGCCGGGGCTGTCGAGCCTTACGGCCAATGCCACCAGCGCCATCACCGGGAGCGCCACGAGCAGCGCGACGCTGCCCACGACGCGGTCGAACAGCCATTTCGTCACCAGATCCCAGTCGGTGATCGGCGCCTCGAACACGTCGAGTGTCGGCACCTCGCCGAGATAGGAATAGGAGCGGGGGCGGAAGCGCAGCTTGTTGGTGTGCGCGGAGAGGCGGATGTCCACCGGCAGCACCCAGAGCTTCTTCAACATCTCCAGGATGCGCGTCTCCGCCGAGATCGGCAGTGCGAACAGCACCAGATCGACCCGGGTACGGCGGGCGAATTCGACGATGTCGTCGACCTTGCCGAGCTTGCGCGCGCCGGCGCAGGTGTCGAGCGCACGGCTGTCGTTGCGGTCGTCGAACACGCCGAGCACGTGGATGTCGGAATCTTCCTGTGCCTTCAGCGCCTCGACGAGCTGCTCGCCATTGCTGTCGGAGCCGACGATGATGGTGCGGCGGTCGAGCCGGCCCTCGCGCGCCCAGGCACGCACCAGCGAGCGCAGCACCAGCCGTTCGGCGATGAGCGCGGCGAGCCCGAGAAAGTAGAAGGCGGCGAGCCAGAGCCGCGACATCTCGCTGCCGAACTTGGCGAAGAAGGAAATGCCGATGAACACCAGGAAGACGAACGACCAGGACGAGATCATCCGTGTCATCTGCCGGAGCTGCCCGCGGAACAGTTGGACCTGATAGATGTCGGCGGCCTGGAAGCAGACCACGGCGGCGACCGCGATGGCGATGATCTCTGCGGGATAGACCCAGCTGAAGCCGACGACCGGCATGACGTAGCCAACATACACGGCGATGCCGACCACGCTCAGCAGCACGAAATCGATCGCGCGCGCAAAGCCGGCGATCACGATCGGAGAATAGGCGCGTGCGACCTTCTGGTTCACGACGTCGAGTGCGGCCGGCGTCAGGCGGCGGCGGCGTTCGATAAAGGGCTGGTCAGCCGGCTTAGCCGCGGCGCTGGCCGCGGCATCGAGCATCGAGCGTGCGTTGAGCGGTTCCACGGGCGTCCACGTCCATTCCAAAGACCCGTGGACGCGACTGTGCGTCCCCGGGCAAGCATCCCCTGGCGCTTCGATTATCGGACAAATCGGAAGATTCTCTAAAGCGGCCCTAAGGATAGTTAATGATTTGCAAATGCGTCGCGGTAACCCGCGAGCACGCCGTCGACCATCGCCTGCTGGGAGAAATGCGCCGAGATTCGCTCGCGCAGGGAGGTCGCGCGTTGCGCGGTTCCTTGCGGATTGTCGAGCGCGGCCGCGATCGCTTCGGCCATGGCTTCGGCGTTGCTCGCCGCGAACAGGGCCGGGCTCTCGGATCCGAAGATCTCGGGAATGCCGCCGACACGCGCCGCGATCATGGGGATGCCGGCTGCGCCCGCCTCGATCACGACATAGGGCATGGAATCGCCGCGCGAGGGAACGACCAGCAGCCGTCCCTTGGAAAAACCATAACGCGCCTTGACGTGGCCGATAAAGCGGATCGCGTCCGTCAGGCCGAGCCGCTCGACCTGGGCCTTCAACGCCGCCGTCTCCTCGCCGTCGCCGCCGAGCGTCAGCGTGACTTTCTTGCCGCCTTCATGCAGCCGGGCCACCGCATCGATCAGCAGGTCGGCGCCCTTGATGTGCCGGAACTCGCCGACATAGGCGAGATCGGTGGCGTCGTCCGTGATGGCGACGGGCTCGAACTCCTCCGGCGTCACGCCGTTGAAGACGCAATGCACCACGCCCTTGGGCGTGCCGACGATGCGCTGATAGGTGTCGCGGGCAAAGGCACTCTCGAACAGGAACAGGTCCGTCGCTTCCATCAGCGTACGTTCGAGCCGCGCGTAGAACTCGCCCTTCAGGGTGTTGAGGGGATAGTGCAGCGAGCCGCCGTGCGGGGTGTAGATGCGGATGGTATCGTCCGCGCGTCGCCGCATGCGCACGAAGGCGCCGGCCTTGGCGCCGTGGCCATGCATGATGTCGGGCTTGAGTGCGGCGATCAGGCGGCGCATCCGCAGCCACACCAGAAAGTCCTCCGGCGAGGGCTCGCGGCGGATCGCCAGCCGATGCACGCCGAGCTTCAGCCGCGGCGCGAGTTCGGCCAGCGCTTTGTCCGCGCGGTCGCCGCCGGTGAGGCTGTCGGCCAGAATCCCGACATGATGGCCACGATCGACCTGACCGTTGGCGAGGTCGAGGATGTGCCGGAAAATGCCACCGACGGGCGCGCGCACGGCGTGCAGGATGCGAAGCGGCTGGTCGGGAGAGGGGGGCATGATCACAACCAGCGCTCGACGGCGAATGCCGAACAATGTTCTCGAAATATCGAGAGGGATTAAGGACCCTCGTGGTTAACAAACGGTGACGAGCGCGCGTGCGCTGCCCGCGGGACGGTGCGATTAACCCAGCGGCAACCTTAATGGAGTGTAATCGGCCCCATTGAGGTACACGAGTGGCGTTGCCCTGCGGGAGTGTTCGATGCGTTTAGCGTTCTGGCGTGCCGGCAAGGACAGGGCCGTCATCGAGCGGGCCGTTTCGAAGGCCAAGCACGAAGCCAAGCCTGAGACTAAGCCTGAGACCAAGCCCAGGGTTGAAGCCAGGCCCGCACCGGTCGTTGCGCAGCCCGCGCCAGCCGAATCTGGTGACATCGATCTGCACGCGCTTGGCGGCGCGCTCGCGCGCAAGCGCGGCTGGATCATCGTGCCGACGGTGCTGGCACTCGTCGCATCCGTCGCCATCGTCAATCTCATCACGCCGCGCTTCAAGTCCGAATCGCGCATCCTGATCGATGGTCGCGAGAACGTCTTCCTGCGGCCGAGCAGCGACCGCAGCACCGAGGAGCGGCAGGCACTCGACCCCGAGGCCGTCACCAGCCAGGTGCAACTCGTGCTGTCGCGCGACCTCGCACGCGAGATCATCAAGAAGAACAAGCTGGCCGAGCGCCCCGAATTCGATCCGGTGCTGCAGGGCATTTCGCCGCTGAAGTCGCTGGCGGCGCTGATCGGCATTGGCCGCGATCCGTTCTCCATGACACCGGAGGAGCGGGTGCTCGACGCTTATTACGAGCGCCTCCAGGCCTACGCCGTCGACAAGTCGCGCGTGATCGTGGTCGAATTCCAGTCCGCCGATCCGGATCTCGCCGCACGCGTCGCAAATTCGATCGCTGACGGCTATCTCGTGCTGCAGCAGAATGCCCGCCAGGATCAGGCCCGCAACGCCAGCGAGTGGCTTTCAGTCGAGATCGAGAAGCTGCGCAAGAAGGTCTCCGACGCTGAAGCCAAGGTCGAGGACTTCCGTTCCAAATCGTCCCTTTTCGTCGGCACCAACAACACCACGCTGTCGAACCAGCAGATGGGCGAGATCAACACCCAGCTTAACAATGCGCGCGCGCTGAAGGCCGATGCCGAATCCAAGGCCCGGCTGATCCGCGAGATGATCCAGAGCGGCAAGCCGATTGAATCATCGGAAGTCTTGAACTCCGAATCAGTGCGCAACCCATCCCAACAGCGCGTGGCGTTGCGGGCCCAATTGGCCGAGCAATCGTCGACGCTGCTCGGCAACCATCCGCGTATCAAGGAATTAAAGGCGCAGCTCGCCGACCTCGACACTCAGATCCGGGACGAAGCTGCGAAGATTGCCCGCGCGCTCGAAAACGATGCGCGTGCCGCCGGCGGACGGGTCACCGAACTGACGGCGAGCCTCGAGCAGCTCAAGAAGCAGGCGGCTGCAACCAACGGCCAGGATGTCCAGCTGCGTGCACTCGAGCGCGAAGCGAAGGCGCAGCGCGATCTGCTCGAGACGTATCTCGGGAAGTATCGCGAGGCGAGTGCGCGCGAGTCCATCGACACCGCGCCCGCGGAAGGCCGCATCATCTCGCGCGCCATCGTCTCGAACACACCGGCCTATCCGAAGAAGCTGCCGATCGTGCTGATCGCGACGCTGGCAACGTTGTTGCTCTCGTCCGGCCTCGTCGTCACCGGTGAGCTGTTGCGCCAGACCGCGCCGCGTGCCATGGCCACGCTCGCGCCGGCATTGGTTCGTCAAGAGCCGGTTGTCGATCAGGTCGAGATCGAGCCGGCGCCGCTCCAGCCATCGATGACGGCCAATGCCGATGTCAGCGAGTTCGCCGAGATCGGGCAGCTGGCCGAAAGCCTGATTGCCGCAGGAGCGGGGGCGAAGAAGGTCACCGTGCTCGGCACCGCATCGGGCGATGCCATCATGCTGTCGACGCTGACGCTCGCCCGCCATCTGGCGCGCGACGCGCGTGTCGTCGTGGTCGATCTTGCCGCATCCTCACCGACGATTGCCGCGGTGTCCGTCGATCCGACGGCGCCCGGTCTTGCCGAGTTGATGCAGGGGCAGGCCTCGTTCGCCCAAATCATCACGCGCGACAAGCTCTCGCGGCTGCACCTGGTCATGGCCGGTCGGCCCGGTTTCGATCGCAGCCTGCTTCAGTCACCGCGTGTGACGCTGGCGATCGATGCCTTGCTTCGCGCCTACGACCACGTGCTCGTGGACGCCGGCAGTGCCGAAGACTTGCCTGCAGAGCTGCTGACGGCGAATGCCTGCGCCGTCGTGGTGCCGGATCCGTCGATGGAGGCGGATGCACGCGTGCTGATGTGCGAGCAGCTCAAGGCCGTCGGCTTCAGCGAGGTGACAATGCTGAGCCGGCCGGTGCAGCCGTCCGATGCCGGCGAGACGCCGCCGCGCGTGGTGGCGGCTTGACGTTTCTTACCCTCCCCTTGTGGGAGAGGGGGGCTCGCCGCGGTAGCGGCGAGACGGGTGAGGGGTTCTCTCCGCGAGTCCCATTCGCCATTGGTGCGTGCGGAGAGATACCCCACATCCGGCGCTTCGCGCCACCTTCTCCCACAAGGGGAGAAGGAAAGGGCAGCAGGTCGATAGAGTCTAAGAAGGCTTGAGCCTGCTAACCGAACGCCTGCCGTAGCCGTCGTGCCAGGTCGAACAGCATCTGGTTCTGCTTGACCAGGCGCTTGCCGTGGTTGAGCGAAGACATTGCCATGGCTGCGAGCTTGCCGCGCGAGGTCAGGGGCACGAAGCTGTCAAAAATGTCCTCGTCGTCCTTGCAGAACATGCGCTTGTACTCGTCCGTGCCGATGCCGAGGTCGAGCGAGCGATAGCCGCGCTCGGCGTAGCGGTCGATGATGTAGCGCATCAGGATCAGGCCCGGGCTGTAGCGCGCGTGCTCCGACATCGTGTAGGTGTTGAACATCGTCGAGAAGCGCTGGCCGTCGGCGACGCCGGCGAAGATCGCGATCACCTCGTCGTCGCATTCGAGCGCGTGGATGTCGATGACACGGCCTTCGCCGCGCGGCGCGAGGCAGGCGCTGCGGATGAACTGTTCGACGCCCGGCTCGGCGAAGACGTTCGGCAGCTTCTGCTCCGCCATCCGGACCGGCTTGACGCGAAAGAACCAGTCGAGCAGGCGCGTGACGTCCGCGTCCGTCGTGGCAAGGTGGTAGCGATAGCCGGCGAGCGTCTGGAGTTTCTTTTCCTTGCTCTTCAGCCGGCGGCGGAAGGAGTTGCTGATGCGGGATGCGGGCGCGCCGCCCGGCTCCATCGCCAGCAGCGGGCAGCCATTGATCGCGCTTTGCTGCGGCAGCAGTGCGAACGGGTTCTGCTGGTCGTGCCAGCGCTTCGGCTGCTGTGTCAGCGCGAGCACGTCGACCTGATCGTGCAAGGGCGTGAACAGCGCGTCGAGATCGGCGGTCACTGCCTGTGCAGCGAACTCGGCGTTCCACAGCCCCATGTTGAAGGTCGTGTGCTTGCCGCCCATGAAGCAGGCCGTGCGCACACCGTGGGCCTGGCGCAGCGCGAGCGGAAGCAGCACGAGCGGTGCCTGTTCGGCGTCGCGAGCGATCACGACGAAGGGGCGGGCGCCTTCGCGTTCCCCGACCCATCGTGCCCATGAGCCCAAAAGATCGAACCGCTGATAGGGCGTGAAGAGATGACCGGGCTCCTCGAGGGCGCGCCAGACCGCCTCGATCTCTGCGATATCGCTGATGAGGTCGACATGCGCGATACGGCTCGCTTTCGACCGCGCTGGCGATTCTGCCGTCCGGCTTTGCATCGCCGCAGCCATGGTCATTCGCGAAACCTGTCGAGAAAACGAAAAATACGTATTTCGGCCCGTGGCCGACCTTTGCAAATAAATGTCAACAAAGGGTAATGACTATAGCTGAGGGAACAGGCCGCCGGCGAACGCGAAGGTGGGATATTGGCATCCGACGACAGATGGCTGGGGCGGTTGCGGCTCGAACTGGCCTGGTTCACGGGGCAGCCCTTGCTGCGCAGCCGTGGCGCAGGCGCAATCCTGCGTTTCGAACGTGTGCGACCGCGGCGGAGCGGCGCGTTCCAGCCGCTGCGCCGGAACGAGATCACGCCGCAATTTCTCGATCGCACCATTCGCGCGTTGAAGCGCTGGAATTATGATTTTCTCGGCATGGACGAGGTCTGCCGGCGCGCGGTGACGCTGCCGGAGAAGCGGCGTTTCGTGGCGCTCACCTTCGACGGTGTGCCGAAGGACTTCATCAGCTTTGCCTATCCGGTGTTGGCGCGCCACGCCGTGCCGTTCACGCTCTATGTTCCCACCGCCTTTCCCGATGGCGTCGGCGAGGCGTGGTGGCTCGGGCTCGAGCAGGTGATCGCGCGCGAGAGCCGCATCAATCTGATGATGGGTGACAAGGAGCAGCGCTTCACCGTCACGGATCGTGCCGGCAAGCAGGCGCTGTTTTCGCATCTCGAGAATTGGTTGCGCTCGCTGGCGCCGGCGGATTTATCAGCCGCGATCGCCGATCTCTGCACGCGCCACCGGATCGATCTCGCTGCACTCTCGCGCGAGGCGTCGATGGATTGGGAGGATCTGGCCAAGTTGGCTGCCGATCCGCATGTCACGATCGGCAGTGCGACCGTGAACTATCCCGTTCTTGCCAACATGAAGGACGCTGCCGCGTTGCGTGAGATGACGATGGGCAAGGCGGTGGCCGAAGCGTCGTTCCGCCGCGAGATCCGGCATCTGGCGTTTCCGTTCGGCGACCGCGCCTCGTTCCGGCGCAGTCACGTCGTGATGGCGGAGGAGGCCGGCTTTGCCAGCGCGGTATCGACCATCCCCGGCATTGTGGACGCAGAAGGGCGCACCAATCTGCGCGCACTGCCGCGGATTTCCTGGGACGGACGGGTGCGCTCGTTGCGCATGATGCGCGCGCTGGTGTCCGGCGTTGCGTTTGCGCCGGTGAAACCGACGGGCAGCGTTACGAGCTAGTCTTGGCGCGGTCCGGCCGCTGCATCCAGCTCACGATCGGCATGGCCGGCAGCACCCAGCCCATGCCGACCACCACGTAGTAGATCGCCTGACGCCAGCCGGACTCGGCGATCCACGGCATCTGCGCCGCGGCCATGCCGAGCAGGGCCCAGACCGTGGCCAGCACCAGGAGCAGGATGGCGCCGAGGAACTTGCGGGTACGGATCGTCATGGCGGAGACTTGCGGCTTTCGCGTAACTTGCGCTGCGGGAGCGGGGGACTATAAGGGGCACGCAGTCCGGTTCAAGCTTTGGTTTTAACCCCTGAAATGACGACGATTTCCGCCCCGCCCAACCCGCATCGCGCCGTGCGCTGGTGGCTGGTCTCCGTGGCCGCCCTGATCGCGCTGATGGTGCTGGTCGGCGGCGCGACGCGGCTGACGGAATCCGGTCTCTCGATCGTCGAGTGGAAGCCCGTCACCGGCAGCGTTCCGCCGCTGTCGGAGGCGCAATGGACCGACGCCTTCGAGGCCTACAAGAAGATCCCGCAATATCGCGAACTCAATGCCGGGATGTCGCTGTCCGAGTTCAAGCAGATCTTCTGGTGGGAATGGAGCCACCGGCTGCTCGGCCGCTTCATCGGCGTCGCCTATCTGCTGCCGTTCCTGTTCTTCCTGTGGCGCGGCGGTCTGCCCGGCGAGTTGAAGCGGCGGCTGTGGCTGCTGTTCGCGCTGGGCGGTCTCCAGGGCGCCGTCGGCTGGTGGATGGTGGCGTCAGGGCTGTCCGAGCGGGTCGAGGTGTCGCAATATCGGCTGGCGACGCATCTGGTGCTGGCGCTGCTGATCTTTGCCGGCATCGTCTGGACGGTGCGGCGGCTCGCCGATCGGCCGCAGATTGCTGTTTCCATGCGGCTGCGGTTTACGAGCGCGGTACTGGTGATCGTGACCTTCATCCAGATCTATTTCGGTGCGCTGGTCGCCGGCCTGCGCGCCGGACGCGCCTACAACACCTGGCCGCAGATCGACGGCGCCTTCATTCCGTCTGGGGAACGGCTGTGGTTCGAGACGCCCTGGTGGCGCAACATGTTCGACAATGTGCTGACGGTGCAGTTCGAGCACCGCATGACGGCTTACCTGTTGTTCACGCTGGCGGCGCTGCATGCGTTTGACGCGGTGCGTTCCCGCGCGGGCTCGGCGGCGAGCGGTGCGCTCTGGCTGTTCGCGGCCGTGAGCGTGCAGGCGGTGCTCGGCATCCTCACGCTGCTCAACCAGGTGCCGATCGATCTCGCGCTCTCGCATCAGGCGGTCGCGATCGTGGTGCTCACGCTTGCGGTGATGCAGGCGGAACGGCTCGCTTCGAAGCAATCGGCCGAGGTGCAGTCGCGCGTCATTCCGGTCGGTCAGCCCGGCTGATTGCCATCAGCCCGGCTGATGATCAGCAATAACCGTAGATGCCGCACGAATAGGGCAGGCGCCAAAAATAATCGACCTGCTTCCCGCCGTAATAGGCGCCCTGATAGTCGTAGTCCCAGGGGCGGCCGTAGTAGCCCGGCAGTGTATGCGAGCCCGGCAGCAACGGCGTGCCCGGCAGGTTGCGGATGTAGCTGCCGATGCCGTAGGCCGGCGATATCAGTGCATCCGGATCGGTCTCGACATAGACCTTTGGCGGCTCCTGCGGCGGAGCGACGGCCCGCCGCTTCGGATTGGCAGGCAGGTCGGCGGCAACAGCGGCTGAAACCGTCAGCATCACTGCCAGGGCAGGCACCATCCAGCGCAGCATTGTCGGCTCCGAATCAACAGGGCGATCCAAAGACGATCTATGCGACAGATATGGTTAATGACTGTTAACCGCCGACCATTCAGGGGCGCGCTTTCACGCACTCCCTGATCAGGCAGGGAACGTCCTGACGGGGGTGACGACCGCGTCGAATTGAATGCTCACCCTGTTCTTCAGAACGTGCTGGATGACCTCTGTTTCCGACTTGTCGAAAAACTCATCCCAGTTCGCGGCTTGACCGAACTCTCTGGCGAAATCGATCTCGGCGAATTTTCCGAGGAAGAGGGCCGTGACGTCGGAGTCATTGTTCTTCGCGAACACATGCTTCTGTCCCGACTTCTTCATGTACAGGCCGATCATGCGGAGCGCCTTGTAGACCAGCGTGCTGTCGTGAAACAGCACGATGGCGTCGCTCTTCACCAGTGGAAGCGTCCACAGGAAGTCCCTGAAGCAGGCGATGTCGGTGTGCTCGCCGTCGATGAAGGCGATATCGAAGCTGTGTTCCGCCCCCTGGACCGAATCGACCGAGCCGTCGAACGTCGTCAGCTTGGACGTCGGAACGCCACGAGACACCAGATTGTCGATCATGGTCTGGTGCGTGATACCGGAATAGTCGTATTTGGCGCCCCTCTCGTCCGGCTGTTGCCGCCCGCGTTCATCAATTGAAAGCACCGCCTTGCAGGTGGGATCCAGCAGAAACGGGGTCAGGCTGCCGCCGAGATAGGAGCCGATCTCGACGTAAGAAAACGACCCCAAAACTCTCTTGGCGAGAGCGATGGTCTGCAACAAGAACCTTTTATCGTGAGCGCTTGTTTGCGAGGGAATTGGGAAAAGCGTTCCGATGTCCGGCACGGCGATATTCATGGCCATCCTTGTGCAGTCGCGATCATGACGCTCGGTGAGTCCGAGGCGCGTTGAACGACGATAGCGGCGGAAGCTGGCGCGGAGCCTTCGCCAAGGCCAGCGCCAGATCCCGGTGCGGATGGATGGTTTGGAGCTGGCTACGCCAGCGCCTGCTCCAGGTCTGCGATCAGATCTTCCTTGTCCTCGATGCCGATCGAGAGCCGGACCACGTCCGGGCCGGCGCCGGACTTGACCTTGGCGGCGTCGTCGAGCTGGCTGTGCGTGGTCGAGGCCGGGTGGATGACCAGCGAGCGGGTGTCGCCGACATTGGCCAGATGCGAGAACAGCTGCAGCTTCGACACCAGGCTGACGCCGGCGTCGTAGCCGCCCTTCAGGCTGAAGGTGAACACGGCGCCTGCGCCCTTCGGCGCATATTTGCGCGCGAGCTGGTTGTACTTGTCGCTGGCAAGACCGGCATAGTTCACAGAGGACACCGCCGGGTGGCCGGCGAGGAATTCGGCGACCGCCTTGGCGTTGTCGCAGTGCTTCTGCATGCGCAGCGGCAGCGTCTCGATGCCGGTGAGGATCATGAAGGCATTGAACGGCGACAGCGCAGGCCCGAGGTCGCGCAGGCCCAGAACGCGGCAGGCGATGGCGAAGGCGAAATTGCCAAACGTCTCCTGGAGACGGATGCCGTGATATTCCGGCCGCGGCTCCGACAGCATCGGATATTTGCCGCCGGTCGACCAATCGAACGTGCCGGCATCGACGATGATGCCGCCGAGCGAATTGCCGTGGCCGCCCAGAAACTTCGTCAGTGAGTGCACGACGATGTCGGCGCCGTGGTCGATCGGGCGGATCAGGTAGGGCGAAGCCAGTGTGTTGTCGACGATCAAGGGCACGCCGGCCTTGCGCGCCACCGTCGAGATCGCTTCGATATCGGTGATGCTGCCGGCGGGATTGGCGATGGACTCGATGAAGATCGCCTTCGTGCGCGGCGTCACCGCGCGCTCGAAGCTGGCGATGTCATCGGGATCGGCCCACACCACGTTCCAGCCAAAACTCTTGAACGCATGCGCGAACTGGTTGATCGAGCCGCCATAGAGTTTTCGCGCGGCGATGAATTCGTCGCCGGGCTGGAGCAATTGCTGCAGCACCACGACCTGTGCGGCATGCCCCGAGGCCACGGCAAGCGCGGCAGTGCCGCCCTCGAGCGCGGCCACGCGCTCTTCCAGTACCGCGTTGGTGGGATTTCCGATGCGGGTATAGATGTTGCCGAATGCCTGCAGGCCGAACAGCGAGGCGGCGTGGTCGGCATCGTTGAAGACGAACGACGTCGTCTGATAGATCGGAGTCGCGCGCGCACCGGTGGTCGGATCGGGCTGTGCACCGGCATGCACGGCGAGGGTCGAAAATCCCGGAAGGCGATCGCTCATTGGGGCGTCCTGTTCTTGTGGTCTGAAATCGCGCGGCATGCTGATCGGCGTCGCGGCTGCCGTCAAGCTGCCGCTTCACACGACGGCGCTACGCATTGTCACGTTCGTGCAATGGAAATGTATTGCGTCAGCTTTGTTCGGTCTTGTTCTTCGCGGCGCGATCGGAGGCTGCGGTGTCGCCACCGCCGACACTCATCCGATTGAGGGATAGACGCATGCCCTGCGTCGGCGCCGGCGGGCGTTTGGAGCTGAGCGTGCGCGAATTGACGCCCATCCAGGAAATCTCGGACGACAGCCGGCCATATTCGATCTTGGGGCAGCGGTTCATCACGACCTTGATGCCCGCGGCCTCGGCCTTTTCCGCCGCTGCATCGTCACGCGCGCCAAGCTGCATCCAGATCACTTTCGGCAGCGGATCGAGCGTGAGGGCTTCGTCGACGACGGGCATGATGTGGCTGGAATTGCGGAAGATGTCGATCATGTCGATGGGACGTCCGATGTCGCGGAGCGAGGCGACGAAGGGCTTTCCTAGCAGCTCCTTGCCGACATGACCGGGATTGACCGGGATCATGTCGTAGCCACGCTGCGCCAGATATTTGAACGCGAAATAGCTCGGCCGCACATTGACCGGCGAGGCGCCGACCATCGCGATCGACTTCACGCTGTTGAGGATGCTGCGGATGTAATTGTCGGGATAGGCGTCGTGGTTCATCTGGCGTCTTTTCTTGTTGTCACTCATCCCGCCATGACGGCGTGCGCTTCTCGATGAAGGCGCCGATGCCTTCCTCGGCGTCGCGGGCCATCATGTTCTCGGTCATCACCTCTGCCGCATAGCGATAGGCATCCGCAAGGCTCATCTCGGCCTGGCGGTAGAACGCCTCCTTGCCGAGCTTGACGGTGTAGGCCGACTTCAGCGCGACCTGTTGCGCCAGCGCGATCGCGGCGTCACGCTCGGTACCGGCTGCGACCACGCGATTGACGAGGCCGATCTCGCGGGCCCGCACAGCCGGGACCGGCTCGCCGGTGAGCAGCATCTCCATTGCCTGCTTGCGCGGCACGTTGCGCGACAACGCCACCATCGGCGTCGAGCAGAACAGGCCGATGTCGATGCCGGGGGTGGCGAAGCTCGCCGCGTCCGAGGCGATCGCAAGGTCGCAGCTCGCCACGAGCTGGCAGCCGGCCGCGGTCGCGATGCCCTGGACGGAAGCGACCACCGGCTTCGGCAGGTGCACGATCGCCTGCATCACCGCGCTGCAGGCATTCATGGTCTCGGCGAAGAAGGCGCGGCCGCGATCGGGGTCGGTGCGGCGCGTGGTCAGCTCCTTCAGGTCGTGACCGGCCGAGAAGGCGGGACCGTTGGCCGCGAGCACGACGCCGCGGATGGACTTGTCGTTGCGGATGTCATCGAGCGCGGAATGCAGGCTTGCGATCATCGCGCGCGACAGGCTGTTGCGCGCGGCCGGCCGGTTGAGGGTCAGCACCGCGATGGGGCCGACCATTTCGCGCAGCAGAATTGGCGGTTGCGGGGAGGGGGCGCGGGCGGCCTGGGTGGACATCAAGGCGTTTCCGGTTGGATTATTGCAATTGGATGATGCAGATAACCTAATGTAACAGGTCACGTGAAGCGAGGGTGGGGAACAGAATGGCGTTAGCGAAAATGAGCGTGGCGGAGGTCGAGCAGTTTCTCCGTGCCGAGTTTCCCCAAGCGTTCGGCGGCGACGACATCACGATCGAGAGCGCGGACGGCCAGACCTGCCTTTTGCGCCAGAGCTACAGCGAGCGGATGCTGCGGCCGGGTGGAACCGTGTCCGGCCCCACGCTGATGGCTCTGGCTGATTTCGCCATGTACGTGGTGCTGCTGTCGGCGATCGGACCGATCGGGCTCGCGGTGACCACCAATCTGAACATTAACTTCCTGCGCAAGGGGCAGCCGGGACAGGACGTGCTGGCGGAGGCTCGGCTGCTTAAGCTTGGCAAGCGCCTCGCGGTCGGGGAGGTCAAGCTCCTCTCGGGGACGTCGCCCGATCCGATCGCCCATGTCACATCGACCTATTCCATTCCAAACGTTTGAGCTTTTTGCGGGTAATATAACACCATATTTTTAAATAACTGATTTTATTGATGTAATTTACGCTGACGGGCATTGACCGTTGCATGTCTCTTCTCTAGAAACCCGCCCAGTCCGGTGCGGTGTTCGCGCCGCTATTCCCCGTCCACGGAAACTCTGACATGAAAACCTTTTCGGCAAAGCCGGCCGAGGTGACGAAGAAGTGGGTGCTGATCGACGCCAAGGGTCTGGTCGTCGGCCGTCTCGCCACCATCGTTGCCATGCGTCTGCGCGGCAAGCACCTCCCGACCTACACCCCGCACGTTGATTGCGGCGACAACGTCATCATCATCAACGCCCAGCATGCTGTCCTCACCGGCCGCAAGCGCGAGCAGAAGACCTACTACAAGCACACCGGCTATGTCGGCCACGTCAAGGAGCGCACCGCGCGCCAGATCCTTGAAGGCAAGCATCCCGAGCGCGTGCTCGAGAAGGCCGTCGAGCGCATGATCCCCCGTGGTCCGCTCGGCCGCGTCCAGATGGGCAACCTCCGCGTCTATGGCGGCGCTGATCATCCGCACGAGGCCCAGACGCCTGAGAAGATCGACATCGCCAAGTTGAACCGCAAGAACACGAGGGCCGCATAATCATGGCCGAATCCATTCAGTCGCTCGACCAGCTCTCGCAGCTCAAGACCGCGGCGGCGCCCGATGCGCCCAAGCACGAGAAGAAGGTCGACAAGTTCAACCGCGCCTATGCCACCGGCAAGCGCAAGGACGCCGTCGCCCGCGTCTGGATCAAGCCGGGCGCCGGCAAGGTCACGGTCAACTCGCGCGAGGTCGAGGTCTATTTCGCTCGTCCCGTGCTGCGCATGATGATCGAGCAGCCGTTCTCCGTGGCCGCGCGTTCCGGCCAGTACGACGTCGTCTGCACCGTCGCCGGCGGCGGTCTGTCCGGTCAGGCCGGTGCCGTTCGTCACGGCATCTCCAAGGCGCTCACCTATTTCGAGCCCGAGCTGCGCAGCGTGCTCAAGAAGGGCGGCTTCCTCACCCGCGACTCGCGTGTGGTCGAGCGTAAGAAGTACGGCAAGGCCAAGGCCCGCCGGTCCTTCCAGTTCTCGAAGCGTTAATCGCTTCGGTCACATTCGCTGCGAAAGCGGCTTCAATGATAGGCAAAAGGGCGCTGATTTCAGCGCCCTTTTTGTTGTTCGTTTGTACGCAAATTGAAGACGACTTTCCCGAAAACTTGGGCCCCGATGAAAACCTGATTGGAACTCGCGGGACATAGCGTCGCATCTGGAAGGGCGCGCAAATCGGATGTGCCGATCGCGTAACTGCTATGTTCAAGAGGGGGCCGACATGATGTCGCTCGATAGCATCACGCTCTATTTGGTCGCCACGATGGTCGCCGCACTGCTCGGCGCCATGATGGTGTTTTTCGGCAGACAGGAGAACAGCCCCGCGCTGAAATGGTGGGGCACCGCCTATCTGCTCGGCGCGGCCTCCGTCGCGCTGTGGACTGCGACCGGCGACAAGCTCGGCCCGCACCTTTATCTCGCACTCAATGCGGTGGGCTTCGTCGCTTGCGGCATGGTGTGGAATGCGGCGCGCGTCTTCCACGGCCGCAAGCCGAACTGGCCCGGTCTCGTGCTCGGCGCGCTCGCCTGGATCGCGACGGTGACGCTGCTCGATCCCGCGGCGTCGATGCTGCGCATGATCATCGGCGCCGGTATCGTCTCCGTCTATGCGGCGCTGACCGCGAGCGAGCTCTGGGTCGAGCGGCGCAAGAGCCTGCAACGGCGCTGGCCGGCTTTCGTCGTGCCGGTGATGCACGGCTGCGTGCTGATGCTGCCCATCCTGCTCGGCAGCTTCCTGCGTCCGAACGATGCCGGCTTCTCCCACAGCGTCTGGGTCACCGTGTTCGCGGTCGAGCTCGTGCTCTATGCCGTCGGCACCGTGTTCGTGATCTTCATGCTGGTGTCCGAGCGCACGGTGACTGCGCACCGCACCGCTGCGTCGACCGATCCGTTGACCGGCATGCTCAACCGCCGTGGCTTCTCGGAAGCCTGCGCGCGCATGATCGAGCGCGAGGCCAAGGGGGGCCGGCCCGTCACCGTGATGATCTTCGACATCGACCACTTCAAGTCGATCAACGACCGCTTCGGCCATCCTGCCGGTGACGAGATGCTGAAGCTGTTCTCGACCGTGGTCGTCAACAATCTCCGCATCTCGGACCTGTCGGGCCGTATCGGCGGCGAGGAGTTCGCAGCGCTGCTGCCTTGCGCGCTGGAGGAGGGTGTGCTGGTCGCCGAGCGCGTGCGCGAAGCATTCGAGACGTCCGGCATCGCGGTCGATGAAGGCCCGGTCGACACCACCGTCAGCATCGGCGTGGCCGGCGGCCCCGCCGGCACCGAGCTCGAGGTGCTGCTGGCCTCGGCCGACACCGCGCTCTACCAGGCCAAGCGCGGCGGCCGTAACCGCGTCGAGGCTGCGGAGGAGCTGCCGTTGTCGCTGGAGAACTGGCGCCGCCAGAGCGCCGCGCGGGTCGGTGCACCCAAGACACAGGCGGCGACGGCCTGAGGCGAAAGGGTCGCGCGGTAATCCCCTGTTTACCATTCGGTTCCTACCATTGCAGGTATGGAATCGATCCGTCGACAGAACCCGCAAGCTGCCCTGATGTCGCTCGAAGCTGCTGCGGCGTCGGCTCGCGGCGGCTTCGCCTGCCTGTTCTCGACCGCGGACGAATACGAGACCGCGCTGATCGCCGAGCGCCGTGCCCAGGGGCGCTACACGCAGGACCGCGGCTATTGGCCGGTCGCGTTGTTCATCGGTTGTACGCTGATCGTCCTCGGCACCGCGCTGCTGTTCGCCTGAGAGCGCCGCATTTTCGACCGGGCAGGGCGCCGTTTCGGCGCCTTTTTCTTTGGCCCCGGCTGCGGTAGACACGGCCGCCAAACAAAAAGGGTGGAAACCGATGATCACCGAGATCGCGCAAATCGACGTCAAGCCGGGCAGCGAGAAGGATTTTGAGGCCGCTGTCGCCAAGGCCAAGGCCGCCTTCGGCCGCTCCAAGGGCTTTCACGGGTTCGAGCTGCACAAATCGATCGAGAAGCCGCAGCGCTACCGCTTGATGGTGAAATGGGCGACGCTGGAGAACCACACGGTGGATTTCCGCGGCTCCGAGAATTTCACGGAATGGCGCGGGCTGGTCGGTCAGTACTTTGCCTCGCCCCCGGAGGTCGAGCACACCGAGACCGTGCTGACGACCTGAGCTTGCTCTACGCCGCCTCTGCAAGAGGCGGCGCCTCATACGTCTTGAAATGGTCGATCATGACCTTGGCGATGGCGACGAGTGGCAGCGCCAGCGCCAGGCCCCAGATTCCGAAGACGACGCCGAGCAGGATCTGGAACGCAAACAGCGTGGCCGGCGGGATGTCCAGCGCCTGCCGCTGCAGGATCGGCGTCAGCACGTAGCTTTCCATCGCGTGGACGCCGAGGAACAGGATCAGCGCGGACAGCGCCGGAATCCAGCCCGAGGCGAGGCTCGCCAGCACCACGACGACACCGGCGATGATGGCGCCGACGGTCGGGATGAACGCAAGCAGGCCGGCCTGGATTCCCAGGATGAACGAGCCGGGGATGCCGATGATGGCAAGCCCGATCCAGGTCACCACGCCAACCGCGATCATCACGATGATCTGCGCGATCAGCCAGCGCTCCAGCGTCTCGCCGATGCGGTCGACGATGAGCGTCGCGCGGATGCGATGTCTGGCCGGGACGAGAAACAGCAGCCCGTCGTGATAGACGCCGGGCTGCGCGGCGAAGGCCAATCCCAGGAACAGCACGATGAAGATGTTGCCGACGGCGCTGATCGCACCGAACAGCAGCTTGAAGGTCTGGCTGACGATCGCCCCGCCGCTGGAGGCAAGTGCGCCCGCGCCCGGCAATGGGCCGTGTGAGGTCTGGTTCGCGGCAGGCGCCGGCGCCGTGTCACCAGAGGACGAGGCGGCGGAGCCGGCATTGCCGAGATCGAAGACGCTGGTGTCGATGCCGTGGTTCTCCAGGAACGACCTGACATGCGATATCTGCGACTTGATGGTGTTGCTGAGCACCGAGGCCTGCTCGGCGATGGTTGCGCCGCCGAGATAGGCGACGCCTGCGAGCAATGCCGCCAGCACGATGCAGACGATCGCGAGCCGCGCCGCATGCGGCAGCTGAACGCGGCGACCGAGCGCATTGGTCAGCGCGTTGAGGCCGACGCCGAGCAGCATGCCGGTGAAGATCAGGAGCAGGGTGGCGGCAAAGTACCAGGTGAAGACCAGCATCGCCGTGAACAGCACGACCCCGATGCCGCCGACTGTGATCGCCCAGGCGAGATCGGAGCGGGTTTCGGGTTGGTCATCTCTGGAGACGGTCACTTCTTGTCCTTTCCGGAGTGGCCAATTCGGCGTGGCCAAGACTTCGGCGTAGCTGCGACGCACTCTTTGGTGAAATCCGGCCGGGGATCAAGCCGGGCCCATGCGCCGGATTGAAGCGCCCTCGGACCCCGGGCCAACGCCTTGGGTCCGCCGGGGTGCCCCGAAAGGGCGCATTTGCGCGAAAAATTGCATTGCCGTCCCGCGAACCCTTCTGTTGAATTTGTTCCATCCGAGGGGCATGTTTGGAGAATCTTTTTCGCGGGAGGTCGGAACGGGAGATGAGAAAGCCGGTCGTCGGTGTGATCGGGAACGCCCATCGCGTCGAAAATCGATTTCAGGTCCAGATGGTCGGTGAGCGCAATTTGCGCGCCGTGGCCGAGGTCTCCGGCGGCTTGCCGGTGATGTTCGCGGGGTCGCCCGACATCACCGATATCGCCGCACTGCTCGACGCCGTCGACGGCATCGTGCTCACCGGGGCCCGCGCCAACGTGCACCCGACCCGCTTCAACGTCGATCCCTGCGAGAAGCACGAGCCCTACGACATCCATCGCGACGAGGTCGCGCTGGCGCTCTCGATCGCCTGCGTCGCCCGCGGCATTCCGTTGTTCGGCATCTGTCGCGGCTTGCAGGAGATGAACGTCGCCTTCGGCGGTTCGCTGCACCCCGAGATCCGCGAGATTCCCGGCCGCATGAACCACCGCATGCCCCGGCTCGAGAATGGCGAGATCCATCCCGATCCGACCGTCGTGTTCGCCGACCGTCACGACGTCGACCTCACGCCGGGCGGTGCGTTCGCAAAGCTGCTCGGCTGCGAGAAGATCCGGGTCAATTCGCTGCACGGGCAGGGCATCCTCGATCCCGGCAAGCGGGTGCTGATCGAAGGCATCGCCGAGGACGGCACCATCGAGGCGATCCGCATCGCGGAAGCGCCGACCTTCGCGCTCGGTGTGCAGTGGCACGCCGAATACGACCCGCAACGCAATCCCATCAACCGCAAGCTGTTCGAGGCGTTTGGCGAGGCGATGGTGGCGAAGCAGAAGGCGGCGGCGTAGGCCGATCTTTTGGCCGCAGGCACCGCGAACGCAGCAGAGTCAGACACTCTGCCGCGTGCTATTTTGTTGAATTGAATTTTTCAAACTGGAATTGCGCACGATGATTTGTCGATCGATCGTTGCTGTCTCGATCCTGCTCGCATTCCCCGCCATCGCTCAAACCGCCGCGCCGACCGAGGGCCCGGTCACCTGTGCATCGCCGATCGCGCCGGACGACACAGCCAAGAGCCTCATGCAACGCTACGGCAAGGAGGCGGTGATGCAGGATCTGTCGGGCGCGGAAGGTGAGACTTACAAGGGGCTGGTGTTGTTTCCGAAGGCAAAGGACCAGCGGCTCGAAGTCGCCTTCGCGGAAGACAAATCGAAGCGCGTTTCCGGCCTGATGCTGCACGACACCGCCAGGACGAGCAAATGGAACGTCAGTGGCATCACGATCGGATCGAGTCTTTCCGACGTGCAGAAGGTCAACGGCAGGCCGTTCCTGGTGGCCGGCTTCGAGTGGGATTACGGTGGCTTCGTCACTGACTGGAAGGGTGGCGCACTCGGCCGTCCGATGCAGGGTGGCTGCACGGTGACGGTGCGTTTCGACAGGAATGCGGCCGCGCCCAAGTCGCTGCTCGGCGACGGCGTGAAGGTCCTCTCCGACAACGCGACGCTGTTGAAGTGGGCGCCGGTGGTGACGGAGATCGGGGTGAATTTTCCGGACAAGTGAATCCGACGTCGCGTGCGATTGCGGTTGGTCGTCACATTGCGAAATCTCCGACGGAGTAAACCAATCAGCAAGAATTGGTAGGCGCCGATTTTTTCGATTCCGATTCGTTCTTTGAGAACGAAGTGGAGTCAGATGCAGAACGAAAGTTTTCAGCCGTCGTAGGATGGGTAGAGCGTAGCGAAACCCATCGTGCTTGCGTGTTGTGACGTGATGGGTTTCGCAATGGCTCTACCCATCCTACGCGCCAAAACAAGAAAGGCGCCCCGAGGGGCGCCTTTCTGTCGTGATCTTTCGAGCCGCTTAGCCCGAATAGTACATGTCGAACTCGACCGGGTGCGGGGTCATTTCGAAGCGGGCGACTTCGGTCATCTTCAGCTCGATGTAAGCGTCGATGAAGTCGTCGTCGAACACGCCGCCGGCCTTGAGGAAGCCGCGGTCCTTGTCGAGGTTTTCCAGCGCCTCGCGGAGCGAACCGCACACGGTCGGGATCTGCTTCAGCTCTTCCTTCGGCAGGTCGTAGAGGTCCTTGTCCATCGCCGGACCCGGATCGATCTTGTTCTTGATGCCGTCGAGGCCGGCCATCAGCATCGCGGCGAAGCCGAGATAGGGATTGGCGAGCGGATCGGGGAAACGCACCTCGACGCGCTTGGCCTTCGGCGAAGCGGTGTAGGGGATGCGGCAGGAGGCCGAGCGGTTGCGCGCGGAGTAGGCGAGCAGCACGGGCGCCTCATAGCCCGGGACCAGACGCTTGTAGGAGTTGGTCGACGGGTTGGTGAAGGCGTTGATCGCCTTGGCGTGCTTGATGATGCCACCGATGTAGTGGAGGCAGGTCTCCGACAGGTCGGCGTACTTGTTGCCGGCGAACACCGGCTTGCCGTCCTTCCAGATCGACTGGTGCACGTGCATGCCCGAGCCGTTGTCGCCATAGACCGGCTTCGGCATGAAGGTGGCGGTCTTGCCGTAGATGTGGGCGACCTGGTGGATGCAGTACTTGTAGATCTGCATGTGGTCGGCCATCAGCGTCAGCGTGTCGAACTTCATGCCGAGTTCGTGCTGGGCGGAAGCGACTTCGTGGTGATGCTTCTCGACCTTCACGCCCATCTTGGCCATGGCGCCGAGCATTTCGGAGCGCATGTCCTGCACCGAGTCCTGCGGCGGGACGGGGAAGTAGCCGCCCTTGGTGCGGATGCGGTGGCCGAGATTGCCGCCTTCATATTCGGTGTCGGAGTTGGTCGGCAGCTCCGAGGAGTCGACGCGGAAGCCGGTGTTGTAGGGGCCCGACGAGAAGCGGACGTCGTCGAACACGAAGAACTCGGCTTCGGGGCCGACGAACACGCTGTCGCCCACGCCCATCGACTTCACCATGGCCTCGGCCTTCTTGGCGATGCCGCGGGGGTCGCGGTTGTAGGGCTCGCCGGTGGTCGGCTCGAGCACGTCGCAGGTGATGACCATGGTGGTTTCGGCGAAGAACGGATCGATCGTCGCGGTCACCGGATCGGGCATCAGGCACATATCGGACTCGTTGATCGCCTTCCAACCGGCGATCGAGGAGCCGTCGAACATCGTTCCTTCGGCGAAAATGTCCTCATCGATCATGCTGACGTCGAACGTCACGTGCTGCCACTTGCCGCGCGGATCGGTGAAGCGCAGGTCGACGTACTTGACGTCGTTGTCCTTGATCGATTTCAGGACGTCTTTGGCGGTCTTCATGCATACCCCTTTTGGCTCTGCGGGTCGGTTTCCAGATGAGCAGATTCGTTCTCGCTTTCGGCGAGTTGGCGCAACCGCACAAACGAAATCAGGCCGCCGAAGCAGCCTTTTTTCTTTCAGAGTGTCGCAAAATTCGGGATAGCACCCGGCTCAGATAGCGTCCAGCCCGGATTCGCCGGTTCGGATGCGGATCGCCTCTTCGATATTGGAGACGAAGATCTTGCCGTCGCCGATGCGCCCGGTTTGCGCGGCACGGCGGATCGCGTCGATCGCGCGCTCGACCAGGTCGTCGCCGATCACGATCTCGATCTTCACCTTGGGCAGGAAGTCGACGATGTATTCTGCGCCGCGGTAGAGTTCGGCGTGGCCCTTCTGCCGGCCAAAGCCCTTGGCCTCGGTCACGGTGATGCCCTGGAGGCCGACTTCCTGAAGCGCTTCCTTCACCTCGTCGAGCTTGAACGGCTTGATGATGGCTTCGATTTTCTTCACTGCGCGCCTCCCGGCCTTTCGATCAATTAGCAACGTCTTCGTCAGGATGCGCTTTTCTTAACGCACGATCTTGTCTTCGCTATGCCGGGACCTGACCAGCCCGGCAACAACGGCCGGCCACACCCAGATAATGCCAGTGAGCACGACGAGCCGAAGCGACTTCCTCGAAAGCAGGGTCTATGCCAAGTTGCAAATGCCCTGATTATTGGAGCGTTATCAGCCTTTTAACGAGCATCTCTGATAGGTGGAGCCGACCGGCTCAAAATACCGCAGACTACGAAATAGGCAAACGGTTCAATATCTGTGCAGATCGTTGTTCCGTTGCCCGGATCGGCATGAAACGTGCCTGTTGAAAAGGCGTTTAGACCAGGGAAGTGGCATGGAAGTTCTAACCACCGCCGAAATGCAGCGCGCTGATCAACTCAGCATCACTGCCGGCACGCCCGGCTTCAAGCTGATGCTGAGTGCGGGCCAGACGGTCGCGGAGGCCGCCAACGCATTGGTGGAGGAGGGGCCAATCCTGATCGTTGCCGGCCCCGGCAACAACGGCGGTGACGGTTTTGTCGCAGCCGCGGAGCTCGCCGCGCAGGGGCGCGAGGTCTCCATCATCCTGATGTGCGAGCGCGATCAGCTGCAGGGCGACGCCGCCTCCGCCGCGCGCGGCTGGAAGCAGCCGGTGCTGCCGTTCAATCCGCAGGCGATCGGAAAGCCGGCGCTGATCATCGATGCGCTGTTCGGCGCGGGCCTCAGCCGTCCCGTCGAGGGCGAGGCACGCGCGATGATCGAGGCGATCAATGCCAATGGCGCGCCGGTGCTGGCGGTCGATCTGCCGAGCGGCATCAACGGCACCAGCGCGGCCGTGCTGGGCGTCGCGGTGAATGCCGCCGAGACCGTCACGTTCTTTCGCAAGAAGCCCGCGCATTTGCTGCTGCCGGGTCGCATGCATTGCGGCCGCGTGCGCGTCGCCGACATCGGCATCGACGCGCAGGTGCTCGACGAGATCGCGCCGCAGCTCTTCGAGAACGATCCGGATTTCTGGGGCGCCGCCTTTCCGGTACCGCGCATCGACGGCCATAAATACGCGCGTGGCCATGTGCTGGCGCTCTCCGGCGATGCGGCCGCGACCGGGGCTGCGCGGCTCGCCGCCCGCGGCGCCTTGCGGGCCGGCGCTGGCCTGGTGACGCTCGCGACCCCGCGCGATGCGCTCGCGATCAATGCAGCCGCACTGACCGCCGTGATGGTGCGTCCCGTCGACACCGTGGTCGAGTTCGGCGAGCTGCTCGCCGACAAACGCTACAATACCTGCATGATCGGTCCCGGCGCCGGCGTCGGTGCGCGCACCTGCGACATGGTGCACACCGCGATCTCGGCGCAGCGCCATGTCGTGCTCGATGCGGATGCGTTGACGAGCTTTGCCGCCAATCCCGAGCGGCTGTTTGAATCGATCAAGTCCGCGGCTGAGGCCGAGGTGGTGCTGACGCCGCATGAGGGCGAGTTTCCGCGGTTGTTCTCCGACCTCAGCAACAAGACTCCGGGTCGCTCGAAGCTCGAGCGGGTGCGCGCTGCCGCGGAACGCTCCGGCGCCGTCGTGCTCCTGAAGGGCCCCGACACCACGATCGCCGCCCCCGACGGCCGCGCCACCATCGCCGCCAACGCGCCGCCCTGGCTCGCCACCGCCGGCGCTGGCGACGTGCTCGCCGGCATCATTGCGGGTCTCCTGGCGCAGGGCGTGCCGGCGTTCGAGGCCGCCAGCATCGGCGTCTGGATGCATGGCGAGGCGGCAAGCGAAGCGGGGCCCGGACTGATCGCCGAAGACCTCACCGAGACGCTGCCGGCCGTGCATCGGCGGATCTACAGCGCGCTCGGGATCGAATACTGATGCTTCGGCCGCTCGCGCTCCCCGACATGGGCGCGGCGGCGCGGGTCCATCGGGCCGCGTTTGACCGGGCGATGCCGTGGCTCACCGGGCTGCATACGCCCGACGAGGATCACTGGTTCTATCGCGAGCGAATCCTTCCGACTTGCCGCGTGTGGGGACGCTTCGACGGCGATGAGCTGAGCGGGATCATCGCCTTCCGTGACGGCTGGATCGAGCAGCTCTACGTGCTTCCCGCTTTCCATGGACGCGGCATCGGCACGGAACTGCTCGACATCGCCAAGGGCGCCAGCGAGCGGCTCGAGCTCTGGACCTTCCAGCGCAACGCTCCGGCGCGCCGCTTCTATGAGGCGCGCGGGTTCAGGATGGTCGAGGCGACCGACGGGGCGCGTAACGAGGAGCGGGAGCCGGACGCCCGCTACGCCTGGCGGCGCGCCTAGCTCACTCCACCCCATACCACCGCACCAGCCGCGGCGCGGCCCAATCGGTGACGACGGATTCGATCAGCCATCGTCCCGGCGAGGTCGCGGCGAAGGCGACGCGCTGGGTCTGGCCGGGCTCGATGGCGAGCGTGTCGAGCCAGTAGGGCTTCCAGCCGTCGTCGAGCCGGTCGAGCAGGCGGAAATGGTGGCCGTGCAGGTGGAAGACGTTGGTCGCAGGGCCGGAGTTCTTCACCGCCAGCACGACGGTCCGGCCGGTCTTGGCGCGGAAGGCAGGCGCCGAGGCAGTGGAGAAATTGGCCGTCCGGGCCCAGCCGGCGTCGGCGGGGCCGAGCGCGACATCGAACCGCAGGGCGCCCCTCAGATCGAGTTTTTCGGGAAGGTCGTTCGAAGGCAGCGGCTGCGGCGCGGGCAGCGGGGTGCGCCGCTCCAGTTTGCCGGAAACGGTGAGGCGCCCGATCGGGCGCGCCTCGTTGCCGTCGTGCAGCACCAACGCGGCCGATGTGGCCGCATCCACAAAGGCATCGGCGCGCGCGCCGGGGGCGAGCACCAGGGCGCCGTTGCGGGCCGGGAAGGGCTCGGCCGGCTGACCGTCCAACGCCATCACCTGGACCTCGTGGCTTTCCAATTTGATTGCCAGAACAGAGCGTTGCGAGCCGTTGATGAAGCGCAGCCGCAGCCGTTCGCCGGCCGAGGCTGAGAGTTCGAATGAAGTGCGTCCGTTCAGCGTGTAGAGCGGGGTCGTGTCCTTGGGATCCCGGCCCGGCGGAAGCGCGGTGCCGTCCGGCTTCACGCGCCATTCCTCGATCAGCAGGACCTCGTCGCGGTCGGTGGCGACGGGGCTCGTCTCCGCGGCGATGATCGGGAGCGGGCGTGCCGGCTGGTTCAGGCGGTCCTCAAAGAGACGGAAGTTGGCCAGCAAGGTTCCCGCGTTTGGTATTGAAATAATTGATGTTTCGGTCGAGCCCGGTGCAGTGGGTGCCCGTCCCGCCAACGGGTCCGGTACGGGGGTGCCATCGAGGCCGTACCAGGCTGGGGCAAGCGGCACAGGCAGATCGTTCCGAAACACCACCTCGCAGCGGTCGCCGCGCTTGAAACGCACATTCCCGATGTGGCTTGCGGCGGCCAGCTCCCAGATCGGTGTAGCCGGCTGACCCGGCCTCAGAGCCAGCGTGGCCGGCCTCGCCTGAAGCGCGACCTGGGCGGTCGGAATCGGGCCGGCACCGCCGGCCATCAGGCCGGCGGCCGAGGCCCCCAGGGAGGTGCCAATTCCGGCCAAAACCTCGCGCCGGTTCAGGTCAAAAATCCGCGGTGTCATAAGCGCGATCCGGACCATGCCGCGCTGGATAAGTCCAGCCATCGTGCCTACTTGGAGAGTGCCTCCAACAGGCCATTTTTTTGCTGCGAACAATCGGGCACATGCTATAAGCCCGGCCGCCCGCGGCATCGCGGCCGGTCTTGATGCAAATTTACGCGGGCGTGGCGGAACTGGTAGACGCGCTGGATTTAGGTTCCAGTGACGAAAGTTGTGGGGGTTCGAGTCCCTCCGCCCGCACCAAGCGCTTTCAGCGTTTGCACGGATTACTGAGGGGCCTCGCTCCGCGCGGACGTTTTTCCGCATGGAGCCGGGCTCGATGAACCACCGGTGTTGAGGCGTTTGCCTCGCGCCGGATCGATTAATGACAGCGTCCCGACGCGGGAAGCGTGCCGGGACCGAACGGGAAGAAGATTGAACGCCATGCAGGTCACAGAAACCCTCTCGGAAGGCTTGAAGCACGAGTTCAAGATCAGCGTTCCCGCGTCTGATCTCGACGCCAAGGCTGGTGCCAAGCTCGTCGACCTCAAGGACAAGGTTCGCCTCAACGGCTTCCGTCCCGGCAAGGTGCCGGTCGGCCACCTCAAGAAGGTCTATGGCCGTTCGGTGATGGCCGAGACCATCGACCAGACCATCCGCGACACCAACACCCAGCTGTTCTCCGAGCGCGGCTTCAAGCTCGCGACCGAGCCGAAGATCACCATGCCGACCGAGCAGGCCGAGGTCGAGGAGCTGCTGTCGGGCAAGTCCGACCTGACCTACACGGTCGCAATCGAAGTGGTGCCCGCGATCGCGCTCGCCGACTTCAAGACCTTCCAGGTCGAGAAGCCCGTCGCTGACGTGTCCGATTCGGACGTCGACGAGGCGATCAAGCGCATCGCCGACACCAACCGCGGCTATGCCGACAAGGGTGAGGGCGCCAAGGCCGCCTCCGGCGACCGCGTCACCATCAACTTCAAGGGCACCATCAACGGCGAGGCCTTCGAGGGCGGCACCGGCGAGGGCATCCAGGTCGCGATCGGATCCAACACCTTCATCCCGGGCTTCGAGGAGCAGCTGATCGGCATCGGCGCGAACGAGACGCGCACGCTGAAGGTGTCGTTCCCCAAGAACTACATGAGCGAGAAGCTGGCCGGCCAGCCGGCCGAGTTCGAGACCACCGCGACGCTGATCGAGGCGCCGCAGGATCTCACCATCGACGACGAGTTCGCCAAGACGCTCGGCCTGGAGTCGCTGGACAAGCTCAAGGAAGCCGCGCGCGAGCGGCTGGTTGCCGAATACGCCGGTGCGACGCGCCAGCGCGTCAAGCGCGCGCTGCTCGACCGTCTCGACGAGGCGCATCGCTTCGAGGCGCCGCCCTCGCTCGTCGACGAGGAGTTCAATCTGATGTGGAACTCGGTCAAGGCCGAGATGGATTCCGCCGGCAAGACCTTCGCCGACGAGGATACCACCGAGGACAAGGCCAAGGAGGAGTACCGCAAGATCGCCGACCGCCGCGTGCGTCTCGGTCTCGTGCTCTCCGAGATCGGCGAGAAGAACAAGATCACCGTGACGGACGACGAGGTCGGCCGTGCCGTGATCGAGCGTGCGCGCTCGATGCCGGGCCGCGAGAAGGAAGTCTGGGACTATTACCGCAGCAATGCCCAGGCGCTGGCCCAGCTTCGTGCACCGATCTACGAGGACAAGGTCGTCGACTTCATCCTCGAGCTCGCCAACGTGACCGAGAAGAAGGTTTCGCGCGAGGATCTGTACAAGGACGACGAGGAAAAGACTGCAGCCTGAAGGCGTTGAGACAGTCTTCTATTAAGGATGATCTGCGAAGGGACCCAGCTAGCCAGATGGCCGGCTGGGCCTTTTTGCGAGAATCAGCTTCAAGTGCCCGGTAGATTAAGCCTTAATTCGTTCCGCACTTGTCTCGCGCGAATTGGGCTATATCTGTCGGTGCACCCTGTACCCAAGCGTTCTACTTGCAAGCGTTCCTGTTCTACCAACTTCCTGCATCACGGGACGTCCATCGGCCTTCCGGCAAGAGTGGCGGCGTCCTCCGAAAACCTAGGTGACTCATGCGCGATCCGGTTGAAACCTACATGAACCTCGTGCCCATGGTGGTCGAGCAGACCAACCGTGGCGAGCGCGCCTACGACATTTTCTCGCGCCTGCTGAAAGAGCGCATCATCTTCGTGACCGGACCGGTCGAGGACGGCATGTCGACGCTGATCGTCGCGCAGCTCCTGTTCCTCGAAGCGGAAAATCCGAAGAAGGAAATCTCGATGTACATCAACTCGCCGGGTGGCGTGGTGACGTCGGGCCTTGCGATCTACGACACCATGCAGTTCATCCGCCCGCCGGTTTCGACGCTGTGCACGGGCCAGGCGGCTTCGATGGGCTCGCTGCTGCTCTGCGCCGGCGAGAAGGACATGCGCTTCTCGCTGCCGAACGCGCGCATCATGGTGCATCAGCCCTCCGGCGGCTTCCAGGGCCAGGCCACCGACATCATGCTGCACGCTCAGGAAATCCTGAACCTGAAGAAGCGGCTCAACGAGATCTACGTGAAGCACACCGGCCAGACCTACAAGACGATCGAAGACGCGCTGGAACGCGACAAGTTCCTGACCGCCAACGACGCCAAGGAGTTTGGTCTGGTCGACAAGGTCATCGACAAGCGCGCCGAAGAGGCCGCAGCAGCGAAGACCCCGTAGCACTCGCGGGACCGCAACAGCGATCCCCGGAGTGAGCGGGGATCGTCAGCACCGCGTTCACGTTAAGGACGCGTTGGCACGGGCGCAAAATCCAGTTTTGCGCCCTGCGGCAGGCAGAAAGTTCCGCTTTCGTGCTCGTTTTTTCGTGGTAATCCAGCAACGCTGGGGTGATTTCGGTCACTTCGCCCGTGCCAAGACGTGAAATCACGGTATTGTCACGGGTAGCCAGCGAGCCCCCGATTAGCGAATTCTTGATAGTCGGGTGACAGCATGGTTGGCTACGATTGATCGGCTATGATCGCGGAGAATCGAGTGACCGTGATTCGCACGGGATGTAACGCGTAGGGTCTTTTTTGGTACGGAATTTGCTCTATTTGAATCCCTTACCCGCCAACGTTTCGGGATGGGACGATCGAGCGGACGGGATCGAACCGCGGACGGAGACATGAATGAGTAAGGTCGGCACGAGCGACTCCAAGAACACGCTATATTGCTCGTTCTGCGGCAAGAGCCAGCACGAAGTCCGCAAACTGATCGCGGGTCCCACGGTCTTCATTTGCGACGAGTGCGTCGAGCTCTGCATGGACATCATCCGCGAGGAAAACAAATCCTCGCTGGTCAAGTCGCGCGACGGGATTCCGACGCCGAAGGAAATCTGCAAGGTTCTCGACGATTACGTCATCGGCCAGAGCCATGCGAAGAAGGTCCTGTCGGTCGCGGTGCACAACCACTACAAGCGCCTCAACCACCAGACCAAGCACAACGACGTCGAGCTCGCGAAGTCGAACATCCTGCTGATCGGTCCGACCGGTTCGGGCAAGACGCTGCTCGCGCAGACGCTCGCGCGCATCCTGGACGTGCCGTTCACGATGGCGGATGCGACGACGCTGACCGAAGCCGGCTATGTCGGTGAGGACGTCGAGAACATCATCCTGAAGCTGCTCCAGGCCGCCGACTACAATGTCGAGCGCGCCCAGCGCGGCATCGTCTACATCGACGAAATCGACAAGATCAGCCGCAAGTCCGACAATCCCTCGATCACGCGCGACGTGTCGGGTGAGGGCGTGCAGCAGGCGCTGCTGAAGATCATGGAAGGCACGGTGGCTTCGGTCCCGCCGCAGGGCGGCCGCAAGCATCCCCAGCAGGAATTCCTGCAGGTGGATACCACCAACATCCTGTTCATCTGCGGCGGTGCGTTCGCCGGCCTCGAGAAGATCATCTCGGCGCGCGGTCGGTCGACCTCGATCGGTTTCGCCGCCCAGGTGATGGCGCCGGAAGACCGCCGCACCGGCGAGATCTTCCGTCACGTCGAGCCTGAGGATCTCCTGAAGTACGGCCTCATCCCCGAGTTCGTCGGCCGTCTGCCGGTCGTGGCGACGCTCGAGGATCTGGACGAGACCTCGCTGAAGAAGATCCTGACCGAGCCGAAGAACGCGCTGGTGAAACAGTACCAGCGGCTGTTCGAGATGGAGAACATCGAGCTGACCTTCGCCGACGAGGCGCTTGGCGCGGTTGCCCGCAAGGCGATCGAGCGCAAGACCGGCGCGCGTGGTCTGCGTTCGATCCTCGAAGCGATCCTGCTCGAGACGATGTTCGACCTGCCGGGCCTGGAAGGTGTGGAAGAAGTCGTGATTTCCCGCGAAGTCGTGGAAGGTACGGCGCGTCCGCTCTACATCTACGCCGATCGGTCCGATCGTGCCGTCGAGAACGCCAGCGCCTGATTTTGCGGCGCTGGAACGCTCCTGTCGTCATTCATAGTAGCGGCTGCGGACATGTCCTCCGCAGCCGGCGTTGCGTCGCTTACCCAAGTGCGTAAGCGCCTGATGGCGCGTGTTTTTCAATGACTTGACACCCCCCGGGTCGATAGCCACCTAATGTCGGCGGCGAGCGAGAATTCTGTTCAAGATTCGCCTCAGTTCCGATCCGGCAAGCCCGGTCCAACCTTCAAATGGTAGGCTGGTTTTGTGGATCACCTCGGCACCTTGTGGCGGTTGCGCATGAGAGAAGCGGGCTGCGTGCGAGGGGGCAAAGCAAAAGGAAAAGGCCATGACTAATCCAAAACCCCGGCCAACCATCGTCCATGGTGAGACGCACGCTTATCCCGTGTTGCCGCTGCGCGATATCGTCGTCTTCCCGCACATGATCGTTCCGCTCTTCGTCGGTCGCGAGAAGTCGATCCGCGCGCTCGAAGAGGTGATGAAGAACGACGCGCTGATCATGCTCGCGACGCAGAAGAATGCGTCTGATGATGATCCGGCGCCCGATGCCATTTACGAGACCGGTACGCTCGCAAGCGTGCTGCAGCTCTTGAAGCTTCCCGACGGCACCGTGAAGGTGCTGGTCGAAGGGCTCGAGCGTGCGCGCGTGCAGAAGTACACCGATCGCGCCGACTATTACGAAGCCACTGCCGTGGCGCTCGCCGACACCGATGCGAAGTCGGTCGAGGCGGAAGCCTTGGCGCGTTCGGTCGTGTCCGACTTCGAGAGCTATGTGAAGCTCAACAAGAAGATCTCGGCAGAGGTCGTCGGTGTCGTGCAGGCGATCACCGACTTCGCCAAGCTCGCCGACACCGTTGCTTCTCATCTTGCTGTCAAGATCGCGGATCGCCAGGGCATCCTGGAGACGCTGTCCGTCACGACGCGCCTGGAGAAGGTGCTGGGCCTGATGGAGAGTGAAATCTCGGTGCTGCAGGTCGAGAAGCGGATTCGTTCTCGGGTCAAACGACAAATGGAGAAGACCCAGCGCGAGTATTATCTCAACGAGCAGATGAAGGCGATCCAGAAGGAACTCGGCGACGACGATGGTCGCGACGAGCTCGCCGATCTCGAAGAGAAGATCTCCAAGACCAAGCTCTCCAAGGAAGCGCGCGAGAAGGCGCAGCATGAATTGAAGAAGCTGCGCCAGATGTCGCCGATGTCCGCGGAAGCGACCGTCGTGCGCAACTATCTGGATTGGCTGCTGTCGATCCCGTGGAACAAGAAGTCCAAGGTGAAGAAGGATCTGGAATCGGCGCAGGCCATTCTGGACTCCGATCACTACGGGCTCGAGAAGGTCAAGGAACGTATCGTCGAGTATCTCGCGGTGCAGTCGCGCGCCAACAAGCTGACGGGGCCGATCCTGTGTCTCGTCGGACCTCCCGGCGTCGGCAAGACCTCGCTCGGCAAGTCGATCGCGAAGGCGACCGGCCGCGAGTTCGTGCGCGTGTCGCTCGGCGGCGTGCGTGACGAGGCCGAGATCCGCGGTCACCGCCGCACCTATATCGGCTCGATGCCCGGCAAGATCATCCAGTCGATGCGGAAGGCGAAGTCGTCCAATCCGCTGTTCCTGCTGGACGAGATCGACAAGATGGGCGCCGATTTCCGCGGCGATCCGTCCTCGGCCTTGCTCGAGGTCCTCGACCCTGAGCAGAACGGGACCTTCGCCGACCACTATCTGGAGGTCGACTACGATCTGTCGAACGTCATGTTCATCACGACCGCGAATACGCTCAATATTCCCGGCCCGCTGATGGACCGCATGGAGATCATCCGGATCGCGGGTTACACCGAGAACGAGAAGGTCGAGATCGCGCGCAAGCATCTGATCCCGACCGCGGTGTCCAAGCATGGCCTGGACTCCAAGGAGTTCTCGATCGACGACGACGCGCTGCTGCTTCTGATCCGCCGCTACACCCGCGAAGCGGGTGTGCGTAACCTGGAGCGTGAGCTCTCCACGCTCGCCCGCAAGGCGGTGAAGGAGCTGATGATCTCCAAGAAGAAGTCGGTCAAGGTCACCGAGAAGACTCTGGAAGAGTTGCTCGGCGTGCCGAAGTACCGCTTCGGCGAGATCGAGAGCGAGCCGCAGGTCGGTATCGTCACCGGCCTTGCCTGGACCGATGTCGGCGGCGAGCTGCTGACCATCGAAGGCGTCATGATGCCCGGCAAGGGCAAGATGACGGTCACGGGCAACCTGCGCGACGTCATGAAGGAATCGATCTCGGCGGCGGCGTCCTACGTCCGCTCCCGTGCGATCACCTACGGCATCGAGCCGCCGCTGTTCGACCGGCGCGACATCCACGTGCACGTGCCGGAAGGCGCGACGCCGAAGGACGGTCCGTCGGCGGGCGTGGCGATGGCCACCGCGATCATCTCGGTCATGACCGGCATTCCGGTCCGCCACGATGTCGCGATGACCGGCGAGATCACGCTGCGCGGCCGCGTGCTGCCGATCGGCGGTCTGAAGGAGAAGCTGTTGGCCGCGGCCCGCGGCGGCATCAAGACGGTGCTGATCCCCGAGGACAACGCCAAGGATCTCACGGAGATTTCCGATGCGATCAAGGGCGGCATGGAGATCATCCCGGTCTCCCGTCTCGACGACGTCATCGCCAAGGCACTGGTGAAGAAGCCCGTGCCGATCGTCTGGGAAGAGGACACCAAGGTGACGGTGAAGCCCGATGGCGACGAAGCCGCCGGCGGCCTGACCGCGCACTGAGATCGCAATTCGAAAAGATGATAAAACGGCGCCTTCGGGCGCCGTTTTTGTTTTGGGGCGCGCCGCGTTGGCAACCGTTGGGAACCGCTGTGGCTACAATTCAATTGAGCGGCTCGGATATCGACGGCGATCAACACTCTTGCACCGTCGCACAACTCATTGCCATGTTCCGGCTGATAGCCGGGTACCCTGAAGGGCGTGATCTGCTCTGGTATGCGGGCGATTTCGAGCCTGCCCTCGGACCCCTTGCGCCGTATGCGGGCCCCGTGGCTCTTCCAATCGGAAACACGTGTCGGGTGCTCGAACTGCTTGGGAGCCTTAGCTTCTACCAACTCGACTTCGGACTGTTTGCAGGATTTTCTCTCTCAAGCGATCCGGTTGTCTTGCACGAAGAAGTTTCCGCTGAGGGGGAGCCGGGACCGCGGATCGAAGGCTCCTTGATCGAGGTGATCGCGCACGACGATACGTTCATAGAGGTTACCACCAGCCGGGCTAGCATC
Organism: Bradyrhizobium sp. CCGUVB4N; assembly: GCF_024199945.1. Lineage (GTDB taxonomy): Bacteria > Pseudomonadota > Alphaproteobacteria > Rhizobiales > Xanthobacteraceae > Bradyrhizobium. Next base: position 5,428,486 of record NZ_JANADP010000001.1, on the reverse strand, counting down.
CTCGACGATCTTCGAAATCGCTTCCCTGCGGCGAACGTCATAGGATAGCGGCGGCTAGCGGGGGGAGTGCGATGCAGGTCGACGGTCACTGTCATTGCGGGCAGATCACCTTCGAGGCCGAGGTCGACCCCGAGGCGGTCTCGGTTTGTCATTGCCGCGACTGCCAGACCCTGACGGGGTCGCCATTCCGGGTGACCGCGATCTGCACCGCCGCCGACGTCAGGCTCACCGCCGGCGCGCCGAAGGTCTACGGCAAGCGCGGCGACAACGGCCGGATGCGCTTCCAGCACTTCTGTGCCGATTGCGGTTCCCCGCTGTTCACCAGCGGCGAGGGCGACCAGGCCGACGATTGGGGCATCCGCTGGGGATCTATCCGCCAGCGCGACAAATTGCGGCCCGTCAGGCAGATCTGGTGCCAGTCGGCCGCGGTCTGGATCGATGCGGTGCCGCTGCTGCCGGGCCGGCCGGAAGATTGAGGGGCGGGCTTGCCAAGCCGTAGCTTGCCGCTCAAAGCCCGCCTTCGCCCGTTGGGCTTCGGCGCGGCAGCCTTCGCTCGCTTCGCGCCAATAAGGTCAATGGCTGGCTTGCCGAGCCGAAGCTCGCGAAGCGAGCGAAGGCTGGTGGGCGGTCACGGATTCGAACCGCGGACCCTCTCGGTGTAAACGAGATGCTCTAACCAGCTGAGCTAACCGCCCCACGGCGCCTCTTTAGCGCCCCCGTGGGTGTCGGAGCAAGAGGTCGCCGCATGCCAAACCGCGGTCATTTGACCGCTTGATGGGCCTCCGGCGTGGTATCACCCGCCTGCAAAAATGACAGAGGCCCCAATGGAACAGCCCAGCGGACACGAGCAAAACGCCGACCAGATTGCCTATTGGAACGGCCCGAGCGGCCAGCGCTGGGCCGACCGGCACTCAGCGCAGGAGAGCCTGCTCGGACCGATCGCCGATGTGCTGATCGACCGCGCGAAGCCGAAGCCGGGCGAACGCGTTCTCGATGTCGGCTGCGGTTCGGGGGCGACGACTTTTGCATTCGCGAAGGCTGTCGCGCCAAATGGCTTCGCGCTCGGCCTCGACGTCTCCGATCCGATGCTGTCGCAGGCCCGCACGTTTGCACCGAAGGGTTTGCCGCTGGATTTCGTGCTGGCGGATGCAACGGTGCATCCGTTCGAGCCGGCGAGCTTTGATCTGCTCGCCTCACGCTTTGGCGTGATGTTCTTTGCCGATCCGATTGCGTCCTTCACCAACCTCCACCGCGCGCTGAAACCGACAGGGCGGCTCGCCTTCGTCTGCTGGCGCGAGCCGAAGGAAAATCCGTGGATGATGGCGCCGCTGATGGCGGTCTACAAACACGTTCCCAAAATGCCGCCGGTCGGGCCGGAAGAGCCGGGCCCGTTCGCCTTCGCCTCGGAGGAACGCGTGACGCGCATCCTGAAAGGCGCCGGCTTCGTCGACGTGGCGATGGAGCCGCATAACCTTCCGATGGACATCGCCATCGGCGGTGGGCTCGATGCCGCCGTCGATGGCTCGCTCCAGATCGGCCCCGCCAGCCGCGCGCTGCAAGGCCATCCGCCGGAGACGTACGCGGCGGCGAAGGCCTCGATCCGCGAGACGCTTGCGCCGTTCCTGAAGGGGCAGAGCGTCGCACTTCCGGGTGCGATCTGGATCGTGACGGCGAAGGCAGAGTAGGCGTCGCCACACACTCGGTGTCGTCCCGGCGAACGCCGGGACCCATAACCACAGGGAGTGGTTGTGGCGCGAGCTGACAACTCCGAGTCTTCGTAAAACCGCTTCCTGTGGTTCTCGCGACGAGCGCAAGCGCTCGCGCGGGGGTCCCGGATCTGCGCTTCGCTTGTCCGGGACGACAGCGGAGTTTGGCGCCCGACGCAGACCCTACACCACATCGTCCGGCGCAAGCGCGCAGCCATTGTCCGGATGCGTCTCGACCTGGAGCGTGGTGTGGCCAATGCGGAAGCTGGTCTTCAGCAACTGAGCGGTCTCCATCAGGAATGCATCGACGGTGCCCGCGGGCATCACGAGGTGGCAGGTCAGCGCGGTCTCGGTGGTCGAGATCGGCCAGACGTGGAGATCGTGGATCGCCGAGACACCGGGGCGCGCGAGGAGGAAGTCCTTGATGGCGACGAGGTCGGTGCCCTTCGGCGCCGCCGCCATCGACATGTCGATGGAGCCGCGCAGCAGGCTGGTCGTGCCCCACAGGATGCTGGCGCAGATGACGAGGCTGGTGACGGGGTCGAGCCAGAGCCAGCCGGTCCAGATGATCAGCGCCGCCGAGATCACGACGCCGAGCGAGACCGCGGCGTCGGCGGCCATGTGCAGGTACGCGCCTTCGATGTTGATGTCGTCCTTGCGGCCGCTGGCGAACAGCAACGCGGTGAAGCCGTTGATGAGGATGCCAATGCCGGCGACCACCATCACGGTGACGCCCGCGACCGGCGCGGGCTCGCGCAGCCGCAGGATCGCTTCCCAGCCGATCGCGCCGGTGGCGACCAGCAGGAACACGGCGTTCGCCAGCGCCGCCAGAATGGTGGAGGCGCGGAAGCCATAGGTGAAGCGGCCGCTCGGCGCGCGCCGCGCCGCGATCGAGGCGCCCCAGGCCACGACGAGGCCGAGCACGTCGGACAGATTGTGGCCGGCGTCCGCAAGCAGGGCGGTGGAGTTGCCGAGATAGCCGTAAATGGCCTCGGCCACGACCAGCGCTGTGTTGAGCGTGATGCCGATCGCGAACGCCTTGCCGAAATTGGCGGGCGCATGGACATGCGCATGGCCAAGACCATGATCATGGCTGTGGTCGTGACCATGATCATGCGAATGGCCGGCATGATCGTGGTGGTGATGACCGTGATGGTCGTGGCTGCCCAAACCTAGCGCTCCCGGGAAATCGCCAAATCAGGCGCCATTGTAGGCGTTTCGCCCGTCGCGTCACGCCGGAACAGTACGTAGAGCGCCGGCAGCACGAGCAGCGTCAACACCGTCGAGGAGATGATGCCGCCGATCACGACGGTCGCGAGCGGCCGCTGCACTTCGGCGCCGGCGCCGGTCGCGAGCGCCATCGGCACGAAGCCGAGCGAGGCGACCAGCGCGGTCATCAGCACCGGACGCAGCCGCGTCAGCGCGCCCTCGCGCACGGCCTCGGCGATCGGGCGCCCCTCGCTGCGGAGGCGCTCGATGAAGGCGATGATGACGAGGCCGTTGAGCACGGCGACGCCCGACAGTGCGATGAAGCCGACGCCGGCACTGATCGAGAGCGGGATTCCGCGCAGCAGCAGCGCGGCGACACCGCCGGTGAGTGCCAGCGGCACGCCGGAGAACACCAGCGCCGCGTCCGCCGCCGATCCCATGCCCATGAACAGCAGCAGGAACACCAGCGCGAGCGCCACCGGCACCACGATGGTCAGCCGCTTGGTCGCAGAGACCAGCTGCTCGAACTGGCCACCCCAGCCGATCCAGTAGCCCGGCGGCAGCTTGACCTTCTCCGCGACGGCGGCTTGTGCCTCGGCGACGAAGGAGCCGAGGTCGCGCGCGCGGACATTGGCGGTGACGACGATGCGCCGCTTGCCGTTCTCGCGGCTGATCTGATTGGGGCCGGGCGTCGCATCGACGGTGGCAACCGACGAAAGCGGCACGTAGCGCATCTGGGCGAGGGGAGAAGCGGACAGCGCGGTTCGAATGGCGGTGCTGGATGGGGCTTCCTCGCTCGGCGGCAGCGGGATCGGAATCGCCCTGATCGCATCGAGATTGCCGCGCAGGTGCTCCGGCAGGCGCACCACGATCTCGAAGCGCCGGTCGCCCTCGAACAGTTTTCCTGCCGATTTGCCACCGACCGCGATCTCGACGTTGCCCTGCACCTCGCCGACGCTGAGGCCATAGCGGGCCAGCGCCTGACGGTCGAGCCGAACGGTGAGGATCGGCAGGCCGGAGACCTGCTCGATCTTGACGTCGCTGGCGCCGCGAATGCCGCGGATCGCGGCCTCCACCTGTTTGGCAGCGCCCTGCAGGATGTCGAGGTCGTCACCAAACACCTTGATGCCGACATCGCTGCGCACGCCCGAGATCAGCTCGTTGACGCGGAGCTGAACGGGCTGGGAGATTTCATAGGCGCTGCCGGGAATGTCGTCGGCAGCCTTGTCGATAGCCTCGACCACCTCGGATTTCGGCTTGAGCGGATCCGGCCATTCGGCGCGCGGCTTGAGCATGATGTAGCCATCGGTCTGCGCCGGCGACATCGGGTCGGTCGCGACCTCCGCCGTTCCGATGCGGGTGAAGAACTCCTTCACTTCAGGAACCTGCGTGACGCGCTTTTCCAGCGCCTTTTGCAGGTCCAGCGACTGCGTCAGGCTGGTGCCGGGAATCCGGATCGAGGCCAGTGCGACATCGCCTTCGTCCAGGCTCGGGATGAACTCGCCGCCCATGCGCGAGGCGGCGACGCCACTTGCGACGACGATCACGGCGGCCATGACGGCAACCGCGACGCGATTGTCGATGGCGAGGCGGAGCAGGGGGAGATAGGCCCGTTTGGCCATCCGCATGAATATGTTCTCATGCTCGGACACTTTTCCGGTCACGAAGATCGCCACGGCCGCCGGCACGAAGGTGATGGAGAACAGCGCGGCGGCGCCCAGCGCCATCAGCACGGTCAGCGCCATCGGCGTGAACATCTTGCCCTCGACGCCGGTCAGCGTCAGGACGGGCAGATAGACCACGGCGATGATCAGCGTTCCGAACAGGCTCGGCTTGATGACCTCGCTCGATCCGCGCAGGATCGTGCGCAGCCGTTCGGAGGTGGAGAGCAGCCCGCCTTTCTCGCGTTGCGCCTCGGCAAGCATGCGCAGGCAATTCTCGACAATGATCACGGCGCCGTCGACGATGATGCCGAAGTCGATCGCGCCAAGGCTCATCAAATTGGCACTCACCCTGGTCTCGACCATGCCGGTGACCGTCATGGCCATGGAGAGCGGAATGACGCAGGCCACCACGAGCGCGGCGCGGATGTTGCCGAGGATCAGGAACAGCACGGCCACGACCAGCGCGGCGCCTTCGAGAAGATTGTTCTCGACCGTGCGGATGGTTGCTTCGACCAGATGCGTCCGGTCGTAGACGGTGCGCGTGACCACGCCCTCGGGCAGTGATTTGGCGATGTCCGCAAGACGGGCGGCGACGCCGGTCGCCACCGCGCGGCTGTTCTCGCCGATCAGCAGCATGGCGGTGCCGAGCACGGTCTCCTCGCCGTCACGCGTTGCCGCGCCCGTGCGCAGGTCGCGGCCTTCGGTCACGACAGCAACGTCCCTGATCCTGACCGGGTTGCCACCGCGCGAGCCGATGACGATGTCCCGGATTTCACTGATATTGCCGACCTGGCCCGGGGAGCGAACCAGATATTGCTCGCCGTTGCGCTCGATATAGCCGGCGCCGACATTGGCATTGTTGGCCGCGAGCGCCGTCATGACGTCGCGGAAGCCGAGACGGTAGGCCATCAGCTTGCCGGGGTCCGGCAGCACGTGAAACTGATGCTCGAAGCCGCCGATGGTGTTGACCTCGATGACCCCCGGCACGTTGCGAAGCTGCGGCCGGATGATCCAGTCCTGCACGGTGCGCAAATCCGTCAGCGAATAGTCGTGGCCGCCTTGGGTCTTCGCGCCGGCCTTCGCCTCGACAGTGTACATGAAGATCTCGCCGAGCCCGGTCGAGACCGGGCCCATCGCGACCTCGACGCCGGCCGGGAGCTGGTCCTTCACCTGCTGGATGCGCTCGCCGACCAGCTGACGGGCAAAATAGATGTCGGTGCCGTCCTTGAAGACCACCGTCACCTGGCTGAGGCCGTAGCGCGACAGCGAGCGCGTATAGTCGAGCTTGGGCAGGCCGCCCATCGCGGTCTCGACCGGGAAGGTGATGCGCTGCTCGGTCTCCAGCGGCGAATAGCCGGGCGCGCGGGTGTTGATCTGGACCTGGACGTTGGTGATATCCGGCACGGCATCGATCGGAAGCCGCTGGAAATTCCAGGCGCCGAAGGCTGTGGCCGCGAGTGCGAGCAGGAGCACGAGCCAGCGATGCTTCAGCGAAACGGCGATCAGTCGCTCAATCATGTTCGGCCTCGCCCTTGCCCATCTCGGCCTTCACGACAAAACTGTTTTCGGCGACGTAGTGCTCGCCGGCTGTGAGGCCGGCCTTGATCTCGATGAATTGCGGATCGGAATCCCCAAGCTCGACCGGGCGCGCCTCGATCTTGTCGCTGTCCTCGCGGACGAACACGATGGTCCTGTTTTCCAATGTCTGGATCGCGCTGCGGCGCACGGCCACCGCGACATTGCGGGCGGCGAGGATCAGCCGCGCGGTGACGAACAGTCCAGGTCGCAAGCGTCCGTCGGGATTTTGCAGCACCACGCGCGCGAGCGCGGTCTGGGTCTCGCTCGAGCCCACGGGTGCGATGTAGGAGATCGTGCCCCTGATCTCGCCGCGGCCGTCGTCGGGGTCGATCAGCACCTCATCCTTGAGGCGGACACGCTTGAGGTCCTGCCGGTAGATCGAGAGATCGACCCAGATGGTCGAGAGGTCGGCGACGACGAAGGCCGGCTTCTGCTCGGAGGCGTATTCGCCGAGCGAGATCTGCCGTTCGATGATGGTGCCGGCGATCGGTGCCTTCAGCTCGTAGACGGTGAGGCTCTGGTTGCTCTCGATGGTGGCGAGCAAATCGTCCTTGCCGACCTTGTCGCCGATGCGTTTCTGGATCGATTTTGCGAGGCCCGGAAAGCGCGGCGTGACTTGCACGACGGCCTCCTGATTGGCGCGCAGGATGCCGTTGAAGGAAAGCGTATCGGTCAACGTGGCGCTCGCGGCTTCCGCGAGCGTCACGCCGGCTGCGGCGAGCTTGACGTCGGAGATACGGATGCGGTCGGCGCCATGCTCGTCCTGCTCGACATGGTCGCTCGGCTTCTTCTGTTCGGAATGCTCGGCATGGTCGGTGTGCGCGACCTTGGACGGTCCGAGCCGCGAATAGCCGTAGGCGCCGAGCGCGGCGGCAAGGATGGCGATGAGGATGGTGGACGACGTCTTCATCGTGCGCTCTCCCGGGCCAGCGCAAAGGGATTGCCGACGAGGCCTTCGATGGTCGCAACGCCGGCATGGAAGTTCTGCAGCGCCTCCTGTTCGCGCAAGCGCGCCTGGGCGACGCTGGCCTGGGCGTCGAGCACTTCGAGCAGGCTGAAGCGGCCCTGGCCGTAGCCTTGCGAGATCGCCTCAGATGCTTCAGTCGCCTTCGGGATCGCGGTTTCGCGCAGCACCGCGAGCTCGCGCAGCGAGCCCTGCAGCGAGTCGTAAGCGCGGCCCGCGATAACGATCAGCGTGTTGCGGTTGGCCTCGCGCTCGGCCCGGGTCTTGGCGAGGCTCTCCTGCGCCGAGAGGATGTTGCCCTGGTTCTGGTCGAACACGGGGATCGGCACCGAGACGGAGAGGCGCACGGCATCGTCATTGGTCTCGTTGAAATGGCGCCAGCCGGCCGCGATCCGCACGTCAGGGTAGGGTCTCAGCCGCGCCATCAACAGCTCGGCGTTTCGTTGCGCATAGACCGCGGTCCAGCGCACCAGCTGCGGATTGGCATCGATCGCGGCGACGACCGACTGGAACGTCGGCGGCTTGCCCATGGTGTCGAGCCGGCCGGAGACCTCGCCGAATTTTGCAGCGGGATCGCCCATCAGCACCGCCAGCTCGCGCCGGGCGCTTGCCAGCGTCGCCTTGAAGCGCTCGCGGTCGGCCTTGACCAGGGCGGAGGCGACCTCGGCACGGCCGGTCTCGGCCGGCGAGGAGGCGCCGGCCTCGACGCGGCGGCGCAACAGCGGCGTGAGCTTGTCGATGGCTGCAATCTGCTCGTCCAGGATCTGGATGCGCCGTTGCGCGCCGAGCACGCCGAGGAAGGCAATCGCCGTCTCCGACAGCACCTCCAGCCTGATCGCCTTGCGCTGGATCGCCGCGACCTCGATGCCGGCCGCGCCGGCCGCGATCCGCGCGTCGCGCTTGCCGAAGAGCTCGAAGGCCTGGCTGATCTGGAGCGTGGTCTCGGCCGATTTGGTGCCGCGATAGATGCCGGAGCCGAACGAATTGTCCTGCTCATAGGACAGTTCCGGATTGAGCAGGGCACCGGCCTGGATGCGCTGGCCCGTGGCGATGCCGACATCGCGCTCCGCCGCCGTCAGGCGCGGGCTCGCGGCTAGCGCACGCGACAGCGCGGCGCGCATCGTCAGCGTCTGGGCGTGGGCGTGCTGGGTCAGCCAGGGGCTGACCAAAATCGCCATCGCGCACGCAAGGCGCGCGGCAGTTCGTCTGCAAGACATGAAGGTGACCTGTGAACAAAAGCATCGTGGGCGCATGCAGCGCCCGGCTGATCAGTTCAGGTCAGATGTTTGGGGGGCGGGGAGTCCGTGTCCGGCGCGATACCCACGAGCGCGGGCGCGCGCTGCAGAGCCGGCGTGGCAACCATGTCGGTCGCGGTTTCGGACTGCGCGGTCTGCATGACGGCCACCGAGAAGCAGCCGTGGCAGTGATGACCACCGATGGCCTTGTGATCGCCATGACCGGCTGGGCCGTCATCGAGGATCGAGGCGATCTCCGAACCGCCGGCCGGGCTCGTCACATCGATGTCGTGCGCGCCATGCAGCGCGCCCGACAGCAGGTACATCACCGCAACGAGCACAGCCACGAGCCCGCGCCAGTGGCGCAAGGAGTAAAAGCTGTGGGGGCGGCGGATCGTGGTCACTGCGACACTCAGGTTCCTGATCCGCTTCGGGTAGCACGGAGCCGGGAACAGTGTCGACCCGCAACATTGTTACGTGTGGGGAACTCGATGTCGCACGAGCCTAGACGAAAAGGCCTCAGCCCGCGACTGACGGGCTGAGGCCTCTTGTGCTCACAATCTCATCCTTTGGGACTTGCGGCGACAATCCGCGTCCCAGCGGTTCGTTCCGTAGCCCGGTGCAAAATTAGGAACGTTCTCCCGTCCCCCTCATTAGCGCCTCGGAGCATTTGAGGAGGATGGGACTATGGACGGACTGATCTATCTGATCGGCTTGATCGTCGTGATCATGGCGATCCTGTCGTTCTTTGGCCTGCGCTGAGAGAGCTGCTATGGCGATCGAAACTCTCGTGCGGGAAGACGTGATGGAGGGCGGCCTCGTCGCCGCCGAGGAAAGCCGGAGCATCCAGTGGAGCTCCGTCATCGCCGGCGCTTTCGCGTCTGGCGCGATGTCGTTCATCCTGGTCAGCTTTGGCGTCGCGATCGGGCTTGGTGTCAGTTCGGCTTCGCCGACGTGGCGCGATGCCTCGGCGGCGCTGGCATTGCTGTCGGGACTCTACCTGATCATCCAGGCGATCATCAGCTTTGGCTTCGGCGGCTACATCGCCGGCCGGACGGCACGGCCAGCCCCTGGTCTGGCAACGATCGAAGATGACGGTGAGCGGCGCGACGGGCTTCATGGGCTGGCATCCTGGGCGATGGCCGTGCTGTTCGGCGCGACGCTGCTGGCGATCATCGGGGCGGCGGCGCTCGAACGCTCGCCGGTGCGCAGCGCGAGCGGCAATGCATCATCCGCCGAGCCGCTGCTCAGCTACGAGCTCGACAAGCTGTTCCGCGCACCGCGGCGGCCTCCCGCCGACATGCGGGAAGCCCGCGCGGAGGCTGGGCGCATCCTGATGACGTCGTCGAGCCATAGTGGCGTCGTGCTCGATGATCGCAACTATCTGGCGCAGCAGGTCACGGCGCTGACGGGACTATCTGCGGCGGACGCCGAGAAGCGGGTGGATGCATCGATCGTGGACGCGCATACGGCGATCAACCGCGCCCGGCGCAATTCGGTGATCGTCGCCTTCTCGATTGCGGCGGCGGCCCTGATCGGTGCCGCGGTCGCCTGGGCTGCAGCCGTTGCCGGCGGGCGGCACCGCGACGGCGAGCCGTTGCCCAACTGGATGGCGAGCTCGAACCGTTTCCACCGCGGCCGGCGTGCGATGCCGGTGCCGTAGAGGAGAAGGCTTACGCCTTCTCCTCCCAGATCATGGCGAGGTGCACGATGGTCTGCACCGCCTTCTCCATGTCCTGCCGGCTCACCCATTCCAGCCGTGAATGAAACGCGTGCTCGCCGGCGAAGATGTTGGGGCAGGGCAGGCCCATGAAGGACAGGCGCGAACCGTCGGTGCCGCCGCGGATCGCGGTGCGCATCGGACGCAGGCCGGCGCGGCGGATCGCCTCGATGGCGTATTCGAGGATGTGCGGGTGACGGTCGATCACCTGCTTCATGTTGCGGTACTGCTCCCGCACCTCGAACTTGTAGCTCGAGCGCGGAAAATCCTTCATCACGTCCTTGACGATGTCCTCGAGCAGGACCTCCTTCTCCTTCAGCCCTTCCTCGGTGAAGTCGCGTACGATGAAGGCGAGGGTCGCCTGTTCCAGCGCGCCCTCGATGCCGACAGGATGCAGGAAGCCTTGCTTGCCCGACGTCGTCTCGGGCGAGCAGCCTTCCTTGGGCAGACGCTCGACGATGGCGGCCGCGATCTTGATGGCGTGCTCCATCTTGCCCTTGGCATAGCCGGGATGGGCGCTGACGCCGGTGATGGTGATGGTGGCGCCGTCGGCCGAGAACGTTTCGTCCTCGACGCTGCCCGCGCTCTCGCCGTCCATGGTGTAGCCGAAATCGGCGCCGAGCTTCTTGATGTCGACGTTGTCGACGCCGCGGCCGATCTCTTCATCCGGCGTGAACAGGATCTTGATGGTGCCGTGCTTCACATCGGGATTGTTGATGAAAAAATGCGCGGCATCCATGATCTCGGCGACGCCGGCCTTGTTGTCGGCCCCGAGCAGCGTGGTGCCATCGGTGGTGATGATATCGTTGCCGATCTGGTTCTTCAGCGCGGGATGCTCGGTGAAGCGGATCACCTGGGTCGTATCGCCGGGCAAGGTGATGTCGCCGCCGCGATAGTTCTTCACGACTTGCGGCTTCACATCCTTGCCGGTGACGTCGGGCGAGGTGTCCATGTGCGAGCAGAAGCAGATCACCGGCACCTTCTTGTCGGTGTTGGCCGGGATCGTTCCGTAGACATAGCCGTAATCGTCGAGATGGGCGTCCGTGACGCCCATGGCCTTCAGCTCGGTGACGAGAACGCGGCCGAGATCCTTTTGCTTCTCGGTCGATGGCGAGGCCGGGGAATTCGGATCGGACTGGGTGTCGATGGTGACGTAGCGCAGAAAGCGCTCGGTCACGGTATGCGCGAAGGTCAGGGACATGTCTGGTCAAACCACGGGAGCTTTTGGGAGCAGGAAGCAGCCGGTATACCAGAAAAGCGGGCCGCGTTGCGGCCGAAGGACGGCGGATCAGGCTTAACGAAAAATGACCGGCTAGATCGCCTCTTTCAGTTCCTTGACCGGCCGGAACGCGACCTTCTTGCTGGCCTTGATGTGGATCGCCTCGCCGGTAGCGGGATTGCGGCCGGTGCGGGCGGCGCGCTTGCGGACCTGCAGGATGCCAAGCCCGACGATGCGGACGCGGTCGCCCTTCTTCAGGTGCTTGGTGATCAGGTCGACCATGTCGGTGAGGACGGCCTCGGCGTGCTTCTTGGAGAGGTCCTGGCTTTCCGCGATGTCGGCGGCCAGGTGCTTGAGCGTGATGGTGGCTGGAGCCGCTGCCTTCTTCGCCGAATCCTTCTTCGTCGAATCCTTTTTCGCCATGTCTGGCCTCCTCGGGTGTGTCGCGGAAGCTTGCCGGGCTCCCAGCTGCCAAGTTCCCGCAGGCCTAGACGATTCGGGCTGGGACTGACTATGCCGGCCGACGGGAGCGGGGTTTTCGCGTGCTTGTTCAGACGAATCCGCACGTTTCTGCCGGCTCCGGACGAGCGCAAGGGGCGAGTTTCGACACAGGCATCGTCACTCTGGCTGAGGATGTTCAGATAAGTTTTTGAAAATGTTGCCAAAATGGTGCGGGGGACGGGGTTCGAACCCGCGACCTCCGGCGTGCCGGCGGATTTGTTTTGGACTAGCCGTCTCGGCAGCGAATGCCAAAGTCGTCGCAGGTTAGCGCAAAGGCTTCTTTCGCCGCGAGATCTTCAAAACAAAACCGCGTGCCGACTTCGGCGCGATCGGTCCACCAGTTGATGAGTTTCCCTTTGGCGATGCGCGAAGCCTCTCCGCGCAGCAGATCCAGCTGTCTTCCAGCTGCGTGGACGATCAGGCAATGTTCGTTGGGCATAGGGTCAATCCTTCGAACCGAATGCGAAGGCCGCAGCTGGGGGCAGCTGCGGCCCGCGTGGTCAAATGAACCGGGTGAAAAATCGACGTGAAATATGCAGCCAGCCCCGGTGGGGCATTGTCTGTTGGAGTAGATGTTCCCGCACCAACCAATGTTTGGTTTTCGGGAGGACATCGGGGAATGTTCAGAGGTGCATATTCGCGCACGAGATAACTGAGCGACTTTCGTGTGCCGGCCGGACCTCCCACTCACTTCCGATCCGAACTTGGTTCGAGGCTGTATATATCGGGGCCATAATTCTTAGGCTGGATCGTCAGGCACGGTCCGCTGAATGATAAAGCTTTCCGTCGCAATCGTGATGAAATCGCCTTCCAGCATCTCTTCATCGCGGCAGAAGTGAATGTCTCGGATCAAGCCCTTGTGGTGCCCGACGAATACTTCAAGATCGCCGCGGTTGTTGACGACGGCCTGCAATCTCGAAATGACTTCCGACGCTTTCATGACAGCTCCTTGACTGGCCCTACAAGCGGTACTTGGACCAAGGACAACACTGCCGGCATCGCACTCGAAATAGTCCTCATGCCGTCGGGCGCAGACCGCGAACGTCTTCGCACCAACGGCAACGTGTTCCGATGTAGGTCGTCCTTCATTGAGATATCGGACGTCCTCAATGAGCGAATTCTGTGTCAACGCGACTGGGAGAAATCGTCGCAGGGCTGAACGAGATCGCGGTCGATTGCCGTTCGTTCCTCGAGGCTTTCACGCAGGGCTACAACTGCGGTGACACGCTCGAGCAATCGTCGATAGTGTTGAAGGCGAGGGCGCGGAAGCGCAGCAGGCGACGCACAAGGCGGGCGGTGCCGGTCAGGCGGCTATTCATCGTGACCACACTTGGTCGCTACAGCGGTGCGACAACGAGTCGCCAGAACCGGTTCCGCGCCGGTGCGTGTTGCTGATGTGCTCAAGCGAACAGAACAGCCCTCTGAGCTTTGAGTAGGCTCGTGGTCTTGTACTCGGCGTATCGATGGGCCAACAGGCGACTCATCCATTGATCCGGACTTGCAGCTCCCGGATGCCGCGGATGAAGTTGGAGTGCAGCCGCCGCGGCGGTCCCAACACCTCGATGTCGAGGTCGCGGGCCAGGATTTCTTCCCAGAGTATCCGGAGTTGCAGATCCGCCAACCGGTCACCGACACAGCGATGAATACCCGCGCCGTAGGAGAGGTGCTGGCGCGGCTTGGCTCGATCGATGATGAAATGCTCCGGGCGGTCGATCACGCTCTCGTCGCGGTTGCCGGAAACATACCACATGATGACCTTGTCGCCTTGGCGGATGTGCTGGCCGGCAAGCTCGCAATCGCGCGTCGCTGTCCGCCGCATGTGTATGACGGGCGTTTGATAGCGGATCGTCTCGGCGACCAGACCAGGGACGAGCCCAGGATTGGCCTTTAGCTTTGCAAGCTGATCGGGGTTCTCCGACAGAGCCAGCAAGCCGCCCGACATGGAGTTGCGCGTTGTGTCATTGCCACCGACGATGAGCAGGGTCAGGTTGCCGACAAATTCCATCGCGGGCAGGTCGCGCGTTTCCGCGTTGTGCGCCATCAACGAGATCAAGTCGAGCCGCGGCGGCGCCTTCGCGCGCTCTTGCCACAGGCCTTTGAAGGTGTCGGCCATCCGCATCAGCTCGGCGGAGCGTGCCTCCTCTGAGTGCACGAGTGCATCGGGCGCGTTGATATCGCAGACGGCGACATCCGACCAATAGGTCAGCTTGCGCCGCTCTTGCCAGGGAAAATCGAACAGCGTTGCCAGCATCATGGTGGTGAGCTCGATCGACACCTTGTCCACCCAATCGAAGCTCTCGTTGCGGGGCAACGCGTCGAGCACGGCGCGGGTGCGCTCCCTTATGGAGATCTCATAGCTTGCGAGATTCTTGGGCGCCGCCACTGGAGCGACCGCCTTGCGTTGCGCCGTATGGCGCGGCGGGTCCATGCGGATAAAGCTGCGGCGGTTCATATCGGCCGGTATGTCCGCAATCTGGAACCCGGCGCCGAGTTGCGAGGAATAAGTCGCATGGTCGAGCTCGACGGCCATGATGTCGTTGTAGCTCGACACCGACCAGTACGGACCATAGCGGCTTTCGGCGCAGTAGTGGACCGGCGCTTCGCGCCGCAGACGGGCGAATAACGGCTGCCAGATGTCCTGCTGGTAGATGGCTGGATTGCTGACGTCGATATCGCAAAGCGGCGTATCGTACTCAACAGCCGGTCGCTCAGATGTGTTCATGGGTGTTTTCCGCGGTGCTGCACCTTTCCGATGACGCAGAGCCGCCCGCGATGGCCGCCGGTGCGATCGGATTTGGCGAGTTTTGCCGCACGCGGCTACGGAGCGGTTTCTGAAACCGGAGACTTGATGACGCCGGTAACCGGCGGGGCAACCCGCGCGCCTGACCAATCGCGTCGAGGCCGCCATCGGGAAATTTGCGGGGTGCCTCGTCGGCGCGGCGGAGCGCGAGGAGGCGTTCTCATCACGGACAAAAGCCGAGGTCCGTTCCGTCACGAGAAACAACCGGCGAGACGGAGTTCGGTGCCGTCAACAAGCGTTAACTTTTGAACTCAGGACACCGGCAAGCCTGACACTTCGATATCGAAGGGTCCGGATCGGCCTAATTTAAGTGATTGATATTCCGCCAAAAATGGCGCGAGAGACGGGGCTCGAACCCGCGACCTCCGGCGTGACAGGCCGGCGCTCTAACCAACTGAGCTACTCCCGCGTGACGCGTATGTGTCCGCGCGGAACGAGGGGGGACTTAAAGGGGGGACATGGTGAAGTCAAGGACGTTGCGTTGATGGGGAGCAAACGCCTGTTGGAACGGGGCGGGACCGTATCGCTACGGCCCGGACGGCTGCCTCCGGGCTCCGAATCATCCCGACCATTTCGACACTGCATGCGCTTGGGGTCTGTCTCAGCAGCGATCCAAAGCGGCTGATGAGGCAGAGCAGGTCCTGCGCGCCGCGATCTCGGTCAGCCCGCGTGTGTCCAATGTCCATTCGATCTCGGCACAGTGCTGTTCGACCTCAAGCGTTATGAGGACGCCCGCGCCATTCAGGAGAAGGGGATCGCGCTCAACCCGAACTTCCCGATGGCCCCGACCAATCTCGGCAACACGCTGATGGCGCTGCTGCTGGAGGCGATCGAACTGCATGAGCGCTGGCGGGGCTGTTGCGCGGCGCAGGCCAAATGATGGCCAAAAGCAAAAGGCCGCCCCAGGGCGGCCATTGCGTCTCAAACCGGACCTTTTTCCTGCAGTCAGCGCACCGTCGAGGTGCCCGAGCTCGTGATCGCCACCGGCTTGCCGGCCTTGATCACGTGGGTGGACTGGGCGGTCTGGCTGTAATCGGCGTTGGTGCGGGCTGCGATCCCGAAGGCGGCCACTGCGATGCCGGCCACCAGCGCCACCACCACGATCTTCAGGTGGGTACCCCGATCTGCAGAGTGAATTGAGTGGTTCATCGTAAGCCTCCCGACGGGCTTTGGCGCCGTCTGTAGGCTGATGTCTTAAGGAGCATCTGTTTCCGGATCGTTTCGCGGGTTCCGCAAAATGGTTTCATCCGGCCATTTGGCGGGTTTCGTGGTGGGCGGGCCTGAAGGGCCGGCCGGACGCCGGATGGGCTCTTACCTGCCGCGTAATCGCGGAGGCCAAATCCCTTCGTCATGATGGTTCTCATCGGCCGCGAACGATCCGGCAAGGGAGAAGCACCATGAACCGTCGAACCGTCCTCGAAGCCACGTTGTTTGGAACCGCCCTCGCGGCGGCGTCGAGCAGGAACGCACCAGCCGCCGCGGCACAGCCGGTCGCGCGGCCGTCCTTCGTGACGGCCACGGACGGCACAAAGCTGTTCGTGCAGGACTGGGGCAACGGAAAGCCGGTGCTGCTGCTGACGGCCTGGACGTTCGACGCCAGCACCTGGGGCAGCCAGATTGCGGCACTCAACGAAAAAGGTTTCCGCTGTATCGCGCCCGACCGGCGTGGGCACGGCCGGTCCGAGATGCCGTCATCAGGCTATGATCTGGACATGCTGACCGACGACGTCGCAGCCGTGATCGAGGCGCGCGACCTCCGCGATGTGACGCTGGTCGGATTCTCCATGGGGACGGTCGAGGCGGTGAACTATCTCGCCCGATACGGATCGGACCGGATCGCCAGGCTGGTGCTGGTCGCGCCGACGACGCCATTCCTGGTCAAGACCGAGGACAATCCGGATGCGGTTCCCAAGGCGATGATCGAGGCCGACAATGCGGCCGTCGCACGCGACTTCGCGAAATGGATCGCGGCGAATGAAGCGCCGTTCTTTCTCCCGGATACGCCGGAGATCACGCGGACCTGGATCCGCGAGATGATGCTCAGCGTGCCGCTGCCGGTGGCGCTGGCATGCCGCAAGACAATCAGCTTCGCCGATCTGCGTGCGGCGGCCGCCAGGATCGACCGCCCGACGCTGATCCTCCATGGCGACAAGGATGCCAGCGCGCCGCTGCCATTGACGGGCGCCAAGACCGCAAAGCTGATCAAGGGCAGCAAGCTGATTGTCTACGAGGGCGGGCCACACCCGCTGCCGCTGACGCATGGCGAGCGTCTCATCTCTGACATGCTCGCCTTCATGAGCGCGTGAGAGGGCTCAGCTCGCCCGTTTGATGTCGGCGCGGATGGTCCGCGCCGCCCAGACGAACAGCAGGGCGCCGAGCGTGGTCGTGACCGCGGCCGAGAGCAGGGAATAGCGCACGGCGTCGGCGCCGTAGCTGCCCTTCAGCGCGTCGTTGACCACGCCGACCGCGAGCGGACCGACGCCCTGGCCGAAGCAGGTCGCGGTCAGCGCGATCAGCGCGGAGGCGAGCGCGCGCATGCTGGGCTTGGCCACCGTCTGCGCGATCGCAAAGATCGGCCCGAGATGGAAGCCGACCAGGAACGAGGTCAGCGCCAGCATCGCGACCATCATCGAGAAATCCTGCGTCAGCATGCAGAGCGCAAAGACGGGGCCGGCGAGGCCTGAGGTGATCGCCGGCGCCCACAGCTTCCAGCGGTCGTCGCGGCGGCTCACTTGCGCCACGACAAAGCCGCCGAGCAGGGTGCCGGCCATGCCCGCGAGCCCCTTGAACGTGCCGGCATAGGTGCCGATCTCGGCGCTCGACAGATGGTGCACGCGCGCCAGGAACGGCGGGATCCAGGCCGCCGTCGCATAATTCGTGTAGGTGGTGAGGCAGAAGCCGATCAGCACGATGACGAAGCTCTGCTGCGAGGTGAGAAAGCGCAGCGTCGGCCCGAGCGGCTCGGGCACGAAGTTCTCCTGCATCGCGCCACGCTTCGGCTCCGAGATCGTCAGCCACAGGATCAGCGCCAGCAGGATGCCGGGCACGCCTGCGACATAGAAGGCCATCCGCCAGCCATAGTGCTGGTTGACGTAGCCGCCGACGAAATAGCCGAGGAAGACGCCGAGATAGGTGCCGATGGCGTAGATGCCGAGTGCGCGCGGGCGCTCGTTCTTGGCGAAGAGATCGGCGACGATCGACTGCGAGGCGGGGGAGCCGGCGGATTCGCCGATGCCGACGCCGATCCTGGCAAAGGCCAGTGCGGTCACGCTTGAGGCCATGCCGCACAGCGCCGTCATCGCGCTCCAGAACGCGAACGCCAGCGCCACGATGTTGCGACGGTTGAGCCGGTCGGCGACGCGCGCGATGGGAATGCCGAGCAGGGAATAGAACAGCGCGAAGCCGAAGCCTGCGAGCAGGCCCATCATGGTGTCGCTGAGCTGGAACTCTTTCTTGATCGGCTCGATCAGGACGTTGAAGATGGTGCGGTCGAGGAAGTTGAGCGCGTAGATGATGGTGAGCAGACCCAGCACGTAATAGCGCCGCGCCGCGGGCTTTGCCGCGGCGGCCGTTTGCACCGGCACCTCTGACGTCACATCGACCATCGCTTCCCCCAATTTGTCTTTGTTATCATTATGGGTCCAGCCCTTATCGGAGCTGGTTGCGTGAGAGCTTTTTCGAGCGAAGTGGCTACCCTTCGCGAATGTAGTTCCCCGCTTCGAACTCGACCAGCGGCGCGCTTGCGTCGAATGAGATACCGATGGGGTCGCGGCCCGCTTCCATCGCTTCGAGCTGGTCGCCGAGCATGCGCCGGATCATCAGGATGCCGCGATCGCTCTGGCCGAAGTGCTCTTCGGAGTGCACCGTCACCGGACCCTGGCCGACCTGGGCCTCGTAATCGCCGGGGAATTGCTGGTGCTCCTGTTCCGTCATGTCCCACCAGAATTTCCCGTTGAACTTCGAGCGCATGCGGCCGATGTCGCCGGAATTTTTGACGCGGCCGGCGACGTAGATGCGGAACGAGGTGTCGTCGATCGGCAGCGTCCAGCCGATCGATTCCACGCGAGCGAACTGCGCCACGCGCGGGTTCGGCACCACGCGCAAGGTGGGGAGGGCGGCTTCGGTGACGCGGTAGAACACACGGCCGTCGTCCTGCTTGCGGATCGAGCGCACGGCGATGCCGCGCGGTGTCTTGTCGAACTTCACCTCCGGCATCGACGCCATCATGGTGGTGAATTGCGGCCCCGAGAACGAGCCGTGCAGCACCGGCACGTGGTAGGGATCGACGACGTTTTCGAAATGCTGCAGCCAGTTGCAGGGGATGACCGCGGGCCCGCCGCCGCCGATCGAGGAATCGTCGGCCTCGACGAACTCGCCGTCGTCCATGTTTTCGAGGCACTCGTAGCGCGGCAGCACCGGGCGTTTCTCGGCCGGGCCCATATAGGCAAAGATTAACCCGTAGCGCTCCTCGACCGGATACCAGGGCTGGCGCACCTTGTCCTTGAACTGGCCGCCGTCGGGCTCGCAGGGCTGCTCAAGGCAATGGCCTTCGGTGTCGAACTTCCAGCCATGATAGCAGCAGCGAATGCCGTCCTCTTCGACCTTGCCGTAGTAGAGCGTCGTGCCGCGGTGACAGCAGCGGGCGTGGAGGAGGCCGACGCGACCGTGCTTGTCGCGAAACAGGATGAGGTCCTCGCCGAGCGCGCGCACTTTCTTCGGCGTGTCGGTGGCGTCGCCGGTCAAGCCGACCGGATGCCAATAGCGGCGGAGCAATTCGCCCATCGGCGTGCCGCGCACGACCGAGGTGAGCTCGGTGCGGGTGTGCGCCGGTTTCATCGCATAGGCCGTGCCGAGATCGCGATCCCGCTGAGTGATCGTCATGCTTGTTCCTCCCGCCGCAGGCCTTGGTGGCCGGGTCGCCTTGTGTTGTCCCAGTGAAAGATAATTCGATGACAATGTCAACGATCCTCCAGAATGCGTCTTAATCGCATTCGGAACAGGTTGGGGAGGTTGCGCTACCAAGGCTTGGCACGTCTTGGCTTTCTTGGCAGAGGTGGATCATGAGCCAGACATCGAGCACGGACGGGCGTGAATCGTCCGAGACGGACGACAATCACTCGCCGGCGCCGATCACCGTGATGCTGTCATCACGGCTGATGGTGCTCGCCAACCTGCTCAAGCGCGGCGCCATCCTGCGCTACAAGCGCCTCGCAGGCCTATCCTCGGTCGAGTTCGGCCTGGTCGCCTCGCTCGGCCGGCGACCGCCGATGAGCGTTGCCCGGCTTGCCGAGGCAGTCGGTCAGGACAAGGGCCAGATCAGCCGTGCGCTGGCCGAGCTGGTCTCGCGCAAGCTGATCGCGAAGTCGGCGAATCCGAAAGACAGCCGCGAGGTGTTGGTGTCGCTGACGCCTGCCGGGCTCGCGGCACATGACGCCATCGTCGAAGGCGCGCAGGAGCGCAACCGGATGCTGCTCGAGCAATTGAGCGAGGCCGAGTTGGAGACATTGCTCGCGCAGGTCGAGCGTCTCACCGCGACGGCGGAAGCGATGCTCGAAGCCGAGAAGGTTTCGCGCTGATCGCGCAGCAATCTCCGGAAATATTCGAGTGCTTCTAAGAGCGTCTCTAAGAGATGTTCTAAGAGCCTTTCAATTAGGGGAACCGCACGCGCTCCCCTAAGCGTCACCCCAACGCATGCCGTCCCGGGACAGGCGGCATGACGATCAAATGCACATTGGGGTGGCGCGTTGAACAGTCTTGGAATGCTGCGGTCGGCCGTGTTGGCGACCGTGTCCGCTTTGGTTTTGATGCCGCAGGCATCGCTCGCACAATCCGCATCGCAAGGCGGTGCGCAGAGCCTGCCGCCGGTGAACGTGGCTGCACCGCAGGAACGCCGCCGCGCTGCCGTCCGCGCGCCGCGCCGGACGCAAAGCCAGGTGCAGGCGGCGAACAGCCGCAAACCGCAACAACAACGCAATGTCGGTGTCGTCGAGAATCCGCGTGGTCCGGTGCAGGGCTATGTTGCCAGGCGCAGCTCGTCCGGCACCAAGACCAACACGCCGATCATGGAGACGCCGCAATCGGTATCGGTGATCGGCGCCGACCAGATCCGCGACCAGAAGCCGAACAAGCTCGACGAAGTTCTGCGCTACACCGCCGGCGTCCGCGCCGGCACCTTTGGCGCCGACACCCGCAACGACTGGTGGCTGATCCGCGGCTTCAAGTCCGACGACGTCGGGCTGTTTCTCGACGGCATGCAGCTGTTCTACACGTCCTATGCGAGCTGGAAGCTGCAGCCGCCGAACATGGAGCGCGTCGAGGTGCTGCGCGGTCCGTCGGCCGTGCTCTATGGCGGATCGAGCCCGAGCGGCATCGTCAACGTCATCAGCAAGATGCCACCGACCGAGCCGGTCCGCTACATCGAGGCCGGCGTCAACAATTTCGGCAACGCTTATGTCGGTTTCGATGTCGGCGGTCCCGTCGCGATGCAGCCACAGGACGGCAAGCTGTTTTACCGCGTCGTCGGCCAGGTCCAGAACGGCAACACGCAGGTCAATTTCACGCCCGACAACAATTACTTCATCGCGCCGTCCTTCACCTGGAAGCCGGACGCCGACACGACATTCACGGTGCTGGCGTCGGCCTCGAAGCAGGACACCCGCGGCATCAACTTCCTGCCCTATCAGGGCACGGTGACCAATGCGCCGTTCGGCAAGATCCCGACCAGTTTCTTCGTCGGCGATCCCAATGTCGACAAGTTCACGCGCGAGCAGGAGATGCTCGGCTATCAGTTCGAGCGCAATCTCACCGACGACCTCACGTTCCGGCAGAATGCGCGGTTCGCGCATATCGACCTGACCTATCGCGGTTTCGTCGGCAATGGCTGGGACAATATCAACACGGCCACGATGGGCCGCTACAATTGGTATGCGAAGAACACTGCCAACCAGGCCAATCTCGACAACCAGCTGGAGTACCGCTTCGACACCGGTCCCGTGAAGCACACGATGCTGTTCGGGGTCGATCTGAAGGGCTATCAGATCGACGACTACCAGGCGTTCAACTTCGGCACTGTGCCGTCCATCAACGTCTTCAATCCCACCTATGGTCTCGACATTCCGCTGACGGGCGCGCCGTTCCGCAACTTCCTGCTCACGCAGAAGCAGGCCGGCACCTATGTCCAGGACCAAATGAAGCTCGGTAACTTCACACTGGTCTTGAGCGGCCGCAATGACTGGGTGGAGACGACGCAGGCTGCCCGCGACACCGGAGCAAATATTGCCCAACGCGACGACAGCAGGTTCAGCGGGCGCGCCGGGCTGATCTACAATTTCGACAATGGCATCGCGCCTTACGTCTCGTATGCCACGAGCTACAATCCGATCATCGGCCTCAATGCGTCGAACCAGCTGTTCCTGCCGGAGACAGGCCAGCAGGCCGAGATCGGCGTGAAAGTCGCTCCGAAGGGATTTGACGGCTATTTCACGGCTTCGGTGTTCGACCTGAAGCGGCAGAACGTCCCGACGACGGCGGTCACCGCCGACGCATCCGGCAATTTCCTGCAGAACCAGACGGGCGAGGTGACCTCGCGCGGCATCGAGCTCGAAGCGGTGGCCAACGCCACCAAGGAGCTGAAGCTGATCGGTGCCTTCACTGCCTACCATCTCTTCAACAGCAAGGATCTCGATCCGTCGTTGATCGGCAAGACGCCGACCAATACGCCCGAGACGCTGATCTCGGGCTGGGCGGACTACACCTTCAAGGACGGTCCGCTGGAGGGCTTTGGTTTCGGCGGCGGCGTGCGTTATGTCGGCTCGTCCTGGGCGGACACCGCCAACACGCTGGAAGTTCCCGCTGTGGTGCTCGGCGATCTCGCGGTCCACTACGAATGGCAGAATTGGCGCACCGCCATCAACGTGCTCAATCTGACCGACAAGATCTACGTCGCGAGCTGCGCCTCGGCCTCGTCCTGCTTCTACGGCGATCGCCGCCGCGTCACCGCCAGCGTCTCGTACAAATGGTAAGGCTCGGCAAGGGGAGGGCTTTGTGAAGGCGCGCACGGTCAGGCTCTGGTCCGTGGTCCACACCTGGACCAGCCTGATCTCGACGTTGTTCCTGTTGCTGCTCTGCCTGACCGGGCTGCCGCTGATCTTCCATCACGAGATCGATGAGCTCCTGGGCTACGCCCCCCAGCCCGAAGCTCATGCGAGCGCGGCGCGCGCGACGCCCCAAGTCGTCGCCGCCGCCGCGCTCGCCGCCGATCCCGGCCGCGTCCTGCAATACGTGTCCTGGGACAAGGACGAGCCCGGGCTGGTGATGGCCTTCACCAACAGCGCCCCTGACGGTGCGCCCGACAACGCGACCGTACGTGCGTTCGATGCGGTTTCGGCCAAGCTGCTCGGGCCGGTCGGCGTCGGGCCGATGCTGATCGTGCTCAAGCTGCACACCGACATGTTCGCTGGACAGGCCGGGAAGCTGTTCCTCGGCGCGATGGGGCTGCTGTTTGCGACAGCCATCGTCTCCGGCGTGGTGCTGTACTGGCCGTTCACCCGCCGCCTGCGCTTTGCCACCATCCGCGACAGTGCCGCGCGCCGCGTCCGCTGGCTCGACTGGCACAATCTGATCGGCGTGGTGACGGTGGCCTGGGCGCTGGTGGTGGGCTTGACCGGCGTCGTCAACACCTGGGCCGAGCTGATGCTCAACCAGTGGAAGGCGACCGAGCTCGCCAGCATGGTCGCGCCGTATTCCGGGAAGCCGGCGCCTGCGCATCTCGCGTCGCTCGACGACGTCGTCGCGCGCGCCATGCAGGCTGCGCCCAGCATGGAGGTCGCCTTCATCGCGTTCCCGGGCACGCCGTTCACGTCCTCGCACCATTTCGCGGCCTTCATGCGCGGCGACACGGTGCTGACGGCGCGGCTTCTGAAGCCGGTGCTGCTCGACGGCGAAACCGGGGAGGTGGCCGATACCCGCGCGCTGCCGCTCTATCTCCAGGCGCTCCTGATCTCGCAGCCGCTGCATTTCGGCGATTATGGCGGGATGCCGCTGAAGGTGATCTGGGCCGCCCTCGACGGGCTCACCATCGTTGTGATCGGCAGCGGCCTCTATCTCTGGGTGGCGCGGCGGCGCAAGCGTGCCCCTGCCAAGGCCGACGCATTCGCCAGACGAGCCCCGGTCCCGTCGTGATGCATGGCTCCTCTGACCGCGCGCGCCTGTGGATACGTGTCTTTGCTGCACCTGGTCTGCTCGCCGCGGCGACGATCATGGGCCTGCTGGCTGCGTTGCTGTGGGGAACGGTCGGCCAGTATGTCGCCTGGGTGACAGTCGGGGCGCCTGTTGCGGTCGTCGCCTGGGTTTGGGTGCGCCGCCGCAGCAAGAAAAACGTGCGATTTTCGCAGGCGACGCGCGGCAGATAGCCGACGCGGCCCGTGCGCCCCAATCTCGAACCTGCTACCCTGCAAAACTATGGCCGCCCTTGTCGGGTTCGGCGATCTGCTCCATACCAGCCGCGGGGTGATTCCGGGATTTCCACCGGTCTGGGAGCAGCAAAGGGCCTAAAAAGAGCGTGTCTTGCGCCCATTGGTGCACTGCGCTAAGGCTCAGAATAATTCCAAATCGGACGAATCCGTGGCTGTCCCGAGGCTGCGGGAAAAAGGGCTCGTCAATGAGCGGCATTCTACAGAACTATCTTCCACTCGTCGTCTTCATAGGGGTAGCGGCCATCATCGGCCTGGTGCTCCTGATCGCGCCCTTCATCGTGGCGTTCCAGCAGCCGGACCCGGAAAAGCTCTCGGCGTATGAGTGCGGTTTCAACGCCTTCGACGACGCCCGCATGAAGTTCGACGTCCGCTTCTATCTGGTCGCCATCCTCTTCATCATCTTCGACCTCGAAGTGGCGTTCCTGTTTCCCTGGGCTGTGGCGTTCGGCAAGCTTGGCGCGACCGGCTTCTGGTCGATGCTGGTGTTCCTTGCCGTGCTGACAGTCGGTTTCGCCTATGAATGGAAGAAAGGGGCACTCGAATGGGATTGAACCCTGTGCCGTCCACTGGCCCGGCGATCGCGCCGGCCCCCAAGGGCATTCTGGATCCGTCGACCGGCCGGCCGGTCGGGGCCAATGATCCGTTCTTCCTCGAGGTCAATCACGAGCTGTCCGACAAGGGCTTCTTCGTGGCCGCGACCGACGACCTCATCACCTGGGCCCGTACCGGCTCGCTGATGTGGATGACCTTCGGTCTCGCCTGCTGCGCGGTCGAGATGATGCAGGTGTCGATGCCGCGTTACGACGTCGAGCGCTTCGGCTTCGCGCCGCGTGCCTCGCCGCGCCAGTCCGATGTGATGATCGTCGCGGGCACGCTGACCAACAAGATGGCTCCGGCTTTGCGCAAGGTCTACGACCAGATGCCCGAGCCGCGCTACGTCATCTCGATGGGCTCCTGCGCCAACGGCGGCGGCTACTATCACTATTCCTACTCGGTCGTGCGCGGCTGCGACCGCATCGTGCCGATCGACATCTACGTGCCGGGCTGCCCGCCCACGGCGGAAGCTCTGCTTTACGGCGTGCTGCTGCTGCAGAAGAAGATCCGCCGCACCGGCACCATCGAACGCTAAGGTTTTACGTCATGGACGACGCCAAGCTCGACGCCCTGGGGCAGACGATCGTGAGCGCGCTTCCGGGCGCCGCCATCGGTCATTCGGTGGCCTTCAACCAACTCACGGTTGATGTCGAGGCCAGCAAGATCGTCGAGGTGGTCAGGTACCTCCGCGACGATCCGAACTGCCGTTTCGTCAACTTCACCGACATCACGGCGGCCGACTATCCGTCGCGCGAGAAGCGCTTCGACGTGATCTATCACTTCCTGTCACCGACCCTGAACACGCGCATCCGCCTCAAGGCCCAGGCCGACGAGACCACGCAGGTTCCGTCGCTGATCGAGGTGTTCCCCGGCGCCGACTGGTTCGAGCGCGAGGCCTACGACCTCTACGGCGTGTTCTTCGTCGGTCACCCCGACATGCGCCGCATCCTCACCGATTACGGTTTCGAGGGGCATCCGCTGCGCAAGGATTTCCCGCTCACCGGCTTCCTCGAGGTCCGCTACGACGACCAGGAGAAGCGCGTGGTGTACGAGCCGGTCCGGCTCAACCAGGAATTCCGCAAGTTCGATTTCCTCTCGCCATGGGAAGGGGCGGACTATCCGCTTCCCGGTGACGAGAAGGCAGGACCGAAGGCCTGATCATGAACGAGCAACCTGAACAGCTTCGCAACTTTACGATCAATTTCGGACCGCAGCATCCGGCGGCGCACGGCGTTCTTCGTCTTGTGCTTGAATTGGATGGTGAGGTCGTCGCGCGCGTCGACCCGCACATTGGTCTCTTGCATCGCGGCACCGAAAAACTGATCGAGCAGAAGACCTATCTGCAGGCGATCCCGTATTTCGACCGGCTCGACTACGTCGCGCCGATGAATCAGGAGCACGCCTTCTGCCTCGCCGCCGAGAAGCTGCTCGGCATCGAGGTGCCGCGCCGCGGCCAGCTGATCCGCGTGCTCTATTGCGAGATCGGCCGCATCCTGTCGCATCTTCTCAACGTTACCACGCAGGCGATGGACGTCGGCGCGCTGACCCCGCCGCTGTGGGGTTTCGAAGAGCGCGAGAAGCTGATGGTGTTCTACGAGCGCGCCTCGGGCAGCCGTATGCACGCAGCCTTCTTCCGCGTCGGCGGCGTGCATCAGGACCTGCCGCAGAAGCTGGTCGACGACATCGAGGCCTGGTGCGATCCGTTCCTGAAGGTCGTGGACGACCTCGACCGCCTGCTCACCGCCAACCGCATCTTCAAGCAGCGCAACGTCGATATCGGCGTGGTGCCGCTGAAGGAAGCCTGGGAGTGGGGTTTTTCGGGCGTGATGGTGCGCGGCTCGGGCGCAGCCTGGGACCTGCGCAAGTCGCAGCCCTATGAGTGCTACGCCGAGATGGATTTCGACATCCCGATCGGCAAGAACGGCGACTGCTACGACCGCTACCTGATCCGCATGGAAGAGATGCGCCAGTCCGTGCGCATCATGAAGCAGTGCATCCAGAAGCTGAACGCAGCCGAAGGGAAGGGCGCCGTCGTCGTCGAAGACAACAAGGTCGCGCCGCCCCGCCGTGGCGAGATGAAGCGTTCGATGGAAGCGCTGATCCACCACTTCAAGCTCTACACCGAAGGCGTCCACGTGCCGGAAGGCGAGGTCTATGCCGCGGTCGAGGCGCCCAAGGGCGAGTTCGGCGTCTATCTGATCTCGGACGGCACCAACAAGCCCTACAAGTGCAAGATCCGCGCGCCGGGCTTTGCGCATCTGCAGGCGATGGACCACATCTGCCGCGGCCATCTGCTCGCCGACGTCTCGGCCATTCTCGGCTCGCTCGACATCGTGTTCGGAGAGGTCGATCGGTGATGGCTCAGGCGCCAATCCAGTTTGACCGTGCCTCGGGGGCCCTTGAAGGGGCCAACCTGTGGGAGCGGACGGCTGCCTTGGCGCTGGTGACGGGGTCGAAGATCTCGTCGCATTTCTCGCATATGGGCTACATCGCCTGTGCGAATTTGCTGCGGAAGACGCTGCCCGAGCGCAACATCGCGATCAAGCTCAACCCGGACGCCGTGTTCGAATTCCCTTACGGCGACGGCTACTGGAGCAAGCTGCTCAACCGTTCTTATTGCTACGAGGACGAGCTGGAGCTGCTGTTCGCCGACTCCATCGACGTCGACTACACGCTGCTCGATTGCGGCGCCAATTACGGCTACTGGTCGGTGCTGGTGTCGAGCAAGCCGTTCGGCTCGCACAAGTCGATCGCGATCGAGCCGTCGGGCCAGAACTATCCGAAGCTTGCCAACAATGCCCGCGTCAACGGCAACCGCTTCGAGACCCTGAAGTGCGCGATCGGCGCGGCCCGCGGCACCGCGCGCCTGTCGGGCACCAAGCACGAGGCCTTCAGCATCGCCGGCGCTCCGTCGGATGGCGGCGAGGACGTGCCCGTTCTGGCGCTGGATAACCTCATCGACGACGGCAAGGTCGCCGCCACCGGCAAGTACCTGATCAAGCTCGACGTCGAAGGCGTCGAGATCGAGGCGATCAAGGGCGGCGCCCGGCTGCTCCAGACCGACAGCGTCATCATGTGCGAGGAGCACGGCAGTGACCGCACGCATGCGGTGTCGCGCTACATCCTCGAGCAGACGCCCTTGAAGCTGATCGTGCTCGATCCGCGCACCAACCGGCTGGAGACCGTGACCGAGCTGTCGATCCTCGATCGCATCAAGGTCTCGACCCACGTCGGCTACAACGTTTTCGGCACCGCAAGCGCATTCTGGCAGGACAGGATCAATGCCCTGAATGCGAAAACCGCGCGCCGCATGCAGTGAGAGATAAGACATGTCCGTTCGCCGATTAGCACCGAAGGAAGTCCAGCCCGCGAGCTTTGCGTTCACGGACGAGAACCTTGCCTTCGCCAAGCAGCAGATCGCGAAATATCCGGCCGGACGCCAGGCCTCGGCCGTCATCGCCATCCTCTGGCGCGTCCAGGAGCAGCACGAGGGCTGGGTGTCGGAGGCCGCGATCCGCGCCGTCGCCGACCTGCTCGACATGCCCTATATCCGCGTGCTCGAAGTCGCGACCTTCTACACGATGTTCCAGCTCGCTCCCGTCGGCAAGAAGGCCCACGTCCAGGTCTGCGGCACCACGCCGTGCCGCCTGCGCGGCGCCGAAGACCTGATCCATGTCTGCGAGAGCCGGATCCATCACGATCCCTTCCATCTCTCCAAGGACGGCAATTTCAGCTGGGAAGAGGTCGAGTGCCTCGGCGCCTGCGTGAACGCGCCGATGGTGCTGATCGGCAAGGACACCTATGAGGACCTGACCAAGGAGACCTTCGGCAAGGTGCTCGATGGCTTCGCCTCGGGCAATCCGCCGAAGCCCGGTCCGCAGAACGGCCGCCAGTTCTCCGCGCCGTCGGGCGGACCGACCACGCTGAAGGAGACCTCCTGATGGGTCTTCCGACGAACCGGGGGAGCGAAGCCGTGAACAAATGGGGCTTCGTTGCCATGCATGCCGCGCTCGCGGC
This sequence comes from Bradyrhizobium sp. CCGUVB4N, assembly GCF_024199945.1. Lineage (GTDB taxonomy): Bacteria > Pseudomonadota > Alphaproteobacteria > Rhizobiales > Xanthobacteraceae > Bradyrhizobium. The sequence continues at coordinate 5,399,806 of NZ_JANADP010000001.1, read as the reverse complement.
CGCCTTCATGTTCCTGCTGCAGCGCTTCGTGATGAACGCGACGCAGGAAACCAGTCTGCTCTGGGCGCTGACCTTCGCCGTCTGCGCCGCCGGGCTTGCCTACAAGCAGGCCAATCGTTGATCGGAAAGCACTGATATGCTCGAGGACAAGGACCGCATCTTCAAGAACCTCTACGGCCTCCATGATTGGGGCCTCGAGGGTGCGCGGCGCCGCGGCGCCTGGGATGGTACCAAGAACATCATCGACAAGGGCCGCGACTGGATCATCAACGAGATGAAGGCGTCGGGCCTGCGCGGCCGCGGCGGCGCCGGCTTCCCGACCGGGTTGAAGTGGTCCTTCATGCCGAAGGAGTCCACCGACGGTCGTCCGAGCTATCTCGTCGTCAACGCCGACGAGTCCGAGCCCGGCACCTGCAAGGATCGCGAGATCATGCGGCACGATCCGCATCTCCTGATCGAGGGCTGCCTGATCGCCAGCTGCGCGATGAACGCACACACCTGCTACATCTATGTCCGCGGCGAGTTCATCCGCGAGCGCGAGCATCTTCAGGCCGCGATCGACCAGGCCTATGACGCCAAGCTGGTCGGCAAGGACAACGTCAACGGCTGGCCGTTCGACATCTACGTCGCGCACGGCGCCGGCGCCTATATCTGCGGCGAAGAGACCGCGCTGCTCGAAAGCCTCGAGGGCAAGAAGGGCCAGCCGCGCCTGAAGCCGCCGTTCCCGGCCAACGTCGGCCTGTTCGGCTGCCCGACCACCGTCAACAACGTCGAGTCCATCGCGGTTGCGCCGGACATCCTGCGCCGTGGCGCGGCGTGGTTCGCCGGCATCGGCCGTCCGAACAATGTCGGCACCAAGCTGTTCTGCATCTCCGGTCATGTCGAGCGGCCCTGCAACGTCGAAGAGGCCATGGGCATTCCGTTCCGTGAGCTGATCGACAAGCATTGCGGCGGCATCCGCGGCGGCTGGGACAACCTCAAGGCCGTGATCCCCGGCGGCTCCTCGGTGCGCATGGTGCCGGCGGAGCAGATCATCGACACGCCGATGGATTTCGACAGCCTCAGCAAGCTGCGCTCGGGCCTCGGCACCGCGGCCGTGATCGTGATGGACAAGTCGACCGACCTGATCCGTTCGATCGCCCGTATCTCCTATTTCTACAAGCATGAGAGCTGCGGCCAGTGCACGCCGTGCCGCGAGGGCACCGGCTGGATGTGGCGCGTGCTCACCCGCATGGCCGACGGCCGCGCCCACAAGCGCGAAATCGACATGCTGCTCGAAGTGACAAAACAGGTCGAAGGCCACACCATCTGCGCGCTCGGCGACGCAGCCGCCTGGCCGATCCAGGGCCTGATCGCGCATTTCCGTCATGAGATCGAAGCGCGTATCGACCAGTATTCGCACAAGGCCGACATCGACGATGCCGGCGTCCGCGATCCCGTGAACATGGTCGCGGCGGAGTAGAGAGAATGACCAAGCTCATCATCGACGGCAAAGAGATCGATGTTCCGGCCGAGTACACGCTGCTTCAGGCGTGCGAGGCGGCCGGCGCCGAGATTCCGCGCTTCTGCTATCACGAGCGCCTGTCGATCGCCGGCAATTGCCGGATGTGCCTCGTCGAGGTGAAGGGTGGCCCGAAGCCGGTCGCATCGTGCGCCTGGGGCGTGCGCGACTGCCGTCCGGGCCCGAAGGGCGAGCCGCCGGAAATCTCCACGCGTTCGCCGATGGTGAAGAAGGCACGCGAAGGCGTGATGGAATTCCTTCTGATCAACCATCCGCTGGACTGCCCGATCTGCGATCAGGGCGGCGAGTGCGACCTGCAGGACCAGGCGATGGGCTATGGTGTCGACACCAGCCGCTTCGCCGAGAACAAGCGCGCGGTCGAGGACAAGTACCTCGGTGCGCTGGTCAAGACCTCGATGAACCGCTGCATCCAGTGCACGCGTTGCGTCCGCTTCTCGGCGGAAGTTGCCGGCGCCCCCGAGATGGGCGCGACCGGTCGCGGCGAGGACATGGAGATCACGACCTATCTCGAGCATGCGCTGACCTCGGAACTGCAGGGCAATCTCGTCGACATCTGCCCGGTCGGTGCGCTGACCTCGAAGCCCTATGCCTTCGCGGCGCGTCCGTGGGAGCTCGGCAAGACCCAGTCGGTCGACGTGATGGACGGCGTGGGTTCCGCGATCCGCGTCGACACCCGCGGCCGCGAAGTCATGCGCGTGCTGCCGCGCATCAACGAGGCCGTGAACGAGGAGTGGATCTCCGACAAGACCCGCCACATCGTCGACGGCCTGCGCACCCAGCGCCTCGACCGGCCCTATATCCGTGAAGCCGGCAAGCTGCGTGCGGCGAGCTGGCAGGAAGCGTTCGCGGCGATCGCTTCGAAGGCGGCCCGCACCGACGGCAAGCGCATCGGCGCGATTGCGGGCGACCTCGCCGGCGTCGAAGAGATGTTCGCGGTGAAGGATCTGCTGGCGAAATTCGGTTCGGCCAATCTGGCGGTGCAGGGCGGCGACGCCTTCGATCCCGCGCTCGGCCGGGGCTCCTACATCTTCAACCCGACGCTGGCGGGCGTCGAGCAGGCGGATGCGCTGCTCATCGTCGGCGCCAATCCGCGCAAGGAAGCGGCCGTGTTCAACGCCCGCATCCGCAAGCGCTGGCGCGCCGGCGGCTTCAAGGTCGGCGTGATCGGCGCCAAGGCCGATCTCACTTACGACTATGATCATCTCGGTGCGGGCACCGAAACGCTCGGTGAGCTCGCGGCCGGCAAGCACTCCTTCATGGATGTGCTGAAGAACGCCAAGAACCCGATCATCCTGATCGGCGCGGGCGCGGCCTCGCGTCACGACGGCGCCGCCATTCTCGCCGCCGCCGCCAAGCTCGCGCTCGACGTCGGCGCGGTGAAGGACGGCTGGAACGGCTTCGGCGTGCTGCACGAGACCGCTTCGCGCGTCGGCGCGCTCGACATCGGCTTCGTCGCAGGTCAGGGCGGGCTGAACGCCGCGCAGATGACGACCTTCGGCACGCTCGACCTGCTGTTCCTGCTCGGCGCCGACGAGATCAAGGCGCCGGACGGTACCTTCGTCGTGTACATCGGCACCCATGGCGACCGCGGCGCGCACCGCGCCGACGTGATCCTGCCGGCGGCCGCCTACACCGAGAAGTCCGCGATCTACGTCAACACCGAAGGCCGCGTGCAGATGACCGGTCGCGCCGCGTTCCCGCCGGGCGAAGCCCGCGAGGACTGGGCGATCGTCCGCGCGCTCTCCGAGGCGCTCGGCAAGAAGCTCGGCTACGACTCGCTTGCCGCGCTGCGCCAGGCGCTCTTCAAGGCCGTGCCGCACCTGATCCGTCTCGACCAGATCGAAGCGGGCGCAGCCGACCAGATCAAGAAGCTCGCGGGGAAGGGCGGTTCGCCCGAGAAGGCGCCGTTCAAGGCTGCGATCGAGGACTTCTATTTGACCAACCCAATCGCGCGTGCGTCGGCCGTGATGGCGGAATGCTCGCGGCTTGCCTCCGGGCAGATGCTGACCGCAGCGGAGTGAGCGAGATGGAATTTTTCGCAAGCGCATTCTGGACCGGCTTTCTCTGGCCGCTGATCATCATGATCGCGGAAAGCGTGCTGGTGCTCGTGGTCCTGCTGGTCGCGATCGCCTACATCCTGCTCGCCGACCGCAAGATCTGGGCGGCGGTGCAGATCCGCCGCGGTCCGAACGTGGTCGGGCCCTGGGGCCTGTTCCAGTCCTTCGCCGATTTGCTGAAGTTCGTGCTGAAGGAGCCGATCATTCCGGCTGGCGCCAACAAGGGCGTCTTCCTTCTTGCGCCCCTGGTCTCATGCGTGCTCGCGCTCGCCGCCTGGGCGGTGATCCCGACCAATCTCGGCTGGGTGATCTCCGACATCAATGTCGGCATCCTCTTCATCTTCGCGATCTCGTCGCTGTCGATCTACGGCATCATCATGGCCGGCTGGTCGTCGAACTCGAAGTATCCGTTCCTGGCCGCGCTGCGCTCGGCGGCGCAGATGGTGTCGTATGAAGTCTCGATCGGCTTCGTCATCATCACGGTGCTGCTCTGCGCCGGCACGCTGAACCTCTCGGCCGTGGTCGAGGCCCAGCATGTCCGCGGCCTCGCCAGTCTGATCGGGCTGCCGCAGCTCACCATCCTGAACTGGTACGTCTGGCCGCTGTTCCCGATGTTCGTGGTGTTCTATGTCTCGGCGCTGGCGGAAACCAACCGTCCGCCCTTCGACCTCGTCGAAGCCGAGTCCGAGCTGGTCGCCGGCTTCATGGTCGAATACGGCTCGACGCCGTATCTGCTGTTCATGCTCGGCGAATACGTCGCGATCGTCACGATGTGCGCGATGGCAACCATCCTGTTCCTCGGAGGCTGGCTGCCGCCGGTGGATCTGCCGCCCTTCAACTGGGTGCCGGGGATCATCTGGTTCGCGCTCAAACTCTTCTTCATGTTCTTCCTGTTCGCGATGGCAAAGGCGATCGTGCCGCGCTACCGCTACGACCAACTGATGCGCCTCGGCTGGAAGGTGTTCCTGCCGCTCTCGCTGGTGATGGTGGTCGTGGTGGCGGGCGTGCTGCAATTCGCCGGCATCGCGCCGAAGTGAGGGCCGTCATGGGTATCAACATCAACGCCACTGCACGCTCGCTGCTGCTGTCGGAATTCGTCTCGGCGTTCTTCCTCGCCATGCGCTATTTCTTCCAGCCGAAGCCGACGCTGAACTATCCGTTCGAGAAGGGCCCGATCTCGCCGCGCTTCCGCGGTGAGCATGCGCTGCGCCGCTATCCGAACGGTGAAGAGCGCTGCATCGCCTGCAAGCTGTGCGAAGCGGTCTGCCCGGCGCAGGCGATCACGATCGAGGCCGGTCCGCGCCGCAACGACGGCACCCGCCGTACTGTGCGCTACGACATCGACATGGTGAAGTGCATCTATTGCGGCCTCTGCCAGGAGGCCTGCCCGGTCGACGCCATCGTCGAAGGTCCGAACTTCGAGTTCGCGACCGAGACCCGCGAGGAACTGTTCTATGACAAGGCCAAGCTGCTCGCCAATGGCGACCGCTGGGAACGCGAGATCGCGAAAGCGATCGAGCTCGATGCGCCTTACCGGTGAGATGAGAGCATGATCCTTCCTGCGCTGTTCTTCTATCTCTTCGCCGGCGTCTGCGTCGCCTCGGCGGTGATGGTGATTGTCTCGCGCAATCCCGTTCACTCCGTGCTGTACCTGATCCTGGCCTTCGTCAACGCCTCCGGCCTGTTCGTGCTGATGGGCGCCGAATTCCTCGCGATGATCCTGATCGTCGTCTATGTCGGCGCCGTCGCGGTGCTGTTCCTGTTCGTCATCATGATGCTCGACGTCGACTTCCTCGAGCTGCGCGAAGGCTTCATCCAGTACCTGCCGGTGGGTGTCGTGATCGGCGGCATCTTCCTGTTCGAGCTGCTGCTGACCGTCGGCGCCTGGGTCATCAACCCGACCGTGAGCAAGACCATCACGGCGCCGATCCCGACCAACGTGTCGAACACCGAGGCGCTCGGCCTGGTGCTCTATACGAAGTATGTCCACTACTTCCAGCTCTCGGGCATGGTGCTGCTGGTCGCCATGATCGGCGCCATCGTGCTGACGCTGCGCCACAAGGCGAGCGTGAAGCGGCAGGACATCAACGTTCAGAACGCACGCACGCCCGAGATGGCGATGGCGATGCGCAAGGTGGCACCGGGGCAGGGGCTTTCGGACGCCGACGCGGCGGAGTGGGTGAAATGACGATCGGGCTCGGACATTATCTGGCGGTCGGCGCGATCCTGTTCACGCTCGGCATCCTCGGCATCTTCCTGAACCGCAAGAACATCATCGTCATCCTGATGTCGATCGAGCTGATCCTGCTCTCGGTCAACGTCAACCTGGTGGCATTCTCGACCTTCCTCGGCGACATTGTCGGCCAGGTCTTCGCGCTGCTGGTCTTGACCGTTGCGGCCGCCGAAGCCGCGATCGGTCTCGCCATCCTGGTGGTCTATTTCCGCAACCGTGGCTCGATCGCGGTTGAGGACGTCAATCTGATGAAGGGCTGAGCGCAGTCATGGTTCAGGCAATCGTTTTCCTGCCCCTGCTGGGCGCCATTCTGGCCGGGATCATCGCCCTGGCCGGCGCGCATGCCCGCAACCCCTCGGGTGACGAGGTCGAGCATCACGGCGATCATGGTCACGGCGATGCGCACGCATCGGCGGCTCATGACGATCATGGCCACGACGATCACGCCCATGACGACCATGGCCATGGTCCGGTCGAGCCGGCGGCCGCCGGTTCGCGCGGCGCCGAGCTGATCACCACCGGACTGCTGTTCGTGGCGGCCGCGCTGTCCTGGATGACGCTGGTCGACGTCGGCTTCAACGGCCACGACGCCCGGATCCAGATTCTGCCCTGGATCTTCTCCGGCGAGCTCGAGGTCTGGTGGTCGCTACGCGTCGACACGCTCACCGCCGTGATGCTGGTGGTGGTGACGACGGTGTCCTCGCTCGTGCACCTCTATTCCATCGGCTACATGGACGAGGATCCGTACCGCCCGCGCTTCTTCGGCTATCTCTCGCTCTTCACCTTCGCCATGCTGATGCTGGTGACGGCGGACAACCTCGTGCAGCTGTTCTTCGGCTGGGAAGGCGTGGGTCTGGCGAGCTATCTGCTGATCGGCTTCTGGTACCAGAAGCCGTCGGCGAACGCCGCCGCCATCAAGGCCTTCGTGGTCAACCGCGTCGGCGATTTCGGCTTCGCGCTCGGCATCTTCTCGATCTTCATGCTGACCAGCTCGACCGATTTCGAGACCATCTTCCATGCGGCTCCCGGCCTCACCGGCAAGACCATCGACTTCCTCGGCTGGCATGCCGATGCGCTGACGCTGACCTGTCTCCTGCTGTTCATGGGCGCGATGGGTAAGTCGGCGCAGTTCCTGCTGCACACCTGGTTGCCGGACGCGATGGAAGGCCCGACGCCCGTGTCGGCGCTGATCCATGCCGCGACCATGGTCACCGCCGGCGTGTTCATGGTGGCGCGCCTGTCGCCGCTGTTCGAGCTCGCCCCGAACGCCCAGGCCGTCGTGATGTTCTTCGGTGCCACCACGGCGTTCTTCGCCGCGACCATCGGTCTTGTCCAGAACGACATCAAGCGCATCGTTGCGTACTCGACCTGTTCGCAGCTCGGCTACATGTTCGTGGCGATGGGAGCAGGGGCCTATTCGGTCGGCATGTTCCATTTGTTCACGCACGCCTTTTTCAAGGCGCTGCTGTTCTTGGGCTCCGGCTCGGTGATCTACGCGATGCACCACGAGCAGGACATCCGCAACATGGGTGGCCTCTGGAGGAAGATCCCGTACACGTTCGCGGTGATGACCGTCGGCACGCTGGCGCTGACCGGCTTCCCGCTGTTCGCCGGCTACTTCTCCAAGGACGCGATCATCGAGGCGGCCTATGCCTCGCATAACCCGTTCTCGACCTACGCTTATCTGATGACGATCGTGGCCGCGGGCCTGACCTCGTTCTATTCCTGGCGTCTGGTGTTCAAGACCTTCTTCGGCGAGCCCCACGACCAGGAGCACTACGAGGCCGCGCATGAGAGCCCGATCTGGATGCTGATCCCGATCGGCGTGCTGGCGGTTGGCTCGGTGCTGGCCGGCTTCCCGTTCAAGGAGCTCTTCACCGGTCCTCACGGCGTGGAAGAGTTCTTCCGCGAGTCCGTGAAGATGAACCCGCATATCCTCGAGGATATGGAGCACATGCCGCATCTGTTGGGCTGGCTGCCCTTCGTGATGATGGTCGGCGGCTTCCTGGTGTCCTACACCTTCTACATCCGCAAGCCGTACCTCCCGGTCGAGCTCGCGAACACGCAGCCGATGCTGTACCAGTTCCTGCTCAACAAATGGTACTTCGACGAGCTCTACGATTTCATCTTCGTCCGTCCGGCGAAGTGGATCGGCTACCAGCTCTGGAAGAAGGGCGACGGCTTCATCATCGACGGCTTCGGTCCCGACGGCATTTCGGCCCGCGTGCTGGACATCACCCGTAACGTCGTGAAGATCCAGACCGGCTATCTCTATCACTACGCATTCGCCATGCTGATCGGCGCCGCCGGCCTGATCACCTGGTTCATGTTCGGCTTTGGAGGCCAGTAAATGACAACCTGGCCCATCCTTTCGGTCACGACGTTCCTGCCGCTGGTCGGCGCGCTGATCGTTTACCTGAGCCGTGGCGATGACGAGGCGGCCCGGCGCAACTCGCGTTGGATCGCGCTGTGGACCACGCTGATCACCTTCGCGGTGTCGGTGCTCCTGGTCATGCGCTTCGACCCGTCGAATGCGGACTTCCAGTTCGTCGAGAAGGCGAGCTGGCTCGCCACCGGCATCACCTACCACATGGGCGTGGACGGCATTTCGCTGCCGCTGGTGATCCTCACCACCGCGATCATGCCGTTCTGCATCATCGCGAGCTGGAAGGCGATTTCGAACCGCGTCCGCGAATACATGATGGCGTTCCTGATCCTGGAAACGCTGATGATCGGCACCTTCTCGGCGCTCGATCTCGTGCTGTTCTATCTGTTCTTCGAAGGCGGCCTGATCCCGATGTTCCTGATCATCGGCGTCTGGGGCGGTCCGCGCCGGGTCTACGCGTCGTTCAAGTTCTTCCTCTACACGCTGCTCGGCTCGGTGCTGATGCTGCTCGCCATCATGGCGCTGTACTGGAACGGCGGCACCACCGACATCCCGACCCTGATGCACACCGCGGTGCCGCGGTCGTTGCAGACCTGGGCGTGGCTGGCCTTCTTCGCCTCGTTTGCGGTGAAGATGCCGATGTGGCCGGTGCACACCTGGTTGCCTGACGCGCACGTCGAGGCGCCGACTGCGGGCTCCGTGGTTCTGGCCGCGATCCTGCTGAAGATGGGCGGCTACGGCTTCCTGCGCTTCTCGCTGCCGATGTTCCCGCTGGCCTCGCACGACTTCGCGCCGCTGATCTTCACCATGTCCGCGATTGCCATCATCTACACCTCGCTGGTGGCGTTGATGCAGGAGGACATGAAGAAGCTGATCGCGTACTCGTCGGTCGCGCATATGGGCTTCGTCACCATGGGCATCTTCGCCGGCACCATGCAGGGCGTCGCCGGTGGCATGTTCCAGATGATCTCGCACGGCATCGTCTCCGGCGCGCTGTTCCTCTGCGTCGGCGTGGTCTACGACCGCCTGCACACCCGCGAGATCGCGGCCTATGGCGGCCTCGTCAACCGGATGCCGCTCTACGCGTTGACCTTCATGATCTTCACCATGGCGAACGTCGGTTTGCCCGGCACTAGCGGCTTCGTCGGCGAGTTCATGACGCTGCTCGGCACCTTCAAGGTCTCGATCCCGACCGCGTTCTTCGCCACCTTCGGCGTGATCCTGTCGGCCGGCTACGCGCTGTGGCTCTACCGCAAGGTCGTGTTCGGGGCGCTGGTCAAGCCGACGCTGATGAGCATGAAGGATCTCACCCTGCGTGAATGCGTGACGCTGTTCCCGCTGATCGCGCTGACGATCCTGTTCGGCGTCTATCCGAAGCCGGTGCTCGACATGTCGGCCGCCTCGGTCCAGCAACTCGTCAATAATTACAACACCGCTGTGACGGCCGTGAAGGCCGCCGCACTGCTCCAGTGATCGGGCAGGTCAGGATATCGCCATGAGCTTTACGACTGCAGGTTATCAACTGGCGCCGGTGTTGCCCGAGATCGTGCTCGCGATCGGCGCCATGGCGCTTCTGATGCTCGGCGCCTATCGCGGGCAGGGCACCACCAGCGCGGTCACCACGCTCGCGGTGCTGCTGCTGATCGTGGTCGGCGTGCTCGAATACATGCTGCCCGCCGGCAAGCAGGTGACGTTCGGCGGCAGCTTCATCGTCGACGATTTCGCCCGCTTCATGAAGATCCTGGCCCTGATCGGCTCGGCGGTGACGCTGGTGCTGTCGACCGAGTTCCTGTCGGATCCGTCGCGCCGCATCTTCGAATACGCGATCCTGGTGCTGCTCTCGACGCTCGGCATGATGGTGCTGATCTCGGCCGGTGACCTGATCTCGCTCTATCTCGGCCTCGAATTGATGTCGCTCGCGCTCTACGTCGTGGCGGCCTCGAACCGCGACAATGCCAAGTCGACCGAAGCCGGCCTGAAGTACTTTGTGCTGGGCGCGCTGTCCTCGGGCATGCTGCTGTACGGCTCCTCGCTGGTGTACGGCTTCACCGGCACCGTCAGCTTCGCCGGCATCGCTACGGCTGCGACCGCCGCGAATGTCGGCCTCGTGTTCGGCCTGGTGTTCCTGCTCGCCGGCCTCTGCTTCAAGGTCTCGGCCGTGCCGTTCCACATGTGGACGCCCGACGTGTACGAAGGCGCCCCGACGCCGGTCACCGCCTTCTTCGCGTCCGCGCCGAAGGTCGCTGCACTCGCCGTGTTCACCCGCGTCACGCTGACCGCATTCCCGGGCATCGTCTCGCAGTGGCAGCAGATCCTGGTGTTCGTGGCGATCGCCTCGATGGCGCTGGGCTCGTTCGCCGCGATCGGCCAGAGCAACATCAAGCGCCTGATGGCGTACTCCTCGATCGGCCATATGGGCTTCGCCCTGGTCGGCCTTGCCTCCGGCACCGTCGAGGGCGCGCAGGGCGTGCTGATGTACATCGTGATCTATGTCGCGATGACGCTCGGCTCGTTCTCGGTCATCCTCGCCATGAAGCGTAACGGCCAGGCCGTCGAGAAGATCAGCGACTTCGCAGGCCTGTCGCGCACCAACCCGCTGCTCGCCTTCATGTTCGCGATGCTGCTGTTCTCGCTCGCGGGCATTCCGCCACTCGCCGGCTTCTTCGCCAAATGGTACGTCTTCGTCGCGGCCATCAAGGCGAATTTGTTCACGCTCGCCGTGATCGGCGTGCTCTCCAGCGTGGTGGGCGCCTACTATTATCTCACTATCGTCAAGACGATGTACTTTGACGAACCGGCCGGCCAGATCGATCCGATGCGCGCCGAGGTCAAGACGGTGCTGGCGGTTGCGGGCCTGTTCACAATTCTGTTCGCGCTGTTCGCGGGTCCGGTGGTGAACGTCGCCTCCGCCGCCGCAAAATCGCTGTTCTAGGATGGGGTTCGCGCTCGGTCCTCGCGCAATCGCGGCGGGCTATAAGCTCGCAGCCCTGGAGCGGACCGGCTCGACCAATACCGATGCCATCGAAGCGGCCCGCGCCGGCGAGCGCGGCCCGATCTGGTTCGTGACGGATGAGCAGACGGCCGGCCGCGGCCGCCGTCAGCGGCCCTGGATCGCGCCGAAGGGCAATTTGGCAGCCAGCGTCCTCGAAGTCCTCGACATCGCGCCAGCGGTGGCTGCCACGATCGGTTTTGCCGCGGGACTGGCCGAGGAGGCTGCGCTGGAGAAAGTCAGCCTCGAGGCTGCGCTGCGGCTCGGCCCCGACCGTCCCCGATACGCCCTGAAATGGCCGAACGACGTCCTTGCCAACGGCAAGAAGCTGGTCGGCATCGGGCTGGAGGCCGAAGCCGTCGGCGATCGCCTGGCCATCGTCACAGGCATTGGCACCAACATCGTGGCGGCGCCCGAGGGCACGCCGACGCCGGCGGTGTCGCTGGCAGCCCTCAGCGTCCAGATCAGCGCGGAAGAGCTGTTCTCGGCCCTGTCGGACGCCTGGGTGGAATTCCGCGGCATCTGGGACAATGGCCGTGGCTTTGCCGAGATCCGAAAGCTCTGGCTGGAGCGCGCCGCGCGCCTTGGTGAGCCGATCGCGATCCACACGGGAACCAAGGTGCTGGAAGGTATATTTGACACGATCGACGACACCGGCTGCCTGATCGTCCGCACCGCGGAGGGCCGTCGCGTGCCGATCGCCGCGGGCGAGGTGTTTTTTGGCCCGGTCCGTTCGGTGGGAGCTGCGTGATGGCGAGACCCGACGAACTGGTTTTTGCGCCGCTCGGCGGCGTCGGCGAGATCGGCATGAACCTGTCGATCTACGGCCTCGGCAACCGCCACCAGCGTTCCTGGCTGGCGGTCGATCTCGGCGTCTCCTTCGGCGACGAGGAGCATCTGCCCGGCATCGATTTGATCATGCCGGACATCAGCTTCCTGGAGAAGGAACGCAAGAACCTGATGGGCCTGGTGCTGACCCACGCCCATGAGGACCATTTCGGCGCCATCATCGATCTCTGGCCGCGGCTGAAATGCCCGATCTATGCGACGCAGTTCAGCGCCGCGCTGTTCGAGGCCAAATGCGCCGCCGAGCGCAATGCGCCCGTGATCCCCGTCACCGTGGTCCCGTCAGGCGGGCGCATCGATGTCGGCCCGTTCAACGTCGAGTTCATCCCGGTCGCGCATTCGATTCCGGAAGCGCATGCGCTGGCGATCCACACCGAGGCCGGCGTGGTGCTGCACACCGGCGACTGGAAGATCGATCCGACCCCGACGCTGGGTCGTCCGACCGATGAAAAGCGGCTGCGCGAACTCGGCGAGGAGGGCGTGCTCGCTCTCATCGGCGATTCCACCAACGCGGTGCGCGATGGCCGCTCGCCGTCCGAAGCCGAGGTCGCCCGCACCATCATCGACCTGGTGAAGGCGGCCAAGGGCCGCGTCGCGGTCACGACCTTCGCCTCCAACGTCGCCCGCATCAAGGCCGTCGCCGATGCCGCGAAGGCCGCCGACCGCGAGGTCGTGGTGGTCGGCCGCGCCATGGAGCGCGTGGTTCAGGTCGCGCGCGAGACCGGCTATCTCGACGGCGTCCAGAATTTCCGCTCGCCCGAGGTCTACGGCCATCTGCCGCAGGACAAGGTGCTCGCGCTCTGCACCGGCAGCCAGGGCGAGTCCCGCGCGGCGCTGGCCCGTATCGCCAATGACGACCATCCCGAGATCACGCTGAACCGCGGCGACAGCGTGATCTTCTCCTCGCGCACCATTCCCGGCAACGAGAAGGCCGTCGGCTCGATCATCAACAATCTGGTGCTGCAGGGCGTCGAGGTCCTCACCGACCGCGATCATCTGGTCCACGTTTCCGGCCATCCCCGCCGCGACGAGCTGCGCGACATGATCTCCTGGGTGAAGCCGCAACTGCTGATCCCCGTCCATGGCGAGGCGCTGCACCTGAACGAGCACGCAAAACTCGCGCGCGCCGCCGGCGTGCCGCGCGTGCTGGTGGTCCGCAACGGCGATATGGTCAAGCTCGGCCCCGGCGATCCCGGCGTGGTCGGCGAGGTGCCGTCGGGCCGGCTCTACAAGGACGGCACCATCCTGGAGGATTCCAAGTCCCGCGCCGTGGTCGAGCGCCGCCGCATGGCGTTCTCCGGCTGCGCCTTCGTCGCCATCGCGATGACCGCGCAGGGCGAGCTTGTGGACGAGCCCGAGGTCGATCTGATCGGCATCCCCGAGAAGAACCGGGCGGGGGAGCCGTTCGACGACATCGTCTTCGACGCCGTGATGTCCACCATCGAGGGCCTGCCGAAGGCGCGCCGCCGGGATCCGGATGCGCTGGCGGAATCGGTGCGACGCGCCGTCCGGGCCGTCATCAACGAACATTGGGGCAAAAAGCCCCCCTGTCTGGTCCACGTCCTGACAGTGTAGACTAAGCGTGGTCTTCGGATCATGCGCTGAGGGAGAAGAAAACATGCTGGGTCGCCTCAACCACGTCGCGATCGCGACCAGGGATGCCGTCAAGTCCGCAAAAATCTACGGCGCGGCGTTCGGGGCGCAGATCTCGGAAGCCGTGCCGCTGCCCGAGCATGGCGTCATCACCGTGTTCGCGACGCTCCCCAACACCAAGATCGAATTCATCGAGCCGCTCGGCGAGGCCTCGCCGATCGCGAAATTTCTCGAGCGCAATGCCGACGGCGGCATCCACCACATCTGCTACGAGGTCGTCGACATCATCGCCTCGCGCGACACCCTGGTGAAGGAGGGCGCCCGCGTCCTCGGCGACGGCGTGCCGAAGATCGGTGCCCATGGCAAGCCGGTGCTGTTCCTGCACCCGAAGGACTTTTCCGGCGCGCTCGTCGAAATCGAGCAGGCGTAAGACCGCCCCATGGCCATCCAGATCTCAACCGCGCTCGCGATCTACTTCGTCATCTGGTGGATCGCGCTGTTCCTGACGCTGCCGTTCGGCGTGCGCAGCCAGCACGAGGACGGCGTCGGTGCGCCCGGCACCGACCCCGGCGCACCTGTCCTGACCGGCATGAAGCGCAAGCTGATCTGGACCACGATCATCTCGGCCATCATCTACGGCATCGGGGTCGCGGCCTATCAGGCCGGCTATCTCTCGATCGAACGGCTGTCGAAATTGATGGGGATGCCGTTTTAGCGATTTTGCCGGATTTTTCGCGTTGCGTCGTTGTTGGGGGAACGAATGACTTTTCAGAGGATCGTCGTCGCGCTTCTGGTGCTGATCGTCGCCGGTCTCGGTGCCATTGGCTATGTCGAATGGAAGATCGCCTTGCAGGCGCGAACGCTGAAGGCGTTCGTCGAGGGCTACGTGTTCAACGAAGCCGTGATGGCCTGCGAGCAGGCCAAGAGCTCGACGCCGTTCAAATGGAACGGCGGAAAAAGCACCTCGGTGATCGGTCTGAACTCGGTCAAGCTCGATAAATACACCGTTAGCGCCAGCTACACGCTGGTGGCGGACAACGTCTATTGCGATTACGATCCGATCAAAAGAAAGGCCGAGATCGGCTCGAGCTTCCTGGAGCGGGAGTAACGATCCGGCCATCGAGCATGGGATGGGATCGTCATGGCGCAAGGGCAGGCGGGGGATTACCGGATTCTTCAGGAAGCGGCCTTGCGGGACTATCTCGCGGGCCTGCCTGACATCGCGGCACTGCTTGGCGGCGCGCCGGCCGCCTGGGGGATCACCGAGGTCGGCGACGGCAATCTCAACCTCGTCTTCATCGTGAAAGGCGCCAGCGGCGGCATCGCCGTGAAGCAGGCGCTGCCTTACGTTCGCCTGGTCGGCGAGAGCTGGCCGCTGCCGCTGTCGCGGGCCCATTACGAATATCTCGCGCTGTCCCGGCAGGCCCAGCTCGCGCCCGGCCTCGTGCCGGCCTTGCTGCACCACAACGAGACGCTGGCACTCACGGTGATGGAGCTGCTCGAGCCCCATATCATCATGCGCAAGGGGCTGGTGGCTGCGACGTCCTATCCGCGCTTCGTCGATGACATCACGACGTTCATGGCGCGGACGCTGTTCTTCACCTCCGACCTCGCGCTCACGGCCGCGGAGAAGAAGGAGGCCATCGCCGCCTTCGCCGGCAATCATGCGCTGTGCAAGATCACCGAGGATCTGATCTTCACCGATCCCTATAGGATCGCCGAGCAGAACCGCTGGACGGCGCCGTATCTCGACGGCCTGGCCGCGTCCTTGCGCGAGGACATGGAGCTGCATGTCGCGATCTCCCGGCTGAAGCTGAAATTCATGGCGAGCCCGGAAGCGCTGCTGCATGGCGATCTCCACACCGGCTCGATCATGGTGACGTCGGCAGAGACGCGGGTGATCGACCCCGAATTCGCCTTCTACGGCCCGATGGGTTTTGACGTCGGCGCGGTGCTGGCCAATCTGCTGATGGCCTATTTCGCCTCTGCCGGCCACGAGCGCAGGCCGGGCGAGCGCCGCGAATTCGAGGGCTGGGTGCTGGAGACGGTCGACCAGGTCTGGAATGAGTTTTCGCGAAAATTCCTCGATCTCTGGCGGTCGGAGGCCCGCGGCGATGCCTATCCGGTCTCGCTCTTTGCCGGCGAGAAGGGCGCGATGCGCCTCGAGGCCGAGCGGCAGGCCTACATGCAGCGCCTGTTCACCGACACGGTCGGATTCGCCGCCGCCAAAACCATCCGCCGCATCTTCGGCCTTGCCCACAACATCGATTTCGAGCTGATCGAGGATCCGAAGGTGCGGGCGGTGAGCGAGGCCCGCGCCGTGCGGCTCGCGCGCGGGATGATGGTGGAGGCGGTGGCGTTTCGAACCATCGCCGACATCACGGGGGCTGCGCGGAAGCTGGGGGATTGGCAGCCGGAGCTGTCGGGCTGACGGAGAGAGAGCGTCGCGCGCCTCAATACAGCCGTATCGGCAGCGGTGCGCCATCCGGGCCGACCAGCAGGCCCCAGGTCTCGTTGGCTGCGATCTCGAGCTCCCGGCTCCGCGCAGCGCTGCCCTCGGCCTTGACAGTGATCTTGTGCTTGCCTGGCGGCAGATCGAGCTTTGGGATATCGGACTTTTCGCTCGCCGCATCGTCGGTGTGGGTCAGTTTTTCTCCCGCGTGCGCCGCCAGCCTGACGGTTCGCTCATTGACGGTGATAACTGCCGCTTTATCCGTCTCGTTGCCGAGCATCAATTTCACTTGCCCCGGTTTTGGCGCGATGCCGGCCGTCACGCTCCACCGCTTGCGCAGGGAAAGGTCGGCGATGGTCTTGTTGTCCTGGCGGACGAGCCGGAGCGTCGCCGGTCCGTCTGACGTCGTGAAAGCGATCTCGGCCCTGTCGGGCGCGATGACCGCGCCGTTCGTCTCGGTCCAGCCACGCTGTCCGAGCGAGGCGCGATAGAAGTCGAGCACGGCTGCGAGATCGAGCGGCGTCTCGACATGCGCCGACCTGATGAAGGACGCGTTCTTCGTGGTCATCAGGTCCCAGCCGGCCGGCAGCGGCAGACCGGCGTCGTCGGACATTTTGGCCTCGAAGGTCCGGCCTGCTGCCCGCGCCAAATACCCGAGAGCGCCGCAGATCAGGCGTTCGCCGAGAGTGTCCGGGACGCAGCGGTTCCTGGTCGCCCACCAGGTCTGGTCGACGGCCGTGTCCAGGCCCGTGCTGCGATACCAGCCGACGTCGATGCCGTCAGCGGGGCCCGGATCCGGCGTAACAGGGATCGCCATCGCCGCTGTCGCGGCGACCAGACTGCCCACGAGCAGGATACCTAGCATTCGGCGTTTCATTTTTTCCGCGATCCCTGGGGCTCAGACAACGATCCTGAGCTTGGTCGCGTCGATTGCGAAAAATGTTCACTGTTCCCATTGCGCGATGACGCACCGCGTCAATCGGTGGCTTGCATTGCCGGGGACGCAAAACGAAGCTTGCGTTCGACAGGCTGTGAATGATCAAATCCCTGATCGGAATACCTGCATTAGGGGACACATGATGTTCAGGATGTTGGCGATCGTCGCGGGCCTGGGACTGGCGCTCGCCGCCCCGGCAGAGGCCCAGACGCCGCGCAAGGGCGGAACCATCCGCATGACGGCGCCCTATGGCTCGAGCTTCACCAGTCTCGACATTCACACCACCCAGCGCGCCCAGGACGAGATCTACGCCAAGGGCCTGCATCGCTCGCTCTACATCTGGGACTCCGCGGAAGGAAAGCCGGTCCCTGAACTCGCGAAGGAGGTCATCGTCTCCAGCGGTGGGCTCGTTCAGACCTTCAAGCTCCGCGACGACGCCTATTTCCACAACGGCCGCAAGATGACGGCTGACGACGTGATCTGGTCGTTCAACCGCATCATGGACGGCACCAAGGCCTATCCCGGTGCGCGCTATGTTCGCGTCATCGAGGGCGCGGCCGCGGTCGAGAAAGGGCAGGCGAAGGAAATCTCCGGCCTGAAGAAGATCGACGATTTCACGGTGGAGATGAAGCTGACCGAGAAGGTCGAGCCCGGCTTCTACTTCTTCACGGCGCTGACCTCGATCTACCCCGCCGACGAGGCCGCCAAGGACAGCTTCATCCAGCATCCGATCGGCCTCGGCCCGTTCAAGTTCGTCGAGCACGTGCCGGGCTCGCGCATCGTCATGGAGCGGTGGGACAAGTTCTACAAGCCCGGCAAGCCCTACGCCGACAAGCTGATCGTCTCGATCATGGGCGAGGCGGCGGCCCGCGACGTCGCCTTCCGCAACAAGGAGATCGACACCTCCGTGCTCGGGCCGGCGCAATATGTCGCCTATCAGACCGACCCCAATCTCAAGGGCACCATCGCCGAGGTCGCCGAGGTCTTCACGCGTTACATGGGCATGAACCCCAACTTCAAGCCGTTCTCCGACAAGCGCGTCCGGCAGGCGATCAACTACGCGATCGATACCGATTTGATCATCAGCAAGCTGGTCAAGGGCAAGGCCTATCGCGCCACCAGCTGGCTGCCGCTGACCTCGACCGCCTACGACAAGACGATGAAGCCGTACGCTTACGATCCTGCCAAGGCCAAGCAGCTGCTCGCTGACGCCGGCTACGCCTCCGGCTTCGAATTCGAATGGACCACCAGCCAGAACGAAAGCTGGGGCCTGCCGATCGTCTCGGCCGTCATTCCGATGCTGGACAAGGTCGGCATCAAGGTGAAGGTCAAGCAGGTCGAGGCCGCCGTGTTGTCGGAGGTGGTCCGCACCGGCGACTACCAGGCCTACATCTATTCGCAACAGACCGGTCCGGACCCCCAGGCCGCGCTGAAATGCTTCCATTCGTCGACGCCGCAATCGGCCTGCAACTACATGATCTTCAAGAACCCTGAGTTCGACAAGATCATGGACGAGGCAGGGCAGGCCGACGATTCATCTAAGCGCACCCAGCTGCTGCAAAAGGCCAACGCGCTGCTCTACGAGGAGGCGCCGGTCTGGTTCTTCAACTACAACAAGGCCGTCATGGCCGTGCAGCCCTGGCTCCATGGCGTTCAGCTCAATGCGACGGAGCTGACCCATCAGAACGTCGAGGAGCTCTGGGTCGACGAGACCTCGCCGGCAAAGTA
This sequence comes from Bradyrhizobium sp. CCGUVB4N, assembly GCF_024199945.1. Lineage (GTDB taxonomy): Bacteria > Pseudomonadota > Alphaproteobacteria > Rhizobiales > Xanthobacteraceae > Bradyrhizobium. The sequence continues at coordinate 5,381,063 of NZ_JANADP010000001.1, read as the reverse complement.
ACACGCGTTCTCGTGCTCCCTTCATCGCCATGAGCGATGAAGGGAGGGAAGAAAGTGCCGATGCTCTCCTTCCTGATCCGTCGCCTCCTGCAGACCATTCCGACCGTGCTGGCCGTCGTGCTGCTGGTCTTCGTGCTGTTCAGCGTCGTTCCCGGCAGCATCGCCTCGACCATGAGCGACGACGTCGATCCCCAGGTCGAGCTGCGCCTGAAGCAGCAGCTCGGCCTGAACGATCCCGTCTATGTGCGCTTCGGCAATTACATCGCCAAGCTCGCGACCGGTGATTTCGGCACCTCGTTCCGGACGCGCGAGCCGGTGACATCGATGATTGCCAAGCGGGCCTGGCCGACGTTGCAGCTGATCTTCACGGCCATGGCATTTGCGGTTCTGCTCGGCGTGCCGCTCGGTTTCGTCGCCGCATTGCGGCCGGGCGGACTTGTTGACACGCTCGCAATGGTCGTGGCGGTGTCCGGCCTTTCCATCGCCAAATTCTGGCTCGGATTGGTGATCATGTACGTCTTTGCGTTGAAGCTCGGCTGGTTGCCGAGCTTCGGCTATGGCGATGGCGGCCTGAAATATCTGCTGCTGCCGGCCTTGACGCTCGGCGTCTCGCCGATGGCGCTGTTTGCCCGGACGACGCGCGCCGCCGTCCTCGAGATCATGACAGCCGATTTCGTCCGCACCGCGCGCTCCAAGGGCATGAGCGAGACGCGCGTGGTGAAGTGGCACGTCATGCGCAATGCGCTCGTCATCATTCTCACCACCGTCGGCCTGCAATTCGGCGGGCTGATGGGGCAGGCGGTCGTGGTCGAAAAGCTGTTCTCCTGGCCGGGCATCGGCTCGCTGCTGGTCGACAGCGTCCTCCAGCGCGACATTCCCGCCGTCCAGGGCTCCATTCTCGTGGTCGTGCTGGCCTTCCTCGCGATCAATTTGCTGATCGATCTGCTCTACGGCGTGATCGATCCCAGGATCAGATACGCATGAAGCTGCGCGCCAACCTCATCATTGGCGGCGCGTTGTTTGCGCTCGCCATCCTGGTCGGCGTGCTCGCGCCCTGGCTGGCGCACACCGATCCCGTCCTGGACGCCAACCTCATGAATGCGGAAGAGCCGCCGAGCTGGACCTGGTGGTTCGGCACCGACGACCAGGGCCGCGACATCTATTCCCGCGTCGTCTACGGCGCGCGGGTCTCTTTGACGGTCGGCATCGTCTCGCAGCTCATCAACAGCGTCATCGGCGTCGCGCTGGGCCTCAGCGCCGGCTATTGGGGCGGCTGGTGGGACGACGTCGTCAACGCCCTGACCAACGTCATGCTGGCGATCCCCTCGCTGATCTTCGCGCTCGCCATCATGGCGGTGCTCGGACCGGGCCTGACCAGCCTCCTGATTGCGCTCGGCCTCACCAACTGGTCCTTCACCTGCCGGATCGCGCGGGCCTCGGCGCTGTCGCTTCGAAGCCAGGGCTATGTGCAGGCCGCGACCGTGCTCGGCTACGGCGATCTCCGCATCATGATCACGCAGCTCTTGCCGAACATGCTGGGACCGATCGTCGTCATCGGCACGCTCGGCATGGGCAGCGCGGTGCTGTCCGAGGCCGCCTTGTCGTTCCTTGGGCTCGGCGTTCGGCCGCCATTCCCAAGCTGGGGCAGCATGCTGTCGGATGCCCGCGACCAGATCACGACGGCGCCGTGGCTTTCGATCTTCCCGGGGCTGGCCATCTTCCTGACGGTGCTCGGCCTCAATTTGCTTGGCGATGGCCTGCGCGACATCCTCGATCCCCAGTCGCGGAGCCGGCGCACATGACCGGCGCGCCCCTGATCGAAGTCGAGGATCTCCGCATCGATCTCGACGATGGAACGAAACGCGTTGCGGCGGCCGAGAGCATTTCGTTCCGCATCGATCGCGGCGAGACTTTCGGCCTGGTCGGCGAATCCGGCTGCGGCAAGAGCATCACGGCACTCGCCTTGATCGGCCTGCTGCGGCCGCCCTTGTCGATCGGAAGCGGCGTCATCCGGTTTGACGGGCGCGAGATCCAGCACCTGTCCGCGGCCGCCCAGCGCGACCTGCGCGGCAACCGCATCGCCATGATCTTCCAGGAGCCGATGACGGCGCTCAACCCGGTCTCGCCCGTCGGACGCCAGATCGCCGAGATGTTCGTGCTGCACAAGGGCAAGAGCTGGCGGGAGGCCAACCAGCTCGCGGTCGAGGCGCTGGCGAGCGTCCGCGTGCCGGCGCCGGAGCGGCGCGTGAACGATTACCCGCACCAGCTCTCCGGCGGCATGCGCCAGCGCGTCATGATCGCCATTGCGCTGGCCTGCGGTCCGGATCTCCTGATCGCGGACGAGCCGACCACCGCGCTCGACGTGACCGTGCAGGCCGAAATCATCGAACTGATGCGCAATCTCTGCGCCGAACGCGGCACGGCCATCCTGATGATCAGCCACGATCTCGGCCTGGTCGCCAATGTCTGCCGCCGCGTCGCGGTGATGTATGCCGGCCGCATCGTCGAAGAGCGCGGTTCCGCCGACATTTTTCGCACCCCCTCGCATCCCTACACCCAAGGCCTGGTCGACTCGCTGCCGCGGCTCGGCAGCCGCGCAGCACTTGGCCGCAGCAGGCTCAAGGAGATCGCGGGCGTCGTCCCGGCCATCACGAACTTCCCTGATGGTTGCCGGTTCAATCCGCGCTGCGCGCAGGCGACCGAGATTTGCAGGAGCGTCGTGCCGGTGGCGGATCCTCTGGAGTCGGGCGGTTTGGTGAGGTGTCATCACCATGCATGAACCCCAGAGCAGACCGGGCGAGGGAAGGGCGGACGACGATCTCATCCTCAGCGTCGAGGATCTCGCGGTTCATTTTCCGATTGGTGGCGGCCTGCTCGGCCGCGGCGGTCGGGTGCTCCGTGCCGTTGACGGTGTCGATCTCAAGCTGAAACGTGGCGAATGCCTCGGCCTCGTCGGCGAGTCCGGCTCCGGCAAATCGACGGTCGCCCTGTCGATCCTTGGTCTGCTCACCCCGACGCGCGGCCGCATCGTGCTGGACGGGCAGGTCGTGACCAACAGGCAATCCGGCGACCGCAAATCGCTCGCTCGGACCGTCCAGATCGTCTTCCAGGATCCCTACGCCTCGCTCAATCCGCGCCAGACCGTTCGGCGCACGCTGGAAGATCCCTTGCGCGTGCATGGCGTGACCGCGAGAAGCGAGATCGAGGATCGCGTCGCGACCATGCTGCGCCATGTCGGCCTGCGGCCCGAACAGGCCGACCGCTACCCCCACGAATTCTCCGGCGGCCAGCGCCAGCGCATCGGCATCGCCCGCGCGCTGATCCTCAACCCCAGGATCGTCATCTGCGACGAACCGGTCTCGGCGCTCGACGTCTCGATCCGCGCCCAGATCATCAACCTGCTGCTGGAGCTGAAGGAGACGCTCGGTCTCTCCTACATCATGATCAGCCACGACCTCGGCGTCGTCGAGCACATGAGCGACCGGGTCGCCGTGATGTATCTCGGCCGCATCGTCGAGAACGGCGACTGGCGCGAAATTTTCGAACGGCCGGCGCACCCCTATACGCAAGCCCTGATCGCGGCGATCCCCGATCCCTTGCACCATGCACCGCTGGCGACGACTGGCGGCGACTTGCCCAATCCTCTCAATCCGCCGAACGGATGTGCCTTCAGCCCGCGTTGCCGATATGCGGAAGATGTGTGCCGTCACGAGCCGGGGCCCGTGCTGGAGACGCGGCCGGATGGGCATGCGGTGCGGTGCTGGCGGAGCGAGGAGATTGCGGGTCGGCTGGTGGCGGTCTCGAAGGGAAGCGGTCATCCCCCGGACGGAGCGCAAGCCCAGCCCGCGCCTTAGTACGCGGTGCTGCCGAGGCGTAATAATTGCATAATTGTCTCCGTACGCTTCTCCTGACACGTGACAGCAGGTCTGCTGGAATCTAGACTTTTGGAAAGGGTCAGGCCTTTTACCGATCGGATTAGCAGGTTGATATGCTCTGCTCCCGCTGTGGGTTGCGTGTTGCTGCTGGCTCGAAGTTTTGCCGCGATTGCGGCATGCCACTTTCGTGGCAATGTGGTTCATGCGGACACCAGAACGCTGCGGGCGCGCGATTTTGCTCTGAATGCGGTCAGACGAGCGCCAAAGAATTTTCTGGAGATCGCGGAGCAGGTGCTCCCGAAGCCGTCGCAAAGCCCCAAGTCGAGCGGCGCCGGCTGACGGTCATGTTCGTTGACCTGGTCGGGTCGACATCGCTTGGAACGAGGCTCGATCCGGAAGATTTGCGAGAGGCGATCTCCGCTCACCACGAATGTGTCACGAACCTGGTTTCGAAAAACGGAGGATACGTCGCTCGCTACATTGGCGATGGCATCCTTGCGTATTTTGGCTATCCAAGTGCACACGAGGACGATGCCGAATGCGCCGTGCGAAGCGGCTTGCTTGCGGTTGAGGCCGTTCATCATCTGAGCAGCCCTGCGGGACCTCCCGGTTCGCTTAACTGTCGCGTTGGAATCGCAACGGGCATAGCCGTTATCGGCGCCATCGTGGAGGGGGATAGGGATTCCCAGACTGCGGTCGGAGAAACTCCCAATCTCGCAGCCAGGCTACAAGCCGTCGCCGAGGCAGGTGAGATGGTTATCGACGAGGCTACGCGTCGACTTATCGGTGAGATGTTTCAGTACCGACGTGTCGGCCCCTTGGATCTGAAAGGCCTGAAGGGTCCGGTCACCGCTTGGGCGGTGACCAAGGAAAATGTCATCGAGAGCCGTTTCAAGGCGCTCCGTTCAAGCGAGACGCCGCTCATCGGCCGAGCAGACGAAAAGGGCCTGCTTCTGCGTCGATGGGAGCAGGTCGTCGCCGGTCAGGGGCTGGTCTGTTTCTTGATCGGCGAAGCAGGCGTCGGAAAATCCAGACTCATTTCAGTCCTTGAACGTGCGAGCCAGGAAGGAGATCGATTTCCGCCGCTGCAGTTCTCATGTTCACCACACCAACAGGACGCACCGCTTTACCCGATCATCCGCCATATCGAGCTCGCAGCGAAGATCGAAGGCGGAGATTCCATGCCGGTCAGGGCGGAGAAACTGGCGCGTCTCCTCGATGAATATGGTGCTACGGAAGCCGATGCTTTTCTGATCGGCGACCTCCTTTCGATTGCGATGCCAACGCCAGGACTGCCGCCCGATTTGCCGGCGCGCAGGAAAAGGGACATGACCCTGGCGTCGATCATTCGGCTGCTGAGAATGCAGGCGTCTCAATCCGCCAGGTTGGCTGTCTTTGAAGACCTGCATTGGGCGGATCAAGTTACGCTGGATCTGATCGACAGGTTGATCGACGAAATCGATCAATTTCCCCTGATGTTGATTGCCAGCAGTCGTCTGGAATTCCGGCCGCCCTGGATTACCCGTCCGCAGGTCACCGACTTGATCTTGACCGGGTTTGATCGGCGGCATGCAGCGTTGCTAGTCGATGCTGTATCCGGCGAGCACGCCCTTCCGGCAGAAGTCATCGATGAAATCATATCCCGCTCTGATGGCGTGCCGTTGCATATCGAGGAGTTGACCAAGTCGGTTTTGGAGAGCCAGCTGGACCAGCTCAAGGGTGGTGCGGGATATACGTCCTTGGTGCCTCCTTCGCTGCATGCCTCCTTGACCGCGCGATTGGATCGTTATCCGAGTGCCAAGGAAGTGGCCCAGACTGCTTCGGTGATCGGGCGAGAGTTTTCGTTCGACGTCCTCAACAGCATCGGTGACCTGGATGAGGGCGCCCTGATTGCCGCGCTGGACGAGTTGACTGCGGCGGGGCTCGTGCATGGTCGCGGGCGCGTGCCAGACAGCTCTTATTCGTTCAAGCACGCCCTGGTTCAGAACGCAGCTTATGACTCCATTTTACGTACTCGCAGACGCCAGCTGCATCTACGCCTTGCCGAAGTGTTGGAGAAAGCCGCTGAGCATAGTCCGATTGCGAACGCGGAGGTACTGGCGTTTCATTTTGAAGAAGCCGGCGAGCCGGACCGATCGATCAAGTACTACTTGCTCGCTGCAGAAAAAGCATCCGGTCGCTCCGCGCTGGCCGAGAAAGCCAGTCATTTGAAGAATGCGCTTCGTCAGCAAGACTTGCTTCCGTCGGAGGCACAGAGTGCTGAACGGGAGCTGTTCTTGCAATTGCAGCTCGGGCGGGCACTGATAGATCTGCGTGGATCTGGCAGCGAGGAAGTCCTCACCTGCTATGAGCGAGCCCGCAAACTGAGCCTTCAGACCGGTGATGCGATATCTCTCCTCAGAGTCCATGATGGTCTGATCAATCATTATTTTACTCATTCCGATGCGGACAGCCTGGCGCGATGCGCCGCTGACATCAGAGAGCTTCACCAGGACGCAAGACTGGCCGACTCCCAGTCGCGGATGATGTCGTTCCGGGCCGCCGGATTGGCTCATTTCATTCGCGGAGAATTCAGCGAGACCTGCGACGTCCTCTCCAGATTACTGACCGACTACGAGGTCGATCGGGATGGCCCAGAGGCCAATTTGGCCAGTCGGGACATGAAGGCGTCCATGTATACGATAGTCGGAATGTCGCAGACCGCGATGGGCTATCCTGAATCCGGATGCGAAACGGCAATGAAAGGCGTGAGGCATGCGGAATCGCTCAATCATGTCATAACGCTGGTGCTCGCCGTCAGGAGAGCTTGCGTACAGCGTATCATGTGGAGGGACGTGGAGGGCTGCGCAGCGCTTTCCGGACGACTTCTGGAAGTCAACAAGGACCACGAAACCTTCCTCGGGTCGCGTGAAGGCGGCTTTTTCCACTCGTGGGCGTTGTCGCGGATGGAACCCTCCACAACTCATCTGGAAGCCATGCGGAGCCATATTGCGGAGCTGCACGAAGCTGGCCACTCGGTCATCCTCCCGTTGTTCATGGCGGCGGCCGCGGAAGTGCACCACGAGCAGGGACAGGGTGCCGAGGCGTCCTTGCTGCTGGAGAGAGCGTTCCACCTGGTGGAGCAGACGGGCGAGATTTGGTGCAAGTCCGAGATCATGCGAATGCGGGCTCTGGTTTGCGCCGCAAAGGTCGGCGAAAGAGATCTGTGGCTCGCCGAAGCCATCGCGATAGCCAGGAAGCAGGGAGCAAGGCTCTGGGAGTTGAGGGCCGCCACCGCTCAGGCAAGATGCTGGCATGCCGAAGGAAGAGTCGACGCAGCGTACGAGGTTCTTTTGCCAGCTTTGGCTGGCTTGACCGAAGGTCAATCGATGTCGGAATTCAGGGTGGCCTCAGAGCTTCTCGCGCAGATAACGGCCGTCATCGGCGCGCCGTGCCTGTCCGAGAATCATTCAGAGGGCTGAGGCATTCCTATGCTGAAATCGAGCGGAGTCATGATCCGCAGAGGCTCGGGCGCGCTCAAGGCATACTACAAGCATCGAGCGTTCGAGTACGATGACATCTACAAACTGCGCCGGCGTCAGTCAGACCTTGCCTGGCTGCGCAGATGGGTCACGCGGCACGTCAACGGAAAGACGGTGTTGGAGATAGCCGCAGGCACGGGCTATTGGACACAGGTATGTTCCCGGTCCGCCAGGCTGGTCGTCGCCACTGACTACAATGCCAATACATTGGCCGTTGCAGCCGGACGGCGCCTCGGTTCGGAGGTTTCGTTCGTAACAGCGGACGCATTCCGCCTACCCGCATTCGAGACCCAATTCGAAGTCGGGATCGCGGTGCTTTGGTGGTCACATCTGAAGAAGCAGGAGCAGGGCAGGTTCATCGCGCAATTCTTGTCGCGACTTGCGCCGGGCGCAAAGCTCCTGCTCGTCGATGAGGCCTATCGCAAGGATGCGGCGAAGAACCCGATGTCGAGGCATGATCGATCTGGAGATAGATATGAGATCAGGGTGGGCAAGGACGACGTGCTCTATGAGATCGTCAAGAATTATCCTGACGATGATGGTCTAAGGCACTCGCTTTCGGAACATTGCGATCGCGTACGCATAACTCGACTTAGACATTTCTGGGCGGTCAGCGCGCGCGTGAAGGCGCGTGACTAAAGCATGATCGTCGCGCCTTGGCGCGTGAGCCCGAACCCACCATCAAGGACGTGGCCCCAGCATATTCATCGCTTTGACCCCACACAGTTTCTGTGTCCTTTCCAGCAGGGTCGGCGTGTCGGTACAGGGGCCAGTCAGCAGATCCACCGCGTAGCCCATCTTATCCAGGATACGGAGGCCGCCAAAGGCCGCCAGTGAATCCGGCGCGACGAGCACGAGCTTGTCAACGGGGCGCGCTTTCTTGAGACGTTCGAGGAAAACAGGAACGTTTGCACCCAGGATGTCGCCGCCGCACTCGATCAACACGGCTTCTGCGGGCAATCCGAGCATATGCCGGATGGCGCGATCAAATACCGGCGCGATATCGCTTCTCTCGGAGGGATACGTCGTGGGAAGGCCGAAGTCGACGCAATCCATCGTCGTGTAAGCTCCGAAATCCCGGTAGGTTAAAAGCTCGACGATGGACGAGGTACCGGTGGCCTTGAGGACCGCGATCTTCGAGTGACCCTGATGAAGAAGCGACCGTAGGATTGTGAGCCCGGCCGTCGTTTTTCCAACTTCTGCGGAAGTGCCCACGATCAGATAGAGCTCTGCGCCCTTGTCAGAGCCTTCTTCGTCGTTGATAGCCGAAAAATCCCGAATATTCGCCTTTTGCGATCCCAACGTTCCGAGAAACTCGACCTTGCCGAGCGGGCTTTTCCGTTGCGAAGACGAACCGATCAACTCGCCGACAATGCCGCAGCTCGACAGGACCGAATACTCCTTGTCCGGAAGGAGGCCCTCCTTGGGAACGCCACCGACCACCCATCGGGTCGACTCGCGATGACCGGGCGTCGCAACAAAAATGTCACCCGGCAGGACCGCCATCGACCTGCCGGATGGGTGTTCCAGGGAGATGGGCGCTTCACTTGCGAGGAGCTTGAACGCGCCAACATCTCCCTCAAAGGCTGGGCGCTTGATCCATCGAGACCGTTTGAACGATCCCGAGCGTCTAAGAACCGACGTAAGCTTCCAGTCACTTGTCAATTTCGGTCACGCCTACTTCTTTTTCTTCACTGGCCGCCGCTGCGCTTTCTTTTTCGCCGCAGGCTTCCTCTTCTGCACGATGAACACGCTGCCGGCAGCAAAACTGGCCCTATGCTTCGCTGCAATGCCGAGCGCCGAGAGGACCTGGTCCAGTTGCGACGAGGTCACGTTGACACGAACCGCAACAAAATCCTTGGCGAGAGGAACGCCCTCGTCCTTTTCCTTAGCCATGAAATCCACTCCTGATTGAACAATGTCTCAAGCTACTACGACCTCGCTCATCGAGGAACACCCCGTTGTCGAGCCAATGTTCGCAACGCGGCAAACTTGATCGCGCGAAGCCGTGCAAATGGATGGTGCAGGGCGCCCCTCGTGGTAGAGCTTGGCATGCAGCGGTTGGACTTGCAACGAGCGTCCAACACTTTGCAACTCTTGGGCGTTTCCAAGCGCACGGATGGCCCAAAATCCGCTGATGGGTCAATCAGCGGCTACCCGATTGCCGGCGGATATCCTCCAAAATGCCGCGCATCAGGCCGATCTCTTTGCCAAAGCCTGTCCAATCGCCGGATTTTAACCGCTCCATGGCGTGATTGTAGTGATCGAGCGCCTCCTGCGCGCGCCTTGCCGCGGCCTCATCGCCAGGCGATTCCGCGGTCGCAGCCGGCGCCGACGCAGCTCCGTCGTCCACGAAGAGTGCCGACAGGGCCTCAGCAAGTGTTTCCCTCATGACGACATGCTCGCCATCGGCGGCAATCACCCGCTTGAGCTCCGGCAAATGTCCTTGCTCGGCCCGCAGATACAGCGGTGACACGTAGAGAATCGAATTCTCGATCGGGATCACGAGCAGATTTCCCCGGATCACCCGCGACCCCATCTGGTTCCACAGCGATATCTGTTGGGAGATGTCGGTGTTCTGATGAATTCGCGCCTCGATCTGGAACGGTCCGTAGACCAGCTTCTCCTTGGGAAATTCGTACACGACCAGCTTGCCATAGCCGGGCTCGTCGCAGCGCGCGGCGAGCCATGCGATCATGTTGTCGCGACGGCTCGGCACCATCGGGATCATGATGAAGAACTCGGCTTGTGCCTCTCCGGGCAGCCGCATGATGATGTAGTAAGGGACCATCGCGGTGATGCCGTCCATTGAAGAGACGCCGTCACTGGCCGGCTGACGCGGAAATTGCCAGAGGTCCTCGCGGTTATAGAAAACATCGGCCGCTTCCATGTGGTAGGTCTGGAAGAGCCGCGCCTGGATCAGGAAGAGGTCTTCGGGATAGCGAATGTGCTTCTGAAGATCGGACGGCATGGCCGCGAACGGCTTGAACAGGTCCGGGAAGATTCGTCGATAGGTCGCGGCGATCGGGTCCGCCGGGTCCATCAGGTAAAAGTCGACGGTGCCGTTGTAGGCGTCGATCACGACCTTCACCGAATTGCGGATATAGTTGAGGTTGAGGCCGGGCGCAGGCTGTGCGTAGGGAAAATATTCGCTCGTCGTGTAGGCGTCCTGCATCCAGAACATCCGGCCCTCGCTGACGACCAGATAGGGATCGCGATCGAGCGCGAGGAACGGGGCGATCGTGCCGACCCGCTTCTGGATGTTGCGCCGGATCATGATCCGGCTGTCGTCGCCGATGTAGTCTGACAGCACCAGGTTCACATCGTTGAAATGGTGGGCGAAGATCAGTCTCCGCACCATGCCCGACAGCGGCACGCCGCCGGAGCCGTCATAGGACGCGTAGACATTGTCCTTTCCCTTGGGATAATCGAACTCCGGCACGGTTCCCTTGACGATGACGTAGTCCTCGGTCTGCTGTCCGTAATAGATGCGCGGTTCATGAATGGCGGGACTTCCGTGCGCGACCGGAGGAATGTCGTGCAGATAGAGCAGCGGAAGTCCTTCACCGCTCTTCTGGGTGACCGGACTCATCACCACACCATTGCCGTGGGTGAACAGGATATGCCGGTTGACCCAGGTTTGCGCGTTGGATGGCAGCAGCGCGGAATTCAGCTCGCGGCCTGAGATCATCACGCTTTGGTAGGTATCGCCAAGCCAGTAGCGATCGACATCGAGATCGCGCAGTTTGTAGTAGGTGCGAATCTCCTGCAGTTGCGCGTAGGTGTCGGCCAAGGGTTGCCAATCCCACAGCCTTATATTTTCGATGGTGGCCTTGTTGGCCTCGAGTGCCCGGAAAGTCAGGTTCTGTTCCGCAGGGAAAGGCTTCGGCACGATCCGATTGAGATTGTAGGCCTCGCGGGTCAGGGCAATGTTGCGTTCGATGTAGGGCCGCTCCCACTCCAGCTCGTTCGGCCCGACGTAGAAGCGCTGAAATACCGCGGGGACGATGCCCGACAGCAGCAAGGCGCCGCCGAACAACAGCACAATCGCGGCTGTGGGAAGGCGGTAGGTTCGCACCCACAGGTTCGCGCATGCCGCCAAGGCGGCGACGATCGAAAGTGCGATCAGCAGCCACAGGACCGGCAGTTCCACATTGACGTCGGTGAAGCCCGCACCGACCACCACGCCATTGTCGCCGTACAGCAGGAGATAGCGGTCGAGACTGTAGGACCACGCCTTCACGCCAAAGAAGAGGCCGAGAAGCGCCGAACCGTGCGAGATCGCTGCTGGCGATACTTGTTGGGCTCTGTCTTCGATGTCGCCAAACACCCAGTAGATCGATCCGGCGAACAGTGCGCCCGTGAAGAGCATCAGCAATGCCCAATTCTTCACGGCCACAAAGGCGGGCAGGGAGAAGAGGTAGAAGCCGATATCCTTATCGTACAAGGGATCGTTGGTGCCGTAGGGCACCTGATAGATGAAGCGCAGCAGAGTGCTCCAGCTGCCGACTTCGCCCCAGGCGACGAACAGAGCGAAGAGGCCGCTGCCCGCGCCGATCACAATGCGCCAGGGCAGCCGCTCGCGCAGGAATTCCAACGGATCGGGCGGCGTCACGACGGCCGCAAACGTCGGGGCGAAGGCGGCAGGCAACCGGCGTCGGCGCCCGGCGAGGCCAAGTGCAAGGCGCGCGTTGGTCCACAAGATGGTGGCGCTCGCCGCGAAAACAACGAGGAAGACGGCGGCTTTCGCGCCGATCGTGGTCCAGAAGATTTGCCTGTAGCCGATCGACGAGAACCACATCCAGTCGACCAGGACGTCGCCGGCGAGAGCGAGCAGGATCAGGCCGATCACGGCGATGATGGCCGCGATGATGAATCCCACCACGGCGCCTCGCCCTGGTGCCTTCCGTTCGGGTCCGGAAATCCCGATCGTCATCATGACACTATAGCAGAACGACAGACGTGGCGCGCCTGTCGTGGGGGGCGCCGCACCTGCTTTTTGCTCCGCCGGGCTACAACAGGTGGGTACCCACACCAGACGGCGCGTCGAACTCGGAGGGCGCGCGAGGTCTTGGGGGCTGCGTGTTGTCCGCTTGGTCGTCGAGCCGTGATTCAAGCTCCTGAGGAGACGCGTGCGGCTCGAACCACAGAGCCGCTCGTCCCCGGCTTGAGCTCAGTGCTCCCGAGACACGCGATCGGCGCGATGATGGAATTGTGCTCCTGTTTTGCCCGACGTGTCAAATTGAATTTCGGAAATGGCGCAGGTTGCTCCACGCGAAAGTCCCCAATGATCCGTACTGTGCATGGGGTTGTTTTCGCGCTTTTGCGTTGAAGGCGTCTAGTCCGCCGCTTTTTCTCGCAAGCGCTGCGCATAGACGTTGATGATCAGCGCCGCCAGCAGGATCACGCCGCGGATCAGGATCTTCAGGAAGCTGTCGATGTTGACGTGGTCGAGGCCGTTATTGAGAACACCGAGAACGAACAGCCCGACGATGGTGTTGCCGATGCCGCCGCGGCCGCCGAACAGGCTGGTGCCGCCGACCACGACCGCGGCGATGGAGTCGAGCAGATAGGTGTCGAACTCGTTCTGCTGCGCGCTGCCGAAATGGGCGACGCCGAGCATGCCGCCGATGCCGGAGCACACCGCCGAGATCACCATGACGGCGCCGAGGATGAGCTTGACGTTGAGGCCGGAATATTCGGCCGCTTCGCGATTGCCCCCGACCATGTAGACGTAGCGGCCGAAGCGCGTGTAGGTCAGCACCAGGTGCCCGCCGAGCAGCATGATGGCCGCGACGATGACGATCCAGGGGATGCCGCCGATCGAGCCGGAGCCGAGCGTCGAGATCAGGCCCGGCACCTTGTAGGCGATCTGGCCGCGCACCAGCAGCGCCGAGATGCCGGCCGCGATCTGCATCATGGCGAGCGTCATGATGAAGGAGGGGATGCCGATCACGGTCAGCCCCAGCGCGTTGACGAGGCCGAGAGCCGCGCAGAGCAGCAGCGCCAGCAGGATCGCGGCGACACCGGGAAGGGGGATGTTGGGAATGTTGACGTAGGATTCCTGCAGCGTGAAGTAGGCGACCGCGATGCCCGTGACATTGGCGATGCTGGCGATCGACAGGTCGATCTCGGCGCAGAGGATCACGAAGGTGAGGCCGACCGCGATGATTCCGGTGACCGACACCTGCGTCAGGATGTTGCCGAGATTGTCGATCGTCGCGAAGGAGGGGCTGGCGAAGGCGAAGAAGGCGGACAGGAAGATCAGCGTCAGGAACGGCGCGATGTTGCGCATCTGCGAGCGCAGGAAGGGCGCAAGGCCCTTTGCGCGGTGACCCGCCGCTGGTGCCGTCTCACTGCTCGCCATGGTGCTTCTCCGTCACGCCGCCTCCAGCAGGCGGTCTTTGCTGACCGGCTCGTTCTTGAATTCCCGCACCACCGCGCCGCGCTTGAGCACGAGGATGCGGTCGGCCAGCGACAGCACCGTTTCCGGCTCGGTCGACAGCACGATGATCGCGAGCCCCTTGGCGCGGAGGTCGCGGACGATGTTGATGACGTCGTTCTTGGCGCCGACATCCATGCCGCGGGTCGGCTCGCACAGCACCAGCAGCTTTGGCGGATAGGTGAGCCATTTCGCCAGCGCGACCTTCTGCTGGTTGCCGCCGGAGAGCATGCCGAGATCGAGGCCGACCACCGGCGGCCTGATCTGCAACTGCTCGACCTGGCGCTGCGCGATGTCGCGCTCCTGCGCCGGCTTCAGCAAGAGCGAGGAGATGCGGTCCAGGATGCTGATCGAGATGTTCTTGAAGACCGGCTCCTGGTGAAACAGCATGGCACGCCGGCTTTCCGGCACCAGCGCCACGCCGGCGCGCCGCGCCGCCGCCGTGCTCGCGAAGGATTTTTGCGTGCCGTCGACGGCGAGCGTTCCGGCGTCCGGCTTCAGTTTGCCGAACAGGATGCGCGACAGCTCCTGCTGGCCGCAGCCCATGAAGCCGTAGATGCCGAGCACTTCGCCGGCGCGGGCCTCGAAGGAGACGTCGTTGAGGCTGCGCGCCAGCGACAGTTGGTCGACCTTCAGCACGACGGAGCTGTCGTTTGGCTTGGGCAGCATCAGATCGTCCGTGTAGCTGTGCTCGAGCGCTTCGCCGCCGCGGCCGATCATGGCCTCGATCAGCGCGCCCTTGCTGGTCGCGGCGCTTGCCGTTTCTGCGACCTTCCGCCCGTTGCGGAACACGGTCACCGTATCGGACACGCGAAGAATGTCCTCGATGAAATGCGAGATGAAAACGATGGCGGTGCCTTGCTCGCGCAGCCGCCGCAGCGTCGTAAACAGCCGCTCGACCTCCGGCGGGGAGAGGGCCGATGTCGGCTCGTCCAGAATGACGATGCGGGCGCCGGAGAACAGCACGCGGGCGATCTCGATCAGCTGCTGCAGCCCGATCGGCAGATCGCCGAGCCTGCTCATCGGATCGACGTCGATGCCGAAACGCGAAAGCTGCTCGCCGGCCTCGCGCGCCATGCGCCGCCATTGCACGAGGCCGAGGCGGTTGGTCGGCTGATTGCCCAGGAAGACATTCTCCGCGACCGTCAGATCGGGCGCGACAGAGAGCTCCTGATGCACCATGGCGATGCCGGCCGCGTGCGCATCGCGGGCCGAGCGGAAATGGGTCTCCGCCCCGTCGACCAGGAAGCGGCCGGAGAATTCGGTGTGCACGCCGGCGATGATCTTCATCAGCGTGCTTTTGCCGGCGCCGTTCTCGCCGACGAGACCATGGATCTCGCCGGGAAGAAGCGCGAAGTCGACACCACGAAGCGCTTCGACGCCGCCGAAGCTCTTCGTGATGCCCTGGAGTTCCAGGATGGGCTGTTGACCCTCAGGCATGCAAGATCAGATCTTGGAGGATTTCAGATCAGGAAGTGATCCTGCATCCACTGCATGCCGGCGGCATTGGCCTTGGTCACGACCGGACCGTCGGTGACGACGTTCTTGGGGATGCCCTGGCCGCTCTTCTCGCCACCGGCGACGGCCGCGACGCCCGCGATGATCGCGCCGCCATGGATGCGGCATGACGGATTGCGTACGGTCGCGAACATGCGGCCCTCGCTCACCGCCTGGATCGCCGGCGGCATCGCGTCCACACCGCCGATCAGGATATTGGTGCGGTTGTGCGCCTTCATGATGTTGGCGGCCGCAAGCGCCATGTCGTCATTGTGGAAGAACGCCGCGTCGATCTGCGGGTATTTGGTCAAATAGGTTTCCCAGAGCCGCGCCGTCTTGGAGACGTCCCAGTCGGCCGGCTGGGTGTCGAGCACCTCGATGCCGGGGAATTGCTTGACGACGTTGTTGAAGCCCTTGGCGCGGCCCTGTGCGCCGGTGTGGCCGAGCGCGCCCTGGGTCATGATGATCTTGCCCTTGCCGCCCATCGCGTTGCACAGCGCCTGCGTCACCGAGGCGCCCATGAACTCGTTGTCGGGGGCGAGGAAGGAGTGGACGTTGATCTGGTCGAGCGGCGCAATCAGCGTGTCCATGTCGATGACAGGCGTGCCGGCGTCGATCATCTTCTGCACGGGCTGGGTGAGGGTGCCGATACCGAAGGCCTGGATCGCGACGAAGTCCCATTTCTGCGAGGCCATGTTGTCGATCGCCGCGCGCTGCTTCACGGCGTCGAGCTGGCCATCGAACCAGGTGACCTCGACATTGAACAGCTTGCCCCAGAATTCCGCCGCCTGCTTGCCCTGTGCGCACCAGGTCGCCTGGAGGCCTGCGTTGGAGAACGCCGCCTTCAGCGGCTTCTCGGATCGTCCGACTTCGGCTGCAAGTGCTGGATTTATGCCCATGCTGCCGAGGATGGCAGTAGCGGCGCCGGCGGTTGCTGCCGCCTGAAGAAGATCGCGCCTCGTCGTCGAGAAATCTTTCGTCCCGGACATCGCTCGCTCCCATATATTTTATCGTCGGCGCGTCATTGATTGCGCTACCGAGGCGGAAAGTGTCTCACAAGAGTTGATGCCACTCAACGTACAATCAACGTCGGTATCGTCGCGGCCCGTGTTGGTGCAGCGCAAAGCGCTACGCTGCGATGCCAGCGAAGACCTCGATCTCGGCGAGCAGCGCGTCCCACGCCTGCGCCATCTCGGCTGACCGTTCGTCGCCGAGCAGATCGCGCAGCGTATCCCTGATGACGGCGAAGAAAGCGATGAACAGCTCGCGCGGCGTGCCATAGCCGTCGTGCGAGACGACTTCGCAGGCGATCAGCCGGAAATGGCCACGGCGCTCGCCGGCAAAGTCGAGAATCGCCTCGATGGTCAGGGCAAGCATCGATCCCATCACCAACTCGCTGCCCTGCGAACGGAACATCGCCCGCGTTTCGGGACGTTCGTTGAACAGCCGTTGATAGATGAGGGGCGTGAGATCGGCGCAGCGCGAGGCTACAAGCTCAAAGCTTTGTTCGATCAAGTTGGGAGAAGCACTCATCGGCCCATCAGCCGCAAAAGACAAAAAAAGAGCGGGGCCCTAGCCCCGCTCAAAAATTGTGTCGACCCTATTATCCCCGATTCTAAGATTTGATCTTGATTGGCGGGGCGACGCTGCGTTTTGCGCGCCAGGGGCTCCTCCCGAGACTTGGACCACCAGACTTTGACCTCGCGGCTAGCCTGAGCAAGAGGGATGCTAGATCAACTTTTCTCACTTGTCATCATTTTCGGCAACGATTGTTCAAAATTCGAGCAGTTGACGAAATGTTCGGGCTTTTTGTCCCATAAGCATATGACAAATATAAGAAATATGTGGATTGGCGAGGGTGGCCAAACTGCCTCAAATGCTGGGCGTCCGCCTTCGGTGGGGTCCGCTGGTCACATTTTTTGGGAGTTTGCGCCTCCCCAACCAAGGCGGCGATGTGATCTCGACTCGGAGCGGGCGCAGTGTTTAGTTAGCAGACGAACGAATGGTTCGGCGGATGCGCGCTCGGCTGCAAAAATTCTTACCGGTTGTCCTGCTCGCTTTGGCGATGCAGGTGCTGGCGCCGATCGCCGCCTGCTGGGCGGCCGGCCAGGCCGTTGCCGATCCGCTTGGCGCGGGGGTCATCTGCCACAGCGTCAGCGAGCAGGGTACACCCAACGACCAGAACGGAGCGCCGACCGCGCATGCCGGTGCCTGCGCGCTGTGTTGCCTGGCGCAGGCCAACGCATCCTTCGATTCGCCGCCGCACGCGACGCTCTCCGTTCCCTTGCGCCACGCCGCGCGAGTGGTGTGGCATGAGGCGGATGCGTCCGCTCTCGCCGCCCATAAAGGCTCAAGCGCTCAGGCGCGGGGGCCTCCCCACTTCTCCTGACGACCTCTCGTGATCGCCTTGGTTCACCCGTTGGCGATTGATGCTGTCGAATGGCCGGAAAGAAAGCCGGCGTCAGGAATGTCCCCATGTTACCTCGTCATGCCCGCTGCGGCGTGAGCCTCGTTGCCGTTCAGGCCGCGCTGCTTGCCTCGTCGAGCGGCGTTTTCGCCCAGAGCAGCCCCAGAGAACTGCCTGCGGTGACCGTCGATGCGCCCGCGACGGTGAAACCCAAGCCGCGCAAGCCGGCCATGCAAACCGCAGGCGCCAGGAGGAATTCGGCAAAGCCGGTGGCCGAACAGCCGGCTTCGGTGGCTGCAACCAATGAGCAGGGTGCGGGCAGCGCCCGTGCGTCGCTCGATCAGCCGGCGGCGGTGGCCCGCTATCAACTGCCGCAGCGGTCCTTCAGCATCACGGCAAAGCAGGTCGACGAGACCATCAACCTCAAGGACCCCGAGGACGCCGTCAAATATATGCCGAGCCTGTTCGTGCGGAAGCGCAATGACGGCGACAATCAGGCGGTGCTCGCGACGCGAAGCTGGGGCCTGAACTCGAGTGCGCGGACGCTGATCTATTATGACGATCTGCTGATTTCGGCGCTGATCGGCAACAACAACTCCGGCGCTTCGCCGAAATGGAATCTGATCTCGCCCGAAGCGATCGGGCGGGTCGATTTCCTCAACGGTCCGTTCGCGGCCGCCTATCCCGGCAATTCCATCGGCGGCGTTCTGCTGATCACGTCCAAGATGCCGGACAAGCCCTTTGCGGTGGCCAAGGAAACCGTCTCGGTGATGCCGTGGAATCAATACGGCACCAAGGACACCTATGTCACCAGCCAGACGAGCGCTGCTGCAGGCAATCGCGACGGCAAGCTGTCCTGGCTCGTCAGCGCCAATCATCTCGACAGTTATCAGCAGCCGCTGACGTACACGACCAATGCGACGTTCCCGGCTGGCACGACAGGCGGCTTTGCCGCGCTCAACAAGACGGGCGGCGCTGCCAACGTCGTTGGCACCGGCACGTTGGCGCATTCGCAGCAGACCTCCGGCAATCTGCGGCTCGCCTACGACATTACGCCGCTCGTGCAGGCGACGTATTCGCTCGGCATCTGGAACAATCACCAGACCTCCGACCCGCAGACCTATCTCAGATCGACCGCAACGGGCTTGCCGACGTTCGGCGGCATCGGCAGCTTTGCGAGCAGCAAGTACACCTGGGATCAGCTCCATATGAGCAACGCTGTCTCGCTTAAGAGCGATACCAAGGGCGTGTTCGACTTCGATCTTGCGGCCTCGAGTTACAACTATCTCGAGGATACCCTGGTCAATCCCTTTACGGTGGTGGCGCCGCCGGGCCTTGGCTATTCGTTGAACGGTAAGGTGACGCGGATGGACGGCACCAACTGGCAGAACGCTGACGCCAAGGGCATCTGGCGTCCGTTCGGAATCGATGGTCCGCACGAGATCAGTTTTGGCCTGCACGGCGACCGCTACCGGCTTGAAAACCCGGTCTATGCCTCGACCGTCTGGTTCAATGCGCCCTCGACCGGCAACGGCCAGCTCTATTCGACCGGTGTTGGCGAGACGCGCACCGAAGCTCTCTGGGTACAGGATGCCTGGAAGATCACGCCAATGGTCAAGTTGACGCTCGGTGGACGGCTGGAGAGCTGGCAGGCGGTCGAGGGTTTCAATCTCAACACCACGACGACCAGCGCCGGCGTCATCACGTCCGCGGTGCCGACGTGGCAGCCGGGCCTGTCCTCGACCAATTTCTCGCCGAAGGCATCGTTGTCGTTCGATCCCAACAAGGACTGGAATGTCACCGCGAATTTCGGTGAGGCCTACCGTTATCCGACGGTGACCGAGCTCTACCAGAACATCAGCGTCGGCGGTGTCACCTATCTCGCTAATCCGCTGCTGTCGCCAGAGCAGGATTTCACCGGCGAGCTCAATCTCGAGCGGCGCTGGGTCGATGGGCGGGTGCGGCTCACCGTGTTCGGCGAGCGGACCAACAATGCGCTTATCTCGCAATCAACCACGGTGACGGACGCGAGCGGGGCGCAATCGGTGCAGACGGCGGTTGGCAACGTCGCGGCGATCCGAATGCAGGGCGTCGAATTGTCGGCTGATAAGGACAATGTGCTGGTAAGCGGACTGCAAGTCTTCGGCAGCGTCACTTACGTCGATTCCAGAATCATCTCTGATCCGAACTGGAAGGGCCCGACCAGCGTCGTCGGCAAGCGCGTACCTTTCGTTCCTGACTGGCGCGCCAAGTTCGGCGTCACCTATCGGCCGAATGATAGCTGGGCCTATACGGTTGCGGCGCGCTACAGCGGCAAGCAGTATTCGACGTTGGATAATTCGGATATCATCCCGCACGTCTACGGCGCCTTCGATAACTTTTTCGTTGTGGACTTGAAGATCCACTACAACGCGACGAAGAATTTCGCGTTCGACTTTGGCATCGATAATCTCTTCAACGAGCAATACATCCTGTTCCATCCGTTCCCGGGACGAACTTTCGTTCTCGCCGGCAAGTACACGTTCTGACGGGTGGTAGACTCTGAATGGCGACAAGAAAGGCAATCGATATGAACAAACTCTCACGCATCTTCACGCTTGCGGCGTTCTCGGCCGTTGTCATCGCGGCTCCCGTCCGCGCCGACGACGTCAAGGCGGGCGATCTCGTGATCTCCCAGGCCTGGAGCCGGGCGACGCCTGGCGGCGCAAAGGTCGCTGGCGGCTTCCTGACCATCGAGAACAAGGGCTCGGCGCCCGACAAGCTCGTCGCAGTGACCGCCGAGATCGCCGGGAAGACCGAGGTCCACGAGATGGCGATGGACAATGGCGTGATGAAGATGCGCCCGCTGGACAAGGGGCTCGTCATCGAGCCCGGCAAGACCGTGAAGCTCGCGCCGGGCGGCTATCACCTGATGCTCCAGGATCTCAAGGGCGCGTTCAAGGAGGGCGAGAAGGTGCCGGTCACGCTGGAGTTCGAGAAGGCCGGCAAGGTCGTGGTGTCGCTCGACGTCCAGGGTGTCGGTGCGCAGGCGCCTGGCGGCGGCGGAAGCATGATGATGAAGAAAATGCCCGATCATTCGGGAATGAAGATGTGATGAAGCTGATCAAGTCCCAGATGACCCTGCGTCGAACCATCACGAGCCTGGTGCTCGGAGCGGCTGTATTGTTGTCGGCCGCGGCAACACCCGTTGCGGCTGACGACGACAGTTTCTTTACCCATCTGCATACCGAGAAGGCGATGGCCAATGTTACGGTCTCGCCCGGTCGCGCCGGTCCGGTCGAGATTGCCATCCAACTCGAAACGACGGACGAGGCGCCGCTCACGGCAAAGGCCGTGTCGGTGACACTGGTGGACACGCAGACGGGTCGGAAGCTCACGCCGGTCGAAGCTAGGCGCGACGGCGAGGACGGCTGGCGCGTGAAGGTCGCGCAATTGACGCCGGGGCGCTGGATGCTGGGCCTCGGAATTGCGATCTCCGAGGCAGATCATGTCAACGTGGAATCACCGATCCTGATCAAGTGACGGTGTCGAAGAGGCTAAACATGTCGAAGCGAATCTGGCTGATCGTGATGGCTGCGCTTGCCGCATCGCCTGCGGCCGCACACGTCTATCTCGAAGGCAAGCAGGCCACGGTCGGTGCGTCCTACAAGGCCGTGTTCGCCGTGCCGCACGGCTGCTCCGGCTCGCCGACGGTCAAGATCCGTGTGCAGATTCCGGAAGGCGTCATCGCCGTGAAGCCGATGCCGAAGGCCGGCTGGAACGTCGATGTCGTCGAGGGGCAGTATGCCAGCGCCTACGACTATCACGGCAACAAGCTGACTTCGGGCGTGAAGGAAGTGGTCTGGTCCGGCGGCAAGTTGCTGGACCAGAATTACGACGAGTTCGTCGTCAGCAGCTTCCTCACCGACAGCTTGAAGCCTGACACCACGCTGTATTTCCCGGTGGTGCAGGAATGCGAGAAAGGCGTCAGCCGCTGGATCGAAATTCCGGCCGAAGGGGCCGCGCGTTCGCACGAGGACAAGTCGCCGGCGCCAGGCGTGAAGCTTCTGCCCAAGCCGTAATGCGTCGTCTCGCTGCGCTCGCGATGCTGTTCGTCGTCGCCGGCACTTCGACCGGCGCGTTGGCGCATGCGGCGCTGATCTCGGTCGAGCCGGCGAGTGGCAGCATCCTGGCGAGCGCGCCAAAGGCGGTGGAGCTGCGCTTCAACGAGGCGGTGACCCCCGGTGCGATCCAGCTGATCGATGGCGCGGGGAGGGCTCGCGACGACGCAACCGTCACGACATCAGGCGAGGGCGTTTCGATCACGATGCCGCCGGACCTGCCGCAGGGCACCGCAGTCGTGAGCTACCGGGTAATCTCGCAGGACGGTCATCCCGTCGCGGGATCGGTGATCTTCTCGGTCGGCAGGCCGACGGCGACGCAGCCTCCGGCCAATGAGGATGGCCGGTTGAACGCGCTGATCTGGCTGTCGCGGATCGGTCTCTATATCGGACTGTTTGTCGGTGTAGGCGGCGTATTCTTTGCCCGCTGGATCTCGTGGTCGATGACGGGCATGAGCGTGCCCCGCGCGGCGCTCCTTGTTGGCCTCCCGAGTGCAATTGTCTCTCTCGGTGCGCTTGGGCTCGATCTCCTCGGTCTGCCGCCAGCATCGATCACGACGGGGGCCCCCTGGAAAATCGCGTTCGCGACCAGCGCTGGCCCCGCCTTGCTCGTCGCCATCGCGGCGATGCTGCTCGCGTTGATGGCGCTGGGCCGCGCGTGGTATGCGCGCGCTCTTGCGGTCATTGCGTTCACCGGCGTCGGGCTTTCGCTTGCCATCACCGGGCACGCGGCAACGGCGTCGCCCGAGGTGTTAACGCGGCCGGCGATCTTTCTCCATGGCCTCGCCGTTGCCTTCTGGATCGGCGCGCTGGCACCGCTCGCGGCGCTGCTGTCGAAGCCGACGCCGGCGGTGCTGCCGCTCTTGAACCGCTTCTCGCGCATCGCCATGCCGGTGGTCGCAGCGCTGGCGCTGACCGGATTGACGCTTGCGGTCATCCAGCTGGAAAAGTTTTCTGCGCTGGTCGAGACCAGCTATGGGCTCATTCTCTCGGTCAAGCTGGCGCTGGTCTTGTCCCTGCTGGCGCTCGCCGGGCTCAATCGCACTCGGCTGACGCCGGCGCTGGCGAAAGGCCAGGGTGCGGCGGTTGCGCTCAAGCGTTCGATCCTGCTCGAATGTGGGGCCGCGCTCGGTATCTTCGCCGTCGTCGCCGGCTGGCGCTTCACGCCGCCGCCGCGGACTATCGTTCCGGAGACGCCGCTGGCAATCCACATCCACACCGACAAAGCCATGTTCCAGGTGCTGGTGTCGCCGGGCAAGGCCGGCGTTGACGATTTCGTGCTCCAGCTCATGACCGGCGAGGCGACGCCGCTGAAGGCCAAGGAGGCTACTCTGACGCTTAGCCTGCCCGAGCGCGACATCGAACCGATGGAGCGCGACGCCAAGCTCGGGCCTGACGGCTATTGGCACGTCCGCAAGGTCGAGCTGCCCTTCGCCGGCCGCTGGCATGTGCGGATCGACGCGCTGGTGACCGATTTCGAGAAGATCACGCTCGAGGACGATCTCGAGGTCGCACCGCCTTAAGGCGAACACGGTTCATGTCGAACCTGAAGGCAACGGAAAAATGACAGGAATTCCGCCGCGTTAGCGGCTTTTCCTCATTCCCGGCCTTGTGTTTTCGCTCCCAATCCGGTTTCACTGCGGGCCATCACTGATTCCCAGAGTATTCCCATGCGGTTGTCGCGGTTCTTTCTGCCCATTCTGAAGGAAAATCCGAAAGAGGCGGAGATCGTCTCGCATCGGCTGATGCTCCGCGCCGGCATGATCCGGCAGGAGGCGGCCGGCATCTATGCCTGGCTGCCGCTGGGCTTCCGGGTGCTGAAGAAGATCGAGCAGATCGTGCGCGAGGAGCAGGACCGTTCCGGCGCGCTGGAACTGTTGATGCCGACGCTCCAGCTCGCCGACCTCTGGCGCGAGAGCGGCCGCTATGATGCCTACGGCCCGGAGATGCTGCGCATCGCCGATCGCCACAAGCGCGAGCTGCTGTACGGGCCGACCAACGAGGAAATGATCACCGAGATCTTCCGCGCTTACGTGAAGTCCTACAAGAACCTGCCGCTGAATCTCTATCATATCCAATGGAAATTCCGCGACGAGCAGCGTCCGCGCTTCGGCGTGATGCGCGGCCGCGAGTTCCTGATGAAGGATGCCTATTCCTTCGATCTCAACGAGGCCGCCGCGCGCGTCGCCTACAACAAGATGTTCGTCGCCTATTTGCGCACCTTTGCGCGGATGGGGCTGAAGGCGATCCCGATGCGCGCCGAGACCGGCCCGATCGGCGGCGACCTCAGCCACGAATTCATCGTGCTCGCCGAAACCGGCGAATCCGGCGTGTTCATCAATCGCGACGTGCTGGACCTGCCGGTGCCCGGCGAGGATGTCGACTATGAGGGCGACCTGACCCCGATCATCAAGCAGTGGACCTCGGTCTATGCCGCGACGGAGGACGTTCATGATCCCGCGCGGTTCGAGCAGGAAGTGCCAGCGGACAAGCGCGTGAATACCCGCGGCATCGAGGTTGGCCAGATCTTCTATTTCGGCACGAAATATTCCGAGCCGATGAAGGCGATGGTGGCGGGCCCGGACGGCGTGGACGTGCCGATCCATGGCGGCTCCTACGGCGTCGGCGTCTCGCGCCTGTTGGGCGCCATCATCGAGGCCTGCCATGATGATGCCGGCATCAAATGGCCGGAGGCGGTGGCGCCGTTCCGCGTGTCGATCCTCAATCTGAAGCAGGGCGATGCCGCGGTCGATGCGGCCTGCGAAAAGCTCTATGCCGAGCTCCAGGCCAAGGGCGTCGACGTGCTCTATGACGACACCGACCAGCGCGCCGGTGCCAAATTCGCCGCCGCCGACCTGATTGGCATCCCCTGGCAGATCATGATCGGGCCGAAGGGGCTGGCTGACGGCAAGATCGAGCTCAAGCGCCGCGCCGACGGCTCACGCGAGAATCTGTCTCCGGCGGACGTGGTCGCGCGCCTGGTCGGCTGAATATTGTTCATCGCCCGATATCCCGGCCGCCAATCCGGCCACAATTGACCCCGAATCATGGGATTATCGAGCGATGGATGAAACCATGACCGAAACCGTTCAAACTGCGCCGTTCGCACCCTTCGAGTGGATGCTGTCGGCCCGCTATCTGCGGGCGCGGCGCAAGGAGGGATTCATTTCGGTCATCGCCGGGTTCTCCTTCCTCGGCATCATGCTCGGCGTGGCCACGCTGATCATCGTGATGGCGGTGATGAACGGCTTCCGCAAAGAGCTGCTCGACAAGATCCTGGGGCTGAACGGCCACATTCTGGTCCAGCCGCTGGAATCGCCGCTGACCGACTGGAAGGACGTCGCCGAGCGCATCAGCCAGGTCCAGGGCATCCGGCTCGCTGCCCCCGTTGTCGACGGCCAGGCGCTGGCGTCCTCGCCCTGGAACGCCTCGGGCGTGCTGGTGCGCGGCATCCGCTCCGACGACCTGAACAACCTCACCTCGATCGCCAAGAACATCAAGCAGGGCTCGCTCGAGGGCTTTGACGACGGGCAGGGCGTCGCGATCGGCCGGCGGCTCGCCGACCAGTTGTCGCTGCATGCGGGTGACAGCGTGACCTTGGTGGCGCCGAAGGGCGCGGTGACGCCGATGGGCACCACGCCGCGCATCAAGCCCTACAAGATCGTCGCGGTGTTCGAGATCGGCATGTCCGAATACGATCTCGGCTTCGTCTTCATGCCGCTCGCCGAAGCGCAGGCCTATTTCAACCGCAGCAGCGATGTCACCTCGATCGAGGTGTTCACCACCAATCCCGACAAGATCGACGCCTTCCGCAAGTCGGTGACGGAGGCCGCGGGCCGGCCGGTGTTCCTGGTCGACTGGCGGCAGCGCAACTCGACGTTCTTCAACGCGCTCCAGGTCGAGCGCAACGTGATGTTCCTGATCCTGACCATGATCGTGCTGGTCGCGGCGCTGAACATCGTCTCCGGCCTGATCATGCTGGTGAAGGACAAGGGCAGTGACATCGCGATCCTGCGCACGATGGGGGCTTCGCAAGGCTCGATCATGCGGATCTTCCTGATCACGGGCGCCTCCATCGGCGTGGTCGGCACGCTGGTCGGTTTCTTCGTCGGCCTTGTGATCTGCCTCAACATCGAATCCATCCGGCAATTCCTGTCCTGGCTGACCTCTACCGAGCTGTTCTCGCCGGAGCTCTATTTCCTGTCGAAACTGCCCGCCGAGATCGACGTCGGCGAGACCACGGCCGTCGTCATCATGGCGCTGACGCTGTCGTTCCTGGCGACGCTCTACCCGTCGTGGCGCGCCGCGCGCCTCGATCCGGTCGAAGCGCTGCGGTACGAGTGAGGGGCTGATGGAGCAGCAGCAGGGGGCGGAAGATGTACCGGTCATCTATCTCCACGAGATAAAACGGCAGTACCTGCAGGGCGAGGCGGCGCTGACGATTCTGGACAACGCCAAGCTCGCGCTGTGGGCGGGCCAGTCGGTCGCGCTAGTCGCGCCGTCGGGCTCGGGCAAGTCGACGCTGCTGCACATCGCCGGCCTGCTCGAGGCGCCCGATTCCGGCGAGGTCTATGTCAACGGCGCGCCGACCTCGCAACTGCCCGACATCGAGCGCACCCAGCTGCGGCGCACCGATATCGGCTTCGTCTACCAGTCGCACCGGCTGCTGCCGGAGTTCTCGGCGCTCGAGAACGTGATGATGCCGCAGATGATCCGCGGCCTGAAGAAGTCCGAGAGCGTCAAGCGCGCCAAGGAGATCCTCGGCTATCTCGGTCTCGGCGACCGCATCACCCATCGTCCGGCGGAGCTGTCGGGCGGTGAGCAGCAGCGTGTCGCGATTGCGCGCGCGGTCGCCAATGCGCCGCGCGTGCTGTTCGCCGACGAGCCGACCGGCAATCTCGATCCGCACACCGCCGACCACGTGTTCCAGGCGCTGATGCAGCTGGTCAAGGCGACCAAGGTCTCGATGCTGATCGCGACCCACAATATGGAACTCGCCGGCCGGATGGACCGGCGCGTGTCGCTGTCGAACGGCCAAGTGGTCGAGCTCGAATAACAAAACGTGAAAACAACCCCATGCACAGTAGCCCGCGGCCCGGTCGCGGGCTCAAAGGTGTTTTCGTATTTTGCGAATCGATTTGACCCGTCGGGCAAAACAGTGAGATGATGCCATCGTCGCGGCATGGGCCTTGCGGGAGTTCCACCTCGATCGGAACGCCGCCCCAACCGCCGCGCCTCCCACAACCGCTCGCCGCGTGGTTCGACGCGCAACCCCGGCGGCGCTGACGGAGCTGCCGGCCTTCCCACTCCGGCGAGCTAGTGTTGCTTGTTTCGGTTCTTGCTAGCGCCTCGCAATTTCGGCGCCGTGTCCGTCGCAGTCGCACTGGCGATTTGCCGCATCTGGATGCAGGTGAGAAGATCGACATAGCTCGGACTTCCTTCGCCTGTCGCTTCGCCCAGGCAACTGTCGCGAACGGGCCCTGGGGTCGCCGTCCAGAGCGTCTGGAGTTGCTGCCGCGCGTCCGTTTCGTCGCGCATGCAGTCGGCAAAACTCTGGGATTCCGAGAGACCCATCGCCTTGTCGGTCGCGGTGGTGGCTTGGCACTGCGCTTCGACCTTCAGTTCGGGGACGCGATCGGAAACGGGTATCACGAACAATTGGCTTCCGAGAAACGCTGCAGATAATGCCGCAATCTTCATCTCAACCTCCTTCAAGTACTGGCAATTGAACTGCTTCGCCGCACCGAAAGGCGCCGCGTCAGAACTGACCTGGTTGAGCCGGCGGAGCGGGCCAATCGGACCGCAGGTTATTCCTGCTGTTGCGATCGAATAGGTCTTGCCGGCAGATGAAGCTGCTCTTGCAGCCACCGGCGAAGACGATCGCATTCGGTGACACTACGGCCCGCACCGGTTGGGCACTTTGCAGCGCGGCACTCTTGGAATAGCGGACGGAGAGCGATGGCACCACCTCGGGCGTGCCCGCGTCAATCGTCATCTGCGGCGCAGCTGTCTGGGCGGTTGCAGTGCCGGTTATTGCGAAAGCCGCAGCGGCAAGCGTGAGGACGCGCGATGCATTGAAGAACACTAACACTCTCCTGCATTCGGTAAACGTCGTTTGCAGGGAGCCACAGTGTTCCGGGCGAGTGTTGATTCAGATCAACCAGCGCTCCGCCTGCTGCAGTGCGGGGCCGGGCCGGTTCATTGTTCGAAGAACCAAAATCTTCGGTTCGAGCGGGAAGTCGCGCATCATCAATCGTCGCGGCTTGCTGGAAGCCGGTTATTTTGTGATCACGTGCTTCGTCGGCGTGACCGCTGGCGGAGGCGCGGGCGGCGAGATTGCAAATGTCACCCAGGCGTTCCAGCCCGCTGGTCGGGCTTCGGCAGCAAATTCCCCATAGGCCTTGAAGTTGAGATAGCCCTGCATGTCACCGACCGGAAAAATGAACCCGATCTGCGGGCCGATACCAGCCACCTGCGAGCGGAAACAACCGACGCGATCGCCAGAGCCACTATCGCAGCCGAGCTGCTTGTAGACGTAGCCGACCAAACCGACCTGGACCTGCTTGCTAAGGAATTGCGAGGCGCCCCAGTCGAAGTGCATGTCGACGCCGCTTTGATACTTCGTGTCCGGGTTCTCGAAATTGTAGGTGAAGTCGAGCACGCCGGAGAACTCATGTCCGGTCTGCGGATTGAAATAGGTATAGCCACCGCCCGCATCGATCGTGCCGTGCCCGACCCCGAGATTGGCAAGGCGTCCCGACTGGTAAGCCCCGACCGGGATGTCGCCCGTGATGTAGGTCATGTAGTTGTTGACGCCGGCATTCCAGCGCAGGGCGAACTGCGGGATCACATCGCCGAATCTGGTGATGGAGTCGCTGATGGAATCGGAACGTGAAAATGGGATTGAACCGAGGGGTGTCGATAGGCTGCGGATTGCTGTGCTCAGGAACGGTTTGCAGATGCATCCCAACGATCGCGATATGCTTTCCGCGGCGCTCACGCTGAGTCGCGAGAGAGGGGATTCCGCATCTGCCGTCGGCTACGCCGAACAGCTCTCACGCCTGATGCAGGGCAATCGCGAGATCGAAGACCTCATCAAGCAGCTCAAGCAATAGGGAGCTGCGACAAAGGCCGCGGCGTGGCTAGTTTCGCACCGCATAAGGCGGCGTCCTGAGCAGGTCGCGACTTTCCTTGATCCAGGTCAACGCCTGTAAGCACCGGTAGCGACGATTGTCTCGGGTGTCAGTGCGCGCCGAGATAGGCCGCTTGTATGCTCTCGTCCGACATGAGGTTGGCACCACTGCCTTGATCGACGATCGTACCGCTCTTCAGCACGTAGCCGCGGTCGGCGATTGCCAAGGCCATATGGGCGTTTTGCTCCACAAGCAGGATCGTGACCCCGCTTTTGTTGATCGTCTCGATGATATCGAAGATGCGCTCGACGAAGAGCGGCGAAAGTCCCATCGATGGCTCGTCGAGCAGGAGTATCCGTGGGCGCTGCATCAGCGCGCGGGCCACAGCGAG
Organism: Bradyrhizobium sp. CCGUVB4N; assembly: GCF_024199945.1. GTDB lineage: Bacteria > Pseudomonadota > Alphaproteobacteria > Rhizobiales > Xanthobacteraceae > Bradyrhizobium. Next base: position 5,351,697 of record NZ_JANADP010000001.1, on the reverse strand, counting down.
CATTTGCTGTTCACCTCCCGACAGCGTACCGCCGAACTGCTTGCGTCGCTCGGCAAGGCGCGGGAACAGCTCGAGCATCTCGGCCATTCGGCTGGCGATATCGGCCTTCGAGTTGACCGTGAAGGCGCCCATTTCGAGGTTCTCGATCACGGTCAGATCGGCAAAGATGCGACGCCGCTCCGGGACGTGGGCGAGTCCAAGGCGCACGACGTCATGCGGCGGAACCGATCCGAGGGAGCGTCCGTCCAACAGGACCTCGCCGGAGCGGATGGGCAGCAGGCGCGAGATCGCACCGAGGGCTGTCGTCTTTCCAGCGCCGTTGCTGCCGATGAGCGTGACGATTTCGCCCTCGTTCACGATCACCGACAGATCGCGGATCGCGTGGATTGCTCCGTAGAACACGTCGATATTCTTGACCTCAAGCAGAGGCCGGCCGGCCGATCCCGATGCATTCGTCATGACGTCTTTCCGCTCTCCGATGTGGCCGTGCGCGCCGCAACGCCGCGTCCGAGATAGGCTTCGATCACCTTGGGATGCGTCCTGATATCGTCTGCTCCGCCTTCAGCGATCTTGCTGCCGTAGTCGAGGACGACGATGTGATCGGAAACGGTCATGACCAGCCGCATGTCGTGCTCGATCAGCACGACAGCTATGCCGAGGTCCGAGCGGATCCGCAGGATCAGCGCCTTGGCGTCCTCCGTTTCCTGCGGATTCATCCCGGCCGACGGCTCGTCGAGCAGCAGGAGCTTCGGTCTCGTGGCGAGGGCGCGAGCGATTTCAAGGCGGCGCTGCTCGCCATATGCAAGACTGCCGGCGGGCACGTCCGCCTTGTCGGCAAGGCCGACGAACCCAAGCAGTTGAATGGCGTCCGCAATCGCGGAATGCTCCTCATTTGCATAGGCGCGCGTGCGGAACAGGGCGCCCCAATAGCCCGAACGCATATGCATCGATCTCGCGACGACGACATTTTCGAGGGCCGTCATTCCCGCGAACAGGCGGATATTCTGAAACGTCCGCGCAAGGCCTGCGGCTGCGACTTGATCGGGCCGGAGGCCGACGAGGTCAACGCCGTCGAGCAGCGCCACGCCAACGTCCGGCCGGTAGATCCCGGTGATCAGATTGAAGAACGTGGTCTTGCCGGCTCCGTTCGGCCCGATCACCGAGATGATCGACCCGCGCGCGACTTTGAGCGTGACGTTATCGACCGCGGTCAGGCCGCCGAACGACTTGCGCAGGTTCGTCACATCCAGGAGCAGATTGCTGGTCACGAGGCTCTCCCGGCGTCTCTCGCTGAAATGGGACGCCGTTCGGCAGGGACCAGCCCGCGCGGCCGGTACAGCATCATGGCGATGAGAATGAGACCGAAGATCAGCCGTTCGTATTTGGAGGGTTCGAACTGCGTCGGCAGGTTGGCGAAGGACCAGCCGAAAATCTCAAATCCGGTCGCGCGCAGGTGGTTTAATCCGGCCGAAAGCGACTTGAGGATCTGCAGGTTGAGGATCGTGACGAGCCCGGCCCCCATCATCACGCCACGTATCGAGCCGAGCCCACCCAGCACGATCATTGCGAGAATGCCGATCGACTGATTGAAATCAAAACTTTCGGGGCTGACGAAGGTCTGCTTCGCGGCAAAGAGGACGCCCATCGTCCCCGCGAAGGCCGCTCCGGTCGCAAAGGCGATCAGCTTGGTCCTGACCAGCGGAACGCCCATGGCCTGCGCGGCGATCTCATCCTCGCGGATCGCGACCCACGAGCGTCCGATACTGGAGCTGTCCAGTCTGCGATTGGCGAGCACGGCCACGAGCACCAGCGCGAGCACGACGGCGTAATAAATCAGCGCCTGCCATCTGAAGGCGGGCACCGCCGTGTCGGTTGCGAGAACGCGAGCGGCCTCCGTGAGCGGTTGCGCGATCCCGGCGATCCCTTGCGGGCCGTTGGTGATGTTTACGGGCTTGTCGAGGTTGTTGGCGAGAACGCGGATGACCTCGCCGAAGCCCAACGTGACGATGGCGAGATAGTCGCCTTTCAGCCTCAGCACCGGCAATCCGAGCAACGCGCCGGCGCCAGCCGCGACAAAGATGGCGACGATCACGATGACGAAGAACGCATCACCTTGCAGCGGGAATCCCGCGCCGAGCAACGCGGCTCCGTGCGGAGAACTGACAATGGCCCAGAGGTAGGCGCCGACCGCGAAGAATGCGACGAATCCGAGGTCCAACAGACCGGCGAAGCCCACCACGATATTCAGCCCCAGCGCCAGGACCGCAAAGATGCCGACCTGAATGGCGACGTCGAGATAGAAGGTGTTGCGCATTCCGATGACGGGCAGGGCACACAGCAACACGAACGCGAGCACGAGCCCACCGACGCGCGGATCGGTCTTGTCGAAGTCGCTCGCCAGGAAGAGCGGGACAAGCAACGCGACGAACGCCACCGTGTCCATCAGGCCGTTGCCCGTGAAGACGAAAATACACAGCAGGGTCACGACCAGCGTATAGGCAATCAGCCACGCAGATCTGGAAAACGGGCGGCTGACCATGAACTACACCTTTTCCGTGGAGGGACGCCCGAGCAGGCCGGTAGGCTTGAAGATCAGGATGAGAATGAGGATGCCGAAGGCGAAGATGTCCTTGTATTCGGTGCCTATGGCGTTGTTCGTCAGGATGGGAACGAATGTCCCGATCAACATCTCGATCAAGCCGAGGACGATGCCGCCGACCATGGCGCCGGGAATTGACCCGATGCCGCCAAGGACCGCCGCGGTGAACGCTTTCAGGCCAGGAATGAATCCCGAGAACGGATCCACGCGTCCGAACTGTAGCGCGTAGAGCGTTCCCGCGACGCCGGCGAGCGCGCCGCCGATGACAAACGTCAGCATGACGATGCGGTTGACGTCGATGCCCATCAGGCTGGCCGCCATGCGGTCGGTTGCGACCGCGCGGATCGCCTTGCCAAGCCGGGTATGGGTGACGGTATATCGGAGCCCTGCCAGCATCGCTCCGGCGACGATCAGGATGACGAGCGATTTCATCGGAACGCTGTCATTGGGCGTCAGCGGCAGCGGAATATCGAAGAACGGCATCGACGGGAACGGCCGGATGAACTGGCCGAACAGGCTTTCGACGAACCGCACGGCGTCCTGCAGGAAAAGGCTGATGCCGATGGCAGTGATCAGCGGAGCCAGCTTTGGTGCATTCGAACGCCGCAAGGGCCGGTAGGCGACGCGCTCCGCCAGGCCCGCGAGTGCGGCTGAGACCGCGGCCGCGACGATCATGGCGAGCACCAATTGTACGACGGGGTGGAGCGGGGAGCCGGCCAGAACATAGGTGAGCAGTTCGACCGCGACGACGGCGCCCACCATGAAGATCTCGGAGTGGGCAAAATTGATCAGGCCGAGGACGCCGTAGACCATCGTGTAACCAAGCGCGATGGTGGCATAGAGCAAACCGAGGATGAGTCCATCCGCCAGCGTCGATGGAAGCAATTCGAGGACCAGCTGAAAGGACATGTCGCGGCTTTCCGAAGGCGCAATCGGCGAGGGCGCCCGGTGTGAGGCAGGGATCGGGGTTATCGGGCCGCGGAGCTGAGGGGCGCCGCGGCCGCCATGAAGCGCAACCGCAGCGGTTCAGGACCCGCCGGGGGCTGCGACGTCGATGACCTTGACGATCTTGTTGGCGTCAGCCGACTTGCCGGCTTCGATCACGACGTATTTCGCACTCGCGATGTCACCGCGATTGTTGAAGGCGACCGGGCCGGTGACACCGTCGAACTTGACCTCGCGAACCGCCGCTGCCACCGCCGCGCGGGTGGGCATCGCGCCACCCTTGGCCTTGGCTGCGGCGACGATCGCCTCGATGACCACGCGTGCGCTGTCGTATCCGTAGGCAGAGTAGACCTCCGGATCCTTGTTGAACTTGGCCTTGTAGGCCTGCGCGAAGGCGGCTGCGGCCGGCATTTGCGAGAGCGGCAACGCCGTCGTCGTAAAATAGGCGTTGGTCATGTTCTCGGGCCCGGCGATTTTCTGCAGATCGCCGCTGTCCAGGCCATCGCCACCAAGGAAGGCGGCCTTCAGGCCCTTTTGCCGCATCTGCTTGATGATCAGACCGCCTTGGGGGTAGGTGCCGCCGTAGTAGACGAGATCGGGCTGGTCGACGCGGGCGCGATTGAGGATCGACGAGAAGTCGGTCTCGTTCTGGTCCATGCCGGTGGACAGGATGACGTTGGCGCCGCTCTTCCGGATCGCCGCTTCAAAGGTCTGGGCGATGCCGGAGCCATAGGCGGACTTGTCGTTGATGATGTAGACTTTCTTTGCCTTCAACGTATCGGTCGCGAAATTGGCGCCTGCCGGCCCTTGAACGTCGTCGCGGCCGCAGATGCGGTTCGCGATGGCGCGCGTCGTCTCGCGATCGGTAATCGCCGGGTTCGTGTTGGCCGGCGAGACCATCGCGAGATTGTCCTTGGCGTAGACTTCCGAGGATGGAATCGCCACGCCGGAATTGTAGTGGCCGACCACGCCGAGCACGGCGGGGTCGTTGAGGATCCGGTTGGCGTTGGCAACGCCGACGTTCGGCGTGGCCTGATCGTCCTCCGGCTGCAGCGAGAGCTGGAAGCCCATGTCGGTCAGTTGCTTGGCGAACTGGGCGACGGCCAGCTGGGCGCCAAGCATGATGCCTTCGCCGGCGACAGATTGCTGTCCCGAGAGAGGCGACTGCGTGACGATCTTGATTGCACCTTTGTCTTGAGCGGTCGCTGCGCAGGAAAGCAGCATCAGGCCGGTGGTGGCCGCAGCCAGAGTCTTCATCAATGTCATGGTGACTTCCCCCTTCTCGAGAGCGCCCGATCGGCTCACCCAGATCGGAACAAACACGCCTGGGAAGGGATCATCGATTGGGGGATTTACGCTGGCTATTTGGCGGCTTGCGTCATCATGACGTTTGCTTATGCTCACGCAGCATCAGATAGCACCAGAGATGGATGGTCAGGGCTAAAGGCCTTGTCCATCGGCTCGGGATTCCGAGGGTGGGGCGGCGGAGGCTCGGTCTGGCCCGCGGCTGGACGAGCAGGGCGGGCTAGCGCGGGATGTGGCGCGGCGAGTGATTGCCAACGGTCGAGGACGTCCGATTGTCCTGCCGATCAGAGCGGCATTTGCAGCTTAAAAAAAGGACATTTCGGTTGTGCGCCGCGTTCAGGAACAGTGCCGGTTCGGCGGCCGCTGCTCTGTTGCCAGGGTCATCTCCGTCGGTCGGGCATCCAGATCGGCGTGATGACGCCCGGGGGATCACGGATTATGGGGCCTCCGCTTGCGCCTCGGCGGCGTTTCCATAATATGCTTCTGGAGCATCAAATAGCGTCAGGGGCGAATGGTCCAGGCGAAAGTCATTACGAAATCGGCGGAGGACTCCGCCAGCGAGATGCAGCGATCCTTTGCGGAGAATCTTCGTCTGGCCTGTAGCTACGCGCCGTCCGTTTCGGAGGTCTGTCGTCGCCTCGACATCAACCGCACGCAGTTCAACCGTTATCTGCGCGCGGCGGCGCGTCCGTCGCCTAACATCCTCAATCGCTTGTGCGATTATTTTGGAGTTGAGGCGTCGGAATTCCATCTCGCACCGGCGCAGTTTGCGCGCATCATAGCGCTCAAGCGACGGACGTCGAAGCCGCGTCCACCCTATGCGGATGGCATCGACCGGCTGCGCGCGGCATCGCTTCCGGCGCTACGCGGTTATGTCGGCTACTATCACGTCTACTATTATTCGATGAGCTCGCCGGGAATGGTCCTGCGCGGGCTCACGCACCTGTTTACGCACCAAAACCAGGTCTACTATCGGCGTATCGAACATTTCTCCGATCCGGAGCGGAGGGGCGCGGCCTACAAGTGCCGATATTCCGGCGCCGCCTTGTTTCTCGAGGATCGAATATTTCTGGTCGATTACGAGACCCTGACCGGCAACGAGGTCACGCAGACCATCCTGTTTCCTTCGCGACGCAACAAGATCGCCCGGTTGACCGGGCTGATCATGGGGGTGTCGTCCGGAAGCCAGCGCAGAATTGCCTGCTCCCGCGTGGTGTTCGAATGGTTGGGCGCGGAGATCGAAGTCCGGCCCGCGCTGACGAATTGCGGGCTGTTTGCGCCCGATGCGCCGACGATCCCGCGTTCGATACGGGACATGATCGACAACACCATGCAGCCGAGTGCACCGCTGTTTTACCCGGTCGATGCATGACGTAGCTGGCGCGGCTCGCGACGCCGGCGCCAATTGCGACTTGAAGGCGTTTGCCGCCCGTCACTATTGTTCAGGCCGCGCCTCCGACAACTCCAGCCAAAGCCGGACGAGCGCTGCCTCGGCCGTTTCTGCATCGCCATTTTCCACGCCAAGACGCCAGAGCGGCGCGCCAGCCGCATAGGCGCCGGGTGCGAGGCCGCCTTGCTCGCACTGGCTGACTGCGCGCAACCGACACCCTCTTCGAAGTGCAGCATCGAGAGCGTCAAGGAGAGCGGCATTGCTGACGATCGTACCCGGTCCGAACAGCCGCAGGACAGCGCCGTCGAGCTCCGCGAGCGCCGCCGAGACCATGCCGGCGGGCATGCCGGGTGAGATCGTCAGGATCGCCACGCGAACATCGCCGAAACGTCGAGGGCGAAACTGCGCAGCGCCGATCGGCGGTGTGACGGCGCGAAAGGAGTCTGGTGCGCTGGAATGGCGCTTGACCAGTCCGGTCGCAGCGACCGTGCGCCCGGCGAAGGCAAGCCAGACACCGGGAGGCGCGGTGAGGGCAGATTGCAATGCGAGCTCGAGATTCGATTCAGCGTCCCCGCCCGTGCCGAGCGGGCGCATCGCACCGCTCAGAATAATCGGAAAGGGTGCACCCGCCAGAGACTGACTGAGTGCAGCTCCCGTGAAGCTCATCGTGTCCGTGCCATGCGTGACGACAGCGCCGTCGCCCGACCAGTCTTCGAGATGTGAGATAATCCGGTTCCAGTGCTCGTGGCCAATGTCGGCGCTATCGACAAGGGGGTCGAACGAGCAGATCGATAAGCGCGCCCCAGGCGGTCCAAGCGCGGCGGCGGCGTCCTCCAAGACGCCGGCGGCGGGCGCGAGTCCGTCGGCGGATCCGCGCATGGCAATCGTTCCGCCCGTGTGAATGAGCAGGATTTGGGGGCTTCGTTTGTCCGAGAGCCCGGCTGGGCGATCTTGGTCCAACTTCGTCGATGCCGAGCCGCCTGTGCTGCTGGGTACGCCCGACATCATGCCTGGAAGCCTGCGACGGCACTTCCCGGTCGAGGCACGCCGCGCCTTCCCGCAAGCGAACGGTCAACCAGCTCGCGCGCGACAAGATCGGTGACGTCGATGAGTTTCTTGCCGGTTTCGATATCCGAGATCAGCGGCAGTTCGGTGCAGGCAAGAATGACATGATCCGATTTCAGCCCCTCGACGAGGGTCTGGAGGCGCGGCCGCAGCGAGGGATCGCGACTTCCGAGACGTTTCACGTCGAGAATGAGATTGTGCAGCTCCGCGGCGTTGGACGGGGTCTCGACCGCGACGATGTCCTGGAGCGACTGGTAGGCAGACCACGGTCCAAGGCTCGTGACCGGGGCCGCACCCAGAAGGGCTATGCGCTCGACGCGGTGGCGTGCGACCCAGGCGGAGAGCGCGGATTGGAATGACACGAACTCTCCCGGCAGACCGAGCGAAAGGATGCGCGGTGCGAACAAGTTGAGTGTATTGCAGGCGATGGTATAGGCATCCGCCTGGACCGCTATCGCGGCAATCGTCTGCTTCAGGCTGTGCCAGACGATTTCTTCGTTTTCTTCGAGGTCCATCGACAGGCCCAGCGTGGGCTCCGACAAGACCACCACGCGCGGGGCGTCGAGGTCTCCGCGGAAATCGCCGCCAAAAAGCGTCTGGTTGCGGGCAAGAACCTTGCTCCAAAGATCGATTCCGGCCTCTGGGCCCGAACCGGCGACAATCCCGATCGATGCGCGCGTTGCCCCTTCTGTCGTCGGCTTCATAGTGTCGGCCTTGCTTGCATGATTTGTCTTCGTAGATCGTCTTTCGCGACCTCCAAGCCAATTTCGCTTTCTGTCGCTTGATGATGCGAAACGATGCTAGAAGCGCGCCAGAGAGCGCAGCCATGCAGAGCGGGTCTCGAGAGTCCCGACGGGATCAATTCTCCAGCCTGGTTCTGGCTCGCCCGCCGCGGCGGCGCATCGCCGCAGCGGGCAGGCCGATTACGGCCTTATCACCGTCATGTTGAACGGGCCGGCGTTGGCGGCGGCATAGGCGACGGCCTCGTTGGCGTGGTCGAGGTCGAAGGCCTTCGTCTCGTACTGATCGAGGCGCAGGAGCCCCGCGCGGACCATCGCGATGAGGCGGATGGCTGCATCCGGCGGATACATCCAGACCCCGTGGATGGTGATGCATTCACGCATGATCCAGTTGTAGGGCAGCTCCAGGCCCGGGCCGCCCAGCATGTTGACGCCGCCCATCAGCACCACGCGCCCGTAGGGGCGCACCGTCATGATCGCGGCGCGCACCACATTCGTCGAGACCGAAGGGGGCATGATGTCGAACACGCAATCGATCGGGCCGGGTGCTGCGCGCTTCATGCTCTCGCGATCGTCGGCCTCATTGCCCGAAAGCTTCACCGGCTTGACGCGCTCGCCGTAGCGACGCACGAGCTCGGCGAGCATTTTCTCGTTGCGCCCCGGCGCCACGACCCAGGCCGCGCCCATCGCCAGCGCCACCGCCACCGCGGCGCTACCGAAATTGCCGGTCGCGCCGCTCACCAGCACGGTCTCGCCGGGTTGGAGTTTTGCGGCCAGGAAGCCGCCATAAGGCACGAGCATGGTGCTGAGCGCGCACCATTGTGCGGCTTCGGCGTCCGTGACCCGGCCGAGCCGCTTCACGTTCTCAGTCGGCAGCCGCATCTGCTCGGCAAAGGAGCCGTGGCGAAAATATTTCTGCAGCCGCATGCCGCCGTCGCCGCGCGCGCTCACGCCCTGCAGCGTGATGTCGGGCGCAATTGCGTCGTCGCGCGAGCGCACGGTTGGATCGCACAGCACCCAGTCGCCGACGGCAAGCTTGGTCGCGTCCGGTCCGAACGCGCGCACGCGGCCGACGCCGCCGGCGCCTGGGACCACCGGCAGGTCGAGGGCGTATTTGCGCTCGCCGCTCAACACCTCGTTCGTATAGGACAACACGCGGGTGGACACGATATCGACGATCACCTCGCCGGTGCCGAGCACCGGGTCGGGCACGTTCTCGATCGCGAGCGGGGATCCGAAGGATTTGAGCACGGCAGCTTTCATGTGGTCACCTCATTGTGGGGTGATGGGCATATGGACCGCTTGTCGCGCGCCGGGAAGGCCTGGTATTATCCTAGTACTCGATAAGCCCTCCATCCGCGGGGACACATTCATGGCCGACCCACGCCGCGTCGAATTCGGCGATTTCCTCCGCTCCCGCCGCGAAAAGCTGTCGCCGAAGTCGGTGGGTCTTCCCACGGGCCAGCGGCGGCGCACCGCGGGGCTGCGCCGCGAGGAGGTGGCCCAGCTCGCCGGCATTGGTGTCGACTGGTACATCCGTCTGGAGCAGGGGCGCACCGTCAGCCCGTCGGTCACCACGGTCGATGCACTGGCGCGCGCGCTGCGTCTGAGCAAGACCGAGCATGCGCATCTCAAGGACCTCGCGCGCGATGGCGACAGGCGTCCCTTCACTCGCGAGGTGGTGCCGCCGCCGATCCTGCGCCTGGTCGAGAGCCTGCCGCACCCGGCCTACATCACGGGGCGGCGCTGGGATGTGCTGGCGTGGAACGCGGCCGCCGAGGAGATCTTCGCGTTCGGCCGGCTGCCGGAAGAGGATCGCAACACGCTGCTCCAGATGATGACCAACAAGAAGACGCGAAAATCCTATGGCGCGGGCTGGGCCGATGTCGCCAAGCGCATGGTGGCGATGTTTCGTGCCACCCATGACGTCTGGGCCGGCGATCCCGCCTTTGCGGAATTGCTGACGCGGCTCCGCGAAGGCAGTCCCGAATTCGTCAAATGGTGGGGCGCGCATGAGGTGCACGGCACCCTGTCGGGCCGCAAGACCATGACCCATCCCACCAAGGGCGTGCTGCATTTCGAGCACACCAGCTTTCAGGCCAACGACGATCCCGCGCTGAAGCTCGTGATTTATACGCCGGTGTAGGGTCGGGTGAACCGCTTTGCGAAACGATGAGGTTTCGGAGTAGGTTCGTCATCGGATACACCGGGGTGGGCTTGGACAGTGACGGGCACGAAACGAACGCGCGAGGGAAGCGGCCGGGTCAAGCTCGAGGCGGTCGCAAGTGCCGCGAATGTATCGACGGCCACCGTGTCGCGGGTGTTCAACGAGCCGGACAAGGTCTCCGAGGCGATCCGGGAGCGCGTGAGGGAGGCGGCGCGCGCGCTCAACTGGATTCCCAATGCGGCGGGCAGGGCGCTGGCGTCGAGCCGGACGCACATCATGGGCGCGATCATTCCGACGCTGGACAACGAGATCTTCGCGCGTCAGATCGGCGGGATGCAGGCCGTCTTCAGCAATGCCGGCTTCACGCTGTTTCTGGGCTGCTCCAATTATGACCCGCTCGAAGGCTTGCGGCAGGCGGAGGCCATGCTCGCCCGGGGCGTGGAGGCGATTGCGCTCGTCGGCGAGAACCATCCCGCGGAGCTGTTCGCGGCGCTGAAGGCGCGCGACATTCCCTATGTCGTCACATACTCCTACAGCAAGCTGTCCGAGCACCCCTGCATCGGGTTCGACAATCGCGCCGCCTTCACCCGGATTACGGATCATCTGCTCTCGCTCGGCCATCGCCGCTTCGCCGGCATCTTCCAGCCGGTGGCGAACAACGATCGTGTCACTGCGAGGCTTGCCGGCGTGAGGGACGCGCTGGCGGCTGCGGGTCTGCAACTGTCGGACGACAATCTGCTGATCGGTCCGTCGACGCTGGAATTCGGCGCCGAGAGTTTTTCGCACTTGATGACACGGCAAGGAGAGGCGCGACCGACGGCGATCGTTTGCGGCAACGACAACATCGCGCTCGGCGCATTGATGGCCGCCAACACGCTTGGCCTGACAGCGCCCAGGGATTTCTCGATCACCGGGTTCGACGATCTCGCGATCTCGTCGCGTTTCGCCCCACGCCTGACCACCATGAAGGTCGACAACCAGGCCATCGGCACGTTGGCCGCCAATCAGCTTCTCGCAGTCGTTGCCGGCCGCCAGGCTGGCCCGCAGTCCGAAGAGGTCGCTCCCGTGCTGCAGGTGAGGGACAGCTCCGGCCGCTGGTCCGAAGATCGCGCGTGATATCCGGCCGGGGAAGGGTGCCCCGCTGGTAGGCTCGCGAGATGGCTGGTCTGCACGAAGCTAAAGCCGAAGTATCTTATTGAAAGACAGGGGAAAACGGCTCTTCCGTCAAAATTGACACCACTTATGTAAGCGCTTACAGAAGCCGCGGCTCATTGCCATAAGCGTAACGAGCGTTTCGCAGGGAAGCGCCACGGGAGGACATGCGGGAATGCGGGTTGGTCTGTCGAAAACATTGAACGGCTGCGCGGTCGCAGTGACGCTTCTGCTTAGCTCCTTCGCGGCGTCGCCGGCGGCCCACGCCAAAGAGAAGCTCGTGGTCTGGTGGAACAAGGGCTTCTACTCGGCCGAAGAGGACGCGCTGCTGCAGGCGATCCACAAATTCGAAGCCAAGACCGGCGTGAAGGTCGAGCTGTCGCAATATGCGACGCAGGACATCATTCCGAAGACCGTCGCTGCGCTCGATTCCGGTACGGTGCCGGATGTCGCCTATGCCGACACTTTCAACTTCCAGAGCGTCGGTAAATGGGCGGCCGAAGGCAAGCTCGAAGACCTCAGCTCCGTGCTGACGCCGCTCAAGGACCAGTTCGACAAGACCGCACTCGAGACGGTGATGCTCCAGAACGAGCAGACCAAGAGCAAGGGCTACTACGCCTTCCCGGTCAAGCAGGCGACGCTGCATCTGCACTACTGGAAAGACATGCTCGAGGAGGGCGGTCTCAAGGAAAGCGACATCCCGAAGGACTGGAAAGGCTTCTGGTCATTCTGGTGCGACAAGGCGCAGCCAGCGGTCCGCAAGGCGAGCGGCAAGCGCGTCTACGGCATCGGTCTGCCGATGGGCGTGGACAGCAGCGACAGCCTGATCGGCTTTCTGACCTTCGCCGAGGCCTACAACGTCGTCATGGTCGACGACAGCGGCAAGCTGCTGCTCGACGATCCCAAGATGAAGGCCGGTCTCGTTGCCGCGCTGAGGGACTACACCGATATCTACAAGAAGGGCTGCGTCCCGTCCTCCGCGACGAGCTGGAAGGATGCCGACAACAACGTCGCCTTCCACAACAAGACGACGGTGATGACCTTCAACCCGACCATCTCGATCCCCGGCAAGTGGCTGGATGACTCGACCAACCAGACCCTGACCGCCGAGCAGCGGGACGAGGCCAAGAAGAACTACGAAGAGCGCATCCGGACGCTGCCCTGGCCGAGCAAGCCGGACGGTACGCCGATGCACACCCGCAGTTCGGTCGTGGTCGGCGTGATCTTCCAGCAGGCGAAGAACAAGGCGCGCGCCAAGGAGTTCGTGCAGTTCCTGCTTCAGGACGAAAACCTCCAGCCGTACGTCGAAGGCGCGCTGGGCCGCTGGTTCCCGGTGAAGACCGCCGCCGTGAAGTCGGCGTTCTGGAACGGCGACGAGCACCGCAAGATCCTGCGCGACCAGTTCGCAGCCGGCGTCGGCGGCTACGAGATGACGCGGAACTATAAGTTCACCACGGTTAACAACGAGAACGTCTGGGCGAAAGCCACGATCCGTGTGGTGCTCGACAAGGTGCCGCCGGAACAGGCCGTCGACGAGATGATCGACCGCATCAAGAAGATCGTCAGCGAATGACCTCTGGCGTCCGCAGCAGCGCGTGTTGCCGCTGCGGACTCCCCCTTGCCATTGATCTATACTCGCGAGCGGGCAGCGAAACCGCTGCCATGCTCGCCACTCTTTGGAGCTAGCCTGTGACCATCGCTCTCAAGGGCATCATTCCCGTGATGCTGACGCCATTCACCGAGGCGAAGACGATCGACTATTCCGGCCTCGAAAGGCTGATCGAGTGGTATATCGCCAACGGTGCCGACGCATTGTTCGCGGTCGCCCAGTCGAGCGAGATGCAGTTCCTGACGCTGGACGAACGCGTCGAGCTGGCGCGGTTCGTCGCCAGGACGGCTGCCGGCCGGCTTCCCGTCATCGCGTCCGGCCATATCAGCGAATCCAGGGAAGACCAGCTCACCGAGCTGACGTCGATCGCGAAGACGGGCGTCGATGGACTGGTGCTGGTGACCAACCGTCTCGCGTCCCTCGATCTGGCGGGGGCGAATTTCACCGACAATGTGGCCTGGCTGCTCGACAGGCTGCCCAGGGACATGACCCTCGGTCTTTATGAATGCCCGGCACCGTTCCGCCGGCTTCTCTCCGACGATGAGCTGGCCTTTTGCGCCGACAGCGGCCGCTTCGCAATTCTCAAGGACGTTTCGTGTGACCTTCCGACCGTGCAGCGCCGGGTCAAGCTGACGAACGGCTCGCCGCTCCGGATCGTCAACGCCAATGCCGCGATCGCCTTCGACGCGATGAAGTCGGGAGCTCCCGGATTCACCGGTGTGTTCACGAACTTCCACCCCGACCTCTACAAATGGCTGCTGACGCAGCACCAGAAACATCCGTCGCTGGCGAATGAGCTGTCAGTCTATCTCGCGTTGGCCGCGATGGCGGAGCCGATGGGCTATCCGAAACTGGCCAAGCTCTATCATCAGCGGCTCGGCACCTTTTCCTGCATCGAGAGCCGGGCGGTCGATTTCGACATTCGCGAGCGCTTCTGGGCGCTCGATGCATTGATCGACAAGATCGTCGAGGGACAGCAGTCGTTCCGCGCGAAGATCGCAGCCGCAGGCTGAGCGCGACGCGCTCTCGAAAGGACCGCGATCGTCACGTCAGGCCGTCGATGATATCGACGCGCCTGCGACCCTAGCTGCCGCGCCCTGATTGAGGCACCGATGGCCAGGGGCTCTTCGGGGCGGCCGTCGCCGGCGGGCAATTTGCCTCGAGCTGCGTCCATGCCGCTGCCAGGCCCGTCATGTCGATGTCGAACTTGGTCGTGTCCGCCGTTTCGTCCGGCTGCCGCAGGGTCTCCCGGACATGCAGGGAGCGGGACGCCATGATCGCCCTGAACGTGCCGAAATCGAGCGAGCCGCTCCACATTTCGTATTTGCCGGCCCGCACCGATAATCCTCCGGCTTCCTCGTTGGGAGCCGCGTCCGCCGCCATCATGATCGTGCGTTTGCCGACCGCGGCCTCATCGATCTCGGCCGCGAACATCAGCGGCACGCGATTCTTGTTGTTGCAATACAGGCGCCATTCCATCGTTCGGAACGGCGGGCCGTTGTCGTTCTTCAGCGTCGCGAACTTGCTGATGTAAGGCCGGGCTCCCTTCTCCAGCCGCCACATCGTCTCGGCAAGCGGTCGCGTGTCGATCCCGAACCGATACAGTTCGGCGCGCGTCAGCATGTGCAGGTTTTCGAACTTCACGGTCCGGATCAGATCATCGAGCTCACGGCTGATCCCCATCGCGGCAACATAGGCGGTGCGGTCGCGGTCGCCGCTTGCCGTTCGACGCCGCCTGAACTCGGCGATCACTTCCGGGGACGGATGGCCGTGAATGGCAAAGACGAGCCTGGAGTTATGGACCGCCAGCGCAGCGTCAGGGGCCACCTCGCGCGACGTCGCGCCGAGGAAGAGGTAACCGCAGGCCGAGTTGCACATCGCATGGTAGGTGGTCAGCTCGGCCTCGACTTCGCCGGCTGCGTTCTTCGTCTTCAGGCATGCGGCGTCCACCTGCGTGCCCGCTGCACAGGCCGTCGCGATGGTCTGGCCGACCCGTGCGACCGCCTTGCGGGCGCGCAGCAGCCGCCCGATGACATAGGACTGCTCCACATTGCCGCCCGGCGAATGGAGATAGATCGGACGCTGCGTGTCCTTGACGCCGGCGAGGAAGCGGCGAACGCGGGATGCCGCGTCATTGTCGACCTGGCCCTCGATCGCGATCCAGCGATCGCAGCCCGGCCCGCACGCGTCCTGGGGTCCCTTGGCAAGGTAGATCGTCAGCCTGGAGGCAAACCCCGCGATCTCGGCCGGTGTCGGTTCTGCACGCGATGTGCCGGGGAGCGAGAGCACGGCCACGAGGAGCAAAATGCGGGCAAGCATGAACTGACGGGACCAGACGCAGTGAAAGATACGTGCCGACGTTACAGGATGATCGGATAGGTCACAACTTTTAGTGGCATGTTGGGAGGCCGCGAGCTTATTGTGTCACAAGCGCGGATCGATCCCTTCCATTGACGAGCCCGCGCATGGATTTGCCGCCGACAGGCCCGTGATGCGTGAACCTGCGACTTCCAACTATTACGCCGGCCACAGTGCGCTTACCGATCCCGGCGCTTATGCCAATTTGATTGGCGGCCTCGCGCTGGATATTCCAGCCTTGTGTCGCATCCTGCACGGACTGCTGATCCATGAGGCATGGATCGAGAGGCAGGGCTTCGACCCTGCCGCGTTCTCCGGTCAAAGCCGTGCCACGCTGCCTGTGTCCAAACGTCTGGATCAACTTCTGGCGATCGACCCGAGACCGCTGACGATCGCGCGACCGGGCGAGTCGAGAGCCCTGGCGACGTGCCGGGATTACGCATTGATCTTATGCGCCGTTCTTCGCCAACACGGCGTGCCGGCCCGCGTCCGCTGCGGCTTCGGCAGTTACTTTACAGGGCATCCCTATCACGATCACTGGGTGTGCGAGTATTGGGCGCGGGATGAACAACGCTGGGTCCTGGTCGATGCGGAGCTCGACGAGCCGCACCGCAACCTCCTCCAATTCGATTTTGAACCAACCGATGTTCCGCGTACGGCGTTCATCACCGGTATCGAGGCGTGGCAACGATGCCGAGCCGGCGCGATCGATCCCGCGCAGCTCGGCCATGGCACGACCTCCGGCCTGTTCTTCGCGCGCGTCAACCTGGCGCGCGATCTGCTCGCGCTCGCCAAGAAGGAAATCTCGCCATGGGACACGTGGCGTGCGGCGCGCGAACCGCATCTCGAGCTGGATGAGGCCGCTCTGTTGCTCTGTGATGGTCTGGCGCAGCGGGGCGAGGAGGGCGCCGTCGATATCGCGCCGTCGTTGAGCGCTCCGCCCTGGCTCTAAGAGAGGCGTACGCGCTCCTCAATCGACGCGCCACGAGCGGCGAGCGGCCACCCGTTTTTTCTGCGCTTGCGCGCGCGTCCAACATGAACGCGCTTGTGTCGATCGCGCGTGAGAATGTGGCGACAATGCGGAAAGCAAACGCAGCACGCATTCATCAATGTTCTGATCACAGGATTGTGCGCGCGACGTTGTTTCGCGCGTTCGCAGTGCATGTCGCGTCAATGACATTGGAACTGCTGAAGAGTCTTGTTTCAAAGGGTTTCCGCGCGCGCCTCGCTAAACTTTCATTAATGTAGCGCGGCCCTTTGAGGTGAACTGTGGCGTCGAGGTTACAGCAATTCCGACGATCGCTGTTATGACGACGCCATGGCCCGGGGGCCTAATGACGAAACTGGAACGGGATTAATATGAACAAGAACATGTTGCTCGCTGCTGTGAGCCTCGTCGCGATCAGCGCGACTGCACCGGCGCTGGCTGCTGACCTCGCTGCGCGGCCCTACACCAAGGCGCCGGCGATGATCGCGACCGTCTATGACTGGAGCGGCTTCTACATCGGTATCAACGGCGGCGGCGCTTCCGCGCACACGACCTGGAATCAGACCGCTCCGCTGGTTGGCGGCGAGGGTTCCCACAACGCCACGGGCGGCACGGTCGGTGGTCAGGTCGGCTATCGCTGGCAGTCGGCACAGTGGGTGTTCGGTCTGGAAGGCCAGGGCAACTGGGCTGACTTCTCCGGCGATAATCTCAGCGCTCTGACCGGCTTCACCAATCGCTCGAAGATCGATTCGTTCGGTCTGCTCACCGGTCAGGTCGGCTACGCCTGGAACAACGTCCTGCTCTACGCGAAGGGCGGTGCGGCTGTGGTTGGCACCAAGAACGAGCTGCGTGCTGCCGGCGCGACGTTTGCTTCGGTCAACGACACCCGTTGGGGCGGCACTGTCGGTGCTGGCCTCGAGTTCGGCTTCGCTCCGAACTGGTCGGTTGGCGTCGAGTACAACCACATCTTCCTGTCGGGCAAGGATGTCACCTTCACCGGCGTCCAGACCGACCACATCAAGCAGGACGTCGACATGGGTCTCGTCCGCCTGAACTACAAGTTCGGCGGCCCGATCATCGCGAAGTACTGAGCAAAGTACCGAGACTGATCGCTTCGAGAGAGGCGATCATCGAAAGCCCCGGCCTTGCGCTGGGGCTTTTTTGTTGTGCGAATTCAGCGAGTTAACCATTTCAATTTGAAGCACCTGAGTCGGCTTGACTCCCCGGAACAAAATGAGAACAATGTTCTTCATACGTTCTGGTGATGGAGCAAGCCATGTTCAGGATTTTCGTGGAAGAAGCCGCTGCACTGACGTCGATCGCGCTGTTCGTCGGGATGATCGCGATCTGGGCCCAAGTCATCCCGCAGCTGTGATCCCGCAGCTCCAGCCAAGCGGGTCGCTTGGGGAAAAGCAGGATGAGGCGGCCGATCGGCGGCTGCGGCGTGGACTCTGGCGCGGCGAGCCCCCACCATTGTGAGGCGAGTCGGCCGGGCGATGCAGGGGATGCCTCCACTGCCGGCGACCGCTCCAACGCATCTCACAAGAGGCCGTTACGCGACCATGCCGAGCGCCGGATTTGTCCACCTTCACGTTCACTCGGCCTATTCGCTGCTCAAGGGCTCGATCAAGATCGCCAAGCTCGCCGAGCTTGCGAAGAAGGATCATCAGCCGGCGCTGGCACTGACCGACACCGACAATCTGTTCGGTGCGCTCGAATTCTCCGACAAGCTGGCGGGGTCCGGCATTCAGCCGATCGTCGGCCTGGAGCTCGCGATCGATTTCGGCGACCAGGATCCCAACGCGCGCAACGCGCTCCCGCCTTCGCGCGTGGTGCTGCTGGCCGCCCAGGAGCGCGGCTACCGCAGCCTGATGCGGCTGAATTCGCGCGCGTTCCTCGAATCACCCGACAGCCACGCACCGTTCATCAAGTTCGACTGGTTCGACGGCGAGACCGAGGGCCTGATCGCGCTGACCGGCGGCCCGGACGGGCCGATCTCGCTCGCGCTGGCGGCGGGGCAGGCCGAGATCGCGGCCACGCGCTGTGAGCGTCTCGCCGGCCTGTTCGGCGACCGCCTCTATGTCGAATTGCAGCGCCACAACATCGACAAGGAACGGCGAATCGAGAGCGGGCTGATCGACATCGCCTACGCGAAGGGCCTGCCGCTGGTCGCGACCAACGAACCGTATTTCGCGTCGACCGACGACTACGAGGCGCACGACGCGCTGCTCTGCATCGCCGGCGGCCGGCTGATCGCCGAGACCGAGCGCGAGCAGCTCACGCCCGATCACCGCTTCAAGACCCGCGCCGAGATGGCGGTGCTGTTCGCCGACATTCCGGAAGCGCTGGCGTCCACAGTGGAGATCGCCGAGCGCTGCTCGTTCCGCCCGATGACGCGCAAGCCGATCCTGCCGTTCTTTACCGTCGGTGCCGCCGGCAGCTCCGATGCGGCTTCGGTCGAAGCGGCCGAGCTGAAGCGACAAGCGGAGGAGGGGCTCGCCAATCGCCTGCGCGTGCACGGCCTGTCGCAGGGCATGACGGAGGAGGACTACAACAAGCGTCTGGCGTTCGAGCTCGACGTCATCATGCGCATGAAGTACGCCGGCTACTTCCTGATCGTGTCCGACTTCATCAAATGGGCAAAGAGCCAGGGCATTCCGGTCGGACCGGGCCGCGGCTCCGGCGCGGGCTCGCTGGTGGCGTGGGCGCTGACCATCACCGACCTCGACCCGATCAAGTTCGGCCTGCTGTTCGAGCGCTTCCTCAATCCCGAGCGCGTCTCGATGCCGGACTTCGACATCGACTTCTGCCAGGATCGCCGCGGCGAGGTGATCAGGTACGTCCAGGAGCGCTACGGTCGCGACCAGGTCGCGCAGATCATCACCTTCGGTACGCTGCAGGCACGCGGCGTGCTGCGCGACGTCGGTCGCGTGCTGCAGATGCCGTACGGCCAGGTCGACAAGCTCACGAAGCTCGTGCCGCAGAATCCGGCCGCGCCGGTCACGCTGGCGGCTGCGATCGAGAGCGAGCCGAAACTCCAGGCGTTCCGCGACGAAGACCCGGTGGTGGCGCGCGCCTTCGACATTGCGCAGCGCCTCGAAGGCCTGACGCGGCACGCTTCGACCCACGCGGCCGGCATCGTGATCGGCGATCGCCCCCTGAGCGAACTCGTGCCGATGTACCGCGATCCGAAGTCGGACATGCCGGTGACCCAGTTCAACATGAAATGGGTCGAGCCGGCCGGCCTCGTGAAGTTCGACTTCCTCGGCCTCAAGACGCTGACCGTGCTGGACGTCGCGTGCAAGCTGCTCAAGCCGCGCGACATCCATGTTGATCTCGCGACGCTGCCGATCGACGATGCCGAAAGCTATCAGATGCTGGCGCGCGGCGAGGTGGTCGGCGTGTTCCAGGTTGAAAGCCAGGGCATGCGCCGCGCGCTGGTCGACATGCGTCCTGACCGTTTCGAGGACATCATCGCGCTGGTCGCGCTGTATCGCCCGGGCCCGATGGCGAACATCCCGACCTATTGCTCGCGCAAGCACGGCGACGAGGAGCCGGAATATCTGCATCCCGTGCTCGAGCCGATCCTGAAAGAAACCTTCGGCGTCATCATCTACCAGGAACAGGTGATGCAGATCGCGCAGGTGATGTCGGGTTATTCGCTCGGCGACGCCGACCTGCTGCGCCGCGCCATGGGCAAGAAGATCCGCGCCGAGATGGACAAGCAGCGCGACATCTTCGTCGCCGGCGCGGTGAAGAACGGCGTGCCGAAGGGGCAGGCCGAGACCATCTTTGAGCTGCTGGCGAAATTCGCCGACTACGGCTTCAACAAGAGCCACGCGGCGGCCTACGCGCTGGTGTCCTACCACACCGCCTACATGAAGGCGCATTATCCGGTGGAGTTCATCGCGGCGTCGATGACGCTCGATCTCAACAACACGGACAAGCTCTCCGAATTCCGCTCCGAGGCGCAACGCCTCGGCATCAAGGTCGAGCCGCCGAATATCAACCGCTCCGGCGCGACCTTCGAGGTCGGCGACAAGGTCATCTACTACGCGCTCGCCGCGCTGAAGGGCGTCGGCATCCAGGCGATCGATCAGATCATCGAGGAGCGGACCAAGCGCGGTCTGTTCACCTCGCTCGCCGACTTCGCCGCGCGGGTCAATCCGCGTGCGATCAACAAGCGCATCATCGAAAGTCTCGCCGCCGCCGGCGCCTTCGACACGCTGGAGCCGAACAGGGCGCGGGTCTTCGCCGGTGCGGATTCGATCCTGGCGGCGTGCCAGCGCGCGCATCAGGCCGAGACCATCGGCCAGAACGACATGTTCGGCATGTCAGCGGACGCGCCGACCATCATGCTGCCGCAGATCGAGCCCTGGCTGCCGGCCGAAAAGCTCCGTCGCGAATACGACGCCGTCGGCTTCTTCCTGTCGGGCCATCCGCTCGACGATTACGCCATGGTGCTGAAGCGGCTGCGGGTGCAAAGCTGGGCGGAATTTTCACGCGCCGTGAAGACAGGTGCGACCGCCGGCAAGGTCGCGGCCACCGTGGTGTCGCGCATGGAGCGGCGCACTAAGACCGGCAACAAGATGGGCATCATGGGATTGTCCGATCCCACGGGTCATTTCGAGGCCGTGCTGTTCTCCGAGGGCCTCGCGCAATATCGCGACGTGCTGGAGCCGGGCGCTGCCGTGCTGCTGCAGCTCGGCGCCGAATTGCAGGGCGAGGATGTCCGCGCCCGCGTGTTGCATGCCGAGCCGCTGGACGACGCCGCGGCCAAGACGCAGAAGGGCCTGCGCATCTTCGTGCGCGACACCAAGCCGCTGGATTCGATCGCCAAGCGCCTGGCCGGACCGGAGGCTGCGGGCGCGAACGGCGCCGCGCCAAAGGTCGGCAGTCCCGGCATCGCACCGCGCGGTAACGGCGACGGTGAAGTTTCGCTGGTGATGATGCTCGACCTCGAGACCGAGGTCGAGATGAAGCTGCCCGGCCGCTTCAAGGTCTCGCCGCAGATCGCGGGCGCCATCAAGGCGGTGGCCGGCGTGGTGGACGTGCAGCAGATCTAGCCTTGCTGCTGCGACCGTATGATCGGTCTGGTGGATCCGATCCTGCCATTGCAACCAAGCGATGTTTCCGGCTAGCATGCCTTTCGGGGAATGAAGTTCGGGGGCGTGATGCTATTGCGTGGGCTGGTGCTGCTCGTGGCCGCGGCGATGCTGTGCGGCTGTGAGACGACTGCGAGAAGCGGGCTGGATTATTCGGAAACGCTGCGGAAGATCGGGCCACCGAAAGCGGGGCAGGCGCGCATCGTGGTGTTTCGTGAAAAAGGCTTTGGCGGTCTTGCCGATGCGGGCTGGGGATTCAAGCTCGATGGCACGCCGCTCTCGGGGCTGAAGACCGGGACTTATGTCTATGCGGATCGTCCGGCGGCAGGGCCGCATTGGTTCGTGGCGGAGGAGCCGGGCTTTCCCGGCGTGACGCATGTCGAGTTTTCCGCGCGCCCAGGCGAGACCTTGTTTTTTGTCGCCCGCGTGAGCGAGCGCAAGAATGCCGTGATCGCAAACGCGAGTACGGGGGTGTTGGGCTATGGTCTGACGCTCGCGATGACCTCCGGCTACAAGAACCAGGGGCCCGTGGATTTCATGGCGCTGGACGAAACCGCCGCGCGAACGACGATCGCCGAGCTGAAGCTGGCCGAGGCCCAGTAGGTGCGGGGCAGGGCCTTCAGAGTTCGTGACGCCGTTGCGGCCGGGATGTAGAATATTGCGTCTGCACGGATCCCGCTGGAACAGCCGAGGAAGCGAACGATGTGCGAGAAATGCTCCGAAGATCGCTTGAGTCACACGGGGCCGTCGCGCCGATCCGCGATGCAGCTCGCTGTCGCTGCGCTGGGCACCGCCGTCGCCGGCCAAGCCTTCACCAGCCAAGCCTTCGTCAGCCAAGCCTTCGCCAAGGAGCACAAGGCCCCGCCCAAACCGCAGAACGTGCTGTCGCCGGATGCGGCACTGAAGCGGCTGACGGAGGGCAATGCGCGCTACGTCGAGGGCGTGGCGCGGCGCCACGATTTCAAGCATGAGCGCGAGGCGCTGGCCGGCGGGCAGAATCCGTTCGCGGCGGTGCTGAGCTGCGCGGACTCGCGCATCGCGCCGGAATATGCCTTCGACACCGGCCGCGGCGATCTCTTCGTCTGCCGCGTCGCCGGCAATTTTGCCGGCACCGAAACCATCGCCAGCCTGGAATACGCGGTCGCCGTGCTCAACACGCCGCTGATCCTCGTGCTCGGCCATGATGCCTGCGGCGCGGTCGATGCGACGCTGAAGGCGATCAAGGACAACACATCGCCGCCGGGACACATTCCTTCGCTGGTCGATGCGATCGCGCCGGCGGCGAAAGCTGCGATGCAGCAGGGTGGGGACGTACTCGACAAGGCGATCCGGCAGAACGTGATCGACAATGTCGGCAAGCTGAAGTCGGCCGCGCCGATCCTCAACGCGGCGGTGGAACAGGGCAAGCTCAAGGTCGTCGGTGGCATCTACCGGCTGACGACGGGAACGGTCGATCTGATCGCGCAGGGCTGAACGAATAGGCCGGCCCCTCGCTCGGTTTTGGCCGCAAGGCTTACGCGGAGCTGACGCAACATGCCGGGATCGGCGGGCGTCATGCCGCCGCCTCAATCCGAGCCTTTCGTGACAAAGTGTTTCGTTCAAGTACCATTCAGCTGGCAGCGCGTTTCATACGCGTTGGCACCTCAACAACAAAAACGGCAGGCAGGCCATGCGTGGGACGCTCAGAATCTTTATCTGCCTTCTCCTTCCGATCGTGGCCATTGCGGCGAGCGCGCCGCCGCCGGCATTTGCACAGCAGCAGGAAAAGCGCATCGCGCTCGTGGTCGGCAACGGCGCCTATTCGAAGTCGCCGCTGGCAACCGCCGCGAACGATGCCGGCCTGATCGCGCAGACGCTGCAGGCGGCAGGCTTCGACGTGGTCGGCGCGCGTGACCTCGACGGCGACACGCTGCGCAAGAGCTTGCGCGATTTCATCCAGAAGGCGCAGGCCTCCGGCCCCGGCACCGTCGCGATGATCTATCTGTCCGGCTATGGCGTGCAGCTCGCCGGTGAGAACTATTTCATCCCGGTCGATTCCAACATCGCGCGCGACACCGACATTCCGACCGAGGCACTGCGCATCAGCGACTATGCCCGCCAGCTCGCCGCGATCCCGCTCAAGGCCAACATCGTCGTGCTCGACGCGGCGCGCGCGCAGCCCTTCGTCGAGGGCGGCCAGCAGCCGATCGCGAGCGGCCTGGCGCTGGTCGAACCCGATCCGAACATGCTGATCGCCTTCAACGCCGCGCCCGGCACGGTGGCGCCGGAAGAGCCGGGGCCATACGGCATCTATGCGCAATCGCTCGCCGAGATGATCCGCACCGGCGGGCTGTCGTTGCCGGAAGTGTTCGACCGCGTTCGCCTGCGCGTCAACGAGACCTCCAAGGGCGCGCAAGTTCCGTGGGACGACCAGAAGATCACCGCGCAGTTCGCCTTCTTCGAGCGCGCCCCGGACGCGCCGCCGCCGCAGGCCGCGCCCGACCAGGTCGCCGCCATCCGCAACAAGCCGATCCGCGATCTCGGTGTGCAGGACGCCTATGCGGCGGCACTCGAGCGCGACACGCTGCCGGCCTATGAGGAATTTCTCGCCGCTTATCCCGGTGATCCCATGGCCAAGCGCGTGATGGCGATCGTGGCGGCGCGCCGCGAGGCGATCACCTGGCGGCGGTCCTATCGCGCCGATACGCCGGACGCCTATTGGTCGTATCTGCGCCGCTATCCGAGCGGGCCGCATGCGGGTGATGCGCGTCGGCGCCTGGCGATCCTGACCGCGCCGCTCGAGCCGCCGCCGACCTTTGCGATGATGGACTATGACGTGCCGCCACCGCCGCCGGCGGAGGTGGTCTATGTCGACCGTCCGGTGCTGTATTTCAGCGATCCCGATTTCGGCTTCGCGCCGCCGCCGCCGCCGCCGGTCTATTTCTGTCCGCCGCCGCCGCCGGATTTCGTGGTGTTGGCACCGCCGCTTGCCGTCGTCGGGCTGTTCGTGCTGCCGCAGCCGGTGTTCGTGCCGATCCCGGCGTTCTACAGCCCGCCGGTCTATGTCGCGCCGCCGCCGAACAACATCATCTTCAACAACATCCACAACACCACGGTCATCAACACCGTGATCAACCGGCCCGTGCCGCCGCCGCCGGCCGGTAACGTCACGGCCGCCGTATCCGTTGCCGCGGGCACGACCAGCGCGGGCGCCGTCACCCATGTCCCCAGGATCGTTCAGGACAAGGCACTGTCGTTTCAGAAGAACCCGACCCAGCCGCTCAACGCGAGCCAGCAGGCCTTCGTCCAAAACCCGACGGCCAAGCCGGGAACGATCGTTCCGACGAAGGCCAATCTCGCGCCGAACAATGCGGCGACGTCAACGCCGCTCCAGGGCCATGCGCTGCCGCTTCCCGACACGAAGACGGCACCCGTATCGTCCGGGACCGGAGCGCAGCCGGGAGTCCAAACGCCGAAAGTTGGGGGCGCTCCGACCACGACGACGCCGGTCGGCGGCACTCCGCAAATGCATCCCAATACGGCAACGGCGCCGACCAACACGACCGCTCCGGCCAACGCCGCGGCCAAGCCGTCCGTGACACAGACGCCCGTGACCGGCGTGACGGATCCGCATGCAAAATCGCTGGCGCATGAGCCGGCGGTGACCTCGCCAACCACGAGCCCTGCGGGCAAGCCAACGGTGACCACCAACGTGACCAATGGCAATCCGACGCAGCCGTCGCCGCCGGTCGGTGTGCGGGAGACGCTCAAGCCGCAGGGGCAGCGGCCAATAACACCAACGCCCGCGCAGGTCACAAGGCAGCCACCGCCGCCACCACCGCATCCGCAGGCGGTCGCAAGACCGGCAACGTCTCCGCCGCCGCGGGTGGCCGCGCCTCCGCCGAGGGTCGCCGCGCCGCCACCACCACCGCGGCCGCCCGTTGCCGCCGCGCGGCCGGCGCCGCCGCCTGTCGCCCGTCCGGCGCCGCCGCCACCGCCGCCCCGGGTGGCTGCGGCCCCGCCGCGGCCGCCGGCACCGCCGCCGCGGCCTGCGGCTCCGGCCCCGAAAAAATGCCCGCCGAACCAGCCAAAGTGCTAGCGGACAGGGCGGAAATCCCGGAATGGGCCTTTCGCGGGCGGTAGAAGCCCCGAAAGGCCCTTATTTCCTTGCTTCTGGCCGAAATGGCGCTATATAGCGCCGCATCTCACACGGAAGCATGGCTCACAAGGCCGTCCGGTGGCAGCCGGGGCGACAACGCTCCGTCTTGCTCACACGCTTCCGGAGGAACCAACCGGAGAATTAGAACGATGGCACTACCCGATTTCACTATGCGTCAGCTGCTCGAAGCTGGCGTGCACTTTGGTCACCAGTCTCACCGCTGGAATCCGAAGATGGCTCCGTTCATTTTCGGCGCCCGCAACAACATCCACATCGTCGACCTCGCCCAGACCGTGCCGATGCTGCACACGGCCCTCCAGGCCGTCAGCGACACGGTTGCCAAGGGCGGCCGCATCCTGTTCGTCGGCACCAAGCGCCAGGCGCAGGACGGTGTTGCGGACGCAGCCAAGCGCTGCGCGCAGTATTTCGTCAATTCGCGCTGGCTCGGCGGCACGCTGACCAACTGGAAGACGATCTCGGCCTCGATCAAGCGCCTGCGTCACCTCGATGAGGTTCTCGCCGGCGGCGAAGCCAATTCCTACACCAAGAAGGAGCGCCTGACGCTTCAGCGCGAGCGCGACAAGCTCGATCGCTCGCTCGGCGGCATCAAGGACATGGGCGGTCTGCCCGACCTGATCTTCGTGATCGACACCAACAAGGAAGACATCGCGATCCAGGAAGCCCAGCGGCTCAACATTCCGGTCGCTGCGATCGTCGACACCAACTCCGACCCGAAGGGCATCACCTACGTGGTGCCGGGCAATGACGACGCCGGTCGCGCGATCTCGCTGTATTGCGACCTGATCGCGCGTGCCGCGATCGACGGCATCTCGCGCGCCCAGGGCGATTCCGGCATCGACATCGGTGCCTCGGCCCGTCCGGTCGCCGAAGAGCTGCCGGCTGCTGGCGGCTTCCAGGGCCTCGCCGGCCCGCGCGGCACCGCCGACGACCTCAAGAAGCTCCCGGGCGTGTCGGGCGCGATCGAGAAGAAGTTCAACGACCTCGGCATCTTCCACTACTGGCAGCTCGCCGAGCTCGATCACGACACCGCGCACAAGATCGGCGAAGAAGTCGGTCTGCCGAGCCGCGCGGACGCTTGGGTCGCCAAGGCCAAGGCGCTGACCGCGGAAGCGGAATAGTCAAAAAGAGCGATGGGTTGGCCGGATAGGATCCGGCCACCATTTTCATTCAGTTGACGCGAATTCCTGAGATGGACCGCGGCGGGGCAATTGGAGCCGCGCCGCGGCGAACCGGCAGGCAAGAAGGATTTTCAACGATGGCAACGATCACTGCTGCGATGGTCAAGGATCTGCGCGAGTCCACCGGCGCAGGCATGATGGACTGCAAGGCCGCGCTGACCGAGAACGACGGCAACATGGAAGCGGCGCAGGATTGGCTGCGCAAGAAGGGCCTGTCGAAGGCCGCCAAGAAGTCGGGCCGCGTCGCGGCCGAGGGTCTCATCGGCGCGCTTACCAAGGGCACCAAGGGCGTCGTGGTCGAGGTCAACTCCGAGACCGACTTCGTCGCGCGTAACGGCCAGTTCCAGGGCCTGGTCAAGATGGTCGCCCAGGTCGCTTTCGACGCCGGCGCCGACGTCGAGAAGATCAAGGCCGCCAAGGTCGGTGACGTCACGGTGGAAGCCGCGATCAACGACGCGATCGCCACCATCGGCGAGAACATGACGCTGCGTCGTGCCGCTGCGCTCGAAGTGAGCCAGGGCGTGGTGTCGAGCTACGTCCACGGCGCGGTCGTCGACGGCGCCGGCAAGATGGGCGTGATCGTGGCGCTGGAATCGCCCGGCAAGGCCGACGAGCTCGCAGCGCTCGGCCGCCAGATCGCGATGCATGTCGCCGCCGCCAACCCGCTCGCGCTCGAGCCGTCCGGTCTCGATCCGGCCGTCGTCAAGCGCGAAAAGGACGTGCTCGCCGACAAATATCGCCAGCAGGGCAAGCCGGAGAACGTGATCGAGAAGATCGTCGAGTCCGGTCTGAAGACCTACTACAAGGAAGTCTGCCTGCTCGAGCAGGCCTTCATCCACGACACCGGCAAGTCGGTGGCGCAGGCGGTGAAGGAAGCCGAAGGCAAGGTCGGCGGCGCGGTGAAGATCGCGGGCTTTGTGCGCTATGCTCTCGGCGAGGGAATCGAGAAGCAGGAATCGGACTTCGCGGCTGAGGTCGCGGCGGCCAGCGGCAAGAAGTAAGCGCCGGAACGTTCCTTCCGGCGTGCCGCCGGAAGCGGCGCCCGGACGAGGAAAGTGCTCATGACTGATCCGGTCTATCGTCGCGTCGTGATCAAGCTGTCCGGCGAATACCTCGCGGGACAGCAAGGCTTTGGCATCGATCAGCCGACAATGGACCGGGTTGCGGACGATCTGATCGCCGCCCGTCAGCTCGGCACCGAGGTTGCGGTCGTGATCGGCGGCGGCAACATCTTTCGCGGCGTCGAGGTGTCCTCCCGCGGCGTGTCGCGCCCGACCGGCGACACCATGGGCATGCTTGCGACCATGATGAACTGCCTCGCGCTCGAAGCGACGATCGAACGCAAGGGCACGCCGGCGAGGGCTCTCTCGGCGTTCGTCATGCCCGAGGTGTCCGAGCTGTTCACCCGTGCGGCGGCGCACAAATACCTCGCCGAAGGCCGGATCCTGCTGCTTGGCGGCGGAACCGGCAATCCGTTCTTCACCACGGACACGACGGCGGTGCTGCGCGCCGCCGAGATCGGCGCCCAGGCGGTGCTGAAGGCGACCAATGTCGACGGCGTGTACTCGGCCGATCCGAAGAAGGACCCGTCCGCCACGCGATTCGACCGGCTGACGCATTCGCAGGCCATCGAGGGCGGCTACAAGGTGATGGATGCGACCGCCTTCGCACTTGCCCGCGAGACGTCGCTGCCTATCATCGTATTTTCGATCGCGGAGCCCGGTTCGATCGGCGCGATTCTACGCGGCGCCGGCCACGGGACGATCGTCGCCGGCTGAGGGCTCATCTGCGCGCCCGAGGGAAGGGCGGCGAGGTGAGGTCGCCGGGATATTGAAGGAGAAACGTGATGGCCACGGGTAATTTCGATCTCAACGAAGTGAAGCGCCGCATGCAGGGCGCGGTGGCGTCGCTCAAGCACGAGCTTGGCGGCCTGCGTACGGGTCGCGCGTCGGCATCGATGCTCGATCCGGTGCAGGTCGAGGCTTATGGCAGTCACATGCCACTCAATCAGCTCGCCACCGTCAGCGTTCCCGAGCCGCGCCTGATCTCGGTGCAGGTCTGGGACAAGACGATGGTGAAGCCGGTCGAGAAGGCGATCGTCGATTCAAATCTCGGCCTGTCGCCCGCGACCGAAGGCCAGGTGCTGCGCCTGCGCATTCCCGAGCTGAACGAGGAGCGTCGCAAGGAACTGGTCAAGGTCGCGCACAAATACGCCGAAGCCGCCAAGGTGGCTGCGCGACACGTCCGTCGCGACGGTCTCGATGTCCTGAAGAAGCTCGAGAAGAATCACGAGATGTCGGAGGACGATCAGAAGCGTCACGCCGATGAGGTCCAGAAGGCGACCGACGGCACCATCACCGAGATCGACCAGCTGCTCGCCGCCAAGGAAAAAGAAATCCTCACCGTTTAAGGCTTCTTTTCCATGTCCAACGCCGCCGCGCCCGCAACGGAAGGACCAGACCGGTCCGAGGCGCCTGCGCATGTCGCCATCATCATGGATGGCAACGGGCGCTGGGCGGCTGCGCGCGGCCTGCCGCGTGCGGAGGGGCATCGCCGCGGTGTCGAGGCGCTGCGCCGCGTAGTGCGTGCCTCGCACGAGCTCGGCATCCGCTATCTCACCATCTTCTCGTTCTCCTCGGAGAACTGGTCCCGCCCGGCGAGCGAGATCGGCGATCTCTTCGGTCTGCTCCGGCGTTTCATCCGCAACGACCTCGCGAGCCTGCATCGCGACGGCGTCAAGGTTCGCATCATCGGCGAGCGCGACGGGCTCGAGGGCGACATCTGCTCGCTGCTCAACGAGGCCGAGGAATTGACGCGCGACAACACGCGCCTCACGCTCGTCGTCGCCTTCAACTACGGCTCGCGGCAGGAGATCGCGAAAGCGGCGCAGAAGCTCGCGCGCGAAGTCGCAGACGGCAGCCGCGATCCTGCCTCGATCGATGCCGATGCGCTCGGCGCTCATCTCGACGCGCCCGACATTCCCGATCCCGACCTCATCATCCGCACCAGCGGCGAGCAGCGCCTGTCCAACTTCCTGATGTGGCAGGCCGCCTATAGCGAGCTCGTGTTCGTGCCAGTCCACTGGCCCGATTTCGACAAGGCGGCGCTCGAAGGCGCGATCGCCGAATTCGCCAGGCGTGAGCGCCGTTTCGGCGGCCTGGTCGCGAAAACCGTCTCGTGAGCGAACCCGGCGCCGAAGCCGCGGGCGCGAAGCCTGCCCCGAGCAATTTCGTGATGCGAGTCCTCGCAGCGCTGGTCCTGGCGCCGCTGACCATTGCGGTCGCTTACGCCGGCGGCTGGCTGTGGGCGCTGCTCGTCACCCTGGTGTCGATCGGACTGTTCGCGGAGTGGCTGATGGTGGTGGGCGCCGGCTCGGCCGCGCTGACCGGGGCAGGGACGATCGTCATCGCCATGATGGGAGCCAGCGTTGCCTTCGGTGGACTGAAAACCGCCGTGGTCACCGGCTGTGTCGGCGGTGCGATCGTGACGCTGATCGCCCGGGGCAAGTTCGTCTGGGCCGCGACCGGCTTTGCCTATGCGGCGGCGGCGCTGCTCGCCTCGATCCTGGTGCGGAAGGATCTGGTCAACGGCTTCTCCGCGCTGATGTTCGTGCTGCTCGTGGTGTGGGCGACCGATATCGGCGGTTATTTCGCCGGCCGCGGCATCGGCGGACCGAAGCTGTGGCCGCGCGTCAGCCCGAAGAAGACCTGGGCCGGCGCGTTCGGCGGTTTTGCCGCGAGCCTTGCGGTTGCGGCCGGTTTTGCCGCATTCGGCCTCGGAAAAGCGGTTCCACTGCTGTGCGTTAGCGGCATCCTGTCGGTGGTCTCGCAAGCGGGCGATCTGTTCGAATCCGCGGTGAAAAGGCGCTTTGGCGTCAAGGATTCCAGTCACTTAATTCCCGGCCATGGCGGACTTCTGGACCGCCTGGACGGCTTTGTCGCCGCCATCCTGGTGGCATGGATTATCGGCTTTCTCCGCCATGGTGTGCATAGCGCCGGAAGCGGTCTTATGGTTTGGTGAGGATATGAGCGCAGTCCCTTTGCGTAACAACAAGCCGGCTGCGGCCGACATCCGCAGCGTCACGGTGCTCGGTGCCACCGGCTCGATCGGCGACAGCACGATGGATCTGCTGCGCGCCTCGCCCGAGCGCTATCGCGTCGAGGCCCTGACCGCGAACAGCAATGTCGAGGCGCTGGCGAAGCTTGCGAAGGAATTTTCCGCGCGCTTCGTCGCGATCGCCGATGCCTCCAAGCTCGCCGAGCTCAAGTCCGCACTCGCCGGCACGAGCACCGAATGCGGCGCCGGCGAAAGCGCGGTGATCGAGGCGGGCGCGCGTCCGGCCGATTGGGTGATGGCGGCGGTGAGCGGCGCGGCGGGACTGAAGCCGGCCTTGGCCGCGGTCGATCGCGGCGCGCATGTCGCGCTCGCCAACAAGGAATGCCTGGTTTGCGCCGGCGATTTCTTCATGCAGCGCGCGGCGAAAGCGGGCGCCTGTATCTTGCCGGCCGATTCCGAGCACAACGCGCTGTTCCAGGCGCTGGCATCGGGCAATCGCGACGAGCTGGTTCGCGTCATCATCACCGCCTCCGGCGGTCCGTTCCGCACCTGGAAGCCGGCCGACATCGAGCAGGCGACGCTCGAACAGGCCCTGAAGCATCCGAACTGGAGCATGGGCCAGAAGATCACGATCGATTCCGCCTCGATGATGAACAAGGGGCTCGAGGTGATCGAGGCGTCCTATCTGTTCGCGCTGGCGCCTGACGAGATCGACGTGCTGGTGCATCCGCAGTCGATCATTCACGGCATGGTCGAGTTCTCCGACCGCTCGGTGATGGCGCAGCTCGGCTCGCCGGACATGCGCACGCCGATTGCCCATTGCCTCGGCTGGCCCGACCGCATCAAGGGACCGGCGGCCAGGCTCGATCTGGCCAAGATCGGCCAGCTCACCTTCGAGGCACCGGATTTCGAGCGGTTCCCCGGGCTTCGCCTGGCGTTCGATTCGCTCCGGCACGGGAAGGGGGCGACCACGGTCTACAACGCGGCCAACGAGGTCGCGGTCGCGGCCTTCATCGCCGGCAAGATCCGGTTCGGCGCCATTGCCCGGCTGGTCGAGGCGACGCTGGAGGACTGGATCCGGGGCGGGAACCAGGGCCCCATGACCTCGGCGGACGACGCAATATCCATTGACCATGTTTCTCGAAATAAAGCTGCCGCCCTATTGCCTCAAATTGCCTTAAAGGCATCCTAGGTAGTTCGGGGCCAGGGCCTAGCGGCGCTGGGTGAGGGAATTCGATGATCGACTTTTTTACCCATAGTTTCAATACGTTGAGCCATGGGCTCCTCGGCTACGTCGTTCCCTTCCTGTTTGTCCTGACCATCGTCGTGTTCTTCCACGAGCTCGGCCATTTCCTGGTCGCGCGCTGGGCCGGCGTTCGGGTGTTAACCTTTTCGCTCGGTTTCGGACCTGAGCTGGTTGGTTTCAACGACCGCCACGGCACGCGCTGGAAGATCTCGGCGATCCCGCTCGGCGGCTACGTCAAGTTCTTCGGCGACGAAAGCGAGGCTTCGACCCCGTCGGCCGAGACGCTCGCGGCCATGACGGCCGAGGAGCGCGCCGGCAGCTTCCATCACAAGAAGGTCGGCCCGCGCGCCGCCATCGTCGCGGCCGGTCCGATTGCCAATTTCATTCTCGGCGCGCTGATTTTCGCGGGGATGGCCCTGTATTACGGCAAGCCGAGCACGATCGCGCGCGTCGACGGCGTCGTCGCCGACGGTGCTGCGGCCACTGCCGGCTTCAAGATCGGCGACGTCGTCGTGCAGATCGACGGCAAGCCGATCGAGAGCTTTGCCGACATGCAGCGGATCGTCGCGACGAACGCCGGTTCGGCGCTGGCGTTCCAGGTGAAGCGGGATGGCGCGATCGTATCGCTGACCGCGACGCCGGCGCTGCTCGAGCGCAAGGATCCATTCGGCAACAGCCACAAGGTCGGCGTGCTCGGCGTCGAGCACAAGTCTCAGGCCGGTGAGGCCTCGACCGCGCCGGTCGGTGTCGGCGAGGCGCTCAAGATCGGGGTGGAGCAGGTCTGGTTCATCATCACCAGCACCTTCAAGTTCCTGGGTTCCTTGTTCGTCGGCCAGGGCAATCCGAACGAGGTCAGTGGCGTTCTCGGCATCGCCAAGATGTCGGGGCAGGCGGCGAGCGCCGGGTTCCAGTTTGTGATCAATCTGTGCGCCGTGCTGTCGGTCTCGATCGGGCTTCTGAACCTGTTTCCGATCCCGCTGCTCGATGGCGGCCACCTTATGTTCTATGCAGCCGAAGTCGTGCGCGGCCGTCCGCTGTCCGAGCGCACCCAGGAGATGGGCTTCCGAATCGGACTGGGTCTCGTGCTGATGCTGATGGTGTTTGCGACCTATAACGACATCCTGCGGATGGCGGCTTCCTGATAGGGGCTTTTTTGTGGCGTTGCTGTTGAGCAACGTCTTGGAATGAAATTGAAATTGCGGCGCGCTCGGCCGTTTGCGGCGTCGGTGAAATTGGCTACAAGCGGCTAGAACTTGGGGAATCTCCCAGACCGGCTTTGGGGTTGGGTCTGGTACGTTGATAAGGGCGCGTTGCGCATGAAGTTTGGACTGCGACTCCGGGGGGGCTTGCTCGCAACCCTGATCTTGTTCGGCGCGCCGGTGTTTGCCCCGGTTGGGGCTGGTTTTGTGTCTTCGTCTGCGCTCGCTCAGACCGTGCAGTCGATCTCCGTCGAGGGGAATCGCCGTGTCGAGGTGGAGACGATCCGCTCCTATTTCAAGCCCGGCCCCGGT
The DNA here is from genome assembly GCF_024199945.1 of Bradyrhizobium sp. CCGUVB4N. GTDB lineage: Bacteria > Pseudomonadota > Alphaproteobacteria > Rhizobiales > Xanthobacteraceae > Bradyrhizobium. The sequence continues at coordinate 5,318,124 of NZ_JANADP010000001.1, read as the reverse complement.
GGCCGCCTCGATCAGGGCGCCATCGATGACGGCCTCAAGGCGCTGATCGAAACCGGCCTGTTCCAGGACGTGAAGATCAACCGCGGCGCAGGCGGTCAGATCGTCGTTTCCGTGGTGGAAAACCCGGTGATCGGGCGCATCGCGTTCGAAGGCAACAAGAAGATCAAGGACGAGCAGCTCACCGCCGAAGTCCAGTCCAAGGCCCGCGGCACGTTCTCGCGCGCCATGGTGCAGTCGGACACGCTGCGAATCGCCGAAATCTATCGCCGCTCCGGCCGTTATGACGTGACCGTCACGCCGGAGATCATCGAGCAGCCGAACAACCGCGTCGATCTCGTCTTCACGGTCAACGAAGGTGCCAAGACCGGCGTCAAGTCGATCGAGTTCGTCGGCAACAACGCGTTCTCGTCCTACCGCCTCCGGGACGTCATCAAGACCCACGAATCGAACCTGCTGAGCTTCCTCTCAAGCGGTGACATCTACGATCCGGACCGCGTCGAGGCCGACCGTGACCTGATTCGCCGCTTCTACCTGAAGAACGGCTTCGCCGACGTTCAGGTCGTTGCCGCGCTCACGGAATACGATCCGGAGAAGAAGGGCTTCAACGTCACCTTCAAGATCGAGGAAGGCCAGCAATACCGCGTTGGCTCCGTCGATTTCCGCACCAGCATCCCGAACTTCGACCCGAGCACGCTGCGCAGCTTCTCGCGCGTCAATGTCGGCTCGCTCTATAACGTGGAATCGGTCGAGAAATCGGTCGAGGACATGCAGATCGAGGCGTCGCGCCGCGGCTATGCCTTCGCAGTGGTGCGTCCGGGCGGCGACCGCAATTTCGATGCGCACACCGTCGCCGTCGTGTTCAACGTCGACGAAGGCCCGCGCACTTATATCGAGCGCATCAACATCCGCGGAAACACCCGTACCCGTGACTACGTGATCCGTCGCGAGTTCGACCTGTCCGAGGGCGATGCCTACAACCGTGCGCTGGTCGATCGCGCCGAGCGCCGCCTGAAGAACCTCGACTACTTCAAGACCGTGAAGATCACGACGGAGCCCGGCTCGTCCAGCGATCGCGTGGTCCTGATCGTCGATCTCGAAGAGAAGTCGACCGGCGACTTCTCGGTCTCCGGCGGTTACTCCACGACCGACGGTGCGCTGGCCGAAGTCTCTGTCTCCGAGCGCAACCTGCTTGGCCGCGGCCTGTTCGCCAAGGCGTCGGTCACCTACGGCCAGTACGCCCGCGGCTATTCGCTGTCGTTCGTCGAGCCGTACCTGCTCGACTACCGGGTCGCGCTGGGCCTCGACCTCTATCAGCGCACCCAGCTGTCCAACAGCTACATCTCCTACGGCACCAAGACGCTGGGCTTCAGCCCGCGGCTCGGCTTCCAGCTGCGCGAGGATCTGTCGCTCCAGCTGCGCTACTCGATCTACCGGCAGGAAATCACGCTGCCGTCCAACCTGGCGAACTGTAACAACGTGCTCGGCTCGTCGGCGTTCAACCCGAGCCCGGCCTTCGCTGCCGTCAATGGCATTGATCTGACCTCGACCAACGGCCTCGGCTGCTACGGTGATGGTGAAGCGTCGCTCCCGGTCCGCAAGGAACTTGCGGGCGGCAAGACGCTGACCTCGGCGCTTGGCTACACGCTGACCTACAACACGCTGGACAACAACAAGAACCCGACCGACGGCCTGCTCGTCGACTTCAGGCAGGACTTCGCCGGCGTCGGCGGCGACGTCTCCTACCTGAAGACCGTGGCCGATGCGAAGTACTACCAATCGCTGGTGTCGGACCTCGTCGGTGTGGTCCATCTTCAGGGCGGTGTCCTGAACAAGGTCGGCAGCAGCGATCTGCGCATGCTGGATCACTTCCAGATGGGTCCGAACCTCGTCCGCGGCTTCGCGCCGAACGGCATCGGTCCGCGCGACTTGAATCCCTATGGTACGCAGGACGCAATTGGCGGCACCAAATATTGGGGCGCTTCGCTGGAATTGCAGATGCCGTTCTGGTTCCTTCCGAAGGAAGTGGGTCTGAAGGGCGCTGTCTACGCCGACGCCGGCGGTCTCTTCGACTATCAGGGCCCGACGACGTGGTCGTTGACCAACGAAATGACCACGACCAAGAACTCGAACTGCACGCCTTCGACCATCAACCCGGCTACGACCGGAACTTGTACCGGCCTGGTGTATGACAATGGCAATGTGGTCCGGTCGTCGGTCGGTGTCGGTCTGATCTGGGCCTCGCCGTTCGGTCCGCTGCGCTTCGACTACGCAGTGCCGCTCACCAAGGGCAAGAATGACCGCGTGCAGGAATTCCGGTTCGGCGGCGGCACCTCGTTCTAATTCGATCAACAGGGCATGATGATCTGGCCCCCTTGGGAGTTCCCTTCCGGGAATTCCCTGGGGGTTGATCGCCAAAAAGATCACGCTCAATCCATGAGATAAGGCATGATGCGGCCTGATCGCTTCATGCCGAAGCCGGACCGCGACGGGGTGGAATGGCGCAGCCGACCTTCTTCAAAAAGCCGCCGGCCTCGACGCTGGCCGACATCGCCGCGCTGACCAAGGCGCAACTGGTCGACCCTGTCAGGGGCGGTCATGTTATCACCGGTCTTGCTTCGCTGGACGAAGCCGGCCCGATGCATCTGGCGTTCTTCGACAACCTCAAATACGCCGATGAGCTCAAGGCGACCAAGGCCGGCGCCTGTCTGGTGAGCCCGCGCTTCGAGGCCCAGGTGCCCGCGCACGTGGCCGTGCTGCGGGTGGCGCAGCCGTTCCGTGCCTTTGTCGGGATCGCCCGGGAATGGCATGGCGATGCGCTGCGCCCACAGTCCTGGTTCGGCAATGACGGCATTGCGCCATCGGCCATCATCGACCCGTCGGCGCGGCTGGAGGACGATGTCATCGTCGAGCCGCTGACCGTTATCGGTCCGGATGTCGAGATCGGCAGCGGCACCGTGATCGGCGCCGGCGTGGTTCTTGGTCCGGGCGTCAAGATCGGGCGGGACTGCAATGTCGGCGCCCGCACGGCAATCCAGTGCGCACTGATCGGCAACAACGTGCTGATCCACCCCGGCTGCTCGATCGGCCAGGACGGCTACGGCTTCATCTTCTTCGGCCCCGAAGGGCATCTGAAAGTGCCCCAGACCGGCCGCGTGCTGATCCAGAACAATGTGGAAGTCGGCGCCGGCACCACCATCGATCGCGGCTCCCTGCGGGACACCATGATCGGGGAGGGCACCAAAATCGACAATCAGGTCCAGATCGGCCACAATGTGACGATCGGCCGGAACTGCCTGCTGGCGGCCCAGATCGGGCTCGCGGGCAGCCTGACGATCGGCGACAACGTGGCGCTGGGAGCAAAGGTTGGCATCAACAATCACCTCAAGATCGGTGATGGGGCCCAGGTCACCGCGATGAGCGGGGTCAAGGACGACATCCCGCCGAATGGTCGCTGGGGTGGATTTTTTGCCAAGCCGACCAAACAATGGTTCAAGGAAATCATCGCGGTGGAGCGCCTGGTACGCGACAGCAAGGCCGATCCGAAGGACGAGGGACGGGAATGACGGCGGAATCACCTGTGAAATTCGAGCTGGTGGATATCAATGCGATCCTCCAGACGCTGCCGCACCGCTTTCCGATGCTCCTGATCGACCGGGTGATCAACATCCGGGCCGATTACAGCGGCATCGGCATCAAGAACGTCACCTTCAACGAGCCGGCCTTCCAGGGCCATTTCCCCGAACGTCCGGTCTATCCGGGCGTGATGATGATCGAGGCGATGGCGCAGACCGCCGGCGTGATCGGCATCAAGTCGGTCGAGGGCACCGAGAAGCCGCGCGCGGTGTATTTCCTCACCATCGACAAGTGCAAATTCCGCAAGCCCGTGCTGCCCGGCGACACCATCGAGTATCACATGCGCTCGGTTGGCCGCCGCAAGGCGATGTGGTGGTTTCACGGCGATGCCAAGGTCAATGGTCAAGTCGTCGCCGAAGCCGATGTCGGAGCCATGTTGACCGACTGATTGGGGCGCGCCGCCCGTTCAAGTGTTGGATGAGGTCGTTGATGCAGTGGCGTGGCTTCTTCAGCCGCTCTCTGAAACACGCCGAGATCATACGTCACTGGACAGATCGGGCGCAGTCGCGCTAACCACCGGAAAGCCGAGCAAGTTCAACACATAGTCAGACCTTCTTGATTAGTAAGATCGCTTGATGAGTAAGATCGACCCCACCGCACGGGTGGAAGACGGCGCCGTGATCGGCGAGGGCACCGAGATCGGGCCCTTTTGCATCATTGGTCGCAACGCCCGGATCGGGGCCAATTGCAAGCTGCTCGGACAGGTCACCGTCATCGGCCATACCTCGGTCGGGGACAATTGCGTGATCTCGCCGTTCGCGGTGCTCGGCGGCGCGCCGCAGGACCTCAGCTACAAGGGCGAGCCGACCACGCTCGACATCGGTTCCGGCTGCACCATCCGCGAAGGTGCGACCATGAACGTCGGCACCGTCAAGGGCGGCGGCAAGACGCGCGTCGGCAACGACGGTTACTTCATGAACAACAGCCATGTCGGCCACGACTGCATGGTCGGCAACAACGCGATCTTCGCGACCTCGGCGACGCTCGGTGGCCATTGCGAGATCGGCGATGCCGTCTATATCGGCGGGCTGTCCGCGGTGCACCAGTTCACGCGCATCGGGTCCTATGTGATGGTCGGCGGCCTCTCGGGCGTGCGCGACGACATCATCCCGTACGGGCTCGCCAACGGCCAATATGCGGTGCTGGAGAGCCTCAACCTCATCGGCATGAAGCGGCGCAAATTCACCCGGCAGCGCCTCGCAACCGTGCGTGCATTCTACCAGAAACTCTTCCATGGCTCCGGCACGTTCGCCGAGCGGCTGGAGGCGGTGCGGTCCCTCGAGAGCGAAGATCCGGCGATCGCCGAAATCCTCGGCTTCATCGGCAAGGGCAAGCGTCCGCTCTGTCTTCCCACCATCGAGAAGTGACGCCGGGATGGCCGCGGACATGACATCGGCGGCTCCAGGGATTTTATCACCGGTCGGTGTCGTCGCTGGCGGTGGCGCGATGCCGTTCGCAGTGGCCGAGTCGCTTGCGGCGCGCGGCATTACGCCGGTGCTGTTTCCGTTGCGAGGCGCCTGCGATCCGGCGCAGGCGGAAAAATTCCGCCACCGCTGGATCTCGGTCGGTCAGCTCGGCCGCGCCATGCGGCTGTTCCGCGAGGAAGGCTGCCGCGACCTGATCTTCATCGGCACCCTGGTGCGGCCGTCACTCACGGAGATCCGGTTCGACTTCACGACGTTGCGGCTGCTCGGCAACGTCATCCGCGCCTTCCGCGGCGGCGACGATCATCTGCTGTCCAGTGTCGGGCGCATTCTCGAGCAAGGCGGCTTTCGCATGGTCGGCATCAAGGACGTCGCGCCCGACCTGCTGATGCCCGAGGGCTGCATCACGCGCGCCTGGCCGGCCGACAATGCCAAGGGCGACATCGAACGCGGACGCGCGGTGCTCACCGCGCTCGGTCCGTTCGACATCGGGCAGGCCGCCGTGGTGATCGACGGCCATGTGGTGGCTGTCGAGGACATCGAGGGCACTGATGCGCTGCTGGCGCGCGTGGCGCGGCTGCGCGAGGAGGGCCGTATCCGTGCCGCCACGGGGCGTGGCGTGCTGGTGAAGGCGCCGAAGAGCGGCCAGGATCTTCGCTTCGACCTGCCGACGATCGGCGCGCGCACGATCGAGGGCGTCGCCAAGGCCGGCCTTGCCGGTGTCGCCGTCATCGCCGGCAACACCATCGCCGCCGAGCCGCAGGCGATGATCGGGCTCGCCGACGCCAAATATCTCTTCGTCGTCGGTCTGCCCGCGTGATGCAGACCCGCAATCCCAAACGGAAGATCTTCCTGATCGCGACGGAGGAATCCGGCGACCGGCTCGGCTCGGCGCTGATGAAGGTGCTGCGCCAGCGCCTCGGCGACGGCGTGCAGTTCGAGGGCGTCGGCGGCCGCACCATGGCACGCGAGGGGCTCGAGACGCTGTTTCCCATCGAGGAGCTGTCGATCGTCGGCTTTGCCGCGGTGATGCAGCAACTGCCGAAGATCCTGCGATTGATCCGCGAGACCGCGGATGCCGTGACCGAGTCCGCGCCCGACGCGCTGGTCATCATCGACAGTCCCGATTTCACCCATCGTGTTGCGCGCCGCGTGCGCGCGAAGAATCCGGCGATCCCGGTGATCGACTACGTCTCGCCCTCGGTCTGGGCCTGGCGGCCGGGCCGTGCGCGCGCGATGCTCGGCTATGTCGATCACGTGCTGGGTTTGCTGCCGTTCGAGCCGGAGGAGTACCGCAAGCTGAAAGGGCCGCCCTGCAGCTATGTCGGCCATCCCCTGATCGAGCAATTGCCGTCGCTGCGTCCGAACCCCGACGAGCAAAAGCGACGCGCCGGCGAGCCGCCGGTGTTGCTGGTGCTGCCGGGCAGCCGCCGCAGCGAGATCCGGCATCATCTCGGCCTGTTCGGCGCCGCGCTCGGGCGATTGCAGGCCGAGGGCCGCGCGTTCGAATTGATGCTGCCGACAATGCCGCATCTCGAAGCCACGGTCCGCGCGGGCGTCGCGACCTGGCCGGTCAAGCCGCAGATCGTCGTCGGCGAAGCCGAGAGGCGCGCCGCATTCCGGATCGCGCGCGCGGCGCTGGCGAAATCCGGCACGGTGACGCTGGAGCTCGCGCTGTCGGGCATTCCGATGGTGACGGCCTATCGCGTCGGCGCGATGGAGGCCTTCATCCTGCGCCGCGCGATCCAGGTCTCTTCGGTGATCCTCGCCAATCTCGTGATCGGCAAGGACGTGATCCCCGAATTCTTGCAGGAAGACTGCACGCCGGAGAAGCTCGCAGCCGCATTGTCCGAGGTGCTGGCGGAGACACCGATGCGCAAGCAACAGGTCGAAGCCTTCGCGCAGCTCGACACCATCATGTCGACCGGCAATAAATCGCCGAGCGTGCTCGCCGCCGACATCGTGCTCGCGACGATGCGGAAGGGGCGGCAGGCGAGCCAGGGATAGAGTCGCCGACGCCACTATCTCATCTGGACGACGACCTTTCCCTTCGCTCGTCCCTGGCCGAGATATGAAAGCGCGTCCTTCGCCTGTTCGAACGGAAAAACCTTGTCGATCACCGGCCGGATGCTTTCCGCTTCGAGAAGCCCGCCAATCTCCGCGAGCCGGCTGCCGTCTGGACGCACGAACAGGAACGAATAGGCGACGCCGTGTCTGCTGGCGAGGCGAATGATCTTGCGGCTGAGAAGCCCGAACACCAGCACCATGAGAAAGTTCATGCCCCGGGCGCGCGCGAATGCGGCGTCCGGCGGTCCGACCAGCGAGACGACGGTGCTCCCGGCCTTCAATATCCGAAGCGATTTTTCGATCGCATCGCCCCTGACGGTGCCCAGTACGGCGTCGTAGTTTCGGAGCACGTCCTCAAATTGATGCGTCTTGTAATCGACCACCTCGTCGGCCCCGAGGCTCCGCACGAGGTCGATGTTCCCGGTGCTCGTTGTCGTCCCGACTTTTGCCCCGAAATATTTCGCGAGCTGGATTGCGAACGTGCCGATGCCGCCGGCGCCTGCCGGGATGAACACCTTCTGGCCGGGCTTGAGTTGTGCTCGCTCCTTGAGGGCCTGCCACGATGTCAGGCCGACCATCGGGATCGAGGCCGCTTGCACGAAGTCCAGATTTGCCGGTTTGGGCGCGGCGGCGCTTTCGGGCACACGCGCGAGTTCGGCGAGTGCGCCGGTGCCGCTCAGGTCGAAGATACTGGCGAACACGGCATCGCCCGGCTTGAAGCGGGTCACGCGGCTTCCGACTTCCACCACGACACCAGACAGATCGCTGCCCATCGTGGCTGGTAGCTGAAGCGGGAGGACGGGCTTGAACAGTCCTTTCGCAATCATGTTGTCGACAGGATTCAAGCCGGCCGCGTGGACCTGAACGAGAAGCTCATCCGGTCCAGGCTGTGGCCGGGGAATGTCAGCGAAGGTGACTTGGTCGGGTTTGCCGTAGCGCTTTAAGACAAGTGCTTTCATGTGATGCTGTTTCGAAGATTTTGTGGGAGCGGCTGTATGGGGCGGTGGCTCGTTCATCCCGTCAGAAAGCTCGGGCGGGGCGGGAGGCCACGACATGCCTGGCGTCGAGCCCCAGGTCCTTTCGAATCCCGGCATCTACCAAGCCGGCAGGCGCAAATCTGCGAAGGAAGCGCAGCCGCTTGGCGAGCTTGCCGGCCGCGTAGCGGACCTTCGGGTTTGCCGCGTCGGCCGCCGTGAGCACGGTTTCGGCCACGACGCCCGGAAGCTCGGCCGTCGCCATCAGCTCCTTCACCCTCCTGTTCACGCCCGCACGAGCTTCGCGGTACTCATCGAGCTTGGCATCCGGCTCCATGAAGTTCGTGTCGAATGGCGTCTTCGTGTACGCGGGCTCGATGACCGAGACCCGGATGCCCCGGGTGCGTAGCTCGTGGTCCAGCGATTCCGAATATCCCTCCACCGCGTGCTTGGTCGCGGCATAGAGCGCGCCGTAAGGCATCGGCAGGAAGCCGAGGACAGATCCGACGTTGATGATGCGACCGCTGCCCTGGCGTCGCATGTGCGGCACGACAGCGCGCGTCATCCGGACCAGCCCGAAAAAGTTGGTTTCGAAGATCGACCGCGCCTGATCGATCGAGCTCTCTTCGGCGCCGGCGGGGGCGACGCCGAAGCCGGCATTGTTCACGAGCACATCGATGCGGCCATCGCGCCGCACCACTTCGCTTACGGCAGCCTCCACTGATTCATCGCTGGTCACATCGAGGGGCAGCATCTCGAACGATCGCTGGCCTGTCTGGGCTCCCCGTCTGCTGGTGCCGTAGACCTTGTAGCCGGCCTTCGCGAGCCGCTCCGCGGTGGCTTCGCCGATGCCCGACGAGGCGCCGGTCACCAGAGCAATCTTCCCTCTAAACTGAGCCATCTGCTTCTCCTGGCGGCCCCGGACGGGGTTGCGCGATCAAATCCGCCGCGGGCGAGGGCTTCGGCCACGCGGATCCGGTCGGATGATTTTTTTGATTACGATCGTAATCATTTAATAAGATGACGATCGTAATTATATTTGTCAAGATCACTCTGGTTCAGGATCTGACGCATGCGAGTTTCCAAGGAGAAGGCGGCTGAAAACCGCGACCGAATTCTCAAGGCGGCGTCGCGCCTTATGCGCGAGCGCGGCATGTCCGGTGTCGGCGTTGATGCGCTGGCTGAAGCGGCCGGGATGACCCACGGCAGCCTCTACAGCCAGTTCGGCTCCAAGGAGCGGCTTGTCGAGGAAGCGGTCGCCGATGCGATTGTCACCAAGGGCATGGAGCTGCGCGAGGAGTGGAGTCTTGGCGACTACGGTTCTGAATATCTGTCGGCCACGCATCGCGACGAGCCCGGGACCGGATGTCCGTTTGCGGCTCTGTGCTGCGAGATGCCGCGCCAAGGCCACGGGGCGCGAGAGCGTTTCACTGCTGGAGTGAGGGGAATGGCCGGTTGGCTCGGCGAGCGGCTGGGTGGCGGCATCAAGCGACGCCAGCGCGACGAGGAGGCGCTTGCCACTCTTGCTTCGCTGGTCGGGGCGCTCGTGCTTGCTCGCGCCGTGAGCGATCCCAAGCTATCCGACGATATCCTTCGCTCGACCAGAAAAAGGCTTGAGAGCTGATCTCGTGCGTGGCGATGTGAATGGCCCGACGGACGATCTACGCCAGCCCACCATCCACCCGGAAACACTGGCACGTGATGCGCCGGCTCGCGTCGGAGGCGAGGTAGAGCGCCATGTCGGCGATGTCTTCGGGCGTTACCGCATCGGGAATGGCCTGGCGCGTGCGCATCTCGGTGATGACCTTCTCGTCCGGATACCACAGCCTCCGCTGCCGCTCGGTGATCACCATGCCCGGCGCAATCGCGTTGACGCGGATGCGGTCGGCGCCGAACTTGCGGCCGAGTGAATTGGTGAAGCCGACGATGGCCGCCTTGGCCGCGGCGTAGACCGGCAGCCCCGGCGCGCCGCGCATCCAGGCGACCGACGACATGTTGATGATCGAGCCGCCGCCGCGCGCCTGCATCTGCGGCACCACAGCTTGCGCAGCGAAGAAGACGTGCTTGAAATTGACCCCGATCGTCCAGTCGAACTGGGCCGGCGTCACATCAGCCAGCACCTGGCGCTGATCGTTCGCGGCATTGTTGAGGAGGACTGCGGCATTGCCAAGCGACCCCTGCACCTTCGCCAGCGCGGCGCGCAGGGCGTCGATATCCAGGAGATCGCAGGGCACGAACAGCGGTGCCGTGCCGGAGGTCTTGGCCACCTCCTGCGCGAGCGCTTCGCCCGCCTGCGTGTCGAGGTCGAGGAAGGCGACGCGCGCGCCCTGAGCGGCGAACGCGCGCGTAAAGGCGGCACCGATGCCGCTGGCGCCTCCGGTGATCACCACCACGCGATCGGCGAGGTCGGCATAGGTCGTCTGGGTCATGCGATCAGTCGCTCCGTCTCAGGGTCGAACAGGCAAATGCGGCGGGTATCGAGGGCGAAAGAGGCGGTCCCGCCCGGCGTCGGGCGGATGTCCGGCGAGATGCGCGCCTGCGCGGCCTCACCGCCAAGCCGCAGCAGGACAATGGTCTCCGCGCCGGTGGGCTCGACCAGCTCGACAGGCGCGGTGACGATGACCGGCGCGCCCGTGGCGCCAGAGAACACGCGATCGCCCTCGGCGATGCATTCCGGCCGGATTCCAATCACCACCTCGCGGCCGACATAGGAGGTCGCTGCGTCGTAGTCCTGGAGGCGGAGACGGACCTCGTCCGGTCGGCCTGCGCCGATCACCGCCACAGGACCGCTGCTGTCTGCCTCGAGCCGGGCCGGCATCGTGTTCATCGGCGGCGAGCCCATGAAGCGGGCGACGAACAGATTGGCCGGATAGCGGTACACCGTGTCGGGGTCGGCGAATTGCTGCACAACGCCGCGATGCATCACGGCAATGCGCGTTGCCATGGTCATCGCCTCGATCTGGTCGTGGGTGACGTAGATGATGGTGGCGCCGATGCGCTGGTGCAGACGCTTGATCTCCATGCGCATCTCGACGCGCAGCTTGGCATCGAGGTTGGAGAGCGGCTCGTCGAACAGGAACAGCAGGGGATCGCGCACCAGCGCGCGACCCATCGCGACGCGTTGACGCTGGCCGCCCGACAGTTGCGACGGTTTGCGGCCGAGCAGCGGCTCGATCTGAAGCAGCCTGGCCACGTTCGCCAGGGCCTTCTCCTGCTCCGCCTTGGCGACGTGCCGGCACTCCATGCCGAAGGTGATGTTCTGGCGCACCGTCATCGACGGATAGAGCGCGTAGGACTGGAACACCATGGCGATGTCGCGGTCCTTGGGCGGGACGTCGTTGACGACGCGCCCGCCGATCTCGATCGTGCCGTCACTGGCGCGATCGAGTCCGGCGATGATGTTGAGAAGCGTGGACTTGCCGCAGCCTGAGGGGCCGACCAGTACCGTGAATTCGCCGCTCTCGATGTCGAGGTTGATGCCTTGCAGCACCTCAAGATTGGCGTAGCGCTTCGACAGGGCTCGAATGCTCAGTGCTGCCATGACCCATCCATCATTTCACGGCCCCGGCAGTGAGACCGCGTACGAAATACCTGCCGCCGAGGAGGTAGACCAACAAAGTGGGGAGCGCTGCGATGATCACCGCCGCGCTCTGCACGCCGTGCTTCGGGATATCCGCGACCGCGGCCGACAATGCGATCAGAGCGGCCGTGACAGGCTGCTGCTGGCCGGTCGTGAATGTCACGCCGTAGAGGAACTCGTTCCAGATATGGGTGAACTGCCAGATCACGGTGACGATCAGGATCGGAGGCGAGAGCGGCAGAATGATGCGCCAGAAGATCCGAAAGAAACCGGCGCCATCAATGCGCGCGGCACGGATCAATTCATGCGGAATGGCGACATAGTAGTTCCGGCAGAACAGCACGGTGAAGGAGAGCCCCTGGATCGTGTGAATCAGCACGAGGCCCGTCAGCGAGTTGATGAGACCGATGTCGCGTAGCACGATGGTCCAGGGGAGCAGGCGCATCTGCTGCGGCAGGAAGAGGCCGAGCGTGACGATACCGTAGATCCAATTGTCGCCGCGAAAACGCCAGAGCGACACCGCGTAACCGGCGACAGCGCCGAGCAGGGTGGAGAGGATTGTCGCGGGGATCGTGACGAGCGCGGAGTTCAGCATATACGGCCGGATGCCGTTGCAGGTCTCGGCGACGCAGAAGCCGCTCCAGGCGATGGCGTAATTGCTCCAGGCCAGATGTTGCGGCCAACCGATCATCGAGCCCTGCGCGATCTCCTCGTTGGTGCGCAGCGAGTTGAGGATGACGACAACCAGCGGCGCGAGCCAGGCGGCCGCGAGCAACGACACCACGAGATAGATCAGAGCGCGGCCCGGCGCGAAGCTTTGGTCACGCATGAGTGGACTGCCGTCGTTGGACATAACGCCATGCCGCATAAGGCAACAGCACCGCGAGAAGGATGAGCAACATCAGAACCGCCGCCGCGGCGCCGCGGCCTAGCTGGCTGCGCTGGAACATCAGATCGTAGACGACGAGTGCCGGCAGCTGGGTCGCAATTCCCGGGCCGCCGTTGGTCAATGCGCGGACGAGGTCGAAAGCCGAGATCGCAAATTGCAGCTGGATCACGATCACGGTGACGGTGATCGGCCAGAGCGTCGGCAGGATGACGCGCCAATAAGTTCGGATCGGCCCCGCGCCGTCGATCTGCGCGGCCCTGATGATGTCGGCATCGACCGAGCGAAGGCCGGCCAGGAAGAGGGCCATGGCGAAGCCGGAGGATTGCCAGACCGCAGCGATGACGATGGTCCAGATCGCCATGTCGCGGTTGACCAGCCAGTCGAAATGGAAGGCGCTCCAGCCGAGGTCATGGACGAGCTTCTCGATCCCGATGCCGGGATTGAGCAACCAGCTCCAGACCGTGCCGGTAACGACGAACGAGACCGCCAGCGGGTAGAGGAAAATGGACCGCAGCACGTTCTCGGCGCGAATACGCTGATCGAGCAGGATCGCAAGCAGGAGGCCGGTGAACAGGCTGAGAACCACGAAGGCGATGCCGAACAGCAGCAGATTGTCGAAGGCAACCTGCCAGTTTCGTGACGCCAGGACCGCGGTGTAGTTGCGCAGGCCCACCCAGCCGGAGACCGGAATGAGGGTGGATGGCGTGAACGAAATCCAGATCGTCCAGATCGAAAACGAAATGAGGTGCGCTGCTGATAACAGCAGCGGCACCCAGATCATCAGAAATTCGGGCAGCCGGCGCACCATCTCAGAGGTCGCCGACCGGCCCGGTTGCACTGCTTTCGAGACGGCGTTGGTCAACGCGCGCTCTCGACGGCCTCGGCGAGGCGGGACACGCCTTCTTCTGGTTTGATCGTCTTGTTCTTCACATATTCGGTGATGACGTCGATCATTGCGGCGGTGAGGCCGTTTTCCTGCGCCATGTTGTGCGCAACGCTCAGGACGGCCTGATTGCTGGCAACAGCGTCTTTCAGAGCTGCCGCGGTACGCCGTTGACCCTCCGACCAGCCTTCGCCGGACAGATCGACATCGGTGCGCACCGGGATCGATCCCGTGATCTGCGAGTACATGGTCTGGATCGCCGGATCCATCACGAGCTGCGCCATCAGCATCTGGCCGGCCTGCAGATCGGCCTCCTTGCGCTGCCAGAAAATGAAGGCATCGGCATTCAACAGGAACACCGGCTTGCTGTTGTCGCTGGGGCCGGGGGTGATGATGAAGTCGTCGAGCTTGAAGCCGGCGTTTTTCAACACGCCTTGCGCCCAGCCGCCCATGATCAACATGCCCATGTCGCCGTCGATGAAACGCTTCGCATTGGTGGCAAAGGGTTGGGCGCCGATATTGGGGTCACACCACTCGGAGATCTTGCGTGTCTGTGCGAAGGCAGCCTTGATCTCCGGGCCTTCCAGCGCCTTCTTGTCGAGATTCATGATCGCGGCGCGGTATGCCGTCGGGCTGATGCCGGCGAACGATGCCTCGAACTTTTGCCCGTCATCGGGACGGGTGCCGCCGTTGGCGATGGGATAGGCCATTCCGGCCGTCTTCATCTTCTCGGCAAGCGCATTGAAGTCAGCCCAGGTGACGGGGACCTTGTCAGCCTTGGCCTTGTCCATTCCGCGCTTGGAGAGGAACAGCATGTTTGTGGCGTAGATCTGCAGCGGCAAGGCAATCCACTTGCCGCCCGGCTTGTGCAATTTGGCGAGGTCCGGCGCGACGACCTTCTCGTAGCCGGCAGCGGCGACCACGGCGTCGAGGTCAACGGTCGGAGCGATCTTCGACCACGCCGCAATCTCCGGTCCCTTGAGTTGCGAACAGGCCGGCGGATCGCCGGCGATGATCTGCGCGCGCAGCTTGTTCATCATTTCGGTGGTGAAGCCGGGCACGGGCGAGTGCTGCCAGACGCCGCCTTTCTCCTCGAACTTCTTGCCGAGCGCGGTGATCGCAGCGCCGTCGCTGCCTGCGGACCATTGCGAGATTGCGGTCAGGCGCGGCTTGACCGCGCCTTGTGCGCGGGCAAAGGCCGGCAGCGCGAGCGTGGCAGCAGATCCAGCGAGCAGACGACGCCTTGTTGTTGTGATCGGCATGGCAAGTTCCTCCCGGTTTGAAGTTCTTTGCGCTGTTTTGCGCTGTTCTTGACGCTTTCTTGGCGTGCGTGAGCCGCACGCGGCTTAGGTCATGTCAGGCGGCCTCCGTCGATGCGGCCGGCATGCCGCCGCTTCTCGCCAGGCAGAGCGCGGCGAAGGCCAATGCAGCCTGTGGATCATTGCCGGTCGACGGCGGAACGAAAGCGAGCGACACCTGCGCCAATTTCCGGCCGCCGAGCAAGCAGGCATCGATCCCCTCAATCACGGCTCTTCGCTCCTCCTCGGCGAGCAGCGATGGCCAACCGCTGACGACAACGCCGCGGCATGGCTTGACGTTCAATGTGTTGCCGATGGCGAGGCCAAGCCTGAACAGGCGCTGGCGCAGTTCCTGCCGCACCCGCGACGTGAGGGGCATCGTGGTCACCCATTCACTGCCGAGCCGGACCAATTCCGCTTCGGTGACGCGCAGAAGCTCGGCCAGCGCCGGCAGCGACGTATAGGCTTCGACGCAGCCGTGATGTCCGCAGCGGCAGCGTGGGCCGTCAGCGCCGAAGACCATGTGGCCGAGCTCGACCGGATCGAGCGCGTCGTCCTCGATCGGATCATCCAGCCAGGCGCCGGCGACGCCCTGGCCGACGAAGACGAACAGATGCGCATCGCTGAACGGATAATCTTCCGTGCGGCAACGATGAAACGTGGCGTGCGCCACCACCGAATTGGTGAAGGTGACCGGCACGCCCGCGAACAATTCGCCGAACATGTTGCCGATACGTCCGACGTCGCAGGGAATGATCGGATTGCCAAATTCGCTGAGCCGACCGAGGCCCGGAACGGTGACGCCGACCTGTGCGAGCCTGATGCGGCGCCGGCGCGTCCAGTCGCGCAGCAATACCAGCGCTTCGTGAAACACGCGGCCGACGGATTCGACGGTCGGCTTCTTCGGCAGCGGCACACGCTCGGTGTAATGCAATTCGCCCGACAGGCCGCCAACGCCGACGCTGAGCCACTGGCCGGTCAGCTCGAGACCTCCAAGCGCCACCGTGCGGTCGAGCGACACCAGGCCCGTCGGGCCGCCGACATAAGGGGCAGGGCGCCGCACTTCCTCGATCAGGGCTTCGGTTTTCAGGTCGAACAGGATGCGCGACAGGCTCGCTTCGGACAGGCGCACGGCTTTTGCCAGCGGCGGCCGGAACGAGCCGCCGGACTGAAGCAGATGGGTCAAAATGGCAGCGCGCGTCTGCCGCCGACTTCTCGGCTGCTCCGGCATTTCCATCCCTGTCGTCATTCTTACTTAGTGTAAGAATTTGCGCGCGGAGTGTTTCCGCTGTCAAGCGCTCGTCGGTGTGATGTGTGGACTTGTTGTTGTGCGGGGCAACAAGATCAGGATGCGGGCTTGGGCCGCGTGCCTTCCGACCATTCCGGCAATTCGTCCTTCGGGTCGTACCAGTCGGACGCGTCCGATCGCCAGATGTGGACTCCGGGCCGTTCCGCAATCGGGGTGTCCAAGCAGCCCATCCGTAGCAGCACCGTGTCTCGGCCTTCGCGCGAGGCCACGATGTGCGAGCCGCAACGCGAACAGAAATAGCGAGTCTTGCCGGGTGAGGATTCGAAGCCGCGCAGCAACCCCTCGCCGTTCGTCCAGCGAAAACGATCGCGCGGAACGTTGGTGACGGTGGAGAAGGCCGAGCCGTGCGTTTTGCGGCAGGTCCGGCAATGGCAGTGGACGATGGAGCCCGGGGCCGCGTCGACTTCGTAGGCAACGCCTCCGCAAAGGCAGCTTCCGTTGAGCATCGGCATTCTCCAAATTTGTCGGGCGGGCACGTTGCGCTGCTCACCCTACAATATCTCGGGCGAAACGAGAGCGGGCGTCATCGCTGCAAGAGGGGAGCGGCAAGATCACGCATGCGCAACTCGTCTAGCCCTTCGGCTCTTTTGTTCCGCCCGGAACTTCCTAGCTGCTGTTGGCCTGAAACAGAGGAGTCAGCAGGTTTATGTTAAGGAATGTTAAGCTCGCGTCCGTTGCTCTTGTCATGATTGCGGGTGCCGCCACCGGCGCGCAGGCCAAGGGCCAGAATTGTCCTGTCGTGAACGAGGGACAGATCGAGGCGCTGTTTGCGACGTTCAATGGCGCATGGGCGACAAAGGATCCTGCAAAGGTCACCGCCCTTTTCACGAAGCATCCTGTCTTGCTCGCGACCGTCTCGAACACGCCGAGGACGACGCGGGACGAGGTCAACGACTACTTCGTGAAGTTTCTCAAGAGCAGCCCGGTCGGCCGCATCGATACGTCCACGGTCGAGATCGATTGCCGCACGGCAAGCCGCGTCGGGACGTGGACCGTGTCGCTGACGGACCCGGCCAGCGGGAGCAAGTCGGACGTCAAGGCGCGCTACTCATTCATCTATCGCTATGAAGACGGTGCGTGGAAGATCGACCATCTCCATTCGTCCATGATGCCCGAGAAGTAGTCCGCAAACAAAAACGGCGCCATCGTGGGATGGCGCCGTTCCGTTGGACATTTCCGTCCGACTTACTTGCGATCCTTGATCGCGACGTAGTCGCGGCGGGTGACGCCGGTGTAGAGCTGGCGCGGACGGCCGATCTTCTGCTGCGGATCCTCGATCATCTCGCTCCACTGGCTGATCCAGCCGACGGTGCGGGCGACTGCGAACAGCACGGTGAACATCGAGACCGGGAAGCCCATCGCCTTCAGCGTGATGCCCGAATAGAAGTCGACGTTCGGGTACAGCTTGCGGTCGATGAAGTACGGGTCGCTGAGCGCGATCTTCTCGAGCTCGAGCGCCACCTTCAGCATCGGATCGTCGCCATGGCCGGTCTCCTTGAGAACGGCGTGACACATCTTCTGCATGATCTTGGCGCGCGGATCGTAGTTCTTGTAGACGCGGTGACCGAAGCCCATCAGGCGGACTTCCGAGTTCTTGTCCTTCACCTTGGCGATGAACTCGGGGATCTTGTCGACAGTGCCGATCTCGGCGAGCATCGCAAGCGCCGCTTCGTTGGCGCCGCCATGCGCCGGGCCCCAGAGGCAGGCGATGCCGGCGGCGATGCAGGCGAACGGGTTGGCGCCGGAGGAGCCGGCGATACGCACCGTCGAGGTCGAGGCGTTCTGCTCGTGGTCGGCGTGCAGGATGAAGATCTTGTCCAGCGCGTCAGCGAGCACCGGGTTGATCTTGTACTCCTCGCACGGCACGGCGAAGCACATGTTGAGGAAGTTCTCGGCGAAGGAGAGCGAGTTCTTCGGATACACGAAGGGCTGGCCGACCGTGTACTTGTAGGCCATCGCCGCCAGCGTCGGGATCTTCGCGATCATGCGCATGGAAGCGATCATGCGCTGCTTTGGATCGTTGATGTCCGTCGAGTCGTGATAGAATGCGGCGAGCGCGCCGACCGAAGCGACCATGACGGCCATCGGATGGGCGTCGCGGCGGAAGCCCTGGAAGAAGCGGGCCATCTGCTCGTGCACCATCGTGTGATGGATCACGCGGTCGTCGAAATCCTTCTTCTGCGCGGCGGTCGGCAGGTTCCCGTAGAGCAGCAGATAGCAGGTCTCGAGGAAGTCGCCGTTCTCGGCGAGCTGCTCGATCGGGTAGCCGCGGTATTCCAGCACGCCCGCGTCACCGTCGATATAGGTGATCTTGGACTGGCAGCTCGCGGTCGAGGTGAAGCCGGGATCGTAGGTGAACAGGCCGGACTGGCCGTACAGCTTGCCGATATCGATGACATCAGGTCCGACGCTGCCGCTGTGAATCGGAAGATCGTAGTTCTTGTTTCCGACCGTCAGCGTGGCGGTCTTGTTGGTTTCTTTTGCGTCCATCAGAGGTCCCCGATGTATGGTGAAACGGGCCGGAGCCGGAGGCCCCCAAGGGAGAAGATGGGGCAGGCCGGATGTTCCAGAAGGTACGGTCAGATGGGTATATTATTGCTGTGTGCGCTGCAAGATCATGGCAGCCATGGTCTGCCCATGGCCTACT
The DNA here is from genome assembly GCF_024199945.1 of Bradyrhizobium sp. CCGUVB4N. Taxonomy (GTDB): domain Bacteria; phylum Pseudomonadota; class Alphaproteobacteria; order Rhizobiales; family Xanthobacteraceae; genus Bradyrhizobium. The sequence goes on along the minus strand of NZ_JANADP010000001.1, from coordinate 5,299,420 downwards.
TACGTCTTAGTCTAGTCCTTGGACTGATCCTGGAGCCGGGCGAGGCTTTCCTCGCGCCCCAGCACGTCCAAAACCTCAAATATGCCAGGCGACGTGGTCCGACCGGTCAGCGCCGCGCGCAAGGGCTGGGCGACCGCGCCGAGCTTGAGACTATTTTCCTCCGCAAAAGCGCGTAGCGCGGCCTCCGTGGTGGCGCCGCTCCAGGTCTCGACATTCTCCAGCGCGGAATGAAGCTGGCCGATCAGCTTGCGGTTCTCGGTCGTCAGCAGGGCTGCCGCCTTCGGATCGAGCTGCAGCGGGCGGTCGGCGAAGATGAAATAGGCGCCGTCGATCAGTTCGATCAGCGTCTTGGCGCGCTCCTTCAGGGCCGGCATGGCCTTGAGCAGCTGGCCGCGCGTGGTGTCGTTTAACTTCGCCTTAATCTCGTCGCGGGCGGGCACGACGTGGTCGAGCACGTCCTCGAACAGCTTCACGAGTGATTGATCGTCGGCGTGGCGGATGTAATGGCCGTTGAGGTTCTCCAGCTTGGCGAAGTCGAAGCGGGCGGCGGCGCGGCCGACATTGGCGAGATCGAACGCGGCGATCATCTCCTCGGTCGAGAAGATCTCCTGGTCGCCATGGCTCCAGCCGAGGCGGACGAGGTAGTTGCGGAGCGCGGCCGGGAGGTAACCCATGGCGCGGTAGGCGTCGACGCCGAGCGCGCCGTGGCGCTTGGACAGTTTTGAGCCGTCCGGACCGTGGATCAGGGGGATGTGGGACATGTTCGGCAGCGCCCAGCCCATCGCATCGTAGATCTGCTTCTGGCGGGCGGCGTTGATCAGATGGTCGTCGCCACGGATGACGTGGGTGACGCCCATATCGTGGTCATCCACGACCACAGCGAGCATGTAGGTCGGATTGCCATCGCCGCGCAGCAGGACGAGGTCGTCGAGGTTCTCGTTCTGCCAGACCACGCGGCCCTGGACCTGGTCCTCGATCACGGTCTCGCCGGTCTGCGGCGCGCGCAGGCGGATGGTCGGCTTGACGTCGGAGGGGGCGGTCGCCGGATCGCGATCGCGCCATAGGCCGTCATAGAGGCGGGTTCGGCCCTCCGCGCGCGCCTTCTCGCGCATCGCGGTGAGCTCCGCGGCGGTGGCGTAGCAGCGGTAGGCCTTGCCGTCGGCCAGCAGCTGCTCGGCGACCTCGCGGTGACGGGCGGCGCGGCTAAACTGGTAGATGACGTCACCATCCCAGCCGAGCTCCAGCCATTTCAGCCCGTCCAGAATCGCTCCGATCGCAGCCTCGGTGGAGCGCTCCCGGTCGGTGTCCTCGATCCGGAGCAGCATCTTGCCGCCGTGCTTCTTCGCAAAGAGCCAGTTGAACAGCGCCGTGCGGGCCCCCCCGATATGGAGGAAGCCGGTCGGCGAGGGAGCGAAGCGGGTGACGACGGAATCGGTCATTCTTGGCAGGGCCTATGCATTGGAGGCGGTGGTATATAACAGGACCGGAGCATAACTAAAGCCCGGCAGCGACCGCTCAAGGGCTCGCTTAACCCCTTGGCTCAGCCAAGCGAATTTGGCAGAAGAGCCGCTGATTTCCCTACAGGATTTTCGTAATGACAGAACCGGTGGCGACTGAGGTTGGGCGCGATTTCATTCGTGACATCATCCAGGCCGACCTCGATCAGGCCAAGTACAAGGAGATCGTCACCCGGTTCCCGCCGGAGCCGAACGGCTACCTGCACATTGGCCACGCCAAGTCGATTGCACTGAATTTCGGCATCGCCCAGGAGTTTCCGGGCCGCTGCCATCTGCGCTTCGACGACACCAATCCGGTCAAGGAAGAGCAGGAATATATCGACTCCATTCAGGCCGACGTGCGTTGGCTCGGCTACGACTGGGGCAAGAACCTGTTCTACGCCTCGGACTATTTCGATCGCCTGTACGAATGGGCGGAGAAGTTGATCCATGACGGGCTCGCCTATGTCGACGACCAGTCCCAGGAGGACATCCGCCTCTCGCGCGGCACGCTGACCGAGCCGGGCAAGAACTCGCCGTTCCGCGACCGGAGCGTCGACGAGAATCTCGACCTGTTCCGGCGCATGAAGGCCGGCGAATTCCCGAACGGTGCGCGCGTGCTGCGGGCCAAGATCGACATGTCCGCGGGCAACATCAACCTGCGTGATCCCGTGCTGTACCGGATCCTGCATGCGCACCATCCGCGCACCGGCACCACGTGGAGCATCTATCCGAGCTACGACTATGCCCACGGCCAGTCGGATGCGATCGAGGGCATCACGCATTCGATCTGCACGCTGGAGTTCGAGGACCACCGGCCGCTCTATGACTGGTTCATCGAGAAGCTGCCGGTGCCGTCCAAGCCGCACCAGTACGAAATGGCGCGCCTCAACATCACCTACACGCTGCTGTCCAAGCGCGTGCTGACCCAGCTCGTCCGCGACGGCCACGTCGCCGGCTGGGATGATCCACGCATGCCGACCATGGCGGGCATGCGCCGCCGCGGCGTGCCGCCGGCCGCCCTGCGCGAATTCATCAAGCGCATCGGCGTCGCCAAGGCCAACAGCGTGGTCGATGTCGGCATGCTGGAGTTCTGCATCCGCGAGGAGCTGAACCGCACCTCGCAGCGGCGCATGGGCGTGCTGCGGCCGCTCAAGGTGGTGATCGAGAACTATCCGGAAGGGCAGAGCGAGGAGCTCGAGGCCATCAATCACCCGGACGATCCGTCGGCGGGGACGCGGAAGATCACGTTCGGTCGTGAGCTCTATATCGAGCAGGACGACTTCATGGAGAACCCGCCGAAGAAGTTCTTCCGCCTGTCGCCGGGCAACGAGGTGCGGCTGCGCTACGCCTATTTCATCAAGTGCACCGGCGTGATCAAGAATGACAAGGGTGACGTGGTGGAGCTGCGCTGCACCTACGATCCCGCCACCAAGGGCGGCAACGCGCCCGACGGTCGCAAGGTCAAGGCGACCATGCACTGGCTGCCGGCGGCGACGTCCGTGCCTGCGGAGATCCGCATCTACAACCAGCTGTTCGCCAATCCGAGCCCGGATGCCTCGAACTTCGCGGCCGATCTCAACCCGCAGTCGCTGGAGATCCTGGCCGACGCGCGGATCGAGGCATCGGTTGCCGAGAGCAATTCCACCGAGCCGATGCAGTTCGAGCGCCAGGGCTATTTCGTGCGCGACAAGGACTCGACGCCCGGCAAGCCGGTGTTTTCACGCACCATCGGCCTGCGCGACACCTTCGCGAAGGAAGTCGCCAAAGGCTGAAGCGACAAGGGCTGGGGGGACGACAAATGACCAGTGAGGCCGACACCATCGTTTCCGCCATCATCGCGAAATGGTGTGCCGGCTTCGCGGCTCTCGATGCGGCTGCGCTGTCATCGCTGTACTCCAGCAACGCGTTCTTCTTCGGCTCCAACCCAACACTCTATCGGGGCAGGGACGGCGTCGCCGACTATTTCAACGGCCTGCCGCGCTGGCGCAAGCCGAGCGCGGCTTTTTCCGAGGTTCTGGCGTCATATGCTGGGCCGGACCTGATCAACATGGGGGCAACCATCACGTTTGACCTCGCCGGCGAGCGGGCCGATCTCGTCGTCAAGATGAGCTGGGTCATCATCCCTGAGGATGGCGACTGGAAGATTGTCAATCACCATGCTTCGGCCAAGGCGCCGCTGATCTGACAGGCGCATTGCCACACGGCATCGTCATTCCTGCGAAGCAACGAACGTGCTCCCGGTGCGTTGTGTGGGTCCAAACAAGGATCCCAGCATGCAGAACATCGCAGAGCATATGGAAGTCATTGGTGCCGACGGCGTCCATGTCGGCACGGTCGACAAGGTCGAAGGCAACCGCATCAAGCTGACCAAGAAGGACAGCGGCGAGGGCAGCCACAAGGGCCATCACCATTTCATCGACAAGGGTCTGGTCGCCGGTGTCGAGGGCAACAAGGTCCGGCTCTCGGCCAAGGCGGATGTCGCCGTGACGATGGAAGAGGAAAAGTAGGGCTGCGGCCCTTTCGTTCCTGATTTGTGCCGCTATTCGCGCGACTGCACGTTCCGGTAGCCTCTGCGCCTGTCGCGTATCGCAGGGGTTGCCAAGGAATGGCGGAGCCGGGCCGGCCACAGCGTGCCTCGCAGGGTATTGCCGGGGCCCCGATTGCCGGGACTTGGCCGACGACCGGCCGGACCGCGTCGGCCGGCGGCTTTGCGCCGACAGGCTTTGGCGTTTGGCCTGCGGCAGTCGGGCGGCTGCGCGAATGGGCAAAGGCCGAAGCCGGCGCCGGGCGACTGTTTCCCTGGGTGCCCATCGCCTTCGGCTGCGGCATCGCGCTCTACTTCGCCGCCGATCATGAGCCGGTGCTGTGGATCGGTGTCACGACGGCGGTGGCGCTTGCGCTCGGTGCCGTCCTGTTGCGGCGAAGCCGGTGGTTTGCGCCCGCGATCATGATCGCGGCGGTCGCGGCCGGCTTTGCGATGGCGACGTGGAAGACGGCGCGCATCGCGCACACGGTGCTCGCAAGGCCGCTTTATTCGGTGTCGCTGTCAGGCTTCGTCGAGACCCGCGACATCCGCGAACGGACCGACCGTTTCGTGCTGCGCGTCACCGCGATGGAGGCGCAGCGCAGCGACGTGAAGCTCGATCGCGTCCGTCTCTCCGTGCGCAAGGGGACGGCCCCCGATGTCGGCAGCTTCGTGCAGCTGAAGGCGCGGCTGATGCCGCCGCTGTCGCCATTGCGGCCGGGCAGCTACGATTTCTCGCGCGACATGTTCTTCCAGGGCATCGGCGCCTCCGGTTTCGTGATGGGAGTGATCGCGTCCGTGACGCCGCCCGATGCCGGCGGCCTGCGGTTGCGCTATGCGGCGGTCATGCAAGGCCTGCGCGATGCGATCGATGCGCGCATCCGCGCCACGCTCGATGGCGACAACCGCGCGATCGCGACTGCGCTTTTGACCGGGCGCCGCGATGCGATCACCACGCCCGTCAACGACGCGATGTTCATCTCCGGCCTCGGCCATGTTCTGTCGATCTCCGGCTACCACATGGCCGTGGTCGCGGGCGTCGTCTTCTTCGCGGTTCGCGCGCTGCTGGCGCTGATCCCCGGGCTGGCGGTGGGCTTCCCCATCAAGAAATGGTCGGCGGCCGCGGCGCTGGTCGCATCCGCGTTCTATCTGCTGCTCTCGGGCGCGGAGGTCGCGACCCAAAGGTCGTTCTTCATGACCGCCGTGGTGCTGATCGCTGTCATGGTCGATCGCCGCGCCATCACGTTCCGCACGCTGGCGGTGGCAGCACTGATCGTGCTTGCGGTCGCGCCTGAGGCGCTGGTGCATCCAAACTTCCAGATGTCCTTCGCGGCAACGCTTGGGCTGGTCGCGCTGGTGCAGATCGGCATGCCGAACCTGTTTGCCTCGCCCGATCATTCGACGACCGCGCGCATCGCGCTATGGGGCGGCCGCGAGATCGCGATGCTGTTCATGGCCTCGATGATCGCGGGGCTTGCGACCACGCCCTATGCCGCCTTCCATTTCCACCGCGTCACGCCCTACGGCGTGCTCGCCAATCTCGGTGCGATGCCGGTGGTGTCGGCGCTGGTGATGCCGGCGGGGCTATTGGGATTGCTCGCGGCTCCATTCGGGCTCGACGGCGTGTTCTGGTGGCTGATGGGAATCGGGATCGACTGGATGGTGGCCGTGTCGCGCTGGGTCGCCGCATTGCCCGGCGCGATCGGTCACATCGCCGCCTTCGGCACCGCGCCGCTGATCGCCGCGAGCTTCGGCCTGATCCTGATGGGCCTGCTACGCACGCCGCTGCGCTGGTCGGGCGCGTTCGTGCTCGCCGCGGCAACCATCTGGGGTCTGTCGGTCCGGCAACCCGACATCCTCATCGCCGGTGACGGGCAGAACGTCGCCGTGCGGGGCAGGGACGGCCAGTTGCATCTGATGCGGACCAACAAGGACAACTTCCTCCTGAAGGAATGGTTGGCCGCGGACGCCGACCCGCGCGATGCCGCCAGCGCCTCGCTCGGTGACGGCGTGTCGTGCGACGAGTCCGGCTGTGTGACGCCACTCGCCGACGGCCGCATGGTTGCGCAGGCGCTGCGCATCGACGCGCTGGCTGATGATTGCAGTCGCGCCGCGCTGGTCGTGACGGCAAGGCCGGCGCCGCCGGATTGCGCCGCGATGGTGGTCGATCGACCGCGTCTCGCGCGCCAGGGCGCACTGGCGCTGACGCAGCGTGGCGACGGTTTTGCGGTTCAGGGCGTGAGGGCGAGGGGCGCGGATCGTCCCTGGTCACCCGCGACCCCCGGTGCGGACGATTTCGACGGAAGCCTTGCGCCGAAGACGGCCGCGCCGCGCAGCAAGGACGCAACGCCGTCGGAGGCCGATCAGCAGGCCGAGGATTGAGCTGGCTGGCTAGAGATACCAGGCCAGCATCGCTTCGAGCCTGCCGTTGCCGATCACCGGCAGGACCACCATCCGGCTCAGCCCGGCTGCGCGAGCCCCCACGGCGGCGATCGAGCCGTCATGCGCGAGATCGTCGTTGAGCGCGGGCATGCCGGTGGCCCAGGCCCCGCCGATACTGCCTTCGCCCCTGGCGATCGATCTCTGCGCATAGAGCGCGGCGAGGTCGGTCTGCGCGCTGCAATCGCCGGCGCGAAACACCAGCACTGATCGGGCTTCGTTCGGGACCCAGATCTCGAAGCGGCGCGCAATGGGCGTCGCCTGCGCGGAGAGGAACGTCAGCACCCAGGTCTGGTCGGTGCCGGTGCGGTAGGGCACGCCGACGCCGAGATTGATCCCGACCTTGGCGGCGTCCTCCCAACGCAGGAAACTCTTGGCGTCGTGCAGATCCCTGATGATCAACGGCAGACCCGCTTTCCAGGTGCGTCCGGGCAGGCCGAAGCCGCGCGAAAATCTGGTGTGACGGGAGTTGAACTCGAACATGTCGGCGCTGCCGTAGTAGCCGTCGACGAGCGCGATCTCGTGCGAGAGCTCGGCATCGTTGTGCCAGAGCTCGATCGCGCCGACATGGGCCTCGTCGTCGCCGCAGAACAGCACCATGACGGCTTGCAGGAATTCGCCGGCAAACACCGGCACGGCGACTCCGCAGGTCAGGCCGGCTTCGAGAGCCTGGTCGGTCCGCTTGAAATAGGAGTTGGCGAACTTTGTGAGGATCACGGGATGGCCGCTCGCCCAGGCCTTGCCGGGAAGGCCCTCGTCATATCCGAAGCGCAAATCCTCGCTGCCGGCCTTGAACGCGGACAGGCCTTCACTGTAGAGGCCGCCGCCGAATTCCAGCCGCGTCCGCGTTGGATCAGGCACCCAGAGTTCAACGACGCGAATGAAGGTTTTCATCGAGCCTGTCCGCTGCCTCAAGCTGCAAACAGCATCGGCCATTTGCTTGCGGAGCGGACGTTCAAAATTCAGGCAAGGCAGCGCAAACTTCGTGCGACTTGCTGGCGCTATGGGCTCATGATTTCCACAGACGCAAACCAATCCATCTCGCCGGCCGCGGCCGGCGATGGACATCTCGATCCTGGCCCCGACCTGCCGGCCGGGGATGGCGTCGTCAGCCGATCGGCAGGCGGGTGATGGTCGGCGGCCTGTCGGCGCTGATCTGCGGCTTGTGCTCGCGCTCGCCGAGCGGCTGGGTCACGGGCAGTTGCAGGACGGTTGCGCGCTGGCCTTCGACCAACTGCGTCACCAGCACATATTTGCCGTCGGGGAATTCGATCGCGTCGTGATGACGATCGGGAATGTGCGGATCGACCTTGCCGAACTTGCCGACGCGCGAATTGACGGTGCGGGTCCAGATCCAGCGATTGTCGTAGCGGACGTTGTCGGCGAAGGCGAGCTCCGTTCCCGGAAGCAGGCAGACCGCGACGGACATGTCGGCTTCGGAGGCGAAGCCGCGCGTCGAGGTGCCGCGGAAGGTTGTCGTGACGATCGTCTCGCCCACTTCTGCGGGGCGCGTCGCGACAGCGTGCAGGCTGTAGTCACACATCGGGGTGCTCCTCAATCGGGATAGAGCACCCGCGCCTCCGCTGAGGCGCAGGCCCCTATCAGAGTGGAAGGCCGCGATCTTATGCTTGTTTGTGGGCAAATCTGCGGCTCGCATCCGCAGAGCGCGATCACATTATCTTTTTCAAATGCGCGAGGAACAAAGCCTGCTCTCGTGCATTCGAACAGCGCGTTGCCTCAGCGGCCTGCGGGCGCCGACCAACCGGAGTATGGCCAGGCCGGTTGTGATGGCCGCTCGATCGCGTTGCGGGCATCGCCGAATTGCGCGCTCGTCGCTTGCGGTGCCTTGCGGGCACGGTGCTGCTGCTGTGCGGCGAAAGCCTGAGACGCTGATGCTGCAATCAGCGCCATCGTGACGGTGCTCAAAACGATCTTGCGCATGGTGATCTCCTCGGTCTCTCAAAGGCCTGCGAAGCGATGCGTGCTTCGTTGCGGCGTGCCGGGGATGTAGCGCTGGAGAGGGGGCCGGATAATCTGTGCAAAACCAGAAAGACTATCCAGCCGGAGCGGACAATCGTCCGCTCCAATCGTTGATTGCGGTCGTCGATTGCGACGCGCTCAGTACTTCCGGTACAGCCCGATCAGCTTGCCCTGGATCTTGACCCGGTTGGGCGGCAGGATACGGACCTCATAGGCCGCATTCGCCGGCTCGAGCGCAATCGAGGCGCCGCGGCGGCGGAAACGCTTGAGCGTTGCTTCCTCGTCGTCGATCAGGGCGACCACGATGTCGCCGGTGTCGGCGCTCTCGTTGCGCTGGATCAGCGCCATGTCGCCGTCGAGAATGCCGGCCTCCACCATGGAGTCGCCGCGGACCTCGAGCGCGTAGTGCTCGCCCGAGCCGAGCATGTCGGGCGGGACGCTGATGGTGTGGCTGCGGGTTTGCAAAGCCTCGATCGGCGTACCGGCCGCGATCCGGCCCATCACGGGCACCGCCACGGGCCGCTCGCCCTCGTCGGCGGGCGGGCTCGACGTCGTACGCACCTTGCCGAGATTGCCCTCGATGACGCTCGGCGTGAAGCCGCGGCGGCTGCCGGCGGCGGCCTGGAGTTCAGGCAGCTTGATCACCTCGATGGCGCGGGCGCGGTTGGGCAGGCGGCGGATGAAGCCGCGCTCCTCGAGCGCAGTGATCAGGCGATGGATGCCTGATTTCGAGCGCAGATCGAGCGCGTCCTTCATCTCGTCGAAGGAGGGCGGCACGCCGCTTTCCTTCAGGCGCTCGCTGATGAACCGCAGGAGCTCGTACTGTTTGCGCGTTAACATCTCGACCAAAATCCCCCGGTTGATGTCGTTCGATTCCGAGACGCTGAATTCAGCGATAAGCCGCTACATGCTCGAAACAAATCATGAACGGACACTATATGTTCGATACATGTTCCGCAACTGCTTAATTTACCGTGAACGCGGCAAAGTTCGCGGAACGGTTGCGAACGATGCGCTCAGGCGGGCAGTCGCAGCACCTCGCAAGGCGCGCCCGCTTCGGCCTTCGGCGCGAACGGCGCACGCACGAGAAGTGCCTGTGCCGCAGCGAGATTTGCAAGCAGCGAGGAGTCCTGGTGGTTGACGGGAAGCGCGACGAGCGTGCCGTCATCGCGCAGATCGAGGCGCGCGCGCAGGTAATCCTCGCGCTGATCATTAGCGGCGACGTCGCGGCCGAGCACGGCGCGTTCGCGGCGGTGATGAACCATCGAACGGCCGGACAACGCGCGAATCAGCGGTACCATGAACAGGAAGCCGCACACGTAGGATGACACGGGATTGCCGGGCAGGCCGATCACGCGCATCGCCCCGAGCTGTCCGTTCATCATCGGTTTGCCCGGCCGCATCGCGATCTTCCAGAACGCCATCGAGGTGCCTTCGTCCTTCAGCGCCTGCTGCACCAGATCGTGGTCGCCGACCGAGGCGCCGCCGGTCGTGATCAGGATGTCGGCACCGGAGTCGCGCGCGCGCCGGATGCCGGCCGTGGTGGCGGCAAGCGTGTCGGCCGCAATGCCGAGGTCGATGGTGTCGGCACCCTCGCTGCGGGCGAGCGCATGCAGGGCGTAGCCGTTGGAATAGACGATCTGGCCATGGCCCGGCGTGCTGCCCGGCATCACCAGCTCGTCGCCGGTCGCGAGAATCGCGACCTTCGGGCGGCGGCGGACGGCCAATTGCGGGTGGTTCATGCCGGCGGCGAGCGCGAGGTCGCGCTCGGTGAGCCTGGCGCCCTTGCGCAGGAGCACGTCGCCCTCGGAGAAGTCGATGCCGGCCGGGCGGATGTGGCGTCCGGTGAGGGCTGCCTCCTTGATCGCGATGTGCTTGCCGTCAGCGACAGTGTCTTCCTGGATCACGACCGCATCTGCGCCGTCGGGAACGACGCCACCGGTGAAGATCCGCACGGCTTCACCGGCGCCGACCGTTCCTGCAAACGGACGGCCGGCAGCGACCTCGCCAACGACGGTGAGCGTCGTGTCAATCTTCGCCGCATCGGCTGCGCGGACGGCATAGCCATCCATCGCCGACATCGCCTGGGGCGGCTGCGTCCGCCGCGCCGCGACGTCGCGTGCGAGCACGCGATGAAAGGCCGCCTCGAGCGCGACCGTCTCTTCAGGCAGTGGCTCCGCACCGGCGAGCACCGCGGCGAGCGCGTCAGAAACCGGCATCAGGGCCACGGTGAAAAACTCCAGCTACGCCCGTTCGGGCAAATCAGCGGCGAGAGTTCTAGCCGAGTGCAGGCACGGAGGCAAAACGACGGTCGCGCAGGATGATTGATCCTGCATCACCCGCGCGGCGATGGAGTGGGAGCATCAGGTCCGCCGGGGCATGGTCCGGAAGGCGAGATAGACGGGCAGGAGGATAGCCATGGCAAGCACGAGGATGATGGAAGCCACGGCCAGCTCAGGTCCCCTCCGGACTGACGTCGGGCGCTTGAGGCCCTTGATCCCTGTCGGGCATCGGATCGGCCTGGGCCTTCAGATCAGCCGCCTTGCTCATCAGTTTGGCGGAAAGCTCGGAATCAGAGGTGGTCCTGGCGAATTTGACCAGCAGGGAGGCCTGCTTGGTGAGGTAGGTTTTGCCCAACACGATGATACGTCCGTTCGTAGAATTCCCAACCGACTCTAGAGTCCGGAAGGGGGCATTCCGTTCCCGGAACTTCGTATAAAAATGCACAGAGCCGTTTGGTTCCTCCTCCGGGTGAAATTGCCCCGGAAACGGCGGTCAGATCCCCAGCGCCTTCAGTGCAATGCCGACGTCGCGGGGCGAGGTGACATGCACGGCCTTCAGCCCGCGGGCGCGGGCGCCTTCGACGTTCGCGGCGAGGTCATCGAAGAACACGATCCGGTTGGCGGGCACCCCCATCGCGGTGACGACGTGGTCGAAGGCTTCCGCATCAGGTTTGCGCAGGCCGATGTTGGAGGAGAGATACAGCGCGCGGAAATGACCAAGCAGATCGGCATACTCTTTCGAGAAATGGTCGACATGCGGGCGGTTGGTGTTGGAGAAGGCGTAGAGCGGCATCTGCTTCGCCGCGCGCGGCAGCAATTCCGCGATGTCGGGCATCTCGCCGGCGAAGATCGCGTTCCATCCTTCCAGGAATTGCGCATCTGAAATGCCGATGCCGAGCGAGGAGCGCAGTGACTGGAAATAGTCCTCGTCGCTGATCCTGCCGACCTCGTGCAGCCGGTAGGCCTCGCTGTCGCGCTCATAGCGCGTCACGATGGCTTCGGGCTCGAGGCCTGCATGTCCCGCCCAGCAGGCGATCGCCTTGGAGAAATCGATGTCGAGCACGACGCGCCCGAGATCGAACAGAAGCGCGTCCGCGCTGCCGGGTGCGAGCGATATCATTCTATCAATATCGGTAGGGTTCATGGTCGAATAGCGGGAACGCGCTGAACACACTCGGCGCATTGGTTGCGGTGGCCTGGTGCAGACAGGATTTGTTGACCTCGGCGCACGAGGTGGCGCCAAGCAGCCCAAGGCAGCGCAGCACCTCGTCCTCGAGCAGTTCGAGCATCCGCGTCACGCCGGTCTCGCCGGCCGCCGCCAGGGCCCAGCATTGCAGCCGGCCGATGCCGACGAGGTCGGCGCCCGCCGCGATCGCCTTGACGATGTCGGTGCCGCGGCAGATGCCGCCATCCACCATGATCTTGGCGCGGCCCTTCACGGCGTCGACGATCTCGGGCAGCACATGCATGGCGCCGCGGCCGTGATCGAGCTGGCGGCCGCCATGGTTGGAGACGTAGATCCACTCGACGCCGTGATCGACCGCGATCTGCGCGTCCTCGGCGGTGGCGATGCCCTTGAGGATCAGCGGTATCTTGAACTTGTCCTTGACCATCTTCACGGTCCGCCACTCCAGCCCCTTCTGGAAATCGCCGCCGGTGGCGCGCAGGCGGCTCTCGCGAACGTAGCGCTTGGCGATGTCACGCTCACGACGGCTGTAATGGGCGGTGTCGACGGTCAGGCAGAAGGCGGCATATTTGGCCTTCTCGGCGCGGCTGACCACGTCGGCGACGAATGCGTCGTCGCCGCGAACGTAGAGCTGGTACATGCGCAGCGCGTCGGGAGCGGCTTCGGCGGTCTTCTCCAGACCGGGCTCGGAGACCGAGCTCAACATGTGCGACGCCCCGAAGGTGCCGGCCGCGCGCGCGACGCTGGCGGCTCCGTGGGGATCGAAGATTTCCAGCGCGCCGACGGGGGCGAGCACCACGGGCAGGCGCATCTTGCGGCCGAACTGCTCGACCGAGCCGTCGACCTTGCGCACGTCGCGCAGCACACGCGGACGGAAAGCGATCTCGTCCAGGGCCATGCGGTTGCGGCGCATCGTAGTTTCGGTTTCGGCCGCGCCGACGATGTAGTCCCAGGCGTTCTGGTTGAGGTTGGAACGTGCCTTCCGGATGAATTCGTGCAGGTTCTGGAACGGCTCGCTGCTGGCGCCGAGTTCGACATTCCGTTCCGGCCGGAGTGCTTCGTTCATTGTTATCCTCCCGAGAATTTGAAGCGTTATGTCATCGGGTATCTCGTTCGGCCCTCCAAAACCATCCTAAAATCGCATAGCTGCGAAGCGTGGCTCGGCCGATCGATTCCCGCTTGGCGGGCGATGGTTTCGGAACGTTGCCAAAAGTTTAGGCCAGGGCGAAGGGATTTTTGCGATATACCCGCGGGCGTGGCAGCCCGGCCTTGAAGAAACCTGAATGGTATTGTGAGAACCGGGCTGGATCGCCATTTGCGTGGCGTCCCGTCCCAAGCGAAAAGGCCAACCATTCCATGCGGAAAACCCTGCTGTTCCCCCTGGGCGCGCTTACCGGAGTATGCCTGACCCTTCTCGTATCCGGTCCGCAGGGCGGACTATGGGCGGCACGGGCGGCAGCCGGCGCGGACGATGCCTACTCCCAGCTCAACCTGTTTGGAGAGGTCTTCGAGCGGGTGAAGGCGAGCTACGTCGAGAAGCCCGACAATTCCAAGCTGATCGAAGGCGCGATCACGGGCATGGTGACCTCGCTCGATCCGCATTCCCGCTACATGAACGACAAGGCCTGGACCGAGATGCAGGAGACCACCTCCGGCGAGTTCGGCGGGCTCGGCATCGAGGTCACGATGGAGGAGGGCCTGGTCAAGGTCGTTTCCCCAATCGACGACACGCCGGCGTCCAAGGCCGGCCTCATGTCCGGCGACCTCGTCAGCAAGATCGACGGCGAGAACGTGCAGGGCATGACGCTCGAGCAGGCCGTCAACAAGATGAAGGGCCCGGTCGATACCAAGACCAAGCTGACCATCATCCGCAAGGGCGCCGATGCGCCGATGGATGTCGCGATCACGCGTGAGATCATCCATGTCCGCCCGGTCCGCTTCCACGTCGAAGGCGACATCGGCTACATCCGCGTCACCTCGTTCAACGAGCAGACCACCGACGGCTTGAAGAAGGCGATCGCCTCGATCTCCAAGGACATCCCGCAGGAGAAGCTGGTCGGCTATGTGATGGACCTGCGCAACAATCCCGGCGGCTTGCTCGACCAGGCCGTGTCGGTGTCGAGTGCGTTCCTGCAGCGCGGCGAGGTCGTCTCGACCCGCGGCCGCAATCCGGAAGAGACCCAGCGCTTCACCGCGCATGGCGGCGACCTCACCAAGGGCAAGCCGCTTGTGGTGCTGGTCAACGGCGGCTCGGCCTCGGCCTCGGAGATCGTGGCCGGCGCGCTGCATGATCACAAGCGCGCCACGATCATCGGCACGCGCTCGTTCGGCAAGGGCTCGGTGCAGACCATCATTCCGCTCGGCGCCGGCAACGGCGCGCTGGCGCTGACCACGGCGCGCTACTACACGCCGTCGGGCCGCTCGATCCAGGCCCAGGGCATCGCGCCTGACATCGAGATCCTCCAGGACGTGCCGCCCGAGCTGAAGGGCCGCGTCGACACCATCGCGGAGTCGCAGATGCGCGGCCATCTGCAGGCCGCCGACGGCACCGAGCAGACTGGATCGCAGTCCTATGTCCCGCCGGAAGAGAAGGACGACAAGGCGCTGCACGCGGCCTATGACTTCCTGCACGGCGTCACCGTGAACGCGGCGGCCGCGAAGCCGGCGCCCAAGGCCACGGTGCCGAACTAATCTCTCACGGTCCTTGCGACCTTTCGAGATCGCCCGGGAGCGGATGCCGCTCCCGGGCGATTTCGTTTCGGGACGTCGTCTCAGCTCGGGTTCATCGCGGCAAAGGTCGCCTCGTAGCGGCCCTCGCGCTCGGCCCAGCGCCGCGCGCGATCGCGTTCGACCAGCACTTCGCCGCGGGGATGAACCGCAAGCTCGAGGAGCTGCATCACCTCCGCGACATAGGCAGGAAGCGGCATCGCGCGCGGGTCGCCCGCCTGCTGCGCGCCGGTGAGCTCGGTCTGCACATAGGGTGGTGCAAGCTCCAGCACATCGACGGGGATGTTGCGCAGCTGATGGCGCAGCGATTGGAGCCAGGAATGCAGGAACGCCTTGCTGGCGCAGTAGGTCGGAAAGTCGGCGCGCGGCACGAAGGCGAGGTTCGAGCTCGTCACCATGATCGTCGCATTCCGCTGCGCCTTCAGGATCGGCAGAAACGCCGCCGCCACGCGCAGCACGCCCAGGATGTTGGTCTCCACCATCGCCTCGGCGTCGGAAGCGTTCCAGTCATCGGCGGTCATGTCCTCCGCCTTGGAGATACCGGCATTGGCGATCAGCATGTTGAGCTCGGGGAAGCGCGCGCGAACTTCAGCCGCAAGGCGCGACGGCGCCGCGGGATCGTCGAGGTCGAGCGGCAAGGCGACAATTCCCGAACGGTCGGCCGTGATCTGATCGAGCAGAGACCGTCGCCGTCCCGCGACGATGACGCGATTGCCGCGGTCGTAGAAAGCTTCGGCAAGCGCGCGGCCGATGCCGCTGGTGCCGCCGGTGACGAGGATCGTATTGCCAGTCATCTTCATGGTTGCCTCTCAATGGAGTTGAGGACCACGGCAATCCAGCAAGTGCGCGTGCGGACGATCCCGGCACGACGGCAAACATCCCGGCGCGGGCAAGCCCTGCAGGATGGGACGTCGTGGACGGTTGAGCGACCGCAAGGCGGGGAAGTGATGGCATGACCGTGGCGTCTCGTGAATCGAGATCTCCCTGCTGGGATCCTCTCGACAAAGGACGCGTTGGATGACGGTAACGCCTACGGCAGCACCATGATGGCAGCTGCAGGGACGGACGTATCCGGGCCGGTCCTCGTCGTCAAGCGGGAAGGCCGGATGCGACAGAACGGCGCGTCGGCTCTCTGGTCGAGAAGTATTTACTATTCAACCTTCAGTAGATGATTTACGATGCAATCCGAGGTGCGAGGATAACGCTTGGCCTGTCTGGGGAGCAAAAGCCATGAGCGCCACGCTGCGAGTCCGTCGTTCGATCCAGGATCTCCAGGACGAGTACAACAACGGTAACAAGAAGCCGCTTGAAGACGTGATGCGGGCCTGGAAGGGCATCAAGGAGCTGCCGCCCGACGATCCCAGATCATTCTTCGTGCTCGGGGGCTATCACGGCGAGCCGTTTCGCGGCGCGGGCTGGGGCAACTCGCAGTACTGGGGCGGCTACTGCAATCACGGCAACATCCTGTTTCCGACCTGGCACCGTGTCTACCTGGTGAAACTGGAAGAGGCGCTGAGAAGCATTCTGGGCTGCGCCGACGTGACGCTGCCGTTCTGGGACGAGACCAGCACCGCGTCGACGACCAACGGGATTCCAAGCGCGCTCACCCAGAAGGACTTCGTCCTGGACGGCCAGACGATTCCAAACCCGTTGCGCTCATTCGTGTTTCCGCGAGGCATCGTCGATCATCTCAGCCCGATCCCTGACGCCGATTACAGCAAGCCCGAGGGATACGAGACGGTGCGCTATCCGCTGTCGGGGCTGGTCGGGACGGACGCGGACAAGGCGGCGACGGCGGCGCACAATGCGCAGTTTCCCAACTACGACACCAATGTGGGATTGCTCAACGACAACGTCCGCAATTGGCTGTCCGAGACCGTCATCGTCGATGGCAAGCCCGTCGGCGGCGGGCATGTGAAAGACAAATACACGGCGTGTCTGAACGCGCCGAACTACACGGTGTTTTCCAACACGACGTCCGCGGCGCAATGGTTCGACGACCACGGGCAGCGCATCGTTCCGATCGAGAGCCCGCACAACAGCATCCATCTCGCCGTCGGCGGTTTCGATCTGCCGAAGATTTTCGACGCCTCTCCGATCGACGGGGCGAATGGCGATATGGGCGAGAACGATACCGCCGGCCTCGATCCGATCTTCTTCTTCCATCACTGCTTTGTCGATCGCGTGTTCTGGCTGTGGCAGAAGAAGAACGGGTTCACCGACAAACTCGAGATCATCCCGCAATATCCCGGCACCAATTCCGTCGACAGCCAGGGGCCGACGCCGGGCACGGCGGCGAATTCCTGGCTGACGCTCGAATCCCCGCTGGATCCGTTCAAGCTGACCGAGCGCGGCAAGGAGCGTCCCTACACGTCACAGGACTGCATCAATATCGAGACGCAGCTGGGATATACCTACGGCCCCGGTTCGCTCGATCAGCATGCCTTGCTCGCGGCCGCCGCCAGCGCCGCCGGCAGCGGCAGAACGATCAGTGTGCGCGGCCTCAATCGTGCGCGCATCCGCGGCTCGTTTCTGATCAGCGCATTCGCCAATGTCGATGGACAGCGGCAGCATATCGGGACCGAAGCGGTGCTGAGCCGCTGGCACGTCGACGGTTGCGCGAATTGCCAGACCCATATCGAGGGGAGGGCGGCGATCAGCACGCATTCGCTCGGCGTGGCGGCAGCCCGTATCACCGCCGACGACATCGAGGTTCAGGTCCGCACCCGCGACGGCTTGCTTGGCAGCGGTCCCCAGACGCGCGCGATGGCATCGCTGACGGCCGCTCCGGGGAAGAAGCCCTTCAAGGTCGAGCTGCGATAGTTATCGGGTTTCGTGGCAGCTCAGACATCGCGGTATTGCCTCGATGTCTCATTCCGGAGGATTGAACGATGCCGGATGTTTTTCCCGCAGTTGGTCACAAGTATATCGTCGACTTCAGTTCAGCGAGCGGCGGTCACTTTCGCGTGCAACTCGACTTCACGTCCGAGACGTCGATGACCTATGTCGGCCTCGACGCGAACGGAAATCCGATCCCGGACAGTTCGGAGACGGTCGACATAACGGTCGAACCCATTCGCGACCTGCTTTTCCTCGTCACCTGGCAGGAGCGCGATGGCACGACCGTGGTTCATCTCGAGGACTACAGGCTGAACACCATCATCACGAACATCACGCAACCCGCCAAGGACGCCAAAGCTCGCCCTGACTTCTCGAAATTCCACGGGACGATGAGGCAGATATCCTGATGACTTGACGGCAATTGCGGCGATCGCCGCGGCGCGCCGGTCGGCTAGCTTGCCTCGCGGCGGCGCGCTTCGTTGCCGTCGCGCTGGGCGAGGCGGCTGCGATGGAGCGCGAACAGCTCCATGACCTTGTCGGCGGGCTTTGCAGCGCTGAACAGATAGCCCTGCATTTCGGTGCAGCCGAGCGTGCGCAGCAGCCGCTGCTGCTCCTCGGTCTCGACGCCTTCGGCCGTGGTCGCCATGCGGCGGGCGCTGGCGAGATTGACCACGGCCTGGACGATGCTGGCGGAGCCGTCGGGACCGGCGATGTCATTGACGAAGCAGCGGTCGATCTTGATCTTGTCGAACGGGAAGCGGTGCAGATAGCTCAGCGAGGAGTAGCCGGTGCCGAAATCGTCGAGCGCGATGCGGACGCCGATGGCGCGGAGCTGGTGCAGGATCGCAAGTGCGGTCTCGTCGTCGCGGATCAGCACGGCTTCGGTGATCTCGAGCTCGAGCCGGCTCGCCGGCAGATTGGAGGCGGCCAGCGCCGCCATGATCTTCAGCGCCAGCGTGCCGCTCTTGAACTGGACCGGTGAGACGTTGACGGCGAGGCGGATGTCGTCGGGCCAACCGGCGGCGTCGCGGCAGGCAGTCGCCAGCACCCATTCGCCGATCTCGTTGACCAGCCCGGTATCCTCGGCGATCGGGATGAACTCAGCCGGCGAAACCATGCCGCGCTCGGGGTGGTGCCAGCGCACCAGCGCCTCGCAGCCGGTGATGCGGTCGTCCTTGAGGCTGAGACAGGGCTGGTAATAGACCTCGAGGCCGCCGTAAGCGATGGCGTGGCGCAGATCGATCTCCAACTGGCGCCGCTCGCGCACCTTGGCGTCCATCTCCGGCTCGAAGAAGCGGAAGGTGCGACGTCCGGCGGACTTGGCGGCGTACATCGCCATGTCCGCGTTCTTCAGGATCTGGTCCAGCGCGGTGCCGTGTCCCGGTGCCAGCGCAATGCCGATGCTGGCGTCGGTGGTGAGATGATGGCCCATGCAGTCGAACGGCGTGCGGATCGCCGCGAAGACGCGGGCAACGAGCTCGTTGACCTGGTCCTGCGAGGTCACGGTGCTCTGCACGATCGCAAATTCGTCGCCGCCGAGCCGCGCCACGAAATCGGAGGGGCCGGCGCAGGCGCGCAGGCTCTCCGCCACCGACCTCAACAGCTCGTCGCCGACGAGATGGCCGAGCGCGTCGTTGACGCCCTTGAATTCGTCGATGTCGATGTAGTGCACCGCGAGCTCTTCGCCGTCGACGATGGCGAGAAGCTCTCCGCGCAGATGTTCGTGGAACATGGCGCGGTTCGGCAGGTCGGTCAGCGCGTCGTAGTGCGCGAGATGGGTGATGCGCTCCTCGATACGGCGACGTTCGGTGATGTCTTCGTGGGTCGCGACCCAGCCGCCGTCGCCGAGCGGCTCGTTGACGATCTGGATCGCGCGGCCATCGCCGGTCTCGACCACCATGGAGTTGCGCACGTGGATGTCACGCAGCACCCGCGCGACATACTGCTCCACGTCGCCCGGGAATGAACCGGTGGCCTTGCGGTGCAGGATGATGTCGCGGAAGCTGTAGCCGGGCTTCACGATCTCGGGCGACAAGCCGTACATCTCGATGTAGCGCTGGTTGCAGATCACGAGCTTCTGCGAGGCGTCGAACAGCAGCAGGCCCTGGGTCATGTTGTTGACGGCGCGGTCGAGGCGCTGCTTCTCCAGCGTCAGCCGCTCACGGGACATGCGGTGCTGCGCCAGCAGCTTGCGCACGATCGCGATCAAGAGGCCGGCGATCGCGAGCGCAGAGGCGCCGGCGACCGAAATCAGGATGCCGATCTGCTCGCGCCAGTCGGCAAGCGCCGCTGCGCGCGTGGTCGTCGCCATCATCAGGATCGGGAAGTGTGGCAGGGCCCGCGCCGAGACCAGCCGGTCCTCGCCGTCGACCGGGCTCACGAAGCGTCCGGCGAAGTGATCGAGCGCGAAAACCTTCTGCTGCTCGAACGTGCCGTTCCTGAAATTGTGCCCCATCATTTCGTTGGAATGCGGGAAGCGGGCAAGCAGGGTGCCGTCCCGGTGCAGCATCGAGATCGTGGCACTTTCGCCGAGCGCGACGGACCCGAAGAACTTCTCGAAATTGGCCGGCTCGATGCCGCGCCCGACAACACCCATGAATTCGCCGTGCGCTCCCATGACCTTGCGCACGATCAGGATGGTCCAGGCGCCGGAGATGCGGCTGTACACCGGTTCGATCAGCACGTCGGGCGCCTGCGGATCGTAGCGGAAAGTGCGGAAATAGGCCCGATCGGCCACGTTGACCTTCGGGGCCGGCCATGTCGTCGAGGAGTTGATCACATTGCCATCGGCGTCGATGATGTTGACGCCGCCGATGTAAGGCAGCGCCTCGATCTTCGAACGCAGCATCTGGTGCACATCCTGGCCGGCGAGGCGCCTGCGATAGTCCTCCGCGGTCGTGATTCCGGTCGCGCGCACATGGCCGACGAAATCCTTCTGGATGACCGCGAAATCCTGCAATTGCTGATCGAAATGGTGGGCGAGCAGCAGCACGGTGTTTTCCAGCTCGCGGCCGGAATTGCGTAGCGCGCGCTCGCGGAAATTCTGCGCCATCAGCACCGCGCCGACGGCGATCGCAGCGATCAGGAGTGTACCGCCCACCACCAGCCAGCGGATCGGTCCGCTGCGGACGAAGGCCTGGTCGAGGAGGCGACTGCCGTATCTCGTTATCATGTCGATCGTTGCCGTACACACGTCAGGGTCAATTCACGACCCCCGTAACATCCGTCGGTTTACGGGATCGATGTGGAGGCGACGTTAGGAAGCGCGGTTAACGCGACATAAACCGCAACATACAAATGCGATCGATGCGCATGGCGGGAGGTGTGCAGGTTTTGCCTGCGCCGATCACGATGCCGGACAGTTCTTGCCGGTCACGGCGACGTCAACCCGTGCTTAACCATCTAACGTGTTGACGGTCCTCGCTGCCGCGCTGGCGCGCGATTTGCAAACTGACCGGCGAACCGCGCTCACAACGACGCGGAGAGGATACGATCATGAAAAAGACTTTGAACAATTTCTGGGCCGACGAATCCGGCGCGACCGCGATCGAGTACGGCCTGATCGCCGCCGGCATCGCGCTCGCCATCATCACCGTCGTCAACGGCATGGGCAGCAAGCTCAGTGCAAAATTCGGCTCGATCAGCTCGTCGCTGAAGTAGCAACCTTGGTCAGGCGCGGTAGTGGCCCGACTTGCCGCCGAGCTTCTCGATGAGCTGGATGCCCTCGATGCGGACGCCGCGCTCCACCGCCTTGATCATGTCGTAGATGGTGAGGCAGGCGACGGAGACCGCCGTCAGCGCTTCCATCTCGACGCCTGTGGGGCCGGTCACCTTGACGCTGGCACGCACCACGCAGCCCGGCAGCCTGGCGTCGGGCTCGATGTCGACGGTGACCTTGGACAGCGCGAGCGGATGACAGAGCGGGATTAGCTCCGAGGTGCGCTTCGCCGCCATGATTCCGGCGATACGCGCGGTGCCGAGCACGTCGCCCTTCTTGGCATTGCCGGAGACGATCAGGTCGAGCGTCGCCCTTTCCATGACGACGCGCCCTTCGGCGACGGCCAGCCGCTCGGTCGCGACCTTGTCCGAGACGTCGACCATCCGCGCCTCGCCGGAGGCGCCGATATGGGTGAGGGCAGGGCTCGCCTTGTCCGACGGCTTGGGCTTTGGTTTGGTTTTGGACGGCTTGCGCGCCATATCAGCGCGTGCCCGTGGCGCGGGCCTTGGTCTCGCGCGCGAGCAGCGTGCGCGTCGCCGCGGTGACGTCGGCCTGCCGCATCAGGCTCTCGCCGACCAGGAAGGTCGACATGCCCACGCGCTCGAGCCGGGCGAGATCGGCCGGCGTGAAGATGCCGCTCTCGCCGACCATCAGCCGTTCCGCAGGGATCAGCGGCGCCAGCGTCTCGCTGGTCGCGAGCGTCGTCTCGAAGGTGCGCAGATTGCGGTTGTTGACGCCGATCATCGGCGAGCGCAGCTTCAGCGCCCGCTCGAGCTCGGCGCGATCGTGGATCTCGATCAGCACGTCCATGCCGTAGGCGATTGCGGTGTCCTCGAGGTCCTTGGCGGTGGCGTCGTCGAGCGCGGCCATGATGATGAGGATGCAATCGGCGCCGTGGGCACGCGCTTCGACGACCTGATAGGTGTCGAACAGAAAATCCTTGCGCAGCACCGGCAGCGAGGTCGCCGCGCGCGCCGCCACCATAAAGTCGAGATGGCCTTGGAACGACGGCGCGTCGGTTAGCACCGACAGGCAAGCCGCACCGCCCGCCTCATAGGCCTTGGCGAGCAGGGGCGGATCGAAATCGGCGCGGATCAGCCCCTTGGACGGCGAGGCCTTCTTCACCTCGGCGATCAGCGCATAGTCGCCATTGGCATGCTTGGCCTTGATCGCGCGCACGAAGCCGCGCGGCGCGCCTTGCGCCTTGGCCTTTGCCTCCACCGCCGCGAGCGGCTGCGCGCGCTTGGCTGCGGCAATCTCCTCGCGCTTGTAGGCTTCGATCTTGGTCAGGATATCAGACATGACAGGCTCAGCTGTTCGAGACCGCGATCAGATGCTTCAGCCGCGCACTTGCCGCACCGCTGTCGAGCGATTTCGCACCGATCGCGACGCCCTCCTTGAGGTCCTTGGCGCGGCCCGCGACGATGAGTGCGGCGGCGGCGTTGAGGAGCGCGACGTCGCGATAGGGGCTCGGCTTGCCGTCGAGCACGCTTTGCAGCGCGACCGCATTGGCATCGGCGTCGCCGCCCTTCAGCGCGCCGGGCTCGCAGCGCGACAGGCCGGCGTCCTCGGGCGTCACCTCGAAGTTCCGGATCTCGCCATTATGGAGCGCGGAGACGAAGGTCGGGCCGGTGAGGGTGATCTCGTCCAGCCCGTCGGAGCCGTGCACCACCCAGGCGGATTCGGAGCCGAGATTCTTCAGCACCTGCGCCAGCGGCTGCACCCATTGCCGCGAGAACACACCGACCATCTGCCGCTTCACGCCGGCCGGGTTGGACAGGGGGCCGAGCAGGTTGAAGATCGTGCGGGTGGCAAGCTCGACCCGGGTCGGGCCGACGTTCTTCATCGCAGGATGATGAGCTGGCGCGAACATGAAGCCGATGCCGCATTCGCGCACGCAGCGCCCGACCTGCTCGGGCTTGAGGTCGATCTTCACACCGAGCGAGGCCAGCACGTCGGCCGCGCCCGAGCGCGAGGACAGCGCGCGGTTGCCGTGCTTGGCGACCGGCAGGCCGGTGCCCGAGACGATGAACGACGCGCAGGTCGAGACGTTGACCGAGCCGGAGCCGTCGCCGCCGGTGCCGACAATGTCGACGGCGTCCGCGGGCGCGTCGACTGTGAGCATCTTGGAGCGCATCGCCGCGACCGCGCCGGTGATCTCCTCCACGGTCTCGCCGCGCACGCGCAGCGCCATCAACAGGCCGCCCATCTGCGAGGGCGTGGCCTCGCCGGACATCACGGCGTCGAAGGCGGATGCTGCCTCGTCACGCGACAGGCTGGCGCCGGTCGCCACTTTTCCAATGATCGATTTCAGGTCGTCCATCGCGTGCTTTCAACTCACTGGTTCGCGCCGGTCACCTGCGCGAAGGCGGCCTGATTAATGCTGGTCCCGATGTCGGTTTGAAGCTTGTTGACGTAGGAGGCAACCTGCTCGTCGGTCAGCGAGCGGTCAATGCCGTCCTTCATCTTCTTGACGGCGTCGGAGGCGGTATCGACCGCGGGATCGACGATGTCGGTCACGCGGAAGACGATGACTTCGCTGCCACCGGTCACGGGCGCCTGTCCGACGCCATCCTTGGCGGTGCGGAAAGCGGCCGCGACGATGTTCGCGGGCACGCCGGCCGGCGCGTCGTCGCGCTTGAAGCCGCTCGCGGTCTCGATCTTGGCGTTGATCGCAGCCGCCTCGTCAGCGAGCTTGCCGCCCTGTTCGAGCTTCTGCACCATCTCGGTCGCCTTGGCCTTCAGCTTGGTGGCGATCTGGTCCTGGCGCCAGCGGGCCTCGACCTGGTCGCGAACCTCGTCGAGGTTGCGGTCGCGCGACGGCGTGATGGCGAGCACGTCGTACCAGACATAGCCGTTCTTGAACGAGATCGGATCGTTGTCGACGCCGACGTCGCTGTTGAAGGCCTGCGACACCACATCGAGGCCCTGCGGAATGTTGGCAACGGTCTGCCCGTTCGGCGCACGGCCGGAGCGGTCGACGGCATCGATGGTCACGGCTGTGAGCCCGAGCTTCTGCGCGGCATCGGCGACGCTGGTGCCGGCGCCGCGCTCGTCTTCCATCTTGTCGCGGAGCTCGCCGACCTTGACGCGCGCGCGCTCGGCCGCGATCTGGCGCTTCACGTCGGCGGCAAATTTGGCGTAGTCGGCCTCGGCGCCCGGCTCGATCTTGTCGACCTTGACGATCGAGACGCCGAGACGGCCCTGGATCGGCTGGCTGATCTCGCCTGCGGGAAGCGCGAAAGCGGCATCACCGACGGCGGGTTCGAGTGCGGATTTGGCCACGAGCCCGAGATCGACGTCGGTGGCGCTCAATCCGCGCTCCTTGCCGAGGTCCTCGAAGGAGAGGCCGCCGGCGAGGCGTTCGCGCGCGGCCTGTGCGTCGGCAACGTTCGGGAATACGATCTGGTGGATCTGGCGCTTCTCCGGCGTGGAGAGCTGGTCCTTGCGCTGATCGAACAGTTTCTTCGCGTCGTCATCGGAGACGTCGCTCCACTTGGCGATCTCCTCGGGCGAGATCACGGCGAAGACGATCTTGCGATATTCGGGCGCGCGGAACTGGACCTTGTGGTCCTCGAAATAGGCGGCGAGGGCCTCGGGCGAGGGCGGTTCGATCGTGCCTGCTTGCGCGGTGTCGAGCCGGACGAATTCGATCGCGCGCTGCTCGTTCTGGAAGCGGGTTGCGACGTCGAGCATGGCCTTCGGCGGCTCGAGGCCGGCGCCGATCGTGCCGGTGATCTGCCGGCGCAGCGCGACCTTGCGCTGCTCGGCGACGTAGCGCTGCTCGGTGTAGCCAAAATTGCGGATCAGGCCCTGGAAGCGGTTCGGATCGAATTTGCCGTCGACGCCCTTGAAGTTCGGGTCGTTCATGATGAGTTCGCGGATCTGCTCATCGGATTGGCCGAGCCCGAGCCGCCGCGCGTTCTCGTCGAGGGCGGCTTCCGCGATCGTCTGCTGGAGCACCTGGCGGTCAAGGCCGAATGCGCGCGCCTGTTCGGGCGTCAGCGGGCGGCCGAACTGGCGCCCGATCTGCTGGAGCCGATCGGTGTAGATCTGGCGGAACTCGTTCAGCGAGATCTCGGTGTGGCCGACCTTGGCCACCGTGGACTGGCCGAAGCCCTTGAAGATGTCGGCGATACCCCAAATGCCGAAGCTGATGATCAACACGCCCATCACGACGGCCATGATGGTCTTGCCGACCCAGTTTGATGAGGCCTTGCGCATTCCTCGAAGCATTTGGTCCAACTTGTTTGGCAGGAGGGGAACGGGAGCGCGTCTTAATGCAGATTCCGCAGAAGCGCGTCACCAAATTGATATGCCATCATAAAGTGGCACCTTTCCCCCCGCAACCTCAGGTCAGGCCGGCCTTCGAATCTGCGGTTAAAGGTCCCTGGTCTCTGGAACTGCGGCAGTACCTCTGCTAGCGCATGCACAAACCTCAATTTGCTGGACATTGACATGACCGACGCCATCCGACCGCTGATTGCCGGCAACTGGAAAATGAACGGCCTGAAGGCCGCGGCCGCCGAATTCGACGCCATGCTCAATGGCGCGGCAGAGGTGGCCGGCAAGGCCGATCTGCTGGTCTGCCCGCCGGCGACCCTGATCGCGGCATTTGCGGACAAGGCGCGCGGCAAGAAGGTGGCCGTAGGGGCCCAGGATTGCCATCCCAAGGCCTCCGGCGCCCATACCGGCGATATCGCGGCCGAAATGCTGGCGGATGCGGGTGCGACCGCCATCATCGTCGGCCATTCCGAGCGTCGCGCCGACCACGGCGAGGGCGATGCGCTGATCCGGCAGAAGGCGGAAGCGGCCTGGCGGGCGGGAGCGGTCGCGATCGTCTGCATCGGCGAGACCCAGGCCCAGCGCGATGCCGGCCAGACCCTGGACATCGTCCGCGGCCAGCTCAACGGCTCGCTTCCCGACGGCTCCACGGCCGCCAACCTGGTCGTGGCCTATGAGCCGGTCTGGGCGATCGGCACGGGCCTGACCCCCACGGCCAAGGATGTCGAGCAGATTCATGGCTTTATCCGGGAACTCCTGACCTCCCGGTTCAAGGCTGATGGGGCCGCGATGCGGATCCTCTATGGCGGTTCGGTCAAGCCGTCGAACGCAGCCGAGCTGATGGCGGTCAAAAACGTCAACGGCGCGCTGGTCGGCGGCGCCAGCCTGAAAGCAGCCGATTTCCTTGCGATCGCCAAAGGTTGCCCCTAGCTAAGTGAAAGCGCGGCCGTGTCCGATCGGGGGTGGCAAAGCCACTTCCGATCGTGTAACACCGCGCAACTTCAGGAAAACCCGCGAAGCGCGATCGGCCGCCGTCTCGGCGCTGTCGGCTTGTGACGGAAGGATACTATGCAGACTGTTGTCATCGTCATCCACCTCATGATCGTTGCTGTCATGATCGGTGCCGTGCTGCTCCAGAAGTCGGAAGGCGGCGGCCTCGGCATGGGCGGAGGCGCAGGCTTCATGTCGAGCCGTGGCACCGCGAATCTGTTGTCGCGCACCACCGCGATCCTGGCTGCCGGGTTCTTCCTGACCAGCCTGTTCCTGTCCTGGTACGCCGGCTACAACCGCGCGCCGTCCTCGATCATCGGCACACCGGCGTCGCAGACCCAGCCGGGCGGCGCCAACCCGATCACCGCGCCGACGTCGGGCGGTATTCTGGATACGCTGAAGAAGGCGGACGAGCAGCAGCAGGCCCCGGCAGCGCCGAGCGGCCCGCAGGTGCCTCGCTCGCAATAAAGCAGGGGGGCCATGCAGGGCGGAGGCTACCGTCCTGCATCAACAATCCCCATCAAGGCACTGTCACCACACTTAGTTTTGGCTCACCCACAGGCCCGCAGATTCTTTGGGGCGGAATACGAATCGCTTTGGCGAATCGGATTCGAGGGATTAGAGGTTAGGTCCCATGGCGCGGTACATATTCATCACCGGCGGCGTGGTTTCTTCGCTCGGCAAGGGTTTGGCTTCAGCGGCACTCGGTGCCCTGCTGCAGGCCCGGGGCTACAAGGTCCGCCTCCGCAAGCTCGACCCCTATCTCAACCTCGATCCCGGAACGATGTCGCCGTATCAGCACGGCGAGGTGTTCGTGACCGATGACGGCGCGGAGACCGATCTCGATCTCGGTCACTACGAGCGCTTCACCGGGCGGCCTGCGACAAAGCAGGACAACATCACGACGGGGCGCATCTACCAGGACATCATCTCGAAGGAGCGCCGCGGCGATTATCTCGGCGCGACCATCCAGGTGGTGCCGCACGTCACCAACGCGATCAAGGAGTTCGTCCTCTCCGGCAATGACGATTACGATTTCGTACTGGTCGAGATCGGCGGCACCGTCGGCGACATCGAAGGCCTGCCGTTCTTCGAGGCGATCCGCCAGCTCAAGAACGAGCTGCCGCGCGATCACGCCATCTACATCCATCTCACGCTGCTGCCTTACATCCCGAGCGCGGGCGAACTGAAGACCAAGCCGACGCAGCACTCGGTGAAGGAGCTGCGTTCGATCGGCATCCAGCCGGACATCCTGCTCTGCCGCACCGATCGCGAGATCCCGAAGGAAGAGCGGCGCAAGCTCGGCCTGTTCTGTAACGTGCGCGAGAGTGCCGTGATCGAGGCGCGCGACGCTGACAGCATCTACGCCGTGCCCGAAGCCTATCATGCGGCAGGCCTCGACGACGAAGTGCTCGCCGCCTTCGGCATCGAATCGCGCATCCCGCCGGTGCTCAAGAGCTGGCACCAGATCAACGAGCGTATCCGTAATCCCGAGGGCGATGTCACCATCGCCATCGTCGGCAAATACACCGGCATGAAGGATGCGTATAAGTCGCTGATCGAGGCGCTCTCGCATGGCGGCATCGCCAACAAGGTGAAGGTCAATCTCGACTGGATCGAGAGCGAGATCTTCGAGAAGGAAGATCCGGCGCCGTTCCTCGAGCACGTCAACGGCATCCTGGTGCCGGGCGGCTTCGGCCAGCGCGGCGCGGAAGGCAAGATCAAGGCGGCGCAGTTCGCGCGCGAGCGCGACGTGCCGTATTTCGGCATCTGCTTCGGCATGCAGATGGCTGTTATCGAGGCGGCGCGAAACCTCGTCGGCATCGAGGAGGCCAACTCCACCGAGTTCGGTCCGACCAAGGAGCCGCTGGTCGGCCTGATGACGGAATGGCTGCGCGGCAATGAGCTCGAGAAGCGCTCGCAGGCCGGCGATCTCGGCGGCACTATGCGGCTTGGCGCTTATCCCGCCGCGCTCAATCGCGGCAGCCGCGTCTCGCAGGTCTATGGCGGCGCGACCGAGATTTCGGAACGCCATCGCCATCGCTACGAGGTCAACACCGCCTACAAGGACCGCCTCGAGCAGCACGGCCTGAAATTCTCCGGCCTCTCGCCTGACGGCGTGCTGCCGGAGATCGTCGAGTACGAGGATCACCCCTGGTTCATCGGCGTCCAGTTCCACCCCGAACTGAAGTCGCGGCCGTTCGAGCCGCACCCGCTGTTCGCCTCGTTCATCGCAGCGGCGGCGAAGCAGAGCCGGCTGGTCTAGCCGGCTCCGCTGTTTCCAAAAATCATTATGACTCGCGCGGTCGCTACGCGGCCGCAACGTCCATCCTGCGACAGAAGCAGGAAGCCTTGATCGGCACCTCCGCCCGCGCCTGAGCGAGATCAAGCCGCTGCCTGATCAGCGGTGTCTCGGCCTTGTCGCCGCGCCGCACCAGGCACTCGTGCAATCCGTGAAGCGACCACAGATTGTCCGGATGCTGACAGGCACGGCTTAGCTTTCCATCGAGGCCAAGGTCGGAACGGTACACCGCTTCGGCTTCCTCGATCCGGCCCTGCTCCAGAAGCAGCGCGCCGAGTGCGTGGCGCGGCGGCTGCATCCATCCCCAGGGCTCGTCATAGGGCAGGGCGTCGCTGAGCGCGACCGAACTGCGCAGCTCCGCGAATGCCATGTCGTAGTTGCCTTTGCGATATTCCAGCTCGCCATTCAGCATGGCTTCGGCCACGGCGAGCAGGTTCACGACCTTGTTGTTGTGCACGAGCCGGCTCTCCGGCACCCGCGTCTTCGCCTGCGTGAACAGTGCTTTTTCGTTTTCGGCCTCAGTGATGTGGCCAAGCGCCGAGTGAGCCACCGCCTTGGCGTAGTGGATCATGGCGGTCACCGAGCAGTACAACTCGCGATCCTCCGGCAGCTTTTGAGCAATGATGTCGTTCCATTTGCCGAAGCGCACGAGAACGTGCTGCTTCATCGTCAGATAGCCTTCCAGGAAGTCCGCCATCGGCGGCGACTGAACGCGCAGCACTGGCTCGGGCACGCTCGCAATGAGTTCCTCGGCTGCCGCAATGGCGGGAGCGTACTGGCCCAGGAACATCGCACCGTAGATTGCGAAGTGGAAATTGTGAATGACGTAGACCAGATAGACACCCGGATCGTCCGAATAAGCGAGGAATTTTCGATCCGTCGCCAGCGCCTTCTGGTTATAGAGCAGTACGTCGTTGTACTGCCCGCACAGCACATCGAGATGCGTCGGCATGTGGATCAGATGCCCGCTGTCGGGAACGATCGCACGCAGTCGGTCACCGGCCCGCATCGCCCGTTGCGGGACCGGCGACATCTCCATGAGATGGACGTAGAGGTGTAGAAGCCCCGGGTGATCCCACGCCGCCGGCATTCTGTCGAAGGCCTGTTCGAGTACCATCCTGCATTCCTCGGTGCCGGCTCCCATGGTGGGTTTGCCTGTGGCAAGGTCCCACATCAGCCACGGCGTCTCGTTCATGATCGCTTCGGCGAGGATGGCTCTGACATCGAGATCATCGGAATATGTCGTGAAGACCTTGCGCATCTCGTGCGTGAAGGCCTTGTCCCACGGCGCCATGTCGTCGATTGCATCGCGCTGGGGATAGCGCGCAGACAAGGCGCGGATCAGTGCTTGCTCGATTGGGCTTGCCTTGCCCGCATGCGCGAGCGCCTCCTGCGTCGCGTCGTAAGATGCCGCGAGTGCCAGTTGTCGGCCGTGTGCGTCATAGCGAACCCAGGGCAAGTTGTAGTTGGGGCCGGCGGCGTAGCCGATGCCCCAATGCGCCATCGCACAGTTTCCGTCGGATTCGAGCGCTTTGCGAAAACACTTGATCGCTTCGCCGTGGTTGAAACCGAACACCCAGTTGAGCCCCCGGTCGAACCAGAGTTGGGCATCGGGGGACGACGTGGTGATTTTGCGGCTGTACGGTCCGAGATCAAAATAGGTCATTGGTTGTGCCTCCCTTGATCGTGTCGGCCGCGCCGCCGTTTGCCTTGGGCGTACCTTGGGCGTCCGCGCCGGCCGACGGAAGACCGCGCCGCGACAATATCAAGAACAGTGGCCGGGCGCTATTGAGCCCGTGCTTGCCTTGCGTCTTTCGCGCCCACGTCCGGGTAAGCTCTGCGCGAAGCGTTGCGATCGGGGAGGCGGCCGGTTTAACAATCCGCTTCCGCTGAGACCGGCGGTGAAATCGCCGGCGCCAGCGATCCCGCAACGAGCGTCATCTGCGGCCGACGCGTCAGCTTGTAGACGGCGGCGGGGGGCACGTTCAGGAAGGCGCGGTCCACCAGCGTTGCGCGCAGGCCGAGACGATCGAGCACCGGACGCGGGATCGGGCAGCTCATGCCATAGGTGAACTGGTAGAAGGCGCCGCCAGGGCGGACATAGCTGAATGCGCCACCGAGGATCGAGATCACCTTGCGCGTCGACATGTTGAGCAGCGGCAGTCCGCTCACGACCGCGCCGACGGGCGCGCCGTCATAGAGGCGCTCCGTCGCCAGCCGCGCCGCATCCATCCACAGCACGCGCGCGCCGGGGAAGCGCATCTGCAAGAGCTTCATGAAGTCCGAGCCGTATTCGATCAGCGTGAGATCCTGTGGCCTGACGCCGCGCTTCAGGAGCTTGTAGGTGAACGCGCCGGTGCCTGGACCGAGCTCGAGGATCGGGCCGGTCTTCTCGGTGATCTCGCGCGTGATGAGATCGGCGAGCGCCGCACCCGATGGCGCGATGGCGCCGACCCGACGCGGCGAAGACATCCAGGACAGGAAGAAGGAGAGGAAATCATTGGGCATGCGCACTCCGGCATCTCGATGGCGCCTCCTGGGATCAGAGGTGAGGCGGATGCACTGTCGCGGGAGCAGATTGCGACAGCATTGCGCAGTGAGCCGCGAACGCGGATTGAATCAAATCTGCGGGCCTGGCCGCAGCGTCATTCTGAAGCAGGTGCCGCCGTCGGCGCCATCGGTGACCGAGACCTGGCCGCCATGCAGGAGCACGATCTCGCGCACCATGTTGAGACCAAGGCCGGCGCCGCGATCGAGCGGCGAGAGGCGATAGAACGGCTCGAAGATCTGCTCGCGTTGATCGCGTGGAATGCCGGCGCCTTCGTCGGTGACCTCGATGCAGGCGGGCTTGCTCACGCGAATGCCGATCGTGCCGCGGCGAGGGCCGTGCTGGATCGCGTTCTGCACGAGATTGGTCAGCGCGCGCTCCAGCGCGGCGGCATCGCCGATCGTCTCGATCGGCGATGAGGGCGCATCGAGCGCCAGCTCGTAGCCTGCGGCGATCGCGAGCGGCGCCAGGTCGGCTGCCGCGCTTTGCGCCATCGCGACGAGATCGATGCGCGTGAAGGGATGACCGCAGCGGTCGAGCCGCTGGATGTCGAGCAATTGCTCGGCAAGCGTCGCCAGCCGCGCGGCGTCCTCCAGCAGCCGTGTCTTGTCCGGACCGGAGGGGAGCGATTCCAGTCGCGTGTTCAGGATCGCGATCGGCGTGCGCAATTCGTGCGCGGCATCCGCAACAAAGCGCTTGTGACGGGCATAGCCCTGGTCGAGCCGCGCCAGCGCGTCGTTGACCGCGGTGACCAGCGGCACGACCTCCAGCGGAATTCGTTCCACCGACAGCCGCGCGCCGCGCTGATGGATGTCGATGCGCCGCGCCTGATCCGCGGTGGTATCCAACCCCCTGAAGGCCCGTTGCACGATCATCGGCGTCGCAATGAAGGTCGCGGTACCCATCACGAGCAGACCGGGCAGGGCGATGCCGAGAAACGCCAGCGAGGTCATCAACAGCGCCTTGGCCCCGGTCAGCCGGCCCTGCGTCGCCGTGATGATCTGCACATTGCCGGCGTCGGTCTCGACGCGCTTCAGCCGCGCTGCCGGCTTGCGTGGATCGTCCTCGAACATCTGCCAACCGAGCCGCGCCTGGCTGATCTGGTCGAGGCCGCCGCCGATCGCCGCGAATTCCGGCGGCACGGCGCCTTCGGTCAGGGAATGTCCTTGCCGGTCGCGGACCAGAAACCAGAGGTCCGACGTTTCAGCACGCAGCTGCTTCAAATCGGGCGTCGACCGCAGGATCAGGTCGCCGTCCGCATTATGCGCGAGCGCGCGCTGCACGACATCGATGACGCGATCCTCGTCGCGCTCGGCGAGCACGAAGCCCGAGGCGCAGAGCGCACCGACGACGACGGTAACCAGCGCCAGCAATAGTGCGGCCTGGAGCGCAAGCAGGCGCCAGCTCAATCGCGAGCGCAGGCAATAGGGATCGTCGTGCCTGCTCATGGCAACTTCTTCAGGAGATAGCCGACGCCGCGAATGCCGTGGATCTCCACGCCGGCATCGGCATCGCTGAGCTTGCGCCGCAACCGCGAGATGTGCGTGTCCAGCGCATTCGATTGGATCTCGTCGTCAAAATTGTAGACGGCCTCTTCGAGCGCCGAGCGCAGCACCGTGCGGCCCATTCGGCGGATCAGGGCTTCGAGCACCAGCAGCTCGCGGCGTGGCAGCTCGAACGGCTGGCCGTCGATGCTGGCCTCGCGGTGGCCGACATCGAAGGCGATGCGGCCGGCACGGATCACGTCGGGAGACAGACCCGCGGGCCGCCGCAGCACGGCACGAAGCCGCGCCAGCAATTCCTCGACGGCGAACGGCTTGGCGAGATAGTCGTCGGCGCCGCTGTCGAGCCCGGCGATGCGGTCGGCGAGCTCGCCGCGAGCGGTCAAGACGATGATCGGCACGCCGTCGGCGCGTGCCCGCAGCTTCGGGATCAGGGCGAGGCCGTCGCCGTCGGGCAACTGGCGGTCAAGCAGGACGGCGGCATGGACGTCGGCGGAAATCGCTTCCTCGGCGTCCGCAAGCGTGGGGGCGTGATCCACCACCATGTCGTAGCGCCGCAGCGCCGACGAAAGCGCTGTGGCCATCTCCGCCTCATCCTCGACGAGCAAAATCCGCATGATCCGGCACCTCAACCGCATTGAGCCCTTCTAGCGGCCCGATCATTACGGCAGCATTGCGGGAAATGATCCAGCCATGCGCGAAACGCCGCGGGGGGCGGCCGGGCAGGGCCCAAGACAGCCTCAGGGCCGGCCGCTATAACCGCCGCACCTTTCCAGGGAGCAAAACACCAATGATCTACGAGATGCGCGTCTATCACTGCCTGCCCGGCCGCCTGCCGGCGCTGCTGAAGCGGTTCGAGACGGTGACGCTGAAGCTGTGGGAAAAGCACGGTATCAAGCAGGCCGGCTTCTTTACGACGCTGATCGGTGCATCCAACCAGCAGCTGACCTATTTCCTGGCCTGGGAGTCGCTTGCCGACCGCGAGGCGAAGTGGGGCAAGTTCATGACGGACCCCGACTGGATGAAAGCCCGTGCCGAGAGCGAAGCGGACGGCCAGATCATCGACAATATCGTCAGCCAGCTGCTGACGCCGACCGCCTTTTCGTCAGTGAAATAGCGCCCGTCCGGCATGGGTTGCGACGGGGACTTCCCGCGCAACCCTGATATTCTGATAGCCCGGGCCGAATGGGGTTGATCGGCCCCTCATCACCGCTATGGTCGCGGCGAAACGAGGGAATTGGCCTTGAACTCTTCATCATCCGCGGCCCCGGTCGTCAGCGTCGGCACGGTCAAATTCGGCAACGATCTGCCGATCTCGATCATTGCCGGGCCGTGTCAGCTCGAAAGCCGTCAGCACGCGCTCGAGGTCGCCTCCGCGCTGAAGGAGATCGCCGCGCGGCTGAAGATCGGCCTCGTCTACAAGACCTCCTTCGACAAGGCCAACCGCACCAGCGCCTCGGCGCAGCGCGGCCTCGGCTTGGTGCAGTCGCTCCCGATCTTCGCCGAGATCCGGTCCTCGCTCGGCCTGCCGGTGCTGACCGATGTGCACGATGCCGCGCAATGCGCCGACGTCGCACAGGCCGTCGACATCCTGCAGATCCCGGCCTTCCTGTGCCGGCAGACCGATCTACTTCTGGCCGCGGCCGCAACCGGCAAGGTCGTCAACGTCAAGAAGGGGCAATTCCTCGCGCCCTGGGACATGACGAATGTCGTCGCCAAGATCACCAGCGCCAACAATCCCAACGTGCTCGTCACCGAGCGCGGCGCCTCCTTCGGCTACAACACGCTGGTCTCCGACATGCGCGCGCTGCCGATCATGGCCCGCACGACCGGTGCACCGGTGATCTTCGACGCGACCCATTCGGTGCAGCAGCCGGGCGGGAAGGGTGGATCCTCCGGCGGCGAGCGCGAATTCGTGCCGGTGCTGGCGCGCGCGGCCGTCGCCGTCGGCGTCGCCGGCGTCTTCATCGAGACCCACCCCGATCCCGATCGCGCGCCTTCCGACGGTCCGAACATGGTGCCGCTGCGCGAGTTCGAAGGGCTCATCGCTAAGCTGATGGCGTTCGATGCGGTGACCAAGGGCCAAGCGCACTGATGCACGAGCCCGTGGCCAGGCCGTCGTCCGACCAGAAGTTTCCACCCGCGATCAACATCATCGCGCTTGCGAGCTTCTCGGCGGCGTTGTCCACGCGCGCGCTCGATCCGGTGCTGCCGCATGTCGCGGAGGAATTTTCGATCAGCATCACGACCGCGGCGAGCATCGCGGCCGGCTATGCCCTGATCTACGCGCTGATCCAGCCGATCGTCGGTGCTGCGGCCGATTTGTTCGGCAAGGCGCGGCTGATGACGTTGTGCCTGGCGCTGCTCGGTGTCGCCTGCATTCTGGGCGCGCTCTCGACATCCTTCTCGGGCCTGTTTGCGAGCCGTATGCTCGCCGGCATTGCCTCGGGTGGCGTGTTTCCGGTTGCGCTCGGCCTCACCGCGGACCTCGTCGCGCCGGCGAAGCGACAGGTGGCGATCGGGCGCACGCTGGCGGGGTCGATGACCGGCAATCTGCTCGGCGCGACCGCCTCGGGCATCATCGGCGATCTGGTCGGCTGGCGCGGCGTGCTCGTGATCATCGGCGCGCTCGGGCTGATCGCCGCCGTCGCGGTCGCGGCGGGCTTTCGTGGCGCCGCCCTAACGGCGCCGCCGAAGAGCGATCTGAAGACCTTGCGGCAGGGTTATCGCACCATCCTCGCCAATCCCAACGCCCGCTATTGCTATTCGGCCGTGTTCGTCGAGGGCTGCTGCGTGTTCGGCCTGTTTCCCTTCATCGCCGCCTTGCTGTTCGATCTCGGCGAGACCTCGCTGTCGATCGCGGGCATCGTGATCGCGGGGTTCGCGGTCGGCGGGCTGTTCTACACGTTCACGGTCTCGCGCTTCCTGCCGCGGCTGGGCGTCAAGGGCATGATGATCGCAGGCGCGAGCCTCGTCGCGCTCCAGCTTGCAGCACTCACCCTTGGGCCCGGCTGGAAAGTCCAGTTCGCCATCATGCTGCTGATGGGCTGGGGCTTCTACATGATCCACGGTTGCCTGCAGGTGTTCGCCAGCGAACTGTCGGTCGAGGCGCGGGCGACCGCGATGTCGCTGCACTCGTTCTTTTTCTTCATGGGCCAGACGGTCGGTCCGCTCGCCTACGGGTTCGGGCTTGCCCACACGGGCAAGGCACCGACCCTGGTCGCGAGTGCCGTGCTGATGGTGCTGCTGGGCTTTGCCTGCGCTGCGCTGCTCAAGCCGCGGGCACCGTCCGATGCGCGCGCCTGAGGGCCCGATTTAGCTGCCGATCCCCGTATTTTCCCGTGGGGCGGCGGTAGCCAAACCCCTTCAATCTTAAATCAAATCTCACGCTTCGCTCCGTAGAGTGCCGTCGAACCGCTAGCCGGCGGCAACATCTGTGGATCAGTCGATGCAAAAACAGCGTTCGGTCGCCCGCATTCTCGGGGCGGTGGTTGGGTCTCTCGGTCTCATCCTCGTCGTCATCTGCGCCTACGCCCTGAAGCTGGCGGTGACGCGCTATTTGGACAGCAACCGCATCGTCTCGCTCACGATTGCAAGCCGCGACCTGACCAACACGCTGGTGATCTTTCGCCTGGAGCGCGGTGACACGCTGAGCTATCTGGCCTCGGCCTCGCCCGCGCCCGACAGCGTCATGAGCAGCCTCTCCGAGCAGCGCACCACCGTGCAGAAGAATTACGCGCAGGCCCTGCAGAGCCTCGCCGCGGTCGATGCGCCCGGCCTCAGCGAGAAGCTCGACAAGCTCCGCGGCCTCTGGGCGCAGCTCGAGGAGCTGCGGCCGCGTTCGACCACTGCGCTGAAGCAGGAGAAGGGGGCGCGTGAAGCCAGCCTGCAGCCGAGCTGGGCCAAGATCAGCGACGGCTTCATGGATGCGATCGGCGACGTCACCGCCCATGTCGACAATGCGATGACGCTGATCGACCCCGTGGTCGATCGGCTCCTGATCGCCAAGCAGGCCGCCTGGCAGGCCCGCGCCAATGCAGGCCAGACCATTCTCGTCCAGTTCTCCTCGATCCTGGCCAACAAGACCTGGACCGCCGCGGACGGCGTCACCTTCGCCGATCTGCGCGGTCGCATCCAGCAGTCCTGGCTGGTGGTGCGCGACCTCGGCCCGAACGTGGCCTCGCCCGAGCTGTTGCAGGCGATCCGCACCGCCGAGCCGGAAATCTCCGGCGCGCTCAGCGACGAGCGCAATGCGATTGCGACCAAGCTGCTCGCCGGTGAGCCCGCCGGCGTTGCCGGCATCGACTACCGTGATCGTCAGCTTGTCGGCGCCAACAACGTCGTCATCGTCACGCAGACCGCGCTGGCCAACATGATCTCGCGGGCCGAGGAGGGCGCCTCGCGCGCCCGTTTCACCCTGATCCTGTTCGGTCTCCTGATGCCGGCCTCGCTGGCGCTGATGATCGGTGGCCTGATGCTGATGCGCAACCGCGTGACCCGGCCGTTGACCGCGATCACCGGCGTGATGACGCGCTTTGCCGATCGTGATTTCGCGAGCGACGTTCCGGGCCTCGACCGCAACGACGAGATCGGCCGCATCGCGTCGGCCTTGCAGGTGTTCAAGGAGGCCATGATCAACGCCGAGCGTCTTTCGGGCGATCAGGCGG
This sequence comes from Bradyrhizobium sp. CCGUVB4N, assembly GCF_024199945.1. Classification (GTDB taxonomy): domain Bacteria; phylum Pseudomonadota; class Alphaproteobacteria; order Rhizobiales; family Xanthobacteraceae; genus Bradyrhizobium. The sequence continues at coordinate 5,261,931 of NZ_JANADP010000001.1, read as the reverse complement.
CCGAGCGCGCCGACAAGGAGAAGCGTGCGAGCGAACTCACGGGGCTGGTGCGGCAGTTTGAAAGCCGGATCGGCCAGATGGTGCAGACGTTGTCGAGCGCCTCGGGCGAGCTGGAGACGACGGCGCGCTCGATGTCGGGCACCGCGGCGGAAGCCCAGGCTCAGGCCGGCTCCGCCTCGACGCTGGCCGACCAGGTCGGCGGCGGCGTGCAGACGGTTGCGGCCGCGGCCGAGGAGCTCAATGCCTCGATCCGCGAGATCAATCGCCAGGTCGAGCAGGCGAGCCGCGCCACCGAGCATGCGGTCGTCACCGTCAGGGAGACCGACAGCACCATGCGCGCGCTCGCCGACGGCGCCGACCGCATTGGCGAGGTCATCGGCCTCATCACCTCGATCGCGGGCCAGACCAATCTGCTGGCCTTGAACGCGACGATCGAAGCCGCCCGTGCGGGCGAATCCGGACGCGGTTTTGCGGTCGTGGCGAGCGAGGTGAAGAACCTGGCGTCGCAGACGGCGAAAGCGACCGAGGAGATCAGCGCCCAGATCACGGAGATCCAGGGCGCGACGCAGAAGGCGGTCTCCGCCATCGACGGCATCGTCAAGACCATCGAGGAAGTCTCGACAATCAATCGCACCATTGCGGCGGCAATCGAGGAGCAGAACAAGGCGACCGCCGAGATCGCCAACACCGTGCAGCACACGGCCGAAGCCACCTCGACGGTGACGCGCAACATCGCAACCGTCTCGTCGGCCGCGAACGAGACCGGCCGCGCGGCCTCCGGCGTGCTGAAGGCGGCCGCCGACCTGTCGAGCCAGTCGTCATCGCTGACGGGCGAGGTCGACAGCTTCATCACCAGGGTGCGTGAGGTGGCCTAAGGCGCTGATCGGAACAGCAGCTGGACACTGAGCCTGCTGCAAACGTGGTCGCCGAACGCGCGAAATGAGCGCGTCGCTGCGCCATGAGGGATATCGAGATTAAGATAAAAGCGAATAGACCGGGGCCGAGGATCGGATCATATTCGCAGGCATCACTTGCGAGGGGCAGGCGGGGGCAGGCAGCAGGGAGCCACCGAATGTACGCCAATATTCTCTTGAGCACCGATGGTTCGGATGTCGCAAGAAAAGGTGTCGAGCATGGAATTGCTCTGGCAAAGGCCTTGAAGGCCAAAGCAACAATCGTCACCGTGACTGAACCGCTGCCGATCGATTTTGGCGGCGGACACGATTCGGGATGGGTTCCGTCGCAGCGAGAGGTTGATAGTTTTGATGCGGCCTGCAGGGAGCGGGCAGGCAAAGTGCTCGATGAAGCGCGAGCCATGGCCGAGCGGAGCGGGCTGTCGGTCGAACTCGTCCACGTCCCCAATGCGCACCCGGCCACTGCGATCGTCGAGACGGCAAAGTCTGGAGGCTGTGACCTGATCGTCATGGCCTCTCATGGGCGGCGCGGCCTCAGAAAGCTGTTTCTGGGAAGCCAGACGTCCGAAGTTCTCGTCAACGGAAGCGTGCCGGTCCTGGTCGTGCCGTAGTCGCCGTCAGGCCTGTCGGCGGCGACGCGCTATTTCGCGCCGTCCGCCGAGATCGGCTCCATGCCGCTCGCGATGATCGCCTCGCGCGCCGCGGGTGAGGAAAGGAACTTGATCAGGGCGCGGCCAGCCTCTTGTTCCTTGGAGACGGTTGCAATCCCGGCCGAGAAGATCGTGATCTGCTGAATTTCCTTGGGCAGGGGGCCGACGATGTCGATGCCCTTCACGGGCTTCAATTCGCTGATCTGCTGGAAGCCAAGCTCGGCCTCGCCGCGCGCGACGATCTCGCCGACCGGCGTTGCCGGAATCTTTCGCGCCTTGTCCTTCATGGCTTCAGCGATGCCGAGCTTGTTGAACATCTCGGTCGAAACGTAGACGCCGCTGGCGCTGTCGGAATAGGCGATCGTCTTCGCCTCCAGCAACGCGCGCTTGACCGCGTCGACCGAGCTGATGTCCGGCTTCGTCGCGCCCGATTTCACGGCGACCCCGATTGGCGACCGCGTCAGGTCGACCTGGCTGCCGGCCACGACCTTGCCCTTGCTGACGAGATCAGTGAGCGCGTAGCCCACCATGATCAGCACGTCCGCCGGCTCGCCCCGCTCGAGCCGGACCGGGATCGCGTTGGCGGTGGTGCCCATCGACGGCCCGTAGGCGGTCAGCACCTTGTGGCCGGTGGCTTTCTCGAACTCCGGCACCAGCGCCTGATAGGCCGCCGTCAGTCCGCCCGAGATCATCACGCGGACCTCGGCAGCCTCCGACGCGCCGGTCAGCCACAGGACGCCGAGAAGGCCCAGGGCAAGCTTCAAGGCAAGGCCACGGAATTTCGCAGACATCGATGTCATCGTCATTGGTCTCCAACTAACCCCGGCCGCGATAGGGCGCGACGCCTTGCTCGGGCACCCACAGGCCCTTCGGTACGCGGCCGGTCTGCCAGAACACGTCGATCGGGATGCCGCCGCGCGGGTACCAATAGCCGCCGATGCGCAGCCATTTCGGTTTGATCTCGGAAGCGATGCGCTTGCCGATCATCACGGTGCAGTCCTCGTGGAAGGCGCCGTGGTTGCGGAAGCTCGCGATGTAGAGTTTGAGCGATTTCGACTCCAGCAGCCATTGGCCGGGCGCGTAGTCGATCATCAGATGGGCGAAATCGGGCTGGCCGGTCACCGGGCAGAGCGAGGTGAATTCCGGCACGGTGAAACGGACCAGATAATCGGTGCCAGCTTGCGGATTGGGCACGCGGTCGAGCTTGGCCTTCTCGGGCGCGTCGGGCCATTCCACGGCACGGCCGAGTTGCAAGCTGGGTGAGTTGTTCGATTTGCTGGGTTTTTTCGACATGAGGCCGCCTCCGGTGCGGCCCTCTTAGCCAATCATCGCCCGGCCGTCACCCGGCCTTTTCCGCTTCGATGCATTGCGGTAGAAGCAGCCGCGAACTGCCCCCTTTGTTCCCCGAAAAGAGGCTCCTCATGACCGCCATCATCGACATCATCGGCCGCGAAATTCTCGATAGCCGTGGCAATCCCACCGTCGAGGTCGACGTCGTGCTGGAAGATGGCGCGCTCGGCCGCGCCGCCGTGCCGTCCGGTGCCTCCACCGGCGCCCATGAGGCGGTCGAGCTGCGCGACGGCGACAAGGCCCGCTATCTCGGCAAGGGGGTCACCAAGGCGGTCGGCGCCGTCAATGGCGAGATCTTCGAGGCCCTGAGCGGCCTCGATGTCGAACAGCAGGCCCAGATCGACCAGATCATGATCGACCTCGACGGCACGCCCAACAAGAGCCGGCTCGGCGCCAACGCCATCCTCGGCGTCTCGCTGGCCTGCGCCAAGGCGGCCGCGAATTCGCTCGACATGCCGCTCTACCGTTACGTCGGCGGCACCTCGGCGCGGCTCTTGCCGGTGCCGATGATGAACATCATCAATGGCGGCGTGCATGCCGACAACCCGATCGACTTCCAGGAGTTCATGATCCTGCCGGTGGGTGCGTCCTCCTTCGCCGAGGGCCTGCGCTACGGCGCGGAAGTGTTCCACACGCTGAAGTCGGAGCTGAAGAAGGCCGGCCACAACACCAATGTCGGCGACGAAGGCGGCTTCGCCCCGAACCTGCCGTCGGCGGATGCCGCGCTGGAGTTCGTCATGAACGCGATCGGCAAGGCCGGCTACAAGGCGGGCGCCGACATCGTGATCGGGCTCGACTGCGCCTCGACCGAGTTCTTCAAGGACGGCAAGTACGTCTATGAAGGCGAAGGCAAGACCCGTTCGGTCTCCGAGCAGGCCAAGTACCTTGCCGACCTCGTCGGCCGCTATCCGATCGTCACGATCGAGGACGGCATGTCGGAGGACGACATGGACGGCTGGAAGGAGCTCACCGACCTCGTCGGCAAGAAGTGCCAGCTCGTCGGCGACGATCTCTTCGTCACCAACGTCAAGCGTCTCGCCGAGGGCATCAAGGCCGGCCGTGCCAACTCGATCCTGATCAAGGTCAACCAGATCGGCACCCTGACCGAGACGCTCGCCGCCGTCGAGATGGCGCACAAGGCCGGCTACACCTCGGTGATGTCGCACCGCTCGGGCGAGACCGAGGATTCGACCATCGCCGACCTCGCGGTCGCCACCAATTGCGGTCAGATCAAGACCGGCTCCCTTGCACGTTCGGATCGCACCGCCAAATACAACCAGCTCCTCCGCATCGAGCAGCAGCTCGGCAAGCAGGCGCTGTACGGCGGCAAGGCGGCACTGAAGGCGCTGGCATAAGCCAGCGTCACCGCGCGAAAGCGCGAAAAACAAGGACAGGGGAGGATCGACATGAGCGACGGCAAGACCGGACTGCAACTGCGTTCGCTGATCAAGACAAGCGGAGAGCTCGAGATCCTGCTTCTGGACGTGCCGACCCCCGAGCCCGCGGACGACGAGGTCGTCGTACGCATCGAGGCGGCGCCGATCAACCCGTCCGACCTCGGCCTGCTCGTCGGCGCGGCCGACATGAGCACGGCCAGGGCGTCCGGTACGAAAGAGGCGCCCGTCATCACCGCGAAGGTGCCTGACGGTGCGATGCGCGCAATGGGCGCGCGGCTCGACCAGTCTTTGCCGGTCGGCAATGAAGGCGCCGGCGTCGTGATCAAGACCGGCTCGTCCGATGCCGCGAAGGCGCTGATGGGCAAGACGGTCGCGATGATCGGCGGCGCCATGTACGCGCAGTACCGGACCCTGAAGGCGAGGGACTGCCAGCCGCTGCCCGAGGGCACGACGGCGGCCGAGGGGGCGTCCTGGTTCGTCAATCCGCTCACCGCGCTCGGCATGACCGAGACGATGCGGCGCGAAGGCCACAAGGCGCTGGTGCACACCGCGGCAGCCTCCAATCTCGGCCAGATGCTGAACAAGATCTGCATCAAGGATGGCATCGCGCTCGTCAACATCGTGCGCAACCAGGAGCAGGCGGACATCCTGAAGAAGATCGGCGCCAAGCATGTCGTCGATTCCAGCAAGCCGAGCTTCCTCGACGATCTCACCAATGCGCTGGTCGAGACCGGCGCCACCATCGCCTTCGATGCCATCGGCGGCGGCAAGCTCGCCGGCGACATCCTCAACTGCATGGAAATCGCGATCAACAAGACGGCGAAGGAATACAGCCGCTACGGCTCCAGCGTGCACAAGCAGGTCTACGTTTATGGCGCGCTCGATATCCGTCCGATCGAATTGCCGCGTGGCTTCGGCATGGCCTGGGGCGTTGGCGGCTGGCTCCTGACCCCGTTCCTGCAGAAGATCGGACCGGCCGATATCGGCCATCTGCGTCAGCGCGTCGTGAGTGAATTGAAGACCACCTTCGCCAGCCACTACACCAAGGTGGTGTCGCTGCAGGAGGCGCTCGATCCCGCCAACATCGCGGTGTACGGCAAACGCGCCACCGGCGAAAAATTCCTCATCAACCCAAATAAATCTTCGTGATCTGCGGCGGCAGCTCAACCAAAAGAGGTCTTGCCTTCTGAGCGAAGCGGGAGATTATTCCGCCGCGTTGAAAGCGGAAAAACCGCAACGCGCTCAGAAGGGGACATCTCCATGACCGATCTCAATCGCCGCCATTTGTTCGCAGGCGCCGCTGCAGTCGGCGCGGCCGCCATCACCGGACTGCGACCAATCGCAACCAATGCCGCGGTGCCGCAAGCCGGCGCGCAGGCGCCGGGCTTCTACCGCTACAAGGTCGGCAGCTTCGAGTGCACCTCGATCAATGACGGTGCGCGCAGCTTCCCGATGCCGGACAAGTTCGTCGTCAACATTCCGAAGGAGGAGGCGCTCGCCGCTGCCGACGCCGCCTACATGCCGAAGGGCATGGTCACTGTCCCGTTCAATCCGCAGTTGATCAACACCGGCTCCAAGCTCGTGCTGATCGATACCGGCAACGGCGTCGCCAATCTCGAGCCCAGCAAGGGCGCCGTCGGCCGCACCCTGCAAAACCTGCAGGCCGCCGGCGTCGACCCGAAGAGCATCGACGTCGTGCTGCTGTCGCATCTGCATCCGGACCACACCAACGGAATCCGTTTGGCCGACGGCTCGTTGGCCTTCCCGAATGCCGAGATCATGGTGCCGGTGAAAGATTGGGAGTTCTGGGCCAGTGAGGAGAACGCGGGCAAGGCCTCCAGCGACATGATGAAGAACTACTTCGCCAACGTGAAGAAGACCTTCGCCGGCATCGAGTCCAAGGTGACGAAGTACGATTGGGGCAAGGAGGTTGTGTCCGGCATCACCTCGATCGCGACGCCGGGCCACACGCCCGGTCACACCTCGTTCGCAGTCGCCTCGGGCGACAACAAGGTGCTGATCCAGTCCGACGTCACCAACATTCCCGAGCTGTTCCTGCGCAATCCGGACTGGCACGTCGCCTTCGACACCGACGGCGCGCTGGCGCAGCAGACCCGTCACAAGTTCTACGACATGGCGGCCGCCGAGAAGGCGACCGTGATCGGCTTCCACTTCACCTTCCCCTCGGTCGGCCATGTCGAGAAGGACGGCGCCAAATATCGCCTGATCCCGTCGGCGTGGAATCCGACGATCTGAGCCGGTTTTCAGATTTGCACGAAGCATCGGGCCGCCGCTTGGCGGCCCGATTGTTTTGGGTGACCATCTGCTTTCGCGAAACTCAGCGTTTCCAAAACGGACCGGTTCATGCACTTGCATCCATTGGCCCGGATCGCTTAAGTGCCGCCCGGCACTTCCCTCTCGGGGTTTCAAGGACAAACCAAGGATAATCTGATGGCCTACAACATCGTCGTGATCGCCGGCAGCCTGCGCAAGGACAGCTTCTCGCTCAAGATCGCCAAGGCGCTCACCAAGCTCGCGCCGGCGTCTCTCAAGCTCGAGGTCGTGACGCTCGAGGGCATCTCTTTCTTCAACCAGGACCTCGAGGGTGCACCGCCCGCCGACTGGCTGGCCTTCCGCGAGAAGCTGCAGAAGTCCGACGGCGTCATCTTCGTGACCCCGGAATACAACCGCGCCATCCCGGGCGTTTTGAAGAATGCCATCGACGTCGCCTCGCGCCCCTATGGCAAGAGCTCGTTCAACGGCAAGCCGGTCGGCATCATCTCGAACTCGCCGGGCCCGCTCGGTGGCGTCAGCGCCGCCAAGACGCTGCAGAACATACTGCCGGGCATTGCCGGCCCGATCCTGCAGCAGCCCGAGATCTATTTGAACGCCGTCGGCGATGCTTTTGATGCCGAAGGCAATCTGACCAAGGAGTCGCTCAAGCCCGTCCTCCAGGCCTATATCGACGCCTACGCAGCGCACGTTGCCAAGCATCACGGCTGATCTAACCGCCCGCGGCCGCAAATTCAGTCCTCATCCTGAGGAGACCGCGTAGCGGTCGTCTCGAAGGATGGCCGCGGGGCAGTTGGGCCTTCATGGTTCGAGACGGCGCTTCGCGCCTCCTCACCATGAGGGTCTGGCGGCCGTTGGGCCGATCGGGTAGGGGCGGTTAGCAGTCCCTTAACCAAGCTGGCCCATCTTGCCAAAATGGTCTCCCGCGCGCGCCTGAAATCGATCCTGACCGGTCTTGCCCTCTATGCGATGGCGGCCGCCATCGTCGGCTATTTCGGGGTCAACGCCTATACCGGCAAATACGGCCTCAACGCCCGCCAGGAGCTCGACCAGGAGATCATCGCGCTGACCAGCGAACTGGCGCAGCTCAAGCGCGAGCGCGCCCGGAGCGAGCAGCGTGTCTCGCTCTTGCGCACCGAGAAGATCGATCCTGACATGCTGGACGAGCGGGCCCGGTTCCAGCTCGACTATGTCAATCCGCACGATCTCGTTCGGATGATCCCGCAAAACTAGCGTTTTCCGCTGCATCCGAAACGGCGCGCGAAAGCCGTTCCCACTTGTTCCGAAAGTCGTAGAGCCGCGCCCGGTTGCCGCCTTGACGCCGATATGGCGGGGCAGGCATTCCTTGTCCGGGCGCCATGCCGCCGAAGGTTGACGGAGATCAATCGGGTTGTGCGAGGCGCCGCCTAGACTGCCTTCCGGAGGAAACGGTGATGGATGGGTCAATGCCCCGGCATCACGCGGCTCGTGTCGAAGCCGCCATTGCATCAGGCCAGGCGGCTCGCTCCGCGCTCGTGGCCTCGTGGCGCCGTTCGTCGCGATTGCATCACCTCGATCCCGCTGGCCGCGGCCTGCCGCTGCGGCTGAGCGAGGCCGAGTTGCGGCAGGCGCGCGAGCGCATCGCACCGCTGCTCGCCGCCGCGCAGGGCGCCATGGACCGGCTCTATCAGGCGGTCGGTGCCGCCGGCTGCTGCGTCTTGCTCGCAGACGGTGAGGGGGTCCCGGTCGATCGCCGCGGCACGCCGGCCGACGACGCGACGTTTGAATCATGGGGCCTGTGGACCGGCGCGCTCTGGAGCGAGGAGCACGAGGGTACCAACGGCATCGGCACCTGCGTGGTCGAGCAGCGGCCACTGACGATCGACCGCGATCAGCATTTCTTCACGCGCAACACGCTGCTCAGCTGCACGGCGGTTCCGATCTACGACCACGAGGCGGTCTTTGCCGGCGTGCTCGATGTCTCCTCCTGCCGCGCCGACCGCACCGACGCCTTCTCCAATCTGATCGCGCTGGCGGCCGGCGATGCGGCGAAGCGCATCGAGGCCGATATGTTTCGCCGCGCTTTCGCCCATGCCCGCATCGTGCTGACGCAAGGCGCGGACGGCCAGTCCATCGGACTCGTCGCGGTCGATGCGGACGATCTCGTGATCGGTGCGACCCGGACGGCGAGGGCGGGGCTCGGGATTGCGCCGGGCCGCCCCTTGCAGCCGATGCCTGCGGCCGACCTGCTCGGCGGCGAACCTGCGCAAGACCATCTCGCTGGCGGGCAGCGCGCGGTGCTGCAGCGAGCATTGTTGCGGGCCGGCGGCAACGTGTCGGCCGCCGCAAAAGCCCTCGGCGTCAGCCGCGCCACGCTGCACCGGAAGCTGAATCGGTTCGAGCTGAAGCACTGACTGTCGCAGAACTGCGACAGGTCGGCCCGGCCATCGCTCCCGCCCGGGCTGACAGAAATCACCTCTCGCGAGATCGTCGGCGCAAGTCGTGAACACACGACGATTTGCGCAAACATCAACATCGGGAGTGATCAATGAACAAGGTAGAATTCCTCGGCGTCACCCAGAGTCCGTTCGCCGAACGCTATGACAATTTCATCGGCGGCAAATTCGTCGCCCCACACTCTGGCAAGTATTTCGACAACGCCTCGCCGGTGACCGGCAAGATCGTCTGCAAGATCGCGCGCTCCGACGCGCAGGACGTCGAGGCGGCCCTCGATGCCGCCCATGCCGCCAAGGCCGCGTGGGGACGCACCAGCGTCGCCGAGCGCGCCGCGATCCTCAATCGCATCGCTGACCGCATGGAGGAGAATCTCGAACGGCTCGCGGTTGCCGAGACCTGGGACAATGGCAAGCCGATCCGCGAGACCCGCGCCGCCGACCTGCCGTTGGCCATCGATCACTTCCGCTATTTCGCCGGCGTGGTGCGCGCCCAGGAAGGCTCGATCGGCGAGATCGACCACGACACCATCGCCTATCATTTCCACGAGCCGCTCGGCGTCGTCGGCCAGATCATCCCCTGGAACTTCCCGCTACTGATGGCCTGCTGGAAGCTCGCGCCTGCGCTTGCCGCCGGCAATTGCGTGGTGCTCAAGCCGGCCGAGCAGACGCCGGCCTCGATCATGGTCTGGGCCGAGATCATCGGCGATCTCCTGCCGCCGGGCGTGCTCAACATCGTCAACGGCTTCGGCCTCGAGGCCGGCAAGCCGCTCGCTTCCAGCCCGCGTATCGCCAAGATCGCCTTTACCGGTGAGACCACAACGGGCCGGCTGATCATGCAATATGCCAGCCAGAACCTCATTCCGGTCACGCTCGAGCTCGGCGGCAAGTCGCCGAACATTTTCTTCAACGACGTCACCGCCGAAGACGACGATTTCTTCGACAAGGCGATCGAGGGGTTCGTCATGTTCGCGCTGAACCAGGGCGAGGTCTGCACCTGTCCGAGCCGCGCGCTCGTGCACGCCGACATCTACGACCGCTTCATGGAGCGGGCGCTGAAACGCGTCGCCGCGATCAAGCAGGGTGACCCGCGCGCCGCCGACACCATGATCGGCGCGCAGGCCTCGAACGACCAGCTGGAGAAGATCCTCTCCTACATCGACATCGGCAAGCAGGAGGGCGCCAAGGTGCTGGCGGGCGGTGCGCGCGCCGAGCTCACGGGCGATCTCGCCGGCGGCTTCTACGTCCAGCCGACGGTGTTCGAAGGCCACAACAAGATGCGGATCTTCCAGGAGGAGATCTTCGGTCCCGTCGTCTCCGTCACGACCTTCAAGACTGACGACGAGGCGCTCGCGATCGCCAACGACACGCTGTACGGCCTCGGGGCCGGCGTCTGGAGCCGCGATGCCAATCGCTGCTACCGTTTCGGCCGGGCGATCCAGGCCGGCCGGGTCTGGACCAATTGCTACCACGCCTATCCCGCCCATGCCGCGTTCGGCGGCTACAAGCAGTCGGGCGTCGGGCGCGAGACCCACAAGATGATGCTCGACCACTACCAGCAGACCAAGAACTTGCTGGTCAGCTACAGCCCGAAGAAGCTCGGTTTCTTCTAGTCGGCAGGTTTCGATTGGGAAGGCACAGGCGGCGTCATCGCGGCGCCGCCTGTGTACATCGGCTACCGCTCGCCCCGCCGTCATCCATCTGTCAGAGTCTTGAGACAAGACGACAGCCCCGATCGCACAAAGTGCGATGCCAGGCACAGACGGAGGCGCGGCCATGACGACCAATCCCTTGCAGCGGAAGATTCATACCGGAGCATTGCTGCTCGGCGCGGCGGCCCTGGCGTTGCTTGCACCCTCGATCGCCTTTGCGCAGGCGGCGCCATCAGGCGCCAAACCTTTCCTGACCGTCGACGGAAAGGCGCCGCTGATCCTCGGACATCGCGGCGTGCCGGGACTGGTGCCCGAAGAGACCGAGGCCTCCTATGACCTCGCCGCCGCGCTCGGCACCGACGCGCTCGAAGAGGACCTTCACCTCACCAAGGATTGCGTGCTGGTTGCACGCCACAACCCCTGGCTCGCCGACAACACCAACGTGGCCGAGGTGGCCAAGACCAATGCGGCGGTCGCGGCCCGCAAGCGCACGGTGCCCGGCGTGCGCGTCAAGGCACCGGCTGCTGCCGGCACGCCCACGGACTATCTCGTCGATCTCACCGATCCGGCAGATCCCAAATCGGTGCTGAAGTCATTGATCGTCGACGGTGAGGATCACACCAACGACTGGTCGATCACCGATTTCACCATGGCCGAGCTGAAGGAATGGATCGGCGGCACCACCTACGATGCGGCCAATGAGCGGCCGAAGCTGTTCAACGGCAAATTCCCGGTCATCAGCTTCCAGGACATCCTCGACATCGCCAAGGCCAAGAGCAAGGAGACCGGGCGGTCGATCCTGGTCTATCCGGAAACCAAGAACCCGACCTGGAACAATGCCCAGGCCATCGCCAATGGCTGCGGCGCGCCCGGCAGCCATCCGCTCGAGGATGCCCTGATCAAGATCATCAAGGACAACGGCCTCAACACCAAGGACGCGCCGATCCTGGTCCAGAGCTTCGAGCCCGGCAGCCTGAAATATATGCGCAGCCATGGCCTGGAGACGCGGCAGGTCCAGCTCGTCGACGGCAACGGCATCGACTTCAAGACCGGCAGGGTCCTGCTCAACAACATCACCAATTCCCGTCCGTTCGACTGGACGGTGGCCGGTGATGCGCGCCTTTATGATGCGATGCTGACGCCTGCGGGCCTTGCCGAGATCAAGACCTATGCCGATGGCATCGGTCCGTGGAAGGCTTATATCGTTCCGCTCAAGATCGCGCCGTGGAAGGATACCAATGCCGACGGCACGCCCTATAAGGGCTCGACGCCGGAGGCATCGACGCAGGAGGCAACCAGCCTGATCGCCGACGCGCACAAGCTCGGCCTGTTCGTCCACGTCTTCACGTTCCGCAACGAGAAGAAATATCTCGCGGCCGACTATCACGCCGATCCCGCTCTGGAATATCTCAAATTCTTCCGTCTCGGCGTCGATGGGGTCTTCACCGACTTCACCCATACCGGCGTTGCCGCCCGCGCGGCTTATCTGCGCGAACTCGGCTGGTAGTCGCCCGGTACGAATCGAACAGGCATCGGGGCCCAGCGCCCCGAGATATGCGTGTCCGATGTCGTTGCCTCGTCTGCGTGCAGAGCTCTCGTTGGCGCGGAGCAAATGTTGCCTGATCCGCGCCAAAGGTTTTGCAAAATTTCGGCCACGTTGCAGTGCGGCATAATGAAAGTCGCGTCATGCCGCTGCGGTGCTTTCACACGCGATTGAGTTAGGTTAGAGAGGACCTAGATTTCTCTGACCCGGAATTCCCATGGCCGCACCCAAGAAAGCCGCCGCAAGCGCTGAGCAGGACAAGACCAACGGCGGTTCGCCCCCGGAGTTCACCAAGGAGCAGGAGCTGAAGGCGCTCCGCGACATGCTCCTGATCCGGCGGTTCGAGGAGAAGGCCGGCCAGCTCTATGGCATGGGCGCGATCGGCGGCTTCTGCCACCTCTATATCGGCCAGGAGGCCGTGGTAGTTGGCATGCAGATGGCCCTGAAGGAGGGCGATCAGGTCATCACCGGCTATCGCGATCACGGACATATGCTCGCCACCGGCATGGAGGCCAACGGCGTGATGGCCGAGCTGACGGGGCGCCGCGGCGGCTATTCCAAGGGCAAGGGCGGCTCCATGCACATGTTCAGCAAGGAGAAGCATTTCTACGGCGGCCACGGCATCGTCGGTGCGCAGGTCTCGCTCGGCACTGGTCTCGCCTTCGCCAATAATTATCGCGGCAATGGCAATGTCAGCGTCACCTATTTCGGCGACGGCGCGGCCAACCAGGGCCAGGTCTATGAGAGCTTCAACATGGCGGAGCTCTGGAAGTTGCCGGTGATCTTCGTCATCGAGAACAACCGCTACGCCATGGGTACCTCGGTCTCGCGCGCCTCGGCGCAGCAGGATTTCTCCAAGCGCGGTGCTTCTTTCAACATTCCCGGCAAGCAGGTCGACGGCATGGACGTCCGCGCCGTCAAGGCGGCGGGCGAGGAGGCGGCGGCCTGGTGCCGCGCCGGCAAGGGCCCCTTTATCCTTGAAATGCAGACCTACCGCTATCGCGGCCACTCGATGTCCGATCCTGCGAAATACCGTACGCGCGAGGAGGTCGAGAAGGTCCGTCACGACCAGGACCCGATCGAGCAGGTGCGCAACCGCCTGCTGGCCGCCAAGGTGAGCGAGGCCGATCTCAAGGCGATCGACGCCGAGGTGCGCGACATCGTCAACGCGTCTGCCGACTTTGCCCAGCATGATCCCGAGCCGGATGCCGCCGAGCTCTGGACCGATATCTACCGCTGAACGCGCGCAAGCTTTCTTTTGGAGTCGATATGCCAATTCAAGTGCTGATGCCCGCGTTGTCGCCCACGATGGAAAAGGGCAACCTCGCCAAATGGCTGAAAAAAGAGGGTGAGACGATCAAGTCCGGCGACGTGATCGCCGAGATCGAGACCGACAAGGCCACGATGGAGGTCGAGGCGACCGACGAGGGGACGCTCGGCAAGATCCTGATCGCCGAGGGCACCGCCGACGTTCCCGTGAACACGCCGATCGCGACCATTCTTGCCGACGGCGAGAGCGCGGCCGATCTCGCGAAAGCACCTGCGCCGGCAAAACCGGCCGCGGAGGCTGCTGCACCCGTCGCTGCCAAGGCCGAGGCGCCCGCAGCGAAGGCCGCGCCTGCGCCGCAGGCCGTCGCCGAGCCCGATCCGGAGGTGCCCGCCGGCACCGAGATGATCACCCAGACCATCCGCGAAGCGCTGCGCGACGCCATGGCTGAAGAGATGCGCCGCGACCCCGACGTGTTCGTGATGGGCGAAGAGGTCGCCGAATATCAGGGCGCCTACAAGGTCACCCAGGGCCTGCTTCAGGAGTTCGGCGCCAGGCGCGTGATCGATACACCGATCACCGAGCACGGCTTCGCCGGTGTCGGCGTCGGCGCCGCGATGACCGGCCTGAAGCCGATCGTCGAGTTCATGACCTTCAACTTCGCCATGCAGGCGATCGACCAGATCATCAACTCCGCGGCCAAGACGCTTTACATGTCCGGTGGCCAGATGGGCTGCTCGATCGTGTTCCGCGGGCCCAACGGCGCGGCTGCGCGCGTCGCCGCCCAGCACAGCCAGGATTATTCGGCCTGGTATTCGAACGTCCCGGGCCTGAAGGTCGTCGCGCCGTTCTCGGCCGCCGACTACAAGGGCCTGCTCAAGGCCGCGATCCGCGATCCCAATCCGGTGATCTTCCTCGAGAACGAGGTGCTGTACGGTCACACCGGTGAGGTGCCGAAGCTCGATGATTTCATCGTCCCGATCGGCAAGGCGCGCATCGTGCGCGCCGGCAGCCATGTCTCGATCATCTCCTGGTCGAACGGCATGACCTATGCGCTGAAGGCGGCCGACGAGCTCGCCAAGGAGGGCATTGAGGCCGAGGTGATCGACCTGCGCACGCTGCGTCCGATGGACACCGAGACCATCATCAACTCGGTCAAGAAGACCGGCCGCGCCGTCACGGTGGAAGAGGGCTGGGCCCAGAGCGGCGTCGGCGCCGAGATCGCCGCGCGCATCATGGAGAACGCGTTCGACTACCTCGATGCGCCGGTTGCGCGTGTCTCCGGCAAGGACGTGCCGATGCCCTACGCCGCGAACCTGGAGAAGCTCGCACTGCCTTCGGCTGCGGAAGTGGTCGAGGCCGCCAAAGCCGTCTGCTACAGGTAGGCCATGTCGGGCCCGAAGGAGCAGCCACTGCCGCCCGACGTCATCGCCCGCGACGATGCGGTCGAGATCCTGCGCGTGTTCGTGCTGGATGGCGGGCTGTCGATGGCGTTCCAGCGTGCCTTCGAGGAGCCCGACATGTGGGGCCTGCTGCTCGTCGATCTCGCCCGCCACGCCGCGCGCGCTTATGCGCGCGAGAGCGAATACAGCGAGGAGGACGCGCTCGGCCGGATCCTCGAGATGTTCCAGGCCGAGATCGAGCGGCCGACCGACACCGGCACCACGACGCCGCGGGCAAAGGGGCACTGACCGTGGCTGTCGAATCCCACCACTACGATCTCATGCTGGAGGCGATCCGCGAAGCGGAGGCCTCGATCGCGCAAGGCGGCCTGCCGATCGGCGCTGTCCTGGCGCGCGACAACAAGATCATTGCCCGCGGCCACAACAACCGCGTGCAGGAGAACAATCCGATCCTGCACGGCGAAATGAGCTGTCTGCGCGAGGCCGGTGCGATCTCGTTCCACGACACCGTCATGTACACCACGCTGTCGCCATGCTCGATGTGTGCCGGCGCGCTCGCTTTGTTCAAGGTCAAGCTCGTGGTGATCGGAGAATCCGTCACCTTCGAGGGGTCCAAGGACATTCTCGACAAGTTCGGGATTCCCTGGATCGACCTTGCCGACGATCGCTCCATCACCATGATGAAGAATTGGCGTTCCATCCCTGCCAATGAGCGCCTGTGGCAAGGCGACATCGGCAACTAAACCTGGTCTGTTCGTCTTCACTTTCGAAGACGACGTTTTGAGAAGTTCTTCGTGAGGTCAGCATGCCCATCAACATCCTGATGCCCGCTCTTTCGCCGACGATGGAGAAGGGCAGCCTCGCCAAGTGGCTGAAGAAGGAAGGCGACAAGGTCAAATCCGGCGATGTCATCGCCGAGATCGAGACCGACAAGGCCACTATGGAGGTCGAGGCCATCGACGAGGGCACGATCGCCAAGATCCTCGTGCCGGAGGGCACGCAGGACGTCCCGGTCAACGACGTGATCGCGGTGCTCGCCGGCGAAGGCGAGGACGTGAAGGCCGCGGGCGCCGCCAAGCCCAGCGCGTCGGCCGCGCCGCCCAAGGCCGCTGAAGCTCCTGCTGCCGCGCCCAAGGCTGCGCCGCCCGCCGCGGCTGCGCCGCAGGCTGCTGCTCCCGCCGCACAGAGCAACGGCCATGGCGGCCGCGTGTTCTCATCGCCGCTGGCCCGCCGTATCGCCAAGGAAGCCGGCATCGATGTCGGCATGGTCACCGGCACCGGCCCGCATGGCCGCGTGGTCGCGCGCGACGTCGAGCAGGCCAAGTCCGGCAAGGGCCTCAAGGCGCCCGCCGCGGCGCCGTCCGCCGGCGCGCCTTCGATCGCACCGACCATGTCGGACAAGCAGATCCTGTCGCTGTTCGAGCCGGGCTCCTACGACATCGTCCCGCATGACGGCATGCGCCGCACCATCGCGCAGCGCCTGACCGCCTCGATCCAGAACGTCCCGCATTTCTTCCTCACGATCGACTGCGACATCGGCAAGCTGATGGCTGCGCGCGAGGAGATCAACGCGGCCGCGCCAAAGGACAAGGAGAAGAAGCCGCTCTACAAGATCTCGGTCAACGACTTCGTCATCAAGGCGATGGCCGTCGCGCTGCAGAAGATTCCGAACTGCAACGTCAGCTGGACCGAAAGCGGCATGGTCAAGCACCACCATTCCGACGTCGGTGTCGCCGTGGCGATGCCGGGCGGCCTGATCACGCCGATCATCCGCAAGGCCGAGACCAAGACGCTCTCGACCATCTCCAACGAGATGAAGGATTTTGCCGCGCGCGCCCGCTCGCGCAAGCTGAAGCCCGAGGAATACCAGGGCGGCACCACCGCCGTTTCCAACCTCGGCATGTACGGCATCAGCCACTTCACCGCGGTGATCAACCCGCCGCACGCGACGATCCTCGCGGTCGGCACCAGCGAGGAGCGCCCCGTCGTGCGCGGCGGCAAGATCGAGATCGCCCACATGATGAGCGTGACGCTGTCCTGCGATCACCGCGCCATCGACGGCGCGCTCGGCGCCGAGCTGATCGGCGCCTTCAAGCAGCTGATCGAGAACCCCGTGATGATGATGGTCTGACGCGGGGAGGGCGAGGTGCATGCGGACGCGATGGCCCTGGATTTCAGTGCTGCTCGCGATCGCGATCCTCGTCAGCCCGATCGGCCGCGAGGTCATCCACGACGCGTTTCTCTCCGGCGAGCAGCTCTCGCGAAACATCTCCCAGCCGATCTTCTTCATCGGTTTGGCTATCCTGGCCTTCATCGTCGCGCTCGAATGGCTGGTCAGGTTTTTAATTTCCAGACGCCGCGCCCGCGGCGCAACTTCTTAAGTTGAACGGGAGCCGCCATGGCCGATACATCCTTCGACGTCATCATCATCGGCTCCGGCCCCGGCGGCTATGTCACCGCGATCCGCGCCGCCCAGCTCGGCTTCAAGGTCGCGATCGTCGAGAAATCCTATCTCGGCGGCATCTGCCTGAACTGGGGCTGCATCCCGACCAAGGCGCTGCTGCGCTCGGCCGAGATCTATCACTACATGCAGCACGCCAAGGACTACGGCCTGTCGGCCGACAACGTCTCGTTCGACCCGAAGGCGGTGGTGCAGCGCTCGCGCGGCGTCTCGAAGCGGCTCAACGACGGCGTCGGCTTCCTGATGAAGAAGAACAAGGTGAGCGTGATCTGGGGCGCTGCCTCGATCGACGCGCCCGGCAAGGTCACCGTGAAGAAGTCCGACGTCGAGGGCCCGAAGGGGTCGCTGGGCGAGGGGAGCTATCAGGCCAAGCACATCATCATCGCGACCGGCGCGCGGCCGCGCGTGCTGCCGGGGCTCGAGCCCGACAAGAAGCTGGTCTGGACCTATTTTGAAGCGATGGTGCCGGAGCGGATGCCGAAGTCGCTGCTGGTGGTCGGCTCCGGCGCGATCGGAATCGAGTTCGCTTCGTTCTTCCATACCATGGGCTCCGACGTCACCGTCGTCGAGGTGCTGCCGCAGATCCTGCCCGTCGAGGACGCGGAGATCGCGGGCCTCGCGCGCAAGCGGCTGGAGAAGCAGGGCATCAAGATCATGTCCTCGACCAAGGTCACGAAGCTGGAGAAGAAGGCCGACAGCGTCGTCGCCACCATCGACGACGGCAAGGGCAAGCCCGTCACCACCGAGTTCGAGCGCGTGATCTCGGCGGTCGGCGTTGTCGGCAACATCGAGAATCTCGGCCTCGAAAAGCTCGGCGTGAAGACCGATCGCGGCTGCATCGTCATCGACGGCTACGGCAAGACCAACATTCCCGGCATCTACGCCATCGGTGATGTCGCCGGTCCTCCGATGCTCGCGCACAAGGCCGAGCATGAGGGCGTGATCTGCGTCGAGGCCATCAAGGGCCTGCATCCGCACCCCATGGACAAGAACATGATCCCGGGCTGCACCTACTGCCATCCGCAGGTCGCCTCGGTCGGCCTGACGGAAGCCAAGGCCAAGGAGAGTGGCCGCGAGATCCGCGTCGGCCGCTTCCCCTTTGTCGGCAACGGCAAGGCGATCGCGCTCGGCGAGGACCAGGGTCTGGTCAAGGTGATCTTCGACAAGAAGACCGGCCAGCTTCTGGGCGCCCACATGGTCGGCGCCGAAGTGACCGAGCTGATCCAGGGCTATGTCGTCGCCATGAACCTGGAGACGACGGAAGAAGAGCTGATGCACACCGTGTTCCCGCACCCGACCCTGTCGGAAATGATGAAGGAAGCCGTGCTGGATGCCTACGGGCGGGTGTTGAACATCTAAGCATCAAACCCGTCATCCTGAGGTGCTCGCGAAGCGAGCCTCGAAGGATGCACGGCCCAGATCGAGCAGCCGGGCTCGTCGCCCTTCGAGGCCTCCGCTACGCTCCGGCACCTCAGGGTGACGGTCAGAGAATACATCACAACAACAAAAAGGGAATGAACCCATGCAAGACAACGACAACCTGACCATCGAACGCCCGACCTTCGTCACCCATCTCGAATGCGCGATGGAGGGTGATCATTACGCGGCCGATCAGGTCCACAACCTCTCCAAGGCCGGCAAGCCGCTTCTCGTGCGCTACGACCTCGCGGGCGTGAAGAAGGCGCTGACCAAGGACGCGCTGGCGCAGCGCCCCGCCGACATGTGGCGCTACCGCGAGCTGCTGCCGGTGCGCAAATGCAAGGACATCGTTTCGCTCGGTGAAGTCACCACACCGCTGATCCGGCTGCCGAAGCTGGCTAAGAAGCTCGGTGGCGGCGAGATCATCGTCAAGGACGAGGGACGCCTGCCGACCGGTTCGTTCAAGGCGCGCGGCCTGGTCATGGCGGTGTCGATGGGCAAGGCGCTCGGCATCAAGCATATGGCGATGCCGACCAACGGCAATGCCGGCGCGGCGCTCGCGGCTTACGCGACCTCCTGCGGCATCAAGACCACGATCTTCTGCCCGGCCGACACGCCCGAGGTGAATGTCAGCGAGATCGAGCTGCAGGGCGCGACCGTCTACCGCGTCAACGGCTATATCGACGATTGCGGCAAGATCGTCGGCGAGGGCAAGGCCAAGGTTGGCTGGTTCGATACGTCCACGCTGAAAGAGCCGTACCGCATCGAAGGCAAGAAGACGATGGGCCTCGAGCTTGCCGAGCAGCTCAATTGGGACGTGCCCGACGTGATCTTCTATCCGACCGGCGGCGGCACCGGACTGATCGGCATGTGGAAGGCTTTCGACGAGCTGGAGAAGATCGGCTTCATCGGTTCGAAGCGCCCACGCATGGTCGCGGTGCAGGCCTCCGGCTGCGCGCCGATGGTGCGCGCCTATGACGCCGGCACTGAGCACGCGACGCGCTGGGAGGACGCCCACACCATCGCATCCGGCATCCGCGTGCCGCAGGCGATCGGCGACTTTTTGATTTTGCGCGCGGTGCGGCAGAGCAAGGGTTTTGCCATCGCGGTCGACGACGACAAGATCTCGGCGGCGCTGAACGAAGTGGCGCGCGAGGAGGGGCTGTTGCTGTGCCCCGAAGGTGCTGCGACCTACGCCGCCTACAAGGAGAGCCTCGCCGACGGCCGCGTCAGCAAGACCGATCGCGTGATGCTGTTCAACTGCGCGACCGGCTTGAAGTATCCGCTGCCGCCGGTCACCCGCACGCTCGATCGCCACAAGCCGATCGACTACACGCAGTTCTAGCGCGTCATTTCGTCTCTTCACGAACGACCTCTCTTCCCGTACGCGGGAAGAGATAAAAACAAAAACGACATCGTCGGGGAGAACACAATGAAGAAGGCCGTCTGGGCCGGGCTGATCGGCATTCTCGCTCTCACCGGCGTCGTGCGCGCCGACGATTATCCGTCGCATCCGATCACCATCATCGTGCCCTTCGCGGCCGGCGGCCCCTCGGATGCGATGGCACGCGTGCTCGCCGAGCGGATGCGCCAGTCGCTCGGCCAAGCCCTGGTGATCGAGAATGTCACCGGCGCCGGCGGCTCGATCGGGGTTGGGCGTGCCGTGCATTCGCCGCCGGACGGCTACACCATCTCGTTCGGCCATCTCGGCACCCACGTCGCCAACGGCGCCGTCTACAAGCTCAACTACGACCTCGTCGCCGATCTCGAACCGGTGGTGCTGCTGCCGAGCAATCCGATGATCGTCGTCAGCAAGAACGCGGTGCCGGCGACCTCGCTGAAGGAGCTCCTGGCCTGGCTCAAGTCGCGGCCATCGCCGCCAACGGCCGGCACGGCCGGCGCCGGCTCGGGCAGCCACATCGCCGGCGTCTATTTCGAGAGCGTCAGCGGCATCAAGCTGCAATACGTACCATATCGCGGCACTGCACCCGCGCTGAACGATCTGATCGCCGGCCAGATCGACGTCATCGTCGACCAGACCTCCAACTCCATCAACCAGGTTCGCGCCGGCACCATCCGTGCCTACGCCATCACCGATGACAAGCGCCTGTCGTCGGCGCCTGACATCCCGACCGCGGAGGAGGCGGGGCTGAAGGGTTTCAACATGACGCTATGGTCGGGCCTATGGGTGCCCAAGGGCACGCCGAAGGAGATCGTGACCAGGCTCAACGCCGCAGCCGTGGAAGCGCTGAACGATCCCGCGGTGAAGAAGCAGCTCGAAAGCCAGGGCCTGGAGATGACGCCGCAGGACCAGCTCACGCCCGAAGCCCTCGGCGCCCGCCAGAAGGCCGAGATCGCAAAATGGTGGCCGATCATCAAGGCCGCCAACATCACGGTGGATTGACGCAACGCGGAGTTTCCCGCCGTGGGTGGCCGCCAGGTCGCGGCCACATCATCAGGTCGCGGCTTTTCCAGGCGCCGAGAGCGCCGTCTCCAGGCATTGCAGCAGGGTCGGCGTGGAGAACGGCTTGGCGAGAAAGCAGATCGCGCCGGCCTTCAGCGCGCGGGCGCGCACATCATCATCGGGAAAAGCTGTCATGAAGATGAACGGCGTCAGATGCCCAAGGTCGCGCAGATGCATCAGGAGATCGACGCCGCTCATGACCGCCATCTGCACATCCGCGATCACGCAGGCGATCGTGTCGATTTTGCCGGATTGGAGAAATTCGTGAGCGGAGCCAAAGGTGTAGACCGTGTATCCCCGCGACGTCAGGAGGTTGTTCGTCGCAAGGCGAACGGACGGATCATCATCAATGACGGAAATAATTGAAGACAATGACAATATGATCGCTCCTGATTGGGGGAGCCTCCGGCCGTGGCACGGCCGCCGACCGGAAAGTGGGCCCCCGGAGCGAGATTGGAAAGCATACTTAGGTTTGCAGGTTTCCCCTTGTGCGTGGGATTCCGAGCGCGTCGGTCATTCTGACGAGATCGGCCAATGACCTCGCGCCCATTTTCCGCATGATCTGCCCGCGATAGATCTTCACGGTGATCTCGGCCAATCCCAGCTCGGCGGCGACCTGCTTGTTCATCAGGCCGGACGCGACCAGACTGAGGACGTCGCGCTGGCGCGCGCTCAGGCCCTCGAAACGGGATCGCACGCCCGAGACCGATTTCTCGGCGTCGCGCCGCTTGCGGTCCCGTTCGAGCGCAGCCTGCACCGCATCCAGCATGTCCTGGTCGCGTACCGGCTTGGTCAGAAAATCGACGGCGCCGCTCTTCATGGCCCGGACGGTCATGGGAATATCGCCATGACCGGTGATGAAGATGATCGGTGTGTGAATGTTGGCTTTGGCGAGGTCGGCCTGAAGGTCGAGGCCGCTCGAGCCCGGCAGGCGAATGTCGAGCACGAGGCAACTGGGGACCGCCGGCGGCTTGGCCTCCATGATCTCCGCCGCTGAGCCGAAGGCTTCGACCTTGAGACCAACCGATTGAAAGAGATTGGTGAGCGCGCGGCGCATCGACGGATCATCATCGACGATCCGAACGATCGGCTCATCGGCATTCGCCTGCGCTTGCTTGCCATGATCAGTCACGATGCGTCCTTGTGCGGCAAGGGCAGGGCGATCTGGAAAGTTGCTCCGCTCCCTTCGTTGGGGAAGGCCGAAAGCCGTCCTGCGTGAGCCTCGATGATTGATCGGCAGATCGAGAGGCCCATGCCCAGGCCGCCCGATTTCGTGGTGAAGAACGGCGTGAAGATACGATCCGTCACGTCCTTGCCGAGGCCGACGCCACGATCCGTCACGGTGAGGAGCAGGCGGCGATCGCCGTCTTCGTCCGCATGGCCGGAGCGGATCGCCAGCTCGCGCGGGCGGTCGATATTGGCCTGCATGGCCTCGATCCCGTTCATCAGCAGGTTGATCAGGACCTGCTGCAGCTGGATCCGGTCGCCGCAAATCCTGGGCAGGTCGGACGCCAACTCCATTCGCACCGATACGGCATGGGTGGCGAGCTCGCGCCGAACCAGCGCCACGGCCTCCCTGACGACCTCGTTGATGTCGAGCGGAATCACCTCGATCTCGGTCTTCTTCGCTAGCGCCCTGATCCGGCGGATCACCTCGCTGGCCCGGTTGGCGTCCTCGACGATCCATTCCGCGGAACGGCGTGCAGCCGTCAGATCGGCAGGCTCGCGGCCAAGCCAGCCGATGCAGGCGTCCGCATTGGAGATCACCGCGGCGAGAGGCTGGGTGATTTCATGGGCAATCGAGGCGGTGAGTTCACCGAGTGTCGTCACGCGCGTGACATGGGTCAGCTCGGCTTGCGCCTTACGTAGCGCCTCCTCGGCCTGCTCGGCGCGGATCGCCGCCGTCACGTCGCTGCTGACGCCGCGATAGCCGAGAAAACTGCCGCTTGCATCGTGGAACGGCTTGCCGCTGGTGCGCACATAGATGGGATGTCCGTTGAGATCTCTGCTGCGGTAGACGAGATCGCGGAACGGAAGATGGGCATCGAGCGCCAGGCGATGCTGCTCCCACTTCTCGGGCTCGAGTTCGGCATCGGGCGGAATGTCCCAACGCGTCAGGCCGATCAATCCCGTCGGCGCGGCGGAGGACGTATCAGCGTGTTCCGATATGTGCGTGATACGGTGATCCGGCCCGGTCTCCCAGAACCAGTCCGACGCGGTTTCGGCATAGTCGCGGAATCGCTGCTCGGATGTCTTTAGCTCGTCGAATGCCCTTTGCAGGGCCTCCTTGGCGGCGACCTGCTCGGTGACGTCGACATGCGTGCCGATGATTTCCGTCACCTCACCGTCGCTGCCGATGACGGGATGGCCCTCCGAGTGGACGCGTCTGATCGAGCCGTCCGGACGCGCAATCCGAAAGTCGATCTGGAAGGGCTCTCGCTGCCGGACGGCCTGACGTTCCACCTCGGCGATCCGCCGAAAGTCTTCAGGCAGGATGCGCTGCTGGAAATCCCGTGCCGGGAGGTCGATCTGGTCCGGTTCAAATCCGAACAGGCGGTAAAGCTCGGCCGATCTGTAGGCGAACTCCTGACGGCGCACGTCCCACGACCAGCTGCTCGTATGGCTGAGGCGCTGGGCTTCGGCCAAATAGGCCTCGCTGCGACGCAGCCTCTGTTCCGCCTCCTTTGCAATCGTGACATCGGTGATGGCCCCGACAAATTCGATGCGCCCGGATAGGTGTCGCACCGCGCGCGCCACGGAATGGAGATATTTGACCGATCCATCCGGCATCAGCAGGCGATATTCGTGGTCGAGATTCTCCGCTTCGAGGGAAGCCCGATCAAGGGTCCGTCTGACCCTGTCGCGATCGTCCGGATGGATGCGCTGAAAGACGAAGTTAAGGGTCGGCTTCGTCGCCGGGTCACATTGGAAGATGCGAAAGGTCTCCCTTGACCAGACGGCCTCGCCCGTCACGAGGCTGAGGCCGAAACTGCCGGTGTGGCTCAGTTCCTGCGCATGGGCGAGATAGGCCTCGCTTCGCCGCAGCGCATCCTCGGCCTCCTTGCGTTGGGTGATGTTCTCGCAGGCGACCAGCACGATGGGCCTGCCGTCGCCGCGCAACATGGCCTTCGCGTTTTCACGGACCCAGAGGACCGAGCCATCCTTCCGGATCTTGCGAATCTCCCAGGTGTGCGGCTGGTCCACTGTCTCCAGGCACAGGGCGACGCAGTGGCGGACGGTGTCGTGGTCTTCCTCGAAGAAGACGTTCAGCACGGATTGGCCGATCAGTTCGGCCGTCGTGTAGCCAAGTTGTGCGGCGCCAAACGTGTTCACGTTGAGGACCGTTCCGGTCGGGTCGACCATGAAGTACATGACCGGATTGTGCTCGAACACCTCGCGCCATTGCTTCATGGCGTCGCGCAGATCGGTGTCTTGCCGGGAGTCTTCTCCGCGCGCGGCCTTGGCCTTTTCGCCGCTGCCGAATGATCGAAGCGCCGCGAGGCCGCCGAGCAGGAATTGTGCGGCCGAATTCCCAAGTTTTGCGATCTGGCCAGACATCATCGCAGCCGTCCCGGCGCGCTGTAGGCAATGCGAGTAGAGCACTTTGCCACAACAGGGGCAATTCCCTCCGGCCAAAGTCGGACCTTGCACAAAACTCGCGGCGGCCGTGCAGCTCGCGCACCTTGCGCCGTCTCGTTGCGTGGGTCCGGAAAACTACGGGACAAACCTACGTATAGCTCGCGCATCCCTAGTTCTAGCGTGCATTTACCTCCGTACAATTGAGCGATCCGATGCACGCGGCCTAGGGTAAGTCCAATCGAGAGGAGTCGATTGCGGAGCACAAATTGCCGGGATGCTCGGTGTGTTGCACCCAAAGAGCCGAGCTCTGCCTCCGCCACTCTGACCTGCCGGATGAATTGGCAGGTCGCGATTGAGAAGCCGCATTTTCCGTGACGACCGTGGTGACCGTGCCTCAGTGCACGAGGACCCACGAGAGGCCAAGAGGAGAGGATGATGTGCGATAGGTCCGAATACTCCGAGCGCCGTCCTGACGCACAGGGATGTGCCGTCTGTGCAGGGAAGTTTGGCCTGATCCGATACTATTCCTGGCGAACGCCGCTCTGCTCGAGGAAATGTCTCGACCATTTCAGGGAGCGCCGTGAGCAAGACCGGCGTTGGCTCTTCCGATTTCAGACGGCGTGAGAGCGGGCCGCAAAGACCGCTTCACAGGGAAACTTTTAAACGAGGAGGCTGCGTGTTGAACGGTGTCGGCAAGCTCCTCCTCGCGGTCGCGCTGCCGCTTCCCCTGATCACGGGCGTGAAGGCCGAGGAGGCTGGACAGGACGCCGCACATCGCCACCATCCGCCTCAAGACGAACTGGTCCACGAGAAGTTCTATTCGAGCTGGCACATGCCGGACAATCCGGTGATGAGCTGCTGCAACAGCGCGGATTGCTACCCGACCGAGATCCGCTACGTCGACGGCAAGATTTATGCGCGGCGCCGGGAGGACGGGAAATACATCCTGGTCCCGGCCCAGAAAGTCGAGCGAAACAGGGACAATCCCGACGGCCGCAACCATCTTTGCGCGCCGCCGCCATCCGCTTCCCTGGTCGATACGGTCTATTGCTTCGCGCTGGGAGGTGCCACGTGAGGTTCGTATTGGTGAACGGCAGGACCCCATTCCGCAAGACGTTCTGTCTGTGGTGTTGCGAGGAGATCAGCGGCGGCTATTTGCGCGACGTGCGAACGCTGCTGCCCTACTGCGACCACGAATGCTACGCGCTTCATCACGAAGCCTTGGTGCCGTTCGGGGAGCGTGCGCGAGCGGCGTCTTGAGAACCGGCCGAGGCGGCAACAGAGGACACGATTTTGAGATTCATGCTCGTCAACCAGGAAACACCTCGCCCGGGCGCCGCTTGTAGCGCCTGCGCCCGGCCGCTGGGCGCGAGTTATCTCCGGCATGCGTCGATGCAGGCGCGCTATTGCGACTATGACTGCTACCGGCAGCAGGCAACCATGGGGATATTCGCTCCCTACCGCGGTTCGCTCGAGGCGATATCGGTGCTCACGGCCATTTCGGCCTGGAGCTTGATGATGCAGATGAGCGCGCTCTCGCGCTCGCTGACTGAGGTCTATCTGCGCGCGCACGACCTTCTGACCATGGAAGGAGGTGACGGCTAACCCCACGATGCCGGCTGCGCAGAACCGTCGGCCGCAGTCACCCGTCCAGCCCTTGCGCCGCGTTCCAGCCCCGGCGGTGCGGGCCTAGGGCGCGGGGGCTGCGGCCGATGCCGTCGGAGCCGCATTCACGTCTTGTGCCGTGACACGCTGGACGTCCTTGCCGGCCACCATGCCGCTGGGCTCGAAGCGGGCGCGGTACACCAGCACGTTCTCCATCACGCGCTGGACGTAATTGCGCGTCTCCGATAGCGGGATGCGCTCGACCCAGTCGACCGGATCGATCTTGGGGTCTCTGGGGTCGCCGTGCGCCTGCACCCATTCGCGCACCCGGCCGCGGCCGGCATTGTAGCCGGCGAAGGTCATGATCTGGTTGCCGCGATATTCCGACAGCAATGCGCTGAGCTCGGCTGCGCCCATCTGCGTGTTGTAGACGGGATCGGAGACCATTCTGTCCCAGTCATAGGTCAGGCCGAAGCGCTTTGCCGTGTCGCGGCCAGCTTCCGGCGTGACCTGCATCAAGCCGACCGCATTGGCGGCCGACTTGTCGCGCTGGTTGAACGAGCTCTCGGTGCGAGCGACCGAATAGATCACGCTGGTCTCGATCGCGGGCGCGACCTGCTTGTGTTCGGGAATGCCGATGGTCGGGAAGGCGTAGTGGTCGAGCGCGAGCCCGCGCGCCAGCGCCGACTTGCCGACCTCGAGCATGACGCGCGCGTCGTTGCGTCGGCCGGCGAGCTCCCCGAGCGCTTCGAGCGCCGCGACGTCGGTGCCCTCCTTGGCGAAATCCTCGGCGTAGTAGTACACCGTGTCGCGCTCGCCGATGCCGTACAGCATGTCGGCGGCGCGGACGCGCTCGTCCGCGGCCGGCGTGTCGGCGGAGGCCAGCATGGGTGAGGGGGCCCGCAGCTCTAGCCCCTCGAGGCCAAGTCGTGCGCGGGCAAGCTGGCCGTAATAGGCGGTCGGATAGCGCGCGGCGACCGTGTAGCTCATGCGCGCGTCGGCTGCGGCACCCATGGCCTCGGCCGCGCGCCCGCGCCAGTAATGTGCGCGCGACAGCGCGAGCGGATTGGGCGAGCCTTCGTCGATGGCCGCAAAGTGCATCATCGCGGTCTTGGGATCGTCGAGATAGCGCAGCGCAATCCAGCCGCACATGAAGTGATAGTCGACGCGATAGACCTCCATCGCGGGCACCACGGCCGCGCGCACCACGTCATACGCCGTCTTGAACTTGCCCTGGTCGAGCAGTTTTCGCGCCAGCAGGCGGCGCTCGCGCCACCAGGCATCGGTATCCTGCGCCGCCATGGTGTCGGGGGCCGCAGCGAGGATCAATTCGGCCGCATCGTCGATGCGGTCCTTCTGGATATGCCACTGTGCACGGCAAAGGACATAGCCGAGATCGCGACGGGCATCCGCCGACACGTCGTCGAGATAGTCCTTGGCCTTGTTCTCCTTGCCGTTAACCGCGGCACAGGCCTTGACGATCGCGAGCGAGTCTTCGCCGAGCCGCTTGGCCGCGCGCCTTGCGCCGGCGTAGTCCTTTGCGCCGAGGCGCTTGTCCATGCGGGCGCGATGATCCTCAGCGGTGAGAAGATCGCGGAACGCTGTGTAGGAATCCTCCTCGCTACGTTCGGACAGCTCCTCCGAGCGCCAGGCCTCGCGCACCAGACGCGTTGCCCGGTCGCTGTCGCCCTCGGTGAGCAGCACGCGCGCCAGCGCGAAGTTGCCCTTGGCGCTGGTCGGCCGGTCCATCGTGAAGGCGTGCACGGTCGCCGCGTCGCTCTTCTCCTGCCACAGCCGCGCCTCGGCGCGCCGGCGCAGCAGTGCCGCGCTCGGCCAATCCGGATTGGCGGCGAGGAAGGCCGCGTAGCGCTTGAAAGGTGCCGTGCTCTCGGAATGGCGCAGCATGAACCAGTCGGCGAGCTTTTGCCCGGCGGGATCGGCAATGCGGTCGCGGGCCGCGCTCGCATCATCGGTCTTGCCCTTGCGCGCGAGGTCGAAGGCGTCTTTCAGCGCGGCGAGGTCGCCGGTCAGCGCAGGCGGCGCGGGCTTGTCCGCGGGCTCGTCGTCCTGCTTCTTCGATCTGCGCTTGGCCTCGGCGTGTTTGCCGTGTTTGCCGCTTGCTGCATGCCGCGGCTTGCCGCCGGATTTGGCCTCATGCGTCTTCTTCGACGCGGATGATTTATGACTGCTCTTTGCCGTCAGCTCGGTGGGAAGGAGGGCCAAGGCGGCCACGGCAACGACACACGCGAGCGAGCGTAGGCACTGGTTCATTGCGTGGTCCCCCTGCGAAACCAGTACAAACCAAAGTCCGCGACGACATGCGGCTCGAGAATCAAAGACGACCCCCAAACGATGACTCAGCATCGTTTCGTATTCCTCACGCTGTCGCAACAATGCGGCAAAATACGGATGGAGCGCGGGAACCTCTGCGACGGGGGATAGAGCAGGGCCTTTTTAACCTTTGTTAACGAATGGGCCTCGCGCGACGGTCGCTGGCGGCTCTTGGCGCCGCGAATGGCCCGATTGCGCGTGTTCCCGGGCCGAAATCCGGTGTATTGAGTTCCACAGATCCTTCATCTCAGCCTTTGCCCGCACCTCATGCCGCTCTTCAACCAGTCGATCCGGCGCAAGATCGTCGGCATCGCCCTCGGATTGATCGTCCTGATGCTGATCACCTCGATCCTGTCGATGGTGATGTCGAGCCAGGTCGGCGTTCTCCTGGACGAGCTGACCAATCGCTACATCCCGGCCTATGGCGATCTCGCGCGGGCCAACATCCGCTCGCTGGAGCGGTCGGTGGCGCTGCGGCGGATGGTCATGATGAAGATGCAGGAAGCTCCGGATGAGGAGGCGTACGCTGCTCGGCTGAAAGAGTTCGAGGAAGCCGACCGCAGGATCGAGGAGGAGACCTCGGCCGCGCGCAAGCTCATCAACGCAATCATCGACGATACCAGGACGCCCTCGGACAATGCCGCACTGGCGCGGATCGACACCCGTATCGAGACCGCCGTCTCAGAGCTGCGCCATGGCATGAGCGAGGCGCACGCAAAACTGCTCAAGCAGATCGATGCCAAGCAGATGCCGGAGGCGCGCGGCACGCTGGAGCAACTCGACGCGCTGCGCGACCAGTTCAACCAGAGGATCGACGGCATTCGTGCCGACATGCTCAAGCAGGTCTATGCCTCGACGTCGACCGTGGTCGGCCACCAGCGGAAGGCGATTATCATCTCCGGCATCGTCACCATCCTCGCGGCGGTGGTCGGATTTGCCTTCGCGCTGCTGGTCTCCAGCGGCATCACCCGTCCGGTGCGGTTGCTGCTGGCCGGAGCCCGCGAGGTCGAGGCAGGGCGCTTCGACAAGAACATCACCGTCTCGACCCAGGATGAGATCGGCGAGCTCGCGGCCGCCTTCAACCGCATGATCGAGCAGTTGCGCAACAACGAGCGCATCCGCGAAACCTTCGGCCGCTACATCGATCCGAAGGTGGTGCAGGGCCTGATCGAGCGGCCGGAGATCGCCATCGACGGCCAGCGCCGGGTGATGACCATCATGTTCTCCGACATGAGCGGCTTCACCTCGATGAGCGAGGGCATGACCCCGCGCGGCCTCGTCAAGGTGATGAACCACTATTTCACGGTGATGTCCGCGCCGATCCGGAACAACCGCGGTGTGATCGACAAATATATCGGCGACGCCATCATGTCCTATTGGGGCCCGCCCTTTGTCGAGGAAGACGAGCAGGCGCTGCTCGCGGGCCTGTCCGCCATCGACATGGCCGACCAGGTGCCCGCGCTGCAGAAGCAATTGCCGGATCTGCTCGGCATCCGCGCCATGCCGGTGCCGTGCGATCTGCGCATTGGCATTGCCACCGGCGAGGTCCTGACCGGCAGCATCGGCTCCGAGCTGATGATGAGCTTTACCGTGATGGGCGACGCGGTGAACCTCGCCTCGCGCCTCGAGGCCGTCAACAAGGTCTACGGTACCCGCATTCTGATCTCGCAGGCGACCGCCGAGGTGATCGGAGTGCGGCTCGAATTGCGCGAGATCGATCGTCTCGCGGTGGTCGGGCAGAGCGTGCCGCAACCGGTGTTCGAGGTGATGGGACGGCCGGGTGGGCTGGCCGAGCCGCAGGAAAGCTTGCGCGCGCACTATGCCGAAGGACTTGCCGCCTATCGCGCGTGCCGCTTCGACGACGCACGCGCCGCGTTCAACGCCGCGCTGGAGCATGCCCCCGGCGACGGCCCGTCGCGCACCATGCTGGCCCGCATTGCGCAGTTCGAGACGACCCCTCCAGCCGCCGATTGGGACGGCGCCTGGCGAATGGAAAGCAAATAGCCGGCCGTCCGCGAATAATTCGTTCTACTCTATAACGATGTTCGCCGTGACCTAATGCCCGGGCTTAGGTTAGCTGTCCTTGAGGCGTTTAATGGGGATACGCCAATGACAGAACTTGAGGACAGGCTGGAGCGGTTTGAGACTCTCACCGCCGAATGCGAGCTGATTGCCAAGCTCGCCACCGACAGCAACAAGCGCGAGTTCTACCTGAAGCTCGGGGAGCAGTACCGTCAGCTCGCGGTGGACATGCGCCACGTGATCGCGACCAAGGCTGCCGCTTGAATTGGTCTAACGGTTCCAATTGCAAAGAAGCACGACGCGGCATCTCTGCGTTGGCGGGATCGTGGGCGATCGCAAGCCGTTCTTAACAATTGAGACGCATCCTCGATGGGAACCGGGGAACGACGCGTTGCGTTGCCTGGCGATGGGAATGCAGATGGGAATGCTTAGGGCAAGATTGCCATGCAACGTTGCCCGCGTACGTAGCTCGTCCGATGGTGACGTCCCATGCGTCTGTTTGCGGTCATCTTGTTTGCGCTTCTGACGGCAGCCTGCAACCCGGAACAGGACGTCACGGGCTCGACCCCGGTCTGCGCGCTGCGGAATTACAGCTCCTACAATCCCCGCGACATGAACCAGTGCGTTGCCGCCTGCAAGGCGTGCGACCACGGCAATACCGTCACCTGCACCACCTCCTGCACGCTCAAGGGCGCGCACTGAAGGCAAGACCCGAAGCCGCGGCCTCCGTCAGCCGCGGGCGGCTTCGCGTCGCAATTCCGGGAAAATAGCCTCGTCCTGGAGGATGACGTCGGCGGTTCGCCGATAGTGAGCCGTCAACAGCGTCACCGCCAGATCGGAATCGCCGCTCAGCACCGCATCCACGATTGCCGCATGCTCGTCACCGACATGGCGGGAGGGAAAGGCCTTGCTGATCGACAGCCGCCGGTAACGATAAAGCTGGTCGGCAAGCTGACCGCAGAACGCGATGAGGGATTGCGAGCCACACTGACCGATCAGGGTCCGATGGTAGATGCGGTGCAGCCGCTCCCATTCGGAATTGTCCTCGAACTCCGTGGCGCTCAGCGACCGCGGCACGCGGCTCAGCCGATGCTGCGCCAGCACCAGTTGCTCCTCCCACTGGGGCGTGGACGCCGCCATCGATTCACGCAGCGCAAGAGCCTCGACCCAGCAGCGCGTCTTGGTCAGCTCGGCAAGCTCGGCGCGGCTGACGTCCTTGACGTAGAAGCCGCGCTGCTCGCGGACCTCGACCAGTCCGTCGGCGGTCAGCCGGTTGAGCGCCTCGCGCAGCGGCGTTTGGCCGGTCTGATAGGTCTCCATCAGAAATCGCATTTGCAGCTTGCGCGACGGCGCAAGGCGTCCGGACAACAAGTCCTCGCGCAGCCGGTCGTAGACATGGCTCGCTTGCGTCGATGGTGCGGACAGGGAGGCCGTTGCAGTCAATTCCACCGCTCAAGTCTCCGTTGTTCGCTCTGCTCGCGGTCCATCATCATATACATCTGATCACGATTCCATAAAATGTATAAATTTCTGTTGCGGTATCGATTTTGTGTAATAAAAGGAACGGGACGGTCGTGAAGGTGCGGCCGCGATCAAGAAAGCCACACCCGGTCAGCCCGGACAGTGGCCTGACGGAGGAGTGCGTTCATGGCCCGGTTTCCGGTGACAGCGCTGCGCAGCGTCGAGCTCGGCACGCCGGACCTCGACCGCTCCGTAAAATTCTATTGCGACGTCTGGGGCCTTGCGCTCGTCGCGCGCGTGGACGGCATCGTCTATCTGCGCGCAACCGGCCGCGATCATCACGTCGTGGCGCTCTACCAAAGCGAGCAGCCGGAGCTCGGCGCGGTGACTTTTCGCGTCGCAAGCCCCGACGATCTTGCGTCCATTGCCGACAGAACGGTTGCCGAAGGCGCCCGATTGCTGTGCGGGCCGGCGCCCAACGCTGCGCCCGATGGCGGCGTGGCGATGACCATTCGCGCACCGGAAGGTGGCATCCTTCGTTTCGTTCACGGCGATATCGGTCACGCGCCGGGGCCGCAGCAAGGCGACCGGCCGGAGCGGCTTGCCCACGTCAATCTCAACAGCACCGATGTCGATCGCTCCGCAGCCTTCTATGAACGCGCGCTCGGATTTCGGCTGACGGACCGTTCGAAGGCGATGGCGTTCGTCCGCTGCAACAGCGATCACCATGCCGTCGTGATCGCCGCGGCAGGGGTCAACGGACTCAACCATGTTGCCTTCCTGATGCCGAGCCTGGAGGCGGTAATGCGCGGCTCGGGGCGGATGATCGATGCCGGCTTTCCGATTGCATGGGGCGTCGGTCGCCACGGGCCCGGTGACAACGTGTTTTCCTATTTCATCGATCCGGTCGGGACCGTGATCGAATACACCGCCGAGGTGCTCCAGGTCGACGACAGCTACGTCGTGCGGGGCCCCGATCATTGGGTCTGGCCGCCCGGCCGCACCGATCAATGGGGCATCGCTCCGCCGAAGGCCGAGCACGTCAAGGCGGCGCAATTGTCGGTTCGCTACGCCGCACCTTGAGCGCGGCACCTCATCAACACTCACACGGGATGTGCAGAGCTTGGTATCCGGTTCGAACCACGCGAACGAGTTTGAGGTCGCTGTCGTGGGCTTCGGTCCGTCAGGCGCCGTCGCCGCCAGCCTGCTGGGCGCGCAAGGGATCCGCACGCTGGCCGTGGACCGGGACCGCGCCGTCTACGACAAGCCGCGCGCGATCGCGATCGATCACGAGATCCTGCGGCTGTTCGACAATCTCGGAATTGCCGGGCAGCTGGGTCCGTACATTGCGCCGTTTCCGGCCTCCGAACATTTCGGCGCGCGCGGCCAGCTGATCCGCCGCATCGACATGGTCAGCGAGCCTTATCCGCTTGGCTATACGCCGACCATGGTGTTCACCCAGCCGCCGGTCGAGGAAATCCTGCGCGCGCATGCGCGCTCGCTTCCGTCGGTGGTCGTCGAACTCGGCACCGAGCTCCGCCGGCTCGAACAGGCGCCGAACGGCGTGACGCTCGAGCTCCGCGGTGACCGGGGCCCCCGGAACGTCACGGCAGACTATGTGATTGCCTGCGACGGCGCATCGAGCACGGTCCGCCGGCAGCTCGGGATCGGCTTCGACGATCTGGTGTTCGACGAGCCTTGGCTCGTGATCGACCTCAATGTCAACGCGGCGGGTCTTGCAAAACTGCCGCGCACGGCGGCTCAGTTCTGCGATCCGGCACGGCCGACCACCTACATCGTCGGACCTGGCTCGCATCGGCGTTTCGAGATCATGCTGCTGCCGGGCGAGGATCCGCGCGCGATGGAGCGGCCCGAGCAGGTCTGGCGGCTCCTGGCGCGCTGGCTGACGCCCGACGATGCGACGCTGTGGCGGGCGGCGAGCTATCGCTTTCATGCCCTCGTCGCCAGCAAATGGCGCGAAGGGCGCATCTTCCTCGCCGGAGATGCGGCCCACCAGCAGCCGCCCTTCATCGGCCAGGGCATGTGCCAGGGCATTCGCGACGTCGCCAATCTGGCCTGGAAGCTCGCGCGCGTCTTGCGCGGAGAGTCCGGCGCGGCGCTGCTCGACACCTACCAGGAGGAACGCAGTGCCCATGTCCGCGAGCTGACGACGCGCATCAAGGCGATCGGTCATGTCATCTGCGAGCGCGATCCGGACGCGGCCGCAGCACGCGATGCCCGCATCCTCGCCGAAGGGGGCGGCGTGCCGCGGACCATCACCCGACAGGAGATCGTGCCGCCGCTCAGCTGTGGCCTGCGCGCCGAGGTGCTGCATGCTGCCAACGGGACGCTGTTTCCGCAGCCGTGGGTGCTGACCGCAAACGGCCGCCAATTGCTCGACGCCGCCTGCGGTGCCGGATGGCGGCTCGTGCTCAGGGGCGATAGCGCGTTGGCGCATTCGCCTGCGATCGCGACCCGCGCGGCGGAGACAGGCTTGCGCGTGATCGGCATCGCTGAGGCGGATCACGATGCCGGCCCGGACGTGCTGCGGGAGGAGAGCGGCGTGGTGGCGAGCTGGTTCGCACGGCATGCCTGCGCGGCCGCGATCGTGCGCCCCGATCATTACGTCTACGGCGTTGCGGCCGACGAAGCCGCGCTCGTGGCGATGCTGTCCGGTCTGAAGGCGCAGCTGCGATGAACAAGACAAAGACAAAATTCAACAGGGGGAAATCATGCCATCATCGTCGAGCCTGACGACGGGACCTGCGGTGCCTGCGCGCGCCTACGCCGTCCTCATCATGCTGTTTCTGTTCCAGACGATCAATTTCTTCGACAAGCTTGTGTTCGGTCTCTCGGCGGTGCCGATGATGAAGGAGCTGTCGCTCAGCCCGAAGGAGTTCGGCCTGATCGGCAGCAGCTTCTTTCTGCTGTTCTCGCTCTCGGGCATGGCGGTCGGACTGTTCGTCGTCGGCCGTTTCCCAGCAAAGTGGATCTTGATGCTGCTCGCCGCCATCTGGTCGGCGACGCAGCTTCCGGTGTTCTTCTCGAGCTCCGTCATGGTGCTGGTCGTGTGCCGCATTCTTCTCGGCGCGGGCGAGGGGCCGGGCCTGCCGACGGCATTGCACGCCTGCTACAACTGGTTTCCCGCCGACAAGCGCAGCGTCCCGAGTGCCGTGGTGCTCCAGGGCATCAGCGTCGGACTTCTGGCCGGCGGCCCGTTGCTGACTTATGTGATCATCAATTACGGCTGGCGCACCGGCTTTCTGGTTTGCGGCCTGCTCGGCATCGTCTGGATGGTTGCCTGGAGCATCATCGGCGCGGAGGGACCTTACGCCGCGACCGCCGCCGGCCAGGACGCGCCGGCAGCTGCGCCAAACGTGCCGGCGCGACTCCTGTGGTGTGATCCGACGGTGATCGGCGTCATCATCATGTCGACCATGTCGTACTGGATCGTCGGCATCTCCGCGACCTGGCTGCCGCCATTTCTCCAGCTCGGGCTCGGCTACAAGCCGACCGATGTCGGCTGGATCATTTCGGCCATCTACATCTTCCAGTCGCCGCTGTTGCTCAGCGGCTCATGGATTACGCAAGCCCTTCAGCGCCGGGGCTGGAGCCTGCGTGCCTGCCTCGGCAATGCCTCGGGATTGGCACTGCTGGTCGCGGGCTCGGCGCTGCTGCTCAGTATCGTGACGTCGGGCGCGCTGCAGCTCGTCTGCGTGGCGATCGCCTTCGCGGCGCCCAGCCTGACCACGATCTTCGGTCCGGTGGCGCTTGGCGCCGTGGCGCCCGCCGCCCAGCGCGGCCGGTTGATCGTCGTGATCTATTCGGGCAATGCGGCGTCCGCGCTGTTCTCGAATGCGCTCACGGGGTGGATCGTCGGCGAGGCGGGCAGCAACAGCGCGCTCGGCTATGCGCATGCCATGACGTTCACCGCCGGCATCCTCATTGTCGGCGCGGTTGCCGCATTCGCACTCATCTTCCCGGAGCGGACCATCGCGCGTTTTGCGAAGACCTCCTCGCGGTCATCTTCAGCTACCATCCTTCCTGCCACGTCGATCTGATCGGCCCAAACGTCAAGGACACCACATGAAATTCGCAAGCTTTACCATCGACAACGCCGCCTCATGGGGCCTGGTGGAGGGCGACAGCGTGGCCGATCTCGGCGCTGCTCTCAGGGATCGCTACCCCGACCTGAAATCGGCGATCGCAGCAGGCGCGCTGGCTGAGGCCGCAAAATCCGCCGCCGGCGCCAAGCGCCATCCGCTGTCGAAGATCAAATATCTGCCGGTGATCCCGAACCCGGACAAGATCCTCTGCATCGGGCTGAACTACGAGAACCATCGCA
Source organism: Bradyrhizobium sp. CCGUVB4N (assembly GCF_024199945.1). Classification (GTDB taxonomy): domain Bacteria; phylum Pseudomonadota; class Alphaproteobacteria; order Rhizobiales; family Xanthobacteraceae; genus Bradyrhizobium. Next base: position 5,225,344 of record NZ_JANADP010000001.1, on the reverse strand, counting down.
AGGAGACCGGCCGCACGGAGGTCGAGAACCCCACCGTGTTCGGCCGCTTCGCCAACAGCCAGACCGGTCATCTCACCGACATCATTCGCCCGAAGGTTTCGACCCATCTCGACTTCGAGGGCGAACTCGCGGTCGTGATCGGCAAGCCCGGCCGCTACATTTCGCGCAGCGAAGCCTGGGGGCATATCGCCGGTTATGCCTGCTACAACGAGGGCAGCGTCCGCGACTATCAGCGCCACACCCACCAGTTCACGCCGGGCAAGAATTTTCCCGCGACCGGCGGCTTCGGCCCTTATCTGGTCACGCCCGACGAGGTCGGCGATGTCGGCCCGCTGCGCTTGCAGACCCGGCTCAACGGTGAGGTGGTGCAGGACACCACGATCGACCAGATGATCTTCGATATCCCGCGTCAGATCGACTATTGTTCGCAGTTCACCCGGCTCGAGCCCGGCGACGTCATCGCCACCGGCACGCCGGGCGGCGTCGGCTCCAGGCGCACCCCGCCGCTCTGGATGAAGGCGGGCGATGTCGTCGAGGTCGAGATCGACAAGGTCGGCCTGTTGCGTAACGGGATTGCCGACGAAGCCTGATGCAAGTTTGATGTCCTCGGAAGTCTCGACGGCCTATGCGCCGCTGCTGCGCAGGATTCACTGGGCAACAGCGGTGCTCTTCATCATCGCCATGCTGATCGGATTCTATTGCGGTCTCCAGCCGCCGGGCACCTCGCCGCGCCGTGAGCTCCTCGAGGTGCACAAATCGCTCGGCATGACGCTGCTGTTCCTGTCGCTGCTGCGGCTGATGGTGCGGGCGGCGACCAGGGTGCCGCCCGAGCCGTCGTCATTCGGTGCGCTGGTGCGGTTCGCCGCGCGGATCAATCATGTCGCGCTCTACCTCATCCTGTTCGCGATGCCGCTGACCGGCTACGCGTTCTCCTCGGCGGGCGGCTATTCGCTGAAATATTTCTGGACGTTCAGCTGGCCGCGTCTGGTGGCCGACAGCCCGCAGATCGCTCATGCCGGCGAGGTCGCGCACGACACGCTGGCCTATGTCGTCTATGCCGTCGTGGCCCTGCACATCGCGGCGACCTTCTGGCATGCGCTGGTGATGCGCGATGGAACGCTGGCGCGGATGTGGCCGCGATCGGGGAACCGCTAGAGCCGGACCGCTGACGGTGCTCCGCCACCGGAACGATTGACCCGGGATAATCATTGGAAGGAGCGGGCAGGAACGGAGTCCTATGGAATGGGTATGCTCGATCCTGGCCGGTTTCTGGTTTCGTGTTCGCAATGCGAGGCCTGGCCGATGGCGGCCAATGTCAAACGTGCCAGCTGGTCGGCACAGCCGCACGAGGTCCGCTTCGTCTGCCCGCGCTGTCGCCGCGAGGAAACCGCGATCGTCTCGGCGTCCGGGCAACTGCTGCCGATCAAACGCGTCGACGTCCCCCCGCATGAGGTGACGGCGGCTTGGGCGCAGGCCCAGCGCCCGCGCGGGCGGACCTGAGCCGCCACCTTGGTTGCGCGTTTGGAACCCTGCCGATTCCCGGGCGTTCAGTGCCGGGGCAACAACGCATTGAGGCTGGGCGCATGATCAGCGAGCATTTCGACACCCGCACACGGATCAACATGAAGCTGGCGCTTGACCGGGTCTGCCGCCATCGCCCCGATGGCGAGGACCACGGCTTCCGCAGGTCGGTCGCCGAAAACATCATCCGCTGCGCGCTGACCGGCCGCACCGGCATCGGCCAGCTCGTCGACGCCGGCGAGCGCGCCATGATCAGGACGCGCGCGGAACGGGAGCCGGCCTGATTGCGATCTGGCCGAATTCGTCGACAGCTGTGGTAGGGTCGCCGCCGGGAGATGACCGATGGTGCTCACGGGGCGCGCGACAGCTTGAGCAACGAAGTGCATTGGCGCGACGACATCGCCTCGCTGGTGTTTCCCGTCACCGGCCACGGCGCGATCTGCGCCGTGCATCGGGGCGCCTTCCGGACTTTGCTGGGCACGGAGCCGACCCCCGAGGCCTGCCTCGGCTATTTCCGGCGCTCCGAGGCTGCCTTCCGGGCGGCAGCGTGCGCCAAGATCGTCCGGAAGGGCATTTTGCCTGGGATAAGCCTGCATCTTACCAGTCGCGACGTCGCCCGGAAGCTGCTAGAAGAGCCGCAAATCGCCAATGGAGAATAGACCATGAGCCCGTCTCAGCTCACGACCGCCCAGCTCGCCAACGCGCAGACCACGCTTCCGGTCGCCGCCGGGCAGGTGGGACGGCTGTCGCAGGCCCTGATGGCCATGGTGCTCGGCGTGTTCGTCGTCGGCATGGTCGGATTCTCCCACATCGACGTCGTCCACAACGCGGCGCACGACGTGCGTCACTCGAACGCGTTCCCCTGCCACTAACCGGGGTGGCATGAGCACGTTTCGCGCGATCGTCTTCGCGTCGGTCATTTCAGGCTTCATCGTCGGTCTCATCGTCACTGTCGTCCAGCAGTTCGGCACCGTCCCCCTGATCCTGAAGGCGGAAGTCTTCGAGAAGGCGGCGGAGGCGCACCAGCATGACGCTCCGGCCACGGCGCAGCCGGCGGCAGCCGGGCATGACCACGCCGCCCACGATCACGGCGACCATGACCATGACCATGGCGCCGGCGACCATGATCATGGCGCTGGCGGCCACGACCATGGTGCCGGGGCCTGGGAGCCGCGCGACGGTTTTGAGCGCAACGCCTATACCGCCGCCGCCAACATCCTGACCGCGATCGGCTTCGCGCTGCTGCTGGCCGGCTTCTTCGCCGTGCGCAGTGGCGCGACCGGCGCGAGCGTCTCCTGGCACGAAGGCCTGCTCTGGGGGCTGGCGGGCTTTGCCGTCTTTACGCTTGCGCCCGGCCTCGGCCTGCCGCCGGAGCTGCCGGGCGTACCCGCCGCACCGCTGCTGTCGCGCCAGATCTGGTGGCTGGCCGCCGTGCTCGCGACGGCCGGCGGGCTCGCCATGATCGTCTTCCGCCGCTCGGTGCCGGCTGCGATCGCCGGCGTGATCCTGCTGACCCTACCGCACCTGATCGGCGCGCCGGAGCTCGCCAATATCGAGACCAACGTGCCGTCGTCGTTGACGCATCAGTTCGTCACTGCGGTGACGGTGACGAGCCTGGTGTTCTGGACCTTGCTCGGCGGTCTGACGAGCGCGGTGTTTGCACGTTTAGATCAGCGCGCCTAGGCTTGTCACTTCAGCCGATTGCAGCCGCGCTCAGCGCGCGGTCCGGAACGCGAGCTCGCGCAGCCGGGGCAGGGCGGCGTTGCGGTTGTCGCTGCGCCAGATTGCATGCAGTTCGGCGAAGACGGACTGTCCGAGCCTGATCGGACGAAACACGACATTGTCGAAGCAGGCATTGCGGGTCTCGTCCGGCACGATGGCGACACCAAGGCCCGCGCTGACCAGCGACAGGATCGCCTGCGCCTGGCTCATCGACTGCACCACCTGCGGCCGAACGCCGTTGGCGTCGAACGCCGCGGTCAATAGTGATCGCATGTAAGGCCCATCAGGCGAATACATGATGAAGGGCTGGCCTTCGAGATGCGATAGCTCGGGTCGCCGGCGCACGGCGAGCGGATGATCGAGCGGCAGCGCAAGGGCTAGTCCTTCGCGAAAAACGCTCGCGCTCCGGATCGGCTTCTCGGTCTCGATCGGCCGAACCAGCCCGAGATCGATCCGCCCTGATCTCAGTGCATCGAGCTGCTGACGCGATGTCAGTTCCTCGAACGTAATTTCGATGTTCGGCAGTTCGGCGCTTACGCGCGTCGCAAGCCACGGCAGATAGCCGTAGGTCGTTGCGCCCACGAAGCCGATTGACAGCGCGCCACCGGTGAGTGCCGCGGCCTGCCGCGCGGCTTTCACGGCGTGCTCGCGCTGCTGAAGCAATGCGCGCGCCTCGGCGAGGAAGGCACGTCCGGCCGCGGTCAGCTTTACCGAGCGGCTGGTGCGCTCGAGCAGGGTGACGCGGAGCGTTGCCTCCAGCAACTGGATCTGCCGGCTCAGTGGCGGTTGCGTCATGTTCAGCCGTCGGGCCGCGCGGCCGAAATTCAGCTCATCGGCCACCGCCACGAAGGCCCGCACTTGCCCGAACTCGATCATTGATACCTTTTCTGGATCAATTTCATCCAAAAATGAGCTTAGACCTGAATTGATCGCTGATCTAGCTTTCTCGCGTCCCCAATGCCGCAGGCGTTCGCGGACATCCACGGTCGCACAAGTCCGACCGGGTCAAACAAAACGGGAAAGGGCGGAGCAGCGTGACCACGGATCAAAGGCCGTCCGCACGGACGCATTATCGTTTCGTCACCCTGGCGTTGATCACCATCCTGCTGGCGCTCAGCAGCGGTGACCGCGCCACACTATCGATCGCCGGGCCCAACATGACGAAGGCGCTCGGGATCACGCCGGTCGAACTCGGCTGGATGTTCTCGGCCTTTGCCTGGGCCTATGTGCTGGCGCATCTCCCGGCGGGATGGATCGCGGATCGCCTTGGTGCCAAGCAGACCATCCTGGGTGGATTGATCCTGTGGTCGCTCGTCACATTCCTGATGAGCTGTGTCGGCTGGGCCAGCTATCCGTTCCTGGTGATGCTGATCCTGCGATTCATGCTCGGCATCTTCGAGTCACCCGTCGGCCCCGCGGCCGGACGCATCATCGCGGCGTGGTTTCCGTCCGCCGAACGCGGCATTGCGGGCGCCATCTTCAACAGCGCGCAATATGTCTCGCTGGTCATCTTCACCCCGCTGATGGGCTTTCTCGATCACCGCTTCGGCTGGGAGCATATCTTTGGTGTGATGGGCGTGCTGGGCTTCCTGCTCGCCGCGCTCTGGGCGATCGCCTATTATCCGCCGAGCCTTCATCCCAAAATGAATGCCGCGGAGCTCGATCATCTCCGTGATGGCGGTGCGCTGGTCGATCTCGGGGCGGCGTCGCCGGCAGCGGTGGCAGAGCAGGGGCCGCGCTGGTCCGACCTTGGCGAACTCTTCAAGAGCCGGATGCTGGTCGGCATCTTCCTCGCGCAATACGGCATCTCCTCCATCACCTGGTTCTTCGTCTCCTGGTTTCCGACTTATCTCGTCAAGGCGCGTGGCCTGTCGGTGCTCGATGCCAGCCTGATCGCGACCATCCCCGCGATCTGCGGCTTCATCGGCGGTGTCGCGACTGGCTTCTTCACGGATTGGCTGTTCAAGCGCACCGGCTCCCTCGGGATCGCGCGCAAGACCCCGATCACGATCGGCCTCGTCATGACCGTGCTGATCATCGGTTGCAACTACACGGACTCCACCATCCTCATCACGGTGCTGATGAGCGCGGCGTTCTTCGGCAAGGGCTTTGGCTCACTCGGCTGGACCGTTGTCGCCGACACCGCGCCGAAGGAAGTGATCGGCCTCACCGGCGGCGTCTTCAACGCGATCGGCAACACCGCCGGAATCGTGACGCCTGTTGCGATTGGTTACATCCTGTCCGCCACCGGATCGTTCAACGGTGCACTGCTCTATGTCGGCCTGCACGGGCTGCTCGCCGTGCTCTGCTACTGGGTCATCGTCGGCCCGATCGAGCGCCTCGTCATCCGCGAAGGCGGCGGCCTGATCCGCGCCGCGCCGCAAGCCGCCGAATAAGCCTCATCACCCGAAATCCCACTCACAGGAGACCATCATGAACGTCCATACGCCAGGCAATCCTCGCATCATCGCCAACCCGCTCGCCGCAGGCCTTGCCGCCGGCGAAGCCACCACCGACCGGATTGCCTGGGTTCGCACCTCGCTTGTCTTCCTGCCGCTGGCGCAAGCCATCAGCGATGCCAAGGTTCTCACCGGCCGGCAGAAGCCGCTCACCGAGATCGCCTTCCTGTTTGCGGAGATCGAGACCGAGAACGGTCACAGCGGCATCGGCTACAGCTATTCCAAGCGCGCCGGCGGTCCCGGCCAGTTCGCGCATGCCAAGGAGATCGCCGGCGAGCTGATCGGCGAGGACCCGAGCGACATCGCGCGGCTCTGGGACAAGCTGGTCTGGGCCGGCGCCTCGGTCGGCCGCAGCGGCATGTCCACGCAGGCGATCGCGGCCTTCGACATCGCGCTGTGGGATCTCAAGGCCAAGCGCGCAAAACTGCCGCTGGCAAAGCTGCTGGGCGCCCATCGCGATTCCGTGCGCTGCTACAACACGTCGGGCGGCTATCTCTCGATGCCGATCGAGGAGGTGAAGGAGCGTGTCTCCATGGCGCTCGACAAGGGCATCGGCGCCATCAAGCTGAAGGTCGGCCAGCCCGATCCGATGGTGGACCTCAAGCGGATTGAAGCGGTTCGCAACCATATCGGCGACGTTCCCCTGGCGATCGACGCCAACCAGCAATGGGATCGCACCACGGCTCTGCGCTTCGGCCGCATCGCCGAGCAGTTCAACCTGACCTGGATCGAGGAGCCGCTCGATGCCTATGATTACGAAGGCCATGCGGCGCTCGCCGCCGAGCTCGCAACCCCGATCGCGACCGGCGAGATGCTGACCAGCGTCGACGAGCATTACGAGCTCATCCGCAACAACTCGGTCGATTTCATCCAGCCCGATGCACCGCGCGTCGGCGGTATCACGCCGTTCCTCAAGATCCTCGCGCTTGCCGACCACAAGAAGCTTCAGCTCGCGCCGCACTACTGCATGGAAATCCATCTGCACTTGACGGCTGCCTACGCGCGCGAGCCCTGGGTCGAGCATTTCGAGTGGTCGGAAGCGATGTTCAACGAAAAGCTGGAGGTCGTGAACGGTCGAATGATCGTGCCGAACCGGCCCGGCCTCGGCTTCAGCCTGTCGGAGCAGGGGCGGGCCTGGACCCGCGACGTCCACGAGGTCGGAAAGCGCCCCTGAGGGAGGAAACGCCATGTACGAGCCGAAGGCAAAACTTCATCCCCTCGATCCCTCCGTCATCCGCCGGCTGAAGGATGTCTCCTCGGGATCGCTGACCACCGAGCTGTTCAAGAAAGGCCTGCGCCAGTGTTTCCTGGTCGGGTTGGTGCCGATGAACAAGGACGCGGTCCGATTCGCCGGCGAAGCCTTCACCATGCGCATGATTCCGGCGCGCGAGGATCTCGATACCATCGAGACGCTCACACCACATCCGAACGCAGACAATCTGCAATGGGAAGCGGTCGAGAATATTCCGCCGGGCCATGTGCTGGTGATCGACAGCCGCAACGATCCGCGTGCGGCATCGGCAGGGGCCATGCTGCCGACGCGTATGAAGGTGCGCGGTGCGGCCGCGATCGTCACTGACGGCGCATTTCGTGACGGCCAGGAACTGGCGCGGCTCGATTTCCCGGCCTATGCGCGGCAGGTCACGGCCTCGACGCGGTTGTCCTATCATCGCGTCGCGGACCTCAATGTCCCGATCGCCTGCGCTGACGTCGCGGTCTATCCCGGCGACATCATCGTCGGCGATGGTGACGGCGTCACTGTCGTGCCGCGGCATCTGGCGGCCGAGATGGCCGATCTCTGCGAGCGGCGCGACCAGCTGGAGAAGTATCTGTCGTATCGCATCGGTGCTGGCGAGCCGCTCTATGGCGTCTACCCGCCGACGCCTTCCGTGCGCGCCGATTTCGAGGCCTGGAAGAAGGCCGGCGCCGATCCGGCGCGAGCGACGACCATCCGGGCGGGAGCATGAGATGAGCAAGACATCACCCGCCGCCATGGAGGCGACCATCCGTCGCTATTTCGAGGCCTGCAACGCCGCAGATTACGATGCCCTGATGTCGTGCTTCACCGCAGACGCCGTGCACTACTTTCCACCCGGCCTGCCGGACATTCCATGGCGCGGCGCCGAGACGATCGCGTACAAATGGATATGGTGTGTCGAAAATCTCGGCTCGCAATGGACCATCGAAAAGATCCTGTGCTCGTCGACGACACCCGAAGCCGTGATCGAATGGACCCATTGGAAGCGCAAGCAGGGCACCGCGCTTCGCGGTGACGAATGGTACGTTTTCGACACGGAGAGCGGACGCATCAAGGAGATCCGGGCCTATTACGCCGCGCCCGCAGATCCTTCGGTTCGGATCTGCGAGCTCGTGGCGTTTGAATATGAGAAGCGGGGTTATCACCTCTCGCACAAATAGCAATTATCGCCTGGCGCCCACCAATCGCTCGCGAACCGTCCGTGCGATCGCCGCCGGCGCCTCATCGGGGATCGCAAAGCACGAGCTCGCATTGATCTCACAGAGAACATAACTGTCGGCGCCATCGGCGTCGCGTGGCCCGAAGAGGAAGTCGGCGTCCCAGATCACCGGCAGCGATGCTTCGTCGATGGCCAGCAGCTTCATCATCTGCGGCGTCCATTCGTCCTCCATCCGCCGCCGCAGCGCCTGGAATGATGGTGCGTCGGGTCCGTGCATGATGCGCGGCCCCGGTTGCGCTTCGGGTGACTCCGGTCCTTGCGGCGGCGGCGGGATCAAGGCCTTGATCAGTTGATGGCCGAAGCCTGCGACCCTGGCGCCGCTCATGTAGCAGCGGATCATTCCGTCGGGCAGGCGCGGTTGAAACGGCTGATCGATGATGCAGCCGCCCCAGCCGAAATAGGGTTCGCATCGCGCGATGAAGGCATCGAGCGGCATGTCCTCCGGATGGCTGCCGCGCAGCGCATGGAGCACGCGAACCGCCGGGGTCGCATTTGGTAGCGCCTCGACCTTCCACACGCCCTGGCCGCCGTTGCCGCGATTCTGCTTGAGCACGCGCGGGCCGTCAGCCCTCAGCCGTGGTGGAAATTCCGCTGCGAAGGCGGCCGCGCTGTCGTAGCGATGGGTGTCGGCGCCCCAACCGAGATTGCGCGTCCGGTAGAGCACCTCCTTGACGCCCATCTTCAGGATGACGTCTGGATGCGCGCTGACCCACGGGCCGCGCGCTGCGACGTCGCGCAGCAAGGCGTCCAGCTCCGCGCGCGTCTTTCCCTGGTGGATCGGATCGACCCAGACCAGCACGCCGTCGACCGCAAGCAGCTGATCGCGGACCGCATCACTGAAGCTTTCGTCGTAGATGGCGGGGTGTGCCGCGATGCCGGCGGCGGCGAGGGCTTCGAAGACGCGGACGAAACGACTGTTCTGTGCCGTTGTGTCGAGGCGCGCGCCTGCGTCGCCTCGTGAAAGAATAGCTATGGAATATCGGTGAGGGGATGTTGTGTCCATGCGCAAGCTCCACGAATTGCGTGCTGCGCAGACTTGGACCGAAGTCTCACGGGGAGTCTGCCTTGTCCCCACTGCGGCATTCTATGCGGGATCGTGCGGAAGCCGCAAGATGCGACGATGCGGCTTCCGCAGATCGCGCGAGCGCAGGCACACGACAATTGGTTCCATTGGACCGACGAAAACTTTTCGAGACCTCGCGGATCGTCCGCGTTGACAGCCTGGTCCCTCAGGCTTCTAGTCGAGGCGTCGGGGATATGCGGTCTCCCCGCGAGGCGACATGCCAAAGCATCGCGTCCTGATCACCAAGGGCGCAGCATGTCCATTTCACACACCGTCTTCATTCGACAGATTGGCTCATTCGGCTCGCGCGCGGCAACGCGCGTGATTTGGATGCCTTTCGGAAGGCTTCTACCCTGGGGCAGGGACACCAGGAGAAGGACCATGCGACTCCCAAAACTCCGTCACGCCGTTCTCTTGCTGGCCGCCGTTATGGGACCAGTGTCGCTTGCCGCGCCATTCGTCTCGGCGGCCCAGGCCGAAGAGGTCAATTGGCAAGCGATCGACCAAACCCTCGGCCGCAAGGCTGCGGTCGCGGATGATGTCCATCGATACGGGTTTCCGCGCAGCGATCTCGCCGTGACCCTGGACGGGGTCGCGATCAAGCCGGCGCTGGCGCTTGGCGGCTGGGTGGCGTTCAAGCCAGCCCACGGCGGCGCCATGGTCATGGGCGACCTTGTGCTGCTCGAGACCGAGATCACGCCCGTAATGGCGAAGATGATCGCCAGCGGTCTCGAGATCACCGCCGTGCACAACCATCTGCTGCGCGCGAGCCCGGCGACGTTCTACATGCATGTTGCGGGACATGGCGACCCGGTCAAGCTGGCGTCGGCGATCCACGACGCTCTCGCCGAAAGCAAGACACCCCTGACCGTTACCGCACCGTCGAGCCCGCAGCCCGCCGTCGAACTCGACACCGCTGCGCTCGACCAGATCATCGGCACGAAGGGACAGGTCAATGGCGGCGTCTACCAATTCGCCGTCAAGCGTCGCGATCCGATCACACAGGAGAGCATGCCGCTCACGCCCGTCGGGGCGATGGGCGTTGCGAGCGGCATCAACTTTCAGCCAACTGGCGGAGGCAAGGCTGCCATCACCGGCGACTTCGTCCTGTCGGGTGACGAGGTGAACCCGGTGGTCGCAGCGCTGCTCGCGAACGGCATCGAGGTGACGGCATTGCACAGCCACATGCTGGATGAGCAGCCGCGGCTGTTCTTCATGCACTTCTGGGCCAATGATGACGCGATCAAGCTCGCCAAGGGGCTACGGTCCGCGCTCGACAAGACGGCGAGCGCGAAAGGCTGATTTCGCCGATGGTCACAACATCAGTTCGTGCAAGCCCGTCCAACCGGTGTAGAGGCCGACGAAGACGATCAAGGCCGCCGAGACGTAGGGCGCGCGGTGGGCGTAGCGGCTGAAGCCGCCCCAGTGTCGTTCGACATGCCGCAGGCTGAGCGCGGCGAGAACGCCTGCCGACACCATCGTGATCGCGAGCCCGATGCCGAAGGACAGCACCAGGATAAAGCCGAGGCTGAACTGCTTGAGCTGGATGCAGAGCAGCAGCACCGTGATCGCGGCGGGGCAGGGGATCAGTCCGCCGGTGAGGCCGAACAGCACGATCTGCGCCGTCGTCACGCTGCGCCCGGCAAAGCGCTTGCGGATATCAGCGGCGTGGGCGCGCGCGTGCGCGTCGTCCTCGTCGCCGAGATCCATGTGGTCGTGATCGTGCTCCCTGAACAGGAGCTCGGTGGACTCGCCGGCCAAGGCGACGCGCGCCTTGAACGCATGCGGCTCGGGAATCTCCTCGACGCTTTCGAGGTATCCGTCCCGGGCGGCAAACGTGAAGGTCTGCTCTGAGCCGTCCTCGCGGATAGTGGTCACCGCGATGTCGCCGGACGTGGGAAGCGCACCGCTCTCGCTCCGGATCCGCCAGCGAGGCGGCACGCCGTCTTCGAACACGTCCAGCGAGAGCGACGACCCCGCGAGGGAAATGGATTGCGCCTCGTCGTGATGATGGTGGTCGTGCGCGTGCGCGTGGTTCTGTTCCCGCCAGGTGCGCCAGACCATCCAGCCGGCGATGCCGATGATGATGACGGCGGAGGCCATTTGCAGCCAGGCCTCGCTGCGTTCGCCGGACAATTCCTGGCCGAAATACAGCCCCGCGAGCGCGATCGCCCAGACGATCGCGGTATGGGAGATGGTCGCCGACAGGCCGAGCAGCACGGCCTGGAGCACGGTGCCCCGCACCGCGATGATGAACGCGGCCATCATGGTCTTGGAATGGCCGGGCTCGAGACCATGCAGCGCCCCCAGCAGGATGGCGCTGGGCACGAACAGCCATGCGTGCGCGCTGCTCTGCTGGAGCAGGTGAGACAGGTCGGTCATAGCATTCACTTCAAATAGGTTCGGACGACGTCGATGAGGTCGGCGGCGCCCTTGGCCTTCTCCGGATCCTTCTCATGCGCGGGATCCACGACATGGTGGCGGATGTGGTCTTCCAGCAGCTCGGTGGTGAGACCGCTGATCGCGCCCTTCACCGACGCCACCAGCATCAGCACGTCGGCACAGCCGATCTCCGACTCCAGCGCGCGCTCGACGGCCTCGAGCTGGCCCTTGATGCGCCGGACCCGGCCGATGAGCTTCGACTTGTGCTTGATCGTGTGCGACATCCCAATAAGATAGGGGGGTACCCTATCTGAGTCAATGTGCTTACGCTGCAGCGCAATCGGTGCTGCCGGTAAGGGGAGATGGGTCCGCGGCTCAACTTGTCCGCCGTTCGCGGCTCGAAATGGACTAGTATGGCTGCGGCCACCACGCGCGGGAGGAGGCCAACATGCTGATGCGTGCACTCGTTCTCGGAGTTTCGCTTCTGCTCACGACGGCCCTGCCGGCTGACTCAAGGGGAAGCTCCCCGTCCAAGGATGATCCCTGGAATCCGGAGCATATCGGCATCCTGCCTCCTGAAATCCGCCACTACATCGCCAGCATGTGCAAGGGACCGGCGAGCGCCCAGCACGATTTCGCGACCTATTCTCCGGCCGAGAAGCGCTGGCGCATCAACATCGAATATCTCCGCTGCGAGGGCCTCACCGAAGTGCGCCACGGACACCAATGCATCGATGTCGATTTCGTCGAGGTCGGCTCGCATTTCCGGCTGGCGAGCAAGCAATATCGCGATTGCGGTTTCTGAAAATCATAATGCTGCTTGCGCCGCGAGGGCGACTCAGTCGCAGCTCGGCGTCGTCACCGCAAAACCGGTCGCGCTCTGCGAATCATGAAATCAAAGGTTGTGGATTGTCATCTTCGTGGGGGTATCACGGTAGGCCAATCCGTGTCTTCCCGGTAACGATTGTGCTGTCAACGCAACACTCACGGTGGATTTAACCCTCATCACCGGTCGTTCGCATCAGCGCCGCTTTTTGGCCACACCCGAACATGAATACAATCGCTCTAATGTTTCAGGGGCTGGGCTGGTCCCTTGCAGGCGGCGGGAAATCCCAAGGTCGATTCAAATCTTGGGTCTGATGTTCCGGGTCTGACAAGGGTTAGCCAAGGAAACTGGTCGCAATGGACGCCAAGACCAACATCAAGCAGAGGCTGCCGAGCCGTCACGTGACGGAAGGTCCTGCGCGTGCGCCCCACCGGTCCTACTTCTACGCCATGGGCCTGACCACCGATCAGATCCACCAGCCCTTCGTCGGCGTCGCCTCGTGCTGGAACGAGGCTGCCCCTTGCAACATCGCCCTGATGCGCCAGGCGCAGGCGGTGAAGAAGGGCGTCGCATCCGCCGGCGGCACGCCGCGTGAATTCTGCACCATCACCGTCACCGACGGCATCGCCATGGGCCATGACGGCATGCGCTCCTCGCTGCCGTCGCGCGAATGCATCGCCGATTCCGTCGAGCTGACCGTGCGCGGTCACGCCTACGACGCGCTGGTCGGCCTTGCCGGCTGCGACAAGTCGCTGCCCGGCATGATGATGGCGATGGTCCGCCTCAACGTGCCCTCGATCTTCATCTACGGCGGCTCGATCCTGCCCGGCAATTTCCGCGGGCAACAGGTCACCGTGCAGGACATGTTCGAGGCCGTCGGCAAGCACTCGGTCGGCGCCATGTCGGATGAGGATCTCGACGAAATCGAGCGCGTGGCGTGCCCCTCGGCCGGCGCTTGCGGCGCCCAGTTCACGGCCAACACCATGGCGACCGTCTCGGAAGCCATCGGGCTCGCACTGCCTTACTCGGCCGGCGCTCCGGCACCGTACGAAATCCGCGATGCCTTCTGCATGACTGCGGGCGAGAAGGTCATGGACCTGATCGCCCAGAATATCCGGCCGCGCGACATCGTCACCCGCAAGGCGCTGGAGAATGCGGCGGCCGTGGTTGCTGCGTCCGGCGGTTCGACCAATGCTGCACTGCACTTGCCGGCGATCGCGCATGAGTGCGGCATCAAGTTTGACTTATTCGACGTCGCCGAAATCTTCAAAAAGACACCATATGTCGCGGATTTGAAGCCGGGTGGCCGTTATGTCGCCAAAGACATGTTTGAAGTAGGTGGCATACCGCTTCTGATGAAGACGCTGCTCGACAACGGATTTCTCCACGGCGACTGCATTACGGTCACCGGTCGAACGATCGCCGAAAACCTCAAAAGCGTGAAGTGGAATCCGCACCAGGACGTGGTGCACCCGGCAGACAAGCCCATCACCGTTACAGGCGGTGTGGTCGGTCTGAAGGGCAATTTGGCGCCAGAAGGTGCGATCGTGAAAGTCGCGGGAATGTCCAACCTCAAGTTTACCGGTCCGGCCAGGTGCTTCGACCGCGAGGAGGATGCTTTCGAGGCGGTCCAGAAGCGCACCTACAAGGAAGGCGAAGTCATCGTGATCCGCTACGAGGGCCCCAAGGGCGGCCCCGGCATGCGGGAGATGCTCCAGACCACCGCGGCGCTGACCGGCCAGGGCATGGGCGGTAAGATCGCACTCATCACCGACGGGCGCTTCTCCGGCGCCACCCGCGGCTTCTGCATCGGCCATGTCGGGCCTGAGGCGGCGGTCGGCGGCCCGATCGGGCTGCTCGAGGACGGCGACATCATCGAGATCGACGCCGACAACGGGACTCTTAACGTAAAATTGAGCGACGCCGAGCTCGCCCAGCGCAAAACCAAATGGAGCGCTCGCGCGACTAACCACACGACGGGCGCGCTCTGGAAATATGCCCAACAGGTTGGACCAGCGGTCGGGGGGGCAGTGACCCATCCGGGCGGCGCGCACGAGAAGCAGTGCTATGCGGACATCTAGGCGTACCATTGTTGCGTTTGTGTTGGGGGCTACCGCGCTGGCCGCGCCGGCGCTCGCTTTCGACGGCGCGCCGGTCAACCAGAAGGATGCGACCATCCCGGTCGTGACCACCTTGCCCGGTGCTGCGGGAACGGTGCGCAAGTCGGCGCCGCCGGTCGCGCCCCAGGAAACTTCGCTCAGCGCCCTGCAATATGCCGCCGAGGGCGGTCACCCGATCGCGCAGTGGAAGCTCGGCCGCATGTACGCCAATGGCGACGGCGTCGCCCAGGACGATGTGCGCGCCTTCGACTATTTCACCAAGATCGCGAACGCGCATGCCGAGGACAGCCCGTCGGCGCCGCAGGCGCAGGTCGTGGCGAACGCCTTCGTCGCGCTCGGCCGCTATTATCTGAGCGGCATCCCGAATTCGAAGATCAAGGCCGACCCGGATCGAGCACGGGAGATGTTCTCCTATGCCGCCTCCTATTTCGGCAATGCGGACGCCCAGTACGACCTCGCCCGGCTGTATCTGAAGACGCCGGATGCTTCGCGCGAAGATTTCCGCTACGGCGCGCGCTGGCTCGGCCTCGCCGCCCAGAAGGGCCAGCATGAGGCCCAGGCGCTGCTCGGACAGATGCTGTTCAACGGCGACCGCCTGCCGCGGCAGGCCGCGCGTGGCCTGATGTGGCTGACGCTCGCGCGTGACAGCGCTGGCACCGACGAGACCTGGATCAAGGAAAACTACAACCGCGCCTTCGCCAAGGCGTCGGACGACGACCGCGCCATGTGCCTGCAGATGCTGGAGCAGTGGGTGCAGGGTCGCCGCGAGTAGTTCGGCAGCAAAGCTGCCGTAGGGTGGGCAAAGCGACTTGTCCGCCGTAGCTCGAAGAGCGAAGGCGGAAGCGTGCCCACCACCTGTTTCGATCATGAAGAGATCGTGGGCACGGCGCTTTGCGCCTTTGCCCACCTACGGCAGTTGCGACGGCCGCTGGCTCCTGCCAACTCCGCGAAGCTTACGCCGCCTCCAGATCCAGATCCGCCCACACCGGCACGTGGTCCGACGGCTTCTCCCAAGCCCGCACATAGCTGTCGATGCCGACATTGGCGAGCTTGTCGCTGGCCTGGGGCGACAGCAGCAGATGGTCGATGCGCAGGCCCTGGTTCTTCTGCCAGGCCCCGGCCTGGTAGTCCCAGAAGGTGTAGAGCCCGGGCTCGTCGGTGACGGCGCGCAGGGCGTCGGTCAGGCCGAGGCCGAGCAGGGACTGAAAGCTCTCCCGCGTCTCGGGCTTGAACAGGGCATCCTCGGTCCAGGCGGCGGGATTGTGGACGTCGCGGGCATGCGGAATGACGTTGAAGTCGCCTGCGAGGATCAGCGGCTCCTCGGTCTTAAGGCGCTCCTTCGAATACTCAAGAAGCCGCGACATCCATTTGAGCTTGTAGGGATATTTCTCTGTCCCGACCGGATTGCCATTGGGCAGATAAAGGCAGGCGATGCGCAGCACGCCGCGCTTGAGCGTCACCACGCCCTCGAGGAAACGGGCGTGGCTGTCCTCGTCGTCGCCGGCCAGCCCTGACTTGGTCTCGTCGAATTTGAGCTTGGAGAGCAACGCGACGCCGTTGAACGTCTTCTGTCCGTGGGTCACCACGTTGTAGCCGAGCGCCTCGATCTCCAGCCGCGGGAAGGCGTCATCGACGCATTTGATCTCCTGCAGGCAGACGATGTCCGGCTGGCACTCCTTCAGCCATGTCAGCAGCAGATCGATCCGCTGCCGGACCGAATTCACGTTCCAGGTGGCAACTCTGATGGGCATGGGTGAGGGCTCCGGGCAGGGGCCCCGGTTAGAACAAAATGCAAACCTGCCCGTCAAGGATGCCGCAAAATCTCCCACAAAATTAACCCGGCTTAAGCCGGCTCCGGGTCATTGATGCGGAAAAGGTTTTTCAAATGGGATGGCCGGATAAATCCATGAAGCCAGGCGAGCCGCGAGACGGCCTGATCGGCGCGTTCCTGTATTGGCTCGGCGGCTTCGAGATCGAGGACGGCCTCACCGCGGGTCTCAGCGAGCGCGAACTGCGTCGCATCCGCGCCAAGCAGATCGATGCGGTGACGCGAGCCGTCCCGATGACGATGTCCGTCACCATGCTCAACGTCGCCATCGTGCTGATCCTGTTCTGGGGCCGGGGCTGGAACGACTTCCTCGCGATCTGGGGCATGACCCTTGCCGTCACCGCCTCGCTCGCCGTTCGTGCGTGGTGGCGCGCGCAGCAGAATCCGCCGCAGGAAGCGTCGCGACGTGCGACGCGGCAGATGCTGCGGCAGGCGTTTTTCCTCGCGGCGATCTGGGGCACGCTGCCGCTCGCTCTGTTCAGCCGGGTTGGGCCGACCAGCCAGCTCATCCTGGCCTGCCTGATGGTCGGCATGATGTCCGGCGGTGCCTTCACGCTCTCGACCTTCCCGCGTGCGGGCCTCGTCTATCTCGCAACGATGACGATCGCCTGCGCCGGCGCGATGCTGTTGTGCGGCGCGGGTCCGTATGCCCTGACCGCGGTCTTCCTGCTGCTGTTCGCGTTCTTCATGGCGCGCAACATCGTCTCGCAGGGCAATCTGTTCCTCGGCAATCTCAAGGCCCAGCTCGAACTCGAACGCCAGACCGAGATCATCTCGCTGCTGCTGAAGGATTTTCAGGAGAACGCGAGCGACTGGCTGTGGCAGACCGATGCGGGAGGACACCTCACCGACGTGCCGCAACGCTTCGCCGACGTCGCGCAATTGCCGCTTCCGCTGCTGAAGGGATCGCTGTTCGCCGATGTGCTCGACATGCTCTGCCCCGAGGACAAGGCGGCGGCCTACAACGTCGTCGGACTGATGGAGCACGCCGAGCCGCTGCACGAGATGAATTTGAAGGTGGTTGCGGGCGGCGAGGCGCGGCTGTGGTCGCTGACGGCGAAACCGTCCTATGACCGCGACGGGCAATTTTTGGGCTATCGCGGCTTCGGCCGCGACGTTACCGAGCGCTGGCGCGCCGAAAAGGCCGAGGCCGAGAGCCGGGCCAAGTCCGATTTCCTGGCCGTGATGAGCCACGAGATCCGCACGCCCATGAACGGCGTGCTCGGACTTGCCAGCATGCTGCTCGAAACAAAACTCGATCCGGAGCAGCGCGAGGCCGTCACGACGATCCACGAGTCCGGTGACAACCTCCAGCGCATCCTCAACGACATCCTCGATCTGTCCAAGCTCGAAGCGGGGCGCTTCGCGTTCGAGGCCATCGACTTCGCGCCGCAGACGCTGGTCGAGACGGTCGCGACCGTGGTGCGCGCGAGCGCCAAGAGCAAGGGGCTCGCGGTCAAGGTCGAGCTGGATCCGAACCTGCCGCCGACGCTGCGCGGCGACGTCGCGCGTATCCGCCAGGTGTTGCTCAATCTCGCCTCCAACGCGGTGAAGTTCACCGACCATGGCGAGGTGACGATCAAGGCCATCTGCCAGGCGCGCCGCGATCTGCTCGCGACCGTCGAATGGACCGTCACCGACAGCGGCATCGGCATTGCGCCCGAGAAGCTCGGGCAACTGTTCTCGGACTTCGCCCAGGCCGACGCCTCGATCAGCCGCCGCTTCGGCGGCACCGGCCTCGGTCTCGCGATTTCCCGGCGCATCATCGAGCAGATGGGCGGCACCATTGGCGTCACCTCGACGCCGGGCGAGGGCTCGACCTTCTGCTTCACGCTGGTGCTGCCGTGGAGCCAGGCGCAGACGTCCGGTCAAGACGCGGGCCGCGATGAAGCCGACGATCTGGCGGCTCGCATTGCGAGCCTCGACCGGCCGCTGAGGGTGCTGGTCGCCGAGGATGATGCCGTCAACCGCATGGTCGTGAGCAAGATGCTCGGCGCCTTCGAGGTCGAGCTCCGGGTCGTTGCCGACGGCGTCGAGGCTGTCGCGGCCGTCTCCGAAGGCGATTACGACATCGTGCTGATGGACGTCCGCATGCCCGAGATGGATGGCCTTGCCGCGACCCGGGCGATCCGCGCGGAAGGCGGACGCTTCGGGGCCCTGCCGATCATCGCACTGACGGCCAACGCATTCCCCGAAGACGTCAAGATCTGCCGCGAGGCCGGCATGTCGGACTTTTTGGCGAAGCCGCTACGGAAGCCCGCGCTGGCCGCGGCCCTTCTGCGCGGGTTGGACGGTCACGTGATGGCAGAGGACGCGCCGCTTCAGCCGGAACTGATGCCTGATGAGGTGGAGTGGACCGACGAGGAAAGGCAGATGACGGGGGCGTAGGCGTTAACCGCGTGCATGAAGATGCGTTTCGGACTGGTTGGCCGGACGCAGGCAATTCGAAGGCACCGTGTTACCTTGCATCCATGCGCCTCCTTGCCCTGCTTCTCATCTTGTTCACGGCCTCCGCCCGCGCCGGCGACGGGCCGCTGATGAGCGCGCACATGATGTTGCCTGTCGTTATCTCCGGCAACAAGGTGTCGCTGGAAAGCTTCGTCATTCGTCCTGATCGCCCCGGCAAATTCCCTCTCGTCGTGATTACGCACGGAATGCCTCACGGCTTCGGCGAGGAATTCTTCACTGCACTCCTTAACAGCTCTCCGGTCGGCTACACCAAGGCGGCCGTTGCCTTCGCGCAGCGAGGATATGCAGTGGTCTCGATCATGCGTCGTGGCTATGGCCGATCCGGGGGAGGGTTCTCCGAGTCTGCGCGGCAGACCTGCGACTATCTTCCGGCCGTGCGCGCTGCCAGCGACGATATCATTGCGGCGGTCGCTTCACTGCGCAATGAGCCCTGGGTCGACGCTGAGCATGTCGTCTTGCTCGGTCATTCCGTTGGGGGGCTCACGGTGATGGCCGTTGCCGCACAGAACATACCGGGGGTCGTTGGCGCCGTGAATTTTGACGGCGGTCGAAATAGCTTCTCCGCACCCAACCAACCTTGCTCGCCTGATCATCTGGTCGATACAGTCGCCGCATTGGGGCACACGGCCCGTATCCCCATGCTTTGGCTCTATGCCGAGAACGATCAATTCTACGGTCCAGACTTGGCACGGCGCATGTTCGCGGCCTACAGCGCTGACGGTGCGCCTGCGCAGTTGCATGTGCTGCCTCCGTTCGGATCGAACGGCCACAATACCGTCATGCTCGCGCCGGCGGACACCTGGTTTCCATCCGTTGACCCTTTTCTTGAAAAACTGGGTCTTCCAACCAGGACTGTCATAGCGGCGCCGTTGTTCGCAGAGCTGCCAATCCCGCCGGGGGCTGTCGCCGCTTGCCAGGAATCGTTCGCGGCCTACCTCGCCAATCCCGATGACGCCAAGGCCTTCGCGGTGAGCACGGGCGGCCACTGCGGGACTGGATTTGGTCGCACAGCCGTCGAGGCGCGCGAGCCTGCTGTGATGAGATGCAAGATCAATTCGCACGGCGAGGATTGCAGGCTTTACGCGGTCGGACAGAAGCTTGCGGGGGATTGAACCGCAGTCCACGCGATGGCGGCACGTCCCGCAATTCGCCGAAAATGATCCGGCCACCGCCCCGTCAAAGGGCTTCTCGAATACTCAATTGGGCTAGCTGATGCACTGCGAGATTCGAGACGCTGTCGACGGTGATCTCCCCGCGATCGCGAGATTGCACGCAGCGAGCTGGAAGGTGGCGTATCGGGGCATCCTGCCAGACGCCTTTCTTGATCGGGGTCTGGACGACAATCGCGCACGACGATGGGGCGGAATATTCGATCGGATAGCTCCGCGTGATCGGCTTCTGATTGCAACACGAGAGAATTCGGCGGCTGGATTCATTTCCGGGTGGACAACACCGGCCACGGATTGCGAACCCGGTTTCGACTTGCATGTTGACAACCTTCACGTCAGGCCGGACCTCCGGGGGCAGGGGCTTGGCGTGACTTTGATGCAGAGTTTTTCGAGACGACAGACGGCCGATGGAAGCGTCAGAGCTTACCTCTGGGTTCTCGACGGCAACGAACCCGCGCACCGGTTCTATGCAAGGCTTGGCGGCCGCGTGTCCGACAGGCGACAAATCGAGCTTGGCGGCACGATGATCGGCGAGACAAGGATTGTCTGGGACGATTTCAAATCCTTGCAACAGCTTTCGCTTTGACCGCGCCGCCCCTCTGACAAATGTGCGGCGCCGTTACAGCTTTCCGTAGACCCGCCCGGCGACCGCCTTCAGACGCTCGACCGAGCCGGACTCCGGATGCGGCTTGACCGGCGCGAACAGGATCGACGCCTGCCTGCCGTTCTTCCAGACGAAGATGTTGACGGCGTTGCCGTTGCCCTTGGTGCAGGAATGCTCGCCGAACGCTTCAGCGCCGAGCTCGGGGATCGCCACATGTTGGCAGGGACCTGGGCGTTTCATCATGCTGATTGCGGTGTCGCGCGAGGTCGTGATCACCGCGACGGCCATGGTGTTGGCCTCGCGATCGAACATCATGCAGCTGCCCCCACCGGTCCGCTGGACCTGCAGCGTGCTCTTGTCGAGGAAGCCGTCGGCATCCGCGGGATTAAGCCATTCGCAGTCGCCGAACCGCTCGCTGGTCTTGGTCACATTGCCAATGGCAATGCGCGCGACCTGGGCGAGGGGGCCGAGCAGCGCATCGTCGGCGCGCCGGCCGATCGGATAGACGCTGATCTGCAGAATGTAGTCGCTGGACAGAGCTAGGACCGAAGCCTCCTGGCGCTGCGCGTCGGCGGCGGTCGTCCCGCGCTGGCCTTCATCACCGATGTCCGCGACTGCGCTGAGCGGCATGCGCTCGCCAAACGTCTTGACGAAGGTTGCGTACAATTCCCTGGCGCGGTCCTTGTCGGGATTGCGGAACACGGTCAGCATCATCGTATCGCCGCGCCCGGCCTGGTAGATGCAACCGCGGCCGTCCTGATTTGAAATCAGCGACCATCTGAGCGCCGGCATCGCGCCGGCGAGCTCCTGCGCGCTGATGAACGGGCAGGTTTGGGCAGCGTGCACGGGTGGCACCGGGACGGCTGCGACCGCGAGGATGAGAGCGAGGCAACAGAGCAGACGATCGATCATGTGCATTGGATAATTTGCTACTGCTGTTGATGTGCCATGTATTGATGTGGCGAACGAAGATGGCGGGATTCCCCTTAATTTCACAGCACCGGGCAAGCAAGTGTTAAGCACGCAGCTCCAATTGCCGTAACGCTATCTTATCAATCAGTAATTGAAAATGGCACGAGTTTTCCCGCTGTGAGCGATGCTGTTGGCTCAGGACGATCGTATTGAAGATCCTTCCGTTCTTTCCCAACGCGTAGTGTGAGTATCAGACATGGCCATTTTCGGCTTCGGACGGCGAAGCACACCTAATTCCAGCAAGCATATTGTTCCGCCGGAATTATGGGACGATCCAGAGAACGCTGCGTTTTTCGCGAGGATCGGTGCAAAGCCGGATGATCCGGGCAATCTTCGTGTCACGCATGCAGATGTTGCGAGGATGATCGAGGAAGGCCGCAAGGCTGTCGACGCACGCATCCGTCAGGTTCGGACCAAGGCGTTGGCGGAGGGGCACGACAATCTCAATGTGCGGGCGTTGTCGCTCCTTCACGACGATTGCTGGAACGGCGAAGCCGGTGATTTTCTCATCTACCATCTGGGCCTGAACCCATACGACGAATGGAACACGATGCTCGTCGCGGGAGATGTGAGAACTGCCTCCATTCTCGATATGCCGTTCTGTACGGAAGAGATCCTTCAACAGCTCGCCAGGACTGGACTGCCCCTCATTCTTGGACTTCGCGACAAGCTTCGCGCCGCGCATGACGAGGTCCAGCGGACGCACGAATTCGGCCGCTTCCAGGACATCTACGACGACACGGTGGTCAAGGTGAAAAGGGTGGCGCAATTGTTCGGCACCGGGCTGGTCGAGACGTATCAAGCTTGGCGGCAAAGGCAAGCCGATGGTCGGTCCGCGCCTCGTTGAATAGACGCGTTGGGCGGAGTGCATTCGACGTGGTTGTTGGCGACAATATCGGCCGAGCGCTGCAGGAGACGGGACGATGGGACTGAGAAGCTACGTGGCGATGGCACTCTTCATTTGCGGCGCAGCCTGGCTTTGGGCGACGGGTTCGCAGCGGGCCGACGCTCAGAGGCAAGCTGTCGCCTCGCAATACAGTCTGGGTGACCAACAAGTGCCCCTCTACGACAAATGCATCAGTGCGATGGAGCACAAAGGCCTGCGTGCTGGAGGTTCAAAACAGCAGTTTTGTGGCTGCCTCGTGCAACGCGGACTCAGCAATCTGCAACCGGACGAGTCCGATGTCGTGTTTGGTTGGATCAGGAATGGCACCCCCAAGAACGTCACGGTCACGGACCGGCAGAACAGGGTGTTGGTAGCAGCGATTGGCTGCTCCGAAGAGGGACGCAGCACGTGGTCGTCTGTCGAAGCAATGCAATCCTGGTGCGCTGAAAAGGATGCCAGACGCGAACTCTCGCAATGCAAGCTCAAGCTGAAATGAGGCTGGAATGGCGACTTTGTTCGAAGGCGACTCGACGCTCTCGCTGATTCTCGCCAACGCGATACTGTTGACTCAGGACGATCGCATTGAAGATCCCACCATTCTCTCCCAACTCGCTGCGTGAGCGTCGGGCGCCCTCGCCGTAAAGGCGGTGAATGGCCATCGTGCCAGAAATAGCATGGGCAACGTGGACGAACCGTAAAAGGGCTTCTCGAGGATGTCTCTGTCGGCCGTCCGTCATCACCGAAAAGAGCGCGCCGACCGTGAACAACACAGCCTCGGGCCGGATAATGGGGCCGAAGCTTACTCGGGTTCTCGCATGTAGAGCGAGATAAACCGGTCGATCATCGGGTTGATCTGCTCCGGCACTTCCAGCGACAGGAAATGCCCGGAGCCGACGGCCTTGGCCGTGACCAATTGCGGGCACAGCGCCGCAAAACGATCCAGATCCGCAAGCCGATGGGCTGCTTCGATGTAGAGCACCGGGACTCGGCACGCCTGGGCGCACTCGCGCGCCCGATGCTCATCCCAGGGGAACAGGCTTTTAAACGTGGACACCAGCACGTGCTGTGGCGTCGCCAGAAAGGTCTGTTCAACATGGGCGCGGCATCTGTCCGTCGGCAGACAGGAGTCCGCCACGATTTTCCGCGCCTCGTCCGCAAAGTTCGGCCCCTTCAGGCCTTCCAGATAGCCGGTGAACACCGTGCCTGCCGAGGCAGGGAAGAACACCCCGGAGTCGAGCAGCACCAGGCTAGCAGGAAAATCCGGATAGCGGGCGGCGATTTCGAGCGCCATGTTGCCACCCATGCTCTGACCCACGATGACCGGCTTTGTGATCTGCTGTCGGTTGCACAGCCAGACGAGATCATCGGCGAAGCCTTCAATCGAATACACCTGTTCCGGCTTGTCGCTTTCACCATGCCCCCGCAACTCGGCATTCAACGCCCGACCTTGACGGGCGAAATACGCCATCTGCGGCGCAAAATGCGTGCGGTCGCCGCCGAGGCCATGGACGAACAGAAATTGAAGCGGTCCCGCCCCGGCGATGTCGAAGGATAGCTGGATGCCATCACGCGCGAGTTTCATGGATCGTCTCCGTATTCACCGACATGTCCGGGTGTCTCTGGCGAGGCCTTGATCTAAGTGGAGCGCCACCGCCGATGAAGATGGCCACTTGTTTCGCTGTGGCGCTAAGATTTCGGTTCATCAGCCGTCGGGAAGTGAGAGCGAGAGGACGACTCGTTCAAGGGCTTGCAGGATTCGGTCGCGATCGCCCAAGCTGTAATGCGACGAGATCTCGAGTTGTCGCGTCCGTCCAAAAGCCATGACTTTGGTCGAGAAGGTCACCTCGTCACCGTCGGCCCGTCGGTTCTCGCGCAGAACGACTCCACGGCAGTCCGAACCGGCAATGACCCGGCTGCCAGGGGTTCCTTGATAAAGGGCGAAGGCCGCATTCGTCGTCTGCTCGAGTTTCTCAGGACTGCCGAGGGGTAACAGCGAGAGTTGGGACAGCAAGATGTAGGAGCCATTGACCCCTGACGCTTCCAGCGGCGTCGCCGGTGGCGCGATGCTCAGGATGAGTTGATTGCCGACCAGGCGGGGATTGAGATCGTCGAGGGTCAAATACACCCGCAACTCCGCCAGCGCCTCCGACGCCGATGGGGAGGGACGTACCGCGAGTGACGCAATCAGTGCATCAGTCACATCCCGCCAGCGCGCGATCTGTCCGCCGGGGACCGACATGAACTGTGAACCAAGCGTGCTCGTCGAAATCCTGATCTGCCCGATCCAGTGGTCGTCTCGAAACACATGAGTGTTCGCAGCATAGTCGGCGTCATGTTCATCGAACCGCTGGTCGCGGAAATGCCGATGCTCTATGCCCGGCGAAAGAAAGCCCGATGCAATGAGAGCATGACGGGCCGGTGCCCACATCCGCTCGTCCCAATCCGCGTCGATTCGCAGGGCTTCCCTGACTTCCACCTGGAGCGTGTGGTCTGACGACAGGAGATGCCAACTGTTTGTCTGGGGGGTGATAGTT
The DNA here is from genome assembly GCF_024199945.1 of Bradyrhizobium sp. CCGUVB4N. Classification (GTDB taxonomy): domain Bacteria; phylum Pseudomonadota; class Alphaproteobacteria; order Rhizobiales; family Xanthobacteraceae; genus Bradyrhizobium. Next base: position 5,200,312 of record NZ_JANADP010000001.1, on the reverse strand, counting down.
GCCGGACGCTGAAAACCGATCCGGCCGCCCGGAACGAAATACATGCCCGAGTCTCCTGCGCCATGCGCTTGCGCCGGCAAGCCGGTTGTCACCATTGCGGCCATGGCTGCGATAACATCCCTGCGGCTCAATCGGCACGTCGCGACGTGCTCACTTACGCGCCGCAAGATCATCGGCATTCTTCCGCGGGCATGGGTCTGTCGAAAGCACGGTCGATAGCGGCGCTTCCCGCCGCATGTGCATTTGGTCGTGTTGGGCAGACAACGGGTTCATGGTCGATCCCGCCAATCGGGCCGACAGCAGTCGCACCATCAACTCATTTGAGGCCGTTCTGCCCGCCGCGCCTCCGAGATTGCGCTGCTGACGAGATTCCAGCTTTCTCTAAGGATTGGACTGCAGCGGGGGCCGCTTCGGCGTTGGGCTGTATCGAGCCCGCCGTGTGTGTGTGTCAGGTCGAGCTCCCCGACCTTGGGATCTCGCGATGATCACCTATTACCCCTGTTTTGCCCGACGGGTCAAATTATTTTCGTAAAATACGAAATTCACCGTGCCGGCTGGCTGGCTACGGTGCATGGGGTTGTTTTACGGATTTTGAGTTCGGCTAGATCGAGAAGCTGGTGCCGCAGCCGCAGGACGCCGTCGCATTGGGATTGTTGACGCGGAACGAGGCGCCGATCAGATCGTCGACGAAATCCACCTGCGAGCCCGCCAGGAACGGCTGGGAGGCGGAATCGACCAGCACCACCGCGTTCTCCTGCTCGATCACGAGATCGTCGTCGGTGCGGTCGCGGTCGATGTCGAACTTGTACTGGAAGCCGGAGCAGCCGCCGCCCTCGACCGAGATGCGCAGCATCGCGCCTGTGCCTTCGCCCTTGAGGATCTCTCCGATCCGGCGGGCGGCGCGGTCACTGATGGTCACAGGGGTGGTCATAGTTCGTCTCCGATAGGCCCGCGTCATAGCCAATTCATTTGGTATCCCGCGTCCGGCATAGTTAAGTGCAAGGATACGCAGAATCAAATGGATAGGGACTAAATTCGTCGTGTCCGTCGGAATGGCTGCCCCCCGCGCGCCCTATGCCTGCGACCCCGAGCGCAGCCGTGGCCGGCTGGTCGCCGAGCCCCCGAGCCGGACCCGCAGCCCGTTCCGGCGGGACTGCGACCGGGTGATCCATTCCACCGCGTTCCGCCGCCTGAAGTACAAGACCCAGGTGTTCGTGTTCCACGAGGGCGACCATTACCGCACCCGGCTGACCCATTCGCTGGAGGTCGCGCAGATCGCCCGCGCGCTGGCGCGGCAGCTGGGGCTCGACGAGGACCTCACGGAAACCCTGGCGCTCGCCCATGATCTCGGTCATCCGCCGTTCGGCCATGCCGGCGAGCGGGCGCTGGACGCCTGCCTGAAGGACTTCGGCGGCTTCGACCACAACGCCCAGGCGCTCCGCGTCGTCGGCTCGCTGGAGCACCGCTATCCCGAGTTCGACGGGCTGAACCTGACTTGGGAGTCGCTCGAGGGCATCGTCAAGCACAACGGCCCGCTGACCGACCGCAGCGGTGCGCCGGTCGGGCGCTATCGCGAGCACGGCATTCCCGTTGGAATCGCCGACTACATCAAGAGCTACGACCTCGAATTGTGGAGCTTCGCCTCGCTGGAGGCCCAGGTCGCGGCGATCGCCGACGACATCGCCTACGACGCCCACGACATCGACGACGGCCTGCGCGCGGGTCTGTTCCACCTCGACGATCTCAAGGTGATGCCGCTCACGGCCGAGATCATCGCCGAGACCTCGGCGCATTATCCCGATCTCGAAGACGTCAGGCGTGGGGCCGAGCTGGTGCGCGAGCTGATCTCGCACCTGATCGGCGCGGTGTTCGCAGAGGCGCAGAAGAACATCGCCGCCGTCCGGCCGCAGTCGGCCCAGGACGTGCGCCAGCAGAGCCGGGCGCTGGTCGCTTTCCCGGCGGAGGTCGCCGCAGAGGAGGCTGCCATCAAGCGCTTCCTCTTCGGGCACATGTACCGCCACAAGCGGGTGGTGCGGGTGATGGCGGAGGCGGAACAGATCCTGTTCGACTTGTTCGCAAAGTACCTGACATCACCAGCCGACCTCCCGCCGGAATGGCTGGTCGGAGCAGAGGCGGACGACGAGGGCGACCGGGCCCGCCGGATCGGCAATTTCATTGCCGGAATGACCGACCGTTTCGCCCTGACCGAGCACCAGCGGCTCTTTGACTCGACCCCGGATTTGCGTTAGGCGGCGCCCATGCCCGACACATCCTCAGCACCGCATCTGTTCGCCGACGTGCTCGCACGCGTGCACGCCGCATGCCGCGCGCTCGCGGCGGAAGCCAACTGGCCCGAGGGCATCGATTTCTCGCGCGTGGTGGTCGAGCCGCCGCGCGATGCGACCCATGGCGACATGGCGACCAACGCCGCCATGGTGCTTGCGAAAGAGGCAAAGGCAAAGCCCCGGGACCTCGCCGAGCAGATCGCCGAGCGGCTTCGCGCCGACGCACTGATTGCCAAGGTCGACGTCGCCGGTCCCGGTTTCATCAACCTGACCCTGAACCCGACCGCCTGGGCCGAGGCGCTGCGGACGGTACTGCGCGAGGGGGCCGATTACGGCCGCGTCCGCGGCGGCTCCAAGGTCAATGTCGAATACGTCTCGGCCAATCCGACCGGACCGATGCATGTCGGCCACTGTCGCGGCGCCGTGTTCGGCGACGCGCTGGCGAGCCTGCTTCAGTTCGGCGGCCACGACGTCACCCGCGAATATTACATCAACGACGCCGGCGCCCAGGTCGATGTGCTCGCGCGCTCTGCGTTCCTGCGGTATCGCGAGGCGCTCGGCGAGGATATCGGTGCGATTCCGGAAGGGCTCTATCCGGGCGACTATCTGAAGCCGGTCGGCGCAGCGCTGGCGAAGGAGCATGGCGACAAGCTGCTCGCGATGAGCGAGGCGCAATGGCTGCCGACGGTGCGGGCCAAGGCGATCGCGATGATGATGGACGAGATCAAGGACGATCTCGCCGCGCTCAACATCCGCCACGACGTGTTTTTCTCGGAGCGCTCGCTGATCGAGAGCGGCAACAACAAGGTTGCAGAGACCATCTCGTTCCTGCAGGCCAAGGGCGACATCTATGAAGGCCGCCTGCCGCCGCCGAAGGGCGCGCCGGTCGAGGACTGGGAAGACCGCGAGCAGTTGCTGTTCAAGGCGACCGCCTACGGCGACGACGTCGATCGTCCGCTGATCAAGTCGGACAATTCCTATACCTACTTCGCCTCCGACATCGCCTACCACAAGAACAAGTTCGACCGTGGTTTTGCGGAGATGATCGACGTCTGGGGCGCCGATCACGGCGGCTACATCAAGCGTATGCAGGCCGCAGTGAAGGCGACGACCTCCGGCAAGGGGGAGCTCGACGTCAAGATCGTCCAGCTCGTGAAGTTGCTGCGCAACGGCGAACCGGTGAAAATGTCCAAGCGGAGCGGGGACTTCGTCACCTTGCGTGAGGTGGTGGATGAAGTCGGCCAGGATGCCGTTCGCTTCATGATGCTCTACCGCAAGAACGACGCGGTGCTCGACTTCGACCTTGCCAAGGTCATGGAACAGTCGCGGGACAATCCCGTGTTCTACGTCCAGTACGGCCACGCCCGCGGTCATTCGATCTTCCGCAACGCGCGGGCGGAGGTGTTCCCGGAACTCCCCGAGGATGCCGACAAGCGGATTGCCTGGCTCAGTGAGTCGGCGGTGGAGCGGCTGTCTGACCCTGTCGAACTCGACCTTCTCAAGCGCCTCGCAATTTATCCTCGCATGCTGGAGGCCGCCGCCGCGGCCCACGAGCCGCACCGTATTGCCTTTTATCTCTATGACTTAGCGAGCGAATTTCACGCACTTTGGACGAAGGGGCGCGATTTGCCCTATTTACGCTTCATTATCAATAATGATGCAGTTCTAACAAAGGCGCGGCTGGCCATGGTCCAGGGCGTCGTCTCTGTCCTGGCATCGGGCCTCGCCATCCTCGGCGTCCATGCTCCGGACGAGATGCGGTAGTTTGGGGCGAACTACTTAAGGGGAATATTTGGGGGTACCGGCAGAAGCCGGATCGCTTAGACTTGGTTGAAAGCCTTGTGGGTCGAAAGCCGCGCCTTGGTCGAGGGGCGCGCGGCTTTCCCGAAGGGACGCATCATCACGATGGCCGAACGATATCAGCACCGACCGTTTCCTTCCGACGACTTTGGTCGCGGTGGCGATCAGCATGGGAGAGCGGAGACCGATCCCTTGGCCGAACTCGCCCGCCTGATCGGACAGACCGATCCGTTCGCAGCGCAGGGTCGCCCAGGTGCGCCGCCGGCAGCAGCTCCAGCGCCTGCGCAAACTTATCAGGACGACGATTATTCGCAGAACGGCTATCAGCAGGACTATGCCGAGCAGGCGGCCGCGCCTCAGCCGGGGCCGCCGTCATGGATGCGGCGCGCCAACGTGCAACCGCAGCCGGCGCCCGAGCCCGACTATCCCGTCGCCGTGAATCCCGTTCATCCCCTGCATCGCTATTCAGCCCAGCCGGCCGCGCCGGAGCCTGAGTTTCATCAGCCGCAGGCCTATCAGGATCGCGCCTACCAGGATCAGGCTTACCAACAGCAGGCCTACCATCAGGAGCAGGCGCAGGAGCAAGCGTACGAGCAGCCCGATCCGGCGCGCTACGATGATGCGCTCTACGGGCGGCTCGAGTCCGGCGAGCAGGATTTTCAGCGTGAGCCGGCCTATCCGGACGACCCTTACGCGTTCCAGAGCGACTATCCCGAGGCCGATCTCGACGAGCCCAGGAAATCGCGCGGCGGCATGATGACGGTTGCCGCGATCCTCGCGCTGGCCGTGGTCGGAACTGGTGCGGCCTTCGCCTACAAGACCTACATTGGCTCGCCCCGCAGCGGCGAGCCGCCGATCATCAAGGCCGACAACACGCCGACCAAGATCGTGCCGGCGCCGTCGGACTCCTCGGCCAAGGTGCCGGACCGCATGGTGAGCGGCGACGGCAGCGAGAAGATCGTGCCGCGCGAGGAGGCGCCCGTCGATGTCAATGCCAAGGCGGCAGGTCCCCGCGTGGTGTTTCCGCCGCTGAATCCGAATGCGAACCCGCCGCCGGTTGCGAGCGTGTCGCCGTCCAACATTCCGCCACAGAATGCCGGTCCGGTCCCGAGCAACGGGACGATGCCGAACAGTGCGCCGCGCTCGATCAAGACCGTGGCCGTGAAGGGTGATCAGACCGACAGCGCCGTGCCGCAGACCGCCGCTGCGTCAGCAGCCAAGCCGGTCGCGCCGCCGAAGCCGGTCGCTGTACCGGCCGCACCGCGTACGCCGCCGACCTCGGCCAATGCCAGCGCCAACCAGCCGCTCTCGCTGGCGCCGCAGGCTGGGCCCGCCGAGCCGGCGCAGCGGATGGCGGCGAACACTCCGACCCAAATCGCACCGGCGCCCGGCGGCGGCGGCGGTGGCTACGTCGTGCAGGTGTCCTCGCAGCAGAGCGAGGATAGTGCCGCCGCGTCCTACCGGGTGCTGCAGAGCAAATACGGCAGTGTCCTCGGCGGCCGTTCGCCGGTCATCAAGCGCGTCGATCTGACCGATAAGGGCAAGGGGATCGTCTACCGCGCCTTCGCCGGACCATATGGCTCGGCCGACGAGGCGGTGCAGGCCTGCAACAATCTGAAGTCGGCTGGTCTGCCGTCCTGCTTCGTCCAGAGGAATTAGCGGCCGTTTCCTTGACCCCCTCCCGGGGCAAGGTTAATCGGCCCCTATGAGCACGCGGGCCTTCAATACCGGCGTATCCGGAACGGAACTGACCGCCGCCAGGCGGGCGTTTGGCCGTGCTGAATGCCCATGGGACTTCATTCCCTTCAGCCGCCGCATCGGAATTGGCACGCAAGTCCCGGTGCCGCTTAGGGAATCGATCGCTATTGGGGTAACCGCGACCAATCGCGGCGACCTCAGCATTCCCGTGGATGGCGCTGCCGAGCCCGCCCATCCAATGACGACTTCTGCGACAATGATTGCTCAGGTGATTCGCAGCGCAGTCGGGTTCCAGGGTTTGTTAATGAGTGATGACGTGCCGATGAACGCGCTGGCCGGAGGCATCGCCGGGCGAATTCGCGCCATCTTCGCAGCCGGCTGCGACACGGCGCTTTACAGCAATGACAATGCGGAACTGGACGCATTGACCGCAACCACGGCATCCGCATGACCGCAGAAATCCTATCGTTTGAAACCGGGCGGCCCGCAGAGCTGGCCGAGGATGAACCGGCGCTGGTCGTCGACGTCGAGGGCTATGAAGGTCCGCTCGACCTGTTGCTCGCGCTGGCGCGAAACCAGAAGGTCGATCTCGCCAAGATCTCGATCCTGGCGCTGGCCGACCAGTACCTCCACTTCATCGAAGCTGCGCGAAAGATCCGGCTCGAGCTTGCCGCCGACTATCTCGTGATGGCCGCCTGGCTTGCCTTCCTGAAATCGCGCCTGCTGCTGCCGGAGCCGCCGAGTGCGGAAGGTCCGAGCGCCGAGGAAATGGCGACTGCGCTCGCCAACCGTCTGCGTCGCCTGGAAGCCATTCGCGAAGCCGCCAACCGGCTGATGAACCGGCAGCAGTTGCTGCGCGACATTTTCCCGCGCGGTGAGCCCGAGCAGATCGCCGAGATCAGGCATCCGAAATATACCGCGACGCTGTACGACCTGCTCACGGCCTATGCCTCCCAGCGCCAGTCGCGCGTGCTGGCGAGCGTGCATCTTGCCAAGCGTACGGTGTGGTCGCTCGCCGAGGCGCGCGCCACGCTGGAGCGGCTGGTCGGCAGCATCACCGAACAGGACGATTGGGGCGTGCTCGACGATTTCCTGGTCCGTCACGTCGCCGATCCGACGCAGCGTGCGACGGTGTTCGCCTCGAGCTTCGCCGCTGCGCTTGAGCTCGTGCGCGAAGGTCAGCTCGAGCTGAACCAGAAAGAGGCGTTTGCGCCCATCTATTTCCGGAAGGGGCGCCCGAAGCCGGTCGTGGACGCAGCTCCTGCGCCCGATGCGCCGGTCGGTTAAGTGCAAGAAGGAGAAGCTGCCATGGCAAGCCTGGCTGAAGTGCGGGTAGAAGAGGCCGAGCCGATGGAGAACGAGTCCCAGGCACGTCCCGAAGAATTGCGGCTGCTGGAAGCGCTGCTGTTTGCTTCGAATGAACCACTGGATACGGCGACGCTGGCCAAGCGCATGCCCGAGGGCGTCGACGTCAAGGCCGCGCTTGAGCAGCTCCAGGCCGACTACGCCTTGCGCGGCGTGAACCTCGTGCGGGTCGCCAACAAATGGACGTTCCGCACCGCCGGCGATCTGTCCTGGCTGATGACGCGCGAGAGCACCGAGACCCGCCGCCTGTCGCGCGCGGCGATCGAGGTTCTGGCGATCATCGCCTATCACCAGCCGGTGACGCGCGCCGAGATCGAAGAGATCCGCGGTGTCGTCACCTCCAAGGGCACGCTCGACGTGCTGCTGGAGACGGGCTGGATCAAGCCGCGCGGTCGTCGCAAGACGCCCGGCCGCCCGCTGACCTTCGGAACCACTGAGGACTTCCTGTCGCAGTTCACCCTGGAACAGCTTGGCGACCTGCCGGGCCTGGAGGAACTGAAGGGCACCGGCCTGCTGGATTCGCGCCTGCCGACCGGCTTCAGCGTACCGACGCCCTCGGATGACCCGGCGCTGCGTGAGGACGAGGATCCCCTGGAACCGGGCGAGGACCTCGATCTGGCGCTGGCGCCCGCGGTCGAGCCCGAGACGCCGCCGGAAGGCGGCAATGAGGGCGGCGAGGGCGGGAGCGAGGAGTGATCCTCCGCTCTTCCACGGGCCCCCTGCGACCAGTTAACACTAGCAAGATTACGTAGCGCCAACAGCGAATTGGCGCTGCCTTGGTCCTTGTTTTTGAGGCCTGCGAAGCCTACGTTCCGGTCAAGATCGGCCGGGTCCCGGCCATGCGCGTTTGGAGGGTTGCAGGATGGGTTCACTTAGCATTTGGCACTGGATCTTGGTGATCGCAGTGGTCCTGCTGCTGTTTGGCCGCGGCAAGATTTCGGATCTGATGGGCGACGTGGCGCAGGGCATCAAGGCCTTCAAGAAGGGCATGCAGGACGACGACAAGCCCGCCGAGAAGCAGGAGCCCTCGAAGTCCATCGAGCACAATGCCGCGCCGACCGCGGCGCGATCCGACGTCGGCAGCAAGGCCGTCTGAGCCAGGAGCACGCGAGACGCGGGAAGCGGACCCGATCCTGCGCGTGAGGGATTGGGCCGATCGTGGCTTCGCGTGAACGGAAGACGTCATGTTCGACATCGGCTGGAGTGAGCTGGTTCTGATCGGGGTCGTGGCCCTGGTCGCCATTGGCCCGAAAGAGCTGCCGGGCGTGCTGCGCATGGTCGGCCAATGGATGGGCAAGGCCCGCAAGATGGCCGCCGAATTCCAGGGCCAGTTCCAGGAAGCGATGCGCGAGGCCGAGATGGCCGACCTCAAGAAGAGCTTTGACGAGGTCAAGGAAGCCGCCTCCGGCTTCACCGGCGGCGGTCTGATGACCTCGCTGCAGAAGGACGTCAGCGACGCGCTTCGCGTCGATGCGCTCGACAAGCCGGCTGAGACGCCCACGACAACTGCCGTCGAACCGCCGGCAAGTCCGACCACGCCGGAAGCCCCGACACCGGAGACCTTTGTGGAAGCGGAAGCGCATTCGGCCGTGACTGAGCCGCTCGCCATCACCCGTGAGGTCGAGCAGGCGCCGGTCGCACAGGACACTGTTACTCAAGACACGGCGCCATCCGAAGCGATCAAGGACGCCAAAGCGTCATGAGCGACGCCGATATCGAGGCCAGCAAAGCCCCGCTGATGGACCATCTGATCGAGCTGCGGTCGCGGCTGATCAAGGCGCTGCTTGGCTTCGGCGTGGCCTTCATCTTCTGCTTCTTCTTCGCCAAGCAGATCTACAACGTACTGGTCTGGCCGTTCGTGTGGGTCGCGGGCGCCGAGAACTCGAAGTTCATCTATACGGCGCTGCTGGAATATTTCATCACCCAGCTCAAGCTTGCGCTGTTCGGCGCCGGCTTCATCTCATTCCCGATCGTCGCGACGCAGATCTACAAGTTCGTCGCGCCCGGCCTCTACAAGCACGAGAAGCAGGCCTTCCTGCCGTATCTGGTCGCGACGCCGTTCTTCTTTGTGCTCGGCGCGGCGCTGGTTTACTTCGTCGTGCTGCCGATGCTGGTCCGCTTCTCGCTCGGCATGCAGCAGATGGGCGGCGATGAGACCGCGCAGATCCAGCTCCTGCCCAAGGTCGGCGAATATCTCTCGCTGATGATGTCGCTGATCTTCGCCTTCGGCATCGCCTTCCAGCTTCCGGTGATCCTGACGCTGCTCGGGCGGGTCGGCATCATCACGTCCAAGATGCTGCGCGAGAAGCGCCGCTATTTCATCGTTCTGGCCTTCATCATCGCGGCAGTCCTGACGCCGCCGGATATCCTCAGCCAGTGCTCGCTCGCGATTCCGCTGCTTGCGCTGTACGAGGGCTCGATCATCGCAGTCTCGATGGTGGAGAAGAAGGCAGCTGCCTCGCAGGCCTCTACCGGCACCGACGTGTCGACGCCGGCCAACCCGGCCGAGTAGGGCGCCTCGCCCACCGGTGTCATTCCCCGCGAAGGCGGGGAATCCAGTACGCCGCCGCCTCTCGGAGAATCGCTCCCGTCTCTGGAATACTGGGTCACCCGCCTTCGCGGGTGACGACAGCTGTGCTAGGGGATGCCAGTCATTGCTGACTTACAACGTTGGCGTTGAAAGTTTGCAACAAGCCTCAGGACCGCCGCCATGCACGACATCAAATCGATCCGCGACAATCCGCAAGCCTTCGACGCCGGCCTCGCCCGGCGGGGCCTGAAGCCGCTGTCGGCGTCGCTGCTCGCGATCGATGAGCGTCGGCGCGCGTCGATCCTGGCTTCCGAACAGGCGCAGGCGCGACGGAATGCTGCGTCGAAGGAAATCGGCGACGCCAAGAAGGCCAAGGACGAGGCGCGTGCGGCCAAGCTGATGGCTGAAGTCGCCGAGCTCAAGACCACAATGCCCGAGCTCGAGGCCGCCGCGAAGGCGGCCGACGATGAGCTGATCAAGGAGCTGTCCGCGATCCCGAACATTCCGTTCGATGAAGTGCCCGATGGCGTCGATGAGCACGGCAACGTCCAGCACCACGTCTTCGGCGCCAGGCGCAACTACGGCTTTGCGCCGAAGCTGCACGATGATCTTGGCACCGCGCTCGGCTACATGGATTTCGAGGCGGCGGCAAAACTCTCCGGCGCGCGCTTCGTCGTGCTGAAGAAGGGGCTGGCGCGCCTCGAACGCGCGATCGGGCAGTTCATGCTCGACCTGCACACGAATGAGCACGGCTACACCGAGATCAACCCGCCGCTCCTGGTGCGCAACGAGGTGATGTTCGGCACCGGGCAGTTGCCGAAGTTCGAGGACGACCAGTTCTGGGCGATCAAGGGCGAACTGCTTGCTTCGCCCGATCATGAGCGGCTGAAGACCGAGCGCCTCGGCCTGATCCCGACCGCGGAAGTCTCGCTCACCAACCTCGCGCGCGAATCCATTCTCGACGAGAAGCAGCTGCCGATGCGGCTCACCGCGCTGACGCCGTGCTTCCGCGCCGAGGCGGGCGCTGCGGGGCGCGACACGCGCGGCATGATCCGCCAGCACCAGTTCACCAAGGTCGAGCTGGTCTCGATCACGACGCCTGAGACCAGCAAGGACGAACTGGAGCGGATGCTGTCCTGCGCCGAGCAGGTGCTGCAAAAGCTCGACCTGCATTATCGGGTGATGACGCTGTGCGCAGGGGATATGGGTTTCTCGTCGCAGAAAACCTACGACATCGAAGTGTGGATGCCCGGGCAGGGCGAGGGCGGCATGTTCCGCGAGATCTCCAGCTGCTCGGTCTGCGGCGATTTCCAGGCGCGGCGCATGGATGCGCGCTCGCGCGGGCCCGACGGCAAGCCGCGCTTCGTGCACACGCTGAACGGTTCCGGCACGGCGGTCGGCCGCGCGCTGATCGCGGTCATGGAGACCTATCAGCAGGAGGACGGCTCGATTGCGGTGCCCAGCGTGCTTCAGCCCTATATGGGCGGCTTGAAGGTGGTCGCGCGCGAATAACGAAGCGTTTTCGCGCGAAGTGGGAACCGGTTCGCGTCAAGAAAAAGCGTTACCCGTCTGAAACGCAGAAACGTTTGGTTGCGAAGATCGGGCGGCCGGTTATCCTGCTGGCCATCCGTCAACGCGAACCGATCGTCCATGGCCTTGCACCGCGACATCTTCTGGGTCGGCCGACAATGGGCGGTGACAGGTGCCGGCATCCAGGCCGTCGACCAGCGCTTGCGCGGCGTGCTCGACATCGGCATCGCGCGGCTCTGGGACGACGCGTATGTGCAAAGCCGGCGCGCCAAGCCGGGCGTCAACGTCGAGGATTTTGACAAGGCGGTGACGGTCGCGCGTGAGCGCTTTGCAGAGACGCCCGCGTCGGCCCCGTTGGTTGCGCAGCTGAAGACGCTCGGGGTGATTGAGACACATGCCGTCAGCCCCGCCGAGCCGGCGATGCAGCTGCGCGCGGAGGGCAAGCTTGCGCGCTTCCTGCCGCAATGGCGCGTCCGCCGTCAATAATGCATCGGGCCTGGATAGGCCGGGGTGATCCGGAAGTAGCTGTTTGTGTCCGTCGCGCGTGAGCGGCGGCGTGCCGGCACACAGCCGTGGCGCGTTGCGACCTTGCCGTGGCCGCAGTCGCTTGGCCGTTCGTCCGACGACAATCTTGATGAGGTATCCGCATCCGGCTTCACCGCAGCGGTGACGCAAGGGCCATCGCGCGGGCAGCGTTTTGGTACGCATTTGCCGCGTAGGAATTCGAGATCATAGACCTGTCCGGACATCGTGACCTGGCCGCTGCACAGGCAAGCGCCGGCGACCGTCATCTGGCCACCAAGGCAATTGTCCGCATTGGCTCGCACGCAGGTGCCGCCCGGATCTGGCCCCGCCGCCATCAGCTCGAATCCGGCAGGGCAGATGCATCGCCCATCGCTCGCGGTGCCGCCGATGCACGTGATGGTGATGGGCGCACGCGGCGGGACGGAGGGTGGTGCGATGTCGGTGATGCAGGCGCCGCCCTCGCCATGGGAGTTGGGTGGGCAGGCGAGCGGCGAGGTCGTCGCATTGGTCTCGGCCGGGGCAGGAGGTGGGCTCGGCTCCGGCGCTGCAGGAGCTGGCGCGGGCGCAACGGGGGCCGACTTGGCGGCGCAGACGCCGTTGCGGAGCTCCTGCCAGGGAAAGCAGCGGTCCGTAGGTCCCGAATCCTGGGCCCAGCCGCCGCCTGTCACGCAGAGGCCGAAACCGAGGAGGATAGCGGCTGCAAAGCGGGTCATTCGGTGCCCGGTCGCCTGAAAATGCGCGGTAAAACTAGGATGCGGTGTTGCGGCGCCGCAATGAGCTAGATCACAGAAGAGACCTGCATTGCGTCAGCCGAATTCCCGCCTCCAGCCGGTTTGCCTGATCCGCCATAGCCGGATAAGACGGCCTGACCCCAGTTCAGGAATCGACCACCGGCATGCGCATTCTCTGCACCAATGACGACGGCATCCACGCTCCCGGCCTCAAGGTCGTGGAGGAGATCGCACGCGCGCTGTCCGACGACGTCTGGGTGGTGGCGCCCGAGCTTGATCAGTCCGGCGTATCGCATTCGCTGTCGCTGAACGATCCCTTGCGCCTGCGCGAAGTCGGGCCTCGGCACTTCGCAGTGCGCGGCACACCGACCGACTGCGTCATCATGGGCGCGCGCCATATCCTTGGCGCCAAGCTGCCGGATGTCGTGCTCTCCGGCGTCAACAAGGGCCGCAACGTTGCCGAGGATGTGGTCTATTCCGGCACCATCGCCGGCGCGCTCGAAGGCACCATCCTGGGGATTCCGTCATTCGCGCTCTCGCAGGAATTCAGCGTCGAGACGCGCGAACGGCCGCCGTGGGATACCGCGCGCAAATTCGGTCCCGATATCCTGCGCAAGGTGATCAAGGCCGGCATCCCGAAGGACACCGTCATCAACGTCAACTTTCCGTCCTGTACGCCGGAAGAGGTGCTCGGCATTCGCGTCACGCGGCAGGGCAAGCGCAATCTCGGCTTCCTCAGGATCGACGAACGCAGGGATGGTCGCAACAATCCCTATTTCTGGATCGGCTTCGAACGCGCGGCGATGATGGACACGCCGGCCGAAGGCACTGATCTCGCGGCACTGCGCGAGCGCTACGTCTCGGTCACGCCGCTGCGGCTCGACCGCACCAACGAAGCGTTTTCCGAAGAGCTGAGCGCGACGTTAAGGTAAGGACGGTCTGGAAACAGCGGCTAGCTGCCGCGAAGCGCGGCTTCGATGGTCTTGCCGAGCGCGTCGAGCTGAAACGGCTTCTGAAGCGCCGGCCGGTCGCGGTATTGCTCGGGCAGGCCCGACGAGCCATAGCCGGTGGCAAAGATGAACGGGCAGCCCTTTTCCCGGATCAGATCGGCAACCGGCGAGATGACCTTGCCGTTGACGTTGACGTCGAGGATGGCGATGTCGAACTCGGTGGCCTGGGCCAGCCGCAGGGCCTCGTTGATGTCGCCCGCTTCGGCCGCGACCTTGTAACCGAGCTCTTCCAGCATATCCGCGACCATCATTCTGATCATGACCTCGTCTTCGACGAGGAATACAGAGCGGCCCGAAAGCCCGGTCGCGGTCATTGTCGTTGAGTCCTTGCCCATCTCTGGAAAACGTTCGCAGATAACATGAATCGACGCAATGCGCGTTTCGGCCAGCTGACGCCCGAAAACGGCGTTTGCGGTGCGCCCGCTGCAAGCCAATTTATGGTCAAATACCGCAGCAAAAGGCTATCATAGGTTCCGAAGCAGGAACAGGATTCTCGCCCGGGCCCGAGCGACGCGTGCGACGATCCGGCCCTCCGACGAGACGATATAAGCAGCGATGACCTCCAATCAGCCCCCGCCGGAAAAGATGATGTTTCAGCTCACGCTGAGGCGTCGCGGCATCAGCGACCAGATCGTGTTGCGGACCATGGAAGAGGTGCCGCGCGATCTGTTCGTCGAGGCCTCCGATCGCGACGCTGCCTATCGTGACAGCGCGCTGCCGATCGCCTGCGGGCAGACCATCAGCCAGCCCTTCGTCGTCGCCTATATGACCGAGCAGCTTCAGCTCCAGAAGACCCACCGCGTGCTCGAGATCGGCGCTGGCTCCGGCTATCAGGCTGCTGTGCTGTCGCGGCTGACGCGCGAGGTGCTGACGGTCGAGCGCTACCGCAAGCTCGCGGACGCGGCGCGCGCCAGGCTCGAGAAGCTCAACTGTCACAACGTCGAGGTGATGCTCGGCGACGGCCTCAATCTCCCGCCGAACATCGGCCCGTTCGACCGGATCATCGTCACGGCCGCGGTGGAGCAGATTCCGGAGAATCTGATCGAGCGGCTCGAGGTCGGTGGCATCCTGATCGCGCCGGTCGGCCCGCATCAGGGCGTGCAGACGCTGACCCGCCTGCGCCGGACCGAAGCCGGGATCGAACGCAGGGAACTCGTCGAGGTCCGTTTCGTGCCGGCGCTGCCGGGAGTGGCGCGGGAGCTGTAGAACTCCGGATTAGCTGCGCTGCCAAGGTCTTATTGGGAGGGTTAAGCCGTTATTTACTCGACGCGTGTTTACTTAAAAGACCAGTTCTGTTGCGTACGAGTGAGTAACCATGTCTGTTGTCGCCGAGTTGCTTTACTCGCGCCGCGTACCGCAGGTCGCGGTCCTGGCGCTGATTTCCTTGAGCTTCGCGGGGTGCAGTGCCGACACACAGTCGCGACTGTCCCAAGCGAACTTCTCCAACCCCTTCTCGGACTCGACCGGTTCGGTCCAGCAGGCCCCGCCGCCGCAGCGTGAGCTGCCGCAATATGCGCGGCCGCAGACCCAGCCCGGCTATTATCAGTCCCAGGCCTTGCCACCGCCGGCGGTTGCCGCGCCACAATCCTACCCGGTTGCAGCGGGTGGGGGCGTCTCCGGAGGCGGTCGTGGCCTCGGCTCCTACACGCCGCCGCCGGCTCAGCCGCGTCTTGAGGCGACCGGCACCGTGCCGCCGCGCTCGGTCGCTGCCGCCCAGCCGGCCGGCGCGACCAAGATCATCGTCGGCACCAGCGATACGCTCGACGTGCTCGCCAAGCGCTACCATGTGAGCCCGCAGGCGATCATGGCCGCCAACGGCTACAAGGGGCCGCGCGCGCTCTCGCCCGGCCAGCAACTGGTCATCCCGCATCCCGGTGCAACGGCTGCGGCTCCCGCGCCGTTGATGGCTCCGGTCGCTGCGGCTCCCGCGATGGCGCCGAAGCCGGTTGCTGCCGTCGCTGCACCGCCGAGCCTCCACTTCGTCAATCATGGTGACACGCTCGCCAGCATCGCGCGCAAGAACCATATCTCCGCGGCCGAGCTCGCGCGTGCCAATGGTCTCGAGCCCTCGGCCAAGCTCAAGCTCGGCACCAAGCTGACCGTGCCGGGCGCCAAGACGGCGGCGGTTGCGGCTCCGCTTGCTCCGGCTCCTGTCGCGGCGGCCCCTGTGGCGGCTGCGCTGCAGCCGGTCGCGGCAGCTCCGGTTGCCGCCACCAAGATGGCCGCCGTTGCTCAGCCCGCGCAGAGCGCGCGCCTGGCCCAGGCCACCGCCAATATCGAAGAGAAGCCCGCCGAGACGGCGCCGGCGAAAGCGGCCGAGACCACCAGCTCGCTGCCGACCTTCCGCTGGCCGGTGCGCGGCAAGGTGATCACGAGCTACGGCGCCAAGACCAACGGCAAGTCCAACGACGGCATCAACGTCGCGGTGCCCGAGGGGACGCCGGTCAAGGCGGCTGAAGACGGCGTCGTTGCCTATTCGGGTAACGAGCTGAAGGGTTATGGCAATCTGGTCCTGGTTCGGCACTCCAACGGCTACGTCACCGCATATGCCCATGCGAGTGAGCTGTTGGTGAAGCGCGGCGATCCTATCAAGCGCGGTCAGGTCATTGCCAAGTCGGGTCAATCCGGGGAGGTGGCGTCGCCGCAGCTCCACTTCGAGATCCGTAAGGGATCTAGCCCGGTTGACCCGCTTCAATTCCTGAACGGGGCGTGAGCGCTGACGTCAGGCTCTCGCTCTCGCCGCAAGAACGCAGTTGTCGCCCGCCTTGTGCGGGCGATTTCTTTTCCAGTCGCGAGAAGCGCGGCGGCAACCTCGACTACTTCGCCGTCAGCTTCACGCCGAGCCGTCCCGCCAGCTCCTGCACGAACTGCCAGGCGACGCGGCCCGAGCGCGAGCCGCGCGTCGTCGACCATTCCAGTGCCTCGCGCTCCAGCGCTTCATCGTCGACCTTGATGCCGAAATGGCTGCAATAGCCGCGCACCATGGCGAGGTATTCGTCCTGGCTGCAGCGGTGGAAGCCGAGCCACAGGCCGAAGCGATCCGACAGCGAGACTTTCTCTTCGACGGCTTCGCCGGGATTGATCGCGGTCGAGCGTTCGTTCTCGATCATGTCGCGCGCGAGCAGATGGCGACGGTTGGAGGTGGCGTAGAGGATGACGTTCTCGGGCCGGCCCTCGATGCCGCCTTCGAGCACGGCCTTGAGCGACTTGTAGGACGCGTCATTGCCGTCGAAGGAGAGGTCGTCGATGAACACGATGAAGTGGAAGCTGGCGTCGCGGAGCTTTTCCATCAGCATCGGCAGCGTTTCGATGTCCTCGCGGTGGATCTCGATCAGCTTGAGCTTGTCGGCGGGCTTGCGGGCGGCGTTGATGCTGGCGTGAGCCGCCTTCACAAGCGACGACTTGCCCATGCCGCGCGCGCCCCAGAGCAAGGCGTTGTTGGCCGGCAGTCCGTTGGCGAACCGCTCGGTGTTCTCCATCAGGATGTCGCGCATCCGGTCGACGCCCTTGAGCAGGAACAGCTCGACGCGGCTGACCCGCGGCACCGCAGCAAGGCGGCCGTCGGGGTGCCAGACATAGGCGTCCGCCCGCTCGAACGATTCGCGCTCGACGGCCGGCTTGCCCTGGGCGGCGAGGTGCGCTGCGATGGTCTCCAGCGCGAGGACGATGCGCTCCTGGGAAAGGTCCTGGGTAGCCTTGGAAGCCGCCTTTGAGACCGCCTTGGGGCGTTTTGCCGCGACCTGGGCGGGCTTCGTGGCAGGGGTACGGGGGCCTTTGCCGGCCGGGCTTTTGCTTGGTTTTTTGGGCATGTCCGAAGTTCCTGAGAATGCAGCCTTATCGGGCCTGACGGCGCGCCGCAAGGTGGCCAAATCGACGGTCTGGCAGCGTTGCAATTGGGGCAATGGCCGCTATAGTCCGCGCGAATTTGACCGAACCGGTCGCCCTTGAGGGCCTGACCGGTTTTCCCCCGTTTCCACGAGGATCGTCCGAATGTTCATTACCCCTGCGTATGCCCAGGCTGCGGGCGCCGGTGACACCAACAGCATGTTGATGTCGCTGCTGCCGTTCGCCCTGATCTTCGTGATCATGTACTTCCTGATTCTGCGTCCGCAGCAGAAGAAGGTGAAGGACCACGCCGAGCTCGTGAAGAACATTCGCCGCGGCGACACCGTCGTGACCTCGGGCGGCCTGGTCGGCAAGGTCACCAAGGTGGTCGATGACGACCAGATCGAGTTCGAGATTTCCGACGGCGTGCGCGTGCGCCAGATGCGGTCGATGATCTCGGGCGTGCGCGCCAAGGGCGAGCCGGCCAAGGACAGCGCGAAGGAAAGCGCCAAGGACGACGCCGCGGCGAAGTGAACGCTTTCCTGCGAGTCTCTCAAATCTCCTGATCTGACAGGTCCAGTCGATGTTGTATTTCACGCGGTGGAGGGCGCTCGGGATCATCCTGACGGCGCTGATCGTGTGCCTCTGCGCGGTCCCGAACTTCTTCCCCGAGGCGCAGGTCAAGACGTGGCCGGCCTGGGCACAGCGCCGGCTGGTGCTCGGCCTCGACCTTCAGGGCGGCTCCTATCTGCTGCTCGAGGTCGATGCCAACTACGTCAAGAAGGAAAAGCTCGATCAGGTGCGCGACGACGTCCGCCGCTCGCTGCGCGAGGCCAAGATCGGCTATACCGGCCTCGTGACCCGCGGCGACGCCGTCGAGGTCCGGGTCAAGGATACCGACCTCCAGGCTGCGCTGACCAAGCTGCGTGAGCTCTCACAGCCGATCGGCGGTCTGCTCGGGTCGAGCGCCCAGCGTGATCTCGACATCTCTGATGCCGGCGGCGGCTTGATCCGCTTGGCACTGTCGCAGCCTGCCATGGTCGAGCGCATGCGCAAGACCATCGAGCAGTCGATCCAGATCGTCGAACGCCGCGTCAACGAGCTCGGCACCGTCGAGCCGGTGATCCAGCGTCAGGGCACCGACCGCATCCTGGTTCAGGTCCCGGGTCTTCAGGATCCGACGCATCTGAAAGAGCTGCTCGGCAAGACCGCGAAGATGGAATTCCGGATGGTCGACACCTCGGTGCCGGCGGATCAGGCGCAGCGCGGTGGCGTGCCGCCGGACTCCGAGCTCCTGATGAGCCAGAGCTCGCCGAAGGTGCCGTACGTCGTCAAGAAGCAGGTGCTGGTCTCCGGCGCCGAGCTCACCGATGCGCAGCCTGGATTTGACCAGCGCACCAACGAGCCGATCGTCTCCTTCCGCTTCAACTCCACCGGGGCGCGCAAATTCGCGCAGGCCACGCAAGAGAACGTAGGGCTGCCGTTCGCGATCGTGCTCGACAACGAGGTGATCTCGGCACCGGTCATCCGCGAGCCCATCACGGGCGGACAGGGGCAGATTTCAGGCAACTTCACGGTCCAGTCCGCCAACGATCTTGCGATCCTGATGCGCGCCGGCGCGCTGCCGGCGCCGCTCACGGTGGTCGAGGAACGCACCGTCGGTCCGGGCCTCGGCCAGGATTCGATCGAGAAGGGCGAGCTTGCAGCCTATGTCGGCTCGATCATGGTCATCGTGTTCATGCTGTTGACCTACCGGCTGTTCGGCGTGTTCGCCAACATCGCGGTGGCCGTCAATGTCGCCATGATCTTCGGCCTGTTGTCGCTGCTCAATGCCACGCTGACGCTGCCCGGCATCGCCGGCATCGTGCTCACCGTCGGCATCGCGGTCGATAGCAACGTGCTGATCTACGAGCGCATCCGCGAAGAGCTGCGCGGCGGCCGCAACGCGATTTCGGCGATCGACGCCGGCTTCAAGCGGGCGCTTGCGACCATCCTCGATTCCAACATCACCACCTTCATCGCCGCTGCGGTGCTGTTCTACATCGGCACCGGCCCGGTGCGCGGCTTTGCCGTGACGCTCGGCATCGGCATCATCACCACGGTGTTCACCGCCTTCACGCTGACCCGGCTGATCGTGGCCTGGTGGGTGCGGTGGAAGCGGCCGCAGAACGTGCCGATCTAGGAGCCTGATCGTGACTCACTACGTTCTCATCGGGCTCGGCATCCTGATCGCCGTCCTTACCGTGGTCTCGGTGTTCGGCTGGCTGCCGTCGCTGCGCATCGTCCCCGACGATACGCATTTCGATTTCACGCGCTTCCGCCGCATCAGCTTCCCGATCTCGGCCGCGTTGTCGATTCTCGCTATCACGTTGTTCTTCACCCATGGCCTGAATTTCGGCATCGATTTCCGCGGCGGCACGCTGCTGGAGGTCAAGGCGAAGTCGGGTACCGCCGACATCGCGGCGATGCGCACGACGCTGGATGCCCTGCGTCTCGGCGAAGTCCAGTTGCAGCAGTTTGGCGGTCCCGAGAACGTCCTGATCCGCGTCGCGGAGCAGCCGGGCGGCGATGCCGCCCAGCAGGAGGCCGTGCAGAAGGTCCGTGGCGCGCTCGGCGATACCGTCGAATATCGCCGCGTCGAAGTTGTCGGGCCACGCGTCTCCGGCGAGCTGCTGGCGTTCGGCATGATCGGCCTGATGCTCGCGATCGTCTCGATCCTGGTCTATCTCTGGTTCCGGTTCGAATGGCAGTTCGCGCTCGGTGCAATGATCGCCAACGTGCACGACATCGTGCTGACCATCGGCTTCATGTCGATCAGCCAGGTCGACTTCGACCTGACCAGCATCGCGGCGCTCCTGACGATTCTCGGCTATTCGCTCAACGACACCGTCGTCATCTATGACCGCATCCGTGAAATGCTGCGGCGCTACAAGAAGATGCCGATGCCGCAGCTCCTCAACGAATCCATCAACTCGACGCTGTCGCGCTCGATCATCACCCACTTCACGGTGACGCTGGCGCTGCTGGCGCTGCTGCTGTTCGGCGGTCATGCCATCCACAGCTTCACGGCCGTCATGATGTTCGGCGTGGTGCTGGTCGGCACCTACACCTCGATCTTCATCGCAGCGCCGATTCTGATCTATCTCGGCGTCGGCGAGCATCGTGAAGATGCGAAGGAAGAGGCTCCGCCGGCGAAGAAAAACAAGGCATGATCCGAACCGTATGCCCTCGCATGAGTTTGCGAGGGCAATAGGCTCATTCGGACGAAGCTCATGGCCGGCGACCCCAACGCTCCCCATTTCCCGCGCTCGGCGCCGATCGAGGCCTATGGCAAGGGCGGGTTTGCCTTTGCCGGCATGTCGCACCGGGGCTCGCTGCTGTGCCTGCCTGACGCGATCTGGGCCTGGGACGTGACGGATCCCACCAAGATCGATCGCTATTCGCTGGATCGGGTGTTCACGGCCGCCAACAGCATCGACACGCTTCTGGTCGGGACCGGAACCGGCGTCTGGCTGCCGCCGCCGGAGCTGCGCCAGGCGCTGAAGGCGGTGAGGGTGGTGCTGGACACTATGCAAACCGGGCCGGCGGTGCGCACCTACAACATCATGATCGGCGAACGGCGCCGCGTTGCGGCTGCGCTGATTGCCGTGCCATGAGCAGCGCTGCGACGCCGCCCGACACCGTGACGTTCTGCGCCGACCTCGTGCGCAGCCATGACTTTCCGCGCTATGCCGCAACCCTCTTCGCGCCAGCCGCCGAACGTCGGGCGCTGCTGGCGCTCTACGCCTTCAATGTCGAGATCGTTCGGGTCCGCGACCAGGTGAGCCAGCCCTTGCCCGGCGAAATCCGCTTTCAATGGTGGACCGATCTGTTCTCGGGCCTCGTTCACGGCAGCGCCGAGGGCAATCCGGTGGCGGCCGAGCTGCTGCGTGCGATCCGGGACTTTGACCTACCGGTCGAGCCGTTGTCGCTGCTCGTCGACGAGCACCAATTCGATCTCTACAACGATCCGATGCCGACCATGACGGCGCTGGAAGGCTATCTGGCGGCGACCTCTTCGGCCTTGTTCGCGCTCGCGGCGCGGATCATGGGCGAAGCTTCGGATGCGAGCGAGCACCTCGCGCGGCATGCCGGGCTGGCGCAGGGCATCGTGCAGGTGATCGCGAACCTGCCGCGGGACTCGACCCATCGACAATTGTTCCTGCCGCAGCAATTCCTGACCGGCCATGGCTGTGCCATCGAGGATGTGTTCGCCGGCAAACAGACGCCCCATCTGAATGCCGTGCTGGACCAGCTCATCGGCGAAGCCCGGCGGCATCTGGCGACGGCCTCATCGCTGCTGGCGCAGGTGGCACCGTCGGCGCGGGCAGCGTTCCTGCCGCTAGGCCAGGCGCGGGCTGATCTCGATCGCCTGGTGCGGCCGGGGCGCAATCCCTTCGCGCCGCAGCCGGTGTCGCGGTTGCGCACGCTTTGGACGCTGTGGCGGGCTTCACGATCCCGGGAATTTACCAAATAGCGGTTGGCTTATCGCCCGAGGCGGCCGAATGCTCTATGCTGTCCCATGGCTGAATTGTCCCAAACCGCAATCCCCGATCTGAGCGGCCTTCCGGTCGCAGCTCGTGACATTCAAGCTGCTGCCGAGACGATCCGCGGCGCCGTCGTCGAGACTCCCTGCAGCTACAGCCGGACGCTCAGCAACATCTGCGGCTGCGACCTCTGGCTCAAGTTCGAGAACCTCCAGTTCACCTCATCGTTCAAGGAGCGTGGGGCGCTGAACCGGCTCACGGCGCTGACGCCGGAGGAGCGTGCGCGCGGCGTCGTCGCCATGTCGGCGGGCAACCACGCGCAGGGCGTGGCCTATCATGCCAAGCGGCTCGGCATTCCCGCCACGATCGTGATGCCGGTGGGCACGCCGATGGTGAAGGTCGAGAATACCAGGCATCATGGTGCCGAGGTGGTCGTCACCGGCGCGACGCTGGAGGAGGCGGCTACGTTCGCACGCAGCCACGGCGAGGCCCGCGGCATGATCTTCGTCCACCCCTACGACGACCCCCTGGTCATTGCGGGGCAGGGCACGGTGGGGCTTGAGATGCTCAAGGCGGTGCCGGAGCTCGACACATTGGTCGTCCCGATCGGCGGCGGTGGCCTGATCAGCGGCATCGCCATTGCGGCGAAATCGATCAAGCCGTCGCTGCGGATCCTGGGTGTCGAGGCCTGGCTCTATCCCTCGATGTACAATGCCGTCCATGGCGGCAATCTGCCCGCGCGGGGCGATACGCTCGCCGAAGGCATCGCAGTCAAATCGCCGGGCAAGATCACCACTGAAATCGTCCGCGCCCTGGTCGACGACATCGCGCTCGTCAACGAAGCCGAGCTCGAGCGCGCGGTCGCAACCCTGATTTCGATCGAGAAGACCGTCGTCGAGGGCGCCGGCGCCGCGGGCCTTGCGGCGATCATGTCTGATCCCACGCGTTTTGCCGGCGCGAAGGTTGGTCTGGTCCTGAGCGGCGGCAACATCGACACCAGGCTGATCGCCTCGGTGCTGACGCGCGAACTCGCGCGCGAGGGACGGCTGACCCAGCTCTCGCTCGATATTCCCGACAGGCCGGGCCAGTTGGCGGCGGTCGCCGCACTGCTGGCGGAAGCCGGCGCCAACATCATCGAGGTCTCGCACCAGCGGACCTTCTCCGACCTTCCGGCCAAGGCGACGCTGCTGCAACTCGTCATCGAGACCCGCGACAGCGCGCATCTCGACGAGGTCATGGCCAAGCTCGGCGCATCCGGGCTGAGCGCGCGCTGCACCTGAGCGCCGCTATCGCGGCGCCAGACCCGCGAGGTGGGCGATCAACCGATCGATCTCGGCTTCCGTGTTGTAGTAATGCGGGGACGCCCGCACGACCACCGGCAGCGCGCGGACTTCGGCATCGATGCGGGTGCTCGACGGATCCGAGGCGCCGATCGTGATGCCGGCCGCGGCGGCGCTGCGGACGATTGCATCCGCCTCACGCCCCTCCATCGTGAAGCTGACGATGGCGCTGGGGCTGCGTCCGAGGTCGCGAAGCGTGACGCCGCGCACGGACGCGAGACCGCTACGCAGGCGGCCCGCAAGCCAGCGGCAGCGCTGCTCGATCCGGCCGAGGCCGATCGCGAGGGCGTAGTCGACGGCCGCGCCGAGGCCAAGTCTTGCCGCGTAATTGTTCTCCCAGGTTTCGAAACGGCGGGCATCGTCGCGCAGTTGATAAGCGTCCCGCGAGATCCAGGGCGCGGCGAAGTGATCAATCATCGGCGGCTCGAGGTGCTGCAATAGCGCGCGGCGGACGTAGAGAAAGCCGGTGCCACGCGGACCGCGCAGGAATTTGCGCCCCGTGGCCGACAGCATGTCGCAGCCGATGGCCTCGACGTCGACTTCCATCTGGCCGACCGCCTGGCAGGCGTCGAGCAGATAGGGGATGCCGTGCGCTCGCGCGATCTTCCCGACGGCGGCTGCGGGATTGACCAGCCCGCCATTGGTCGGAACCCAGGTAATGGCGATCAACTTCACGCGGTCGTCGATCATGCGTTCCAGCGCCTCGATGTCGAGCTCGCCGCTGGCATCGCTCGGCACCACGTCGATGACCGCGCCCGTGCGCCTGGCGACCTGCAGGAATGCGACATAGTTGGCGGCGTATTCCGCCTCTGCGGTCAAGATGCGGTCGCCCTTGCCAAACGGAAGCGCGTAGAATGCCATCTGCCAGGCGACCGTCGCGTTCTCCACGAGGGCGATCTCGTCCGGCGCGGCATTCAGCAGTCGCGCGATCGAGCCGTAGACTGAATCGAGCCGGCGCGCCTCGCGGTCGGCGGCCGCATAGCCTCCGATCTCGCTTTCGAGATCGATGTGTTGCTTCATCGCCGCAACAACCGGCGCCGGCATCAGCGCTGCGCCCGCGTTGTGGAGATAGGCGAGCCGGGAGGCCGCCGGTGTGTCGGCTCGTATTCGGTCGATGTCGATCACGTGCTGGTCTCCGCCTCTGCCATCCCGGTGCTATGAATTAGGCGCGATGGCGGGTACGAGCAAGCTCGCGTACCGCCTGGAACAAAATCGCGAATTATCGCCTCGTCTTGGTATCCCACTCCAATCCGGCCAACTTTGGGCCGGGAATTTGAGAAATCCGGCGACTGCGAACGCTATATCCTCCCGGATCGGAAAACCGATCATGCAAGAGAAAACGCAATCGTCGCGCTCAACGAGCGGTGCGCCCAAGATCGACATCACCCGGCGGATCGACCTCACGACGCTGCGGCTGTTCATTGCCATCTGCGAAGAGGGCAATTTGACGCGCGCCTCGCAGCGCGAGGCGATCGCGCCGTCCGCGGTCAGCAAGCGTATGCATGATCTCGAGGAGGTACTAGAGGTCGCCTTGTTCGAGCGGCATCCGACCGGCATGGCGCTGACACCCGCCGGCGAGTCTCTGCTGCATCATGCGCGCGTGACCTTGCTCAATGTCGAGAAGATCGCGGTCGATATGGCCGAGCACGCGCGAGGCGTGCGCGGTCATGTGCGAATGCTGGCCAATCTGTCGTCAATCGTCGAGTTCCTCCCCGACGATCTGCCCGGATTCTTTCGCTCGCACGAGCTGGTGCGGCTCGATCTGCAGGAACGTCCCAGCGCCGATGTCGTTCGCGGTGTCGAGGAGGGCGTGGCCGAAATCGGCATCTGCTCGGCGGACGTTTCGACGCGCGGGCTGGAGCGGTTCTCCTATCGGCGCGACCGCCTCGTCATCGTGGTGCGCACGGATCATCCGCTTGCATCGGCAAAAGACGTTTCGTTTGCCGACACGCTCGACTACGACCATGTCGGCCTGTTTGCAACGAGTTCGATCTATCTCCGCTCGCAATACACGGCGCAGCAGATCGGCAAGTCGATCCGGCTGCGGGTTCACGTGCCCGGCTTCGATGCGGTGTGCCGGATGGTGCAGGCCGGTATGGGCATCGGCCTCATCCCTGATCGTGCGTTCGAGGTGCTCAGTCACGGCATGAACCTGGCGGCGGTCGAGCTGAGTGACGACTGGGCCGATCGCGAACTGGTGCTGGTGGCAAGGGATCCCGCGGGGTTGTCGGCGACGAGCCAGCTGATGCTCGATCATCTGCGATTGCCCGGAACCAAACCTCACTGATTGCGGCCCTTCATGTCGTTCGTCATCCGCGAACGCGTGTTCATCAAAGGATATTGGACTTAGGACCTCGCACTCGGCGACACCACGATCAAAGAAGATCGAGGAGCGCCAGACGTGGACGGACCATTATCCGGAATACGAGTCGTCGAGCTCGGAACATTGATCGCTGCGCCGTTTGCCGCGCGGCTGTTCGCCGAGTTCGGCGCCGAAGTCATCAAGATCGAGCAGCCCGGCTGCGGCGATCCCCTGCGCTCTTGGCGCAAGTTGCATCAGGGCACATCGCTCTGGTGGTATCTGCAGTCGCGCAACAAGAAGTCGATCGCGATCGATTTGAAGTCGCCTGAGGGGCGCGACGTTGCGCTGCGTCTGGCTGCGCAAGCCGACGTCGTGATCGAGAATTTCAAGCCGGGCAGCCTCGAGAAGCTCGGCCTCGGCTGGGATGCGCTGTCGAAGCTCAACCCGGACCTGACGCTGGTGCGCATCTCCGGCTACGGGCAAACCGGCCCTTATCGCGACCGGTCCGGCTTCGGTGCGATCGGCGAAGCCATGGGGGGCTTGCGCTTCACCACGGGCGATCCGGATAGCCCGCCGGCGCGGGTCGGCATCAGCATCGGCGACAGTCTTGCCTCGCTCCACGGCGTGATCGGCGCGCTGATGTCGCTGCTGCGTGTCAAGACGGGGCAGGGGCGCGGACAGGTCGTCGACGTCTCGCTCTATGAAAGCGTGTTCAATCTGATGGAGAGCCTGGTCCCGGAATACGACCTCATGGGTCATGTCAGGACCCGTACCGGCGGCGCTCTGCCGGGCATCAGTCCCTCCAATACATATCCAAGCTCCGACGGGCGTCACGTCGTCATCGCTGGCAATAGCGATGCGATCTTCAAGCGGCTGATGCAGGTGGTCGGCCGACCGGACCTGGCCGACGATCCCGATCTTGCCAGCAACGACGGCCGGGTTCGCAGCAACGCCTTGCTCGATTCGGCCATCGCTGCCTGGACCTCGACGAAGACGATGGACGAGATCCTCGCGCGCCTCGATGCGGCCGATGTTCCTGCGGGCCGGATCTATTCGGTCGCCGACATCGTCGACGATCCCCACTACGTCGCCCGAGAGATGATCCTGCCGACCGAACTGCCGGGCGACGTGACCGTGAAGATGCCGGGCATTTCGCCGAAGCTCTCCGAGACACCCGGTGCGGTGAAATGGCCGGGGCCGACGCTGGGGCAGCACACCGACGAGGTGCTCGCTAGGCTTGGCTTGCAGGCAGGCGATATCGCCCAGCTGCGCCGCAGCGGAGCGGTGCAATGACGGTGACGCCTGCGGATATCATGATCCAGGAAGTCGCCCCGCGCGACGGCCTGCAGATCGAAGCGAAATGGGTCGAGACCAGCGAAAAGATCCGGCTGATCAGTTCGCTCTCTGCAATCGGATTCAGCCGCATTGAAGTTTCCTCCTTCGTTTCGCCCGCGGCCGTCCCGTCGCTGCGCGATGCTGCGGAGGTGTTTGCCGGAATCGAACGGCATCCCGGCACGATCTACACGGCGTTGGTCCCGAACCGGAAGGGCGCCGAACTGGCGCTGGCGGCGCGTGCCGACGAGCTCAATTTTGTGATGTCGGCGAGCGAGACGCACAATCGCGCCAACATGAACATGACGCCCGGGCAGTCGCTGGCCTCGCTTGCCGAGATCGTGAAACCGGCTCATGCGGGCGGCGCCCTGATCAATGCCACCGTTGCGACGGCGTTCGGCTGTCCGTTCGAAGGAGCGCAGCCCTTCGAACGGGTGCTCGATATCGTCAAACGCTATCTGGATCTCGACGTCGACGGCATCACGCTCGCCGACACCACGGGCATGGCCAATCCCAACCAGGTCTCGCAGCTGGTGGCCGAGGTCTTGCTGCTGGTCCCTGCGGGCAAGCTGACGCTTCACTTCCACAACACGCGCGGTCTCGGATTGGTCAATGTCCTCGCGGCCTATGACACCGGCGCGCGCCGCTTTGACGCCGCGCTGGGCGGCCTCGGCGGATGTCCGTTTGCGCCGGGCGCTACCGGCAATGTCTGTACCGAAGACCTCGTCAACCTCTGCCACGAGATCGGCTTGCGGACCGGTCTCGACCTGCAGCGCCTCATCGATCTCTCGTTCGGATTGCCCGGGCTGGTGGGACATGAGGTGCCGGGGCAGGTCGCAAAGGCCGGCCGTCCCCTCGACCTGCATCCCATACCCGAACGTTTGCGACACTCCGGCTGAGCGATCGCACTCAAAATTTCAAAAACATACTGGAGGAAACCATGACAATCGCTACGGCGGCCACCGCCGACCTCGATACGGGAATTACTGAACAGCAAGTCATCAAGAAGATCGCATTGCGGCTGATGCCGCTGATCATCATCTGCTACTTCTTCGCGTTCTTCGACCGCGTCAACATCAGCTTCGCCAAGGCCGCCCTGCAAGCCGATCTTGGCCTGAGCAACACGGCTTATGGTTTCGGCGCCAGCCTGTTCGTCGTCGGCTATGTCCTGCTGGAAGTGCCGAGCAACATGCTGCTCTATCGCTTCGGCGCGCGGCGCTGGATTGCCCGCATCATGATTTCCTGGGGGCTGGCGACGGCCGCCATGGTCTTCGTCCACAGTGAATGGCAGTTTTATGCGCTGCGCTTCGTGATCGGCGCCATGGAGGCGGGATTTGCTCCGGGCATTCTCTACTACCTGACGCTCTGGTTTCCAAAATCACACCGCGGTCGCATGACGTCCGTGTTCTTTCTCGCCACCGCATTCTCGGGGATCATCGGCGCGCCGATCTCCGGCCTCATCCTCAATTACCTGAACGGGCTGCATGGCCTTGCCGGCTGGCAATGGCTGTTCCTGGCCGGCGGCATTCCGTGCGTCGCGCTTGGCTTCGTCGTGCTGCTGCGTTTGGACGACGGCATCGAACAGGCCGAGTGGCTGAGCGACGACGAGCGCCGCCTGATCTCGGTCCAACTCGACCGTCAGAAGAGCGAGATCGGCGAGCATTCGGCGTGGCGATCGCTGCTCATGCCCGGCGTGCTGCTGCTCGGGTTCATCTACTTCCTGATCCAGATCGCATCCTACGGCCTCAATTTCTGGGCGCCCGACCTGATCAAGGCAGCTGGCGGCGGCAGCGCGGCCGCGATCGGCTTCCTGACCGCCGTGCCCTATATCTGCGGGGCCATCTGCATGATCGTCGTCGGGCGCCTGTCGGATGCCTCAGGCGAGCGGCCAAAATTCGTCGCCGGCCTGGTTCTGGCTGCGGCGGTGGGCTTCTTTGCGTCCGGCGCCTTCGACCGGAACGTCGTCACGCTGGTTGGCGCGCTTGCGATTCTCGGCGCCGGCGTGGTCGCGGCCATTCCGACATTCTGGACCCTGCCGCCAAAAATCCTTACCGGCGCGGGCGCGGCGTGCGGGATCGCGCTCATCAACACGCTCGGGCAGGTCGGCGGTATCGTCAGCCCGGTCATGGTCGGGTCGGTCAAGGATATGACCGGCAGCACGACGCCCGCGCTCTACGTCATCGGCGGACTGTGTGTGCTGTGTGCCGTGCTGTTGCTGACCGTGCTGCCGCGCGACCTGAAAGCCAGGGATTTGGCGGAACCGGCGCGGTAGGGCCGTGCCCGTTGCTGCGTCGGGCTGAAACGGTCTCGCCTCAGATGCAGAGGCCGAGCAGCTTGACGTGGCAGTTGCTGGCTTTGGGCTTGCTGGCGGGCGTGACCTCGCGTTTCACGGCCACCAGCGGCTCACTGTCCTTCTTGCCCTTACCGTTGCCCTTGCCCGGCTTGGGCTCGTAATCGCCGGCGATCACCATCGCCCAATAGGTGCGCTTGCCGCTGGCGTTCTTGGCGCTGGCGATCCCGACGCGGGAGGCGTTGTGCAGCAGCAGATTCTTGCGGTGACCGGACGAGTCGATCCACTGTCCCAGCGTCTTCTCAAAGTTGTCGTAGCCGTAGGCGATGTTCTCGGCGGCGCGGCCTGCGCCCGATGGCGCGACGCGCCTGTTGAACGGGCCGAGGGCGTCGTGGCTGAGATCATCCTTTGCCGCCATCGCACGGGCCTGGTCCATGGCAATGCGGTCGAGGGTTGTGTCGCGTACGACGCGGCCCTCACCATGCTTCGCCCGAAAGCCGGAGATCTGTTCAGCAGGGGACTCTGCGGCCATGCCAGGCGTGGTTGCCAGCAGCACGAGCCCTGCGATCAGCAGGGCCGTGCGGCGCCTTATGGTCCCCCAGCTCGTCATCGTTCCCCGAGTCAGTGCAATCCCCGGCTTCTCCACCGGCATTGTGGACGCTTCAAGGCGCCGCCCATCCCGTCATCTAACTGGTGGGCAGGTCCGCCTCGAAGTTGAAGCGATCGCGCAGGTTCTTGCGCTGCTCCAGGATGTCCTTGAGGAAGGCGCGGTCCTGGTCGTTCTTCATCATCGGCTCGATCAGGTCGAGCTGGTTCATGGCGACCAGTTGCAGGATCTCGGTGCGCGGCTTGCCGCTGGTGTCACGCGGCAACGCGTGCACGACCTGGATGTGTTCCGGCGGCTTCGGACCCTTGGCAGCCGTAAGCTCGTTGCGGAGCTCGCCTTCGAGCGCGGTCTGATCAGCTTCCACGAAGGCATAGAGCCCGACGCCCGAGCGGCGGTCGGCGAAGGCGACGATGGCGGTATCGCGCACGGCGGGGTTTTGCCGGATCAACGCGGCCAGCACCGGCGCGTCGTTGACGAGACGGCGGCCGCCGCCTTCGCGGTCGGTGAAGTTGAACAGGCCGCGGGTGATGGCGCGATAGACCTTCTTTCCGGTGGCAAGCCACAGGCTCGCGGCGAAGGATTTCTTGGCCAGGATCTTTCGCTCGCGCGGCGTCAGCGCCTCGGGCGCGTAGGAGCGCTTGTGCTTGAGCAGATGTCGGAGGTCTTCGTAGGCGAGGATGCGATAGAGGCGGCCGCGCCGGTTGAAGCAGGCTGCGAGTTGGAAGTCGGTGACATAGGCGCGTCCATCGCGGCCGACCAGCCAGTTCTGCTCCTTGGCGAGATCGTTGTGGCAGATGCCGGCGCGGCGCAGCCTCCGCAGCGCGGCCTTGGCTGAACGGAAATAGGCGAGGTCGCCATGGGGTTTTGCCAGATGCAGCGCGACGCCGTCGACGAAGCCGCGCACAAGCGCGCGACGGCCGGCCCAGAGCAATTCAGGGCCGACATTGAGGCCCTTTGCCAGGGCGAGCGCGTGCTTCTCGCGCGCAAACAGATGCCGAGCGACCAGGAACGACCACCACGGCACCTCGTCGAGGCGGCGCAGCACGGCATCGACCTCGCCGCTGTCGCCGCGAAAACGGCCGCGCTCGACGGTCGAGAACACGTCACGTTTGAGCAGCACGCCCTCGGTCCAGCGCGCCGAGAGCACCGCGGCGTCGTCTTTCGGGAGACTCATCGAAAACTCACGCGGCTGCGGCAATGCGCAAATGATCGGCGATCCAGCGATCGAGATCGGCGAGCGCCAATGCGCTCATTGCCTGCTTCTTGGCCACCGTCTTCTCGTTGCCGCGCAGGCGCGTGCCGTCAGGTTTCTTCGTCGGCGCGGTTGCGAGCGGTGGAAACAGACCGAAATTGATGTTCATCGGCTGGAAGGAGCGCGTGCCCGGCTCGATGGTCTCGATGTGGCCGCCGGTGATATGGCCGAGCAGGGATCCGAGCGCCGTCGTGCCCGGCGGGCTCGCCAGTGTCTCGCCGCGCGCGTCGGCTGCCGCATAGAGGCCGGCGATCAGGCCAACGCTGGCAGACTCCACATAACCCTCGCAGCCCGTCATCTGGCCGGCAAAACGCAGCCGCGGCTGCGCGCGCAGGCGCAACTGGCTGTCGAGCAGCTTTGGCGAGTTGAGGAAGGTGTTGCGATGCAGGCCGCCGAGACGTGCGAATTCGGCTTTCTCCAGCCCCGGAATGGTGCGGAAAATGCGCTGCTGCTCGCCGTATTTCAGCTTCGTCTGGAAACCGACGATGTTGTAGAGCGTGCCGAGCTTGTTGTCCTGGCGAAGCTGCACAATGGCGTAGGACTTGGTGGTGGGATCGTGCGGATTGGTGAGGCCGACCGGCTTCATCGGGCCGTGGCGTAAGGTCTCGGGGCCGCGTTCCGCCATCACCTCGATCGGCAGGCAGCCGTCGAAATAGGGCGTGTTGGTTTCCCACTCCTTGAACTCGGTCTTCTCGCCTGCGATCAGCGCGGCGACGAAGCCGTCATACTGCTCCTTGTTCATGGGGCAGTTGATGTAATCCGCCCCGTTGCCGCCGGGGCCGACCTTGTCGTAGCGCGACTGGAACCAGGCCACCGACATGTCGATGGATTCGCGATGCACGATCGGCGCAATCGCATCGAAAAAGGCGAGCGCGTTCTCGTCGGTCAGCTCGCGGATGGCATCGGCCAGCGGCGCGGAGGTGAGGGGGCCGGTGGCAACGATGACGTTGCTCCAGTCGGCCGGCGGCAGGCCTTTGATCTCGCCGCGGGCGATCTCGATCAGGGGATGGTCGTTCAGCGCCTTGGTAACGGCGGCCGAGAAGCCGTCGCGGTCGACGGCGAGCGCGCCGCCGGCGGGCACCTGGTTGGCGTCGGCCGCGCGCATGATCAGCGAGTCGAGCCGGCGCATCTCCGCATGGAGCAGGCCGACCGCGTTGTTGGCGGCGTCGTCCGAGCGGAATGAGTTGGAGCAGACGAGCTCAGCGAGCCCGTCGGTGCGGTGCGCCTCGGTCATGCGGTCGGGCCGCATCTCGTGCAGCACCACGGGCACGCCTGATTTCGCCACCTGCCAGGCGGCTTCGGAACCGGCAAGGCCAGCGCCGATCACGTGCACGATATTGGATTGGGGTCCTGTCATGGGGCGGACAGGTAGCGCTTTTCTGCGGCCAGTGGAATCGCAGAGATCGAGTTTTCTGCCGCTGAAAACGACAGCGCCCGCACGAGGCGGGCGTTATCGGTTCGTCCGGTGAAGGGCTGAACGATATCAGCCCTGATACTGGCCGGCGGCAACGCGCGGGATGTCCGAGCGATCGAGGCCGATGTCGGCCAGTTCGCGATCGCTGAGCTGGGACAGCTCGGCAACGTTGCGCTGATAATCCCGGAAAGCCTGGATCATGCGGATGAGCGAGAGCAGCATTGGTAGTCTCCTGTAGTTCGATTCAGCCCTTGCCCGGGCGGCATCGTTGAAATGAATATAAGTGAGGGTAGTGCAGTGCGAAAGTTCCGATGTTGCGATGCAGCTAAGCAGTGAGCGCATGGCGGAGGTAAGGGACGATTAACCTGTCGGCACGCCCGCCCAACTGCTAGGCGAAAGGAGCGGCACGGTGCAATAAAATACCGTGAAATCACGGGTTTATGGCAAACCATGCGGTTCCGATGCTGCTGGAAATAAGTAGCGTTTCCGTGACCTGCAAGGCGATGTGCCAGCTTCTAAGCCCAAGTCTCTCATGCGCGAATCGCATGAATCGACGATTTATAGTAATGAATATTTGTTCACTATAACTTTGAAGGCGCTGTTGATCTGGAGGGCCGCCGCGACGCTTCTGGGGAGTTCAGCGGGACGGGATCTGCAGGAAACTGGCCTCGCCGATCGGCTGGAGGCGGAGCACTTCCCTCGTTGATGCAGTGCACACACGTCGTGCGTGCAGATCCGGATTACAAAGTTGTAATGAAAATCAGAAATTTCGCATGCGGCCCTGCGCGGCGCGCAACATCACGCAATTCTCGCGGGGAATTTATTGCGGCAAGTTGCCGCGTCGGCAGCAAAGTCATGTTGCAGATTCCGGCAATGTCGCTGGGTCTGTCCCAAGAGCAAGAGAAGGAAAGTAACATCATGACGAAGTTACTCGGGGTTATCGCAATTGCCGCCGTCGCATTCGCCGTCGCGCCGGCCCAAGCTGCCAAGCACAGCATGGGTGGCTGCAGCGGAGCCAACCTGGAGAAGACGGAGACAGCGATCGAGGGCATGCCCGACGGCGACAGCAAGTTCGTCGCCGAGAAGGAGATCACGGCTGCGCAGGACGCGCTGCTCAATGGCAAAATGGGTGTGTGCGGTGCGCACCTGAACAAGGCGATGCAAGCCACCATGGGCAAGTAAACGGGTAGGTAAACGCACACCCAAGAGAGGGCCGGTCGCGAGGCGATCGGCCCTACGCGTTTTTGTACCCGAGCGGTGTGCCTTAAGGCGCGTGGGCGAGCTGGGTGGCAAAGTAGGCCACCGTCTTCGAATAGACCTCGCTCTTGTTCCACTGCTGGAGCACCGCGAAGTTCGGGCTGCCCGGCTGCCAATCCTTGCCCTTCTGCCAGCCATAGCCCGCAAGATAGTTCGCCGTGGAGGCCAGCACGTCGGGTGCGTTGTGCAGCAGGTCGCGCTTGCCGTTGCCGTCGAAATCGACGGCATATTTCATCCAGGACGACGGCATGAACTGGGTCTGACCGAGCTCGCCGGCCCAGGCGCCCTTCATGTCGGCGGGTGCAAGATCGCCGCGCTGGACGATACGCAGGGCATCCATCAACTCGCCGCGAAACTGCTCGGCGCGTCGGCAATCATAGGCCAGCGTCGCCAGCGAGCGGATCGTCGCGAACTTGCCGGTGTTGACGCCGAAATCGGTCTCGAGACCCCAGATCGCAACCAGCACCTCGCCTGGCACGCCATAGGTCTGCTCGATGCGCGACAGCACCGAGCCGTACTGCTTCATCATGTTGGAGCCGCGCGTCATCCGCGGCGGCACCATGCGACCGGAAAACTCCTCGAAAGTCTGGGTGAAGACCTTTTGCGATTTGTCGCGGTTGAGCACGCTCTGGTCGAGCGTGACGCCGGCAAGCCCGGCGGCCACCGCCTGTTGCGAGATGCCCTTGGCCACGGCCTCGGTTTTGAAGTCGGCGAGCCAGGCGTCGAAATTGCCCGAACCGCAGGCGACCGCGGAGAGCGCGGGTTCGGCTGACAGGATTGACGCGGAGAGGGCGAGGGCTGCGAGAGCGAGACGAGAAATCGTCAGGGTCATTCGAGTAAATTGATTCCGTGAAGTGACATGACCGGCGGCGGCAATCTCGGTTGTAACAGCGGCCAAAGCAAGGCGTATGACATCGACCGACCCCGCCCGGGGCCTCCGGGGCGGGATCGGTTGTAACAAGATCGTCAGGCTCCGGCCCTATTCCCTATTCCGCCAGGGGAAGAGGTTGGCGGGGAAGTCTGCCGCCGGCTTGCGCGGGCGTTGCGGCGGGGGCGGCACCGGCCGTGCACCGGGCTCGGAGACGATGACCTTGCGGTAGAGATGCCAGGTCGCGTGGCCGAGCAGGGGGATGACGACGGCAAGTCCGAGAAACGCGGGGATCGTTCCGAGCGCCAGCAGCACCGCCACGATCAGGCCCCAGGCCGCCATCGGCACCGGGTTCTTGGCGACGACGCGTAGCGAGGTGACCATCGCCTCCAGCGCGCCGGCATGGCGATCGAGCATCAGGGGGAATGAGACGGCGCTGATGCAGAGCGCAGCGAGCGCAAACAGGAAGCCCGTGCCGCAGCCGATCACGATCAGCCACCAGCCCTGAGATGTCGTCAGCACGCGCGTCACGAAATCCGAGATTCCGCTGACGCCTTCATAGCCGAATGCAGCAACATAGATCGCCTGCGCAGTCGCGACCCAGGTCACGAACAGCGCGAGCAGCAGTGTGCCGAGGCCGAGCATGGCGCCGAAGGAGGGCGAGCGCAGCACGTCCATGGCATCCCAGGCGCTGGCTTCTTCATATCGCTCGCGACGGCTCGAGAGCTCATAGAGGCCGAGTGCTGCGAACGGGCCGATCAGGGCGAAGCCTGCGGCCAGCGGAAACAGCAGCGGGATCACGGAATAGCCCATCGCGACGCGCGCGATCACGAGGCCGAGCACCGGATAGATCACGCAGAGGATGATGGCGTGGCTCGGAACCGCCTTGAAATCTTCCCAGCCGCGCTTGAGCGCGTCGTGCAAGTCGGAAAGTTGGATGGTTCGGATCACCGGTCCAGCCGCCTCTGCGGTCTGGCCCATCGTGGGGACATTGCCCTGGTAGAGTGTGGCCATGGTCGACTTGCTCCCTTGCCGCGCAGCCGAATTCGGCGCCGACAACGGCGCAAGCGGCCGCTTTCTGAGTTTTGCGAGTCCAACCAGACGCGAATTCCGGGTGGCATCGCGAGCTGAACGGGAAGCGTACGCCCATTTCCGAGTCCTGTCCCTCACGCTTGGGTGAGATTCGTTGCCGCAGTGCAACCGCGATGACGTCATCCGGTCGTCATTTCGCCGCAGATAAGCTCATGCTGTTTGTGGTTCGCGGAACTTCGCGGGCGCAACGACGTAACTTCGTCTATAAGTGCCCACTCAGGGCCTTCCAACGGGATCCTTTTCGGGGAGCAGACATGAGCATTTTCGGGAAAATCATGGGCGCAATTTTCGGCAGCCATCCGGCTTCCGCTGCGCCCGCCGGCGGCGCACCCGCGGGCAGCGCGCCGGCAGGGACCGCGTCGGCGCCTTCGGCCGCGCCGGGCGCTGCACCCTCCGCCGCGCCCGCAGCGACTGTGGACGTTGCTGCCATCGTCGACAAGCTGGTGGCTGCCCAGAAAGAGAAACTGGAATGGCGGACTTCGATCGTCGACCTGATGAAGGCGCTCGACATCGATTCGAGCCTTGCCGCGCGTAAGGATCTCGCCAAGGAGCTCGGCTATACCGGCGACATGAACGACTCCGCCAGCATGAACGTCTGGCTGCACAAGCAGGTGATGTCCAAGCTCGCCGCCAATGGCGGCAAGCTGCCGCCCGAAATCAAACACTGACCGAGGCGCATCGGTCGACGCCAAGCAACCAAAAAAGGGCCCGCGATCTCGCGGGCCCTTTTGCGTTCAGGCTACGAGATCCGCATCCTCCGGATGCTTGTCGAGATAGTCGACGACGAAACCGCAGCCCGCGATGACCTTTCTGCCGTCGTGGCGGATCAGGTCGAGCGCGCCCTTGATCAGCTCGGACGCAATGCCGCGGCCGCGCAGCGCATGCGGCGTCTCGGTGTGGGTGATGATGACTGCCGACGGCGTCAGCCGGTAATTGGCGAAGGCCAACTCGCTGCCGACATCGAGCTCGAAGCGGCTCCTGTCCTTGTTGTCGCGTACCGATGCCGCCATGCCTGATCCTTCCGAAGCGATGCTCATGCCCTGATCTAGGCGCCTGAACCCAGCCTTGCCAAGGCGCGACCAAGCGAGGTCGCTGCAGGGGAGATATCTGCAAAATGCGTGTCCCGCTCGCTCTCATGGCCTTGCTCGCCGTACTCGTCTCGACGGTGCCGGTCCAGGCCGCGGCCGAGGGCGGTCCGGCCTGGGAGGCCTGTGTCGGGCAGACCAGCACGCCGGATGAGCGGGTGAAGGCCTGTTCGACCGTGATCGATACCAGGAGCGAGACTGGCCGGAGGCTCGCCGGCGCCTATTGCAATCGCGGGCATGGCTTGACCGAGAGGCGCGAGCTCGATGCCGCGCTGTCCGACCTCGACGAGGCGGTCAAGCTCGATCCGACCTACGCCTGCGCCTTCAACAATCGGGGCCGCGTCTACAGCTTCAAGCGCGATTATGATCACGCCATTGCCGATTACGACCAAGCCATCACGCTCGATCCATCGCTGGCGATGGCCTACAGCAACCGCGGCGAGTCCCGTTTCAACAAGGGCGATCTCGACGGCGCCATTGCCGATTTCGACGCCGCGATCAAGCGCGATCCCAACTACGCCATGGCCTATGCCAATCGCGGCTACGTCTATGCCCGCAGGCACGATCTGGCCCACGCGCTCGCCGACTACACCACGCGGATCAAGCTCGCGCCTGATCTGCTCGCCTATATCGACCGCGGCAACGTCTATCGCGACAGCGAGCAGCTCGACCGCGCCGCCGCCGATTATGGCGAGGCGATCCGCGTCGCGCCGACGGATGCCCGTGGCTGGCGCAATCGCGGCATGATCCGGCTCTACCAAGGCGACAACAAGGGTGGCCTCGCCGATTATGACAAGGCACTGCAATACGATCCTGCCGACGTGTTCTCCTGGAATAATCGCGGCCAGGCCAGGATGCGGCTCGGCGACAAGCAGGGCGCGATTACCGATTTCCGCAAGGCGATGGAGCTGAAGCCGGGCCTGCAGACGGCGCATGATGCACTGCAGAAGCTTGGGGCGTTGTAAGCGGGCGTTCGATTGCCTCACCGATCAAAACGTTGGTCAGTCTTGCAATTGTGCGCCGGTTCCCCACGTCTTGTTACAGGACATACGCCCGAATGCGGCCGGCAGGGTTGCTAGACATTCGGAGTGTCATGATCGCCAGCCGCCGACGTATGCCTCTTTTGTAGGAGGTTACGATGTCGGACTTTGGTTTTTTGAATACTCATCGAACATGGGAAGACTGGTGTGGGATGCTGCTCGGTGCGCTGGTTGTCGCGTCGCCGTGGTTTCCCGTCCAGGATCGCGCGGGGATCATTGGAAACGAGATGGTGGTCCTGCACACGGTCGCGATCGGCCTCGTCATATTTGGCCTCAGCCAGCTTGAATATGTCGCGCTGCGGCGCTGGCAGGAGGTGGCGACGATCCTGGTCGGGCTGTGGCTCATCGTCTCGCCCTTGATGCTTGGCTATTCCGGCGAAGGTTTTCTCCGGATCTACCATACGAGTCTCGGCGCGGTGGCGGTGATCCTCGGCGTGCTCCAGCTGTGGCAGGACTGGGATCTGAGTGACCAGGATATGCTCAAGCACGGGCAGTAGGTCTTGGATTTCGGCAGGCCCGCCGCGCAATCGGCGGGCCAGAGCTTGTTTACCCCTTCACCAGATCCGCATACTCCGGATGCTTCTCGATCCACGCCTTCACGAACGGGCATTCCGGGACCAGCTTCAAGCCGGCCGCGCGGACCTGGTCGAGCGCGCCTTGCACCAGCTTTGAGCCGACGCCCTTGCCACCGAGCTCTTTCGGCACGTCGGTGTGCTCGAAGGTAATGACATTGCCGTCGAGCTTGTAATGCTCGGTCGCGAGGTGGCCCTCCACCTCGAGTTCGTAACGGTGATGGGCCTTGTTGTTGATGACGTCGCTCATGATGTCTCCAGTCAGCTCTTCAGCGCGTCCGTCAGCATCTTGCGGATCGACCAGGCCTCGCCGTCGGAGGAGCCCCTGATGTCGTCGATCTTCCAGCTGTTGGTCTCGCGCACAAAGTCGTAACGCACGATCTGGTCGGCAGGTTTGCGGTCGTTGCGGTGGCCGGTGATGGTCACCGCGAGCGTCGCCTTGTCGGCCTCCGTCTTCTCCGCGTCAACCCTGAACGATTTTACGTCGGGTTCCTGCGAATCGGTGACGGGATCGAAATCGATCGGCCCGACATCGCCCTTCGGCGTATGGGCATCCGCCTTGGCCCACAACGCAACCAGAGCCTTGGAAAATATTTTGCCTTCGCGGCCTTGTTCTCGGTGACGAAGGCGGCGCCGCCATCGCCCTTGCCCTTGGCGGCGCGGGTGTAGATCGCAGTCAGGATGGAGGCGGGATCGCTGGCGGCGGGCGCCTGAGCGAAGGCTGGCGTGGCGGCGGCGAAGAGGGAGGCGGCGATAAGGCTGCGGCGGGTGAGCATGGATTGTCCCTGAGATAAACGGCACGCGACCATAGGCCGGAATGGCCATGTCAGCGCGCTATCTCAGTAGACCGAAGGACGCGCGGTTCGGTTCAATCCGCCGCTTTGGCGAGGCGCGAATCTTCCGGCTGAGGCCTGGCGGGGAGGCAGCCTTGGCAGATGACGAGCGAGCGATTGACCTTGGCGTCCTGCTCGGCCTCGATGCCGTCCTGAGCCTGCCACCACTCCTTCGAATAAGGCTGGAGCCCGGCTTGCGAGCTGGCGCGCTCGGATGCGGCGGCCGTGCGTGTTGCCCGCGATGGCTGGGCGGTGGTACGCGGCTGGTTCGGATCTGCGCCAGCGCCATCCCAGGCATAGCGCGCCGGTCTGAAGGCTGGATCGGAGGCGAGATGGGCTTGCGGGGCCACCGCGCATCCGGCGAGCGCCAACGACAACAGCAGGAAGGCGGGCGCTTTGACCATGATGGGGCACTCTGTACGCAAGGACTGATGCAGGTTGCGCCGATCATGTTTAAAATTCCCTGAACGATTGCGGCTGCGCCCGCGACCAACGCGCATGCGATATCTGATCGTTCTGCTCACGATGCTCACGGCCGCCGCACGCGCCGATGAGGCAAAGCCGTTCAATCCCGCCGACTATCCGCCTGCCGTGCAGAAAGCGCTGCGTTACGCCAATGAGGAATGTGACAGCCAGGGCGGCGGCGCGGTAACCTTCGCGCCGGACACGGTGCGTCAGGTCGACCTGACCGGCGACGGCCGCGACGATTACATCGTCGATTTCCGCGACACCAAGTGTGGCGAGCGCGAGAGCACCTATTGCGGAACCGGCGGTTGCGTGCTGGACATCCTGGTGACGCGGCCGGACGGCAGCGTGCACGCCGTGTTCGACGGCTACGTCCGCAGCTACAGCATCGTGGCACCCGCGATGAAGCGAGGTGCGGCGCGCGTCATCCGCTTCGACCTGCACGGCAGCTATTGCGGCGGCTTCGGTGTGCAGGCCTGTGTCAAGGAAAAGGCGATTACGGCGACGCCGTTCGAGTTCAGGAAACCGTAGGGCTGGTGCCCGGCCGGCGGTCTTGCTACGCCGCTCTCGATGACGATAAATGGGCTCCAATGAGCGGGCGGCTTGCGTGCCGTCTGCCGTCGAAGAGGAAGCCCGATGCAGCCGCTCCGCATGTCCCGCCGCGTCATGAATCTCGCCTATATGCTGACCCAGAATGCGCGGCGGCATGGATCACGCCCCGGCTTCGTCTGGGGTGACAAATCCTGGACCTGGCGCGAGATCGATGCGCAGGTCTCCGCACTGGCGGCGGCGCTCGCTGCGCGCGGCATTGCCAAGGGCGACCGCATTCTCGTTCATTCCAAGAATGGCGACGAGATGTTCTTCTCGATGTTCGCCGCGTTCCGGCTCGGCGCAGTCTGGGTGCCCACCAATTTCCGCCTGATGCCGGATGAGGTGGCTTATCTTGCACAGGCCTCCGCTGCGAAGGCATTTCTGTGCCACGTCGATTTTCCCGAGCACGCGGCGGCCGTGACCGGTGGTGCGCTGGAGTTCACCTGGAGCATCGACGGCAAGGCTTCGTTCGCCGAACGCTCGGTGGCCGACGCCATCGCTTCGCAGGCAGGCCAAATGGTCGACAACGTCGCGGTCGAGCATGATGATCCCTGCTGGTTCTTCTTCACCTCCGGCACCACCGGCCGCTCCAAGGCCGCGGTGCTGACCCACGGCCAGATGGGCTTTGTCGTCACCAATCATCTCGCCGATCTCACCCCCGGCGTTACGGAAACGGATGCGTCGCTGGTGGTGGCGCCGCTGTCGCATGGCGCCGGCGTGCATCAGCTGGTGCAGACCGCGCGCGGCGTCTGCACCGTGCTGTTGCCGACCGAGAAATTCGATATCGATGAGGCGTTCCGCCTGATCGCGACGCACCGGGTCGGCAATCTCTTCACGGTGCCGACGATCTTGAAGATGATGGTCGAGCACCCCGCCGCCGACAAATACGATCATTCCTCGCTGCGTCACGTGATCTATGCCGGCGCACCGATGTATCGCGAGGATCAGAAGGCCGCGCTGAACAAGCTCGGCAAGGTCATCGTGCAGTATTTTGGCCTCGGCGAGGTCACCGGCAACATCACCGTGCTGCCGGCCGCGCTGCACGATCCCGAGGACGGGCCGCATGCGAAGATCGGCACCTGCGGCTTCGAGCGGACCGGCATGCAGGTCTCGATCCAGGACGACGAGGGCCGCGAGCTCAAGGCGAACCAGAGCGGCGAGATCTGCGTGATCGGGCCTGCGGTGCTCGCCGGC
This sequence comes from Bradyrhizobium sp. CCGUVB4N, assembly GCF_024199945.1. Lineage (GTDB taxonomy): Bacteria > Pseudomonadota > Alphaproteobacteria > Rhizobiales > Xanthobacteraceae > Bradyrhizobium. The sequence goes on along the minus strand of NZ_JANADP010000001.1, from coordinate 5,158,953 downwards.
TACTACGATAACCCCGAGGCCAACGCGAAGGCGTTCCGCAACGGCTGGTTCCGCACCGGCGATCTCGGCCACATGGACGAGGAGGGGTTCGTCTACATCACCGGCCGCGCCTCCGACATGTACATTTCCGGCGGCTCCAACATCTATCCGCGTGAAATCGAGGAAAAGATCCTGACGCATCCCGCCGTCGGCGAGGTCGCCGTGCTCGGCGTGCCCGATGCGACCTGGGGCGAGGTCGGCGTCGCCGTCTGCGTCGCGCGCGAGGGGACGAAGCCTGTGAGCGAAGCCGAGATGGCGGCGTTCCTGCTGCCGAAGGTGCCGCGCTACAAGATGCCGAAGCGGTTCTTCTTCTGGGAGGCGCTGCCGAAATCCGGCTATGGCAAGGTGCCGAAACGCATGGTGCGCGACGAGCTCGAGGCGCGCGGGCTGCTCGATCTCGATAAGACCAAGGCGGGCTGAGTTGACGTGATGCGGAGTATCAAGCAGCCGGGCGCGCCCGTCACTGAGCGTATCCAATGGGTGGAGGCGAGGGGGCGCGCCTTTTCGTTCACAGTTGAAGCAGGCCTGCCGCTGCTGGAAGCCGCGCGCCGCGGTTTTGCGGCGGAAGGCTTTACCAGCGGTGTGCTGAATTTCGGCCACGGCGCGCTCGGGCCGTTTGGTTACGTGATGCCGGCGCTGTCCAGGACAGGCGAGAATGCGGCCTTCTACAGCGATACCTATCGGCCGGCGGGGGTGACGCGCACCAGGCTCGGCAGCATGACGCTGGGCATGCGCGACGGCGCGCCGTTCTATCATTGCCACGGGCTGTGGACCGAGGCGGACGGCAAGGCGAGCGGCGGCCACATGCTGCCGGACGAGACCGTTGTTTCTGAACCCTTCGAGGTCCAGGCTTTCGGCATTGAAGGTGCGATGTTCACGGCGGAGCCCGACCTAGAGACCAATTTCAAGCTGTTCGGGCCGGTCGCCGCCGCGCGCACCGGTGCGCGCACGACGAGCCGCGCTTTCGCGCTGCGACTGCGGCCCAACCAGGATTTTGCCGGCTGCCTCGAAGCCTTCTGCAAGGCGCACGGCATTGCGCGCGCAAAAATCCACGGCGGCGTCGGCTCGACCATCGGCGCGCGCTTTACCCATGGCGGCGTGATCGAGCCCTTCGCCACGGAGCTGGCGATCACTGCTGGGACGATCGCACCTGATACATCCGGCGCGCTGGAGGCTGCGCTCGACGTCGCCCTGATCGACTACACCGGTGGCATGGCCGAGGGCCGCCTGGTCCGCGGCGACAATCCGGTGCTGATGACGATGGAGCTGGTGCTGGAGGCGCTGGAGTAACGCGAACATACGCAGGGGAGCGTGATTGACCTTGCTCTCTCCGTAGTCATTGCGAGCGCAGCGAAGCAATCCAGAATCTTTCCGCGGCAATAGCCTGGATTGCTGCGCTTCGCTCGCAATGACAGAGAGTGATCACCACGGGCTGGCGCGCATTTTCGCCATGGCCAGATATGTCGATTCACTGAAGCCTGATGTCCCCGAGCTCGATCCCTGGAAGAGGTCGAGCACGGGCGAGTAGGTTTGGCTGGCGTTCTTCGCGTCATACATGGCCGAGAAACGGCTCAACAGCTTTGCAACCTTCGTGGGATCTCCGAGATCTTTGAGATTGAGGTATTTCTCCACGATCTTGGCCTGCTGATCGATCTGCATCGACGCCATCTGATCAGGTAAATCGAAGGTGGTTCGAAACACCTCCGAGAGAGCTTTGTCGGCCAGGATGTCGTATGCGGAGGTGATTTCCCCCGCCTTTCGCTGAAAGTACAGCGCAAGACGCACGCCGGGATTGGTATCGCCCTGCTGCTGCTCCAGGCTTTGCTCGAGATAGTTCTTCTGCGTTGCCAGGAATTGATCGCGCTTCTGCGGGCCCACCATTGGCAGGCGCGCGACATTGCCCTTGCTGTCAAAATTGAACGACGCCGCGATCTCGGCAAAGCGTGGGTCGCTCTCCGTGTTCGCGAAGCTCTTGGGATCGTTCAGATCGGAGGCGAAGATCTTCTTGAGATAGGCGGTGCTCACTTTCGCGGGGTCGAGACCCTTGGCGACAAGAATGAAGTTGACCATCTTTTTGTTCGCGAGGAGATCGGAAACGCTGTCGATGTCGCCTATCGACTGTTGATAGTCCGTCGCGTCTTTCTGGGCTTGAGCCTTGACTTTGGCCTGGTCCTGCTTGCTTGCATTCTTCAATTTTTCAATGACGTAGTCCTTGGCGATATCGAGGACTTCGGCCGAACCCTGGGCGGTCAGGGGTGTCGTCAGATTGCCCTTGGCGTCAAAGTTGAACGCGCGCGCGAGCTTAACGTATCGATTGTCCTTGAGCGTATAGACGTAGCTCTTGGGGTCGTTGAGGTCGCTTTCGAGAACAGCCTTCACTGTGGACTGTGAGACCTTTGTGGGATCGAGGCCTACGGCTGCCAGCGCGAAATTATACGCACCTGGTGTGGACACCAGCGTCTGGAGCGAAGTCACATTGGGGATGAATTTTCTGAATTGTGCGATGACCAGAGCTTCCTGCAATGGACTTGCCGCGGCATAGACGGCCGACTTGCTGTCGTCAAAACTCTGGGTCGTGCTGGCGATGTTTGCGGCGGTCTGCGCCGGGGTCCCCGTTGGAAGCGACCCGTCGGCCGAAAACTCGAACGCTCCGGCCAGATCCATGAAGTTGCCGGTCGCCGCAATGGCATCGTTGGTGCTGGAGATGGTGCTTGCGGCCGACTGCAGGTGATATTTTTCGACCAGTATCTGCACATTCAACTGGGCAACGTCGGCGCCGGGCTGCGACAGTTGCGCCGTGTAGTCGGCGATCTTCGAGCTGGCGTCGGTCGCATCCGATTTGGCCTGGGCCAGCTGGGCGTTCAGGCCACCTAGCTGGGAAGCGAAGGTGGTGTTGACGTAGCTGTTCGGATCGGACGGATCGCTGGTCAGGACCTGCTTGATGGTGTCACGCGGCCACTTGCTCTGGTCGATCCCGAATGCCGAGGCGACATAGTTGCGAAGACGATCGTCGTTGAGAAGCTGGTCGGCACTGGTCACGTTGCCGATTGTGGCGTTGTAGTATTTCGTGTCGGCGGCAACAGCATCGACGTTGCTCTTCATGGCTGCCGTGTACAGCCCGATCATGTCGTCGGTCTGGTTGTCCGACTGCGCAACCTTCGTTTCACCGCCACCGAACGAAAATGCGGCGGCAAATTCCCGGTAGCGCTTGTCGATCAGCGTGTTGGCAAAGCTTTTGGCGTCCGAAAGATCGCTCTGCAGTACCTTCTTCATGAAGGCCTTGGCGTAGGCCATGTCTTCCAGGCCGTAGGCTTTCGTGACGTAGTGATACAGGCGGTAGTCATTCATCAGGTCGTCAACGGAGTGCACCTTGCCGATGTTGGCCTTGTAATAGGCAGCTTCGCGCGACACGTCCGATTGCTGCGCCACCCGCGTCAGGGTCTGTGCGAGATTGCGCGTGACGTAGCTATAGCCAAAATAGGTGGACACCATGGGGAATTCCTGACGGCTCGGCGGGGCTTGTCGGAGGGTCCTGGACGTCCGTCAATCATTGCCGGGTCGCAAGGCAGGGACTGGCCTCATGCCAGCAGACAGAAACATTGTTACAATTCATTGCTGCGATTCTGGGTAACAACTTTAGGTGTCGCTTGCGCCCAAGTGCCGCATCGCGCGGACCTGCTTAGCAAGCCACCCGCAAGCTTCGTGTTTTAATCAACATCTTGGGATTGCGGACACAGACTCTCATCCTCGCGGCGCGCCGTGCCCGAGCTTTGCGGTCGTCACCGCCCTCAAAAGTGCCGAGGGCGCAGGGAAGACCGGGTGCCGGCTGGCACCCGCGGTCCACTGTGCGAAGGTTGCGCTACAAGAGGCTGCACAGCGGCATACAGGTGAAGCCAAACATCCGGCCTTCCCTGCGCAGTGGTTTGACGGCTTATGTCGTGATCTCCCCGGGGAGCGATGCACTATTGCCCCCGTCGCCTTGCAGATGGCTGACACGCAGACCCGGTTGGGCGATACGCATCACCACAAGACTTGGCGCACAGGCTCCGGGCGCCAGGACCACACGATTTTGCCGTACGCCGATCACACCGGTCGTGCGCGCGACGGTCTCGCTCACGGTTGCCCGCCCTGCAAAACCCTTCGCGCCGATGTGACCCACGTCCACCACGTCCCATCCCGCGTGTCGTGACGATCGCGATAGCGCCCCTCGGCCGGGTTGGGATGGTCGGAATATGATGTATTTCCGAATTCGAGTAAAGCGAATTGTTTTACCGTGGAAGTATTGACCATCGTTTGGCGTGTTTTGCCCGCCGGGCGACGCAAGGGCTTGTGGGGGCGCGAGCGTTGCGGTCGCCACGCCGAGGCCACGAAGCGGTCTCCCCACGGCCCGAAAATGCGTTACCATGGCCTCAGCGCGCCTCAAGTCGCGCATGGTCAAAGGACGAGGAAACGCGATGAGGAAGACGATCGGTGGGGCGATCGCCGGGGTGGCGGTGCTTGCGGTGGCTGGAATGGCTTTGACGGCTGCTTTTGCGCCGACTTGGGCTCATGGACCGACCCGGCAGAAGGTGCGGGAATCCATCGAAATCAACGCGCCGCCGGCCAAGGTCTGGGCGGTGATCGGCAATTTCCAGGACATGAGCTGGCTTCCGCCTGTGACCAAGACCGAGGGCGAGAAGGGCAACGACATTGAAGCGACGCGGCGGCTGACCCTGACGGGAGGTGCCATCGTCGACGAGGAGCTCTACAAGTTCGACGCCGCCGCGATGACCTATTCCTATCGGATCACCAAAGTCGACGTGAAGGTGCTGCCGGTCACCAATTATTCCTCGACGCTCACGGTGACGCCGAGCGCCGACGGCAAGGGCACGACGCTGGAATGGACCGGTGCGTTCTACCGGGGCTTTCCCAACAACGATCCGCCGCCGGAGCTGAGCGATGAAGCCGCGGTCAAGGCGGTGAAGGGACTTTATCAGACCGGCCTCGAGGCGCTGAAGAAGAAGATCGAGAGCGGAAGCTGACCGTGCGGGCCCTGGTCCTGGCGGCGCTCGCCGCCAGCCTCGCCGGCGCCGCCTCTGCCGAAGAGGCGTTCGTCACCAATCAGCTCAGCGACGATCTGATGGTCGTGGACCTCGCGTCGGCGCGTAGCGTCGCGACCATCCCGATCGGCGGCAAGCCGGCCGGCGTGGCCGTCACCGCGGACGGCCGCTTCGCCTATGTCACGAGCCCGGACGCCAAGGCGGTGACGGTGGTGGACGCCGCAACGCGGCAGGTCGCCGGCCGTATCGAGGTCGGCGGCGGGCCGCTCGGCATTGCCGTCTCGCCCGACGGCAAGACGGTCTATGTCGCCGACTGGTATGCGGCTGCGGTGCGGGTGATCGACGCCGCCTCGCGCAGCGTGACCGCCAGCATCGCTGTCGGCGCCTCGCCATCGGGCCTCGCGGTGACGCCTGACGGCAAGCTGCTGCTGTCGGCAGACCGCGACGACGACAGCGTCTCGGTGGTGGACACCGCGACGCGCGAGCGCAAGGGGGTCATCAAGGTCGGCACCCGTCCGTTCGGTGTCACCATCGACGCCGAGGGCAAGCGCGCCTACACCGCCAATGTCGGCTCCAACGACGTCTCGGTGATCGATATCGCAGGCGGCACCGAGATCGGCCGCGTGCCGGTCGGGATGCGCCCCTATGCGGTGGCGCTGACGCAGGGGCGCGGCTTCGTCACCGACCAGTATGGCGGCACGGTGAGCGTGTTCGATGTCGCGACCCTGAAGCCGGTCAAGCGCATCAATGTCGGCGACTATCCCGAAGGCATCAACGCGACCGCCGACGGCAAGCGCATCATCGTCGCCTGCTGGGAGAGCAACACGCTCGACATCATCGATGCGGCCGAGCTGAAGGTGATCGGCGAGGTCAAGACCGGCGACGGCCCGCGCGCATTCGGGGCGTTCTTGCGGAAGACGGAGTAGGGCGGATTAACGCACGCTGCCGTAGGGTGGGCAAAGGCGCAACGCGCCGTGCCCACGAGACTATCGGTGGGCACGCTGCGCCTTGCTCACCCTACGGCACCTTCGATGCCGCAAAATCGCGCAGCTTCACGAAAAAATCCTTCAGGATCGGATTGCGATCCACATAGGTCACGTAGCGGATCGGGTGCCGCCGTCGGTCGACGCTCCAGGTCATCTGATCGGTGAGAACCGGGGCAGGGATGATCACACTCGGCGCCCACAATGGATTGAGCAGCCAGCCGACCGGCGCCATGTCCCAGATCTCCTTGGCCCAGCCCATGTGATCCTCGGAATATTCCTTGAACCTCTGAGCGAGGAATGCGCCGATGCTGCCATGCGGCTCGACGTAGCGCTCGATCTCCGGCACCGTCGAATGAAGGCGCGAGGTAACGCCCCTGCACGGCACCAGCACAAGCGGGACGCCGCTGTCGAGCAGCACCTGCGCGCCGCCGACATCCTGCTTGAGGTTGAACTCGATGGTGTCAGGCCATTCCAGCGCATGGCCGCCGAGCCACACCACCACGGTGCGGTCGATGATATCGGGCGCCTTGAGAAGCGCCGAGGCGACATTGCTGATGGCGCCGATGGCGATGACGTAGAGCGGGTTGTCCGGCGAGCCTGCACGGGCCCGGGCGACGAGGTCGTCTACGGCGGGGGCTGTCCGGGCCATCTTGCCGGGGCCGACATAGTCGATGACGCCGCGATGCACCAGGCCATCCGGCGCAACGTTCAGGCGTTCCAGCAGGCGCAGGATTTCCTGATAGCTCAACTCCATGCCGTGGCCGGGACTGTCCGCACGCGCATTGAAGAACGGCGCGGCGTAGATCGCCTCGACGTCAAACCGCTCCGGCGACAGCAGCATCTGCACCAGCGCGAACTGGTCGTCGATTTCGTTGTAAGTGTCGGTGTCGAGCACGACGCGCAAGCGGCCGGCCGGCGGAGTGAGGAGCTTGAGGCGGGCTGCGTCCGTGAGTGTCATTACCGTCTCCCCAGCGGGCTCTTGCGCTTCAGATTTGTGCCGGCGTCCGGCCGAGCGCATCCGCGATCTCATCCATCTGCGTGAACATGTAGTCCGGCGCAAGCGCCTGCAATGCTGCAGGCGCTGCATAACCCCACCTGACCGCGCCGCAGGCGATGCCCACCGCGCGCGCCGCCTCGATGTCGCGGACCTCATCGCCGATCGAGATGACTTTGGTCGGCTCCACGGCGGCGCGCCGCATCACCCGGCGGAATTTGGCCGGTTTGCCGAACACTGAAGCCGCGCAGTCGAAATGCGAGAAAAGGGAGGCGACGTCGCCGAGCTTGGCCTTCGCATTGACCTCGCTGTCCGACGTCACCAGCGCGAGCTGTATGCCGTTCCCGGAGAGTGTCCGCAGCATCGCCTCGGCGCCCGCAAACAGCGAAATCTCCGCCGCCGCTTCGCCCTTCAGCCGCCGCGCATGGCGCGCGATCGCCGGCAGCTTCCACAAGGGCACTTCGAGCCGGGAGAGAATCTCCCGTGTCGAGGCATGCCGTAGCCCCTCGACATCCTCATCCCGAACGCGGCGAAAGCCGAAGCGATCGGCAACGTCGTTGATGGTGCGCAGGAACCAGGGGAAGCTGTCGACGAGGGTGCCGTCGAGGTCAAAGATGGCGAGGGAGTAGGGCATGGAGGAGGGGGAGTTCGCTGACAAGCAGTGTGGCGTGCAATTGTTCGGCAGAATTCGAGTATAGCCATGCGGCATGAGCGTATTGAAATCAACCCGGCGATCATAGACGGCAATTGTCACCGCAACTTGCGGACGTGAACATTGATATCAAGATCGATGTTGCTGACGCAGGTCTGAGTGGTTCGGTGAGAGCCACCCTCGTGCCAGCGGCCATCGCGGGCCTGCGCAGCGCTCACGTTGGCCAGCTTCAGACATCGCCATTGCGGTAGTGGCCCGCTGCTTTCGCCGGCAAATTGCCAGGCCAGCACGGCTTCCTCGCCGCTCTTGTTGGTGCCGATGATATGCGGGCAAAGCTCGCGGTGGCGACCCTCGTAGACGCATGTCACCTGTTGCTCGGCGAGGATGGCTTTGCGGAAGAGCGTATAGGTTCGGCTGCGCATTGCTCTATCGAGGTCGGTGATCTGGCCCTGTCGAATATGACGCAACAGGGCATGGAAAGAAGAAGCCGGTCCGCTCTAGGATTTCCACACGGTCTCCTCGGTCCATCCGAGGTCGGCGAACTCGGCTGCCCTGAGTGGCGCTTCACCCTCCGCGAAGAACTCATCAAGCTGAGGCGGCGCGACGGCCGTTTCCGACAGCATGGCGTGCGCCTGCCCGCGGTGATGGATCTGGTGCTGGAACAGATGCATCAGCAGCCGATCTCGGCGTTCGACCTGGACGGATGTGTTGCGATTGATCCGGACGAAGCCGTCGAGAAGCTCGGGCGTCAGCACATCGCAAATGGAGAGCAGGCGCTTGTCCATGGCGACCTGGGCTGGCGTCAACACGGACAGCGAGGGGTAGGGCACCTCGTTCGCCCAGGCGCGCGGTCCGAGCCAGCCACCCTCCAGTGCATCGATGTAGAAGAGATCGATGACATAGATGTGGTTCAGCGTGCGCTGAATGCTCGGGAAGAAGCCGGTTCGCCGGGCTTCGAACTTGGCCTGGCTGAGACCGGCGCAGGCGGTGAGCAGGCGATGGTTCGCCCACGCATTGTTGTGGGCGAAGGCGCGATAGGTTTGCACGAGGTCAGCGGGCATGGCGGTCCTTTCCCGGATCGCGCTCGTTTCACGAGATAAGCAGTGGCGGATTACGCTTCGCTAATCCGCCCTACGGCCTCAGACCAAAACGCTACTCCGCCGCCTCGCTCGTGCTCCTGCGCTTCGGCTTCCTTGCCTTCTTCAGCACCGGCTCTAGGAATTTTCCGGTGTAGCTCCGCGCCGCCTTCACGATGTCTTCCGGCGGGCCCCAGGCGACGATCTCGCCGCCGCCGTCGCCGCCTTCAGGGCCGAGGTCGATGACCCAGTCGGCGGTCTTGATGACCTCGAGATTGTGCTCGATGACGACCACCGTGTTGCCCTGCGCGACCAGCTCGTGCAGCACTTCCAAGAGCTTCTTGACGTCATGGAAGTGCAGGCCGGTGGTCGGCTCGTCCAGGATGTAGAGCGTGCGGCCGGTGGCGCGCTTCGACAGCTCCTTGGCGAGTTTGACACGCTGGGCTTCGCCGCCCGACAGCGTCGTCGCCTGCTGGCCGACATGGATGTAGTCGAGGCCGACGCGGTGCAGGGTCTGGAAGGTCTCGCGTACGCGCGGCACCGCCTTGAAGAACTCGGCGGCTTCCTCGACGGTCATGTCGAGCACGTCGGCGATGGACTTGCCCTTGAACAGGACTTCCAGCGTCTCGCGGTTGTAGCGCTTGCCCTTGCAGACGTCGCAGGTGACGTAGACGTCGGGCAGGAAGTGCATCTCGATCTTGATGACGCCGTCGCCCTGGCAGGCCTCGCAGCGGCCGCCCTTGACGTTGAAGGAGAAGCGGCCGGGCTCGTAGCCGCGCGCCTTGGCTTCAGGGAGGCCTGCGAACCACTCACGGATCGGTGTGAAGGCGCCGGTATAGGTCGCGGGGTTCGAACGGGGCGTGCGGCCGATCGGCGACTGGTCGATGTCGATGATCTTGTCGATATGCTCGAGGCCCTCGATGCGATCATGCGGGGCTGCGCCTTCACTGGCGCCGTTGAGCTTGCGCGCGATCGACTTGTAGAGCGTGTCGATCAGCAGCGTCGACTTGCCGCCGCCGGACACGCCGGTGACGGCGGTGAACAGGCCGAGCGGAATTTCCGCCGTGACGTTCTTGAGGTTATTGCCGCGCGCATTCACCACCTTGATGGTGCGGCGATGGTTCGGCGGACGCCGCTCCGGCACCTCGACCTCGAGCTCGCCGGTGAGATATTTGCCGGTGAGCGATTTCGGGTTGCGCATGATCTCGGCGGGCGTGCCTTCGGCAATGATGTTGCCGCCGTGCATGCCGGCGCCCGGACCGATATCGAGCACGTGGTCGGCCAGCAGAATGGCGTCTTCGTCATGCTCGACCACGATCACGGTGTTGCCGAGGTCGCGCAGCCGCTTCAGCGTGTCGAGCAGCCGCGCGTTGTCGCGCTGGTGCAGGCCGATCGAGGGCTCGTCCAGCACGTAGAGCACGCCGGTCAGGCCCGAGCCGATCTGCGAGGCCAGGCGGATGCGCTGGCTCTCGCCGCCGGACAGCGTGCCGGACGAGCGGGAGAGGGTGAGATAGTTGAGGCCGACGTCGAGCAGGAAGGTGAGGCGTTCGCGGATCTCCTTGAGGATGCGCCCCGCGATCTCGTTCTGCTGCGCGTTCAGCGCCTCCGGCACGGTCTCGAACCAGGCGCCGGCATTCTTGACCGACAGCTCCGAGATCTCGCCGATATGCTTGGCCCCGATCTTGACGCAGAGCGCCTCGGGCTTGAGCCGGAAGCCGTTGCAGGCGCCGCAGGGCACGTCGTGGAAATACTTTGCCAGCTCTTCGCGGGCCCACTCGCTCTCGGTCTCGCGATAGCGGCGGTTGATGTTGGTGATGACGCCTTCGAACGGCTTCTTGGTGTCGTAGGAGCGCACCCCGTCCTCGTAGGAGAACTTGATCTCGTCCTCGCCGGAGCCATGGAGGATCGCGTTCTGCGTCTTCTTCGGCAGATCCTTCCACTTGGTGGTCAGCGTGAACTTGTAGTGCTTGCCGAGCGCGGTCAGCGTCTGGGTGTAATAGGGCGACGACGATTTGGCCCAGGGCGCGATCGCGCCCTTGCCGATCGCGAGCTCCTTGTCGGGGATGACGAGGTCCTCGTCGACATGCTGCTCAACGCCGAGGCCGCCGCAGGCCGGGCAGGCGCCATAGGGATTGTTGAACGAGAACAGCCGCGGCTCGATCTCGGGAATGGTGAAGCCGGAGACGGGGCAGGCGAACTTTTCCGAGAACAGGATGCGCTCGGGCCCGCTCTTGTCATGGATTTTCGCGGTCTTCTTTTTCTCCTCGGCGGGCGCAGCAGCCGCAGCCGGTGCATCGGCATACTCGATCACGGCGAGACCTTCGGCGAGCTTCAGCGCGGTCTCGAAGCTTTCGGCGAGGCGCTGGCCGATATCGGCGCGCACCACGATGCGGTCGACGACGACGTCGATGTCGTGCGGGAATTTCTTGTCCAGCGTCGGCGCTTCCGCAAGCTCGTAGAAGGTGCCGTCGATCTTGACGCGCTGAAAGCCCTTTTTGAGCCATTCGGCGAGCTCCTTGCGGTACTCGCCCTTGCGGCCGCGCACGACGGGAGCGAGCAGGTAGAGGCGAGTGCCTTCAGGCAGCGCCAGCACGCGATCGACCATCTGCGACACGGTCTGGCTCTCGATCGGCAGGCCCGTGGCCGGCGAATAGGGCACGCCGACGCGCGCCCAGAGCAGGCGCATGTAGTCGTAGATCTCGGTCACCGTGCCGACGGTGGAGCGCGGGTTCTTCGACGTCGTCTTCTGCTCGATCGAGATTGCCGGAGACAGGCCGTCGATCTGGTCGACGTCGGGCTTCTGCATCATCTCGAGGAACTGGCGGGCATAGGCCGAGAGCGACTCGACATAGCGGCGCTGGCCTTCCGCGTAGATGGTGTCGAAGGCGAGCGAGGATTTGCCGGAGCCTGAGAGGCCGGTGAATACCACCAGCTTGTCGCGGGGAATCTCGACGTCGATGTTCTTGAGGTTGTGCTCGCGCGCGCCACGGATCGTAATTGCGCGCAGGCTCGAGCCCGCGTTCTGCTGTTGGCGCTTGGCCTTGATCACTTCATCCATCCGAGTTGCCCTCAAGGAATCCCAAAGGTGCGCGATCGCGCCGACATAAAAGGCGCGCTTCGCCCGGAACCGGGATCGGCGCCGATGGGGTTGCCAGCGAACGTAGGAAGAACGGAGACGGATTTCCAGAGGGACTTGCGAATCGTCAACGGATTGTTGGCGCGCTGGCGAGACTTGGCAGTGACTTGGCAGTAGCGCGCCGTCCGGAACAAGCGAAGGGCCAGCGCAAGGCCGGCCCTTAGTTCGCGCTTGGATGCGGATTTGGGGCAATCCGCGCACGACCAGGACCTTGGAGGAAGTCCTTTTTCGGAGCGCATCTCGCTCAGTATTTGGCGACGACCGGGCCGCCCCAGCGATAGTTGACGCGGATCAGCCCGATGTCGATGTCCTGGCCGATCCGCTCGGTGCGACCGGGCGGAACGAGCGCAGCGCCGGCGAGATCGCCGCCGTGATGGCCGAGGAACAGATGGTCGTACTCGCCGCCGACCGACCAGTTTTCCGCAAAGGCATACTCCACGCCGAAGCCTGCGCTGTAGCCCCAGCGGGTCTGGCTGAGTGTGTTGGACACGACGCCGACGCCCGGAACGAACTCGTCGTATTTGTCGTGAGCGACCGCTGCACCCGCCTTGCCGTAGAACAGCACGCTGTTCACGGTGTAGCCGAGCTGGCCGGTGAACAGACCAAAGCTGTCGATCCTGGTGCGGTTGTTCAGCGGCGCCCGCACCAGGCTGACATTGCTGCCCTTGAAGTCGGCCCAGTTGCCCTGGCCTTCCACGCCGAGCACCCAGTGCGCCTTCTGCCAGCGATAGCCGAGCTGGGCACCGACCGTGCCGCCGCTGGCATTGTGGCAGCCTTCGCCGACGGCCGGATTGATCGCAACGCCGCTGACGGCAACAACGCTCCAGCAGGCATGGCCGAGGCCGCCGCCGCCATTGATGCCGCCATAGACGCCGGTCCATTCGAGGGCGGGTACGGGCGCCACCGGCGCTTTGGAATAGAGCGGGAGATCCGCAGCAACGGCCGGTGCAAGCGCACCGCATGCGAACAGGCTGATCGCAGCCACTGCCCAAGTCTTCATGTCGCGTCCCCAACTCGCCGAACCAATTCGCGAGCGCCATGCGCGCGCCTTACGATTCCTTGACGGTTCAGCGCATCGGGGCGCGAAAACAAAAAGGCCGGCGCGAGGCCGGCCTTTCGTAACGTGATGACGTCAGAACCGAAACGTTAGATCAATACCTGGCGACCACCGGGCCACCGAAGGTGTAGTTCACACGAACCGTGGCCATATCCACGTCCTGCTTGATGCTGTCAGCGCGGAAGGGCAAGCCAAACGCGGTGAAGCTGTCGGTGTGCTTGCCCATGAACAGGTGGTTATATTCGACGCCGACGGACCAGTTCGGCGCGAAGCCGAACTCGATGCCGGTGCCAACGGCGCCGCCCCAACGCGTGTCGGTCGCGGAGCCGAAGGTGACACCAGCCAGAGTGCCGCTGAACTTGTTGTGGGTGACGGCCGCGCCGCCCTTCACGTACCAGAGCACGTTGTTCCAGGCATAACCCACCTGGCCGGTGAAGAGGCCGAGGGCGTCGATCTTGGTATTGTTCACCAGCGGGAAGAAGGCGGCCGGCGAGCTCGTGTTCGAACCCTTCAGATCAGCCCAATCGCCCTGCGCTTCGAGGCCGAACACCCAGTTGGTGGCCTGCCAGCGATAACCGATCTGGCCGCCGACGAGGGCGCCGGTCGCATTATGGCAACCCTCGCTCGTCGTGGGGACGGCGACGCCAGCGACACTGGTCGTATCCCAGCAATTGTGGCTCGAGCCGCCGCCGGCGTTGCCGCCGATGTAGAAGCCGTTCCAGTTGTAGATCGAAGCCACGGCCACCGGGGCCTTGGTGTAGGGGCGTGCGGCGAGATCTGCGGCCATCGCGGGGGCGACTGCGCTCACTGCGAGCAAGCTGACGGAAGCGAACAAAATATTCTTCATTTCAACCTAATCCCCAGTTTCTGCTTGGCCGTCCCGTGTAGCGGAAGGGCATCGGACTCGAAGGTCCGTTCGCCTATGTCTAGCGCAATTAATCTACAGGTTGTGTGCCCGATAAGCCACAACATGCGGGAAAGCGCCTCCATCGAGATGACGGTTCGTCGCACCGGGCGGCGAAAACAAAAAGGCCGGCACAAGGCCGGCCTTTCGTAACGTGATGGCGTAAGAGCCGAAGCCCGGTACTGAACTCAGTACTTGGCGACGATCGGGCCGTTGAAATGATAGTTCACGCCGACCTGCACGGTGTGGAAGTTGAGCGTGCCGGTGGGCAGAGCGCCGGTGAAGTAGGTCTCGCCGCCGAGGCTGCGATAGAGGTACTCGCCCTTGACCGACCACTGCGGAGCGAAGAACGCCTCGACGCCCGCGCCGACGGTCCAGCCGGAGTGGAACTTGCTGTCCGACGCGGACACGCCGAGCGCGGAGAGGGTGATCTTGTTGTCGATCCAGGCGTAGCCGCCGGTGCCGTAGACCAGGACGTTGTTGATGGCGTAGCCGATGCGGCCGCGCACGGTGCCCATCGCGTCGGTCTTGGAGCTGGCGGTCGCGGTCACGACGCCGAAGCCGGGGACGACGGTCGCGCCGGTCGCCGAAGCGCTGACATCGGCCCAGGCGCCGTCAGCCTCGACACCGAACACAACGTTGCCGGTCTGCCAGTTGTAGCCGGCGGTGCCGCCGACGAAGCCACCCTGCATCCGCGGGCTGCCCGAATCTTCCCAGGCGCCGCCGCCGACGATACCCAGATAGAAGCCGGTCCAATTGTAGACCGAAGCCACGGCCACCGGAGCCTTGGTGTAGGGGCGAGCCGCCAGGTCGGCAGCCGAAGCGGCGCCAGTGAGGGCGAGCAGAGCGGCCGAAGCCAACAAGATCTTCTTCATATTCAACAAATCCCAGTCCCAGTTTCTGTTTTGGACTTCCGTGCGTCGGAAGCAGTATCGGACGCTGTGGTCCAACTGACGTCGGCTTACACCACTGAAGCCGCAAGTTGTGTCTCTCAAATGCCACAACAGATACAAAATGTAACAGTCGCTGACCTATAGTTCCCATCGGGAACAAAAAACAAAAAGGCCGGCACAAGGCCGGCCTTTGATTCCTGAATGGTTTCAAATGGATCAGTACTTCGCGACGACGGGCGTACCCCAATTGAAGTGGTAGTTCACGCCGGCCTTGATGGTGTGGATCGTGTCGTTCCACTCCGAGCGATTCGCCACCACGGGCGAGTACTGGATCGTGCTCTTGCCGAGGTCGATGTAGTTGTACTCAACCTTTGCCGACCAGTTCGGAGCGAACATGTACTCCACGCCGGTACCGAGGGTCCAACCCCAGCGCCAGTCGTTCTGGACGAAAGTGTTGGCCGCGCCGCCGTTGAGGGCTGCGTCATAGCGGTGCTGAATATCGCCGACGGCCGCACCGCCGCTCACGAACCAGAGCGCCGGTCCCCAAGCGTAACCAACGCGGCCCTTGATGTCTCCGAAGCCGCGCAGCTTGGTGGCGTAGCTGTCGCCGAGGTTCGGCGGACCAACATTGATCACCGACGACCGACCGCTGATGTCGGCCCAGTGATAATCGCCCTCGAGACCAATGACGAAGGCGCCCATCTGCCAATTGTAACCGGCGACGCCGCCGACGAAGCCGCCGCTGGTGTCGTAGTTCTGCGATCCGACGAAGGCAGGCGTATTGGGGGCAAGGAAATATGTTTCGTTGCTTCGGCCCCAGCCACCGCCGCCCTGAACACCGAGATAGAAGCCAGTCCACGTGTAGATGGGAGCAGGTGCCACAACTGGCGCCTTGGTGTAGGGGCGTGCCGCCATATCCGCTGCGCTTGCGGGAGCCGACAAGCCCAACGCAACGATACCGATTGCTCCAAACAGAATTTTCTTCATTACAGTCTCCCCAATGTCGACCGCTCCAAAGGTCCCCGGAGCGGTCAGTCAGGCGCGACGCCCAAATGAACAATTTCGAGGCAACCTTACGCGCATCTCGAGGTGGAGTCCGTCTCCGGAATGCAACACTTGCCGGCCAATCGAAGACCGCGCAAGTTGATGAATGTTAAGAAGTTTTTGGCGTTTTAGGGAACTCGGGAAAGTTCCAATTCATCGCACAGTGAATAGCGGCCTCAGGAACGCGTTGTGCACAAAATCGGCGCCAGTTTTGGCAGGAACAAATCTGGAACAAATATTCCGCCGATGCTATATATGGGGATAACCGAGGGCGTGGCGGGCCGATCAGTGCTCGTAAGCGTATAGGGTCGGCCCAACAGGCGGCAGCGCGGGCGCGCCTTTTCGAAATTCATTGGCATTTGGAGTGGAGAGCGGCGATGGCGGGAAGCGTCAACAAGGTCATTCTGGTTGGAAATCTTGGCAAGGATCCGGAGATCCGCCGCACCCAGGACGGGCGGCCGATCGCGAATCTGAGCATCGCCACCTCCGAGACCTGGCGCGACAAGAACAGCGGCGAGCGCAAGGAAAAGACCGAGTGGCATCGCGTCGTGATCTTCAATGAAGGGCTCTGCAAGGTCGCCGAGCAATATTTGAAGAAGGGCGCCAAGGTTTACATCGAGGGCGCACTGCAGACCCGCAAATGGACCGATCAGCAGGGCGCTGAGAAGTACTCCACCGAAGTCGTGCTCCAGGGCTTCAACTCGACCCTGACGATGCTCGACGGTCGCGGCGGTGGCGGGGGAGGCGGCAGCTTCGGTGACGAGCCGGGCGGCGATTTCGGCTCGTCCGGTCCGGTCAGCAGCGCGCCGCGCCGCCCGGTTGCGGCCGGCGGCGGTGGCCGCAACAACGACATGGACGACGATATCCCGTTCTGAGGCTCAGCCTTTGACGCGGGTGGAGCGAGTTGGCGCGGGCCGGGACAGAAAACGACCGGCCCGGTTTTCGAGCATCCCGACCAAGACGGGATCCATGAACTCGTAGTCGTCCGGAATGTCGAGGCAAATGACGCGCTTGCCATTCAGGCTGGCGCGGAATTTCCGGTTCAGCTTGGTCCGATGGGCCTTCTCCATCACGAAGATGATGTCGGCCCATTCGACCTGTTCGGTCGACAACAGCACGTCTGCGTCGTTCGAGATGCCGGCCGAGTCGGTCTCGATCCCTGGCCAGGTCGAAAACACCTGCTCGGCCGTCGGACTGCGGAGGCGATTGGCGCTGCAGACGAAGAGGACGTTGGTCACTTTGACCGCTCCGAAATAGTCAGGGCTAGATACACAGCTTTTGGTGGTCGACGGAATCTTCCACGTCGCCACGGTGGCGTTCGCCGAGAGGGCGCTTCTCTTCCAACGCGGTAGCCGGCTCGTGTGAGGCGGTAGGATTTCCTGCCAATCGACGGGCCAGGCTCGGCTTTTCCGGGCTGGTCTCATGTGCTGCCTCAAGCCTTTGACGGGTCGCGATGTGAATGGTATTAACTTTATGTTAATCCTATTCACATGGTCGGTTCCGACCAGAGGGCCACATGAGCTTCACGCCGCTGCTTGACGCTGCACCTGCGATCCCGCTGCACGCCTTCGCGGCGATGGCGGCCTTCGTGCTCGGCCTCGTGCAGTTTGCCGCGCCCAAGGGCACGCTGCCGCACCGGACGATCGGTTGGATCTGGGTGGCACTGATGGCCGTGGTGGCCGTCTCGTCGTTCTGGATCCACCAGATCCGCCTGGTCGGGCCGTTCAGCCCGATCCATCTGCTGTCGATCTTCACGCTGGTGATGCTGCCGCTCGCGGTATGGCGGGCCCACACGCATCGCGTCGCCGCGCATCGGTGGACCATGATCTTCCTTTTTACCGGCGCGCTGGTGGTGGCGGGCCTGTTCACACTGCTGCCCGGACGCATCATGCACAGCGTGTTTTTCGGGGCGTAAGGGACGGTTCCAGGGCGCTCCTTCGGACCCCGCCCGAGACGGTGGCAGGAGTGGCGTAAGTCTCTGGAAAAACAGTCGGAAAAAGCGCTTCCCGGAAGCCCCCAAGGGTGGTTATCAGGGCGTCGATGCGCTATATGATTCCCAGATAAAATTTCACCGGATTCCCCCTTGGCTGACGACGACAACAAGCCCGGCGACCAGCCGGCGCAACCCTCGGATATTCGCCCCGTCTCCATCTTCGAGGAGATGAAGAAGTCCTATCTCGACTACGCCATGAGCGTGATCGTGGCGCGTGCGTTGCCAGATGCCCGCGACGGTCTGAAGCCGGTGCATCGCCGCATCCTGTACTCGATGAACGAGCAGGGGCACACGCCGGACAAGAAGTACGTCAAGTCCGCCCGCGTGGTCGGTGACGTCATCGGTAAGTATCACCCGCACGGCGACCAGTCGATTTACGACGCCATGGTCCGCATGGCGCAGGACTTCTCGATGCGCGTGCCGCTGATCGACGGTCAGGGCAATTTCGGCTCGGTCGATGGCGATCCCCCGGCCGCCTATCGTTACACCGAAGCGCGGCTGACGAAGGCGGCGCTGGCCCTGCTGGCCGACATCGACAAGGACACCGTCGACTTCCAGCCGAACTACGACAACAACGAGACCGAGCCGTCGGTCCTTCCGGCCAAGTTCCCGAACCTGCTCGTTAACGGCGCCGGCGGCATCGCGGTCGGCATGGCGACCAACATCCCGCCGCATAATCTTGGCGAGGTCATCGACGCCTGCGTCGCGCTGATCGACAACCCCGCGCTGACCATCGACGAGCTCATCAACATCGTGCCGGGACCGGATTTCCCGACCGGCGGCGTCATCCTCGGACGGCAGGGTATCCGCTCGGCCTACCACCTTGGCCGCGGCTCGATCGTCATGCGTGGCAAGGTCGCCATCGAGACCATCCGCAAGGAGCGAGAGGCGCTCATCGTCACGGAGATTCCCTACCAGGTAAACAAGGCGACGATGGTCGAGCGCATCGCCGAGCTGGTCAAGGAAAAGAAGATCGAAGGCATCGGCGACCTGCGCGATGAATCCGACCGCGATGGCTACCGCGTCGTCATCGAATTGAAGCGCGACGCCGTGCCGGATGTGGTGCTGAACCAGCTGTACAGATTCACGCCGCTGCAGACGAGCTTCGGCGTCAACATGGTGGCGCTCGACAGCGGCCGTCCGCGGATCATGCATCTGAAGGACCTGCTGGCCATCTTCGTCGACTTCCGCGAGCGGGTCGTCACTCGCCGCACCAAGTACCTGCTCGCCAAGGCGCGCGATCGCGCGCACATCCTGGTCGGTCTCGCCATCGCAGTCGCCAATATCGACGAGATGATCCGCGTTATCCGGACCTCGCCTGACCCGACCACCGCGCGCGACACCCTGATGTCGCGCGACTGGCCGGCCCGCGATGTCGAGGACATGCTGACGCTGATCGACGATCCCCGCCACCGCATCAGCGAGGATGGGACGATCCGGCTGTCGATGGAACAGGCGAGGGCCATTCTGGACCTGCGGCTTCAACGGCTTACCGCACTCGGCCGTGACGAAATCCGCGATGAGCTCGACAAGCTTGCCGGCGAGATCGCCGATTATCTCGACATTCTGCGCTCGCGCGAGCGCGTGCTGACCATCATCAAGACCGAGCTCGCCGAGGTGAAGGCCGAGTTCGCCACCCCGCGCAAGACGTTGATCATGGAGCAGGAAGGCGAGGTCGAGGACGAGGACCTGATCCAGCGCGAGGACATGGTCGTCACCGTCTCGCACGCGGGTTATGTCAAGCGCGTGCCGCTGTCGGCCTATCGCGCGCAGCGCCGCGGCGGCAAAGGCCGCTCCGGCATGCAGACCCGCGACGAGGATTTCGTCAGCCGGCTCTTTGTCGCATCGACGCATACTCCGGTGCTGTTCTTCTCGTCCCGCGGCCAGGTCTACAAGGAAAAGGTCTGGCGCCTGCCGATGGCCGCGCCGAACGCGCGCGGCAAGGCGATGATCAACATCCTGCCGCTGGAGCAGGGCGAGCGCATCACCACCATCATGCCGCTGCCCGAGGATGAATCGACCTGGGGCCAGCTCGACGTGATGTTCGCCACGACAGGCGGCAACGTCCGGCGCAACAAGCTGTCCGACTTCGTCGACGTCCGCCGCTCCGGCATCATCGCCATGAAGCTCGATGAGGGCGAAGCGATCGTCGACGTGCAGATCTGTACCGAGCGTGACGACGTGCTGCTGACCGGCGCCGGCGGCCAGTGCATCCGCTTCCCGGTCCCCGACGTGCGCGTGTTCACCGGGCGCACCTCGATGGGCGTGCGCGGCATCGCGCTTGGCGAGGGCGACAAGGTGATCTCGCTGGCGATCCTGCGCCATGTCGAGACCACTTCCGACGAGCGCTCGGCCTATTTGAAGATGCGCCGCGCGGTCGCCGGCGAGGCCGCAAGCGAGGAAGCCCCCGCGGATGCCGAGGCGGAGGAGACGTCGGGCAGCTTCCAGCTGCCGCAGGAGCGCTATGCCGAGATGTCGGCGGCCGAGCAGGTCGTGCTGACCGTCTCCATCAACGGCTACGGCAAGCGGACCTCATCCTACGAGTACCGGACCACGGGCCGCGGCGGCAAAGGCATCGTCGCCATGAGCGTGAACAACCGCAACGGCAACCTGGTGGCCTCGTTCCCGGTGGAAGACGCCGACCAGATCATGCTGGTGACGGACAAAGGCCAGCTGATCCGCTGCCCGGTCGAAGGCATCCGCGTCGCCGGCCGGTCGACGCAAGGCGTGATCGTGTTCGACACCGCCGAGGACGAGCACGTCGTCTCGGTCGAGCACATCACGGAAGAGGCCGAGAACGGCAACGGGGCGAACGGGGAGCCGAACGGAGAGTAATGCGCGGCTCCGTGGTCCGGATGGAGCGATCCGGGCTACGAACTTCGCTAAATCTCCAGCTCCGTGCCGAACTCCACGACCTGCTTGGTCGGCACGCCGAAGAACGCCGCTGAGCGCTCGGCGTTGCGCTGGAGGAAGGCGAACAGGCCTTCGCGCCAGACCCACATGCCCGGAATGTCCTCGCTCGGAATGATGGTCTCGCGGCCGACATAATAGGTGATGTCGGAGAGGTCGATGCCGGGCAGCTTGCCCTGGCGGCAGGCGAGCGTCAGGCCCTCATAGATCGTCGGGTTCTGCATGAAGCCGTAATGCAGCACGACGCGGGTGATGCCGGCGATGATCTCGATCACCTCGGCGCGCGCTTCGTCGGGGACGTGCGGCACCTCTTCGATCAGCACGGTGACGAGGATGATGCGCTCATGCAGCACGTGGTTGTGCTTGACGAACTGCGTCAGCGCCAGCGGCACGCCTTTCGCCGCCGATGCCAGGAACACGGCGGTGCCGGGGAGACGTGCGCTGCATTTGTTGACCGCGGTCTCGATCAGGTCTTCCTCGGGCTGGCGCAGTTTTCCGCGCGCAGCTTCGACCAGTTTCACGCCACTGCGCCAGGTCAGCATCAGGAAGGCGACGAAGGCGGCGAGCAGCAGCGGAAACCAGCCGCCCTCGAACAGCTTGATCGAATTGGCCGAGAAGAAGATCACGTCGATCACGAAGAAGAAGCCGTTCACGGCCACGACGAGCAACGGCGAATAGCCCCACTGGATCGCAACCAGTGCTGCGAGCAGGGTGGTGATCGCCATCAGCAGCGAGACCGCGATACCGTAGGCGCCGGCCAGCGCGTCCGACGTGCCGAAGCTGACCACCGCGCCGAGCGTTGCGGCGGCGAGCAGCCAGTTCACCAGTGGCACGTAGATCTGGCCGATCGCATCGCTGGTGGTGTGGCGGATCTGCATGCGCGGCAGGAAGCCGAGCTGGATCGACTGCTGGGTCAGCGAGAACACGCCGGAGATGATCGCCTGCGAGGCGATCACAGTCGCAACGGCCGAGAATGCGACCAGCCCGTAATGCAGGAAGTCCGGGCAGAGCTGGAAGAACGGATTCTCGATCATGCCGGGATCGGTGATCAGGAGCGCGGCCTGGCCGAAATAATTCAGCACCAGCGCCGGCAGGCAGATCGCGAACCACGCAAGCCGGATCGGCAGGCGCCCGAAATGCCCCATGTCGGCATACATCGCCTCACCGCCGGTCACGGCGAGGAAAGCGGCACCGAGGATCGCGAAGGAGACGTGGAAATCCTGGTGGATCAGGAACTCGAAGGCGTAGAGCGGGCTCAGTGCCGCCAGCACTGCCGGCGCCTTGACGATGCCGTGGATGCCGAGCGCGGCGAGCACGAAGAACCAGGCCAGCATCACCGGTCCGAAGATGCGGCCGATGAAGCCGGTGCCCTGCTTTTGCATCATGAACAGGCCGACCAGGATGACGATGGTGATCGGCACCACCGCCGGCGCGAGCGAGGGGGCGTCGACCTTGAGGCCTTCGATGGCCGAGAGCACCGAGATCGCCGGCGTGATCGCGCCGTCGCCATAGAGCAACGCAGCGCCGATCAGGCCGACCACCAGGAGATGGGCGCGCCAGGTGCCTGGCTGGGCGTGACGAGCATGCAGCAGCGCCAGCAACGCGACGATGCCGCCTTCGCCGCGGTTATCCGCGCGCAAGATCAGCAGCGCATATTTCAGCGAGATGATCAGCAGCAGCGCCCACAGGATCAGCGAGGCAACGCCCAGGACAGCCTCGGGGGTCACTGTGCCGCCATGCGCGGCCGCCTTGGCGGCTTCTTTCAGGGCGTAGAGGGGGCTGGTGCCGATATCGCCATAGACCACCCCGAGGGCGCCCATGGTCATGGCAAGCGGCAGAGGGTCGGGATGATGGCCGGAAGCGACTGCGGGCGTACTGGACAAATGCGACCCCTCAATGGGACCGCGCCCGTCGGGCCATTCCGAGGGGCGCGAGCGTCACACAGTCTGCGACGAGACGCCGCAAATATCCATGGTGTTTATCGCGAGGTTTATGACGCCGAGCTGACAGACAGCCTACGGGGTCCGGTCTGCCGTCACCAGGCGGGCGACACGAACGTCAGCCTTGGTGCCGGCGCGGCGCAGGCAGGACGCCTCGAAATTCGGCCAGGCGCGCTCCGAGCACTCCCTGCCGATGGTCTTGATGTCGAGCCGGTCGGCCTTGGCCAGCGGCTGCGGGACGCTCGCTTCAACGGTGGGAGCAAAACCGGGCAGGAGGGTGAGGGCGGTAGCAACACACGCAGCAATAGCGATCGCTGAAAGAGCCTTGATCATCGACGGTCCCCTGTGATGCGGCCGCTGCGCCTTGTTTGCGGCCCGTCATTCGTTGGCTGGATTAGTAACCATGACCAGTTTCCGGACGTCTTCACCGACGCCGGAAATGGTTTCGTTCGTGCGCGGTTTTGTTTCGTGGACACCCCGAGGACGAAACAATCCGGCGCCTTCCGACGGGGATTGGCGGAAAAATCGGCAGGAAACCGACAGGAAACGGGCAAGGAACCTGTCCGGCTTGCCGGGCCGGGCCGGGCGCGGTAGGACGTGGCCATGCCGCGCATCGCCTTTTATCCGGGTTCCTTCGACCCCATCACCAACGGCCATCTGGACGTGGTCCGGAACAGTGTCCCGCTGTGCGACCGGCTGGTGGTCGCGATCGGGGTCCATCCCGGCAAGAAGCCGCTGTTCTCGACCGAGGAGCGGCTCAAGATGCTCCACGACGTCTGCGGGCCGATAGCGGCCCAGGCCGGCTGTACGCTCGAGGCCGTGACCTATGACGATCTCGCAGTCACCGCAGCGCGCAAATTCGGTGCGACCATCATGATTCGGGGCCTGCGTGACGGCACCGACCTCGACTACGAGATGCAACTCGCCGGCATGAACGGCGCCATGGCGCCCGACGTGCAAACCGTCTTCCTGCCGGCGTCCCCTTTGGTCCGCCCGATTACCGGCACATTGGTGCGCCAGATCGCCGCCATGGGCGGAGACGTCTCGACCTTCGTCCCGCCGCTCGTTGCATCCCAGCTCAAGGCAAAATTCGCCGCATAACGGCGCGCTTTTTCATCTCACCTGATCCGGAGTGTCCATGATCCGTCGTCTCGCAATTCTTGCCACGATGTTCGTCGCGCTGATTGGCGCAGTCCCGGCGACGGCGCAGCAACTGCCGGCCAATCTCGACAAGGCCAATGCGCTTGTCATCGATACCACCAAGGGCCGCATCGTCATCAAGCTCCGGACCGACCTTGCGCCGCAGCACGCTGAGCGCCTCAAGCAGCTCGCGCGCGAGGGCTTTTACAACAACGTTCCGTTCCACCGCGTGATGGACGGCTTCATGGCCCAGACCGGCGACGGCCAGAACGGCAACGGCACCGGCGGCTCCAAATATCCGAACCTGAAGCAGGAATTCTCCAAGGTCCATTTCGCCCGCGGCATCGTCGGCATGGCCCGGCGCGGCGACAGCGTCGATACCGCCAACTCGCAGTTCTTCATCATGTTCGCCGACGGCGGCAGCCTCGATGGCCAGTACACCGTGGTCGGCGAGGTCGTGCAGGGCATGGACGTGGTCGACAAGCTGAAGAAGGCACCGGCCGGCTCGCCCGGCGGCACCGTCACCGATCCCGACAAGATGGTGAAGGTGCAGGTCGCCTCCGACATCAAGTAGGAGGGCTTATGGCGCGCCGCGGCGACAGGCTCCTGTTCGCTGCAGCCGTGCTGCTGTTCGGCATCACCGGCGCGGCTGCAGAGGACGCGCCGGTCAACACCATCCAGGACCTCTTCCAGCACTTGCGGACCTGCTGGAAGCCGCCGCCGCCGGCCAAGGCTCGCCCTATCGACATCACCGTCGTCGTGAGCTTTAACCGGGCCGGAAACATTCTGGGCCATCCGAGGATTACCTATGAATCCGCGGAGGCCTCCGACAGTGACCGGCTGCAATACCGGATCGCGGTGATGGAGGCGTTGCAGCGCTGCACGCCGATGCCATTTACCGATGCAATGGCCGGCGCCGCCGCGGGACGTCCATTCGCGATCCAGTTCCGTAACCGCAGAACGTCACCTGACAAGACTCCACCCCTAACGCAAGAGAGACGAGCATGAGCGCCACCGAAAACACATTGATCCTCGAGACCACGCAGGGCCCCGTCACCATCGAGATGCGGCCCGACCTCGCGCCCGGCCATGTCGCGCGCATCAAGGAGCTGGTCCGCGAAGGCTTCTACGACGGCATCGTGTTCCATCGCGTGATCGACGGCTTCATGGCGCAGACCGGCTGCCCGCACGGCACCGGCACCGGCGGCTCCGGCAAGAAGCTGAAGGCCGAGTTCAACAAGGAGCCGCATGTGCGCGGCACCACCTCGATGGCGCGCGCCGCCAGCCCCGATTCCGGCGATAGCCAGTTCTTCATCTGCTTCGACGACGCCCGCTTCCTCGACAACCAGTACACGGTGTGGGGCAAGGTCACCGAGGGCATGGAGAACGTCGACAAGATCAAGCGCGGCGAGCCGGTGCAGAACCCGGACAAGATCGTCAAGGCGCGGATGGCCGCCGACAAGGAGTAAGGGCTCGCCCCTCATCCTGAGGAGCGCGGAACGTGCGTCTCGAAGGATGATGGCCCCGCCGCTGCAGCTCGGCCTTCATGGTTCGAGACGGCGCTAACGCGCCTCCTCACCATGAGGGTCTGGCTCTGTTGCGCCAGGCAGGACGAATGCGCACCGACCTCTTCGATTTCGAACTGCCGCCCGAGCGCATCGCGTTGCGCCCGGCAAGCCCGCGCCACTCCGCCAGGATGCTGGTGGTCGAGAACGGTGCGCTGCGCGACCAGACCATCGCCGATCTGCCGCAATGGCTGAAGCCGGGCGACCAGCTCGTCGTCAACGACACCAAGGTGATTTCGGCGCAACTCAAGGGGCGCCGCATTGGTCGCGAAACCGAGCCGAAGATCGAGGCGACGCTGATCAAGCGCCTCGACGGTTCGCGCTGGCAGGCACTGGTGAAGCCCGCGAAGAAGCTGATTGCCGGCGACCGCATCCGCTTCGGCAATGAAGGCAAGGTCTGCCTGCTCGGCCATCTTGATGCCGAGGTCGAGGCCAAGGGTGCGGAAGGCGAGGTGACGCTGTCATTCTCGTTCCACGGCCCGGCGCTCGACCAGGCCATCGCCGATCTCGGCAGCCCGCCGCTGCCGCCCTATATCGCGTCGAAACGCACGCCTGACGATCAGGATCTCGCAGATTACCAGACCATGTTCGCGGCCAATGAAGGCGCGGTGGCCGCGCCCACCGCGGGGCTCCACTTTACGCCGGAGCTGGAGCAGGCGCTCGGCGCGCGTGGCGTCGGCATCAACCGCATCACGCTGCATGTCGGGGCAGGGACCTTCCTGCCGGTCAAGGTCGACGACACCGACGGCCACAAGATGCACGCCGAGTGGGGCACGATCTCGGCCGAGACCGCGCAGCGGCTCAACGCCGCACGACAAAACGGCGGACGCGTTGTCGCCGTCGGCACGACGTCACTGCGGCTGCTCGAAAGCGCAGCGCGTGAAGACGGCACCATCCAGCCGTTCACGGCCGAGACCTCGATCTTCATCACGCCCGGCTATCGCTTCCGCGCCGTCGATGTCCTGATGACGAATTTCCATCTGCCGAAGTCGACGCTGTTCATGCTGGTGTCGGCCTTTGCGGGCCTGGAGACGATGCAGCAGGCCTACGCGCATGCCATTGCGAGCGGATATCGGTTCTATTCGTATGGGGATTCGTGTTTGTTGTTTCGCGCAGTGCCGTAGGGTGGGCAAAGCGAAGCGTGCCCACGTCTTTCTTGAATGCGGAGAAGACTGGTGGGCACGGCGCTTGCGCGCCTTTGCCCACCCTACGAGACCTGTTCCTGCCGGTACCTGTTACGCCATCACCCGCTGCGGCAACAGCTCGGCGATCTGCACTGCGTTGAGCGCTGCGCCCTTGAGCAGCTGATCGGCCGCCACGAACATCGAGATCGAATGCCCGGAGGGATCGCTGAGGTCCTTGCGGATGCGGCCGACCAGGACGTCGTCCTGGCCCGAAGCGTCGATCGGCATCGGGAAGTAGTTCTTCACGCGATCGTCGACGACCTTCACGCCGGGCGCTTGCGCCATGATGGCGCGGACCTGGTCTTCGGTGATCGGCTTCTCGCATTCGAAGGTGATGGCCTCGCAATGGGCGCGCAGCACCGGCACGCGGACACAGGTGACGCCGATGGCGATCTTCTCGTCTTCGAAGATCTTGCGGGTTTCCTTGATGACCTTGGTCTCTTCGTCGTTGTAGCCGGTCTCGGGGTCGATCGCCGTGTTGTGGTTGAAGAGGTTGAAGGCGTAGGGATGCGGCATCACCTTGGGCGTATAGACCTGCCCGTTGAGATTGGCGCGCGTGGATTCGACGAGCTCGTCCATCGCGGCGGCACCGGCGCCGCTTGCGGCCTGGTAGGTCGAGATGATCACGCGCTTGATACGGTTCTTCTGGTGGATCGGCCAGAGCGGCACCAGCGCGGTGATCGCTGCGCAGTTCGGGTTGGCAATGATGCCCTTGTGGTCGCGGATCCGGTTGCCGTTCACCTCGGGGATCACCAGCGGCACGTTCGGGTCCATCCGGAAGGCGGAGGAGTTGTCGACGACGACGGCGCCGGCCTTGACCGCGATCGGCGCGAACTTCTTCGAGATGCCGCTGCCTGCGGAGAACAGCGCGATGTCGACGCCCTCGAAGGCGCGCTCGGTCAGCTCCTCGATGACGACGTTCTGGCCGCGGAACGATACCGTCTTGCCGGCGGAGCGGGCGCTGGCGAGCGCCTTGAGCTTGCCGACGCGAAAACCACGCTTGTCCATGGTGGCGATGAATTCGGCGCCCACCGCACCGGTGACGCCGACAATCGCGACGACGGGATCGTTACTCACAGTGTCCTCCATTCCATTTCGATTGAGCTGAGATTTAGACAACAAAAAAGCCCCGGACCATCTTGGGCGGGGCTTCGGTAGAGCTGATGCGTTTTAGTCGACGACTATGCGCGCACGCCTCCCCGGGCCCCGAAGGCCGTGATGGTTTTGGTCGTGCGTTTGGTGGTCGTGAACATGGCGGCGACTTATGCGGGAGAGTCTTGCGTCCGTCAATGGCTTTCGGGCGGGATTGTGGCCTGCGCTATTTGCCCCGGGCGCCCGGTGGCTCGAGGATGACCTCCTTGAGGTCGTCGCCGCTGATGACGACGATCGCGAAATTGAGCCGGCCACGTTCGCGTACCAGCCCGCCGCTGATGGCCTTGCCGGACGCTGCCTGCTCGGCGACGCGGACCGCATCGGCCAGGCGATGCTTGATGATGCCGAGCGCTGCGAGATTGCTGCGATCGTCGTGGTCCAGTTCGGTCAGGGGCAGGGCGGCTTCGCCGCCCATGAGCTCGCCGGTCGCGGCGTTGATGGTGTGCCGCCAGATCCGGTCGTTGTGCAGGGTCTTGACCCGGTACACCGGTACGCCCGAGCCGCCGTCGAAGCTGATGTCCGCGGTCGTGGCGCCGGCATGTCGGGCTTCCGCAATCGCCATGGCCTGGCTGATCGAGATCGACGAGCTGCGGAAACGTTCGATCTCGCGGCTGACGGCCTGGCGGTCCGCTGCGGCGTCCCCATCTGTCTCGTCGTGGAGAGCGGTGGGTGTAGAGCCCGCCGAGACGATCGCGCGGGCCGGCGCTGCGACGAGCAGCCCCGTCAGGGCAATCGCCAGCAAACCGTACACCCGTCGTCCTGTCGTGCTCATGGTCGAACCCTCGGCCGGCAAGCCTTGAACCAGCAAGTGTGCCGGATAATCGTAAAGAAGTCGCGGCCGACCACGGGCAATGGCCGGCCGCTGATTGCCGCAACGGGCTGTCCCGTCGCGGCGATCCAAGCGGTTCGGTCCTCTTTTGGGGCTGGTGAAAAAAGGGGCCCGCACCGCTCTATAAACAAAACCATACCGTATCGTTTTATTTTGGTCAACGAACAGGCCATCGTCCGCAGGGGACAAATCGCCGGTCTCACGGAAATGTCAGCGGGAGGGACGACGCCGTTGGGCGGCTTTTGGGGCGCCCTGGATGCGGTCTGCGGGACCGATCGCGCCGGCCAGGAACAGCTTGATCGCCGCGCGCATCCGCTTCTCGGCCGCCTTGAGTTCCATCGGCGTGCCGAACGTCGCCATGCGGTGGGTGTGGCCGACGACGACGTCGAGGAACACTTCAGCCGCGATCGTGGTGTCGTCGACATCGAGCGCGCCTTGCGTCACCAGATGGTCGAAGAAGCGCGCGGTGGTGGCGACGGCCTTCAGCCAGCCTTCTTCCTTGCCGAGCTTGGCGATGTCGGGAAAATTGATGGCCTGCGAAGTCATCATGCGACTGAAGGCGACGGCATCGGGTCCGCAGGTGAAATTGAGCATTTCGCGCCCGATCTCGATCAGCCGCTGTTCGACCGAGATGTCGGAGGAGTTGCCGAGTTGCGTCTCGGCGGCGGCCGACAGCGGCGCAAGCCAGCGCGCGATCTCGCGCCTCAGCACGGCGGCGAACAGGCCGCGCTTGTCGCCGTAGCGGGAATAGACGGTGGGCTTGCTGACGCGGGCTGCTTCCGCCACCGCGTCGAGCGAGGTCGCATCGAAACCGCGATCGAGGAACAGGCGGGTGGCAACCTCGATCAGGCGCTGGTCGCGCTCGATCGCTGCACTCTTGGTCGGCCGGCCGCCACGCGATTTCGAGGCCTCGCGGCGTGGTGCAGCCGTTCTTGTCCTGGTCGCAGCCAATCCCATGCCCAATGATTCCTGCGCGATCGTGCCGATGGTCATTGCTCTATAACGCGCAGCAACCGGGGCGTCGAATCCGGCCGAATTGGCCGCGTCGTCAACGACCTCGCCACGAGCCCTGTTCCACGAGGCGGACGTCACGGCATCCGCGAGGTCCAGGCCTGGCCACCGGCCGCTTTCTCGTATCCGTATTGGTAGAGCGCCCGCATATAGCCGGTGTCGAAGCCTTCGGACGGCGGCGCCGGATAATCGCGCTCGATGTAGGAGAGATGGAAGCCGAGGTGGTTACGCTGGGCGAAATCATAGGTCGAGAAGATGATCGAGCGCGTCTGCGATTGCGTGATCGAGGACAGGCTGCGTGAGGCGACATCGATCGTGCTGTTGGCGACGAGCTCGAAATTGCGTTCGATCTTCTTGTTGACGAGGATGTAGATGTCCATCTTCGCGTTGCCCGGCAGGCGCCCCTGGAACAGCAGGGCCTCCGGCAAGGTCAGCACGGGCGCCGTTACGCCGCCATCGACATGCATCTCCTGAAACTTGCGGCCCTGGCCTTCGGCCTCGATCAGGATCGGCGGAAACACCAGCGGAATGCTGGCCGAGGCCGCCATCACGTCGCGAAACAGTTTCAGCGCCTCGGGCGTGCGGACCGCGGCGATCTTGCCCATGTCCCAGATCGCGGTGCGCTGGGTGTCGAGATCGGTGGTGACCACCAGCAGCCGTCGGCCCTTGGCGTTCTCGCGGGCGACCTGTGCCATGATCTCAGGCCCGACATAGCGCGCGACCAGCTCGCGCAGCCGCGTATTGCCGAACAGGCCGGAGCCGAACAGCACGCGCATGATGCTGGGATCGTTCAGCAGGCTCTCGGCGATGCCGCTGGTGTAGAGCTCCCGAAGCGTGTCGTCATATTGCGATCCGAGGAAGGCAAAGGGCGCGATCAGGCCGCCGGTGCTCACGCCCGAGACAACAGTGAAGGTCGGGCGGTTACGCGCTGCGGTCCAGCCGTTCAGCACGCCGACGCCGTAGGCGCCATCGGCACCGCCGCCGGAGAGCGCCAGATAGGTTCTGCTCCCGGCCGCCTTGTCCTGCTCGAAGCTGAACTTCGTGATGGGCTCGTCGGCATAGCGCCGCAGGCCGTCGATATCGAGCACGCGCGAGGCGCTCGCCTCGGCCGCCGTATAGGGCGTGCGGGGGAGCGAGGTGCAGGCGGTGAGCGCCAGGCTGCACATCAGGACCAGCGACGTGAGCAGGCGGGCGCCGGTTCGCATTGTCCAGCCATCGGGGAGGCTGGACGTATCGGTCGAGCAATTGGGGAGGGGCATCGGTCGGTGGCTGACGATCACGCATCTACGGCCGCCGGCAATTTGCCGCGGCGTCTCGTCCAGCCCCGCTATTAAACTATACTGTATCGTTTTATTTATCAAGCGTGACCGGCATCACGTCCGCTTCAGCAGTGTCCCAGTCTGGGGCATCGTGGTCCGGGCGGGTTGATTGGCCAGGCCCGACACGCAATAAGCGGCGCCATGAGTCCTCTACCCAATCATTTCGAATTGCTTGCCACCGATGGCTCGGCGCGCACCGGCCGCCTGACCACGCCCCATGGCGTGGTGCGGACCCCGGCCTTCATGCCGGTCGGCACGGCCGGTGCCATGAAGGGCATGCACTGGCGCGAGGTGCGCGATGCAGGCGCCGATATCGTGCTCGGCAACACCTATCATCTGATGTTGCGTCCCGGCGCGGAGCGCATCAACGGCCTCGGTGGCCTGCAGAGATTTACCGGCTGGAACGGGCCGATGCTGACGGATTCCGGCGGCTTCCAGGTGATGTCGCTGTCGGATCTGCGCAAGATCAGCGAGCACGCCGTCACGTTCCGCTCGCATATCGACGGCGCCAAGATCGAGCTGTCGCCGGAACGCTCGATCGAGGTGCAGCGCCTGCTCGGCTCCGACATCGCGATGCAGATGGACGAATGCGTGCGGCTGCCGGCGGAGCGCGACGACATCGACCGCGCGATGCGTCTGTCGCTGCGCTGGGCCGAGCGAAGCAAGCGGGCTTTCGAGAGTGCGCCCGACGGCTACATGCTGTTCGGCATCGTGCAGGGCGGCGACATTCCTCAGCTGCGCCATGCCAGCGCGCAAGGCCTCGTCGAGATCGGCTTTCATGGCTATGCGATCGGCGGCCTTGCCGTCGGCGAGCCGCAGGCGGTGATGCTGGCCATGATCGACGAGACCGCGCCGGCACTGCCGACCGACCGACCGCGTTATCTGATGGGCGTCGGCACGCCCGACGACATTCTGGAGGCGGTGAAGCGCGGCGTCGACATGTTCGATTGCGTGATGCCGACGCGAAATGGCCGCCACGGCGTCGCCTTCACGCGTTTCGGCCAGGTCAATCTGCGCAACGCGCGCCACGCCGACGATCCGCGCCCGCTTGATGAGGAGAGCTCATGGCCATCCGCGCGCAACTACGCGCGCGCTTACCTGCATCATCTCGTCAAGGCCGGCGAGACGCTGGGGGCGATGCTGCTGTCTGAAATCAATATCGCTTACTACCAGTTCCTGATGCAGGGCATCAGGGACGCGATCGCACACGGAACGTTCGATGAGTTTTATCAGCGTACGCGCGAGGACTGGGCGAGGGGCGACATCGCCCCGCGCTAGAGCGATTGGGCTAGTTGCACACCAGCCGCTGCTTGACGGCGTGCTTGGTGACGAAGCCGTAGCCGCAAGTGTCGCAGGTCCAGAGATAGCTGATCATGTGGTCTGAGACGTAGGCGGACGCTTCGGCGGCGACCATGGAGTCGGCACACACGGGACAGGTTGGCAACTCGCTACAACGCGGATCACGCCTCGGCGCGACGGTCGACAACACTTCAGCGATTGCTGACATCGTGGTGACCTCCCTGCTTAACCCCTGCTTTGAGACCTAAGTCTAACATAAGCAGAATCAGTTGACGAGGTCGCAACACGAATGCGTTGATTTTTCGTAATTGCTTCTGCTTCGATACCTTCTCTGGTTTGGCTCCGCCTCTATCGCAATGCAAACAACCGTGTGCATTGCGATAGGTTAGATGACATTCTGTTGACGGGATGTCATCTCACGCAGCTCAGGGCGCCTGGACCTGCACCGGTTTTCCAAATTCGGTCATGGAGCCCGGCGCGATCACAAGATAGCGACGCGCATCTTGAGTGTCGCTCTGTACAATCTGACGGATCGGACCCAGCGCGTTCACGATGGCCGATCCGGCCGGGTTGGTCATGAAGCCTGCCAGAGGTTCGAGCTTGCCGCTGCCGTCGGGATGCGTGGCGAGTGCCAGCACATAGGCGTGCTTCGGTTCGAGACCCGTCGCTGCCGCCTGCAACACCTGGGACAGGCCCTGGTCAAACAGGCTGACACTGGTCAGCGCCTTCGGATGCTCTGAGGCTTGACCGACCGCGGCCATGGCGAAATGCGCAACTTGTCCGGCAATGCCGAGCTGCTGCAGATTGGTGGCTTCGGGACTGGCGGCGTCGTCCATGACGCTCATGGCACCATTGCCGGACTCGCGCGCCGTCGGCACTGCACCGGGCACGTAGGCGACGGCCTGGGGCGCCTGGCCGATCGGGATATTGGCAATGACGCTGTTCGAGAGCGTGTCGATCGCGGCGAGCTGGTCGTCATTCTCCAATCCGACATAGACCCGTGAACCATCACCCGATGGCCAGATGCCGTGAGGCAGCTTGCCGACCGGAATGGTTGCGACCTTGGTGAAGTCGTCGGTGCGGTAGACCTGGATCTCGTTCAGGCCGCCAACGGTGATGTAGGCGAACTGCCCATTCGCGTTACGGACGATGTTGACGTGGTTGGTGATCGGGCCGGTGTCCAGCGTCTTGAGCAGGTTGAAGGGAGGCCGGGCGTCGAAGACTTGCGCCTTGCCGGTATCCTTCAGCGTGAACCAGACTTGTGCTCCATCAGGCGTCGCTGCGAGATCGGGACAGAACGGGCTCGCCTGCGCGACCTTGCCGACGATGGCATGATCGGCAACGGAGATGACGGCGATCTCCGGATTGAACGACGAGCAGACATAGCCGTATTTGCCGTCGGGCGAGAAGATCTGCATCCCCGGTCCATTTGCCACCACGATCCGCGTCTTCTCTTCAAAGCTGACGGGATCGAGCACGGCCACGTAGTTCTCGCCGCGTACGGTCACCCAGACTTCCTTGCCGTCGGGCGTGAAGAAGGCTTCATGCGGAGAGCGGCCGACATAGGTCGTGTGCTTGACCATGTTGGTCGCAGTGTCGATGAACGTGACCGAGTTGGAGCCGATCGAGACCACCGCCAGCGTGCGATGGTCGGGTGAAAATCCCATGCCATGCACCAGCAGCTGTCCCCGGTAGAGCG
The DNA here is from genome assembly GCF_024199945.1 of Bradyrhizobium sp. CCGUVB4N. GTDB lineage: Bacteria > Pseudomonadota > Alphaproteobacteria > Rhizobiales > Xanthobacteraceae > Bradyrhizobium. The sequence goes on along the minus strand of NZ_JANADP010000001.1, from coordinate 5,125,092 downwards.
GACTGAAGTTTTGCGGCGACGGCGCGCCCAGCCGGATGACGCCGAGCAGCTTGTTGTCGGCGGGATCGGTCACCGAGACGGTGTTGGAGAATTGCTCGGCCGCATAGACCCGGTCATGATGGCTGACCGGAATGTCGGCCGCGGCGGAGGGCCCCGGCGCCTGTCCGCTCCAGCCCGACGTCGCAGAGAGACTCGACAGGCAAAGCGACGTTGCGAGCGCGAAAATTCGCTTCATGACATGGTCTCCCTCTTATTTCCGCACCAAGGCCGCCGTGGCCGTAGTCGGCGGCGACGGCTGATCAAGCGCCAGGCGCATGACGGCGATCTCTTGCTGCTGATCGACAATGATTTCCTGGGCGATGCGCCGCAGGGATTCGTTTCGGCCGTAGCGCAATTCGGCCTGCGCCATCGCAATCGCACCGCGATGGTGCGGAATCATCATGGCTGAGAAGTCACGATCGACATCACCGGATGGAGCAATATCCATGTCGCTCATCATCCGATGCATCGCGGCCTGATTTTCAACCATGAATGGCGCCTCGTCGCCGCACAGCTCGGACATCAGCATTTGCGATGCCATATGCGCGGGTTGGCTGCCGAACCTGGCGCCGCCTGCGTATGCGACGACGGCGAGCGGCAGGGCAACTGCCAGGGTTTTCCACATGCGACGCTCCTCAGATATTCATTTCGCAACGAGGCCGAGCTGCTGCAGCAAGGTGAGATTGTCTTCGAGATGCCAGTTCTCGGCGATACGGCCGTTGGCGATGCGGTAGATGTCGGTCGCGATGAAGTCGATCGCTTCGCCGTTGCCCTGGGCTTCCCTAAAGCGCCCCGTGAAGTGCCCACGGAAGTGCAAATGAGTGACCACGCGATCTCCGGCCACGATCATCTGCTCGATCTCGCAGGTGAGATCGGGAATGGCCGTGCGGACGAACTTCGAAGCGGCAAGGGGACCTGCAACCCCCTGGGCCCGTCCGGGCGGCAAGGTGCGGTCCATGAAATCGGGCGCGAGCGCGTCGGTCGCGAATTGCTCTTCGCCGGTATTCCAGAACGAGTCATAGCGCCGGGCTGCGAGGATTTGCGCTTCGCGCCGCGCCTCGGGCAGACTCGCATCGATGACGAGCTGCCTCGGTTGCACAAGCTCGGCTGCACGGGCAGGGAGGACGACGGAGGCGGCGATAGCAAAAGCGATCGCCAGCGGGCGCATCCAGGATGCAGTCATTTCAAGATGGGCATTCATTGCAATTGTCTCGAAGCCAGTGGTCAGCACACGGCGCGCATACTGCCTCCGAGGTCCTTGAGTGACACCTGAAAATGTCTGCAACCGATTGAGTATCCGTGCGAATGTGAAATCTGGCCCGCCGATGGAAGTCGGTCGCGCGGGTTGCTATTGTGATTGCACGGACGTTGACGATCATGCGATCCAGACGCACGGGAAACGCCACGAATCGTCGTAACAGGGAGTTGATCATGGACGCATCGTCCAAGACGGGACACCAACCCGGCCGCGGCCGGATCTATGACTCGATCGTCGAGGCCTTCGGCGATACGCCGATCGTGCGTCTGCGCCGGCTGCCGGGCATGCACGGCGTCAATGCGACCATTCTGGCCAAGCTCGAATATTTCAATCCGGCGGCGAGTGTGAAGGACCGCATCGGCGCGGCCATGATCATCGCCATGGAAAAGGCCGGCATCATCAAGCCCGACACGGTGCTGATCGAGCCGACCTCCGGCAATACCGGCATCGCGCTCGCCTTCGTCGCCGCCTCGCGCGGCTACAGGCTGAAGCTGGTGATGCCGGAGTCCATGTCGATCGAGCGACGCAAGATGTTGGCCTTCCTTGGTGCCGAGCTGGTGCTGACGCCGGCCGCGCAAGGCATGAAGGGCGCGATCGCGGCGGCCGAAGAACTTCTGAAGACGACGCCGAACTCGGTGATGCCGCAGCAGTTCAAGAACCTCGCCAATCCCGAGGTGCACCGTCGCACCACGGCGGAGGAGATCTGGAACGACACTGCCGGCAATATCGACTTCTTCGTCGCCGGCGTCGGCACCGGTGGCACCATCACAGGTGTCGGTCAGGTCCTGAAGCCGCGCAAGCCGTCCTTGCGCGTGGTCGCAGTCGAGCCCGAGGAGAGCCCGGTGCTGTCGGGCGGCCAGCACACGCCGCACAAGATCCAGGGCATCGGCGCAGGCTTCGTGCCTGATATTCTCGACCGCTCCGTCATCGATGAAATCGTCAAAATCAACTCGACCGCCGCGATCGAGACCTCGCGGGCGTTGGCGCGGCATGAGGGGATCCCGGGCGGCATCTCGTCCGGTGCAGCGATTGCGGCTGCGCTCGAGATCGGCAAGCGGCCAGAAGCCGCGGGAAAAACCATCCTGGCTATAGTGCCGTCCTTCTCGGAGCGGTATCTTTCGACGGCTTTGTTTGAGGGAATCTGAGAGATGGCGGATCAACCGAGACGGCCGCGCACGTTGGGCGATGCGCGGTCGGAGGCCGAGGCGGCGTTCAAGAAGGTGACGGCCAAGGTCGCCGCGCCGCCGCCGAAGCAGAACGTGGCACCGGGGATCAAGGAGCAGGTCACGCTGCGGATCGACCAGGACGTGCTGGAGTTCTTCCAGGAGGGCGGGCCCGGCTGGCAGGACCGCATCAACGAAGCGCTCCGCAAGGCCGCGGGAAAGTAGGCATCCGGCCGCGGACGGGAGCGGGCGGCGAGATCAGAGCACCTGTGACAGGAACCGCTGCGTGCGCTCATCCTTGGCCGCCGTGAACAAGATGTCCGGCGGCCCGTGCTCGACGATCACGCCGCGGTCGGTGAAGTAGACGTGGTCGGCGACTTCGCGCGCGAAGTTCATTTCGTGGGTGACGAGGATGCAGGTCATCCCGTCCTCGGCCAGTTCCCGGATGGTGACCAGAACCTCCTTGACCGTTTCCGGGTCGAGCGCGGCGGTCACTTCGTCGAACAGCATGATGTCCGGCCGCATCGCCAGTGAGCGGGCAATCGCCACGCGCTGCTGCTGACCACCTGAGAGTTCACCGGGATAGCTGTCCTCCTTGCCTGCGAGCCGCACCTTGGCGAGCAGCGCCCGGGCGCGCGCTTCGACCTCGTCGCGCTTCTGGCGGAGAACATGGATCGGCGCCATCATCACGTTCTGAAGCGCCGTCTTGTGCGGGAAGAGATTATACTGCTGAAAGACCATCCCGACCTTGCGGCGAAGCGCCAGCTTGTCGAGCCGGGGATCAGTGACCTCGATGCCTTCGATTTGAATGCTGCCCGAGGTGATCGGCTGAAGCGCATTGATACAGCGGATCAGCGTGGACTTGCCCGATCCCGAAGGCCCGATGATGCAGATCACCTCGCCCTTTTTGACCGAGAGGCTGATGCCCTTCAGGACCTCGAGCGCGCCGAATGATTTTCTGACGTCAACGCATTGAACGATGGGCTGATCCGGAGTCCAGCTCGTGGCCATGCTCTTCTCCTCAGCGCACGCGGAACCGACGCTCGAGACGAGCCGTCCAGAGGTTGATCGGATAACAATAGAGAAAGAAGCACAGCAGCGCGAAACCGTAGAGCGGCGCGAACAGTTCCGGCCTGCCGCCCTCGGCTGCGTGCACCTGCGCCGTCAGCGTCAGCATTTCCGAGACACCCACGATCGATGCGAGGACCGTCGACATCGCGACGAGCGCATAGACATTCATCCAGGGCGGTAGCATTCGCTTGATGCATTGCGGCAGCATGATCAGCCACATCGTCTGGCGCCGTGTGAACGAAAGCGATTCCGCGGCCTCCCATTGCGTCGACGGAATGGAGCGGACGGCGCCGCGCACGACCTCGGCGACATTGGCCATGACGGGCAGGGCGAAGCCGACCGTCGCCTTGATCCAGTCCGGCAAGGGGATGGTCGTCTTGAACAGGGTGACCTGGAACGGCACCAGAAACATCACGAAGAATAGCAGCACAAGCCAGGGCGCGTTGCGGAAGAACTGGGTGAGGAGCCAGCTCACGGCGGCGAGAGGGCGGAACTCCGACAACAGGCCCAGACCCAAGCCAAGCCCGGCGATGGTCCCCAGCAACATGGCCAGCAGCGAGATCAGGATGTTGAAGGCGAATCCTCGCAAGAGCAGGGGGGACCATTTCAGGATGACCTGGAGCGGCGACAGCATGGTCGGTCCGCTCTGCGCCCATGCGGTGGATGCGGCCATGATGGCGCAGAAACAGAGGATCGCTGCCGACAGCGGGCTGATCCGAAACGAAAATCGCGTCGGCGTGAGGCGATACGGCAGAAGGATAGCAAGCCGGTGCCCGGGCTCGTCGCTCGTCATCGTGCATATCCGGGAATGCGCATCGCCCGCTCCCAGCGATGCATCAACCAGACGAGAATGCCGACAAGAATGCCGTAGGTCGCCAGCAGGACGACCATCATCTCGAAGACGTTCTGCGATTCCGACCAGATCTGCTTGACCGCGTACAGCGTTTCGGGAACCGCGATCGCGTAGGCCAGCGTGGTCGTCTTGAGCAAATTGACGAGGTTGTTGTTCAGCGCGGGGAGGCAGACGCGAACGGCCAGCGGAAGGACGATGTGAATGTAGGCCTTGAAGCGCGTGTAACCGAGCGCCTCCGCGGCTTCCAATGTCGTCCGCGGCACGGCCTCAATACCGGAACGAAAGATTTCGATATTGAAGGCGGCCGCAAACAGCGACAGCGAAATGATCGCCCACTGGACGTTGCTCAGCAGCGGGACGCGCATGCCCGCCGTTTCGACGGCCGGAAGCATGGTGCCGAGGCCGAAATAGAAGAAGAAAATCTGGACCAGCGGCGGCGTGTTGCGGAACACCACGACGAAAGCATTGACGCCCAGCCGCACCAATCTGGACGGACTGCCCTGCGCCAAGGCGCCGAGACCGCCGATGATGAGGCTCAGAAGGATGGTCGTGACGCTGAGAAGCAGCGTCATCTTGAGCCCGGCGAAATAGCGGTCCCAATCGTAGGCGTCGTAGAAGACTGAGAAATTCAGCCCCGTTGTCTCATAGAGGTGCTGAAACCAGTTGCCGATTGCTTGCATGTTGCGCGACACCGAGCTGTTGAGGCGATGCCTCGTATCAGTGCATGGGCTCGACGTGGAGCAGAGCGCCAGACGAATCCGGCGCTGCGCTTCACCGGTCTATTTGTCCTTGAACTGCTCGTGCATGGAGAGCGAATACTCGGTCGGCGTAATGCCCCACTTCTTTTCTGCTGCCACGATGAAGCCGGTCTTCATCCAGTCCTTTGTTGTGTCTTCGAGCATCTTCTGAAGACTGGCGTTGTCGAGCGCGACGGCGATCATCCATGGCGATGGCAGAACGCCCTTGAGCGGGAGGTCGTAGTCCGTCTTCCACTCGTCCTCCAGCAGTTTGCCTTGCAGGAAGGTCTGATCGTAGACATAGCCGATGCAGTTGCCCTGCTTCATGGCGAACAGGGGCTTCTCCGAGCCGTCGAACGCAACGATTTCGGGGCCGTAGGATTTGGCGATATCCTTGTTGTACCAGGCGCCCGACGTCGCACAGACGGGTTTCCCCTTGAGGTCGGCCCAGTCCTTGATGCCGGCCTTCTTGTTGAGAAGGATATTCACGTAGTCCGAGTAATACAGCGGCTCGATGGCTTGAACGACGCGACGGCGTTCCGGCCTGTCCGACATGGTCGCGATCAGCAGATCGATCTTTCCCTGCTGAAGAAATTCGATTCTGTTCGACGCCGCGACGGGAACGAGCTCGAGTTTGACGCCGAGGCGCTTGGCAATGTCGGCGGCAAGATCCGGCTCGATGCCGACGACATTCCCTGCGGGATCGCGGTATCCGAACGGCTTGTAGTCTGCCTTGACGCCGACGTTCAACGTGCCGCGCTGCTTGATGGCATCGACGCCGTCAGCGGCCTGCGCGCTGCCAAGCATCAGCACCGCCGTCGCGCCTGTCACCATGGAACGGACCAAATTTCTCATCGGATGACACCTCCAGGATTGCAATCACAACACGCGTCGCACTTGCTGTTTCGCGTTACAAAGTTCGTGCCACACGTCACGAAAATCGGGACACGGAGAACGGAGCAATATCGATCTTGCTTCGACCATCGGTCACCATCCCGGCCACGAGGTTGCCAATGCCCGCCGAGTGCTTGAAGCCGTGCCCCGAGCATGCGGAGACGACGTGAACCCTGTCGTGCTCCGGATGCCGGTCGATGATGAAGCCTCGATCGGGTGTCACCGTGTAGAGGCAGGCGGCCGCGTGCGCGACACGGGGCGTGGCGCCCGCGAGCCGCCCTTTGACGTGCTGGCTGTACATCCTGGCCGACTCGGTGGGATCGACAGTGCGGTCGATGGTATCGGCTGTCGTGCTGGTCTCGTACTGCTCGGTCGCGACCTTGAGGCGACGATCGCCGGGCAGGGGCGGGAAACCGTAGAGATAGTCAACATCCGTCGCGCCGTGCATCCATATGAACACGGGGGCGTTGGCGCGATAGGCGCTCATGTCGTCGAGTTCGAACCAATGGAGTAGCTGACGCTTCACCGTGAGCAGACGGTCGAACGGTGCGCCGAGCAGGTGAGCATTCCAGGCGCCTGCCGAGACCACCACCTGGTCCGCCTCGAACGTGCCTGAGGACGTCTCCACCTGAACAATGGAGCCCTTCTGCGCGATTGAGAGAACTTCGACCCCGTTGCGTATCGTAGCGCCGAGCTGCTCCGCGCGCGTCAGCTGCGCCTTGATGCAGCGCTCCGGAAAAACGTAGCCCCCGCCGGGCTCGTAATAGGCCTTCTCGTTGCCCTCGAGGTTCAGGAATTGCGGGAAGCGATGCGCCACTTCGCGCCCGTCGATCACCTCATGCGCGATGCCGAAGTCCCGCGCGGCTGCGATCGAGCGTGCGACGAAATCGGGTTTGCCGTGGTGCGACGTCTCGCCGACACCGGGCGCCATGACGATGAGGCCGCACGGGTTCAAAAGCTCGGTGGACGTCTCGGCTTCGAGCTCACGCCAGATCCGGTGGGTATCGAGCACCAGGGGCACGTAATCGCGGCCTTCGCCGACCGCCTGCCGGGTGATGCGGGTTTCGCCGTGGCTGGATCCCATCGTGTGGGGAGGGGCGAAGCGATCGAGACCGATCGCCTTTACCCCTCGCTTGGCCAGTTGATAGAGCGCCGCGCTGCCCATGGCACCGAGGCCGATCACCAGAATATCCGCTTTCTCGTTCATCGATCGGGGACTGCTTAATTGTTAGGACGATCCGAACTCTGCTTTCGAAGGCGGCTCTCCTACAAGGATAATTCATGTAATGAAGTCAATTTGCATGTTAATATGACTTCTGCTTAAGCTATGGATATGACGCCACCCATTCCAGACTTGCGAAGCTTGCAGATTGTCGCTGCCGTCGCGGAGTCCGGCAGCATGCTTCAGGCGTCCCGTCAGTTCGGGATGACGCAATCAGCGGTCTCTCAGGCAGTGCGGCGGGCCGAGGCCTCGATCGGCGTCGCGTTCTTCAACCGCAGCCGGAGGCCGCTGACACTGACGCGGGCGGGCCGCATCCTTGCTGGCCGTGTTCGCGATCTGAATCGTGACTTTGACGACTTGGTCCGTGCACTGCGGGACGCAGCGAAACTGCCTGAACGTGTCGATCTGAGGCTCGGCGTCATCGACTCCTATGCAGCCACGGTCGGCGCACACCTCGTCAAGGAGCTCATGACGGGCGAGGTCGCACTGAGTCTGTCCGTTTGGTCGGGCCTTGCTCACGCGCATGCCGAGGCGCTGGTCCACCGAACGATCGACGCGGCGATCACATGCGATGCGATGGATGACCTGTATGATATCGAGCGCTTCCCATTCTATCGCGAGCCAAATCTGCTCGTGGTGCCGCGCGGATCGGAAGCCGAATTTGCCGATCTTGATTTGCGGGAGATCCTGACCCGGCATCGCCTGGTCCGGTACAGCGAACGCTCCTGGGCAGGCGCTCAGGTCGAGCGCCATCTGAGCCGTTTGGGTATTCGTCCGCCGCGGGCCTTCGAGTTTGACACGTCGGACAGCCTGGTCGCCATGGTGGCCACCGGGATGGGCGTGGCGATCACCACGCCGCTGTGTCTGTTGCAGGGGCTCGCTCACGCTGGTCAAGTCAGCGCTCTCCCTCTGCCGGGTCCCGGATTTTTTCGTGAGCTGCTTCTGGTGACGCGCCGCGGAGATCTCTCGTCACTGGCGCCGCGCATCGCAGAGATGGCGCGCACGAGCATTACGACGCAGGCGATGCCGCGCATCCGGACGCTGGTGCCGTGGTTTACCCAAGACTACTAGCAAGACTATGAGCAATAAAAGCAACAAAAAAGCCCGGCGGTGAACCGGGCTTTTTGTTTGCGATTCGGTGTCGCCTCAGCGGCGGAACATGCCGCCCATCATGCCGCCGACCACGCCGCCCACGAAGGCCGCGCCGGCGTCGCCGCCTCCGCCACCGCTGTGGCGGGGCGCGGGGGCGCTCTGGGCCTGGGAGGGGGCACGTCGGGCCGGCTTCGCGCTGTCATCGCTCGCGGTCGGCGTCGAGGCGACGATCTCGGAGAGCAGGGCCTTGTGCTGCAGCTTGTTGAGGAAGCCTGTCGACGGATAGCCGCGGGCGGCCTGCCAGCGCTTGAGCACCGTGCGGGTCTCGTCGGTGAACGCACCGGTCACCTTGGTGTCGAAGCCGAGCCCGTTGAGGCGGCGCTGCACGTCGCGGCGCTGACCCTTGTCGAGGCCGATCTGGTCCTCGGTGAGCTGGCTGGCGTCTTCGGTGAAGGTTGCGGGATCGACACCGGCATTGAGGTTGCGGGTCGTGGTCGACGGACCGTTCTGGATCGCGGCAAGCCGCGCCAGGGCCAGCGCCTTGAACTGGCCATTCGGATAGGCCGAGAGGTAGGCGTTGAGCTCTTCCGGCTTGTTGGTTTCCTTCACCGAGCGCCAGTATTCGAGCTCGACACCGTCGGAGCTGCTGCTGGCCGCAGCCGCCGGCATGCTGCTCGAGGCGGTCGGAGCCGCGTTGGCGACCTGCTGGGTCTGCTGCGCTGGGTTGAGATAGACGGCGCCGATCAAATTGGTGTGGCCCCAGGGGAGCTGGCCCTTGTGGGTCTCTTCATTGACCTGGGCGCGCACCGAGGTCATCGCCTGCTGGATCTCGACGCCGGGCTTGGTGATGTTGTCGATCAGCGCGCGGGTGAAGGGGCTGTTGTTGCCCTCCTGGCCGTCGAGCGCAGTCTGGCCCGGGCCGGTGGCGAACGCGATCAAGGTGCCTTCGCCCGACTTCATCTCGGCAAGGCCGCTTTGAACGTTAACGCTGCGGGTCGCCGAGTTGGACTTGATCTTGGCGGCGAAGGGATTGTCGCGACAGGCGTCGAGGAAGACCAGCTTGACCTTGGCGTCGCCCATGGTCTGGTCGAGCGTCAGGTCGATGTTGATGGCGGCCCCCAACTTGACGTCCATCTCCGACTTGATGTCGGCATCGACGGGCAGAAGGTAGTTGCTGCCGCCGACGGCGATGCCGTGACCGGCATAATAGAACACCGCGACATCGGAGCCCTGTGCCTTGCGGCCGAAGTCGAGCAGCTTCTCCGTCATCTGGTCACGGGAGAGGTTGGATCCTTCGATCACCTCGAAACCGACATTTCGCAATGTCGCCGCCATCGCCTTGGCGTCGATCGGCGGGTTCGGCAATTGTGCGACGTTCTTGTAGGCGCCGTTGCCGACGACGAAGGCGACGCGGCGGTCGGCCCTGGCGGCGCTGACCGACAGCGCCATGCACATCAGCGAAACGATGATGGTGAGAGTGCGCATCTGAAATCCCCAACAGAATCGAATGACAGGCAGCAACAAATTGGCGTCGAACCTACACGAAAGCGCCCAGCCTCGCGCTAGCAAAACGACGGTTCGCCCAACTCACCCAACCCGTTGCCCTGTGACCGAGTGTGTACGATGGAAGTGTGCCCCTCCAACGTGATCCAAATCACGCTCGACCACTTGGATTAGTCGCCTCAGGCCGTGGGCCGGTTCACTGGGCGCGGGCAGGAACCGGTGCAGCCGGCTTTAAATTCAGGAGGTTGCCGAACAGGATCAGGGCCGCGCCCAGCACGGTCCAGGCGTCGAGCCGCTCTGAATAGAGCAGCCAGCCAGCGGTCGCGGTGAGGGGGACCCGCAGGAAGTCCATGGGAACCACGATGGTGGCGTCCGCGTAGCGCAGCGCGCTGGCGAGACAGTAGTGCGAGAAAGTGCCGCAGACCCCGATGACGAACAGCCAGCCCCACAGCGTGGCCGACGGCCAGGTCCAGACGTAGAGCGTCGGCACGAAGCCCACGACCATCTGCACGATGATCATCCAGAACAGGATCGACAAGGCGCTCTCGGTCCGGGTCAGCGATTTCGCCAGGATCATGGAGATGCTGAACCCGATCGCGGCGCCGAGTGCGATCAACTGGCCCGGATTGATCTCGCCGGTGGCCGGTCGCACGATCATGACGACGCCGACGACGCCGAGCGCGACGGCCGCGATCTTCCAGACGGTCATGCGCTCGGCCAGGAATGTTGCAGCGAGCAGCGCGGTCCAGATCGGCATTGTGAATTCGATCGCGACAACCTGGCCGATCCCGATCAGCATCAGCGCGTAGAACCAGCCGAGCTGCGCAAAATAATGCACGCCGTTGCGGGCGAGGTGCTGCGCCAGGCGTTTGGTCGCGACGGCCTTGAAGCCGCCGGTCCGGTAGATGATCGGCAGGAGTAGCGTGAATCCGATCAGTGACCGCACCTCCATGATCTGGAAGACGTTCAAGTCACGCGTGGTTTCGCGACCGGCCACCGCCATAACCAGCATCAGGGAGAGCCAGCCGGCCATCCATAGTGCGGCCATCGTTTTTGACGGTGTTGTGCTCATCGGTGTGGGGACAGGAGATTGATCCTGAGGGGAGGGCCGGTATCGGCGACATCACCGCAGTTTGCAACGGCCAAATCTGCCGGTGCAGCGATGCACGGCGACGTGCTAAGCCAAGCTCAGAGCAACAAGAAAATCGGGAGATCTCCGCTCATGCGCATCCTGCAGCCGGCCGAATGGAAGAAACCGCGCGGCTTCTCACATGGCGTGGTGGCGGAGGGGCCCGGCCAATGGGTCGTGCTGGCCGGGCAGACCGGCGGCGACGAGACCGGCAACTACGAGCCCGACATGGCCGCCCAGGTCGCGACCGCGCTGAAGCGGATCATCAAGCTTCTCGCGGAGGCCGGCGCCGGCCCCGAGCACATTGTCCGCCTGACCTGGTATCTGACCAGCCGCAGCGAATATGAGGCCGCAGGCGCCGGCATCGGTGCGGCCTGGAAGGAGACGCTCGGGCGCAATTTCCCACCCTCGACGCTGCTCTATATCGGTGGTCTCGTCGACGATCGTGCCAAGGTCGAGATCGAGGTCACGGCATTCGTGCCGGGCGCATAAAAAAATCGATCCGGCGCCGGGCACCGGATCGATTGTCGTGTCACCGCTCGATCTTATTTCGAGAGCGAAATCTCGGCGCCGCGGAACTGGCTGTCCGCGCGCATCCTGACGTTCTGCTTGTTCCCGGACGTGCGCAGCGAGATGTTGGCATTGAAGCCGGCGGTCGAGGCGACGAGCTCGTAGTTTCCGCCGGCACCCTTGCCCTCGATCGAGCCGCTGATATTGCGGCTGGTCTCACTCCAGTTGCCGACGACGGCGCCGCCCTCGGCCTTCACGTTGGCGCCGAGGTTGAACTTGTAGGCGTCGCTGGCGCAGGTCAGCGACATCTCCATGGTCGGGCCGACCGGGGCGTATCTGGCGCGGCAGCGGATCCGCTCGGTCGAGCCGTCGTCCAGGGTGACGGTACCGGCACCGCTCCAGCTTCCCGCCAACTGCGCGAACGGGCCGGCCTGAGCCTTGCTCTCCGAGCTGGCAACAGCTGTCACAAACAAAACGGCGGCCGCCATGAGCAGCCGCCGGTTTAGGAGGTTAGTCCCGAATAGCTTATTGGCGCGATGCTTCCCATCGCCCGCTGCACGGTATGCCTGCAGATGCTCCATTCCACTTCCCCGATCCGGCGTTGCCGCTGAGTTGACCGTTGGCATATGCACCATTGATCGAAACTTTCACAAGTCCCCCACTGCCGATGGTGCCGGAAACGTTAGCGCCGGGCGCGGTGATCTTGCCGTCGGCAACCGTCAGCATGGAGCTTGCGGTCGGCTCGCAGGAACCGGTCTTGGTCACGATGGTGACCTGCCAATTGCCATCAAACGGGGTCTGGGCGACCGCCGGGGCGGCGAGAGTGGCGGTAATGACTGAAGCGGCACAGAACGCCGCGATGCGACCAAAACGCATGAATTCCGTCCTCGAATTTGTCTGATATGCTGACGCTTATTCGGGCGAAATGTGACGGAAATTTGGTGCGATGCAAAGCCGAAAATTGTTCCTGTGGAAACAATGGTTTATTTGCGTTTCTGGCTCCAATTTTCGAAGCAGAATCAAGGCGCCTTCACGTTAATCGTTAACGCGGGGAGCGACTCACGAAAGACTCGGTGCCGACGTCGCGAATTGTTCGTCCTGAGCTTTCGACGGCAAGGCCTTGTGAACCTTGGCGTAATCGATCACGTCAGCCAGCAGCTTGAGGCCGAGCGGGGCCAGCGCACGCTCCCAGAGTTCGCGCGCGGTCTCGCCCTTCTTGACGAAGCACCAGTCCTGGGCGGCGATGGCGCCTGCGTCCATACGGTCGGCGAGGTGATAGATCGTGCCGCCGGCGATCGGATCGCCTTCCTTGATGGTCCATTCCACCGCCGCCTTGCCGCGATGACGCGGCAGCAGCGAGGGGTGATAGCCGATCCCGCCGAACTTGCTGGCCGCCAGCGCGTCCTTGCCGATCCGGGCGTGGCTGTGGGCGGTGATGATCAGATCGGTGTCGGGGGCGATCTCGGAGGCCACCACCAGCTTGGGATTGGCCTGCACCACCACGTCGATGCCGGCGGCCTTGGCGGTCGCGGCGAGGCGGTCATCCGCGTCGGCCACCACAACCCGCACGACCCCAACGCCGTGCTCGCGAAGCATGTTCAGGGTGGTCACGCCGAAATGGCGGGAGCCGACGAGGGTAATGCGCATGGGTGTCTGATCCGTCTCGCAGATGCGTCATCCCCCGATAACACGTCCGGCCGTCCTGTCACCACCTGCGCGGCGTTTGCGCCGGTTATCAACAATGCGCAGAGCGCGCAGGGGGCGGTGAATTCCGCGATTGCGCAGTCGCCCGCTCAGGTGCTTCCATGAGCGTATTGCGACCAGCCCGGAGCGAGCACATGCGGTGCGCGTGGTTTGTCCTACTCGCCGTCCTGATTGCGGCCGGTCCGGCCCGCGCCGGCGGACCTTACCCGGTAGTTCCGCCCGAGAACGGGGTGGCGCCCTTCATCGGCCCGACCTGGGATGCCTATCGCTGCGCCGAAGGCACGATCTACAATTTCTACCACGGCGCCTATTACGGCGAGGAGCCGCCGGCACTGTATCGCGGCTATGCCTACCGGCCGCATTACCGCTACAGCGCCTATCGCAAATCACCGCGCAGATATTTCTGCGTCACGGACTAGGCGTTGCCGCACGGCCACGGTCGGCGGCAAATGATCATTGCGCCGGTTCCTGTGTTTGGTTTCGAGCAGAACGAATCCGCCGCGTGCCGTTAGAACATGCGCTAACCGGGGCTGGCCAAATTTCATTCCGGATCCGTTTTCGAACCCGGCTGTGGCCGCTGGCGTAACCGCCAGCGGCTTTTTCATTGCTGCCATCACGAAATCATCAAACGGTAACGCGTTCTCAACCTGCCTGTCGTATCGACGAATCCGTCGCGGATTTGTATTGCGTACCGCGACACCAAAAATGTCCCGCCGGCGTGGGTGCGCCGCGCGGGCATTTTTGCCGGGGCCGATATCATGCCAAACGCAATCGAACAGATCGTGGACGCCTATGTGCGGCTGAAGAACCGCCGTGGCCTCGACGAACTGATGATGCACAGGCAGCGGCTGGCGGTCGATCTCAAGAGCAGGTCAGGCAAGTACGATTTCAGCCTGCCGATCGGGAAGATCGACGAGGAAATCGCGATCATCGAGGCTGGACTGGCGAGGCTCGCGGCGGCTGCGCCGGAGCTTGGTGCGACGCGGTTCCGCTAACAATGCTCAGTCGCGCCGGCCGCCATCGATCACGGTGAACAGCGGCCGCGCCGGGGTTGGCTCCACCAGCAATTCCTCCACCAGCGCCGTTGCCGCATCGACATATTTGCGCGTCGGCTTGTCGAGTTCGCGCTTCGCCTCGTCATCGAGCGCGACCTTGGCGGCCTCGACCAGCTTGCGCATCCGCGCCGCGTGATCGTCGCCCGCCGTCAGCGTCGCCCGCGCCAGCGAGCGCAGCACGAACAGCTCCCCTTCGAGGCGGAGCAGGCGGTCGTTGAGCCTGGAGAGGACGGCGTTGAGGTCGGCCATGGCTGCTGTTCGTTGGAGGGGATACTGACCCGTCTAGCGGTGATCGGTGAACGGAGTGCAAACGCCGAAGGTGCAATTGGGCCGATCTGCCGCGTCCCGGATCCCTCCAATTTCGGCGGCGGCTGCGCCTTACGCCGCAGTTCGCGCCAGATAGTCGCGGGCGAAGGCGAGATACCAGTCGAGGCAGGCGGGGTTGGCCATCGCCTCCTTGTTGATGACCTTCTCCACGGGCTGGCCCAGCAGCAGCTTCTTGATCGGCAACTCCTGCTTCTTGCCCGACAACGTGCGCGGGATCTCGGCGACCGCAAAGATTTCGTTCGGCAGGAAGCGGCGTGACAGGCCGGCCTCGATCGCCTTGTTGATCTTCGCCTGCATCGCGCCATCGAAGGCCACGCCGTCGCGCAGCACCACAAACAGCGGCATGTAGCTGTCGCGGCCGAGATATTCGAGATCGACAACGAGGCTATCGAGCACCTCAGGCAGCGCCTCGATCGCGGAATAGAGCTCGCTCGTGCCCATGCGCAGGCCGTGCCGGTTGATGGTGGCATCGCTGCGGCCATAGATCACGCATGAGCCGTCCGGATTGACCTTGAGCCAGTCGCCGTGGCGCCACACCGGCCCGCGGCCGCTGCCGTCGAAATTGTCCGGATAGGTCTCGAAATAGCTCGCGAGATAGCGTGCGTTGCCCTTGTCGTTCCAGAAGTAGAGCGGCATCGACGGCATCGGCTCGGTACAGACGAGCTCGCCGACCTCGTCGATCACGGCACGGCCCTGTTCACTGAAGGCTTCGACGGCTGCTCCCAGCAGGCGGCACTGCATCGCGCCCGGTGTCTGCGGCAGTTCGCGATTGCCCCCGATGAAGGCGCCGGCAAAGTCGGTGCCGCCGGAGATGTTCGCCCACCAGATATCGGCCTGCGCCTTGTTGCCGTTCTTTTTCGACAGCGCCGCGAAGCGCTCGTTGAACCAGGCTTGCG
Source organism: Bradyrhizobium sp. CCGUVB4N (assembly GCF_024199945.1). Classification (GTDB taxonomy): domain Bacteria; phylum Pseudomonadota; class Alphaproteobacteria; order Rhizobiales; family Xanthobacteraceae; genus Bradyrhizobium. The sequence continues at coordinate 5,109,639 of NZ_JANADP010000001.1, read as the reverse complement.
TATCGGCGCTGAGCGGTGAGCCTGTCGAGCCGAGGCAGCGCAGCCGCGAGAGATCTCCGGCCGTTGCCAGATCGATCTCCGCCTTGGCGCAATTGGCAAAGAACGCAGCGCCAGCGCCGAAGAAGGTCACTTTCGATTGCGCCACGAAGCGCCACGACGTGGTCCAGTCCGGCTTGTCCTTGGTGCCGCCGGGGCTGCCGTCGAAGATGCAGCAGGTCGTGCCGCTCAAGAGGCCGCCGACCTGCGAATTCCACATGATCCAGCCGGTCGAAGAATACCAGTGATAGCGCTCGCCAAAGGAGTTTGGGTGATAGGAGCAGCCGATGTCGTTGTGCAACCCGAGCAGCGCCAGCACCACGATGACGATGCCGCCATGGCCGTGCACGATCGGCTTGGGCAGGCCGGTGGTGCCGCTGGAGTAGACGATCCAGAGCGGATGATCGAACGGCAGCCACATCGGCTCGAACGCGTCGATCGCGGCGCCCCTCCGGGCGGTGATATCGGAGAGCAGGGCGTCCGGTGCGGCGGGCGCTGTGGCGTCGCTGTGCAGGATGACATGCGCGACGCTCGGCAGCGATCGCCGCAGCTCGGTGACGACGTCCTTGCGGTCATGCCTGCGCCCGGCATAGGTGACGGCATCGCAGGCGATCAGCACCTTTGGCTCGATCTGCTTGAAGCGGTCGATCACGGCGGGCGCGGCCATGTCGGGCGCGCAGACACTCCAGACCGCGCCGATGCTGGCGCTGGCGAGAAACGCGATGATGGTCTCGGCGATGTTGGGCAGATAGGCCGCGACGCGGTCGCCGGGCTTGATCCCCTTGTCCTTGAGGTGCAGCGCGAGCGCGGCCGCCTTGCGCTTGAGCTCCGGCCAGCTGGTCTCGTGAAGCTTGCCGTCCTCGCCGCCGCTGACGATCGCGGGCAGGCCCGCGGCATGCGCCGCCTCAACGTGCCGGAACACCTGTCGCGCATAGTTCACCTGTGCGCCTGGAAACCAGACCGCGCCGGGCATCTTGCGCTCGGTGATGACGGCTGCAAACGGCGTCGGCGATTGCAGATCGTAATAATCCCAGATGCTGCGCCAGAATCCATCGAGGTCGCGCACCGACCATTGCCGCATCTCCTCGTAATTCGCGAAGGTGAGGCCACGCTGCGCGGCGAGCCAGTTGCGATAGAGGGCGATCTGCGGGACGAAAGGGGCGGTCATTTTGCATCGGCTTCAATTGCGGGGAAGGGCGAACTTAACCGGTGTCGCGCTCCAGCAAAAGCCGCGCATCCCCGCCGAATGGCAGGCATGACGGCCGCGATCTCGCGTCATGCGTCAGGAGGCTTTGAGCCCGCTCCGACCTCGCGGCACCGTTTGATCCAGGTCAACGCTGCCGGTCCTCCGGCGCTCAAATTGCGTTCGGCCGCGCTGAGGCGGCACCCATCACCATGTCACGCGTGCAAAGAGGGAGGAACACGATGCGCCGGAGCGAACGTCTCTCGATGAAGTCACTATCAGTTGCAGCGACTGCGGCCGGCATTCTCTTTGGATTTGCCGGTGTCACTCTCACGGCAACGCCCGCAAATGCCGTCGTCTATTGCCAGTACGTCGATTATCCCCCGTCGTGTGTCGCACGCGCCGGTGTGGTGCTGCGGCCGCGTCCAGTTGCGCGTGCTGCGGTTCGGGCCGGCACCGTGAGCGGGACCAATCTGAATGGCGGCGTCAATCGCGTCGGCGTACGTCGCTAAGCGAATGGCGTGCGGGTCACGAAACCCGACGACGGAGGGACCGGGTTCGTGACCTGCTATGCTACCACCCGACGCCGGCCCAGCGGCGGCCGAATACGGGCGGCTTGGTCTTCACGGCCGACCAGCCGAAGAAATGATGCTTGCCCGACCAGGTGTGCACCACGCCGCTACAGATGCTGCACTTGAAGTGGCCCGAATGCGGCTCGGCGTGCTCTTCCCTCGTCGCAGTGTAGTTCATGCTGCAACCGGGGCAGGTGAATTCTTCGATCGTCCAGATGCTGTTGGCCATTGCACCGCAATTGTTTTTGGGACCTCGTCGCAAAGCGTAGGGGCGGGCCTTTGCATCGGCGTAAACCGGGCGGCTGAAATCCGGTTAATCGTCGTTAGCCAAACCGGGCGCCGGTCGCGGATATTGCTGAATTTTCCCGACAATTGCAGCGCCCGTCAGTCCAAATCGCGCCGCCGGTCGGTCCAAGCGCCTCCTTGATCGGACAGCTAGATTTCATCCCATCGCCCTGGTTGGGCAGGGCAAAAATCATTGGGGGTGAGATCGTGGGCAAGAAACTTATTTTGACGGTTGCGTTGTTGTCGCTGGCAACGCCCGTCTTTGCGGCTGACATCATCGAGCCGGCGCCAGTCAAGGCGCCGATCGCGCCGGCTCCGATCTTCACCTGGACCGGGTTCTATATCGGCGCCCACGGCGGTGGCGCCTGGAGCAAGTGGACCGGTATTGATCCGACCGATCCGACGGCGACCTGGAGCTCTGTGACGGCCAGTGGTGGCGTGGTCGGCGGCCAGATCGGCGGCAATTACCAGATCAGCAATTTCGTGGTTGGTCTCGAGGGCACCGGCGCCTGGTCCAGCGTCACGCTCAATGCCGGCGGTCCCTTCGGCGGCGGCGCCGGCTTCAACCTGTCGCTGAAAAACGACTATATCGCCACGGTTGCCGGCCGCTTCGGCGTCGCCTTCGACCGCGTCCTGCTCTACGCCAAGGGCGGCGCGGCTTTCACCCGCGACAAATACAGCGCCAACAATGGCCTGGCCGGCGCGCTCGCCGGCTCGGCCAACGGTAGCTTCAACCGGACCGGCTGGCTCGCCGGGGGGGGCGTCGAATGGATGTTCATGCCGAACTGGTCGGTGCGGGCCGAGTACAACTATCTCGGCTTCGGCTCCATCACCGAGCAACCGGTGACGACGGGCAATCTGGTGGCCTCGCCCGCCAACGTGAAGCTGAACATCCAGACCGGCACGGTGGGCGTCAACTATCACTTCTAAGGGCGCAGGTCCGGGCGGCTTCGTCACAGTGGTTTCATCTTGACGCACGACCCGGCCCGTCCCCGACGGGCCGGGCGCGCGGCCGGTCGTCTTGACGCCCGGCTCTTGGCTGGCAATAACCCTAGCCCGCGCAAGTGCCGGAACCCGCGTTGATGCCGCAAGGAAAGCCGTGCCTGTGAAAAGTCTGCGTCAGCTCCTGACGGGCGAGGACGTCATCCAGCTCGTGATCCGCCTCGGCCTGCTCGCGCTGCTGATCCTGTGGACGCTCTACATCATCCGGCCGTTCGTGCCGATCCTGGCCTGGAGCGGCGTGCTCGCGGTGGCGTTCTATCCGGCCTTCAGCTGGGTCGCCAAGGTCCTCGGGGGCCGGCCCAGGACCGCGGCTGCGATCCTCACCCTGATCACGCTCGGCATCGTGCTCGGCCCGGCCACATGGCTCGGCGTGAGTGCCGTGGACGGGGGCAGGGAGCTGGCGCACCAGCTCGGTACCGGCGACCTCGCGCTTCAGGCGGCGCCGGAATCGATCAAGTCGTGGCCGGTGATCGGCCCGACGCTGTTCGAGCTGTGGGACCAGGCCTATAACAACATCCGCGCCGTGCTGCGCGAGGTCGCGCCTTATCTGCAGCCGCTGGCGGGACCGCTGCTGTCGCTCGCAGGCGATGCCAGCCTCGGCACGCTGCAGTTCCTGGTCTCGGTGTTCGTCGCCGGCTTCCTGTTTCCGCACGGGCCGCGATTGGTTGCGGCCGGACGCGGTTTCCTGTCGCGCATCGTGCCGGAGCAGGGCGAGCATTTTCTCGAGCTGGGCGGCGCCACCATCCGCGCGGTGGCGCAAGGCGTGATCGGCGTCGCCATCGTGCAGGCATTGCTTGCCGGCATCGGCTTCAAGCTCGCCGCCGTGCCGAGCGCCGGCCTGCTTGCCTTCATCGTGCTGCTGCTATCGATCGTGCAGATCGGCGCCTTCCTCGTGCTGCTGCCGGTGATCATCTGGATCTGGACCGCCAAGGACGTCACCACGGCGCTGGTGTTCACCGTGTTCTTCGTCCTGGTCGGCTTCCTCGACACCATGCTGAAGCCGCTCGTGATGGGACGCGGTCTCAACACGCCGACCATCGTGATCTTCGTCGGCGTGATCGGCGGCACGCTCGCCCACGGCATCGTCGGCCTGTTCATCGGGCCGATCATCCTGTCGGTGGCATGGGAAATGGCGGCGGCGTGGATCCGGACCGAGGACCGGACCGCGGCTGCGAAACCGAACGCGATCGCGCCGGCCGACGAGGTCCGTTAGCTGGCCGGCAGCCCCGGGAGGGCCCGGACTTGCCGCGCCTCGCTTGCGTGTGGACAACGATGGGAGCCGACGGTATCCGGGGCGGTCGGCGAACTTGTCTAATGAAATAGACAAGTTACGATGGCGCGATTCTGTTTTCAGTTTGCGACAGTTGTAATGGCGAAGTCTTCCAAGCTGGTTGCCGCCAGGCGCGGCAAGGTTCTGTTGGTCAGGCGACGGTCGGACGGCCTCTGGATGTTCCCCGGCGGCCGCAAGCGCGCGCGCGAGTCCGACAAGGACTGCCTGCGCCGCGAGATCAAGGAGGAATTGCCCAAGCTGAAGCTCGGCCGGATCAGCCTCTGGAAGGAAGTGACGGCCAAGAACAAGCGCTCGGGCCGCAAGATGAGCGACGCGATCTTCATCGCCAAGAGCGCCAAGGGCCGGCTTGCGATCGGCGACAAGAAGGAGCTCGACCGAGCAGCCTGGCAGAAGCCGCGCGGGATCCGCCTGACCGCGACCTCGCGCTACATCCGCGATCGCCTGTTTCCGAGGAAGCCGCGGCGGAGCTAGCCGCCAGGGTGTGACAAATCGCCCGATCATTCCGCGCGGCAAGTGTGAACCAGTTCACAGGCGGCTGCGGAGAGGGCTGCTATAAGGACGTCATTGCCTTACCAATCCATTTTCCCCGAAACACCCCAGTGTCTCCGCGCACTGGGGTTTTTCGTGTCGGGGGCCTGCTCAGCCCTGCCGCCGCAGGAAGCCCGTGATCGTGACCTTCTCCCAGATGCCGGCCGCCGCGAACGGATCGGCGCGATTGAAGGCTTCGGCCTCGGCGCGGCTCGGAGACTCGATCAGGAACAGACTGCCGATCATCGTGGCGCCGTCGTCCGCGACCAGCGGTCCCGACATCACGATCTTGACGCCGAAGCGCGAGGTGTCGCTCAGGAACGTCTTGTGGGCATCGTAATTGGCTAGCCGCGTCGGCAGTGCACCGGTGCGGTCGATGGCATGGATGGCAAACAGCATGGTGTCTCCGTGTCTTGCTTCGGTTGTTGGGACGGCCGCGCTGGCGGCCATCCGTGCTTGTCGTGAAGAGGCTTACTTCGCGCCGAGCTTGCCGGCTTCCTCGAAGGTCGGGCAGGTGCGTTGCTCGAGCGGCTGGTCGAACGGCTGGTAATTGTCCTTGGTGATGACCGTCGGCTTCAGCACGATCTCGGAGATCACGGGTTCATTGCGCAACGAGCGGATCGCCATCATGGTGCCGAGACAGCCCTGGTAAAAGCCGTTGTAGTCTCCGCTCGCGAGCAGCTTGCCGGACTTGATGGCGTCGATCGCCTCTTTGGTGCCGTTGATGCCGATCACCTGGGCCTTGCGGTTGGCGCCGTCGAGCGCCTCGATCGCCCCGACCGCCATGGCGTCGTTGGCGGCGAGCACGCCATCGATCTGCGCGTTCGACTGCATCAGGTTCTCCATGACCTGGAGCGCCTGGAGCCGCTGATAGTTACCGGGCTGCGAGGCCAAGAGCTTGGCGCCCGGGTTCTCCTTCAGCGCATCGTTGAATCCGCGGACGCGATCGACGTTGGTGAGCGAGCCCTTGACGCCCTCGATGATCACGATGTTGCCCTTGCCGCCGAGCGTCTTGAGCAGGAAGCGCGCGGTCTCGAGGCCGAGGCTGTAGTCGTCGGCGCCGACGAAGGAGAGGAACTTGCCGCCGGCGGAGCGGTCGGTGATGTTGACGACGGGAATCTTGGCGTCGTTGATCTTCTCGACACCAGGCACCATCGCCTTGTAGTCGACCGGCGTGAACACGATCGCGCTCGGCTTCTTCACCACGACGTCCTCGATCTGGCTGAGCTGCTCTGGGATCGAGTCTGGCTTGGTCGGAATGTACTGGAGCGTCTTGGCGTTCAGCGTCTTCGCCATGTTGTCGGCGCCGACCCGCACCGTCTGGAAGAACGGGTTGGTCTGGTTCTTGGTGAAAACGGCAATGGTCTCGCCATCGGCGCGCGCCTGCGTCGTGAACGCGGCCGCCATCACCAATGGCAGTGCGAGATAGCCCAGTCTCTGTTTCATGTCGTCTCCATCCCCATTTTGGTTTGTTGGATTGCTTGAGAATTCATTGCGTGCGGCGGCGGGTCTTCATGTCGAGCCAGACCGCGAGAATGACGATGATGCCGGTGACGAGCGGCTGCCAATTGGCGCTGACCGAGAGCAGGTTCATGCCGTTCAGTACCAGCGTCAGGATCAGCGCGCCGATGAAGGTGCCGAACACTGTGCCGACACCGCCGAACAGCGAGGTGCCGCCGATCAGCACGGCCGCGATCGCCGGCAGTGTCAGGCTTTCGCCGATGTCGGCCTCGGCGGAATTGAGCCGAGACAGGAAGATGATCGAGGCAAGCCCCGCCATGGTGCCGGAGACGGCGTAGACCAGCAGTAGGCGGCGGGTGACGGGAATGCCGGAGAGGCGGGCGGCGACCGGATTGGCGCCGATCGCATAGATCTCCTGGCCCCAGATCGTGCGCTGGGCAAACAGCGTTCCGATGCCGAGGAACACCAGCAGCAGATAGACCGGGATCGGCAGCCCGAACAGATAGCCGCTCCCGATCTGGCGGAATCCAGCCGGGAAGCCGTGCAGCGTCTCGCCCGCCATGTACCAGTAGGTGAGCCCGTTCAGCACCCAGAGCATGCCGTAGGTGGCGATGAAGGAGGGGATGCGCAGCGCCGTCACCATGATGCCGTTGAGGAGGCCAACGATGCCGCCGCAGGCAAGACCCGTCAGGATGCCCAGCACCGGCGATCCCGTGGTGTGGATCACGGTCCCGGCGACGCAGGCGGACAGCGCGACATTGGCGCCGACCGAGAGATCGAGGCCGGCGGTGAGCACCACCAGCGTCAGGCCCGAGGCGATGAAGAAGGTAAGGCTCGCCTGGCGCAGGACGTTGAGGATGTTGCCGAGGCTGAGGAAGGAGTCGTTCAGCACCGCCAGCACGGCGCAGATCAGCAGCACGGCGAGCAGCCGGTAGCACAGCTGGATCGCGTCCTGGGACAGGAAGGAACGCGGCGGCGACAGCGCTTCCTTGGTGATGTCGGTCATGTGCGGCTCCGCAGGCCATCGAGGAACAGCGCGACGATGACGAGCACGCCGACGCTTGCGACCTGCACCGAGGACGGCAGCGAGATCAAATTCAGCCCGTTGCGCAGCACGCCGACGGCGATGACGCCGAGGAGCGTGCCGAGCAGCCAGCCGTTGCCGCGCTCGAACGAGGTGCCGCCGACCGCGACGGCTGCGATCGCATCGAATTCGAGCCCGAGGCCTGCGGTCGGATGGCCCGAATTCATGCGCGCGGTCATCAGCAGGCCCGCGATGCCGGCCATGGTGCCGCCGATCGCGTAGACCGCGATCAGCAGCTTGTTGGGCGAGAGGCCGGCATAGCGGAGCGCCTCGCGATTGCCGCCGAGCGCGAACACGTAGCTGCCGAAGCGGGTGTGATAGAGCAGGCCGTGAAAGGCGGCGTAGGTCACGAGCTCGATCACGATCGGCACGGGAACGCCGAGCAGCGTCGCCGAATAGATGTCGCGGACGCTGTGGGGAATACCGACCACGCTCTGGCCGTCGGAGACGATCAGCGACAGGCCTTGCGCCATGCCGAGGGTGCCGAGCGTCGCCACAAAGGGCGGGATGCCCAGGATCGCGACCAGCCAGCCGTTGACGGTGCCGAAGGCCGCGCCGACCAGCACGCCGGCGCCCAGGCCGAGCAGCATCGACTTGGTCGCGAGCGAGACGATGGCGACGCAGAGCGAGGTCAGCGTCAGCACCGCGCCCATCGAGAGGTCCAGTCCCTCGGTCATGATGATCAGCGTCATCGGCAGCGCCAGCATGGTCAGGATGGTCGACTGCACCAGCACGTTGGAGAGGTTGGCCGGGGTGAGAAAGCCGGGCGCAATGGCGCCAAACAGAACGATCAAGGCGCCCAGCACAATGGCGACGCCGGGAATGCGCTGCAGCGGATTGGGTTGGGAAACGACGGCGGCCTCACGCATGGTGCATCCCCAATCGCACGATGTTCTCCTCGGTCAGCTCGTTGCGCGCCAGATGTCCGGCGACGCGGCCTTCGCGCATCACATAGGCGCGGTCGCAGACATGGCAGATCTCGACCTGCTCGGACGAGATCATCAGCGCCGCGGCGCCCTCTGCGACCAGCCGGTCGATCAGGGCGAAGATCTCGGACTTTGCGCCGACGTCGATGCCGCGGGTCGGCTCGTCGAAGATGAAGAGCTTTGCGCCGGCCGCCAGCCACTTGCCGATCACGACCTTCTGCTGATTGCCGCCGGACAGCAGACCAACGGTCTGGCGCGCGCTCGGGGTGGCGATGCGGAGCTGACGGATCAGGCCATCGGCGGTGCGCTGGCCGCCGCGCGGATCGAAAAGCCCGCTTGGAAACAGTTTTCGCAGCGCCGAGACCACGAGATTGTCGCCGACCGAACGCAGCAGCGCGAGCCCTTCGCTCTTGCGGCTTTCCGGGATCAGCGCGATGCCGCGGCGGGCGGCAACGTCGGGCTCGCCGGAGATCGCCTTGCCGTCGAACACGATCTCGCCTGAGGCGACCGGATCAGCGCCGAAGATCGCGCGCGCCACCTCGGTGCGGCCGGATCCGACCAGGCCGCAGAGGCCGACGATCTCGCCGCGGCGGACCTCGATGTTGATGTCGGAGATGCCGCTCGGTGCGGTCAGCCCCTTGACCGCAAGCAGGACCTCGCCGGGCTTGTCGGCAAAATTGCGCGGATAGGTCATGTCGACGGTGCGGCCGACCATCATGCGAACGAGCTGGTCGGGCGTGACGTCGGCCGGCTTGACGCCGTCGATGCGGCGGCCGTCGCGCAGCACCGTGATGCGGTCGCCGAGCGCAAACACCTCGGCCATGCGGTGCGAAATATAGACGATGGAGACGCCGTCGGCTTTCAGCCGCGCGATCAACGCGAACAGCAGCTCGGTCTCGCGGTCGGACAGCGCGGCGGTGGGTTCGTCCATCACCAGGATGCGCGCGTTCTGGCTGATGGCTTTGGCGATCTCGACCATCTGCTGCTGGGCGACGCCGAGCGTGTTGACGACGACGGACGGATCGATGTCGAAGCCGATCGTGTCGAGCAGGCGCTTGGCATCGGCCAGGATCTTGCGCCGGTCGATGGTGCCGGGGATGCGACCCTTCGGCTCGCGGCCGAGGAAGATGTTCTGGGCGATGTCGAGATAGGGGACGAGCGAGAATTCCTGGAAGATCACGGCAATGCCGAGTTTTTGCGCGTCGGCGGTGGATGCAATCGTGACCTTCTCGCCCTTGTAGAAGAATTCCCCGGCGTCGGCCTGGTACGCGCCGCACAGCACCTTCATCAGGCTGGACTTGCCGGCGCCGTTCTCGCCGAGCAGCATGTGGACTTCGCTCGCGTAGAGCGCAAAGGACACGTCGTCCAGCGCCTTGACGCCGGGGAATTCCTTGCTGATGCCGCGCAGCTCGAGCAGCGGTGTAACTGCGGTCTCGACAGGGGTGTTCACGGCCGCACTCCCGAAAAGATCTTGCCGGGGTTCATCAATCCGTCCGGATCGAGCGCGGTCTTGATCGACCGCATCACGTCGACGGCTTCGCCGAGCTCGTCGGTGAGATAGTCGATCTTGCCGAGCCCGATGCCGTGTTCGCCGGTGCAGGTGCCGTCCATCGCGATGGCGCGGCCGACCATGCGGGCCTGCAGTGCCTTGGCGCCGTCGATTTCCTCCGGCTTTGCGGGATCGACCAGGATCAGCATGTGGAAATTGCCGTCGCCGACATGGCCGACGATCGGCGCGGTGAAACCGTGCTCATCGGCATCGCGGCGCGTCTCGGTCAGGCATTCCGCCAGCCGCGAGATCGGCACGCAGACATCGGTGATGACGGCGCGCGCGCCTGGTCGCAGGCCCAGGCCGGCATAGAGCGTGTTGTCGCGGGCGTGCCAGAGCCGGCTGCGGTCCTCCGGCGCCTTGGCCCATTCGAAACCGCGGCCGCCGTGCTCGGCGGCGATGGCCTGAGCCAACTCGGCCTGCTCGGCAACGGCGGTCTCCGAGCCGTGGAATTCGAAGAACAGGGTCGATGCCTCGCGATAGCCGAGCTTGGCGTAGGCGTTGATCCCGCGCATCATGACGTCGTCGAGCAGCTCGACGCGGGCCACGGGAATGGCAGCCTGGATGATGCCGATCGCGGTATCGACGGCGTTGTGCAGGGTGTCGAAGCTGCACACCGCCGCTGAGATCGCCTGCGGCAGCGGATGCAGTTTCAGGGTGATCTCGGTGATCACGCCGAGCGTGCCCTCGGCGCCGACGAACAACCGTGTCAGATCGTAGCCGGCCGCGGATTTGCGGGCGCGGCGGGAGGTGCGGATCACGCGACCGTCGGCCAGCACCACCTCCAGCGCCATGACATTGTCCTTCATGGTGCCATAGCGCACCGCCATGGTGCCTGACGCTCGCGTCGACGTCATGCCGCCGATCGAGGCATCCGCGCCGGGATCGATCGGGAAAAACAATCCGGTGCCGCGCAGCTCGGCATTGAGTTGCTTGCGGGTGATGCCGGGCTGGACCACGACATTCATGTCGCTGTCGTGGACCACCAGCACCTTGTTCATACGTGCGAAGTCGATGCAGACGCCGCCCGCGACCGCGGAGGCATTGCCCTCGAGCGAGGTGCCGGCGCCGAACGGCACGATCGGCATATCAGCGCCGGCGCAGAGCTTGACGATCTCGGCGACCTCCGCGGTCGTCTCGGGATAGACGACGATGTCCGGGGGCAGGGCGCGATAATAGGACTCGCTCTGGCCATGCTGGTCGAGCACGCCGCGCGCGATGGTCGCACGCGGACCGATCACGCCCGTGAGGCGTTCAGCCAAAGCGGCACTGTTGACCCGCGGTCCCATCGTTTCTCCCTGTCGTCCGTCCTTGTCGCGGACTGTTGTCAGTCCGTCGATTCGACGTTCGGCTTACGCCGCTTGCGCGTTGCTTGCAGCCTGCTTCAGGCCGAAATCATAGTTGAGATGGAAGTAGGCGCTGTCCACCATGCGACCATCCGGCGCACGGCCGGCCGGGCAATGCACGAAATCGTGGATCAGGCTGTCCTTGACGCCGAACACCACGTCAGAGTCGAGATATTTGTCGCCGGCGACGAACACATGCGTCACGAGCTGCTCGAAGCCAGGCGCCGAGATCATGAAGTGCACATGCGCCGGGCGCCAGGGATGGCGACCCTGCGCCTCCAGCATCTCGCCGACCGGGCCATCATGCGGGATCGGATAGGCCGCGGGCTTGATCGACCAGAAATGGAAGCGGCCATTGGCGTCGGTGTGGAAGCGGGCGCGCATCGTGAGATCGCCGATCTCGTCGAGCTGCTGCACGTCGTAATAGCCGTCATTGTCGGAATGCCAGACGTCGACCACGGCGCCTGCGAGCGGCCTTCCGTCGACGGTCGAGACCGAGCCCGTGACGATCATGGGATCGCCTTCCATGGTTCCGGAAATATCGTCGCCGTTCTGCTTCTCGGGCGCGGCCTGGACGAAGAACGGACCGAGCACGGTGGTCTCGGTCGCGCCTTCCGGCACCGGGTGGTTGATCGCGTCGACCAGCATGGAGACGCCGAGCGTATCCGACAGCAGGATAAACTCTTGTCGCTTGTCGTCGCACATGTGTCCGGTGCGGGTCAGGAAGTCGATGCCGTATTCCCACTCCTTCTGGGTCGGGCGGATCTCGCGCACGAAGGCATGGAGGTGACGCACCAGGGCTTCGCTGACCTGCTTGATGCGGGGATCGGTGGCGCCTGCGATACGCTCGAGCACGGCGTCGGTGATGTTGGTCTCGCTGAAATTACGCAAATCTGCCTCCGCTAATCAGAGTTTGGGCTCATCAAGGCCCGACAGCCGTTCGAGATGCTTCACGGTCGCGATGAAGTCGGTCTCGCCGTCGCCTTGCGCGACCAGCGAGCCGTAGGTCTCGCGCACCTGGGCTGCGAGCTGCAGCGGCACGCCGACGGCATGGCCGGCGCCGAGAATGAGGTCGAGGTCCTTGGCCATCTGCTTGCAGGAGAAGCTCGAGACGAAGTCGCGCTTTCGCAGCGGCGCGGTCTTGTACTTCACCATCGGGGAGGCGACCGCGCTCTCGTCCAGCACCTTCAAAATGTCCTGCCAGCCGATGCCGCCCTTGCGCGCCAGAGCCAGGCTCTCGGCCATCATCGCGGCCGAGACCGCGATCATGAGATTGACCGCGAGCTTTGCGTAGCGCGCTTCCTCGCTCGGCCCGAGATAGGTCTGCGCGCGGGTAAAACTCGCAAACAGCGGTTTTGCACTCTCGAAGGCGTCCTTTGGACCAGACACGAAGCAGCTCAGTGTGCCGGTGTGGACGATGCTGGCGTTGCCGGAGACCGGCGCCCGCAGATAGGCGACGCCACGCGCCTGCGCCGCGGCATCGACTTCGGCGGAGGCTTCGGCGCTGACCGTGCTGGTCTCGATCAGCACCGCCTTCGGCGCCATCGCGCCGATCAGCCCGGTCGGGCCGAGCATCACCGCGCGCAAGGCGGCGTCATCGGGGAGCGAGGTGACGACCAATGGGCGGCCGTTAACGGCGTCTGCGGGCGAGCCAGCCACGGCAATCCCGTGCTCGCGTGCCTCGTCGAGACGCGCGGTGCTCTGGTCGAAGGCGGTGACGGCGTAGCCGGCCTTGGCGACGAGAAGCGACATCGGCAGGCCCATCTTGCCGATGCCGATAAAGGCGACCTGTTTGCTTGTTTCAGTCATTGTTGTTGTCCGTTGGCCGCTATGTTGCGGCGTGCCCTTGTCGTTCGATGTCTTTCACCAGCCGCTGGCCGGATCGCGCGAGCAGCTCTTTCTTCCGGTCGAGCCCGTCAACCAGCAGTTTTCCGTTCCGCTTCTTCCAGACGCCCCCGATCATCACCGACTCGATGTTGGCGAGGCTGGTCTGCATCACCACGGTGGCGATGGGATCATGGACCGGAAAGAGGTTGAGATCGTCGGCGTTGATGACCACGAGATCGGCGAGTTTGCCCGGCGTCAGCGACCCGATCTGGCTCTCGCGGCCGAGCATGCGTGCGCCTTCGGTGGTGATCCAGGCCAGCGCTTCGCGCGCGGGAATCGTGGTCGTCGCTGGAATTGTGCCTTCGCTCTTGCGCATCTCGGAATTGTCGAGCGCGCGCTGCATCGACAGGGCGACGCGGGCGGCAGAAAAGAGGTCTCCGGCCAGCACGGATTCCAGGTCGATGCCGATGGTGGGCCGGACACCGCGTTTGAGCAGCCGTCCGGTGATGGGAAAGCCGTGGCCCTGGATCATCTCGTTTTCGGGCGTCACCGAGAAGCTGACGCCGAGATCGATCAACTTTTGCAGGAGATCGTCGGGCAGATCGTTGCCATGAACGATGTTGACGTTCGGCCCAACGAGCCCGGCTTCGATCAGCTTCTCCCAGCCACCTTGCGTCTTCGCAGGACCGCCGCCCTGATGCATCGAGGCGATCAGGCCGAGTTCCCGCGCCAGCCGGAAATCGTGCAAGGACACGTCGAGCGTCGAATAGTGCGGACCGAGAATGGCAAGTCCGAGCGTGACCAGGCCATTGCGGTCGGCGAGGGGACCCGCCAGCAGCCGCTCGACTTCGCGGCGCGGATGCGGCACCTCCGAGAAATGCGGCTCGCCCGGTTTCGGCTCAGGCTTCGGCGAGCCGTGGAAGAAGGCAGCTCGGATGCCGCTCTCGATCAGGCCGCGCACGGCGGCGTCGGTGTGAGCCGGCGTCGGGTTGTTGTGGCACCAATCGACCAGCGTGGTGGCGCCGCAATTGATCTGGTTCAGCGCGCCGACGAGGGTGGCGATGTAGATGTCGTCGGGGGCGAACAGGGTCGCGAGCCCGGCATGCATGCGGCGGAAATATTCGAGCAGCGTCCAGTTCGCGGCATAGCCGCGCAACGCCGTCTGCCAGGTGTGCATGTGCGCGTTGATCAGCCCGGGGATGACGATGCGGCCGCGACCGTCGATGATCTCGGCATCGGTGGCGTCAATGCCGGGACGCACCTCGGCGATCCGTCCATTCTCGACCAGCACGTCGCCGACACGGAGATCGCCGATCGATGCGTCCATGCTGATGATCGTTGCTGACTGGATAAGGGTGCGCCGCATGTCGGTCACGCCGCCGCTTTGGCTGCGACGGGCGGATCGCCGGCCCAGGCGCGCGCGATCAGATCGCGGATGGCGTCGCGCTCGAGCGGACGCGGATTCCAGTAGGCATTGGTGACGGCGAGATCGGCCGCCTTGTCGATGCCGCTCTCGGGCATGCCGATGTCGCGTAGCGCGACCTTGGCTCCCAGTCGCTTGGCGAGATCGTAGAGACCCTGGGCCGCATCTGCCGCACCGATTGCACGCACGATCAGCGCCATCGCATCAGGCACCGCGGGCGCGTTGTAGGCCAGCGCGTGCGGCAGCACGATCGTGTGCGTCTCGGCATGCGGCAGGTCAAACGTACCGCCGAGCGTGTGGCAGAGCTTGTGATGCAACGCCATGCCGACGGTGCCGAGACACACGCCGCACAGCCACGCACCGTAGAGCGCATCGCTGCGCGCCGCGCGATCATCGGGCTTGGCCGCAATCGCGGGCAGCGCCCGCGCCAATGCACGGATGCCTTCCTCGGCCATCAGCGAGGTCACGGGATTGGTGTCGCGCGCGTAGAGCGCCTCCACCGCATGCGCGATGGCATTGATGCCGGAGGTGGCGGTGAGGCCGACCGGCAGCGTCATCGTCAGGTCGACATCGTAGATCACGGTCTCCGGCAGCACGGCGGTATCGCGGACCGTGGTCTTCAGTCCGTTCTCGGTCTGGCCGAGGATCGGGGTCATCTCCGAGCCGGCATAGGTGGTGGGAATGCAGAGCTGGTTGACGCCGGTGCGCAACGCGAGCGCCTTGCCAAGACCGGTCGTCGAGCCGCCGCCGAGCGCCACCACGCAATCGGCGTCGCAGGCTTTCATCGCCGCAATGGCGTGCTCGGTCACCTCAACGGGCGTGTGCATGGTGGCGCCGGCAAAAATGCCGGCATAGAGCGGGCCCAATGCGGCACCGAGCGCTTTGCCTTGCGCTTCCTGCTGCGGCGTCGTGAGCACCAGAGCGCGGCGGCCGCCCAGGCGCTCGATCTCGGCCTTGGCCGAGGCAAGAGTTCCGCTGCCGAACACGACGCGGCAGGGCAGATTTTCAAAGGTGAACGAACCGATCATGCGCCGGTCTCTTTGACGGGATAATCGACCTGGAAGCGTCCGATCCGCAAGTCGCCGAGCTCCTCCCGCACCCGCAGATGTTCCGGATGGGTGGCGTAGGCCTTAAGGGCCGCGCTGTCGGTAAACTCGGAGACGAGGACAACGTCGCAGGCGTAATCGACATCGCTGATATCAGCGCCAACCTCGATATGGGTGAGGCCGTCGATCCGGCCCCTGAGGCCTTCGAACAGGGTTTTGACCTTGGTCCGGGCGGCCAAACGCTCGGCCTCGGTCTCCCCGCGCAGCCGCCACATCACGATGTGCTTGATCGGACCCGACATTTCTCAAATTTCCTCGCCTGCGATCTTGCTTGTTGACTCCATTTTGCCTTGCAGAAATCGGAAATAAAGGCCAAAAATCGTAAGTCTCTTTTCCACTATGAGGAAGAATGGACCGGCTCCTCCAGCTCGAGGTGTTTTCCAGGACGGCCGAGCTCGGCAGCCTCTCCAAGGCCGCCGACACCTTGCGGATGTCGAACGCGGCTGCGAGCCGGCACCTCAGCGCACTGGAGGAGCGGCTCGCGGTCCGGCTGATCGAGCGCAACACGCGCCGTCAATGGCTGACCGAAGCCGGGCAGGAGCTGCTGCAGCGTTGCAGCACGCTGCTGAACGAACTCGCGGAGGCCGAGGATGCCGTCAGTGATCGCGCGCTCTCGCCCAAGGGCATGCTGCGCGTCACGAGCTCGCTGTCCTTTGCGATGATCTACATGGCGCCGATGCTGCCGGCGTTTCGCAAGCTCTACCCGAAGCTCGATGTGCAGATCATCGCCGCCAACCGCTATCCTGACTTCATCGAGGCCGGCATCGACGTCGCCATCCGCACGCGGGAGCAAGAGCCGGATTCCAACATCATCATCCGCCGCATCGGGCAGATGCGCCGCGTGCTGGCGGCTGCACCGTCCTATCTCGCGGCGCACGGCACGCCAGAGCATCCTGCCGATCTCGCGCGCCATGACATGCTGGTCTACAACCTCGCCAACGATCCCTATTCGCTGCGGTTGAGCCGGGGCAGCACGACGCAGACCGTTCGGATCGCGCCGACGCTCGACAGCAATGACGGCCAGATCATCTGCGGCGCCGCGCGCGCGGGGCTCGGTATCCTGATCCAGCCGCTCTACATCGTGCAGAGCGACATCGCAGCCGGCAAGCTCGTGCCCGTGTTGACGGACTGGGAATTGCCGCTGCTGACGATGAACGTGGCCTATCAGAACCGCGTCCGGCTGCCGGCGAAGATCAGGGTGTTTTCGGACTTTCTGGTCGATCACATCCGCGCGCATTCCGACGCCGGGATCTGGATCGAGGCGACGTAAAAGGCCTGCCGGGTCCTATTCGGATCGTTCCTGCACCCGCGCGCGTCCGGCGGACGACGACCGCGATCGAGGAGCCGCACGCGGTTCCGGCGGGATAGAGCGCCTGGCTGCTTCGACCTCGTGCTGTTCCTTGCGGGCCTTCCTCGCGTTTCGCATGGCGCGCTTGATGAAGGGATGTTGCGAGTCCTCGGCGAAGAACAACACGACCTCGCAACCGGGACATTGCCTGGAATAGCCGTCCTGCAACCGTCCCGCGCGATCGCGAAACATCGTCTTGCAGCGCGTGCACTGGACCTGGACGAAACTCATGTGCCGACAACAATGACTATTGGAAATCGGCAGCCACGGTGAGCCGAATATCTGAAGAAAGCCTGAAAGCCGGTTGCGACTTTCACGCGCGTCTTGCGGCGCAACCGGCAGCAACCGCTATTGCTTCGCGGCGATCGCGTCCAGGCAGTGATTGAGATAATCGGTCCGATCGCGCGGCAGCACTTTCTCCAGATCCGCCTTCAGGGCGCATTCGCGCTGACGGATCTGCTCGGCGCGGCGTTTTTCAGCCGCTTCGCGGTATTCGGGTGCAACCTTGCTGGGATCGACCAGGCCTTGGGATCGGGCAGGCACCGTGACAAGTAGCGCGACGGCTGCGACAACAATAAACTGATTCAAATGAGTCTCCGTAAAAGCGCTCATCCTAGCGCTTGGTTTCGGAAGGCTCAAACGGCAAGTGCGATGCGGGAAGTGTGATGGGGCAAAAGCCAGCCCCGACCGACCCAGGCCGCCGGAGAGCCGGCTGTCAGACCTGACGACATCAATGTCTTCACGTGAGGTCCGTCACTTGGGGACGTGGTCGATCTTGTGCCCCAAATGGCCGGTGTCGTGGTCGCGCCGCAGCTGGCTCAGCGACGTCTCGTTCAACTGGTGCAAGACCTCACTGAGCTGGGTCGCGTCCGGATAGCCGGCCGCAAAACCCTTGCCGTAGATCTTGCGCAATGTGCCGACCAGCGTGTTGCCGTGCTTTTTGCTGATTGCGCCATCCTTGTCCCGATGGCGACCATCCAGGCCCGACTCCTTCATGGGTCTCTCCCTGTGCGGCGTCTGCGCGCCTCGCCGAAGGGTGCGCCCAAATGAGTTGATTGGCAACGACGTGGCTCGTGCGAGTTGAGGACTGCAAGAGACAGACGCCAAAAGAGCCCCGCGCTCCCGGGCGCGGAGGTCTCATTTTCGGTTACGATGCCGAAGGTGCGGTTAGGCTGCCTGCTCCTCAAACGAGGTGTAAACCCGGCCATGGGGATCGACGATCTGAACGTCGCGGCAGCCGTCCTGGATCAGCTCCCTGGCCTTCTTGAGGGCGGCGGCGAGAGACTCCCGCTTCAGGTTGACGACGCCTGCCGTGTCGAAACCGGTGATTTCAAACATGCCGCTCCTCCCGTTTGGTCGAATCCTACACCTTTCCAGCCGGTTGTCTTCTGGCTTTTTTCGACGGGACGCATGGAACTGGGGGCAGAATCCCGGCCCGTCGTGCCTCCGATCGACCATTTGATTTGGATCAAGCCTGCCGCTTGCTCGGCGCCGCTACGCTCGACGAGAGTGTGCCGTTCCGCAAGACACAGGTATCGAGCCGTGAAGACACTTCGCCAGTTTCTGCCCGCCGACGCCGTGGTCCAGCTCGTGATCCGGCTTGCGTTGCTGGGGCTGCTGATCATCTGGACGTTCCTGATCATCAAGCCGTTCGTGCCGATCCTGACCTGGAGCGCAGTGCTGGCAGTGGCGTTCTATCCGGTCTTCGGCTGGCTTGAGAAACTGCTCGGCGGCAGCCCGCGGATCGCGGCAGCCATTCTCACCTTGGTGATGCTCGGAATTGTCATCGGGCCGGCGGCGTGGCTGGGCTTGAGCGCCGTCGAGGGGATCAGGGATATCGCGAGCCAGATCAGCGCCGGCGATCTCGCGCTGAAGGCCGCTCCGGAGCAGATCAAGAGCTGGCCATTGATTGGACCGCAGCTCTACGATCTCTGGAATTTGGCCTACACCAATGTCCGCGCGGTGCTGCGCGAGGTGACGCCATATCTGAAGCCGCTCGCCGGGATCATGCTGTCCTTCGCCGGCAGCGCCGGCATCGGAACGCTCCAGTTCCTGCTGTCGGTGCTGGTCGCCGGAATCCTGTTTCCGTACGGTCCGCAACTGGCCGGCGCGATCCGCGGTTTCCTGTTCCGCATCGTGCCGGAACAGAGCGAGCATTTTCTGGAGCTTTCCGGGGCGACCATCCGCGCTGTGTCGCAGGGCGTGATCGGGGTTGCGATCATTCAAGCGCTGTTCGCCGGTATCGGTTTCAAGCTCGCCGGCATTCCGAGCGCGGGTCTGCTGGCCGTGGTCGTTCTCCTGCTGTCGATCGTGCAGATCGGCCCGGCCATCGTGCTCATTCCCGTCGTGATCTGGATCTGGATGGACAAGGACGTGATGGTCGCGCTGCCTCTGACGATATTCTTCGTCATCGTCGGCGTTCTCGACAACATCTTGAAACCGCTGGTGATGGGACGCGGGTTGACCACGCCGACGCTCGTGATCCTGATCGGGGTGATCGGCGGAACGCTCGCACATGGCATCATCGGCCTCTTCATCGGGCCGATCATTCTTGCCGTCGCCTGGGAGCTCGCGGCCGCCTGGATCCGCATCGAGCGCGTCGCGCCGGCCGAGGTCAACGAGGTGCGCGGTGTCGCGAGCGACGCGACCTTGCAGCACCATTGACCTGGATTGACGCGGAAACATCGCACGTCAAATTTCGAACCTTCGTGACCGAAAGCAAACGTTCCAGCCAAAGGCCATCCTCAGATCGGTTCTCATGATATTGCAGCTGGCAGTCGGCGCGCTGGTGAGCGCGATCAATATCGGTATTCACGCGCTGGTCACCGTCGTTGCCGTGGCTATTGCGCGCAGCGCCGGGCTCCGAAGAACCGAGCGACCGAGATTGCTTTTGATGGGCGTGATGGTTGCGACCGCCGCGGTGCTGAATCTCGCGCACACGGTGGAAGTCCTGGTATGGGCTTGGACATACGACATCGTCGAGGCCGCGGCCTCGCCCGATAGCGATCTGCTCTATTTCGCCTTCGTCAACTACACGACGCTCGGCTATGGCGATATCACGCCGGTGCAGGCGTGGAGGTTGCTCGGTCCGCTGACCGCCATGAACGGCGTGCTGCTGTTCGGCTGGTCAGCCGCAATCCTGTTCGAGGTATTGCGCAAGACGCTCGACCATGTCGGACTTACCCGAGACGACCTCATCCCATGAAAAGGACAAGCGCCGTGAACGCCACCGGCAACGCGCCAAGGACGACGATGGCGATCCGAAATACGATCTCCTTCGACATGGATCGAGGCTAGCATTGAGGGGAGCCGGCGTGATGTGCAGTTTGTGCCACCCTGGCGTCACCGGGGTGTCGGAGGTCGCACGATCGGTCCTGGACGGTGCGTCGCGCACCGTCCAGTCAGTCGTTTTCGGCTGGATCAGGGCTGCAAGTCGAGGCTTGCGAGCTGTTCCCGGTCCAGCAGCACGATCTGGCGCTGGGTATTGCCGATGAAGCCGAGAATGCCGAGCTCATGCAGCCGCGACAGGGCGCGGGAGACGGTCTCCAGCGTCAGGCCAAGATAGTCGGCGATATCGCGCCGGGACATCGGCAGCGCCATCACGCCGGCCGCCGTCAACCTTTTGTCCATCTCGAGCAGGAAGGCCGCGACCCGTTCCAGCGAGGTCTTGCGGCCGAGCAGCAGCATGTGGTCTTCGGCGTGCTGGAGATTGTTCGTGGTCATGCTCAGCAGGTTCTTCGCCACCATGGCGTCGCTCTCGGCCACGATCTCGAGGCTTTGCCGCTTGACGAGGCGCACATGGGTATCGACGATCGCCTCTGCCGTGAAGCGGTGCTCTCCACCGTTCTCCAGGCCGAAGACGTCGCCGGCGAGATGAAAGGCGCCGATCTGCCTGCGGCCATCCGACAGCAGCTTGTAGCTTCGCACTGCACCAGACTTGACCTGATAGACATAATCGGCGGGCTCTTTCTCGCCGTAGATTTCGCTGCCTTTCTTGTAGGAAAATTCGCTTAAATTGACGAGCGAGTTTGAAGCGCTGGTCATTCCGAGATCACGGAGAGAATTGGGACGCGGGGCGGAATCAGTCGTGATACGAACGAACATGGCCAACTCCTCAGCTCATCGCCGAATTGGTCTGTCAGACTGAACTCATTGCGTACTTTGCGGGGAATGTGCCGCGCTATCCCACTCCCGCCGAAGTTGATTTACGACCAAGGACGCATTTCAAACCATTGTCCTAAGGTGCATGGTACCAACGGACACCGGCGGGCGTTCGTTGCGCAGATTGAGAAAGCGTTATCCGCGGCCTGGAATGTATCCCGTTTCGAAACACGTGCGACGATTGTCAAACCGTTTGACAAGATGCCGAGAACGTAGCGGACTTCGTCCAGTCTTGGTGGCTCTGGCGAGAGGTGAGGGTGCCCGCTCTGGTTCATGTGGTCGATGACGACGCTTCATTCCGGACGGCGATCGAACGCCGGCTGAAACTCGCGGGCTACGATGTTGCGACCTACGCAACCGCTGAGGATTTGCTCGACGCCGAACTCGATGATGCGCAGCCGGGATGCATCCTTCTCGACGTACGGATCCCCGGGCTGAGCGGGCCCGACCTGCAGGGCCGCCTGATCGCGCAGGGCTCGACGTTACCGATCATCTTCCTGACCGGGCACGCCGACACGCCGACCACGGTGCGAGCGATCAAGGCTGGCGCGGAGGATTTCCTGACCAAGCCGGTATCGTCAGAGCAATTGCTCGACGCGATCGAGCGTGCCCTGACGCGGCAGAATGCCGCTCGTGCGCAGCGCGGCAAGCTCGATACGCTGCGCGCACACCTTGCAACGCTGACCCAGCGCGAGCGGCAGGTGTTCGATCTGATCGTGCGCGGCAGGATCAACAAGCAGGTCGCGCATGAGCTTGGAACGACGGAGCGCACCGTGAAGGCGCACCGGCACCAGGTGATGGAGAAGATGCAGGTCCATTCACTTGCCGAGCTCGTTTCGGTCGCTGAGCGCCTTGGAATGCTCGATGCGAACCGCGATTAGCTGATTTTCTGTCGCCGCGTAGTTCCCGCGATGTGACTTCCCAAAGGGACAATATGAAAGCCGGCAGCGAGATGTTGCCATGCATACGTGATGGATGTGCAGCCGCGCCCGGTGCGCGATTGAAGCTGCGCAACGTTGTCACCGTTGATGCTGCGCGAGAGGTGGATGCCGTGTCGATGCGCCAGTCCGTCTTCATCGTCGATGACGATCCATCCATCCGCACCAGCCTGTCCAGATTGCTGCGTGAGCACGGCTTCGCCGCGACGCTGTTCGAGTCCGCGAACGCGCTGCGCGATCACGGCCATTTCGACGAGGCGATCTGCATCGTTCTTGACATCAATCTCGACGGTGTGTCCGGCATCGATCTGCGCCGGAAGCTGGCGGAGACGGGCGTTGAGGTGCCGGTCATCTACATCACCGGAACCGACAGCGCGGCAAATCGGACCGCCGCGATTGCGTCCGGCTGTGTCGCCTACCTCGCGAAGCCGTTTTCCGCGCAGTCCCTGATCGAGTCGGTGACGCGGGCATCGGCCGCCGCTTAGGGGCGCTTGGGCGGCTTATTCGTCGACATATTGCTCCAGCGTCTTGGCCGGTGCGCCCTTGTGAGCCGATGCGAACTGGACCAGCGGTATCGAAGTCGTCAACGCCAGCAGATTGGAGTCGACGGTCTCGAGGGTCAGCGTCTTTCCGGCCTCCATCTGCTCGATCATCCCGGTTTGCGCGACGTCGGCCGCGATGCAGGCATTGGTCAGGCACCAGGTATATGGCACACGGACCGGAGTGCCCTGGTCGACGGTCAGCTTGGCCGGTTGCTGCAGATACACGCCAACGGGTACGAAGAGCTGAAGTCGTGCCGTCGGGGTGCCGTCGCGCTCGATCAGGTCGATGCGTACCGCTATCTGACCAGTTGGGAATTTACCCGTGATCGACGTCCGGCACAGCATCGGCGCGCCACCCGCCTTGAAGCACAGCTTCTGCCAGTCGCCATAGGTGATGTCCTTGGCCTCGCGCTGACCGCGTGTTGCGACTTCGGCAGGCTTATCTGCCTGTGCGGCGAGACCTGGCAATGCAGTGGTTGCGGCGATGGCGGCGGCAAGGGCTGTGAGATAGTCACGGGCGCTAAACATGATCGCGTCTCCGGGAACTGGGATCTATTTTTGTGTATCGAGGAATTTGCTCACGAGGGGCGACCAGAGCGGGATCGCGTCCGGTGAGCCGATGAAGAAGTGACCCTCGTTGCCGAATGGCGGCATCAAATGGTACTCGGCCTTGCCGCCGGCGGCCGTGAAGGCGGCACGCATGCGCTTCGACAGATCGGGACCGAAGAACGTGTCATTCTCGATGTAGATCCACAGCATCGGCACGCGCGAGGTTTTGCCGAAATCCGCCGTCGCATCGACCAGCTTGTCGGGTGCACAATTGTTGTTGGGTTTGCCGTCGACGCGACCGCCGCGGCCGCCGGCAAAGACGATGATCGCCTTCACCGACGGCGGGTTCACGCTCGACAGAGCGATCGCCGCCCAGCCCCCGGCGGATTGGCCGACCACGATCACATCCTTCGGAATGATGCGCTTTTCGGCGGCCATGTAGTCGATGATCCAGAGATCGACTTGCGCGATAGCGAGCCCGGCATCGTGGAAGTTGGGATTGATGCATTTACCGATCTTGGAGAAGAACGGGCCGTAGATCGCCCGTTCGGGGATATCGATCGCGGCGGCGCCATAGCCGCTTCCGACCGGAGCCACCACCAGATAGCCGCGTTTCGCGAACCATTTCGCGGCGTCGCGGAATTCGACCAGTGGAAAGAAACTGCGGTCGGTCGGGTTCAGCGAAACGCCGTGGTTCATGATCACCAGTGGGAATGGGCCGTCGCCAACCGGGCGGACCAGATAAGCGAACATCGGCAGCGGCAGCGGAAGGGCCCAGATCTCCTCCTGGATGCGGACGTCGTCCTCGGCATGGGCAGGGACGGGAACAATGAAGAGGATGATGAGGGCCGTCGCCAAACGGCGGAGGAATTCAAGCATGGTCGCGGTTTCCTCGGGCGCGCTGGCGCGATTTGATTGTCGACGGGGAGAGATTGCTTGATCCAGATCAAGCTTCGACGTCGACCCGACGACGCCTATGAATGGATGAAGAACCTGCGATAGCTGGCATTGTCGTCACGGCGCTGCTGATCGTTGCCGCATTGCGAGGTCTCTCGTCGGGAGGAGGGGGATGGCCGAGCCTTCTGATCCAGGTTGGACACGCTTCTTTCCGCCGTTCGGCTGGCTCGCCGCCTATCGACGCGAATGGCTTCCTTTCGACGCCGTCGCGGGCGTCACGCTCGCCGCCTACGCCATTCCGGTCTCGCTGGCCTACGCAACGCTCGCCGGCCTGCAGCCGCAGATCGGCGTCTACGGCTACATGCTTGGCGGGATTGGCTATGCCTTGCTCGGGGCGTCGCGGCAGCTGGCGATCGGCCCGACGTCGGCGATCTCTCTGATGATTGCGGCAACCGTCGGCGCGCTCGCCGGCGGCGATGCCGTGAAGTATGCGCAGATCGCGAGTCTTGCGGCGTTCGCTGTCGCGGTGCTGTGCTTCATCGCCTGGCTGTTCAAGCTCAGCGTGCTCGTTCGCCTCGTCAGCGACAGCATTTTGGTTGGCTTCAAGGCCGGCGCGGGGCTCACCATCATCATGAGCCAGCTGCCGAGCCTGTTCGGCGTCGCCGGCGGCGGCCACAATTTCTTCGACCGCGCGTTCAAGTTGGTCGGGCAGCTCGGCCATCTTGATCCGCTCGTGCTGGCCATCGGCGCGGTTGCGCTGTTGTTGCTGCTGCTCGGCGAACGACTGCTACCGGGCAAACCGGTCGGCATCACCGTCGTGGCGCTGGCGATTGTGGTGGCAACCGTGTTCGGCTTTCCGGGCCTTGGTGTGCCCGTTACCGGGAAGATACCGGAAGGGCTGCCGTCGCTGGGGATGCCGACCTTCGGACTGTTGGAGTTCGACGATCTCTTCCCGCTCGCTGCCGGCTGCGTGCTGCTGGCTTACATCGAGGGCGTCTCGGCGGCCCGGAGCTTTGCCGCCAAGCATGGCTATCCCCTCGACGTCCGACAGGAATTTTTGGGACTGGGTGCGGCGAACCTCGCGGCCGCCTTCGGCCACGGCTATCCCGTCGCGGGCGGTTTGTCGCAATCGGCAGTCAACGACAGCGCCGGTGCGCGAACACCTCTGGCTCTGCTCATCTGCTCCGTGACGCTCGGGCTGTGTCTGCTGTTCTTCACGGGACTGCTCACCAATCTGCCCAAGGCCGTGCTCGCGGCTATCGTCTTTGCCGCCGTCTACAAGCTGGTCGATGTGCGTGCGCTGATACGGATGTGGCAGGTCAGCCGGATCGATTTCCTGGCAGCGTCGATTGCCCTGATCTCGGTACTGCTGCTTGGTATCCTCCAGGGTGTCCTGCTGGCGTCGATTGCGTCGATCTTCCTGCTGTTGGCGCGGGCGTCGCGGCCGAACGTGGCGTTCCTCGGCCGCCTGCCCGGCACCGGCCGTTATTCGGACAGCGCGCGGCACGCGGATGTCGAGCCTCTGGTCGGAATCATCGCATTCCGGCCCGAGGCCTCGCTGCTCTACATCAATGCCGAGACGATTCTGGACACGGTCCTGAGCACGCTCAGGCGTTCGCCGGGCATCCATCTGGTCGCCTGCGACCTCTCGGCGTCGCCCTATATCGATCTGGCCGGCGCACGGATGCTGCATGATCTCCATGACGAGCTCGCGTCACGCCGGGTGACCCTCTGCATCGTCGGCGCGCATGCACAACTGCGTGACCTCCTGCGCGCCGAGGGGCTCGGGGAAAAGACCGACAGCCGGCAATGGCTGCGCTCGCTCGACAGCGTTCTCGGCGACGCCAAGGGCGATCCGGCTCAGCGGACGGCCTGATGCGGCGTACTGCGATGCGAACTGCGACGCTTCGCGTCCTGCGGAATGCGCGCGACCGTTGACTTGGATCAAATGGAGCGACCGGCGCCGAAAGCACGATCCCGCATCACCTTCCCCAAAAAGATCGGGAGAGACGCATGGCCAAGGATACGAAGATCGCGCAGAAGCGCATCGACCAGTTCTTTTCCGGGCCCGGAGCGCGCGCCGACGATTGGCGTGATCTGGTTGAGGCCGCAAAAGTTTGGGCGCGCGGCGGCGATCGAACGGCCTATGACGCGGCGCTGGCCAGCCTGTCGGTGACAGAAGAATTCCACGGCTATCCCGGCCTGCAATTGATGGCTTCCCTGCGCGAAGCAGCCGCGGCCGGGGATGCGGCCGCGTCGCTGTCGCTTGCGACCCGGATCACCCAGGCTTTGGCGACGCGATCATTCCGCCAGCATGCCGGCGACTGGAATGCAAAGGACGATGGCAATGGCGATGCGCCCGAACTGGTGTCGCCCACTTTCGGCGCGCACAAGGCACGCCGGCCCTATTTCGAAACCCTGATTGTCACCGGCGTGTCACCCGGCCAGTGGCCGGCGCTGGCGTCCGAATGGCGCAAGCTGCGCCGTCCGGAGGACGCCTTCATCTACGAGCCGGTCATCGTCGGCAATCTGGAAGACGCCTTTTGCGCGACCATGCTCAATCCCAACCTCGGCGCCGTCGTCATCAACGAGGGCTTTGGCCTGCGCTCGCGCCACGATGCGCCGGTCCTCCGCTCGATGACGGCTACGGCCGGCCTCAAGGACGAGTCCGATGCCTCCGCGCTGCGGCTGGCCCAGATCATCAAGCGGGTCCGGCCCGAGCTTGATCTCTACATGATCTCGAATCGTGACGTCGAGGAAATGGCCGGTAATCCCGAGGCCAACGTCGTTCGCCGTATCTTCTATTCGGTGGAAGAGCTGCTGGAGCTGCATCTTTCGATCCTCGAAGGCATCCAGGATCGTTACGACACGCCGTTCTTCGACAACCTCAAGAAATACGCGCAGCGCCCCATAGGCACGTTCCATGCGTTGCCGATTGCCCGCGGCAAGTCGATCTTCAAGTCCGACTGGATCCGCGATATGGGCGAGTTCTACGGCCCGAACCTGTTCCTGGCCGAGAGCAGCGCCACCACCGGCGGCCTCGACAGCATGCTGGAGCCGACCGGCAACATCAAGAAGGCACAGGAGAAGGCGGCGAGGGCACTCGGCGCCGACCGCGTCTTCTTCGTCACCAACGGTACCTCGACGTCGAACAAGATGGCGGTGCAGGCGCTGCTGGCGCCGGGCGATATCGCGATCGTCGATCGCAACTGCCACAAGTCGCATCACTATGGAATGGTGCTGGCCGGTGCGCAGCCGCTCTATGTCGAAGCCTTCCCGATGACGGAATATTCGATGTATGGCGCGGTGCCGCTGAAGACGATCAAGCAGGCGCTGCTCAACGCCAAGGCCGACGGCCGGCTCGACCGCGTCAAGCTGCTCGACCTCACCAACTGCACCTTCGACGGCCACATCTACAACACCCGGCGGGTGATGGAGGAATGCCTCGCCATCAAGCCGGACCTGATCTTCCTGTGGGATGAAGCCTGGTTCGGCTTCGCGCGCTTCTCGCCGTTCTTGCGCCGCCGCACCGGCCTCGGCGCCGCCAACGAGATCGAGGCGTGGATGCGCGACCCGAAATCGGTCGCCGCCTATGAGAAGCAGCAGGCCGAGCTCGGCAGGAATCCGACGGACGAGGTGCTGCTCAAGACACGCCTCATTCCCGATCCGCGCCAGATTCGTCTCCGCGTCTACCAGACCAACTCGACGCACAAGTCGATGTCGGCGATCCGGCAGGGCTCGATGCTCTCGGTCAAGGACGTCGAATTCCACACGGTCGAGCAGCAGTTCAAGGAAGCTGTGTTCACGCACGCCTCCACCAGTCCGAACCAGCAGCTGATCGCCAGCCTCGATATCTCGCGGCGCCAGATGGAGCTGGAGGGCTATGGCCTCGTCGCCAACGCCATGGAGATCGCGTTCGCCATTCGCAACGCGGTCAACAACAATCCGCTGATCTCAAAATACTTCCACGTTCTCGGCGCCGACGCCATGGTGCCGGCGCAATACCGCCAGAGCGGGTTTACGGACTATCTCGCCGCCGGTGTGAACTGGGCCAACACGCTCAAGAGCCTGGACGAGGACGAGTTCTGTCTCGACCCCACCCGCATGACGCTGGTGTGCGGCACGGCGGGTTTCGACGGCACCCAGTTCAAGGGCATTCTGGCCAACGAGTACAACATCCAGGTCAACAAGACCTCGCGCAATTCGGTCCTGGTCCAATCCAACATCAACAACACCCGCAGCGATGTCGCGCATCTCGTGCGCGTCCTCGCCGAGATCGCGGGCGAGGTGGACCGCGGGCTGGCGCAAGGCGGCGCCAATGCGCGCCAGACCTTCGAGGCGCGGGTCAAGAGCCTGATGAAGGACGTGCCTGATCTCCCGAACTTCTCGCACTTCCACCCGAGCTTCCGTGGCGATGCCGGCACCAAGACCAACGAAGGCGACATTCGCAGCGGATTCTATGCCGCCTATGACGTCGCCGGCTGCGAGCATATCCGCCTCAACGATCCCGAGATCGATCGTCGTCTGAAGGCTGGCCCCGAGCTCGTCTCGGCCAATTTCGTGATCCCGTACCCGCCGGGCTTCCCGATCATGGTGCCGGGTCAGGTCATCACCCAGGAGACCATCGACTTCATGCGCAAGCTCGATGTGAAGGAGATCCATGGCTACGACGCCAAGGAGGGCCTGAAGCTCGTGCGCACGGAGGCGTTGGGCAAGATCGGCCGGCCGAAGCCGGGCGCGCAACCGAAGCTCAAGGCCGCGTCATAGCACGCGGCCCCCTTCAGGGCGCGAACACGGCGACCATCACCGAGCCCCAGGTCGTCAACAAAATGTTCGCGACGGGATAGGCCGGCGTATATCCGAGCACGGGCACCGGGCTTCCCGATCGCTCCTGGAGGGCGGCCATGGCGGCCGTCACCGTCTGCGAGCCGGTCAATCCGCCGAGCAGAAGGATCGGGTTCATGCGCAGGACGAAGTGACCGAAGCAGAATCCGACGAGCTGCGGCAGCAGCGTCACGACCATGCCGCCGAGCAGCAGGCCGATGCCGGACTCGCGCAGGGAGGAGAGAAAGATGGGCCCGGCGTGGATTCCGGTGAGACCGACAAACGCGGCAAGCCCGAGTGACGTCATCAGGCTGATGGCGCCGTCCGGAATCCGGCCGAACCGCGGGTTGAGCGTGCGGAGGTAGCCGACCAGGAGCCCGGCGAGCAGCGTGCCGACGCTGGTGCTCAGTGCGATCTTGATGCTGCCGACAGGAAAGCTCACGAGCACGCCGACGATGCCGCCGAAGAATATGGCGAGCCCAAGCACCACGAAATCGATGCTGGTGCTGGGCTCGACGATGACGCCGATGTTTTTCGCCGCGTTCTCCACGACCGGTTCGGGACCGACGATCCGCAGCAGATCGCCGCGCTGCAGGACCACGCCGGGTGCAATCGGCAACTCCTGACCACCGCGGCGCAACGAACGCAGATAGAGGCCGCGTGTCCAGTCTTGCTGTGAGGCGTCCTGCAGGTTCATGCCGGCGAGCTTGGCGTTGATCAGGAAGACGTCCGCCGAGATCAAGGGAATGTCGAGCAGATCCCTGTCCTCAACCTCCTCGGCGCGGGAGCCGATCAGATCGACGATGATATGGCGCGGCGCCGAGATCGCGATCACATCGCCAGGTGCGAGAACCGTGCCCGGTTCCGCCTGGAACATGCGTTCTCCGTGGCGGATCCTGTGAATGAACAGGCGGTGCTCCGGCAGGCGCGCTTCGGCGGCGGCGACTGTCAATCCGATCAGCGGAGAGTCCGCGTCCAGCCGATAGGCACGCAGCTCGAATTTCCGCCATGCCGACGCCAGGCCCGGCTTGCTCCGGCTCATGCCTAGCGACTGCTCGAGCTTGAGCGCCTCGTCGCGCAGGTCGATCTTGAGGAGGGCAGGCGCGACCACCGTGATAAACAGGATCACGCCCGCATAGCCGAAGATGTAGCAGACGGCGTCTGCGACCGCGATGTGCGAGACATAGAGCGCGCGCTGCGTCTCGGGTGCCGCGAGGCCGTTGATCGCGTCGGTTGCCGTTCCCATCGCCGCGCTTTGCGTCAGGGCTCCCGACATCAGCCCGGCCGCGAGGCCGGGATCGAGACCGAGCGTCTTTCCCACGACGATGGCGGCCGCAAGGCCGGTGAGGCCCACGACGACGGCAAGCAGCATCGGCTTCAATCCGTCGCGCTTCATGGCCTGAACGAATTGCGGACCGACGGAATAGCCGATCCCGAACAGGAACAGCAGGAACAGGAAGGATTTGGTCATGCCGGAGACGGGTACATGCGCGAAGTCGCCGACCACGAGGCCGGCGAACAACGAGCCCGTGACCGGGCCGAGACTGAAGGCACCGATCTTGAAGCTTCCGATCCAGTAGCCTGCGGCGATCACCAGGAACAGCGCAAGCTCGGGATAGCGGACGAGAAACTGTTCCAGCCAAGTCAGCATCTCAGTCAGCATCTCAGCGCCGCCCGATCTCTACGTCATCAGCATGACGAGAACCATGCCCCAGATCGTCAGCAGCGTGTTTCCGACCGCGTAGGTGACGGTGTAGCCGAGACCGGGAATTTGGCTGCGCGCGCGATCGTTGATCATGCCGAGCGAGGCCGTGGTGGTGCGAGCGCCCGAGCAGCATCCAAGCACGATGGCGTCATGGAAGCGGAATACATATTTGCCGACATACATGGCGAGGATCAGCGGCACGGTCGTCACAGCGACCCCCCAGAGGAACAGGCCGATGCCTTGCGCCTTGAGGCCAGCCACGAATCCTGGTCCCGACGAGATACCGACGATCGCAATGAAGACATTGAGACCGACCGAGTTCATGAACCAGACGGTCGGTGAGGGAATCCGCCCGAAGGTGGGATGCACCGAGCGCAGCCAGCCGAAGAACAGACCCGAGATCAGTGCGCCGCCGGAGGTTGATAACGTGAGCGGCACGCTGCCGATCTTGTAGACGATGGCGCCGATCAGCGCGCCGATGGCGATGGCGGCGCCGATGAAGGCCACGTCGGCGACGTCGGTCGCCTTGTCCGGCCGGCCGAGCATCTTTGTCGCGGCCGCGACGTCAGGCGTGCGCCCGACGATGGTGACGATGTCGCCGCGATTGATCTTGGTGTTGGGGAGGATCGGGATATCGACCGCGATGGCGCCTCTGGTGATCTTGCGCAGGAACACGCCGCGCGATGCCGGGATCTGCGCCAGTTGCTCCAGGGTCTTGCCGTCGACGTCCTTGCTGGTCACGTAGACATCGACGCCCTCGATCGGCATCGAGAGGAGGTCCCGATCATCGACTTCCTCGGCCTGCTCGCCGATCAACTGCACGAGCACATCGCGCCGGCCGGCCACGGCGACGACATCGTTCGCGTGGATCACGGCATCCGCGGTGGCGTCTATGATCTTGCCGTCCTGTCTCAGCCGCAGGATGAACACACGATGGTCGGGCAGCAGCGCCTCGGCCTCCCGCACCGTTTTTCCGACCACCGGGCCGCGCTCGCGAACGCGGAATGCGCGGACATCGAACTGATGCCACGCGGTGCCGGGACCGCCCAGCTGCTTCTTGCCGCCGTGCTCTTCTTCATATTTCTTGCACGCAGCTTCGAGGTCGATGCCGAGCAGGGCGGGGCCCAACAGCGCAAGAACGATGGCGGATCCGACGGTGCCGAAGATGTAGGTGACCGCGTAGGCGACCGGCATGCCATCGAGGATCTTCTTGGTGTCCTCCGGCGAGAGGCCAAGTCGGTTGATGGCATCGGTTGCAAGGCCCATCGATGCCGAGATCGTCTGCGAGCCGGCATAAAGTCCGGCGGCTGAACCGACATCATAGCCGGCAAGTTTTGCTCCAACATACGCCGAGATCAGGCAGAACACGCACACGACGGCCGCGAAAATCGCCTGTGGGACACCGTCCTGCGCAATGCCGCGCACGAATTGCGGCCCGACGCCGTAGCCGATGGCAAACAGGAACATCAGGAAGAAGAACGGCTTGAGCGGACCTGTCACCGTAATGCCGATCTGGCCGATGATCACAGCGGCGATCAACGTCGCGGTGACGGCTCCGAGCCCGAGGCCCTTGTAGGTGAAGGAGCCGAAATAATAGCCCAGGGCCAAGGACAGGAAGATCGCGATTTCCGGATAGCTCTTGAGCGTCTGAAAGAACCAGTCGATCATGATGTCACCCCTTCGTGCATCGGCACGCGCCCAGCTCGCTCCGCGCCACATCGGATGCGAAGATCTCGAGAACGAGATCTGAAGCCGTATCGAGCGATATGAGGCGATGGCCCACGCCGGACATGTTGATTTATGTCAACGGCCGAGCCTTGCAGCGTGCAGGATCGACAACACACATCGCGCTGCGTTGCGGGACAGCGGCGGGTTGCAAGACCCTTGAGCTAGATCAAGGGAAGCCGCTGGCTGCCCATCATCCTGAGCGCGATGACGCAGGCAGGGAAGCCTGCTCCACCTCGTCCCAACAGATCGCATCGTTCGGGAGTGTCATATGGCCGATATCTTGACGCTGAAGAAATTCGAGGCACTGAGCCCGTTCGAGATCAAGGACGAGCTGATCAATCTCGCCAAGGCGACGTCGAAGCGGACGCAATCCGCATTCCTGAACGCCGGCCGCGGTAACCCGAACTGGGTGGCCACCACGCCGCGCGAGGGCTTCTTCCTGCTCGGGCAGTTCGCGATCACCGAAAGCAAGCGGGTCATGGAGCACCCGTCCGGGATCGGTGGCATGCCCCAGGCCAAGGGCATTGCCGCACGCTACGAGGCCTGGCTCGCCAAGCATTCGGACATGCCGGGCGCAAGCTTCCTTACGGAGATGCTGCCCTTTGCAGTCAAGAAATTCGGTTTCGAGCCGGATGCCTTCATCCACGAGCTCGTCGATTCCATCATCGGCGACAATTATCCGGTGCCGGACCGCATGCTGGTGCACAACGAGAAGATCGTACACGAATATCTGATGTGGGCCGTCTGCGGCGAACCGCGGCCATCGGGCAAGTTCGACATCTATGCGGTCGAGGGCGGCACGGCTGCGATGTGCTATCTCTTCAAGTCGCTGAAGGCCAACCGCCTGTTGCTCCCCGGCGATACCATCGCGCTGGGAACGCCGATCTTCACGCCCTACATCGAGATGACGCATCTGGAGGACTACGACCTCAAGGTCGTCCAGATCAAGGCGCCGCAGGAGAACAAATTCCAGTTCACCGACGACGAGATCAAGAAGCTGGAAGATCCGAAGATCAAGGCATTCTTCATCGTCAACCCGGCCAATCCCAGCGGGATGGGGGTGAGCCCGGAAACGATCGGCAAGCTGAGCAAGCTGGTCAAGACCAAACGCCCCGATCTCATGCTGTTGACTGACGACGTTTACGGCACCTTCGTCCATGGTTTCCGCTCGCTGCTGGGCGAGCTGCCGCACAACACCATCGGCGTATATTCCTATTCCAAATATTTCGGCTGCACGGGGTGGCGGCTTGGCGCCATCGCCATTCACGAAGACAACATCTTCGACAAGATGATCGCCAAGCTTCCCGAGGCCGCGGTCAAGGCCCTCGACAAGCGCTACGGGCCGCTGACGCTGGAGCCGCGCAAGCTGAAAATCATCGACCGCATCGTTGCCGACAGTCGCGATGTCGCACTCAATCACACGGCGGGCCTGTCGCTGCCGCAGCAGGTGATGATGAGCCTGTTCTCGCTCTCGGAGATGCTGGACACGAAGAAGGCCTATCAGGCCGCCTGTATGGAAATCGTCAACAAGCGCCTGTGGGCGCTGCTCGACGGGCTCGGGCTTGCCGACAAGATGACGCCCAATCCGAACTACGACGCCTATTACGGACTGATCGATTTCGAGTTCTGGGCGAGAAAGAACATCGGGAACGAAGCCGTCGACTATCTGAAGAAGAATATCCATCCGCTCGATCTCGCATTCCGCCTGGCTGAGGCCCACGGCATCGTCCTGCTGAACGGCGGCGGTTTCGATGCGCCCGAATGGTCCTTGCGTGTGTCATTGGCCAATCTTCCCGACGACGTCTACGACGACATCGGTCGCGGCGTTCGGGCCATCGCGCGCGGTTATCGGGACGCCTACGAGGCCGCCAAGGGAAGCGGGAATGCCAAGGCGACGCGATAGGGCCGGCGTACTGGTCCGGACTGGTTGGACGTCAATCTCAAATGGGGAACGAAAGTCATGAAAGGGTTTGTTGTTGGTGCTGCTCTTGCCTTAACCGCTGTCACGGCCTTCAGCACGCCGTCGCGTGCCGATACCGGGCAGGTCGCCGTCGTCTTCACCAAGGGCGGTTTCATCGTCGGCGTCGGAGGTGGCGAGGGCGTGCTGGTCTATAGGGGCAAGAAATACCCCTTCACCGTCTCCGGCATGAGCGTCGGATTCACGATCGGCGCTTCGACCACCAAGTTGGTCGGCCGCGCGCTCAATCTCAAAGGGCCGCAGTCGATCGAAGGTTCCTACGCGGCAGGCGGGGCGGGTGGCGCTGTTGCCGCCGGTGCGGGCGCCGTGCAGTTGCAGAACGGCAACGGCGTGATCCTTCAGCTCAGCGGACCGAAGGTCGGCGCGGAAGTGTCGGCCGCGGTGGGCGGCGTCACGATCAAGCTGAAATAGACGAAGGACATCGGCGAGGGAGAACGGGCTGGGTTACCCCCGGCCCGTTCCGCTTTTCAGTAACGCTCCTCAACGAATTTCAGCCCGCGCAGGCTGGCCTGGTCGTTGTAGCGCCCCTTGTGGGAGCGCGGCGGCAGCATGACCCTCTCGCGCTTGATCTTCTTGTAGGGGATCCTTTGCAGGATATGCGAGATGACGTTGAGCCGGGCGCGCCGCTTGTCGTCGGAGCGGATCAGCCGCCACGGCGCATGCTTGGTGTCGGTCGCCTCGAACATCATGTCGCGCGCACGGGAGTAATCGTACCAGCGGCCGAACGACTCGGTATCCATCGGGCTCAGCTTCCACTGCCGCAGCGGATCCTCGATCCGTGCCTTGAAGCGAAGCTCCTGTTCCTCCATCCCGACCTCGAGCCACAGCTTGATCAGGATGATGCCGGCGTCCACGGCGAATTTCTCGACCAGCGGACACAATTCCAGGAAGCGCTTGTGTTCGGCCGGCGAGCAGAAGCCCATGACATATTCCACGCCGGCGCGGTTGTACCAGCTGCGGTCGAAGATCACGATCTCGCCACCGGCCGGGAATTGCTCGATATAGCGTTGCAGGAACAGCTGGGACTTTTGCCGGTCGGACGGTGCGGGCAGGGCGCAGACCCGGAATACCCGCGGGCTCACCTTCTCCGTCAATGCCTTGATGGTCCCGCCCTTGCCGGCGGCGTCCCGGCCCTCGAAGATGATGATCACCTTCAATTTCTGGGCCTTGACCCATTCCTGGAGGTGGCACAGCTCGACCTGGAGCTTTTCGAGCTCCTTCTCATAGGCCTTGCGCTTCATTTTTTCCGCGGGCTCGTCCTTGGCCATGCCTGTCCTTTCGCTATTGCACGCGTTACTCGTCCCACGAAATGGTCACGCCGATATCGCCGGGCATGCCGCCGGGGAAGTCGATGATCTGGTAGGCGATGCGATAACCGCGCGGCTGGAGATAATCGGTCCAGAGCTGGAAGATCTCCTTGGGGATTCCGGTGAGCGTCTTTTCCCAGCCCTTTTCCATCTGGTTGATGGCGCGCCCCTTGTCGGTGCAGAGCGAGTTCGGGAAGCGGTAGACCAGCACCTCGGTCAGGCCGTTGCGCACGGCACGCTGGATGATGGTGGCGGCGAGCTTGATCTTCTCTTCTTCGCTCTTGCCGGAGGGCTTGCTCAGGCGCTCGATCAGCGCGCGCTTCTCGGCCTCGGCAGCCGTGGCGAGACGGACATATTCCTCGGCCTTCTCCGCCTCCTTGAGAGCGGCTTCCTTCCGGATCTGGGTGGCGTTGGGAATGAGATCGTCGAGGCCGGGCATGGCAGCGGCTCCCTGTGATTATTCAAACGCATTCACAAAACGCTATGTCCGGTGAGGGGCATTCCCTTGATTCAAATCAAGCAAATTGGGAAGCTGCCCCAACACAGTGCCGCAAGAGCACGTTGAGCCGGGAGAGACCTTTGAACGAGCAGCTAAATCCGATGGCACCGCACCATCTGCCATTCTATCTGGCGCCCGGAAGCGGTACCGACACATTGATGGTCGTGATGGGGATTTTCCTGATCGGCACTGTGCTCTGGGTCGGCACACTGTACTGGCGGCTGCACAGCCTCCCCGAGCGAATGGCGCACAAGTCGCAGAAGCTGCAGTTCGAGTTCGTCGCGGTGCTTGGGTTGATCTCGCTATTCACGCACATGCACATCTTCTGGATCGCGGGCCTGTTGCTCGCACTGATCGATATTCCCGACTTCGGAACGCCGCTGCGCAGCATCGCTGACTCCGTCGAGAAGATCGCCGACGCGACACCGGGGCAGGACGACGCGCCGATAGAGGCCGGTCCTGCCCCTGCCGCCGCGGGCGCGTCGGATATCGCCAAGAAGGAGCACAGCCATGTTTGAGCTGATGTTCTGCTCGCTCCTTACGATCGTGCCGGATTATCTCTACCGTCGCTATGTGCAGGGCAAGCGCTTTGGCAAGGAGATCACCTTCTTCTCGGTCTGGTACGAGCTCCGCTGGGGCATCACCGGTTGCCTGATGCTGACGATCTCGCTCATCACCATGATCTTCTATTTCCATCCCGCGACGGATTCGGCGACGCTGTACTACCGCACCGTACCGATTCTGCCGGAAGGATCGGGGCGCGTTGAGGAGGTGAAAGTCAGCTTCAGCCAGGAGGTGAAGAAGGGCGACGTGCTGTTCACCCTGGACGCCTCCAAGCAGCGGGCTGCTGTGGAGACGGCCAAGCGAAAAGTTGCCGAAATCGACGCCGCGATGCAGACGGCGCAGGCCGATGTCGTCAAGGCGGAGGCGCAGATCGGCGAAGCGAAGGCGAATTATCAGCAGGCCAAGGACGAACTCGACGTCAAGAGCGAGCTGCAGCGCCGCAATCCCGGCATCGTTGCCCAGCGTGACATCGACAAGCTCCAGGTACTGGTCGATCAGCGTCAGTCGGGCGTCGATGCCGCGACGGCCTCCAAGCAGGCCGCGAGCCTGCAAGTCTCTACGTTGCTTCCGGCGCAGAAGGCGAGTTCACAGGCCGCGCTCGATCAGGCCCAGGTCGATCTCGACAAAACCACTATCCGGGCTGGCGTCAACGGTCGTGTCGAGCAATTCTTCCTTCGTCCCGGCGACCTCGTGGCGCAGATCATGCGGCCCGCCGGCATTCTCATTCCGGAGGGCTCGGGCAAGAGCACGCTTCAGGCCGGCTTCGGCCAGATCGAGGCCGGCGTGTTGAAAGCAGGCATGGTGGCGGAAGCAGCCTGCATCTCCAAGCCGTGGGTCATCATTCCCATGGTCATCACGAGCGTGCAGGACTACATCGCGGCCGGACAGTTCCAAGGCGGCCAGCAACTGATTGAGGCGGAGAACGGTCCCAAACCCGGCACGATCCTGGTGTTCCTCGAACCGCTGTACAAGAACGGGCTCGACGGCGTCACGCCCGGCAGCAGCTGCATCGTCAACGCCTATACCAGCAATCACGAGGAGATTTCCGCGGAGCACACCAGCACCGGCCGGGCGATCGCGCTCCACGTGGTGGATGGCGTCGGCCTCGTGCATGCGTTGTTGCTGCGTATCCAGGCCTTGCTGATGCCGATCAAGACGCTGGTGATGAGCGGGCACTGAGGCACTGAGCACGCGAGGGAATCAAAAATGAATTCGAGAAAATTGTTTGGATTGGGCGGATTGCTGTTCGCCTCGGTGCTCGTCACCGGGAGCAGGGCTAACGCAGTCGATCTCAAGGGCGCCTGGGCGAGTGATGCCGACAATTGCGCGAAAGTCTTCGTGCGCAAGGGCGCGCAGATAGGCTTCACCGACATGTCGGACGTCTACGGCGGTGGTTTCATCGTCGAAGGCGACCAGATCATCGGCAAGTTCGCGCGCTGCCGGATCAAGGCGCGGAAGGACAACGGGCCGGATGTCAATCTGATCGCGGCGTGTGCGACCGACATGATGCTGTCCAACGTTCAGTTCAGCCTGAAGGCGCTGGATGCCGACAGCGTGATCCGCCTCTTCCCGGGCATGGAGGACATGGAGATCCGCTATCATCGTTGCCCGGCGACTTAGCGGCAGGTCCAAGGGCTGTCCGCGCCTTGCCATTCCCGCTAGAATGTCCCGAAAGCGGCCGTCGGAAGCCGCGGGATTGGAGCATGAACAGGCGGATGTCGACTGACACGCTCAGGTCGCGGTCGGCGATGGCCGCGCTGTTGTGCCTTGGCCTGTTCGTTGCGGTGTGCACGTTGGCGGGGCCGGCCAATGCCGTGGAACGGAAGCTGGGCGGGGAGCTCAAGCGCGTCCTGATCCTGCATTCCTTCGGCCGCGAGTTTCGGCCGTGGAGCGAGTATGCCCGCAGCATCAAGGCCGAGCTCGTGCGTCAGTCGCCATGGCCGCTCGACGTCCAGGAGCACACGCTGCTCTCAGCGCGCTTCAACAATCCGGGTCCGGAGGCTCCCTTTGTCGAATATCTCAGTTCGCTGTATCAAGGCGCATTCCCCGACATCGTGCTGAGCATCGGCGCGCCGGCGGCGCGGTTCGTGCAGAGATACCGGGCCAAACTCTTCCCCGACACGCCGATGGTGCTGACCGTGGTCGAGCAACGGCTCGTCAATCGCTCGGACCTCACCGACAACGACGTGGTGGTGTCGGTCCGCAATGATTTCCTGGCCGCATTCAACAACATCCTTCAGGTTTTGCCGGCGACCAAAACGGTCGCTGTCGTCGTCGGCGCGTCGCCGCTCGAGCAGTTCTGGATGGACGAGGTGAAGCGGGAGCTGAAGCCCTTGGATGGCCGGCTCGAGCTCGTCTGGTTTTCGGACCTGTCGTTCGAGGAGATCCTGAAACGAGCGGCGAATCTTCCGCCCCACACGGTGCTGTTCTGGGGCCTGATGTCGGTTGATGCCGCCGGAATCGTCCATGAAGGCGACATCGCGCTGCGCAGCCTTCATGCGGTCGCGAATGCACCCATCTTTTCCTACCAGGAGCCGTTCTTTGGCGGCAGTACCGTCGGCGGCCCCATGCATTCAACGGCCGAGACGACCCGGAAGACTGTCGATGCCGCCATCCGCATCCTCAAAGGCGAGAAGCCGTCCAGCATCAAATACGAACCGATCGGGTTTGCCGCGCCGAAATACGACTGGCGCGAGCTGCAGCGCTGGGGCATCAGCGAAAGCAGTCTGCCTGCCGGGAGCGAGATTCTGTTTCGCGAGCCGACCATGTGGGAGAGCTATCGCTGGCAGATGCTGCTCATCGCCGCCATCATCCTGGTGCAGGCGGGCCTGATCAGCGGATTGCTGCATGAGCGTCGCCGCCGCCAGCTCGCCGAGGTCGAGTCCCGTCAGCGGCTGGCCGAGCTCGCGCATGCCAACCGGTATTCGGCCGTCGGCGAGCTGACGACGTCCATTGCCCACGAACTGAACCAGCCGCTCGGCTCGATCCTGACAAATGCCGAGACCGCGGAGCTCATGCTCAAGGGAGCCTCGCCCGATATCGACGAGATCAGGCACATTCTCGCCGACATCAGGCGCGACGACCAGCGCGCGAGCGAGGTGATCCGCCGCCTGCGCAGCGTGTTGAGGAAGACGCCGTTCGAGATCAGGACTCTCGAGCTCAACGACACGGTGTGGGAGGCGATCGGGCTGGCCGCGGCCGTCGCCGATGGACGCCGCATTGCGCTGAGCTATGTGCCTGCTGCCACCGCTCTGCCGATCAAGGGCGATCCTGTCCAGGTCCAGCAGGTCATCCTCAACCTCATCATCAACGCGATGGATGCGATCTCCGATGCGGACATGAAGAAGCGCGAGGTGAACGTGTCGACGGCCCGGGCGGGCAACCAGGCCGAGATCAGGATCGCCGATACCGGCCCCGGCATCGCAACCGGCGATCTCACAAACGTCTTCAATCCGTTTTTCACGACCAAGCCGGAGGGCATGGGGATGGGGCTTGCGATCGCCAAGACGATCGTCGAGGCCCATCACGGCACGATGGCCGCAGAGACTCTGCCGGCGGGCGGTGCGCTGTTCACGGTCAGGCTGCCGATCGTCCGATAACGACCGGTGCCCGGCCGGCTTCTGATGGAGGCCGAACTGATCGCGTGAGCGCCTTGCGTTGCAACAGCGCGGCGGCGCGGTTTCGTTGATCTCGATCAACGAACGCCTCTGCCCCGGCCCGATGGTCGCGGACGGAAAGTTTTGTGGAGGTTTCCGATGTTTCGCTGCGGCAAGATCCTGATGGCGCTTGCGCTGGTGGCGGCGGTGCCCGCCGCTGCAATGGCTCAGGCCACCACGCCGGCGACGCCGGCCGCCCCGAGCGCGCAGGCGCAGCCCGCGAGTCCACCGCCGCCGGCTGCGGAGCTCCTGAAGCCGGAGCAGCTCGAAGCCCTCGTCGCGCCGATTGCGCTCTATCCCGATGAGCTTCTCGCCAACGTGCTTGCTGCCTCGACCTATCCGCTCGAAGTGGTGCAGGCTGACCGCTTTCTGAAGGAGCGCAAGAGCCTGAAGGGCGATGCACTGAAGACCGAGGTCGACAAGCAGACCTGGGATGACAGCGTCAAGGCATTGGCCAGCACCGCCGATGTCCTGACCATGATGAGCGACAAGCTCGACTGGACCCAGAAGCTCGGCGATGCCTTTCTCGCTCAGCAGCCCGACGTGATGGATGCGATCCAGCGTCTGCGCAACAAGGCCTATGACAACAAGAAGCTCGTCACCACCAAGCAGCAGAAGGTCAGCGTCCAGACCCAGGAGGGCAAGCAGGCGATCGTGATCCAGCAGGCCAACCCTGACGAAATGTACGTGCCGTATTATGATCCGGCGACGGTCTACGGCACCTGGCCCTATGCGGAATATCCGCCGTATTATTGGGGCTACCCGTCCTATATCGGCGCCGGGGTGATCGCCGCGGGCCTCGCCTTCGGCACGGCCTGGGCGATCGGACGCTGGGGCAATTACTGGGGCGGCGGCTGCAACTGGGGCAACCGCAACGTCTACGTCAATCACCGCACCACCAACATCAGTGGCGGCTGGCAGCACAATCCGGCGCATCGCGGCGGCGTGCGCTACAGCAACACCAATGTTCAGCAGCGCTTCGGCAACACCAACGTCAGGGCCGGCGCGTCCGACCGGATGGATTTCCGCGGCCGTGACGGCAACCAGGTGCTGCGTCCGGACCAGGGAGCGCGTGACCGGGCAGGCGACCGCGCGGGTGATCGCGGTGGTCCGGGTGACCGTGCCGGAGATCGGGCCGGGGATCGCGCGGGTGACCGTGCCGGCAATCGCGGCGATCGGCCCGGAGGTGGCGACCGCGCCGGAGCGGGCGATCGTGCCAAAGGCGGCGGCGACCGGGCGAAGAACGCCGGTAAGGGCGGCGGCGATCGCGCCAAGGCAGCGAACCGTGGCGGCGGCAATAAGGCAGCGAGCGCCAATCGCGGCGGTGGCAATCGCGGCGGCGCCATGAACGTCTCCTCCGGCCGGTCGGCGGCCGCGGCCTCGGCACGCGGACGTGCCAGCATGGCAAGCATGCCGCGCGGCGGCGGCGGGCCGAGCATGGCCGGCCGTGGCGGTGGCGGCGGCATGGCGATGCGTGGCGGTGGTGGCGGCTTCGGCGGTGGCGGAGGTCGTGGCGGCGGCGGTGGCCGGCGCTCCGATATCGCTCTGAAGCACGACATCGTCCTTCTCGGGCATCTCTCCAATGGCCTCGGCTACTATCGCTTCAGCTACATCGGCAACGACAAGGCCTATGTCGGCGTGATGGCGCAGGAGGTCGAGCAGGTGGTGCCCGACGCGGTGACCCGCGGCAGCGACGGATATCTGCGGGTCTATTACGAAAAGCTCGGGCTGACATTCCGCACCTACCGCGACTGGGTCGCCGGCGGCGCGAAGATCCCGGCGGAGGTGATGCCATGATCGGCCTGAAATCGTTCCGCCGTGCGATCCTGCCCGGCATGGTGGCGCTTGCATTGTTCGGCTCGCCGGCCCTCGCGCAGGAATCCTACAAGTCGCCGGAGGACGCAGCCGCCGCGCTTGCCGCCGCGGTCAAGAGTGGCCCGAAAGACATCTTGAAGGTGCTCGGCAGGGCCGCCGAGGACATTGTCGCCTCCGGCGACGAGGTCGCCGACAACGACATCCGCGCGCGCTTCTCGTCGATGTACGACGCCAAGCACGGCATCAAGGCGGAGGGCAACAAGACCGCGACCCTGATGCTGGGACCGGATGATTTCCCGTTCCCGATCCCGCTCGTGAACACCAAGACCGGATGGGCGTTCGACACCGACGAGGGACGGATCGAGGTGCTTCGTCGCCGCATCGGCCGCAACGAGCTCGACGCGATCCAGACCGCGCTCGCCTATGTCGACGCGCAGAACGAATACGCCGACAAGGACCGCGGCGAGGGCGCCGGTGTTTATGCCCAGCGCATCGTCTCGTCACCAGGCAAGAAGGACGGCCTGTTCTGGCGCGATGACAGCGATCCGAGCCCGCTCGGCGCGTTGGCGGCCGAGGCCTCGAAGGAGGGCTACAGGGCAGGCGATGTCGGTCCCGTGCCCTATCACGGCTACTACTTTCACATCCTCAAAGGGCAGGGCCGCGATGCGCCGGGCGGCGCGCTCAACTACGTCGTCAAGGGCAAGATGATCGGAGGCTTTGGCCTGATCGCCTGGCCTGCCGAATACGGCAATTCCGGCGTGATGACCTTCCTCGTCAATCATGCCGGCACCGTCTACCAGAAGGACCTTGGCAAGCGTACCGAGACCATCGCCGAACGCACCACGCTGTTCGACCCCGATGAGACCTGGAAGAAAGTCGATGCCGCAAAACCCTGAACGGCGCATCGGCGCGTTCCGCCTGATTGCGATGCTCCTGCTGGCGCTGGGGCTCGCGCTACCTGCGACACCATCATTCGCGCAGGCGGCCGGTCAGGTCCGGGTCAAGATCGTCAAGGCCGGCCTTCTCGTCGGCGGCGGCGTCGGCAGCGGAACGCTGGTCTACCGCGGCAAGACCTATCCGTTCAAAGTCAGCGGCCTGAGCTTCGGCATCACCGCCGGTGCCACCATCGGCCGTCTCGACGGCTGGGCGTCGGATATCCGCGAGGTCGGCGACTTCGCCGGCACCTACAGCTCCGTCGGCGGCGGCTTTGCGCTGGTCGGCGGCGTCAACGGCGTCCACCTCCGCAACGAGAAGGGCGTCACGATCGTCCTGCAGGGTCCGAAGGCCGGACTGGAACTGGCGGCCAATCTGAGCACGATTGTGATCGCGCTGAAGTGACGCGCGGGGTTCACAGTGCTCTGCCGCCGCTCTTCCGTTCGCATCGCCCCGTAATCGGCCGGGGTGGCGAGGTGTGCCGCGCGGCCACGTCGCTAACGTGGAATTAATCTGAAAAGCCCACAATTTAAGTCAGTTGTTGTGAGTGCTGCGTAAGGGAGGCGTCGCGAGGACGTTCCGGCGACGGCCTCCTTTTGCTTGCTCATGAGGTCAATGCACATGACCACGACATCCGAAACGCCGGGCTTTGTCGAACATCTCGATGCTGCAGCACTTGCAGTCGCCGCATCCGAGGTCCGCCCCGAACCTGAAGCCCCGGAAGCGCTCGCGGTGGTCAAGCAGTCCAGCCGGAAATCGGTCCTGGCATTGGCGGTATGTGCCCTGGC
Organism: Bradyrhizobium sp. CCGUVB4N; assembly: GCF_024199945.1. Taxonomy (GTDB): domain Bacteria; phylum Pseudomonadota; class Alphaproteobacteria; order Rhizobiales; family Xanthobacteraceae; genus Bradyrhizobium. The sequence goes on along the minus strand of NZ_JANADP010000001.1, from coordinate 5,065,788 downwards.
CATCAATGGCGCGGCGGCCATCTATACGTTGCCATTCGATCTTCCGTCGCCGAACCTCACCAGCCTGGCTGCGCTGCTCCCTCGTCTGGAAGAGTCCGCGCCAAAGCCGGATCCGATCGTCGCTGCCTTGAAGGATATCCAGTCGGCCCAGCAGCAGCAGGCCGCCGCGCTGCTGGAGATCAATTCCTCATTGCAGCAAAATGCAGCTCTGCAGCAGCAGGATTCAACGACCCTCCTGTCTCTCCGACAGAGCATCACGGACGAACGGGTCGACGTGAAGAAGATATCGCCGCAGCTTTCGACGCTGATCGCGAAGATCGACACGCTGCAAAGTACGATGATGTCGGAAGTAACCTCCTCCATTCCAAAATTGCGCGCGCACGATCGGCTCATGATGCGCAAGCGGATGGCTCGGCAACCGAAATCCGTAGGGCCCGTTTCGCTGGGAGGAGCGCCGCTGAGCGCGCCCGCGACGGTTGCTGCGCCGGCTGCGGTTGCTGCGCCGGAGAGCTGAGCGCGCGTCGAGTAAGTTGCTTGGGCCCTTGTTCGCGTGAGTTTGGCCTAACGGCTCACGCCACGGGTCTTCGTCCGTCCCCGCCTTCGCGTTGCGGTGACAGTCCGTTCGGGACCGCTCCCGCCTGCGACTGTTAGCGAAGATGATGACTCGGGGAGTTGTTGGTGAGCGCGCTGGGGCTCGAACCCAGGACCCCGTGATTAAAAGTCACGTGCTCTACCGGCTGAGCTACGCGCTCCCATGGCCGCCGGATGGCTTTCCGATTGATCGCCATCGTCGTCGGACATTTGGAAAAGCATGTCTTGCCCGCGTTTGACTGAAGCGCTGCGGGGAGAACCGGCGGTTTCCGGATCATGCTTTCGGCCCGCGCTGTGTAGGGGGATGGGACGCGGAGGTCAATAGCAGGGGTGGCTGCCGAAACACGCGGCAGTAGCGAGGATTTGCTCGCCGATTCCGGCGCTTAGGCCGGGGATTTGAACCTGATTGGTGAGCCGTCATCCACGCCCAAAGACCTCGTGACTTTTAATCATGGGGTCCGGGGCGCCCAAATCGGCCCCGGATCAGTTCGCCTCCCGCCGCACCTCGCTCGGCACCGGCTGTGCGGGGCCGGCGGGTGTCGGCAGCGCGACGGGGCGCAAGCCGATCAGCTCGGCGGTGCGGATCGCGCTGTCGCGCCAGAACTGGAACGAGTTGATGCGGCTGAGCTCGAGGATCGCAATCGCGACCGCGGCGAGGAACGGCAGGCTCTGCAGCACCAGCACGCCTGCGAAGATGTAGATCTCGGTGATCTGCCTGAAACTGTTGGAGGCGATCAGCACGCCGGAGCCGATCAGCAGCAGGGCGCCGATCACCGCCTCCCAGAACGCCTGGAACTCGATCGACATCCTGGACAGGCCGCCCTTGGAGGTGCGCGCGAATGCGATGTGCTCTGTGATCAGTCCTTGCGCGACCGCCCGCGACACCGTCCATTGCACGCTCATGGCCGCGATCATGGCACCCAGCATCTGGCCGGGTTTGATCGCGACGCGCAGCCGGTACATCGACAGGAAGTGCGCGAGCGAGACGACGAAGGCGCCGATGATCGGCAGCGTCAGAATCTTGTCCGGGATGGCGATGTCGGCAAACGCCACGATCGGCACCCAGATGAGGTTGAGCAGCGCCACGACCACGCCGAGGCTTTCGGCCCCCAGCCAGTTCAGCCAGCCGAGACCATATTCGCGCTTCTGGTCGGGCGTCAGCCGGCTCCGTCCGGGCAGGAAATGCCGCCAGTGCTTCTTCACGATCTGGAGGCCGCCATAGGCCCAGCGGTGACGCTGCTTCTTGAAGGCCTCGTAGGTATCGGGCAGCAGGCCCTGGCCGTAGCGGTAGCGGGTGTAGTGGGTGGTCCAGCCAAGCTCCTGGATCGCGAGCCCGAGGTCCGAGTCCTCGCAGATCGTGTCGGATGACCAGCCGCCCGCCATGTCCATCGCCGCACGGCGGATAAGGCACATCGTGCCGTGCACGATGACGGCGTTGAGCTCGTTGCGCTGGACCATGCCGATGTCGAAGAAACCGGCATATTCGCCGTTCATGATGTAGTGCATGATCGACAGGTCGCCGTCGCGATGCTCCTGCGGCGCCTGCACCAGGCCGACGCGCGGGTCGGCGAACGCCGGCACGAGGTCCTTCAGCCAGTCGGGCTCGACGACATAGTCGGCATCGAGGATGCCGATGATCTCGGCATCGACGGCGGTGCGGTCCATGGCGATGCGCAGCGCGCCGGCCTTGAAGCCCTGCACCTTCTCGGCGTTGATGAACTTGAAGCGTTCGCCGAGCGCGCGGCAGTGGTCCTGGATCGGCTGCCAGAATGCGGGGTCGGGCGTGTTGTTGATGATGACCACGCATTCGTAGTTCGGATAGTCGAGCCGCGACAGCGCATCGAGCGTCTGCTTGAGCATGTCGACCGGCTCGAAATACGCGGGGATATGGATCGAGACCTTCGGGTAGTAATTCTCGGGCACGTTCTCGATCGGCTTGCCCTTGGCGAGCAGCCGCTGCGGCGGCCGGCCGAAGGCGACGGCCGCGATCTCGTCGACGCGGGCCATCGCGATCAGCACCAGCGGCACGAGCAGGATCATGCCGAGCGTCAGCGCGAAGGCCGAGCCGAAGACGAAATAGTGCCCGTTCCAGAACGCGAACACGATCGCAGCCCAGGCGCCGACGCCGTTGGCGGTGGCTGACAGCAAGAACGCCTGCTTGGCGGTCGGTTGCTCCAGCCGCAGGATCGGCAGCGACAACAGGATGCCGACCAGCAGCGCGATCGTCATCAGCTTCCAATAATCGGGGTTCTCGACCGGACCGGTCCAGGCGAATTTCGGCTCGCGGCTGGCGTTGAGGATGCCCCAGTAAGGACCGACGCCGCCTTCAAAAAACTTCCAGGGCTGATCGATCGCTTCGACGATGTTGTATTCCATGCCCATGGCTTCGGCACGGCTGACGAAGTTGCGCAGCGTCAGCGCTTGCTGGAACGGACCCGGATCGGCCTTGCGCAGATTATAACCCGCGCTCGGCCAGCCGAACTCGGCGATCACGATGCGCTTGCCGGGAAACAGGTTGCGCAGCAGGTTGTACCGGTCGACAGCCTGGTCGACCGCCTCGTCCGAGTGGAAATTCTCCCAATAGGGCAGCACGTGCGCAGCGATGAAGTCGACGTTGGAGGCCAGGTCGGGGTTGTCGCGCCAGATGTTCCAGATCTCGCCGGTGGTGACGGGCACGCGGACCGCGCTCTTCACCTTCTTGATCATCTCGATGAGGTCTTCGACCTTCTGCTCACCGCGGTAGATCACCTCGTTGCCGACGACGACGCCGTTGACGTTGCTGTTCTTGCGGGCGAGCTCGATCGCGGCCTTGATCTCGCGCTCGTTGCGATCAGGGTCCTTGCCGATCCAGGCGCCGACGGTGACCTTGAGGCCGAATTCGGCGGCGATTGGCGGCACCAGCTCGTTGCCTTCCGTCGCAGAGTAGGAGCGGATGGCACGCGTCATGGTGGAGAGCTTCTTCATGTCGGCGCGAATCTTGTCGGGATCGACATTGTTGTCGACGACATGCCCCGGTTCGAACGGGGTGTAGGAGAGGCTCGGCAACAGGCCCTTGAAGTCCGGCGCAGGTTCCTTGTCGCGCAGGACTCCCCAGAGGCCGGCGTGGAGCATGGACACGAGCAACAGAACGGCGGCGACAACGCGCATCGCGGCTAAACCAAAAGGGGCTGAGGGGGCAGGGCAGCGGATCCGACCCCGAGATCCGACCAAGTCCGCGGCAAATGGAGCATACCTCTGCCGCGCGGTTTCTCAACTGTCATGGCCTCATGTCCTTATCAGGGCATGGCCTTGTTCGGTCGGGTTAACGCGCGGCAATGCCGTCAGTTGCTATCGCCGATCGTTCCTGAACGGCGGCTGAAACGATCGCGGCTATTTCTGGGGAGCGGGTGACGGGCTTGCCGCAGGCGCGGGGCTCGCGGCCGGCTGGGGCGGCTGCGCATTGCCGGCCGTCGGCGCCGGAGGCTGGGAGGCCGCGGCGGCCGCCTGCTGCGGCTGGGAGGCCGGATTGATCCAGCACGCGTGCACCCGGCTGTCCAGGGTCTCGGCGATCTTGGGATCGATCTGGGCGCCGAAGCGGGTCAGGCAGCGGAACGCCGCCTGGATGTGGCCGCCGGGGCAACCGAAGCGGTCATAGAGGTCGAGATGGCGGAACGCGGTATCGAGGTCATCCCGCCACATCAGCCGCACCACGCGCCGGCCGAGCCAGACGCATTCGGGGTTGCCGGCCGGGCCGTTGATGGCCTGGGCGGCTTCGGCGAATTCGTCGGTGCGGCGCTGGTTCTGGGCGGTGGCGTCCTTGGCGGCGTCGGCGGGCTGGGCGGCAGCCTTGCCCTGGTCAGGCGCGGGCGAGCCGCTCTGGGCGGAAACGCCGCCGATGTTGGCCAGGAGGACAAGGGAAGAGACGGCCAAAGTGGCGGCGAACTGCCGCAGGACCGCATTTCGTAACTCGAACACCCGTCGCCGCATGAATTCCCCAATATCTCAGCCGTCCGCCCGCGCGGGAGGACCTCGCGGACGCCGACGTGATGGCGTCCAAATGGGTCTCCAATGCGGCGGAAAAGTCCCGCAAAATCCAATGACCTGTAATTGGATTTTTGTCCAGCAAAGTCACGATCCTAGGGCCCGGTCGAACGGCCGCAGCCCAATTCCCCGGGGAGAGCGCGCAGCCGACCTGCCGCACCCCCTTGGCAGATGGCGTGCGAGCAGGTAATCGACGGACCCTCGCGGAGGACGGAACCGATTTCACTTCGTACGCCACTGGCGCTCCTGCTCGTCTCCCTGGGTGCGATTGCTGCCGTGTGGTGGTGGCTTGCCACGCCGATCACGCTCGCGCGCGCGCCCATCGATCCCAACGACAAGGTTCAATGCGTCTCCTACGCCCCGTTCCGGGGCGACCAGACGCCGCTGAACGAATGGACCCACATCGAGGCTGACCAGCTCGAGCAGGATCTGCGCCAGCTCAAAGAGATCACCGACTGCGTCCGCACCTACTCGATCGAGAACGGGCTCGACCAGGTGCCTTCGGTCGCGGCCAGGATCGGCGGGCTGAAGGTGATCCAGGGCATCTGGCTCGGCAGCAACCGCGCCAAGAATTTCGCACAGGTTGCGACCGCCGTTCGCCTCACCAAGGAATTCCCCGACACCATCTCCGCGCTCGTCGTCGGCAACGAGGTGTTGCTGCGCGGAGAGATGACGACGTCGGACCTCACCGCAATCATCCGTTCGGTGAAGGCGCAGGTCACCGTGCCCGTGACCTATGCCGACGTCTGGGAATATTGGCTGAAGAACCGCGAGGTCTATGACGCCGTCGACTTCGTCACGATTCACATCCTGCCTTATTGGGAGGATATGCCGGTGAAGGCGAAGTTCGCCGCGAGCCACGTCGAGGCGATCCGCGAGCGCATGGCGGTGGCGTTCCCCGACAAGGAAATCCTGATCGGCGAGACCGGCTGGCCGAGCGAAGGCCGCATGCGCGAGGGCGCGCTGCCGTCGCGCACCAATCAGGCCCGCGTGGTCTCGGAAATCCTCGGGCTCGCGAAGGCGCTGAAGTTTCGCGTCAACCTGATCGAGGCCTATGACCAGCCGTGGAAGCGGCGGCTCGAGGGCACCGTCGGCGGCTATTGGGGCCTGATCGACTCCGTCCGGCGCCAGCTGAAATATCCGCCGGGCGAGCCGATCAGCAATTTCCCGTTCTGGAAATGGTACATGGGCGCCGGCATGGTCCTCAGCGTGCTGGTGTTCGCGGTGGCCGGCATCACGCTGCGCCGCCGGCCCTGGACGCCGCGCTTCTCGGCCTGGCTCGGCGTCGGCATCTCCGCGACATCGGCGGGCATCCTGCTCGGGATCGCCGTCGACAAGATGTATTACGAGAGCTACGGCTGGGGCGGCTGGCTGCAATGGGGCATGCTGCTGCTCGCCGGCATCCTGTCGCCGATCTTCTGCGCGCAGGCGCTTGTCATCGGCCGCAATTTGCCGAGCTTCCTCGACCTGCTCGGTCCGCGCGAAGGGCGGAAATGGTCAAAGCTCTCGGCCGTGCTGGGCCTGACCCTGGCGGTGACGGCGGTGATCGCAGCCGAGACCGCGCTCGGCTTCGTGTTCGACCCGCGCTATCGCGACTTCCCCTATGCCTCGCTGACGATGGCGGTGGTGCCGTTCGCGCTGTTGATGCTGAACCGCCCGCAGATCGGCGTGCGACCGATCGCGGAAGCGGTGTTCGCAGGGCTGCTGGCGCTGTCGGCGGTCTACGTGATCCTGAACGAAGGCCGCGACAATTGGCAGGCGATGTGGACCTGCGCGATCTACCTCTTGTTCGCGCTCACGCTGTGGCGGGCGCGGGCCGAGCAAAGCCAAGGATGAGCAGGCCGATCGCCAGGCCCGACAGCACGATGTTGTAGAGCACGATGCCGAGGCCGGCTGCGACCACGCCGAGCGTGAGCAGCACGATCGACGGCCGCATCAGGTTCAGCGTCGCGATCACCAGCGCGACGATGCCGAACACCGAATTCTTGAACAGCGACGTCGACACAGAGCGCGCCTTGCAGATCATGGTCTGCAGGCCGGCATCGCATGCGAGCGCCACCTGCGAGAACTCGACCGCGAGATAGCGCACATAGAGCGCCCAGCCGACGGTGACGAAACCGACGACGATGAGAAACTGCACCTGGTAGGGCGTGAGGCGAAACGGCTTCTTTGTCATGCCGGCAATATGGTCGGGATGGCGGGAGGGAGCAACAGGGGCGGGGGGATTTTTGCACCGGGGGGCATCGCGGAGGGGCCGCTGCATGGATTTGCGGCATCCCGAACGCATTAGAACCGTAGCCATACGGATTTGCGGGAATTTCAACGTCGCCTAACATTCGACTTGAAGCGTAGGCGTGATCGCAGATCTAATCAGAAGCAGATCACGTCGTTCAAGAACGCGACTGCGGGGATGCGAGCGAGGTTGGCAATGGTTGAAGCGTTGCAGGTCAATTTTGCGCTTTGGGGTATGATCATTTGCGGGGCAATCAAGATCAGCCAGTTGATGGCCGCTCTCTAGGCGGCGCTGTCTCAGGCGAGATGCTCCGGCGTTTCAATCGGAAGCCCTGATCCCCTCAACGTCTGAAAAACGACGTTATCGTCGAACTCGCCGATGCCGTCTCCGGCTTGGCCTGAGCGGCCGGCTGCGGCGCGGGTGCAGGCGGCGGCGCCGGCTCCTCGCGCCTTGACGAGCGCTTGGAGGAGTAGCTTCGGCGACGCTTGTCCGGCTTGGCGGCGGGCGCGGGCGCAGGCGCGGTTTCAGCTTGCGGCACCGCGTCCTGGCTCTTTTCCTGGCTCTTCTCCGAGCTCTTGTCCTGGTTCTTGTCTGAACCCTTGTCCTGCCCCTTATCTTGTCCCTTGTCTTGGCCCTTGTCAGCGCCGCCGCGCATCGACAGGCGCTGGCCGTCGAACACGGTCGTCTCGCAGTGGCGGTCGTTCTCGGCAAGGCCTGCGCAAAGCTTTGCGGCGGCGGCAGCATTGATCAAGGGGCCGGCCCCCAGACGGAGCTGCATGCCGAGGCCGTTATTGCCTTCCTTGATCATGATGATCGGCCGCAGTGCGGCGACCTCCGGATGGGACTTGCTCAGGCTGCGCCAGAGCGCGCGCAGGCCGTCGACCGAGTTCGCACCGCCGAGATCGATGGCAAAGCGCGTCTGCTGGACTGCGATTGCGGGAGACTCGGCTTCGGTTGCCTCGGGGGGCTTGGCTGGCGCCGCGGCGACTTCGGTCGGGGCGGGCGTCGACTCGGGCTTCTGCTCCGAGGCGTCTGGTTGAGGCTGAATCAGTTTCGAAGCCGCCGGATCAGGCGGCGCCATGATCGACTTCGATGGCACCAACGGCAGGATCGGCACCGCCGACGTCGTCAGCGGAACGAGCGATGCGGCAGAGGCAGTCTGTGGCGGCGGGCCCGGTTGATCCTTGGCCGCGTCTTTCAAGCTGTCCTTCGACGCTTCCTTCGACGCTTCCTTGGGCTCCTTGCCGGCCCCCGCGCGCGGCTTGTCGACCAGCGAGGCCGCGGTCGACGCGACCGGCGCGACATCCGGAGCCGGGGGCTGTGCGGTGGCGATCGGCGTGTCCTGCGGCTTCGACGCGGGCGCTTGCGGCGATGTCGCGCTCTGCTTGGCGATGGCGCCGGTGACGGAATCAAGTCCCTGCTCGAGCACCGTGACGCGCGAATAGAGTCGGTCTCGATCGGTGTTCAGCGTCTCGATGGCGGAGGCGAGGCGACGCGCCTCGAGCTGGCTTTCCTTGGTCAGCACCTGCAGACGGTCGGACTGGCGGGCGAGATCGGCCGAGGCGACCTGGTCGCGCCGCCAGCCGAGCTGGGCCTGGTTGCCCAGCACGGCCACCACAACGGCACCGACGGCCGCGACTCCCCACGAGCCCAGCCGCCACATCATCCGGCGATCGAATGTGCTTTCTTCTGCCAAGAGTCCGGAGAACAGTCCGCCGGTCTCCTTGTCGCCGAAGGCATCCGCCAGTGGGTCGGAATCCTTTGCCATGAACGTTTAGTGCCCAGCCCTGCCTGGCTTCCCCGAATCAATCAGGGAACATTAACAGGAAAACCCACGCGCACTTGAATTCCGGGCGTTTGCGGGGGTAGCAAGGCAACTAGCTCGGACGACATTGGCGTGTCGCCCGTCGATGTGATGATCGATTCGACCATTTTTGACAGGATTGCGATGACCGCCCGCTCAAGCCTCACGATCGTGCTCGCCGCCGGCGAAGGCACGCGAATGCGATCCAGCCTGCCGAAAGTGCTGAATCCCGTCGCTTCCCAGACGCTGCTTGCCCATGTGCTCGGTGCCGCACCGCGCGGAACCGGCACTGCGCTTGCGGTCGTGATCGGCCCTGATCACCAGGCGGTCGCGGACGAGGCGAAGCGGATCCGCTCCGATGCGCTCATCTTCGTGCAGGCCGAGCGGCTCGGCACGGCGCATGCCGTGCTGGCGGCGCGGGAGGCGATTGCGCGAGGCGTCGACGACGTGTTGATCGCCTTCGGCGATACGCCGCTGATCTCGGCCGAGACCTTTGCACGGCTCCGTGCGCCGCTGGCGAAAGGTGCTGCAATTGCCGCGCTCGGTTTTCGCGCGGCGGATCCGACCGGCTATGGCCGTTTCATCGTCGAGGGCGACCGTCTGGTCGCGATCCGCGAGCACGCCGACGCCAGCGCGGACGAGCGCAAGATCGATCTGTGCAATGCCGGCGTGATGGCGATCGACGGCCGCCGCGCGCTCGCGATCCTGGACAAGATAGGCAATGCGAATTCCAAGGCAGAGTATTACCTGACCGATGCGGTCGGCGTCACCCGCAGCAATGGATGGGAGTCCGTCGTGATCGAAACCAGCGAGGACGAGGTGCGCGGCATCAACACCAAGGCCCAGCTTGCGGAAGCGGAAAGCGTGATGCAGGCGCGGCTGCGCAAGGCCGCGATGGAGGCCGGCGTCACGCTGATCGCCCCCGAAACCGTGTATCTCGCCGCCGACACCGTGTTCGGCAAGGACGTCACCATCGAGCCGTTCGTGGTGATCGGACCGGGTGTCTCGATTGCCGACGGCACCGTGATCCATTCCTTCTCGCATATCGTCGAGACCACGCTCGGCAAGAAGGTTTCGATCGGACCCTATGCGCGCTTGCGTCCCGGCACCACGCTCGGCGATGGCGCGCGGATCGGCAATTTCGTGGAGACCAAGGCCGCGACGCTGGAGGCCGGCGTCAAGGTCAACCATCTCTCCTACATCGGCGACGCCACCATCGGCGCCAATTCCAACATCGGCGCCGGCACCATCACTTGCAACTACGACGGCTTCAAGAAGCACAAGACGGTGATCGGGCAGGGCGCCTTCGTCGGCACCAACTCCTCGCTGGTCGCGCCGGTGAAGATCGGCAACGGCGCCTATATCGGCTCGGGCTCGGTGATCACGCGCGACGTGCCCGACGACGCCATGGCGCTGGAGCGCAGCCCGCAGACCATTCGCGAGGGTGGTGCTGCGCGCTACCGCGAGATGAAGACCAGCGGCAAAAAGTTGGAAAAGAAGCCGGAGAAATGAGCGGCCGGATCCCAGGCGCTTTTCTGTGTCGTTAGGGCTGCGCGCTCATGAACGACCTGGATGTGTTCGAATTCCTCGTCAAGCACGTTGTCACGCCGCCGGGACGATGGGTGCTGGAACAGGCCGGCGACCCCGACCCAACCGAGATCGCGTCGCTGGTCACCGGCCTGACGTTCTGGGCGTTCGTCGTTTGCCTCGTCTTTGCCCTGGTTCTGGGGTGGTGAGGCGCGCCCTCAGTCGTCGTCGGCGACTTCCGAGAACATCGCGCGCGACAAGCGCCAGCCGCGCGGCCTGGCGCGCTTTGCCGGTTCGCCTTTGGCCTGCGTCATGAGGACGGGCTTGCTTTCCTTGCCGCGCTCCATGGCGCGCTGAGGCGGCGGCCAATGCGCGAGGCGAGTGCCGGTGCTCTCACTGGCGAGCAGATACGTCGTTGGCAGACCTTTGCGGTCGGACGTGGCTTTCATGGCCTTGATCTCCCGAGCGAGAATCGTTGGCCAAACTTGTTGACAACAAGTTAATCCGCGCGGTTAAAGCCGGCCACATCGACATGGGCGAAGCATGACGTCGCCGGCTGCTGTCGCAATCCGTCATAATTATTGAGTATCTGGTTCCTTAGGAACTTCGCTAAAAACCGAGCGCGTCGTTTAGGCGATTTTTCGACGATTTGGGGGATATTGATCCGCATGTGCGGGATTGTCGGCATTCTCGGGCGCGAGCCGGTTGCAGAGCAATTGGTGGATTCGCTCAAACGTCTTGAATATCGCGGCTATGACTCCGCGGGCGTCGCCACGCTCGAAGGCAAGCATCTCGAGCGCCGACGCGCCGAGGGCAAGCTGAAGAATCTGGAGAGGCGGCTGGAAGCCGAGCCTTTGAAGGGCACGACCGGAATCGGTCACACCCGCTGGGCCACGCACGGCAAGCCGACCGTCAACAACGCTCATCCGCACGCGACCGAACGCGTTGCCGTCGTCCACAACGGCATCATCGAGAATTTCCGCGAGCTGCGCGAAGAACTCGAGAAGAAGGGCACGGTGTTCCACACCGAGACCGACACCGAGATCGTGCTGCACCTCGTCGACGATCTCTTGTCGCGCGGCAACAAGCCGGTGGAAGCGGTCAAGCTGACGCTGGCGCGGTTGCGCGGTGCCTTCGCGCTCGGCTTCATCTTTGCCGGCGATGACGACCTCATGATCGGCGCCCGCAACGGTCCGCCGCTGGCGATCGGCTATGGCGATGGCGAGATGTATCTCGGCTCGGACGCGATCGCGCTCGGCCCGTTCACCGACACGATCAGCTATCTCGAAGACGGCGACTGGGTGGTCCTGACCCGCAAGAGCGCGACGGTTTTCGACAAGGACGGTCACGCCGTCGAGCGCGACAGGATCAAGCATGCCGCCTCGACCTCGCTGGTCGACAAGGCGAACTACCGCCATTTCATGGCGAAGGAGATCCACGAGCAGCCGGAAGTGGTCGGCCACACGCTGGCGCGCTATGTCGACATGGCGACCGAGCGCGTCTCGCTGCCGGTCAAGCTGCCGTTCGACTTCAAGGACATCCAGCGCATCAACATCACGGCCTGCGGCACCGCAAGCTACGCCGGCATCGTCGCAAAATACTGGTTCGAGCGGTTTGCGCGCCTGCCGGTCGAGGTCGATGTCGCATCCGAATTCCGCTACCGCGAAGCGCCGTTGCGCAAGGGCGATCTCGCCATCTTCATCTCGCAATCCGGCGAGACCGCCGACACCCTGGCGGCGCTGCGCTATGCCAAGGCCGAGGGCGCGCACACCATTGCCGTCGTCAACGTTCCGACCTCGACCATCGCGCGCGAAAGCGAGACCGTGCTGCAGACGCTGGCCGGCCCCGAGATCGGTGTCGCCTCGACCAAGGCGTTCACCTGCCAGCTCATGGTGCTGGCCAACCTGGCGATTGCGGCCGGCAAGGCCCGCGGCGAATTGTCCGCCGAGGACGAGACCAAGCTCGTGCACGGCCTGGTCGAGATCCCGCGCCTGATGTCGGATGCGCTCACGACCGAGCTCCAGATCGAGAAGCTCGCCCACAGGATCGCCAAATCCCGCGACGTGCTCTATCTCGGCCGCGGCACCAGCTTCCCGCTCGCCCTCGAAGGCGCGCTGAAGCTGAAGGAAATCTCCTACATCCACGCCGAGGGCTATGCCGCCGGCGAGCTCAAGCACGGCCCGATTGCGCTGATCGACGAGACCATGCCGGTCGTCGTGATCGCGCCCTACGACCGCGTGTTCGAGAAGACCGTCTCCAACATGCAGGAGGTTGCCGCCCGCGGCGGCAACATCATCCTGATGACCGATGCCAAAGGCGCGGCGGAGGCGACGGTGGAGTCGCTCGTGACCATCGTCATGCCCGACATGGCCGCGGCCTTCTCGCCGATGGTCTATGCCGTTCCCGTGCAATTGCTCGCCTATCATACGGCGGTGGTCATGGGCACCGACGTCGACCAGCCGCGCAATCTCGCGAAATCCGTGACGGTGGAATAGGCAGCAGGGACCAGGCCGCGCTCTTCCAAAACCTGCTAGAAGCCCCTAGCTTGAACCAAGCGACCGACCTGGAACCCGAATGACCACCCGCGACGACGCGCCTGCGCCTCTTGATCCCGCCCCGGAACCGCATACCGGCCTGATGGGCCGGTTTCGCAATTATTTCCTGACCGGGCTGATCGTCACCGGTCCGATTGCGATTACACTGTACCTGGTCTGGTGGTTCGTCACCTGGGTCGACGGCGTGGTGCGGCCTTTCGTGCCGCTGGCCTATCGGCCGGAAACTTATCTGCCTTACGGCGTCCCCGGCTGGGGACTGATTGTCGCATTCTTCACGCTGACGCTGGTCGGATTCCTCGCGGCCAACCTGATCGGCCGCACCCTGGTCGACGTCGGCGAGACGTTCCTCGGCCGGATTCCGGCGGTGCGTGCGATTTATCGCGGCCTCAAGCAGGTGTTCGAGACGCTGTTTTCGGGCAAGGGCTCGAGCTTCCGCAAGGTCGGTCTCGTCGAGTTTCCATCGCCCGGCATGTGGTCGATCGTGCTGATCTCGCAATCGCCGAGTGAGGACATCGCGCGCAGCCTGCCGGGGCAGGAAGAACATGTCTCGGTGTTTCTGCCATGCTCGCCGAACCCGACCACCGGCTTCTTCTTCTATGTGCCCAGGAGCAAGATCATCGAAGTCGACCTCAGCGCCGAGGATGCCGCAACGCTGATCATGTCGGCCGGCGTGGTGCAGCCCGGCGCAGCGCCGGATCCGAAGAAGGCAGCCGCGCTCGCCGGCATGGCCAATGCCGCGCGCATTGCCAACGCCTCCACGCTCCGGCCCGAGCCTGCGAAGGCGGAGTAGGGCCATTCCGCGGCGGGATGGCCGTGGATCACGCGGGCGTTCGCATCCTCTGCTAATGTTCCGGTCGAACTGAGCGACAACGCTCGGAATTCGAACTGGAGTGCCCCCGATGTCGAAAACCATTGCGATCCTCGCGCCCGGTGCCATGGGCAGCGCGGTGGCGCGACGCCTGAGCGATAACGGTGCGCGCGTGCTGACATCCTTGAAAGGGCGAAGCGAGGCGACGCTGAAACGGGCCGCGGATGCGGGCATGGTCGGCGCCGAGGACGATGCGATCGCGGACGCTGATATCATCCTCTCGATCGTGCCGCCCGGCGAGGCGGTGGCGCTGGCCGAGCGGCTGGCGGCGCTGATCGTGAAACGTGCAAAGAAGCCGGTCGTGGTCGACTGCAACGCCGTCAATGTCGACACGGTGAAGCGGATCGAGGAGATCATCGGCTCGGCGCAGGCGCCCTTCGTCGACGGCGGCATCATCGGCTTCCCGCCGCAACCCGGCGGCAAGAGCCCGGCCTTCTATCTGTCCGGCGAGCACGCCAGAGACGTCGCCGTGCTCAGAGATTTCGGGCTCGATGTTCGCATTGTCGAAGGCCCGGTGGGTGCAGCCTCCGCGCTCAAGATGTCCTATGCCGGCATCGTCAAGGGTCTCGCCGGCATCGGCTCCGCCATGGTGGTCGCGGCCACGAAAGCCGGTGCTGCGGATGCGCTGCGCGACGAGCTCGCACTCAGCCAGCCCGCGATCCTGGCGCGGCTCGAGGTCGCGCTGCCCGACATGATCCCGAAGGCCTATCGCTGGGTCGCGGAGATGCAGGAGATTTCCGGCTTCCTCGGGCCGGATCATCCGGCGAGCCAGATCTACCAGGGCTTTGCCAAATGGTTCGAGCATCTGGCCGGGGACGCGAAGGGTGAGGCGGTCGATGCGTCGCTGTTGAAGGCGTTTGCCGCAAGCATCGCGCAGAAAAAGGCCTGATGATCAGGCATTCGCGATCAGTCTGCCTGTTTATGCAATGTAGCGAAGGCTGACGATCGCTGACATGACACGGGAGTTGGAATGAGAGTGCTGGTGATCGGCGCGGGAGCGCTCGGAGGTTACTACGGAGCGTGCCTGGTCCGAGCGGGCGCCGACGTGACTTTTCTGGTGCGGTCCGCGCGGGCTGAGCAGTTGCGGCGCGACGGATTGAGGGTCAAAAGCCCGCACGGCGACTTCGCCGTGCAGCCGAAGATCCTGCTGGCGAACGAGCTCAACGATCCCTTCGACGTCGTGCTCGTTGGCGTGAAGGCCTATTCGCTCGACGACGCCATGAGCCAGTTTGCCCCGGCCGTTGGCGCGAACACGATGATTGTGCCGATCCTCAACGGATTGAAACACATCGACGCCCTGACGGCGCGGTTCGGCGCCGAGCACGTCCTCGGCGGGCTCGCAAATGTCAGCGCCGGGCTCGATGCGGATGGTCGTGTCGTTCAGTTCATGGCCAACCAGACCATCGTCTTCGGCGAGGTGAAGGGGTCGTTGAGTGATCGTGTGCTCGCGCTGGAAAACCTGCTGCGGGTCCCCGGCATCGACGTGCGCGCCAGCGATGTGATCATGCAGGACATGTGGGAGAAGTTCGTCCAGCTGAGCACGCTTGCCGGGATCACCTGTCTGATGCGCGCCAGCATCGGCGACATCCTGACCGTGCCGAATGGTGAGCGGGCGATCTTCCGGCTTTTTGCGGAGCATTGCGCTGTCGCGACCGCCTCTGGCTTCGAGCCGCGCGCGCCGTTCATCGAATTCGACCGAAAGCTGTTCACCACAGCGAACTCGCCGCTGAAGGCGTCGATGCTGCGGGATATCGAGCGCGGTTCGACCACCGAGGCGGAGCATATCCTCGGCGACATGGCCAATCGGGCCCGGGCGCTGGACATCGAAACACCCGTGCTCGATCTCGCCCGGGCGCATGTCGCGGCTTATGAGGTCGGGCGGCAAAAACCGGCGAACTAACCCGCCCCGATCAGCGGGATCGCCTCGTCGCGCTCGTAGAGATACAGCAGGCAGCGCAGCGCCTCGCCGCGCTCGCCCTTCAGCTTCGGATCGTCCTTCATGATGCGCAGCGCCTCGTCGCGGGCCTGCGTGATGAGCTGGCCGTGGACCTCCGAGCGCGCGATGCGGTAACCAGGCAGGCCGCTTTGGCGGACGCCGAGCACATCGCCTTCGCCGCGCAGCTTGAGATCTTCCTCGGCGATGCGAAACCCGTCGGTGGTCTCGCGGATCACTTTCAGACGCGCTTTGGACATTTCGCCCAGCGGCTCGCTGTAGAGCAGAATGCAGGTCGAAGCCTCCGAGCCGCGCCCGATGCGGCCGCGCAGCTGATGCAGCTGGGCGAGGCCGAAGCGCTCGGCATTCTCGATCACCATGATGGTGGCGGCCGGCACGTCGACGCCGACCTCGACCACGGTGGTCGCGACCAGAAGACCGATCTCGTGGGCCGCGAACTGGCCCATCACGCGGTCCTTCTCGGTGCCCTTCATCTGGCCATGGACGAGGCCGACGCGATCGCCAAAGCGCTTCTGCAGGCTCTCGAAGCGTTTGGTCGCGTTGGTGAGATGCTCGGTACCCTCGGCCTCGGACTCCTCGACCAGCGGGCAGATCCAGTACACCAGCTTGCCGGATTCGAGCGCACGGCCGACGCCGTCCATGACTTCGCCGAGCCGGCTCATGGCGACGGCGCGGGTGTCAATCGGCTGGCGGCCGGCGGGCTTTTCGCGCAACTCGCTGATGTCCATGTCGCCGAAATAGGTCAGCACCAACGTGCGCGGGATCGGCGTGGCGCTCAGCACCAGCACGTCGACGGCTTCGCCCTTCGAGGTCAGCGCCAGGCGCTCGCGCACGCCAAAACGATGCTGCTCGTCGACGATGGCCAGCGCCAGATCGTGAAAGATCACGTCGTCCTGGATCAGCGCATGGGTGCCGACGAGCAGATCGATCTCGCCCTCGGCGAGTTGCGTGATGATCTCGCGCCGCTCCTTGCCCTTCTCGCGGCCGGTGAGGATCGCGACCCGCATGCCGGCGCGCTCGGCCAGCGGCGCGATGGTCTTGATGTGCTGACGTGCCAGGATTTCGGTCGGCGCCATCAGCGCGGCCTGCTTGCCGACCTCGGCGACAGCGGCGGCAGCGAGCAGTGCGACCACGGTCTTGCCGGAGCCGACGTCGCCCTGGAGCAGGCGCAGCATGCGCACGGGCTGTTGCAGATCGCTCGCAATCGCCGCGGCTGCGTCACGCTGCGAGGACGTCAAGGCATAGGGGAGGGCGTCGATGATCCTGTGGCGCAGGTGGCCGTCGCCGGCGTTGCGCACGCCGGCCGGGCGGCGCAATTGGGCGCGGATCAGGGCGAGCGCGAGCTGGCCGGCAAGGAGTTCGTCAAAGGCGAGGCGGGACCAGAACGGCTGGTCCGGCAGGATGTCCGTCAGCTCGACCGGCTGGTGCACGCGATTGAGCGCTTCCGCGATCGGCGGGAAATGGCAGCGGCGCAGCACCTCCGGGCTGATCCATTCGGGCAGGGCCGGCAGCTTCTGCAGCGCCTGCGCGATCGCGCGGCGGAGCGAGCCGAGCGCGAGGCCCTCGGTGAGCGGATAGACCGGGTCGATGCCCGAGAGCTTTGAGATCGCCTCCTCGTCGAGCACGCGGTCGGGATGCACGATCTGCAGGATGCCGTCATACATCTGCAGCGTGCCGGAGACGAAGCGCTTCTCGCCCATCGGCAGCAGCTTTTCGACATAGCCGGGCTTGGCACGGAAGAAGGTCAGCACGACGTCGCCGGTGTCGTCGCTGGCATAGACCAGATACGGCGCGCGGGAGTTGCGCGGCGGGGGCGGGCGGTGGCGATCGACGGTGACCTCCAGCGTCACCATGGTTCCCACACCAGCGTCGCGGATTTTCGGCCGCGCCCGGCGGTCGATGACCTGGCTCGGCAGATGCAGCAGCAGATCGACCAGCCGCGGCGTCTCGTTGCGGCTGAGCAGATATTGCAGCAGCTTGTCCTGCTTCGGACCGACGCCGGGAAGCGTGGTCACGGGAGCAAACAGCGGATTGAGCAGGCTGGGGCGCATGGACGCGAATCTAGGATCGTTTCGGCCCGTCATGCCCGGCTTTATGCCGGGCATCCACGTCTTTTTTCGCGGCCCTTTGCGCCGGTGCGGCCATGCCAAATCGAGGGCTGACACGGCAGGTCCGAGTGGCTATATCACCCCGGCCCGGCACGTCCGGGCTTTCGGCGTTTGACTGGATTTGAGACATGACGGGAACGACACGATCGAGCAACGGGCTGGACGACCGCCGCAAGCGGTTGCTGTTCCGCTGCTGGCACCGCGGCACGCGCGAGATGGACCTGATCCTCGGCCGCTTCGCGGATGCCGAGATCGCCAATCTCTCCGACGCCGAGCTGACCGAGCTGGAGATCCTGCTCGAGGTCAACGATCCCGACCTCTACGCCGCCATCACCGGTGACAAGGTGCTGCCAGCTGATGTCACCGGCGCCCTGTATGCCCGGATCAAGGCCTATCCGATCGCGGACCGCGACGTATGAAACCGGGAATGAAATCTCCGGCCGAGCTGCTGACGCCCGGCCGCGCGGTGACGCTTGCCAATGTCGCCGAAGGCGCCGAGGGCCTCGTCGTCTCCGATCTTGCGCGCGCGCTGGCGGCACGGCCGAAGAAGCCGCCTGTCAGCCTCGCCGTGGTCTGCCGCGACGGCGCCCGCATGCAGCAGCTCGAGCGCGCGCTGCAATTCTTCGCGCCCGATCTGCCGGTGCTGACCTTCCCGGCCTGGGACTGCCAGCCCTATGACCGTGTCTCGCCGCATGGCGGCATTCTGGCGCAACGTCTGACCACGCTGGCACGGCTCGCCGCGCTCACCGGCAGCGACAAGCCGCTGATCGTGCTGACCACGGTGAACGCTGTCGTGCAGCGCGTGCCCGCGCGCGAGCTGGTCGCGGCGCAGGCGCTGTCGGTTGCGCCCGGCAATGTCGTGCCGATGGATACCATCGTCGCCTGGCTGGAGCATAACGGCTACAATCGTTCCTCGACCGTGCGCGAGCCCGGCGAATACGCCGTGCGTGGCGGTATCCTCGACCTGTTTCCGGCGGGCCTCGAGCAGCCGGTGCGCTTTGACTTCTTCGGCGACAGCCTGGAATCGATCCGGACCTTCGACGCCGAGACCCAGCGCACGCTGCTCGACATGCGCGCGCTCGACCTGGTGCCGATCTCGGAATTCCAGCTCGTCACCGACACCATCCGCCGCTTCCGCATGGGCTATGTCGCCGAGTTCGGCGCACCCGAGCGCGACGATGCGCTGTACGAGGCGGTCAGCGAAGGCCGTCGCCATCCCGGCATGGAGCACTGGCTGCCGCTGTTCCAGGACCGGATGGACACGCTGTTCGACTATCTGCAAGGGGCAGCCGTCGCGATCGAGCCGCAGGCCGAGGACGCCGTCCGCGAGCGCTTCAAGCAGATCCAGGACTATTACGAGGCCCGCCGCGATGCGATGGAGCATCCGGGCGGCGGCGCCATCTACAAGCCGCTGCCGCCCGACCGGCTCTATCTGACCGAGAGCGAGTGGGGCAAGCGGATCGGCGACATCCCGCTGGCGCGGCTGACGGCATTTTCGGTGCCGACGGATGGCACGAGTGTCGTCGATGCCGGCGCCCGCAAGGGCCGCGATTTTGCGCCCGAGCGCAACGACAGCACGGTCAACGTATTCGAGTCCGTCGTCGCCCATGTCATGGGCCTGCAGGCGAACCGCAAGAAAGTCGTGATCGCACTCTGGAGCGAAGGCTCGCGCGACCGCATGACCTCGATGCTGCGCGACCACAAGCTGACCCACACCACCAGCGTCAACGCCTGGCGGACGGTGCAGGCGACCCCGCGCAACGAGACCATGCTCGCCGTGCTCGGCCTGGAGAGCGGTTTCGAGACCGACGAGATCGCTCTCATCAGCGAGCAGGACATTCTGGGCGACCGCCTGGTGCGTCCGCGCAAGGCGAGCCGCAAGCTCGACAATTTCATCTCGGAGGTGACGAGCCTCACCGCGGGCGACATCGTCGTCCACGTCGATCACGGTATCGGCCGCTTCATCGGCCTGCAGACGCTGGACGTCGCCGGCGCGCCGCATGACTGTCTCGAGCTGCACTATGCCGCCGAGACAAAGCTGTTCCTGCCGGTCGAGAACATCGAGCTGCTGTCGCGCTACGGCTCCGACCAGACCACGGTCGAGCTCGACCGTCTCGGCGGCTCCGGCTGGCAGACCCGCAAGGCGAAGCTGAAGAACCGCATCCGCGAGATCGCGGGTGAGCTGATCAAGATCGCGGCTGCGCGCCATTTGCATGAGGCACCCAAGATGCCGGTGCAGCAGGGCGTCTATGACGAGTTCTGCGCGCGCTTCCCGTATGACGAGACCGAGGACCAGTTAGGAGCCATCGAATCCACCCTTAAGGACCTCGAGCTCGGCCGTCCCATGGATCGTCTGATCTGCGGCGACGTCGGCTTCGGCAAGACCGAGGTGGCGCTGCGTGCGGCCTTTGCCGTTGCGCTCGAAGGCAAGCAGGTCGCGGTCGTGGTGCCGACCACGCTGCTCGCGCGCCAGCACGCCAAGACCTTCACCGAGCGCTTCAAGGGCTTTCCGGTGAACGTGGCGCAGGCCTCGCGCCTGGTCGCGACCAAGGAGCTGAACCTGGTCAAGAAGGGCATTGCCGACGGTTCGGTCGATATCGTCGTCGGCACCCACGCGCTGCTCGGCAAGGCGATCAAGTTCCGCGATCTCGGCCTCGTCATCGTCGACGAGGAGCAGCACTTCGGCGTCACCCACAAGGAAAGGCTGAAGGCACTGCGTTCCGAGGTGCACGTGCTGACGCTGTCGGCGACGCCGATCCCGCGCACGCTGCAACTGGCGCTGACCGGTGTCCGCGAGCTCTCGATCATTGCCTCGCCCCCGGTCGACCGTCTCGCGGTGCGCACTTTCGTTGCCCCGCACGATCCGCTGATGATCCGCGAGGCGCTGCTGCGTGAGCGCTATCGCGGCGGCCAGGCGTTCTACGTGGTGCCGCGCATCGACGACCTCGCCGAGGTCAAGGACTTCCTCGACAAGAACGTGCCGGAGATGAAGGTCGCGGTCGCGCACGGCCAGATGCCGCCTGCCGTGATCGAGGACATCATGACCGCGTTCTACGACGGCAAGTTCGACATCCTGCTGTCGACCACGATCGTCGAATCCGGTCTCGACATTCCCAACGCCAACACGCTGATCGTGCACCGCGCCGACATGTTCGGTCTCGCCCAGCTCTACCAGCTCCGCGGCCGCGTCGGCCGTTCCAAGCTGCGGGCCTACGCGCTGTTTACATTGCCGTCGCAGCAGAAGATCACGACACAGGCTGAGCGCCGGCTCACCGTGCTGCAATCGCTGGAGACGCTGGGCGCCGGCTTCCAGCTCGCCTCGCACGACCTCGATATCAGAGGCGCCGGCAATCTGCTCGGCGAGGAGCAGTCAGGCCACATCAAGGAAGTCGGCTTCGAACTCTACCAGTCGATGCTGGAGGAGGCGATCGTCAACCTCAAGGCCGGCGTTTCCGAGCCCGCCGCCGACCGCTGGTCGCCGACCATCACCATCGGCATGCCCGTGCTCATTCCGGAGGATTATGTCGGCGATCTCTCGGTGCGGCTGTCGCTCTACCGGCGCCTCGCCGATCTCGACAGCGAGGAGGAGATCGACAACTTTGGCGCCGAGATGCGCGACCGCTTCGGCGTGCTGCCGGACGAGGTGCGCTATCTCTTCAAGGTTGCCGCCATCAAGGCGTTCTGCCGCCAGGCCAATGTCGGCAAGATTGATGCCGGCCCGAAGGGCGCCGTCATCACCTTCCGCGACAATTCCTTCGCCTATCCCGACCGCCTGGTGTCGTTCATCCGCAGCTATGGTCAGGCCGCCAAGGTCCGGCCCGACATGAAGGTGGTGTTCCTGCAGGATTGGGAGACGCCGGAAGAACGTCTCGCCGGCACCACGGAGATCATGCGGCAGCTGGCGCAGCTTGCGCAGAAAAAGAAGGCGGCGTAGGCGAGGTGCCGTAGGGTGGGCAAAGGCGCTCTTGCGCCGTGCCCACGATTTTTCCTCGACGATAGGTGTGGTGGGCACGCTTCCGCCTTCGCTCTCTGAGCTACGGCGGACAAGCCGCTTTGCCCACCCTACGGGTCCAGGTCGTGGCTACGAGGCCGCCCTTGATGCGTCGGCGGACAGACGCGGAGCAAGAAGGCGGCTTAATTCGATTGCGGTGCATAGTCATGTTGCCGCGCGGTCAAAACCCGCGCGTCGATAGGTAGCATTGCGTTTTTGGTAGCAAAGGCACGTCCTTCAGAGAGTGGATTTGATCGATCGCGGGTGGGCTCTCGATAGGGGCCAGCGCATGCTCGAGCTTTGGAACAAATGGTACGAGACCCTGGTCTCGGTCGAGGCGCTTGCCACCGTCGTCGTGATTGCCGTGGTGGCTGCTGGTGTTATTTCGCTGGTGGAAAGTAGGCGCCCGACAAAACATTGATCGAGGGAGGCGTCGGCAAACCGGCCATCCGGACCAGACATGGTTCGGTCAATGAGCGGCGCCGGCACGGTTGGGACGCCCCTCTGCAAGAGGACAAAATGATTGCTCCTCATGCAAGCTGGACAAACAGGAATGCTCCCTGGCGGGATTCCTTCGGCATGCTCGCGCTATTGAGCATGCTGATCGCGGCACCCGCATTGTTGATGATCCACTTGCTGGAGTCCGAACTCGTCCTGCCTGCGCTCAGCATTCTGCTTTTCTCAGGCGCAATGATCGCCGCTCTTTTAGCCCGAACGGATTCGGAAAATGTAACGCTGGAAAATGTAACGCTATGGGATATTGCTGGTGCATTCACCATGATGGGTTGCGCCGCAGCGATTTTCAGCGAACCGGATCAAGTGGCACTGTTTTTCGAGCCGCTGACCCGTGATTGAATTTCCCATCACAGATGTCCTGAACGTTCTTTTGCAGGTCGTTCTGATCGACCTCGTGCTCGCTGGCGATAACGCCATCGTCATCGGTCTTGCCGCCGCCGGACTTCCTCAGACGCAACGGGCCAAGGCGATCCTGATCGGCATCGTCGTCGCGACGATTCTGCGCGTGCTGTTCGCCGTGTTAGCCACGCAAATCCTCCAGATCGTCGGCCTCCTGCTCGCCGGCGGAATCCTGTTGTTGTGGGTGTGTTGGAAAATGTGGCGAGAGTTGCGCGCCTCCTCGACAGGGCCCGCAGGTGCGAGGGAGGCCGGAGCAAGCGCAGGAAGCCAGCCCCGCAAAACACTCGTCCAAGCGAGTTGGCAGATTATCGTGGCCGACGTTTCCATGTCGCTCGATAATGTCCTGGCTGTTGCAGGGGCGGCACGCGAGCATCCCGTGGTCATGATTTTCGGCTTGGGGCTTTCCATTGCGATGATGGGCGTGGCCGCTTCTTTCATAGCGCGCCTGCTGCACGATCAACGATGGATTGCCTACGTCGGCCTGGCCGTGATTCTGTACGTGGCAGTCGACATGATCTTTCGCGGAACGCTGGATATCATGAGGGTTGCGTCGACATGACATGCGGCCGCGTCGTGTCTTGCGTCTGCGCCGGCCTACCTACGACGCCGCCCTTGACGCGTCCGCCGATAGCCGTCCGAGCAACGACCTTGCCGTATCCGACGGCGACAGCGAATCCACGCTGACGACGGGATCACTGCGCATCTCGTGCTTGCCGTTGGACGTGTGCTTCATCACCGCCGACAGTCGTCGGGCGATCATGTGCGCGGTGCGGAAGTCGGTCTCGGCGAACACCACGATCACCGAGCCGTCCTTCTGCGCGGCGCCAAAATCCATCTGCCGCATCAGGCGGCTGAGGATGCGTGCGGCATCGAGCTGCGCGCGGGGATTGCCGGGATCGAAGGCGAAACGCGCCACCGACAGGCCGCCGCCGCGGGCAAGCGTCTGCTCGACCGCCTTGGCAAAATCGCGCGCGAAGGCTTCGACCGTCAACAGGCCGCTGCGCGGGTCGAGCCAGCCGCCGGCGTCGATCGAGCGCAGCGTGCGGCTCAGTTGCGCTTCCATCGCGTGCTGGCGGATCAGCGGCAGCGCATTGGCCGCGACCTTCGCAGGTTCGCCCGCGATCAGCTCGAGATTGGGCAGGTCGTAGCTCTGGGTGAGCTGATGCGCGGTGACGACCACCGGGAGGTTGCGGAAGCGCGTGTCCTCCGCAAGCACCGTGAGGAAGGCATCGGTGACGCGCGGGGTGAAACCGTCGGAGAGCACGACGCCGTCGATGTCGCGGGTGTTGAGATGTTTTGCGGCGGCCTCGATCGAGAGCGCGCCGACCACGCCGGTGCGCTCGCCGAGTGCGACGGAGAGCGCCGGGTAGGCGGCACCGCGGCCGATCAGCAGCACGATGGCATCGCGCACCGGATCGGCCTCCGGCACGGCGACCTTCGCCTCCGGCAGCCGGCGCAGCACGGTGGCGTGCAGCGTGCGGACGCGGATCGCGGCGCGCAGGCGCGCGATCAGGCGTTCGGCAGCATTGCCGCGGGTGGCGAAGGGCAAGGCGTTGTGGGGCAGCGGGGTCTGCGCATCCAGCGCGACCAATGGAAGATAAAGCGGCTGGTCAGCGATCTTCTTGGCGAAGAGCGCGATATGGGGCTCGTGGCCGGCTGACATGGCGGCGAGGACTGCGGCCGGCTGAACCTCGCTGACGGCGCGCGCCGCGCTCGCCCAGTCGCTGTCGACGATGGGAAACAGACGGGCCTCGTCCAGCGCCGCGATGAAGGCGGGGCGCTCGGCATTGGACACAAACAGGATCGGGCCCGCCTGGGACATGGGATACTCTGATCACACAATCGATGCAGCGCAATCTAGTCCGGCGGCCTTAATGCAGCGTCAATGTTCCAGCCAAAACTGTGCTCAAACCGGCCCGGAGCGGTCGCGAAAAGCCTCGACCATCAGGGGGTTAAGGCCGAGTTCGCTCAGCGCCTCGCGGGCGCGGGTATTGTCCTGGGCCCGGCCGGCCAGCCGATGGCCCGAGAGGCGGTCGGGCAGGGCCGTCAGCAACGCGCCCTGGCCGAGCCGGCGTGCCCATTCCTGGAGGTCGTTGGAGAGGAAGCGATAGCCGCCGACCGCCATGATGCCGGAGGGCGGCGCGGTGATGCAGATTGCGCCACTGGCGCGGTCGATCCGCGCGGCATAGCCGGTGTCGACGTAGTCGCGAGGCGGCTGCGCCGTCAGGGTCTCGCCGACCGGCTGCGGCGGAGCGTAGGCCGCGATCGGCACCATCGGGCCGCGCAGGCCGAGCGTGCCCTTCGGGGTCAGCAGGATATCGCCCGCGATCGAGGAGCCGGACTGCTCGCGCGGAGCGCCATGCGGTCCCGGCATCACCGTCACCGGCACGCCGTCCTCGCCACGCCGGGCGCCGAACAGCCCGGCCTCGCCGAACAGATAGACGTCCGTGAGCGGCGCATGCGGCGCGATCCAGGCTTCGCTTGCGGCCACCTGCTCCGGCGCGCGCCAGAGCCCGATGACATTGCGCAAGGTCGGCATCCGCGCCGCGAGATTCGAATCGCCAAGCCGCAGTGCGAGCTGGGCCGGCGCGATCAACACGTCGCATGCGTGCTCATTGATCTGCTGCTCCAGCACCTCGCTCTCGAACGGATGATGCAGCGCCAGCGTGCCGCCGCAGAGCAGCCACACCGCGAGCGAGGAGGCGAGGCCCGCGAATGACATCGGCGTGAACGCCGACATTACGGTCGCGCCCTGCTGGATGTCGGCTTCCAGCGACATCGCAAGCCCGCCCGCGATCAGGCTGAAATGCGGCCGCGGCACCGGGCGGAATCCTTCGGCCGTGACGTCGAAGGAGATCATAGCCGCCTTGCGGCCGTCCTGGATCACCGCGCGCGTGGTGCCGGGCGGGCGCGTGAGCACCTCGTCGAGCGAGGCCATGCCTTCGGGCAGATCGGCGCCGAAGCCGAAGACGTGGCGAATCGAGAAGGCTTCGGCGGCCGCATGCATCGCAAGGTCGGAATAGCTGACGCCGTCGACCTTGCTCATGGTGACGATGGCGCGCGCCGCGGTGCGGTTGAGCGCGGCCGCCAGCTCTGCCTGCCGCCACAGCAGCGGCAGCACGGCGACCACGAGGCCGGCGCGATGGGCGGCGAGCACCGTCAGCACGAACTCGACCGTGGAAGGCAACTGGATGGCGATCACCGAATTGGCCGGCAGGCCCGATTCGACGAAATGCGCCGACAGCGCCTCGATGGCCGTGTCGGCTTCGGCATAGGTCAGCCGCCGCGGCTGGTGCCCGGTGATGCGGGATTTGTTGAGCGGATCGAGCAGGGCGGGCGCGTGCGGCTGTCGCATCAGCGTCCGCTGGAACAGCGTGTCGAGCGTCGGCGATACGGCTGGCTGGTTCACGGCGTCACTTCGCTGGACTGGCTTGAGGCTCACCCTTCGACCACCAGGTCTCCGGCAGATAGCCGGACAACGCCGTGGTCGATGGTCGTTCTATCCGATTCCAGCGCGCGATCCATTGTTCGGATACGTTAAACAGGGGGATTGTGTAGAAGCCCGCGATCAAGGCGCGGTCGAGTGCCCGGACCGCCGCGGCAAAAGCCGTATGATCACGGGCCTCCAAAAGGGCTTTGATCATCGCGTCGATGGCGGGATCCCTGGCGCCCATGTAGTTGCGGGTGCCCGGATTGTCGGCGGCAGCACTGCCCCAATAGAAATACTGCTCGTTGCCGGGCGACAGCGACTGGTCCCAGCGGTTCTGGATCATGTCGAACTCATAGGCCAGCCGGCGCTGGTCGAACTGCACGGGATCGACCGAGCGCACGCTCGGCGCGATGCCGGCGCGTTTGAGGTCGCGCTGGAAGGCGAGCGCGATGCGCTCCTGGTCGCGGGTCGTCACCAGCATCTCGAAGGTGAAGGGGGCCTTGGTCGCGCGGTTGCGCAGCACGGTGCCGTCGAGATCGTAACCGGCGTCGGACAGGAGTTTTAGCGCAGCGCGCAGCGTCGTCCGGTCGCGCCCCGAGCCGTCGGTGACGGGAAGGCGGTAGCTGCCGTCCATGATGTCCGGCGGGATCTGCGCGGCAAACGGCTTCAGCAATTCGCGTTCGCGTGCATCCGCAGGGCGGCCATAGGCCGAGAGGTCGGATCCCGCGAAATAGCCGGCGACCCGCGAATACAGCGAGAAGAAATAGTTGCGATTGACCAGCTCGAAATCGAACAGCAGCGTCAGCGCCTGGCGCACGCGGATGTCGGCGAAGATCGGACGGCGGGTGTTGAACACCAGGAATTCAGACGGCTGCGGCACGCCGGGTTTGATGGTGTCGCGGATCACGTCGCCGTTCCTGGCGGCCGGAAAATCGTAGCCGTCGTGCCACCGCAACGGCTCGTGCTCGACGCGAAAATCATAGAGGCCGCGCTTGAAGGCTTCGAACTGGCCGTTGGCTTCGCGAAAATAGTCGAGCCGGATCTCGTCGAAATTGAACAGCCCGCGATTGATCGGGAGATCGCGGCCCCAATAATCGGGATTGCGCGAGAGCGTCACGCTGGCGCCGGGCTTGACCGCCGTGACGCGATACGGGCCCGAGGCAATCGGCCCGGTCAGCGTCGTCTCCTCGAAGGTCGCGACATCGACGGCGTGCTTCGGCAGGATCGGCATCAGGCCGAGGATCAGCGGCAGCTCGCGATCGTTGGCGCCGGCGAGGTCGAAGCGGACGGTGAGGGGATCGGGCGCCTCGGCCTTGGCGACCTTGGCGTAATATTGCCGGAGGTTGGGACGGCCGTGGTCGCGCAGCAGCTGCCAGGAGAACAGCACGTCCTCGGCAGTGACCTGCTTGCCGTCGGAGAAGCGCGCGCGGGGATCGATGCGGAACGTGACGTAGCTGCGCTCGTCATCGGTCTCGACGGTCTTGGCGAGCAGGCCATAGAGCGTGAACGGCTCGTCCTGGCCGCGCGAGAGCAGGCTTTCGACCACGTAGGCGCGGATCGGCTGCACGGCCAGTCCCTTCACGATGAAGGGGTTGAGGCTGTCGAAGGTGCCGAGGATGCCCCAGGTCAGCCGGCCGCCCTTGGTGGCATCGGGGTTGGCATAGGGCATGTGGGTGAAATCGGCCGGCAACGCCGGCTTGCCGTGCATGGCGATCGCATGGGCCTCCTCGGCTCGCGCGCCGCCGAACGCCGACAGCCCGATGGCGAGGGCCAAAGCGATGCTGCAGAATCGGACGCTGGGGCCCTCGAGCAGGCGCTGGAACATGAACATTCGGACACGTTGATTCGAGGGCCGTCAGGAGCTGAATCCTATCACAGGGATTTCACTGAGCGCCTGCCCGGAAGTGGGCAAAGACGCTTGTCGGCATTGATCTTTCCGTCGACCGCGTTAAGAAGGCACGCAATCGCGCACGAGCGCCGAGCCCGTCACTTATCTGCCTCAATTGACGGGGAGAGAGCCGCGCCCAAGGCGGCTTGGTTCGGCGTTTCGGAGCGGTTCGGGCACTTCCCGTTCAGAAAGGGTTTTCTGCAATGAATTTCCGTTATTTGGCCGCGTCCGTCCGGCCGCGCGGGCGAGTTCTCGCCCTGTTGACGGCGACGGCGTTGGTCGTCCCGTTTGCTGCCGAGGCGCAGACCCCCGCGCCGGCCCCAGGTGCGCCCGCCGCGCCGAAGGCAACCCCGAAAGCCGCTCCCAAGGCTGCCCCCAAGGCGCCAGCTGCGGCTCCCGCGCCGGCTCCGCAGGCCCAGCAGGCCCCGGCCCAGCAGGGCGCTCCGGCGGCGCAGGGCGCTCAGCCCGCGGATCAGCAGATCCAGCTGATCTACGCCCCCTGGACCAAGTTCTGCCTGAAGGGCCAGGACGCCAACGCCAAGCAGGTCTGCTTCACCGGCAAGGACGGCCGCATCGAATCGGGCCAGCCTGTCATCGCGGCCGTGATCATCGAGCCGGAAGGCGAGCCCAAGAAGATCCTGCGCGTGACGCTGCCGCTCGGCATGCAGCTCGTGCACGGCACCCGTGTCATCGTCGACAACAATCCGCCGCTGCAGAGCCCGTATGTGATCTGCTTCCAGAACGGCTGTATGTCGGATTACGAGGCGACGCCCGAGCTTCTCGCCAACATGAAGAAGGGCCAGAACCTCGTGGTGCAGGCGATCAACGCCAACGGTGCGCCGCTGACCCTGCCGCTGCCGCTCACCGGCGAATTCCAGAAGGCCTATGACGGTCCGCCGACCGATCCGAAGGTGTTCGAGGAAACCCAGAAGAAGCTCCAGGAAGAGCTTCAGAAGAAGGCTGACGAGCAGCGCAAGAAGCTCGAGCAGAACGGCGGCGCGCCTGGTGCACCCAGTGCAGCTCCGGCGGGTCAGAAGTAATCGGGACCAAATCCCGGACATGAAAAAGGCGCTCGGTTCGAGCGCCTTTTTTGCTGGCCGCTTGTCGGCGGAGAAATTCAGTTCAGTGAAGGATTGCGCGGGCGGTAGCCGCCATCCTTGTTCTTGATGAAGATCTCGGCGACCTGGGAATGTCGGATCGGTTCGCCGGATTCGTCGGGCAGGAGGTTCTGCTCGGACACGTAGGCGACGTACTCGGACTCCGCGTTCTCCGCGAGCAAATGATAGAACGGCTGATCCTTGTGAGGCCGCACCTCTTCAGGGATCGACAGCCACCACTCCTCGGTGTTGTTGAACTCCGGATCGATGTCGAAAATCACCCCCCGGAACGAGAAGATCCGGTGGCGAACGACCTGTCCGATCTGGAATTTGGCGGTCCGCGCTTTAATCATTCCCCGTCGATAGACCAGGATTGTGGCCGATGCTAGTGCCCTGATCTGGAATTAGCCCGCGGTTGCGGGGGAGATAACCCCCAGGTCTTCAGAAGTCACTTCATCAATGGTCGATATCCTCAATCTGGCGCTACCTTATTTCGGCTTGATCTTCGTCGGTTTCGCCTGCGGCAAGGCCAAGTCGCTGCCGGAATCGGGCCTCGCTTGGATGAACTTCTTCCTGCTCTACGTGTCGCTGCCGGCGCTGCTGTTCGCGATCATGTCGAAGACGCCATTTTCCGAATTGAACAATCCGCCGTTCCTGGTTGCGACCACGCTGTCGACGGTTACCGCGTTCACGCTGGCGCTGGTCGTCGGCAAGGTGCTCGGTGGCCTGACACTGCGTGAGGCGACACTGGCGGGTCTCTCCGGCGGCTACGGCAATATCGGCTACATGGGGCCGGGATTGGCGCTGGCCGTGCTCGGGCCGAGGGCGTCGGCGCCGACTGCACTGATCTTCTGCTGCGACAGCATCTTCCTGTTCACGATCGTGCCGCTGCTGATCGAGCTGTCGGACCGCGATCATCCCTCGATCGTGCATGCCTTCGGTGTCGTGCTGAAACAGATCGTCCTCAACCCGTTGATCATGTCGGCCTGCTTTGGCGCAGCGGTCGCCGCGCTCCATATCGAGCTGCCGGTGGCGCTCGACCGCACCATCATCTTCCTCCAGAACGCCGCTGCGCCGACTGCGTTGTTCGTGCTTGGTGTGACCGTGGCGCTGCGGCCGTTCGACCGCGTGCCCTGGGAAGTGCCGGGCGTCATCGCCGTCAAGCTCCTGATCCATCCGCTCGCGGCGTTTGGCCTGATGCTGGCGTTCGGTCCGTTCGCGCAGCCCTGGGCCGCGACTGCGATCCTGATGGCCTCGCTGCCCCCGGCGCTGAATGTGTTCGTGATTGCCCGCCAGAACGATGCCTGGATCGAATCCGCCTCCGTCGCCGTGCTGCTCGGGACGTTCGCATCCGTGGTCACGCTGACCACCGTGATGTGGTTGCTGCAGACCGGCCGGCTGGTGTTTCCGTGAACGCTACTTCCGCCAGGTCGGTGTCAGCCCTTCGCGCATGGCAAAGCGCCGGAGCGGGCCGATGGCGCCGAGCAAGTGCATGCCGACAGCGCGGACCGGCTGGAGTGGCAGGAAATCGTTGAGCAGCGAGCGATTGGCGATGTCGATCGCAAAGGTCCGGCTCAGAATGTCCGGACGCCGCGCCCGGTCGTAGCGCTTGAGCACGTCGGCAGCGCCAGGATCCTGGCCGGCGGCGATGGCGTCGCCAGCGAGCCTCGCAATGTCGGCGGCATCCCGCAGTCCGAGATTGAGGCCCTGGGCACCGATCGGGGGAACCACATGGGCGGCTTCACCGACCAGCGCGATGCGGTCGCGCGCAAAGGATTGCGGTCGTTCGATCGCCAGCGGGAACAGGTTGCGGCCGGGCTCGACCGTCATCCGGCCGAGGATGGAATGCGACTGTTTCTCGATCGCCGCGGAGAGCTCTTCGTCGCTCAGGGAGCGAAGCCGTTCGGCCTCCGCAGGCGCCGAGACCCAGACGATGCTGCAGCGGTTGCCGGGCAGGGGCACGAACACGCAGGGGCCGTGCGGGGTGTGGAACTCGGTCGAGACGTTGCGATGCGGCCGGGCATGGCTGACGTTGAAGGTCAGCGCCGTCTGCGTCAGGTCGCGCCGCGTCACCGCAATCCCGGCGGCCTCCCGGCACAGCGAGTGCCGGCCGTCGGCGCCGACCACGAGCCGTGCGGACAGGAATTGTCCGGACGCCGTGCGGATTGCGACGTCATCGGCTTCGATGACGACGTTCTCTGCCTCGTCGTCGAAACGGACGAGGTTGGGCAGCTCGCCCGCGCGCGCCTCCAGCGTCAGCATCAGCGAGCGGTTGTCGATGTTGTAGCCGAACGCCTCGAGCGCGATCTCATGACAGGAGAACCGGACCTCGGGGCTGCGGAACAGCCGCCCGGTGTCGTCGACGAGGCGCATGACCTCGAGGCCGGCCGCCTTGTCTTTGCAGCGGGACCAGACGTCGAGGCTTTCCAGGAGGTCGACGGAGGCACCCAGCAGCGCGGTGGTGCGGTTGTCGGCATAGGGCAGGCGCCGCGCCACCAGCGCGGTCCGCGCACCGGCCTGCGCCAGTGCAATTCCTGCCGCAAGGCCGGCCGGTCCGCCGCCGATAATGGCCGCGTCAAAGAGCGTGGATGCGTCTGTCATGGAACGACATTTGACACGCCCCGCGACAAATTCAAGCCCACCTATTTTGCCTGCTTTTATGACGAATTGCGCGACCCAATGCCGCGACGGCGGATGTGCAAATCGGTCCCGTTCTGGTAGCAGAAGCCATGGAAACTCAGATCGACAGCCAAGAGGATTCCCTCAAGCCGACGCCCGCGATCCGGGCCGCGGCGTTTTCGGTGCACATCTTCACCGCCTTCGGCGCGGCGATCGCGCTATTGGCAATGCTGGAGGCGGTGCGCGAGCACTGGGCGGCGATGTTCGGCTGGCTCGGCGTCGCCCTGATCATCGACGCGATCGACGGGCCGATCGCGCGCCGGCTCGACGTCAAGAACGTGCAGCCGAACTGGTCAGGCGACGTGCTCGACCTCGTGGTCGACTTCGTCACCTACGTCTTCGTGCCGGCCTATGCGATCGTGGCGAGCGGCCTGTTGCTGCCGGTGGCGGCGCCCTTGCTCGGCATCGCCATCATCGTCACCAGCGCATTATACTTCGCCGATCTGCGCATGAAGGCCGATGACAATCATTTCCGCGGCTTTCCGGCGCTGTGGAATGCGGCGGCGTTCTATCTGTTCCTGCTGCACTGGCCGCCGCTGTCGTCGACGCTGCTGGTCGCGGCGCTGGTGGTGCTGACCTTCGTGCCGTTCCACGTCCTGCATCCGGTTCGTGTGGTGCGGCTGCGCTGGCTGACGATGTCGCTGATTGCGGTCTGGTCGCTGCTCGGGCTCTACGCGCTGGAGATGGATTTTCGCGTCGGCACCGGCGTGACGGTTGCGCTCTGCGCGATCGCGCTCTGGATCGCGTTCAGCGATGC
Source organism: Bradyrhizobium sp. CCGUVB4N (assembly GCF_024199945.1). Taxonomy (GTDB): domain Bacteria; phylum Pseudomonadota; class Alphaproteobacteria; order Rhizobiales; family Xanthobacteraceae; genus Bradyrhizobium. The sequence goes on along the minus strand of NZ_JANADP010000001.1, from coordinate 5,033,371 downwards.
GCTGATCCGCCTCGCAAGGTCCTTCGCATGATGCATTTGCTGACCAGCCCGGAGGCCTGGGCCGCGCTGCTGACCTTGACCTCGCTCGAGATCGTGCTCGGCATCGACAACGTCATCTTCCTGTCGGTGATCGTCTCGCGCATCCCCGAGCCGCAGGCCCATCGCGCCCGCCAGATCGGGCTGGCGCTGGCGCTGGTGTTCCGCATCATTTTGCTCAGCGTGCTGGTCTGGCTGATCGGCCTGACCGCGCCGGTGTTGTCGTTCTCCGGCTATGACTTCTCCTGGCGCGACCTGATCCTGATCGGCGGCGGCCTGTTCCTGATCGCGAAGGCGACGCACGAGATCCACGCCGAGGTCGAGGCCGATGACGGCGAGGGGAAGAAGCAATCCGGCGGCAGCGCCTTCTTCTGGGTGATCGTCCAGATCATCGTCATCGACATCGTGTTCTCGCTGGACTCGATCATCACCGCGATCGGCATGGCGCAGGACCTCGAGATCATGATCGCCGCCGTCGTGATCGCGTGCCTGGTCATGTACATTTCGTCGGGACCGGTGGCGCGATTCGTCGCGGAGCATCCGACCACGAAAATGCTGGCGCTGGCGTTCCTTGTGCTGATCGGCGTCGCGCTGGTCGCGGATGGATTCAAATTCCACATTCCGCGCGGCTACATCTATTTCGCAATTGCGTTCTCGGCGGCGGTCGAGTTCTTCAATGTGCTGGCGAAGCGTAACCGCAGGAGGGCCAGCAAGCCGTCCGTCTAGCCGCTCCAATTTGGGTCGAGTTGACAAGGCAGGCGCTATGTCTTTCGCTGGCCTTGGAGAAGAGGAGGTCAGGTGATGACCAAAGCCGTCCGTGTGCACAAGGTCGGAGGCCCCGAAGCACTGGTCTATGAGAGCGTCGACGTTCCGGCGCCCGGACCCGGCGAGGTGCGCATCCGCCAGCATGCGGTCGGGCTGAACTTCATCGACGTCTATTACCGTACCGGCCTCTACAAGGCGCCGGGGCTGCCCTTCATTGCCGGCAACGAGGCTTCGGGCGAGGTCCTGGCCGTCGGGCCCGGCGTGACGAATTTCCATCCCGGCGACCGCGTCGCCTACTACCACAACCTCGGCGCGTATACGAGCGAGCGCAACATCTCCTGGGAGAAGCTGGTCAAGCTGCCCGACCACATCACCCACGAGCAGGGCGCCGTGCTGATGCTCAAGGGGCTGACCGTCTGGTATCTCCTGCACAAGACCTTCAAGGTCGAACCGCATCATCGCGTGCTGATCCATGCCGCTGCCGGCGGGATCGGTCTCTTGGCCTGCCAATGGGCGAGGGCGCTGGGGGCCCATGTCATCGGCACCGTCGGGTCGCGCGAGAAGGCCGAACTTGCCGAGGCCAATGGCTGCGACCACGTCGTCCTCTACAACGAGGAGGACTTCGTCGCGCGCGTCAAACAGATCAGCCGCAACGAGGGCTGCGACGTCGTCTATGACGGCGTCGGCAAAGCGACCTTCCCCGGCTCGCTGTCGTGCCTGAAGCCGCGCGGCATGTTCGTTTCGTTCGGCAATGCCTCAGGTCCCGTGCCGCCGTTCTCGATCGCCGAGCTGAACAATCACGGCTCGCTGTTTGCCACCCGGCCGAAGCTCAACGACTACATCGGCACGCGCAAGGAATTGCTGGAAGGCGCCGACACGCTGTTTTCCGCCGTCATCAACGGCAAGCTTCACGTGCCGATCAATCACGCCTATGCGCTGAAGGATGCGGCGAAGGCGCACATCGATCTCGAGAGCCGCAAGACGACCGGGGCGTCGATTTTGAAGCCGTAACTCGCCGTCACGGTCGAGATCTCGTAGGGTGGGCAAAGGCGCGCAGCGCCGTGCCCACGATCTCTTCACAATAGAGAAAACGTGGGCACGCTTCGCTTTGCCCACCCTACGGCACCTTCACTTACGCCACGCATCTCGCCGCGCCGGCCTTCGTCAAGATCCCATCGAGGCAATCGATCATCTCGGCGATCTCGGCCTTCGCGACGTTGAGCGCCGGCATGAAGCGCAGCGCGTCGAGCTGCGGGGCGTTGAGGAGCACGCCGGCTTCGAACGCCTGCGCGACGATGCCGGGCGCGATCGGCAGCTTGAGGTCGAGCGCGAGCAGCAGCCCGCGTCCCCGCACGCCGCCGAGGCCATGCCGGGCCGAGACTTTTTGCAGCTCGCTTTCGAGCAGCAGGCCGGTTTCGCCCACCTGCTTCAGGAACGCCGGCTTGCTGACTTCGTCGAGGACCGCAAGGCCGGCCGCGCACATCACCGGATTGCCGTTGAACGTGCCGCCCTGGTCGCCGTGCTCGAAGCAGGAGGCGCGTTCGGTCGCAAGCAGCGCTGCGAGCGGCACGCCGCCGCCGATGCCCTTGCCGAGCGTCATGATATCGGGCGCGATGCCGGTGTGCTCATAGTGGAAGAGCTTTCCGGTCCGGCCCATGCCGGTCTGGATCTCGTCGAAAATCAGCAGCAGCCCGTGCGCCTCCGTGAGTGCACGCAGCTCCCGCAGGAACGCATCGGTCGCCGGCCACACACCGGATTCGCCCTGGATCGGCTCGAGCATCACCGCAACGGTGTTGCTGCCGATCAGCTTCTCGACCGAGGCAATGTCGTTGAGTTTTGCCTTCTTGAAGCCGGCGACCTTCGGCTCGAACAGCGGCTCGAACGCTTTCTTGCCCGAGGCCGACATCGTCGCCAGCGTTCTCCCGTGGAAGCTGCCCTCGAACGTGATGATCTCGAACGCGCCGCTCTTGTGCAGGCTGCCATATTTTCGCGCGAGCTTGATCGCGCCCTCATTGGCCTCTGCACCCGAATTGGCGAAGAACACCTGGTCGAACGCACTGTTCTCGACCAGCGCCTGCGCCAGCTTGAGGCTCGGCTCGTTGTAGAAGGCCGGGCTCGGCGTGAGCAAGCGCTTGGCCTGCGACGCCAGCGCATCCGCAACCGCCGGCGGAGAGTGGCCGAGGCAGTTCACGGCCCAGCCCTGCACGAAATCGAGGTAGCGCTTGCGGCTGTCGTCCCAGAGGTATGAGCCGGCGCCACGGACGAACACGGCCTTGGGCCGTGCGGTGATGTCCATCAGCGCGTCATACGGATGGGTGGCGGTGGTCATGTCGAACTCCTCTGGAGATAGCCAAGATCTTTTGGGGGGCGGGTGAAAAAGGGACGCGAAAAACAAGAAGGCCGCACTTTGCGGGTGCGGCCTTCTCGAAAACTGTGCTGAATTTACTGGTTCAGCGGCGTCGTCGGACATGGCGCAACCCATCATCGTCGCGGGAGCGACGACGCATGGCTTGGCGCAGATGGGTCCGGGAATTGATCATGGGGCGGGTCCGTACAGCCGAACGGCAGGGCTTGTCAAGCTCGACCTACTGAACGCCGTAGGGTGCGAACGTATCGGCGATGCCGGCATTGATCGCCTTCGCCGCCGCGATGTCGCGGGCTGCGCCGTCGGCATCCCCCTTTTTGCGCTTCGCCAGCCCGCGGCCATAGAGCGAGCTGTCGAGCCCCGGCTTCGCACTCAGCACCGCGTCGTAATCGGCGATCGCCGCGTCGAGATTGCCGAGCTTGAGGAAGGTGAGGGCGCGGCTGTCCAGCGTGTAGGGATCGTTCGGGCGCATCTTGAGCGCTTGATCGCAATCGGCGAGCGCCTCCTGCAACTGCCCGAGGATCGCGTGCGTCATGCAGCGTGCGTTGAACACACCGGAATATCCTGGATTGGCCTTGATCGAGCGATCATAGTCCTCCAGCGCCCGCGCATAGTCGTGGTCGTCGAAATACATGTCGGCGCGCGCATAGGCGTCGCGGTCGTTGTTCGGATTGAGTGCGATCGACTTGCCGAAATCGGCCAGCGCGCGCGGGCGGTCGCCCTTGTCGCGGAAGATGCGCGCGCGATTGCCGTAAGCCGGGCCGTAATTGGGGTCGAGCTTGATCGACATGTCGAGATCGGCGAGCGCGCGTTCGGCCTCGTGGTGTTCGCGCAAGGTGCTGCCGCGATTGAAATAGGCCAGCGCAAATTTCGGGTTGAGCTTGATGGCCCGGTCGTAGTCCGCCATTGCGCGCTCGTAGTCGTTCTTGGCGATGCGAGAGTTTCCGCGGTTGTTGTAGTAGCGCGCATCGTCGGGCTCGAGCTGGATCGCGCGCGTGTAATTGGCGATGGCGTGATCGCGGTCGCCCAGATCGTCATAGGCGATGCCGCGATTGTACCAGGCGAGGACGTCGTTCGGATCGAGATCGAGGGCGCGGTTGAGATCGGCGACGGCGCGCTCCGAATCACCCTTGCGCCGATAGGTTTCGCCGCGATTGGCAAGCGCGGCCGCATTCGACGGGTTGGACTTCAGCACGACGGTGCATCCGTCCATGCGCTGGTCGTCGCTGACCTTGTCGTCCTTGGCGAAGCACCATTGGCGCGCCTGTGAAGCCGAGAGGGATTGCGCCGCCGCCGGGAACGTGAGCAAAGTCAATGCTGCGGCGATCGTGCACAGGCAGGTCCAGATCTTGTGATTGTGTTTCATTTTTGCCGCGCAGAAACCAACAAGCCTCTAGCGCGTTTGTGATCTCGGAACGCGAATTGGTTCGAACCTGACGCAAATCGGGACAGACCAACGGGTACGGGACCAACCAGATAGTTTTCAGCCTTGTCCGACACGCCTTATCCGATCGACCTCGACAGCATTCGCGGCGCCTTTCCGCCGGGCATCGAGGCGCCGCCTTTGCTGCTGGATTTTGCCGGCTGGCTGAACGGGCGCGCCTGGGGCAGCGTCGGCTGCTTCTCCCTGCAAGGCCAGTTCTCCGATCAGGCCCCGATCTTCGACGGCAGCCCCTTGCGCGACCGCTTCGCGCTGTTCATGCGCCTGCCTGACGGCTCGGCCGTCGGTGGCTGGTACGGCGCCGGTCTCGACCGCGACGATCCCCCGATCGTAGGGCTGGGCTCGGAGGGCGATTACGAGTTGCTCGCACCGTCCCTCGATGCGTTGCTGACGAAACTGACCTCGCAGCAATTCGACAAGGCTTGGCACGACCTGCGGCCGCATGACGAAGTCGAGCCGCAGACCGTCGAGCTCGCGCAATGGCTCGCCCGGCGTCCGCCTGGCGAGCCGGTGCCGTGCGAGGACGTCACCTCGGAGCTGCCCGACTTCCGCGGCTTCGTCGAGAAGTGGAGCCGCGACCGCGAAGAATACTGGGCCAATCACCGCCTGATGGCCGAGCTCGGCTGGCGGCTCGCCGCACATCTGCCCAAGGGCAAGAACGCCTGGGACAAGACCCATTTCGAGGTCGCGATCGTCGGCAAGCAATACGAGGCGCGCGTCCTGTCGCGCGGACCGCAGCCGTTCGAGGAGGCCGCCTCAATCGAATCCCTGCTGCGCGACCTGCGCGAGGAGATGCGTCGCGCCCAGCCTGAGCTCGGGCTCTGGTATGCGATGAAATTCGGCCTCTATGCCGACGGCCGCGTCATGCCCAATTTCGAATACGATGGGCGCCCGATGATCGATGGCGAGCCGGCGAAACTGTCCGAGGCTCAGGCCGATCTCACCCGTGCCCCGCGTCCGGAGCGCTGGGTGCCGAAATGGCTGGCTTAACTGCATCCACATTGTCATTGCGAGCGTAGCGAAGCAATCCAGACTGTCTCCGCGGACGGATTCTGGATTGCTTCGCTACGCTCGCAATGACGCAGTAACCTCAGAACCCCGCGACGCTACCGTGCAGATCGTACTGATCCGCGCGCTCGATTTTCGCAGTGACGATCTCGCCGACGCGCAACGGGCGGCGGCTCGACAGATACACCGCGCCGTCGATCTCCGGTGCATCGGCCTTGGAGCGGCCCTTGGCCACCGTCGGGCCGACCTCGTCGATGATGATCTGCTGGCGTGTGCCGACTTTGCGCTTCAGCCTGCGCGCCGAGATCTTCTGCTGACGCGCCATCAGCGCGTTGTAGCGCTCCTGCTTGATCTCCTCCGGCACGGGATTTGCGATCGCGTTCGACGTCGCGCCCGCAACCGGCTCGTATTTGAAGCAGCCGAGGCGATCGATCTCGGCTTCATCGAGCCAGTCGAGCAGATAGGCGAAGTCGGCATCGGTCTCGCCGGGGAAGCCGACGATGAAGGTCGAGCGTAGCGCGAGATCGGGGCATTCCTCGCGCCAGCGCTTGATGCGCGCCAGCGTCTTGTCCTGGGCTGCCGGGCGCTTCATCGCCTTCAGCACGTCGGGGCTCGCATGCTGGAACGGAATGTCGAGATAGGGCAGCACCTTGCCCTCGTTCATCAGCGCGATGACCTCGTCGACATGCGGGTAGGGGTAGACGTATTGGAGGCGAACCCAGGCGCCGAGTTCGCCGAGCTCGCGGGCGAGGTCGAGGAATTTGGCGCGGACCTGGCGATCCTTCCACGGGCTCTCGGCATATTTGAGATCGACGCCATAGGCCGAGGTGTCCTGCGAGATCACCAGCAGCTCTTTCACGCCGGCGCCGACGAGACGCTCGGCCTCGCGCAGCACGTCATTGGCCGGATGCGAGACGAGATCGCCGCGCAGCTTCGGGATGATGCAGAAGGTGCAGCGGTTGTTGCAGCCCTCGGAAATCTTCAGATAGGCGTAGTGGCGCGGCGTCAGCTTGATGCCCTGCGGCGGCACCAGATCGAGATGCGGATTGTGCGCCGGCGGCAGCGCGCGGTGCACGGCGTCGAGCACGCTCTCATATTGCTGCGGACCGGTGATCGAGAGCACGCCGGGATAGGCCTCCTCGATCTGCTCGGGCTCGGCGCCCATGCAGCCCGTGACGATCACCTTGCCGTTCTCGGCCATGGCCTCGCCGATCGCCGAGAGCGATTCCTGCTTGGCGCTGTCGAGGAAGCCGCAGGTGTTGACGATGACGATGTCGGCACCATCATGCTTGCGGGCGAGCTCATAGCCCTCGGCGCGCAGGCGCGTGATGATGCGCTCGGAATCCACCAATGCCTTGGGACACCCGAGCGACACGAAGCTGACCTTGGGCGCAGCCGTCTGATCCATATCCAAATCTGCCTGATTGACGGGCTTGAGCTAGTCCCAATTGCTCATAATTACAACCCTTTGCATGGGCGTCTGGCATGCTATGGATGAATCGCCGGGTTGCGAGTGAGCTATGAGCGCCGAACAGTCGCCTAAAATCGTGATTGTCGACGAGAGCCCGATCCGGGCCGCGATCCTCGAAGAGGGGCTGCGGGAGGCCGGATTCACGCAGATCGTCCACATCCGCGAGATGCAGAGCCTGCTCGCCCGTATTTATGCGGTGGATCCCGACATCATCCTGATCGATCTCGAAAACCCCAGCCGCGACGTGCTGGAGGCGATGTTCCAGGTCAGCCGCGCCGTGCGGCGGCCGATCGCGATGTTCGTCGATCAGAGCGATTCATCCTCGATCCAGGCCTCCGTGGAGGCAGGGGTATCCGCCTACATCGTCGACGGGTTGAAGAAGGAGCGCATCAAGCCGATCCTCGACCTCTGTGTGTCGCGCTTCAACGCTTTCGCCAAGCTTCAGGAGGAGCTGGAACGCACCAAGTCGCAGCTCGAGGACCGCAAGATCATCGAGAAGGCCAAGGGCATCCTGATGAAGGTCAAGGGCCTCACCGAGGACGAGGCCTACGTGCTGCTGCGATCCACCGCGATGCGCGAGAAGAAGAAAATCGGCGAGATCGCGCAATCGATCATCACCGCGTCGGAGATGCTGAAATGACCGCACCCCTCCGCATCGGGTTCATCCCGCTGGTCGATGCCGCCGCCCTGATCGTCGCCGTCGACAAGGGCTTCACCGCGGCCGAAGGGCTCGAGGTCGAGCTGGTGCGCGAGGTGTCCTGGTCCAACGTGCGCGACAAGCTGAACATCGGCCTGTTCGACGCCGCGCATCTGCTCGCCCCCGTGGCGATCGCGTCGTCGCTCGGGCTCGGTCACGTCAAGGTGCCGATCGCCGCGCCCTTCAATCTCGGCATCAACGGCAATGCGATTACGGTGTCGCCCGCGCTTCACGCCGCGCTGATGGAGGAGATCGACGGCGACCGCTTCGATCCGCTCGCGACCGCAAAGGCGCTGGCGAAGGTGGTGGCCAAGCGGCGCAAGGCGGGTGCCGATCCGCTGACCTTCGGCATGACCTTTCCGTTCTCGACCCACAATTATCAATTGAGGTTCTGGATGGCGGCGGCCGGCGTCGATCCCGACGAGGACGTGCGCCTGGTGGTGCTGCCGCCGCCCTATATGGTCGACAGCCTCGCCAACGGCCATGTCGACGCCTTCTGCGTCGGCGCGCCCTGGAATTCGGTCGCGGTCGATCTCGGCATCGGCCACATCCTGCATTTCGTCTCCGATATTCTGGAGCGGGCTGCAGAGAAGGTGCTGGCGGTGCGCCAGGTCTGGGCCGACAAGCATCCGGACGTGGTTGCATCGCTGGTTCGCGCCGCGGTGAAGGCGGCCGCGTTCATCGAGCAGCCGGCAAATCTGGCTGAGGCAGCACAACTCCTCGCGCAGCCCGAGCGGATTGGTGTCGACGCCGAAGTGATCCAGCGCTCGCTCACCGGGCGCCTGAAGATCGCGCCCGAGGGCGCGGTGCGCGAGAGCGGCCGTTATCTTTTGGTCGGACGCGAAGGGGCAGGGCGCCCGGATCCGGTCCAGGCCGCCTGGCTTTACGCGCAAATGGTCCGGTGGGGACAGACGGCGCTGAGCCCCGAAGCGCTCAGGACGGCGATGGCCGTGTTCCGGCCGGACCTCTATGACGCCGCCCTTGGGCGGGCCGGGGATGGTCAGGCCAGCACGCCGTTCGGTGCCTTCGCCGGACCGGCCTTCGACCCCACCGACGTGGGTGGCTATCTCGCCTCTTTCGAGGTCGGACGGCGGGCGCTTTAGTCTCTGCCTAAAAAGTAATCATTCTGATTCGAAGCTTATTCTTTGGGCCATTGCTGCCCGAAGCAGCATGAATTGCGATCCACTTCATGCACTGCACACAATCCTAAATCACTGATTTTACGTGTCTTTGCAGTTCATGCTGCGTTGGCACACGTCTTGAATAGGAGGTCTTGAGCCGCCCGGCGTGGGCGCCGGCGGTTCCAGGTCCATGGTGGATTTCCGCAGCAACGAAGCTGATCGGATCGCTTCGGGTTCCGGCTGGGCGCTGATGCGCCTCCAACCGGCTCCCAGCGATCAACGTCCGTTCAACCCGTTGACGCCGCCTGCGCGCGGCAAGCTGGAGCTTCGATATGGATTACGCGAAACCCTCTGACGTTGTGGCCTCGATGGTCGATGCCAGCCTGAAGAAGCTGGCGCTCGCCCCGCGCGACATCATGATCCGCGGCGCGATCTCCGGCGCGCTGCTCGGCGCCGCCACCACGCTCGCCTTCAGCGGCGCTCTCACCACCGGCCAGCCCCTTGTCGGCGCGCTGATCTTCCCGGTCAGCCTCGTGATGATCGTGCTGCTCGGTCTCGAACTCGTCACCGGCAGCTTCGCCATCGTTCCGCTGGCCCGCCTCGAAGGCAAGGCGAGCTGGAATGCGGTGATCGCCAACTGGTCCTGGGTGTTCGTCGCCAATCTGCTGGGCAGCCTCGCCTTCGGCGCGCTGATCGCGATTGCGCTCACCAACATGGGCAAGGTCGAGGTCGCCGGCGTCGCCGCCCGCATCGTTGCAGTGGCCGAAGCCAAGACCATCGGCAATGCCGCAATCGGCACCGCGGGCATGGTCTCGGTCTTCGTCAAGGCGATCCTTTGCAACTGGCTGGTCTGTCTCGGCGTCGTCATGGCGATGACCTCGACCTCGACGGTCGGCAAGATCGCGGCGACCTGGCTGCCGATCTTCCTGTTCTTCGCGCTCGGCTTCGAGCACGCCGTCGTCAACATGTTCGTCATCCCGACCGGCATGCTGCTCGGCGCCAAGGTCTCGCTCAGCGACTGGTGGCTGTGGAATCAGATCCCGGTGACGCTCGGCAATCTCGTCGGCGGCTTCGTCTTCACCGGTCTCGCGCTTTACGCGACGTACAAGCCCGCCAAGCCCACGGCCGATGTCGCGCAGGTCGCGGTCCAGGCAGCAGAGTAGGTCCATTCAGCCCATGAAACTCGATACAGCACCCACGGCCGATTTCTCCGACGAGCAGAAGCGCTATCTCGAAGGCTTCATGTCCGGCATGCAGGTCGGACGTGTCGGGCGCGCCTTCGCAGCCGGCGGCGCGCCTGCGGCCAACGCTCCGTCTGAACCGACGGGGCCGGACGCAGCAGGGATCAAGGCGCAGGACAAGCTCACGGCGGCGGGCAAGAAGCTCGCCGACCAGGAGAAGTTCAAGCGTGAGATGCATCCGTTCGATGCGTATGATCGGTTGAAGGACCAGGCGCGCAACAACGCCAACCCGACGCCGGCGGACAATTTCCGCTGGCGCTATTACGGCATCTTCTGGGTGGCACCGGCGCAGACCTCCTACATGGCCCGCTTGCGCATTCCCAACGGCATCCTGAAGCACTGGCAGATGTCGGGCCTCGCCGACATCGCCGAAAGCTGCGGCGGCGGCTACACCCACGTCACCACCCGCGCCAACTTCCAGATCCGCGAGATCGAACCGAAGAACGCGGTGGCGCTGATCGAGGGCGTGCAGGATATCGGCCTGTGCTCGCGCGGCGCCGGCGCCGACAACATCCGCAACGTCACGGGCACGCCGACGGCCGGCATCGACCCGCAGGAGCTGCTGGACACGCGCCCCTATGCGCGCGAATGGCACTACCACATCCTCAACGACCGCTCGCTGTTCGGCCTGCCGCGCAAGTTCAACGTTGCCTTCGACGGCGCCGGCAAGATCGCCGCGCTGGAGGAGACCAACGACATCGCCTTTACCGCGGTCGAGGTGAAGGAGGGCCACGGCATCGAGCCCGGTGTCTGGTTCAAGCTTGGCCTCGGCGGCATCACCGGCCACAAGGACTTTGCAAAATATTCCGGCATCGTCGTTCGCCCGGAAGACGCGACCGCCGTGGCCGATGCCATCGTGCGCGTCTTCATCGAGCATGGCGACCGCACCAACCGCAACAAGGCACGGCTGAAATACGTGCTGGACAATCTGGGGCACGACGGCTTCCTCAAGCTGGTCGAGGAACTGCTCAAGAAGCCGTTCACGCGCGTGCCGGCCGAGGCGCTTCTGCCGCGTCCCTTGTCCGACCGCATGGCCCATATCGGCGTGCACAAGCAGAAGCAGGCCGGGCTCAACTGGGTTGGCGTGGCGCTGCCGGTCGGCAAGCTCACGTGTGAGCAGATGCGCGGGCTGGCGAAGATTTCGCAGGATCTCGGTGACGGCGATATCCGCCTGACGGTCTGGCAGAACCTGCTGATCTCTGGCGTGCGCGATGAGAGCGTCGCGCTCGTCACCGCCGCGGTCGAGAAGCTTGGCCTCGCCACGCAGGTCTCGAACGTTCGCGCCGGCCTGATCGCCTGCACCGGCAATGCCGGCTGCAAGTTCGCGGCCTCCGACACCAAGCGCCATGCCGCCGCGATCGGCGACTGGTGCGATGAGCGCATCAATCTCGACACGCCGCTCAACATCCATCTGACCGGTTGCCATCACTCCTGCGCGCAGCACTACATCTCCGACATCGGCCTGATCGCGGCCAAGGTGCCGGGTGCGACGGAGGACGACCAGGTCGAGGGCTATCACCTCTTCACCGGCGGCGGCTTCGGTCCCGATGCCGATATCGGGCAGGAGGTGTTTCACGATGTGAAGGCCGAAGATGTGCCGAAGACCGTCGAGGGGCTCTTGAAGGCCTATCTCGCCAATCGCACCTCGCCCGAAGAGACGTTCCTGACCTTCTCCCGTCGCCATGACGGTGAAGCCCTGCGCAAACTCGCCGAAGCGGAAGTAGCAGCATGACCCAGATGTCCGTGCCTCCCAAGATCGAGATCATTCCGGCCAATGCACCGTTCAGCGAGGGCCAGCGGCTGTGGCTGAACGGATTTCTCGTCGGCATGCTCGGCCTTGACGGCTCGACGGCTCTGTCGCCGATCGACAACGTGGCTTTGCTGGCGCCGCAGGGCGACGGCGATGACGGTGAGGCTCCCTGGCACGATCCCGGGATGGCGATCGCCGACCGCATGAAGCTGGCGGAGGGACGTCCGCTCCGCCGCCGCATGATGGCGGCGATGGCGCAGCAGGATTGCGGCCAGTGCGGCTACAATTGCGCCGACTATTCGGACTCGATCGCCAACAAGAGCGAAGCGCGCCTCAACCTCTGTGCCCCCGGCGGCAAGGAGACGGCGCGGATGCTCAAGCAGCTCTTCGAGGAGGTCGACAAGGCGCCGGCCGCGAAGCCAGCGACGGGGGCGGCTGCGACCACCAGTGCACCGGCTGCGCCCGAGGTGAAGGCCGAGCTCGGCCGCGCCCGTGAAAATCCGGCCGACGCCACCTTCCTGTCGCGGCGCTTGCTCAACAAGGGAGCTTCCGAGAAGGAGACGTATCACGTCGAGTTCGATCTCTCCGAGAGCAAGCTCGATTACGTCGTCGGCGACTCCTTTGGCGTGTTCGCACGCAACGATCTCGGCCTCGTCGACCAGATCATCGCGCTGCTCGGGGCGTCCCACACCACCAAAGTCAACAACAAGACGCTGCGCGAAGCGCTGGTCGAGGACGTCTCACTGTCACCGGCGCCGGACAAGCTGTTCGAGCTGCTCTCCTTCATCACCGGCGGTGCGCAGCGCGAGAAGGCGCGGGCGCTGGCGCAGGGCGAGGATCCCGATGGCGATGCGGCGACGCTCGACGTGATGGCGGCGCTGCAGAAGTTTTCGGGCACGCGGCCGCATCCGGAAGCCTTCGTCGAAGCGCTGGAGCCGCTGCAGCCGCGGCTCTACTCGATCTCCTCGTCGCACAATGCGACGCCCGGAAAGCTGTCGCTGACGGTCGATTCCGTGCGCTACGTCATCGGCAAGCGCAAGCGCCTCGGCGTCGCCTCGACTTTCCTCGGCGAGCGCATCAACGAGGGCGACAAGCTCAAGGTCTATGTGCAGAAGGCGCACGGTTTCGGTCTGCCGGAGGATCCGAAGATTCCGGTCATCATGATCGGCCCCGGCACCGGCATTGCGCCGTTCCGCGCTTTCCTGCTCGATCGCAAGGCGACCGGCGCGCAGGGCAAGAACTGGTTGTTCTTCGGCCATCAGCGCAGCGATTGCGATTTCTTCTACCGCGACGAGCTCAACGCGATGAAGACCTCGGGCCTTCTGACGCGCCTGTCGCTCGCCTGGTCGCGTGACGGCGAGAAGAAGTTTTACGTGCAGGACCGTATGCGCGAGCTCGGCCGCGAAGTCTGGACGTGGCTCGCCGAGGGCGCCCATCTCTACATCTGCGGCGATGCCAAGCGCATGGCCAAGGACGTCGAGCGTGCGCTGGTCGACATCGTCGCCCAGTTCGGTGCGCGCTCGACCGACGAGGCCGTCAGTTTTGTCGCCGACCTCAAGAAGAAGGGCCGCTTCCAGGCTGACGTGTACTAAGCCTCGGTGGGAGTGTCATGAATCGCCGGCGCCGCGCAGGGCGCCGGCGGCCACGATCTACTGTGCATGGGGTTGTTTTCGCGATTCACGTTGGACGGGAGGGTGCGCTGTCATCTAGCTGTCATCCAGCGAGTTCCATCTGGCTTGGATCTTAACGAATAAGATTCTCGGAACCCGGGCCTGAAGAGAATTTGCACCTGGGATGGGCCATCTTCAGAGAAGGCTCATCGCTATTTCCATAGCCGTCTTGCCCGCCACCCCGGTCGATCCCTCATAATCCCGCAAATGGGGCGTTGGAGATCGACCATGCGCGAACTATCGGCGGAAGCCAGACTGCACTTCTACGCGCGCTCGCTCTCGCGTCGGACCGCGGCGAACGCCCATCATATCGGGCTCTACAGCGCCTTCGCCGTCATTGCCGCGATCGTGTTCGGCACGCTCTCGGTGCACCCGTTCTAACGAGATTGACCGGCACCTGATGTGCCTCACGCCCCGCGTTTGAACGGCGCGACCTCGATGCCGGCATCCTTCAACGCCTGACGCAAGGTGCGTGCGATCTCGACGGCGCCATGCGTGTCGCCGTGGATGCAGACCGTGTCCGTGCGCATCTTGATGACTTTGCCCGTGACCGACACCACCGCGCCGTCCTGCACCATGCGCACCACGCGATCGGCGATCGCCTTGGCATCGTGCAGCACCGCGCCGGGCTTCTTGCGCGAGACCAAATTGCCGTCGTCCTCATAGGCGCGATCGGCGAACACCTCGTGCACCATCGGCAGGTTCGCGTCCTCGCCGGCCTTCACCAGTTTCGAGTTGGCGAGCACGACGAAGATCAGGCTGGGGTCGACCGCCCTGATGCCTGCGGCGATCGCCTTCGCCGTCATGTCGTCCTCGCAGGCGACATTGGAGAGCGCGCCATGGGCTTTCACATGCGTCACCTTGTGGCCGGCCGCAGTGGCGATCGCCTGCAGCGCGCCGATCTGGTAGGCGACGAGGTTCTCGATCTCGGATGATTTCAGGCCCGCGATCGGATGCCGGCCAAAGCCGTGCAGGTCGCGATATCCGGGATGCGCGCCGACCGAGACGCCGCGCGCTTTCGCCAGCTCCACCGTCCGCCGCATGATGTCGGGGTCGCCGGCATGGAAGCCGCAGGCGACATTGACCGAGCTTGCGAGGTCGATCATGGCGGCGTCGTTGCCCATCTCCCACGCGCCAAAACCTTCGCCGAGGTCGCAATTGAGATCGATCGTCTTCATGGCTGCTCTCCGCCTTTGGTCTTGTCGTTTACGGCTCGGCCGTCACCTGCCAGGTCCCGGCATCCACCGCGCTCACCGCATAGCCCGCGACGTTGGCATCGCTCAGCGCCTCGATGTTGAGCTCGACCGTGTCGGACGAACGCAGGCGATCGGGCAGGGTGCGGATCAGCTGTTGGAATTTGCGCGCCTCGTCTTGCGCCTCGGCCATGGTGACGGCCTTGAAGCGGAACGCCGTGCCGGCAGAGGTCTGGGCCAGACGGCCGACATCGGCCGTGATCACGGTTGCGATCTTGGGATAGCCGCCGGAGGTGCCGCGATCCATCATCAGCGCGATCGGCGAACCATTGCCGGGCACCTGGATGCTGCCGTTGACGGTGCCGTCGGAGACGATGTTGTGGCCGTGCAGATGCTTGATCGCGGGGCCCTCGAGCCGGTAGCCCATGCGGTCGGAGGTCGCCGAGATCTTCCACTCGCTGTCGAGGAACAGCGCCTTGTTGGCGTCGTCGAACTCGTCATCCTGCGGCCCCAGCACGACGCGGATCGGGCCGCTCACCGCCTTCGGCAATTCGATCCGCAGTTCGGGTGCACCGCTCGCGGCATCGACCGCGAACTCGTCTCCGGCCTGGAGCGGGCGCGGGTAGGGGCTGCCGAGACCGGCGCGGGCATTCACCGCGAGGCTGCCGAACACCAGCTCGCCTGTGATGGCGCCTTCGATCGCCAGATACGTGAATGCGCCCCCGCGGGCGAAGCCCAGCGTCAGCGTCTCGCCGTCTTTCAGCGTGACGGACGTGTCCATCGCGACGGGTTTCCCGGCAACATCGGCGTTGCGCGGCGCGCCCGCGATGGCGACGCGCACGGCGCCGTCCTTGGCCGTGAACGTGGCACCGAATGGGCCGATCTCGACCGCAGCTGCGAACGGCTCGTTGCCGACCAGCGTGTTCGCCGCGGCCAGCGCCAGCCGGTCCATTGCGCCGCTGACCGTCAGGCCGTAGCGCTGCGCGCCGTAGCGCCCGCCGTCCTGGACGGAGCTTGCGGGACCGATGCTGGCGACGACGAGCCTGCTCATGCGTCCACCCGCTCGGCAATGATCTCGCCGGCTTCCGCAGCGCGGTCCTGCTCCTCGAACGTCTTGTGGTCGATCGCGAAAAACGTCACGCGATCACCGGGTTCGGTGAGGAAGGTCGGATTCCGGTGGAGCTGATAGGTTCTAACAGGCGTGCGGCCAAGCAGATGCCAGCCGCTCGGCGCGGCGAGGCACTGGATGCCGGCCTGGATTCCGCCGATCGAGATTGTGCCTGCAGGCGTGAACAGCCGCGGGCTCTGCCGTCGCGACATGTGCAGGGATTTGTCGAGGCCGCTGAGATAGGACCAGCCCGGCGTGAAGCCGATCATGGCGACGCGATAATCGCCGCCGGCGTGGCGGGCCACGATATCGTCGGGCGTGGTGTTCAGCGCTTTCGCGACGTCCTCGAGGTCGATGCCGTGCTCGCCGCCATAGGCGACGGGAATGCGCCAGCGCCGCGCTTTCGTCGTGGGCGGCAGCGGCTGGCTGGCGATCGCGAGCAGCTTTTCGCCGAGCGCGTCGAAGCCGATCCTGCCGGGGTCGTAATGCACCAGCAGCGAGCGGTAGGTCGGGATCGTCTCGGAGATGCCCTCGATGGGCGCGGCTGCAAGGGCCTTGTCGAGCGCCAGCACGCGCTCATTGGCGGCGTCGTCGATGGTGCGGCTGAACTCGACCGTGACGGCGCTGTCGCCACTGGGCAAAAGGCGGGGCGGGGGGAGCGTCGCGGCCATGAGATTTCGAAATCGGGCCTTTGGAAAAGCGCGGGCTCGGCCTTGAGTTCCGCGTCACCTTGCTTCGCGTAAATGCGCCCGCAAGTCCAATAAATTAATGCAAGGGGTGGCGATAAAGCCTTGTTATCGCGTCGCATAACAGCCCGGCTGGGCCGCGTTCTCGTCAGAGCTTTGGGCCTTGACGGCAAGCGCGCGGCTCGCAAGATGCGCGCGTTCTTTCCCGCCCATCCGGAGCTCGTCTGTTTCCATGTCGCTGTCCCCCGAAGCCCGCAAGACCCTCGCCGGCATCACCACTGCCACCATCACCACGGTCCTGCTGAAGAAGGGCCTGCGTAACGTGTGGATGCGCGGCGCGCGCCCGCTGCGCCCGGGCCTGCCGCGCCTGGTGGGCCCTGCCTTCACGCTGCGCTTCGTTCCGGCGCGCGAGGATCTGGCGACGCCGGAATCCTGGTCGTCGCCGATCTCGACCCGCACCGCGATCGAGGCGATGCCGGAAGGCTGCATCGCGGTGGTCGATGCCATGGGTATCACCGACGCCGGCATCTTCGGTGACATCCTCTGCGCCCGCATGATGAAGCGCGGCGTCACCGCGCTCGTCACCGACGGCGTGGTGCGTGACGTCGAGGGCGTGCTCGGCACCAACCTTCCTGTGTGGTGCGACGGTTATGCCGCGCCGCCGTCTGTCGCGGGCCTGACCTTCGTCGGCTGGGGCGAGCCGATCGGTTGCGGCGGTGTTGCCGTGTTCCCGAACGACATCGTGGTCGCCGACCAGGACGGCTGCGTGCTGATCCCGCAGGCGATGCTCGAGCACGTCCTCAATGAGGGCGTCGAGCAGGAGCGCATGGAAGCCTGGATCGTCAACGAGGTGAACAATGGCGCGGTGCTGCCGGGCCTCTATCCGATGAACGCCGAGACCAAGGCGCGCTACGCCGCCAGCAAGAAGTAACAGGAAACGAGGTATCCCATGGACATCACGCTCGCAGGCACGCGGCCGACCCGCCGCGCGCCCAAGGAAAACTTTACCGGCACCGTGCTGCAGGACCCCATCAACATGGCGCCGGCACCGGCGCGGCTGAACGTCTCGCGCGTCTCGTTCGAGCCGGGCGCCCGCACCAACTGGCATCATCATCCGCTTGGACAGACGCTCTACGTGATTTCGGGCGTCGGCCGCGTCCAGACCAAGGGCGGCGCGGTCAAGGAAATCCGTCCCGGCGACACCGTCTGGATCCCGCCGAATGAAGTGCACTGGCACGGCGCCTCGCCGGGCAACAGCATGTGCCACATCGCCATGCAGGAAGCGCTCGACGGCGTTTTCTCGACCTGGCTCGAGCCGGTGACGGACGCCGAATACGGCGCGCCGCTCGGCTAGCACTATTTGCAGACAAGACGCATCGCCCTCGGGGCGATGCGTCACCCATCCTCGGCTTGGACCTACATCCGCTCGGCCGTCCACGTGCCCGAGCACAGGGCGCCGCGCCAGGTGCCGGAGCCTGAGGTGCCGCTGAGCCGGCCGTAGCCGACGGCGTGCTTGATGCCCGTGCTGAGGCTGACGTTGATGGCACCGGCATCCGCGACGCGGCCCGACGCTGTCACCGCAGCGCTGCTCGAGGCGATCTGACCGTTGCTGATGCCGATCGCGACAGTCGCGCCATTGCCGCAGGTCTCGCTCGATGACGAGATGCGGACGTTCCATGTGCCGTCGAAAGTCGAGCCCGCGGCATCCGCCTGCGTGAGCGGAAAGGCGATGGCGATAATGGTGGCGAAGAGTCCTTTGCGAAATCCGTTCATGACGCGCCCCTTGGGGTTGACCATGCGGGGATCGTGTCACGGGCGCGGAACCGGCGATGTGAGGGCTGTCACGCGCGAAGGGTTCTCTGTGAGATGACGCACATCGCAACGACTGTGCCGGCAAAAGCAAAGGGCCCGGATCACGGGCCCTTTGTCTCTCCAAAAAATGGTGGGTGCGGATCTAGTTCACGCGCGTCCAGGTCTGGCCGCCGCAGAACATGCCGCCGAAGGCGCAGCCTTGCACGCGCAGGCGGTCGCCTGCCTTCAGCGAGATCGTCGAGTCGTAGGTCGAGCCGGTGTTGGGATCGAGGATGCGGCCGGACCATTTCTGGTCCTTGCCTGGCTTCATGTTGATCAGCACCTGTTCGCCGTTCTGGTTCGATTTGCTGTCGACCGAATAGCCGCAGAGGTTATTGCCGCACTGCTCGATGCGGACCTTGCCTTCCTTCTCCTCGGTGAGCCAGACGCCGAGAGGTGAATTGAGATCGCGCGCGGGCGCTGCCGCCGGAACCGGCGGTGCGACGGCGGCGGATTGAACGGGCGCGGGGGCAGGCGCCGGTGCCGGAGCAACTGGCGCGGGCGGCGCCGGAGGCGCGGCTGCGACAGCGGGGGCCGGCGGCGGAGGCGGTGCGGGCGGCGGAGGTGCCGGCGGTACCGCGGCCACCGTCGGGGCGGCACTTGGAGCCGGTTGAGGCGGCGGCACCATCGCATCTTCAGCCGGCGCATTGTTGGCGGTGGTGGCCGGAGAAGCTGGCGGGGCGGTGCGCGCTGCTGCGGCAGGCGCCGGCGTCTGGGCAGGAGCCTGTTCGGCCGCCGGGGGCGCAGCGACAGGAGCAGGAGCTGGCGCCGGCGGGGGAGCGGCCGGCGTTTGCGGATCAACCTTGGCCTGCTGCGGGGCCTGCTGGTCCGGCTTGGTGTCGTTCTTCTTGGCCTTCTTGGCCTTGCCCTGGCCAGTGTTGTCGTAGACGCCGGGAATCTGCACCGTGCCGCGATCCGGATCGATGCGGATGGTGCGTCCGCCATATTCGAAGGTGTACTGCGCTTGCGCAGCGGTGCTCGCCAGCAAAAGGAATGCGGCCGTGGCCAACAACTTCCTCATTTCCATCTCCCGAACAGGTGGTCGTCCCCACACCGACGCTTACGCCCCGGTTCGATCGCAAAAAGTGATCTAGATCACTGTCACGGTATGAGTCGTCCTCCAGCGGTTCCGGGTTCAATAGCCCTGGAGCCGGTCCAAAGTTTGGCGAGGGGCCAGCGACAGGAGGCCGCGGGTTAAAGTCCCGTCCGGAACGGGACTTTAGATTTTAGTTTTGACGCGTTTCCTTTGCGCGAACCGGTACCCACTTCGCTGGAAAACGAGCTCTAATCGAACCAGGCGGCGTAGATCTTCTTGTAGCTGCCGTCCTCCATGGAGATGTGCAGCCACTGGTCGACGAAGGCCTTCAGCGCCATGTCGCGCTGGAGCCAGTAGGCCTTCTCCGAGAAGTCGAACGGCTTGTCCGGATGCACCGCGCAGAGCACGCCGGAATGCTGCTTCTGCTGATAGCGGGTCTCGGAGGCATCCGTCATCATCAGGTCGGCGTTGCCCTTGGCGATCTCGTCGAAGATCGCGGTATTGTCGGGGAAGACGGTGATGTCGGCGTCCTTGACGTTGGCGCGCGCGAAACGCTCGTTGGTCCCGCCGGGATTGACGATGACGCGGGTGCCCTTCTTGTCGATATCGGCGATGCTCTGATACTTGCCGACGTCGGCGCAGCGCGCGATCGGGGTCTTGCCCTCGCGCATGATCGGCATGGTGAAGTAGCCCTTTTTCTGGCGGTCAAGCGTGACCGAGACGCCGCCCATCGCGATGTCGAACTGGTCGGCCTCGAAATCCTTCATCAGCTTGGGCCAGGCGGTGGCGACGTACTCGACCTTGACGCCGAGCGCCTTGCCCAGCGCCTCCGCCATGTCGACGTCAAATCCGCTGAATTGCTGCGTGGCCTTGTCCAGATAGGTGAAAGGCTTGTAGTCGCCGGTCATGCCGACGCGCAACGTGCCGCGCTTGATGATCTCGTCGAGGCGCGAAGGCGCCGGCTGCTGCGCCTGCGCCGAGAGGCTCGCCAGCAACATCGCGGCCAAAGCCGCCAGGATTCGGACGGTTATTCGAACGGTCATCTCTTTTCCACCCAAGTCTTTTCCACCCAAGCCCAAGCTGTCATTGTGCAGCTCTTGAACGTGGATTTAGACCAGATGCCAGTTTCTGGCGAGACGGAAATTGAAGGGAATCTTGAAGTGACGATCTCGATGTACGAGGCCTCGGTCGGCCTGTTCGTGCCTTACCTGCGCAACCTGTCGGTGCTGCTCGACAAGGGCGTTGCCTATGCCGAGACCCGCAAGTTCAATCCGGCGGTCCTGCTCGGGATGCGCATGGCGCCGAACATGTACGACCTGGCGCAGCAGATCGGTGAGGCCTGCCGCCATGCCACCATCGCGCCGGCCTTGCTGGCGCAGTGCGAACCGGTCGCGCTGCCGCCGCTGGAGCACGACATGGCCGGGCTGCAGGCGCGGATCGCCACCTCAATCGAATTCATTGAAAGTCTGCCGCGTGCCGAGATCGATGCGGCTGCGGATCTGAAGGTGTTCTTCAGGCTGAAGAACGGGACCGAGCTGCCCTTCACCGGGCGGACGCTGCTGCTCACCAACAGCGTCCCGCAATTCTTCTTTCACGTCACGACCGCGTACGACCTGTTGCGGCACGCGGGCGTCGAACTCGTGAAGAAGGACTTTTTGGGAAGGAAGTAGGCAGCAGGCTCGATGTGCACCTCTCCCCGACGGGGAGAGGTCGGATTGCGAAGCAATCCGGGTGAGGGGCCGCCACATCCAGTGAGACTGTAATCCTCACCCGGATCGCATCTCGCGATGCGCTCCGACCTCTCCCTGCGGGAGAGGTGTAGAGCCATCCGACTCGCAAACTGCTTTACGCTTCGCCCTTGCGCTCGTAGTCGGCGAGCGAGCTGCGGCCGGCGATCTCGCTGCGCAGCAGCTCGAAGCGCCGATGCGCCTCGCTCTCGTGTTCGTCGACGAAATGCACGGCGGCCTCGCTGGTCATGGGGCCGCTGACCACGGGGGCGGACTGCTCGCCGATGGTCTCGTGCACGTAGTACTGGTCGTCGTCGCCGCGATGGACGGTCCATTTCAGGCGGATGGCGACCATCGGCCCGGGACCGACCTTGCTGTAGCCATCAGCGTCGGTGTGGTCGGGCACCAGCGGCTGCTCCTCGACCATCGGATGCTCGTCGGAGGCTTGATGATCGTCGGAGGCGTGATGCTCGTCTGCGACCTCATGCTCGTCTGCGACCGCATACTCGTCGGCAGCCTCCGTTTCCGTCTCGGTGTCGCGGACGACGAGAACGGGCTCGGGGTGCTCGAAAATGCTGGCAATGGTCGCCAGCGCTTGGTCGGTCGGGTCGATCTCTGACAAGGGTCCATCCTCCAGCTCGACGCGGCCGGCATGTCTGTCCCACTGCCGCCGCGGCCGGATACATTACGCGGGCTTGATTAAGGCTGAGTTGGGGCCCGATCTGCACCAAAATGGGACGCATTCTGGCCATCCGAAGGCGGGCGGACGAAGCATGATCCGGAAAAGTGTGTAGCGGTTTTCCGAAAAGATCATGCTCAAACAACAACCTAAAGCGCGATGATAGTTCATCGCGCTTTAGTCGTCCGCCTTCGCATTTGCCTCAGCCCAGCACGTCCTGATTGATGATGTTCTGCCGGATCGGATCGCCGTCCAGCACACTCAGGATGTTGCGCGCGGTCTGCTCGCTCATGCGGCTCACGGCCTCGACGGTCACGCCCGCCACGTGCGGCGCCATGATGACGTTGGGCAGCGCGAACAGGGCATTGCTGACCGGCGGCGGTTCGACTTCGAACACGTCGATGCCGGCGCCGGCGAGCTTTCCTGAAGTCAGCGCATCGTACAGCGCGGCCTCCTTCACGATGCCGCCGCGCGCGGTGTTGATGAGATAGGATCTTGGCTTCATCCGGCCGATCCGCGCCGCATCGAACAGACCGACCGTCTCCGGCGTCTTCGGGCAGTGGATGGTGACGAAGTCGGCGTTGGGCAGCGCCGCGTCGAGGTCAGAGACCGGTTCGCAGCCGGCGGCCTTGATGTCGGCGGCGGGCTTATAGGGGTCGTAGACCTGCACTTTCATTTCCATCGCCTGGCAGCGCTTGGCGGTGCGGGTGCCGATGCGGCCGAAGCCGATGATCAGCACGGTCTTGCCGTAGAGGTCGAACGGCAGCATGCCGAGCCGGTTGGCCCACTGGCCATCCTTGACGCAGGCGTGCATTTCATTCGCGCGTTTTGCCAGCGTCAGCATCATGAACAGGGCCTGCTCGGCGACCGAGGGCGAGTTGGCGCTGCCCGCGACCATCAGCGGCACCTTGCGGCGGGAGAGGGCTGGTACGTCGACGGCGTCGTAACCGACGCCGATGCGGGTCACCACCTTCATGTCCTTGGACGCCTCGAGCTCGGTCTCGCCGAAGGCGGTGGCACCGAGCGCCACGCCGTGAACCGGCGCATGGCTCTTCAGCAGAGCTTCAAAGTCCTTCGCGGAGATCAGGTTTGGAAACTCGACGAGCTCGATATCGTCCCGCTGGGTGAGGAGGGCTCGTGCCCCCTGCGACAAAGTTTGTGTAACGAAAATCTTCTTCTTGTTGGTCGCCATCGCTCCCCGCCTGCTTGCGTTTCTTGGCCGGCGTCACAGCACGACCCCGGTCTCCTCGTTTAGCAGGTGCATGTTGTTGAGGTCCATCGCCAAACGCATGGGAGCCCCGTCCTTGGCGCCGGCATTGGGATTGACACGGCCGCAGACCGGCGTGCCGTCGAGCCCGAAATAAACCAGGGTCTCCATCCCCATCGGCTCGGTGACGTCGAGCACGGTGTCGAACGTCTCGACGCCGGGCTCCAGATGCGCGTGCGATTCCGTGAGGTGTTCAGGACGGATGCCGAGCAGCAGCCTGTCCGTGCGCGGCAGCGCGTTGTAGCGCGCGGCACGGGCCGGCGGCAGCGCAAAGGCGATACGGTCGGTCAGGCGGAGCTGCAGCGTGCCGCCGGCATCCTCCAGCCGGCACGGGATGAAATTCATTGCGGGCGAGCCGATGAAGCCCGCGACGAAGCGTGTCGCCGGCTTGTGGTAGAGCTCGTTCGGCGTGCCGATCTGCTCGATTCGCCCCTTGTTCATCACCACCACGCGGTCGGCCAGCGTCATCGCCTCGACCTGGTCGTGGGTGACGTAGACGGTGGTGGTGCGCACCTTCTGGTGCACCTTCTTGATCTCGATGCGCATCTGCACCCGCAGCTTGGCGTCGAGATTGGACAGCGGCTCGTCGAACAGGAAGACCTTTGGATTACGCACGATGGCGCGCCCCATGGCGACGCGCTGGCGCTGGCCGCCGGAGAGCTGTTTCGGCTTGCGGTCGATCAGATCGGTGATGTCCAGCAGGCGTGCGGCCTCCGTCACCCGCGCCTTGATCTCGGCCTTGGGGTAGTGCTTCAGCCGCAGCCCAAACGACATGTTTTCCGCGACCGTCATGTGCGGGTAGAGCGCGTAGTTCTGGAACACCATGGCGATGTCGCGATCCTTCGGTGGCACGTCGTTGACGACGTCGCCTCCGATCATGATGTCGCCGTCGCTGATGTCCTCGAGCCCCGCGATCATGCGCAGCGTGGTCGACTTGCCGCAGCCGGACGGCCCGACGAGGACGATGAACTCATGGTCGGCGATATCGAGGTCGATGCCGCGCACCGCTTCGACATCGTCGTAGCGCTTGACCACCTTCCGCAATGCAACGTCAGCCATGAAACCTCAACCTTTCGACATCAACCCTTTGTCGCGCCGGCGGTCAGGCCGGCAATGTAGTAGTCCATCAGGAAGGCGTAGATGATCAGCGGTGGCGCTGCGCCAAGCAGCGCGCCGGTCATGATCTGACCCCAGTTGAAGACGTCGCCCTTGATCAGCGTCGTGGTGATGCCGACCGGCAGCACGAGCTGGTCCACGGACGTGGTGAACACCAGGGGATAGAGGAACTGGGCCCAGGACACCGTGAAGGCGAAGATCGTCGCGGCGATCAGCCCGGGCAGCGCCACCGGAATGAAGATCCGCAGCAGGGTCTGCAGCCACGAGGCGCCATCGATGATCGCGGCCTCGTCGAGCTCCTTCGGGATCGAGGCGAAATAGCCGATCATGATCCAGGTGCAGAACGGCACGGTCAGCGTCGGATAGACGAATATCAGCACATACCAGCGGTTCAGCAGCGTGATGCCGGTGAAGTCCTGGATCACGGTGAGCATCTTGAACAGCGGAATGAACAGCAGGCTGTCGGGAATGAGATAGGTGAGGAAGACGCCGGTCGCGAGCGTCGCCGAGCCCCAGAACTTCATCCGCGCCAACGCGAACGCGGCGGGGATGCTGATCAGCATCGTTACGATCACGACCACGATCGAGATGATCGCCGAATTCCAGAAGAAGCGCAGGAACTGGTTCGAGGTCAGCAGCTCGACATAGTTCGACAGGGTCGGATGAAACACCCACCACGGATTGGTCGCCGCCGAGATCTCCGCGCTGCTCTTGAGCGAGGTGATCAGCATGTAGATCGGCGGCGTCAGGAAGAAGATCGCAAACAGCACGAGGAAGAAATAAGACCAGCGCAGTGCCCAGGCCCGGTCCCGGCTCATGCTGCCGTATTTGAGCTTGCGGGACGGTCCGGCCTTGTCGATCGTGAGTGTGCTCATCAGGCTTCGTTTCCGCGTTTGTTGACGTCGCGCAGGATGAAGACCGCCGCGATCGCGAGGATCGGCACCATGAACAGCGAGACGCAGGCGCCGAGCGGAATGTCGGTCGATTGGATACCGACCTGGAACGCCCAGGTGGCGAACAGATGGGTCGTATCCAGCGGGCCGCCCGCGGTCAGGATGCGCACGATGTCGAAATTGGCGAAGGTCACGATCAGCGAGAACAGCGTGGTGATGGCGATGATGTTGCGCATCATCGGCAATGTGATGTGCCAGATCTTCTGCCACCAATTGGCGCCGTCGATCGACGCCGCCTCGTAGAGCTGGTCGGGGACCGACTTCAGCGCCGCCAGGTACATGATCAGGAAGAACGGCGCGCCGTACCAGACGTTGACGAGGATCACGGAGAAGCGCGCCCAGAAGGTGTCACCGAGCCAGGGGATCGGGCCGACGCCGAAGAAGGAGAGCGTGTAGTTGAAGGCGCTGTAGGAGGGATCGAACAGCCAGAGCCAGGCCAGCGTGCTCATCGCCGGCGGGATCACCCAGGGCACCAGCAGCATGCCGCGCCATTTGCGTTGCTTCTTGCCCGGTATGTTGTGGACGAAATGCGCGACGATGAAGCCGATCAGCGCCTTGAAGATCACCGCGGTGACCGCGAAGATGCAGGACTGCTTGACCACCATCCAGAACGTTTCGCGCTTGAACAGGAAGGTGAAGTTGCCGAAGCCGACGAACTTCGTCATCGCCTTGTTCAGCGTCGCCAGGTAAACCGAGTAGAATGCGGGGTAGAGCACGAGCAGCAGGATCAGCAGGATCAGCGGCAGCGTCAGCAGGAATGCCACGGTCGATTTGCGCCCGAGCACATTGCGGAGACTGGCCCCCTTGCGCGGGCTCGCAGCGCGGGCGAGACGACCTTGCTGAACGACGACATCGGCCATGACACGAGCCTCTTCGTAAGACGTAGGGCGCCGAAGGCCAGCGCGGCGAGCGGCATCGACGGGCGGGTTTCGCGAGGCGGCCTCGGCGGCTCACGCCCGAAGGCGTGAACCACCGCGGCACACACCCGGCTCAGCTCCGCATGAAGCCCTCGCACTCGCCCTCGGCCCAGGCGAGCGCGTCTTCCATCTTCTCGCCTTTGGCATAACGCAGCGCCAACTTGGTCAGCGTCGCCTGATTGTAGATCTGCTCCGCGATCTTTGGTGGCGCCGGCGCGGCCGCAATCGACAATATCTGATGATTGTAGGGGTTCGGATAGTGATAAAGCGTGCCCTTCGGCGGCCCTTCCTCGGCCCAGGTCTTCAGCGTCGTCATGCTTGCGTATGCCGGCAGATCGTAGCCGCCGCTCACCTGAACGAACTTTTCGATCGACGACGGCTGGGACAGGTGGCTGAGCAGGCTCTTGGCCGCGTCCTTGTTCTTGGAGAATTTCCAGATGCTCCAGAAGAACGGCTGGAAAGGTGCAAAACGGCCCTTCGGTCCGGCCGGGAAGCCGTGCGTCCAGCATTGCTCCGCGACCTGTGGCGCGTCGCGCTTGGCGACCGCCCACGCGCTCGGCGGGTTCATGATCAGCGCGCCCTTGCCGGCAATCAGCCATTTGTTGTTCGAGGCGTCGTCCCAGGAGGGGGCGTCCGGCGGCAACACCGCGATCAGCTTCTTGTAGAATTCCAGCGCCTGCCGCACCTGGTCGGTCTTGACGGTGATGTCGCCCTTGGCGTTGACGAGCTCGGCACCGAACGACTGGAAGATCGCGCCCGCGGTGTCGATGTTGTCCGGGGTCGTGCCAAGGCCGATGCCGAAGGCGAAGCCGCCCTTCTGGCAGGCTTCGGCCGCCTTGAGGAACGTCTCCATCGTCCAGTTGTCGGCCTTGGGCGGTGAACCGGCCGGATACATTTCCTGGACATCGATGCCGGCGTATTTCTTCATCAGGTCGATACGCGAGCAGGGGCCCTTGATCTGACTGCCGGCGGTCGCCGGCACAGCGAGCCATTTGCCGCCGGCCTGGCCGAGATACTTGACCGTGCCGTTCACCTCGCCGTTCTGCTTGACGATCGGCTCCATGACGTCGTTGACCGGTTCAAGCAAGTCGTCATAGGCGTGCGGCTGCCAGCCGATTTGAGACGACAGGATATCGTGCCCGGACTTGGCCTGCGCCTCGGCGGCCATCGTCAAAAGCAGCTTGTTGCCTTGGCTGGTGATGTAGTCGATTGAAACCTCGACCTTCTCCTTCGCCGCCCATTCGTTGATCAAGTCGGTGGAGGCAGCGTTGGCGCCGGGTACCCAGTGGTCCCACAGGCCGATCGAGAGCTTGCCGGCGGCGTAAGCGCCTCGGACGTAGGGCGCTGCGATGAGCGCCGCGGAGGACATTGCAGTGGCTGCTACAAATTGACGTCGCGTCAGTCTATTGCGTGACATCTCGTTTCCTCGCCTTGGTGTGTTTTATCGTTCTGTCATTTCCTCTGAATTTCCCGAGTTTGTTTTGCGTTTGTTGGTTGGCGTTTCTTGTTCGCGCCGTCGTTTCCGGGCGGTCAATCGCGCCGGGATTGGTAGCGCCATCACATCATGATTGATTGCGTCTGTCGAGAAAGCCGGAAGCCTCGCGCTCTAGAACTAACGTTGCGTACGGAATGCCCGTCGCTTCTGTCGGCGATGAGCTGCGTCTGCTCTTATTGCGACGCACACTTCCGCGTGCGACGGCTCGAGACGATCCCGTGCGCAATTACGCCGCAGTTCCGAATGAGCCTGCATCACCGCTTCGCGCCACAGGGCCTTCAAACGGGGACAGCGATGGTCCGCGCCTAGACCTCGGCGTCGCGAAAACGGTAGAGTTGCAACCGGCAGGAGGCCTGCCGTTTCCTAGAAGGCAAGCAGATCGACATGAAGACCCAAATCATCCCCCCGGCGCCGCCTGTGCGGCTTGGCCTGCGGCATTGGCTCGCGCTCGGCTCCGTGCTGACTGTGCTGATCGGCGCGGCCGCGGTTGCGAATGCACAAGGTTTGGTCAAGGGCGTTCAGGACGGGGCCGCGGCCGGTAACAAGGCGGCAGGTCCCGTCGGTGGCGTTCTCGGCGGCGCTATCGGCGGCGTGGTCGGCGTCTTCACCGGCGTGCTCGGCGTCAACAACAACAGTGGCCAGGCGCCGGCTGCCAAGGACGCGAACAAGGACGCGAGCAAAGACGCGTCCAAGGATGCCGCCAAGGACTCCAAGCAGCCGGGCGGCGCCAAGGACAAGGACGCCAAGACCGCCAAAGGCGGCAAGGGTGCCAAGGCGACCAAGGAAGCCAAGAACGCGCCCTCGGACACCAAGGAGAATGACAATAAGGACAACAAGGACGTTACCGTTCTGACCCAGCCCGGCACGCCGCAGCTGACCGCCGACCAGATCGTCGCCAACAGCGATTCCTATATCGAGCGTATCAAGACCGAGCTCAATCTCACGCCCGATCAGGAGAAGCACTGGTTCGGCTTCTCCAGCGCAATGCACTATCTCGGGCACAATGGCGCGGAGCGGCTGAACCTGCGCATCGCGCGGGCCAAGCGCGATCCGCCGGACGACATCATCGAGCAAATGCGCAACGAGTCGCAATTCCTGATCGACCGCGCTGCCGACCAGCGCAATGTCGCCGATGCCGCCGAGCCGTTGTTCTCAAGCCTCGATGACAAGCAGAAGGAGGTGTTCATCCAGGAGATGGTTCGCCTCAGCCACGAGCGCGGCCTGGATTGATCGAGCTTGAATCGGATTGCATGTATTCGTGGAATTTGGAGGCCACGAATTCGTGAATCTTTCTTGCAAATCGGGTATGCTTAACTCCGCTTGATTGGCTGCGGGGTTGATATGGCGGACGGACTCTCCGTTTTCCTGGTTGAAGACGAGGCGTTGATCCGGATGATGATCGCCGACATGGTGGAGGAGCTTGGCCACCATGTCGTTGCGGAAGCGGACAACGTGCGCGATGCGAGCGCCTTTGCGATGACGGCGCAGTACGACTTCGCGATCCTCGATATCAACCTGATGGGCGTATACGTCGATCCCGTCGCCGATTTGATCGAGCGCCGCGGCAAGCCGTTCCTGTTCGCGACGGGCTATGGGCCTGAATTGCTGCCGTCCTTGCTTCGGCGCCGGCCGATCCTGCGCAAGCCGATTGCGATGGAGCAGCTCAAGATCATGATCGACTCGCTGTTTCCGGATGCGCCGGCCAAGGCTTCGCACTGATCCAAGGCACTGATCCAGGGCGCCGATCTCAGGCACTGATCCAGGGCGGCACGCTGACATTGTCATCGATCGAGACGTCGTCAAACGAAAATGGCCGCCCGACAGGGGCGGCCATCTGGCGACGGAAGGTCCGTCAGTGTCTCACATCAGGCCGGCGCTGAGGTCCACGCCGTTCGCCATCAGGCTGAACGAGGCGAGAAGTCCGAGGCCGCAGAAGATGATAATGGCTTTAAAAGAATAGTCGATCGACCGGGTCTGGACGGCAGCCGGCATTTCGGCGAGCGAAATCATGCTCATGTTCATTCCCCCTGTTTGATCCTGAATTGCATCAGGTGGGGGAACCGTAGCGCACAAAGTTTGATACAGGATTGCCAGAGATCCTTAATCGAATCGCAATTGATCGCAGACTCGTCGCTGCGCGGCAGCCGATCATGCAAGCGCTAGTTGCGGCCGGCCCTCAGCACCGTGGCGATCGTGTGGGCCGTCATCGCGGCGCGGTCCGAGGCGCGCTGGGCCGCCAACCTGTCCCGGGCCTTCTCCTCGATCAACAGCTCGATCAGCGCCATGCGCTTATCGTCATCGTCGGCCTCCGTCAGCAGCCGGTGATAACGGTGATAGTCGAAGCCCACATCCTGCTTGCGCATGCCACGCCCCCGTACCTACGCCACACACAGGCGCGAATTGTTTCCCATCGGAAACAAGGGGGCAAGCACGATCCTACGTGGAACCGCACCTACGATGCAATCAGCTGTGAATTGCTTAACGGAAGATGCGCGAACGGGTGCGTTTCAATCCAGATTGTGGTCGGCGAACGTCTTCAGGCCGACGAAGCTCGCATCGGGCTTCATGACGAGGCGGGTCGGGATGTTGCGCAAATAGTCCTGGAAGCGCCCCTTGGCTTCGAAACGCGCGCGGAACGCTGAAGCCGAAAGGAAGTCCGGAAAGCGCGGCACGATTCCGCCGGCAATGTAGACGCCGCCTCTGGCGCCGAAGGTTACCGCGAGGTTGCCGGCCACCGAGCCGAGGATGGCGCAAAACATCTCCAGCGTCGCGCGGCTGAGCTCGCAGGTCCCGTCCAGCGCCGCCTTGGTGATACCGGCCGCATCGCGTTGCGGCACCTGGGCTTCATCGACCTCGGCCATCGCCTCATAGAGGGATTGGAGCCCGGAGCCGGAGAGGGCGCCACGCTCGATGGAGACGTGGCCGAAGCGCCGGCGCATGGCGGCGATCACGCGTTCCTCGCGCTCGTTCTCGGCAGGTAGCGTCGCGTGACCGGCCTCCGTGACGACAGCCAGCCGGGAGCCGTGGCGCTCGACCAGGCAGGAGACGCCAAAACCGGTCCCGGGTCCGACCACCAGAAGCGGCTCCCCGGACATGCCGTCCTGGCCGCCGAGCGGAATCAGGTCGGCCGGCTGCAAGGCGGGCAGGGACCAGGCCACCACCTCGAAATCGTTGAGCACGTGGACGCTCTCGAAGCCGAGCGCCGGCTGGAGCTCGTTGCCGTCGATCACCCAGGGGCTGTTGGTCATGACGCAGCGGTTGTTGGTGACGGGACCGGCGACGGCGAGCACGGCTCTGACCGGCTTCTCGCTATCGGCCCGCCGCAGCACGTCGGTGATGGCTTCGCGGACCGTCGGATGGTCCGCGACCTTCACATAGTCGATGGTGCCGATCTGCTCGCCGTTGCTCAGCGCGAACCGCGCGTTGGTGCCGCCGATATCGGCGAGAAGAATGTTGCCTGTCCTGCCGATACTCATGACCATCCGGCTCCCGTAGCCTTGCAGGCTTCGGGAACCCTTTTCCTCCACGCCTTCGCCGCGATCCGCACGTCGCGGATATCAGAGATTCCGCCCTCGGGTACAGCTAGTACCCGGAATCAGAGCTGAGTGATACGGCGGCCTTTGAAACGGCGTTGACGGACCTTTTTCTTGGTCCAGACGAAGGGCTCGGCTCTGTCGTTGTATGCGTTGACGTAGGCATCGATGTGATCCTGAAGCTGCTTGAGGCTTGTGAAGGAGGTGCCGCTGAGCGACTGCCCCTGCAAGATCGAAAACCATACCTCGACCTGATTGAGCCAGGACGCACTTGTCGGCGTGAAATGAAATTGCACGTTGGGGTGGGCCTTGAGCCAGGGCTCGTTCTTCTTGTGGGTGTTGAGGTTGTCGAGGATGACGTGAAGCTTCCGGTTCGGAAAAGCCGCGGTGACGCTGTTCATGAAGTCGAGAAACTCGACGCGGCGTCGGCGTTTTGAATGCGTCGCGATGATCTTTCCGGTGGCGACTTCGAGCGCCGCAAACAATGTTGTCGTGCCATGCCGCTTGTAATCGTGGCTCTGGCCGGTCAAGGCGCGGCCATTGGGCAACTTCAGATAACCCTGCGCTCGCTCCAAGGCCTGGATCGAAGGCTTCTCGTCCACGCATAGCACAATGGCCTTCGCGGGCGGGGCGACGTAGAGGCCAACAACATCGGCGGCTTTGGCCGTAAAGTTCGGGTCGTTGCTCTCGCACCAGGACTTGCGAGCCACGAGGTCAATCTTGTGGATGCGCAGGAACCGCCAGACATATTGGACGTCAACATCGCCCAGTGCCTCGGCCAGCAGAGGGCCGGTCCAGCGTGCGAACCCTTGCGGGGCCGGCTTATCCAACAGCTTCAGAATCCGCTTGTCGGTAGCCTTCGTATAGATCGGCTGCTTGCCAGGCCGCGGCTTGTCTTGCAGACCTTCCAGGCCATGATCGGCATAGCGGCGCCGCCAAAGGCTGACAATCCGCGGCTGGACCCCGACTTCTTTGGCGATCGAGCGGGTGCTGCGCCCGTCCGCTGCCAACAGAACTATCCGCGCCCGCTTCAAATCGCGCTGCAACGTCACCGGCGAGCGACAACACGCCTCAAGCACCTTGCGATCTTTCCGCGAAAGGTGGACTTCTCTTGCTTCGGGGATCATCCCGACCTTGAATCATGACTCACGATCCAAGAAAAGTGGGTACTAGTCAACACGGACGAGGCCAAAGCGTTGCATCCAGGTGGGGACCGGCGCGGGGATCAGCCGGCCGTTTGCGCGACATCGTTACGCGTGTCGGAGGTTGCGAAGCCGCGCGGGAAGATCGACATTGATGACGGCCGGCGCCGATTGCGCCGGACGGACGACATGGGGCCTGCGATGAAGATAACCGACCGCGACGCGCTGCTGGTGATCGATGTGCAGAACGATTTCTGCACGGGCGGGGCGCTCGCCGTTCCCGGGGGCGAGAAGGTCGTCCCGGCCATCAACCGGATCGCCCAAAAATTCGCCAATGTGGTGCTGACGCAGGACTGGCATCCGGGCGACCACGTCTCCTTCGCGCCGAACCATGCGGGCAAGCAGCCGTTCCAGACCATCGAGCTCGACTACGGCACCCAGGTGCTCTGGCCGACGCATTGTGTCCAGGGCACCGCCGGCGCCGAATTCCATCGGGAGCTCGAGGTCACCCGCGCGAACCTTGTGCTGCGCAAGGGCTTCCGCCGCGGCATCGATTCCTATTCGGCGCTGTTCGAGAACGACCACAAGACGCCGACCGGACTGCTCGGCTATCTGCGCGAGCGCGAGCTGAAGACGGTTTTCGTCGCCGGCCTGGCGCTCGATTTCTGCGTCCGCTTTTCCGCGGAGGATGCGCGCAAGGCGGGCTTCGAGGTTGTCGTGATCGAGGACGCCTGCCGCGGCATCGACCTCGACGGCTCGGTGGCCGCGACCCATCACAGCTTCCGGGAGCGGGGCATCTCCGTCGTCAGCCTGGAGGCGTTTTTGTGAGGATCATGCGGTGATGGTGGCGAGGACGAGCGGTCCACAGCCCGGCGACGCTGGGCGCGGCCCCGATGACCCCGTGTTGTGGCCGTTCGCTGCGGCACGGCTCGCCATGGACGCTTGCTTCTGGTGGCTGGAGCGCGGCCCGGCGGAGCAGGGCGAGGGCGAACTCCCCTGGACCACGCCCGGCACTGCAGCGCTGGAGCTCGCCACCATGCGGCTGCGCGATTGTTCGCGCACGCGATCCGGTCAGCCGGCCTTGGTCTGCGCGCCTTATGCGCTGCACCGGGCCCTGATTGCCGATTTTGCGCCCGGCCACAGCGTGGTGCAGTCGTTGCAGCAGGGCGGCATCGATCGGATCTATCTCACCGACTGGCGCTCGGCCACGTCGGACATGCGCTATCTCTCGATCGACAGTTATCTCGGCGATCTCAACGTCGCTGTCGACGAGATCGGCTCGCCGGTCGATCTGGTCGGCCTGTGCCAGGGCGGCTGGTTGTCGCTGCTCTATGCGGCGCGGTTTCCGGCCAAGGTGCGGCGGCTGGTGTTGGCAGGTGCGCCGGTCGACCTCTCGGTCGAGTCCAGGCTGTCGCAACTCGCCCGCAACGCGCCCGAGATCGTCTACGACCAGATCGTCGCACGTGGCGGTGGCAATGTCAGCGGCGAGGAGATGCTGCGGGTCTGGTCGAAGGCGCCTGACCGTGACGACATCGCGGCGGCGTTGCAGAAAGACCTCTCGGACGAGGAGGGCGCGGCCCTGCTCGCGCGCTTCGACCGCTGGAACACCGAGACGCTCAACCTCCCGGGCACCTACTATCTCCAGGTCGTCAACTGGATCTTTCGAGAGAACCGCATCGCCGGCGGAAATTTCATGGCCTTCGGTCGCGCCATCGATCTGAAGAACGTCAAGTCTCCGGTCTTCCTGCTGGCCGGGCTCGACGACGATGTCGTGCCGGCCACACAGGCGCTCGCGACCGCCAGCCTCGTCGGCACGCCGCCGGCTTTCGTTGCCGCGGCCTCCGAACCGAGCAACCATCTCGGCCTGTTCATGGGCGCGCGGACCCACGCCCATGCCTGGCCCCGGATCGCGGAATGGCTGCGCAACGACCTCTCCGGCGTGCTTGCGCGCAGCGCCTGACGGCACCTGAAGCCAAGCCTGCAAGCAAAGGCCTGCAAGCAAAGGCCCGCAAGCCAAGGCCGGCGCAGCTGCAATTCCGTTATGCATGATGGCGGATGGCCTGCACGGGGCCCGGTCGATGGGCTAAATAGAGTGCAGAGCCGGCGACGGCCGGTCCGACAAGATTTAAAGGTGCTGTGCTCGATGAGCTTCCACTCGATCTACGCCCACGGGTTTGCGCGTGTTGCAGCCTGCGTCACCACCTCCCATGTGGCCGATCCCGCGGCCAATGCGAAGGCAGTCATCGCGACGGCGAAAACCTGCGATGCGCAGTCGGTCGCGGTGGCCGTGTTTCCCGAGCTCTGCCTGTCCGGCTATGCGATCGAGGATCTCGTCAAGCAGGATCCGCTGCTCGATGCGGTCGAGCGCGGGCTTGCCACCATTGTTGAGGCCTCCACGGCGCTGATGACCGTGCTGATCGTCGGCGCGCCGCTGCGGTTTGGCCACCGCATCTACAATTGCGCCGTCGTCGTTCACCGCGGGAATGTTTTGGGCGTCGTGCCCAAGAGCTATCTGCCGACCTATCGCGAATTCTACGAGGGACGCCATTTCGCCTCCGGCGCCGGCATCGCCGGCGAGGCGATCGCCATCGGCAAGCTCCATGCGCCATTCGGGACCGATCTGCTGTTTGCGGCCGAGGACGTCCCGGGCCTGACCATCGGCGTCGAGATCTGCGAGGACATGTGGATCCCGGTGACGCCGGCCTCCGAACTGGCGCTGGCCGGCGCGAGCGTGCTGATCAATCTGTCGGGCAGTCCGATCACGATCGGCCGGGCGCGCTCGCGCGCGCTGCTGTGCCAGTCGACCTCGGCCCGCTGCCTTGCGGCCTATGTCTATTCCGCCGCGGGGGCAGGGGAATCCACCACCGATCTCGCCTGGGACGGCCAGACCTCGATCTATGAGAACGGCGTGCTGCTGGCGGAGGGTGAGCGGTTCCGGCAGGAGGGCCAGATCACGCTGGCCGACGTCGACCTCGACCTGCTCCGGCAGGAGCGCGCCCTGATGGGCACGTTCGACGACAACCGCCGGCAGCGCGAGGACTTCTATCGCACAATCAGCTTCGCCGTGACCCCGCCGGCCGCCGACATCGGCTTCCTGCGCAAGGTCGAACGATTCCCGTTCGTGCCGAGCGATGAAAGCCTGCTCGAACAGGATTGCTACGAGGCCTACAACATCCAGGTCGCCGGCCTCGTGCAGCGCATGCGCGCGACCGGCACCAAGCGCGTCGTGATCGGCGTATCAGGCGGTCTCGATTCCACCCATGCGCTGATCGTCGCCGCCAAGGCCGTCGACCTGCTCGGCCTGCCGCGTGAGAACATCCTTGCCTATACCATGCCGGGCTTTGCCACCGGCAGCGAGAGCAAGACCAATGCGCTGGCGCTGATGAAGGCGTTGCAGACCAACTGGCAGGAACTCGACATCCGCACCACCGCCACGCAGATGCTCAAGGACATCGGCCATCCCTTCGGCAAGGGCGAGAAGGTCTACGACGTCACCTTCGAGAATGTGCAGGCGGGTCTGCGCACCGACTATCTGTTCCGGCTCGCCAACCATCATGGCGGCATCGTCATCGGCACCGGCGATCTCTCTGAGC
This sequence comes from Bradyrhizobium sp. CCGUVB4N, assembly GCF_024199945.1. GTDB lineage: Bacteria > Pseudomonadota > Alphaproteobacteria > Rhizobiales > Xanthobacteraceae > Bradyrhizobium. The sequence goes on along the minus strand of NZ_JANADP010000001.1, from coordinate 4,997,510 downwards.
TCGCGCTGGGCTGGTGCACCTACGGCGTCGGCGACCAGATGGCGCACTACAACGTCAACGCCGGTGTGCCGAAGACCCTGATCCAGCATCTGATCCGCTGGGTGATCGCCTCAAAGCAGTTCAGTGGCGATGTGAACGGGACGCTCGCCTCGATCCTGTCGGCCGAAATCTCGCCGGAGCTGGTTCCGGTCAAGCCGGGCGAGAAGCCGCAGAGCACGGAAGCCTCCGTCGGACCCTACGAGCTGCAGGATTTCAACCTGTTCTACACGCTGCGCTTCGGTCTGCGGCCGTCGAAGATCGCCTTCATGGCGTTCCAGGCCTGGAAGGACGTCGCCGAGGGCGAGTGGCCGCCGGCATTCCCGGCCGACAAGCGCCGCGCCTATGATCTTCCGGAAATTCGGCGCTGGCTTGAAGTGTTCCTGCGTCGCTTCTTCGCCTTCAGCCAGTTCAAGCGCTCGGCGATGCCGAACGGGCCCAAGGTCTCGGCCGGCGGATCGCTGTCGCCGCGCGGCGACTGGCGTGCGCCGTCGGATTCGAGTGCGGCGGCCTGGCTCGAGGATCTCGAGCGGAACGTGCCGAAGTAAGCGAAGAGGGCAATCCAGAACGACTTCGCGCCGCACGGCTGATCAAGCCGGCGGCGCGAAATCACGTTCAACCTCAGAAAGCACGAGGTCCGGAGTGCCTAGGAGTCCGGACCTCGTAACCTTGCCCCAGCCTTTGATGCCCCCGCCCCAAGTGGTCCCCCAACCCCGTGGTGCGCGATCAGAGGGTGATGCCCCGTGAAGGCCGCCGATCGATGTCCGCGATGTACGTGAGATCGGCATAGGATACCATTCCGGATCACTACGGACTTAATCGCGCTTGATTTCGCGCACGCATGCATGCGCCTGCACGCGGTGCGCTCGGTGCTCCCCGAAATCGATGCAAACGCGCGACGCGATGTCCACATCTCCCGAATCCGCATTTCACCGGCCTGTCATTGAACTGGTCTAGCGCTGCTCCCCGTCATCGCTGACGGCCAAGGGAGCAAGCCATGTCGAAGCCGGTGTTGGGCGCCGCACTATCCATCAAATCGATCCCCGCTCACCGCGACTGGCTTCTGGAGCGACAACGCGATCTCGAAATTCAGGACTTCTTCCGCGCCGATCTGCTCGACGGCGACTGGCGCAGCGCCGCCACCGAGATCAAGCAGATGCTCTCAGGCCATACCGGCCGCCTCGGCATCCACGGCCCGTTCTGGGGCTTCAAGATCGACAGCCACGATCCCCTGATCCGCCAGGCTGTGACCAGGCGGCTGCTGCAGGGCCTTGATGCCGCTGAATTCCTCGGCGCGACGCAGATGGTGATGCATTCGCCGTTCACGACCTGGGACCACAACAATCTCGATCTCTATCCGGACAGCCGCGCCAACATCGTCGAGCGCGTCAAGGCGACGCTGGCGGAGGTGATCGCCCGCGCCGAGACCATCGGCTGCGAGATCGTCATCGAGAACATCGAGGACAAGGACCCGCGCGACCGCGTGCGTCTCGCCAAGGCGCTCGAAAGCAGCAAGGTGCGCGTCTCGCTCGACACCGGCCACGCCAACTACGCCCACATCTCCACCGGCGCGCCGCCGGTCGATTATTACGTCGAAACCGCCGGTGACATGTTGACGCATGTGCACCTGCAGGACACCGACGGCTTTGCCGACCGGCATTGGGCGCCGGGCGAAGGCAACATCCCCTGGGTCGCATTGTTCCGCGCGCTGGGCCGGCTGACATCCAATCCGCGGCTGATCCTCGAGCTGCGCAACCACGATGACGTCCGCAAGGGTGCCGCGCATCTCACCGCGCTCGGTCTCGCCGAATAACCAGATCGCAGAGGGCAGGGGTCATCGTCATGAGCAAGCTTACCCGTCGTACCATCCTGAAATCCGGTGGCGCTGCCGCCGGCACACTGCTGCTGCCGCGCTTTGCGATCGGGCAGGGTGACAATCGTCCGTCGGTGACGATCGCCGTGCAGAAGGTGACGAATGCGAACGTGCTCGACGTGCTGCGCGAGCAGTCCAATGTCGGCGAGCGCGTGTTCTTCTCCTCGATCTGGGAAGGCCTCATCTCGAAGAATTTCCGCGGCAATCTCGAGGCCGTGCCGGGGCTCGCCACCGAATGGCGCCGCATCGACGATCAGACAGTCGAGGTGAAGTTGCGCCAGGGCGTGAAATTCCACAATGGCGACGAGCTGACCGCCGAAGACGTCGTCTTCACCTTCAGCCGCGAGCGTATGTTCGGTGAGACCGAAGCCAAGAGCCGCTCCACCATCCAGGCTTTCGAAAAAATCCCGATGCCGAAGCCCGGCAAGGAGCTGCCGCCGGACGTGCCCGCGGTCGCGCGCCGCATCTGGCCGGACCTCGTCCGCGTCGATGCCGTCGACAAGTACACGGTGCGCTTCTACAACGCGACGCCCGACGTCACCATCGAAGGCCGCCTGTCGCGCTACGGCTCCGACATCGCCAACCGTCGCGCCTGGGATGAATCCGCAAGCTATCTCGACTGGGCGCGCAAGCCGATCACTACCGGCCCCTACAAGGTCGTCGAGCTCAAGCCCGACGTCTCGCTGACGCTGGAAGCGCACGACGAATATTGGGGCGGCCGTCCGCCGCTCAAGCGCATCCGCTTCCTGGAAGTGCCTGAGGTCGCGAGCCGCATCAATGGACTCTTGTCCGGCGAATACCAGTTCGCCTGCGACATCCCGCCGGACCAGATCGCCGGGATCGAGAAGAATGCCGCGTTCGAAGTGCAGGGCGGCACCATCCTCAATCATCGCCTGACCGTGTTCGACAAGAACCACGCCGTGCTTGCCAATCCGCTGGTCCGCCGCGCCTTCACCCACGCGATCGACCGCCAGGCCATCGTCGACAGCCTGTGGGCCGGCCGCACCCGCGTGCCGAAGGGCCTGCAGTGGGAATTCTATGGCGACATGTTCAACGCCGACTGGAGCGTGCCGGCTTACGATCCGAAGCTCGCGCAGGATCTGTTGAAGCAGGCCAATTACAAGGGCGATCCGATTCCCTATCGCCTGCTCAACAACTACTACACCAACCAGGTCGCGACCGCGCAGGTGCTGGTCGAGATGTGGAAGTCGGTCGGCCTCAACGTCCAGATCGAAACCAAGGAGAACTGGTCGCAGATCATGGAACGTGCGCCGACCCGCGCCGTGCGCGACTGGTCGAACTCCGCGGCCTTCAACGATCCGGTGTCGTCGATCGTTGCCCAGCACGGTCCGAACGGCCAGCAGCAGCAGATCGGCGAATGGACCAACGCGGAGCTGAACAAGCTCTCGGAGTTCCTGGAGACCTCGACCGACCGCGCCGCGCGCAAGAAGGCGTTCCACCGCATGCTGGAGATCGCCGAGCGCGAGGACCCCGCCTACACAGTGCTGCACCAGAACGCGACCTTCACGGCCAAGCCGAAGTCGATCAAGTGGAAAGCCTCGCCCGCTTTCGCGATGGATTTCCGCGCCGGCAATTTCGAGGCTTGAGGCCGTGGCGCCGCTCGTCAGCATTCAGGGGCTCGGCGTTGCCTTCAACGGCGTGCCGGTCCTGCGCGGCGTCGATCTGACCTTGGAAAAGGGCGAGGCCCTGGGCCTCGTCGGCGAGTCCGGCTCCGGCAAGTCCGTAACCTGGCTCGCTGCGCTTGGCCTGCTGCCGCGGCACGCAAAAGTCTCGGGCTCTGTCCGTCTCGATGGACGCGAGATCCTCGGTGCGCCGTCGTCGGAGCTCGACCAGGTGCGGGGCGGGCGTGTCGCCATGATCTTCCAGGATCCGGCGAGCGCGCTCAACCCGGTGCTGACCATCCGCAGGCAGCTCTGCGAGGCGCTGGCCTTGCATCGCGATCTCTCGGGCGAGGCCGTCAAGGCCGAGGCACTGCGGCTGCTCAATCTCGTTGGCATTCCCGACGCAGGCCGGCGGCTGTCCGCCTATCCGCATGAATTCTCCGGCGGGCAGGTCCAGCGCATCATGATCGCGATGGCGCTGGCCGGAAATCCCGATCTGCTGATCGCGGACGAGCCGACGACCGCGCTGGACGCGACCATCCAGGCGCAGATCCTGGAGCTGCTCTCCACGATCCGCCGCGAGATGAGCATGGCCATGGTCCTGATCAGCCACGACCTCGGCGTCGTCGCGGAGAATTGCGACCGCGTCGCGGTGATGTATGCCGGCCGCATCATCGAGGAGGCACCTAGCAACCAGCTCTTTGCCGATCCCGTGCACCCCTATGCGCAGGGACTGATCGGCGCGCTGCCGCCGCTCGATGGGCCGCGCCGGCGTCTCACCGCCATTCCCGGCACCGTACCCGATCCCGCGCACATGCCTGATGGATGCGCCTTCGCGCCACGTTGTGCACTGGCAGCCGAGCCCTGTGCGCTTGCGGCGCCGACGCTTGCGCCCATCGCAAACGATCGCGCGGTCGCCTGCATCCGCGCCGAAGCCTCGCGACGTGCGCTGCTCGGGATCGCCGCCGAATGAGCGCGCCGCTCGTCGAGGTGTCCTCGATCTCGCGCAGCTATGCGATGCGCTCCGGGATGTTCGGCCGGGCTACGGCCGTGCACGCCGTCGATGGCGTGTCGCTCAGCATTCCCAAGGGCGAAACGCTCGGTCTCGTCGGCGAGTCCGGCTCGGGCAAATCCACGACGGGGCGCATCGTGCTCGGCCTGGAGCCGCCCGATCGCGGCGAGGTGCGGTTCGACGGCAAGGCGATGGCCGCGCCGGGGATGCCGGCGTGGCGTGCACAGCGCGCCCGCATGCAGATGATCTTTCAGGACCCGCTCGGCGCGCTGGATCGGCGTTTGCCGGTGGCGACCCAGATCCGCGAGCCCCTCGACATTCATGGCCTCGGCACGGCCTCCGAGCGTGAGGACCGCGTCCGCGAATTGCTGCGCGCCGTCGAGCTGACGCCCGCGCATGGCGCGCGCTATCCGGGCGCGCTCTCCGGCGGCCAGCGCCAGCGCATCGTGCTGGCGCGGGCGCTGGCGACGAAACCCGATTTCCTCGTCTGCGACGAGCCGGTCAGCGCGCTTGACGTCTCGATCCAGGCGCAAGTGGTGAATTTGCTCGCCGATCTCCAGGCACAGCTTGGGCTGACAATGCTGTTCATCAGCCACGATCTGCGGGTCGTCAGGCAGATCAGCAATGTCGTCGCCGTGATGTATCTCGGCCGCATCGTCGAGATCGGCAGCGCTGACGATCTTTTTGCCGTCCTGAGCATCCATACACGCAGGCGCTGGTCTCGGCGTCCCCCGCACCGGGCCGCCGCAGCGCAGGCCGTATCGTGCTGGCGGGCGATCCGCCGAACCCGGCCGCTCGTCCGAACGGCTGCGCGTTCCATCCGCGTTGCCCGCGCGCCATGGCGCGCTGCGCCAGCGAGGTGCCGACACTCGCTGCCGTTGGCGGCGACCGCCAGGTGGCCTGCCATCTCGTCACCGGGCCGCAGGCCGAAACGCGGGACGCGGCGTGATGGGGCGCTATTTCGCCATTCGGATCGGTCGCGCGGCGCTCACGATCGTGCTCGTCGTCACCTTCGCCTTCGTGGTGCTGCGGCTATCCGGCGATCCCGCGCTGATGATCCTGGGACCGGAAGCGCCGCCGGAAGTCCTCGCGGCCTTCCGCAAGGCCTGGGGCCTCGATGATCCTATCTGGTTTCAGTATCTCGATTACTTCGGCGCGATCGCCAAGGGCGAGCTCGGCCGTTCCATGCGTGACGGGCGGCCCGCGATCCAGCTCGTGCTGGAGCGAATCCCGGCAACGCTGGCGCTGACGCTGCCGGCCTTTGTCTTCAAGGTTGCACTGGGCATTCCCGCCGGCATCTACGCCGCGCTGCATCGCGGTTCGGCAATCGACCGCGCCGTGATGATGACGGCGGTCGCCGGCTTCACCGTGCCGAGCTTCGTGCTCGCGCTGCTGCTGGTGCTGGTCTTCGCCGTGCAGCTCGGCTGGCTGCCATCGGGCGGGCAGGACAGCTGGCGTCACGCCATCCTGCCGATCGCGACACTCAGCCTCGGCGGCGCCGCCGTGCTGGCGCGCTTCACCCGCAGCGCCATGCTGGAGGTGCTGGGCCAGCCCTATATCCGCACGGCGTCGGCGAAGGGCGTGCCGTGGCGCAAGGTGGTGACGTCGCATGCGTTGCCGAACGCGGCGATCCCGACTGTGACCATTTTGGGCTTCATGGTGGGTACGCTGATTGCGGGCGCGGTGGTGGTCGAGAGCGTGTTTTCGTGGCCCGGAGTAGGGCGCCTGCTCGTGGTCGCCGTTGCCAACCGCGACCTTGCCGTGGTGCAGTGCATCTTGCTGCTGGTGGCGCTGACCATGGTCACGTCGAACCTGATCGTCGATTTCCTCTACGGCTTCCTCGATCCGCGTCTGCGCGCCAAAGGGGCCCACGCATGACCGACGCGACGCTGAAGGATAGCAAAGCGTTTTCAAGCGAAGTGGATTCCGGTTCGCGTAAAGAAAACGCGTTAAAACTGGAATCCAACGTCCGCCGCCGCATCGGCCTGCCGGCGATCCCGGTCTCGGTCGCGCTCGCGATCGGCTGGATCGTCGCCATGCTGGTGATCGCCGCGTTGGCCGAGAAGATCGCGCCCTATGGTTACACCCAATTCGATCTACGCAACCGCCTCTCGGCGCCCGGCAATGTCGCGCACTGGCTCGGGACCGACGAGCTCGGCCGCGACGTGCTGTCGCGCCTTCTCGTCTCGATCCGGATCTCGCTGCTGATCGCCTTCGGCGCGACCGCGATCTCGGCCGTGGTCGGGACCACGCTCGGCTTTCTGGCCGCGCATTTCCGCGGCAGCATCGAGCAGCTCGTGCTGATGCTGACCGATTTCCAGGCCAGCATGCCGTTCCTGATCATGGCACTCGCCGTGCTCGCCTTCTTCGGCAATTCACTGCCGCTGCTGATCGGCCTGATGGGCCTGTTCGGCTGGGAGCGCTATGCCCGCATCGCCCGCGGCCTCGCCATTTCCGCCAATGCGCAGGGCTACGCGGCCGCGGTCCGGCAGCTAGGGGCGACGCCGACGCGGATCTACCTGCGGCATATCCTGCCCAACATCGCCTCGACCCTGATCGTCTCGACCACGCTGGTCTTCCCCGAGGTGATCCTGATGGAGTCAGGGCTGTCCTTCCTCGGCCTCGGCGTGCAGCCGCCGATGACCAGCCTCGGCAACATGGTCGGCTATGGCCGCGAATATTTGACCCGGGCGCCCTGGATCATGCTGGCGCCGGCGACCACCATCGTGGTGACCACGCTGGCGGTGTCCGTGATCGGCGACTGGCTGCGCGATCGGTTGGATCCGACGCTGCAGTAGGGCCCGTAGCCCTGCGCTCCATCCAGGCTACGAAATGGCCGCGCCGGGAGCAGGGGAGGCCTGCACCGAGCCGATCTGGGCCCTTTCGAGGCAAGTTCCCGTTGCGCCGGCCCACCCCGTGCGCTATCCGGCCGGAAAGGCCTGAGGCGGCTCCATATTTTCCCGCCCGGCCGGTCAAACCCGAGGACGGAAATCGCCATGCCAGCCTATCGCTCCCGCACCACCACCCACGGCCGTAACATGGCGGGCGCCCGCGGCCTCTGGCGCGCGACGGGCATGAAGGACGGCGATTTCGGCAAGCCGATCATTGCGGTGGTCAACTCCTTCACCCAGTTCGTGCCCGGCCACGTCCACCTCAAGGACCTCGGCCAGCTCGTCGCCCGCGAGATCGAGCAGGCCGGCGGCGTCGCCAAGGAATTCAACACCATCGCGGTCGACGACGGCATCGCCATGGGCCATGACGGCATGCTCTACAGCCTGCCGTCGCGCGAGCTGATCGCCGACAGCGTCGAGTACATGGCCAACGCGCACTGCGCCGACGGCCTCGTCTGTATCTCCAACTGCGACAAGATCACGCCCGGCATGCTGATGGCCGCGCTGCGGCTCAACATCCCCGCCGTGTTCGTTTCGGGCGGCCCGATGGAAGCCGGCAAGGTCAAGCTGCAGGGCAAGACCAAGGCGGTCGACCTCATCGACGCCATGGTGGCTGCGGCCGACTCCAAGGTCAGCGACGAGGACGTCAAGGTGATCGAGCGCTCGGCGTGCCCGACCTGCGGCTCCTGCTCGGGCATGTTCACCGCCAACTCCATGAACTGCCTGACCGAGGCGCTCGGCCTGGCGCTGCCCGGCAACGGCACGGTGGTCGCGACCCATGCCGACCGCAAGCGCCTGTTCGTCGAGGCCGGCCACACCATCGTCGATCTCGTTCGTCGTTATTACGAGCAGGACGACGCCTCCGTGCTCCCGCGCAACGTCGCGAACTTCAAGGCGTTCGAGAACGCGATGACGCTCGACATCGCGATGGGCGGCTCGACCAACACTGTGCTGCATCTCCTGGCCGCCGCCCATGAAGGCGAGGTGAAGTTCACCATGCAGGACATCGACCGGCTGTCGCGCCGCGTGCCCGTGCTCTGCAAGGTCGCCCCGTCGGTCGCCGACGTGCACGTCGAGGACGTGCATCGCGCCGGCGGCATCATGGGCATTCTGGGTGAGCTCGACCGCGCCGGCCTGATCGACACGTCGGTCTCGACCGTGCACGCGCCGACCATGAACGAGGCGCTGGAGCGCTGGGACATCAAGCGCTCCAAGAGCGAGGCCATCAGAACCTTCTATCGCGCCTCGCCCGGCGGCATCCCGACCCAGGTCGCCTTCAGCCAGGACCGCCGCTACGACGAGCTCGATTCCGATCGCGAGAAGGGGGTGGTGCGCAACCTCGAGCACGCCTTCAGCAAGGACGGCGGCTTGGCTGTGCTCTACGGCAACCTCGCGCAGGACGGCTGCATCGTGAAGACCGCGGGCGTCGATTCCTCGATCCTGAAATTCTCCGGCCCCGCGCGCGTGTTCGAAAGCCAGGACGCGGCCGTCGAAGGCATTCTGGGCGGTAAGGTCGTGGCCGGCGAGATCGTGGTCATCATCTATGAAGGCCCGCGCGGCGGTCCCGGCATGCAGGAAATGCTGTATCCGACGAGCTATCTGAAATCGATGGGCCTCGGAAAGGCTTGCGCGCTCGTCACCGACGGACGCTTCTCCGGTGGTTCGTCCGGCCTGTCGATCGGCCATCTCTCGCCGGAAGCGGCCGAAGGCGGCAACATCGGTCTGGTGCGCACCGGCGATCGCATCGCCATCGACATTCCGAACCGCAGCATCAACCTCGAAATCTCCGACGAGGAACTCGCCAATCGCCGTGCCGCGGAGGAGGCCAAGGGCGACGCCGCCTGGCAGCCCGCCGCGCGCAAGCGCAACGTCTCGACCGCGCTGCAGGCCTACGCTGCGCTCACCACCAGCGCTGCGCGCGGCGCGGTGCGCGAAGTGAAGCGTCGCACGAAGTAAGCGCGCTTTACGTTGGCGCGATCGCAGGTCGTGCATGGTCAACAAGTTCTGAACGGCCGGTGAAAACCGGCCGTTCGCATTAAGGATGCCTCAACGAACTTCGGCAGCTCAGGATTTTGCGGCGTATACTGCGATCGACCTTCGCAAATCCATTTTGGGCAACTGGGGCACCAACCTAATGTCTCGTACTCTTGCTGTCGTTTTCTCCACGGCCGTCGCTGCACTTGCCATGACGACCGCGGCCTCCGCCGGCTGCTACAATTGCTACGCACCGCCGCAGCCGTGCACGACCTGCTATCAGCAGCAATACGTCGCGCCGCAATACCGCACCGTCGACGAAACCGTGATGGTGTCGCCCGGTTCGACCGTCGCGCATCGCACGCCGGCGCAGTACCGCACCGTGATGGTTCCGCAGACCGTGATGGTGGCGCCGCCGAGCGTCCAGTACGAGCGCATCCCGCCGCAATACGCCACGCGCCAGCGCGTCGAGATGGTGTCGCCGGGCTATTCCTATTACGCACCGGTGCAGCCTGCTTGCGGCAATTGCGGCTACTGAGCCGACGCAACAACAACCATCATCGCAACAAACAAGATTTCACGCGGTGCCCCAAAAGGGCGCCGCGTTTTGTTTTGCCGGCGAAGCCAAACGAGGCCCGGAAATGGAGGCGAATCCAACCGGGCCTCGCGACCGGCGACGCCCTGGGTGGCATCGCCAGTCCCGACCGAGGCTAAAGCACCAAACTGACGGGCGCCTGACAGATCCCGTTCCGGCGGAAAGGCGGCGGCAGCCGTTCTGTAAGAAACGTGGCTGAGACGATCGATCTCAACCGTGCGGTTGAGGCGGACGACGGACGACTGGGCTTATCCTTGGATTTTTGGAGAAAGCCATGCGCCGAATAATTGGATGGGCCTTATTTGTTGGTCTTACCTGTCTGTCAGTCTCGTCAGTCCCTGCCCAGGCTCAGGCGACGCGAACCTGGGTGTCAGGTGTGGGCGACGACGTAAATGCGTGCAGCCGCGCCGCACCTTGCAAGACCTTTGCCGGGGCGATTGCCCAGACGGCAGATGGCGGCGAAATCGATTGCGTCGATGCGGGTGGATTTGGAACGGTAACAATTCTCAAAAGCATCACAATCGACTGCGGTGGAACATTTGGTTCCATCCTGGCCTCGGGGACCAACGGCATCAACGTCAACTCTCCCGGGAGCAATGTCGTCTTGCGCAACCTCAGCATCGACGGTGCGGGGACAACTCTCGGACTCAGGGCGATCAATATTCTCGCCGCGAACTCCGTTTCAATCGAAAACGTGACGATGTCGAACTTCTCGCAGCAGGCGATTGCGGATGTTCGTCCGACTGCCGGGACCCTCACGATCATCGATTCCGTCGCACGGAACGTTGCCGGGGCCGGATTGGGAGCCGCAACAGGTGGCGCCCTGAAATTGCAGATCAACAACTTCAGGTCATTCAACAACGGGTTCGGAATTTCCCTCGGCGCGAGCATCAATGCCACCATCGCCAATAGCGAACTGTCCGGCAATACCACCGCCGGGATTGACAACGAAGGTGCCAACATTGCTGCAACCAACAATGCGATCTCGAACAACGTAACAGGTATTTTGAATCAAGGTGGTACGACGCGGCTGTCGAATAATGACCTTTTTAACAACACCACCGGTATCAAAAACGTCTCCGGAAACGTGATCAGCTATGGCAACAACCGAAACAACAGCGGCATATCCGGACCGATTTTGTCTTCAAGTCAGTTCTAGCGCTGCCTGAACGGCACACATGCTGAAGGCCCGCCAGCGGCAGCCGGCGGGCCTTATTGTCATCGCATCAGTCGAAGGGAGCGTCATGAGCCGCTATTGGTCGCGCTTCCTGTCAATCGCGATCACGATGGACATTTACAGCCATCTGACGCCGAACATGCAGGGCGAAGTGGCCGCAGCGGTTGACGACGCCATGCGAGCCGCCATAAAGAAGCGAACCGACGACGTTGGGTAGCAAAGCGGTAGCAGAGTCCTCGAAATGGTCTCTGCGACGTGGCGAAAAGCTAAACAATATCAAGGCTTGGAAGGGTGGCCGAGTGGTTTAAGGCACCGGTCTTGAAAACCGGCGTGCCCGCAAGGGTACCGTGGGTTCGAATCCCACCCCTTCCGCCACCTGCTAATCCCAATCTGTCCTAATCTGTCATGCCGTGTTGGACAAGTGCTTGATTACAAAGCGCTTTCCCGACATTTCTCTCCTGTGGTGTTCGACCACGCACTATGGCGTCCTCGCGCTCGACGTGGGGTGGGACGTGGGTTTAGGCGGACACTTGGCGGGAGACGGAGTCTCGCAACGCATCGTCGACCGCTGGGATGATCAGATCGGCGGACTATTGAGTCCGGGGGCAATCAATTGGGATCGTTGGCACGCCAGTAACCCAAAACCGGAAATGAGCCGGCTGAAGCGCGACATCGTTGAGCGCAAAGCGCGAAAGCTTCAGCTAGTGTGATGATCCAGCGGGAGCACAGCGGATTGATGCGGCCTGGACTGCGGCCCCGACGGGGTTCCAAAATGATCGTCAGTCGGCCGATCCTATGCGGTCGAAGGGAAGCTCGCGAACGAATCCGTGGAGGTCAATCTGCTTATCGCGTGGCGTATCGATTGTTACGCCTTCATCGAGAGTCAAAACGAGCGCATAGACAGTATGATGAAATTCAGAATCAAGGGTTGATTTATAGGCGATGCAGACAAGTACGAGTGGAGCAATAAATGCTGCGGCTCTGCTTCCTGTTAACATCGCGCGATAGGCTTCGATCTTCGCATTTGAAAGAATACCTGTACTTGACCAGGGAAGTTCGTCGCGGGGGAAGATCGTTCGGGTCGAGTTCGAAGACTCGGCATTCGCGCACGTCTCAGCCTTTTCTGTTTCGGGAGTGAAGGCTCCAAACATTGCTTGTTGTGACACCGCGGCATGGAGTGCGGGTGTTAGGCCTGAATTCTTCAATGAAAAATCTAACCGCCATGTTAAACCAGTTGAGCCGAGTTGAACGTCGGCCAGCATTGCTGGAGTCATGCTGAGCCACGGTCGCTGGTCAACTTGGAATCTATGGTTGGCCAAGGTGAATTGCCAAAAAGCGAAAATCGCGGCAATCGACGCCGCGAGAAATCCTAAAGCCTTAAACCATTCGCGAATCGCTTGGAGAACGGATTCGTTCTCCCCTTGAAGCGAACGTCCCAACAAGCGGACATCACGTTTATGCGTTTCCCAAGCAACGTAGGCAAACGCGAATACCCAAGCGCCTATCACAAGAATGCTATTGCTGTTCACTGGCCAAATCTCGTTGAATACGCGCTCGGCTTAGGATGAGTACGGTATCGGGTCCGGCGAATTGACGCTGTTGTCCCGCGTTCGATGGGGCTAGGCGGGCGGCAGTCGTGTGGTTTGGAAAAGTAACTTGGTCATCGTTTATCGGGAGTCGGTATGACTTGGATGTGGTCGGCTACGCGGCGCGCCGGAGGCGCGTCACCGGCATGTGGCATCAGATGCATTCCGTGCCGCTGGCGAAAATAGCCGTCAATTGCTGGCCAGAACCTGCCGCCCATCTGCTTGTCGACTCTCGGCAGACCTTCTTTATTTTCGAGGTGTAGCGCCAGGGACGGCCACTCCTTGGCGCGTTTTTCACCTAGCACGAGGGCGGCGATTTCGTCTTCGCTGGGGTAAAGTGGAATGGTCATCGTCCGATCTTCAAACGTCGTCGCCGAACTTCCGACGAAACTCCGCTCGCTCATAAGCAACTTGGATGTATTCGCGTAGCCCGCCTTTGAAATTAAAGCTCAATCGTCGAATCTCAACAGCGAATCCCGCCGTTTCTGCATCCTCTTTTAATCGGTCTGCGCGGACACCAGCTATATATCTTTGATCGCTCGGATCTGTGTGATCACCCAAGCTTCCTAAGTTCTTTGCGGTCCAGTCGGAAAGAAATGTCTCAAATTCTTGGTTCAAATCTTCCTTCATTATCGTCCCACTCTCACGTCACCGTAGTCCTCGGCACGCTGCACGACTTCCATATCGCTGCCGGCCAGCAGCGCCCCAAGGCCAAAAAAGACCATGCCGCCGATCCAGACGACGGCTATCGCGGCTAGGAAGGATGACTGTCCGACTCCGACGCCAGATTGCAGCTTCGACATGGTGTCGAGAGCGTCGACGATCACGACAAAGAATCCAGCAATACCCCAAAGCCAGAATAGCACTGCCAAGAAATTGCGTCCGACGACCCTGCGGGTATTGATCAGGTAGACTTCATTCCATTGTTGCCGAGACCCAAATAGCCCCATTCCAATCCTCCCCTGACTATCAAAGCATCCAATCGCAATAGAAGGGCAGGCGCAACTACAAATTACCTGTGCAAACAATTACTTATGTAGATTGTCAACATGCTGGCGGCGGTGCGCGTGATAACGAGTCGGCATGACCCTCTGGCCAGATCAGATTGCCTACCCGCCGCGCGGTATGTCGCGCGATGAATCAGCTCGTTACGTTGGCGTAAGCAACATCACGTTTGACCAGATGGTGCAGCTTGGCTGGATGCCCCACCCGAAGCGGGTATTCTCGCGCCTGATCTGGGACCGGTTGCAACTCGACGCCGCGTTCACAGATCCGTCCGAGCAACTGGCGAACCCTCTCGATAGATGCTCGCCGCCGAGGAAGCCTGGGAACGGCGGTACGATGCTCGCAAAGGGCTCCGCGCTTCCGCCGATGCTCAGGCCGCGGACCTTTCGAGGGCAGCGGTCGACCACGCGCGGAGCGAGCCGCGGACAGAACGCAAAGAGGCGGCGCAGGCAAAAGCCCGGCCGCCTCGCGACGAAATGCCCTTTTAATGGGTCGCGCGCTTTGCAGGGGCCGCGCCAGCGGATGCGATCCAGCAGCTCATCGAGATTGGACTAAAGTCTCGAATCTGAAAATACAACGATGTCAGTTGCTTGCGGAGCGTTGGCAACATGATTGTTGAGTATCAGCAATACCCCGTTGTTCCCCGGCTTCAGTTAGAGGTTGTTTCGTGCTGAACTCTCGCTAGGGGGATTCAGTGACAGAACTTGCTCAAGCATACATTCATTTGAAGCCATACTCCGCATCGCGCCGCGATATCCAATCGCTGGGGCGTTACGCAAAACGCATCGCCGTCAGAGCAGCCGCCGACATATATGGTGGCGAAGTCGAAATCGAAGTTCAAATCGAAGAAGGATCGCTGGTCACCCGTGTCACCGTGGTGGGCTCGATTTTCTCCGTTTTGCTGGCTACTTACGGATTTGTCGCGAACTACAAGGGGTTCAAAGAAGGCGTTGTTGAAATGTGCGGTGATGCAAGGGAATTCGCAGTCGACGTTTGTACTCCTTTCATCAAAAAAGCCGGCGTTCCGAATGAGGAGGTCTACCGATTCGAACGGCGGCTAAAGACTCCTGGCAAGTTGTATCGCTTCAGCAAGCGGCTCGAGAAACTGGAAAAATCAGTTGGCGAGTTGAGCCCGCATGATGTCCAGAAAGAACTCGGGAATCTCCGAGCAGAACTCGATGCCATAGCGCAGCACCTCACCCCTGAGGAGAGACAGGCATTGGATCCAGTCTTGAACCGCCCCAAACTTCCTCCAGCCAAAGAATGGCCCACACTGGAAGAACCAAAAGCCGTGCTCCGAAAGGAAGACGAACTAGAGCAATCACTCCTCTTCTACGAGGCCGAGGAAAATACTCCCGATCACCTTAAGCCGCGAGTTGTGTTTCGAGAGATTGCAAAGGTCCCTCGTCGCAAAAGAGGGCGTCGCAACAATCGGCGCAAGCTTGAACAGCCCAAATTGCTATCATGACGTGAGGCCTAAGACGGTCGTGGGGCAGGGCGTAGGTTGAACCGTAGAAAATCGAAATTCGTCCGTAAATTCAGCTCCCTTCGGTTGACACCTCTTCCGCCAGTATATTGTTCTCCATCATTCGCAATCATTCGAATTCGACAGCAAGATCAGCTGCTTGCGGCGAGAGGTTGTGCTTCGCAGTTCGCCGGTGTTCCTCTTGATCAGGCCGCTGACCGGACCTTCGAGCCGAGCCGGCCACAGGCGTGGCTACGGGAGAAAGCCACGCGCGTGCAGTCGAGCGCGATATGAAAGGCGGCTTAGTGGCGGTCCTTTCGGATATAGATCGCGGCGGCGAGAATGATGACGACGCCCTTGATGATCAGCTGAGCCTGGACGGGAACGCCGAGCAGGATCACCTCATTTGCAATGACGACGATGATCGCCGTCCCCGTCAGTGCCCCGAGAATGGAGCCCTGTCCGCCCCTGAGCGACACGCGTCCAACGACACAGGCGACGATGGAATCGAGTTCGTAACCTTGTCCCACCCAGTTATCGACAAGCCCGACATAGCCACTCAGGATCAGGCCGGCGATGGCAGCAAGACAACTCGAGACCAGGTAGCAGACGATCGTGACGGCATCGGAGTTGATACCGAGGAGGCGCCCGGTCACGGGATTGCCGCCGACGATAAAGATCCGTCTTCCGAATGCGGAGCGATGCAGGACGACGGCAAGCACGACCGCCAATACCAACAGAACCAGCGCGTTGTAGGGCATGCCGTGAAACTTGCCGGATCCAAGCAGGCGCAAGAACGGTGGCACGTTTCCGGACGGCGCACCCTGTGTATAGACGAACCTGAAACCCTGCAGCAATATCATTGTCGCTAGCGTTGCCAGAAACGGGGATACCTGGCGCTTGGTGACGAGGAAGCCGTTGAGCAGTCCGACGGCGACACCGACCGCCATCGCGGTCGCGATGATGGCAGGGACATTCTGGTCAGCCCCCGAGAAGCCAGTCGCAATCACCGCGGCGGTCGCCATCATCGAGGCGACCGAGAGGTCGAGGCCACGAACGATCATCACCAGGCTTTGTCCCATCGCGACAATCGCGAGCGGCGCGACCTGCAGCAGCAGATTGGACAGATTGCCGGGACTGATGAAGGCCGGCGACATCGCGCCGCCGAGCAGGAGCAGCAGCGGCAAGGTGAGGGCCACGCCATAGCGTGCCATGACGCTGCGGACCGACCAGGATGGCGCGACGGAGCCTGCGATCTCGATGGAGCCCGACATCTCCTGGTCACCCCAGCCTGCGGCGTTCGATATAGACGGAGACGGCGAGGATGATGATGACCGCCTGCGCCACCAGTTGATAGTGCTTCGACACGTCCATGAAATTGAGCAGATTGTTCAGGAGCGCGATCAAGAAGGCACCGAACAATGTGCCGATCACGCCGCCTTTGCCGCCGCTCAGCAACGTGCCGCCGAGCACCACCGGGGTGATCGAGGCCAAAGTGTAGTTGACGCCGGTATAGGGTTGTCCGACGCCGAACCTTGCCGCGAGGTAAAGTCCGGTGGCGGCACAGCAGAAACCGGAAGCACCGTAGACCAGCATCAGGATTCGGGTTCGTCGCAGCCCGACGAGACGAGCCGAGTTGTCGTCATCTCCAAGTGCGTAGATCTGACGGCCGAGCGGCAGATATCGCAATAACAGCGCGACCAGGACGCAGAGGATCACCGCGATCGTCGCACCGATCGGAATGCCTGCGATGCGTCCGTAGGCGACAAAACTGAAGTCGCGCGGCACGCGGCCGACGGGCCCCAGCGCGTAGAGTAACGTCATGCCCTGGAGGATCGCACCCATGCCGAGTGTCACGATCAGCGGGTGAACGCGGAGCGCGACGACCAAACCGGCGTTGACCACTCCGACGAGCGTTCCGAGCGCGAGCACGCCGATGACGACTGGAGCGACACGGTCCGGATTGCCATTGATGAGGCCGGACGTCAGACACGACGTCAGGCTGATCAGCGAGCCGACCGAGAGATCGATGCCTCCGCTGAGGATGGTCAGCGTTTGTCCGATGCTGACGAGTGCGAGATCGGTGGTCTGTTCGTACACGTTGAGCAGGTTGCCCAGCGACAGGAAACGGTCCGACACCGTCGCGCCGATGGTGTAGACGGCGCCGATCAGGACGAGCACGCCGGCGAGGCCGGCGTTGGCGCGCAGCCACCAGGGCGTCGTCAGTCGAGCGGCAGCGATCGTGGTCATGCGGCGCGCTCGCTGGTGGCCAGATGCATGATGCTTTCCTCCGTGGCGTCGCGCCCCGGCAGTTCGCCGGTGACGCGTCCCTCGCGCATGACGATGACGCGGTCAGCCATGCCGATGACCTCGGTCAGTTCCGAGCTGATCATCAGAATGGCGAGGCCGGAATCGGCCAGCTCGCGCATGATGCGGTAGATGTCGGCCTTTGCGCCGACATCTACGCCGCGCGTCGGTTCGTCGAGGATGAGAACCGATCTGCACAGGCGTGCCCAGCGTGCAATGATCACCTTCTGCTGGTTGCCGCCGGACATCGTTGCGACGGGCGTTGCAGGTCCGCGGCAGGCGATGCGGTATCGCTCGATTTCGCGACTGGCGATCGTAGCTTCTCTGCCACGATCGATCATGCCGTAGCGCGTAAGCTCGCCAAGCGCCGGGCCGGAGATGTTCGCGGCGATGTCAAGCAGCATCGCAAGGCCCTGCGACGTGCGATCCTCGGTGACGAGGCCCATGCCGAGCCGGATCGCCTTTGCGGGTGACATCGCCGTGATGCGCTCACCGGCGATGTGGAGGGTGCCCTTCGAGATCGGGACCGCACCGAACAGGCCGAGGGCGAGGTCGGTCCGGCCGGCGCCGACCATGCCGGCCAGCGCGACGATCTCTCCGGCATGCAGTTCGATGGAAACATCCCGGACCCTGTCACCGACGGAAATGGTGTCGGTCCGCAGCACGGCTTGATCGGTCCTTGTTGCGGCCGAGCGTGGCGGAAACAGATCGCCGAGATCGCGGCCGACCATCATGGAAATCAGCCGCTCGCGCGAGACGTCGGCGGTATCCTGTGTGCCGACGAGACGACCGTCCTTCAGGATGGTCGCGCGATCGCACAGCGCGAAAACTTCATCGAGGCGGTGTGAGATGAAGAGGACGGAGACGCCCGTTTCGCGCAGCCGGCGCAGGCGCTCGAACAGCAGCTCCACCTCGCGCCCGGCGATCACGGCGGTGGGCTCATCGAGGATAAGCAGGCGAACATTGTGCGTCATGGCGCGCGCGATCTCGACCATCTGCTGGTCGGCGACCGAAAGCGAGTCGACCGTCGCGCGCGGGTCAAGGGCAACGCCAAGCTTGCGCATCAGTTCGGCTGCCTCTTTCCTTGTGCGCCGGTGGTCCACCAGACCGATCGCGTTGCGTCGCTCGTTGCCGAGGAAGATGTTCTCGGCGACCGACAGCTGCGGGAACAGCGCGAACTCCTGATAAACGACGTGGACTCCGGCGAGTTTTGCCTCGCGTGGCGATGTCCAGCTTACGGGCTGATCGGCGAAAATGATCTCGCCCTCGTCGGGCGCCACCGCGCCGGCGATGATCTTGATCAGGGTGGATTTCCCGGCGCCGTTCTCGCCGAGCAGGCCATGGATCTCTCCTGGTCTGACGTCGAGGTTCACGCCGCTGAGGGCGCGTACGCCGGGATAGCTCTTGGAGATCGCTTTGAGCGTCAGCATGCGGCCCGTCTCGCCCCTCTGGCGTACCGGCCCCGCCGATACGCCATTGTTCCGGGTTCAGTGCGGATAGTCGATCTTGAACGTGCTCGGATTGTAGGTGGCGCCCATGCCGCCGGACACCAGCATGTCATCCGGGCCGTCAGGAACGATGTGCTGTTCGGCATACATGTCGGGCTTCGGGATCGAGGGCGTCTCGTCGCCGTGGGTCAGCACGATGTTGCTGTTGATCGTATACACGCAGGGCACCGAGGCGCCGGACAGCACCTTGAGCGCGACGTCGAGAGCCGTGCCCATCATCGCGGGCGGATAGTCAATGTCGAGCAGCGGGAACTTGTTCTTGATGGCCATCTTCATCGGCCCGTTCATGTCGGCCGAGGTGATCGGCGGAATCTCGCTGCCCTTCCAACCGGCATCGAGGAAGGCCTCGATCGCACCGGGTACCTGCAATCCGTGCGGCGAGAACACCGCGTTGATGCTGTGGCCGTACTTGGCGATCATCGCCTGCATCACTTGCTTACCCTTGACCGGGCTCCAGTCGGAGTAGACGGTCTCCAGGATCTTGATGCCGGGATAGGCGGAGAACACTTGCATCGCCGGTTTGACACGGTTCTCGTTGGGGCTGGAGCCGGCCTGGCCTCCGAGGATGATCACGTTGCCCTTGCCGTTCAGCTTCTCGACGATCCACTGTGCGAACAGGCGCCCCATCATCGCGTCGGAGGCGGTGACGAAGGTGACGAAGTTGTCGGAATCGACCCGGCGGTCCACCATCACGACCGGGATGCCGCGTTCGGTCGCCTGGGTCACGGCGGGATCGAGCGCCTGCGAGGTGTTGGCACTGACGATCAGGAGATCGACGCCGCGGGACACCAGGTCCTGGATGTCGGCGACCTGCTTGGCATCGTCATGGCCGGCATCGGTGATCAGCAGCTTTTTCACCACGTCGGCATGGTCGTGCGCAGCCTTCTGAAGCGAGTGCAGGCCAACCACGCGCCAACTGTCGCCAAGGCCGGCATTGGAGAAGCCAATGGTGTAGGGCGGCGCCTTCTTGAACTTCGCGGTGTCACGAATGCAGACGTCGAGCGCCGGGTTGAACAGGAACGTGCGTGGCGCACCGGAATATTGCGCCTGCGCCGCGTTTGATGTCGCCAAGGCAAGGCAGGCAAGTGACAGGCAACTCGCGACGGTAGCTCTCATTGATATTCCTCCCCTTTGATTTTAATGACCGTGGCGACTTGAACGTCGCTCTGGATCAACTCCGGTGTCGGCGTCGTCTCACGACGGTGCCGCAAGCTGCGTGGACACGAGTATCTTCAGCTTGTCGTTGCTCGGAGCAGTGAGCACGTCGAAGCCCTTCGACACGACGTCCTCCGCGCGGATGCGGCCGTCGATGATCTTTGAGATCGGCAACTTGCCGGACTCGACGAGCCCGATGATGCGTGGCCACATCGTGATGGGGTAACACCAGGTCGCCTCGATGGTGATGTCCTTCAGCGCCCAGAGCATCGGGTCAGTGGAGGCCTTGCCGACATGCAGGCCGGCCTGAACGACGACGCCGCGCCGGCGTACGGCCTCGACACAGGTGTTCAATGCGCTCTCGTTGCCGACGCACTCGATGGCGATGTCGACGCCGACATTCTCTTCTGTTTGCTCTTTGACCCGCGCGACCACATCCGTCGTCTTGGGATCGTAGACGCCGGCGCAGATCCCCCAGCTCTCGATCGTTCTCCTCCGCGAGGCATTGGGTTCGGACACATAGATTCTGGCGGCACCCGCCGCATGCGCGCACAGGATTGTCAGAGCGCCGATCGGGCCGGCCCCCGCGATCAGCACCGTGCTGCCGGCTTGTACGCCGCCGCGGTCGACCGCATAGAGCGCGACGGCAGCCGGCTCGATCATCGCGGCTTCCTCGTCGCTGATGGACTCGGGCACCTTTGCCGCGTTGTAGTCGTTGATGACGGCGAGGTCGGACATGCCGCCCCATGCCCAGCTGAGACCGACGCAACCCATCTTTTCGCTGAGGTGATTGAGGCCGCGCCGGCTGTAGTAGTCGTTCATCGGCATCACAAGCGGCTGTACGGAGATGCGGTCGCCGCGCCGGACATGCGTCACCTCGCGACCAACATCCAGCACCTCGGCCGAGAACTCATGTCCGAGAATCTGGGGCAGCGTCGCCGCAGTGAAGACGTGCGGCGTAGCAGGGGTGACGATGGGGCCAGCGATGTATTCGTGAAGATCAGTGCCGCAGATGCCGGTCCACAGCGGCTTCACCAGAAGCTGGTTGGCGCCCATCTCTTTGGGCTCATCGACGGTTTCGACACGGATGTCCTTCCGTCCGTAATAACGAACAGCCTTCACAGCGCTCTTCCCCTTTGCAGCAGGCACGGAAGGTCCGCGCCGCCTTACGTTGTTACCGATCATTACTGCTCTGACTTCGATGGGGAATTTTGCTCCCGACAGTAGAGCCGCCAGTTCCAAAAGGTTAGAATAGACGCCTTGGGGCCACAATATCCGGTGATTTCCCTTCACTCGGGAATGAAATGCCCCAATGAATGGCGCAAGCTATCGGCGATGCGCGAAAAACGGGAGGAGGGCGGCATGGCGATCGATCGGATGAAGGACATCAGCGTGTTCGTCCACGTTGCCGAGGCCAAGAGCTTTACGGCGGCCGCCGAACGCATCGGCCTGTCACGATCGGCGGTCGGCAAGAGCATCGTTCGGCTCGAGGACCGGCTCGGGGTCAGGTTGCTTCAGCGAACGACGCGAAGTGTTTCGCTGACCGGGGAGGGGGCGGCCTTTCACGAGCGCTGCGTGCGCCTGCTCGCCGATCTCGACGAGGCGGAGATGGCGATGCTCAGCCACTCGCAGGCGCCACGCGGTCGGCTGAGGCTCGATCTACCCGTGTCGTTCGGCCGGTTGCACGTGCTTCCGGTCCTCAACGAGTTCATGCGCAAGTGGCCGGAGATTTCGGTCAGCGCTTCCTTCGGGGATCGCTACGTCGATCTCATCGACGAGGGCGTCGATCTCGCCGTCAGGATTGGCAGCAGCGAGGACTCGCGTCTGATGACCAGGTTCCTGGCGCCGCATCGCCTGGTGACGTGTGCATCGCCGGCCTATCTCGCAGCGAGAGGAACGCCGAAAAGCATCGATGAATTGGCGAAGCATAGTTGTCTCGCCTTTGTGCACGGCGGTCGGTCCGTCGACTGGCGTTTCAACGAGAACGATCAGGCCCGGGTGGTCGCGATCAATGGCCGTTTCGTCGCGACCAACGCTGAGGCACTGCGCGACGCGACGCTTGCGGGCTATGGCATCGCGCGGCTCGCAACATTCCTTGTCAGCGATGATCTGCGGGCCGGCCGCCTTGTGCCGGTCCTTAGTGACGTGGACGCCGACGGTGCGCCAATTCGTGCCGTCTATCCGTCGAGCAGGCACTTGTCGCCGAAAGTGCGTACGTTCATCGATGCGCTGCTCGAAGCCTGGAGGCCATATCCGCCGTGGGACCGCCCGTAGGGCGGTAAAATCGTGGATTGCGATGGTAGCTATCGCGGCGTGCGCCAAAGAAACGCCTGCGCTACCGTCCGAATTTGAACACCCGCAAATCCGAATTGGGACATTTTGATCTGAGACAATGGTGTTGCAACGAGACGCGCGGCGTATCGCCGTGTGCTCGCAAAGGCCTCAGCCGGCCAGCCCCGGGCTGGGGCCTTTCGTTTCCGCGAATAAAAACGCCGCCCGCTTAAATGATCGCGGGCGGCGGCTTTCCAGCCCCGGGTGGGTTTGCAAAAACCCGGTCCGGGATAGTCAGCACAGATCGTGCCAACGTTTTATGTCGCGTAATGACACACGTGACGTCAGGTTAGGACAGTGAAGCCGACCTAGTCGACGCTTCGCGCGCTCACTCGCGACGTGAACAGCGATCGCGCGTGGGACGCTTGGCGATAGGATTTCGGTCCGCGACAAGCCTGCCTCGGAGCGGCTCAACGGTTAGTGTTCGGTCGAACGATGAATTGAGATGGGCCGCCCACTGAGGCGGTCTTTTTTCAAAAGCTTTGAATCAGTGAATAAACAAGAGCCGTCGAAAAAACACTCAATCCAACGATAGCGACTTTGAAAACGAGGACTGCAGTCATGCGGTGCCTCCGTGTTTGCAAATCAGTTGAAGCGTACGCCTTTGAGCGGAATCGGCAAGCAACCGCAGATTCGATTATTCGATTAAGTTCAACCGGTAACGACGGGCTAGCTTGTGTGAAGCTGGCGTCGCGATTATCGGAAATCGGCAAACAATGTGGCCGTTTGAGCACGCATCGCAATACTCTACACCGCGCCATTGTCTCGCATTCTCGACTCAGGTCTCTTCGTTGAAGCCGGAATTGCTTCTATGGGGACTAGCGTGCACGGCGAAGCTGGATGCATAGTTTGCTGCCAACCCAGAGTGCTCAAGGCACTTTTTCCGGTGGCTGAAGGCTTCGAGCTAAAACTCTACGAATGCGCCAGCTGTGCTAGTCGCTTGTGGTTAATCACAAGAGCATCGAAATTGTTCGCGCCCAAGGCGGCACCGCTTCCTCGAACGAGCTTCACGACAATCGATGCTGCGTTGGAGGCCACTGCCTTTCGTGCTGACAGGTCAAAGCTCAGGAGTCCGCCCACGGCCCGCTGATCGTCCG
This sequence comes from Bradyrhizobium sp. CCGUVB4N, assembly GCF_024199945.1. Taxonomy (GTDB): domain Bacteria; phylum Pseudomonadota; class Alphaproteobacteria; order Rhizobiales; family Xanthobacteraceae; genus Bradyrhizobium. The sequence continues at coordinate 4,973,876 of NZ_JANADP010000001.1, read as the reverse complement.
CATATTCCTTGGCGACCTCGTGGGCCTCGTTGTCTCGCGGCGATGGATCGGGGAGCGCTGGCACTCCCGGCGCTCAAATCCGCAATTGGATCGGCTGCCGGGAGCTTGGGGGCTGGCAAACGAGCCGTGCCATGTTCGCGCTTGAGGTGCAATCCTGGGAATGGCGGACTCCGGTAGTTTTACGGAATCCATTTTCGGAACGGGGTGTTCTACTGTGAGAACACCGGCGAGATTTGAGTACTAAGCAATTTCGAGTTGCCCGGGATGGCCGCAGGAGGGGCTGGAACCACTCTGCGGCCTTTCCCTTTCTAAAGGCAGGCCGAACATCGGCGCCGCGACCGCCGCAGCTCTGCCAGACAACCGCGATAAGCGCTCATTGCCATGTCAGCGAATAGGTTCGCCCGTTGGTGTTGGGGTCGCTGTTGTCGCTGGCCGAGAAGATGATGCCGCTGCCGCGCCGATGTGAATAGCTGCCGTCGGCGATTGTCTTGAGACTATGCGCCGGACCGAGCTGCCGTCCGTTTTCGAATACCGTGACTGTCGACCGGGTCGGCGCGCTATCAAAATCCGCGAGCCCGTCGAGCCCCGGCATCAGGGCTTGATAAGCTTTGTTATCGAGCTTGCGGAACGGGCCGGCCAGCGTCGCGGCCTTCGGCGGGTCGGGTTTCGGGACGTAGCTGTAGTGCAGATATACCGCGACCGGGAAATAGATCGCGAGCAAGACCAAGACCGTCTTGGAAGCCTGTGAAAGTGTCCAAGACTGATGGTTGGATAACGACGACATGGTTGGACTACGCAACAATAAGACAACACCTCACAACTGGATCGGTAGCGTCCTGGTTCCAGCCACCAGCGAATGAATCACAGGACACCCAGTCGGCCACCAGCTCGTTTCTCGCCGACATGCTAGGTCAGCTTCAATGTCATGTGAATGACGCCGGGCTCGCAGGTCGTTGCTGGCGTGAATCCAAATTTTTTGCAGACGCGGAGCATCGCCGCGTTGTCTGACAGCACCTCCGCGGTCAACTCCGTCAATCCAGCCTCGCGGGCGATAGCGATCAGGCGGCCCGTCAGCAGCCCGCCAATTCCGCACCCTTGCCAGGCATCGATCACGACGAAAGCCGTCTCGGCCCGTCCAGGCTCGGACATGACATAGCGGCCACCGCCGATGATCGTGCTGCGGCCCGCGTCGTCCGTGCACGCGACGAGTGCCACATGGCTCCTGAAGTCGGGTTCCATGAAGAAAGCGCGCTCCCGTTCGGAAAAATGGCGTTTCGTCACAAAGAAGCGGCGCTGGAGCGATTGTGCGCTGGTTTCTTCGAGCGCAGCGAGCATGTCGAGTTCGTCGTCGGGGCGAAGTGCCCTGATTTCGATCAATCGTCCGTCGCACAGCGTCTCGCGACGGATGAAATTTGCGGCATCGGACATTTGGCTCTCGCGTCGCTCTCTTGTCGCTCTCTTGCGCGGTCGAGGAATCGGGCGATGTTGATCTCGATTGACGCGCACGCCGTCGCCGACCGTTGACCTATATCAACGACGGCAATAGCCGGCCCTCTTGAATGACCTCGCGTGACGACGAGGTCGAACATGGCGACGGAAATCCCAAAGCTGCCTGATGGTCCGATGTCGGGGCTGGTCGCCTCGGCCGTTGAATACATGGTCGATGCGGGACAACGCAGCGTCCTGTTTCTCGACATCATGCGCCAGCGCGGCGACCAGTATCGCGAGCACGTCGCGCAGACTGCACCGCATGTGCTGCAATATGCTGCCGAATTGATCACGGATGGCCGCTCGCTGGAGGAGCCGGTCAACTACGCGCTGGTGCGCATCATTCCGCCGAAGGATGTCGAGATCGACATGAGCCGACGGCCGTTTGTCGTGGTCGACCCGCGGGCCGGTCATGGTCCCGGCATCGGCGGCTTCAAGGCGGACAGCGAGATCGGCGTCGCGATGAAGGCTGGCCATCCCTGCTATTTCATAGGGTTCCTGCCCGAGCCGGTGCCGGGCCAGACCATCGAGCGCATCGCGCGCGCGGAGGCGAAATTCATCGAGACGGTCATCAGCCGCCATCCCGACGCCGACGGCAAGCCCTGCGTGATCGGCAACTGCCAGGCCGGCTGGGCCGTCATGATTCTGGCGTCGCTGCGGCCGGAACTGTTCGGGCCGCTGATCATCGCCGGCGCACCGCTTGCCTATTGGGCCGGCGTGCACGGCAAATATCCGATGCGCTATTCCGGCGGACTGCTGGGCGGCAGCTGGCTCACGGCGATGACGAGCGATCTCGGCGCCGGCAAGTTCGACGGCGCCTGGCTGGTGCAAAACTTCGAGAACCAGAATCCGTCGAACACGCTCTGGACCAAGCAGTACAACGTCTATTCCAAGGTCGACACCGAGGCCGAGCGCTATCTCGATTTCGAGCGCTGGTGGGGCGGACACGTCAATCTCAATGCCGAAGAAATCCAGTTCATCGTCGACGAACTGTTCATCGGCAACAATCTCGCCGCCGGCCGGATCGAGATGTCCGACGGTCAGAAAGTCGACCTGCGCAACATCCGCTCGCCGATCGTGGTGTTCTGCTCCAAGGGTGACAACGTCACTCCGCCGCAGCAGGCGCTGGACTGGATCCTCGATTGTTACGCCGATGTCGACGAGATCAGGGCCTATGGCCAGACCATCGTCTACACCGTTCACGAGAGCATCGGCCATCTCGGCATCTTCGTCTCCGGCGGCGTCGCGAAGAAGGAGCATGCGGAGTTTTCCAGCAATATCGACCTGATCGACGTGCTGCCGCCCGGGCTGTACGAAGCCACATTCCAGGCGAGGGGCTCCGACACTCGCAATGCCGATCTGGCTGCCGGGCAGTGGGTGATGCGTTGCGAGGCGCGGACGCTGGATGATATTCGCGCGATGGGCGGAAATTCGCCCGAAGACGAGCGGCGGTTCGCGGCGGCGAAGCGCGTCTCGGAGCTCAATCTCGCGGCCTATCAGAAGTTCGTGCAGCCATGGCTCAAGAAGATGGTCACGCCCCAGGTGGCGGACTGGGCGCGCAACATGCATCCGCTCCGGATGCAATACGAAGCCTTCAGCACCAAGAACCCCTGGATGGCCGCCATCAAGTCGGCGGCTGATCGCGTCGAGGACAATCGCAGGCCGGTCTCGAAGGACAATCCGTTCCTGGCATTCCAGGAGCAGTTCTCGAAGCAGATTGTCCACGCGCTGGATAGCTGGCGTGATGCGCAGGAAGCGCTGAGCGAGACGATCTTCCTCAACGTCTACGGATCGCCGGCGCTGCAGGCCGCGGTCGGCGTGGATCCGAATTCCGCGCCGTCGCGCCTGCGCGAGATGTCGGCGGAGCACCGCGCCATGCTCGACAAGCGGATCGCCGAGTTGAAGTCCCGGATGGGAGAGGGCGGCCTTCGCGAGGCGGCCATCCGCGCACTGCTCTATGTCGGCTCGGCACGCGGCATGGTGGACGAGCGGAGCATCGAGGCGCTGCGCCAGATCCGGCGCGATCATCCCGGCGATCGGATGACGCTGCAGGCGTTCAAGACGCTGGTGCGCGAGCAATTCTTCATGCTGCTGCTGGACCGGGACGCGGCGCTTGGCGCTATTCCCAATATGCTGCCGAACGATCTCAATCAGAAGCGCGCGGCGTTCGCTGCGATGCGCGAGGTGCTGTCGGCGAGCGAGGACATCAGCGGCGAGCGTGCGAACCGTCTGCGGCGGGTCGCTGGGCTGTTCGGACTGGACGGGGAAGGAGAGTGGACGTCGAACGTCGCCCCTTTCGACCCCAAAGCAAAAGCGTCATAGCGCGCATTGGCGCAAGCGGGAGTGACAGGATGTCAGCCGATGCGACGCAAACCCAGTCCGGCAGCAAATATGACCGCCTGATCGCCGCGGCCCGGGCCGCGCCACCCACGCCGACCGTCGTCGTCCACCCCTGCGACGAGACCTCGCTGCGCGGGGCCGTCGACAGCGCGAGCGCGGGCATCATCCGGCCGATCCTGGTCGGCCCCGCAAAGAGGATCAGGGACACCGCGGCGAAATTCGATCTGGACGTGTCCGGATTCGAGATCGTCGATGCCGCGCATAGCGACGACGCTGCCGCCAAGGGCGTCGAGCTGATTCATTCCGCCAGGGGTGAGCTGTTGATGAAGGGCAGCCTCCACACCGACGAACTGATGCGCGCCGTCACGGCCAAGACCGGAGGCCTGCGCACCGACCGCCGCATCAGCCATGTCTTCGTGATGGACGTGCCGGCCTATGCCGAGACCATCTTCGTGACGGATGCCGCGATCAACATCTTTCCCGACCTCGACGCCAAGCGCGACATCATCCAGAACGCGATCGATCTCTATAACCAGGCTGGCTTCGGCAAATTGCCGCGGGTGGCGATCCTGTCGGCGGTCGAAACGGTCACCTCGAAGATTCCCTCCACCATCGAAGCAGCCGCTCTCTGCAAGATGGCCGACCGCGGCCAGATCACCGGCGGCGTGCTTGATGGCCCGCTGGCCTTCGACAACGCCATTGATCCCGAAGCGGCGCGGATCAAGGGCATCACATCCGAGGTCGCCGGGCGCGCCCAGATCCTGATGGTTCCGGATCTCGAGTCCGGCAACATGCTGGCCAAGAACCTCGCCTATTTTGCCAAGGCCGACGGCGCCGGCATCGTGCTCGGCGCCCGGGTACCCGTCGTCCTGACCTCGCGGGCGGATTCGCCGCGGGCGCGGATGGCCTCATGCGCGGTCGCCGCGCTCTACGCTCACGCCCGGCGCCGGAAGGCGCCGACAGTCGCGGCGTGACCGCCATGGATACGATCCTGGTCGTCAATGCCGGCTCTTCCAGTGTCAAGTTCCAGGTCTATTCGGTCGAAGGCGACGGTGCGCTTCGCCGCCAGATCAAGGGACAGATGGACGGCATCGGCAGCCGGCCGCGCCTGCGGGCCAGCGGCGCGAGCGGTGATCCGCTGGCCGATCGCGCCTATCCCATCGAGGCTGTGCCTGATGTCCCGACCGCAATGGCCGTCGCCGGCAACTGGCTGCGGGATGAGCTCCATGTCACGCCGATCGCGGTCGGCCATCGTGTCGTCCATGGTGGCCCGGACTTTTCGCGGCCGGTCCTGATCGACCACGGCGTCGTGTCCCGCCTCGAACGTTTCGTGACGCTGGCGCCACTGCATCAGCCGCACAATCTCGCGCCGATCCGCTCGCTGCTGGCGAACTTCCCGGCGCTTCCGCAGGTGGCATGCTTCGATACCGCTTTTCACCGCACGCATGGTGTGGTTGCCGATCACTATGCCATCCCGCATCAGCTTCATGCCGAGGGGGTGAGGCGCTACGGTTTTCACGGGCTGTCGTATGAATACATCGCACGGACCCTGCCGAGCGTCGCGCCCGACATCGCCAGGCGACGCGTGATCGTTGCCCATCTCGGCAGCGGCGCCTCGATGTGCGCGATCAAGGATGGGCGCAGCATCGAGAGCACGATGGGCTTTACCGCGCTCGACGGCCTGCCGATGGGCACGCGTCCCGGACAAATCGATCCGGGCGTGGTGCTCTATCTGATGTCCGAGAAGGGCATGACGCCCGCGCAGGCCCAGGACTTTCTCTATCGCGAATGCGGCTTGAAAGGCCTGTCCGGCGTCAGCAACGACATGCGGGAACTGGAAGCCAGCGCAAATCCGCAGGCGAGGTTGGCGATCGACTATTTCGTCTATCGGATCGGCCTCAACGCCGGCATGCTGGCGGCGGCCCTGCAGGGGCTCGACGCCTTCGTCTTCACCGCCGGGATTGGTGAGAATTCCGCATCGATCCGCGCACGCATCGCAGAACAGCTCGGATGGCTCGGTGTCGCGCTCGATGCGGGCGAGAACGCCCGCCATTCCCGGCGGATCTCGCGGGCCAACAGCCTGATCCCCGTCTATGTCGTTCCGACCGACGAGGAGTTGATGATCGCGCAGCACACATTGTCGATGCTGATGAACGGTCAATTCCACAACACACGACCTGAGAGGGTGTCATGATCCCCGTATTCCCCGAGAGCAAGGTGGCCCTCAAGGGCAAGAAGGGCCTGGTTGTCGGCATCGCCAACGACCAGTCGATCGCCTGGGGCTGCGCGCGCGCTTTTCGCGCGCTCGGCGCCGATCTCGCAGTGACCTATCTGAACGACCGCGCCAGGAAGCACGTCGAGCCGCTGGCGCAGGCGCTGGAGGCGCCGATCTTCATGCCGCTGGACGTGATGGTCGAAGGCCAGACCGAGGCGGTCTTCGAGCGCATCGCGAAGGAATGGGGGCAGCTCGATTTCCTGCTGCACTCGATCGCGTTCTCGCCCAAGGAGGCGCTGCACGGCCGTGTCGTGGACGTCGGCCGCGACGGCTTCCTGAAGACCATGGACGTGTCGTGCTGGTCGTTCCTGCGGATGGCTCATCTGGCCGAGCCCTTGATGAAGAACGGCGGCACGATGTTCACCATGACCTATTACGGCAGCCAGATGGTGGTGGACAATTACAACATCATGGGCGTCGCAAAGGCGGCGCTCGAGGCGGCCGTCCGCTATGCCGCCGCCGAGCTCGGACCGAAGGGGATCCGCGTGCACGCGATTTCGCCGGGGCCGCTGGCGACGCGTGCGGCGTCGGGCATTCCGGAGTTCGACGAGCTCATGGACAAGGCGCAATCGAAGGCGCCGGCGCGCAGCCTCGTCAGTATCGACGATGTCGGCAATGCGACCGCGTTCCTGGCGCTCGATGGCGCCAAGCTGATCACCGGCAGCGTGCTCTATATCGACGGCGGATATCACATCATCGATTGAGCGTCGCGTCCGTCAACGACAGTGCAGGGCGATCGGCTCGGCGATGCAGGCGGGCTTCTTGCCGTCTTCGATCTCGATCACGAGATGGTCGTTCACGCGCAAGCCGTCGGGGATCTCCGTACCGACCGCGGATTTGATCTCGTTGAGGTCGCTGAATATCCGCATGACGGTCCCCTGATCAGAGCTTCATTTCGGGGACGTTGTCGGGGACGGCGAGCTCGGCCTCCGTGACCGCCATGACCTCGCCGACGCTGACACCGGGGGCGGTCTCCAGCAGCGTCGCCTTTCCGTCGGGGAAGCCGATCACGGCCATGTCGGTGACGACCAGGCTCACCGGCCGCGCCGAGGTCAGGGGCAGGGTGCATTTGGCGACGATTTTCGACTTGCCCTTGGCGGCGTGCTGCATGGCGATGATGACGCGCTTGGCGCCGCTGACGAGGTCCATCGCGCCGCCCATGCCCGGGACCATCTTGCCGGGGATCATCCAGTTGGCGAGCAGGCCGTGTGCATCGACCTGGAGACCGCCTAGTACGGTGACGTCGACATGACCGCCGCGGATCAGCCCGAACGACATCGCGCTGTCGAAGGTCGCCGCACCCGGCAGTGCGCTGATCGGACGGCCGCCGGCGTCGGTGAGCAGGGGGTGGGCCATGCCATGCTCCGGGATGGGGCCGGTGCCGATCAGGCCGTTCTCCGACTGGAAGAACACCTTGAGATCGGCCGCGACGTAGTTGGCGACAAGGGTCGGAATGCCGATGCCGAGATTGACGAGATTGCCGCTCTTCAGCTCCTGGGCGACGCGACGGGCGATGATGATCTGCGGATCCATGATCTCACCCGTTCGTAATGAGGTAGTCGACGAGCGGCGCCGGCGTGACGACGTGATCAGGCGCGATCACGCCGACCGGGACGATGTGCTCCGCGGTGACGATGACGGTGTCTGCCGCCATCGCCATGATCGGATTGAAATTGCGCGCCGTCAGCACGTAGGTGAGGTTGCCGAGATAGTCGGCGAGGAAGGCGTGGATCAGCGCGTACTGGGCGCGGATGGCGGTCTCCAGGAGAAACGGCTTGCCGTCGACCTCGATCTGGCGCTTGCCTTCCGCAACGAGCGTACCGACGCCGGTCGGCGTGAGGACGCCGCCGAGGCCGCAGCCGCCGGCCCGGATGCGCTCGACGAAGGTGCCTTGCGGCACGAGCTCCACGGCGATCTGGTTTGCCAGCATCTGCTGCTGCGCCTTTGGATTGAGCCCGATATGGGTGGCCGTCAGCTTCGAGACCTGCCCGGCGTCAAAGAGCTTGCCGACGCCCTTGCCCGGCGTGGCGGCGTCGTTGCAGATCAGCGACAAGCCGGTCTTGTTCTGCCGCACGAGCTCGTTGAGCAGCCGCTCCGGCGTGCCGACGCCCATGAAGCCGCCGACCATGATGCTCGCGCCGGCCGGGATCATCGCGACGGCTTCTTCGACGGAAACGGCCTTCATGGTCGGAGCTCCGGTCGGCGGGCGCAGGTGACCGGATTGATGGTGGGCGCGAGCGGCCTCGCAGCTTTGATCTGCGTCAAGGCTTCGTGCCGTTCGCGGGTGAGATGTCGATGCTTGGTACGGCGCCGAACGCCGTTGCACGCTTCCGTGAAGGCCTGGACGGATATCCAGGCGCTGTTCGACCGTATCATCGATCAGACCGTCGGCGCCTGGTTCGGAAGACTTGCCGCGTAACCACGAACTCCTGAAAGGAGAGACGTCATGGCTGAGATCAACGTATCCGTTGAAGGCGTGCGTGCGACAATGACCGACGCACTCGATCGCGTGCGCAAGGCCAACTCGAATTATTTCGAGCTGCTGGAGAAAGCCCTGAGCTCTTCACCACTGCCGATTGCGAGCCAGGCGAAGGAGTTTTGCAGCGTCATGCAACGCAACGTCAACGCGACCTTCGATCTCGGCGACAAGCTGATCCATGCCAAGGATGTGCCGGACGCGCTCAAGCTCCAGGCCGACTTCTTCCAGGACCAGATGCGCGCGCTCACCGAGCAGACCCGGACCATGGGCGAGTCGGCGATGAAGGCCGCCGGCGGTCTGTTCGGTCCGAAGGGCTGAAGCTGCGGGTACGGCTGGGCGAGGTCAAGCAAAAGGGCCAGGTCCGGATAAGTCCCGGGCAGGCGGGACTGGGCCTGCGGAGGCCCAAAAGAAGGGGGCCGCGCAATGGCGGCCCCCCTGCCGGTTGCAATGATTGTTCGGAATTGAAATGCCAGCCCCGGCATCCGCTATGCTAATCGCCCGTGCTTTCGACGCAACGTAAATCGTTGGTTTCACTTGGGGAACCGGGAGAACTGTTGCAGATTCGCTGGCAGCGCATCTGACAGGGACAGCATGTGTGACCTTTATCGGAGGCCGCCTGTTGCCGATCCGACGCTGGTCGATCGACGCCGAGCCGACCGGGAACATTGCCGCACCGGCGGCAACGAGGCGGCTCCATACCCCCTACGAAAGGACCAGCATCGACAGTTCGGACGATCCCGGGTTCGTTCGCGACCGGTTCGCGCTCCCTACGAGAGGCAAGCGACGATGGCGAGAACGACATCCGAGCCGAGGTCACCCGAATAGATCGACAAAGCAATCCCGAGCCCAAGCGCCAGAGCAATAACTTTGAGAGCAATCATCTGAATTCCCCTCGTTCTAATGCGGACAGGCTGAGCCCTGATTGTTTCCAGGCTGCTTCGAGGGAGCGATAAATGGCTTCGTTCACCGAGCCGTTATCCTCGGGGGCTCAAGACGAAGGCCGCAGCGATGATCCGCTGCGGCCCATGCCGTCTCAAAAATGCCGGGTGAAAAGATTCAAGTGAAATATGCTGCCAGCCCCGGTACCAAAAATTCTACCGGGAAAATTAGGCAATCTTCAAATTAATTCCGCCGGGCCGCGAGAGAATCTCTGAATTGCTTAACCTTTGTGGGAGGTCATGAGGGAGAGCTCCGCCCTTTGGCTGGCTATCGGGCGGGCCCTCGACCCCAAGCGCAAGCCGCATACATCCCCGCGGCCCGGCCCAAGGGAACCTTGAGCCCAATTGCTCATTGAATTCCATGAGAATTCCGGACCTTTAGGGGTGCCTCGGACGGATTAGGATACAACTCATTTTAGAATTTTGATTTGGAGCTACCCGTTGGCCGCAAGTCTAAAAATGATCGTTTCTGCTTACGTGCGCTCGAATAACCGGCAAGCTCTCGAGAATATGCGAGAGCTTCGGCGCCAGTTGCTCGAACCGCTCCAGACGACATCCAGCATCAACGCGGCGAAGTCTCGCGAGTCCATACTCGAGGACCTTCGCGTGATCGAGGAGGGATTGGAGCAGCTGCGTCTATCAGGGCGCGGCTGAGACAACGATAGGCAGCTTCTCGCTTGCTCGAAATCCTGATGTGCTGAGCTCGTCCCTATCTCTCGCAGCCACGAGCTGGCTTTTGCCACGTCGTGATCCCGCTCGACGGCCGGGGACGCAGCAGACGAAGTGTCGGGAAAAACGAGTATCCGAGGGCCGGTACGCGCGCGGCCGTCGGGTCTTCCGCGAGTTTACGTCGGCGGCCAGGCTCGGCGCGTTGACGCCGTCGGCGAGAGTGAGCGCCGGAGCAGTCGCGACGATCAGCGCCGCTCCTGCAACTTCTTTGTCCCGGGCTGGGCCTGCTGCTTGAACCTCACGCGCGGATTGATGTCGCAAGTCGTGTCCCACCGTCCGGATGCTGAAGCCATGCATTGCTCCCGGGTCTCGTACATGCACTCGCCGGGCCAGCCGAGATCGTCGCCAACGACACACCAGGGATAATCACGCTCTGCGTGCGCAGCAGGAAGGGATCCCAGAAGGATCAACAGGGCCAGGACTGTGGTGCGCATCTCGGTTCTCCAGATATGACGCCCTCGACGAGAGAGCTTTGAGCGAGCCGAAGCCAATGGCAGTCTGCGTCTTGGTTGCTGTGGAGGCCATAGCTCACCCGGGCGGCTGGTACGTCAGATCACACGCGCTGTCGCTGCTCATTTCGAATCGCGCAAGCGGGCTGGGGTCCGCGATTCGATTTCGGAATAATAGTATTATCTCACTGTTTTGCCCGACGCGTCAAACGGCTTTTGCGGGGATGCGCAAGGTGGGCGCGGACATCGTCGATTCGCGATGCGCGGGCTACTGTGCATGGGGTTGTTTTCGATATTTTTGGCAGAGGTCTGTGCCGGGGGCGCCTGATGGGACGGGAACCTCTCGCGGAACCTTTTCCTCACCGCCGCGTTACCTCGCCATGACAGAAGATCTTTCCTTCCGACGCAAACCCTTGACCCCCGAACAGCGCCAGGCGCGCGATGCGGCGCGCCGCGTCGAAGCGGAGAAGGCCATGCGCGATCATGAGGCCGCGCAGAAGGCATTCTATGAGAATCGCGAACGGCTGAAAGCCGAGCGGCTGGCTCGTGAGGCGGCCGCCGCCAAGGCCTAACGACAAGGCCTGACAAGGCCTGACGGCAAGCAAGGCCGCATCGGTCAGGCATCTCACAAATCTGTTCGCCGTGCGCCTCCGGTTCAGGACCCGGGGGCGCGCGGCCGCTTGCGCCTGGGCCGACCAGTGGCTTGACGGCGTGCGCCTTCGGTCGGATGATTCAAATCATCCTCAATTGACGAGAACGACGGAGACATCCGCTCCCAGTCCAGATCCCATCAGCGCAACGCAATGGAGCTGACCATGACCACGTTCGACAAGCGCGAGCAGGGCTTCGAGGCGAAATTCGCCCACGACGAGGAGCTCATGTTCAAGGCCGCGGCCCGGTCCAACAAGCTGCTCGGGCTCTGGGCCGCGGGCCAGCTCGGGCTCAGCGGCGATGCCGCAGCCGCTTACGCGACGGCGCTGGTCACGGACAATCTGGGCAACCAGACCATCAACGAGACCCTGCGCAAGGTGTCGAACGATCTCGCGCCAAAGGGGATTTCGCGGGAGCAGGTCGCGCAGAAGTGCCAGGAATGCCTGCACCAGGCCTTGGCGCAGCTCGAGGCCGCATCGCGCCAGGCTGGCGGATAGTCAATTCACTCGGCGTCCTTGCGCGCGGCCGTGTTGCTGAACCTGTCGACGAAGGCGATGCCGATCGCCGAGACCACGAAGGTGATGTGGATCAGGACCTGCCACATCACACCGTTCTCGGTGAGACTGGCGCGGTTGGAGCCGAGATTGCCGGCCTCGATGAAGGTGCGCAGCAGCGCGATCGAGGAGATGCCGATGATCGCCATCGCCAGCTTGATCTTGAGCACGCTGGCGTTGACGTGGCCGAGCCATTCCGGCTCGTCGGGATGGCCCTGCAGGTCGAGCCGCGACACGAAGGTCTCGTAGCCGCCGACGATGATCATCACCAGCAGGTTGGAGATCATCACGACGTCGATCAGCGCCAGCACGCTCATCACGATCTCCTGCTCGGTGAGCTCGAACGCATGCGAGGAGAGGTGCCAGAGCTCCTTCAGGAACAGCACGATATAGACGCATTGCGCGACGATCAGCCCGAGATAGAGCGGCAGCTGCAGCCAGCGCGAACCGAAGATGATCATCGGCAACAGGCCGAGCCGCGGCGAGGGCGGGCGGGGCCGGGTCGTGGTGTCTGGTTCAGTTGACATGCAGGTCGCATCCACGCATCGAGATTGTCTCGCTCACCTGTAACCCGCCCAGATGGCCGGCGGAAGACGCGGCCGTGCTATCATGCGGTCTGGATCGGGAGGCTGGCAGATGTCTCGCAGCTTTGGCTGGGCGCTCGGGAAGATATTGATCGCGGCCGCACTGATGCTGGACGCCGGCGCGGCCCCGGTATCGGCGACACCGCTGACGCCATTTCGCTACGAGGATCAGGCCCAGCGCCATTGCCCCGACGACAAGGTGGTGTGGCTGGATTTCAGGAAGGGCGTCTACTACCGCAAGGGCCAGAAGCTCTATGGCCAGGGGTTCGACGGCAGCTTTGTCTGTCTGACCGAAGCGCGCGGCGGCCTCTATCGCAGATCGCCGCTGGGCTTGCGCTGACGGCTGCGGGCGTGAGCTAGTTCTGGCTCGGCAGCTTCACCGGGACGTGCGGGGAGGTGCTGATGACCCGGGGGCTTCCGTCGGGATAAGTCCGGCCGCCACGGATCAGCGATTCCAGGACCAGGAAGAATTTCTCGGCTAGCATGTGCGTCACCCTCATTGGTGATGGCCTCGTGAAAATGAGTCGAGGCGCCGACGCGAAAATTCAATCAACTAAACGGGAGCGTCGCAATCCCGGATCAATACGCATGCTGCGTCGCAATGGTGCAGCGGTCGGAAAATTCGAAAACGCTGGTTGAGGATTAGCCGAAGGCCAGTGCGACGAGGCTCGAGCAGAGCAGGACCAGACCGCCTGCGGTCAATGCCAGAAAGCCATCGGATACGAGGTCATGTTTGCGCATGGGACACCTGCTGCTCTCATCCTCGATGCTCAATCGGATTGATTAAAATTGTCCGAACGAGCCGCTGTGAAGAAGTGATGCAATGTCGACCGCGCGAGTGCCGTCAGGCCCTCGTGCGGTAGCCTTCAAACGCATGGGCCAGGAAGATACCTGCGCTTACCAGACCCATCAGTGCCGAAACCGTCTCGATCATCGTTAAATTCCAATCCCGCCCCTGCAGCCGAGAAAACGCGGGCGGCCTTGCACAGTCAAAAGAATTCCGGTGAAGCCGGCGACAATGGGGGTGGAGTGAGCTTTTGGCGCAACAGCTTGTGCAGGAGTGGCACATCAGAGGTGGCGCCGAGGGCCGCGTGCACCGTAGATCAACGGAGAATGCCGAACGTCCTGTTTACCATCCCGACGCGAACGCTGTGGGCTCCCCATTTCCGCCGTGTTCGGGTTGCGTTATCGTTACCGTCTCTGAGACGGTGGTGGGCCGCCTCGGAGCTTAGGGTCCGGAAGGCGCCCCCGCAGGCAAGCGGGTTGGGTCCGCCTCCGGCGAAATGGTATTTGGGGCGAATGGGGATCCGACGGTCAGATTCGGTGGTGCGGGCCGCGCGCAGTGTTGCGGTGGTCGCCAGCTGCCTAGCGCTCGCCAATTGCGCCTCGTCCAACAAGTTCGCCAGCCGGGTCGATCCCAAATACGGCGTGTCCTCGAGCCCGCGAGTCGTGGCCTGGGGCGATCCGGTCCCCAAGGGCGGCGGCACCTATCGCGTCGGCAAGCCTTATGTGGTCGCGGGCCGGACCTACGTGCCGGAGGAGGACGTCAACTACCGCGCCGAGGGCATGGCGTCCTGGTACGGCGACGATTTCCATGGCCGCCAGACCGCCAATGGCGAAGTGTTCGACATGGGCTCGCTGACGGCGGCGCATCCGACCCTGCCGATGCCGTCCTATGCGCGGGTGACCAATCTCTCGAACGGCAAGTCGCTGATCGTCCGCGTCAATGACCGCGGGCCCTATCATGGCAACCGCCTCATCGACGTCTCGAACAAGGCTGCCGAACTGCTTGAATTCAAAGGTAATGGCGTCGCCAGGGTTCGCGTCGAATATGTCGGCCGGGCGCCGCTCGAAGGCTCCGACGACCGCCAGCTGATGGCGACCTTGCGCACCGGCGTTCCGGCGCCGTCGCCCTCGATGGTCCGGGTCGCCTCGGCCCGGCCGTTCGTTCCGGAGCTGACGTCGAGCCGCGGCGCCATCCGTGGCGATGTCCCGATGCCGGAGGGGCGGCCCTATAGCCTCGGCAACACCTCGACTGACGTCGCCTCGATCAACGCGACCTCGGAAATGTCGGCCTCGAGCCGCAGCCGGGGCCGGGCGCTCCAGAATGCGCGCCAGGTGTCCTATGACGAGGACGGCCGCTATGCCGCCGGGAGCGGTCCGGCCGCCGCCGATGACGGGGCATCCGAGGCCCGCAGCATCCTGACCGGCCGCGGCCTTTACTGACGGCCGCGCATTAGCGCGAAGTCGCCTCACGCAGGAATCTGATCAGCGCGGCGTTGACGTCGTCCGGCCGCTCCTGCTGCACCCAGTGGCCGGCACCGTCGATGATCAGCTTTCGCGTGAGATTGGGCAGCACGCGCTCGAGCTCGTTGACGCGCTTGGCGCCGATCAGGCCGGTGATCACGGCGTCCTGCGCACCAGCGATGAAGAGGGAGGGCTGCTGGATCTGCGCGTTCTGCCAGGGCGCGGTCAGCTCCCAATTGCGGTCGAGATTGCGATACCAGTTCAGCCCGCCGCGGAATCCCGACTTGCGGAAGCTCTCCGTGAACTGGGCGAGATCGTCCTCGCTCAGCCACGCCGGCAGTGGCTCGTCTGCGCTGGCGCGACCGAGAAAGCCCTCGCCCCCCTGCACGAACATCGCGGCGTTCGGATCGGCAAGCCCGCGGCCGCCGAGCACGATGCGCATGGTGCGGGCGACGTCATGCTCGAACTCGGCCTCCGCGACACCAGGCGCCTGGAAGTATTGCCAATAGAAATTGGTGATGCCGCCCTGGCGCAGGAGTTCGAGCGGCTTGCCGCGTCCGCGGAACGGCGGTGGCACGCTCAGGCCAGCGACGGCCGTGAAGATATCCGGACGAAACAGAGCCGAGTGCCAGGCGACCGGCGCGCCCCAGTCATGGCCGACCACCATCGCCTTGGTGGCACCAAGCGCCTGGACCAGGCCGACCACATCGCCGACGAGTTCGAAGATCGAATAGGCGGTCGCGTCAGGCGGCGCCGCGCTCTCGCCGTAACCACGCATGTCGGGGGCCACGACGTGGAAGCCGGCATCGGCGAGCGCCGGGATCTGGTGTCGCCAGGAATAGGATAATTCCGGCCAGCCATGGCACAGCACGACCAGCGGCCCCTGGCCGGCCTCACGGATGAAGAGGTCGATCCCGTTGGCCTTGATCACCCGGGTGGTGGACATCGCTTTTCCGCCTTGTTTCAGGGGTTTGGTCAGGAAATATCAGGTGCCACGATAGGGATGCGACGAGAATCGTGCAATCTCGGGGCACGCGCCGATCCTCGTGTTGTTCGCACCGGTTCCAGCTGTTAGAACGCCGCTCTCAGGGCTTCGCCATGGCATTTCGTCTCATCTCGCTCCGTCATACCGGATTCACGGCCGGAGCACTGGCGCGCGGGCTGGTCGCGGCGACTATTGCGGTGAGCCTCAGCTGGGGCGGCGTGATCTACGCCGCCAACCAGAGCGTCCAGGGCGCCAAGAAGACCGAAGATACCGGCTTCGATGGCGATGCCCCCACCGCGATCCTGATCGAGGCCTCCAGCGGCAGCGTGCTGTTCGAGAAGAACGCCGACGAGCTCCGCGCCCCCTCCAGCATGATGAAGCTCGTGACCGCGGAAGTCGTCTTCAACGCGATCAAAAAGGGCGACGTCAAGCTGACCGACGAATACCGGATCAGCGAGAACGCCTGGCGCAGGGGCGGCGCGCCCTCCGGCGGCTCGACCATGTTCGCAGCCATCAACAGCAAGGTCTCGGTCGACGACCTCCTGCATGGCGCGATCATCCAGAGCGGCAACGACGCCTGCATCGCGCTCGCCGAAGGCATCGCGGGCAACGAGCGGATCTTCGCCTCCGATTTCATGACCAAGCGCGCCCGTGAGCTCGGCATGACCAAGTCGACCTTCGCCAACTCCAACGGTTTGCCCGATCCCGGCAACAAGATGACGGTGCGCGAGCTCGGCATGCTCGCCCGGCACATCATTCTGGACTTCCCCGAGTTCTACAAACTGTTCGGCGAGAAGGAGTTCACCTGGAACAAGATCCGCCAACCCAACCGCAATCCGCTGCTCAATTCGATGGAGGGCGCCGACGGCCTGAAGACCGGCTACACCAAGGAAGGCGGCTACGGCATGGTCGGCTCGGCCGTGCAGAACGGCACGCGACTGATCGTCGTCGTCAACGGGCTTGAGGACATCGAAGATCGCGCCACCGAAGCCAAGAAGATGCTGGAATGGGGCTTTCGTAATTTCGAGACCCGCACGCTGATCGCGGCCGACCAGCAGGTCGGCTACGCCAAGGTGTTCGGTGGCGAGAGCCGCTCGGTGAAGCTGGTCGCGAAAGAGCCGGTGAAGGTGATGGTGCACAAGAGCGGCGGCGACAAGCTGATCGCACGCGTGGTCTATAACGGCCCGGTGCGCGCGCCGGTCCAGGCCGGCCAGCAGGTTGGCGTGGTCAAGGTCTGGCGCAGCGGCAATATCGCGGTGGAGACGTCGGTCTATGCGGCCGAGGCGATCGGTACCGGCTCGACCATGCGGCGCGCGATCGATGGTGCCAGCGAGCTCGTGATCGGCATGTTCCGCGCGGGCGCCGAGAAGCTCTGATCATGAGTGAGAGCACGGGACAGCGTCCGTCCGGACGCGGACGCTTCATCACCTTTGAGGGCGGCGAGGGGACCGGCAAATCGACCCAGATCAAGAAGCTCGCCGACCGCCTCGGTGCGGCGAGGCTCCGCACCATCGTCACGCGGGAGCCTGGTGGCTCGCCGGGTGCCGAGATCATGCGCCATCTGGTGCTGTCAGGCATGGGCAAGCTGCTTGGTCCCGAAGCCGAGACGCTGCTATTCGCGGCCGCCCGCGACGACCATGTCCGTACCGTGATCGAGCCCGCGCTCAAGCAGGGCGTTTGGGTCCTCTGCGACCGCTTCGCCGACTCGACGCGGGCCTATCAGGGCAGCCTCGGCAGCGTGCCCGCCGGGTTGATCAATGCCATGCAGCGGGTCACGATTGGCGATCTCAAGCCGGACCTCACCATCATCCTCGACTTGCCGGTCGAGATTGGTTTGGCACGCGCAGCGGCGCGGCGCGGCAGCGGCACGCCCGACAGGTTCGAGGGCGAGAAGCTCACCTTCCACCAGGGTCTGCGCGAGGCCTATCGCAAGATCGCCTCGGACGAGCCTGCGCGCTGCGTGCTGATTGACGCCAATTCCGATCCTGACACGGTAGCCGGACGGGTCTGGACCGCGCTACGCGACCGTCTCCTGCCGACGCCTGCATCGGTGGTCTCAGTATGAGCCCGCGTCAGGTCGAGCGTGAATCCGCCATTCCGCATCCGCGCGAGACAAGCCTTCTGTTCGGCCATCGCGAGGCCGAGATCGCGCTGCTGACCGCCTACCGCAGCGGGCGGATCCCGCATGCCTGGTTGATCGGCGGACCGCAAGGAATCGGCAAGGCAACGCTGGCCTATCGCATGGCGCGCTTCGTGCTCGCCCACGGCCAGCCGCTGTCGCCTGCCGTGCAGAGCGCCGAGGACCTCGCGATCGATGCAGATGACACTGTGGCGCGGCAGGTGGCGGCAAGCTCGCATGGCGGCTTGCTGACACTGGAGCGGACCGCGAACGACCGCGGCGTGATGCGCACTGTCATTACCGTGGACGAGACACGTGAGACGATCTCGTTCTTCGGCTCGACGGCGGCGGCAGAAGGCTGGCGCGTCTGCATCGTCGATACGGTCGACGAGCTCAATCCCAACGCGGCGAACGCGCTGCTGAAAATCCTCGAGGAACCGCCGCAGCGATCGCTGTTCCTGCTTGTCAGCCACGCGCCCGCGCGGGTGCTCGCCACGATTCAGTCGCGTTGCCGCAAGCTGCGTTTGCGGTCGCTGACGACCGACGAGGTCATTCGCGCAGCCGCCACGGCCGCCGATCTCGCTCCGACCGATCTGGCTTTGCGCGAGGCCGCGGAGGCCTCCGAAGGCAGCGTCGCACGGGCACTGACCCTGCTCGGCGGTGATGCGCTGAAGCTCCAGCAGCGCACGGCGGCGCTGCTTTCACGTCTGCCGCAAGTGGATCCGCGCGAATTGCATACGCTCGGCGAATCCCTTGGCACCAGCGACCGCGTCGCGCTTGCGGCCTTCATCGACGGCATCGATCGCTGGATCGCGGAACGCCTCCATTCCGACGAGGCCAATGCCAACCAGAACCTGCCGCGCCTTGCGCGCCTAGCTGAGGTATGGGAAAAGATCGTCCGCGCCGCGCGCGACACCGAAACCTATAATCTGGAGCGAAAGCCCTTGGTTTTCTCGGTGTTCGGCTGGCTGGCGGACGCAACGCGCTAGAGCATGATCCGGAAAAGTGTGCAGGTTTTCCGAGAAGACCATGCTCAGAACAATAACCGAACCCAAATTCGTTTCCAAATTTCGAGAAGCCGGTAAAGGAATTCGTCGTGGCAACACGAGCTAAGAAAACCGCCAAGGGCAAGAGCAGCAAGAAGAAGGCTTCCAAGAAGGCCGCGAAGAAGGCTGTGAAGGCGCTCGCGCGCAAAGCTGCCAAGAAGGTCAAGAAGACCAAGAAGGCGGCCGCCAAGAAGGGCGTGAAGAAGGGCGCGACGAAGACGGCAAAGAAGGTCGGCAAGAAGGCTTCGAAGAAGCAGGTCGTCGCCAAGAAAGCCGTGACAAAGCAAGCTGCCAAGAAGCCCGCCAAGGCTCCGGCGAAGAAGGTGGCCAAGAAGGCGAGGGCGAGCGCGCCCGCCGTGATGTCCGCTCCGGTCGCCGCGCCGGCGCCTGTCGCCACACCGCCAAAGACTGTGAAGCCCAAAGTGTCGAAACCGAAGGCGCCGCCTGCGCCGAAGCCGGTGGCTGCGCCGAAGGCGGCCGCGCCCGTAGCGGCGCCCGCGCGCGACAACGTTTTCTACATCACCACCGCCATCGCCTATCCCAACGGCGTTCCGCATATCGGTCACGCCTATGAGGCGATCGCCACCGATGTGCTGGCGCGCTTTGCGCGGCTCGACGGCAAGGACGTGTTCTTCCTGACCGGCACCGACGAGCACGGCCTGAAGATGGTCCAGACCGCACAGAACGAGGGCCTGACGCCCGCCGCGCTCGCGACCCGCAACGCCGCCCGCTTCAAGGAGATGGACGAGCGGCTCAACGTGTCGTTCGACCGTTTCATCCGTACCACCGAAGAGCAGCACCATCGCTCGACCCAGGAGATCTGGCGTCGCATGGAGGCGAACGGCGACATCTATGCCGATACCTATTCCGGCTGGTACTCCGTGCGCGACGAGGCCTACTACGCCGAGGACGAGACGCGCCTGAACGACGACGGCGTGCGGCTGGGACCGCAGGGCACGCCGGTCGAATGGGTCGAGGAGAAGAGCTATTTCTTCCGCCTCTCGGCCTATCAGGACAAGCTGCTCAAGCTCTACACGGATCGCCCTGATTTCATCGGACCGGACTCCCGCAAGAACGAGGTGGTGAGCTTCGTCAAGGGTGGCCTGCGCGATCTCTCGATCTCGCGCACCACGTTCGACTGGGGCGTCAAGGTGCCCGGCGACGAAGAGCACGTGATGTATGTCTGGGTCGATGCGCTGACCAACTACATCACCGGCGTCGGCTTCCCCGACGAGAGCGACCAGAACTGGCGCTACTGGCCGGCCGACGTGCACATCATCGGCAAGGACATCATCCGCTTCCACGCCGTGTACTGGCCCGCATTCCTGATGTCGGCCGGCATTCCCGTGCAGAAGCGGGTCTATGCTCACGGCTTCCTGTTCAACAGGGGCGAGAAGATGTCGAAGTCGGTCGGCAACGTCGTCGATCCCTTCAACCTCGCCGACCAGTATGGCGTCGACCAGATGCGCTATTTCTTCCTGCGCGAGGTGCCGTTCGGCCAGGATGGCAACTACAACCATGAAGCCATCGTCGCGCGCATCAATGCCGATCTCGCCAACGATCTCGGCAATCTCGCGCAGCGCTCGCTGTCGATGATCGCCAAACAGCTCGGCGGCGTGTTGCCCGAGCCCGGCGAGTTCAGCGACAACGACAAGGCGATCCTGGCGATGGCCGACGGCATGATCGCGGCCGGCCGCGAAGCGATGTCGACGCAGCAGATCCATCAATGGCTCAACGCCGTGTGGGCGGTGGTCGCGGAAGCCAACCGCTATTTTGCGGGCGAGGCGCCGTGGGCGCTGGCCAAGACCGACCCGGCGCGGCAGAAGACGGTGCTGTATGTCACCGCCGAAGTCGTGCGCCAGATCGCGATCCTGGCCCAGCCGGCGATGCCGACCGCATCGAGCTTGCTGCTCGACAGCCTTGGCATTCCCGCAGGCGAGCGCGACTTTGCGATGCTTGGTGGTGCCAGGCGGATCGCGCCCGGCTCGACACTGCCGGCGCCGACGCCGGCGTTCCCGCGCTACATCGAGCCGGCGGCCTGAGGCGTTCGCACGATGCTGGTCGACAGTCACTGCCATCTGGATTTTCCGGACTTTGCGGAGGATCTCGACGGGATCGTGTCTCGTGCCCGCGCGGCCGGGATCGGCCGCATGGTCACGATCTCGACGCGGGTGCGAAAGCTCGATCAGCTTCTCGCCATCGCCGGGCGCTACGACGACGTCTATTGTTCGGTCGGTACCCATCCGCACAATGCGGACGAGGAGGACGGCATTTCGCCGGACGAGCTGATCGCGCTGACGCAGCATCCGAAGGTCGTCGCACTCGGCGAAGCCGGGCTCGACTATTTCTACGACGACGGCTCGCCGGAGGCACAGGCGAGGGGTTTTCGTGCCCACATCGCCGCGGCCCGCGTCACCGGCCTGCCGCTGGTGATCCACACCCGCGAAGCCGACGAGGATTGCGCCCGCATCCTGGAAGAGGAGGCGGCGAAGGGGTCGTTTCGCGCGGTGCTGCATTGTTATACCGGCGGGCGCGAGCTGGCGCTGAAGGCGGTGTCGCTCGGCCTCTATATCGGCTTTACGGGCATCCTGACCTTCAAGAAGTCGGATGCCTTGCGTGCGCTTGCGGCCGAACTGCCGTCCGACCGTATTCTGGTTGAAACAGACTCGCCCTACCTTGCGCCGGGCAAGTTCCGGGGCAAGCGCAACGAGCCTGCCTATGTGGTCGAGGTCGCCAAGGTACTGGCCGAGACGCGCGGCGTGTCGCTCGAAGAGATTTCACACCAGACCAGCGAAAACTTCTTCCGCCTGTTCTCCAAGGTGAAAGCTTGAGGTTCTGAATCGCATGACGCTGACGCTGACGATCCTGGGCTGCGGCTCCTCCGCCGGCGTGCCGCGTCCGGCCCTCGGCTGGGGCGCTTGCGACCCCAACAATCCCAAGAACCGCCGCCGCCGTTGCTCGCTGCTGGTCGAGCAGACATCACACCACGGCACCACGCGCATCGTGATCGACACCTCGCCGGACCTGCGCGAGCAGTTGATCTCGACCGATGTCGATCATATCGACGCAGTGTTCCTGACGCATGAACATGCCGACCAGACCCACGGCATGGACGATCTGCGCTCGGTCGTGATCCACATGCGCAAGCGCATTCCGGTCTATTTCAATCAGTCGACCGCCAAGGACATCATGGCGCGGTTCTCCTACTGCTTCATCTCGCCGGAGGGCAGCGACTATCCGCCGATCCTCAACCGGCATTCGATCGAGGCGGGCGGGAGTCAGATTATCGGCGGCAAGGGCGGGGACGTGACCATGACCGCCTTCCTGGTCCAGCACGGCAACATTCCGGCGCTGGGCTATCGAATCGGCAACGCGGCCTACACGCCCGATCTCAACGACATCCCGCGCGAGAGTTGGGGGGCCTTGGAAAACCTCGATCTCTGGATCGTCGACGGCCTGCGCTACACCCCGCATGTCAGCCATTTCAGCATCGACGACGCGCTGTCCTGGATCGAGCGCTTCAAGCCGAAGCGTGCCGTCATCACCAACATGACGGCCGACGTCGATTACGAGGTGATCCGGCAGAAGCTGCCTTCCGGCGTGGTGCCGGCCTATGACGGACTGCGGCTGGAGACGAACTAGCCTTACCAAGTGTAGCGGACTACGGCCTTGCCGGTATAGGCGCGCACCAGGCTCGACAGCTCGCTGTCGAAGTTCGCGCTCGCCGACCAGCCGTTCAAGCCGCGCAGCTCGAGGGCTACGCCAGTCAGTGCCGAGTTAGGTGCAAGCGCCGTGGTTCCGATCACGAAGCCTTGGCCGGCCCCCTGGCCGGAGAACGCCTGAAACACCGCTGGCAAAGACTGCGTTGCGCTGAAATCATGCGCCCAGGCCAGACGTCCTCGCAGATCGAAGAGGCTGCCAGCGAGCACGAACGAGGTGCTCGTGCGCAGGCCGAGCTCGCTGCGGCTGTCGGTAAAGCTGTTGCTGTTGCTGGAGGGCGCCCTGGACGGATCGGCAGCGTCAGCCAGCTGACCGGCGCTGGCAGCGAGGCGGAACATGGTGACCTGGCCGGCTGCGTAAGGCGTGATGCCGAACCATGGCATCGCAATCCGGTAGCCGCTCTCGATGCGGCCCGAATAGGCGTTGGCGTTGACGGCCGGGGAGAGCTGGTCGCTGCCGGCCGGCGTGACCTGATGATCACTGGTGATGGCCTGCCAGCCATAGGCCAGCGCGGTCGCGACATAGGCCGCGCCGATGGAGTGCCTGATGAAAGTGCCGGCCTGGAACAGGTCAGAGCGGCCGCTTGAGAAATTATTGGCAAAGCCGGTGCCGCCGCCGGCAAGCGCAAAGCCCATCCGCGTCTGTGGTGAGAGCGAATAATCCGCGCCCACGGCGGTGGCGAAGCTGCGGGCCGACGAGCCGTTGCCATCGGTTGCGGTCTGCGATCCGCCGAAGCCTGCGGCCCAGATGCTCCAGTGCGGAGCCGCAAGTGACGGCTTGCCGTAGATCGCCTCATACGCATCGCGCCCGATGCCGCCGTGCGTGCGGTCATTGCCGAGATCGGCGTAGGCAGAGAGCTCCGAGTCGAACTCGGGCCGCCCGATGCCGCGTCCGTCGATGGCTGGATCAAGAAGGGTCTGCGTGAATTGCGTCATCGCCAGGAACGTGGCTTGCGCCGCATCGGTCTGTGACGAAGCAGCGGAGCCGCCGCCAAACGCCTGCCGCATGCCGAATCGGCCTGCGCCGGCGAGCCCTGGTGGCTCTCCGTTCCAGCCGTAGTTCGGCTGCATCCCCGAGGCGCCGTTATTGCCACTGCCGTACGGCGCGCCGCCAAAGCCAGACATCGGCGGTGGGGCGCCGAACATCGCGCCGCCCGTGCCAGCAAAATTGTTGCCACCACCAAAATTGCCGAAGCTGCCGGGTGCATTCGGACTGGGCATACCAAAATTCTCGGAAACGGCGAAGCCGCCGTACTCACGCATGGCTTGCGCGTCCGCCGCGCGCGGCAGAAACAATCCAGCCGTCAATAGCAGCAGCGCCAGACGCGCACGCACGTCTGTGCTCACGACAGCAACCGCATGAAGCGCCCCAACCGCGCCGGTCGCCAGCCGCGCAGCCTGCACGGCGAATCAGGTGGAATCAGCGAATCCGACGGGAAGGAAACGTAAATGCGTCTCTAACGTTTTCCAATCTTTTCCTGTCGTGTCTCGATGTCGTCAAACATGCGCGATTCATTTCAGGGCGAATTCCGATCGCCGCAAACGCAACTCCGCGCTTCTACGGGCATGTCAGACTGGCAATGGTCGCCGTGATGCCGGCTTGGGGCCAAATACCCGCTGCGGCCTCACCAAGCATAGCGCATGATGGCCTTGCCGGTGTACGACCTCACTTGGCTTGAGAGTTCGCCGTCGAGGGTTGCGGCCGCGGCCCAGCCGTTCAGCCATTTCACTTCGATGGTGCCGCCCGCGAGCGTCGAATTCGGTGCCAGCGCCGCGCCGCTTGCGACGTAACCGAGCCCCGGCAGCGCCTGGAAAGCAGCGGGCAGAGTACCGGCAGCAGTGAAATCATGCGCCCAGGCCACACGCGCCCGAACATTCGCGATGCCATCGTCAAGCGCGAAGGATGTACTGGTACGCAAGCCCAGTTCGCTCCTTCTATCGTTGATGCGATCACTGCCGAAAGCCGTCGCAACGGCGTTCGCAACATAGGCTGGCAGGTTGAAGGTCATGAACTGCCCGGCGGCATAGGCGGTCACGCCGGGCCCTGGCGTGGCGAAGCGATAGCCGCTCTCAATGCGGCCGGAATAGGCATCGGCATTGAACGCAGCGTTGAGCTGATCGATGCCCGGGTGATCGCTGGTCATCGCCTGCCAGCCATAGGCGAGGGCCGTGGCGACATAGGCCCGCCCGACCGTGTGGCGGACGAACGCGCCGGCCTGGAACAGGTCGGAGCGGCCGCTTCCAGCACTGCCGGTGAAATTGGTGCCGCCGCCAGCCATTGCGAAGCCCAGCTGCGTTTGCTGCGAGAGCGAGTAATCGGCGCCGACCACAGTTGCAAAGATGCGGCTCGATGAGCTGGAGCCAGGCGCAGCGTTGCTGCTCGAGACCTGCGAGCCCAACCCCGAGGCCCAGACGTTCCAATGCGGCGCGTAAGACGAGCCGGTGAAGGGCAGCTTACCGTAAAAGGCCGCATAGACATCGCGCCCGACACCGCCGCGCGTTCGATCAGACTCAGACGGTGCCGCCGCATAGGCCTCAAGCGCCTGATCGACGGGCCCCGCACCGGCTCCGCGGCCGTCGATCGCGGGGTCGAGCAGAGTCTGCGTGAACTGCGTCATCGCCAGGAACGTGGCCTGTGCGGTTTCGGCCTGCGACAGCACCGCAGGGCTCGAAGGCGACAACGCAGCGGCGGCGCCAACGTTCGCCGTAGCGGTCGGCGCGCCGGCAACAGTTGCGACGCTCGGCTGACTGGTCACGGTATTGCTGGCAGGAGCAGGCGAGCTCGTGCCACTGCTGGCCGTCACGCTGTTGCTGGACGCGGCCGAAGCAACAGAAGCCGGACTGGCGAGCGCGGTACTCAAGGTTGTTGCCGTCAACGGCTGCGACGATGGCGCCGGACTAGCGGCCGTCACACTCGTCTGCGTTGTTTGCGACGGAGCCGAAGGAATGGCGCTCTGGGTCGGCGGAGACGCGCTGGCAGGCACCTTCGCCGGGGCTTGCGCGTTGGCGCTACCGGGTAGCAGTCCGATCATCAATAGCGGCGCGAGACGCAAAAATGCGCCGTCGCGCGAGATCAATCGCATCAACCGCCCCAACCGTACCGGTCGCCAACCGCGCGGCGCATCGTTCAGGAATCGACGAACCCGGTGCGATGGAACCGTAAGGGCGGCGCCACCTTTTTCAAATCTTTTCCCGTTATGTCCGGGGTTTCACGGGAATCCGACCCGGTCGTCGCAGATCAATCAGGCCGTAATCGCCTTGGCCGAGCCGACCTCGTTGCGCAGCAGGAATTTCTGGATCTTGCCCGTCGACGTCTTCGGGATCGGCCCGAACACGACCGCCTTCGGGGTCTTGAAGCCGCTCATTTGCGTGCGGCAGAAGGCGATGATATCGGCCTCGCTCGCGCTCGCGCCGTCCTTGAGCTCGACGAAGGCGCAGGGCACTTCGCCCCATTTCGGATCGGGCTTCGCGACCACGGCGGCGAACAGCACGGCCGGGTGCTTGTAGAGGACGTCCTCGACCTCCACGGACGAAATGTTCTCTCCGCCTGAGATGATGATGTCCTTGGAGCGATCCTTGATGGTGACGTAGCCGTGCTCGTCGAGCACGCCGAGATCGCCGGTGTGAAACCAGCCGCCCTCGAAGGCTTCCTTCGTCGCCTTCTCGTTCTTGAGGTAGCCCTTCATCACGATGTTGCCGCGGAACATGACCTCGCCGATGGTTTCTCCATCGCGCGGCACCTCCTGCATGGTCTGCGGATTGATGACCGTGACGCCTTCCTCGAGCGGGTAGGGCACGCCCTGCCGGCGTTTCATTTTCGCGCGTTCGGGGGCGGGAAGCTCATCCCAGCCGGGCTGCTCGGCGCAGACGGAGGCGGGACCGTAGACCTCGGTGAGGCCATAGACGTGCGTGAGCTTGATGCCGATGCTTTCGGCGCCTTCGAGCACGGCGACGGGCGGCGCAGCGCCGGCGATCAGGCCGACCACGCGGCGGGCGGCACCGCCCTTCGGCGCGTCCGGCGCATTGATCAGCGTGTTGTAGACGATCGGCGCGCCGCACATGTGGGTGACACCGTGCTGCTTGATCAGCTCGAAGATCTTGGTCGGCTCGACCTTGCGGAGGCAGACATTGATGCCGGCGGCCGCCGCCAAGGTCCAGGGAAAACACCAGCCGTTGCAGTGGAACATCGGCAGCGTCCAGAGATAGACCGGATGCTGACCGAGATTGCCGGCAAGGATGTTGCTGACCGCATTCAGATAGGCGCCGCGATGATGGGTGACGACGCCTTTGGGATTGCCCGTGGTGCCAGAGGTGTAGCTCAGCGCGATCGCATCCCACTCGTCCTTTGGCAGGATCGCCGCAAAATTCGGATCGCCTTGCGCGACGGCGGCTTCATATTCGAACTCGCCGATGCGCTTGCCGCCCTTAAACGAGGCATCATCGACGTCGATTACGAACGGCTTTGGCCCGCTCATTTGCGCCAACGCATCGGTGATCACGCCGGAAAACTCGGGGTCGACAAGGATGATCTTGGCGCCGCCATGATCGAGCTGGAACGCGATCGAGGGCGCATCGAGGCGGATGTTGAGCGCATTGAGCACGGCGCCCGTCATGGGCACCGCGAAGTGGGCCTCGTTCATCGCCGGAATGTTCGGCAGCATCGCCGCGACGGTGTCGCCGACGCCGATGCCCTTGCCGGCGAGCCAGGATGCAAAGCGCTTGCAGCGCTCATGCGTCTGAGCCCAGGTGAAGCTGCGGCCCTCATAGACCGTGCTGACGTGATCCGGATACACCGCGGCGCTACGCGCGAGGAAGCTCAGCGGCGACAGCGGCACGTAGTTGGCGGGGGTCTTGTCGAGGCCGATATTGTACTGGTTCTGCTGATCGCTCATCGACACCCTCCATGACGCCGCGCGGTTTACAGGAATCCGATCGAGATCCAGGGGAAGACCGCGACGATGATCAATCCCACCAGCAGCGCCAGCAGATAGCCCCAGATCGGTCTGATGCCTTCGGCCGGATCGACCCGTCCGATGGCGCAGGCGGCATAATAGCCGACGCCGAACGGCGGGGCGAATAGCCCGATGCCCATCGCCAGGATGATGATCATGGCGTAGTGCACCTCGTGCACGCCGACGAGCCGGGCGATCGGAAACATCAGCGGTCCGAACAGAACGATTGCCGGGATGCCCTCCAGCACGCTGCCGAGGATCACGAAGGCCAGGATGGAGACGGCGATGAAGGTGGCGGAGCCGCCGGGCAAGCCGGTCATGGACGCCGCCAGCGCGCGCGAGAAGCCGGACTGGGTCAGGCCCCAGGCCATGCCGGTCGCAGTCCCAATGATCAGCAGGATGGCGCCGGACAGGCACGCGGTCTCGATCAGCATCGGCAATAGCCGCCGCCAGTCGAATTGCCGGTAGATCAGGAGCCCGATGACCAGCGCGTAGACGATTCCGATGGTCGAGACTTCGGTGGCGGTCGCGATGCCTTCGACCACGGCGTAACGGATGACAAAGGGCAGGGCCAGGGCAGGGATGGACACCACGAACGCGCGCGCAATCTCGCCCGACGTTGCACGGGTGACGTGACTCAGGTCCTCGCCGCGGTAGCGCCACCACACCAGTCCCGACAGCGTCAGCGCCAGCACGACGCCCGGCAGCAGGCCGCCGGTGAACAGCGCGGAGATCGATACGCCCGTGACCGAGCCGATGGTGATCAGCACCAGGCTCGGCGGAATGGTTTCGGTCTGGGCGCCGGTTGCCGCGAGCAGGGCGACGAGATCGCCCGGCTTGGCGCCGCGCTGCTTCATTTCCGGAAACAGCACGGGCGCAACGGCCGCCATATCAGCCGCCTTGGCGCCCGAAATGCCTGAGACCAGGTACATCGCGCCGACCAGCACGTAATGCAGGCCGCCGCGGACATGGCCGAGCAGGCTCGCCAGAAACGCCACCATGGCCCGCGCCATGCCGGTCATCTCGATCAGGAGCCCCAGGAACACGAACAGCGGCACCGAGAGCAGGATGAGGTGGCTCATGCCCTCGTCCATCCGTCCGACCAGCACCATCAGCGGCGTCCGCGTGGTCAGCGCCAGATAGCCGAAGATCGCCAGCCCGAAAGCAAACGCGATCGGCACGCCCGCGAACACGCAGAGGCCGACCACGCCGACGAAGAAGATGATGAGATTGAGATTGCCGAGCGGCTTGAGCAGCGGCTGGGCGAACCAGAACAGCGCGATCAGCACGACGACCGTGGCGGCGGCCGCCAGCAGCGTCCTGATGTCGCCGACGCGGAGCAGCCGCAGCAGCGCGAACAGCACCATCAGGCAGATGCCGACCGGCAGCGCCGCAGCGCGCCAGGTATTGGAGATCTGCAGCGCCGGCGTGGTGATGAAACTCTCTTCGTAGGCGTATTCATAGGCCGGGTGCACGATCAGCAGCAGGAATGCCAGCGCCGCGCAGGTCGCGACCACGTCGAGATAAGCCCAGAGCCTGGGGCCGGCGCTCGCGACCAGCGCCGTCATCCGCATGTGCTCGCTGCGGCGGAATGCGACCGCGGAGCCCAGCATCGCCAGCCACAGGAACAGCATCGAGGCCAGCTCGTCCGACCACACCAGCGGCGCATGCAGCACGTAGCGCGAGACCACGCCGGCGAACAGGATCACGACCTCGGCGACGACAAGGATCGCCGCCGGGATCTCGACCAGCCATTTCAATGCATGCTCGATCGCGCCGAGCACAGGCCGGCGGCGAGGGGGTGTTGCCACCTCGCCGGCCACGGCTGGCGTCATGTCGACATGAGCCATGGCGAGGCCCCTATTGCTTGGTACGTTACGACAGCTTGCCGACGGACTTTTCGAGCAGATCCCAGGCCTTGTCGCCGTACTTGCCCTTCCACTCGGCGTAGAAGCCGGCGGCGCGCAGCTTGTCACGGAACGGCCCGACCTCGGGCTGGTTGAACGTGAGGCCCTTGCCGGCGAGCTCCTGCCTGACGCTGATATTAAGCTTCTCGGTGTCCTCGCGCTCCTTGACGGCGGCCGCGTTGACGTTCTTGGCGACGATGGTCTTGATGTCGTCCGGCAGCGCCGCCCAGGCGCGGCGGTTCATCAGGAACCAGAAGCCGTCCCACATGTGGTTGGTCAGCGAGCAGTATTTCTGGACCTCGTAGAGCTTCGCCGTCGAGATCAGGGCCAGCGGGTTCTCCTGGCCTTCGACGATCTTGGTCTGCAGGGCCGAATAGACTTCGGCGAAATTGATCGAGGCGGGCGAGGCGTCGAACGCCTTGAACATCGAGGTCCACAGCGGCGACACCGGCACGCGGATCTTGAAGCCCTTGAAATCGTCCGGGCCGTTGATCGGCTTGGTCGAGGACGTGGTCTGGCGGAAGCCGTTGTCCCAGATCTTGTCCATGACCTCGAGCCCGGCCTTGTTGATCTCGCCGCGGACATAGGCGCCGAGCTCGCCGTCCATGGCCTTCCAGACCGTGGGGTAATCCGGGAACGCAAAGCCGATGCCGTTGATCGAGGCCGCCGGCACCAGGGTCGCCAGGATCAGGCCGGACAGCGTGAAGAACTCGACGCCGCCGGAGCGCACCTGGCTCAGCATGTCGGTGTCGGAGCCGAGCTGGCTGTTCGGAAAGACCTGGAGGTCGAACCGGCCGTTGGTCTCGGTCTTGATGGCCGCCGCCATCTCACGGGCGCGCGCCACGAACGGATGCGACTCAGGCAGGTTGTTGGCGAACTTGTAGGAGAACTCGGCGGCCTGGGCACGGGCCACATAGGGCGCGCTGACGCCGCCAAAGACGGCGGTCGCGGCGGAGGCCTTGAGAAGCGTGCGGCGGGAAAAACGCGTCGAAAAGACCATGGGTCTGCTTCCTCGGAAGTTTGTTCTTGTTGTGAGATGCAAACCTATACGGACGTCTGGTCAGCAGTCATCTGCGATCTCGCGAAGCTCGCTTATTGCAGCCGGACAAGGTCGCGGCAATATCGGCTTTCGGCAGATGGGTCGGATTCGAAAAGGCGAAAACAACCCCATGCACAGTAGCCGTCAGGAGCTGCGGCGACGACCGATGGGTCGGCTCGAAAATCGGCTGCAGCGAAGGCGTGGTGTCAGGAACTTCGTCTAAATAACTGATCTAATTTGATATAAATATATTCCATAATATACCTTATGCGAATTACGGATATGGCTGTCCCGGATCGGGTGCGATCCGGCGTCGCGTCGCCGAAACGCCTCCTCTTCGACCACAGCCTGCCTCGCAGGCCGTGGCCAGCGCGACGCATCGTCGCCGCGCGGGCCTGTCCTTACTTTGATGGGGTTGCTTCGAAACCGATGGCGCCGGCGAACGGCGTCATCCGGGATCGTCCGGCGGGTGATCAGGACGGTGCGGCGAAGTCGTAGGAGATGCGTCCGGCGGGCAGATAGAACAGCGCGATGACGGCGCCGCCGCGGACCTCGGGATAGTGCCGGCTGCCGGGATCGGGCGCCGTCCAGCCGGGCCCCTGCCAGCCCTGCAGTCCCTTCAGCTCGGCGCCCTTGTCCAGGGGCACGACCAGGTTCAGCTCCCCATACGGATGGCCGTGATACTGCCCACGCAGCACGTCATGGTCATGGTCGTCCTCGTCCTTGAAGCGGCGTGGATCGGCGCTGTTCATGTAGACGGCCGTGATGCTGAACTGGAACGTGTCGGGCGTGGGCTCCAGGATGCGGCTGCGCCGGTAGTTCGGACCATCGACCTCCTGGTTGGCTGCCCAGCCTTCCTCGACGCCGCGCTTTATCAGGCGGGCCAGGTCCTGGTAGAGCTGGCTGTCCTCGCCATATCTCTCGTTGAGCCACCGCTCCATCTGCGCGCCGGGCGTCATGTCCTTGACCTCGCGCAGGAACGGAATGCTGCTCTGAATCAGGTCCTCTCGGCTTCCCATGGCCGTGTCCTTTCTGTTTCGGTTGCACACTGGTCTTCGAACCCCGCGAACGCGGCGAAGTCGGCGATGTCCGCGCGCGGCATCAGCCTGCCCCGCGACCCGTCCCTGGCACGGCCGATCGAGATGCCGCACACCACCATTTGCTCCGCCGGGATCTGCAGCAGCGGGCGCAGGATCCGGTGATATTTCGAGAACGTCTCCTGCGGACAGGACTGCAGCCCGTGGCCTGCCGCCGCCAACAGCACGTTCTGGACGAACATGCCGAGGTCGAGCCAGCTCCCGACCTGCAGGCGCCGGTCGATTGTGACGATCAGTCCGACGGGCGCGCCGAAGAACGCGTAATTCTTGGCCGTCTGCGCGCTTCTGGCCTCGGCATCGGTTTGGGCGATGCCGAGCGAGCCGTAGAACAATCGGCCGAACTCCTGCCGTCGCTGCAGGTAGGGTTCGGGCAGGTCGCTGGCATAGTAGCGGTATTCCGACACGTGCGCGTCGCGAGCGGTTTCGTGGGCTTCGTGGAGCGCCGCCGACACCCGCTCCTTGGCGTCGCCCGCCAGGACGTAGACGCGCCAGGGCTGGATGTTGGCGCCGCTCGGCGCGAACCGCGCCACGCGCAGAATCTCTTCGATGATCCCTCGCCCGACCGGCGCGCCCGAGAAGTCGCGGCATGCAAAACGGCTTGCGATGATCTCGTCGATGCGGCTCTGGGCCGCCAAGCCTTTGCCGACGACGCCTTGGCCGATCATGACTTCTTGGGGAATGGACATCCGCCCTGCTCCATCGGCCGGAAAGCTTCGTCTCCCGGGATTGTCGCCAGCAGCTCGTAATAGTCGAACTTGTATCTCGATTGCGCGGGCGCCTTGACGCGAAACAGATACATGTCGCGAACCAGCCGGCCGTCGTCGCGGATCCGGCCGTTGCGGGTCATGAAATCGTTCACGGGCATTGCGCGCATCGTGGCGGCGACGGTTGGCCCATCCAGCGTGCCCGCCGCCTGGACGGCTTTCAGGTAGTGCATGACCGCGCCATACGTGCCGGCATGGATCATGGTCGGGACCTTCTGGGTCTTCGCGATGAAACGCCTGGACCACGCGCGCGTGTCGTCGTTGAGGTCCCAGTAGAACGCCGAGCTCAGCATCAGGCCCTGGGCGCTCTGGAGTCCGAGACTGTGAATGTCGGCGATGAAGACGAGCAACCCGACAAGCTTCTGCCGCTCCGTGATGCCGAATTCACCGGCCTGCTTGACGGCGTTGATGAAGTCGCCGCCGGAATCGGCGAGCGCGATCACGTCCGCCTTCGAGGACTGCGCCTGCAGCAGGAAGGATGAGAAGTCGGGCGTGTTGATCGGATGTTTGGCTGCTCCAGCCACCTTGCCGCCCATGGCGTCGATGACCTTGCGGCTGTCGGCTTCGAGCTGGGCTCCGAGGGAGTAGTCGACCGAAATGAAGTACCAGGAGTTTGCGCCGAGACGCGACATCGCCTTCGTCGTTCCCTGCGACAGCGCGTAGGTGTCGTAGGTCCAGTGGATCCCGGTCGGCGAGCATTCGTCGCCGGTGAGGCGGGACGTGGCGGCGCCGGTGGCGAGGAACAGCTTCTTCTTGTCGCGCGTGATGCCCTGCACGGCCAGTGCGACGGCAGAGTTCGGCACATCGAGAATGACCTCGACATTCTCATTCTCGAGCCAGCGCCGGGCGATGGTCGCTCCCACATCGGCCTTGTTCTGGTGATCTCCCGCGACGATCTGGATGGGGCGCCCGAGCACCTGACCGTTGAAATCGTCGACGGCCATCTGCGCCGCAACCACCGAGCCCTGACCGCCATTGTCGGCGTAGAGCGAGGACATGTCGGTCAGGACGCCGAGCTTCACCGGACCGTCCTGCGCAATGGCCGGCGCCGTCAACAGCGCCAGTGCTACTCCGACAACTCCGATCGATATCCCGCAGGATGTCATGGCCCGTCTCCTCCAAATCCGGCGCCGGGATCATGACGGGATCGCGCAATTGCGGAAGTGAAACTCTTGCAGAGTGATCCTGAACCACCTTCAGTTTGGCGCCACGCGCGGCCCGGCGTCGCGGTCCCGGCGCCCTGCTCGGTTGCGTCGGCTGGCCGTCTGGCCTTAACTGGACAAGATCGCAGGTACGCAACGGGCGCGCGATCCGCCTGCGATGGTGTGCTGCTCGTGGCTGTTTCCTTCAAGACCCTGGACCTGAACCTGCTCAAGGTCTTCGATGCCGTCATGGAGGAGCGCAGCGTGCTGCGGGCGAGTCAGCGGGTGGCTCTCAGTCAATCCGCCGTGAGCCATTCGCTCGCCCGGCTCCGCGAGATGCTGGAAGACGATCTGTTCGTGCGCACCGCGACCGGCATGCAGCCGACCGCGCGCGCATTGACGATGGCGCCGCAGGTTCGCGAGGCCCTGCGATCGCTCGAGGTGGCGGTCGAACTGCCGAGCTTCGTTCCGTCCGCCTCCACCAGGCAGTTCACCCTGGCCGCCAACGACTTCACCACGATGGTGCTGGCCTCACCGCTCCTGAAGATACTCAGGCACGAGGCGCCGGCGGTCGACCTGATGATCAAGCCGGTGACGCGGATCGACCTCGCCGAGCAGATCGACCTTGGCCGCATCGACGTTGCGATCGGCGTCTTCTCGGATCCGCCGAGCCGATTCCGGACGTCGCTGTTGTTCGAATATGACGACGTGCTGATCGTGGGCGGAAAGCGCAAGCTCGGCCGGATCGACAATGCGGCTCTGGCGCGCATGCCGCTCGTCGTTGTCTCCTTCGGCGGCGAGCAGGAAGGAGCGATCGGAGGCTTCATCTCCGAGCGCGGCCTCGCCAGGCGATCGGAAATGTACGACCGCGCGGCGCTCGAACGGGCATTGTCCGAAAGCGATCGGCCACCGCGAATAGCAGTTTCGCTGCCGCATTTCCTGGCCCTGCCCGCTTTGCTCGCGGACTCGGAATTGGCGGCCATCGTTCCGCGGCCATTGGCGCGGGCGTTCGCGCGCGCGCATGCCATCACAACGTACGAGCTGCCCTACGCCACGACCCCGGTCGAGGTCCGGCTGTTGTGGCACGAACGCATCGCGGGCGAGCCGTCGCACGACTGGCTCCACGACATCCTCAGGCGCGCGACCGAGGACCTCAGGAACGAGCGGCCGCCTCTCGAGCAACGGAGTCCCCGGCGTAAGGGGCGGGTCACTCGCTGACGCCGTAGAACGTCATCTGATAATCGTGGAACAGCGCGTTGCGGCGTTCGGCGGTCGTGCCTGTATACGGCGAGGCGTTGGTCGCGCCGGTCGATGTCTCGTTGAATGACATGTAGGTGCCGTTGTTGGAACGGCTGGCCTTGGGCCAGGCCGGCAAGCCCTCTCCGTTGGGATCGCCCGTCTTGACGAAATTGGCCCACATCGAGGAGGCCTGCTCGGCCAGCTCGAAATCATAGGGCGCCCACGGGCGTTGGCCGGGCTCGTTGCGAAGCGAGTTGAAGGTGTACCAGAGGTCGGACGAATGCCACGCGCCGTAATATTCGCGATCGCGTCCGGGCGTCGGGTGGTTGAAGTAGAAGACGTAGACCTTGCTGGACGGGTTTCGGGCCGTGAGAAGCGAGCCCGCGATCCGGTTTTGCTCGAGCAGCAGGTCGGCCTGGGCCTTGAGGTGCTGGCGGTAGGCGTCGCGTTCGGTGGACGCCGGGTACAGCTTCTCGAACGCATATTTGGCGTACAGCTGTTCGCCCAGCAGCTTTTTCCAGTAGGCATGGAAGGCCGCAATCTCCATGACCTTGTCCGGCGCACCGTCGAGCGCGGTCCGCTCGTCGGCGACCGTGCCGACGATGACATCAACGCCGTTGAGGGCGCCCTCCTTCGTCAGGTCGACCGAGTCCGTGGTCAGGACGTGACCGTCGATGACCGCGTACATGTTGCTGGTTGCGCCATACATGGCGTCGATCCTGGCCGGATCCTTGTAGAACTCTTCGGCCGGCAGCTTCCTGAGATCGTCGAGGCTCTTGCCGGGAAAGAGCTTCTCGAAGACCGGTCCGGCCGCGGTCGTCTTGTCCGCAAGCGTGACGTAGTTCGGCTTTCCCGGCTGCGCCATCACGGTGGGGCTCGAGTGCATGATCGCGCGCTGGAACAGGCCCTTGGAGAGCGGCGTGGACATGACGCTTCTGACATTGCGCGATCCCGCCGATTGCCCGGCAATGGTCACCTTGCCGGGGTCACCGCCGAACGCGCCGATGTTCTTGTGCACCCATTTCAGCGCCTCCACGGCGTCGAGGATCGCAAAGTTTCCGGCGCCCTCCTCCTTCATTCCGGGCAAAGCGAGGAAGCCCATGATGTTCAGGCGATAGGCGGCCGAGACGACGATGATACCCTTGGCGGCGAGCTTGGCCGCGTTGAACTCGACCTCGGAATTGTTGCCGTGGCGGTTGCCGCCGCCGTGGTAGTACACCATCACCGGAAGCGCCGCGCCGGCAGGTTTTGCCGGCACCCAGATGTTCAGATAGAGGCAGTCTTCGCTGTCTTTGGGATCCTTCGCCGGGTCCCAATAATATTCATTGAAGTAGAACGTGCCCGGCGGATTGGCGCTGGCGAGTTGGGTGCACCGGTTTGGCCACGCGCCGCTGTCCTTGACGCCCGACCAGGGCACCACGGGCTGAGGTGACTTCCAGCGGTTGCCGCCCACCGGAGGTGCTGCGAACGGCACCGCTTTGTAGATGGAAACTCCGGCGACATCGGATGCGACACCGCGGATTTGCCCGCCCTCCACGGCGATGGCGGCATCGGGTGTCTGCGCCATGGCGGGCGAAACGGTCAGTCCCGCCACAGCCACTACGGAAAGCATCCTGCTGAGCTTCATGGTTTCCTCCGCGCGGCCATCGGTCGTGGCCGATGGCTCTCTTGTCGATTTGCGGACTACATTGGACGAGTGCAGGCCCGAGCACTAATGCCGTATCGGAATGATTTGAGAACAAAACGGCATGTCCGAGAGACCGCAACGACGTGCTTTAGCGCGGTGGCGGATCGATAAATCTGCGCAACGTTCCCGCAGCATCCATCGCGGCGCACCAGCCGAATACGATCGCTGGGCCGATCATCGTGCCAGGTCCGGGGTACGTTCCGCGAAAGATCGAGGATGCATCGGTGCCGACCGCGTAGAGCCCGGATAAGCTCTCGCCGTCGCGAGACAAAACCCGGCCTCGTGAATCCGTGCGCAAGCCGGCGCTGCTGGCGAGGTCCGACGGCCAGACGGCCACCGCATAATATGGCCCTGGCCCGATCCGTCGCAGGCATGGGGTCGGCTTGCCCTTGGGATCGCCATTGAACCGATTCAGTTCGCTGGCGCCCCGGCCGAAGTCTTCGTCGATCCCGGTTTCTGCAAAGCCGTTGTACCGCTCGACTGTCTGCGCGAGCCGGTCGGGGTCCACGCCGATCTTGCGGGCCAGGGCCGCGACGGTGTCGCCTTCCATCAGATATCCGGCCCCCAGGAAGCCGCTCAAATTCCTGGTCCCGGGGTGAACCAACCCGAGGCCAAAATCCCTGATGAAGGCACGGTCGCAGATCAGGAAAGCAGGTGTCGTTGACTCTGCCGACGCGTTCGAGCGCAGCATCGCGGCGACGAAGTCGTGGTAGGAATCCGCTTCATTCACGAAGCGGCGCCCCGATTTGTTCACGGCCAGCAGTCCCGGCTTGGCCCGATCGAGCATGATGTGCGGGAAGACCGAGACATGACCGTCGGCCTGCGCCATCACCGAGCTCGGCATCCACAAGGCCGGGCTTTCGAGGTCGCGCTCGATCACGGCATTGGCACGCTCGGCCGCCAAAAGGCCGTCTCCGGTGTTGGATGAGGGCACAAGGGAAAAGCGCCGCGCCGCCTCCGGAAACAGACGCTCCCGAAGCTCACGGCTCCAGCCGATGCCGCCTGTCGCCAGCACCACGCCCTTGCGGGCGCGTATGGCCACCTCTCCGCTTGGAGACGACAGCACGGCACCGGCGATGTCGTCGCCTTCACGGATGATCTCGCGAAGTGCTGTCCCAAATCGCAAGTCGACGCCGGTGCGACGGACACTGTCGAACAGTCTCGCGACGAGCGCATTGCCCATGATCAGGCGCGTCCCGCGCTTGTAGCTCAGCCGATCCAGGGCATGGCGCGTAAGGAGGCTGGCGACGTGCTTGACGTTTGCCCAGTTACGGAAGGGCGCCAGCAAGGGCGGAATGTCCGCCTTTCCGACCATCATGCCGCCGAGAACCATGAACTCCCGGCGCGGCGGCCTGACCCGGGCAAAGTCTCGGCCTAGCCGGCGGCCGTCGAACGGAAGTGCCCCAAGGGCACGCCCACCGATCGCGGCGCCCGGTAGGTTCTTGTAGTCGGGATGGACCGGCGGCGCCGCGAATTGCACGCTCGTCTTCTGCTCGAGATAATCGAGCACGATCGGGCCTGCCTTCAGGAACATGTCCAGGCGTTCGTCCGTCGCGTGCGCGTCGAGCATCGCGGCGAGATAGGTGCGCGCGGCCTCGACCGTATCAGGCGTGCCCGCGCGCTGTCCCTGCCGGTTGCCCGGAATCCAGACGGTCCCGGCGGAGGTTGCGGTCGTGCCGCCCACCATGTCCGACTTTTCGCAAAGGATGACATCGAGTCCCTCGAGGGCACCGACCAACGCGGCGGTCATGCCGGCCGCACCGGCGCCGACGACCAGCAGATCGGTCTTCACGTCAAAGGAGCGATCGCCTTGCGGCATCCGGAGCACCCTTCCCTCAGGACTTCGCGCGCGCCCTCTCGACCACGGCCTTGGCCGCCGCGAGTGCCCGGCGCGCCCGGGTTTCGGCATCGACGGTCTTCGCGAGCTGGACGGTCGGAACCTCGATGCTGATGGTGAGGTCGTCCGGCATCGCCCGCGTCAGTTCGACAAGGTCGATGCCGCCCTCGCCCGGAAACATCCGCTCCTCGCGCGCGGCATGGATGAGCTGCTCCGTCGTCGTCGGACGCTCAGTCGGACCGTCGCAGAGCTGCCAGTAGTGCAGCCGATGTGCCGGGATGGTGCGGAGATCCGCAAGCGAGCTCTGCGATCGATCGAAATGCAGCGCGTCGACCAGAATGCCGGCAGAGGGATGGTCGACATCGGCGACGATCCGCATCGCAGTCTTGAGGTCCGGAACGCTGGTCCAGGGCATGAATTCGAGGTCGGACGTCAGTCCATACGCGGCAGCCGCCTCGCAAAACCGATGGTAGCGGTCCGAAAACCGCGTCAGATCCGGATCATAGGCGGCCACGAGGATGTGCCGCGCGCCGAGACGCGCGCCCGTTTCGAAGAAGGGCGTGAAGGACGCGATATCGGTTTCCGGCCTGATCGCGACGACCTCGAGATCGGCAACGCTCACGCCCGTCGCCTGCAATCGCGCCAGCGTCTCCCGCAAGAGCGGTGCATCGTCCATCAGGCGGTAGGCTGTTCCGCCCGGCGTTGCCGGCAGCAGCCTGAGCCCGACTTTCTCGTAGCCGCAGCGCGCCGCCAGCGCGAACATCTCGGGCGGCGCAAGCTCGAGCACGGTCAGGGCGGCGAGCGAGAAATTTGCCATCAGCCGAAATCCGCGATGCGGGCGTCGAGCGTAAACATGGTTTGATAGACTTCCGGCTCACTCGCGCGCCCCAGAATGTCAGGCGCAATCGTGCGTGCCTGCTGCAAGGCGGCCTGTAGCGAGGCTTCATCGAGCGCCTCGATCAACAGGAGGCCCGAGAAGAAGCCCTCCTCCTTGCGCATGCCCTTCTCCGTCGTTGGCACCGAGGTCCTCGCCTCGTCGGTTGCCCCGATCTGCACGGCGGCGACCCCGTCGCATGCAACCAGCGCCTCGGCCAATGTCATGGGGTTGCCAGGCAGCTTCTCGATCCGGAGCGCCAGAATTGTGGCCCCCTCGCCCCGCCCTGCCCGCGCCAGCATGGCGCCGCCGCCCCGCAAGAAATTGCCAAGCCTTGGCATGATGCGCTGTGACCACGGCGTCGGCGCGTTGAGGCGTGCCAGATAGGCTTCGCCGTCGAGCACCTCGGGCGTTTCCAGCTCGTACAGGATGAAGAAGCGATTGATATCGTCCCGCGTGGTGCAGAACACACGCGATGCGAGAAACCCCTTCGTGGTCACGCGCTCCGTGGTGTGCTCGCGCGTCAGCCAGTGCCGGTAATCGGTCAGGTCCTGCGCTACGACATCGCTCCAGATGGCGAGAAATCCCGATCCGCGCATCCCGCTCTCCTGAGGCTATGCCTGACCCGCGGCCGCAAGCCCGTGAAGGGCCGGCGGGATCGTGGCAGGCAATTGTCCGAGCTTTTGGACGGCCGCCAGCATCGCGGCGAGATAGCCGTAGGGACCCAGTCCGCAGATCACGGCCGTGCAGGCACTCGACGTGATCGAGTGGCGGTGCAGCTCGTCGCGCGCGTGGATGTTGGAGATATGCAGCTCGATCTTCACGCCTTCAAAAATCTTGAGCGCATCGATCAGGGCGATCGAGGTGAAGGAATAGCCGGCCGGGTTGATGATGATCGCATCCGCGTTGCCATGAGCGGACTGGATCAGGCTGACGAGCTCGCCTTCCATGTTGGACTGATGGAACGCGATCGAGACGCCGAGCTGGTCGGCCAGCGCCCGGCAGCTCGCCTCGATTTCCTCCAGCGTCGTCCGGCCGTAGATATGCGGCTCCCTGATGCCGAGGAAATTGAGATTGGGCCCGTTGAGGATCATGATGTTCGCGGCCATTGCCCTGCTCCGTTCCATTGTATCCGATGCGACTAGCCGCCGAACCATCTTGCCGGGATCGTGACCAGCCCCGGGAACAATACCATTGCGAACAGGACGATCAGTTGCGCGATCATGAAGGGCCAGACGCCCTTGATGATGTCCTCCATGCTGATCCTGGAGACGCCGCAGACGACGTTGAGCACGATTCCGACCGGTGGCGTGATCAGGCCGATGGAATTGTTGATGATGAAGAGCACGCCGAAATAAACCGGGTCGATATGGGCCGCCTTGATGATCGGCATCAGGATCGGCGTCAGGATCAGGATGGTCGGCGTCATGTCGAGCGCCGTGCCCACGATCACCACTACGACCATGATCGCGAGCATCAGGATGGTGTTGTTGCCCATGAAGGGTTTTAGAAGATCGACCACCTGGGCGGAGATCTCGGACACCGTGATCAGCCAGGACGACACCAGCGCGGCGGCGACCAGGAACATGACGACGCTCGTCGTCACGGCCGACGACACCATCACCGCGTAAACTTCCGACCATTTCAGCTCGCGATAGATGCAGGTCGCGACGAACAGCGAATAGACGGCGACGACGACGCCGGCCTCGGTCGGCGTGAAGATGCCGAAGCGCAGGCCCACGATGATGATCCCGGGCAGCATCAGCGCCCAGAAACCGTCGATGATGGCGTGCAGGATCTCGCGCAGCGAGGCCCGCGGCGGCGGCGTCAGGTTTTCCTTGCGCACGACCCAGTACCAGGCGGCGCAGAGGCCCAATCCGAGCAGCAGTCCCGGCACGATGCCGGCCAGAAACAGCTTGGAGATCGAGACGTTGGCGGCGACGCCGAAGATCACGAAGCCGATGCTGGGCGGGATGACCGGGCCGATGACGCCGCCGGCGGCGACGAGCCCCGCCGCGTAAGTCTTCTTGTGCCCGGCCGCCACCATCATCGGCACCAGCAGCGCCGCGAGCGCGGCGGCGTCGGCGGCCGCGGACCCCGACAGCGACGACAGGATGCAGGCGGCCATGATCGTGACGTAACCAAGCCCGCCGCGGAAATGCCCGACCGCAACGAGGGCGACATTGACGATGCGCTTGGCCAATCCGCCCTTGTTCATGATCTCGCCTGCGAGCATGAAGAAGGGAATCGCCATCAGCGGAAAGCTGTCGGCGCCGTTGATGACGTTCTGCGCCACGATCTGGGAGTCGAACATGTCGATCGTGCTCATCAGCGCGACGCCGCAGATGAGGAGCGCGAAGGCGATCGGCATGCCCAGCGCCATGGCGCCGAGCAGCGAGAAGGTGAAGACGGCGATCGTCATGTCACTGCTCCTCCGATTCCCGGACGGCCACCATGTCTTCCTCGCTCGCCTGCCCGCTGATCACGCGGTACAGGTCGTAGAGAAGGATAACGGCGGTCGATGCGCCGAAGATCACCCCCACCGCGTAGAAGATGCCCATCGAAAGACCGGTCGCCGGCGCGCGATCGTCGAGGTTGATGATGGTCTGCCGCCAGCTGCCGGAGAGCAGAAGCCAGTCGGCAAACAACATCAGGCAGTAATTGAGCACGAAGCAGATGCGCTTGCCGGAGGCCGGCAGCTTCCGGATCAGGGTGTCGACGCCGAGATGGGCGTGCTCGCGCATCGCGACGATGGCCCCGAGGAACGTCAGCCAGACCAGCAGCCAGCGCGACAGCTCCTCGGAGATCGTGATGCCGGAGTTGAAGCCGTAACGCAGCACCACGTTGCCGAAGACCAGGACCACCATGACCGCGAGGCACGCGGCAATGACGGCTTTCAGGAAGCTGCAATAGAGATCGAGAGCGCGCGCCATGCGTGACGTCCGGGCAAAGGAGGAGCGTGGGCCGGCCATGGGCCGGCTCGGCCGCCTGCGTTAACGAAGAGGTGGACTACTTCACGTCCTTGCGGATGCGCTCGACTTCGTCGTTGAAGAGCTTCACCGTCTCGGGACGAAAGCTGGCGGAGATCTTGTCCGCGACCGGCTGCGACGTCTTGCGCATGCGCTCGGTCTCCTCGGGCGCGATCGCGTTGTACTGCATGCCCTTGGCCTGCAATTCCGCCAGCGCCTTTTCGGTCTGCGCGCGCGTCTGCTCCTTCTGGTAGCCGCGGCTCTCCTCATAGGCTTCGCGCATCAGGCGCTGCTCGGTCGGCGACAGCTTGTCCCAGAACGCCTTGCTCACCAGGATGATGTTCAGCGTGAAGGTGTGGTTGGTGGCGGAGACGTATTTCTGCACTTCGTAGAATTTGTTGGAGAGGATGACCGTGTAGGGATTCTCCTCGCCGTCGACGGTGCGGGTCTCCAGCGCCGAATACAGCTCGCCGAAGGCCATCGGGACCGGATTGGCTTTGAAGGCGCCGAAGGTCTCGAGATAGACCGGGTTCGGAATGACGCGCAGCTTGAGGCCGCTGAAATCCTCGAGCTTGGTGATGGGCCGTGTGCTGTTGGTGACGTTGCGGAAGCCGAGGCCCCAATAGCCGAGACCGATCAGCCCCTTCGACGGCAGCGTATCGAGCATTGCGGTGCCGAATTTGCCGGTCGCCAGCGCATCGGCCTGCTCGGTGGTGTTGAACAGGAACGGGAAATCGACAAGGCCGAATTCCGGAATGACGGTTGCGAGTGAGGTCGTGGAGGCCGACAGCATTTCCTGGGTGCCGCCGCGTAGCGCGGATTGCTGCTGCAATTCGTTGCCGAGTTGTGAGGCCGCGAACTCGCGGACCTTCATCTTGCCCCCGCTCTTCGCCAGCAGGATCTCGGCGAATTTCTGCACGCCAAAGCTGACGGGGTGATCGGTGTTGTTCAGGTGCCCCCACCTGATCGTCCGCTCCTGAATGTCATCGGCGGCGGATGCGCCGACCGTCAGCGCCACGCAGATCGCCGTCGCAGACAGCGCCCGTACCCACAAGCTCATCGTTACCTCCCTGGTCCCACGGGCACGAACGGCGGCTTAAGCGCTCATTTTCTCGTACCCTCAGGTTATTTACACATCATACATATATTTCCAAGTCAAACGACATTATTCGTTTCATATGAGATTATTGTAGACGTCAGGTATCGACGATCTGCTATAGTGCTGGCAACATTGATGGTTCGCCTGCTCTTGCGCAGCGGGCGGTCCGGACAAGCGGGATCAGAAGGCATGACGGCACTCGAGGAACGGCCTTTGTCGGCGGGCGACAGCGGCTATCAGCGCATCCGCTCCGACATCATTTTCGGCGTGCTGACGCCCTCCGGGCGTCTCAAGCTCGATGCCATGAAGGAGGATTACGGCGTCAGCATCTCGACGCTGCGTGAGATCCTCAATCGCCTGACGTCGGAGGGTTTCGTGGTGGCCGAAGGCCAGCGCGGCTTCGAGGTGGCGCCGATCTCGATCCAGAATTTGCGCGAGCTCGCCGATCTGCGCATCCTGCTGGAGCATCACGCGATGGCCGAGTCGTTTCGGGCCGGCGACGTCGAGTGGGAGGGACGCGTGGTGTCGGCGCATCACAAGCTGGCGGCGACCGAGCGCACCGTCCTCAAGGAGGGCGACGATCCCGAGCTGCGCAAGCGCTACGACGGCGAATTCCACCAGGCGCTGATTTCGAGCTGCGGCTCGCGCGAGCTGATGCATACGCACGCGATCGTATTCGACAAGTACTTCCGCTACGCGCTGCGCTATCGCGGCACCGAGACGATCAACCAGCACAAGGCGCTGCTGGAATGCGCGCTCAAGCGGGACATCAAGAACGCCAGGGTCGTGCTGAGCGACCACATCAATGGCTGCGTCGCGCATGCCCTGTCGTCCTGGAAGGACGCCTGACCGCCCTCGCCCGCCTGCCCGCAAGATCAAATCGTCGACGCAGAAGAACGATCGATGCACGCCAATATTCCATTCTCCACGTCCAGGCTCGACGGCCTGCTCGACGATGCCGGCATCGACGTCCTGATCGTGACGTCGAAGCACAACATCCAGTACCTTCTCGGCGGGTACTATCATTTCCAGTTCGACTACATGGAAGCGATCGGCATCAGCCGGTATTTGCCCATCTTCGTCTACGTGAAGGGCGAGCTGGACAAGTCGGCTTACATCGCCAACCGCAACGAACGCGACAGCGTCCAGAACCGGACTGGCGCCGGCTATTGGATGCCGCCTGTCGTGTTCGGATCGTCGAC
The DNA here is from genome assembly GCF_024199945.1 of Bradyrhizobium sp. CCGUVB4N. Lineage (GTDB taxonomy): Bacteria > Pseudomonadota > Alphaproteobacteria > Rhizobiales > Xanthobacteraceae > Bradyrhizobium. The sequence goes on along the minus strand of NZ_JANADP010000001.1, from coordinate 4,929,465 downwards.
CTCGGTCGAGGCGATGACGCTCGCGCTTGGGCATATCAAAGCCATCGCGACGCCCACGCTTCGCGTCGGCGCGGAGCTGTCGTTCCTGCCGGCCGATGCCGCGGATGTGCTGCGCCGGGAGCGACCCGATTGCCCGCTTGTCGAGGCGATGCGGCCGCTGGAGAAACTGCGCTCGATCAAGACCGCGGCCGAGCTGGGGATCCTCCGCGAGGCGTCCGAGCGCGTGGTCGCGTCGATGATGGACGCGGCGAGCCGTACCCGCGCCGGCCAGAGCAAGCGCGAGATCATCGATCATCTGCGCCACGCGGAGCTGTCGCGCGACATGATCTTCGAATACGCGCTGGTGACGATGGGCACGAGCCTCAACCGGGCGCCGTCCGAGCAGCGCCTCGCGCCCGGCGATATCGTCTCGCTGGATTCAGGCGGAAACTACAAAGGCTATATCGGCGATCTCTGCCGGATGGCCGTGCACGGGACGCCGGACGGCGAGCTGGTCGATCTGCTCGACGAGATCGATTTGATCCAGCAGGCAGCCCGGGCGCCGATCCGCGCGGGTCTTGACGGCTGCGAGATCTACGCCGCCGCCACGGAAGCGCTGGCGCGATCGCCTCACGGCAAGCAGATGCATTTCGTCGCCCACGGCATGGGCATCGTTAGCCACGAAGCGCCGCGCCTGACAGCGAGCGGTCCCATTCCCTATCCCGCCGACGACGCCAACGCGCCACTGGAAGCCGGCATGGTCATCTCGATCGAAACCACGCTGCCGCATCCGCGACGAGGCTTCATCAAGCTCGAAGACACCATCGCCGTGACCCCGGACGGCTATCAGGCCTTTGGTGACGACGCGCGCGGCTGGAACCGGATCCCGGCATGAGCGCGAATTCGATCTCCCCGCGCAAGGTCGAGACCGCCGTCGCCAGCGCGGATATCCTGGGCGAGACGCCCTTGTGGTGCGACCGCTCCCGCAAGCTGTGGTGGATCGACATCGACGGCAGGCTGCATCAATCCTTCGACCCGGCGACGGGCGCGCATCATGTCACCTCCTACGCATGCCAATTCCTCGGCAGCCAGGCCCTGACGGCCGACGGTGCGCATCTGCTCGCACGGGATTTGACCCTCCACCATCGCCAGACCGTGATCGAGGTCGAACGCGGCCTCGACAACCGTCTCAACGACGGCCGCGTCGACGCCCGTGGCCGTCTGTGGATCGGCACCATGGACAACCAGCTGCATCGCCCGAACGGCGCGCTGTATCGCGTGACTGGTGACGGCCAGGTCGTACGCATCTTCGACGACGTCATCGTCACCAACGGGATTGCGTTCTCGCCCGACCATCGCACGCTCTATTTCACCGACACGCGGCGGTATCGCACCTTTGCGTTCGACTTCGATCTCGACGACGGCGTGATCCGAAACAGGCGCCTGTTTGCCGATTACAGCGCCTCGCAGGAGCGACCTGACGGCGCCTGCGTTGATGTGACCGGCGGGCTATGGACGGCGTTCTTCTCGGGCGGCCGGGTGGTGCGCTATCGGCCGGACGGAACGATCGACACCGTCATCCCGCTGCCGGTGACCAATCCGACCTGCCTGTGTTTTGGCGGCAGCGACCTCAAAACGCTGTACCTGACCACGGCCCGGAAGTTCCTGGATCAGCAGCAGCTCAGCGTCGAGCCTCGGGCCGGTCATCTTCTCGCCATCCACGGCGTTGCGCAGGGTCTGCCGGAACACCGTTTCGGCTAGCGCAGCGGCAACAGCTCCAACTGGCTCTGCGCCTTCTTGATCGCTCCCGCAAACCAGCTCTGGCTCGGTGCCTCCTTGGCGAAGCACTTTGTGTAGGCGTCCATCGCCTGATCTTCCTTGGCCATGGAATCCTGCGGGACCTTTTTGGCCATCATCTGCTTCCAGACCTTCTCGCAAGCCGGGATCTCGGCCGTCTTCACGGCGTCAGTTGCGGCCAGGAAGAAGACCTTCTCGCCCTGGATCGCGACCACGTCGATCTCGTGCGGCGGCCCTTTCAAATCGCCATTGCCACGGACGCCGAGGACGGCGACCGCAGCGCCCGCGGATGCGGGTTTGGTGATCGGTAGCTCCGCGTATTTGGCGAAGGCCGAGTCCTGGATCGCCTGATAGTAGAAGCGGTCTGACCTGAACGCGGCATCGATCTCCTGCGGCATACCGTCCTTGCCGTGCTCGTGCAGCCAGTGCTTGAGCAGCGATGTCGTGGTCACCACGGCCTGCTGCTTGTCGCCTTCGGTGGCGAAGCCGAGCCCGTCGAGATGGCCGAAGCCGATGTCGCCCTCGAACAGCGTATCGGCGTTGGACTTGCCCTCGGCCGGCAGTCCCTTGATCGTGACGGGACCGACCAGGCCGCGCAGCACTCCGGTCAGCTCGTTGAGCGCCGCATCGTGCTGCTTGAAGGTCTCGTCGCTCTCCTTGGCCTTCGAGAATTTCGCGATGTAGCGGTCGCGCAGATCGAGATAGTGCTGCTCGGGAGACGCCGCGTGTGCTGATGTGGCGAAGGCGAGCAGGCAGAGCAAGGCGAGCGATCTCATTGCGATGTCCGGAAGGCTAAGGGCGATCTCCAGTCTTGGTGGCGTCGCCGGGCCGGAAGGTTCATCTCGGCGCGGTGTGTCGAGAACCAATCCTTCACCATGGCTTGCGGGTTCGATTGAGCGCAGGGAACCCGGGAGGTAAAATCGGCTGCAGATTTTCAGCAGGTGCTGGACATCCCGGGGGCGACGTCCATGAGCGAATTGCGCGCTGCGACCAGGCAATCCACGGCCAGGACCGGGATCATCGAATTCGATGGCGCCAGGGGCACGGTGAGCATCCCCTGCACCATCGCGGACGTATCAGGCACCGGCGCGCGGCTGAAGCTCGACTGGTCGCTGTCGTTTCCGAAAGAAGCCACGCTGGTCTTTGCCGACGGCTTGCGAAAAACCTGCCGCGTCGCCTGGCAGAAGCGGCGGCTGATCGGCGTCGCCTTCGTCGATGGCGTCGCGAGCGCGGACGAACAGGCGCTCATGATGACCGAGGAAGAGCAGGCCCTGCACCGGCGCCATATTGGCGCGCAGGTCAAAGGCGCGCGCGAGGCGCGTGGCTACACCGAGGCCCAGATCGCCAACCTGGTCGGCGTCTCGCCCGAGTTCGTCTCGCGGGCCGAGAATGGCGAGATCAGCATCCCGCTCCACCAGCTCACCCACATGGCCGATTTGTTTCTGGTCGATCTCGACAGTCTCGTGGCCGGCCCGGCGTCCAGCGACGTCGAGCTGATGGCGGAGTGAGCGCACTGCCCCTGCGGGACAGCCCTGCTCTGCCGGTCCATGTGGGAAACGCCTTTTGCCTGCTGTAAGCTCGCACCTGTGTCAGCGTCGACGCGGGAGATGATTGCATGACGGAGCCCGGCTTCGGTCGGTTCATGAAGGACCACAGGGAGTTTTTCAACGCTCTGGCCGATGAGGGATGGCGGGCCGTGCCCGGCTATGTCGGGGTCGAGGAAAAGATCCTGTCCGGCCGTTTCGATCATCCGACGCGGACGGGCGCCGTGACCCGCCTGTCGCGCTGGGCTGCGGGAGCATCTGTAGACCATCCGGTCTCGCATGATTGGTGCGAGGAAGTCTTTTTGGTTTCGGGCACGCTGTCGATCGGCATGCCGTCACAGGAAACGCAGTTGCTGGAGGCCGGCACCTATGCCGTGAGGCCGGCCCATGTCGAGCATGGACCGTCCTTCACCCGCGATGGCTGCCTGATGATCGAATTTCTCTACTATCCGCCGGCGAACTAGCTGTTTCCGCGAACGTCTGTTTTTCGGCTGGCTCTCCCGGGCGTGCCAAGGGCTCTGGCAATCACCGTTACAGGCTGGCGGCGAAAATATCCCATCGGCCCGGAAGGCCCTTGAATTCGTGCGAACCACGCGAGGCGAAGCTCAAACCCGCGCCGGCAACCAGATCAGTTACGACCCTTGAGACCAGAACCTCGTCAGCGTTCGAATGCCCCATGACGCGCGCGGCCGCGTGCACGGCAATCCCGCCGATGTCGCCGCCCCTGATCTCAATCTCACCTGTGTGAAGACCCGCTCGCACCGCCAGACCCAGTTGCTTCGAGGAATGACTGAAAGCCAGCGCGCAACGAACCGCGCGGCCGGGGCCGTCGAATGTCGCCAGGATGCCATCACCTGTGCTTTTTATGAACGTGCCGCGATGCTGCTGGATGACGTCTTTTGCCAACTGATCATGCCGGTCCAGAACCTGTCGCCATTTCAGGTCTCCCATATTGGCAGCGTTGCGCGTGGAATCGACGATATCGGTGAAAAGCACGGTCGCCAAAACCCGCTCCCCGTCGCGCGATGAGCTTTCGCGGCTGCCCGTGATGAACTCTTCGACGTCTCCTAACAGGGTGTCGGCGTCACCGGAGCCCAGTATGTGATCACCATCCGGGTACTCGATATATTTGGCGTCGGGAATCTTCCTTGCGAGATTTCGTCCGGCTTGCACCGGAATGAGAGCGTCCGTCTCGCGGTGAAGGATCAATGTTGGTACTCGCACCACCGACAATATGGACTCGACGTCGATAGCGGCGTTCAGCAAGGAAAAGGACTTGAACGCCCCTGGGCTGGCAGACAGCCTTTCAAACTTGGCGAAATGTTTGACCGCCTCAGGGTTATGAGCCTCACTCGGATTGATAAGATTGATCAATCCCCCCGTTCCCCACGCCTTTGCACGTTCGGACACGAGCGCTGCGTAGTTCGCGGCCTTTTGGGCCGGTGAGCTCGCAAAGCCGGCGTACAGAATGAGATGAGAGACGCGATCGGGGTATGTCGCGGCAAACAAGATGCTCATTGCCGAACCTTCGGAGATACCCATCAGGGCCGCACGGGGCGAACCGATTTCATCCATGATGGCTCGAACGTCGTCCATGCGCTGTTCAAGCGAGGGAGCATCCGGCATTCTGTCGGAGAGGCCCTGGCCTCGCTTGTCAAAGGTGACGACCCGGGCGAAATGAGACAGGCGCCGCAACGAGGCCGTGTATCCCGGGCCTTCATGCATGAACTCGACATGGGACACCATGCCGGGGACGATGATGAGATCGATCGGTCCTTCACCGATTGTTTGATATGCGATGTTGAGCTCCCCGCTTAGCGCGTAGCGGGTCACAGGCAATTCGAAATCGCTCATCGGGCGCCTCCACGACCGTCGTGGATGTTGCGCTCCCGCTAGTGCTTGAGCAAGCCCCTACCGCGCGGTCTGCAGACCTAGCCCTTGTGGCAGCACGACCCGCTGCCGGCGTCCTTCTGCTCACCCGCAAGCACGCTGCGGCTGTTGCGGTCCGGCGGGATGTCGCCGGCCGCATTGGCCGCGAAGAAGCCGGTCGGCTTCAGCGTGAAGCCGGCATATTCGACCGGCATGATCGGAAAATCCTCGGGCTTGCAGATGTGGGTGTGGCCGAAGGAGTGCCACAGCACGATGTCGGTATTCTCGATGTTGCGGTTCTGCGCGGCATAGCGCGGCAAGCCGTCGCCGCCGGCATGGTTGTTGGGATAGTCGCCGCTGGCGTACTTTTCCGCCGCGTCGAAGGCCGTCACCCAAACGTGCTTGGTCGCAAAACCGCCGCGCCTTCGGACGTAGCTGCCCTCCTGGGCCAGCATCAGAGGGCTTGGATTGACCACGAGCTTGTAGGCCGGCGCGTTGCCGACCGAATTGGTCTCGTTGGGATTGCTGATCTTCCAGAAGCGGCCGGTCTCGCCATTGGCAATGGCGGCGGCATCGCGCTCGCGTGACAGCACGCGCGTGGTGGCGTCGAACGCATTGCCGTGCGGGTTGTCCGCCCCCCAGGGCCGCGGCACGAACTCGTGCTCGCTGACGGTGTTGCCGCCGCCGTCGAGATCCATGTGCATGCGCACGTTGAAGAAGTGCTGGTGTGTCGGGCCGCCGAGATTGTCGTCGACCATCCCGCCCCATTTGTACTTTTCGCCAGACGGTACGGCGGCGGTCTGGATGATGCCGGTGAGCTTTGTTTCGAGCTGGATCGTGCCGTCCTGGTAGAGATACCAGTAGAAGCCGTAGTCGTAGTTTCCGACGGTGGCGAAGAACGAAATCACGAGCCGCCGCGAGCGCCGCACCTCGAACAGGCCGTTGCGGAATTCGTAGTGCTTCCAGGCAATTCCGTAGTCTTCTTCATGCATGCAGATAGCGTTCTGCATGACGAAGGGTTTTCCATTGTTGTCGGCGGCCGGCACGTTGAAATAGTGGATGTTGCCGAGGCAGTCGCAGCCGAGCTCGAGCGCATTGGCGAGCATGCCGAGGCCGTATTCGCCGGCATCGAACGCCGACTTCCAGAAATGGTTCGCGCTGGGATCGGCGTAAGGCACCACCATCTCGGTGACGCTGGCGCGATGGATCAGCGACCGCTTGCGCGCGCCGTCCTGGTAGGCGAGCTGATGCAGCACCAGCCCTTCGCGCGGCGTGAAGCCGACGCGAAAACTCCATTTCTGCCAGTCGACCTTCCAGCCGTCGACCTCAAAGCTCGCGCCCTCGGGCTGCTCGATATGCAGCGGCTTGATGTCGGTTCGCGTATTGGTGACTTCATGCGCGCCGTAATTCCGCTTCTTGCGCGGGATCGGCACGATCGGGTCCCCGTCAGTGAGGTCGAGCACTTTGCCGCTGATGAGGTCGACGACCGCAACCACGCCCTCGATCGGATGAGCATAGCCGTTGTCCTGGAGATGCTCGCGAAAGAAGCTGACAGCGCGGACGATGCGCGCGCCGCGCTCATACTCAAAATCGAAGAAGCCCGAGGAGAACGGATCGACCTGGACCAGCTCGATGTCCTTGTCGGTGAGGCCACGCCGGTACATCGCATTTCGCCAGCCGGGATCGGCCTTGACCATAGCCTCGCACTTGATGATTTCCTCCAGCATCACCGACGGCTGCCCATAGGGCGCCTCCCGGTTCGGAATGACTTTTCGGGCGACAATCTCATTGCGGGCGAGATCGACGATGTGCTCGATCGCCTCTCCTGTCGCGACATCGAGTGTCAGCGCGAACGCACGACGCGGCACGCCACCCGCGGCCAGCTCCTGCTTGGTCGGCTCTTCCAGCCGCACCGTCGGGAAGCGACAATTCTCCGGCGAGGCTGAGCCCGTACGCACCAGCGTGCAGGCGGCGGTGATCTCCTCGGCGGTCAGCGGGTCGAGCGGATGCGGCGTCGCGGTCTGCGCCTGCGATTTGGCTTTGACGGTATCGAGCATGATGATGTCCAGAGATCAGCGCGGAGCGAGATGTGTGGTGATGGCGCGGTAGGCCGCGAACCAGCGTTGGTCGATCGGGACGTCCATCGCCTTGGGCTGCGTCGCGAGCTTGACGATGACGGTGTCCGTTTCGAGATCGACATAGAGGTGCTGGCCGTGGATGCCGATCGCGGTAAGCGCGTTGCGCGCCGGGTCGATCGTGAACCATTTGCTGCGGTAGCGCGCGCCCGGGAAGAATTCCGCGAGGTCACCGTCAGCCCAGGCCTTGGGATCGCCATTCTCGCGGATATCGTCGACCCACCAGCCCGGCACGACCTGCCGCCCCTCGACGACGCCGCGATTGCGCATCATCTCGCCAAAGCGCAGCAGGTCGCGCGCGGTGACGGAGATTCCGCCAGCGATGCGGCCCATGCCGTGGCTGTCGAGCGTGAGCGAGCCGTCCTCCTCGGCGCCCAGGGGCTGCCAGAGAAATTCGGACAGAATGCTTGGATAGGGCATGCCGCAGGCACGCTCGTAGACCCAGCCGAGCACCTCGGTGTTGGTCGAGACGTAGTGGAACACCTTGCCGTGCGGCTTGCCGGTGCCGCGGAGCGTCGCGAGATAGGCGCGCTGATGGCCGGGCTCGATACCCGGCGGTGGCACATCCCAGCCCGATGAGAAGCGGTAGCGCGCGACGTCGCCGGCGGGGTCTTCGTAGTCTTCCTCGAATTGGATCGCGACGGCCATGTCGAGCAGGTTGCGCACGGTGCAGGTGCCGTAAACCGAGGTCTCGAGCTCCGGCACGTAGCGCACCACCCTCGCCTCCGGATCGACCAGCCCGCGCGCCGCCAGCACGCCGCCGAGCGTCCCGGCGATCGCCTTGCTGATGGAGCAGATCAGGTGCGGCGTGGTCACGCCCATGCCGTCGCCATACCATTCGTGGATCAACGTGCCCCGATGCATCACGAGCAGCGTGTCGGACTGGGTCTCGCGTAGCGTCGCCTCGATCGTAGTCGCCTTGTCGTCGGGCGCGGTGAAGCCGAGTTTTGCCAACTCGCGTGGTGCGCTTTGAATGGGCGTCGGATGCGCGGAGCGACGGATGTCGGCGGTCGGCAGCACTTCGCGAACGTGCGTGAAGCCCCAGCGGATCGCTGGAAAACTGCGCCAGTTGGCGCGGGTCACCTGGGCCTCGGGTGCGGGCGGGCTGCCGCGCATGATCTCGGTCGGTCGCATCTCGATCCCTCCACAAGGCGCGATCCCAACCCCGGTGTCGGGAACGGCTGGGGAGGAAGACTGCACGGAAGGCCGTGCGGGACGTTATCGAAATCCCGCAATATTTTGCTGGACTCGGACGCAGGGCGTGCCAGTCTTGGCGCAGTTCTTGCTGGTGGTTTTCGTCTGACAAATTCTGACGTCCGGTCATGGCCTTAAGCGCAACTCTTCCGATTCAAGACTCGGCTGCCAGCCTGCTTCAGGCTGATAGCACGGATGTCGACGAGCATTGCGCCAAGCTCGGCCGCTGGAGGCTGAGCTACGACCAGATCAGCGCCGGGGCGTTCCGGGGCAGCTTTACGCAACTGACCCTGCCCCGGCTTGAGGTGTTCCGCGAGATCACCAGCCAGCAAGTGCGCCAATACGGCCAGTTAGGTGCCGACAGTTTTGGCATCGGCCTGCCCTGGGACGACTATGGCGAACTCAGCTGCAACGGAACCAGCGCGAGAGGCGCCCGCGTGCTCGCCAGCATCGATGCCGAGATCGACATGTGCACGCCGAGGGCCTTCGAGCTGCGCGGCGTCGTTGCCAGCACGGTGCTGATCGCGGAGCTTGCAGCCCGGCTCGATATCGAGTTGCCGCGCGCCGTCTGGCACCAGCTGCGGGTGATCGAGACGGCCGAAGCTCCTGTCGCGCGACTGCGCGCCCATCTCGCCGCCATTCAGGAGACCATTAGAAACGCGCCCGAGCGCCTGGACGATCCGGCCGCCCGGCAGGCGCTGGAAGACGCCCTCCTCGTCGAGATCATGGACATGCTGCCGACGGCACGCCCGAGCGATCCCGGCCGCAGTTCGGCTGCGCGGAAGCGGACCGTGGATCGTGCCCGTGAGCTGATGCATGGCAGCGGTGAGCGCGCGCTGTCGCTGCTGGAGGTCTGCAAGGCGGTGGGTGCCAGCCCGCGCAAGCTCGGCTATTGCTTCCAGGAGGTGGTGGGCACCAGCCCGATGCACTATTGGCGGGCGATGCGGCTGAACCGCGTGCGGCGCGACCTCAAGCGCGGTACGGAAGCGTCAATCTACGACGTCGCCGTGCAGCACGGCTTCTGGCACTTCAGCCAGTTCTCGCTCGACTACAAGCGCCACTTCGCAGAGCTGCCCTCGGAGACGCTGCGGCGCGCCAGGCTCGCGGCCTGACGCGCCTGCGCGAGCCTACCAGGTCGGAAGGTACGTGCCCTTGAAGCGCGTCTCCAGGAACGCCTTCACCTGATCGGAGTGATAGGCCTCGATCAGCTGCTGCACCCAGGGCTTGTCCTTGTCTTCTTCGCGGACGGCGAGGATGTTGACCCAGGGACCGTCCGGATTCTCCTGCGCAACCGCATCCTTTGACGGATTGAGGCCGGCCTGCACGGCGTAATTGTTGTTGATCGAGACCAGATCGACGTCCTGGAGCGCGCGCGGAAGCTGGGCCGCGTCGAGCTCGACGAAGCGGAGCTTCTTCGGGTTGTCTGTGATGTCCGCAATCGTGGAGCTGACGTCGTTCGGGTTCTTCAGCTTGATCAGGCCGTGCAGCGCCAGGATCATCAGGCCGCGGGCGCCGTTGGAGGGATCGTTGGCGATGGCGACGCGGGCGCCTTCGGGCAGCTCAGCGAGCTTCTTGTATTTTTGCGAGTAGACGCCCTGCGGCGAGCCGATCGTGGTCGCGACCTTGACGATCTTCCAGCCGGTCTTCGAAATCTGGTTCTTCAGGTAAGGCTCGTGCTGGAACGAGTTGGCCTCGAGGTCCTTCAGTGCCAGCGCCTGGTTCGGGATCACATAGTCGGTGAACTCGACCACCTTGATGTCGAGGCCGCGCTCGGCGCCGACCTTCTTCACGACGTCCATGATCTCGGCGTGGGGACCGGCGGTCACGCCGACGCGAATGGTTTCGGCGTGGGCCGTAGTCGCAAGCAAGGCTGCAGCCGCAAGGGTTGCGAGAAAACGCATTGGTGTCTCCAGTTTCGAAAAAGTGTGGATCAGCGATGCCGCAGCCGGCGGTTGACCCGGCGCGCCAGATAATCGCCTGCGCTCTGGACCAGCTGCACCAGTGCGATCAGCACGACCACCACGGCCAGCATCATCTCCGGCATGAAGCGCTGATAGCCGTAGCGGATGCCGAGATCGCCGAGCCCGCCGCCGCCGACAGCGCCGACCATGGCGGAGTAGCCGAGCAGGCTGACCACCGCGAGCGTCAGCGCCAGCAGCAGGCCGGGCAGCGCCTCGGGGATCAAGACCTTGAACACGATCTGGATCGGCGAGGCCCCGAACGAGGACGCGGTTTCGGTCAGTCCACCATCGACCTCGCGGATCGCGGCCTCGACGAGGCGCGCGATGAACGGCGCCGACGCGATGGTCAGCGGCACGATCGCCGCGGTCGAGCCGATCGAGGTGCCGGCAATCAGCCGCGTAAACGGGATGATGGCAACGACGAGGATGATGAAGGGCGTCGAGCGCGTCGCATTGACGACGATGCCGAGCACGCGATTGACGGCGGGAGCCGCGAACAGCTCGCCCTTCCGGCTGGTCGCAAGGAAGACGCCGAGCGGCAGGCCGAAGGCGGTGCCGAGCAGCGCCGCAATGCCGACCATGTACAGGCTCTCGCCCGTGGCCTGGATAATCAGGTTGATGAGTTCAGGCGACATAGCCGAGACGCTCCGCCGAGAATTGATATTGCGACAGCCAGGCCAGCGTGCGCGCCGCAGCGCTGTCTCCGCCGGGAATGCCGAGCACCAGCGATCCGACATGCTGGCCGCCGATCTCGTCGATGCGCGCCGAGAGCAGCGAGACGTCGAGGCCGAGCTCGCGGGCAAGCCGCGCGATCAGCGTGTCTCCCGCCGCTGCCCCGCGCACCTGGACGCGGATCACGGCGTGGCTGCCCGGCTCCTGCACGATCCGGCTGGCCAGAGAGACCGGCAGGCTGTCGCCGGTCACCTCGGCCAGGAAGGACTGGGTGATCGGATGTTTGGGATGGGTGAAGATATCCGCGACGTGGCCGCTCTCGACGACGTGGCCGGCATCGAGCACGACGACTTCCTTGGCGAGCTGGCGCACCACGGACATTTCATGGGTGATCAGCACGATGGTCACGCCGAGCTCGCGGTTGATGTTCGCAAGCAGATCGAGGATCGCGCGCGTGGTCTGCGGATCGAGCGCGGAGGTCGCCTCGTCCGACAGCAGCACGCTCGGCCGTGTCGCCAGCGCGCGGGCAATGCCGACGCGCTGCTTCTGGCCACCGGAGAGTTCCGAGGGGTAACGGTCGTGCTTGTCGGCGATTCCGACGAGGTCCAGCAGCTCGGCCACGCGGGCCTTGATGTCGGCCTTGGACCAGCCGGCGATCTCCAGCGGCAGCGCGATGTTGTCGGCCGCGGTGCGCGACGACAGCAGGTTGAAGTGCTGGAAGATCATGCCGATCGAGCGCTGCGCGAGCCGCAAGTCCCGCCCGGTGAGCGCCGAGATGTCCTTGCCATCGACGACGACGCGGCCCGTGGTCGGCTTCTCCAGCCCGTTGATCAGCCGAACCAGGCTCGACTTGCCGGCGCCGGAGCGGCCGATCACGCCGGTGATGGAACCACGCGCGATCGCGAAGTCGATGCCTTCCAGCGCATTGACGCCGGGCTTGCCGCGATAGGCCGGATAGGTCTTCGAGATGTCGGCGAAACGGACCATGGCCTCCGGTTCAGCCGCGGTGTCCTTGATCTCGACCGGCTCTCCGATCACCAGCGATGGGTGCGCATTCATGGAAGCGACTTTCATGCACGATATTTAGCTCGCCCGCCCGAGAGGCGCACGAGAACCAGGTCGCCATCCAAGCGACAGAGGGTGGAACAGTGACAGGTGCCGAACGGCGACGCTGCACTGCAACACACCATCGCCTTTTCCAGTCTTTCTTGCAATTTCAGATATTTGCTGGCGATTGGGCGAAGTTTTCCCAATCCCCCGGCTGGGAAGAAAATTCGTCTGCCAGGGGTATCAGCCTGCGGCCGGGCTCACCGGACCATTTGCAGCCAGGGCAGCACGATCAGCAGCAGCCCGGCGAAATAGAGCACTCCGAAGATCAGGCCAAAGCCCCAGAATTGCCCCTTCCCGATATAGCCGCTGCCGTAATACATCGGCGCCGGCCCCGTGGCGTAAGGCGAGATCACGCCCATCAGACCGAGCGAGTACATGCAGAGCATCGCCAGCGTCGTCACCGGCAGATCGGCGATACCGGAACCGACCGCGAGCACGACAGGCAGCACGGCGGCGGCATGCGAGGTGATGCTCGAGAAGAAATAGTGGATCCAGAAGAACAGCGCGACCAGCAGGATCATCGCGGTCGAAGGCGTGAGGCCTGCGAGCGGTTTGGCGAATTCGTTCGCAAACCATTTGATGAAGCCGATCTCGTTGAGGCCCGAGGCGAGCGTGAGCAGCGAGGTGAAATAGAAGAACACCTCCCAGGCGCTCTTCTCGCTGACGATGTCGGCGAACTCGATCACGCCGGTCACCAGCATCAGCGAGATCACGATGAACACGACGGTCGTGGCATTGACGAAGTTCGAGCCGAGCACGGGCACATGGATGTCCGGGCTCGAGCCCGCGATCCACAGGAACATCGCGAGGATGATCAGCGCCAGCATGATCCACTCGTTGCGCGACATCGGGCCCATCTCCGCGAGCTCGTTCGCGGCCCAGTCGGAGATCTCGGGGCTGTGCTTCACCTCCGGCCGGCAGATCGCGTAGCTGAGCAGCGGCACGAGGATCATCAGGAGAATGCCGAGCGGCGCGAAGCCGATGAACCACTGGCCCCAGCTCACGTCGACACCGACCGTCTTCTTGGCGATGGCGAGCGCCGCCGCGTTCGGCGCCAGTGCGGTGAAGAACAGCGAGCTGGTGATCGCGGTCGCCGCGAACGCGGTCCACATCACGTAGGTGCCGATCTTGCCGGCGGTCGGCCCCGGCTCGGAGCCGTAGATGCGCGGGATGTTGCTGATGATGGGATAGACGATGCCGCCGCTGCGCGCGGTGTTGGACGGCGTCGCGGGGGCAAGCAGGAAGTCGGACATCGCGACCGCGTAGCCGAGACCGAGCGTGTTGCGTCCCAGGCGCCGCACCAGCACCAGTGCGATGCGCCGGCCGAGCTGGCTCTTGCGATAGCCGATCGAGAACACGAAGGCGCCGACGATCAGCCACACCGTGCTCTCGGCGAATCCTGCCAGCATCCAGCGCAGCGATTTGCCGGGATCGGGATCGACATAGCCGCCGACGCCTGCGACCGTCAGCCCGATCAGGCCGACCGCGCCGACCGGCATCGATTCCAGGATCAGCCCGGTGATGACGGCCGCGAACACGGCAAAATAGTGCCACTGATTGACGTTGAGGCCCGCCGGAACCGGCCACAGATAGATCGCGAGCCATACCACCAGCGGCGCAATCAGCTTCCAGCGATGCATTCCCGGTCCCTCCCGCGGCGCGCGCGGGATCGTTGACCGAGCCGCTGCCGCCAAAGCCTGTTACGGCACAGATCGGCGGGCGATTCAATGCCTGCGCGAAGCCGGCTAGCCGTCTGTCCCCGTCTTGGCGAGCGGCACCATCAGGGAGCGGCGGTCGGACTCGACGACCCGGTTACGGCCCTGCCCCTTGGCCTGGTACAGCGCCGTGTCGGCCGCTGCCACCAGCATGTCGCCCTTCGGCACGTGCAGCGGCGTCACGGCAAGGCCGATCGACGCCGTGATGTTGCGCAATGGCGCGCCGTTGGGGATGTCGACATGCATCGCGCGGACCGCATCGAGCACGGCATTGGCGCGTGACATGGCCGCGTCGATATCGGCGCCCGGCATCAGCACCAGGAATTCCTCGCCGCCGAAGCGGCCGACGATGTCGGTCTTGCGGATGGTCTTCTCGAGCACCGCGCCGAGCTCGCGCAGCACCGCGTCGCCGGATTCGTGGCCGAAGGTGTCGTTGATCTTCTTGAAATGGTCGACGTCGATGATCAAGAGCGCCATCGTCTCGCCGGTGCGCATCGCCCGGCCGGATTCGCGCGCGAGCGCGTCCTCGAGGAAGCGGCGGTTGTAGAGGCCGGTGAGCTGGTCGCGGATAGCCTGGCTGCGCAACTGCTCGCGCAGCTGGAGGTTGGCGAGCGCCAGCGAAATTTGCTCGGCAAGCATCGTCGCAAGCTGGTCGGTGCCGTCGGCAAAGCAAGCATTGCCGGCTTCACGATAGAGCACGCCGAGCAGCGTGTTCTGCGCAACCAGGGGTTCGCAAACATAAGTGCCGGCGCCGGCCTCGCAGCAGGCATGGCCGCAGACGAGCCCCTGGCTCGCCTCGGAGACCGGGAATTTGGTGCCGCGGCGCAGTGCCCAGCAATCTTCCAGCGCAAACGCCTGCGATGTCGCGGCCACCTCGCCCCAGCGCGGCCCGCGTGTGACGCCGTCACGGGCGTCGTTCATCAGGTACAGCGCGCCCGCCTCCTCCGGAAACAGGAAGCCGGCATAGGTCTCGACCGCGGCAAAAACCTCGTCCGGCTTCTGGCAGGACTGCAGCAGGCCGGAGAGCTCGGTCAGCAGCGCGATTTCCTTGGTACGGATCTCGGCCGCCTTGAGCGATGAGGTCAGCCGGGCGTTGGTGTCCTGGAGTTGTCTCGCGTGATCGGCGCGTTCGGCTTCGAGCGCGATGAGCTTGCCGAACAGGCGGCGGGAGCGCAGCCAGATGCCGGCGACCAGCGCAATCAGCAGCGCGATCACAATGCCGCTGGCGAGTACCAGATCAGGTACGACGACGTGCGTCTCGGCGGCGAGCATGTCTGCAATTCCTTAACCACGAACGCCCACCTCCGGGCAGAACATGCGGGGTGGATAGCGCAGGCAGCATTGAGAATGAGTTTGCGGCGCATCCCTCCTGTGCAAAGCGGTAAAGAAAGCGTTGGCTACCTTCCCTTAAACTTAGGCTTGCGCCGCGTCAGGAACGCCTCGACGCCCTCCTTGTGGTCCTCGCTGAGGCTCGCCAGCGCGAACTGGTCGATATCCATGTGGCTGGCGAGATCGTCCAGCGCGTGCGCGAGCCGGTTGACGGTCAGCTTGGTCATCGCGACCGACAGCGGCGGCTGCGCGGCCACCTTGCGCGCCAGCTCCATGGCGGCATCAAAGGCATGGCCGGGATCGACGACCTGCTCGACCAGGCCCCATTGATAGGCCTCGTCAGCGGAGATGCGCTCGCCGGCGAGGATCACCGCCTGCTTGGTGCGGGCCGGTCCGATCAGATGCAACATGCGCGGGATACTCTGCCAGCTCATGTTCATGCCGAGCCCGATCTCGGGCACGCGCAGATGCGCATCGCCGCCCATCACGCGGAAGTCGAGTGCGACCGCAAGCGCCACGCCGCCGCCGACGCAAAAGCCTTCGATCGCCGCGATCGTGATCTGCTCCATCTCCTGCCATGCGTGCGTCAGGCGCGGTCCGAGCTTGAGATGCCGTCTCAGCGCGCCGAGATCCATCTCCTTGCGCGAGCGCCCTTCGGCGTCCTTCAAATCGAAGCCGGCGCTGAACGCGCCCGAATTGCCGGTCAGCACCACGACGGACGTCGCCGCGTCATCCTCGAAGGAGCGCGCCGCTGCGGTGAGCTGGCGCAGCGCCTCCGGCGACAGCGCATTGATGCCGTCATGACGGTCGAACCGCACCACCGCGATCCGCCCATCGGGGCCGAGGCCCCTCTCGATCTTGACGAAGTCTTTCATGGGGCGCCTCCGAAGCTGATTTTCGATGATGTTAGCCCACAAACGACGTCACGAATATGGGACCGACCGCGCTGCAACGAAGGCTCGACAGGCAAGGACCATGCGCTTAATCTTTCGCGCCATGAGCCACGATCACGACCACCATCATCACCACGATCACGACCACTCGGAATTGTCGGAGACCGAGCTGCGCGTGCGCGCACTCGAGACGATTCTGACCGAAAAGGGTTACGTCGAGCCGGCCGCGCTCGATGCCATCATCCAGGCCTATGAGACCAAGATCGGCCCGCATAACGGCGCGCGCGTCGTCGCCAAGGCCTGGACCGATCCGGCATTCAAGAAGGCCCTGCTGGAGGATGGCAGCAAGGCGATTGGCACGCTCGGCCATGTCAGCCGCGTCGGGGACCATCTCGTCGTGGTCGAGAACACGCCGCAGCGACACAACATGGTCGTGTGCACGTTGTGCTCCTGCTACCCCTGGGAAATGCTCGGGCTGCCGCCGGTCTGGTACAAGGCCTCGCCCTATCGCTCGCGCGCGGTGAAAGACCCGCGTGGCGTGCTCGCCGATTTCGACGTGACGCTGCCGAAGGACATCGAGGTGCGCGTGTGGGATTCGACCGCCGAGACGCGCTTCCTGGTGCTACCGATGCGGCCCGCAGGCACCGAGGGCTGGAGCGAGGAGCAGCTCGCCGACCTCGTCACCCGCGACTCCATGATCGGTACGGGCTTTCCCAAGACGCCCGGAGCGCCGTCGTGAACGGCGTCCATGACATGGGCGGCATGGACGGGTTCGGCAAGGTCGAGCCTGAGCCGAACGAGCCTGTCTTCCACGAGGAGTGGGAGTCCCGCGTGCTGGCGATGGTGCGCGCGATGGGCGCGGCCGGCGCCTTCAACATCGACACCTCGCGCTTCTATCGCGAGACGCTGCCGCCGCATGTCTACCTCTCGAGCTCCTACTACAAGAAGTGGTTCCTCGGGCTCGAGGAGATGCTGATCGAGAAGGGCTACCTCACGCGCGAAGAGGTCGCCGCCGGTCATGCGATGCAGCCCGGCAAGGCGCTCAAGCACGGCAAGTTCGACCTCGCCAATGTCGAGCGCATCATGGTGCGCGGCAAGTTCGCCCGCCCTGCCGCTGCGGCCGCCAAATTCAACATCGGCGATCGCGTCCGTGCGAAGAACATCCACCCGACCACGCACACGCGGCTGCCGCGCTATGTGCGCGGCCATGTCGGCGTGGTCGAGCTGAACCATGGCTGCCACGTGTTTCCGGATTCCGCGGCGATGGAGCTCGGTGAGAATCCGCAATGGCTCTACACCGTCGTATTCGAAGGCCGCGATCTCTGGGGCGCGGATGGTGATCCGACGCTGAAAGTCTCGATCGACGCGTTCGAGCCTTATCTGGATCCGGCGTAATGAGCAGCAAGGCCGCTGCCGCTGCGACGGCAGCCATTCCGAGCATTCCGCGCGATGACGACGGCCCGGTGTTCCGCGCGCCCTGGGAAGCACACGCCTTCGCCATGGCGCTGACCCTGCACGACCGCGGCGTCTTCACCTGGCCGGAATGGGCCGCAGCCTTGGCCGATGAGATCAAGCGCGCGCAGGCCGCCGGAGATCCCGATACAGGCGAGACCTATTATCTGCACTGGCTCGCCACCCTGGAAGGGCTCGTCGCCCGCAAGGGCGTGGCGTCGATCGACACGCTGCATCGCTATCGCGATGCCTGGGATCATGCGGCGGATCGTACGCCGCATGGCAAGCCGATCGAGCTGCGGGACGAGGATTTTGGCTAGCTAGTGCCTCACTCTCGTGTCCCGGACGCGCTGCAGCGTGCAACGCTGCGGCGCAGAGCCGGGACCCAGAAAGCCACACAGCATCCTACACAGACATGGGCCCCGGCTCTGCAGCGCACCGCTGAAGTAGCGCTGCGCCGCGTCCGGGGCACGAGAGGAGTCTGGCGAGGCAACTACCCCGCCGCCACAAACTCCCGCCACCCCTTCGCCCGCAGGCTGCACGCCGGGCACTCGCCGCAGCCATAGCCCCAATCGTGCTGCGCGCCGCGTTCGCCGAGATAGCAGGTGTGCGACTGCTCGCGGATGAGATCGACGAGCCCCGCGCCGCCGAGGTCATGCGCCAGCTTCCACGTCGCCGCCTTGTCGATCCACATCAGCGGCGTATGCAGCTCGAACTTGCGGGCCATGCCGAGCGAGAGCGCGGCCTGCATCGCGCGGATGGTGTCGTCGCGGCAATCGGGATAGCCGGAATAGTCGGTCTCGCACATGCCGCCGACGATGTGGGTGATGCCCCGGCGATACGCCAGCGCTGCGGCGAACGTCAAAAACACCAGATTGCGACCGGGCACGAAGGTGTTGGGCAGGCCGTCGGCGCCCATCGCGATCGCGACATCGCGCGTCAGCGCCGTCTCGGACACGGCGGCCAGCGTCGGGATCGACAGCGTATGGCTCTCGCCGAGCTTGGCGGCCCAATCGGCACGCAAGCCCTTGATGCCGTCGAACAGCCGGTCGTGGCAATGGAGCTCGACGGCGTGGCGTTGCCCGTAGTCGAACCCCAGCGTTTCCACGCGTGCGAAGCGGCTGAGCGCCCAGGCAAGGCAGGTGGTGGAATCCTGGCCGCCGGAAAACAGCACCAGCGCGGTTTGTGATGAAAATGCGTCGCTCATGGCCCGGGCTTTAGCACTGTGAAGCGCAGCAGCCAATCGGTGGAAATCGGCCTGTTCCGCTTGCCGCCGCTGGGAACGGCGGCCCGCTTTTGGCATAAGGCATGGGACCCAGGAGACTGCCCCGCAATGACCCCTTCCCGCGACATTTCCCGCCTGATCGAGATCATGGCCGCGCTGCGCACGCCGGTGACCGGCTGCCCCTGGGACCTCGAGCAGAACTTTGCGACCATCGCACCCTATACGATCGAAGAGGCCCATGAAGTGGTCGACGCCATCGATCGCAACGATCTCGACGACCTCAGGGAGGAGCTCGGCGATCTGCTCTTGCAGGTGGTGTTCCATGCCCAGATGGCCTCGGAGCAGAACGCGTTTGCGTTCGGCGATGTCGTCGAAGCCATCACCCGCAAGATGATCCGGCGCCATCCCCACGTCTTCGCCGACAAGGATGGCAATCTCGCCTCCTCCCACGTCAAGGAAGTCTGGGACCGCATCAAGGCCGAGGAGAAAGCCGAGCGCGCCGCGCGACGGCCGCCGGAGGCGACGCCGCCGCACAAATCTCTGCTGTCGGGCGTCAAGGCCGGCCAGCCCGCGCTGACCCGCGCCATGGAGCTGCAGCGCAAGGCCTCCACCGTCGGCTTCGACTGGAACGATCCGCGCGCCGTGCTGCAAAAGATCCGCGAGGAAGCGGACGAGATCGAAGCCGCGCTCGATCGCAATGACAAGCAGGAGATCGCGGAAGAAACCGGCGACCTCATGTTCGCCCTCGTCAACCTCGCTCGCCATGTCGACGCCGATCCGGAAGCCGCGCTACGTGCAACCAACGCAAAATTCGAAAAGCGCTTTGCCTATATCGAACGCGCGCTGGAGGCGCAGGGCCGCACCCTGCAGCAGGCCTCGCTGGCGGAGATGGACGCGCTGTGGAACGCAGCGAAAGGCGACAAGAAGCCGGCGTCCCCTCGCTGACGCAAATCGCCCGTGATCGGATCAGAGCCCGATATCTGTCGTCAGATCCTGGCCGAGCGGCGCGTCGGGCATACGCGATGTGGCATCGTCCACGGGGATGTCACCTGCGCGGACGTCGCCCGAAGCTTTGGACTATCGGACGAGGCTGAGATCTATCGTCCGGTCGACCGGTCCGAAGCCGCCTCGATCGCAATCGGCATCCTGAGCCGAGACCTCGCCTACGATACGGAGATCATGTCCCCGGCTCGTGCGGAGGCTCTCTGGGGACAGTTCTTGCAGCTATTCGACGGCCAGAAAGTTCGCCTTTTCTCAAACTGCCGCTCGGGCCTGCACCAGTGGAATCCGGCGACCAAATCCACGTTTGACATAGGCATTCTCATCGTTGGAGAAGTCAGTGGTGGTTGCCTGTGGGTCGAAGACGAAGACTAGTTTCAAGTTCAAGGATACGACGTGGAAATCAAGCAAGACGATCCGAAGGCACCGCATGTGGCCGATTTGTTGGCGCATCACCTTGCGGAACTACAGAGCGTGATGGGCGAGCATGCACAAGCGTTGGATGCGAGCGGTCTTTCAGCTCCGAGCGTGACGTTCTGGACCGTTTGGCAAGACGACGCGCTGGTTGGATTTGGTGCTCTCAAGCAGCTGGATGACGCGCACGCAGAGGTGAAGTCGATGCGCGCGGCGCCGGCTGCGCGTGGCACCGGTGTTGGCCGTACCATCCTGCACCACATCATCGCTGAGGCCCGCAAAAGAGGTTACGCGCGTCTCAGCCTGGAAACCGGCACGGCGCCCCTGCACGTTCCGGCCGTCGCGCTCTACCGCAGTTCCGGCTTCATAACTTGTGCGCCGTTTGCGGACTATGAGGCGAGCCCTCACAACCAGTTCATGAGCCTCGACCTGTCCAGGTGATTTTCGACCCGGGACCATGCGGTCACCGGCCTGCCAATCTGATTTCACCGCACGGATTTGATCCTGATTTAGGTCAGCCCCTTTTCCTGAATGCAGCGAGGCCGGGCTCGGATTCCCTTCAAGCCATGAAAACGTCACGACCGGCAGTCTAGAGTTGCGCAACGGCGCCCATGCAGCCGAACCCATGGCAGGTGAGTGCGATGCCACTGAAGAGCTATTCGGTCCTCAAGGGACGCCCGATCGCGATGCGTTTCGGCACCGGCCAGTCGCCGCATTACCAGGTCCATATCGTGGCCGACAACGCGGACTTCCGCATCGCCGTCAATGTTCAGTCAGCCGACGGAAGCGAAGTCGAATTCCTGGTGCGATCGCCCTTTGTCCATCCGATCACCGATCAACTCGCGGCGCTGCCGCAAGGCCTGCATGCGCAGCCGCCGAAACCGGGCGGCGTCGCGCTCGACTTCATTCGCGGCAATCTGATGCAGCCGCAGGAAATGAGTCCGCTGCCGCTGTCTGCGCCTGGGCCGGATAACGACCTCAACGAGAAGCTCAACCAGTTCGTCCAGCGCGCACTCTCGGACGAGAGCGCGATAATGTACGCATTCGGCGACACATGGGGACCGGAGACGAAGGCGGACAATTATTTTGGCTTCCGCCCGGGTCGCGGCATTCACGACATCCATATGAACCAGGGAAACCCGATCGGAAACTTCTCGGCCGACAACGGCCCGTGGCAGGACGGTGGACTCGTGTTCGAATTCCCCAATCAAAAGCTTTGGACCGCGGTCTTCCTCAAATTCCAGACGCAGGCCTGGCACACCGACGACAAGACCGGCGATCCAATCGATCTCGGTGGAGGCACGCCGACACCGCAGCCAGATCCGACGACACCTCCGACCGGGCAACTGCCGGATGGCCTCGTGCGCATCATCGCGGCACTCGTCAACGCCGTGAAGACTCCCGAGCGGGAGGTCGTCACGCTGCTCAATACGGCCGATCGCGACATCGATCTCACCGGCTGGATGCTGGCCGACAAGCAGAAGAACAAGATGGTCCTGTCAGGGACAATCGCGGCCGGGGGCACGCTCGCCGTCGTCGTGCAGGCGCCGATGCAATTGTCGAACCAGGGTGGCATCATTTCGTTGCTGGACGCGAATGGTGTCAAGATCCACGGCGTCGCCTATACCAAGGCGCAAGCGAAAACCCCGGGGCTGACCATTCCGTTCTAGTGCATATACCCATAGTCTTTCGTCGATGTGCTTCGCTTCGACACGGACCGTTTTTGTGAGTCCTTACAGTTCAGCGAGGAGCCGCGTCGCGTTAATCACTGCGGCCTGGCTGGCTTTCCTTGCGCGCTGCAGTAGAGCCGTGCGCTCAGTGTCATCCGGCGAGACCTCCGAAGCGATCTTGGATGACATATCAAGCCTCAAGGTACGAGCCCATTTTGCCAGGCTCTGCTGAGACGACCAGCGTTTCTCGTTTCTCGCGGTCGTTAAGAACGTGCCCACCCAATCAGCGGGAGTTCGCGGCGGTGAGATTGGCTGACAAAGGTCATTCTTGAGATCGTCGCCATCAATCGTCGCTTCGACAAATCCCAGCACAGCAGCGCTAAGAGCCGACCTCCCCCATTTCACCCATTGCAAGGTGATCTTGTCCGGCTCGAATATCGGCTTCGCGTCACGCGAGGGAATCCCGGCGGCAGTACAATCGACATATAGCCAACCATCATTCGCAGAGACGGTCCCCTCATCGAAGACGATGCGGTCTCGATGAATTAGCTGGACATGCCCGTTTCGGACGACGTCTCCGATCAGTCGCAATCTCTCCAATTCACCTTTTGAAATCGTCGCACCATGGAACATCGTCGGAGTAACCGAACGATCAAGGCGAAGCCATAAGTCACGCTGCTCGAATTGCAGGAAAAGATCGTCAAGAGATGCTGCCCCGCTGATTGCTTCCAGTAGGTCTGCTACGTACCTGAAGGACGTCTCAAAGAAATCATCGGTGAATTGAACCTTCGATCTGTTGATCCACCAGGCGTCACGGGGGACGATCCACCTGATGTTGCTTGGATCGGCACCATTCTCAAGAAGCCAAAGACACGCATCGATGCCGGTTTTCCCTCCGCCGATAATGCAATAGTGATGCGTTTCGCCTGAAATCCTGACCAGATCGCCTACCGGGATACACCGCACTCCTTCCTCTGTTTGAAACTTTCGCTTATGCAAGCTTGGCACTTCAACCGCCGCATATGTTGCATCGACAAATTTCTTGCGTGCTTTGACCGCGCGTTGTTCTCCGGTGACCAAGGAAATGGCGTGCCCGCTCCAGTCGATCCGCGTCATCGGCAGATAGGTGACCCGACCGGTAGGCAGGAAGACGTGATCCATTACGTCCCGATAATACGAAATGATTTCCGACCCGGATGCCATGGACGATAGACCGTCATTCAAACCTCCGCGAACGATCGAGTTATCCCCCAGTGCGCGGGATTCCACGCCATAATGGTGTGAAGGCAAGTGAAGTGTGACAAAGGGATAAGAATGGTTCCAGTGCCCGCCTGGCCCGTGACCGGCATCTATGATCGCTACCGTGGACGTGCCGTGGTGTAGCAGCGTGTCGGTGAAAGCCATGCCTGCAGCGCCAGCGCCGACGACGACATAATCAGCCTCTATGACCTTCTCTGGCATAGCTGTGCCTCCCGGATCATGTGACGGACCGCCAAACCCGCTAGGCACGCGGGGCGCTTAATTGCTTCCTTTTCCTGAACAACAACCTACCACCTAGAGCGGCTTCCGCTCAGGCCAAACGCCCGGCGCCCGAGGTCAGCTTCGGGATATTTTCGACACTTACGCTAAAATTCGTAGCCCCGCTGGGTGCGGCTCACGCCGACAGACGCGGCACGGCATCGAACCTGTTCACCACGATATCCCGCTTGGTCTCGTCCACGCGCACGGTCATGTCGAAGCGACCGTCGTGCAGCTCCTTGGCAAGCACCTCGGAATTGCGGTGCAGCCAGGAGATGCCGGCGCCATCGGCCGCGTCGATGGAGAGATCGAGCGTGGTGCGCTTGGCGGCGAGGCGTTCCTCGATTGCGCTCAGCAGCGCATCGATCCCCTCGCCTGACACGGCGGAGACCAGCATGGCCGGGTGATCCTCAGGCCGGCGCGCCGCGATATTCAACAGCTCCTCCCGCTGTTCGGAATCGTAGCGGTCGATCTTGTTCCAGACCTCGATGATGCGGCCGGAGTCATCCGGATTGATACCGAGCTGTCGCAGCACCGCGTCGACGTCGCTCTGCTGCGCCTCGGCATCCTCGTGCGAGATGTCGCGCACGTGCAGGATGACATCGGCCTCCAGCACCTCTTCCAGCGTGGCGCGGAAGGCGGCGACGAGCTGCGTCGGCAGATTGGAGATGAAGCCAACGGTGTCCGACAACATCGCCTTGCCGCCATGCGGCAGCGTCAGCGCGCGCAAGGTGGGATCGAGCGTTGCGAACAGCATGTCGGCGGCCTGCACGTCGGCGCGGGTCAGGCGGTTGAACAGCGTCGATTTGCCGGCATTGGTGTAGCCGACCAGCGCAACCACGCGATACGGCACGCGCTGGCGGCCGGCGCGATGCAGCCGCCGCGTCGCCTGCACCTTCTTCAACTCGCCCTCGAGTTTGGAGATGCGTTCCTGGATCAGGCGGCGGTCGGCCTCGATCTGCGTCTCGCCCGGACCGCCCATGAAGCCGAAACCGCCGCGCTGGCGTTCGAGATGGGTCCAGGAGCGCACCAGGCGCGAGCGCTGGTAGTTGAGATGGGCGAGTTCGACCTGAAGCGAGCCTTCCTTGGTCTTGGCGCGGCGGCCGAAGATTTCGAGAATGAGCCCGGTACGGTCGAGCACCTTGGCGTGCAACTCCTTCTCGAGATTGCGCTGCTGGATCGGCGCGAGCGCGCAATCCATCACCACGAGCTCGGCCTCGAGGCTCTTGGCCAGCGCTGCGATCTCCTCGACCTTGCCCTTGCCGATATAGGTCGCGGGCCGGATCTGGCTGATCGGTGCAATGATGGCGTCCGCAATGACGAGATCGATGGCGCGCGCGAGGCCGGCGGCTTCGTCGAGCCGCGCCTCGGCATTGCGCTGGATATGACTCTCCGATTGCGCGTCGGCACCGCCTGCGCGCACCCGCAAATAGGGGCCGATGACAAGCACCCGCCCCGTCTGCTTAGCCCCTGCCGACCGCGGACGATCGGCATCCCCGTCGAAATTCCGGGGTTCCAATCAGAGCACTCTCAAGCCGGCTGATCCTCGCCGCCTTCGAACAGCTGGATCGGAGCGCCCGGCATGATGGTCGAGATCGCATGCTTGTAGACGAGCTGCGAATGACCGTCGCGCCGAAGCAGCAAACAGAAATTGTCGAACCAGGTCACGATGCCCTGGAGCTTCACTCCGTTGACCAGAAAGATCGTCAGTGGCGTTTTGGTTTTGCGAACGTGATTGAGGAAGGTGTCCTGCAGGTTTTGTGCGCGGTCTGCCGCCATTGTTTTTTTCTCGCTTTGAGTTTCTTTTTATTGCGCCGGTTGCGACCCTGTTTTCAAAATTGGGCCTTCTTCCGGTTGCCGTTCCTCATGAGATCCCCCTCGGAGGAACAGCCCCTTGATTAGAGGACAGGTCGGCTTATTAGGCAAGCCGCTTGACGCGGCAGGGCCCGTCCATTTTCTCCGAAAAACTACGGAAATAGATGATTTTTCTCGCTTATCCCCGGCGCGTCCGGCGTCAACCGACGCCGAGCGCCTTCAACTTCCGGTGCAACGCCGAACGTTCCATGCCAACAAACTCGGCCGTACGAGAAATATTTCCTGAAAAACGACTGATCTGGGCAATCAAATAGTCGCGCTCGAACACTTCGCGGGCCTCGCGGAGCGGCAGGCCCATGATGTGCTCGCCGTTGTTGCTGGTCGGCATCGCCGGCACCATCGAGCCAACGTCCTGCGGGAGCATATCGGCGGTGATGATCACCTCCGGTCCGCCCGCGGCCAGAATCATGACTCTTTCAACATTGTTGCGGAGCTGGCGCACATTGCCCGGCCAGACATGCGATTGCAGCACGGCCATCGCATCCTGCCCGATCTGCCGCTTGGGCAGGCCGCTGCCGGCCGAGATCTGCTCCATGAAATAGTCGATCAGCTCCGGAATGTCCTCGCGCCGCTCCGAGAGCGCGGGCACGCGGATCGGCACCACCGAGAGCCGATGATAGAGGTCCTCGCGGAAATGGCCGGCGGCGATCTCCTCTTCGAGATTGCGCGCGGTCGAGGAGATGATGCGGACGTCGACCTGCACCTTGGCGGTGCCGCCGACGCGCTGGAACGACTGCTCGACCAGCACGCGCAAGATCTTGTTCTGGGTCTCGCGCGGCATGTCCGCGATCTCGTCGATGAACAGCGTGCCGCCATGGGCTTCTTCGAGCGCGCCGGGCTTGCGCGGCTGCTCGCCGTTGGACTGCTCGACGCCGAACAACTCGTGCTCCATGCGCTCGGGCGTGATCGCGGCGGCGTTGATGACGACGAAGGGGCCATCGGCGCGGCCCGAAGCCGTATGCAGCGTGCGCGCGGTCAGCTCCTTGCCGGCGCCGGCGGGGCCGACGATCAGGATGCGGCTGTTGGCCTTCGCCGCGCGCTCGATGGTCTGGCGCAGCTGGTTCATGCTCGGCGAGCGGCCGACGAGCTGGCTCGCGCTCGGTGCGAGCTGCTTCAGCTCCTTGACCTCGCGCTTGAGCCGCGAGTTCTCCAGTGCGCGGTTGGCGACCAGGATCAGGCGATCGGCCTTGAACGGCTTCTCGATGAAATCATAGGCGCCGCGCTTGATCGCCGCGACCGCGGTCTCGATGTTGCCGTGGCCCGAGATCATCACCACAGGCAGATCGGCATTGTCCTTCTTGACCTGCTCGAGCAGTTGCAGGCCGTCGAGCTTGGAGCCCTGCAGCCAGATGTCGAGGAATACGAGGTGCGGCCGGCGATTGGCGATTTCGGCCAAAGCCGAGTCGCTGTCGCGCGCGGTGCGGGTGACGAATCCCTCGTCCTCGAGGATGCCCGCAACGAGATCCCGAATATCGGCCTCATCATCGACAATCAGAATTTCACTTGCCATGGGTCGCGCCTGTCTTGTCAGCTGCCTGTTGAGGCTTCGATTTTCGTTGAATCATTGGTCTTTTCAGCGGGCTCTTTGGTTTCGGCCGCCGGCTCTTTTGTTTCCTGCGCCGCGACGGAAGCCGCAGCCGTTTCATTGATGTCCGCCGTGGCTCCGGCCTTGGCTGCCGCCTCGGCCAAGTCCTTCACCGGTTCTTTGACGGCCGGCGCCTGCACGGCTCCCTCGGCCTTCTTGGCCTCGCCGGAGATCGCAAAGCGCATCCGCATCCAGGCACCGCGCTGGCCTTCGCGGAAGTCGGAGGCGTCCTTCAGCTCAATGCGGCCGCCATGGTCTTCCAGCACGCGGCCGACGATGGCAAGGCCAAGGCCGGTACCCTTGGCGCGCGTCGTCACATAGGGCTCGAGCAGCCGCGAGCGCGCGACCTTGGGCAGGCCGATGCCGTTGTCGATCACGTCGATCAGCACGTCCTCGCCCTCGCGCGACACCACGACGTCGATGCGGCCCTTGCCGCCGTCCTTGCCGAGCTCCTCCGGCGGGACCTGCTCGATCGCCTCGGTCGCGTTCTTGACGATGTTGGTGACCGCCTGCGAGATCAGCCGCCGGTCGAACTGGGCGCGCAGCGGATCGTCCTTGAACTCGGCCTCGATATCGAGCTCGGGATGGGCGACCTTCATCAGGAACACCGCCTGCCGCACGGTGTCGGCGACGTCCTCGCCTTCCATCACGGGCTTCGGCATCCGCGCAAAGCGCGAGAACTCGTCGACCATGCGGCGGATATCGTCGACCTGGCGCACGATGGTGTCGGTGCACTGGTCGAAGATCTGCTTGTCCTTGGCCTCGGTGATGTCCTTGCCGAACTTGCGGCGGATGCGCTCGGCGGAGAGCTGGATCGGCGTCAGCGGATTCTTGATCTCGTGGGCGATGCGGCGCGCGACATCGCCCCAGGCCGAGGTGCGCTGCGCCGAGACCAGCTCGGTGATGTCGTCGAGCGTGATGATGTAGCTGTCGTGCGGCTGGTTCTTCTCGGCGCTGACCCGCACCGAAAGGTTTCGCTCGGTGCCGTCGCGCGTGATGGTGATCTGGCCCTGCACCAGGCGCTGGGTCCCTTCCCGCGACGTCTTCATCATCTCGTCGAGCTCGGGCAGCACGTCGGAGAGCGGATGGCCGAGCGTCTCGGCCTCGGAATGACCGATCAGCTTCTCGGCTGAGCGGTTGAGAATGCCGACGCTGCCCGAGGTGTCGACGCCGATGATGCCGGCACTCGCCGAGGACAGCACGGCTTCGATGAAGCGGCGGCGGCTGTCGATGAGGTCGCTGGCGTTGACGAGCTCGTCGCGCTGGCTGCGCAGTTCCTGCGTCATCTTGTTGAAGGTCTCGCCGAGCTGGGCGAGATCGCCCTCCGATTGATGCACGGGCACCTTCACATGGAGATCGCCGGTCGAAACCGTGTGGGCCGCGTTCATCAGCCGCCGGATCGGCGCCACCAGCGAGTTGGCGAAGTTCAGGCCGATCAGCACCGAGGCCATCAGAATGGTCAGCGCGATCACCGCGAACATCAGCGCGAACGCCACCTGGATGCCGAGCCGGCGCGACTCGATCTGGGCGTATTCGGCGACGCTGATCTCGGTCTGCTTGAGCTGACTGACGACCTTCGGATCGAGCGGGCGCGCGACGTACAGGAACGTGTCGCTGAAGGCGCGCAGGCGGATTACCGCGGCGACATAGCTCGCATCCGGCAGCACCGCGATCTCGGGCTCATTCTCGTTGACGTTGCTGAGGAAGTCCGGCGCCGGCGGCGAATAGGCCAGCCGCATGCCGGTGTCGGCGGACTCCAGGATATTGGTGTTCTTGTCGATGATCATCGCGCCCGGCAGGTTGCGGGAGCCGGCGCTGGCGGTCAGCAGCTCGCGGAACGACCGCCGATCCTGGTCGTAGAGCGGCCTTGCATGGGCGATGTCATTGGCCATGCCGAGAATGTCGCCGCGGATCAATTGCGCATGGTCCTGCATATAGGCCCGCGCGATATCCAGCGAGTTCTGGATGACTTCCTTGGTCGGCCCCGAGAACAGCCGGTCGAGGCCGCGTTCGAGGGTGACGTTGGCGACGACGGAAACGAGCACCGCCGGCAGGACCGCGACGATCGAGAACAGGCTGACGATCTGGACATGCAGGCGCGCCGCCGCCCGGCCTCGCCGCCGCGCCAGGATCAGCTGCCAAAGCTCGCGCACGATGATGCCGACCAGCAGCAGGATCGTGCCCGCATTGATCAGGTAGAACGACCGGACCACCTCCGGCGTCGGATCGATCCTGGTGAGGCCGGTCAGGACAAGGAAGGTCAGGAGGCCCGACAACAGCGCCAGCGCCACCGCAAACGGGACCAGCCAGCGTCGCACCGACCAACGCCGGGGCTCTTCCGCTGGGGCCGTGTCAAAGGATGCGGCCGAGGTATCTGCGCTGGTCATTCCGGCAATGGGGTGCTGAAAACGGGTCCGCTACGAGCGGCTACTGATGTATTCGTACCACATTGTTGCCGAATTGCGACAATTCCGCGGCGTCTCACCCGCGGCGGACGGGCGCATCCACAGGCGGATGCTGGTCAATTCCCCCGGAACAGAATCGGGCCGTTCCGGCTTGACCCGGCATGGACAGGATATTTCTCGCGATAATGGTGTCGGCCGTGCTGCTACTGATCGTGGCGTCGGACCTGCTGGTCAATGGCCCCAGCAGGCAGGACCAGACGGCGGAGATGGCCAACATGCAGCCGGTCGTCGCGCGCCTGATCCGATAGGTGCGACGCCGCGCCCTGCGGCCGAACGACAAATTCAAACGTTCCAGCGGAACATTTCGGCCCGATTCGGACTTCTGCTCACCGCGTCAGCCACACAGGCCAGCGCGATCCGGACAGGCTCAGCTCACCTTTGGTAGGGGGAGCTGAGCCACTCCGCGCGAACGCGTTGAGCGTTGGTCGCGAGGACTAACCCCCGCTCCGATACACCTGGATATCGAGATCCCGGATCTTCTTCCGCAGCGTGTTGCGGTTGAGACCGAGCAGGTCTGCGGCCCGGATCTGGTTGCCGCGGGTGGCAGCCAGCGCGGCCGTCAGCAGCGGCACCTCGATCTCCTTGAGGATGCGGTGATAGAGGCCCGGCGGCGGCACGCCGTTCGGGAAGCCCTGGAAGTGCGATGACAGATAGGCCTCCACCGCTCCGCCGAGATTGTCGACGCCCTGCTGGACCGCCGCACCCGGGCTGACCGTGGGCGGCGCCAGCTCGCCGTCGATGACGGAGCCGGTGATCACGTCCTGCGGATAGAGCGCGGCGAGGCGCCGGGCGAGGTTTTCCAGCTCGCGTACGTTGCCGGGCCAGCGGTGCTGCTTCATCCGCTCCAGCGCGAGCGCGTCGAGCTTCTTTGGCGGCAATCCGTCCTTCTCGGCGAGCGAGAAGAAGTGACGCACGAGATCCGGCAGATCCTCGATGCGCTCGCGCAGTGGCGGCAGGCGCAGCGGCACGACGTTGAGGCGGAAGAACAGATCCTCGCGGAACAGCCCCTGCTGGATCAGCACGCGCAGATCCTTGTTGGAGGCCGCGACGATGCGCACGTCGGTCTTGATCGGCGTGCGGCCGCCGACCGTGGTGTATTCGCCCTGCTGAAGGACGCGCAGCAGGCGGGTCTGCGCCTCCATCGGCATGTCGCCGATTTCGTCGAGGAACAGCGTGCCGCCCTCGGCCTGCTCGAACCGGCCTGATGCACGCGTGTTGGCGCCGGTGAAGGCGCCGCGCTCATGGCCGAACAGCTCGGATTCAATCAGGTCGCGCGGGATCGCCGCCATGTTGACCGCGACGAACGGGCCGTTGCGGCGCTTGCCGTAATCGTGCAGCGCGCGCGCCACCAGCTCCTTGCCGGTGCCGGACTCGCCCGTGATCATGACGGTGAGGTCAGTCTGCATCAGCCGCGCGAGCACGCGGTAGATTTCCTGCATCGCCGGCGAACGGCCGACCAGCGGGATCGCCTCCATCTCGGCGTCCTCGTCCGGCGTCGCGACCCGCTCCTTGGGCTCGGCGAGCGCGCGGCCGACGATGGCAATCAGCTCCTTCAGGTCGAAGGGCTTCGGCAGATACTCATAGGCGCCGCGCTCCGAGGCGCGGATCGCCGTCATGAAGGTGTTTTGCGCGCTCATGACGATGACCGGCAAATTCGGCCGCATCTTCTTGATCCGCGGCAGGAGGTCGAAGGCGTTTTCGTCCGGCATCACCACGTCGGTGATGACCAGATCGCCCTCCCCCTGGCTGACCCAGCGCCACAGCGTCGCGGCATTGCCGGTCAGCCTGACTTCATACCCGGCCCGGGAAAGTGCCTGGTTGAGAACCGTGCGGATGGCGGTGTCGTCATCAGCTACGAGAATGCTACCTGCGGGCATCGTTAATCCTCATTTTGCCCCCTGTGATGCAGACGACGACTTCCCGGCAGAGCCGTCGCGACTGCTGTGATCAGCGTGTTTGACCGATGTGGAATACATCGGCATCAGCACGCGGAAGGTGGTCTTGCGCGGCTGAGACTCGCATTCGATGATGCCCCCGTGATCGCCCACGATCTTCGCGACCAGCGCGAGACCGAGGCCAGAGCCGGTCTGCTTGGTGGTCACGAAGGGGTCGAACAGATTGGGCAGAAGGTCGTCCGGCACGCCTGGTCCATTGTCCCTCACGCAGAATTCCAGCGGCAGGGATACCCGGGATTTTTGACCGGGGACTGACAGGCGCACGCCGGGGCGGAACGCGGTGGTGAGCTGGATCTCGGCGTCGGGGACGTCGATCAGCGCTTCGGCGGCATTCTTCACCAGATTGAGGAACACCTGGATCAGCTGGTCCTGGTTCGCAAGCACGGGCGGCAGCGAGGGATCGTAGTCCTCGATGAAGCGGATGTTGCGGGCAAAGCCCGACTGCGCCAGCCGCTTCACGTGGTCGAGCACCGAATGAATGTTGACGGGACCGCGCACCACCGGCCGCTCGTCGCCGAACACCTCCATGCGGTCGACCAGCGTCACGATGCGGTCGGCCTCGTCGCAGATCAGGCGCGTCAGCATGCGGTCTTCGGAGGACGCCTGCTGCTCCAGCAGTTGCGCCGCGCCGCGGATGCCGGAGAGCGGATTCTTGATCTCGTGCGCCAGCATCGCGGCCAGCGCGATCACCGAACGGGCGGCGCTGCGATGCGTGAGCTGCCGGTCCATCTTGTCGGCGATGGAGCGCTCCTGGAGCATCACCACGATGTGGCCGGGCCGCTCGGTCAGCGGCGCGACATGCAGATCGACCTGGCGGTCGCCGCCCATGCGCGGCGTGCCGAGATCGACCTTGTATTCGTTGACCGGTGAATTCGACGAACGCACCTGGTCGATCAGCGCGAGCAAGGGGCTGCCGAACGGCACCAGCTCTTTCAGAGCCTGCCGCTTCAGGAACTGCGTCGAGATATCGAAGAAGGCTTCGGTCGCGATATTGGCGGCGACGATCTTGCCGTCCGGCCCGATCATCAGCACGGGGTTGGGCAAGGCGTCCAGGATCGCGTCGCTCTCGGACGGAAGCGGCCGGCGATAGTCAGCGGCTGAGCTCATGCAGCGGCGCTCCATGCGAAATCGTCGAAGGCATCCTGCAGCGACTGGTGGACGAGGCCCGGATCTTCGGATGTGAGGATCTTCTGGCGCCAGGCCTTCAGCGTCTCGATCGGCGCGCCGCTCGCGTCTGCCGCGACGTCGAGCGCCCAGCCGAGATGCTTGCGCGCATGCTTGAGGCCGACACGCAGGCCATAGAGCGCGCAGACGCCCTCATAGAGCGTGCGGACATAATGCAGCTGCGTTGCGAGCGACGGCGTCGCTTCAGCTGACCCGCCGTTCAGGCGCCGGCCGATCTCGCCGGGCAGCCAGGGCTGGCCCTGCGCGCCACGGCCGATCATCACGGCATCGGCGCCGGAGGCCTGAAGCGCCGCGAGCGCCTTCTCGTAAGTGGTGATGTCGCCGTTGACGACGAGCGGAATGGAGATGGCCTCGCGCACCGCGCGGATCGCATCCCAATCGGCCTCGCCCTTGTAGAACTGGCAGCGCGTGCGGCCATGCACGGTGACGAGCTTGATGCCGGCAGCCTCCGCGCGACGGGCGAGCTCCGGCGCGTTGCGGGTGCGGTCGTCCCAGCCGAGCCGCATCTTCAGCGTCACGGGGACTTTCACGGCTGATATCGTCGCCTCGATCAGGCTGACGGCGTGATCGAGATCGCGCATCAGGGCCGAGCCGGACTGGCCGCCGGTGACGTGGCGGGCCGGGCAGCCCATGTTGATATCGATGATGTCGGCGCCCTCGGCTTCGGCGATCCGGGCGCCCTCCGCCATCCAATGCGCCTCGCAACCGGCGAGCTGGACCACATGCGGCCCGACCCCGGTTGCTTCGCAGCGCAACCGCGACATCCGGTGCCCATTGGCGAGCTCATCGCTGGCGGTCATTTCGGAGACGACCAGACCCGCCCCAAGCTCAGCGGCCAACCGCCGGACGGGTGAGTCCGTCACTCCCGACATCGGTGCCAGGAAGACCGGGGTGGCGATTTCAATATCGCCTATTTTCAACGGCTTAGAGCCTGATCTTGCCGAGCCGGTCACAGGGGTCTCGTTGAGTGGACAGGGCCTCATCGCGCCTGCCATGGCCTATCTTGCGCACAATTCTTGTGCAGTCAAGCGTCATGCCTACAGTTTAGACAGTTCTGCAAATCTTTCAAGTGCAGTGCAGCAAAATGCTGAATCCCACAATCCGGGGAAACCCCCTTTTTTTGCGGGCCTGCCGTGCTAGAGGCATGCCGGCAATCACCCCACGCCCGACGCATCCCCTAACAGCTGAATATTTGAGTCCTATGGCGAAATCACAGCGCACCGCAGTTGTTCTTGTCGCGGCCGGTCGTGGCCTACGCGCAGGCGCCGGCGGGCCGAAGCAATATCGTGAGATCGGCGGCGTGCCGGTGATCTACCGCGCCATGGAAGCCTTCAGCACCCATGCCGACGTATTCGCGGTGCAGCCGGTGGTGAACCCGGATGACAGCGCCATGTTCACGGCAGCGGTCGCAGGTCTGAAGCACGAGCCACCCACCAATGGCGGCGCGACGCGCCAGGCCTCAGTGCTCGCCGGCCTCGAAGCGCTCGCAAAGCACAAGCCCGACATCGTCCTGATTCACGACGCCGCGCGCCCCTTCGTCTCGGCCGGCGTGATCTCGCGGGCGATCGAGGCGGCAAGCCGCACGGGTGCGGCGATCCCCGTCGTCCCCGTCACCGACACGATCAAGGTCACGAGCGCGGACGGCAATGTCGCGGACACGCCCGATCGGGCTTCGTTGCGAATCGCGCAGACGCCGCAATCCTTTCGTTTCGATGTCATCCTCGAAGCGCATCGTCGCGCGGCAAAGGACGGACGAAGCGATTTCACCGATGATGCCGCGATCGCCGAATGGGCGGGATTGACGGTTGCGACCTTTGAAGGCGATGTTGCCAATATGAAGCTCACCACTCCCGAAGATTTCGTGCGCGAGGAAGCGCGCCTGGCCAGCCTGCTCGGCGACATCAGGACCGGCACGGGCTATGACGTGCACGCCTTCGGCGAAGGCGACCATCTCATGCTCTGCGGCGTGCGCGTGCCGCACACGAAGGGCTTCCTGGCTCATTCCGACGGTGACGTCGGCCTGCATGCGCTGGTCGATGCGATCCTCGGCGCGCTCGCCGACGGCGACATCGGCTCGCACTTCCCGCCGAGCGATGTGAAGTGGAAGGGCGCCTCCTCCGATCAGTTCCTGAAATACGCCATCGAGCGCGTCACGGCGCGCGGCGGCCGCATCGCCAATCTCGAGGTCACCATGATCTGCGAGCGGCCGAAGATCGGTCCGTTGCGTGACGTCATGCGCGCGCGCATCGCCGAGATCTCCGGCGTCGATGTCTCTCGCGTCGCGGTGAAGGCGACGACCAGCGAGCGGCTCGGTTTCACCGGCCGCGAGGAAGGCATCGCGGCCACCGCGAGCGCCACCATCCGCCTGCCATTTAACGAAAAGACTTGGAGCGTCTAGGTCATGGCCGGCAGCGACGCACGCGCCCTCTCCCGCTCGCTGCTCGACCTCTGCCGGATGCGCAAGCTGACCATCGCGACCGCCGAGTCCTGCACCGGCGGCCTCGTTGCCGGCGCGCTGACGGACATCCCCGGCTCCTCTGACGTCATCGACCGCGGCTTCGTCACCTATTCCAACGACGCCAAGCGCGCGATGCTCGGCGTCGAGGCCGGCACGCTCACCAATTTCGGCGCCGTCAGCAAGGAGACCGCGACCGCAATGGCAGTCGGCGCGCTGGAGCGTGCCGGCGTCGACCTCGCGGTTGCCATCACCGGCATTGCGGGCCCCGGCGGCGCCACCCCGGGCAAGCCGGTCGGCCTCGTCCATTTTGCCGCCGCCGCACGCGACGGCCGCATCATCCATCGCGAGCAGCGCTTCGGCGCGATCGGCCGTACCGCCGTGCGCCAGCGCTCGGTGGTCGAGGCGCTGCGCATGCTGATGGAGCTCGCCCGCGGCCCGCAAGCCGCTGCCAAGCCCCGCCGCGCCACCGCCGCGACGAGACTTCGTCCGCGCGTGACCCGCTCACCGCGCCGGCACGTCGTGAAGCGCAGGACGCCGCGGTCGCCGCGGGGGTGACGCGCCCTACGCAGCCGCAAGCAAAGCGCTCGCGTGGTCGAGCACGCGTTGCTTGACCGCATCGGCATCCGACGGCTTCACCTTTGCACTCACGGTCAATTGCTCGCTGACGCGCGGGTCATCGCGCAGCTCCTGCAGGATCTGGTCGGATTACTCCTGCAGCTGGTGCGCCCCTGCGCATCTTTGCCTCTGAATCCCGGGAATCGATCGGCAGGACTTCCGCGTCTAGGTCAGGTCCGATCCTTGCGAGGTTCGCGCGATCCGATGGATGACGGGAAGCTTCTGCTCGATCGCCTTCGCGAGCACAGTTCCGGTGGTCCGGCCGAGCTCCTTCGCGATCATCGTGATTGGCTTGGTCCCTGCAAGCTTCCTGAGTCGATTGAGGTCGTCGTCGCTCCACGACTGCTTCCAGCGCGCCATGTCTCCTGGTTCCGCTACACAAGCCCTGCGCCCGACTCGGAGTCTAATTGTCCCCCTCGCGAAATGCAGCCCGTCCTGATGTGCCATCCACGACAAGGGGTGTTCCGTCACTCCTCTGCATTTTGGCACAAACTGCACTTGTCACCGATCCTCATCGAGGCGTGAATCGACGGCTGGGTGCCAGCTAGCGGGCACTTCACAGCCCTCGCGTTGCCCGTCGGCAAAACACCCCACAAACGGGTCAATCCGCGCACGCGAAAAGATTCCGCCTTACCGAATTTCGGATTTGCAGTGGACATCCGCCACCTCATCTCGGTCAGAGGGGCGGATCGCGATCGTCACGAATTTGGGGTGAGCCGTGGTGGACGCAGGTCGCATCGGCGCGAAGGGCATCGCAGGGCGGATAATCGTGAGCGAGAGCGTCGCGCGCACGACCGCACCCGGTCTTCTCTGCGCCCTCTGACAAAGAGGGTGACACAACGAGGCTAAGCTCGGGCACGAGTGGCTGCGAGGCTGCAGCATCATGTTTGCTTTTCAAATTGCACGCAAATTTGTCCAAATCGATCATCATGTGCGATGCAGCGGCGCGACCAAACGTCGTCGTCCCTAAGTGATCTTGCGCTGAAAAATATTGGCGCAATAATGCCGCTCTACGTTGCGATCCGGAATCAACCGGTCCAGCACACTGGAGGGCGACACCGTGTTCGCTCGCGACGCGGCTCTGGCCGCTGCACTTTTCACTTTGGCCGTCTTTGATGGTGCGGCCGCGCAAACGGCCAACCAGCCTCCTGATACCATGGCGGCGCGGGTGGAGGCCTGCACGCCCTGTCATGGCAACAAGGGCGAAGGCACCAGCGACGTCTATTTCCCGCGACTTGGCGGCAAGCCGGCCGGCTATCTCTACAACCAGCTCCTCGCCTTCCGCAGTGGCCGGCGCAAATACCCGCCGATGAACTATCTGCTGGAGTTTCTGCCCGATCCCTATCTGGAGGCGATGGCGGAGTATTTTGCCGGCGAGCACCCGCCACTGCCGCAGCCGGTGCCGAGCGAGGTCAGCAAGGAAGTCCTCGCGCAGGGCGAATTGCTCGCGACCAGCGGCGATGCCGGTCGTAACATACCGGCGTGCGTGAGCTGCCACGGGCCGGGACTCACGGGCATGCAGCCCGGCATCCCCGGCCTGCTCGGCTTGCGCGCCGCCTATGTCAGCGCCCAGCTCGGCGCATGGCGCTACGGCACCCGCACGGCGAAATCGCCCGACTGCATGCAGCTCGTTGCCGGCCATCTGACCGAGGCCGACGTTACCGCGGTCGCGGCCTGGCTTGCGACGCGCCCTGCCCCCGCAAATCCTGCACCCGTTGCGAAAGGCACCTACGCGTTGCCGTTCGGCTGCGGCAGCCAGCCCAACTGACGAGGCGGATGATGGGCTCGAAACTGTCGATCGCAATCCTCGCTCTCGCCGCGTTCACCACGCCGGCGCCGGCCCAGGATAAAACAAGCGACATCATCGCGCGCGGCGAATATCTCGCGCGCGCCGGTGATTGCACCGCCTGCCACACCGCCCCCGAAGGCCACCTGTTCGCCGGCGGTCGCGCCATGCCGACCCCGTTCGGCACGATCTACACCTCCAACATCACGCCGGACCCGGAGGCCGGGATCGGCAAATGGAGTGCGGACGATTTTTATCGGACCATGCACAGCGGCCGCTTCCCGGATGGCGGGCTGATCTATCCGGCGATGCCGTTCGCCTCCTACACAAAGGTGACACGCGCCGACAGCGACGCGATCTTCGCCTATCTGCGCTCGATTGCGCCGGTGAACCAGAAGAACAAGCCGCACGAGCTGCGCTTCCCCTATGACAACCGCCAGCTCATCTTGGGATGGCGCACGCTGTTCTTCAGCGAAGGCGAGTTCAAGCCCGATCCGACCAAATCGGCCGAATGGAATCGCGGTGCCTATCTGGTCGAAGGCCTCGGCCATTGCGGCATGTGCCATTCGCCGATCAACGCGCTGGGCGGCACCTCGCAGTCGGACGCCTTCAAGGGCGGCCTGATCCCGATGCAGAACTGGTACGCGCCCTCGCTCACCTCGAACCGCGAGGCCGGCCTCGGCGACTGGAGCATCAAGGACATCACCGATCTGCTCCAGACCGGCGTCTCCGCGCGCGGCGTGGTCTACGGCCCGATGGCCGAGGTCGTGCACAACAGCCTGCAATACCTCAACGACGCCGACACCAAGGCGATGGCGGTGTATCTTAAGGGCATCGCGGAAGGCTCGTCGCCGCCGCCGACAAGCACGGCCTTGCCGAACACCGAGAGCAGCCTGCTGATCAGCCTCGGCAAGACCGTGTACGACAAGAACTGCGCGAGCTGTCACGGCGCGCAGGGCGAAGGCAAGCCGCCGCACTGGCCGCCGCTTGCCAACAACCAGTCGATCGAGATGCAGTCGGCGGTCAATCCGATCCGCATGGTGCTCAATGGCGGCTATCCGCCGGGCACCAAGGGCAATCCGATGCCCTACGGCATGCCGCCCTTCGCGGGCCTCCTCTCCGACAACGAGGTCGCCGCCGTCGTCTCCTACATCCGCACCGCCTGGGGCAATCGCGGCACGCCGGTCTCGGCGCGCGAGGCCAACGAGCTGCGCTCCGCACCGCTGAACTGAGAGGCGTCATGTTCAACTCCGATCCGCCGACCAGCCCAGCCGCCGCCGACCAGGCCGTCGAGGAAGTGGTCGCGCAAGGCCCGTCAGGCGCAATCGTGCTGGCCGGTATCGCCACGGCCTGCGTGGTCGCGATGTGGCTTGCCTTTTACCTGTTCGTCTTCCTGCCGCGGGGACCGCTGCAATGAGCGCGGAGGACACGCGTCGCAGCGTCGAGGTCGCGGCCCGCGTCGAGCGGCGCTGGGCCGCCATTGCCGTGATCATCATCGTGGGCATGGCGCTGCTGGCGGCGTTCGCCGGCATCCATCAGGCGACGATGCCGCAGCCGCGCGTCGAGACCACCGATCCGTCGCGGATTCATCTGTCCGGCGAGTTCGTCGAGAGCAATCTCGGCAGTGTGCTGGAGACCAACGGCAATGTCACCGTGCGCGCGATCGGCCAGCAATATTCCTTCACGCCGGCCTGCATCGTGGTGCCCGTGGATACGCCGATCACGCTGCGCGCCACCAGCGCCGACGTCGTGCACGGCATCCTGATCCAGGGCACCAACGTCAACACCATGCTGGTGCCGGGCTACGTCTCCGAGCAGCTGATGCGCTTTACGAG
Organism: Bradyrhizobium sp. CCGUVB4N; assembly: GCF_024199945.1. Taxonomy (GTDB): domain Bacteria; phylum Pseudomonadota; class Alphaproteobacteria; order Rhizobiales; family Xanthobacteraceae; genus Bradyrhizobium. The sequence goes on along the minus strand of NZ_JANADP010000001.1, from coordinate 4,890,230 downwards.
GACCGGCGACTATCTGATGCCCTGCCAGGAGTTCTGCTCCTTCGGCCATGAGGGCATGTGGGGCAAGGTCAAGGTGATCGACAAGACCGACTTCGCAACCCGCGCGAAGGCCGGCGGGAGGCTGAGCTGTGTTGGTCAATAGGAAGCTCATTCTCGCCCATTTCTGGTTTGCTTTCGCCGTGTTCGGCGTGGCGCTGACGCTCGGCGCCTGGCAGATGTTCATCCGCAGCCCGATCGGCACCTGGCTCTCCAACCCCGAGCTCTATTACCGCTCGCTGACCGCGCATGGCACGGTGATGGGCTATGTGTTCCCGACCCTGGTCGCGATGGGCTTTGGCTATGCCATCAGCGAGTCCGCGCTGGAGCAGCGGCTGGTCGGCGTGCGCTGGGCCTGGGCCGGTTTCTGGCTGATCGTCCTCGGCAGCGTGATGGCGGTGATCCCGATCGCGTTGGGGCGCGCCTCCGTGCTCTACACGTTTTATCCGCCGCTGATCGGCAATCTCTTCTACTATCTCGGCGTCGTGCTGGTCGTCGTCGGCTCATGGATCTGGGTCGCACTGATGTCGATCAACCTGCGCGTCTGGCGCAAGGCCCATCCCGGGGCGACGGTACCGCTCGCGATGTATGCGAACGTCGCGGGCTCATATCTGTGGGCCTGGACCGCCGTCGGCGCCGCGCTTGAATTGCTGCTCCAGATCATCCCCGTCGCGGCGGGGCTGAAGAACACGATCGATGCCGGCCTCGCCCGTATCTTCTTCTCCTGGACGCTGCACGCCATCGTCTATTTCTGGCTGATGCCGACCTACATCGCCTATTACACCATCGTGCCGCGCGCGATCGGGGGCCGGGTCTATTCCGACACCATGGCGCGGATCGCATTCATCCTGTTCCTGGTGGTGGCGATGCCGATCGGCATACACCATACCTTCGCCGATCCGCAGGTCGGCGCCGGCTTCAAGTTCATCCATTCGGCCTTCACGGCGCTGGTGGCGCTGCCCACGCTGCTGACCGTGTTCACGATCTGCGCCTCGGTCGAGATCGCAGCACGCCTGCGCGGTGGCCGCGGCATGTTCGGCTGGATCAGGGCCCTGCCCTGGGACAATCCGATGATGCTGGCGCTGGCGTTTTCGTTCGTCATGCTCGGTTTCGGCGGCGCCGGCGGGCTCATCAACATGAGCTATCAGCTCGATGCGTCGATCCACAACACGCAGTGGATCACCGGCCATTTCCACCTGATCTTCGGCGGCGCCATCGTGATCATGTATTTTGCGATCGCCTATGATCTGTGGCCGCATCTCACCGGCCGCGAGCTGATCGACCTCCGCCTGATCCGCACTCAGCTCTGGTTATGGTTCGTCGGCATGATCGTCACGACCTTCCCGTGGCACTGGGTCGGCATTCTCGGAATGCCGCGCCGCATGGCCTATTTCGACTTCGGCGATCCTGCCATCGCGCCGCAAGCGCTCTCGGTGACCTTCTCGGCGATCGGCGGCTTCATCCTCCTGACCTCAGGCATCATCTTCATCGTGATCCTTGCCCGCGGCATGCGTGCCCCGCAGGCTGACGCGGGCGCCTATCGCTTTGCAGTCGCGGTGCACCAACCGACGACCGTGCCGGTCGCGCTCAACACGCACGCGCTGTGGGTGGCGCTGATGATCGCGCTCACCATCACCAATTACGGCTACCCGATCCTCAACCTCGCGACCACGGCGGGCACCTCTGTGCCGGCCGTTCATGTGGGAGCGCAGTGATGAGCACCCGCGATCTCTTCACCTTCAACAATCCTCATTTCACGCGGGGCGTCGGCATCACCGTCGCGATCCTGATCGTGACCGCGATCGGCGGCTTCATCGTGCTGCCCCTCGCCCAGCCCTGGGTTCAGTTTGCAAACGTCTGGGACGCGATCTGCAGCGCCGCCGGGGTGCCGCAGCGCGCGGCGAGCGTCACGGCCCCGGAGCAGGCAAAACGCCTGTCGGAGGTCGTGCTGACCTCGCACACGCTGTCACGCCCGAGCCAGGAGGCGATCGGCCGCGGCGCCACGCTGGCGCAGCGTTGCGCGATCTGTCACGGCCCGACCGGCATCAGCCGCGCGGATTCTCCGAACCTTGCCGGCCAATATGCCGCCGTGATCTACAAGGAGCTCCACGATTTCCGCGCCGGCGCGCGCAGCAATGCCGTGATGTCACCCTTCGCCGTCAACCTGACGGACGACGAAATCGCCGACCTTTCGAACTATTACGCCTATCTGCCGCGGCTTCCGGCCTATCACCCGACACCGCAATTGCCCAAGCCCAACATCGTCATCTACGGCGCACCGCTGCGCGGCATCGCGCCCTGCGGCGCCTGCCATGGCAGTCTCGACAACAAGACCGGCAGCCCCTGGCTGGAGGGACAATCCGAGGCCTATTTGAAAGCGCAGCTCCAGGCATTTGCCGCAGGCGAGCGCCGTAACGACATCAGCCAGCAGATGCGCAACATCGCCCGCGCGATGACGCCGCAGGAGATCGAAGCGGCCGCGGCGTATTACGCCTCGCAGCCGCCGGATGTGGTGAAGGCGGTGGATTGATCAGGACGACGCCAGCTTCGGCCGGCCGTAGACCGCATCGGCCCGCTTTTCGAACGCGGTGGAGAATCGCGCAAACGCGGCATCGAACATCGAGCCCATCAGCATCGCCAGCATGCGGCTCTTGAATTCATAGGCGAGGAAGAAGCCGACGTCGCAGACATCGTCGCCTTTGGGCTCGAACGTCCAGCGGTTTTCGAGATTGCTGAACGGACCTTGCAGATATTCGACCAGGATTTTCAGATTGGCGCGATCGAGCGTCACGCGGCTGGTGAAGGATTCCTTGACCAGCTTGAACGACACCGTCATGTCGGCGACGAGCACTTCAGTGCCGTCGGGCTTTGCCATGCGCTGACGGATCTTCAACGCGCTGCACAGCGGCACGAATTCCGGGTAGCGCTCGACGTCGGCGACCAGATCAAACATCTTGGGCGCGCTGTGATTGACACGGCGCTTGCTCGAAAATTTGGGCATAGCGGTTCAGCGGGCGCTAGCTGCCCGCGCGGCCTTCAGTCTCGCAAAGTCCTCACCGGCATGATGCGACGAACGGGTGAGCGGGCTCGCCGACACCATCAGAAAGCCCTTGGTGTAGGCAACTTTCTCGTAGGACGAGAACTCGTCCGGCGGCACGTAGCGCATCACGGCATGATGCTTGCGGGTCGGCTGGAGATATTGCCCGATGGTTAAGAAGTCGACGTCAGCCGAGCGCAGATCGTCCATCACCTGCTGCACCTCGTGGCGCTCCTCGCCGAGGCCGACCATGATGCCGGACTTGGTGAAGATGGTGGGATCGAGCTCCTTGACCCGCTGCAACAACCGGATCGAGTGGAAGTAGCGCGCGCCCGGTCGCACCGTCAGGTACCGCGACGGCACGGTCTCGAGATTGTGGTTGAAGACGTCGGGCCGCGCGGCCACGACGACCTCCAGCGCGCCTTCCTTGCGCAGGAAGTCCGGCGTCAGGATCTCGATCGTGGTCGAGGGACAGGCGGCGCGGATCGCGCGGATGGTCTGGGCAAAATGCTCGGCGCCGCCGTCGGCGAGATCGTCGCGGTCGACCGAGGTGATGACGACGTGGGCGAGGCCGAGCTTGGCGACGGCCTCGGCGACGTTCTGCGGCTCGGCCGCATCGAGCGCATTGGGCAGGCCGGTCTTGACGTTGCAGAAGGCGCAGGCCCGGGTGCAGGTGTCCCCCATGATCATGAAGGTCGCGTGCTTCTTGTCCCAGCACTCGCCGATATTCGGGCACCCCGCCTCCTCGCACACCGTGTGCAGGCCGTTGGCGCGCACGATGTTGCGGGTGTCGGCATAGCCGCGAGTATTGGGGGCGCGCACGCGGATCCAGTCCGGCTTCGGCGGCGAAGCGGAATCGGGGCGGTTCACCTTCTCGGGGTGGCGCGGGCGCAACGGGTTCGTGATGGTATCGACAATAACGACCATGATCTGTCCGGTCTGTTCAGGTCCTACCTAGTCGGTCTGGTTGCCTGCCGCAACCCGGCTCGCGCCTCTTCAGGGAACATGGCAGATATGGGCAATATCCTGCTCTGTTCTCAGGCGATTCTCACCTCGAATGGCTCCAACCTCGATGACTTCCACGCCGCGGCTTGGCAAAGCGCTGAAGCGTGCCTTTTTCGCGCGCAGCGTCCGTGAGGTCGCCCCCGATCTGATCGGGGCCACCATGCTGGTCGACGGCGTCGGCGGGATCATCGTCGAGGTCGAGGCCTATCATCATACCGAGCCTGCGGCACACTCCTACAACGGCCCGACGCCGCGGAACCAGATCATGTTCGGCCCGCCCGGCTTTGCCTATGTCTACCGTTCCTACGGCATCCATTGGTGCGTCAACTTCGTCTGCGAGGAGGAAGGCTCGGCCGCCGCCGTGCTGATCCGTGCGCTGGAGCCGACGCATGGCCTCGCCGCGATGCGCCGGCGCCGCCACGCGGTCGATGTGCACGCGCTGTGCTCGGGCCCGGGCAAGCTGACCGAGGCGCTCGGGATCACCATCGCGCACAACACCCTGCCGCTGGACCGTCCGCCGATCGCGCTGCATGCGCGGACAGAGGATGTCGCGGTCGCAACCGGCATCCGGATCGGCATCACCAAGGCCGTCGAGCTGCCCTGGCGCTATGGCGTCAAGGGCTCGAAATTCCTCAGCAAGCCGTTCCCGAAATCGGTTTAGGACGCCTGCTTCAGCCGCTCCAGCGCCTCGAGCAGCTTGGCCTTGCGGGCCAGCGCCGCCTCGCGCTTTTCGCGCTCCTCCTCGACGACCTCTTCGGCCGCGTTGGCGACGAATTTCTCATTCGCCAGCTTCGACTCGGCGCGCTTGATGTCGGCGTCGGCCTTCGCGATCTCCTTGTCGAGACGCGTGCGCTCGGCGGCGAAATCGACCACGCCTTTCAGCGGCAGCGCTGCCACCTCGCCACGCACTAGGAGTTGCACGGCACCGTCAGGGGCTCGATCGGCGAAGGAGATGTCCGACAGCCGGGCCATGCGCTTGATGACGTCGGTCCAGCGCGGCGCACGCTCCCTGGTCTCAGTCGAGGCGCCGGCGAGTACAAGCGCCGTCAAGGTCGCCGGCGCAATGTTCATCTCGGCACGCACCGAGCGGATCTGCGTGATGAGGTCGATCACCCAGCCGATCTCGGCTTCCGCCTTGGGATCGCTGAAGTCGGCATGGTCGAAGATCGGCATGACGAAGGCAGGCGAGATCAGCGGATCGGTCGGTCCGGCCGCAGCCGCGAGCATCGCAAGCTGCTCCGGCGTCGGACCGGACGGCTTCAGCGGCCATGGCGCCAGCGCGAGCAGGCCGTCGCGCTTGGCCGTCACCTCCCACAGCTCTTCGGTGATGAAGGGCATGAAGGGGTGCAGCAGCTTCAGGATCTCGTCCCGCGCCCAGGCGACCATGGCTCGGGTTTCGTCCTTCGCAGAGCTGTCCGGACCAAGCAGCACGGGCTTGGCGAGCTCGACATACCAGTCACAATAGACGTTCCAGACGAAGCGGTAGATCGCGCCGGCGGCATCGTTGAAGCGATAGGCTTCGATCGCCTCGGTCACCTCGCGCGTGGTGTGCGCGCTCTCATGCGCGATCCAGCGGTTCAGCGTCTCCTTGGCCTTCGCCGGCTCGAAACCTTCGGGCACGGCGCAATGGTTCATCTCGGCGAAGCGGGACGCGTTCCAGAGCTTGGTTGCGAAATTGCGATAGCCCTCGACGCGGCTGGTGGCGAGCTTGATGTCGCGGCCCTGTGCCGCCATCGCGGCCAGCGTGAAGCGCAGCGCGTCCGCGCCGTATTCGTCGATCAGGTTGAGCGGATCGATGACGTTGCCCTTCGACTTCGACATCTTGGCGCCCTTCTCGTCACGGACGAGCGCGTGGATGTAGATGGTCGAGAATGGCACCTCCTTCATGAAGTGCAGGCCCATCATCATCATCCGGGCGACCCAGAAGAAGATGATGTCGAAGCCGGTCACCAGCGCGTTGGTCGGGTAGTAGCGCTTCACCTCGGGCGCGTCTTCGGGCCAGCCGAGCGTCGAGAACGGCCACAGCGCCGAGGAGAACCAGGTGTCGAGCACGTCCTCGTCTCGGGTGATGAAGCCTTCACGCTTGTTGCGGTCGAGCGCCATCTCGCGGCCCTGCTCGGCCGTGATGACTTCCTGCTCGACGTAATAGCCGAGCGCGTGGCTGATCGCCTCCTCCTCGGTCTCCGCGACGAACACCTTGCCGTCGGGACCGTACCAGGCCGGGATCTGATGGCCCCACCAGAGCTGGCGCGAGATGCACCAGGGCTGGATGTTCTCCATCCACTCGAAATAGGTCTTTTCCCAGTTCTTCGGCACGAACGAAGTCTCGCCCGAACGCACCGCCGCGATCGCAGGCTTTGCGAGCGTCTTGGCATCGACGTACCACTGATCGGTCAGGTACGGTTCGATCACGCTGTTGGAGCGGTCGCCATGCGGCACCATGTGGGTGTGCGGCTCGATGCGCTCGACGAAGCCGAAGCTCTCCAGCCGCTCGACGATGCGCTTGCGCGCAGCAAAGCGGTCGACCTTGTTGAACTCCTCGGCGAACTGCGAGGCGCCTTCCGGCAGGCCCTTCAGATAGTCCTCGTTGTCGACGAGATCGAGGCAGCCTTCCTTGTCGAGCACGCTGATACGGCGCAGGCCGTGGCGATTGCCGACCTCGAAATCGTTGAAGTCGTGCGCCGGCGTCACCTTCACCGCGCCCGAGCCCTTTTCCGGATCGGAATAGTCGTCGGCGACGATCTTGATCTTGCGGCCGACCAGCGGCAGGACGACGTTCTTGCCGACCAGCTTCTGGTAGCGCTCATCCTCCGGATGCACCGCCACGCCGGTATCGCCGAGCATGGTCTCGGGCCGCGTCGTGGCGACCACGATGAAGGTCGTGGGATCCTCGGGATTGAACGTCTTGCCTTCGATCGGATAGCGCAGATACCAGAGGTGGCCCTTCACCTCGGTCTGCTGCACTTCGAGATCGGAGATCGCGGTCAAGAGCTTGGTGTCCCAGTTCACCAGCCGCTTGTCCTTGTAGATCAGGCCGTCGCGGTGCAGCTCGACGAACACCTTGATGACGGCCTTGGACAGGCCCTCGTCCATGGTGAAGCGCTCGCGCGACCAGTCGCAGGACGCACCGAGGCGCTTGAGCTGGTTGATGATGGTGTCGCCGCTCTCGGCCTTCCACTGCCAGACCCGCTCCAGAAACTTCTCGCGGCCCATCTCGCGACGGCCGGGCTGCTGGCGCTCCATCAGCTGCCGCTCGACCACCATCTGGGTGGCGATACCGGCATGGTCGGTCCCGGGCTGCCACAGCACGTCGCGGCCCCGCATGCGCTCAAAGCGGCACAGGATGTCCTGGAGCGTGTTGTTGAGGGCGTGGCCCATGTGCAGCGAGCCCGTCACGTTCGGCGGCGGGATCACGATGGTAAAGGGCACGGCGTCGCGGCGGTCGGGACGACCGGCCTTGAACGCGAGGCTGTCCTCCCACACGACGGACATGCGGGCTTCGATATCGGCGGGCTGGTAGTTTTTCTCGATCATGGGGCGCTAGAAAGCCGTGCGCGGGGTTCAAGTCAACGGAAAGCTCAGCGGCAAAAGGGCTTTCCGGCCCGACCGGCAGGTCGACTATGACGCAGGAGCAGGGCTTTATCGGGGCCGGGCGGCCCCCGTTCAACGGCCGCCGCGCGAGACCCGCTCGATTTCGGCCTTCACGATGCGTTCGACAAGGCCCGGCAGGTTGTCGTCGAGCCAGGATTTCAGCATCGGCCGCAGCATCTCCTTGACCAGATCCTCCAGCGTCCGCGCATTGCTGCTGAGCACCGTGTGGGCCAGTGAGTTGAAAGCGGATTCGACTGCCGAGACGGTCGACTGGGCGAGAATCGGCTGCTGCGGCGGCAGCGGCGGCGCGTCGAAATCCACCGGCGCATAGGACGGCGCGGGTGTCGAACGAGGCGGCGGCGCTTCGGCGAATTCGAGATCGTCGCGCGGCTCGACCCTGCGGAAGTTCGGCGGCGGCGGCGCCGGTGTCGGCTCCGGATCCATCGCCATCTCGTCGGTCAATTCGAGCACGTCGGGTTCGGGCTCGGGTTCAGGTTCCGGAGCACGAATCTCGGGCGCGGCCGTGGCCGTATCGAGCCCTGCCAGCAGCGCGTCGATGTCGTCCTGGCTATTGGGGCCGGCATCCGCTGCGGGCGCGGGAGGCGGTGGCGGTGCCGGAGCAGGCTTCGCAGCCGGAGGTGGCGCAGGCTTCTCGGCAGCAGGTTTTGCAGGCGCGACCTTGGACGGCGGAATGTCGGCCATCGCCTGCGGCTTCGGTGCGGGAGCGGCGGGCGCCGGCGCGGGCTTGGCAGCCTCTGCCGGCGGCGGCTTCGCCTCATCGTCGGCAATGATGCGCCGGATCGAGGCCAGAATCTCCTCCATGGAGGGTTCTGTGACCTTTGCAGGCTGCGTCATCTCCGACTCCACATCATCAACGCCCTCGCATGCGTTGTTTTACACCAAGCACGACAGGATTGGCCGGTTCCGGATGTGTGCCCCGACATTTTCGTCGCGACAGCCAGACTTGTCCCCAGATCACGGCTCAACGTGAGGCGGCGCGCCCCTGCCCCGTCACTCAAGCATTACGCATGCAACATTGGATGCGGGGCGAATCGACCCGCAGCTTCTTGGCAAGGCTATGTCAGGGATTTTGATGATTGCAAGCAAAGCGCCGGTCGGACTCGTCTGTTTGCGAGGCCGACCGGAGGACTACGGGACTTAGCGTCCGTCAGGCGTGCGCACGCCGACCCAGCTGTCGCGGACTTGCTGGTAATGCACGCTCGGATCGTAGACGGTGGTGCTGAGGCCAAGCACCTGCGGTGCAAGGCGGCCGACCGCGCTGAGCACGGAGTAGGACGCGACCACGCGGTCGTGCTGCGCGGTGACGAGCGCGACGCGCGCGTTCACCAAAGCCTGCTGGGCATTGAGGACGTCGAGCGTGGTGCGCTGACCGGCCTTGGCCTCTTCGCGCACGCCGTTCAGCGCGATCTCGGACGCCGTGACCTGAGCCTGCGCCGATTGCACCTGCGCCTTGCCGGCTTCGAGCTGGCCCCAGGCCTGCACGACGTTGGCGCGGGTCTGGTCGCGCGTCGTTTCGAGGTTCAGGCGCTGCTGCGCCAGGTTCTCTTTCGATTGGCGGATCAGCGAGTATTCTGCGCCGCCTTGAAAGATCGGGATGGAAGCCGTCGCGATAGCGGACGCCGTATTCGTTCGGAAAACCTGCAGGGTCTGCTGATAGCCCGTACTGACACCAGCCTGAACCGTGACTGTCGGCAGCAGCGCGCCTTCACTGATCTTGACCTGAAGAAAGTTGACGTCGATGCCGTACATCGCGGCCGTGACGCTGGGGTTTTCCACCAGGCTCAGGCTGACGGCGGTGGCGATCGTCCCGGGCAGGAAACGATCGACCGGCGAGCCGGGGGCAAGATTCGTCGGCTCGTTGCCGATGATCCGGCGGAAGTTCGCGCGCGTCGTCGTCAGATTCGATTCGGCAGTGAGCGCTTGGGTCTTGCCGGCAGCCAGCTGGGCCTCGGATTGCGCCACGTCCGTGCGCGTGACCTCGCCGACATTGAAGCGGTCGCGCGTTTGCTTGAGGGTCTGTTCGAGCACGCGCACGTTGCTGCGCTGGACTTCGAGGGTGGCCGCGTCCCGCAGGTAGTCCATGTAGCTCGTGGCAGCCTGCAGCAGGACCGTCTGCTCTAGCACGCGCAACGCTTCGCGCGCGCCTGACACCTGGCTTTCCGCAGCGCGCGTCTTGTTGGCGGTCTGATTGCCGTTATAGAGCGTCTGGTTGACGGTCAGGGCGGCGCTGTTGGACTGAAGTGGGTCGGGGTTATGGATCGACAGACCCTTCTGTACCGCCTGGATGTCCTGATATTGATACCCGGTGCCGAGAGTCACGTTGACCTTGGGGCGATAGCCCGACAGCGCCTGCGGCACGTTCTCGTCGGTTGAGCGCACCTGGGCGCGCTGTGCGTTGAGCTGAGGATTGTTCTGATAGGCGCGAACCAGCGCGGCCTCGATCGTATCCGCCAATGCAGGCGCCGGCCCGGCAATCGCCGCCAGGAGAACCGAAACCGCTGCTCCGGTGAAGAACTTCACCCCATGCATCCTTGAAAATCCGTTCATTCTCACGTCAGGCTCGTGCCCGCGAGCCTGGTTACCGTATCCAAGTGGAGTCGTTGCCCCGTAGCAACATAGGACGCGGCCGCGCGCAACGGAACTACCCAAGGGGAGTTCTCAGCGGAAACTCTTCACGTGCAGCATCCCGGCCACACTTCTGATTCAGAACGGGATTTTAACGGGGTTTCGGCGGTCAGAAGACGAAGGCGGCGGCCCGTTCCAGGCCCGGAAGCACCGGGGCAGCGGCGTCGAACAGCGGCCGATGGCCGAATTCGCCGTGGGTACGGGTCACGATCATGGCCCGCGACGGCCTCGATTCGGCCGAGACCCCCACCAGTCGCCCCCCTTCCCGGAGCTGGCCGAACAGCCCGTCCGGCGTCACTTCGGTCGCACCGTTGAGGATAATCACGTCATAGGGCGCGGCAGCCGGGTCGCCCTCGGCGCTGGCGGCGGCCTTGCAGGTGACGTTGCTGAGCCCGATTGCGGCGAAAGCGTCTTTGGCCTTCGCGGCCAAAGCCGAATCGCTCTCGGTGGCCGTGACCTGGTGCGCAAGCTTCGCGGCAAGCGCGGCGAGGTAGCCGGTGGCGCAGCCAACGACCAGCACGTTGTCGCCTTCGCCGATCTCGGCGGCCTGGAGCAGCTTGCCGATCAGCTGCGGCTTGATCAGGAAGCGCTTGGCGCCACCCTCGCTCACATCGAGATCGAGGTCGAGATAGGCCAGCGCCTGCCGGCTCGCCGGCACGAAGGCCTCGCGGGGAACCGTGAGCATGGCATCGAGAATGCGGCGATCGGTGACGTCATTGGTGCGCACCTGGCCATCGACCATTTTTTGGCGCGCGGTCGAGAAACCGGACATTTGCGGACCCTGCAAGGCGGACGATGCCGCGGACGAAAGTTGGCGGCATATTTGGAGCAGGCTCCGCGAAAACGCAACACGTCCGTTGGCCGGTGAAGCAATGGCGATGCAACGCAGGTATCGGAGGCGAGATGCCCTATTCGATCGCCACGGCGAGCCGGCCGATCAAGGCCGCGACTTCGTCCAGCCGCGCCGAATCGGGGGTCTCGACCGCACGGGCGAGACAGGCCAGGCACTCATCGTCGCTCAGTTCTGGAATGTCGGCCGGCAGAATCGAGGGGGCCAGGCGGACGCGGTCGATCTGGATGTCGGGCATGGGAATCAGCTCCGTAAGAGGCCGGCCCGATCACGCTCGATTTGAATTAAGTCGATTTGGCGCCGTCGGCGTGGCTGTGGTGCCGCCGCCATACACATCCACTTGATCGCGATTCTGCGGGGGGCCAGACGGAACGCGACTGAGATATTGAGCGAGCACCGTCGTGCGTCACATCAGCGAGCGTTGGCAAACAATTGAAAATGAAGCGGAATTTGGCTCCCCGGGCTGGATTCGAACCAGCGACCATCCGATTAACAGTCGGATGCTCTACCGCTGAGCTACCGAGGAAAAGGCGAACCAGTCGTTCGCGCGCGGCTGCGTATAACAAAGCCGGTTGCGCTTGCAAAGGACGAATTCGCCATCCCTAGCAAAGCATCGAGGAAGGGCCTCTCCGGCCCCTCCCCTTGGCCATCCGGGCCGATATTACTCGGCGATGAAGGACGTGGTCTTGGTGCCGGGGTCGTAGCGCAGCCGCAGCGCGGTCATCTTGCAGAGGTTGACGTTCTTCCAGAGCACGGACTCGTCATAGTTCTGCCAGTCGACGCGGATGTTCCAGACGCAGCCCTCATCGTCCTCCTCGAACTCGACATAGGTCGAGGCCTGGTTCTGCAAAACCTTGTCCAGCTCGTTGTCCCATTCGTCCAGGCCATCGTCCGGTGCGTTGAAGCCGAGGAATTTGATGGCATAACCGGTCTCGTTGACGACGGTGACGTTGCGGGCATCGGCGGCGAACGACGACGGAGTAGCTACGATCGCAAGTCCGATCGCGACCAGTCCAGACAGAAAAAACTTCATGTGAAATTCTCCGGATCGAAACAGGCTCCGGCGCCTGACGTCGATCGGCGCAGGCGCCGCGGCAACCGATGGCGTTGCCTGGGAGGGTTCGTCCGGAGCGAGATCGAGAGGTTCGACACGCCCTCAATCCACGCTCCGGCTCGTTGCACGACGCGAGACGCGCAACGAGCCAGTTCTTATCGATTCGAATTCTCAGCAGCAATGAACCGGCATTCATAGATCGGCGGTGTTTGCTTTCTCCGGCGCAGGCACGGTCGCCGGTGCGACCGCAGCACCATTGGCCTTGCCGGTCACGGCGCCGACCAGCGCCTTCACGGGATCATCGCCCGGCGCAAAACCGCTCTGGCGCAGGATCTCGTCGATCATCGGACGCAGCGCGTGAACCTTGAGAAGCTCGCCGGCGAGCCCCTCACCGAAGCCGACGCCGCCGCCCGCAGCGCCATTACCATTGCCGCCAAAAGCGCCGCCGGTATGCAGGATACGGACGTCCTTGAGGTTGGCGATCGGTCTGACCATCTCGGCCAGCGCCGACGGCATCGTCTCGATCCGCTTCTTGGCGATCTCGAAATCGATGACGTTGGCGCCGAGCTTGTTCTGCGCCTCGTTCTTCATGGTGATGACGGCAGCCTCGGCCTCACCGATGTTGCGGACGCCGACCGCCTTGATCTTGTTGGACTCGGCTTCGGCCGTGGCCAGCGTCTTGACGGCCTCGGCGCGGTCGAGCGATGCCTTCTTCTCGGCTTCGGCGGCGACGATCAGCTCGGTCGATTTGCGCTCGGCTTCCGTGCGCGCGGCGAGCACCTGGGTCAGGCGGGCGCGATCGGCGACCTCGACCGCGCGTGCGGTGACGACCTTTTCCTCTGCGGAGACGGCCAGCGCTTCCGCAGTCTTGGCTTCGGCCACGGCCTCCGAGGTCTGCTTGCTCTTGGACGCGATCTGGATCTCGTTCTCCTGGGTGGCGATCTGGATCTCGCGCTGGGCGTCGGTCTTGCGCTTGTTGATGGCGAGGTCCGACTCGATGACCGCGGTTTCCTTGACCTGCTTGGCTCCCGCCTCCTTTTCCGCGACGGCCCGATCGGTGTCGATGCGGGCATTCTCCTCGGTCAGGCGCGCGGTCTGCGTGGCGGTCGCGACTTCCGCGCGGGTGCTCGCGGTCTTGTTGGCGATGTCGCGCTCCTGCGACAGCTCGGCCTCCTTCTTGGTCCGCTCGATCGTCAGGGTCTGCTGCCGTGCCTCGAGGTCTTTCTGGGCGATCGCCACCTCGTTGTCGCGCACGATGGCGTTACGGTCGCGCCGTCGGGTTTCGGTAATGGTCTTCAGTTGGGTCAAACCTTCGGCGTCGAAGAAGTTTTCCGGGTTGAAGAACTTGACGTCGGTCTGGTCCAGCTTGGTCAGGGACACCGACTCCAGTTCGAGGCCGTTCGACTTGACGTCGGACTCCACGGTCGATTGTACGTGCTTGACGAAGTCCGAACGCTTTTCCTGGAGCTCCAGAATGGTCATGGTCGCCGCGACCGAGCGCAGGCCGTCGACGAATTTGGCCTCGACCTGGTTGCGCAGCGCTTCGGCATCGTTGGTCAGCGCACCCAGCGTCTGGCTCGCCAGCGCGATGCTCTCCTCGTCGGGCCGGACGCGGACGTAGAACTCAGCGACGATGTCGACGCGCAAACGGTCCTTGGTGATGAGCGATTCCCGCTCCTTGCGCTCGACGGTCAGCCGCAGCGTCTTCAGGTTGATGCTGCCATAGGAGTGAAAGATCGGCAGGATCATGGCGCCGCCGTCGAGCACGACCTTCTTGCCGCCGAGGCCGGTGCGCACGAACGCCTCGTCGCGCGTGGCGCGCTTATAGAGGATGGTGAAGATGATCCCGAGGACAACGATCAGCGCGACGCCGATCATGGCCGGGACTGCGATGTCGAACATGACTTTCTCCGCTAATGGACTTGCTGGCTTAGAGTGGGTTTGGTCGGTTTGAGTTCATCGTCGGCCTTCACCGCGACGAAACGGGTGTCGACGCGATCAACCAGGAGGACGAGGGTCCCCTGCGGCAATGGCGCCGAGTCGGGTGCGGCGACCGCCAGTACAAAATGCCTGTTGCCGTGCACGTCGGCGACGCTGACGCGGCCGGGCGGTCCCTGGTCGAGGGGACCAACCACGACCTCACCGACGCGGCCGACGAGATCGCCGAGGCCGACAACATAGCTCTCGTCCTTGGGAATGATCCGGGCGATGCCGCGGCTCGCCCCCCGCACCAGCGGGACCGAGACGACGACCGCCGCGAGTGAAGCGATCGAGGCCGGCAAGGGACCGGCCACCATCCGCGCGACATCCTGGATCAGGAAGCCGGTGATGGAAAAGGCGCCGAGCGCCAGCAGCAGGAAGATCAGCAGCGGCACGCCGCCGACATTGATCCAGGAGATGGCGTTGATCACGCCGTTGTCGCTGGGATGGCTGAAATCGACGCTGGTGCCGAGCATCTCGCTGAGCGAGGCTCCGACCAGCATCGTGACCACTTCGAGCGTGCCGACGATGAGGATCATGGCCGCGGCGATCGCGAACGGCCTGACCTCGGGCGACATGACGTGTTCGAGCAATGCGCTCATGACACGAACCTCAGGAGCGCGACTTCAACCGCGCGAGCCTCGCCGCAATCTCCTTGTTGCGATGCAACGCGCTGAGCTCGTCGATGTCGCTGGAATAAGGAATGCCCGGCGGCACGCCGGTGACGCGGGCCACTGCCCTGCCCGCGCGCAACGCCTTGCCCGCCGCGGACGTGCCGCCACGTTTGCGGGGCGAGGTCGAGGCCTGGTGGCTGGCCGCCGCCTCGCTCTTCTCCAAATCGACGCGCCGCTGCTCGGCATCCTGGAGCGCCGAGAGCACCGCACGCAGCGACGTCACGCATTGCTCGATCTTCTCGTTGTTCTCGTCGATGGCGCGCGAAAGCACCTCGAATTGCGCTTCCAGGTCCATCTGCCGCGCGATGCCAGCGCGGGCAAGATCGTCGCGGCCATCTGCGATCGCACCCTCGATCTTGGCGGCGAGATCGGTCATCTCGCGTTCGATCTCGGTGCGGCGCGCATTGAGGCGATATTCCTCGGCGCGCGCGGCCGCGAGCGCATCGCGCGCCTCGCTTTCGGCGCGCTCGATCTCGCGGATGGCCTGGCCGACCACTTTCAGCTTGTTGTTGCCTTCCGCCTGCTCGATCGCGTCATAGGCGATGCCGGCGATCAGACGTCCGACCCGGGACAGGAAATTTTCGGGAGCGGCAGCGATGGTATCCATAGCGTTCTCCTCCTCTGGCAGACTGTTCGGCGTGACGCCGTAGTGAACCTCGAAACCGTCGTCGGTGCGGATCAGGTGCGCGGGCACGCTCTGGCCCCAGCCCTCCGCGTAGCCGGCGTAGTCGAAGGGCACGCTGAAGCGTCCCTGTACGGTCGATATCGAAATCGTGGCCGGGCCTTTGATCTTGGCGAGCTTGTCGTCGAGCGGCAGGCGGCGGCCTTGTGCCGCGCGATAGTCGGCGCGGTCGCGCAGGCCCAGCGTCACCAGCCGCGACGGCAGCGCGGTCTCCTTGCGGATCGGCTCATAGGCATGGGCATGCAGAAGCACGACGTTGGAGCCCACATTATGGGTCCGCGCGACCTCGTCGAGGATCTCCATCATGCGGTCATAAGCCCCAAACGTCGCCTCCATCGCGGCCTTGGCGGCCGGGTCAGGGGCTAGCCTGTAACGCAGCGCCGATGGCGCATGTCGGGGCGACGGGCTCATGGAAAGCACTAAAGCACCATTTTGGTGCTTTACAAGGGGGAAGCTCAATCACGTTCCACTGATCCTGATGCACTCGGAGGGTTAGTCGCTGTCGCCCGGGGCTGCGTTCAAGGCGCGCCATCACCTCTAGATGACCGCGGATCAAGACTTCTTGCACGCGCGGGTTGCAATTTTACGGAAAGTCCTTGCGGACCCGGAACAGGATATGGCGGTGTGGCGCGCGGCCGTCTCCCAACCGTCACGCCCTCTCTGACCGGGGGTGAGGTGGAGGAGGAATGCGTCAAATCAGAATTTCCGTAAAGGCGAATATGTTGCCGGGCGTGGATTGACGGGGGCGCGGTGTGCTTTGCCCGACGGCCAACACGAGGGATGGTGTTTTGTACGGGACTGCGCCATCAATCCGGAACGGGACTGTCCTCAAGCGTCCGCCGCCAGCGCGGTTCGAGACCGGGAAACCCATCGATGCCTCGTCCGCAACCGGCGACCAGCTCTCGCGCTCGAAGCGATCGGCTGCCCTGGTCGGTCGTAGCCAATGTCGTGCGCGGGCTGGTATTGGCACTGCTCGTCTGCATGACCTCGTCGGCGGCTCAGGCCGAGACCGCCAAACTCCGGGTGGCGACCCGCATCGTGCCGCCCATGGTCGTCGAGAAGAACGGCACGCTGACCGGCTTCAGTATCGAGCTCTGGAACAGCATTGGCAGACAACTGAACCGCGAGACCGAATACGTCGTGTTGCCCGATGTGCGCGAATTGCTCGATGCCGTGGGACATGGACAGGCCGATCTCGCCATCGCAGCCATCTCGATCACGTCGGAGCGGGAAGACAGATTCGACTTCTCTCAGCCGATCATGAACTCCGGCCTGCAGATTCTTGTTCGCGGCACGGCCGTGAATGTCGAGGCCAATCCGCTGCGCGAGCTGGCGCAACTGTTCTTCTCGCGCACCCTGCTGGTCTGGCTCGGCATCGCGCTTCTCCTGATCCTCGTGCCGGCGCACCTGATGTTCCTGGTCGAGCGCACGCATCACAGCGGGATCATTCCAACCAGGAACTATTTCCCGGGAATCTTCCATGCGATGTTCTGGGCGGCAGGCACGCTGGCCACCCAGGCGGATCAAATGCCACGGCATTGGATGGCGCGGATCGTCGCCGTGCTGTGGATGTTCACGGGCGTCGTGTTCGTTGCCTTCTATACGGCGCAGCTGACGGCTTCACTGACCGTGCAACAGATCAAGGGACCGATTAACGGGCCGCAGGATCTCGTGGGCAAGACCGTCGGCACGACGCGAGGAAGCACCGCGACCGCCTATCTGAACGAGGTCAAGGCTCAGATGGTCGAGTTTGAGAAGGTCGACGACCTCTACAATGCCCTGTTGAACCACGAGATCGACGCGGTCGTGTTCGATGCACCCGCGCTGCTTTACTACACGACCCACGATGGCCGGGGATCGGCGCGGACCGTCGGCGAGGTGTTCCACAAGGAAGATTACGGCATCGTCTTTCCGACAGGCAGCCCGTTGCGCAAGCAGGTCAACGAAGCCCTCTTGGGGCTACGCGAGAACGACAGGTATCAGAGGATCTACGAGGAATGGTTCGGCAAGCGCTAGATCGGCTTGCCGAAACGAGATCCAGTCGTGCGGGCCACGAGGCTCCGACAAATCAGATGGTTTTGCTGCCAGACGAAACTGCTTCATAAATCTGACAGATATGATTCGACGACCTTTCGGAATTGCGTCGGATATCCGCCTTTCAACAGCTTCTCCGCAGCATATCAACAGGCCGGGCCTGACGGATTTGCGCTGACCGCGCAAAGTACTTGCTGCGCACAAATCCACAGGGGGCCGTCAGCCGCCTGCCTGGTCGAACACGGTGCGGCAAGCCTCGCTCAAGCTTGAGCGGTTACGGCGCAGGCAGGCCGTGATGGCACGGACGTTCGGGATTTCACCAGCGCAGAGCCGGTAGACGTCGGGGGTGCAGGCCCGGCGCTGCTCCGGCGTGCCCTGCTGCGCACTCGCGGCGGTGGCGAACAGCGTCAGGAACAGCCCGACCGTCGAGGCGCGACGCGCCCGGCTGGTCACACCCGCAAACCGCAAGAACCTCGCCTTCATGACCAGTCTCCTGTCTGCCCTGCTCGCCCGGCCTGCGTTGGCCGGCGTGGGGGTATGGGTAGGAGGAATAAATCGCGCCGGATGTGATCTCTTTCACACTGGCCGCTGCCTGGAGACGCCTAAAGTTCCATCCGGGGATCTCTGGGGATTTTTCAGGAATCGCTAACCAAACGGATCTCGATCGGCCGATCGTTAAAATGCGAACGATCGGGTCAATCGGGAAACAAACCGGCTTTGCGACAGTGCGCCATCCGCGTTCCGGAGGGTGTGATGAGCGAAGCCGAATTCAACTTGATGCTGGAAGCCGTCCGCGACGCCATGATCAATGAAGATTTCGCGCCCGCGCCGGAGGAGGAATTCGTGCCCCGCTCGTGGAGCTTTTTCGCGACGCCCAAGGCCGCGAATGACAATGAGGGTGCCTGGCCCCTCGTGCCCTTTCCGGACGGCTGGTACGCCGCCTGCTAAGACCTTCCGGCCCGACCTGATTGCGGGCCTCGGGGCCTGCTGCGATCAATTCTTGACGCGATCCTCGTCGTCCCGCTGCGCCCGGTCGGGTTCAGCCGGCGGGAAGATGCTGTCATAGATCGCGCGCGCCTCGGCAATGAGACGGGCCCGCTCCAGTTCGGACTTCGGGATAAATCGGACGATCTCGCCCACGTGCTCTCCAGCGCTCGATTGTCGGGACTGCATCCCTTCGCAGATGCGAAGGTTGTGCCATCCGGCCTGAATCGAGGGTTTCCAGCAAGCCCCGGGCAAACCCGGTGGGCATGGCTCCGCCGGCTCCGCCCGCACGATCGGCGGAACGCGGACAAACCAAAATTTATGCTGAAGTATCAGAAGCTTGTGATGGAGGCCACGACCAGAATTGAACTGGTGTACACGGTTTTGCAGACCGTTGCGTAACCACTCCGCCACGTGGCCCCGTAAGGGCGGAGCAATATAGCGGATCAACGGCTTAGGCAACCCCGACCGGCCAGTTACACCTTGGCAGCCCCGAGGTATCTGGCAAGAATCTCCTCAGTCGTGCCCGCCGCGGTGATCCGCCCCTCCTCCAGCAGGATCGCGCGGTTGCAGGTGCTCTTGATCAGCTCGACGTCGTGCGAGGCCAGCACCAGGATGCCGGCGCGGGCCACGATCTCGTCGAGGCGCTGCCGCGCTTTTTTCCGGAAATGCTGGTCGCCGACGCCGATCCATTCGTCGAGCAGCACGATCTCGCCCTCGACGGCGGTGGCGACCGCAAAAATCAGGCGCAGCATCATGCCGCTGGAATAGGTCCGCAGCGGCAGGTCGAGCCGGTCGCCGAGCTCGGTGAATTCAGCGATCTCCGCGCGCCGCGCATCGATCTCGGTCCGCCGGGCACCGATCACCAGGCCGCGGCGCATGATGTTCTCGTAGCCGGTCGCCTCTTCGTCGAAGCCGGCCGACAGGTCGAACAGCGACAGGCAGCGGCCGAGCACGTCGATGCCGCCTGAGGTCGGATGGTAGATGCCGGCAAGGACCCGCAGCAGCGTGGTCTTTCCGGCGCCGTTGGCGCCGACGATGGCGACGCGATCCCCGGCACGGATGTCGAGGTCGATGCCATCGAGCGCGGTGACGATGTGTGGACGGGCTGCTTCGCGGCGCAAGGTCACGGCGCGAACGAAGCGGCTGCGCAGCGAACGGTCGCGGAACGACAGCACCGGAAACGTGACCGAGACGTTGCGCAGCACGATATGGGCCGTGGTGCTCATCCCGCCCCTCACAGCCAATATGCCACGCGGTGGCGGTATTTTGCGTAGCACCCCAGCCCGACGGCGGCGACGGCGATTGCGTAAGCCAGGCCGAGCAGCCATTGCTCCGCATCCATCGGCTGCGACAACAGCGGCCTGCGCACGAGATCGAGCAGCGTCGCGAACGGATTGACTCGCGTCAGCCAATGGAACGCGGTGCCGCGCACGCTGTCCTCGGTCCAGATCACGGGCGTGAGGAAGAAGATGAATTGCAGGCCGCTCACGATCGCGGATCCGATGTCGCGAAAGCGCGCGCAGAGCATGCCAAGCGCGACCGAGCCGCCGAGCAGCACGATGAGCAGGATCGCAAAGCCCGGCACGACGAGCAGCATGCTCGCGTGCAGCGGCCAGGGCATCACGACATAGAGCAGGACGACGATGAGGAGATGATGGGCGAAGATCAGCACGTTGCGCGCGATCATCTGCAGCACGTGCACGATCAGCGGTGCCGGCACCGCCTTGATCAGATGGCCGGAGGCCACGAAGATGTTGGAACCTTCCTGCAGCGTCGTGGCGATCAGCGTCCAGACGATCAGGCCAACCGCGAAGGACGGCAGGAAGGCGGTGATATCCTGCCTGAACAGCGCGGCGTAGACCGTGCCGACACTGACGATCGTCGCCGCAAGCGTCAGCGTGATCCAGAGCGGCCCGATCACGGTACGCCGGTAGCGCAGCGAAATGTCCATCAGGGCGAGCGTGCCCCAACGATCGAACTGCGCTGCCTGGGCCAGGATCTCCTTCGCTGCGCTCTGAATTCGGCTGCCCCTTCTGCTCCGGCTCGGACGGTCTGTATCTGCCCGCTCCTGACAGGGCAATCAACCGTACGGACGAGATCGGCTCACATCAGGACCGTTTGCCGCGCCGGAAATCGCGTCGCCGGCCTTTTGGCGCCGGCTTTGGCGCCAGTTCCGGCATCTCGGCCTGAACTTCGCGGTAGCGCGTCAACAGCCGTTCAAAACTGGCGTTCAGCGTCTCGGCGATGTCGGGACGCCGCTCGAGGCCCGCCAGCAGCGTTGCGGCTGCCTCGATGGTCGACAGTCCGTCCTTGCGCGGCTCCTTGCGCAACCGCCCGTAGCGCGACGGGTGCGCCGGGTTGAGGATCACGCGCTGGCATTTCAGCATCCAGGGATTGCGCCACCACAGCGCCTTGGCCTGGCTCCAGGTGCCGTCAAGCAGCACCACCCCTTCGAGCTTGCCGAGAATGGCGCGCTGGTTGTCCGCGACCTCGCCCTTGCGGTTGAGCGCGACGATCTCACTCTCCACGTCGAGGTCGGCTGCGCGGGCCGAGCCGAGATAGAGCACGGCCCAGTGCGAGGCGTTTTCAATGGGGTGCCCGAGCGCCTTGGACAAGCTCGGCCAGGACAGGCCGACGCGGACCGTCGCATCGGCAAAATGCCGGGCCAGCAGCCGGGCCGTGCCGAGCGCCCTGTCCTGCTCCTGCGGATGCTGGAGGATCAGGAGCTCGAGGCCATTCTCGATCGGCGTGACACTGTCGCAGATGCAGAGCGGCATCGGCTTCTGGCAGTGCGGGCATTCGGGAATCGGCTCCGGCGCTGCGGCCGTGGTTTCAGCTGGGTTCGACATGCCGCCGCTATACGCTCGAAGCCGCGCTGCAACAACCTATTCCGCCGGCGCCGCGAGCGGCTGCGGCTCGGACCGCCGGCGCAGACGGTCGATCAGGAGGTAAATCACGGGCGTGGTGTAGAGCGTCAGGATCTGCGAGACGAACAGGCCGCCGATGATGGTGATGCCGAGCGGGCGGCGCAGCTCCGTGCCCGGCCCGGTCGCGACGACCAGCGGAATGCCGGCGAACAGCGCCGCCATGGTCGTCATCAGGATCGGGCGGAAGCGTGCCTGGCAGGCCTCGAAGATCGCTTCGGCTGACGACAGCCCACGCTGGCGTTCGGCATCGAGCGCGAAGTCGACCATCATGATGCCGTTCTTCTTGACGATGCCGATCAACAGGATGATGCCGACGAAGGCGATCACCGTCAGCGGCGTGTTGGTGATCTGGAGCGCGAGCAGCGCGCCGAGGCCGGCCGAGGGCAGCGTCGAGATGATCGTGAGTGGATGGGCCAAGCTCTCATAGAGCACGCCGAGCACGATATACATCGCCACCAGCGCGCCGAGGATGAGCAGCGGCTGCCGGCCGCTGGTCTTGGCGAAATCGCCGGCATTGCCGTCAAAGCTGCCGCGGATGCCCTCAGGCATGTGCAACTCGTCGACCGCGCGCTGGATGTTTTGCGTCGCGGCCTGAAGCGGCACGTCGGGCAGCAGATTGAATGACACCGTCGTCGAAGGCACCGATTGCGAATGATAGACCGCAAGCGCAGCCAGCCCGCGCGTCGCGTGCACCACGGCGGACAGCGGCACCTGCACGTCATTGGCGCCGGCGACATAGATGCGCTCGAGATTGGACGGATCGACCTGGAATTTCGGGTCGATCTCCAGCACGGTCATGTACTGGTTGCGCTGGGTGTAGATGATCGCGATCTGGCGCTGCGAGAACGCGTTGTTCAGGGCGTTGTCGATGTCCTGGACCTTGACGCCGAGCGCGGCCGCCTTCTGGCGGTCGATGTTCAGTGTCAGCTGAAGTCCGCCGGGATCGCGGTCGCTGGAAATGTCGGTGATGCCCTCGACCGTCTCCATGCGCTTGGCCACGATCGGCGCCCATTTCTGCAGCAGATCGAGATCCGTCGAGGCGAGCGTGTACTGATAGTCGGAATCGCTCTGCCGGCCGCCGGCGCGGACGTCCTGCGCGGCGAACATGAAGAGGCGGATGCCGGGCACGGGAAACAGTGCTTTCCGCAGCCGGTCGATCACCACCTGCGTCGAGACGTGGTCGCGCTCCTCCGGCGGCTTCAGGCTGATGAACATGGTGCCGCGGTTCGAGGTCGCAGCCCCCGGGCCCCCGCCTCCGCTGCCGACGGTCGAGCCGATGCCGGCCACCGCCGGATCCTGCATCACGATGTCGGCGAGGCGCTGCTGCAGGGTCAGCATCGACTGAAACGAGATATCGGCGGAGGCGCGCGTCGCGCCGATGACGAAGCCGGAATCGTCCGTCGGGAAATAGCCCTTGGGCACCTTGATGTAGAGCATCACCGTCAAGCCGATGGTGGCGAAGAACACCAGCAGCGTCAGCAGCGGAAACTCCAGCACGGCGCGCAGGGTGCGGGCGTAGAACGAGACGATGCGCGACAGCGAGCCTTCGATCAGGCGATCGAACAGCGTGGCGGAACCCGATGTGGTCTGCCGGATGTAATGGGCGCAGATCATCGGCGTGACCGTCAGCGACACCAGGGTCGAGACCACGATCGCAAAGGTCAGCGTCAGCGAAAATTCGCGCAGGAGGCGGCCGACGATGCCGTCCATGAAGATCAGCGGCGTGAACGCGGCAATCAGCGACAGGCTGATCGAAACGACCGTGAAGCCGATCTGCTTGGCACCCTCCAGCGCCGCCTGCATCGGCCGCATGCCGTGCTCGAGATTGCGGAACATGTTCTCGATCATGACGATGGCGTCGTCGACCACGAAACCGACCGAGATCGCGAGCGCCATCAGCGACAGATTGTCGATCGAGAAGCCCGCGACCCACATCCCGGCACAGGTACCGGCCAGCGCCAGCGGCACCGAAATGCCGGCCGCGACCGTCGGCGTCACCCGGCGCAGGAACACGAACACGACGACCATCACCAGGACCGCGGTCGCGAGCAGCGTCCACTGCATGTCCATCACGCTGGCGCGGATCGTGGTGGTGCGGTCGACCAGCGTGGACACGTCGACGCCGGCCGGGATCCATTGCTTCAACTCGGGGACCAGCGCCTTCACCCGGTCGACGGTGTCGATGACGTTGGCGTCGCCCTGCTTGGTGATCTGGATCAGCACCGCCGGCTGCTTGTTGAACCAGGCGATGGAGCGCGCGTTGCGGACGCTGTCCTCGATGTCGGCGACGTCGGAGAGCCGGACGAAATTGCCGTTCGAACTCTTGATGACGATGTCACGGAATTCCTTGGCCGTGCGCATCTGCCTGTTCAGCGACAGCGTCTCGCTCTGGCGCTCGCCGTTGAAGATGCCGACGGGACCGAGCGGGTTGGCGTTGATGATGGCGGTCCGGACGTCGTCGGTCGCGATCCCCGCATTCGACAGCGCCACCGGATTGAGCTGGATCCGCACCGCCGGCTGGTCCGCGCCCGACACGGTCACATCGCCCACGCCCGGCACCTGCGAGATGCGCTGCGCCAGCACGGTATCGGCGACGTCGTAGATGGCGCTGGCGGACAGCGTCTTGGAGGTCAGCGCCAGCACGAAGACGGGGGCGCCTGCCGTATTCGCCTTGCGGAAGCGCGGCAGCGCCGGCAGGTCGCTGGGAAGGTCGACCAGCGCGGCGTTGATGGCGGCCTGCACGTCGCGCGCCGCCTTGTCGATGTTGCGGCCGATATCGAACTGGAGCTGGATGTTGGCCGTGCCGAGAGAGCTCGTCGACGTGATCTGGTTGATGCCTGCGATTTCGCCGAGCCGCCGTTCTAGCGGCGCAGCCACGGTCGCGGCCATCACGGAGGGGTCGGCACCGGGGCGGCTCGCCGAGACGAAGATGGCGGGGAAGTCGACATTCGGGACCGAAGCAACCGGCAGGAACTCGTAGGCGACGCCCCCCAGCAGAAACAGCCCGATCGACAGCAGCGTGGTTGCGACGGGGCGGCGGATGAATGGCTCCGAGATCGACGCCATCACTGCATCCCCTCGGTCGCGCCCGCCGTCGGCGGCGCGTCGGGCTCCGGCGGCGGCAGCGCCTGTTCGAGGCGACGGTTGATGCGGTCGAGCGCGAGGTAGATCACCGGCGTGGTGTAGAGCGTCAGCAGCTGGCTCAGCAGCAGGCCGCCGATGATGGAGATGCCGAGCGGGAAGCGCAGCTCGGCCCCGGTGCCGCTCTCGATCGCCAGCGGCAGCGCGCCGAACAGCGCGGCCAGCGTCGTCATCATGATCGGGCGGAAGCGCAACAGACACGCCTGCACGATCGCCTCATGCGCCGGCATGCCCTGCCCGCGCTCGGCCTCCAGCGCGAAGTCGATCATCATGATCGCGTTCTTCTTGACGATGCCCATCAGCAGGATGATGCCGATCAGGCCGATGACCGAGAGATCCTGCCCGCACAGGATCAGCGCCAGGATGGCGCCGACGCCGGCCGAGGGCAGCGTCGAGAGGATCGTGATCGGGTGGATGTAGCTCTCATAGAGCACGCCGAGCACGATGTAGATCGTGATCACGGCAGCGAGCAGCAGCCAGGGCTGGCCGGCGAGCGCCTTGGCGAATTCCGCGGCGTCGCCGGCATAGACGCCGACGATGCTGTTGGGCATCTCGATCCGGGTCTCGATCGCCTTCACCGCCTCGACGGCATCGCCGAGCGCGGCGCCCGGCGCGAGGTTGAAGGAGAGCGAGATCGCCGGGAATTGCGCCTGGTGCGAGATCGCCAGCGGCGCCGTGGTACGCTTCAGCGTCGCCACCGCGTCGAGTGGGACCTGCGCGTTGGGCGCGCCGACCACCGAGCTGCTGGCCCCGCCCGGCAAATAGAGCTTCGACAGGATCGAAGGATCGCGCTGGTACATCGGCAGCGCTTCCAGCACCACGCGGTACTGGTTTGCCTGGCCGTAGATGGTCGATATCTGCCGCTGCGCAAAGGCATCGTTGAGCGTGTCGGTGATGGCCTGCAGGCTGACGCCGAGCTGCCCGGCGCGGGTGCGATCGACGTCGAGCTGCGCGCGCAGGCCGCCCTCCTGGGCCTCCGAGGAAACGTCACGGAACAGGGGATCGTGCCGCATCTCGTCGACGAGCTTCTTCGCCCATTCCGACACCAGCGTCGCATCGGTACCGGTCAGCGTGTACTGGTATTGCGATCGGCTCGACTGGGTCGAGATCTGCACGTCCTGCACGGGCTGGAAGTAGACGGTCATGCCGGGGATGCCGGCGACCTTCTGCTTCAGCCGGGCAATGACGACGCTGACATCGTCACGCCGCTCGCCGCGAGGCGTCAGGCTCATGACCAGGCGTCCGACATTGGTGGTCGGGTTGACCGAGCCCGCGCCGATCACCGAGACCACGCCGGTCACGTCGGGGTCGGCCTTGATGGCGTCGGCGATCTCGGCCTGCCGCTTCTGCATCTCTCCGAACGAGACATCGGGCCCCGCCTCCGTCACAGCCGTGATCGAGGCGGTGTCCTGGAGCGGCAAAAAGCCCTTCGGTGCGACGACATAGAGCACCAGCGTCGCGACCAGCGTGGCAAAGGTCACGACCAGCGTGGTGCGCTGGTGCCGCAACACCACGAGCAGCGTGCGGTGATAGAATTCGACGGTGCGGTCGATGAAGCGACTGATGGCAGCCAGCCCCGGCACCGCCAGCTCCTCATGGGCGTGCTTGAGCAGGCGCGAGCACATCATCGGCGTCAACGTCAGCGACACCACCGCCGAGGTCACGACCGCGATCGTCAAGGTCAGCGCGAATTCGCGGAACATGCGGCCGACCAGGCCCGACATGAACAGCAGCGGGATGAACACCGCGATCAGCGACACCGTCAGCGAGATCACGGTGAAGCCGATCTCGCTCGCGCCCTTGAGCGAGGCGGTCATTGCGCTGTCGCCATTTTCCATATGGCGCACGATGTTCTCGATCATGACGATGGCGTCGTCGACCACGAAGCCGGTGCCGATCGTGAGCGCCATCAGCGACAGATTGTCGAGGCTGAAGCCGGCAAAATACATGATGCCGAAGCTCGTGATCAGCGACAGCGGCAGCGCCACGCCGGCGATCAACGTGGCGCGCAGCGAGCGCAGGAACAACAGCACCACCAGCGTCACCAGCACCACGCTGAGGATCAGCGTGAACTGCACGTCGTGGACGGAGGCGCGAATGGTGACGGTGCGGTCGGAGACGATGGTCAGGTGCACACCGGCCGGTATGGCGCGCTGGACCTTCGGGATCTCGGCGCGGATCTGGCTGACGACGTCGATGACATTGGCGCCAGGCTGGCGCTGGATGTCGATGATGACGGCCGGCGTGCCCTGGTACCAGCCGCCGGTGCGATCATTCTCGAGCCCGTCGACGATCTGCGCGACGTCGCCGATCGTGACCGGCGAGCCGTTGCGATAGGCGATGATGATCGGCCTGTAGGCGTCGGCGGCGGCGATCTGGTCGTTGGCCGCGATGATGTAGGATTGCTGGGCACCGTCGAGGGAGCCCTTCGGCCCGGAGACGTTCGCGTTGGCGATCGCGTTGCGGAGATCCTCCATGGCGATGCCGTAGGCAGCCAGCCGCGCCAGATCCGCCTGGATGCGCACGGCCGGCTTCAGCCCGCCGAGCACGGAAACACGACCCACGCCGGAAATCTGGCTCAGCCGCTGCGCCAGCAGCGTGTCTGCGATATCGCTCATCGCGCGCAGCGAGATCGTGTCCGAGCGCAGCGCCAGCGTCATGACAGGCGCATCCGCCGGGTTCACCTTGGCGTAGGTCGGCGGGTAAGGCAGCGTCTTGGGCAAGACGCCCGCGGCCGCGTTGATCGCGGCCTGCACGTCCTGCGTCGCGCCGTCGATGTCGCGGTTGAGATCGAACTGCAGCGAGATCTGGCTGACGCCGAACGAACTCGTCGAATTCATCGCCGTCAGCGACGGGATCTGCCCGAGTTGCCGCTCCAGCGGCGCTGTGATCAGTGAAGCGATCACGTCGGGACTCGCGCCCGGCAGCTGCGTCGACACCTGCACGGTCGGGAAATCGACCTGCGGCAACGCGGAGACCGGCAGCGCGAAATAGCCGAGCGCGCCGCCAATCAGCAGCGCAATGCCGAGCAACGAGGTTGCGATCGGCCGGCGGATGAAGGGTTCTGAGACACCCATGAGATGCGCCTCGTCGTCAGTCCGACTTTGTCCGGGTCATGGCTGCTTTGCTCCAGCCCCCGATGCACTCGGACTCGGACTTGCACTTGGACTTGCACTCGGACCTGCTCCTGGCCCCGGTGCCGGTCCGGTCTGCCCCTTCTGGTCGCCTTCGCTACTTTTCCGCTTGGCGCGGAATTCGCCGTCCTTGCCCGATCCGTCCTTCTGCCCGTCCTTGGCCTGACCGCCCTTCCCGTCTCCCTGAGGCGCGCGCGTGCGCTTCCGCGGGGCGAGATCGGCCGAGGGCGTCTGCTCATCGCGGCCGACGATCACCTTGGAGCCGTCGGACAGATTGGCAAAGCCCGTGGTCACGACCCGGTCGTTCGGCGAAAGGCCGCTCGCAATGACCGCGTCATGCTCATTCTGCTGCGTCACCGTCACCGGCTTGGCCGAGACGATGTCGCCCTCGCCGATGACATAGCTGAACGTGCCGATCGGTCCGCGCTGCACCGCCGATGTCGGCACCACCAGCGCCTGCGACAATGTCTCGACCTTGAGGCGGACATTGACGAACTGGCCGGGCCAGAGCTGGTAATTGGCGTTGGGGAATTCCGCCTTGAGCTTGAGCGTGCCGGTGGTCTGGTCGACCTGGTTGTCGATGCCGGTGAGCTTGCCGGTGTCGATCACCGTGACGCCGTCATTGCCGAACACGTCGACCGCAAGCGAGCCTTTCGCTGCGGCCGCGTTGACGCGCATGATCTGCTGCTGCGGCAGGCTGAACCACACCGCGATCGGCTGCAATTGCGTGATGACGACGAGGCCGGTGGTGTCGGCGGCGTGGATGATGTTGCCCTGGTCGACCTGGCGCAGGCCGGCGCGGCCCGACAGCGGCGCCACGATCTTGGTGTAGCTCAGCGTCGCCGCCGCGTTGTCGATCGCGGCCTGGTCAGCCTTGACCAGCGCCTCGGTCTGGGCGACCGCGGCGCGCTGGGTGTCGGCCTGCTGCTTCGAGCCGGCATTGGAGGCCGCGAGCTGCTCGTAGCGCGTCAGGTCGATGCGCTGGTTGGCGAGCTGGGCTTCGTCCTGCGCCTTCTTGGCGACGGCCTGGTCATAGGTCGCCTGGTAGAGCGCCGGGTCGATCTCGCCGAGCACGTCGCCCTTCTTGACGTCCTGGCCCTCGGTGAACTTGACCGCAATCAGCTTGCCGTCGACCTGCGAGCGAACGGTGACGGTGTTGAGCGCGCGGATCGCGCCGACGCCGTCGAGATAGACCGGAACGTCCTGGACCTTGGGTGTCGCCGCCAGCACGGGCACCGGCAGATCGGGCCGCTGCTGGCCACGACCGCCGGCCGCCTGTTGCGGCTTCTGCTGCATCACGGTCCAGCCGAGATAGCCGAGGCCGCCGAGGATCGCGAGCGTGATCAGGGTCATGACGAAGCCGCGGCCGCGCGACTTTTTCGCCGTCCCCTGTTTCGCGTTGTCCTTCGTATCCGGCTTAAAGAGCATTGACCGGTTTCTCCATTCGCGGCTCCCAGCCGCCGCCAAGCGCCTGATACAGGCTGACAATGGCAAGAAGGCGTGCGAGCTGCGCCTGCGCCAGGGTGTCTTCGGCCTGGAACAGCGTCAGTTGGGTGTTGAGCACGGTGACGATATCGGCCGTGCCGGCGCGCAGCTGCTGCTCCGCGAGGTCGAAGGCGCGCCGCGAGGCGTTGACGACATCGCGCTGCAATTGCAGCTTGATCGTGGTCTGCTTGATCGAGAACAGCGCATTGTCGACGTCGGTGAAGGCCTGGACGATGGTCTTGCGGTAAGTCTGCAGCAGCTCCTCCTGCCGCGCCTTCGCGTACTCGAAATTGCCGAGGATCTTGCCGCCGTCGAAGATCGGCTGGGTCGCGCTGCCGACCAGCTGGAAGAACGCCGCGTGCGGCTGGAACAGCGAGACCAGCGCCGAGCTCTGATAGCCGCCATTGCCGGTGAGCTGGATGGTCGGGAAGAACTGCGCACGCGCATTGCCGATATTGGCGGTGGCCGAGGCGAGCTGCGCCTCCTGCCGGCGGATGTCCGGCCGCTGGGTCAGGAGCTCGGACGGCAGGCCGGGCGTGACCCGCGGGATCGCGATCCGGTCCAGCGAGCCGCCCGCGAGGCGCACGCTCTCCGGCGGACGCGACACCAGCACCGCCAGCGCATTGGTGTTCTGGTCGAGGGTCTGGCGCAGCGGTGGCACCAGCGCCTTCTGGTTGGCCAGCACGCTCTCCTGCTGGGCGACGTCGAGATCGGTGCCGGTGCCGGCCTTGCGGCGCTCCCGGATGGCATCGAGGATGCGCTGGGCGCTGGCGATGTTGCGCTGGGCGGTGCGCAGGCGGTCCTGCGAGGACAGCACCTGGAAATAGGCATTGGCGACGGCTGCGAGCGTCGTCAGCGCGACGGTGTCGCGGTCGAACCGGCTGGCGTTGGCGGTCTCCTCCGCCGTCTGCAAGGCGTCGCGGTTCTGGCCCCAGAAATCGAGCTGATAGCTGGCACTCAGCGACGCGGAATAGTTGACGACTTCACGGCCGCCATTGGTCAGGCCCGACGCGCTCGAGCCGGACGTGCGCGAATACGTCTCCGAACCGCTTCCCGACAGGCTGGGCAGCAGTGCCGCGCCCGCCTGGCGCGCCTGGGCGTCGGCCTCCACGATCCGCGAGACCGCGGCCGCGATGTCGAGGTTGACGGTCTGCGCCTCCTCCATCAGCTGCGTCAGTTCGGTCGAGCGGAAGCCGCGCCACCAATCCAGCGTCGGCGGCGCATCCGCCTTCCCGGCGTATTTGTATTGTGTGGGGACATCGAGTGCGGGATCGGGAAGGTCCTGGGTCAGGACGCAGGCGCCCGAGCTCGAAGCCAGGCACACCACGGCGACCGCACGCAGCGTTCGCGACGCAGACCCGAGGAATTGCCGCTTCGCGACGGCCGGAACCCGC
The DNA here is from genome assembly GCF_024199945.1 of Bradyrhizobium sp. CCGUVB4N. Classification (GTDB taxonomy): domain Bacteria; phylum Pseudomonadota; class Alphaproteobacteria; order Rhizobiales; family Xanthobacteraceae; genus Bradyrhizobium. The sequence continues at coordinate 4,859,573 of NZ_JANADP010000001.1, read as the reverse complement.
TGTGTCACATCCACCCCCTGCCAGGCAGATCACGCCGCCACCGCGCGGCCGGATTAGCCGATTCGCGGGCGGGCGGCTGGAGGCCTTTCTGTAGCTCGATCACAGCGTGATGCTTTCTGCGGAACCTGAATTTCATCCTAGCCGGGTGCGGAACTGCGGGACAGTCCCGCACCTGCGAAAAGCACGCCCGATCACAGCCGGTTCGAGACAACGAAAATACAAAAAGCTACTGTCTCGCAGGGACTTTTTGATTTGCCGTGCCACTCCGAAGCGCGTTCAAGCTTACCAAGATTTCATGTGATATTGCGGCCACACTGGCCGCGAGACCAGCGGACGCCGCCTTTGCTCCACTGAAACCTGCACCGCAACGCACCGTAGCTTGCTTCACACGAGGCAGGGACACTTTCACACATGCGCATCGCGGTCATCGGAACGGGCATCGCCGGCAACGCGGCGGCCTGGACGCTTTCGCAGCGCTATCCGGTGACGGTCTATGACCGCGAGCTGCGCCCCGGCGGCCACAGCCACACCGTCACCATCGACTACAAGGGCACGCCGGTCGCGGTCGATATCGGCTTCATCGTCTACAACGAGCTCAACTATCCCGACCTGACCGCAATGTTCGCCCATCTCGGCGTCGAGACGGTGGCGAGCTGCATGAGCTTTGCCGTCTCAGCCGACCGCGGCCGGTTCGAATGGCGCGGCGGCGGCAATGACTGGCGGGAGACGGCGGCAGGCCTGTTTGCGCAGGCTGGCAACCTGCTCTCTCCGTCCTATCTGCGGATGCTCACGGAGATCCCGACATTCGGTCGGCAAAGTGTCGACGATTTGCGCGACGGCCGCCTGAGCGGGCTGACACTCGGCGACTACTTCAGGCAACGGCGTTTCTCCAAACGGCTGCTGACCGACTATCTCGCACCGATGGGCGCCGCGATCTGGTCCGCGCCTGCGAACGAGATGCTCGACTTTCCGGCCGAGAACTTTGTCACCTTTTTCGACAATCATCGCCTGCTGCACTACGACCGGCCGGTCTGGCGTACGGTCAAGGGCGGCAGCCGGCGCTATGTCGAGCGGCTGCAGGCCGGGTTCAAGGATCGCGTCCGGCTCGGCTGCGCGGTCACGTCGGTCGAGCGCAGTCCTCATGGCGTCGTCGTCCATGACAGCCACGGTGGGTGCGAGACATTCGATCACGTGGTGATCGCCACCCACAGCGACCAGGCGCTCGCGATGCTGTCCGACGCAGACCCGCGCGAGCGGGACATCCTCGGCGCCATCCGTTATTCCCCGAACAGGGTCTATCTCCATCGTGACGTCAGGCTGATGCCGAAGCGCCGGCATGCCTGGGCGTCTTGGAATTTCCTGCGCTGGCAGCGTGAGGGAGATGCGACAAACGACGTCGCGGTGACCTACTGGATGAACAACCTCCAGGGCATCGATCCCGGCATGCCGCTGTTCGTCAGCCTCAACCCGCCGTTCGAGCCCGCGCCCGAGCTCACCTTCGGCCATTACCTCTGCGAGCATCCGCAGTACAATGCGGCGGCCTTCGCCGCGCAGAAGCGGCTTGGCGAAATCCAGGGGACGCAGCACACCTGGTTCTGCGGCGCTTGGACCGGCTATGGCTTTCACGAGGATGGCCTGCGCTCGGCCCTTGGCGTCGCCGAGGCGCTCGGGGCGACCGCGCCATGGCGCGCGGCACCAGTCGAGCTCGCGGAGGCCGCGGAGTAGCGCGATGGAGACGAGAGCCCTTCCCGCGACCGACGCCGCTTCGCTCTATTTCGGCGACGTCATGCATGCGCGGCTGAAGCCGACGGGCCATCGCTTCAGCTACCGCGTCATGAGCCTGCTGATTGATCTCGACCGGCTTGGCGAGGCCGACCGGCAGACGGCGCTGTTCGGCATCAACCGCGCTGCGCTCTACAGTTTTCACGAGAAAGACCACGGCCCGCGCGACGGCTCCTCGCTGCGCGCCTATGCGGAGGGCCGCGCTGCCGCACACGGCATCGATCTCGGTGGCGGCCGGGTCGAGCTGCTCTGTTATCCCCGCCTGCTCGGCTACGGCTTCAGCCCGCTCTCGGTCTACTTCTGCTATCGCGCAGATGGCCAACTGGCGCTGATGATCTACGAGGTGCGCAACACTTTTGGTGAGATTCATCCATACATCCTGCCGGTGCAGCCGGGTGAATGGACCGATGCGGGCCTGCGGCAGCAGCAGGACAAACTGTTCTACGTCTCACCCTTCATGCCGATGGCGATGCGCTACCGTTTTCGGGTGTTGCCACCGTCCGACACGGTCAAGCTGCGCATTCTGGAGACCGACCGCGACGGCCCGCTGCTCGCGGCGACCTTCAGCGGCCGCCGCCGCGCCCTGACTTCCGCTGCCCTGCTGCGGTCGTTCGTTGCGTTGCCGCTCGTCAGCCTCAAGGTGATGGCGGCGATCCACTGGGAGGCGCTACGGCTTTGGCTGAAGGGTGTCCGGCTGGTGCCACGGCCGAATGCCGCAGAGCAGCGTAACGGCGAAACCACCTTGGCGCACGACAAAGTGCATCCCTATATTGCTGATAGCTGACCGGTTGCGGGGCGCGCACGGGTCCAGCGATAGAAGCGGGATAGGCGCGCTCGGCTCGCGGTCGGACAGTATCCGTTCAGTTGATGGATTTTCCGATGTCGAATGCCATCTCGGTGACGCCCGACGACGTCGAAACAGTGTTTGCCGACCTGCCGCGCATCGTCCGCCTTGCGCTGGCCTTCGGGGCGCGACTGCGGCGCGGTACGCTCGACGTCACGCTGCCCGACGGGCGCTTGATCCGGCTGGGCGGAAACGAGCCGGGCCCGAAGGCAGCGATGCGCCTCCACAATTACAGCGTCGCCGCGCGGCTGATCAATGGCGGCGATATCGGCATCGCAGAAGCCTATCTGGCCGGCGATTGGGATACGCCGGACCTGACGCAGTTTCTCTACCTGTTCTGCGTCAACCACGATCTGATCCAGGCGATGCTGCGTGACAAGCCGCTGATGCGGTTCGTCCAGATGGTCCAGCACTGGTTCAACCGCAACACCCGCCGCCAGGCGAGGCGCAACATCCACGCCCATTACGACATCGGCAATGCGTTCTACTCGGCCTGGCTCGATCCGAGCATGACCTATTCCTCAGCCCTGTACGACGAGACCACCACGGACCTCACGGCCGCGCAGACCAACAAATATCGCCGCCTCGCCGAAGCGCTCGACCTGAAGCCCGGCCAGAAGCTGCTCGAGATCGGCTGCGGCTGGGGCGGCTTCGCCGAATTCGCCGCCAAGACGTTTGGCGCGCGCGTCGTCGGCCTCACGATCTCGACCGAGCAGCGCGACTTTGCGCGCAAGCGCATCCACGAAGCCGGCCTCGCGGAGAAGGTCGAGATCCGGCTGCAGGATTATCGCGACGAGCGGGATCGCTACGATCGGATCGCGTCGATTGAGATGATCGAGGCGGTCGGCGAGCAGTTCTGGCCGCGCTATTTCGCCCAGCTGCGCGACCGGCTGCTGCCGGGCGGGCTGGCCGGCATCCAGGCCATCACGATCCAGGACAAGCTGTTCCAGGGCTACCGGCGCGAGGTCGACTTCATCCAGCGCTACGTGTTTCCCGGCGGCATGCTGCCCTCGCCGGCGGTGCTGAAGTCGCTCGGTGACCGGTTCAACGTCCCCGTCATCGGCGAGCGCATCTTCGGGCAAGATTATGCCAAGACGCTTGCCACCTGGCGAAATAACTTTCGCGCGGCGTGGCCGGGCTTGGTCCCGCTGGGCTTCGACGACCGGTTCCGGCGGCTGTGGGAGTATTATCTCGCCTATTGCGAGGCCGGATTCCTGTCCGGCAATATCGACGTCCGGCAGGTCATCTTCGCAAAGCAGCAATAAGGGTTTGCGCCCTCGCCTTGCAAGGGGTCGCTTGTAAGCCCGGCGACCCTACTTTAGGGTCTGGTGACTTCTCGCATCCAGCCGGTAATTGCCTGACATGACCATCAAAAACGACGTTGTCGACGCCATCGGCAACACCCCGCTCATCAAGCTCAAGCGCGCGTCCGAACTGACCGGCTGCACCATTCTTGGCAAGGCCGAGTTCATGAATCCCGGCCAGTCGGTCAAGGATCGCGCCGGCAAATGGATGATCCAGGAAGCCGAGAAGCGCGGCGAGCTGAAGCCGGGCGGTCTCGTGGTGGAAGCGACCGCCGGCAACACCGGCATCGGTCTTGCGGTGGTGGCGAGCGCGCGCGGCTATCGCACGCTGATCGTGATCCCGGAGACGCAGAGCCAGGAGAAGAAGGATTTTCTGAAGCTGTGCGGCGCCGAACTGCTGGAATCGCCGGCCCTGCCCTACTCCAATCCGAACAACTACCAGCATGTCGGCCGCCGTCTTGCCGACGAGCTGCGCAAGACCGAGCCAAACGGCGTGCTGTTCGCCGACCAGTGGAACAATCTCGACAACGCCAAGGCGCATTACGACTCGACCGGTCCCGAGATCTGGCAGCAGACCGGCGGCAAGATCGACGGCTTCGTCTGCTCGGTCGGCAGCGGCGGCACGCTTGCCGGCACCAGCCGTTTTCTGAAAGAGAAGAACAAGGATATCCGGATCGCCTGCGCCGATCCGCACGGCGCCGGCATGTTTGAATATTTCAGGACCGGCGAAGCCAAGGCAACGCCCGGCGACTCCATCACGGAAGGCATCGGGCTCGGCCGGAAAACCGCGATCGTCGAGAGCGCCAAGGTCGACGACGCCTATCTCATTCCCGATGCGGAAGCCGTCACGGTGATCTACGAGCTGCTGCAGCACGAAGGCCTTTGCCTCGGCGGGTCCACCGGCATCAACATCGTCGGCGCGATGCGGCTCGCCAAGCAGCTTGGCCCCGGCAAAACCATCGTTACCATTCTCTGCGATTCCGGTAGCCGCTATCAGTCGAAGCTGTTCAACGCCGACTTCATGCGGGCCAAGAACCTGCCGGTGCCGGAATGGCTGGAGAAGCGCAGCAACATCAAGCTGCCGTTCGTCTAGGGTCGGGATGGCGGCGACCGCTCGCTTCAGGTGTAGCGGTCGCGGCTCGGCCAGAACAACAGCGCCAGCGTCAGCACGAGATTGGAAATGCTGCCGACGACCGTGCCGGTGTGCTCCTGGCCAAGCGCATAGGCCGGAAACTTCATCGCAACGACGTAGTCGACGATCATCAACGCGATCCAGGCCGGGACGACGCAGACCGGGTCCCAGCCGATGTCGCGGAAGCGCATCGAGTACAGTTCGATCGTCGCAATTGCGAAGAACGCCATCGCCGCGATGATTCCCCCGTTCTTTAGGAGATCATCGGGGCGGATGTTGGCCGAATTGACGTTGCGCAGCACCGACATCGCGACCACGAAGCAGATCGCAGTCATCACCACCGCGAGCACGAGCGTGGCGAGGAAGAACTGCAAACGCCCCAGGCGGGTATTGAGGCCGAATACGAGGTCCAGCACGAGCGCCTCCGTTTTCAGGCCATAGGTGCAGAAAGAACTTTCGGACGCGTGAAGCGGCGGACGCGCAACCGTGGATATGGTTGAGGAGAGATTACGAAGCTCCGACGAGGTCGAGCCCAGGTTTGCCAAGGTTGAGGACGGAGGGTGGGCATGGCGCAAGGGCGCCTTTGCCCATCCTACGAGATCAGCGCAAGATCTGACTCAGGAAAAGCTTCGTCCGCGCATGCTGGGGGGCTGCGAAAAACTCGTTCGGCGTGTTGGCCTCGATGATCTGGCCGGCATCCATGAACACCACGCGGTTGGCGACCTCCTTGGCAAAGCCCATCTCGTGGGTGACGACCAGCATGGTCATGCCCTCGTCGGCCAGGTCGACCATGGTGTCGAGGACCTCCTTGACCATCTCGGGGTCGAGCGCCGAGGTCGGCTCGTCGAACAGCATCACCTTCGGGTTCATGGTGAGCGCGCGCGCGATCGCGACGCGCTGCTGCTGCCCGCCGGACATCTGCCCCGGAAACTTGTTGGCCTGGTGCGGGATCTTGACCCGCTCCAGGAATTTCATCGCGGTCTCCTCGGCGTCCTTCTTGGGGATGTTGCGCACCCAGATCGGCGCCAGCGTGCAATTGTCCAGCACGGTGAGGTGCGGGAACAGATTGAAGCTCTGGAACACCATGCCGACTTCGCGGCGCACCGCATCGACATGCTTGAGGTTCGGCCCGAGTTCGATGCCGTCGACGACGATCTCGCCCTCCTGGAATTCCTCGAGCGCATTGATGCAGCGGATCAGTGTCGATTTGCCGGACCCCGAGGGGCCGCAGATCACGATGCGCTCGCCCTTGTTGACCTCGAGGTCGATGTCGCGCAGCACGTGAAATTCGCCGTACCATTTGTTGAGGCCGGAAATGTTGACGATGGGATCTGCGGTCATGGTGAGCTCGATCAGTTGCGGCGGTGGGCGTTGAGGCGGCGCTCGACGAAGAGCGAGTAGCGGGACATTCCAAAGCAGAAGATGAAGTAGATGATCCCGGCGAAGGCAAAGCCGGTGAACAAGGTCGAGGGCGTCGACCATTTGGGGTCGGCGAACGAGGCACGCAGCGAACCCAGCAGATCGAACAGCGCGACGATCGACACCAGCGAGGTATCCTTGAACAGCGAGATGAAGCTGTTGACGAGGTTCGGGATGACGTGCCGCAGCGCCTGCGGCAGCACGATCAGCGACGTGGTCTTCCACCAGGACAGCCCGAGCGCCGCCGCTGCCTCCCCCTGCCCGCGCGGGATCGCAGCAAGGCCGCCGCGGACGTTCTCGGCCTGGTAGGCGCCCGTGAACAGCGCGATGCCGATCAGCGCGCGCACCAGGCCGTCGACGGTGAAATTGCCCGGCAGGAACAGCGGCAGCATGTAGGTGGCGAAGAACAGCACCGTGACCAGTGGCACGCCACGCCAGAACTCGATGAACGCGATCGAGAAGATCCGGATCAGCGGGATGGAGGCGCGCCGACCGAGGGCCAGCGCGATGCCGATCGGCAGCGAGGTGACGATGCCGGTCACGGAGACCACCAGCGTCACCAGGAGGCCGCCCCAGAGATTGGTCGCGACGATCGGCAGACCGCCGCGGTCGAGCCCCATCAGCTTGATAACGATTGCGATGGCGACGAAGGTGGCGATGCTCGAGGCGAGCGCGCGCCATCCCGTGCGCATGCCGCCACTGAGGACAAAGGCGATCAACGAGACGAACGCCGTCGTGATGGCAAAATCGAGCCAGACCGACTGCCCTGACGCCTGGATCTGGTCGCGCAGCCAGGTCAACGGGAAGATCAGCCAATGAATCGCGGTGCCAACCAGCACGATGAGATTGCCGACAACCCACAGCAGCGGCGCGATCGCCGATGTCTTGCTCAGGCTGAGCAGCACCTGCCCGGCGCTGACGATGCTGTCGTCGAACAGTTCCAGCAGGCCGGCAGTCCAGCTCAGGCCGAAGCCGCTGATGCCGCCGCCATGCAACAGGAAGAACGCGACGACCGGAAAGGCGAAGAAGAACAGGCTGGCGTTGAGGCCTTTGGCCGGCAGGCGCGGGATCAGCAGCGGCAGCAGCAGCGCGGCCGCCAGGATCAGCGCGAGATTGACCCGCCAGCGCTCGGCCTCGGGATAGAAGCCGTAGATCAGCTGCGGCAGCTTGGCCTGGATGTAGGGCCAGCAGGCGCCGACGGCGAATCCGGCGTTCTCAGCGAGGCAAGCCGTCCGATCCTGGCCGCTCCAGACCGCATCGACGATCAGGAACCTGACGGATGGAATGATGGTGAACCAGAGCAGCAGCGCGCCCAGGATCGTCAGGAGAATGTTGGTCGGCGAATTGAACAGGCGGGTGCGCAGCAGGCCGACAAAACCGGTGGTCTTCACCGGCGCGGGCCGCTCGGCGACCAGGTCATCGCGGACGAAGGATGACGCGGTGATGTCGGTCATGCGCCGAGACTCCGGCTGAGGCGCCAACTGTAGACGCTCATGACGGCGCTGGTGATGAGCGAGATCAGGAGGTAGACGCCCATCGTCGTGGTGATGATCTCGATCGCTTGGCCGGTCTGGCTGAGCGACGTGCCGGCCCACACCGAGAAGAGATCCGGATAGCCGATCGCGACCGCCAGCGAGGAATTCTTGGTGAGGTTGAGGTACTGGTTGGTCAGCGGCGGCACGATCACGCGCATCGCCTGTGGCACCACGATCAGCCGCAGTGTGGTGCCACGGCTGAGGCCGAGCGAGGCCCCCGCCTCCATCTGGCCGGCGTGGACGGACAGGATACCGGCGCGCACGATCTCGGCGATAAAAGCCGCAGTGTAAGTCGACAGCGCTAGAGTCAGCGCTACGAATTCCGGGATGATGCGCGCGCCGCCGGCGAAATTGAATCCCTTGAGTTGCGGCAGCTCGACCGTAAACGGCAGACCGAACACCAGCATCGTCACAAGCGGCAGCCCAATGACGAGGCCCAGCGCGTAAGGCCAGATGCGGATCATCTGCCCGCGCTGGAACAGCGCTCGTCGCGCGTGGACGCGCAAGGCCAGCGCCGCCAAGATGCCCAAGGCCAGCGCCGCCAGGAACGGCTCCAGACCGGCCTGGCCGATCGGCTGCGGAATGACGAGACCGCGATTGCTAATGAAGGCGATGCCGAGAAACGAGATGCTCTGTCGCGGATTGGGCAGCGCCGCCAACACCGCCAGGTACCAGAACAGGATCTGGAATAGCAGCGGCAGGTTGCGGATGATCTCGACATAGATCTCGCCGACGCGCGACACCAGCCAGTTCGGCGACAGCCGGCACAGCGCCACGATGAAGCCGATCACCGTGGAGAACACGATGCCGACCACAGAGACGACGAACGTATTTAATAGGCCGACCACGAACACCCGCAGGAACGTGTCGGAGCCGGTATAGGAGATCAGGGTCTGGTTGACGTCGAAGCCGGCGTTGTTCGAAAGGAAACCGAAGCCGGTGGCAATGTGCTGGTTCTCGACGTTGGTGCGCGCGTTCGAGATGATCTCGTAGGCGATCCAGCCCAGCACCGCCGCGAAGGCAAACTGGACGGCGACGCCGTTCCAGCCTGCCTTGCCACCCAGAAGGCGCCTGATCTTCAGGGCGATCTGGAGCGGCGGTTTACGAGCCTCGGTGCTCATTGCCGTGTGCCGACCGATCGGGCGGAATCAGCGGATCGGCGGCGCGTACTGAAGACCACCCTTGTTCCAGAGATTGTTGAGACCGCGGTTGATGGCGAGCGGCGAGCCGGCGCCGACGTTGCGATCGAACACTTCGCCGTAATTGCCGACGGCCTTGACGATGCGGATCACCCAGTCCTTGGTCAGGCCGAGCTGTTCGCCGAAATTGCCGTCGGTGCCGAGCACGCGCTTCAGCTCCGGAGTCTCCATCTTGGCTTTCTCGTCGACGTTCTTCGAGGTCACGCCGAGCTCTTCGGCGGTGATCATGGCGAACAGCGTCCATTTCACGATGTCGAACCACTGGTCATCGCCATGGCGCACCATCGGTCCGAGCGGCTCCTTCGAGATGATCTCCGGCAGAACCATATGGTCGTTGGGATTGGCGAGCTTCAGACGGTTGGCGTAGAGGCCCGACTGGTCGGTGGTGAAGACGTCGCAGCGGCCGGCCTCGTAGGCCTTGACGGTTTCGTCGTTGGTGCCGAACGCGATCACCTCGTACTTCATGTTGTTGGCCTTGAAGTAGTCGGCGAGGTTCTGCTCGGTGGTGGTGCCGGTCTGCACGCAGACCGAGGCACTGTTCAGTTCCAGTGCGGAGTTCACCTTGAGCGACTTCTTCACCATGAAGCCCTGCCCGTCATAATAGGTCACGCCGGTGAAGTTGGCGCCGAGCGAGGTGTCGCGCGAGATGGTCCAGGTGGTGTTGCGCGAGAGCACGTCGATCTCGCCGGACTGCAGCGCGGTAAAGCGGTCCTTGGCCGAGGTCGGCACGTATTTGACTTTAGTCGGATCGTTGAAGATCGCAGCCGCAATGGCGCGGCAGACATCGACGTCGAGGCCGGTCCAGTTGCCCTTGTCGTCGGGCGAGGAGAAGCCGGGCAGGCCCTGGCTGACGCCGCAGGACAGTGTGCCCCGATCCTTGACGGTCTTGAGCGTTTGCGCGTCGGCGGCCTGGGCAGAGAGGCCGGCGGCGAGAGCAAGAGAGAGAGCCAGGGTTACGCGTTTCATGGGCTTCAAGCCTTTCAAAGTCATCTCAACGTCAGGAACGGTGTCTCTGCCAAGACTTTCCCTGCACAAAGGGCAGCCTTGCAAGAGTCATGCTGGAATACCTTGCCGAACACTCGCCGATGCTGGGAGGCCATACCTTAATCCTCGCCGCAGGCGCCCGCCGTTGTGGCTGTGGCGCAAGGTCCGGTCAGACGATGGATCGAAGGTCGCGGCAGGCCCCTCAACATGCGGCGACTGAATAGCACCTGCGCATCACAGAACGACTGGCGAGCCGGGTCAAGGGGTTGACGGGACTCTTCTGTGTTCTGTTATTAACGTCAGCGGCCTCCAGGCCGCCCCGACCGCGCGATCCGCGCCGGCGGAAACGCTTTTTTGAAAGCAGTCGCATGGATTCCTCGCACCCCGCACAGCAGCACGCCGAAACCCGGCTGGTCACCTCCGGCCGCGACACCAAGGCGCAGAAGGGGTTCGTCAATCCACCTGTGTTCCACGGCTCGACCGTGCTCTATCCGACCGCCGAGGACCTGCACGCCCATCGCGGCGAGTTTACTTATGGCCGCCACGGCAGCCCGACCACCCGGGCGTTCCAGGATACGCTGATGGCGCTGGAGGGGCCGCAATGCGCCGGCGTCGGCATCGTCCCGTCAGGCCTGTCGGCGATCTCGACCACCCTGCTCGCGGTCTTGAAGACCGGCGACCACATCCTGGTCTGCGACAATGTCTATCGTCCCACGCGCAATTTCTGCAACGGCATGCTGGCCCGCCTCGGCATCGAGACCACCTATTTCGATCCGCTGATCGGCGCCGGCATCGAGAAGCTGTTCAAGCCCAACACCCGCGCTGTGCTGGTCGAGGCGCCCGGCTCGCAATCGTTCGAGATGCCGGATATCCGCGCCATCGCCCACGTCGCCCATGCGCGCGACGCGCTCGTCATCGACGACAACACCTGGGCGACGCCGCTCTATCACCGCTCGCTCGAGCAGGGCGTCGACATCAGCATGCAGGCCGCGACCAAATACATCGGCGGCCATTCCGACATCATGTTCGGCACGATCTCGGCCAACGCCAGGACCTGGCCGCAGATTACCGAAGGCATCCGCCTGCTCGGCGTCTGCGCCGGTCCCGACGACGTCTTCCTTGCGCTGCGCGGCCTGCGCACGCTGTCGGTGCGGCTCGCGCAGCATCATCGCTCGGGCCTCGACATGGCGCGCTGGCTCGCTGGCCGCCCTGAGGTCGCTCGCGTCCTGCATCCGGGGCTCGAGACCGACCCGGGCCATGCCATCTGGAAGCGCGACTTCACCGGCGCCTCAGGCCTGTTCAGCATCGTGCTGAAGCCGGCGCCGCAGACGGCCGTCGACACCATGCTCAACACGCTCAAACTGTTCGGCATGGGCTTTTCCTGGGGCGGCTTCGAGAGCCTCGCGATTCCCTTCGACTGCAACGACTATCGTACGGCGACGAAATGGGCGCCCGGTGGCCCGACACTGCGCCTGCATATCGGGCTGGAGAGCACCGACGATCTCAAGGCCGATCTCGATCGCGGCTTCGCTGCCCTCAAAGCGGCAATGTGAGCCTGCTCACGAGGCATCTCGCCTGCGGACGCGCCAGAGCGCGCCGCAGCGGGAACGAGCAAGGACCGCAGGCGTTAACGCCGACGCGCCAACAAAGGGTTTGATCCGCTGGCGTTTGGCGCTAGCCTGAATCCCTTCGACTCTCATCCGGACACGGAGCATGGGAACGTTGGTTCTGCTCGATCTGATGGGCGGCGTGGCGTTGCTGCTGTGGGGCCTGCACATGGTCCAGAGCGGCATCCTGCGCGCCTTTGGCCCCGATCTGCGACGCCTGCTCGGCAAGGCACTCGGCAATCGCTTCAGCGCGTTTGCAGCCGGGCTGGGACTCACCGCACTGCTTCAGAGCAGCACGGCGACCGCGCTCCTCACCAGCTCCTTTGCCGCGGAGGGCCTGCTCAGCCTCGTCGCCGCGCTCGCCATCATGCTGGGGGCCAATGTCGGCACGACGCTGATCGTGCAGGCATTGTCGTTCAACATTGCAGCGGTCGCGCCCGTGCTGTTCGTGCTCGGCCTCGTCGCCTTCCGCTCCGGCCCGCGCTCGCGGATCAAGGACATCGGCCGTATCGCAATCGGCCTCGGATTGATGTTGCTGTCGCTGCACATCCTGCTCGACACGCTGGCGCCGGCGGAGAACGCACCCGGTGTGCGCGTCGTGATGTCGGCGATCACAGGCGACCCCGTTCTGTGCATCATCGTCGCCGGGCTTCTGACCTGGGCCGTGCATTCGAGCGTCGCCAGCGTGCTGCTGATCATGTCGCTGGCCTACTCGCAATTCATCACGCCCGATGCGGCGCTGGCGCTGGTGCTCGGGGCCAATCTCGGCAGCGCCGTCAACCCCGTGTTCGAAGGCGCAAGGCGCGACGATCCCGCGAGCTATCGCTTGCCGGTCGGCAATCTCGTCAACCGCGTCATCGGCATTGCGCTCGTGCTGCCGTTCCTGGGCACGATCGCGGGTCACATGCATGCCTGGCAGCCCGATCTCGCCAAGATGATCGCGGCGTTCCACATCGCCTTCAACGTCGGCACGGCCGTCATCTTCATCGGCCTGCTCGACCCAATGTCGCGCCTGCTGACCCGGCTCCTGCCCGATCGCGTGCAGGAAACCGATCCCGCGCGGCCGCGCTATCTCGACGAGACCGCACTCGAGAGCCCCTCGCTCGCGCTTGCGGACGCCGCCCGCGAGACGTTGCGCATGGGCGATCTGGTCGAAACCATGCTGCGCAAGGTCATGGCCGCGATGATGACCGGCGACCGCTCGCTGGTCGACCAGGTCTCGAAGACGGACAATGTCGTCGACAGTCTCGACGAGGCCATCAAGCTCTACGTCACCAAGCTGACCCGCGGCAGCCTCGATGAGAGCGAAGGCCGGCGTGCGATGGAGATCATCTCCTTCGCCATCAACCTCGAGCATATCGGCGACATCATCGACAAGAATTTGAGCGAGCTCGCCACCAAGAAGATCAAGCGGCGCCTCCAGTTCTCGGCTGAAGGCGCCGAGGAACTCGCCGCGTTCCACAAGCGCACGATGGACTCGCTGCGGATCGCGTTCGGCGTGTTCATGTCGGGCGACGCCAATGAGGCCCGCAAGCTGTTGGTGGAAAAGACCGCGCTGAAGAACACCGAGCTCGCGGCCGTGGAGCGCCATCTCGATCGCCTGCGCGAGGGCCGCCCCGAGACCATCGAGACCACGTCGCTGCACCTGGACGTGCTGCGCGATCTGCGCCGCATCCATTCGCATATCTGCTCGGTCGCCTATCCCGTGCTGGATGCCGCGGGCCAGCCCTATCGCCAGACTGAGGCGGAGACGGCCGCCCTGCCCGCCTCAGGCGCCACGGCGCTGCCGCGCTAGGACCGTGCGCACCAAAACCGCTCCGCCCGAGAGCAAAAGCCCCACCGCGCAAAGCAGCGTCGGGGCCATCCACAGCGTCAGGAACGACAGCAGGCGCGCATCTTCGGGGCGCTGCGGATCGTAGGCAATCCGGACCCGCTCACCATCGGCATAGGGCTGTGCAGTCGACCCCGATGAAGACGTGAACGTCATCACGTGGCCGTCGCGCGTTGCGAATTGAAAGGTCGGATAAAGAAACGTCCCGCCGTGATTCCCGCCACTTCGCGCGACGGCGCCGGCGAAGCGCGCCTCAGTCTGCTCGGCTCTCGCGAGAAATGCGATGGTGCCGCCAAGATCGAGAAGACCGAACCCGAGCGAGATCAGGCCGACCAGAAGGACCGACACGAAGAGAATTATCGGTAATTTGCGTATTTCCATCCGGAGATTCGCATGTCTCCGCGCCCTCGTGGATCAGCGCTCCAGCGTCCTCGACGTGCGGCCGCGGTTCTTGATGATCAGCATGATGTTGCGGATGTAGATGATCGTCGCCAGCGCCTGCCCGAGGATGATGACGGGCTCGCGCTTCACGACGCCGTACACCAGCGTCATCAACCCGCCGCCCATCGAGCAGAACCAGAACGCCATCGGCACCACGCTGTTGCCGGCGCGCTCGCTCGCGATCCATTGCACCAGGAAGCGGGCGGTGAAGAACAATTGCGCGACCAGGCCGAAGGCCAGCCAGAAATCGAACTTGGCGACGAAGACGTCGTAGAGATAGTTGCTCAGCGCCTGGCCGTATTGGATGATCATGCGTTCACCTCAGTCACCTCTGGCGTCGGCTTCTTGCGGCGGATCAGCCACCACACGCCGGCGAGATCCATGATCCCGATCCACAGCCGGTCGAAGAAGCCGTAATTGGACACGCCGGAATGGCGCGGCCGGTCGATCACGTCGACATAGGCGATGTCAAAACCTTCACGGCGAACCAATGCCGGGAGGAAACGATGCAGCCCGTCGAAATAGGGCATGGTCAGGAAGACGTCGCGCCGGAATGCCTTCAACCCGCAACCGGTGTCGCGCGTGCCGTCCTTCAGGATGCCATTACGGACGCCGTTTGCTACGCGCGATTGGAATTTCTTGAAACCGGTGTCCTTGCGGCCAACGCGTTGTCCCGCGGCAAGCCCGACATTCGCGCTCCTCTCGACCGCCGCGATCAGGTCCGGCAGGAAGGCGGGATTGTTCTGGCCATCGCCATCGAGCGTCGCCACGATCGCGCCACGGGCCGCGCGCACGCCGCTGCGCACCGCCGCCGACTGGCCGCCCGACCTGGCATGACGCAACTGCCGCAGATTGTCCCGCTGCGCCATGATCGACGCGAGCCGCTCGCCGGTCGCATCGGTCGAGCCGTCGTTGACATAGATGATCTCATAGGCCCAGCGGCCATCGAGCGCGGCTGTGATCTCCTCGATCAGGGGCGCAATGTTGTCGACTTCGTTGCGCACGGGGACGACGATGGAAACCGAAGGCTGGGACGACGACAAATCGAAGCTCGTGGTTGGAATTGGCCTGCGACCTGGGGAACCGGCAGCCCCGGCAAGCAGCCGCTTTTATGGGGCAGATGCCCCGCGGGCAACCCTTTTGAGGCGCCTGGGAAGCGGTCCCGGAAGCGGCACGATGGTGCCGTCGGCGCGGATGGCAAAAGCGAGCCGGCGCGCCGCAAACCAGTAGCGGACGGCCATGGCGCTGACCATGCCGACCAGCGCACCGGCCGTGACGTCACTCGGGTGATGCGCCAGCAGAACCAAGCGCGTCAGTATGATCACGATTGCGTAAGTGAACATGAACACGCGCAGGCGCGGCCAGAGTGCCGAAACCGCAAAGGCCAGTGCGAACGCCGTCGCCGCATGCCCCGACGGCAGGCTGGCATAGGCCCCCGTCCCCTCGAGCGGGATGAAGTTGAACGGATCGGCCTTGCCGCCGACGAACGGACGGCCGCGGCCAATGAGATATTTCAGGCCATCGGTGACGAACGTCGACAGGGCAACGGACAGAAACAGATATTGCAGCCGGGTGCCGAATCCGAGCAGCAGCGCGCGGCGTGTGCCGTGCATCGCGGCGGCAACGAGCGCCAATACGATGAGCACGACCCCCAGCACGGAGAGCACATTCTCGTCCTTGCCGAAATCGGTGAGGATGCGGATCGGCCAGAGCGCCGGCGTACCGCGCGCCGGCATCAGCTGGATCTCGGTCCGATCGAACGCGACCATCAGCACGACGATCAAGGCGGCCCCCGCCGCACTGAGCCACAGCGAATGCCGCGCCAGTTTTCGTGCAGCCGCGGCGCGGCGCGAATGCGACGGCGTGCGCACGAGCTGCGCCAGCGCGTGTCCCGCCACCCCGAACAGCTGCACAGGGTAGCTTGCGCGCGGCGCGACGGTGGTCGTTACAGGCATCTTATTCGGTGCCCTCGGAGCGGAAGATCGAGATCGAGATCGCGCGTCCCTGCGAGAAATTATAGCCGTCGATGCGCGTACCGACCTTGTAGCGCAGCCCGATCGCCTCGGCGCGTTGCACGAAGCTGCGCTCTGACTTCTGCTCGATCAATGCAAACCGGCAGCTTCCCTGCCTGAGGAAATCGGCGGCTCCCGATCCGTCGGTCAGCAGCGTCTGGGTGCCCGTCAGGAACACGAGGCTCGGCTCGTGATAGCCGGCCGACGCCGCCTTCGGCCCGACGCAGGTGACGTTGCGCAGCGCCCGCGCGACCTCGATGCTCGGAAACAGCGGCGTCAGCGACGGCAGCACGATGCCGTAGACCACGACCGCCAGCATCAGCGCCGCGACCAGCGCGTTGAGCACCGAGCGTTCGGCACGGTTGTTGTCGTAGAGCCACCAGGCGAACAGGCCGAAGATCAGCGAGGCCGCGATGAACGGCCAGGCTACGAAGGCCGGCTGCCGCGTCAGCATGACAGCACCGACCACCGCGATGATCGAGCCGCCCGCGGGGATCGCGAACCACCAGGCCGAGCCGCGCGCCAGCCAGGAGCGCGACAGCACATTCCGCTCCAGCGCACCGACGGTCAGGATCGCAATCGCGGGATAGAGCGGCAGCACGTAATGCGGCAGCTTGGTCAGCACCGCCTCGAACACGATCCAGGACGGGATCAACCAGGCCAGCAGGAATTGCGCGCCGGGCTCGCGCCGCGCCCGCCACACCGCAGGCGCCGCCATCGCCGCCAGCGGCGCGCCCGGCCAGAAGGTGATCCAGAACAGCGCCAGGTACAGTCCGGGCGGCGCGCCATGGGATTCCTGCGCGCCGATCTTGCTCAGCATGTCGCCACCGACGGAATCGGCGAAGAAGGCATCGCCCGCGCGCCAGAAGATCGCGACGAACCAGGGCAGCACCAGCACCAGCATCCACATCAGGCCCCAGACCGGGCGGAGCTTCCACAGCCAGGAGGAATCGCGGTCCTGGATCGCGAGCGCGATGATCGTCAGGCCCGCGAACATCAGGATCAGCGGCCCCTTGATCAGGATACCCACGGCCAGCGCGGTCCAGAAGATCGCGGGCCAGCTCCAGGGCGGATGGGTTTCGTCCTCGGCGCGCTGCCAGGACAGATAGGCGCGCGACATCGCGCCCATTGCGGCAACTACGCAGAACAGCAGCATCGCGTCGGTCTTGGCGAGCCGCGCCTCGACGCCGAGCAGCACGGAGGAGCACACCAGAAGGCCGGCAAGGACCGCGGCGCGCCGCGTGACGAAGCCGAGCGCCGCCCAATAGGTCATGAGCACGGCGCCGATCGCCCCCAGCAGCGACGGCAGCCGATAGACCCAGATCCGGAGTTCGGCCTTCGGCAGCTTCAACGCGGTGGCGACTTCGACAGCGGCGGATTGCAACCAGTAGATGCCGACGGGTTTCTTGTAGCGCACGTCCTCCTGGAAGCGGATGTCGACATAGTCGCCGCTCTCGACCATCTGCTTGGTGGCCTGGGCAAAGCGTGCCTCGTCGCGATCGACCGGCGGAATGGTGAAGAAGCCGGGCAGGAACAGCAGCAGCGCGCACACCGCGAGGAAGGCCACAGCGCGGGCGTGGCTGGCGGTGACAAAGTCGAGCATCAGCACGAGCCGGCTGCCCGGATTCACGGGCGTTTTCGGCTCTCGGGGCGCTCCAAAACGGGGCGTGGGATAGGTCTCGGCCATTGGTTCCGCTTACGCTGAAACCGCCATCGCCACAACCGCTTAAGGCAAGGTCATTGAATTCGAATGACAACTGTGTCCGCGGCGCCAGTGGCGTCGATCACGGTCAGCCGTGCAAAGCCCGGGCCGGGTGGATCGATCAGGCGCTGGCGGCGCCCGTCGATCTCGCCGAGCGCCGTACCGTTGACCATGACAGTCATCGGCAATACCCCGCCGGCGACCTTCACGGGCATGGCGGCAGCCTCGGCTCCGGCCGAGCGATCCACGTCGATCCGGGAGCCATTGAGCGGGAACTGGATATGGAGCGCCTGCTCGCCCCCGGTCCGCACGAGTTCCCCGACGGGGCGGAACCGCTTCAGTGGCAACGGCAACTTCGCGTTGCTGGCGACCAGGGTTCCCTTGGGCGGCTTGGGCAGCGGGGTCAGCGTCTTGCCGGTCCGGGCGAAGGCGTCGAACAGGATGGGTGCCGCCGCGATGCGACCAATCAGACCGGGAACCGGGGCGCCATCGGGCCGGCCCACCCAGACGCCGATGGTCATGCGGCCGTCGAACCCGACCGACCAGGCGTCGCGATAGCCGTAGGAGGTTCCGGTCTTGAAGGCGATACGGTTGTGGGCGGCGTTCTCCGGCGGTGGGGTTCCCAGGAGCACGTTGCCGACCTGCCAGGCCGCGACGGGGTCCAGCAGCCGCAGCGGCTCGCGGTCATCCGCGGCCGTCATGACCTCGCGCAACGGCCTGGTGGTGCCGAGCCGGGCGAAGCCCGCATAGAGCTGGACAAGATCCTGCAGCGTCACGCCGACGCCACCGAGCCCCATGGCGAGCCCCGGTGCCTCGTCCTTGGGCAGCACGAGATTGCCGCCGGCCTGGCGCAGCCGCGAGGCCAGTCGGCTCGAGCCGACGCGGTCCAGCAGCACGATCGCCGGCACGTTCAGCGACAGCTGCAGCGCCTTCTTCACCGGCACCGTGCCCTGGAACGTCATGTCGAAATTTTCCGGTGCGTAGGAGCCGAAGCGGACCGGGCGGTCGTCGATCAGACTGTCGGGGTGAACAAAACCGTCCTCGAAGGCGAGCCCATAGATGAACGGTTTCAGCGTCGAGCCAGGTGAGCGAATGGCGCGGGTCATGTCGACCTGCCCTGCCCGGCTCTCATCGAAATAATCGGCCGAGCCGACGCGCGCGAGCACGTCGCCGCTCTCATTGTCGACCACGATGATGCCGACCGAGATGTTCGGTCCCAGCGCAATGGCACGATCGCGCGCCAAGGGCTCCAGCACCCTCTGGAGATTGGAATCCAGCGTCAGCTTGATGACCGGCGCGTCCTTGACCGTTGCGAGCGCGCTGTCGGAGGCATGCGGCGCCAGGATCGGCATTGGCTTGCGCAGCTTCGGCACAGGCACGGACTTGGCCTGCTTTGCATCGTCCACACTGACCACATGCTCCTCGACCATGCGGTCGAGCACGCGATCGCGGGCGATACGCGCCGCTTCGGGATAGCGGTCGAGCCGCCGCGTCTCCGGCGATTGCGGCAGCGCGACCAGCAGCGCTGCTTCCGCCAGCGACAGCCGCTTCGGCTCCTTGCCGAGATAGGCAATGGACGCAGCGCGAATGCCCTCGAGATTGCCGCCATAGGGCGCCAGCGCGAGATAGAGGTTGAGGATCTCGTCCTTGCTCAGTGTCCGCTCCAGCTCGATCGCGCGCACGATCTGGTGCAGTTTGGCGTAGAGCGAACGCTGCCGCCTTGGCTCCATCAGCCGCGCCAGCTGCATCGAGATGGTCGAGCCGCCGGACACGATGTGCCCGCGCGTCGAGAGCTGCAGCGCGGCGCGGCCCAGCGCCAGCGGATCGATCCCGTCATGGCTGTAGAAGCGCTGGTCCTCATAGGCGAACAGCAGCTTCAGATAGGTCGGATCGACATTGGCCTTGGCATCGACCGGCAGCCGCCATCGCCCGTCGGCCATGGCATAGGCGCGCAGCAGTTTGCCGTTGCGGTCGACGACGGTGGTGGAGACACGGCGCGCTTCGTCGAACGGGAGAGGACCGAGGGAATAGACCCAGCCGACGAAGCCGATGATGGCGAGGATGAACGCGAGCGCGAGGCCAGAGAGGACACGATGTCCCCTGCCCCGCACGCCGTCATGGCCGGGCTTGTCCCGGCCATCCACGTTCTTGCTCAGCGCCTCGCTCATCTCACGCCTCACTTCGCCGCCCGCACCTCGACCGTACCGGTACCCGTGCGGCCATAGCGCGAGGGATTGTACATGTCCTCGACATAGGCCTGCGGCAGCACGTATTTGCCGGGCGAAACGACGCGCACGACGTAGGCGACGGTGAAGACCGCCTTGGAGTCCGAGGCGCGATCCACGGCCGCCGTGAAGCGATCATCGCGGAACTCGGTATCCTCCGGCTCCTGGCCATCCTCGATCCAGTCCAGCGTGCCGCTGTCACC
This sequence comes from Bradyrhizobium sp. CCGUVB4N, assembly GCF_024199945.1. Lineage (GTDB taxonomy): Bacteria > Pseudomonadota > Alphaproteobacteria > Rhizobiales > Xanthobacteraceae > Bradyrhizobium. Next base: position 4,839,353 of record NZ_JANADP010000001.1, on the reverse strand, counting down.
CGACGACACCAGTTTTGGATTGTCGATCTCCAGGCCTGCCGGCAGATAGTCCGACACCATGATGTGGCCGTACTCGGGCTTTGCTTCCGTAATCTTCAACACCACGGCGAAGCGATCGTTCTGCTTGACCTTGCTGATATCGGCGGGCTTGCCGTCGAGCGTGAAGTAGTTGCGCTCGATCTTGAAGCCGTTCGACGCGGCCGGCTCCGGCGTGACCGGCGAGCCCGACACCGAGATCACCGCCTGCACGGGCGCATCGCCGGTGTTGGTGATCTTCAGCGGCTTGCCGGTCAGCGTATCCGCCTTGTAGCTGCGATAGAGCGCGGTCTTGACGCTCTGGCCGTCGACCTCGAGCGAGAGGTTCTCCCTGGCCAAGGCGCGGGCCGCCAGCACCAGCCACGCATTCTCTTGCGTCGAGGTGTAGGGCGTGAGCCCGCGCGCGGTCTCGACCCGTGCCACCGCCTGCGTCAGCGTTGCCTTGGGCGCGTTGCCTTCGCTCGCGAGCGAGACGAGTGCGGCGGCGTCGCGCAGCTGCGAGCCGTAGTCGGTGCGGCCGAATTCCAGCACCGGCTTTGGCGCGAGGCTGTCGAGGGCTGCGCCATAGACCCGCTCCGCGCGGTTGCGATCGCCGACCAGCGCCAGCGCTGCCGCGAGCTGAGACTTCGCAATCGGGGTTGCGAGGTTGCTCAGCTTGGTGTCGGCGAGATAACGGAGATCGCCGATGGGAGCAGCGCCGTTGCGGGCGAGCACATAGAGGCCGTAGGCGAGATCGCGCCCGCCATCCTTCTCCGGCTCATTGCCGTTGACGACGGAGTTGCGGATACGATCCAGCGCGTTCTTGAACAGCACGTCCGGCACCACAAAGCCCTTTTCGCGGGCGCGGGTGAGGAAGTCCGTCACGTACGCATCGAGCCACGCGTCGTCACCTCCGGCCGACCACAGGCCGAACGAGCCATTGGATCCCTGACGGGCTAATAACCGCTCGATGGCGTCGCGGATGCGCTGGTCGACCTCGGTGTCCATGGCCAGATGCGCGCCGGCCGCGAGATCGTTGACGTAGAGCAGCGGCATGGCGCGGCTCGTGATCTGCTCCGAGCAGCCATAGGGGTAGCGGTCGAGCGCCTTGAGGATCGTCGCCGCATCGAGCGCCGTCGACAGGCTCGCCGAAACCGAGACGCTGCCGGTGCCCGGCACGAGGTCGGAGAACATGTCCGAGGTCAGCGTCAGGCTCTCGCCCTTCGCCAGCGTCCGGATCGAGCGCCGCGCCAGCACCTGCGTCGCCGCCTTGACGTCGAGCGCATAGTGGCGCGCCAGCGTCAGGCCATTCGGTCCCTTGATGTCGACGTCGAGCGTCGCCGGTCCCGCCGCGGTCGCGTCGATCGCGAGCGCGAAGGAATTGCGCTGCTTGGCGGCGAGCTTGACGGTGGTGGCGGGATTGCCGGTCATCTTCACCGGACCGCCCGTCTTGACGTTGATGACGTAGTCGCCGGCCTGGCCCTCGACATTGTCGATCTCGAGATTGACCGTGCCGTGGTCGCCATTGAGCAGGAAGCGCGGCAAAGTCGTCGTCAGCACCACCGGGTCCCGGATCACGACATCGGTGTTGGCGCGGCCGAGCTTGGTCGCGGTCCACGCCACCGCCATCACGCGCGCGGTGCCGGCAAACTCCGGAATGTCGAAGCTGACTTCCGCGCTGCCGTCGGCGCCGACGGTGACGATGCCCGAATAGAGCGCGAGCGGCTTTTGCGCGGGCGGCGAGCCCTGCAGTTCGGCTGCGCCGGCGTCGCCGCCGGACTTGATCTGGCCGCGCGTGCCCGACATGCCGTCAATCAGCTGCCCATAGAGATCGCGGATCTCCGCGCTCAGACGGCGCTGGCCGAGATAATAATCATCCGGCGCCGGCGGCTTGTAGTTGGTCAGGTTGAGGATGCCGACATCGACCGCAGCGATGACGATTTTCGCGTCTTCGCCGGGATTGAGGCCGTCGAGCCTGACCGGGATCTTCAGCGTCGCGTTCGGCCGGATCAGCGCCGGTGGCGTCAGCTTGACCTGGAGCGTGCGGCTCTGCTTGTCGATACCGAACCATTTCAGGCCGATCGCGCGGCCCGGCATGCGCTGGGCCGCCGCGTCGAGCGGACGGCGCAGCGTCGCCACCACGTAAGCGCCGGTGCCCCAGTCCTTGCCGACCGGGAGTTTGACCTGCGCGGTGCCTTCCTTGACGTCGATGGTCTGCGTCGTCAGCAGGCGATCGCCGAGCACGTTGACGGTGAGCTTGCCGGCCGAACGGACATTGACCGACACGGTCATGGTATCGCCGGACGCATATTGCGGCTTGTCGATCGAGGTCTCGAGCAGATCCGGCGTATCGGCGCTTCCGTCGGAATACCAGCCGACGTCGAACTGCACCGAGGTGACGGGGCCGTCGGCATCGTTCGACTTCACATCGAGCCGGTAGCGGCCGGGCTGGGGCGCGAGCGAAATCCGGGACGGTTTGTCGGCGGCGATGGTGACGTCACCGTCGGCCACGCGCGAGGTCGACTTGACCGGCTCGTACTCCCAATAATTGTTCTGGCGGTACCATTGGTAGCGCGACTCCATCCTCAGGAGCTCGTAGCGCAGCCCGTCGCGCGGAAGCGTCTTGCCCTCGGGCGAGACGAACACGACGTCGAACTCGGCCTTGTCGCCCTCCGCGACGTTCTTGTCGCCGAACAGCGGCTTGATGCCGATCAGCGCGGTCGCGGGTGCGACCGGCAGCACCAGCTTGCGCTCGACGGCGCGCCCGCCCGTCTCGACCATGCGGACGAAGATCTGCGCCTCCTGCGGACGGGTCGAAGCCGGCTGCTTCTCCAGCGTCACCGGGAAGGTCGCCACGCCATTGGCGTCGGCCTCGGGCAGGTTCTCCAGCGGCGTGCGCTCGTTCGAGGTGGTCTGCTCGTCGTCGACGCCGAACTGATAGCCGGCAAAGCCCGGGCGTTCGCTCGCGGGCGCGATCAGCATGTCGCCTTCGAGCTGAAGGCCCGACGCCGGCGCGCCATAGAGGAAATGACCGTCCGCCTTGAGTTCCACAGGAGCGTTAGCTTTGATCAGCTTGTCCTTGGCAGACAAATCGAATTCGATCCGATCGGGGACGTAGTCCTCGACCATGAAGGTGGTCTCGCCAACCGAAGATCCCTTGGGATCGGTGAAGGCGCGGACCCGCCAGGTGCCGGTCGGAACGGCCGAGTTCAGCGGCACGGATAGCATCCGGCCGCCGGCACCTTGGTCAGCCAGCACGGCGCGACGGTATTCGACACCGTCGGGACGCTCGATCACCAGGGTCAGCGGCCCGCCATTGACGGCATTGCCCTGCCCGTCGCGGAGCAACGCAGTCAGATAGACCGTCTCGCTGGAGCGGTAGACGCCGCGCTCGGCATAGACGAAGGCGTCGGCGCCCGATGGCACCACGCGACCCGCGACGCCGCGGTCGGACAGATCAAAGGCCGAGGTCTTGAGGCTGAGGAAGGCATAGTCGGTCTTCTCGCCGGTGACGGTCAGCATCGCCGGCGACAGGCCGCCCTCGCCGCGCGCGAGCCCCGCCTCGAACAGCACATGGCCGGACTCGTCGGTCTTGCGCGTCGCCAAAATTTCGTTGTTGCGTGCGACCAGCCGCACCTCGGCTTTGCCGACCGGATCGGTCGAGGCCAGCGAATTGACGAACACATGGATGCCGTCATTACCGGAATAGGCCGTGACGCCGAGATCCGAAACGATGAACCATTGGGTGGCGAGCTGGTTGTCGTCGTCGCTGCCCGGGCCCTTCGCCGCCGCCGTCATCACATAGACGCCGGGCTGGAGCTCACCCAGCGCCTGGTCGACCGGAAACGCGGTGATGACGTCCTGGTTCAGAGTCATCGCGGTCGCAAGCTCGCCGGACCAGACTTTTACGCCGCGCTCGTCGCCGAGATCGCCAAGCTGGTACTTCGACAGAGTCTTCTGGAAGTCGCTGTCGACCACGGTGTTGATCAGGTTGCGATCGCCGATCCGGAACACGTTGACGTTCACCGCGGGCGTGTTGACGCTGACCACGGGAATGCCCCGCTGGCCCGTACGCGGCAGCACGTAGGCGCGGCTGGTGAAGCGCACGAACGGCTTGCGGTCGCGCACATAGATGTTGAACTCGGCCGATTTCGGCAGGCCCTCCTTCACGGTCGACGGCAGGCCGGCGCGCAGATTGATATTGTAGCGCTCGCCGTGCTTGAGCCCATCGACGCAGAGCTGCTTACCCTCCGCCGACAGCGCCGGCTTGTCCTGGCCGGCAAGCGCCAGGAACGGCGCGAAATCGGTGCGCTTGGCCAGCTCCTCCGAGAACTGGAAGCAGGCGCGCGGGCTCGCCGAATCCGAGTCCACGGTATAGTCGAGCAGCCGGAAACCGTGCTCGTCGCGCAGTTTCTCGTAGCTCCCGCGAACGTCCGCGACCTCGCGCATGTCCAGCGACAGCCGCAGGGCATCCAGTGCCGGCCGCCACAGCTTGCGCTCGGACAGCGATTTGCCGAGCACGGCGAGCGCATCGGCCTCCTCGCCCGGATTGCCGGCGCGCTGGTAGGCGATGTAGGCGGCGGTCGAGGCGCGCTCCAGCAGGAAGGTCTGCTCGCTCGAGCTCTTCGGCGTGATCTGGAAGATCACCTTTGCGAGCCGCAGCCAGTTGCCGGCGTCGTCAGGTGTGACCGCGGCGATCTGGCCGAGGACCGAGAGCCCGGTGCGGTAGTCGTTGCGCTTGAAGGCGGCATCCGCGTCGGTACGCAAGGTCGCCCCGGTCTTGGCGACCGGCCCTGCCTCACTCTTGATCTGCGCCTCCAGTTTGATGGCGGAATCAGCGAGATCGTCGCGCTTGAACGCCTTGTCCGCCGCGTGTGCGGCGCTCAGGCCAAGCGCCAGCGCGGCGCAGATTGTGACGGCGCGAACCAGACCGATCATGTAGGGACTCCCGGAAATCGCGGACGAACGCCGCGGGCGCATAAAATGCGCGGAAAGGTGACAGACTCATGGCGATGGAACCAGAGGTGCAAAACGTCGCATTCGCCATGGCAAGGCACGCCCAAAGGAGACCGATCGCGCTATCGCCGCGCACGCCGTCCTGTGGCGCAGCCATATCGGACCAGTCGTCCGGCAGCCGTGTCCCGGAAGCTCATCAGCGCCCCCGGCGATGTGATCCATCGTCCAGTACGCTGCCGCTCAACCCGGCACCCTGACACTCCGCCGTTCCGCTTTGTCGCGCCATCGAGGAAAACGGTTCGGTTCAGGCTTGGCGAAACACCAGATTTTTCATATTGGCATGCTATATGACAGCCAGCCCCCCTAGACCGGGTGGCCCAGGACGGTCCCATAGCTCAACTGGATAGAGTAGCGGATTTCTACTCCGCGGGTTGCAGGTTCGAGTCCTGCTGGGATCGCCAGTCTCAGTTTTGCTGGCGCGCGCCGGCGTTCATCATTAACGCGCACGTCGACGCGCCATAACACATCCGTCATCTTTCACGAACGCGTGGGCACCCTCGCCTCGGCCTTTGAACCGCGCAGGTGCGCCCTATCTATGCGCGGCGGGCGACCTGCGCCCGGTTAGGACGATCGATGCCGCGAGCCGAATTGACGAGAATGGGGATTGCCGTTGCTGTGGCGATCGTCGCGATGTCGTTTCTCGTGCTCGACGCAGTCGTGGACGTCAACTCCGGCGCGATCGCAAAGCGGATCGAGATGGCGCAGGCGTCCATTGCGGATGCCGCCATGAGCCAGCATCAGCTCGCCTCCGCAGTTCACGCCTGGACGCGTCGAGGCCACCAGAAAGAGCCGTCGGCGGTGGAGTGATTCCGGCTTCGGCCTGAACTCGGCTCCGCACGGTCGAGCGCTCCGATTGTTCACGGTTCGACTCCGCTCCGTTCCCAAAATGCGAATCATCACCGCAGAATGCGGCACGACGCATGTCTTAACGACACGTTTCGCAAGCCACGACCAACACGCATTAATCGGGTCGTTCTTTCGATAAAATGCAACCGCTGCGCGGGAACGAGATCGCGATCGGCACGTTGATGCGACGAAACAGAGTGGTGCCGACCTGCCAGCCCCGGTCGGCTTTGAAGGGCCCCGTGCTTGTCCCCCCGAGCACGGGGCTTTCTCATGACGGGTGCCAAGAGACTCGATCGGCAAGACTCGAATGCCAATATCCCGAATCGGGCGCAGCTGTCCGTTAGACGAAAATCAGCTTTGTCGCTCGTCGTCGCGCCGATCGCGAGCGAGCTGATGCCAGGCCAGGGCCAGTTCGATCAGTCGTTGCCGATCGGGCCCTTCGGACGCCGCGGCGCGCTTCATCGCCGCCTCGGCTTCATGCTGGGGGTCGTACTTGGTACACATGCGGCCAAGTTTAACCAGCCGATATGGACAAGTGCGTGGCAATTTCGTCCGTATGATTGCGGAGGACGAAAGTCGCACCGGCGTGCGCGTTTCCGCACGATGGTACCGCGACGAATCTGTCGTTGCGACCGGGAGCTGCGCGGGCTCGCTTCTCGCAGACGACGTCACGTCAAAAGCGCGAAGACAGCGCGAACCCGATCGCGCCGGTCTTCGCATTTTCCTCATTCTGCAAACAGCCGGCCCCGTCGACGGGTTCGCGTTCGGAGCCGGTTGCGACGGATTTTGTCCGCTCGGCAACAGTGTGTTGCTTCAGGGCGCCGCGCGCACAAGCCGGTGAGGCCGGCTTTCATTCCGGCGATCTGTGAAGTGCATCACAGCCGAGTTCCGGCGCGTTCGCTAAACAGCGCCTTACGCGCCGCAAGAACGCGACACAGGAAGGATGGCTGTTCGCCTCATGACACACAAGGCCGAAGCCGCAGCACGGGCTCACGCATCATCGCGCAAGACCGACCTGTTCGGTCTCTCCCTCCTCGCCGCCATCGTCCTGGTGATGACAATCTGGATCGGCGGCCTGGTCTGGGCCGCGATGGCGTTCCTGACCTGGCTGGTCTCCTGAGCGCAACGCGGTCGCACGCCTTGGTTGTGCGCCCCCCCGCAACGTTGTCAGACCTCGTCTCCCCGTGGAAGCAAACGCAAATGAGGCGGGCACCAGGCCCGCCTCATTCGTGTTGGATTGCGCTTTGAGAGGTTCAGTAGCAGGCGCGCGGATCGGCCTGCACATACTGGCCGCTCGGATAGCGGTAATAGCAATTGCCCTGGGCGAGATAGTAACCGGGGCGCGATGCGGCGGTGGCGCCGGCGATCGCCCCAGTTGCGCCGCCGATCACGGCGCCTGCGGCCGCACCCGTGGCGTTGCCGGAAATCAGGCCGCCAAGCACGCCGCCGACGATTGCTCCGCCGAGCGCGCTCGCGCCGGGATCTGCCGGCGGCGGTGGAGGCGGCGGTTCATAGGCGACCGGCGGACCGGGCGGCGCGTAGGCCACCGGCACATCGTCGATATAGTCCTCGGAAATGTAGGCGGGCGGGCCGTCCATCCGCTGCGGATAATAGTACCAGACGCCGCCGACATCCCACCACCAGCCCGGGCGGCCGTTATGGACCTCGTGACGCCAGCGTCCACCGTCCCAGGCAAGGTTGCCGCGATAGGCATGTCCGCCCCAATCACGCGCCGGCGCGGGGCCGCGTGCCATGTAGCGGCCGGATCCCGGCGGCGGGCCACCGGCAGTGCGCGGTCCGGGACCATGCGGGCCGGGAGCGGCTGCTGGCCCTGCTCCTGGGGCCGGAGCCATGTGGGCCTGACCGCCCGGCTGAGGCCCGGGGTGCACGGCCTGCTGCGGCGGAGGACCCTTGCGCATGTTCTGATTGGCCGGGGGTGGACCACCTGCGCCCTGCCCTGGCGGCTGGCCGGGGCCCCTCGGCGCGGCGTCCTGCGCTTGCGCGGACAGTGCCAGCAACGACATGGCCGAAACCATGGGAATGATGATCTTCATGCGGCTGGACGCACTCATGCGTGCTTACCCCTCAACTTTCGCAATTGCCGTAGTCCACGCGCGATAGACGATTCGGGTCGCGCCTGGGTGATGCCGACGGACATGACTGACCTGTCAAACTGACCTGACAGGCCGGCTATGTCCCGTTACAAATGTTTAAGATCACGGCAATTTTTCGTCCGGACGCGTCCAGCAAGACCGGCCTAGCGGGCCGGCTCGATCACATTGCAATTGCTCCGCCCCGACATCAGGCAATCCTGCAGCTTGCTGGCAGCCGTGAGGTCGCGGGCGAGCCACAGCCCGACACCGAGGATCACAGCGGCGATGATCAGCCCGGCGATGGCACCACGACGGTTGTCACCGGATTGGGGATTTGCCGGCGGACTGGGCTTCTTGGTGGTGTCAGGCTTGGAGTCAGGCTCGGACATGGGGACCTATCGCGCTCGGTGAGGCCCTTTATCACCTCTGCGACGTCGCGTCACATCCTGCTCTCCGCATCGCCACTCAGCCCCGCGTTGCCCTCCGCGCCTCCTTGCGCAAGGTCTCGACCGCCGGGATGGCCTGCTGCGCGCGTGGCGCACAGCTCGTCAGGATGAACGCGGTCTGGGTGCACTCCCATGCGCCCCCCAGAACGGTGCTCTCGATGGGTTGCGGGCGGGCAAGCAACAGCACCGCACCCACAACTGCCGCTGTGGCGACCGTGACTGCAAGGGCTTTCAGGCTTAGCCGGAAATAGATCATGCCCGTGCTCCGTCTCGTATTGGGGCGGACGCTAGGCGCCGCCGCTGGGTGCCCTTATGAAGGGCATCACAATTCGGCAGTTTTTCCGGGCTACGAAGGATCGGCTGGATAAGCGATTTTCGTTGACCTGATCGGCTGCGATTATGGGTGGCTTCACGGCGCGCGGCGATGTACACGCTTCTGCGTCGTGTGGTGCCTGCTTGTGCCCAGCCGACGTACCAACAGGCAGTGATGTAGGATCGAAAGCGAGGAAGACAAGGCTCGTCGATGAGTGGATTCAGGGAACCCGGGTTTGCAGACCGGCAAAAGGCGGCGCAGGACGCACGCAAAAATCTTTTAAACAAATTCAAGTCGCAGCCGGGGCATGACGATCCCGCGGTCGCGGCGAAGCGTGCCGAGCGCGAGGCACTCGCAGCCAAGCGCGCCGAGGTGAAGGCCGCTCGCGAGGCTGAAAAGGCCGAGCAGAAGCGCGTCGCGGAAGAGGCTGCCGCCGCCGAAGCGGCGCGCATCGCCCGCGAAGCCGAAGAGGCGGTCGCCAGACAGGCCGAGCTCGAAGCCGAGCAAAAGGCCAAGCGCGACGCCCGTTACGCGGCCCGCAAGGCCAAGCGGAAGTAACTCTCAACAAGATTTGACCTGAAGCGGATGTGCTTCAGGTCGAATCCTGACGGCGCGACCAGCTCCGTCCGCGCGAACGCGTGCGCACGATGGCAGGCATCGACCAAGCCTGGATCAGCGCATGCCGGGCTCGCCTCGCGAGGGTGCCCGGCATGACGGCATGAGATCAGTTCTTCTTCATCATCCCGTCGTCTTTCTTCATCCCATCCTTCGACATCGTATCCTTCTTCATGCCGTCGTCCTTGGACATGGTGTCCTTCTTCATGCCGTCCTTGGACATCGTGTCCTTTTTCATCATGCCGTCGTCCTTGCCCATCTTGTCCTGGGCGAAAGCGGCGGGCGACAGCGCGAGGCCCAGCGAGAGAACGGCAGCCGAGACGCCGAGCGCGATGCGGGTGCGAATGGTCATGAGAAACAATCCCTTCGAGATGGTGTTCGTCAGCGACTTGTGCCGCGACACAATCTCGACGGTTCGACACGCCTGCTTGTTACGCGACGTTGCGATTTTTTCTCACATTGTCCGGCCGACCTGCGCGAACGTCGTCTGTCAACAACGGGAATAGCGGGATCCGGCGTGTGCAGCGCAGCAAGGCCAACACTTGCCGCGGCATTCGGTCTCGAACTATCAGATGAGAGAAGTTCAGGGCAAAGACCGGCTAAGATGGGCCTTCGCGCCGGTCTCATGACCGCCCAAATCACGTCAAACAAGAGCCGTTCAAAGAACCGTCAAGGGGATACTCCATGTTCACGCGTCGTCACCTGCTCGCGACCGCTGTCGCAGCACCCGCCATTCTCCGCTTCGGCATCGGCACCGCGCATGCCGCGACCACGCTGAAGATCTCGCATCAATTCCCCGGTGGCACCATCGACAAGGGCGATTTCCGCGACCGGCTCTGCCGCATGTTCGCCGCCGAAGTCAGTAAGCGCAGCAACGGCGACATCGCGGCCGAGATCTATCCGAACTCCTCGCTGATCAAGACCAACGCGCAGTTCTCCGCGATGCGCAAGGGGGCGCTCGACATCTCGCTGTATCCGATGCCCTACGCCGGCGGTGAATTGCCGGAGACAAATATCGGTCTGATGCCCGGCCTCGTCACCACCTACGACCAGGGCATGCGCTGGAAGAAGGAGCCGGTCGGCAAGGCGCTGACCGACTTCCTCGCCGACAAGGGCATCATCCTCCTGAGCTGGGTGTGGCAGGCCGGCGGCGTCGCCAGCCGCTCCAAGCCGATCGTGGCGCCTGAGGATGCCAAGGGCATGAAGGTGCGCGGCGGTTCGCGCGAGATGGACATGGTGCTTCAGACCGCCGGCGCCTCGGTGCTGTCGGTGCCCTCGAACGAAATCTACGCCGCGATGCAGACCGGCGCCTGCGACGCCGGTATCACGTCCTCCACCAGCCTGATCTCGTTCCGTCTCGAAGAGGTCGCGAAGTCGCTGACCTCGGGTGCGGGCGCATCCTACTGGTTCATGCTCGAGCCGCTGATGATGTCGAAGGCGATCTTCGACAAGCTGCCGAAGAACCAGCAGGACATTCTGGTCACCGTGGGCGCAGAGCTCGAAACCTTCGGCCGCAAGGGCGCGCAGGATGACGACGTCGAGGTCGCCAAGGTCTACGAAAAGGCCGGCGCTAAGGTCTCGGCGCTCGATGCCGCGACGGTCGGCAAGTGGCGCGACATCGCCCGCGACACCGCGTGGAAGGATTACGGCGCCAAGACCGCGACCGCTGCGAACCTGCTCAAGCTCGCCTCCGACGTCGCTGCATGAGCCACGGTCCGCTGACGGATCGTGACGACACGGCGAATGCTGCCGCAAGGACCGGCCTTGCGGCGGCGCTCGATCGCGGCCTCGCCATCCTCAACCGCATCATCGTCGCGTTCGCCGCGGTCGCGCTGATCGCCGCGTGCGCCATCCTGAGCTACAGCGTGCTGAGCCGCGCGCTGTTCAAGGCCGCCAATTACTGGCAGGACGAGGCCGCCGTATTCCTGCTCGTCGGCGCCACCTTCATGACGGCGGCCTATGTGCAGCAGAACCGCGGCCATATCGGCATCGAGGCCTTCGTTGGCCTGCTGTCGCCGCTGGCGAACCGTGTCAGGCTCTGGCTGGTCGATGTCGCCACGCTGCTGTTCTGTGGTTTCTTCACCTGGAAGTCGTGGACGCTGGCCCATGAGGCCTATGTCGATGGCCAGGTCTCGAACTCGATGTGGTCGCCGCCGCTCGCCATTCCCTATTCACTGATGGCGCTCGGCATGAGCCTGCTGTGCATTCAGATCCTCGTGCAGCTGGCGCTGCCGTTCGCGGGAGCCAAGCGTCCATGAGCGTTTTCGGTATCGGTATCGCTTACGGGATCGCGACGCTGCTCGTGATGTTTTCGGGCATGCCGATCGCATTCGCGCTCGGCGCGGTCGCGGTCGTGTTCATGGGCATCTACATGCCTGCCGCGTCGCTCGATACCGTGACGCAGAATGTCTACGAGGAGATGGCCTCGATCACGCTGCTGTCGATCCCACTTTTCATCCTGAAGGGTGCGGCGATCGGCAAATCGCGCGCCGGCCAGGATCTCTATTCGGCGCTGCATGCCTGGCTGCATCGCGTGCCCGGCGGCCTCGGCGTTGCCAACGTCTTCGCCTGCGCGCTGTTCGCGGCGATGGCGGGCTCGAGCCCAGCGACCTGCTCTGCGATCGGCTCGGCCGGCATCCCCGAGATGCGCAAGCGTGGCTATTCCGGCGGTTTTGCCGCCGGCATCATCGCCGCCGGCGGCACGCTCGGCATCCTGCTACCGCCGTCGATCACCATGATCCTGTTTGCGGTCGCCGCGGAAAAATCGCTGGGGCGTCTGTTCCTCGCCGGCATTGGCCCCGGGCTGCTGCTGGTCTCGCTGTTCGGCGCCTATGCCGTGATCCGCTTCCGTCAGGAATATGCGGCGGCCGAAGCGGCCTACAAGAATGGCGGCCCAGAAGCTGCGATCCTCGCCCGCGACGAGTATACGCTTGCCGAACGCTTCAGCGTGTTGCCGCGCGTGATCCCGTTCGTGCTGCTGCTGACCGGCGTCATGGCGGCGCTTTACGGCGGCTTTGCCACGCCGTCGGAGACGGCAGGCCTCGGCGGCCTTCTGGCGCTGGGCCTGATCGCGGCGATCTATGGCGTGTGGCGGCCGGACGACCTCGGCCCGATCATGAAATCGACCATCCGGGAATCGACCATGCTGATGATGATCATCGGCATGTCGCTGCTCTATTCCTACGTGATGAGCTATCTGCACATCTCGCAATCGGTCGCCGAATCCGTCGTCGCGATGCATCTGCCGCGCTGGGGGCTGCTGTTTGCGATCCTCGTCATGGTCGTCGTCCTCGGCTTCTTCCTGCCGCCGGTCTCGATCATTCTGATGACCGCGCCGATCATCCTGCCGCCGTTGCGCGCCGCGAATTTCGACATCATCTGGTTCGGCGTGGTCATGACCATCGTGATGGAGATGGGGCTGATCCATCCTCCCGTCGGCCTCAACATCTTCGTTATTCGTAACGTCGCGCCGGACATTTCACTCAGCGAGGTGATCTGGGGCACGCTGCCCTTCGTGCTGCTGATGATGGGCGCCGTGTTGCTGTTGTGCCTCGTGCCGGAGATCTCGACCTGGCTGCCGGACCTGGTGATGGGGCCGGACGGGAGCAGGTAGCAACACAAACACCGCTGTCGTAGGGTGGGCAAAGGCGCACCAGCGCCGTGCCCACCACCTCTCGATGATCGGATAGATTTCGTGGGCACGCTACGCTTTGCCCACCCTACGGCACCTACGAACTGGCCCGCTTCTTCTTCGCATTCAGCGCCGTCGCCACCCGGCTCACCGGCGGCTTGTCCAGCACCACGCTCATCGCGTTGGTCGCCGCCAGCAGCTTCTCCATATCAATCCCGGTCTTCACGCCCATGCCCTCGAGCATGTAGACGACATCCTCGGTCGCGACATTGCCCGTGGCGCCCGGCGCATAGGGACAGCCGCCCAGCCCTCCAGCGGCCGCGTCGATGACGCGGACCCCCTCCTCCAAGCCGGCGTAGAGATTGGCGAGCGCCTGGCCGTAGGTGTCGTGGAAATGCATCGCGAGTTTTGACGCGGGTATGTTGGCGCCGACCGCGCGCAGCATCTCCCTGGCCTTGTCAGGCGTGCCGACGCCGATGGTGTCGCCGAGCGAGATCTCGTAGCAGCCGAGATCCCAGAGCGTGCTGGCGAGATCGGCAACCGCCTTCGGCTTGATCTCGCCGTCGAAGGGACAGCCAAGCACGCAGGAAATATAGCCGCGCACCGGGATGCCGTCCGCCTTGGCGCGGACCAGCACCGGTTTGAACCGCTCGATGGACTCCGCAACCGAGCAGTTGATGTTGGCGCGCGAAAAACCTTCGGAGGCTGCGGCGAACACTGAGACCACCTTCGCGCCGGCGGCGCGCGCCGCGTCATAGCCCTTCTCGTTCGGCACCAGCACGTGGAATTCGGCGTCCTTGACGTGGGCAACGCCGCGCAGCACGGCGTCGGAGCTCGCCATCTGAGGGATCGCCTTGGGCGAGACGAAGGCGCCGACCTCGACCGTATCGAGCCCGGCCGCGACCAACGCCTCGATGAAGGCGATGCGAGCCTCGACACTGACGGGCGTCTTCTCGTTCTGGAGGCCATCGCGCGGCCCCATTTCGATGATGCGAACGGGATCGCTCATGTCACTCCTCAGAAGGCTCGACCACGGCGAGCTCGACGCCTTCCTGGACGATGTCGCCGACCTTGCACTTGATCGACTTCAGCACGCCGGCATAGGGCGCGCGCAGCGTCTGCTCCATTTTCATGACTTCCAGTGTCAGGATCGGCGCGCCCTTCTCGAGCTTCGCGCCCTCCTCGGCCAGCACGGCGACGACCGTGCCCGGCAACGGGGCCGCGATCTTGTCCGCACCGGTCTGCTCCTCGCTCTCGCCGCCGAACGGGTCGACCCAGTGCAGGTCGAAGCGGCCGTTGCGCGTACGCAGGTACAGCTCATGGCCGTCGATAACGGCTGCGACGGAGGATTTCACGCCGTCGAGCGTCAGGTCGAATCCGCCATCCTTCGGCGCAACCGTGAACGCCAGCTCGCGCTCGCCGATCACCAGCGTCGATGGTCCGCTGCCGTAGTTCAGACTGATCTTCTGCTCGGTCCCATGGCCGACACGGAAGGCAAAGCTGCGCTGGCGCCGGCCGACCGGCATCCAGCCGAAGGTCTGCCAAGGAGAATTCAAAGGCGAATTGGCTTCACTTTGCGTCGCTTGCCGCTCGTCATTGACGATCGCGGCAACTGCGGCACAGAGCTCGAGCTCGCCGGGCGCCGGTGTCGCCGATGTCAGGACGGCCAACTCACGCTCGATGAATCCGGTGTCGATCGCATTGGCCCGCACCTTCGGATGCGTGATCAGCGCCGACAGGAACGGGATGTTGGTGACGATGCCGCGGACGTCCGACTCTTCCAGACCACGATTGAGCCGGTCGATCGCAACATCGCGCGTCGGCGCCCACGCGATCATCTTTGCGAGCATGGCGTCGTAATACGGCGAGACCGTATCGCCCTCGCGATAGCCGGCGTCGATGCGCAAGCCGCCGGTCTCCGCGGGCAACCGCCAGGTCGAGATCCTACCAACCGACGGCATGAAGTTCTTGGTCGGGTTCTCGGCATAGACGCGCGCTTCGATGGCGTGGCCGTTGAGCTTGATCTCGTCCTGCTTCAGCGGCAGCGCCTCGCCGAAAGCGACGCGCAGCTGCCATTCGACGAGGTCGACCCCTGATATCAGCTCGGTCACGGGGTGCTCGACCTGGAGACGCGTGTTCATCTCGATGAAGAACACGTCCTTGCCGTCGGAGACGAACTCGATGGTCCCGGCGCCCACGTAACTCACCGCGCCCGCCGCCTTTCGCGCGGCGGCACAGACCGTTTCGCGCTGCGCAGGATTGAGCGTCGGCGACGGCGCTTCCTCGATCACCTTCTGGTGCCGGCGCTGCAAGGTGCATTCGCGCTCGAACAGCGACAGCAGATTGCCGTGGCTGTCGCCGATGATCTGCACCTCGATATGCCTGGGATTGTCGACATATTTTTCGATCAGCATGCGGTCGTCGCCGAACGCGGCCTTGGCCTCGCGCTTGGCGCTGACGATCGCCGGCCCAAGCTCCGCCGCCGAGCGCACGATGCGCATGCCGCGGCCGCCGCCGCCAGCCGACGCCTTCACCAGGATCGGGAAACCGACCTTCTCGGCCGCCTTCGCCAGCGTCGCATCGTCCTGTGCGTCGCCGTGATAGCCGGGCACCAGCGGCACGCCGGCCTTCTCCATCAGCGCCTTGGAGCCGGACTTCGAGCCCATCGCCATCATCATCTCGGCCGTGGGCCCGACGAAAACGAGCCCTGCATCGAGGCAGGCTTGCGCGAATTCGGCATTCTCCGACAGGAAGCCGTAGCCGGGGTGCACGGCCTCGGCGCCGGTCTTGCGCGCGGCCTCGATCAGCCGCTCGACATTGAGATAGCTGTCGCGGGCCCGTGCGGGACCAAGCAGCACGGCCTCATCCGCAAGCGCGACATGCATCGCGTCGCGGTCGGCCTCGGAATAGACCGCGACCGTGCGCAGGCCCATGGCACGCGCGGTGCGGATGACGCGGCAGGCGATCTCGCCGCGGTTGGCGATCAGGAGCGTGCGAAAACGGCGGTAGAGCTTTGAGCGGTCCATCGCATCACATCCTGAACAGGCCGAATTTCGTCGGTTCGATCGGCGCGTTCGACGCCGCCGAGAGGCCGAGGCCGAGCACGAGCCGCGTGTCGGCTGGATCAATCACGCCGTCGTCCCACAGACGCGCGGTCGCATAATAAGGGTGCCCCTGGCTCTCATATTGCGCGCGGATCGGCTCGCGGAATTTGTCTTCCTCCTGCTTCGACCAGCTATCGCCCTTGGCCTCGATGTTGTCGCGGCGGACCTGGCTCAGCACCATCGAGGCCTGCTCGCCCCCCATCACCGAGATGCGCGCGTTTGGCCACATCCAGAGGAAGCGCGGCGCGTAGGCGCGGCCGCACATGCCGTAATTGCCGGCGCCGTAGGAGCCGCCGATCACCACGGTGAATTTCGGCACCGAGGCGGTCGCAACCGCCGTCACCAGCTTGGCGCCGTCGCGCGCGATGCCGCCGGCCTCGTATTTCTTGCCGACCATGAAGCCGGTGATGTTCTGCAAAAACACCAAGGGAATGCCGCGCTGGCAGCACAGCTCGATGAAATGGGCACCCTTCAGCGAGCTCTCGCTGAAGAGAATGCCGTTGTTGGCGATGATGCCGACCGGATAGCCCCAGATGTGGGCGAAGCCGCACACCAGCGTGGTGCCGTAGAGCTTCTTGAACTCGTCGAACTCGGAACCGTCGACCACGCGCGCAATGATGTCGCGCACGTCGAACGGCTTGCGGCCGTCCACGGGCACCACGCCGTAGATCTCCTCGGCCGCGAACAGCGGATCGCGCGGCGGATGCATGTTCAGGTTCGGCCGCGCGGATGGCTTCAGCGTGCCGACGATGCGTCGGGCGATGCCGATCGCATGTGCATCGTTCTGGGCGTAATGATCGGTCACGCCGGACTGCCGCGAATGCACGTCGGCGCCGCCGAGTTCCTCGGCGCTCACGACCTCGCCGGTCGCGGCCTTCACCAGCGGCGGGCCGCCGAGGAAGATGGTGCCTTGGTTGCGCACGATGATGCTCTCGTCCGACATCGCCGGGACATAGGCGCCGCCGGCCGTGCAGGAGCCCATCACGATCGCGATCTGCGGAATACCCTGGGACGACATCTGCGCCTGGTTGTAGAAGATGCGGCCAAAGTGGCGCTCGTCCGGAAAGATCTCGTCCTGCAGCGGCAGGAAGGCGCCGCCGGAATCGACCATGTAGACACAAGGTAGATTGTTCTGCCGCGCGATGTCCTGCGCGCGCAGATGCTTCTTCACGGTCATCGGGTAGTAAGTGCCGCCCTTGATGGTGGCATCGTTGGCGACGATCACGCATTCGCGGCCCGAGATACGCCCCACGCCGGTGACGATGCTTGCCGAATGCACGTCGCCGCCATAGAGGCCGTGGGCCGCGAGCGGCGACAGCTCCAGGAACGAGGTCCCGGGATCGACCAGCAGATCGACGCGCTCGCGCGCCAGCATCTTGCCGCGCGACGTGTGGCGGTTGCGCGAGGCCTCGCCGCCGCCACCGGCGACCTGGCTGAGTTTTTCGCGCAAGTCCGCGACGAGGCCGCGCATGGCCTCCGCATTGCGCGCAAAATCGGATGAGGATGGATCGATGCTGGAATGGAGCGGCATGAGGTCCCGCGTTTCTGGTGACGTAATTACGAAGGGTTTAGGTGGTTTCCGCCATCAGCTCACGGCCGATCAGCATGCGGCGCACTTCGGAGGTGCCCGCGCCGATCTCGTAGAGCTTGGCGTCGCGCCAGAGCCGGCCGACCGGAAACTCGGACGTATAGCCGACGCCGCCGAGCGCCTGGATCGCTTCGCCCGCCATCCACGTCGCCTTCTCGGCCGAATACAGGATCGCGGCCGCAGCGTCCTTGCGCAGCGTACGCGCGTGGTTGGCGCGGTCACAGGCCTTGCCCACGGCGTAGACATAGGCGCGCGTCGCCTGCCAGGTCGAATACATGTCGGCGAGCTTGCCCTGCATCAGCTGGAAATCGCCGATCGGCTGGCCGAACTGCTTTCGTTCGTGCATGTAGGGCACCACCGCGTCCATGCAGGCCGCCATGATCCCGAGCGGGCCGCCGGAGAGCACCGCGCGCTCGTAATCGAGGCCGGACATCAGAACCTTGACGCCCTCGCCCACATTGCCGAGCACGTTCTCCGCCGGCACCTCGCAATCGTCGAAGAACAGCGGATAGGTGTTGGAGCCGCGCATGCCGAGCTTGTCGAGATGCTGGCCATGGGTGAAACCCTTGAAGCCTTTCTCGATCAGGAAGGCGGTCATGCCGCGCGGGCCGGCCTCCGGATCGGTCTTGGCGTAGACCACCAGCACGTCGGCATCGCCGCCATTGGTGATCCACATCTTCGAGCCGTTGAGCACATAGCGGTCGCCGCGCTTGTCGGCGCGCAGCTTCATCGAGACGACGTCGGAGCCGGCGCCGGGCTCGGACATCGCGAGCGCGCCGACGAACTCGCCGGAGATCAGTTTCGGCAGATAGCGCTCGCGCTGCGCATCATTGCCGTTGCGGCGGATCTGGTTGACGCAGAGATTGGAGTGCGCGCCGTAAGACAAGCCAACGGCGGCAGAGCCGCGCGAAATCTCCTCCATGGCGACGACATGGGCGAGATAGCCCATGTTGGAGCCGCCATATTGCTCCGGCGCGGTCATGCCGAGCAGGCCGAGGTCGCCAAACCGCTTCCAGAGGTCGGCCGGAAACAGGTTTGCCTTTTCGACCTCGACCGCGCGCGGCGCCACCTCTGCTTCCACAAAGGCGCGCACGGTGTCGCGCAGCATGCTGATGTCTTCGCCCAGATCGAAGTCGATGCTCGGGATGTTCAAGGCGAGTCCTCCAAGATTCTTATCGGCCCCGAACCTACCCCCGCCCGGGCGCCGTGGCGGTCGAAAAGGTTGCATTTTCCGCCAAGTTTGGCGAGGATTTTCCAAAGGATCGTCCATGCCCTTTCAGGCCGCAACCGCCACGCCCCGCCGCGCCATGACCCCCGCCGCCTTCGTGCGCGGCGTGGTTGCGGCCTATGCCCGCTATGGGCGGGACCCGGCCGAGGCGTTGAGCAAGGGGCAGGTTCTCCCCGACCTCGTCAAATCCGGGGATGGGCGGGTGACGGCCGCCCAGTTCGAGGCGCTGGCTGGCCATGCCATGCGTGAGCTCGATGACGAGGCACTCGGCTGGTTCTCGCGCCGGCTCCCTTTCGGCACTTACGGCATGCTGTGCCGCGCCTCGATCACCGCGCCCAATCTCGAGGTCGCGCTCAAGCGCTGGTGCCGGCATCATCGCCTGCTGACCGAGGACGTGCTGTTCGAGCTCTCGGTCGCCGAAGAGACGGCGACCATCTCGATCCGCGAGCAGCACGAGCTCGGCGCATTGCGTGAGTTCTGCCTCGTCACCCTGCTCCGCTACGTGCTCGGCTTCTCCTGCTGGGCGATCGATTCCACGATCGCGCTGCGCGCGGCGGAATTCCCCTATGCCGAGCCCGACCATGTCTCGGTCTATCCGACCATCTTCTGCAAGACCGTCCGCTTCGGCGCGGACCGCGCCAGCATCGTCTTCGACAGGCATTATCTCTCGCTGCCGCTGACCCGCAATGCGGCCGATCTCGACAGCATGCTCAAGGGTGCGTTGCGGCTGACCGTGCTGCCCTATCGGCCCTATCGCCGCGACCGGCTCCTGGTCGAGCGTGTCCGGCGCGTGCTGCGCGAGGCGCGCGGCCGCATTCTGGGCGCGGAAGATGTCGCAAGCGAGCTCGCGCTCTCCACCCGCACCATGCACCGTCGCCTGCGCGAGGAAGCCACCTCGCTGCGCGACCTCAAGGAGGAAGCAAAGCTCGAACTCGCCAAGCAGGAGCTGATGCGCGGCCGCACCCCGATCAAGCGGATCGCGGAGATCGCCGGCTTCCGCAACGAAAAGAGCTTTTCGCGGGCTTTCCGCACCTGGACCGGTGCCAGCCCGCGCGAGTTTCGCGGCCGGTATCGCTGAAACGCGGCAGCTATCCTGCCGGCGCCGCAGCCGCGATCTCCTCCACCGGCAGCGGCACGTCCTTGGCGACGCCCAGCACGGGAAAGCTGCGCACGTTCTTCACGTTCGGCATGGCGGCGAAATGCAGCAGCTGCTGGCGCATGCTCTCGACGCTCGGCGCCACGCATTTGAGGAGATAGTCGGTGTCGCCGGAAATGCGCCAGCACTGCTGGATGCGCGGGATCGCTGATATCGATCCCTCGAACGCCTCCAGCACCGGCTGGGCCTGGCTGCCGAGCTGGATCGACACGAACGACACCACCTCATAGCCGAGCAGCCGCTCGTCGATGACCGCGCGCACCGCGCGGATCACGCCGCGGCTGAACAGCGATTTGAGCCGCCGCAGGCAGTTCGGCGCGGACACGCCGACGCGCAGCGCCAGCTCGTTGTTGCGAACCCGCCCGTCCTGCTGCAGCTCGGATAAGATCTTCAGATCGACGCTGTCGAGCTGGTCACGCCCCGCCATCCCCCACCCCGTCATGGTCCCGTCATGCGAACCAGCGAAGCACGCGGCGGAAGGGGTGCCAAGGGCTCCCCGCGGAGGCGGCCGAAGCCGCCGCCTCTCAGTGCGTCCAGGGCTCGCCGCGTCGGAAGGAGAAATTGTCGGCGTAGGCGACCTGGCGGTGCAGCGATTCCTTCGGCTCGATCACCTGGTAGGCAATGCCCTTGCGCTCGCAATAGGCGACCGCCTCGTCCTTGGTGTGGAAGCGCAGCGTGATCTGCTGCTTCATGTCGCCGGACGAGGTCCAGCCCATCAGCGGCTCGACCGCGCGCGGCTGCTCCGGCTCGTAATCGAGCTGCCATTCCTTGGTCTTGGACCGGCCGGATTGCATCGCGTTCTTGGCGGGCTTGAAAATGCGTGCGGTCATCGGCGGTCCGGCCTCTTCGTCTTTTCGTTCGATTTTAATGCGTCACGGTAGCGATTGGTGGAAACCGCGGGCATAGTATAGAGACACCTTTCGGGAACTGATCGGTGATTCCGGGCCCCCGGGTCCCTCACCGACGGGTATAGTCATTATGCTGCACTGTGACAATTGCGTACCCGCCGACCGCCCGGGAATCCCGCCCGGCGGCCAAGCCTTGACAACATCTGCCGCGCCGACATCAGCGTATCCGTCCCCTTCGAAAGCTCCCGTCGCATGGCCTTTCTGAACATCAACGCCACGCTGCCCGAGAAGGGCCGCGACCTCAGGCTCGACCTGTTTCGCGGCATCGCCAACTGGGCGATCTTCCTCGACCACATCCCCGACAATGTCGTGAACTGGATCACGACGCGCAACTACGGCTTTTCGGACGCGGCCGACCTGTTCGTCTTCATCTCCGGCTATACGGCCTCGTTCGTCTATGCCCGCATGATGTTGGAGCGCGGCTTCATCGTCGGCGCCACCCGCCTCACCAAGCGGGTCTGGCAGCTCTACGTCGCCCACATCATCCTGTTCGTGATCTACATCGCCTCGATCAGCTATCTGGCGCTGCGCTTCGGCGATTCCGAGATGATCAACGAGTTCAACGTCGCCGGCCTCGTCGACAATGCCACCGAGACGCTGCGCCAGGGCCTGTTCCTGCGCTTCAAGCCGCTCAATCTCGACGTGCTGCCGCTCTACATCGTGCTGATGGGCCTGTTTCCGCCGGTGCTGTGGTTCATGCTGCGCAAGCCCGACCTGACGATGGTGCTCTCCATCGTCTTGTGGCTGACCGCGCGTCACTTCAGCCTGAACCTGAGCGCCTATCCGGCCGGCCAGTGGTACTTCAACCCCTATTGCTGGCAGGTGCTGTTCGTGTTCGGCGCCTGGTGTGCGATGGGCGGCGCGCGCCGCTCGGGGTGGCTGATCAACTCGCCGATCACGCTGTGGCTCTGTCTCGGCTATCTCGCGTTTGCGCTGGTGATGACCATGGCCGGCCGCTTCCCCACCTTCGGCGGCATGTTCCCGGAATGGCTGTTCTCGACGTTCAATCCGAACGACAAGACCAACCTCGCGCCCTACCGCTTCATCCACTTCGCAGTGATCGTGATCCTGGTGATCCGCTTCGTGCCGAAGGACTGGCCGGGGCTGGAGTGGAAGATCTTCGATCCGGTGATCGTCTGCGGCCAGCAATCGCTCGCCGTGTTCTGCGTCGGCGTGTTCCTGTCCTTCGTCGGCCATTTCGAGCTGTCGATGAGCTCGGGTTCGCTGTTCGCGCAGCTCTTCGTCTCCATCGCGGGCATCGCGATCATGACGACGGTCGCCTATTACATCTCGTGGTCGAAACGGCAGGACAAGCCGCTGAAGCCGCCGCCGGCGAAGCCCGCGGCCACCCCGACCGCAAAGGCCGCCTGAGACGCTTGGCTGTTGAAGGTTTGGCTGTTGAAGCTTTGGCGGCGGAAGCTCAGGCAGCCGCCTCGCTATCATATTCGGTGAACTTCTTGTAGATCCAGTCGCGCCCGTCGTGACGACGCCAGACCTTGCCGTAGACGAGCTGCCCGTTGATCGAGCGGCGCGGCACGATCACGGTCCAGAGGTGCCAGATCTCGGCCCAGTTCGACCGTTGGCGGGGTGTTTTGGAGGTGAGATCGAAAGCCATGGCGGACAACTCGTGCGAAACGAAACGCCGCGACGAATGTGACCTCGTGTGAGCCGCTGATGGCGGCGCCGTCGCGTGCCGGGACGCGTTTGATACCAGTCGTCACAACGGCCGCAACGACGGCCCGTGCTTAACCTAACCGATTAACCCTTACTTGCCGGGGACAGCCCGCGTTGCCGGTTGAAACAGGTGCCTATCTTTCCTAAGATACATGCGCGATTTGAGAATGAGTGCGCCGTTTCCGAAACGCTCATCTGGTTGATTTCAAGACTCGGACTGAATTTTTCAAACGACTGACTGCAGGTCGATGATCATGAATTTGCAATTTGCGCATTTGCTTCTGGCGATGGTTTCATCGCCCCCGACACCGGTTGCCCGGCCCCCCCACGACAGACCGACGCGAGCTGCCAACGACAATTATCCGGTCTGGCCGCTCATCCCGTTTCCGGCGGGCTGGTACGCCTCGGGCTGAGCCCAAAAAGCGCAACGCCGCGCAAGCGGAATATTATCGCTTGGCGGCGTCCGTTTAGGCATTGGGCGCTGAAATCCCCAACACTGATATGTCTGTGGCGACGGCCAAAGGTTCGATGAAGCTTTGGTAATTTTGCGCCGATTAAGCCGTTTTGGTTCCAGAAAAAATCGCGCAGAGATGGCGGCCCGCAAACAACGAACGCCAAGCGTTCAGCGTCGCGTGTGACCGCGCTTTTGGCCCCGCGGTCGATCGCGACTCACACCCCGCTGCTCGCAGCCGCGGCGGTGTTGGCGCCGGAGCTCAGCGCACCTTGCGAATTGTAGGTCTGTCCCGGCTGGTTGCCCTGGCCGGCCTGCGAGCTGGCGGGCGTTGTCTCCACCTCGGTCGTGCCATCGGAATAAGTGATCGTCGTCGTCGTCATCCCGTTCGCGGTGGTCGAGACCTCGCTGACGACCGTCTTGGACGAGCTGCCGCTGCCGCCCGATCCGGAGCTGCCGCCGGCCGATTGCGAGGACGAGGTCGACGAAGTCGCTGAGGTCGATGACGTGGATGATGTTGCCGAGGTGGACGACGTCGACGACGTTGACGATTTCGACGAGGACGACGTTGCGGCGCTCGAGGGGGTTGCCGTCACTGTGGCGGCGGAAGAAGCGATTGCACTGATCGACATGAAGACCTCGCCTGAAGGGACCTGCGGGCGCAGCATCGATTGCGGGCCCTGTTCTCCCCTTCAACGCGGGGAAGGCGCGAAGCAGGCGCACCAAGCACGAAAAAAGCGCTGACGCTTCTGCATCTCCGCGCCTCAGACAGCAACCAATCGCCGCGCCACGAGTTGCAGGTGCTTCCCTCCTGTCCGGATGGCTCGCGACCAGCCCGCTGTCGGCTCCCGCTCGCCATGAATGGACAGTCATCCCGTCTCACGTCCGTGTGAGTTGGAGCGCGGCTGGTGAATTTTCGCGAGCAAACGGAGACCAATAAACAGCAGGCCGTCGGCCAAGGGGATGCTGTGAGCCAGATTGATACGACCGAAAAACTGCCCGAGGCAGAAGAGCCCCGGGCATCGCTGTTTGCGTTGTGCGGGCTCGGGATCGCTGGGATCGTGATGGTGGGCTGGATCTGCACGCTGGGCTGGCTGGCCTGGCGCCTGGCCGACTGGCTCCTGTCCTAGGCCCGGACAGACCACCGCGATCGCGGCGGCCGCCCTCTCCCCATTCCGTCAGTAGTGATAATTCACGCCGATGGTCGCGGCATGGATCGTGTCCTTGAGATGGGCCACGGTGATGCCTTCGGTCGGACTCATGAGCTGGATGGGGCCCTTCGTGCCGAAGTCGTGGTAGTTGTATTCGACATTGGCGGACCAGCACGGCGCAAACGCCCATTCCACGCCCGCACCCAATGTCCAGCCAGTCCGCATGACGGACGCGCTCGGATCGACTGCAAGACCGGTGGCCGGACTGACATAGGCATCATCGATCTTCTCGTGAGTCCAGGCGACGCCGCCGCGCCCGTAGAACAGCCAGCCTGAGCCATAAGCGTAGCCGAACCGTGCAGTGATCGAGGCGACAAAATCGTTCTTGAGACCGAACTGCGACGGCGCGACGAGGTTTCCAAGCGCAGGAAATCTGACATTGCTGGCGTGCTGGCTCGACAGGCTCGACCATGCGGCCCGGCCTTCTGCGCCGACAACCCAGTTGGATGCGAATTGATGGTCGCAGCCAGCCTGCCCGCCGCCGACAAAACCACCCGCGCCGAAATCCACCGTCCCACCAGCGCTGTTGATCGTGCGATCCTCGCTCGCACCGCCGCCGAGATGACCGCCGATGTAGCAACCGGTCCAGTTGAAGGTGAGCGCCGCCAGTGCAGGCGCTTGCGACGCATAGTCAGCCGCGGATGCCGTCGTCGCAGACAGAGCGAGAAGCACCGCACCGCAGAGAGTTCTAAACATGTCCCGTCATCCCAATTGCACGCGCAGAGGTAAAGCACGTGAGGCTGACGCGGAGGTTGTGTCGCGGACAAGTTGTCGCGGCAATTTTGCCGGATCAACTACGCGCAACTCGCGCGCGAACACCAGGCGATCGCGACGGCCGAGATCTACAGCATCTTGGCGGAGCGCGATCAATGAAGCTCCGGCGCAGAACTGCACAGGAAGCGCGACCGGCAGCGGCCAATGACGCCCCCCGGCTCACGCCGACGAAGACGGTTGATGATCTTTCTTCAGCCTGAGCCGGCCCTAGTGCTGCTCTTTGCCTTTCGGGGTGAGCGGCGGGACTTAATGCCGATTTAGCGCCCGCATCTTTGCTAATTGGCGCCGCTCTTGGCAGCCTTGGACGACTGCTTCACAGCCGGCTTGGCCGGCGCTGCCGACTTCTTCGACGCATCATCGCCACGGGCAGTTCCCCACGGGTCGACCGGCTTCTGGTCCGGAACACTGTTGAGGGAGCGTTGATAGGCGCGCACAGCCCGAGCATCGTCTTCCTTCTGCGTCGCCGTCTTCGCCTTGGGCTCTTCGCCAGGCCCTAGAACATGCTCCTCCGCCAGCGCGGGGGCGATCATCAGGGCAAGCAAGACGGTGACGGCGATTTTGTGCATCGAGAAACTCCCCGTTCTGCGATGAGCATAGCACCGTGCCGATTGCGGTAGCAATGCAGCCGAGCGTGAGTTGGGTATGACGTTGATCGTACGATGCGCGCGCTAGATCTACTACTGCGCGTCGTGGGTGTGCAAAAAGCGGAATCCCCAGCCGTCCTTCAGCGAGCTCTTCGAGCAGTATCCAAACGGTTTCGGCGGCGTGCGATAACCCGCAGCTGCAATTGCTTCACGGGTGCCGGTACCCATCCAGATTTTCCAGGCGCCGGTGGCTGGATCAACTGCGAAGGCATGAAAGACGGGAGTTTCATTCGGCATTGTGGCGGCCGATCGATCTTAGGCGATTTGCCCGTACATCGCTCGGTAGAGATTGGTAAGGCCTTGCAGCGCGGCCTGCATCCGTGACAGGTCTCCAGCGACGCGGCCGGCATCGCATTGGCCAGAAGTTTTGCGCGCTGAACCTGAGTCAAATTGACTCACCCCCTGCCCGGCTCTTCCCAATTCGATTTTCTGGGAAGATAGAGGCCAGGAAGTCACGTCTAAGTCATTGAAATCGCTGGTCGGGGCAGCTGGATTCGAACCAACGACCTGCAGTACCCAAAACTGCCGCGCTACCAGGCTGCGCTATACCCCGAATGTCTGGCGAGCCCCGTCGATACACGCTTCCCCAAGCGCCAGCAAGCTTACTAATGCCAGCAAGCTCGCTAAGCGGCACCAAGCGTCCAACCTGCCCCCAAGACGGCCATCGCCGGACTAATTGGACCTATTTGCTGCCGAACAGGGCATGGCCGACGCGATCGCCGGGACGGATGCCGTATTTCTGCGCTGTTCCCGCCACCACCTCGAGGACGGCCCGGGCGGGACCTTTCGACGAAATGATCTTGGTCGAGAGCGGCTCGGTATTCTCGGCGATGCGCAGGATGCGCCCGTCGGCACGAATGAAGATCATGTCGAGCGAGACATAGGTGTTCTTCATCCACATCGAGACTTCCTGCTCGGGATTGAAGTCGAACAGCATGCCTTTGCCGTCGGCCAACTCCTTGCGGTACATCAGACCGGTCTGCTTCTCCTCGTCGGTGGTCGCCATCTCCACCGAGAACACCTGCACGCCGTTCTTGGTGACGATCTCGAGCGGCTGGAAGCTGGCGGCGCCGGCGGGCGCGCTTGCGACGGCAAAGCCGGCAACGACGAGAACGGCGGCAAGCCAGCCCCTGGCGAGGGACCAGACAGTGGTTCGATCAAGCTTCATGGGATGGCACTCGGGACGGGCGCTGGGGCGTGGGACTGCGACATCCTTACGCGGCGATCGTGACAAAAGCCAGAAGCGCGCGACCCCGGGGCCGCGCGCTTCTGCTCACGAATACGAAAACGGGAAGCCGCTAGTGCGACTGGAGCCCCGGCGAGCCGGTCTCCGGATGGATCTCGGCGGCCATCATGCCCTTGGAGCCCGGCCCAAAGCGGACCAGCACATACTGGCCCGGCCGCAGCTCGGTCATGCCGAAGCGGCGCAGCGTCTCCATGTGGACGAAGATGTCGGGGGTGCCCTCACCGCAGGTCAGGAAGCCGAACCCGCGCAGCCGGTTGAACCATTTGACCTGGGCCCGCTCGAGCCCGCTGGTCGCGGTCACCGTGACGTGGGTGCGCGGCGGTAGCATCTGCGCCGGATGGATCGCGGTCGACTCGTCCATCGAGACGACGCGGAAGGCCTGATAGCCCTTGGCGCGCTGGATGCACTCGACGACGATCCGGGCCCCCTCGTACGCGGTCTGGAAGCCGTCGCGCCTGAGCACGGTGACGTGCAGCAGCACGTCGGGCCATCCATTGTCGGGAACGATGAAGCCGTAGCCCTTTGAGGCGTCGAACCATTTGATAACGCCATGAACCTCGACGAGGTTGGCGCTGCCCTCACCTAGCCCGGTGAAGGGACTGAGCGCGCTATCGCGACCAGCGCCGTGCTCGCCCGGCGCTGGAACTCCCAGCTTCTTGGACTCAAATCCGTCCGACGACCCCATAACCCCGGACCCCACACATGCCATGCAACCCGCCTCAATGGCGGCGTCGAATCACGCGTCTTTAGAGAACCTTCAGAGAATCTTCTCAATCGACGCGACGCGAATCTTTCGAATCAAAAGATAACACTCCCGGTTGCGAGGCATAGATAAAAAAGAGATTCGCCGGAACCTATGAACAGCTTGCACAGCCGCGAATCAAATTGATGCCTCAATTTGCGACAAAGGGCCCGAGTGCTTCGCCGATGTCGTGACGGATGACGAGGTCGGCGATGTCGTCCTGCTCGGTCGGCTCGCGATTGATGATCACCAAACGTGCACCGGCGTTCTTCGCCATCATCGGAAAGCCCGCCGCCGGCCACACCACGAGCGAGGAACCGATCGCGATGAAGAGATCGCAGGCCTGCGACAACTCGGTCGCGCGCTGCATTTCATCCTCGGGCATCGCCTGACCGAATGAGATCGTTGCGGTTTTCACCGGCTCGTCGCATGCGGCGCAGTTGGGTGCGCCGCCGTCCTCGTCGAAGCGGCGCTTCACCCAGTCGAGCGAATAGTCCTGCCCACATCCGATGCAGCGCGCGTAAGTGGTATTGCCGTGCAGTTCAATCACGCGATCGGCAGCGAAGCCCGAGGCCTGGTGCAGATTGTCGATGTTCTGGGTGATGACCGCGGGGATCTTGCCGGCGCGATGCAGCGAGGCGAGCGCGCGATGGCCGCGGCCGGGTTTCGCTGCGGCGAACACCTCCTCCATCGCAAAACGCCGGCGCCACGATTCATCGCGCGCCCCTTGGCTCGCAACGAACTCATCGAACTGGATCGGACGGTTGCGGGTCCAAATTCCACCCGGCGAGCGGAAGTCGGGGATGCCGCATTCGGTCGAGATGCCGGCGCCGGTGAACGGCACGATGATCTTCGCGCTTGCGATCATGTCGCCGAGTCGTTCGACACCGCTCTGAAGGTCCGATGCAATCACTCGCCGCCTCCTGATTTGCCGTCGCGCTAGCTGCAACATCTGCAAGCGACAAGATTGTTGACGCTGTTATCCACCGCCGCGCAAGCCGTGAACGGCGATAGGGCGGCAATTTTTTCCGACCATCGCATATCACAATCCTGCAATGCCTCCTCCCCATTGACGCCCCAATCAGAAGCGCCAATGCATGTGTTGACGCGACTCAATGTGATTGCGGCGGCAGTGCTTGAGTTCAGAAATGCACATACTCAAGTCGTGGGGATTTGACATGACCGAAGACGAACAACGCAAGATCCGCGAACGCGAAGAAATTGCCGCTCGTGTCGCCGCGTTCCGTGCCACCCAGGAAAAATTCAAACGCGAGCGCGAGGAGTATTTTGTCTCGACGCTCGAGAACGCCCGCAAGGTGGAACGGCCCTCGCTCTGGCCGTAATATCGCGCAATTTCGCGCGAGACCTGCGCACACGAAAAAAGCCCGGAGCATCGCTCCGGGCTTTTTCGATTCCTCAGCCGTTACCAGTGACGGTAATAATGGCGGTGCCGATAGTACGGCCCATCGCCGTAGTAGCCGTACGGACCGGGGCTATAATAGGCCGGGCCGCCATAATAGCCGTAACCCGGGCCATAGTAGCCATACGGATGGGACGCCGCGATCGCGCCGGCGGTGATCGCACCGGCCGCCAGGCCGAACGCCAGACCCGGGCCGATGCCGCGCGCCTGCGCAGGTGCTGCAACCGCGGTCGCGCCGACGGCCGCGACGGTGGCAAGGACTGCGAGTGTCTTCTTCATGATCTCCTCCTTCGCATCTCGCAGGGACAACGCGGACCAGACGCGATGGTTCGGCCTTCGTGGAACCGCGCGCCACGAAAAAAAGTTGGCCGCCGAGGGAACGATATCGGGAATTGCGGATTGGACATGCAAGTGCGGAAGCCTCCGCCATCCGGGTCGAGGCGACAGCACGAAAGACCCCGTCAGCATCTCCGCGGTGCTGGCGGGGTTTTCCGTTTCGAACGACAAAAATGGCAGCAGAGATCAAGCGCTGCCGGCGGGGCGGAGGTCGAGGAGGAGAGATTGCCGATATCCGCTTTGCTGGCCCGCATCCGCAGGCTTGTTCCCAAATCCAACGCGCAGCATTACGACGAGATCGTGCGCAACTTCGGCGTCGGCGCGCTGCGCCCGCCGCCGACGCCGATGAGCGACGGCGAGCTCGCGCGCGCCATTGCCGAGTTCCTCAAGGCATCGCCCTCGGCGGAATCGGTTGCGGCGCTCGGGCGGCGGCTCGATCCGACCTCGCCGCTCTGATTTCCTTGAAGCAAGTCTCTGGGCCAATCGGGAACAAGGACGTCCCGCACACGTTAAGGTAGTCTTCCCGCAAGAGAAGAAGTGGCTTGTCATGCCTGTCTGGCTCGAAGTCCTGCTCAACCTGTCCGGCTATGCCGGCTTCGTGGCGCTTGCGACACGCGGCGCCGCATGCCCGCGCGATTCCGCCGACGGTGAGGTCTATAACGGCAAGCGTTAGTCCGCGTGTGGCGCCTAATGTGCCTGAGGCGCTTAATGTGCCTGCGGCGCCTGGCCCGCGGTGCGCACCAGCCGGTCGGCCTTGACCGCGACGCGAATGTCCTCGTTCTGCGGCCGCAGCGAAAAGCTGATCACCACGAAGGCGAGACAGAACAGCGTGCCGACGACAGCGACGCGGCGATAGGTCTGGCGGTCGCCCTGATAAAATGACGGTTCTAAAAACGGTGTCATGAATTGGTTCTTGGCAAAATCGGTTTTCTTGTTGTCGTTGCCAGACACCTATCCCAACGCGCGGCAAGCGCAACGCGATTGGGCTTTTAACCTAACCGAATAGGGTTATCGCGATCGCTGCAAGCTTTCGTTAGGAGATCGCCCAGCGCCTCACGCTTCCGCCAGCCACTTCAGCGAAGCGCGAAAGCCGAGGCTGCGATGGCCGGCGACCAGCACGGTGCCGTATACCTCGGCCCCCTCCTCGGTGAACGTTCCCGAAAAACCGCTGGTTGCCTCCGCACCGGCGAAGAGCGGCCTCACGAGCGGATCGGCGAACGGCGAATGCTGGTTGGTGGCGAGCTCGCCCTTCCAGGTACCGTTGCCGACGGTGTAGGAGCCGCGCGACCAGAAGTAAGGTCCGCCGCCGAGCAGCACGCCATCGCGCAAGATCAACACGCCGCTGTCGCGGCCCTTCACGCCATCGAGCATGTGGATGTGGATGGAGTAGAGCCCGTTCTTCATCGATGCGCCCTCCGTCCACCGGACGATAGCGCCGCGCATGGGACGCGTCGACCGGCTTTGTTCAGGCTTCGCCGCCATTTCGTTCTCGAAGAACGAATCGGAATCGACGAAATCGCCGCCGACCAACTCTTAACGATCCGTTTGCATGCAAACGAGCTCGACATCACGACGGACACGCGATCAGACGCGCAGTCACATCGGACGCGCAGTCACATCGGATCGTCGTCGCTTCACGCCGAGACGACTCAGGCCGCGCGCTTCGCCTCGCCCCTCTCCGAACTGCCCTTCTCCGAGAAACATTCCAGGATCTGGATGCGGAGTTCTTCCGCGGCCGGGCCCTCGACCTTCCTGAGCTGGTTCCAGAGCCGGATCACTTCGCGCTGTTTTTCGACGGTCATGAGTCACCTCCAAAGCAGGAGACTCACTAGAACAAAATGAGAACAAAAAGTCCAGTCCTCGCGCGAAATTTCCTGTGATGTCGCGTTGAACCTTTTCGGCGCGCCACGGACCTATGGATGCTGGGGATTTCAGCGCCCAGTCAGATGCCGGCGCCGCGATGGACGATCATACTCCGTCACCGCGGCGCTGTTGCTTTTTGGATTTTCAACCTTAAGTTAGACACACTGCTGACGGCCAGGCGCTGAAATCCCAACGCCGTCAGCAAGAGAGCCCCGTGCGCAAGCGCGGGGTTTTTCTTTTTGAAATTCGGGTGGTGACTTGCGGGGAAGTTGGAGGGATCGACGCGCACGATCACGTCTTTGCGCGATGAACTTTTTCAGCGCTGGCGCGTCTAATCAATGAAGCTTCCCCCAAGCTTCACCCCCCATCAGAAAACCCCGCTTCCCCCAGGCGGGGTTTTCCCCTTTCTGGTCGACATCACGTCGCCCGCTGGCACGCAGACGACGCGCTGGCGCCGGATCAGACCGAGTCCTTGGCCACCTTCAGCGGCGAAGCCTTGACTGACTTGCTCGCCGGCTTCGCAGCGAACTGCATCGGCTCCTTGGTGAAGGGATTGACGCCCATGCGGGCTTCGGTCGCAGGCTTGTTGACGACCGACATCTTCACGAAACCGGGAATAACGAACTCACCGGACTCGTTGAGCTCCTTGTAGCCGACGGTCGCCATGTACTCGATGACCGACTTCACGTCGTTCTTCGCAAGCTGCGTGCCTTCCGCAATTGCATCGATCAATTGGGTCTTGGTCATCTTTGCCATGTCTGGACTTCCTCTGAATTGGGTGCGCACGAGCTGCGTCGTGGCTTTATCCGGGAAGCGGTAAAACCACGCGGGCCACGCGTCTGTTCATGCCTGTCGGCCACGAAGCAGCCGGGCTTAGAACCCATTGAGGCCGAAAACGCAAGCCGCAGTTCAGACCGAGTTCCGTAATGTTTCCGCCGGGACATTCCCCACGTGCGGCGACGTCAAATCGAATTCCGCAGCATCCCTAGAGAGTTCGCCAAGCTTTTCGCCAACCCTGCGGATGCATCCTCGCTCGCGCGCGACTAGGTCTCCTGAGACACACTGCTGAGATATTTGGCCGGCGGCTTGCCGAGCGCCTTCCTGAACATCGTGATGAACGCCGTGACCGATTCATAGCCGAGATCGGCGGAGACCTGCTGCACGCTCGCGCCTGCAGCAAGCTCCCTGATCGCGACGATCAGATGCAGTTGCTGACGCCAGCGTCCAAACGTCAGCCCCGTCTCCTTGGCGACGAGCCGCGCAAGACTGCTCTCGCTGAGCGCGACATGATCGGCCCATTCCGAAAGCGTGCGACGGTCCGCCGGATTGTCCGCCAAGGCAGTCCCGATGCGTTTCAACCGCGGCTCGCGCGAGAGCGGCAGATGCAATTGCTGCACGGGCATGCGCGGCAACTCGCCGAGCAGCACGCCGATCAGGCGCTCCCGCCTCGCCTCGTCATGCTGCGCGCCGTCGGACAGCGCGACGATCAACTCGCGCAGCAATGGCGAGATCGAAATGGTGCAGCAGCGATCGGGCAGACCGACCAGCTCCGCCTCGATATAGACGAAGAACAGACGCGCATTCGCCGTCGCGCGATTGCTGTGCGGCATGTCGCCGGGAATCCAGACCGCGCAATGCGGCGGCACCATCCACAGCCCGCTCGGAACGCGGCAGGTCACGCCGCCGCCGAGCGACACCACGAGTTGTCCCTTGCGATGGCTGTGATCAGGCACCTCGCCTTTGGTCCCGCCGGCATCGACGCGCACGGCAATGACCGGCGCGGCACGGTCGTCCACATCCAGGTCGAGCCAGGGATACTGGAGCGGGTATTGGAGCTTCTGTCTGATCATTGACGTTTTTTAGCGATCAATTGGAATTATGCACAAATTCACCCATCGGGAAAGCCGCTAGATCTCGCCTCGCCCCCCATCAAGGAGTTGCGACCGTGCATGGCTCGATGATCTCCAAAGCAGCCCAGTCGGGCCGGACCATTCGCACGCAAGCGGGCCTCGTGCGCGGCGAGCCACGCGACGCCGGTGGCGTGCTCGCGTTCAAAGGCATCCCCTATGCAGCACCTCCGATCGGGCCGTTGCGCTGGCGCGCGCCGCAGCCGCCGGCGCCGTGGAGCGGCGTGCGCGATGCGCTGGCCTTTGGCCCGGCATCGCTCTCGTCGCTCGAGAATGATCCGCGCCCGGGACCGCGCGATGAAGATTGCCTCACCCTCAATGTCTGGACCGCGGCGCAAGAGGCTGACGAGAAGCGCCCCGTGATGGTGTGGATCCACGGCGGCGGCTTTCAGTTCGGCTCCTCGGCCAATCCCGCCACCGACGGAAGCCGCCTGGCGGCCAGGGGCGTCGTCGTCGTCAGCTTCAACTATCGCCTCGGCGTCTTCGGCTTTCTGGCCCATCCCGATCTCGATACCCAGGCGCCGTC
The DNA here is from genome assembly GCF_024199945.1 of Bradyrhizobium sp. CCGUVB4N. Classification (GTDB taxonomy): domain Bacteria; phylum Pseudomonadota; class Alphaproteobacteria; order Rhizobiales; family Xanthobacteraceae; genus Bradyrhizobium. The sequence continues at coordinate 4,805,600 of NZ_JANADP010000001.1, read as the reverse complement.
AGGCAATTACGGCCTGCAGGATCAACTCGCCGCATTGCGCTGGGTTAAAGCCAACATCGCCGCGTTCGGCGGTGACCCCGGCAACGTCACCCTGTTCGGCGAATCCGCCGGCGCCATGGCCGTCGGGATTCTGATGGCGTCGCCGCTGGCACGCGGGCTGTTCCACAAGGCCATCGGCGAGAGCGGCGCCTTCTGGGATGGCCGGCGCGGGCCGCTACAAACTTTCAATGAGGCTCGCGCCCGCGGCCTCGCCTTCGCGCGAAGGCAAGGCGATGCCTCGATCGCCGCGTTGCGCGCGATGCCGGCCGAGCAGTTGATTGCAGCCGAGCCCTGGAACTTTGAACGCGACCACGTCAGCCAGGCGTTCTCGGCGAGTATCGATCGTTACGTCGTGCCTGACGTGCCCGCGCGACGCTTCCTGCGCGGCGAACAGATGCACATCCCCTTGCTGGCCGGCTGGAACAGCGCGGAGGAATTCCCCTTCATGTCGCAATCCCTACCCCATCGTTCCGCGCAAGTCTTTCGTGCCGCCGCCGAAGACATGTTCGGCACGGACCGGCTGGCGGATTTCCTGACACTCTATCCCGCCGACACCGACGCACGCGCAAAAGCATCCGCCGCCGCGCTCACGGGCGACATGGTGGTCGGCGAGCAATGCTGGCAGTGGCTGCGGCTGCATCGGGCAAGCAGTCGCGCCCCCGTCTATGGCTATCACTTCAACTACACCTCGCCCTACACGCCGATCGCCTCGCACGTCACCGAAATCCCCTTCGTGTTCGGCACGCTGACGCCGCAACGGGTGATCGGCAGCACCACACCGCCGGCGGAAGCCGACCGCGCACTCTCGGAGACGATGATGGACTATTGGGTGAACTTCGCGACATCAGGCGATCCCAACGGGCCGGGCCTGCCCTCCTGGCCGGCTTACGACGCGGGCGATGTCGTGCAGGTCCTCGGCAACACCATCGAAGCCCGCCGCAATCCGCACGCCGATCGCTTCCGCTTCCTTGGCCGTTTTCGAGATGAAGGCGTGCTCCCGATGCGCTGGCGCGATTGAAGCCGCACAAGAAGGCTCCGCGTTCCCGTCGCGGAGTTTTCCACACGAGGCGTCACCTCATCGTGAAACTTTCATCTCGATGGATGTTGTTCAGACTCTGGTAACCCAACGCCGCCACTCTCCAAATCAGTCTTGTTGCGTTGGAGTACCCCCACAGTGCTGAATTTTGACGAGCTGCGTGAACTCGCAGCCGATGTTCGCGTCTTTGTCGATGTCGCCGAAGACAAGGCCGAGGCGCTCAGAACCGTTATCAGGGCCTACGACGTGGTGCTTGCGATCTTCCCGTCCGGAGACGGCATGGGTCTCCACGTCATCAAAGGCAAAGAGATCCTGGACAAAATCGCGAAGTCGCGCGCGCACGCGACCTACAGCCACACGGCCATCGCGGTTCCCGATCTCGAGCATGCCGAAGTGCTGAAACTGCTGACGACGCCGGCCCAGGTTGCGCAACGGATCGCAGCTTAGGAACACTCGGCTGTCGCGCGGAGTGACTCATCTCCAGACCAGGAGATCGTCATGAGCGTTGAAGGCAAGGCCAAGCCGTCCATGGCGATGCCATGGGCGGCTTTTCGCGTAACTAGCGCGGCGTGACCTGCGGCACGCTCGGCCGTCCTACCAGGGCAGGCTTTCTCCTGAACCTGGCCCGCAAGTGGAAGAACAACTCGACGGCGAGCTCGAACATGGCGGTGACGTAAAAATCCATCACGCCTTCCTCAGCATGATCGCCCCAACGCAGCCGCCCAAGGCCAGGATAATGAAAAGCGGGGCGCTGAGATACCCGCCGCGCGCAGCCTGAAGGCCGGCGAGAACAAACAAGATGATCGTGGCATATCGCATGACACACTCCTTTCGTCGGAGAGTGCCGATATCGGCGCGCCCGCTCCGTAACCGGCGTCACGCTTGTGGGGCAACCAGATGCCACGAACATGCGTGAGGCGCTTCACACGCGGAACGGGTAATTTGCGTTAGGCTCAGGCTGCATCACGAGGGGAGTCCGGAGTGTTCGAGCATGTCAGCCAGATCACATCGCGCCAGGAGAGAGTGGACAAACCATAGGTCAGCGCACAGGGCCATCATGCGCCGCACCTTCGGGATCGATCTCTATGTGATGGTGAGCGGGCTGCTCGGCCTGCTTGGCGCCTCCTACGGGATCTGGATCGTCCTTTCTCAAGCCTACAGCTGACGAGCCTGCGGCCGCGAGAGCACGACGACTGCCGCGCCGCTCAGCGGAGCCGATTGAGCCGCGAGCAGCGTGATCGTCTTCACGACGTCCCCAAATTTCAGTGCCCCCATACGGCAGCAGCAACGGCGATCCCGATAAAGCCGAGACCGATGATGACAGGCGCGAACTCGGCGGCATCAGCCACACCGAACAATTTGGCGATGACGGTCCCGATCGCGCTCAGGACGATGTCGAAGATCAAGCCGAGCAAGGCGTCGAGCATGGCCGCTTATCCCGCCTTGCCGTACTTCATGGCGTGCACCGCGTCGCCGACGGCGCCGCCCACGACCAGCGCAGCGAAGAGAGGCCAGCCTGCAGACGCGACCAGGATGGTCGCCAAACGCGCATCCTCGCCCGGACGCTTGTAGGCATCGAAGCCGGCGAAAAAGACCACCGCGATCAGGAAGCTGATCAGATATCGTTTGAACCATGACACGGCGAAATGCCCTCGTTTCCAGGCATTCGTCGCCCTGAGCGCCATCCCGGTTCATCAGGCCGACTGTCGGCCCCCTCGCCGGCCGGTTCTTGCAGCAGACCACGCATGCGTGTCCTTGCCTCGCCGTGGCTTTGCCGTGGCGACGGGACCGGCTAGCATCTCCTGCAACCCAGGGGTGCCATAGCAACCGGCACTGAAAAAAGGGAGGTCATCATGACAACCAGCCGCGCCCTGCGCCTTCTGCTGCTGCCGCTCGCTTTCGCCGGCACGCTGAGCGTCGGCTCCGCCGCCGAGCTCAATCCCGCCGCCGTCACCTTTAAATTGCCCGACCAGATCCCCTGGGGCCCGGTCGACGCGCGCGGCGCGCAATCGGCCGTGGTGGTCGGCAATCCCGACAAGCCCGGCTTCTACATGGTCTACAACAAGTGGACCAAGGGCAACCATTTCAGCCGCCCGCACTTCCATCCGAACGACCGCTACATCGTGGTCCTGCAAGGCACCTGGTGGGTCGGCTCAGGCCCGAAATTCGACCCTGACAACGGCACCGTGCCGATGCCCGCAGGCAGCTTCGTCACCCACACCGGCAAGCAGGTGCATTGGGACGGCGCCAAGGACGAGGACGCTGTGCTGCTGATCATGGGCGAAGGTCCGGCGACAGCGACCGCGGCGGAGGAGAAATAGACGGAGAGCGATTGATCCCGTCACATGCACAGGATTAGCGTCGGGCATTGAACCGCCTTGTGCGGCATCATCCCTAATCCCGCACCATGTACATCTGATCCTGGTGCCAGCCGCCCCCGATGGGCTGAATTGTTTGGGGCATCAACGAGAAGGCCGCCAGTTTGGGCGGCTCGCTATCATTGGCATTTGCCTGCATTGGCGGAGCACCAGCCGCTCACCTGTGAGCTGCTCCAACCTTTTCCAGTGTTTGTGGCCACACACTGTTCGTACGTGCAAGTCTTCGCCTTGGACGCCTTCGTCGTTTTCTGCTGCGCCGAAGCAGGCGCCACCACAAGGCCGAGACCGATCACCAAAACAAGAAAGCGCATGGATATCTCCGACCAAAATGGCATGACGGCTATTTAAGCCAGACGTTGAGTGTTCTGGCAACAGCTACTTGTGCGAATAACGTGACGGAGCACTGTCACCGTCATTTCCGGTTCATCTGTTATTTGATGTAGCCGCGCGCCTTCATCCAGGCCGCCGCCAGATTGGGCCAGTCGGAGACCGGCAGTTGGCGCGCGTCGCGGATGCCGAAGCCGTGGCCGCCTTCCGTGAAGGCATGGAGTTCGCTGGACACGCCTGCCTTCTGCAGCGCGTCGTGATAGCGCATGCTGTTCTCAGGCGGCACCACGGGATCGTCCTTCGCGACCACGATGAATGTCGGAGGCGCCTCTTTGGTGACGTGCAGATCCGCCGAGTAGTCCTTGATCAGCTCCGGCGAAGGATCCTTGCCGAGCAAATTGGTGCGCGATTCCAGATGGGTCAGCTTGTCGTCCATCGACACGACAGGATACAGCAGCAGCAGCAAATCCGGACGGGCGGACAGGCTGTCGGCCGCATCCACCGGTTCGTACACCTTCTTGGCGAACTGGGCGCCGAGGCTTGCCGCCATGTGGCCCGCCGCGGATGCACCGAGGAAGCCGATCCTGTCGGGCTGAAGGCCCCACTCCCCGGCATTCTGCCGCACCACGCGGATCGCACGCTGCGCGTCCTGCAAGGGAACATCCTTGCCGTCGACATGGCCTTCCGCCGGCAAGCGGTATTGCATCAGCAGCACCGTCACGCCGTAGGGATTGAGCCAGCGCGCCATCTCCGCGGCTTCCTTGTCGAGCACGATGCGGGAATAGGCGCCGCCGGGAGCCACGATGACCGCGGTGCCGTTGGGCTTGTCAGGCACGAAGGCGGTGAGATTGGGCCTGGTGATCCCGGTGACGATACGATCGGGCCAGTACGCCACCTTGCTGCGCTCGGTAACCGTGAGCTGCGCCGGCGACTTCTCCGACCCCGGCCCCACGCCGCCCGGCCATAGCTCGATGACGTCGCGGGTTTTCAGCGGCGCCGCGCACGCAGCACCGGCCGCGATCATGCTCGCTGCCATCAAGGCCGCCACCCCTGCCGTCAAACTGTTCCTGAACATGTCGTAGCCCGCCACAGGTTCGTTGGTATGAGCATTGAATCCATTTGACGTTGCCATCCATAGATTTACGGTGACAGTGCGCTCAACTCACACTCGTGCTGCCATCGGAGTCAAGCGCACCGTCACCGCAATTCGGGAAACCACAGCGGCGGCACCTTCTGTTACCGGACTGTCATTGTCCGATGCTAGCGCTGCGCGTCTTTTCAGAAGGAACCAGCTGATGCGCCTCATGCTTCCCGTCGTCGCCGCTGCCGTGCTGGCAACCTCCGCCCCGGCTTTGGCCGTTGACCAGACCGTGCTTGGAGCCGGCAACGCGGCGGCAGGAGAGCTCGCCGCCCGATCGCCGCTGGTGACATCAGCTCTGGCGCGCATCGAGCAGGTCATCGCCACCATCGACGACGCCAAGCTGAAGGCCGCCACCCGCGACGCCCTGTTCAACCCGAACACCTGCGTCGCCCATCGCGCTAACCTCACTGCCTCCGACAAGGAAAAGATTATCGCCGAGCTGACCAGCCAAGGGCTGATCAACGAGGCCAACGGCAAGGCATTCCCGGGCGGCGCGGTGACCGGCGTGTTTCCGCCGCTGCGCGACGACGGCACCGCCTGCCCGCATCTGCCGATGGCCTGGGGAGCTGCACCCGGCGGCGCATTCGCCGGCCACCACTCCTATCCCGGCGGCCTGCCGGTGCATGAATCGTTCAACCTGGCGAGTGCCATCAGCCTCAGCGAGAACTATCGCCTCACC